>CAWACD010000007.1:0-19865 GCA_963780555.1 uncultured Actinomycetota bacterium | reverse complement strand
CGCAGCCGCTGCACCTCCCGGGTCCGGTTCCAGATCATCGTCTTGTGCGCACGGGCCAGGACCTTGATGCCCGCCGCCTCCGGGCTGTCCCCGGCCGCCTCGCGCAGCTGGTGGGAATCGGTGCGGACCATGTCCGCGAGCACGTGCGCGTCCCCGGCGTCGCTCTTGGCCCCCGATACGCCGTGCCGGACCCGGAACCGGGCCGACTGCTGCGGGTTCACCGGGAACACCCGGTACCCCGCCGCGACCAGCGCCGCCACCCACGGGCCGTGATCAGTCTCGATCCCGACCCTCACTTCCGCGGCGTCGGCCTGCCCCGCCCAGCAGCCCGCCGACCAGCTCGTGCAGCTGGCCCATGCCCGAGACAACCCTCCGGCAGCCGCCGCCGGGCCAGCACCGCCCCCCGCCTCGTCCATCACCTCGACGTCGTGATGGTCCTCGGCCCAGTCATCACCCACGAACAGCCGCACCAGCACTCCAGTCTGCACTGTATCGGAAAATGGCAGACAGCCAGCGGGAGAACTATGAGCGACCCTAATAAAAGACAGTGCTCACGCCCAGCGGACGGGCACGACATCCCAGCAGCGATCAACTCTCCCGGTCACCGGCAGGGGCACGATCTAGGCCCAGGGCTCAAAGCCCAGGCGAGCGCGAGTGCTCACCTGCCAGCGGCCACCACACACCGAGTCTGCCGCAACGCCAACCCGGCAGCTCCTATTAGCGGCCAAGGGCTGCCCGCCCGCCCCGGCTGCCGGGCTCCGGCTGGCTGTCCCAGTCGCCCGGCCCGCGGTGAGTGGCGGGCGGCCCGGCGCACCCGGGGTGGCAGGCGAGTGCGGCGACCTGCGGCGGACTCAGGCGACTTGACCGCCCGCGGCAAGTGCGGTGACGCTGGACCCAGACCCGGCCCGCAATCCGGCCCGTCCAGGGCCGGATCGGGTCTGTGACCCGGCCCGCCAGCCCGGTTCCAGGAAGGACGCCTCATGCCCGCCGTGCCCAGCCCTGCCGCCCCGTCATCAGCCAGTACCGCTGCCTCGGGCGCCTTCCCCGCCGGGCTGCACGGCCCCGCCGAGCCGCTGACCCGCGCGGACCTGGAGCCCGTCCCCGAGGCGGACCTGCACCTGCCGGTCCCGCCGTCCTTCGACGACCCGGCCGCGGAGCGGCGGCACCGCAAGGAGCGGCTCGCCGCGGCGCTGCGGCTGTTCGGCCGGTTCGGGTTCGAGGAGGGCGTGGCCGGCCACATCACCGCGCGCGACCCCGAGTACACCGACCACTTCTGGGTCAACCCGTTCGGCGTCTCCTTCAAGCACATCCGGGTCAGCGACCTGCTGCTGGTCAACCACGACGGCAAGGTCGTCCAGGGCCGGCACCGGGTCAACACCGCGGCGTTCGCGATCCACTCGGCGGTGCACCAGGCCCGCCCGGACGTGATCGGCGCCGCGCACAGCCACTCGCTGTACGGGAAGGCGCTGTCGGCCACCGGCCAGCGGATCGAGCCGCTGACGCAGGACGCCTGTGCCTTCTACCACGACCACGAGCTGTTCGACGACTACACCGGCGTCGTCAACGACCCGCTCGAAGGGCAGCGCATCGCCGCCGCGCTCGGCCCCAGCCGGGCCATCATCCTGCGGAACCACGGCCTGCTCACGGCGGCCACCACGGTGGACGCCGCGGCCTGGTGGTTCATCACCCTGGAGCGCACCTGCCAGGCCCAGCTGATCGCCAAGGCGGCCGGCCCGACCGTGCGCATCAGCCCGGACGCCGCCAAGATCACCTACGGCCAGGTCGGCTCCGAGTTCGCGGGCTGGTTCCAGTTCCAGCCGCTGTACGAGCAGATCATCCGGACTGATCCCGACCTGTTCGACTAGCCGGTCCGGCCCGGCGGCCGGGCTGCGCGGCCCGGCGTGGCGCTTAGCTCGGCTCGGCTCGGCTCGGCTCGCGAGGCTGGCAGACTCTCTTGCGCGCAGCAGCGCGACATCCTGAGCCGAGCCCGGAGCAGATGATGAAGGCAGTCCGTTTCAGCCAGTTCGGGGGCCCGGAGGTCCTCGAGATCGTGGATCTGCCCGATCCGCACCCAGGTCCCGGCCAGGTCCGGATTGCCGTGCGCGCGGCCGGCGTCAACCCGAGCGACTGGAAGAAGCGCGCGGGCCTGATGGACGACGAGCTTCCGCAGACCCTGGGCTATGAGGCAGCGGGCGTCGTCGACGAGCTCGGCGCGGGCGTTACGGACGTGGCGCTCGGCGATCGCGTGTTCGGCTTCTCCGCCGAGGGAGCGGCCCAGGCCGAGCTGGCCGTGCTGTCCAGCTACGCGCCGATCCCGCCGTCGCTGGACTTCCCCGGCGCTGCCGCGCTGCCGTCAGCCATCGAGACGGCCACCCGCGCGCTGGATCAGCTCGGCGTCGGGAGCGGCAGCACGCTGCTCATCAGCGGCGCCTCCGGCAGCGTGGGCAGCGCCGCGGTTCAGCTGGCCGTGGTGCGCGGGGCTCGCGTGATCGGCACCGCCAGTCCGGCCAGCCACGACTACCTTCGGTCGCTGGGGGCCGAGCCCGTCGCCTACGGCGAGGGCCTGGCGGAGCGGGTTCGCGCGCTCGCGCCGGGCGGCGTCGACGCCGCGCTCGACGTCGCCGGGAGCGGCATCCTGCCCGAGCTCATCGAGCTCGCGGGCGGCCCGGAGCGCGTCGTGACGATCGCCGACTTCGCTGGCGCGCGGGAGCACGGGGTGCGGTTCAGCAGCGGCGACAGCGGCCGCGCGATCTACGCGCTCGCCCAGATCGGCGAGCTGGTCGAGTCCGGGCGCTTCTCGCTGCCGGTCGCGCAGACCTTCCCGCTCGCGCAGGTCGCGGCGGCGCACCGGGCCGGCGAGGATGGCCACGCGCGCGGCAAGCTCGTGCTGGTGACCGGCTCTCCCGATACGGGAGATGCGCCTTAGCTGATCCGGCTGGCCGTCAGGACCGGATCTCGTCGGCGCAGCGGTAGCCGGAGCGCAGCGCGCCCTCCATGTAGCCCTGGAAGTTGAGCGAGGTGTGCTCGCCGCCGAAGTGCAGGTTGCCGTGCCGCCGGGCCTGGCTGCCGTTGAACGCCGTGTACTGGCCCACCTTGAAGTAGGAGTACGCGCCGCCGATGTGCGGGTCGCCGTTGGACCAGGCGTAGAACGCCCGGCCGTTGAACGCCTCGCGGGCGCCGGGGAAGTTGGTCTCGATGTCGGCCAGGTAGTCGGCCACCATCGCGTGCGGCGCCCGCCCGTAGTACGAGCGCAGCCCGTACCTGCGGCCGATGTCGGCACCGGTGTGCCCGCCCGGCAGCGTGACCAGGATGCCGGCCTCGCCGGGCTGGTCGATGGTGGTCTCCCAGCCGCTCTGCGACAGCTGGTCGGAGTAGTAGTCGCCGGTCCAGCCGTCGGCGTTCCAGACCCGACGGCGGAACTGCAGCTGGATCTTCGAGTTGGTGCTGAGCGGCTCGTGCCGGATGGCGCGCAGCTTCCGGGCCGGCAGCTCAATGCCGTGCAGCTCCACCTCGCGCAGCTTGGTGAACGGCAGCGTCAGCACCACATGATCAGCGACCACCTCGCGGACGCCGTGGCCGTGCGCGAACACGCAGGTGTACCGGCCGTGCCCGCGAGCCTTCAGCGCGACCAGCTGGTGCCCCAGCCGCAGGGTGCCGCCGGGCAGCCGGCTGACCAGGTCCGAGACGAGCTGGTCGTTGCCGCCGCGGATGTGCCACTTCTCGTCGGTGCCCGACAGCTCCGGATGCTTGCGCGGCTGCAGCCCGCTCTCGGAGCTGTCATAGAAGCCGAGCAGGTAGATCAGGTTCAGTGCCGACTGCTCATCCACCGGGCCGCCGTACTCATCCAGCAGCGTCGACACACACAGCTGGCCGAAATCCGAGCGCAGCCCGCCGCGGATGTTGCGCTCGATCCACTCCGCGCAGGACATGTGGTCCCAGCGGCGGCTCCATTTCGTCGAGTGGTAATACGTCGCGGGCCACGTGGCCTTGCGGTTCGCCGCGACGCGGAACAGCTCGTAGGCGTAGTCCTGCCACTCCTTATCCAGCGCGGCCTGGGACCAGAACCGGCCGTTGAACCGCATCCGCTGCTGCTGCGGGTGAGTGTGCGGCGGGTAGTGGTTCACGTTGTCCAGGTGCAGGCCGAACGCCTTGGTGAGCAGGCGCATCTGGGTGTGCTCGCTGGAGATGAACTCGCCGTGCTGCTCGGCGGTCTGCCCGCCGTCGAAGAACCCGCGCAGCGTGTACACCCGGCCGCCCGGCCGGGTCGCGTTGTACTCGTAGACCTCGCTGCGGATCCCGTGCCGGTGCCACAGCCGGTGCGCGCAGCCCAGGCCCGCCATGCCGGACCCGATGACCACCACGCGCGGCTGGTGGCCGGAACCCGGCGCGGCGGCCGCGGCGGCCGGGTCGGCCAGCCAGGCCGGCACCGCCAGGCCCAGCGCCGCGGCGCCCGTGCCGCCGAGCACGGCCCGCCGCGATACCTCGTTCTGGCTGCTCTCCCCGGTGCCCTGCCCGCTCTCCGCGGCCCGCGCGGCCTCCTGCTCCCGCAGGATCTCGCCCGCCTCGTCGATGCCGCAGCCGGTGCGCCGGGCGTAGGCCGCCGCGGCCCGGCCGCGCTCGAGCATCCGTGCCGCGGGGGAGGATCTGCCTGCCATCGGGGACTCCGCTCGGTTGCGCGCCGCCGCCCGGCCCGCCTGCCAGCCGAATCTACGACTTCGCGATCTTCGCCGGAAGCCCCTTGCCGGGGATATGAGGCCGGGCGGGAGTCGCTGGTGAACCAGAGCAGCCACGAGTCCGTTCGGGGAAGAATGGACCGGATTGAGTTTTTTGGAACGGTCGAAACGAGCAGCCCGGCCGTGGCGGCCGATGTGCTGCGCCGCTGGCTGCACGGCAGCGGGCACGCCGGCGAGGTCAGCGTCTCCGGTGCCGAGCTGAGCTACGCCGACGCCACCCTCCGGGTGCGCTGCCGTGAGGTGGACCTGTCCGCGATCCCGCGCAGCGGGCGCGCTGCGCCGTTCTTCCAGATCGAGGGCCAGGCCACCGCCGTGGCGGGCGGGTCCAGCCTGCGGCTCGGCGTGCTCACCCGGCTGTGTCAGGCCGCTGCGGCCGGCCAGGACCTGGACGCCGCTCAGCAGGAGGAAGACGAGCTGATGGCCTTCGCCGCCGCCCAGCGACAGCCCGGCGAGTACGGTCCGCGCTGACCGTCCGCGGCTCCTCCTGACGGGGCGAGCCTTTCCCGACTGGGCCGGGCCTCTTCTGGCCGGACCCAGCCTTTCCTGACCGGGGCCGGCCTTCCTGATCTCGGCTTAGTCCGCCGGCGCCGACGGCGGGAGGCCAGCGTCGGCCGGCAGTGCTTCCGCGGCGATTCGCCCGGCGGGCAGGTCCAGGTCGCGGGCCAGGCCCCGCCCGACCCGCTGCACCAGGGCCGGCGAGGCCAAGATGACGGCGGTGCCGATCACCAGCCAGCCGATCAGGATGTACGGGAAGAGGTTGAACGGCGCCGCCGGGGCCGGGTAGACGTTCGCGTAGAGGACGTAGCCGCACAGGATCACCGCGATGGCCGGCAGCACGCCGCGCCACCGGGCGACGCCCAGGCTGGAGTCGAAGACCGCGCGGGTGGCGCCGGCGTTGACCAGGCCGTAGCCGACCAGGATGGCCAGCGTGCCGAGGGTGCCCAGGTACTGCCAGACTTCCAGGCCGGTCGTGCCCAGGATCCGCAGGATGACCAGGCAGATCACGTCGGCGCACATGACCAGCAGCACGGCCGTCCGCGGCGAGCCTGACTTCGCTGACACCCGGGCGAGCGGCGAGCGCGGCGCGCCGTCGCGGGCCATCCCGTAGATCAGCCGTGCCCCGGCCACCGCGGCGCCGAGCCCGGCGCCGAAGGCGCTGAACGCCGCGCCGAGCTCAATCAGGTTGCGCATCGGGTCGCCCACGTACGTTCCGGCGAGCTGGAAGAGCGGACCCGACGAGCTGGCGAACGCGACTGGAGCCGGCCGTCGTGGCGCCGAACCCGAGCGACTGCACCGCGATGCAGGCGATGTAGAACACGGCCAGGGCCAGCACGGACGAGCCGATCGCGCGGGGGATTGCCTTCTGCGGGTTCTGCGTCTCCTCGCCCAGCGCGCCTGCGCCCTCGAACCCGGCGAAGGCCAGGAAGCCGAACACCGAGCCGAGGACCAGCGCGTGCAGGTTCACGCCCGACGGCAGGGTGAAGACGCTCGCGGTCAGCGTGCCGCCGTTCAGCCCGTGCCCGCCGCCGACCTTGATCAGGATGAAGAGCATCAGCACCACGATCAGCGTGACCGTGACGGCCTCGATGTACAGCAGCGCCCGCGTCGACCGCTTGATCAGCCCGGCGGAGAACGCCCACATGATCAGCGTGATCGGCAGCGCCAGCCAGATCCAGTCGGGGTTATGCCACCAGCCGATGTCCTCGAGCACGCCGCCCAGGAAGTACCCGGAGGCTGCCGCCGAGGCGGGCACGAAGACGAAGTACATCAGCGACATGGACCAGCCGGAGAACACGCCCAGCCGCGGCCCGAGCGAGGCGCCGACGAAGCCGTAGACCGACCCGGCGTGGTTGTACTTGCGGGTGAGCAGCATGTAGCCGTAACCGATCAGGCAGCAGGTCACGCTGGCGAACACGAACGACAGTGCCGCCCCGCGCCCGACCAGCCCGGCCACGCCCGGCCCGGAGAAGGACATGGCCAGCGCCGGCGACATCGCGCCGACGGACAGGCCAATGGCCTCCCACACGTGAAGATTGCGCTTCAGCCCTGCCGCCGCCACCGGCTGCGCTGTCGCCTGCTCCGCCATCTGACCCTCCCGACCGCGCCGCCGCGCCCCAGAGCCGCCCCACTTCGGCAGAAGTGGCATATCCGCTGGTAACCCGCTGTGTGGGTTGATCGTTACGGTACGGGCGCATGTGACCCAGGGCAATAGCGTGACCGGTGATAACTCCGGCCGGTTTAGCGGCGGGGGTAACACGTCGCTCCGCCGGCCCGATGCCTTTGTCTGGTCGGGCACGCGTGGCTGCCCGACCGCGGGGCCGGGTCGGGCCGCGGGGTCGGGTCCGAGCCGGGCTGATGGTGGCTAGCCCGGCCCTGCGGCCGGGACCGCGGCCGACGTGGCGCGGGCTTGGATCGGCTCGGCGTCGGGTGCCCGGTCGGCTCGGGTCGGCTCGGCGCCGGTCGGCTCGGTCGGCTCGCGGTCGGGTGTGCTCGCTGGCGTGGGAGTGCACTCGCTCGCCTGGGGTCACTTCAGCCACATGCGTTGTGGCGGCCGGGGTTGCCGCGAATCAACGTGTGGATTCTGGGGGATGGGCACCCCCCGGAATCGTCACGTTGCTCAAACTCTGCACGTTGTCCGGCGGCACCGGCGCCGATCGAGCGGCACGACCGCGTACGGCCAGGTCTGACGTCAGCCGGGATGCGGCGAGCACAGCTCGATGAGCCGAGTGGTGGCGGCGAGGCCGGGCGGCCGCCAGGACGGCAGCTCAGGGGATGGTGGCGGCTATGGCGGTGGCGATGACGGCGATGGCCTGGGCGCCGGCGTCGACGTTGCCCCTGGCCCGCTCGGCGATCCAGCTGGCCCGGCCGATCTTCGGCTCCAGGTCCTTGGTCGCCTCGGCGCCCTCCCGCGCGGCCTGAGCAGCCGACTCGGCGGCGGCCTTCGGCGAGTCACCCCGGGCCGCCGCTTCCTGCAGTGCCTGGGCGGCTGGCACCAGGGCGTCCAGCATCGTCCGGTCGCCGGGCTCAGCCTTGCCCGCCTTCTGGATGCCCTCGATCGCCGCGTGGAGCAGCACCGCCGCCTCGGCCACCGGGGACGCCGAGGCGTCGTCGCCGGTCGCATCTGCGGCAGTGGCGGCCGAGACACGACTCGCCTGGAGCAGGCCGCGGGCGAACAGGGTGCCGCTGGTCGACGGGGCGACCCGGGCCAGTTCCATGCCCAGCGCGCGAAGCGCCTCGGCCGTCGTCTTGCCGTCCAGCCCGCCGCGCTCGGCCAGCGCCGCGGCGCCGTCAGCCGCCGCGGTCATGGTCAGGCCCAGGTCGCCGTCCCCGGCCGCCGCGTCCAGCCGGCTCAGCTCGTCCTTCGCCTCCGCGATAGCGCCGCGGATGGCCTGCAGGACCTCGGTCCAGTTCGTCATCGCCGGCCCGCCCTAGCGCTGGACGACGAACGGCGTGGCGACCGGAGCGTCGACCAGTTCACCGAGCTCGTCGTCGAGGTGCAGCACGGTGACGGACGCGCCGGCCATCTCCAGCGAGGTGGCGTACTCGCCGATCCAGACCCGCCGGACCCGGGTGCCGCGCTCGGCCATCACCTGGGCGACCCGCCGGTACATGATGTACAGCTCTTCCTTGGGCGTCGCGCCCAGGCCGTTGACCAGGATCGCCACCTCGTCGCCGGTGCCCACCGGCAGCTCGGCCAGGATCGCGCCGAGCAGGTGGTCGACGATCTCGTCGGCGCGTCTCCAGCTTGCCGCGCCGGACACCCGGCTCGCCGTGGATGCCCATGCCGATCTCCATCTGGCCCGGCTCCACGGTGAAGGTGGCCGTGCCCACGGCCGGCAGGATGCACGGCGACAGCGCCACGCCCATGGTCCGCATCCGGGTCCCGGCCCGCCGGGTCGTCTCGGCGACGGCCGCCAGGCTGGCGCCCTGCGCCGCCTTGGCCCCGGCCACCTTGTACAGCAGGGTCAGGCCGGCGATGCCGCGCCGCCGGTCCTCGCTGCCCGCCGGAGCCGAGGCCACGTCGTCGGCGCCGAGCACCGTCGCGGTCTCGATGCCCTCGTCGGCGGCCAGCTCGGCGGCCAGGTCGAAGTTCATCACGTCGCCGCCGTAGTTGCCGTACAGGTACAGCACGCCCGGCCCGGCGCTGACGGCCTGGGTCACCGTCAGGATCTCCTCGGCGCTGGGCGAGGCGAACACGTTGCCCACCGCGACCCCGTCGCACAGCCCCTCGCCGACGTAGCCCAGGAACAGCGGCAGGTGGCCCGAGCCGCCGCCGGTCACGATGCCGACCTTCCCGGCTATGGGTGCCGCGGCGCGGACCAGGCAGCGGCCCTCGCCGGTGCGGCGCAGCTCGTCCGGGTGCGCGGCCAGGATGCCGTCGAGCATCTCGTCGACGAAGGCTTCCGGGTTGTTCAGGATCTTCTGCACGTGGGCCCTCCGCTGTGCCTTCCCTGTGGCGTCCGCTGCTGTCCCCAGCCCGGCTCGCGGCAGCGCCGGTCGCCGCGGCGACCGAATTGCACCAGGCTGGTGACTCGCCACAGCGTGCCATCCCGGCCCGGCGCCCGGGAAGGCCGACCCCGCGCCGGAAGCCCGCCGGCCTGACAAACGGGGCCGCTGCCTCGTCAGATCTCCGGCGGGCGACCCGGAATATCTGGCTGTCCGTGGTGTTAGGTCTTCGGTGGCTGTAGCCACTGCAATCTTGGTGTCCATGCAAACTGGATGTCACCAGGAAAATAACTTGACTGAAAACTTGCAGTCGCTGCACAATGGGGAACATGACCGAGACAGCAGCCGCGCTCCCTGGCCAGGCGGGCCAGGCCAGGCCGGCTAGCCCGCCGCCTGCGGCACCGCCGCCGCCCGCGCCACCCGCTCCGGGGTCGCTGCGCGAGCGCAAGAAGCAGGCCACCCGCCGCTCGCTGCGCCGGATCGCGCTGCAGCTCGTCTCCGACCGGGGCTTCGCCCAGGTCACTGTCGAGGACATCGCGGCCGCCGCCGACGTCTCGCCGCGCACCTTCTTCAACTACTTCCCGTCCAAGGAAGCCGCCGTGTTCGGCGCCGACCCCGAGCGGACCGCCGAGCTCCTGCCGCCGGATCGTTGAGGAAGCGCCCGGTGAGACGGCGCTGGAGGCGCTGCGCCGGATCATCGTCGACGAGGCCCGGCACGTCAGCGCCGAGATCGCCGACATGCAGGCCGAGATTGCCGACTGGAAGCGGCAGATGCGCGCCAGCCAGGCCGACCCGCAGCTGCGGGCCGCCCGGGCCGCGCACATGGCCGCCGTCGAGTCCGACATCGCCACGGCCCTCGCCCAGCGGCTGGGCACCGACACCGAGACTGACCCGTACCCGATCGTGCTGGCCAGCGCGGCGATGGCCGTGATGCGCAGCGCGTTCATGTTCTGGCCGCGCCTCGGGCGGGGCGGTCCCGCTGGAGCAGTTTGCCGACGCCGCCATCGGGGCCCTGGCCCGTGGCCTGCCCGAGGACGGCGCCCTGCGCGCCCTGGTGGCCGGCACCGGTGAGCCCGGACCGGCCGGGCCCGCCGACTCAGCCGGGCCGCCGGAGCCGCCGGACCCGCCGCCCGCCGAAACGACCAGGCCGCCCGGAGCACCCGGAGCGGCCGCCGCCACGAGTAACCCGAACGTCCCGGCACCCCGCCGCCGGGTCAGCAGAAAGGAACACCGCAGATGTCATCGCCTAGCCTCGAGGCCGAGCGCGGCGCGCTGCCTGGCCTGGGACGCCGCCGGATCCTGCTGATCATCGGCGCCCTGATGCTCGGCATGCTGCTGGCCGCACTCGACCAGACGATCGTCTCGACCGCGCTGCCGACCATCGTCGGCGACCTGCAGGGCGGCTCCCACATCGCGTGGGTGATCACCGCGTACCTGCTGGCCACCACCGTGTCCACGCCGCTGTGGGGCAAGCTCGGCGACCAGTTCGGCCGCAAGGTCTTCTTCCAGGCCGCGATCGTGATCTTCGTCGATCGGATCGATCCTGTCCGGGATCAGCACCTCGATGTTCGAGCTGATCGCCTTCCGGGCCATCCAGGGCCTCGGCGCGGGCGGCCTGATGGTCGGCGCGCAGGCCATCGTCGGCGACATCGTCTCGCCGCGCGAGCGGGGCAAGTACGTCGGCCTGTTCGGTGCCGTCTTCGGCCTGGCCAGCGTCGTCGGCCCGCTGCTGGGCGGGGTGTTCGTCGACAACCTGACCTGGCGCTGGATCTTCTACATCAACGTGCCCATCGGCATCATCGCGCTGGCCGTGGTGGCCAGCCAGGTGCCGGGCCAGCTCAGCAAGGTGCACCACTTCATCGACTACATGGGCACCGTCGTGCTCGCCGCCGCGGCGTCGGCGCTGGTCCTGCTGACCAGCCTGGGCGGCACCACCTACGCCTGGAACTCGGCTCCGATCTGGATCCTGGGCATCCTGGGCGGGGTGCTGATCATCGTGTTCGTGTTCGTCGAGCGCAAGGCCAAGGAGCCCGTCCTGCCGCTGCACCTGTTCAAGCTGCGCGCGTTCTGGGTGACCAGCCTGGTCGGCTTCATCGTCGGCTTCGCGATGTTCGGTGCCATCACCTACCTGCCGGCCTTCTTCCAGGTCGTCAAGGGTGTCTCGCCGACCCTGTCCGGGGTCCGGATCCTGCCGCTGATGGCGGGCCTGCTGATCGTGTCGATCGGGTCGGGCCAGCTGATCTCCCGGACCGGCCGGTACCGGGTCTTCCCGATCGCCGGGTCTGCGGTGATGGTGCTGGGCCTGTACCTGCTGTCCACGATGGGCGTCAACACGTCCGCCTGGCTCGACGCCCTGTACATGCTGATCCTGGGCATGGGCATCGGCGGCGTGATGCAGGTGCTGGTGATCATCGTGCAGAACGCCGTGCCGCACAGTGAGCTGGGCGTGGCGACCTCCGGTGCCACCTTCTTCCGGTCCATCGGCGGCTCGTTCGGTACCGCGATCTTCGGCGCCATCTTCGCCAACGTGCTGGTCGGGAACCTGGCCCGGCACCTGCACGGCATCCACCTGCCGAACGGGTTCTCGGCCGCGGACGCCACCCCGGCGCTGCTGTCGCACCTGCCCGCGGCCGTGCATAACGGCTTCATCGCCGGCTATGCCGAGTCCATCCAGACGGTGTTCGTCGTGGCCGTCCCGATCGCGGCCCTGGCCTTCCTGGCCACCTGGCTGATCCCGCAGGTCGAGCTGCGCAAGTGGGCCAAGGCGGAGTCGGTCCCGGAGTCCGAGTCGGCGCTGGAGGCCGAGGTGGCCGACGGAGTCCAGGCGGTCGCCGGCGCCTCGCCGGCCCAGGAGGCGCAGCCCTCGCACCGGGCCTAGCCGCCCGGGCCTGATCCCGGGCTGAGGAGCCCACCCCGCGGGCCCCGTGCCGGCGACTGCCGGCCGGGGCCCGCGGCGCGCATAGCCGGGCAGGCTGGCGGGTACCTGACGTTGAGTGAACGTCACATCACTCTTCGTATCTTCTGATCTCCGGGCCTGACCGGTGGACCTGCCCGGAATCGCCGAGATCGCCGATGCTCCGTCGACTACCTGGCGCGCTGGTGACGCCTGGCTGAGCGGCGGCTCCTGGCTGTTCTCTGAGCCACAGCCGGACCTGACCCGGCTGCTGGACCTGCGGGCCTTCGGCTGGCCCGCGCTGCAGGCCAGCCCGGCCGGGCTGGAGATCGCCGCGACCTGCACGCTGGCCGAGCTGTCCCGGTTCCAGGCGCCGCAGTGGCCGGCTATCCCGCTGCTGCGCCAGTGCTGCGACGCGCTGCTCGGCTCGTTCAAGGTGTGGAACGTGGCCACCGTCGGCGGCAACGTCTGCATGTCCCTGCCGGCCGGCCTGATGACGTCGCTGACCGCGGCCCTGGACGGCGTCTGCACCATCTGGGGCCCCGGCGGCGAGCACGGCGGCGTCCCGCCGCGCCAGGTCCCGGTCACCGAGTTCGTGACCGGCGTGAACACCAACGTGCTGGCCCCTGGCGAGCTGCTGAGGTCGATTCACCTCCCGGCCCGTGCCCTGGCCTGCGCTACCTCGTTTCGTCAAATCTCCCTGGCGCCAGTCGGCCGGTCAGGGGCGCTGGTGATCGGCCGGCGCTCTCCCGAGGACGGGTCGGTGGTGATCACGATCACCGCGTCGACCGCGGCGCCGGTGCAGCTGCGGTTCGCGAGTCAGCCGAATGCGGATGAGGTGCAGGCCGCGCTCGGCGCCGCGCAGCCGCACTACCACGATGACGTGCACGGATCGCCGGCCTGGCGGGAGGCGATGACGCGCAAGTTCGCGGTCGAGATCGCCGCCGAGCTGGCCGGCGACACCGGGCCGGCTAACGGCGCAGACCTGGGGACACGATGATCATTAACGGGCGTCCCTCGGGGGCGGCGGTCCCGCGGCCGGGCCAGTGCCTGCGGACTTACCTGCGCGAGCAGGGCTGGTTCGGGGTCAAGAAGGGCTGCGACGCGGGGGACTGCGGGGCGTGCACGGTGCACGTCGACGGGGTGCCGGTGCACAGCTGCATCTTCCCGGCGTTCCGGGCCGCCGACGCCGAGGTCACCACGATCGAGGGCCTGGCCGCCGCGCAGCAGGCCGTGACGGGGCCGGACCAGGCGCCCGGACTGTCCGACGCAGCGGAGGCGGGCGAGGCGCCGCTGAGCCCGGTGCAGCGGGCGTTCCTGGCTGAGCAGGGCTTCCAGTGCGGGTTCTGCACCGCCGGGATGATCATGACGGCCGCCGTGCTGGACGACGAGCAGCGCCAGGACCTGCCCCGCGCCATGAAGGGCAACATCTGCCGGTGCACCGGCTACCGCTCGATCGCCGACTCGCTGGCCTGCCTGGCGGCGGGCGGCCCGGCGGCGGACCAGGTCGGCCCGGACGGGTCGGGCCCGGCTCTTGGCGCCAGCGGGCTCGGCGACCCGGCCACGGCCGCCGGCCTGCCGGGCAGCCCGGCCGGGTTCGGCGGGCCGGCCGGGGCCAGCCTGCCCGCGCCTGCCGGACCGCGGATCGTCACCGGGCACGAGCCCTACACCCTGGACCTGGCGATGGCCGACCTGGCGCACATGGCGCTGGTCCGGTCGCCGCACGCCAGCGCGTACATCACCGACATCGACGTCCGCGAGGCCATGGCCGTGCCGGGCGTGCTGGGCGTCTTCACCTACAAGGACTCGCCGGACGTCCGCTACTCCACCGGGCGCCACCAGCGGGTCCAGGACGACCCGCAGGACACCGTGCTGTTCGACCGCGTCGTCCGGCACGCCGGCCAGCGGGTGGCCGCCGTCGCGGCCGAGACCGCCGGCGCCGCGCAGATCGCCGCCCGGCTGGTGCACGTGACCTACGAGGTCCGGCCCGCGGTCTTCGACGCCGAGCAGGCCATGCAGGACGGCGCTCCGCTGGTGCACGGCGACAAGACGAAGGCCGACGGCATCGCCGACCCGGAGCACAACATCGGCGCCGAGGTGCACGGCGGCATCGGCGACGTGACGGCCGGGCTGGCGCAGGCCGACGCCGTGGTCAGCCACACCTTCGGCGTCCAGCGGGTGCAGCACGCCCACCTGGAGACGCACTGCACCGTCGGCTGGCTATCCGACGGGAAGCTGGTGCTGCGGACCAGCAGCCAGACGCCGTTCCTGACCCGCGACGCGGTAGCCCGGCTGTTCAAGCTGCCCGAGGACCGGGTCCGGGTGTTCACCGCCCGGGTCGGCGGCGGCTTCGGCGCCAAGCAGGAGATGCTCACCGAGGACGTCGTCGCGCTGGCCGTGCTCCGGCTCGGCCGCCCGGTGCAGCTGGAGCTCAGCCGCGAGGAGCAGTTCACCGGCTCGACGACCCGGCACCCGATGCGGATCTCCGTGCAGGCCGGCGCTAGGGCTGACGGCACGCTGACCGCGCTGGCCGTCCGCGCCGTCGCCGACACCGGCGCCTACGGCAACCACGTCGGCGTCATCTACCACTGCGTCAACGAGCCGGTGAAGCTGTACCGCTGCCCGAACAAGCGGGTCGACGGCTGGGCCGTCTACACCCACACCGTGCCGTCGGGCGCGTTCCGCGGCTACGGCGCTGTCGCAGACCACGTTCGCGATCGAGTCCGCGCTCGACGAGCTGGCCCGCAAGCTCGGCATCGAGCCGGCCGAGTTCCGCCGCCGCAACATGATCCGGCCCGGCGACCCGATGCTGGCCGCCGAGGAAGAGACCGACGACGTGCAGATCGCCAGCTACGGGCTGGACCAGTGCGTCGACATGGTCCAGGCCGCCCTGGACAGCGGCCGCGGCGACCCGCCGCCCGCCGAGCCGGGCTGGCTCACCGGCACCGGCATGGCCATGTCCATGCTGGACACCATCCCGCCGCACGGCCACTTCTCGCACGCCCGGATCGCGCAGCGGCCCGAGGGCGGCTTCACGCTGCGGGTCGGGACGGCCGAATTCGGAAACGGAACGGCCACCGTGCACCGGCAGATCGCGGCGCAGGCGCTCGGGGTGGATGTCGCCGAGATCGAGCTCGAGGCGTCGGACACCGAGCTGGTGAATCACGACACGGGGGCGTTCGGGTCTACGGGGATCGTGGTTGCGGGGCTGGCCACGCTGCGCGCTTCCCAGGAGCTGGCCACGCTCGTGGCCGGCGCGGCTTCCGGGATTGGTGGCGAGGGCGGGCCGGCCGGGTTCGCTAACGGGGCCGAGGTGGCGGGCAGCGTGGCCAGCGGCGTCGGCGACGCGGCCGGTGACCCGGCCGACCCGGTGACGGACACCCTGCTGTCGGCCGAGGCGACCAGCGAGGGCACGCCGCGGTCAGTGACGTTCAATGTGCACGGCTTCCGGATCGCCGTCCGGCCGGACACCGGCGAGATCCGGATCCTGCACAGCGTGCACGCCGCCGACGCCGGGTTCGTGATCAACCCCCGGCAGTGCCGCGGCCAGGTCGAGGGCGGCGTCGCCCAGGCCATCGGCGCGGCGATGTACGAGCAGTTCGTCATCGACGGCGACGGGCGGGTGGCCACCAAGACCATCCGGGACTATCACCTGCCGCAGTTCGGGGACGTGCCGCGCACCGAGGTGCTGTTCGCGGACTCGGCCGACCCGCTGGGGCCGCTGGGCGCCAAGTCGATGAGCGAGTCGCCGTTCAACCCGGTGGCCGCGGCGCTGGCCAACGCGGTGCGGGACGCGACGGGGCTGCGGATGACGGAGCTGCCGCTGACGCGGGACCGGGTGTTCAGCGAGCTGCACAAGCACACGGCCGACGAGGTCTGAGCATGAGGTCCGGCTATAGCAGCCTGAATACGAGGTCTGGGCACCGAGGCTTGCCTCTTATAGCCGCTTGACGCGGTTCAGTCGCGTGACCCGGCCGGTACAGTAATGGCCGTCTAAGCGGCCCGACGAGCTTCCCTGTCACGCGCGCCTGCGCGACTGACCTGGACATGCTCCCACCCGCGCAATTCTTGCGTGCTGCGTGGGAGCCGGTCCTTGACTCTAATTCGGCGCTCTGCCGCCAGCCTGGCCGCTCTCGCCTCCAGCGAGAGCGTGGCCGAGTTCATGTTCGCGGAGATGCTGCACGATCTTGGGGTGCGCCCATCTCCTGCCGAGAAGCGATCCTGGGACCGGAGCGTCCCCGTCCTCGCTCATGACCTGGTCGAAGCGGGCCTCGGTGGCGTCGAGGTCTTGCTGGAGCACAAGCTGCCGCTCTCTAGCCGCCGCGTCGATGCCATCCTGGCGGGCCGGCATCCGAAGACGGGTGCCCCGTCCTACGTGATCGTGGAGCTCAAGCAGTGGAGCGGGGCGGAACTCTACGAGGACGACCCGAGCCTGGTCCTGATCGACGGCTACGGACATCATCCGCTGCTGCACCCGCAGGACCAGGTCCGCCGGTACTGCGAGTACCTCATCGACTTCACGCCCGTCCTGCAGGATGAGAGTGAGTCGGTGGCCGGAGCGGCGTACCTGCATAACGCAACCGAGCATGGCGTGGCCGCGCTGCGGAAGCTGCCGGAGACGACGCACAGCCGGATGTTCACCGGGGAGCGGCGAGCGGAGTTCCTCGACTTCCTGCAGAGCCGGCTCGCCGTCGACGCCCCGGGCGCGCCGTATGCCGACACCTTTCTCAGCTCACGAGCTGCACCGAGCCGGCAACTCCTGGCCGTGGCGGCGGCCGAGATCCGCGACCGCGAGCAATTCATCTTGCTCGACGAGCAGCAGATCGCCTTCAACATGGTCCTGCACGAGACCGAGGCCGCGCGGTCAGCCGACTCGAAGACGGTCATCATCATCACCGGCGGTCCCGGAACCGGCAAGAGCGTGATCGCCCTGTCGCTGGTCGGCGAGCTGGCCCGGCGAGGGCGCACCGTCGTGCACGCAACGGGCTCGCGGTCATTCACCCTGACCCTGCGCAAGGTCGCCGGGAAGGGCTCCGTCCGGACACAGCAGCTGTTCAAGTACTTCAACAACTTCGTCAGCGCCGGCCGCAACGACCTCGAGGTCCTCATTTGCGACGAGGCACACCGGATCCGGGAGACCTCGGCCGACCGGTACACCAAGGCCGAGTTCCGCACCGGCCGGCGCCAGGTCGACGAGCTGATCTCAGCCGCCCGCGTGCCCGTATTCCTGCTGGACGAGCATCAGGTTGTGCGGCCGGGCGAGATGGGAACGGTCGCGGACATCGAGGCACACGCCAAGGGGCAGGGCCTGGCTGTCCGGAAGATCTCCCTAGAGGATCAGTTCCGTTGCGGCGGCAGCGAGGCCTACATGGAGTGGGTGCACCGCTTGATGGGGCTAGTTGACGGCGGCACGCAGCCCTGGACCGGCGATCCGGCGTTCACGGTCCAGGTCGCCGACACTCCGCACGAACTGGAGCACATGCTCAAGACCAAGCTCGACGCCGGGTACGGCGCAAGGATGTCGGCCGGATTCTGCTGGCCGTGGAGCAATCCGAACCCCGACGGATCACTCGTGCCGGACGTAGTTGTCGGTGACTGGTCCCGGCCGTGGAACCTGCGGGGCGATCGCGCCGTCGGCGGCGCGCCGCCATCGGCGCTGTGGGCCACCGACCCGGCCGGCTTCGGCCAGGTCGGCTGCATCTACACGGCCCAGGGCTTCGAGTACGACTGGAACGGGGTCATCCTCGGCCCCGACCTCGTCTGGCGGAACGGCGGCTGGGTAGCCGTGCGGGCGGCCAACAAGGACCCGAACCTCCGCAGCCGGTCATCTGTCCCGGACCAGGACTTCGAGCGCCTCGTCCGCAACGTGTACAAGGTGCTGCTGACCCGCGGGATGATCGGCACGATCATCTACTCGACCGACGAAGAGACGCGCGCGATGCTGCGGTCGCTCCTACCTCCCAGCGTCTGACCGCCTGCGGCGCGAGGCTGCGGGGCCCTACGGCTTGCGGCCGACGGCGGCCCAGCAGGAGACCTCGTAGGAGTCGACGTTGGCATCCGGGTGCGGGTGCCAGCGGTGGGCCTGGACGATGCCCGGCTCGACCAGCTCCAGTCCGGACATGAACCGCTCCATGTCCTGGTAGCTGCGCCGGGTCTGCGGCGTGGCCACCTTGGAGTTGTACTGCCGTGCTCCCTCGGCCACGACGTCGTCGTGCACGTCGCTGGCCGGGTGAGTCAGGATCAGGTAGCTGCCCGGCGAGAGCACGCTCGTCAGCTCGCTCACGATCCGGTACGGATCTTCCTCGTCGCTGACCAGGTGCAGCAGGCCGACCAGGAGCAGGGCGACCGGCTTGGCGAAGTCCAGGGTCTTGCCGGCCTCCCAGATGATCTTGTCGTCCCCGCGCAGGTCCGCATCCACGTAGGCGGTCTTGCCCTCCGGCGTGCTGGTCAGCAGCGCGCGGGCGTAGGCCAGCACGATCGGGTCGTTGTCCGCGTAGACGACGCGGGATTCGGGGGCGATGCTCTGCGCGACCTCGTGGACGTTCGGATGGACCGGGATGCCGGTACCGATGTCGAGGAACTGCCGGATGCCCTGCTCGCGGGTCAGGTACGCCACGGCCCGGTGCATGACCTCGCGGTTGGCCCGGATGTCGCGCAGGATCGTCGGGCGGGCCGCGATGACCTTCTCGGCCGCCTCGCGGTCGGCTGCGAAGTTGTCCTTGCCGCCTAGCCAGTAGTCGTAGACACGCGCCGGGTGGGCGACGCCGGTGTCGAACTGAGACAGGTGGGCCGGGGACTCGCCAGGTGCGAGCGACGTGTCCAGGCCGTCGTCTGGGCTGTCTGGCACTGTGCTCCCTCGTATGGTCGGAGAAATCAGCCGACTTGTCGCCAGCTTAACTCCGGGTGTCTGAGCTGGGGATCTGCCGGGGTCAGCCCGCGGCAGCCCGTTATGGGAAAAAGGCATGATAGGGCCGGAACGTGCGGGCAACGTCTGCGCCACGCGGGGTGTCGGCAGAGATGTGAGTGACTGGTGAGACAAGGCGCTACACCTCGGTTAGCAGCGCCTCGGTTAGCAGCGGCCGGCCATGTTCAGGCGGACGGTCGTGCTCCGGTTCCCCAGGCGGAAGGTGAGCGGCACGCAGGTGGCCTGGTCCCGCAGGTAGATTCCGCCCGCGTAGGCGTCCCAGACGCCTCTCGGCTTCTGGCAGGAGATCAGGACGAGCGAGCGGCCGATGGGCGCCGTGCCGTAGGTGATCGCGGCGCGGCCGCGCCAGGCGGGCGGGATGCTGACGGAGACGGGGCCGGTGTTGGCCCGGATCAGGATGGGGCGCTTCTGCCAGTACCGCCAGCGGCCGGCGTCACGGACTGGGACTGGCTGGTAGGAGTGGCCGGGGTTGATGGCTATGCGCCCGAGCACGACCTGGGTGCCTGGGCCGAGGTCGGGAGAGCGGATGTAGCCGGTCGCGCCGCCCGAGCGGCCAGCGCAGGAGGGCATGCCGATCCCGGAGGCGCTCTCGGCGGCGGGAGAGGACCGGAGGCTGGCGGGATGGCCGCCCTGGCTGCCGGTGCAGGCGGCCAGGAGGACTAACGCACCGAGAGCGCCGCCGGTAGCGACGCGGGAACTGGCGCGTGAGCGTTTGCTCATACTCCGAAGGTAATAGGCGCAGCTCTGGCCGTCCCGCGAAGTAGAAGCAGACTGTGGCTTAGAGTCGGCGTCGCCCATGCTGAGGCACGTCGCGAAATGGTCGAACAGGTTCGCTACGCGACAAAGGTGCCGCGGGCCTGGATGGTGT
>CAWACD010000006.1:0-9653 GCA_963780555.1 uncultured Actinomycetota bacterium | reverse complement strand
GGCTGAGGTGGCTGTACTGCCCGGACTTGATGCCAGACAGCAGAGAGCGCCACTGCGTCGCGGTCAGGGCGAGACTCCCGTCGCCAGGCCGCTTGGAGCTATGCACCAGAACCATGCCACTGGTCCCCTGCCGGGCGGCCTCAAGGCATTCGCCGTTCTGACAGTAGCTCGCACGGTGCCACTTTGGCTGATCAGCTTCCTCGGCACCGGGCAATGACATAGCGACTCACTCTTTCGCGGAGGCAGGAGAAGAACGGACCGAACGCTAGCACTGTGCAGCGTACCGGGTGATCATTTGGCTGATCATCCGACGTGTCTCCTCCGGCTCGGCGGCGAGGCTGGTCAATGCCCGGAACGTTGCGTTGTAGACCTCTACGTCCGCGGAGTCCTTAATGTAGAGATCGCCGGTCAGGCCTTCGATGAATACGACGTCCGACATGGTCGGCAGTGCGAAGCGCAGAATGATGAACTTGTTGTTGCCGGACGGCAGCGCACCCGCGGCGTAGGGGATGACCCGCACCGTGATGGCTGGGCTGCTGGATAGCTCAAGCAGGAGCTCGAGCTGGTCCCGCATGACGGCGGGGCTGCCCACGGCCCGGTGCAGGACGGACTCGTCCAGGACGGCTTCGAAGCGCGGGGCATCGGGGGAGGCCAGGATCTGCTGCCGGATCAGTCGTGCTTCCGCCCGCTGCTCGACAATGTCGGGCACCCATTTCGGCACGGTTGCCCGCAGGATGGCCCGGGCGTAGTCGCGAGTCTGCAGCAGCCCCGGCACCACGCCGAGGCCGTAGTCGCTGATGGACCTGGCTTCAGCTTCCAGGCCCACATAGGTCGAGTACGGCAGGCCGGCGGACTGCCACCAGGCTCGCTGCTTGCCTTCGCTGGCCAGGTCGATCAGGTGCTGGCGCTGTTCGCCTTCGACGCCGTAGAGGTCGCAGAGGTCGCGGATGTCGCGGGGGCTGACGCCGCGCTGGCCGGTTTCCTGGCGGCTGATCTTGGACGGGCTGACCAGCAACTGATCGGCGACTTCCTCAGCCGTCCAGCCGTGCTCCAGGCGCAGGGCCCGGAGCAACGCACCGAGTTCGCGGCGGCGGACCGTCGGGCTCCGATTAGCAGGCACTTCAGTCACACCTCTTTCTCGGGCCATCAGGTGCAACTACCGCCACGTTCGTGCGGGCTGAGCTGGGCAAGACTCCAAAATGGCACTTGCCATTGGCGCTTGCCAAAGTCACCATTGAAGCAGACGCAAGCACTGTCCTCAAGGCCCAACGCGGGGTAACGGCCAGCAGGTGGCGGCGGAGCCACCGCATAGATCGTCAGGTTGGGGTCTGACGGGAGAGGAGGCGCTTGTGGCCCATCCAGCCACCCGCTCGAGCTGAGCTGGACTCAGCGACCGCACCGCACAGGGTCCGGCCACTGGCTGGCCGGAACAGAAAGCACGGCCGATGTTCGCCGCATCGGCCGTGCTAGTCGCACCGGAAACCCGCCCATCGCAAGGAGGGTCAGCGCTGAGGATCATGCTACCGACCTGGTGACGGAAAGCAACAGTCCGCTATCTGGCTCGGCAACCGCTCTCAGCGTGCCCTCCGGGATGACGACACCCAGGGAGGAGGGCTCAATGATCGGAACCCAGGAAGCTGCTCAAGGGGCCGAGACCATCCGGCTCGCCGTGATCATGGTCGGCGTGAGCGTCGCGTTCTTCTGGCGCGTGCTCATCCGGGCAGCGCTGGCGATCCTCGTGATCATTCTGCTGACCACGTTCGTAGCGGGCGCGTTCGCGCTCACGCACCCGAGCATTCTGTAGACGAGGGACCCTGCCGGTCGGCTATCTCGTCAGCGCCGAGAGCGCCGGCCGGCAGTGCAAAGGGAGGAGACGGCGCTGCGCCCCGGCCGGCCGCCTAGGGGAGCACCGCGACGCCGGCCAGGCCGAGGATCTGGTTGACCGGGGCGGGCTCGTCCGTCCCCCATTCGGTCGAGGTGACCAGTCCCGGGGGAACCAGCTCGAAGCCGGTAAAGAGCGCCTCGATCTCACCGGGGCCCCGCATGGTCAGGGCCGAGGTAGCCGTGCTGAAGGCGCGCGGCGCCTCCGCGGCGGCGTCCGGGTTCTCGCCGTCGCTGGCGTGGCAGATGACGAGATAGCTGCCCGGCGCGAGCTGATCCCGGAGGGTCGCGATGATCTCACCCGGGTTCTCATCCGGCGAGATGAAATGCAGGATCGAGACCATCAGCAGGACGACCGGCTCGCTCCAGTCGATCAGCCCGGCCGTCACCGGGTCGTTGATGATGCTCCACGGCTCGCGGATGTCGTGGGTGATGACCCGGACCTCCGGCGGGTGCAGCAGGTCGCGCATGAAGTCGGCCACCACCGGGTCGTAGTCGACGTACAGCACCCGCGGGTTCGGCACCGCCTCGGCGGCGATCTCGTGCACCGGCCCGGACGTCGGGTAGCCAGACCCGATGTCGATGAACTGCCGCACCCCCCGCGCCGCGACGTAGCGCACGGCACGCTGCATGAAGGCCCGGTTCTCCCGGGCCGCGAACCGCCCTTCCGGGGCGATCGCCAGCGCCTCCTCGGCGGCGACCCGGTCCGCCTCGGAATAGTGGTGACCGCCAAGGAAGTAGTCGTACATCCCGGCCGGGCTGGGCCGGCTGCCGGTCATGCTCATCGCGGGATCAGCCAATCTGATCGGGCTCAGGGCAGCTGCTCTCTGAGCAGGGCGGTGGTTATCTCGCAGCTCAGCGCGGCCGCGATGAGCCGGTCGAACCTTGCCTGGTAACGCTCGACCTCGTCGGTCTCCTCCAGCATCCGGTCGTCGAAGGAGGACTCGAGGTAGACGAAGTCACGCTCGGCCGGATCCGGGAACGACAGGAGCTCGAACACCTCACCGGCCCCCGGGTAGATGCCCGCCGTCACCGGGATCACCTGGATGTCCACGTTCTCCCTGGCGCCCATCTCGATCAGGTGGCTGAGCTGGTCCTTGCGGATGCCCGGGTCGGCAATCCGGGTGATCGCGTTCTCGTCCATGATCGCGTGCAGCTGGCACGGGCCGGTCTCGCGAACGAGGATCTTCTGCCGCTCGACCCGCGCGTCGACGTGCCGTACCGCATGATCCCGGCCCTCGATCCCGGCGCCGCGGGTCACCATGTCGATATAGCTGGGGACCTGGAGCAGGCCGGGGATCAGCGTGGTCTCGAAGGTCCGGATCCGCGACGCCCCCGCCTCGAAGCCGGGCAGCTCATTGCTGAACACGTCGTTGTACTTGGTCCACCAGCCGCGCTGGCGCCCCTCGCGGGCCAGCTGGATCAGCGCCTCGCGTTCCCGGCCCTCAACCCCGTACAGCTCACATAGGTCGGCAACGGCATCGCTGTTCGGCTCGATCCATTTAGCCTTTTCTATGTAATTAAGCTTGCTTGCACTCCAGTTGAGCTGAAGCTGCACCTGGGTCGTGGTTAACCCGCAGTTCTTGCGCAGTTCAACTAGTTTCCGGCTGAGGGAGCGCTTCCTGATCGTGGGGCTGTAGCCGCCAGTCCTGATGTCATCCACCCGGTTCCGCCCGTCCTGCCCAGCTTCGTCACCGTCCTGCAGGATAGCACGGGCATTTTTAGATAATCTACTTAACGAAATTTCAAGTATGGGCTACCGTATGTATAGTGCATACCGCAAGGCGCTGAGTGTCCCGGTAGCGTCTGGCAAAGATCATCGGCCGGTGACTGGGCCCGCCCAGTCATGATCGATTGGTTGCGTACCTATGAGCGCCACGCTGCTGAGCACGGCGGCTGCCTGCGGACCCGGGATCGACCGCCGGGGGAGATTCGGGCTGATGGCGTACACCTCGCTGCTGGGCAGCGTGACCATTCCCGGCCGGCCCGAGGCGGTGAGCGGCGTCCGGGCCTTTACCGCCGGCCTGCTCGGCCGCGACTGCGCGACAACTTCCACAGCCGTCCTGCTGGTCAGCGAGTTAGTCACGAACTCCATCCAGCACAGCCGGTCACGGTGCAGCGGCGGGATCGTCGCGGTCACCCTGATCGCGCTGGCCGACGGCATCCGCGCCGAGGTCCACGACGAGGGCAGCATCACCGTCCCGACACTGCGCAGCGAGCCGCCGCCCGCGCCAGAGCCGGAGGAAGGCGGCCGTGGCCTGCGCCTGCTCGACACCCTGGCGGCCCGCTGGGGTTACTGCCGCGACGCGGCCAGCGCGGTGACCTGGTTCGAGCTGACCGAAACGGCGTCTGAGCCGTAGGCCAGGAAACAGCGCTGAGCCCGGAGGGGAGCGCCTGCTCGCCGGGGTGGACGGAGCACCCGTACCGCCCCGGCGAGCAGGCGCACATCCACCAGCGCAATCCGCCCGCGCAATCCACCAGCACAGGCCCGGCGGCACCGGCTGCCGGGCCGGTGCCACCGGGCCGGCCGCTAACCGCCCAGCTCGCCGCGCTTGATCCGGCCGAGCAGGGCACCGAAGGCCGCGGGGCTGACAACGTGCGCGGGCCCGTCGGGGTCCTTGCTGTCCCGGATCGCGACGGCACCAGCCACGGCGGCCACTTCGACGCAGTTGTTGCCGCCGCCCTGTGAGTAGCTGCTCTTGCGCCATACCGCAGTAGATAGATCCATTGCTGATCACCCATTCTGTGTGGCCCGGGGTGGGTGCGCTCAGGCACGGACCGGTCTGGTCTCGCTGAGCCAGCAGGAGGAACGGCCTTCCGGGACTGACTGGCGATGGGCGCCGGTGAGACCCATCCGTTCCGGGTGAGCTCCCTGCCTCCCGGTGCCAGCCATGGTAACCGAATCTAGAAAATCTATTCTACGAGTTTTGAACTATCGACAGATCAATCATGTTATCTACCATCTTGCACGTAGTTGCGTTGATGCTGGGAACCGTATCATCGCAGGTCACCGAAGCGAATTCATGATCAGGAATGGTCACCCAGCCGTTTCGCCGGGCCCCGGGCCGCCTGCCGGGCAAGCACCCCGCAGGTCCGCGGCCCACAGGGGCCCCACGGCGCGAAGCCCCGCCCCGCTGCCCGGAGCGGTCAGCCCGGCAGCGCCCGGTAGCTCTGCTGGAACTGGCGGTCGGTCACCGGCCAGCGCTCCCCGCCGGGCGACTCCACGATCCAGTCCCCGGCGCTGGCCGTCGACCGGCCCTCCAGCGTCCGCACCACCGTGGTTTCGGCCACCTGCCAGGCCAGGAATACCCCCGTGCGGTCCCACTCCCCACCGGCCCTGTGCAGGTGGCTGGCGCGGAACTGCGGATCGCTGACGGTCCGCTCGCCGCCTTCGGGATCCACCACCCGCCAGTCGCCGGCCTCGCCCTGCAGAACGTCACCGTTCTCCTGGACCCAGGTGTGCTGCGCGGTCAGCCGCTCGGCGCGAACCGCGCCGGTCCGCCGGAACCTCGCCCCCCGGCCCGGGCCGCCCACGGGCACCACCGGCACGAACCCGGCGTCCTCCAGCTGGGCGATCTGGGACCGGATGTTGTCCGCGCGCGAGACCCGCTGCCCGTCGGTCAGCTCGTCCCAGGGGCGGAACCAGGAGTTCACGGCCAGGGGCTCACCAGCGCCGGGCGGCGGCTGCCGGCCCAGTTTCCGCCGCCGCTCATACCATCGGGTGTGCTCGGCCCGGGCGATCGTCAGCCGCTCGCTGCCCGTCAGCTCGATAAAGCTGCCCGGCGGCAGGGACCGGGCGGGCACCCACTCCCGGCCCAGGGCCGCCACGGTCACCAGGATCCCGCGCAGTTGCAGGATGTTGTCCTTGCGGATGAACTCGTCCAGCTCCGCCCACGGCCGCCGGTTGGGCGCCCGCGGGTCGTCGGGCGGCAACGGATGGCCCAGCCGGTAGCACTCGTGCCAGTGCCGGGCGATCCTGGTCCAGGTGTCCTCCGGCGGCTCGCCGTCCACCAGGATCCCGCGCTCGAACGGCTGGAGCCGGTCGAAGATCGGCGCGCTGATACCGGCCCCGTCCGCGGACAGCATGTACAGCGGGTTGTCCGGGTGCATCCGGGCGACCCGGCCCGCCTCGTGCATGCCCCCGCCGGTCACCACGGTCGCCACGATCGTCGCCGTGCGCCCGGCCTCCTCCGGCGGCAGCGAGTCCAGCACCGCGAGCAGCTGATCCGGCCAGGGCGCGGCGCGCACGTCCACCGCGGGCAGCGCCTCGGGCACCGACAGCCACGGCGACGTGGCCAGGTACTCCCGCCGAAGGTCCTCGGCCCGCGCGTCGATCAGCAGCACCCGCCGCACCGGCGCCGGCCCGTCACGCCCGCCCGGCCCGTCACGCCCGCCCGGCCCTCCCGCCGCGCCATCCCCAGCCGCATCGCCAACCCCACTGACCCCACCAGCCCCACCCGCCACGGCGGCTGCCCTCAGGCCGTGCCACTCCCAGCCGCGATGCGCCAGCTCCAGCAGGATGGCCAGCGCCAGCGTGCTGTCCCCGCACAGCAGCAGCTGGTCCGCGCCGATCCGGTACAGATCGCTGACCAGCGCCTGCGCCGTCGCCTCGGCCGGGCTCAGCGCGTTTTCGAACCACCGGCTCGCGCCGCCGCCGTGCCGCCCGCGCCAGTGATCGGCGTGCCGCGGGTCGTCGATCCTGGCCACCAGATGCGGCTGGCGCTCCGGGTCCGCCGCGTACCGGTCAAGAAGGGGCCGCGCCGCGGCCAGCACCGCCTCGTTAACGGCCGCCACCCCGCTCAATGCGTACAGCATCCGAAGTGCGCAACCACGCCATCCGGCGATCACCGGCTTCAGGACACGCACCGACGTGGGGTCGGCGATCATGATCCTGGCACCGGTTGCCCTGGCCTCCGGGAGCAGCGGGTGGCCGGGGTCCGGTTCGATCACCACCACCCGGCCCGGCCGTCCCTCCCCGGTCAGCCGCCGGAGCAGCGGGAACGTGATCGGGTCCAGGCCGGTCAGCACGACGGCGTCGCGGACCAGCCGGGCCCGAAGCCGCCCGACCGGCTGCCGCCACAGCACGGCCGCCGCGGCGGTCGCGCCGACCAGGGTGGCGCCGACGCAGACGGTCCGGCCGAGCTGCAGGGCCGGCGGGATCGTGCCGGGGCAGGCGGTGTGCGCCCCAAGACCGTAGACCGGCTCGAGCTGCCCGGTGTACAGGCTGAGCACCCAGCCCGCGACCGCCGCGCCGCTCTGCCCGCCGCGGCACGGCGCCAGCGCAGCGGTGGCCAGCACGCCGCCGATGATCACCATGGCCACGACCACGGTCAGGCCGACGATGTGCGCGGGCAGCCGCCGCGGCCAGCAGTACAGCAGCCCCGCGGCCAGCCACAGGCCCGACGCGGACAGCGCCACCACGCTGCGGTCGGGCCGCAGCCAGGCGTGCGTCCAGGCGACGGCGGCGTAGAACTGCGCCGGGTGGTGCGCGGCCGCCCAGGCGCCCCAGCACAGCAGGCCGGTCAGGAACACGGCCAGCACCGCGGGCACGATCCACGCGGCCCGGCGCGCCGCCCGCTGCCAGCCCGCCGCGCCCGGCCGGTTTGCCGTTAAGCCCATCCGCACCACGTATGGCCGCCCGTATCAGAACCTGCCGGCACTCACCGCAACCGCTACAAACTGACAGTGACACAGCGCCCGGCCGGTGACCAGCCCGGCTCGCCGGGCCACCCAGCATGCCAGCCGCGCGCGCGTTCAGCCAGGTCTGGCCGTGACCTGGCGAGGCGCCCGGGAGCAACTTGACTGGAACAGATTTGTATTGAAACCAGTCTTGTTCCATGATGGTCGTATGGTGAGGAGTACGGGAGTTGCGCGGCGGGCCTACCATTCACCGTTGCGGGCCGCGCAGGCGGGGCAGACGCGGCTGGTCATCCTGGCCGCGGCGACCCGGCTGTTCGCGGAGCAGGGCTGGGCCGGGACCGGCATGCGCGACATCGCGCGGGCCGCCCAGGTCTCGGTCGAGACCGTGTACGCGAACTTCGGCTCCAAGGCCCAGTTGCTCAAGCAGGCCGTGGACGTGGCGGTGGTCGGCGACGACGAGCCAACCCCGCTGAGCGAGCGGCCGGAATTCCTGGCGCTGTCGCAGGGCGACGTCAGCGCGCGGGCGGAGGCTACCGGCCGCCTGGTCGCGGGCCTGCGCCGCCGGGGTGCCCGGCTCGAGCGGGTGGTCCAGCAGGCCGCGCCGTCCGACCCGGAACTGGCCGCGCTGCTCGCGGCCGGCCGGGGCACCCAGCGGGAGTCGGTCCGCGCGGGCGTGGCCGCGGTGACGCGGCGGGAGCCCACCGAGACCGAGGTGGACGAGATGTTCGCGGTCCTGAGCTCGGACGTCTACCTGCTGCTGACCGAGACGTGCGGCTGGACGGACGACGCCTACCAGTCCTGGGTGGCCACGACCGTGGTCCGCCTGCTGAACCTCCAGGGGGAGTGATCGTGCATGAACGCAGACCTGTCCGGCCCGGCCGACACCAGCATGATGGGCATCGTGCACCGCGCGCTGAGCCGTGACCTGGCCCGGGCCAGAGCCGCGCTGACCGCGGACTGGCCCCCGGCGGACGGCCAGCGGGTGGCCATCGCCGCGCACCTGGGCTGGCTGATGCAGTTCCTGCACCGGCACCACGAATCCGAGGACGCCGGCCTGTACCCGCTGGTCCGGCGCAGCAGCCCGGCCGCCTCGGCGATGCTGGACGTGATGGACGCCGACCACCACGCGATCGGCCCGGCGATGGCGGGGCTGGAGGCGGCCGCGGCGGAGTACGGCCGTTCCGCTTCCGGGCGGGCCGCGGTGCTGACCGCGCTTGACCGGCTGGACGAGGTCCTGCTGCCGCACCTGCGGCGCGAAGAGGACGAGATGATGCCGCTGGTCTCGGCGGCGATCACCGAGGCGCAGTGGCAGGAGATCGAGCAGACGTACAACGTCAAGCCGCTGAGCCCGCTGGAGCTCGCCGATACCGGCCTGTGGATCCTCGACGGCCTGGAAGGCGAGGAGCGGGCCAAGGTCGAGGGGCTGGTCCCGGCCGTGCCGCGGTTCATCATCACCCGCCTGCTGGCCGGCCGTTACCGGCGGGCCGCGTTCCGCCGCTGGCGGCTGCCCGAGTTCAGCGCGCTGCGGCTGTCGCTGTCCGGCGAGGTGGAAGTGATCGCGCAGGCCGGGCCCTCGGCGATCTGGGCGGTGCTGACCGACGTCACCCGGGTGGGCGAGTGGAGCCACGAGTGCCACACGGTCGAGTGGCTCGATGGTGCCACCGGCGCGGCGCCCGGGGTGCGGTTCCGCGGCCGGAACCAGTCCGGCTGGGCCCGCTGGGCCCGGTCGTGCACGATCACCGTGTGCGATCCGCCGCGCGAGTTCGTCTACCACACCCAGGGCGGGCTGCTCGGCGACTCCAGCGAGTGGCGCTTCGTCCTCGAGCCGGCCCCGGCGGCGGCACCGTGATCCGCCAGTCCTTCCGGATCCTGGCCGGCCAGGTCTGGGCCGACCGGCTGATCTGGCGCCTGGTGCCCGCCCACCACGACCGGCTGGCCGCCCTGCGCGGCGACCTGGAAAGGCTGGCCACCCTCGCGGCCGCGGCGGCGAAGTCGCAGGTCATCATGGCTTAGCGCAGGCCAGGACCGGGGTGAGCTACCATGCACGAGATTCCCCGCCGGTGTAGCTCAGTTGGCAGAGCAGCCGTCTTGTAAACGGCAGGTCAGCGGTTCGATCCCGCTCACCGGCTCCA
>CAWACD010000005.1:0-4728 GCA_963780555.1 uncultured Actinomycetota bacterium | reverse complement strand
CTCGCCCTAGGCGCCCGCCCCGCCTTCGGGGCTGTATCAGCGTGGCTGAGCCGGCGGCTGAGGTGTCGCTGGCCGGATCGCCAGCGGGGTATCCCCGCCGAGTGCCAGCGCGATAGCTTCTTCGGTTGTCATCGCTTGACCGGCTGCATAGCCGGCCTTGAACGCGTGCCCGCCCATGGCGGCGCGCAGCTGTTTCCGGTCGGCGTCGCGCAGTTGCCTCTCCAGGACGTCGGGAGTCTCGCCGAGTGCTTCGAGCGCCTTGTCCGCGGCCCCGTGTAGCCGGGCTGACCGGTGGGTCGCTGCCGGGCCGCTGCGGTTCATCGCCAGGCCCAGCAGCGCGTACCCGATTCCTGCCTTCATCAGGACGCGCCGGGCCGCCCGCAGTGATTCGGTGAACTGGCTCGCGGCCGCGGCCGGGGACCCGCTGAGGTACTCGGCGAGGCCGAGGTTCTGGGTCCCGTAAACAACTCCATAGTCGTCTTTCAGCTCGCGGGCGATGCGCAGCGACTCAGCCAGGTGAGCTCGTGCTGAGTCCAGGTCACCCGCGCCCATTTCGGCGTACGCGAGGTTACCCAGCATGGTCCCCACTTCCCGGGGATCCCCTGCCTGGCGGTATAGGGCTAGTGACTCGGCCGCGTCCCTGGCGGCGCCCTCGTGGTCACCCTGGAAGTCCACCGCGTACGAGCGCGCGCTGAGGAGGCGGGCGGTGAGGTAGATGTCGCCGAGCGTGCGTGCCAGGCTCAGGCCGTGCTCGATCAGTGGCAGCGCGGCGGTGTTCTGCCCCTGGCGGACTAGGGTGAAGGCCTGGATGTGCAGCAGATCAGCTATCAGCTGGTCGTCTCCGGCTGCCCGGGCGGTCGGCAGCGCCTCCGCGCAGCACGCCTCGGCGGCCGCGTAACCACCGGTCTGCTCAAGCAGGTACGCCACGGTGGCCAGGGCCCGGGCGCGGACCAGGTCCAGCTTTCTGGTTGCGGGTTCCGCGAGCAGGGCACGGAGGGAATCGACCGCTTCGGTGGCGTGCCCGCGCGCCTTCCAGAAGATCCGCAGCGCGGCGGCCAGCCCCAGTCCGGGCACCGGATCTTCCCGGGTCAGGCTGAAGGTGATCGCGGCCCTAAAGTTGCCCAGTTCGGCATCGAGGCGGTCCAGCCACTCCGCCTGATCCGGGCCGGTAAGCCGTGGCGCCGCCGCCTCGGCGAGGGCTAGGTAATGAGCGCGGTGGCCGGTGCGGGCAGTCGTGTCCGCGGCGTGTCCTTGCTGGCCGAGCCGCTGTGCCGCGAACTGCCGCACAGTTTCCAGCAGCCGGTAGCGGCCGGGCCCGTCGCCGGTGTCATCGAACTGCACAAGGCTCTTGTCGACCAGTGCGCCTAGCTGCGCCGCGCCCGCCGGAATATTCGCGCCGGCCATCACCGCCTCGAAAGCAGCCAGGTCGAAGCCGCCGGCGAACACCGACAGCAGCGCGAGCACCTGGCGTTCGGTGCCAGTCACCAGCTCCCAAGACCAGCTGATCACGGCGTGCAGGGTCTGCTGCCGCGCGGGCGCGGCGCGGGAGCCGCCAGTGAGCAGCGAGAACCGCTCGTCCAGCCGGGCGTCCAGCTCGGTCACCGTCATCGCCCGTAGCCGGGCTGCGGCCAGCTCGATAGCCAGCGGAATGCCATCCAGCCGTCGGCAGATCCGGCCGACCACCGGGCCGGTCCACTCATCCAGGCGGAGCGGCTTGCCGTTGGCTGCAGCCCGGTCGATCAGCAGCCGGACTGCGTCGCTAGCGCCGATGGCGGGCAGGTCATCGTCTTGCACGGGCGTGACCAGCGGCGGGACGCGGTGCAACTGCTCGCCGCTGATGCCTAGCGGCTCGCGGCTGGTGGCGAGCAGGGTCAGGTGCGCGCAGCCGCGCAGCAGCGCATCAGCTAGCTTGGCGCACGCGTCGATCACCTGCTCGCAGTTGTCCAGCACGAGCAGCAGGCTGCGCTGGCCGATCGCCTCGGCCAGCGTGTCGGCCACCGGCCGGCCGGTCTCTGACTGGATGCTGAGCACGCTGGCGACCGTGCCCGCGACCAGCCCGGGGTCGGTGACCGGTGCCAGGTCGGCGAACCAGACACCGTCGCCGGAGCCGTCCAGCAACCCGGCCGCGGCCTGCAGCGCCAGCCGGGTCTTTCCCGAGCCCCCCGGCCCGGTGAGCGTCACCATCCGCGAAGTGGTGATCAGCTGGGACACTTCGGCGAGCTCGGTGTCGCGGCCTATGAAACTGGAGGCCTGCACCGGCAGGTTGTTGGGCAGCTGCGGGTTGTCCAGCGACCGCAGCGGCGGGAACGCGCCCGGCAGCCCCGGCGCGTCGAGCTGGAAGATCTGCTCAGGCCGACTGAGATCCTTCAGCCGGTGCAGGCCAAGATCCCGCAGGCTGGCGCCGTCGGGCAGCGCGTCACCGAGCAGGGCGCTGGCCGCGGCCGAGACCAGGATCTGTCCGCCGTGCGCCACTGCGGCGACCCGCGCGCCACGGTGCACCTCGATCCCCACCAGGCCGGTCGCCCCCTGCTCGACCTCGCCGGAGTGGATGCCGATCCGGACCCGCAGCCGCTCCCCGCCCGGCCAGGAATGTGCCGCGATTGCCTGCTGGATCGCGACCGCCGCCGCAGCACACCTCCGCGCCGTGGTGAACACCGCGAAGAACGCGTCTCCCTGGGTGTCCACCTCCCGCCCGCCGTGCCCGGTGATAGCGTCCCGGATCAGCCGGTGATGGTGGGTCAGTACCGCCGCATAGCCTTGCCCGAGGCGGCGCAACATCGCGGTGGAACCCTCGATGTCGGTGAACATAAAGCTGAGCGTCTGCGCGGCCGGCGATTCCTCCCCCGCAGCCGACCCAATGCCCCGCGAAGCGGCCGACCGCGCGCCTTGCGGCTCCCCCATGTCCCCGCCCTGCTTGCCGTCGAATCCGGCAACGAAATGATGTGATGATAGCCCTCCGATGACCGCACCAGGTCAGCTCACCCAGCGGTGTTCAGGCTGACCGCCAGGACTGACCTGCGACGACAGGATTCGGTCTGCCGCCCTGGGCAGTCCGCGCAGATCATCCATTCCGAACGCAGCCGGGCAGAACCCCTGGGCGGTGCAAAACCCTCCGCGATCATGGAAATTAGTCCTCGGCGGCCTTGATATGGACGGGCATGGCGGTGTCGTCCTCGACGCCCAGGCCGAGGAGGGCCTGCTCGACGACCTCGGTGAGCGCCGGGTGGATATAGAGGACGCCGGTTGCCACGTCGTCGATCGTGCTGCCCAGGCACATGGCCTGGACCAGGGGCTGGATCAGGATCGAGGCCTGCGGGCCGATCAGGTGCGCGCCGAGCAGCAGCCTGGTCTCCGGGTCGGCCAGGACCTTGACGAAGCTGGTGGTGTCCTGCAGCGCCCAGCCGTACGCGGTGCCGTGATACCGCCGGGTGGCGGCCAGGTAGGGGCGGCCGCTGGCGATCAGTTCCTGCTCGGTGGCGCCGGCCGCGGCGACCGGCGGGTCGGTGAACACCGCCGCGGGCACCACCGGGAAGCGGCCCTCGCGTGGCTGGTCCGGGTGGACGATGTTGTGCCACACCACCCGGGCCTCGGCGTTGGCCATGTGCTTGAGCTGGAAGTGGTTGGCCAGGTCGCCCAGTGCCCACACGCCGGGCACCTTAGTCTGCAGCCGGTCGTCGGTCCGCACGTGCCCGTGCTCGTCGGTGCTGATCCCGGCCGCGGGCAGGTTGAGCAGGTCGCTGTTCGGCTGGCGGCCGGTGGCGACCAGCAGCTTGGCCGCGGTCACTTCGGCCGGGCCGTCCGGGGTGAGCAGGCTGAGCCGGATCCCGTCCGCGGTGGCGTCGACCCGCTGCACGGTGGTGTTCAGCCGCAGGTCGACCTGCTGGCCGAAGGCGGTGGTGAACGCCACGGCGATGTCGGTGTCGTGCCGGCTGAGCATGGCCGGGCCGCGCTCGATCACGGTGATCTTGCTGCCCAGCGAGCCGAACACGTGACCCATCTCGGCGGCGATGAACCCGCCGCCGAGGATCGCCATGGAGTCCGGCAGCTCGGGCAGCCGCATCACGTTGTCGGAGGTGAGGTAGGGAACGTCGGCCAGGCCCGGCAGGTCAGGGATCTTCGGCCGGGAGCCGGTGGCCAGCACGATGTTGCCGGCGCGCAGCGTGTCCTCACCGACCCGCAGTTCCTTCGGCCCGGTGAACCGGGCCTGCCCGGCGTACACGTCGACCCCGCTGCGCCGCCGGTAGTCGACGGCCTTGCCGGGGACCGTGTCGATATGGCCGAAGACCCGGTCCCTGATGGCGTGCCAGTCGGCCTTGCCCAGCGAGGCGTCGATGCCGAACGCGGCCGCGTCCCTGATCGTCTGCGCCACGTCGGCGGTGTAGACCAGGATCTTCGACGGGATGCAGCCCCGGTTCAGGCAGGTCCCGCCGAACAGCCCGGCCTCGACCACCGCAACGCGCCGCCCGGCCAGGACAGAATCCGGCAGCATGTTCCCGCTGCCCGCCCCGACCACCACCAGGTCGTAGCTGTGCTCACCCATGGGCGCCGCCCGCTCCTCGCTAGACCGGCCAGTCCGTCGGCTTGCTCCTACCCGCCTGAACGCTCCTCTGATCGGCATGTTCCCGTGGTCAGGAGTTACTCCCCCGGGGGTCAGGAGTTCTGGGTTTCCTGGACCGGGCCGCGGTCTTCCTGGGGGCCGGAGCCGCCTTCCCGTCAGGCCCAGCACGC
>CAWACD010000004.1:0-14227 GCA_963780555.1 uncultured Actinomycetota bacterium | reverse complement strand
GACCGACCTGGGCTGGGGCCCCCGTCTGCGGGCGCTGCTCGACGCGAGCCCGGCGGCCGGGCCGGGACCGGCAGCCGGTCCCGCCGCCGGCGGCCCCGGACGACCTGGTCGCGGCCATGGTCAAGGTGCTGGCCGCGTGGGACTGGGAGCAGCGACCGGCCGGGGTGGTCACCGTGCCGTCCCGGCGCCGCCCGCAGCTTATCGGCAGCCTGGGCCGCCAGCTGGCCGGCATCGGCCAGCTGCCCTACCTCGGCGCGCTGGCCTACACCTGGGGCGCCAGCGACGGCGACGACCCGGGCGTCCCGCCGCCGGCACCCGGCCCGGCCCGGCACTTCAACAGCGCCCAGCGGCTGCGCGGCGTCTGGCAGGCGCTGGCCCTCCCGGCGGACGTGGCCGCCGCCGTGGAAGGGGCGGGCGGCCCGGTGCTTCTCGTCGACGACCAGATCGACACCGGCTGGACGATGACCGTCGCGGCTCGGCTGCTCCGCCTGGCCGGCGCCCCGGCCGTGCTGCCGTTCGCGCTGGCCGTAACCGCGGGCTAGCCACCCCGGGGCCGCCCTCGATCACCGTATCGATGACGTGAAAGTTTCTGTCGCCGGATGCGTACTGGTGTTCTAGCATGGGCATCTAGCTAGCAGCATCCAGTGACCAGCTCCGGCCTCCGCCGGTCATCAAGACAAGAGATAATGCCCGATATGGAACTCCGCCACCTGGAGTACTTCGTCGCCGTCGCCGAGGAGCTGAGCTTCACCAAGGCGTCGCGGCGGATGCACGTCGTGCAGTCCGGCGTGTCCAGCGCCATCCAGAGCCTGGAGCGGGAGCTGGCCGCGCCGCTGTTCGAGCGGGACCGGCACCGGGTGGCGCTGACCGACGCGGGCCGGGCGCTGCTGCCCGAGGCGCGGGCCACGCTCGGCGCCGCCCAGGCGGCGAAGGACGCGGTCGGCCAGGCCCGGGGGCGGCTGCGCGGCACGGTGACGGTGGGCACCATGCTGTCGACCGGCACGGTCGACCTGCCCGCGATCCTGGGCCGGTTCCACGGCATGCACCCGGACGTCAGCGTGCGGCTGCGCATCTCCGCCGCAGGGTCGTCGGGCCTGATCCGGGAGGTGCAGGCGGGCGCGCTCGACCTGGCTGTGGCCTCGCTGCCGGGGCCGCCGCCGGCCTGGCGGCGCGGCTGATCGCGCAGGAGCGGCTGGTGCTGATCTGCCATCCGGAGCACCGGCTGGCCGCCCGCCCCGCGGTCACGCTGGCCGACACGGCCGGCGAGGCGTTCATCGACTTCCCGCCGGGCTGGGGGAACCGGGCCATCGTGGACCGGGCCTTCGCGCTGGCCGGGGTCGAGCGGCAGGTCCCGTTCGAGGTCGCTGACTTCACCGGCGCGGGCGGGCTGGTGAGGCACGGGCTGGGCATCGCGTTCCTGCCCGCCTCGGTGGCCGCCCGGCTGCTCGCCCAGCAGGACCCGGCTGCCGCGCCCCGGCTGACCTGCACCCAGCTCAGCGACAGCGACCTGATCTGGCCGATCTACGCCACCACGCCCCGGCACCGGCGGATGTCCGCCCCGGCCCAGGCGTTCCTGCGCGAAGTGCTGCGCGCCGCGCCGCTGCGCGAGGATCCCGCCCTCGCTGGTGATCTCCAGATCAGATAACCCTGCTCAGGAACCGGCATTACCAGCGGCGCGGCACGGGCCCGCCGATGGGAAGTACCTATCCGGGCCACGGCACCCGGCACCGGGTCACCGGTAGCTCCCCTCTGCATCCCCTGCACCGCTACCTGATCTCTGGACCACCGGCCAGCCGGGCCCTCGCTTGCCCCTGCACTCCTTGCACCAGCCCCTGGAGAGTCATGCGCACCACCAAGATCGGCTCCGTTCCCGTCAGCGCCATTGGCCTGGGCGGCATGCCGATGTCCATCGAGGGCCGCCCCGACGAGGCGCGCTCGATCCGGACCATCCATGCGGCCCTCGCGGCCGGCGTCACGCTGATCGACACCGCGGATGCCTACCATCTCAACGCCGGCGAGACCGGGCACAACGAGCGGCTCATCGCCAAGGCCCTGGCCAGCTACGGCGGCGACACCAGCAGCGTGCTGGTGGCCACCAAGGGCGGGCACACCCGCCCGGGTGACGGCCGCTGGCTGATTGACGGGTCCCCCGAGCACCTGCGCTCGGCCGTGGACGCCTCGCTCAAGGCGCTCGGCGTGGACGCGATCGGGCTGTACCAGTTCCACCGGCCCGACCCGGAGGTCCCCTACGCCGAGTCGGTCGGCGTGCTGAAGGAGCTGCTCGACGCCGGGAAGATCCGGCTGGCGGGCATCTCCAACGCGAGCATCGAGCAGATCGAGATCGCCCGCCGGATCCTCGGCGACGGCAACCTGGCCAGCGTGCAGAACCAGTTCTCCCCGGCGTTCCGGTCCAGCGAGCCCGAGCTCCGGCACTGCGCCAAGCACGGCATTGCGTTCCTGCCGTGGGCCCCGCTGGGCGGCATCGGCCGGGCTGCGCAGCTGGGCGAGCGGCACGCGGCGTTCCAGCGGATCGCGGACGCGCACGGGGTCTCGGCCCAGCAGGTCACGCTGGCCTGGGAGGTGGCCAAGGCCCCGGTCGTGATCCCGATCCCCGGGGCCAGCCGCCCCGAGTCGATCCTCGACTCGGTCGCCGCCCTCGACCTCAAGCTGACCACCTCCGAGCTGGACCAGCTCGACCGTGCCTGACCCGACCGTGCCTGACCCGACCGTGCCTGACCCGACCGTGCCTGACCACCGCTGAACGGGCCGGGCCGGCCCTGGCTTCCCCTCCCGGGGCCGGCCCCCCGGGTTTAGCCAGCACAGTCAGCCAATCAGCGTCCAGGCAGCCAGAGGCCCGGTGCCGTGAGCGACAGCAGCACCGGGCCAGTCTGGGTCCGCGCTAGCGCGCGGGGCCGGCCAGTTCCGGCACGGCCGGGCGGCTGGGCGGCTCGCCGTCGCCGTCGCCCTCCCGCAGCCCGTAGTGGGCGTACAGGCGGCGCAGCGGCTTCGGCGCCCACCAGTTGAACCGGCCGAGCAGCCGCATGGTCGCCGGGACCAGCAGGATCCGCACGATCGTCGCGTCCACGATCAGCGCGACGATCATGCCCACGCCCATCAGCTTGATGAACGTGATGCCCGAGGCGGAGAACGCGCCGATGACGATGACCAGCAGCAGCGCTGCACTGGTAATCACGCCGCCGGTCCGCTGCAGGCCGCTGGCCACGGCCGCGGTGTTGTCACCGGTGACGTCATAGCGCTCACGAACCCGGGACAGCAGGAAAACTTCGTAATCCATGGAAAGCCCGAAGATGATCGCGAGCATCAGAATCGGCATGGTCGGGTCGATCGTCCCCGTAGGCGTGAAACCGAGCAGGCTCGACAGGTGGCCGTCCTGGAAGATCCAGACAACCACGCCGAACGTCGCGCCCAGCGACAGCACGTTGGCCAGGATCGCCTTGACCGGCAGGACCACCGAGCCGAAGGCCAGGAACAGCAGGACGAACGTGGCCAGCACGACGACCAGGGCCATCCACGGCAGCACCGAGCCCAGGCTGGACAGCTCGTCGGTCAGCTGCGCGGTGGTCCCGCCGACGTAGGCCTGCGCGCCGGCCGGGGGCGCCGTAGCGCGGACCTCGCCGACGATGGCGCGGGCCGCCGCCGACTCTGGATTACCGCTGTACGAAAGGTCCACGCGGGCCACATCGCCCTTGACGCCGGTCACGTGGGCGCCGGTGACCCCGTCGATACCGCCGAGCCTGGTCACGTAGGAGGTCAGCGCGGCCTGGCTGGACGGGCTGGTGGCCGGTGCAGGGAAGCGGAGCACGGCCTCGATGGGCTGGGTGACGTTGCCGGGGAAGTCCTTGTTCAGCGCCTCGGTCACGACCCGCGGCGCGGCCGCGGCGGGCAGCACGCGGGCGTCCGTGCCGCCCCAGCTGATGTGCAGGAACGGCGTACCCAGCGCGGCCAGCCCGGCCACGATGACCACCACGTAGACCACCGGGCGGCGCATCACGCTGCGGGCCAGCCGGTACCAGCCGCCGCTGGTCTCGTCGGCCAGCCGCGCCTCGGCGCGGCGCCGCGGGCGGACCCGCAGCGCGTTGACCTTCGGGCCGAGCACGGCCAGCAGTGCGGGCAGCAGGGTGAGCGCGGCGATCATGTCGACCAGGACGGTGGCCACGCCGCCGTACCCCATCGAGCGCAGGAACGTCATCGGGAACAGCATCAGGCTGGCCAGCGCGATCGCCACGGTGACGCCAGAGACCGCCACCGTGCGGCCGGCCGTGGCCACGGTGCGGGCCACCGCCTGCTCGGTGGAGTCGGTGCGGGTCAGCTCCTCGCGGAACCGGCCGACCATGAACAGCCCGTAGTCGATGGCCAGGCCCAGGCCGAGGATCGTGGTGATGTTGATCGAGTAGATGGACACCGGCGTGAACAGGGTCAGCGCGCGGAGCGCGGTGAACGAGCCCAGGATGGCGATGCCGCCGATGGCCAGCGGGAGGCTGGCCGCGGCCAGGCCGCCGAAGATGATCAGCAGCAGGATCAGCAGGGCCGGCATGGAGAGGCCCTCGGCGCGGCCAATGTCCTTGGTGACCTGCTTGTTGATGGCGCCCTCGGACGGGATCTGGCCGCCCGCGTTCTCGGTCAGCCCGGGGGCGGCCAGCTGGTTCTCGATGGAGTCAAAGGTCTTGATCTTGGCGGCGTCGTCGGCGCCGGCCAGCTGGAGCACGGCGTAGGTCTCGTGCCCGCCGGCGCTGACGAACTGCCGGGAGCCGGTGGACCAGAAGGTGGACGCGGAGGTCACCTTGCTGTCAGGGAGAGCGGCGAGGGTGCTGGTGACCGCGCTCCTGAAGGCCGGGTCGGTGACGGTCAGCTTGTCGCTGGAGTACAGCACGACCACGTCGCCCTGGTCGTGGCCGAACGTGGCCGTGGCCAGGTCGGTGGCCTGCTGGCTCTCGCTGTTTGGCGCGGCGAAGCCGCCGGCCGTCTGGAGTGAGCTGAAGACCCTGGTCCCCCACAGCCCGGCGAAGGCCACGACGGCCACCGACAGGATGAGGACCAGGCGGCGGTGACGGTAGATGACCCGTCCCCATGCCTCGAACATGGCAGCCTCCGCAGCTAGGATGTTATAGATCTTCACGTTGGTAAACGCTGTAAACCGTTACGTGTGTTAACCTCGCATACAGCGTTAACTTTTGTCAAGCTGGCGCAGGCAAGCTGGCGCAGGCAAGCTGGCGCAGGCAAGCTGGCGCAGGCAGAAGCTGGATCAGCTCGAGCTGGAGGAGGTCGCGGTGTCAGGTCCGACAGAGGCCGGGGTGCTGCCGGCCACGGGCGCGCAATCGGCCAGCCGCCGTGACCGGGTGCGGGCGGCGACCGCCCAGGAGATCAAGCAGACGGCCCGGCGGCTGCTGGTCGACCAGGGCCCCGAGGCGGTGACCCTGCGCGCGATCGCCCGCGAGATCGGCATGACCGCGCCCGCGCTGTACCGCTACTTCGGCAGCCACGAGGAGCTGCTGCACAGCGTGGTCGGCGACATCTTCACGGAGCTGGCCGATGATCTTCATGCCGCGATCCGGGCCGAGTCTCAGCGCGGCGGCACGGTGGTCGACAAGCTGGTCGCGGCGTGCCGGGAGTTCCGGCACTGGGGCCTGACGCACAAGCCGGAGTTCGGCCTGGTCTTCGGCACCCCGATCGCCGGGATCGAGATGGACCACGACGACTTCACCGAGGAATGCGGCCGCCGCTTCGGCGGGACGTTCCTCGGGCTGTTCCTCGAGCTGTGGCAGCGGGCGCCGTTCACGGTGCCGGCCGACGACGAGATCGATCCCGTCCTGCTGGCGCAGCTGCTGCAGTACCGCAGCGCGATCGGCGCGGACCTGCCCGGCATCAGCGCGATGCCGGCCGGCGCGATGCTCACGTTCCTGCGCTGCTGGGTCCGCCTGTACGGTGCGGTCGCCCTGGAGATCCTCGGCCACATGCGGTTCGCCCTGGAGGACAGCTCCCCCATGTTCGAGCTGACCCTCATTGAACTGGCCGAGCTGATCGGCCAGGGTTAACACCCGGCCCGGTCCTAGTCCCGTGGACCGGGGTGAGACGCTGGTTCACTTCGTTTGCCCGCTCCGGCCGGCGTCCGTGCCCGGCCGGTGCTGGGTCCGGGCGCATTGAGCCGTTAGCCTGGGTTCCCCTGCCCGGTGGAGGCTCGCTGGGCCTGACGGGAAGGCGGCTGATGCCATGGCCGGGCCAGCGGACGGGGCTAACGCGGGAGACCAGGTCGCGGTCTTCATCGACCTGGAGAACCTGGCCATCGGGGCCGGGGAGACCATGCCCGGGCAGGCCGACACGATCCCGTACAAGGCACTGGAGATGCTGTGCCGTGACTACGGGAACACCTCCATTCGCCGGGCGTACGCGGACTGGTCGCGGCCGGAGTTTGCCAAGCACCAGTTCAACCTGGCGCAGAACGGGATCACGCTGATCCAGGTGACCAGGTACGGCGCCCAGCAGAAGAACGCCGCCGACATCCTGATGGCCGTCGACGCCATGGAAGTGCTCATCACCCATCCGGACGTGGGCACGTTCATGCTGGTCGCCGGGGACGGCGACTACTCCCCGCTGGTCCAGCGGCTGCGCGAGTTCGGCAAGCGGGTCGTGGGCGTCGGCACCAAGGCGTCGGCCAGCGCCCGGCTGGTCGCGGTCTGCTCGGAGTACAAGTACTGGGGCACGATCGTCGCCGCGGTGAACCCCGAGGTCCGCGCCGAGGTCGACGCCAAGTTCCCGATCAGCAACGTCGAGCGCCTGGTCAAGGAGGCCATGGAGGAATCCCCGGACTCCTCAGCCACCGGCTCCTGGCTGAAGAGCAAGATGCTCGCCCTGGACCCGTCCTTCGACGAGCGCAACTACAACGCGAAGAGCTTCCGCGCGCTGCTGTCCCGCCTCCCGGAGCTGGTCGAGGTGAAGAAGGACCGGTCCTCCCCCGACATGCGGGTCACCCTGGTCACGGCCCCGGCGGCCACCAAGGCTGCTCCCAGGAAGACCGCGACCCGGACCAGGAAGACCCCGAACTCCTGACCCGTAAGAGTTGAGTCGCCTCTCGGGCACCATATCTGTGCAGGTCAGCGGCCTGAAATACATGATCATCCGGGGCTGTGCAACCCGGCTGCGACTTGTCGGTATTCGTCGCCGCCTCCCTGATCTGGCTGCCCTCGCCCTTGTTGCGCACGACACCTGCCGACCGCCGGACGGCGATCGTCACGGCATCCAGGTCCACATCCCGCCACCGCAGCGCTAGCAGCTCGCCGCGCCGCGGCGGAGCAGGCCAGCGCCCCGCCAGCCTCAGCTAGCGGGACGCCCCGGCGCTGCCTTCACCGTAGCCTCAGCGGCCGCTGCCAGGTGAACGGGCCGCCGCGGTGCTCACGCTTGGTCCGCCCGCGCCGAGGTGCCGCATAGCCGCCCGAGGTGCGAGCCCTCAGGACACGCCACGCCTGGCCAGCGGCACGTTGACGCCAGAGGCCAGGCACAGGTAGTCGCTAGCCGGTCATCAGAAAAGATCCAGGTCACTATCAGCGCACTTTCAGCTTTCTCCCAGCTATCCCACCGACCATAGAGTCAGACCAGGCCGATCGGTCCACACTTGACGCGCTGCGGCTGTTGGATCATCGGCCTGTGCCACGCGCTGACGAGGTTGGGCGTGGCAATGGCCGCCGAGCGGCCGGAACTGGCCGAGGCGATCCAGGGCGGCGCAGGCCGCCGGGACAGCGCGCAAGCTGACGGGCGTCCGAGGGCCTTAGTCCATATGCATGGGCCGGGGTGGCGGCCTTGTCAACCCTGCCTGCTTCGTCGACCGGACCAGCGGACTGGCTGCGTGGGGCGCAGATGCCGCTGTCGGCGGGTGTGCGCGGCACGGGGCTCATCAGATCGAACCCGAGCCCAACGAGTGCTGACAAAGGGGCACCTGACATGAACACCACAACCACCACCCCGGCCCCGGCCCCGGCCCCGCCAGGCGATCGCAAGCGGCACCGGATCCGTAGACGCTCATGATCACTGGGTGCATACCCGGCGGTGGCCTCCTGACCGTCGGGATCGCGTCCGATGCGCTCGACGGCGGAAACGCGGGCACCGCGCCCGCACCCTGGCGCGCAAGCGCAAGCACCTCTTCATGTGGATCTTCATCGCCGTCCAGGTGCTGTACCTGGTCTGGATCGTGTCCAGCATCGTAAGCGCGGCACACGGCATCTCGGCCTGCTGCAGCCAGGCTGAGCACAGCGCCTACATCGGCAAGCAGGGCTGCACCGACGCCTCCCAGGTGGGTGCCACCCTCGGCGTCAGGCTGGTGATCGGCCCTGTGGGTGGTCACCGACATGATCCTCGGCATCGGCCGATGGATCGTGCTCACCTCACGCCGCCGCAGCAGTTGACTCCCGGCGGAGCCCCGCCGCTACCCAACGATGCGGGGCCCAGCCAGATCACAACAGGACTCCCGGGGCAGCTGCCTCGGGTGACAATGAAAGGATCCCACTTGAAGCGGATCTTGCTCACCGCCGCGGCCTCGGCCGCGGCACTGCTCGGGTCGGCTGCTGCAGCCGCACCCGCGATGGCCGCACCCGCTGCGCCCGCTGCGGTGTCCTACCCCGTGACGATCTCTCTTAGGCCAGGCTGCACCCTGCCCGTGGCCGACTATGGCCGGGGGATCGCCCTCGGGGGCTGGGCCAACGGGTACCGGCAGATCACCCTGTCAACCCGCAACAAGATCACACTGCGGTGGACCTACATACAGGACGATCATGGCCCGTTCGCGTTCTACCTGAAATATGGCAGTCACTACCTGCGGGTCAACAAGACGCACGCCTGGCTGGGCTCCTCCCGGCAGGTGTACGCGGTCTATGACGGATACGGGGACGCCTGCGGGGATGGCCCGGAATTCATTCACCTAGGTGTGACCGCCGATGGCTCGGGCGGCCCCAACGTGTGGATGGCCAAGGGCCGCACGCTGGTCTCAGCCCCCAAGGTGCAGGCGTCCCCAGCGGACCCCACACCCGCCGGGCTCGCGGCCCAGCTGTGGTTCTGGACCGGCTGCCCAGGGTGCTCGCCCTGATCAGCTGACCGACAGCACTTCAGCCGCGGAGCCCGCGCCCTCGCTAAGGGCGCGGGCTCTGCCGTGCCCGTCCAGCCCCGGATCATCTCCCGCATGCCGTCGGTGCTGGACAGCTCGCGGCGCTTGCACTCGCCGAGGAAGGCGTCCCACAGCTCTGCCTCGATCCGGCCAGCGCTGCGGGCGATGGTACGTGACCGGACTGCTGCTCATAACGTCCCGGCTTACCCATTCCTCTTCTGGATGATCGCTGGGTAGCCTTGCCGGGTGCGGATGGGCGTGAACGTGCCGAACTTCGGCCCTGGCACCGAACCGGGCGTGTTGCGCCGCTGGGCACAGACGGTGGAAGGCCTGGGCTTCGACCTGCTGATGATCTCCGACCACATCGCGGTGACCGCCGATGTCGCCGAGCAGTATCCAGCGCCGTTCTACGAACCGTTCACCACGCTCGCCTGGCTGGCCGGCCTCACCGGCAGGATCCGGCTTGGGACAACCGTGCTGATCGTGCCCTACCGGCACCCACTGCTGATCGCCCGGATGGCCGCGAACCTCAACGACCTCAGCGGCGGGCGGCTGGTCCTCGGGGTCGGCACCGGCTGGGCCGTGCAGGAGTTCGGCGCACTCGGCGTCCCGTTTCATCAGCGGGGCAAGCTGACCGACGACTACCTGCAGGCCGTCCGCGCGGCCTGGGCGGACCAGCAGGACTACCGCGGCGGGCGGATACCGATCTGGGTCGGCGGTAACAGTGATGCGGGCCTGCGCCGGGCGGTGCGCCTGGGCGAGGCGTGGCATCCGTTGCGGTTCACCATGCCCTGGCTGCGTGAGGCGGTGGGCCGGATGACGGCGTTCGCGGACGAGCAGCGGCGGCCGGTCCCGGGCCTGGTGCCGCGCATCGCGTTGCGGCTGGCCGAGTCGCCGGTCACCGCCCCCGAGCGCCTGGCCGGGGAGGGAACGATCGACCAGGTTCTCGACGACCTCGCCGAGTTGCGTCTGCTCGGCGCGGACACCGTCGTGCTCGATCCGTTCAGCGGCGATCCGGGCGAGACGCTCCGCCCGGAGGATGCCTGGCAGGCACTCGCGACGGTCTGGGCGCGGGCACGTCACCTTCGGGAGCAACCATGACAGAAGAGGTCACTGAGGCCGACCTGCCGCACCTGCGCCGCTGCGTCGAGCTGGCGACAGAAGCCGTCGAGGCGGGCGACTTCCCGTTCGGCTCCGTGCTCGTCGCCGCGGACGGGACCGTTCTCGCCGAGGACCGCAACCGGGAGGTGACCACCGGGGACCCGACGCGCCACCCGGAGTTCGCCCTGGCGCGGTGGGCGGCGACGAACATGGCCCCGCCAGACCGGGCCACCGCCACCGTCTACACCTCCGGCGAGCACTGCCCGATGTGCGCCGCCGCCCACGGCTGGGCCGGGCTGGGGCGCATCGTGTACGCGACCTCATCGCAGCAACTGGGCAGCTGGCTTGCCGACCTGGGAGTCAGCCCGGCCCGGGTCCTGCCGCTGGCGATCACGCAGGTGGTTCCCGGACTCGTGGTGGCGGGCCCGGCCCCGGGGCTGGCGGGGCAGGTACGCGACCTGCACCGCAGATTCCGCTCTGCGTAGCAGTGCGGTCGCATGCGGTCCAGAGCATGCATGAGCCGGTGGCGGGCGAGGTCACGTTCGCCCGCACCCCGGGGTCAGAGGGTGTCTATCCAGCGGCTCAGGCGGCGTGCAGCCTTGGTCAGGACGCTGGGGTCACGCATGGTGCTGGCGAGCAGCGCGCTTCCCTCGTAGGCAGCGATCAGGTCGAGGGCAAGGTCGTGCGCGTCGCGGCGGCCCAGTGACCGGAACTGCTGCTCGGCCCAGTCGACCGGCAGGCGCATCAGCTCAGCTACGTCGAGACCCGACTCCCCGACGCGCTTGTCCAGCTCGGAGCACAGACTGCCGAGCGGGCAGCCAAACTGGGCAATGATCTCGCTCTGGGCGGTGAACTCCCGCACCAGGCTTTTCAGCCGGCTCTTCGGAGACTGGTGACGCGCGTCGATGGCCCCGAGGGTCGTCTTGACCTGCTGTGCGTGGGCGCCGATGGCCGCCGCTATGACGTCGTCCTTGGTCTTGAAGTAGTAGTAGACGTTCCCGGGGGGAACGTCCGCGGCCTTTGCGATGTCCGCGAGCGTGGTCCGCTCGGCGCCTTGCTGGTACAGGAGCTGCATGGCGGCAGCGACCAGCCGTTCTCGTTTCCCCGGCCGCCGCTCGACGGCGGCCGGGGCTTCCGAAGCTGAGTTAGTCATCTCACTTGCCAGGATAACCGCCCCGGCGTAACTCTGCGTTGACCATGACCAGCGGGACCGCCTGCCGGGTGTTGCCGATCCGGAGGGCGAGCACCGCCGCACCCGCCATCAGGATGCTGCCGACCAGCAGGGCGCGGTGGTAGCCGGCGTCTGCGGCCACGAGGTGCGGGGCATGAGCCGCGATCAGGCCGTTGGTGCGGCTGATCGCCACGGCGGACAGGATCGCGAGGCCGAGCGCGCTGCCGACCTGCTGTGACGAGTTCAGCAGGCCTGCCGCGAGGCCCGCCTTGTCGGATGGCACGCCGGCGTTGGCCGCCGCGGTGACCGATACGAACACCGACCCCGCCCCGAGCGCCATCACGATGAACCCGGGAAGCAGATCGCTCACGTACGACCCGTGCAGCGGCACTCTCGAAACGAGGTAGATGCCGGCCCGGCGATCAGGCAGCCGGCCACCACCACGGGCCGGGTGCCGATGCGCGTGACCAGCTGCGAGGCCATACCGCCCGCCACGGCGAACCCGGCAGTGATCGGGAGATAGGCGGCTCCCGCCTTGAGCGGAGAGTAGTGCAGGACCTCCTGCATGTAGAGCGTGGCGTAGAAGAACATGGAGAAGAACCCGGTAAAGGCGATCAGCTGGGTCAGATCGGCCGCCACCAGCCCCTTAACCCGGAGGACGGCGAAGGGAACCAGCGGGTTGCGGCTCCGGAGCTCATTGAGCACGAACCCGATCATCAAGACAGCGGATGCCGCCAGGACGAGGATGGTCTGCAGCGAGCCCCAGCCGACAATCGGCGCCCGCACGAGGCTGTAGACCAGCAGCAGCATTCCCCCGGTCACGAGCACCGCCCCTTGCGAGTCGAATGCCGTTCCGCTGGCCATGCTCCCGCGGTTCTTCGCGAGCAGCGCGAGCGCCCCGGCCGCCACCGCGACGCAGATCGGCGGGTTCACGAAGAAGATCCAGCGCCAGCCTGGTCCCTGGGAGATCACTCCGCCAAGGAATACGCCGGCCGCCGCGGCCATCCCGCTGACCGCCCCCCAGGCACCGAGCGCCGTGTTGCGGTCGCGGCCCTCGCGGAAGCTGGCAGTCAGCTCCGACAGCGCGGCCGGGGCCATGAGCGCGGCGCCAGTGCCCTGCACGAGCCGGGCAGCGACCAGGAGCCCGGCCTCGTTCGCCAGCCCGGCGGCCAGCGATGAGACGGCGAAGACCGCCAGGCCGGTGATCAGCATGCGGCGACGCCCGAACAGGTCGGCCAGTCGCCCTCCGAGCAGCAGGAAACCCCCGTAGGTGAGGATGTAGCCGCTCGCCACCCACTGCAGGTTCTGCTGCGAGAAGTCCAGGCTGTGCTGGATGGACGGCAGGGCGACATTAACGATCGCCGAGTCGGCGATGTCGAGGAACTGCACGCCGCACAGCAGCACCAGGATGCTCGCGCCGAGCCTCGACCGCAGGGCTAGCCGTGCGTCGGTTCCCGGCACGACCTGCCCTTGGACTGAAAACATACCCCGAATCCTCCAAGCGGTTGAGTTAGTTACCTGACTCACTATTGCTTTGGCGCAGGCATGTGGTCAAGTTAGTTAGCTAACTAATCATGATGCCTCAGGTGCATGCCCTGGCTGTCACGCGCCTGCTGCGGCCGTTCCTGCTCCTCTACGGCATCGACGCACTGCGGTTGCCGGCCCTGACTGCCGGCCTGGTCATGACGGCGGGCGTGGCCGCGGGGCTCGGCTGCACCCCAGCGATGGGCCGCTGGCTTGACCGCGGCGTGCGGAGCACAGCTGTGGCGGCCTCGATGCTGGTGCGCGTCATCGGCGCGGCGCTGCTGCTGATCGACCCGGCGGGCAGCCCCGGCACCGTGTCGCTGTTCGCGGTCGCCGCGCTGTGTCTCGGCCTCGGCAACCAGGCCTTCCCCGTCGCGCACGCCGCCCTCGTGGCTACCGCTGCCGAAGGCCGGGAGCGCGACGCGGCGCTTGCGGCCAGCCGGTCGGTGCGCAACGCCGGCCTCGGCCTCGGCGCGCTGCTCGCCACCGCCAGCCTCGCCGGGGGCACTCCGGCCCTGCGCGCGCTGGCGGCCGGAACCGGGGTGAGCTACCTGCTGTCTGCCGCCCTCGCCTGGTCCGTCCGCGTCCGCGCCACAACCCAGCCCCTCCCCTCCCGCGACCCCGGCGAGGGACCGCTCACGCGCGCTGCTCGCGCTCCTCGGATGCGCCTGCTCCTCGGCGCGAACGTCATCTACGTGTTCTGCCTCAATGTTCCCGAAGTCGCGCTCCCGCTGGTGCTGGTCACGCAGCTGCACGCGTCCCCGGTGTGGGTAGCCGTGGTATTCGTGACGAACACGATGCTGGTGGTCGCGTTCCAGGTGCTGGTTACAGTCTGGATGTCCCGTTTCTCGCGCCGCGGCGCCCTGGCCATCTCGGGGATCGTGCTCAGCGTCTCGTACCTGGGCTTCCTGGGCGGGGTCGAGCTCGGCCGCGGCTGGGCCGTGCCCGCCGTCGTCGGCGTGTCGGTGCTCTGCACTCTCGGCGAGATCATCTACGCCGGCAGCTCGACGGCCCTGGTGGCGGCCACCGCCCCGGAACATCTGATCGGCCGTGCCTTGGCCCGGTTCCAGCTGTCCACCGGTTTGGGCCTGGCCATCTCCCCCGCCATCATCACCGCCCTCGCGGCCCACGGCCCGGCTGCCCTCTGGGTTTCTCTCGCCGTCGCCACGCTGCTCTCCGCCGCGGCCGTCACCCGCTGACTCAGCGACCAGACCACGAGCTGATTCGCTGACACGCTGGCGAGCATCGGGGAACGTGCCACCCTTCCATGAGGCAGGCGCATTCACCCCGGCGTACTACATGTCGTGATTGTCAGCCGCTGG
>CAWACD010000003.1:0-1503742 GCA_963780555.1 uncultured Actinomycetota bacterium | reverse complement strand
GATATCGGCGCCCACACCGAGACGGGACGATTCGAGTAACCACATCGGCCGCCTCCATCGCTCGGCCGCACGGGCTGTACCTAGATGACAGGCCGGGACGGGCGCGATGTCACCGTCGGTTGACCGTGCTGGCCGACCGACGGCGTCGGCGGCCGGGCTTAAGAAGCGAAACCCGGCCACCACGTCCGCGGACGTGACCGGTAGCGTCACGGCAGATATCGGACGGGACAGCATGCGGCGGCTGGTGCCTACCGGCGCACGCACATGTACGATACCGGCTAGAGGAGGAGGAGGGCGGATGGACCTGGGACTGGCAGGTCAGGCGGTGTTGGTGAGTGGCGCTAGCAGCGGTATCGGGCATGCCGTGTGCAAGGCCCTCGCCGCGGAGGGGGCGCTGGTGGTCGGGCAGCGCGGCGCGAGGTCGCGGGGCTCGCCGACACGGCGACCTCGGTCCAGGTTGACCTCGCCGAGCCCGGCGGCCCGGCAGCGGCTGTCGAGGCCGCTGTCCGCCGGCACGGGCGTCTGGACATCCTCGTGAACAATGTCGGCATCGGCAATCTCCATGAGGGTTTCCTGAGTACCTCGACGATGCCTGGATGGAGACCTTTAACCTGAACGTGATGGCTGCGGTGCGCGCGATCCGCGCGGCGATTCCGTACCTGCTCGAACGTGGCGGGGTCATCGCGAACGTGTCCTCGATCAACGGCCACGTGCCTGAGCCGGGACTCGTGGACTACAGCGCGTCGAAGGCCTCCCGGCCAGCATGGCGAAGGCGGTGTCCAAGGAATACGCCGGGCGGGCGTGCGGGTGGTGACTGTTCGCCGGGGCCGACCGCCACGCCGAAGTGGCTGGGCCCGCACGGGCAGCCGCGCAGATCTCGGCCATGACCGGGGCCGACGCCCGGACGATCGTCGCGCAGGCCGAGTCTGCTATCCCGATTGGCAGGTTCTCGACAGCCGGCGAAGTCGCGGCCGCCATCGCCTTCCTCGTCTCCCCTGGTGCGGCACCCACCACCGGCGTCGACCTGCTCATCGACGGAGGCCTGAAGGACACCACCTGACAAACCAGGCTCCAGGCTGGCTCCCGCGCGTACCTGACCTATCCGGGCATCGAAGCGGCGGTGCGGGTGCGATGTCGCCGGACGGTGGCGCCTGCTCATCACACCGGCTGGACCCGCCGCGGATCGACCTCCTGCTGCCACGCGCCGGTCAGCGGCGCGACAGTCTCATCCAGCCCGCAGCTCGGGCCGTCGCCCCGCGCCGGGCCCAGACCACATCAGAACTGACGTGCGGATACGGACTGGCCGACGCTGCTGTACTTTACTGCCGTACGCGGCGTTCGATCGTTCGAATGATATATACTCGATCTGTGTGGAGCTATGGGGATTCGAACCCCAGACCTCTTGCATGCCATGAATCACTCCGCCCCGTCCCACCACCAGGTAATACGTGCCCCGACCAGGCCAGACACGAGCTCACGCTAGCCGGGACTGGCCCGGGCAAGCCCTCCCTAGCGCCATTTTGCCCCTCATATTGCCCCTCAAAATCCGAGGCCGACACCGCCCGGCCATCGTCATGGCAGCTATCGAGCATTCATTCCCTTACCGCAGCCGAACAGCACGACGGCCGGTATTGGTGACCCGCCACGACCCAGTCTCACGGCATCGGTCACGACCGCAACACCGAGCGGCTGGTGACGGCACTGGCCGTTACACTGCCCAGGGTGAGCCAGCCCTCTCGCCGAGCCGCCGCACCTGCCGCCCGCCACCGAGCAGCAGGTCCGCAGCCCGTGCCCGCCAGCTCGTCGCCCTGGCGGCCCGGCATGGCATCACCGACCTGGCCTTCGCCTCCCCCGGCCGGCCCCGCGGCCACGTCGCCGACGACCGCGACCTGTTCGACATGTTCGAGTTCCAGCGCGCCGCCGCCCACCCTGCTCGGCGCCGAGATCGCCGCTGTACTCCGACGGCGCTCTGAACAACGACCACGTCAGCCCCGACCTCGCCGCTGCCGCGCCCCTGTGACCGACGACGCCCGCCCCGACCGGCACGCTCTCCTGGAGCTCCACGCGTTACTGGACCCAGATCGCCGCCCTGCGCGAGCGAAGGCGACGGCGACCGGTTCACCGCCGATGACCGGTACCGGTGGGTCCTGCACCGGCTATGGATCGCCGCCGGGAACGCCCGCTGCTGCCCAGCTACTCGGGTACCTACGGCCGCGCCGGGCTTCCTCACCGCGCTGGGGCTGAGCGGCAAGCCGGAGACCTTGCGTCTGCGGGTGGACCCGATGCCATGCCGATGGAGCCCAGGTTCCTTACCGAGAAGTGGCCGACGATCTTCGGGGGAAGATCGAGTCGGGCGCGCTGACGGGCAAGCTGCCGACCCGCGCCCAGCTCTCCGAGGAGTACGGCCACTCCGACATGACCATCGGCCGCGCCAGCCACGAGCTGATCGACGCAGGGCTCATATACACGGTGCCTGGCCTGGGGATGTACGTACGCGAAGGCTGATAAAATGGCCTCCTGTCTTGGGGAGGACATTTGGGGGCCATTCAGACGCCGTCCGATCGAGGTGGCCTCACCGAAGCCGTCATCCTGTCCGCTCTGGCCAAGGCGGGCTACACCGTCCTCGTGCCGTTCGGAGTCGCCCGGTACGACCTGGCTTTCGACCCTGGGGACGGCTCCGGGATCAAGACCGTGCAGTGCAAGACAGCCCGGATAGACCCGCGCGGGGGCTGCATCGTCTGGTGGACCGCGAGCTACAACCGCGAGACTGGAGAGCGGACGAGCTACACCGGAGAGGCCGACTACTTCGGAGTTTGGTGTCCCGGCACCGATGATGCATACTTGGTGCCGGTCAAGGAAGTCGCCTCGCGCGAGGGCCGCCTGCGGTTCACCCCGACCGTGAACAACCAGCAGGCCGGTATACGATATGCGGAGCACTACAAGATCACGGGGCTATAGCGCAGCCTGGTAGCGCACCTCCATGGCATGGAGGGGGTCAGGGGTTCGAATCCCCTTAGCTCCACAGACGAAGGCGGGAGGCCATTCGGTCTCCCGTTTCGCGTTCCCGCCTAGCTCGCCTTCCTGGCGTCCCCGATCACCTTGTCCATGGTCCTGCCAGCCACGTGGCGGCGCGGCTTGAGCTGGTGCCGGTAGACGGTCTCCGTCGTGGCCTGGCGCCTGTGGCCGACCTCCTGGGAGATCTGCTCGATGGGCACCTGGCCGTACTCCGACATCAGCGAGACGAAGGGTGGCCGGGCGCCGTGCAGCACGCTGAGGTGGATGTAGGCGTCCAGGTAGAACTTGCCCTCGGCGGCCACCAGGATGCCGCTGACCTGGTGGAGTGTAAACGACTGGACTCCCGGCCTTCGGACTGGCCGGCCGGGTCTCGAACAGGGTCGCCACGTTCTGGGTGACCTTGCCGCGCGACTGGACGTACCGGATGGCTCGGGTGGCGCTGACGTGCGCCCGCTTCACCGTGCTATAGGACCGGCCCTGGTCGGCCCAGTCCCCGTGCTGCCGCTCGCATCGGGTGGACACGTACGACTTCAGGGCGTCCCGGAGGTCGTCAGCCGTCAGCACCAGCTTCTTGCCCCGACGAGCTGGACGATCGGGCTGATGACGCTGCGGGCGTTGTCGACGGTCGACTTCTCCCGGCCGAGACCGTGGCCGCCCGCTTGCCGTCGATGTAGATCTCTCCGACCCAGCGGCCCGAGCAGCCCTTGTGGTACATCCGGTTGTCCGCGTCCCGCCCGGTACCAGTACCCGGCTTGTGCGCCGTTCCCCGATGATCGAACGAGACGGTCCCCTCGCCATAGCGCGACAACTAGGCCCTCCAACCTGGTCTTTTGCACCGAAACCAGGACAGCAGAGGATCACCCCCCAGACCACCCCCACCGCAGTCTGACCAGCGACGAAGCCATGCATGCTATGCAAGCGCTCTACCAACTGGGCTATAGCCCCGCGGGAGACGCCTTCCCTCTCGGAATCAGCGCCACGCCAGTGGCGCTAGAAGCGGATCACTCCGCGTGCCGCCCCTCGGCCGCCGCAGTCGACTCAGAATCCGCCACCACGGCGGGGCCCGATTCGACCGCTCCGGCAGGCTCCGCGTACGGGTCAGCGTCGCGCGATTCCTCCGGGTCCGGGACCGGCACCGGCAGGCTGCCGACGTTGTGCTCCATGAGGCGCCACTGGCCGTTCCGGCGGCCCAGCACCGACCAGCGGCAGTTGCCGAACGGGCCCAGCATCCGCACGCCGTCCGCGATGCCGAGCAGCCGCGCCATGCCCATGCCGAGGTTGGCGCCGTGTCCGACGACGACCGACAGGCCGCCGCCGGGCATCGCCTCGGCGATGCGCTCCAGCGCCGCGGCGCCGCGGTCGGCGACCTGGGTCGCCGTCTCGCCGCCGGGCGGCACCCAGGACTGGTAGGCCGTCGGGGAACTGCGCACGGATCTCGGTGTCGGTCAGGCCCTCCCACTGACCGCCGTGCCGCTCGCGCAGGTCGGGGTCGAGCTTGACGCTAAGCCCGGTCAGCCGCGCCAGCGCGCCGGCCGTCTCCGTGGCGCGCATGAGGTCGGAGGCGAAGATGGCGTCGGGCCCGAGCGCGGCGAGATAGCGCGCGGCACTCGCGGCCTGCTGCCGGCCGATCTCGTTGAGCGGGATATCGGTCTGACCCTGGAACCGGCGCTGCGCGTTGTACACGGTCTGGCCGTGCCGCCACAGGACGAGGGTGATGACGTCGAGGTGCCGCCGCTCCGCGTCGGCGGGGCGGCGAGGGGCTGGCGTGGTCAGCGCTGCCCCCGCTCGGCCTGGCCCGCGGGGCCGTGGTCGGCTGCTGACGCTCCCCCGGCACCGACGGCGCCGACGGGCTCGGGCAGGGGGATCATCGGGCAGTCCTTCCAGAGCCGCTCGAGGGCGTAGTAGACGCGCTCCTCGGCGTGCTGGACATGGATGACGACGTCGACGTAGTCGAGCAGGACCCAGCGGCCCTCGCGCTCGCCCTCACGGCGGACGGGCCGGAGGCCCGGCCTTGCGCATCCGCTCCTCGACCTCATCCACGATGGACCGCACCTGGCGGTCGTTGGAGGCGGAGCAGAGCAGGAATGCGTCGGTAATCACGAGCTGGTCGCTGACGTCGTAGGCGATGATGTCGGAGGCGAGCTTCTCAGCGGCGGCTGCGGCCGCGATCTCCACGAGCTCGACGGCCCTGTCGGTGGCAGTCACGGGTGCTGGCGGTCCTCCTTGGCTGGGCGCCCAGATATCTACGGTCTCACGCCGGTCAAGAACGAATACGGCCGCACTCAGGCTATCTCTGCCGGCTGACAGCCCCGGCCGTTCCGATCACGCTTCGGTCCAGGTCACGGCGCCCGGCTGCCGGAATTTCGCTCATAGCCGCCAATACCTATCCATAACGGTATTCGTGGCTCACCTCACTCGCCCGGCCGGGACGGCCCGGTGTGCTCCTAACCCCGCCGCCCGGCCAGCACCGTCGAGACCAGCCACGACCCTCCGGCCAGCGCGACGGCGACCGCCAGCGGCAGGCCCGTCAGCCAGGCTGGCCCGGACGGCACGCCACCGGAGCCGCGCAGCGCCGCGTTGGCCGGCGACACGTCGGCCACCAGCGCGAATACCGCCGTGCCGATCGTGGCCAGCAGCGCGACCGCCGGGTGGCGGACCAGCGGCGGGTTGCACAGCGTGCCGACCGCGGAGCCGACGAGCAGGCAGATCCCGGCCGTGGCCAGGCCCCCGGCGAGCACGGCGAGGTGCACGCCGAGGCCGCCGCTCAGCGGGCAGCGGCCAGCTCGTACCCGGCGCCGGCCACGGCCAGGATGACGCCGCCCGCGAAGGCGGTGAGCAGCGCGGCCAGGTGCACCCGGTGCGGCCCGCCGGCCACGGCGACGCAGGCCCGCGCCGCGGCCGGCTCGACGGTCAGCGCGGACCGGGTGAGCCAGGCGGCGCTGGGCAGCAGCATGGCGGCGCTCCAGCTGAGCCCGAATCGCAGTGGCTGACCGTCCCCCATGAACGTCAGCAGGGTCGCGTACAGCAGCAGCGGCCCGACCCAGCGGTGCGCGCGGATCATCAGCGCGGCCTGGTAGCGGATCAGCGCGATCATGACGCGGCCCCGTCGCCGGGCCTGCCGCTGCCGGGCGGACCCGCGTGCGGCCAGGCCGGGCCGGACTCGCCCGCCGGCCGGACCGACCGGATGTGCACCGGCGGGTCCGCGGCCAGCAAGGCGCGCAGCACGCCGTCGGACGCAGCTCTCGTGGCGGTTATCACGACTGTGCCCGCCGCGGTGCGCGCGGATAGCACTCCCGGCAGACCGCGCAGCCCGGCCAGGCCTAGCCCCCCATCGCCGGAGGCCTCGACGCACACGGCGCCCGCGGCCAGCCCGGAACGCCCGGTCACCGGCCCGGCCGGCGCGGCCGGAAGCGCAGCACTCCCGGCCGGCTCTCCCGGCCGGGAGCTGCCCGGCGCCCGCCCCGTTTCGAATATGCCCGGTGCGGCGGCGACGTCCGGGCCAGTACCAGACCGCCGGACCTGATGGTCGCTGACCTGCCAGCGCTCGGTGACCAGGCCGGCCAGCCGGGCCGGGTCGTGGTCCACGAACACCACCGTGCCGCCGTCGGCGACCCGCGCCGCGACCTCCTGGTCCAGCACGCCGCGCGCCACGGTGTCCAGGCCGGTCCACGCCTCATCCAGCACCAGCAGCCCGGGCCGGGCCAGCAGCGCCTGGGCGACGGCGACCTTCTGGGACATGCCCTTGGACAGCGTGCGCATCGGCACGCCGGCGTACCCGGCCGCGCCGAGCTGCTCCAGGCATTCATCGATCCGGGTGGCCAGGGCCGGGCCCTGCAGTCCGTGCACCCGCCCGAGGTGGGTCAGGTAGTCGTGCGGCGAGAACGGGAGCCCGGCCGGGAACCGCTCGGGAACATAGCCGGTGCGCGGCCGGCCGCGCACCTGGCCGGCCGACGGCAGGCACGCTCCGGCCAGCACGCGCAGCAGCGTGGACTTACCCGAGCCGTTGCGGCCGTCCAGCCGGATCAGCCGCCCGGCGGCCAGGTCGAGGCTGACGTTGCGAACGATCCAGGGCTGCCGCAGCCCGTAGCGCTTGCCGACCGCATCCAGCCTCATTGCCGCCCTGTCCTCATCCCGCTGCGTGTCGTCCGCCTCATCAGCGACGGCGCGCGGCGTCCGGCGGACCAGCCGGGCGGCTCAGTCCTGGTACAGCCGGCGCTTGCTGATGTACTGGACGATACCGTCCGGGACGAGGTACCAGATGGGATCCCCGGCCCGGACCCGGTCGCGGCACTCGGTGGAGGAGATGGACAGCGCCGGGATCTCGATGAGGCTGATCTTCTCGTCGGGCAGGCCGGTCAGCGACAGCTGATGGCCGGGCCGGGTGCAGCCGACGAAGTGGGCCAGCTTGAACAGCTCGTCGGCGTCCCGCCAGGAGATCATCATGGCCAGCGCGTCGGCACCGGTGATGAAGAAGAACTCGGTCGTCGGGCCCGCGCTCGGCGCGCAGGTCGCGCAGCGTGTCGATGGTGTAGGTCTCGCCGGGCCGGTCGATGTCGACCCGGCTGACCGAGAACCGGGGGTTGGACGCGGTGGCGATGACGGTCATCAGGTAGCGGTCCTCGGGCGCGGACACGTCCCGGCCGTCCTTCTGCCACGGCTGGCCGGTCGGCACGAAGATGACCTCATCCAGCGAGAAGAAATGCGCGACCTCGCTGGCCGCCACGAGGTGGCCGTGGTGGATGGGGTCGAAGGTGCCGCCCATGATCCCGATCCGGGACCCGGCCCGCCGGCAGTCATGCTCGTGACTGTAGATGCCGCTGGGGACAGCCCTGCTGGCGGGACCCGGTTTCGGGCCTGGCCCGGACGGGCCGGCGCTCCCCGGCCGGGCCTGTCCGGGGCCGGGTCAGACCGGGTAGGTGACGCCGGTCAGCCGCTCCGATTCCTGCCACAGCCGCTGGCCCGCGGCGGTGTCGTGCGACCGGGAACTGGACCGGACCCGCTTCGGCGGGCCGGCGAACTCGCCGATCCCCGACGGCCCGTAGTAGTCCCCGCCGGACGCGGCCGGGTCGGTCGCGGCCCGGACGGTCGGCAGGGCGCCGCCGCGGGCGTCGTGGTGCGGCGCGATCCGGGAGCCGACCTGGGAGAACAGCGACAGGTGCCGGGTCAGCTCGGTGGTCGCGGTGCCGGGGTGGGCGGCGACGGCGATGGTCGGCGCGCCGGCGGCGGCCAGCCGGCGCTGCAGTTCGTAGGTGAACAGCAGGTTGGACAGCTTGGACTGGGCGTAGGCGCTCATCTTCCGGTAGCGCCGTTCCCACTGCAGGTCATCGAAGTGCATCCGGCCCATCTTGTGCCCGTTGCTGCTGATAGTGACCACCCGCGAGCCGGGCACCTGGAGCAGGCTGGGCAGGACCAGCCCGGTGAGCGCGAACGTGGCCGAGGTGGTTGGTGCCGAACTGCAGCTCGAAGCCGTCCTTGGTCTGGCCGTAGGGCGGCATCATCACGCCGGCGTTGTTGATCAGCAGGTCCAGGCGCGGGTAGCCGGACCGGATCTGCTCCGCGGCGGCGCGCACCGACTCCAGCGAGGCCAGGTCCAGGGTGAGCGTGGCGACCTGAGCCTCGGGGAGGGCGGCGGTCAGGCCGTCGGCCGCGGCGCGGGTCTTGGCCGGGTTCCGTCCGGCCAGCACGACGCGGGCTCCGGCGCCGGCCAGGAACCGGGCCGCCTCGAAGCCGATGCCGGTGTTGGCGCCGGTGATCAGGGCGGTGCGCCCCGTCTGGTCGGGAATGTCGGCCGCGCTCCACCGCGCCGCTGAGCGGCCCGCGCGCGGGCGGCGGTGCCCGGCTCCGGGCGGGACGTCGCGGCCGGGTCCTGGTGCCCGGTGTCCTGCTGGCTCATCGTGATCTCCGCGTGGGCTGAGGTGTCTGGCTATAATCGGGACAGTCGTCCCGGTACTGCCGAATATACGGGACGGCCGTCCCGCTTGTCGAGCGGGAGCGCTGCTTGTTGCCTGAAACACGCGCCCGGCAGGACGCGGGGTTCAGGCCGGCGGCCCGGAGACGGGGAGGTGCGGGATGCGAGCAGACGCGCAGCGGAACCGCGCCCGGATCCTGGAGGTCGCCTTCGCCGCGTTCGCGGCCGAGGGACTGGGCGTCTCGGTGCATGAGATCGCCCGCCGGGCGGGCGTGGGCACCGGCACGGTCAGCCGGCATTTCCCGACCAAGGAAGCCCTGTTCGAAGCCATCATCCGGGACCGCGCCGAGAGCGTCGTGGAGCAGGCCCGGGCCCTCCAGGACAGCCATGCCGGCGATCCGGCGGGCGCGCTGTTCGCGTTCGTCGCGCTGCTGGCCGGCGAGCTGGCCGCCGACCGGGGGCTGGCCATGTCGATGGCGGGCGCGGGAGTCGACCTGGAGGCCGCCGCGGCCGGCCCGGGGTCGGACATCACCGCGACGATCGCCGCGCTGCTGAGCCGGGCTCAGCAGGCCGGCGCGATCCGGGCCGACGTGCAGGCCGCCGACGTGAAGGCGCTGATGATGGGCTGCCTGGACGACCTGCGCGAGCCGCCCGGGCCGGGCCTGGGCCGCCGCCTGGACATCCTGTTCGCCGGCCTGCGCGCCCGCTGACGCCCTAGGCCAGCCCTGGCAGCGGCGGCTCGCCGTCGGTCCAGCGCAGCCACCCGAACCGCCTTGCCGACCTCGGTGCGCGGCACCGACCCCGGCGGCAGCAGCCGGACCGCCACGCTGAGCCCGAGGGCCTCGCGCAGCCGGCCTTCGATCAGCTCGGCGGGCGACCGTGCCGCCGACGCCGTTTCGTCATACTCACAGCAGGCCAGCAGCCGGTGCTGCGGCTGGCGCTCATCCACCACCAGGAGGTAGTCCGGCGCCAGCGCGGACTCGGCCAGCAGAACCCGCTCCACCTCGCTGGGGTAGACGTTGACGCCGCGGATGACCAGCATGTCGTCCTTGCGGCCGGTGATCTTGCTCATCCGGACGAGCGTCCGGCCGCACGCGCACGGGTCCCGGCGCAGCGTGGCGATGTCGCCGGTCCGGTAGCGCAGCAGCGGCAGGGCCTGCTTGGTGACCGTGGTGAAGACCAGCTCGCCGGGCGTGCCGTCGGGTACCGGCGCCCCGCTGACCGGGTCAACCGCCTCGACCAGGAAGTGGTCCTCGTTGACGTGCAGCCCGTCGGCGGCCAGGCACTCCGCGGCCACGCCCGGCCCGATGATCTCCGACAGCCCGTAGATGTCCAGCGCTCGCAGGCCGAGCAGGTCCTCGATCCGGGCCCGCATGGCGTCGGTCCACGGCTCGGCCCCGAAGATGCCCGCCCGCAGAGTCAGCCCCGAGCCCGGCCCGCGGCCGGCCGCGGCCAGGGCCTCGCCGAGCCGGATGGCGTACGACGGAGTGCAGGTCAGGATGTCCGGCCCGAGGTCGGTGATGAGCGTGACCTGCCGCGACGTCATGCCGCCCGACACCGGCACCACGGTCGCGCCGAGCTCGACGGCACCCTGGTGAATGCCCACTCCCCCGGTGAACAGGCCGTAGCCGTATGCGTTGTGCACGATGCTGTCGGCGCTCGCCCCGGCCGCGGCCAGCGCCCGGGCGCACATCCGGGCCCACAGTCTGCAGGTCATCGCGGGTGTAGGCGACCAGGGTGGGCCGCCCGCCGGTGCCGCTGGAGCCGTGCACCGCGACCACGTCGCGCTGCGGCACGGCCAGCAAGCCGAACGGATAGGCCGACCACAGGTCCTGCTTGGTGGTGAAGGGCAGGTCCGGCAGGCGGGCCAGGGTCGCCTCGCCGCCGCCGGCCACCCCGGCCGCCCGCAGCCGGCTGCCCTGCAGCCCGCCGGGCACGGCCAGCAGCCGGTCGATGAGGCCGCGCAGCCGGCTGTCCTGCAACTCCGCCAGCTGCTCGCGGGGCAGGGACTCCGCGCCGGGCTCGAACATAGCGGCACTTACCTGGTCGGGCATGGGGGCCAACCTCCGCGAGAGAGCTTACGATGTATCTCATGACCTCTGTGCCGGACCGTTCCCGGGTACGTCTGCCGGGTATCAGCTCACGTGCTTACGAGCACCCCGCCGACCGCTCCGCGCTTGTCGCGCTGCGCAAGCTCACCGGGCTTCGACGTGATCCTCAAGAACCTGGCCGGCCTGTTCAGCGACCGCGCTCTGCGGCTGATGTTCCTGGCCAGCTCGGTCCGGGCATCGGAGGAACAGTTCCCGCAGCTGTACCACGACCTGCTGGACGGCTGCTACATCCTGGACCTGCCCCGGGTGCCCGAGCTGTTCATCAGCCAGGACCCGGCCGTCAACGCGATGGCGCTGGGCACGGACAAGCCGTTCGTCGTCATCACGACCGGCATGGTGGACCTGATGGACGCCGAGGAGATCCGGTTCGTCATCGGCCACGAGCTCGGGCACGTGCTGTCGGGTCACTCGGTCTACCGGACGATGCTGTTCCACATGGTCCGGCTGGCGGCCCGGCTGGCGTTCATCCCGTTCGCCTGGATCGGGTTCAAGGCCGTGATCTGGGGCCTGGAGGAGTGGTACCGCAAGTCGGAGCTGTCCTGCGACCGGGCCGGGCTGCTGGCCGGGCAGGACGAGGCAGGCGGCCCGCCGGGCGCTGATGAAGACGGCCGGCGGCGCGCGGCTGGCCGAGCTGAGCCACGACGCGTTCCACCAGCAGGCCAGGGAGTACGACGCGGTCCCGGACGTGCGCGAGGGCCTGCTCAAGCTGCTGCAGCTGCAGGGCACCACGCACCCGTTCGCGGTGGTGCGCTTCGCCGAGCTGGACCGGTGGGCCTCCGAGGGCGAGTACAGCGACATCCTGGCCGGGAACTACCCGCGCCGCGAGGACGACACCGAGACCTCGGTGGGCGACGAGTTCCGGTCGGCGGCCAGGTCGTACCAGGAGTCCTGGAACCGCAGCTCCGACCCGCTGATCGGCGCGGTGCGCGGGGTCGCGGAGTCGGCCGTGGGCGCGGGCGAGCGGCTGTTCAACCGGTTCGGCGGCGGCCAGCGCCGGGACGACGACGAGTAACGGGATCCGGAGCCGACTGGCCCGGCCGTACTGCCCGGCCGGGCAGTGCCGTGTTCAGCGAGGGAACTCTCTCTTGCTGTTATCAGTCGCGGTCCGGAGCTGCCTAGCCCGCCTGCGGCAGGGCGTCCAGCTCGGCCAGGCTGGTGACCGGCGTCAGCCGGTCCAGCACCTTGGGCAGCGGCCCGGCGTGCACCACGCCGACACGCTGGGTGGCCCTGGTCAGCGCCACGTACAGGTCGCTGAGGCCGCGCGGTGAGGAGTCCACCATCTCGGCCGGGCTCGGCGATCAGCACCGAGTCGAACTCCAGGCCCTTGGCCTGCCGGACGGTCAGCACCACGACGGGGCTGGCCAGGTCCGGGTCGGCGCCGACCGCCGTGCCGGGCAGCTCGGCGCTGACGGCCGCGGCCAGGTCGTCCAGCCGGTCATCGCGGCACGATCACCGCGAGCTTGCCGTCGCCGGTCTGGGCCGCGAGCGTCACGGCGGCCCCGGCCACGGCCGCGGCCAGGCGTCGTCACCGCCCGGCTCGCCCGCTCGTCCGGCTCACCGGCGGCCGCTGGTGCAGGCCTCGAGCCGCCACGGGGTCGCGCCGGAGGTGCGGACCGAGCGCGGCACCTCCAGGCGCCGGGTCGATCCCGGCCAGCACGTCGGCCGCGACGTCCATGATCTCGGCGGGCGTGCGGTAGTTGATGGTCAGCCCGGCCAGCCGCCACCGGTCCCCCACGTACGGCGCGAGCGCCTGGTCCCACGACGGCAGCCCGGCCAGGTCGCCGGTCTGGGCGACGTCGCCGACGATGGTCATGGACTTGACCGGGACAGCGGCGCATCAGCATCCGCCAGGCCATCTCCGACAGCTCCTGCGCCTCGTCCACGATGACGTGGCCGAACGCCCAGGTCCGGTCGGCGGCGGCCCGCTCGGCCGGGGTCAGGTTCTCCTCGTCCTCGTACCGCGCGGCCAGCACGCTGGCGTCCACGACGTCGGCGCCCATCAGGACCTCGGGGTCGTCGTCATCGTCGCGGCCGATGATGTCCAGCACGCCCTGGGCGTAGGCCTCCTGCAGCCGGCGGCGCCGGTCCCGCTCGGCCTGCGATGGCCCGGTCGTCCTCGCCGAGCAGCTCGGCGGCCTCGTCCAGCAGCGGCACGTCGGCCGGGCGTCCAGCGGCGCGCCGCGGTCGCGCAGCAGCGCGTCGCGCTCGGCCGGGCTCAGGCCGGGCGCGGCCGCGGCCAGCCGCCGCTTCGAGGCGAGCAGGCCGGCCGAGCAGCTGCTGCGGGGTGAGCACCGGCCACAGCCGCTCGATGGCGGCCCGCACCGCGGGTCGGCCCGCAGCTCGGCGCGCAGGTCGTCGACGTCCTCCGTGTCCGAGCAGGTTCGGGCCGCCGAGCACGTTGCGGCCGAGCCGGGCCGGCGGCCTGCTCGGTCAGGGCGCTGATGATCTCGCGGGCGAAGACGGCGCGGGCCAGGTTGTGCGGGCGCCGGGACCGGCGGGCGCGCTCGCGGGCCGCGGCGACCGGCCCGGCCGGTCAGCGCGAGCTCCTGGCGGTCGACCATGATCGTCGATCGGGCTCGCGCGGCGACCTGCTGCCGGTCCCGGACGGCGGCGGCCACCACCCTGGCCATGCCGATCCGGCCCTTGATCGCGGCGGTCCCGGCCGGCTCGGCGCCGGTGGCGCTGATGCCGGGGTACAGGTCGCCGATGGTGGACAGCAGCACGCTGGTCTCGCCCAGCGACGGCAGCACCTGCCCGATGTAGCGCAGGAAGGTGGCGTTCGGGCCGACCACGAGCACGCCGCGCTTCTCCAGCTGGCGGCGGTAGGTGTAGAGCAGGTAGGCGGCCCGGTGCAGGGCCACGGCGGTCTTGCCGGTGCCGGGCCCGCCCTGGACCACCAGCACCCCGTCCAGGCCGGACCGGATGATGTGGTCCTGCTCGGCCTGGATGGTCTCGACGATGTCGGACATCGTGCCGGTGCCGGCTGGCGTTCAGCGCGGCCAGCAGGGCCGACTCGCCGGTCAGGCCCTCGTGCCGGGTCGGGTCGGCCGACGGCCAGGTCGAGCACCTCGTCGTCGAAGCTGATCAGCTTCCGGTCCCGCGTCTTGATGTGCCGGCGGACCCGCACCTCGCCCGGCGAGGCGGCGGTGGCCAGGTAGAACGGCCGGGCGGCGTCGGCGCGCCAGTCCATGAGCAGCTGCGTCATAGTCATCGGTGTCGGAGTGAATGCCGATCCGGCCGATATAGCGGAGTTCGCCGTCATTGAATTCGAGTCGGCCGAAACACAGCCCGTGGCCGGCCGCGTCCAGCTGGGCGAGCCGCTGCCGGTACGTGGCGCTGAACGCCTCGCGCTCGGTGCGGGCCTGCGGCGTGCCGCCGACCTGCCGCAGCACGCTGGCCAGCCGGGCCGGCTGCCTGTTCCCGGAGCTCGTCGAGCCGGCCATAGAGCATGGAAATGTATTCCTGCTCGCGGCCGATTTCCTCGTTTGACAACCGGGCTCCTTTCCGGTATTATTAGTAAACCGTTATTGACTCTTTGAACGCCTCATCAGGCGATCGTTAATAATACCGTTCCGGAGACCCTGTCTGAACGCCGCCGCTGTCTGGGGCGGCGTTTTTTTGCTGCGCTAGCGCCGCACCGCGCGGCGTAGCCATCAAGTCTAGCGCGTGCCCGGATTGCCGCCGTCTGGGCGAATTCCGGACAGCGCTAGCCCGCTCCGGGACGGAAGCCCGGCGGCGGGCCAGCGCGGGCGGCAGCGCAGTCGGCGGATGATGAGGTGCCCGGCTGGTACTACAGCAGCAGCCTGTGATCTTCCCCGGCCTGGACCACTGCCAGGTCCGTCGCTATGACGCCTGGCACCGACAGCGACCGCAACGGTCACGATGGCGCCGGCGTCACCAGGCCTGCGCCCGAAGATCCCGCTCCGGCGGCGGCTCATGGATCAGCAGGCAGGGCAGTCAGCCGACGCGGTCGTCGCTGCCGCGCGGGCCGAGCACCCGCCGGCGAATACGGCCGGGTCCCAGTCGAAGACCACGGCGTTGTCCTCGGGGCCGATGATGACCTCGGCGCCCGGCTGTGCCCCGGCCTCGGTCAGGGCCTCCTCGATGCCGAGCCGGTCCAGCCGGTCGGCCAGGTAGCCGACGGCCTCGTCGTTGCTGAAGTCGGTCTGCACGGATCCACCGCACGCGGCTTGCTGCCCGCGGATGATGAACTGTTCTCCCCGGCCGTGACGACCTCGAAGTCCGGCCCGGCGACCGGGCTCGGGCCGGAGGACCAGCCGGGTGGGCTCCGGCGGCGGGGCGGTGGCCCGGGCCTCCGCGATCACCGCGGCCAGGGCGAACCCCAGCTCGCGCAGGCCCTCGGTGGTGGCCGCCGAGACCAGGCGGACGGTCAGGCCGCGGGCCTCCAGATCGGGCGGACCAGCTCGGCCAGGTCGCGGGCCTCCGGCACGTCGATCTTGTTCAGCACCACGATGCGCGGCCGGGAGGCCAGGCTGGCGCCGGTCTCCGCCTCGTAGGCGGCCAGCTCGGCCTCGATCACGTCCAGGTCGGTGATGGGGTCGCGGCCCGGCTCCTCGGTGGCGCAGTCCAGCACGTGCACCAGCACCGCTGCAGCGCTCGACGTGCCGCAGGAAGTCCAGGCCCAGGCCCTTGCCCTGGCTGGCGCCGGGGATCAGGCCGGGCACGTCGGCGACCACGAACTGGATCTCGCCGGCCTCGACGACGCCGAGGTTGCGGGATCAGCGTGGTGAAGGGGTAGTTGGCGATCTTGGGCCGGGCGGCCGACATGGCGGCGATCAGCGAGGACTTCCCGGCGTTCGGGAAGCCGACCAGGCCGGCGTCGGCGACGGTCTTCAGCTCCAGGATGAGCAGTTCCTGCTCGTCGCCGGGCTCGCCGCGCAGCGCGAAGCCGGGCGCCTTGCGCTTGGACGAGGCCAGGGCCGCATTGCCCAGCCCGCCGCGGCCGCCGGTCACCGGCGACGAACCGGGTCCCGGCGCCGGTCAGGTCGGCCAGCGGTCTCGCCGCCGGCGGTCTTGACCACGGTGCCGTCGGGCACCTTGAGGACCAGGTCGTCCCCCTCGGCCCCGTTGCGGTGATTGCCGGACCCGGGCGTGCCGTTGCCGGCCCGCCGCACCGGGCGGCGGTGGAAGTCCAGCAGCGTGGCCGCGCCCGGGATCGACCTCGACGATGACGTCGCCGCCACGGCCGCCGTTGCCGCCGTTAGGGCCGCCCAGCGGCTTGAACTTCTCCCGGTGGATGGAGGCGCAGCCGTGCCCGCCGTCGCCGGCGTGCACCCGCACCTCGGCCTGATCGGCGAACTCCGCCACGTGTGTCCCTCCCTGACATGCGCGGAGGGGCGGGCCGCTACGGCCCGCCCCTCCGTCTGCTTATCCGCGCTACGGAGCGGGCCGGGGTGGCCCGGCGCTCCGCCGCGCTAGCCTGCGCTTCGCGCCGGCTGGCTCAGCTAGCCTGCGCGGCCGCCGGCACCTCGGCCGGGACCACGCTGACGGCCCGGCGGCCGCGCCGGGTGCCGAACTCCACCTTGCCGGGAACCAGGGCGAACAGCGTGTCGTCGCCGCCCCGGCCGACGCCGACGCCGGGGTGGAAGTGCGTGCCGTGCTGGCGCACGATGATCTCGCCCGCGCCGACCAGCTGGCCGCCGAAGCGCTTCACGCCGAGCCGCTGGGCGTTGGAGTCGCGCCCGTTCCGGCTGGAGGACGCGCCCTTCTTGTGTGCCATCTCAGTCCTTCTTCCCGGACTGGCGCTTGGCCTTGGCGGTGCTGGCCTTGGCTTGGCCTGCTGGCCTTGGCCGTGCCCGACTTGCTGGCGCTGGCCTTGGCCGACTTGCCGCCACCGCTGATGCCGGTGATCCGCACCTGGGTGTACTTCTGCCGGTGGCCCAGCCGACGCCGGTAGCCGGTCTTGTTCTTGTAGAGGATCATGTTGATCTTGGGGCCGGCGGCGGCGCCCAGGATCTCGGCGGTGATCTCATAGCCGCCCAGCTCCGCCGGGTCGCTGACCACGTTGCCGTCGTCAACGACCAGCACGGCGGGCAGCGTCACGCTGGAGCCGACGTCACCGGCGAGCTTGTCAACGGTCAGGACGTCGTCAACCGACGCCTTCTCCTGCCTGCCGCCGCAGCGCACGATCGCGTACACCGAGAACTCTCTCCCTTTGCGCCAGCCCTGCCGCCCAAGGCCGGGGGCACACGCTGTACGCGGCAATTCCTTGAACCAGGGGGCCTGTCTATGTCGCGCACCGCCCGCCCAGCCGACCTGCAGCCAGAGCTATCCATGCGCCGACGACACAGAATATCAGACGCAGGCGGCACAACCTGACGTCGTCGGTCAGCCCGCCGGGTAGCGGGCTGACCGGAGCGACGCATTCCGGCCGGCCCGCGGCTAGCTGGCCGGCGTGGTCCGGAGTCGGCGGGGACCTCGGCGGCGGGCCCGTGCTCAGGCTCCCCCGAGCCGCCGGGGTTTGCCTGGCTGCTCAGCAGGACCGGGGTTCCCGGCGTGCTCAGCGGCCCCGGAGTGCTCAGCGGGAGCGGCGTGCTCAGCGGGAGCGGCGTCTTGCGGGCGCCCGGAGTGCTCGGCGCCTGGCCGGGGCCGTCCCGTTCCCGAGATCCCGGCCGCGGTGGCAGGCGGGCCTGCCGGGCTCGGCTGGCCGCCGCTGCGCCGGACTGGTCACCCGTGCCCGAGCTGCCGCCGGGATCGCCCGACAGTGCGGAGCCGACTGCCGGCCGGAGCGCCGGCTGAGCCGGAGACTGGCCCGACCGGGCCGGAGCTCGACCGCCGGCGACCCGCCAGGCTGCCAGGCGGCGGCGCGCCGGATGCGGGCACTGCGCCGACGTCACGCGGCCGCGGCGGCGCCTGCCGCCGCGGCGCGAGCCGTGCGGCCCGGCCCGGCTGCCATCGGCCGGAGCGGCACCGCCTGCCAGGCCTGGCCTCGGGCCGCCGTCCTCGCGGGTGGACGCCGCTGGTGCGCTCCGCCGGTGAGCTGTCGCCGGAATCCGGGCCCTGGAAGTCGCTGGCCCGGCCGCCGGCGTGCTGCGTGGTCGGCCGCCGTTGCGGGTGCTCCGCGCCGTCGCGGGCACGAGCCCGGCCGTCGCGCTGCCCGGCAGGCGTCCTCGATCGCTGGCCGCTGGCCGTTCGCCCGACGTCGCGTGGCCGGGCAGTCGTCGCTGGCTGGCGGCCTCATCGCCGCGGCCGCGCCGTCCGGCTCCGGCCGCCGCGGGAGCCGCGGCCCCGCGACTTGCCCTCGTCCTTGCCGCGGCCGTCCTCGTGCCGGGCCGGGGTGTGATCCACCGGCTCCATCGAGACCAGCACGCCCCGGCCGTTGCAGTGCTCGCAGGTGACCGAGAACGCCTCCAGCAGGCCCGAGCCGACCCGCTTGCGGGTCATCTGGACCAGGCCGAGCGAGGTCACCTCGGCCACCTGGTGCTTGGTCCGGTCCCGGGCCAGGCACTCCAGCAGCCGCCGCAGCACCAGCTCGCGGTTGCTCTCCAGGACCATGTCGATGAAGTCGATGACGATGATCCCGCCGACGTCGCGCAGCCGGAGCTGCCGGACGATCTCCTCGGCGGCCTCCAGGTTGTTGCGGGTCACGGTCTGCTCGAGGTTGCCGCCCTGGCCGGTGAACTTGCCGGTGTTGACGTCGATGACCGTCATGGCCTCGGTGTTGTCGATGACCAGCGAGCCGCCGCTGGGCAGCCACACCTTGCGCTCCAGCGCCTTGGCCAGCTGCTCGTCGATCCGGTAGGCGGCGAAGACGTCCTTGTCGTCGTCCTGCCAGCGCTCCAGCCGCTCGGCCAGGTGCGGCGCCACGTAGCGGACGTACTCGTCGACCATGTCCCAGTCGCCGTCGCTGGCGATGACGAGCTTGCTGAAGTCCTCGTTGAAGATGTCCCGGACCACCCGGATGGTCAGGTCGGGCTCGCTGTAGAGCAGCTCGGGCGCGGACGCGGTCTTGGCCTTGCGCTCGATGGCCTCCCACTGCGCGGCCAGCCGGGACACGTCGCGGGCGAGCTCCTCCTCGGAGGCGCCCTCGGCGGCGGTGCGGACGATGACGCCCGCGCCCTCCGGCATGACCTGCTTGAGGATCTGCTTGAGCCGGGTGCGCTCGGTGTCGGGCAGCTTGCGGCTGATCCCGGTCATGCTCGCGCCGGGCACGTAGACCAGGTACCGGCCGGGCAGGCTGACCTGGCTGGTCAGCCGGGCGCCCTTGTGCCCGATCGGGTCCTTGGTGACCTGCACCAGGATCGACTGGCCGGACTTGAGCGCCGACTCGATCCGCTTGGACTCGCCCTCCAGGCCGCTGGCGTCGAAGTTGACCTCGCCGGCGTACAGGACCGCGTTGCGGCCCTTGCCGATGTCGACGAACGCGGCCTCCATGGAGGGCAGCACGTTCTGCACCTTGCCGAGGTAGACGTTGCCCACGTAGGACTGGTGGCTGGCCTTGTCGACGTAGTGCTCGACCAGGACGCCGTCCTCGAGCACCGCGATCTGGGTCCGGTCGCCGCGCTGGCGGACCACCATGACCCGCTGCACGGCCTCGCGGCGGGCCAGGAACTCCGACTCGGTGATGATCGGCGGGCGGCGGCGGCCGGACTCGCGGCCCTCGCGCCGGCGCTGCCGCTTGGCCTCCAGCCGGGTCGAGCCCTTGACGGCCCGGACGTCCGACGACGTCAGTCGCCGCGCGCGGCTGGCGGACGTGCACGACGGTGTTCGGCGGGTCGTCCGCCGCACCGTCGCCGCCGCCCTCCGAACCGGAGCTGCTGCGCCGGCGCCGGCGGCGGCGCCGGCCCGTCGCGCCGCCGTCGTCGGCGTCCTCGCGGGCCAGCGGACTGGCCTGAGTCGTCAGCCGCGGCCTCGGCCTCGCCCTGCTCGGCGGACTGGCCGCCGGCCTCGGCGCTGTCCTCGGCCCCGCCCTCTTACCGTGGCCACGGCCGCCGCGGCGGCGGGAGCGGCGGGCGCCGCTCGCCGCCGTCTTCGGCGGTCTCACTGGTCTCACTCGCCGGCTGCTCCGGGGCAGCGGCAGCCTCGGCCGCCTCGGCCGGGCCCGCGGGCTCGGCCTTGCGGCGGCTGCCGCCCGCGGCGGGCGGCCGCGGAGCTGATGTCCGGGGGCTGGAAGATCACGACCGGCGGCTGGAAGGTGGCCGCCGGGATGCCCGGCGCTCCTGGCGCCGGGGCTGCCTCTGACCCGGCGCCGGCGAAGCCCGGGCCGGGCCGGCCGGAGCCCAGCCGGGCTGGCCAGGGCCGCCGGCAGGCTGCGCTTCAGCCGCCCGGGCACCGTCAGCCGGGCCGGACTCGGACGCGGAGGCTGGCTCGCCGGCCGCGGATCCGGCTGCGGCCTTAGTGCCCTGGGCCTTCCGGCGCTGCGTCTTAGCGCCCTGTGATCGCGCGCCGGGGGCCTTGCCGCCCGGTGCCTGCTCAGTTCCGCCCGGTCCCTGCTCAGCGGCTCCGCCCGGGCTCTGCTCAGCGGCACCCTCAGCCTGATCAGCGGCGGCTGCCCTGGCCGCAGCCGGGGCGCGCCGCGACCGCGACCGCGCTGGCGCGGCGGCCGGGCTGGCCTCGTCCGGACCGCCAGCAGTCGCGCTGGCCGCCGGGGCGGCAGCGGTCGCGCTGCCTGCCGTCGCCGGGGCACCGGCCTCGGCCGGAGCGTCCGGCTCGGTGCCGGTCACGGTACGGCGGGGGCGGCGGCGCCGCGCTGGCGCTGCCTCGCCGGCGGCGTCCGGGGCTGCTGCCTCAGCAGGGCCGCCGGCCGCTGGTCCCGCCGGAGCGGCGCGACCAGGGGCTTTTCCGGATGCTGCAGCGGCCGGGCGCGCCGAGTCAGCAGAACCGCCAGTCCGGCCGGGTCACCCGCCTGGGCGGGACCGGCGCTGCCGGGCGAGCCAGCGGTGCCGCCGGCGGCTGTGCGACGGCTCGCCGCCGGCGAGCCGCCCAGGCCCATTGCCGTCTGCTGGCTAGCAGGCGGAGCTGACCCGGCCGGGTCAGCCGGTGCCCCGGCCGCGGCTGCGGCCGGGCCGGCTGGCTCGGCCCCGGCGGCGTCCGGTGGGCCCGCCGGGCGGCTTACCGCCCGGCGAGCCCGGCGCAGCAGCCTGCGGCCCTGCCCTTCGCTGTCCTGGCCAGCCTCGGCCTGACCCATCAGTTATTCCTTGCTCTGTCGCTCGATCTCGAGCATGCGGGCAATCTCTCCCGTCAGGCTCCCGGGCGCTGTCGGCCGATCACGGCCGCCCCGCGCCGCGCGGGAGCTGTTCGTACGCGCTCTCTGGTGCGGCGCATGTGACTCCGGCGCTTTCCGCATCCAGGCGCGTTGCCTTTTTCTGTCCCTGATCCGCGCGCCTGCCCTGCGGCCGGGGCGCTTCAGCCCCGGCGGCGGCGCTGGCCCCGGCTGCGCGCGCCAGGGGGCGCAGCAGCTTCCGGCGACAAGCGGCCCCTGCGCCAGCCGGGTCACCAGCGGCGGTGACGACGGCGCCAGAGCCGACATGCCGCGGAGCGCAGCCAGGATGTCATCGGGTCGGACGGCAGGTGTCATGTGCCGAACAACCATTCGAAGTATCGCACATCCGGCGTCGCTGCTCCGGCGTGGCACGCCGGTCCAGCTCCATGGTCAGCACGGCGGCGCGAGCGTCGAGCCGCCGGACTCCCTTGCTGGTCAGGCGATCGACCTCCGCGGTAGCGGCGGCCAGGAACGCCTGGACTGCCCGGGCCGCCGTCCGCTGGCGCGACACCGGGCAGGACGACCTGCCATTGCGAGGCCTCCAGTCGCAGCGCCTCCGGCGCCACGGCCAGGTCCAGTGACCTCGATCACGTCAATCCCGTCTGGCAGCGCGGCGTCCAGCCGGACCCGCACCTCCTCGGGGATACACGCTGCCGGTGAGTGCGATCTCCAGGTACTCAGCCTCGCTGGCCGCGCCTGTCGGCGCCCCGCCGGAGTACGAAATCTTGGGATGCGGCGAGAAGCCAGCGGAATAAGCGACTGGCAGCCCAGCCTTCCGCACTCCCCGCTCCACCGCACGCGCGATATCCCTGTGGCTCGCAAAACGCATCCTTGCTGCGCTTAGCGTACCTGATGACCAGCCGCTGAACCGCTGGTGGCGGGGCCGGTGACGTCGGCTGGGGGCGGGCTGACACTAAGTCAGGCCCCCGGCCGCGGTCCCGCCGGGCACGCTCACGCTACCCACGAAAACGCCGCCCGTGACAGTGCCATTCCCGGCCGCCGAATCTGCCGCTGATTCCGAAACCGCGTCAGATCCGGAATGCCCGGCCGGACTGCCGCCGGATCCCGGCTGCCGCTCGGATGCCGGACTGTCCGGTGCACCCGCCACGGTCAGCGGCAGCAGCCGCCGGCCGGTCGGGCCGGCCTCGATCTGGGTGTCCATCGCCGGGCACACGCCGCACTCGAAGCACGGCGTCCACCGGCAGTCCTCTACCTCGGCCGAGTCAGGGTCGATCGCGGCCAGCCAGTCCTGCCACAGCCAGTCCCGGTCCAGCCCGGCGTCCAGGTGGTCCCAGGGCAGCACCTCGTTGTAGGGCCGCTCCCGGGTGGTGTACCAGGCCAGGTCCACGCCCTGCGGCGGCCAGCGCCTCGGCCGCGCAGCGCTCCCAGCGCTCGATACGAGAAGGTCTCGCTCCAGCCGTCGAACCGGGCGCCGTCCTCCCAGGCTCGCCGGATGACCTTGGCCAACCCGCCGGTCGCCCCGCGACAGCAGGCCCTCCACCATCGACGGCTTGCCGTCGTGGTAGCGGAAGCCGATCGACCGGCTGAAGGCCCGGTCGGCCCGGAGCGCGTCGCCCAGGGCCCGCAGCCGGGCGTCCACGGTCTGTGGTCGCACTGCGCCGCCCACTGGAACGGGGTCTGCGGCTTGGGCACGAACCCGCCGATGGAGACCGTGCAGCGGATGTCCCGGCGGCCGCTGGCCGCCCGGCCGGCCTCGATGACCCGGCGCGCGACGCGCGCGATGGCCACCACGTCCTCGTCGGTCTCGGTCGGCAGCCCGCACATGAAGTAGAGCTTGACCTGCCGCCAGCCGCTGGCGTAGGCCGTGCTGACCGTCTTGATCAGGTCGTCCTCGGTGACCATCTTGTTGATCACCTTGCGGATCCGGTCGGTGCCGCCCTCGGGGGCGAACGTCAGCCCGGAGCGGCGGCCGTTGCGGCTCAGCTCGTCGGCCAGCGTCACGTTGAACGCGTCCACCCGGGTCGACGGCAGCGACAGGCTGGTCGTTCGTGCCCTCGTAGCGGTCGGCCAGGTCCACGGCGATCTCGTTGATCTCGCTGTGGTCGGCGCTGGACAGCGACAGCAGCCCGACCTCGCTGAACCCGCTGGCCTGCAGGCCCGGCCTCGACCATGTTCGCCGATCGTGGTGATCGAGCGCTCGCGGACCGGCCGGGTGATCATGCCGGCCTGGCAGAACCGGCAGCCCCGGGTGCAGCCGCGGAAGATCTCCACGCTGAACCGCTCGTGCACCGACTCGGCGACCGGCACGATCGGCTTGCCGCGGGTAGGGCCATGCGTCCAGGTCCATGACCGTGTGCTTGGCCACCGCTGCGCGGCACGCCGGGCCGGTTGGGCGCGACCTTGGTCGATCGCGCCGTCCGGCCGGTACTGCACGTCGTAGAAGCGCGGCACGTAGACGCCGCCGTGCCGGGCCAGGCGCTCAAGCAGGCCGTCGCGCCCGCCGGGCCGCCCGGCCGCCTTCCAGTCCCGGATCAGGTCGGTGATGGCCAGCACGGCCTGCTCGCCGTCGCCGAGCACCGCCCCGTCGATGAACTCCGCGATCGGCTCGGGGTTGAACGCGGCGTGCCCGCCGGCCAGCACCACCGGGTCCGCTGCGCCGCGGTCGGCGGCGGACAGCGGGATGCCGGCCAGGTCCAGGGCGGTCAGCAGGTTGGTGTAGCCCAGCTCGGTGGCGAAGCTCACGCCCAGCACGTCGAACGCGCGGACCGGCCGGTGGCCGTCCACCGTGAACTGCGGCAGGTGGTGCTCGCGCATCAGGGCCTCCAGGTCCGGCCAGACGCTGTAGGTGCGCTCGGCCAGCACGTCGTCGCGCTCGTTGAGGACCTCGTACAGGATCTGGATGCCCTGGTTGGGGACGCCGACCTCGTAGGCGTCCGGGTACATCAGCGCCCACCGCACCGCCGCCGAGTCCCAGTCCTTGACGACCGAGTTGAGCTCGCCGCCTACGTACTGGATCGGCTTTCTAACCAGCGGAAGCAGCGGCTCGAGTTGCGGGATACACCGACTGCACGGACATCGTTACAGCGTACCGACCGCCAGCAGTGCCCGCGCGAGCGCGCCGGCGGCCGTCTCCCGGTGATAACAATGCCTTATCCCCATGAAACCGGCTGCTATCGGTGTGGCTTTCCTGGCGGGCGGCGGCCAGTCTGGCGTGCCCCGTGGATCTGCGCACCGGGTGACCGGGGAGGTAAGAGGTGCACGTCGATCCGTACATCATCCTGGGCAGCGCCGTCGTCGGCCTCCTGGTCGGCCTGACCGGCGCGGGCGGCGGGGCGCTGATGACCCCGATGCTGATCCTGCTGTTCGGCGTCAAGCCGTCCACGGCCATCTCCAGCGACCTGGTCGCCGCGGTGCTGATGCGCCCGGTCGGCGCGGCCGTGCACCTGCGCAAGGGCACCGTCAACCTCAGGCTGGTGGGCTGGCTGGTGTGCGGCTCGGTGCCGATGGCGTTCGTCGGCTCCTACCTGCTGCACCTGCTGGGCGACTCCTCGCGTCGGCCCAGGACCACGTCGAGATCGCGCTGGGCGCCGCGCTGCTGGTCGGGGCGGGCGCCATGGTGCTGCGCTACGTGCTGGACTGGCGGACCGGGCAGCAGCGGCTGGCCACGGTCAGCGAGATCACCGCCGCGGCCGGCCCTGACCATCGCCATCGGCGCCATCGGCGGCGTCATCGTCGGGCATGACCTCGGTCGGCTCCGGGCTCGCTGATGATCGTGCTGCTGCTGTTCCTGTACCCGTGCTGATCGCGCCGGCCAGCTGGTCGGGCACCGACCTGACCCAGGCCGTGCCGCTGACCCTGGCCGCGGCGCTCGGCGCGCTGGCCTTCGGCACGTCCAGTTCGCGGTCACCACCTCGATCGTGATCGGCAGCATCCCGGCCGTGCTGATCGGCTCGTTCCTGTCCTCGCGGGCCCCCGACAAGTTCATCCGGCCGGTCATCACGTTCGTGATCTTCGCCTCCGGGCTGAAGTACGCCGGCGTCGGCACCACCGCGCTGGGCTGGATCCTGGTCGTCGTCGTGCTGGTCGCCGCGATCGCCTGGCTGGCCGTGGCCCGGCCCTGGGCCAGTGGCCGCGCCCGCGAGCCCGCCGCCGCCACCACGGCGGCCGCGGGCAGCGGCGGTCTCGGATCGCTACCTCGGGCACCGCTATAACGGCGGCGGGGGCGGCGGCAGCGGCGGCGACAGCACCCGGCTAGCCCGCGGCCGGCGGTCTAGGTGAAGACGGTGCGGTGCCGGTAGACCGCCTGCAGCGCGCCGATGGCGATCATGTCGGCGAACATGGCGGACCCGCCGTAGGAGACGAACGGCAGCGGCAGGCCGGTCACCGGCATGATGCCCATGGTCATCCCGATGTTGACGAACGACTGCACGCCGAACCAGATCGCCACCCCGGCCGGCGACCAGCATGCCGAACTGGTCGTCGGCGCGCTGGCCGCGATGCGCAGCGCGCGCAGCAGCACCACGGCCAGCAGCACGATGATCAGCGCGCAGCCGACGAACCCCAGCTCCTCGCCCGCCACCGCGAAGATGAAGTCGGTGTGCTGCTCGGGCACGAAGTTCCCGGACACCAGCTGGCCGTGGAACAGGCCCTGGCCGAACAGGCCGCCCGAGCCGATCGCGATCTTGGACTGGGCGGCGCTGTAGCCGGTGCCGCGCGGGTCGGCCGACGGGTGCAGGAACGCCGTCGAGCCGGCCGAGCTGGTAGGCCTTGAGCAGGTGCAGGTTGATCACCGCGACCACGGCCAGCGCGCCCGGCGCCGCCAGCCCGACCGAGCCAGCACAGCCGGATGCCGGACAGCGCGATCAGGCCGATGATCAGGGCCAGCATCAGGATGACCACGCCGAGGTCGGGCTCGGCCACGACCAGCACGATCGGCACCGCCGCGACGGCCAGCGCGATGGCCGACGGCGCGCAGCCGGGGCCGCTGTCTCGCCCTGGCGGAGCTCGCCCAGCAGGATGGCGCCGTCATCAGGATGATGCCGACAGCTTGGCGAACTCCGACGGCTCGATCTGGAACCCGCCGGGCAGCGAGATCCACGAGTAGGCGCCGTTGACGATGCTGCCCAGCGGGGTCAGCACGACCAGCAGGCCCGAGGCAGGACACGCCGTACAGGACCGGCGCGTACAGCCGCAGCTTCCGGTAGTCCAGGAAGGCCACCGCGCACCATGAAGACCAGCCCGAGGGCGATGTTCAGCAGCTGCTTCATCAGGTAGGTGCGCGGGTCCTGCCCGGAGCTGATCAGGCCCGGCTGGGTCGCCGACCAGACCAGCAGCGTGCCGATCAGGCTCAGCGCCAGCACGGCGCGCCAGCAGGATCCAGTCCAGGTGCCGCAGCGGCGACTGGCGGGCGAACGCCCGGCGGGCCAGGCCGCGCAGCCGGCGGCCGAGGCCGCGGCGGCGGCCCAGGCCGCGAGCCGAAGCCGCCCCGGCCGGGCTCCAGCGGGGCCAGGCCCCGGTAGGCGCCGCCGGGCGGGCCGGGCTGGCGTGCCGCCCGGGCTGCGGCTGAGCCGCCTGGCCCAGGTCCGGAGCCGCGCAGCGAGGTCATCCCGGCTCGCCGCTGGCCTGCCGGGCCGGGCTGGTCGGCGTGCCTTGCTGCTGGCCTGCTGGCCGCGTGGCGACGATCTGGCCCGCCTTGTTGATCCGCGGCGGCCGGGCAGCTGCCCGCCGGGCAGGGCCGCCTTGTGCCCCTCCAGCCCGTAGATCGAGTCCCAGATCTGGCGGACCGCCGGGCGCCGACACGTCGGCGCCGTAGCCGGAGTCGGGGATCATCATGACCACGACGTACTTGGGGTGGCCGCACGGCGCGAACGAGGCGAACACCGAGGTGGCCAGGTTGCCCGGCCACCTGCGCGGTACCGGTCTTGCCCGCCACGCACACCTTGCCCAGCGGGAAGCCGCCGAAGGCGCCCTGCGCGGTGCCCTGGGTGACCACGCCGGCCAGCGCGCTGCGGATGTAGGCCAGCGTGGACTTGCGACGCCGGCAGGTGCCCGACGACCGGCGGGCGTGATCTGCCTGGCGACCTTGCCGTTCGGGCTGAGCAGCGCCTCGCCGATCCGCGGGCTGTACAGCGTGCCGCCGTTGGCCAGCGCGGCGTAGGCGTCGGCCAGCTGCAGCGGGGTCACGGACACGTAGCCCTGGCCGATCGAGGCGATCACCGACTGGCCGGGCGTCCAGACGTTGCCCGACTGGCAGTCGTCGTACTCGATCTGCTGGATGTAGCTGCCGTTGGCCCTGCCGTACTTGCACCAGTTCTGGCCCTGGTGGGCGTTGTCCTTCCAGTAGTAGTACAGCCACTCGCGGGTCGGCACCGTGCCGGGGCTCTCCTCGGGCAGGTCCACGCCGGTGGTGCTTGCCGAATCCCCAGCCCAGCTCCGTCCCCTGCATCTTCTGGACCGGGGCGTGCGGGCTGGTCACGTCGTTCGCGCCGCCGGTGGTCCTGCTGCCAGATGCTCGTAGGCCAGGTTGTAGAACACCGTGTCGCAGGACACGATCAGGGCCTGGCGCAGGCTCATCGGCCCCAGGTTGGGCGCCCCGTCGTTGGCGTAGGAGTGGCCGTCGATGGTCGTGGCGGCCGGGCAGTTGTAGCTCGCCGTACAGCGAGTACCCGGCCTGCGACCGCGGCCGCGGTGGTGGTCACCTTCCACGTCGAGCCCGGCGCGTACTGGCCCTGGGTGGCCCGGTTCAGGATCGGCTCGGAGTCGCCGCTGCCGAACAGCCGCTTGAACTGCCGGCGCCGGAGATCCCGCCCGACCACACCGCCGGGTTGTAGGTCGGGTAGCTGGCCATGGCGACGATCCGGCCGGTGGTGGTCATCACCACCGCCGCGCCCGGTCCTGGCCTTGGAGTTGCCCTCGGCCTGGGTCTTGTGGATCGCGTTGGCCAGCGTCGTTCTGCGACGTCCACCTGCAGCTGGCTGTTGATGCTGGTGACCAGGTCGTCGCCGGGCTTGGGGCTGACCTTGCTTGATGCGTGCCGGTCACCTGGCCCGCGGCGTTGACCGAGACCTCGTTCTCGCCCGACCCGGCCGCGCAGCTGCTTGTCGTACTGCTGCTCCAGCCCGGACTGGCCGACCAGGTCCACGCCGGAGAAGCCGGTCACCGGCGACGCCGAGCTTCTTCACCTCCGCGGCGGTGATCGGCTGCAGGTAGCCCAGCAGCTGGGCCGCTGTCGCTGCCGATCGGCTGGGCGTACTGGGTGACCGGCTGGACCTGCGGCGGTCACGCCGGGGAACTCGCGCTTGCTCTCCAGGACCTGGACGGCGACCTGGTCGGAGACGTGCTCCGCCACCGGGATCGGCTGGTACGGCGAGCCCGGCCAGCACGGCTGGCTGACACCGTGGCCGTGCACAGCCGGACCTTCAGCTGGCAGCGTCTTGTCTGCTCATGCCGCAGCAGCGCGGCCAGCCGGCGCAGCTCGGCCGTGCCGCCGTCGGCCTGCTGGGACAGCGTGGACATGTTGACCGAGACCACCAGCGCGGAGCGGTTGCTGACCATCGGCGCGCCGGTGTCGTCGACGATCTCGCCGCGCACCGGCGGCTGACGATGTCCCGGATCCGGTCCTGGTTGGCCAGGGCGACGTAGGAGCGGTGCTTGCGCGATCTGCAGGAACCAGGCCCGGGCGCCCAGCCCGAGCAGCAGTGCCGCCAGCACCACGTACAGCACTACCAGCCGCCGCCGGGACGCCGGGATCACCGCGGACCCTCCCGATCTCCCGCTGCCTGCCTATATCGCTCGCCGCTACGGCCCTGCCCCGGCCAGCTACCGCCCGGCCGCCGTTCGCCGGCCGTTGCGCCGCCACGGCCGCGGCAGCCCGCCGCGCCGCCGGCCAGCACGTCAGCACCGACCACCGGCGGTGCCTGAACCGGGGCCGCTTGCCGACTGCATCGACGTCCGCTGCGCCAGCGGCCGGGACCGGAACCGCGGGTGGCCGGCCTGCCCGGCCGGGCGGCCGACCGCGGCCCGTGACGCGCGGCTCCCGGCAGCCGGCTCCGCGTCGTCACCCGCGCCGGGGCGCGCATCCAGCTGGCCGGGCCGGTGCACGCCGGGCCGCCGGCCCGCCGTGCTCGTGCCGCCCGGCCGCCGCCAGCCGCTGCTGGCCAGCGGCACTGCCCAGCACCCCGTCGCCGCGGCGGCCGTCGATCCGCAGCCGCCGCGGCGGCCCGGCCCGGCGCAGCGCCCGCAGGCGCCGGCTGGCCGGTGCCGCCGACGGCACTCAGCCGCGGCCGTGCCGCGAGCCATGCCGCCGGGGTGGGTGCGATGACCGCGGCGCGGCCGGCGTGAGGTGGCCGCCGCCGGACCGCGCGCCGGCGCCGCCCGGCAGGCGACCGGGCGGAAGCTGCCGCGGCCGCGCCGGCGGCCGAGCCGGCCACGTCCGGCGCGCGCCGCGGCCGTTGCCCAGGGCACCGCGCCCGAGCGCTCCCAGGCCGCGGGGGCCGCCGCGCAGCCCGGTCCGGCCGCCGGCGCCACGCCGGCCGCCGCGAGCTGCCGCGGCCAGCCGCAGGTGCACCGGGCGGCCGCGGCAGCGTGCGCGGCAGCCTGGCCGCCCGCGGCCGATCCGGCGACGCCCGAGCGCAGCCGCGCCGACGCCGCGTGCGTGCCGGCCAGGCCGGTCAGGCCGAGCCGGGCCTGGCGGCTGAGCGGCGCGCGCCGAGCGCCCGGGCCGCGGCGCTGCTGCCGATCCAGCCATCGCCGGCCGCCCGGCACCGGGCCCGAGCCGGGGCGTGCGCCGCGCAGCGGCCCGCCGGGCGCGCCGGGACTGCGGCGGGCCGGCCAGCCAGCCGCCCAGGCCGAGCAGCACCGCGCCGCCGGCCGAGCCGCCGGCGCGGCCAGGCCCTGCCAGGCCCGCCGCGGCCAGCCAGGCCCTGCCGGGCCTGCAGCGCCGAGCCGCTGGGCGCGGCCAGGCGCAGCCGGGGCCTGGCCGACGCCGGCCGAGGCTGCCGGCCAGCCACGCCGCGGGCCAGCAGCACCAGGTACAGCACGAACGGGCTGATCGCGACGTCGTAGACGACCGCCGCCGGCAGCACCTGCGCGGACCGACGCCCAGCTCACCTGCGCGGGCTGCAGCGCCATGCCCAGCGCCGCGACCAGGACCTCGCCGGCCGCCGCGGCCCCGGCCGCGATCAGCGATCGGCAGCCAGCGCGGAGCGGGCCACCGTGCCGCGGCAGCCGCCCGCAGGTCCAGCCCGACCATGCACAGCACCAGGGCGTACTCGCCGACGACTCCGCTGCCCGGCGGGGCCAGGTCCAGGCCCAGCCCGGCCGCGAAGCCGGTGACCGCGCCCGGCCACCGGGCCGCCGGCCAGTCCCAGCGCCGCCACCATCACCAGCACCAGGTCGGGCACGCCGCCGCCGGGCAGCGGCAGCCCGTTGAGGAAGGTCAGCTGGAAGATCAGGGCGAGCGCGAGCAGCAACGACCGACAGGACGAGCTTGCGCATCTCAGCCCCCCGCGGCCGGGCGTCGCCGGGCTGGTACGCGGGCGCGGCGAGGAGCGGCTGCCGGGCTTCACGGTCACCGTGACGGTGCGGGGTGGGCCTGGCGTGCGGGCGGGGCGGCAGCACCGAGAACCGCGGGTTGTGCTCGGGCGGCTCGATCACGATGCCGACCACGCCGAGCGCGGTGAAGTTCACGTACGGCCGGACCAGCGCCCGGGCGGTCAGCGCGCCGGCCCGGTTGACCACCTGGCTGATGGCGCCGACCGGGACGCCGGGCACGTAGGGCCGGTCATGCACCGACGCCGAGGTGACCAGCTGCTGGCCGGGCGTCAGCGTCGACGTGCGCGTCCAGTACCTGCAGCTTCAGCACGCCCGGTGCCGCTGGCCGTCTTGCCCGGCCCGGTCACCCAGCCGAGCTGGCCGCTCGGGCGCCAGCTGGATGCCGACCTGACGCGGAGGAGTCGGTGGCCAGCATGCACCGTGCAGGTATCCGGGCCCACCGCGGTCACCTCGCCGACCAGGCCCTGGCCGTTCAGCACCGTCTCCCGCGGCCGGACGCCATCGCGGCTGCCCGCGTCGAGGGTGACGGTCTGCTGGAAGCCCTGCCCGGTCGCGATGACGGTGGCCGCGACGACCCGGTAGCCGCCCTTGCCGGCCACCGACAGCAGCCGCCGCAGCTGGCTGTACTCGGCCTGGCTGAGCTGGGCGTGGCTGAGCTGGGCGCGCAGCCGGACCACCTCCTGCTGCAGCGAGCGGACCTGCGGCGAGGAGCCGCCCTGGCCCTGGCCGACCAGGCTGGAAGCGGAGTTGGCCGCGGTCTCGGCCCCGCCGAACACCGACGCGCTGACCGCGCGGATCCCGCCGGATGACCGGCGAGCCCCCGTCCCGGTAGTCGATCGTGATCAGCACGCAGGGCCGCGACGATCAGCACGCCGAGAACCAGGCGGGTTCGCCGCGTGTCGTGCACAACCGATCACCTCATCTGCCGCCAGATCCGGCAGCTCGTGCGCCGGGCCGCCAGGCGGCCCCGCGCGGGCAGGCGGGCTAGCGCCGGGCTTCGGGCACCAGGACCTGGCGCAGGGTGTCGAAATCCTCGACGCACTTGCCGGTGCCCAGCGCGACCGAGTCCAGCGGGTTGTCCGCCATGTGGATCGGGCATCCCGGTCTCCTCGCGCAGCCGCTCGTCCAGCCCGCGCAGCAGCGCCCCGCCGCCGGTCAGCGCGATGCCCGCGGTCCATGACGTCGCCGGCCAGCTCGGGCGGGCACTTGTCGAGAGTGGACTTGACCGCGTCGATGATCACGCTGAGCGGTTCCTCGATGGCCCGGCGGATCTCCTCGGCGGAGATCACGATGGTCTTGGGCAGGCCGCTGACCAGGTCGCGGCCGCGGATCTCGGCGTTCGGCTCGTCCGCCGACGGGATACGCCGAGCCGAGCGCCATCTTGATCTCCTCGGCGGTGCGCTCGCCCAGCATCAGCGAGTACTCCTTCTTGCCGAAGGTGATGATCGCCTGGTCCAGCTCGTCGCCGCCGACGCGGATGGACTGCGAGGTCACGATGCCGCCGAGCGAGATGACCGCGACCTCGGTGGTGCCGCCGCCGATGTCGACGACCATGTTGCCCGTCGGCTCGTTCACCGGCAGCCCGGCGCCGATGGCGGCGGCCATCGGCTCCTCGATGATGTAGACGCGGCGGGCGCCGGCCTGGTGGCCGGCCTCCTTGACCGCGCTCTGCTCCACCCCGGTGATGCCGCTGGGCACGGCCACGACGATCCGCGGCTTGGCCAGGTGGCTGCGCCGGTGCACCTTCTGGATGAAGTAGCGCAGCATCCGCTCGGTGACGTCGAAGTCGGCGATGACGCCGTCCTTGAGCGGGCGGACGGCGATGATGTTGCCCGGCGTCCGGCCGATCATTCGCTTGGCCTCGACGCCGACTGCCACGATCTGCCCGGTATTGGTATTGAGCGCCACAACTGAGGGTTCGTTGAGCACAATGCCGCGGCCTCTCACGTACACCAGCGTGTTCGCTGTGCCCAGGTCGACGGCCATGTCACGGCCCAGAAAGGCCAGTGCGTTGCTCATTCCGAACGAGAACCTTCCAGCTGGATCTTGCCAGGTTGATCTGCAGTTTTCGGCGCGGATCGCGACCACAACCGCATGGCTTGTACGTGGCCACTTCACGCCGGGCTAAACGGCGCCAGGTCAAAAAGATCTTGGTCTGCTGCCGGCGAGGCGATGGCACCCGGCCATGCCCGGCGCCCCCTCTTGGCGTCCAACGCGCCACTGCCGCCGATGGTGCCAAAGCCGGAGAGCCATTCCCGCGGGAGCCAGTCTCTCACTATCAGCTATCGACCGGCTCGCCCGCAGTAACGGATCGCGAGCTGGACGTCACCGAGAAAAAGACTACAGCCCGGCCTTCGACTCCCCGCTGCGGCACGCCGGGTGTCCCGGATCGGCCCGGCTTCGGCGGCGGCGTTCGGCGCCGGCGGAGCCAGTTTGGCCGCATAGCCGGACGCGCTTTGGCGGCTCAGCCCGTCCGTTTTTGGTCGCTCGGCCCGGCTTGCCCGGGCCGGGCGGCCCGGCGGCCGGGCCCGGCGCTGGCTAGGACGGGGCCGGGCGCTCGATGCGGAGCCCGAGCCAGATTCCGATGGCCCACAACGCGGCGAAGACGCCGCCGAGGACATACATCACCGGAACGATGAGGCCGGCCACGATCACGAAGACCTGCAGCAGGCTGCCGCCGACCAGGGCAGCGGGCAGCACCGGCCGGGCCAGGATGGCGAACAGCACGGCGGCCACCGCCGCCACGCCGCCCGCCCAGCCCGCCGCACCGGGCTGCAGGTGGCTGATCTGGATCGCGACCGGGATGGCCAGGCCGATCACGATGGCTTCCATGATCAGGACGGTGGCGCACAGCCGCTTCATGACAGCGCCTCGGCCGGCCCGGCGTCCGGGCCAGCCTGGGTGAGCAGCAGCCGCGCCTCGCCCGCCGTGATGACCGAGCCGGTGATCAGCACGACCGCCCCGCCGCGGCCGCCGCCCGCGCCGCCCTGGCCCGCGTCGGCCTCGTCGGCCAGCGTGACGGCCAGCTCGATGGCATCATCCAGCCGCTTGGCCACGCTGATCCGGTCCGGCCCGAAAACCGGCTCGGCCAGGTCGGCCAGCCCGGCCGGGTCCATGGACCGGTCGGTCGAGTTGCGGGTCACTACCAGCCGGGCCGCTATCGGCTCCAGCTCGTCCAGGACGCCGGTGACGTCCTTGTCCTCGCTGATCGCTACCACCGCGATCAGCTCGGTAAAGGTGAATGCCTCCTCCAGGGCGGCCACGGTGGCCGCCATCCCGGCCGGGTTGTGCGCGGCGTCCACGATCACGACCGGGCTGCGCCGCACGATCTCCAGCCGGCCCGGCGAGGTCATGTCGGCGACGGCGCCCCGCACCAGGCCGATGTCCAGCCGGCCGGTCACCAGGTCGCGGCCCGGGTCGGTGTCCGCAGCGGCCGCGGTGTCTTCGTCGGAGTCGTCCTCGTCCGGGTCGTGCCCGTTGAGCTCGGCATTGTCGAGGGCCGGGGTGCCGACCGGCTCAGCCCGCGCGAAGGCCTCGACAGCGGCCAGCGCGCAGGCCAGGTTGCCGGCCTGGTACGCGCCGAACAGCGGCAGGAACAGCCCTTCGTAGTCGCCCAGCAGGCCGCGGACGCTCAGCTGCTGGCCGCCGACCGCCAGTTCCCGGTCCAGCACGCCGAACTCCAGGCCCTCGCGCGCCACCGTGGCTCCGGCCTCGGCCGCCCGGCGCAGCAGGATCTCGGCCACCGACGGCACCTGCTGGGCCAGCACGGCGATGGCGCCCGGCTTGATGATGCCGGACTTCTCCGCAGCGATCTCCTCCACGGTGGTGCCCAGCCAGCGGGTATGGTCCAGGGCGATCGGCGTGACCACGGCCACCGCGCCGTCGGCCACGTTCGTGCTGTCCCAGGTTCCGCCCAGGCCCACTTCCACGATGGCCACGTCGACCGGCGCGTCGGCGAACACTGCGAACGCCATGCCGCACAGCACCTCGAAGAACGACAGCCGGGCGGGCTGCTGGGAGTCGACGAGCTCCAGGTAGGGCGTGAGCTCCTCGTAGACCTCGACGAACCGCTCCGGGGTGACCGGGACGCCATCGACGCGGATCCGCTCCCGGAACGAGCTCAGGTGCGGGCTGGTGAACAGCCCGGTGCGCAGCCCGCGGGCACGCAGCAGCCGCTCGGTCATCCGGGCCGTGGAGGTCTTGCCGTTGGTCCCGGTGATGTGGATCACCGGATAGGCGCGCTGCGGGTCGCCCAGCAGCGTGACCAGCGAGCTGATCCGGTCCAGCGTGGGATCAATGCTGTGCTCGGGCCGCCGGGCCAGGATGTCCTGCTCCACCTGCACCAGCCGCCGCGGCTCTCTGCCGGTCATGCCTGCTCCACTCACCTCATTGAGCCTACTGGCCCTGACGATCGCCCTAGCTCGCAGGCAGGGAGGCGAGGCGCTCTTCCAGGCGGGTGACTTCCTTCTCGGCGGCGGCCAGGCGGGCCCGGTTGGTGGCCACCACCTCGGCCGGTGCCTTGGCCACGAAGGCCGGGTTGCCCAGTTTGCGCTGCGCCGCCTCGATGTCGGTCCGGGCCGCCGCCAGGTCCTTCTCCGCTCGCCGTCGCTCGGCCGCCACGTCCAGGCCCGCCGCGGTGTCCAGGTCCACCGTGACTCCCTCCGCCTCCACGGACGCCGTGGGCGCGAAATCTCCCGCGGGCACCGTCAGCCGGGTCAGCGCGCGAACCCAGGCCTCATGCGCGGCCAGCGGCGTCGCCTCGATCCCGGTCAGCACGGCCGGGACCGGCTGAGCGGGGCGCAGCCCCTGGTCAGAGCGGAACCGCCGGACCTGGGTCACCAGCCGCATCAGGGCGCTGATGGCAACCTCAGCGGCCGGATCGGCGGGCAGCGCCTCCGCCGCCTCGGCCCCCGGCGCCGCGGCACCCGGCCAGCGGGCGATGACGAGCGACTCGCCACCGGTCAGGGCGGTCCACAGCTCGTCAGTCACGAACGGCACGATCGGGTGCAGCAGCCGCAGCAGCCGGTCCAGGACCACGCCCAGCACCTGCCGGGTAGCGGCCGCGGCAGCCTCGTCGCCGCCGGTCAGCGACGTCTTGGCCAGCTCCAGGTACCAGTCGCAGAACTCATCCCAGGCGAAGTGGTACAGAACCTCGCAGGCCTTGGCGAACTCGAACTGCTCCAGCAGCCGGTCAACCTCGGCGGTGACGGCGCCCAGCCGGGAGCAGATCCACCGGTCGGCCGTGCTCAGCTGCCCGGCCGCGGGCAGGCCCTGGTCCGCGACCGCCCCGTTCATCAGCGCGAACCGGCTGGCGTTCCACAGCTTGTTGCAGAAGTTGCGCGAGCCGGCCGCCCACTCCTCGCTGACCGCCACGTCGCCACCGGGGTTGGCCCCGCGGGCCAGGGTGAACCGGGTCGCATCGGCACCGAAGCGGTCGATCCAGTCCAGCGGGTCGACGGTGTTGCCGCGGGACTTGGACATCTTCTTGCCGAACTGGTCGCGGACCAGGCCGTGCAGGGCGATCTGGCGGAACGGGACGGCCTGGTCCGGGCCTAGCTCCGCGTTGGCGTACAGGCCGAACAGCATCATCCGGGCCACCCAGAAGAACAGGATGTCGTAGCCGGTGACCAGGATCGAGTTCGGGTAGAAGGCGCGCAGGTCGGGGGTGTCGTCGGGCCAGCCCAGCGTGGAGAACGGCCACAGTGCCGACGAGAACCAGGTGTCCAGCACGTCGGAGTCCTGCTGCCAGCCCTCGCCGGCCGGCGGCTGCTCACCGGGGCCGGGGCAGATGACCTCGCCGCCGGGCCCGTACCAGACCGGGATCCGGTGACCCCACCACAGCTGGCGGCTGATGCACCAGTCGTGCATGTTGTCGACCCAGTCGAAGTAGCGGGCCGCCATCTCCGGCGGGTGGATGCGCACCCGGCCGTCGCGCACCGCGTCGCCCGCGGCCTTGGCCAGCGGCTCCACCCGGACGAACCACTGCAGCGACAGGCGCGGCTCCACGGTGGTCCCGCACCGCGAGCAGTGCCCGACCGCGTGCACGTAGGGCCGCTTCTCGGCCACCACGCGCCCGTCCGCCCGCAGGGCGGCCAGGACGGCGGGCCGGGCCTCGAACCGGTCCAGCCCCGCGAACGGGCCGGGAGCGGTGATGACGGCGCGCTCGTCCAGGATCACCATGCTGGGCAGGCTGTGCCGGCGGCCGATCTCGAAGTCATCGGGGTCGTGCGCCGGGGTCACCTTGACCGCGCCGGTGCCGAACTCGGGGTCCACGTGCGGGTCGGCCACGACCGGGATCCGCCGGCCGGTCAGCGGCAGCTCGACCTCGCGGCCCACCAGGTGGCTGTAGCGGGCGTCGTCGGGGTGCACGGCCACCGCCGTGTCCCCCAGCATCGTCTCCACCCGGGTGGTGGCCACCACGACCTCGTCGGCGCCGTCCCCGTACCGGATCGAGACCAGCTCGCCGTCGTCGTCGGTGTGCTCGACCTCGATGTCCGACAGCGCTGTCAGGCAGCGCGGGCACCAGTTGATGATCCGCTCGGCCCGGTAGATGAGCCCGTCGTCAAACAGCCGCTTGAAGATGGTCTGGACGGCGCGCGACAGCCCTTCATCCATGGTGAACCGCTCGCGGGTCCAGTCCACCCCGTCGCCGAGCCGGCGCATCTGGCCCAGGATCGCCCCGCCGGACTCGGCCTTCCACTGCCAGACCCGCTCCACGAAGGCGTCCCGGCCCAGGTCGTGCCGGGACAGGCCCTGCCTTGGCCGAGCTCACGCTCGACCACGTTCTGGGTGGCAATGCCGGCGTGGTCCATGCCCGGCAGCCACAGCGCGTTGTACCCCTGCATCCGCCGGCGCCGGACCAGCGCGTCAATCAGCGTGTGATCCAGCGCGTGGCCGATGTGCAGCGATCCGGTGACGTTGGGCGGCGGGATCACGATCGCGAACGCCGGCGCGGCCGACTCCGGGTCCGGCGTGAAGTAGCCGGCCTCGACCCAGCCTTCATACCGGCGGGTCTCGACCTCGCCGGGCGCGTACTGGGGCGGCAGCTCTCTGCGCGTTGCGGTGCTCACGGCAGCAGAGTCTAGAAGAGCCGGGCGAGCCAGGCGGTCAGCACGCGGCCCGGCCGATCACCGCCAGCCGACAATTCGGTAACAAACTGGCCCCTGGCTGCCGTCCTGTGTCGAAAGATCAGATACCCGCGGGGCATGCTGGGGACATCGTGCTCGCGAGGCGGACGGGGGCGCGGCGGAGGTGGTGCGGCTCATGAGCAGGCCGCCAGTAGCTGTGCGGCACGTCTCGGCCCACCCGCTCGCGTTCGCCATCGTCGCCCTGACCGTCCTGTTCACCACCATGTGCGCGGCCGCGGCAGCCTCCTTCACCAGCAGCGCCACCAGCATCGCGGTCCGGCGGCTGCTGGCCGCTGATCGCGGCACCGCCATCGGTGTCAGCGTGCCCGCCCCGGCGGCTGACGCCCCCGGCGTGCCCGCCCGCGTCAGCCGCACGCTGACCACCGCGGCGGCCGGCCTGCCGCTGACCATCGCGACCGGCCGCCAGTCGCCGGTCCTCCGGCTGCCCGGCCGCTACCAGCGGGGCGGCCAGGCCTTCACGCAGATCATCTCGCTGCCCGCGCTGCCCGGCCGCGCCGTGCTGCGCGCGGGCAGCTGGCCCGCCGGGATGACCGCCGGGGGGACCGGAACCGGGGGCGCGGCCGGGGCCGCGGGAGCGACAGGCGGCAGCACACCGGTGCCCGCCTGCCTGCCGGCCCCGGCCGCCCGGCGGCTGCAGGTGAGCACCGGGGATCTCCTCCGGCTCCGGGACGTGCCCGAGCGGACCACCTTCACCGTGAGGGTGACCTGCACCTTCGCCCGTCGCCAGCCCGCCAGCCCGTACTGGTCACTGAGTCCGGTTGGGCCCGCCGGGTTCGCGCGCACGGGCCAGGCCGTCCTGATCGGCCCGCTGGTCACCAGCCCGGCCGTGCTGGCCGCGCGGCACATCCCGGTCCAGGCCACCGTGCTCTCGGCGCAGCCCGAGTTCGGCACGCTGCGGCCGGCCAGCCTGGCCGGGCTCGCGGCGCGCCTCGGCGCTGCCGTCACCAGCCTGACCGGCTCCGAGTCGCTGGACGGGGCGGTGGTCACCACCCGGCTGCCCGGACTGCTCGGCGAGCTGTCCGGCGCCGCCGTGGTCGCCCGCTCCCAGTTGCTCATCGGCCTGCTGATCCTGCTGGTCATCGCGGGCGCGACGATCACGGTCACGGTCCGGCTGCTGGTGCTGGCCCGCGAGGCCGAGGTGGCGCTGCTGGCCGCCCGCGGCGCGTCCCGCCGTCAGCTGGCGGCGCGCGGCCTGGCCGACGCGCTGCTGCTGGCGGTGCCGGCCGCGGTGGCGGGGCCGTTCCTGGCCGGCTGGCTGCTGGTGCTGCTCACCCGGTCCGGGCCGCTGGCCCGCAGCGGGCTGGCCCTGCACGCGGGCCAGCCCGCGGCGGCCTGGCTGGCCGCCATCGTCGTGGCGGCCGGCTGCGCGGTCATCATCTCGCTGCCCTGGCTGCGCCGGCCGCCGTCGGCGGTCCTGCGCCGGGTGCAGGCCGGCCGCCAGCGGGCCATCGGCGCCGCAGTGTCGGCCGGGGCCGACCTGGCCCTGGTCGTGCTGGCGGCCGCCGCGACCTGGCAGCTGGCGCACTTCTCCGCGCCGGTCACGACCGGCCTGGCCGGACGGCTGGGCGCGGACCCGATCCTGGTCAGCGCGCCGGTGCTGGCCATCGGAGCCGGGTCGCTGGTGACCCTGCGGCTGCTGCCGCTGGCCGCGCGGCTGGCTGACCGGGCCGCGGCCCGCAGCCGCGGGCTGACCGGCGCGGTGGCCGCCTGGCAGCTAAGCCGCCGGCCGCTGCGCCATCCGGGCCCGGCCCTGCTGGCCATGTTCGCCGTCGCCACCGCGGTGGTGGCACTGGCCGAGAACAGCAGCTGGCACGCCTCGATCCAGGCTCAGGCCGCCTTCAGCGTGGGGGCGGACACGGCGGTCACGCTGCCGGCCGGCCGCCCGCTGGCCATCGGCCAGACGGCGATGATCACCGGCGCGGCCGGCGTGCAGGCCAGCACGCCGGCGGTGCTGGCCCAGGCCAGCACGGCGCAGGGGAACCTCGCCACCGTGCTGGCCGTGAACGGCCCGGCCGCCGGGCGCGTGCTGCCGCTCGCCGCGGCCAGCGCCGGCCAGCGCCCGGCGCGGCTGGCGGCCCAGCTGGCCCGGCTGGGGCCGGGCCCGCTGCCCGGCACGGCCATCGCGGGCCGCCGGCCGGCTGCACATCACCGCCCGGCTGCGGGTCGCCCGGTCAGCCCCGCCCGGCCAGGCGGCCCGGCCAGTCATCGCCGATCCGGTCCTGACTGTCCAGCTGACCGACGCCGCCGGCGTCGCCTACCAGGTGAGCGCCGGGTCGCTGCCCGCCGACGGTCGTCGTCATCAGCTGACCGCCGTCATCGGCCACCGGGCCGCCTGGCCGCTCCGGCTGACCGGGTTCAGCCTGGCCTACCTGCAGACCGGGCACCGGGCCGAGCCGGGCCGCCTGGCCGTCGGGCCGGTGACGGGAACCACGGCGGGGCGCCCCGGTCCGGCCATCGCGGTGGCAGCGGCCGGGCACCCGCTGCTGGGCCTCGGCGCCGCCGGGCCGAGCGCCGGCAGCAGCCAGGACGGAGCGGCCGCCGGCGCGACCGCCGAGCCGGGCCGGGTCAGCGCGCAGCCCGGCGGGCCCGGCCTGGTGGTGCGGTTCGTGACCGGGAAGGCGCTGCGCGGCCAGGGCGGCGGCCCGGCCTACACCTCGCTGGCGGTAACCCCGGGGCCGATGACCGGGCCGCTGCCCGCGCTGGCGACCCGCAGTTTCCTGGCCGCCAGCGGCCTGGCGGTGGGGCACGTGGTGCAGGCCCAGGTGCAGGGCGCCAGCATCCCGGTCCGGGTGGTCGGCGAGGTCGCCCGGTTCCCCGCGGTCACCGGCTCCAGCGGCGGCCTGATCGTGGATCAGGCGGCGTTGCAGGATGCCCTGCGCACCCGCGGCCTGCCGCCCGCGGTCCCCGCGCAGTGGCTGCTGCGCACGTCCGGGACGGTGCAGCTGACCGGGCTGCCGCCGGGCACCGCGGTGGTCAGCAGCGCGGCCCGGGCCAGGGCCCTGAGCCGCCAGCCGCTCTCAGTGGCGCCGCTGCTGGCCCTGCTGGCCATCGCTGCCGCGGCGATCATCCTGGCCTGCGGCGGATTCGTGGTCAGCGCGGCGACCGGCCAGGACCGGCAGCGGGACATCGCCATGCTCGATGCCCTGGGGGCCCGGTCCGGGCAGGTGATGTGGATGGTCTGCCTGGAGCAGGCCATGACGGCGGTGCCCGCCGCCCTGGCCGGCCTGGCGCTCGGCGGGCTGCTCAGCCAGCTGATCGTGCCCGCGGTGAGCCTGACCGCGGGCGGCGTGCACCCGGTGCCGCCGGTGCTGGTTCAGGTGCCCTGGCTGCTGGCCGCCGGCATCGCCGTGGTGATCGCCGGGATCCCGGTGCTGGCCGCGGGCACCCCGGCCCTGCGCGCCCGCGCGGTCGCCGCCATGCTGCGCACCCAGGAGGAGACGTGAGCCGGGCTGGGCAGCGCTGGCAGCAGGCGCGCCGGATCATGACCGGCGAGGCCGGCCCGGGGCTGGCCTGGGCGCTGGCCGCGGTGTCGATGCTGAGCGTGCTGATCGCCGTCGCGGCCCCGCGGGAGCTGGCCGCGGTCCAGGACAGCGCGCTGCGCCGCGCGCTGGCCCCGCTGCCCGCCCTGGACATGAGCGTCACGGCCCAGGCCAGCTGGCAGGTGACCCGGCGCGGCGACGGCGTGCTGCTCCCTGACGGTGCCCAGCAGCTGAGCGGCCTGCTGGCCGGCGAGGTCAGGCCCGTCCCCGTCGCCGCGGCCGGCCAGTGGGCGTCGGTGTTCACCACCCCGCTGGCGATCCAGAACCCGACGCCCAGGGCCGTGCTCAGCAATCCGCCGACGATGGAGATTGTGTACCGCAGCCAGCTGGCCTCCTACGGCCGCCTGGTCACCGGCCAGCTGCCCGGCGCGGTACGGGAGCTCGCCCCCCGGCCCGGGGCGCGGCACGGAATTCTGCTGGTCGACGCGGCCGTGACCCCGCTCACCGCGCGCCGGCTGGGGCTGCATCTCGGCTCGCTGGCCAAGATGAACTCCTACTCGCCCGGCGGGTCGCAGGTGTGGGTGCGGGTGACCGGCATCGTGGCGCCCCGCCAGCCGGGCGCACCGTTCTGGCAGACCGACCAGACCGTGGCGGAGCCGATCATCCCGCTGCCCACCACCGGCCCGGACGCCGCGCCGCCGTTCTGGCAGAGCGCGGCCCTGGTCGGGCCGGCCGAGATGGCCCAGGTCCAGGCCGCCTACGGCGGCAGCATCATCCACGGCCAGTGGTTCACCCCGCTGGACCGCGCCGCGATCAACTCCGCGACGCTGCCGGGAGTGCTGGCCCACCTGCGCGGGCTGGTTACGGGCAATGGCGGCCCGGCTCTGCTGAAACCGCTGCCGGCCATCAGCGGAGTCCCCCAGGGCCAGACCACCACCCTGACCCTCAGCACCGGGTTCCCGGCCGCGATCAGCGACTTCGAGGCCCAGCAGCGGGCGGCGGCCGCCCTCGAGACGCTGCTGATCGCCGACGTCCTGCTGGCCGGCCTGCTCGTGGTGATCACCTGCGCCCGGCTGGCGGCCAGCGCCTACCGGCCCGAGCTGGCCCTGATCCGGGCCCGGGGCGGGTCGGCGCGGCAGGTGGCCGGGCGGGTGCTGGCCCGGTCGGCGTGCCTGGCCGGCCCGGGCGCGGTAGCGGGCGCGGCTCTCGCCGCCGCCATCACCCCGGCCCCGGCGAACGGCAGCGCGGCGGCCTGGCTGCTGGGCGGCCTGGCCGCGGCGGCGGTGACCGGCATCCCCGCCCTGGCCGCCGGCTGGGCCCATCGCAGCATCCGGCCGGCCGCAGACGGCCGGGCTGACCTGGTCACCACCCGGCCGTCCCGGCGCCGTCTGGTCGCCGAGCTCACGTTGCTGATCCTCGCGGGCGCGACCCTGGCCGCCGGGCGGCTGCGCGGCATCGGCTCGGGGACCGACGCGCTCAGCCAGGCGGCGCCGGTGCTGGCCGCTGCGGCCGCCGCGCTGATCGCCGCGCGGCTGTACCCGGTGCCGGTTCGCGGGCTGCTGCGGCTGGCCGCCGGGCGGCCCGGCCCGGTGGGCTTCCTGGCCCTGGCCCGGGCGGCCCGGGCCCGGATCGGCGCGCTGCTGCCCGCCCTCACGCTGGTGATCAGCCTGACCCTGGCCGCGTTCGGCGTCATGATCACGGGCTCGGTAACGGACAGCCAGGCCGCGGCGGCGTGGCGGCAGGCGGGCGCGGACGTGGCCGTGCAGGCCCCGGACAACACGGTCGTGCCGGCGGCGCTGGCCCGGGCCGTCGCCGCCGTGCCCGGCGTCCGCCACGTCACGGCTGCCGTTGCCCTGCCCGGTCACGGCAAGGCCGGCTCGACGCTGCAGCCGGGCGGCCAGGCGGCGCGGCCGGTCGGCGTGGTGGTGGCCCAGCCGGCTTCCTACGCGGCGCTGGCGCGCGACACGCCGTGGCCCGATTTCGCCGCCGCGCCGCTGGCCCGCGGCGGGGGTACCGGGGCGCCGGGGGCGCCGGTCCCGGTGCTGGCGTCCGCCGGGCTCGGCGCCATCGGCGGGCACGGGACGCTGGTGGTCGGCGGGAACCAGCTGCCGGTGACAATAGCCGGACGGACCGGCCCGACCGCCGCGATGACGGCCGGGACGTTCGTGATCCTGCCGGCCTGGGCGACACCCCGCCTGTCGACTCTCACCGGCCCGAACCTGCTGCTGGCCACCGGGACCGGGATCAGCCCGGCCGCGGTGCGCGCCGCCGTACGGCACGCGATGCCCGGCGGCCTGGCCCGCTTCCGCACCCAGATCCTGGCCGGGCTGCGCAGCGCCCCGGCCCCGCGGGCCGCCGCCCAGCTGTACTGGCTCAGCACCGGGGTGGCGGCGCTGCTCAGCGTGCTCGCGCTGCTGTTCGGCCTGGCCCTGACCCGGCAGTCCCGCGGGCAGCTGATCGACCAGCTGACGGCCCTGGGCATCGGCTCCCGGCAGGCCCGCGCCGTGGCGGTGAGCGAGGTGCTGCCGCTGCTGGCGGTGGCCGTCGGGGGCACCGTCGTGGCCGGGCTGGTGCTCGCCGCGGTGCTCGGGCCGGCCCTGAACCTCGCGGTCTTCACCGGCGCGGCAGGCCCGGTGCGCGTCGGGCCGAGCCTGGCCGCGGCGCTGCCGGCGGCCGGCATCGTCGTGCTGGGCCTGGCCGTGGTGGCGGTGCAGAGCGCGGCGTTCCTGCGCCGCAACGTCGCGGCCATGCTCCGTCAGGACGCGCCGGGATGAGCGGGATGAGCGACGAGGAGACGGGGCGTCATGCCAGCACTCGATGACCTGATCGCGGCCAGCCGGCAGGCGGCGCCGGACGACCAGCAGCGCCGGACCGCGCCGCCGCCGGGCGCGGTGATCTTCTGTGACCGGCTGGTCCGCATCTTCTCGGTCAGCGGCGTCGAGACGCAGGCGCTGCAGGGCCTGGACCTGGAGGTGACGGCCGGCGAGCTGACGGCGCTGGTCGGGGCGTCAGGCAGCGGCAAGTCCACGCTGCTCAACATCCTGGCTGCGCTGGACCAGCCCACCGGCGGCCAGGCCGTGGTGGCCGGCCACGACCTGCTGGCCCTCGGCGCGGCGGAGCGGCTGGCCTACCGGCGCGCCACGGTCGGATTCATCTGGCAGCAGACCAGCCGCAACCTGCTGTCGCATTACACCGCCGCGGAGAACATCGCGCTGCCGATGAAGCTGGCCGGGGCCAGCCGGGCCGACCGCCGCCGCCGGCCGGCCGAGCTGCTCGAGCTTCTCGACCTGGGTGACTGCACCGACCGGCTGACCGGCGAGCTGTCCGGCGGCCAGCAGCAGCGGGTGGCGGTCGGCGTGGCCCTGGCCAACGAGCCGACGGTGCTGCTGGCCGATGAGCCGACCGGCGAGCTGGACAGCGACACCGCGGCCGGGGTCTTCGCGGCGCTGCAGACGGCCAATGCGGAGCTGGGCGTGACGGTGCTGATCGTCACCCACGACGACATGGTGTCTGAGCACGTGCGGCGGACGATCGCGATCCGGGACGGGCGGATCAGCACCGAGGTACTCCGCCGCACCCAGACCGATGAGCACGGGCAGGAGGCCGAGGTGGCCCAGGAGTACTCGGTGCTGGACCGGGCCGGGCGGCTGCAGCTGCCCGGCGAGTTCGTCAGCACCCTCGGCCTGCGCGACCGGGTCCGGCTGGCCCTGGAACCCGACCATGTCGGGGTCTGGCCGGACCAGCCCGGATCCGGCGGGCCTGCCGGGGAGCAGTCCCGGTGAGCGGCGGCCAGGCGGCCGCCGGCGCCCTGTCGGCCAGGCCGGGCGCCGGCCGCGGCGCCATCGTCGAGCTGAGCGACGTGACGCGGGCCTTCGGCCGCCCGCCCGCCGAGGTGCACGCGCTGCGCGGGGTCTCGCTGAGCGTGCCGCGCGGGGAGCTGCTGGCCGTCCGCGGCCGGTCCGGCTCGGGCAAGACCACCCTGCTCAACGTGATCGCCGGGCTGGACCGGCCGACCAGCGGCCAGGTCTGGGTCGAGGGGCAGGAGGTCAGCGCGATGAACCGGGAGGAGACGCTGCGGCTGCGGCGGGAGCAGGTGGCCCTGGTGTTCCAGTCCTTTGCGCTGCTGCCGATGCTCTCGGCGGCCGAGAATGTCGGCCTGCCCATGCGGCTGTCCCGGGTCCGCGCGGCGGACCGCGAGCAGCGGGCCCGTGACCTGCTGGCCCTGGTCGGCGTCGAGGACCGGGCCCAGCAGCGGCCCGCGGAGCTATCCGGCGGCGAGCAGCAGCGCGTCGCGATCGCCCGCGCCCTGGCCAACAACGCCCGGCTGCTGCTGGCCGACGAGCCGACCGGGCAGCTGGACTCGCGTTCGGCGACGCACATCATGACCCTGCTGCGCACGATCGTGAGCCACGAGGGGATTACCGCGATCGTGGCCACGCATGACAAGACGCTGACCGATGCGGCGGACCGGGTGATAGAGATCCGGAACGGGCGGCTCGCCTGACGAGCCGTCCAGGCACGCGCCAGCTCGTTACGGATAAGCAGTAACGGCTTAGCCCGCTCGCCGGGAGATTAAGCGGACTTCTCCCGCGGCGTGCGGCGGGCGACGTCCCGGGGCACCAGCGTCGGGTTCACGTGCTCCAGCACGGACTCAGCGGTGATGACCACACGCTCGACGTCCTTGCGGCTGGGCACCTCGTACATGACCGACAGCAGGACTTCTTCCAGGATGGCCCGCAGCCCGCGCGCGCCGGTGCCGCGCAGGATGGCCTGGTCGGCCACGGCCTCCAGGGCGTCGTCGGAGAACTCCAGGTCGACGCCGTCGAGCTCGAACAGCCGCCGGTACTGCCGGACCAGCGCGTTGCGCGGCTCGGTGAGGATCTGGATCAGCGCCTCGCGGTCGAGGTTGTGCACGCTGGTGATGACCGGCAGCCGGCCGACGAACTCGGGGATCATGCCGAACTTGAGCAGGTCCTCGGGCATGACATCGGCGAAGGCATCAGCCGAGGCCTTGCTGGTCTTCACCCGCAGCACGGCGCCGAAGCCCATCCCGCTGTTGCCGACCCGGGACTCGATGATCTTCTCCAGGCCGGCGAACGCTCCGCCGCAGATGAACAGCACGTTGGTGGTGTCGATCTGGATGAACTCCTGGTGCGGGTGCTTGCGCCCGCCCTGCGGCGGCACCGAGGCGGTGGTGCCCTCCAGGATCTTCAGCAGCGCCTGCTGGACGCCCTCGCCGGACACATCGCGGGTGATCGACGGGTTCTCGCTCTTGCGGGCGATCTTGTCGATCTCGTCGATGTAGATGATCCCGGTCTCGGCCTTCTTGACGTCGTAGTCAGCCGCCTGAATCAGCTTGAGCAGGATGTTCTCGACATCCTCGCCGACGTAGCCGGCCTCCGTCAGCGCGGTGGCGTCGGCGATCGCGAACGGCACGTTCAGCAGCCGGGCCAGCGTCTGGGCCAGCAGCGTCTTACCCGATCCGGTCGGGCCGAGCAGCAGGATGTTGGACTTGGCCAGCTCCACGCCGTCGTCGCCGGCCCGCTCGCCGCCGGACTGGATCCGCTTGTAGTGGTTGTAGACCGCGACCGACAGGCCCTTCTTGGCCTTGTCCTGCCCGATCACGTACGAGTCGAGGAACTCGTAGATCTCGCGCGGCTTGGGCAGGCTGTCCCACTTCAGCTCCGTGGGCTCAGCCAGCTCCTCCTCGATGATCTCGTTGCACAGATCGATGCATTCGTCGCAGATGTACACGCCAGGGCCGGCAATCAGCTTCTTGACCTGCTTCTGGCTCTTCCCGCAGAACGAGCACTTCAGCAGGTCACCGCCATCACCGATGCGTGCCACCCAGAAACTCCTTTGCGACGCGCCGCGCGCAGCCGTCCGGCTGAGCCGACCGCGGCGGATTGATGCCTGCAAGCCATTTCCGCGCTGAACCTAGACGGTACCGCGTGCACGGCCCTGAGTGTGGGCTAAGGACCGCGCAGCCGGCGCGCCGGCCAGATCCTGCGGTTATGACGACCCTACCTCGGACTTGCGCTTGAGCATCGTCAGAACTTCATCTACCAGGCCGTATTCCTTGGCCTCCGCGGCGGTGAAGAACTTGTCGCGCTCGGTGTCGCGGCGCACCTGCTCCTCGGGCTGGCCGGTGTGGTTGGCCAGGATCTGCTCCATGGCCGCGCGCATCCGGAGGATCTCGCGGGCCTGGATCTCCAGGTCGCTGGACTGGCCGTAGCCGCCCTCCACGGCCGGCTGGTGGATCAGGATCCGCGAGTTCGGCAGTGCCATCCGCTTGCCCTTCGTGCCAGCCGACAGCAGGACCGCGGCCGCGGACGCGGCCTGGCCCAGGCAGAAGGTCTGGATTTCAGGCTGGATGTACTGCATGGTGTCGTAAATCGCCATCATGGACGTCATCGACCCGCCTGGCGAGTTGATGTACATCAGGATGTCGCGATCGGGGTCGATGGACTCCAGCGTGATCAGCTGGGCCATGACGTCGTTGGCCGAGGCGTCATCGATCTGGACGCCCAGGAAGATGATCCGCTCCTCGAAGAGCTTGTTGTACGGGTTCATCTCCTTGATCCCGTACGACGTGCGCTCCACGAACGACGGCAGGACATACCGCGACTGCGGCGGATGTGCCAGCAGCGGATGCTGCGGCTGGCTGCCAGCCTTCACGCTCGTCTCCTCTGCTTTCGTAACCCGGCTCATGAGACCGGCCCGACGGTGGGAACCTCGGTCGCGCTGCGCACCACGTGGTCGACGAAGCCGTAATCCGCGGCCTCCTCGGCGGTGAACCAGCGGTCCCGGTCGGAGTCGATCTCGATCTGCTCCACGTTCTGGCCGGTGTGGAACGCCGTGCGCTCGGCTAGCACGCGCTTGAGGTACAGGCTGTGCTCGGCCTGGATCCTGATGTCGGTGGCCGTGCCGCCGATGCCGCCATGCGGCTGGTGCATCAGGACGGCTGCGTGCGGCATCGCATAGCGCTTGCCCTTCGCCCCCGCGCACAGCAGGAACTGGCCCATGGACGCGGCCATGCCCATCGCGTACGTCGCGACGTCGTTGGGCACGTACTGCATCATGTCGTAGATCGCCAGGCCCGCGTAGACCGAGCCGCCTGGCGAGTTGATGTAGATGCTGATGTCCCGCTTGGGATCCTCGGACGCGAGCAGGACCAGCTCAGCGCAGATCCGGTTGGCCAGATCATCGTCGACCTGCTGGCCGAGGAAGATGATCCGGTGCCGCAGCAGGCGCTGAAACAGCATGTCCGCAACCGGCAGGACCTGCGCCTCCGCGGTCTTCGCGAGCACGGGAGCCAGCCACTGGTCGTCGGGAGCCGTGGTCACGTGACCCTCCTCATAGTTGTTCCGCGCCTTCGTCATTGACTGTGACCATAACCCGCTCACGGACGCGGGAAGTCCGCTGATCCGGCCATGTTCGCTGACGGCGTGGAGGTGCCTGCCCGGAGTGCCCGACCCCGGGCAGGCGGGCCGGTCAGGCCTGGTCGGCGCTGGCCTCGGTTTCGGCGGCCTCGGTCTCGCCCTGCTTGGCCTTGGCGCGACGGGCGCGCGGAGCCTTGGCGGGCTTGTCCGCAGTCTCCTCGGGCTCCCTGGGCTCCTTGGGCTTGGTCGTCCGGGCCCGGCGCTTGGCCGGGGCCGCCGCGGCGGCCTCCGGAGCGGTCTCGGCGGCGCTGGCTTCCCCGGCTGCCGCGGCGTCCCCGGCCGCATCGCCGTCAGCGCCGTCCTCGCCGTCCTCGCCGGACTCACCGCGGATGGCGGCGGCTACGTCGACGGAGTTCCCGGCCTCATCGGTCACCGTGGCACGCTCGGTGATCAGGGTGAGCGCCTTGGACCGCAGCACGTCGGCCACCACGTTGGACAGCTGGCCGGAGTCGGTGAGCTGGCGGGCCAGCTGCTGCGGGGCCACGCCCATCTGGTAGGCCTGCTGGGTCACGTAGGCGTCCAGCTCGGCCGACTCGATGCCGATCTTCTCGTCGGTGGCGATCTTGTCCAGGATGAACCCGGCCTTGACCGACCGGCGCGCGTCGGTGGCGAACTCCTCCTCGATGGCAGCCACGGTCTGGCCGCTGCCCTCCAGGTAGTTCTCCATCGTCATGCCCGCGCGCTCCAGCCGGTCGCTGAGCGAGTGGCGGCGCTGCTCGATCTCGGTGTCGATGATCCGCTCCGGCAGCGGCATGTCGACCTGCTCCAGCACGGCGTCCAGCGCCCGCTCCCTGGCCTGGCCCGCCTGGCCGGAGCGGCGCATGGTCTCCAGCTGCTTGCGGGTCCCGGCGCGCAGCTCGCCGATCGTGTCGAACTCGCTGGCCGACTGGGCGAAGTCGTCGTCCAGCGGCGGCAGCTCCTTGACCTTGACGCTGTTCACCGTGACCTGGACCTCGGCCTCCATGCCCGCCAGCTGGCCGCCGGCCAGCTCCGCGGTGAAGGTCGCGGTCTCCCCCGCCGACATGCCGGCCAGGGCCTCGTCCAGGCCGTCCAGCATCGAGCCGGTGCCGACCTCGTAGGAGATCCCGCTGGCCTGGGCGTCCTCGACGACCTTGCCGTCTACCGAGGCAGCCAGGTCGATGGACACGAAGTCGCCGTCGGCGACCGGGCGCTCCACGCCCTTGAGCGAGGCGAAGCGCTCCCGCAGCGAGCCGAGGTACTCCTCGACCTGGTCGGGCGTGACCTCAGTGCTCTCGACCGTGACCGGGATGCCGTCCAGATCGGGCATCTCGAATTCCGGGCGGCGGTCCAGCTCGCCGGTGAACACGAGCTCCTTGCCGTCATCCAGCCGCGTGACGTCGTAGTCCGGCTGGCCGAGCCCGACGATCTCGTGCTCATCGAGAGCCTTGATCAGCAGCTGCGGGATGGCCTCGTTGACGGCCTGCTCCAGCACGGCGGGCCGCCCGACACGCTGGTCGATGACCCGCGGCGGCACCCGGCCGGGCCGGAACCCCGGCACCCGGATCTGCTGGCCGACCTCGCGGTAGACCTGCTCGATGTTCTCCTTCAGCTCCGCGAAGGGCACCTCAACGGTGAGCTTGACACGGGTGGGGCTCAGTTCTTCGACGTCTGTCTTCACTGCGAGGTGGCTCCTGAGAAATCCGATCCCAGGCCGCGCCAGGACACGGCCCGGGCACGGCTGATTCGCGCATGGCTGAGGGCGTCAAGTCTAGGGCAGGACGGCAGTGTTCACCCGGCGCGGGTGATGAACCCGCAGTCAGCCGATCACACGATGGCTTCAGGCCAAGAAGACGATCCAGCCAGACGGGTCCAGACCTGGAGGCCGATATGACCGAATCGCCGACCAATCGTCCCGATCCGGGCAGCACCACCAGCGTGACCCAGGACGGCGCGACGGCCGGGCAGGCGTCCGTGCCAGCGCAGGGCCGGGGCAACTCCGGCGCGAAGACAGCTCAGTACGACCAGTACGGGCGGGCCGGCGGCCGCCGAGGCCGACCCGGGCGGGGGCCCGATGGGCCTGGGCCCGGCACTGGCGAAGCTGGCCTGGCCGGTCGCGCTGGCGGCGGCCCTCGGCATGCTGGCCGTCGGCGTTCTGCTGCTGGTCTGGCCGAAGGCCACGCTGACCATCGTGGCCATCCTGATCGGCGCGGCGCTGATCGTGGCCGGGGTGTTCCGGCTGTTCGACGGGATGACCGCCCACGGCGAGAGCGGCGGGATGCGCGCCGCTGACATCGTCATCGGCCTGCTGGCAATCGTGGTGGGCCTGTACTGCCTCAAGCATCATTCGCTGACCGTGCTGGTCCTGGCCCTGGTCGTCGGGGTGTTCTGGATCATCCACGGCATCGGCGATCTCATCACCGCAGCAACCGCGCCCGGCGTGCCCGGCCGCGGCCTGCGGGCCATCGGCGGCGTGTTCAGTCTTGCGGCCGGGCTGGTCATCCTGTTCTGGCCGGGGGTGTCGCTCATCTTGCTGCTGACGATCCTGGGCGCCTGGTTGCTGTTGTACGGCGTGGTACTCGCCGTCCTGGCGTTCCGGCTTCGCAGCGAGGGCAAGGCCGGGGCAGCTCGCCCGGGTCAGCCGGCCCCGGCGTAGCCAGCCCACCGCCGAGGAACGTGCGGCTGCCGTCAGGGGGACCGGCAGCCGCACGTTCATGCCTGCCCCCGGCCGGGCCCGCCCCGCCCGGGCCCGCCCTGCCGGGCCCGCCCGCCGGGGCCCGCCCCGCCCGCGGCAGTCGCCTGCCCGCGGCAACGTGGCTCCGGACAACGTGGTGAATCCGGGGGGCAGGAACCCCCCGGATTCATCACGTTGCGGCCTGCGCCTGCGCCCACGTGGCGCGCCAGGTCGGGCTGCTAGAGCAGGTCGAGGCGGCGGCCGCGGGCAATGGCCTGGCGGCGGTTCGCCACCCCGAGCTTGCGGTAGGCCGAGCGCAGGTGGGTCTTGACCGTGTTGATCGACAAGAACAGCGCCTCGGCGATCTCCTGGTTGGTCATGTGCGAGGGCAGGAACCGCAGCACGGCCAGCTCGCTGCTGGTCAGCGGCAGCTCCGCCGCGCCGCCTGGCGCACCGCCCGCCACGCGGGGCAGCTGGGCGTCGAAGCGCTCCAGGATCCGCCCGGCGAAGCCCGCGCAGCGGCTGGTCGGCGGCACCAGCACGGTCATGGCCGACCGCACGGCCGGGCCGCCGTCCAGGAAGATCCGGCAGGCACCCTCGGGCTCGGCCAGCACGAGGGCCTGCTCGACCGCCTCGGCAGCCGCCGTCACCTCGCCCAGGCGGCGCCGGGCCACGGCGGTCACCAGCAGGGCGCCGATCCGGTCCCGCAGCGTGCTGTCCGGCGTCTCATCGGCCAGGACGGGCTCGATGAGCTTCAGCGCGGCCTGTCGTCACCGGCCGCCAGTGCCAGCCGGGCCCGCAGGATCGCGCTAGCGGCCGGGAACCGGTCCGGGCCATCCGGGCCGTTGTCCAGCGCCAGTTCCGCCAGTTCCGTCTCGCCCGCGGCCAGCGCAGCACTCGCCTCGGCCAGCGTGAGCACCGCCCCGATGGCCGGGTCCCCCGGCCCGGCGGTCTCCCGCAGCCGGGCCAGGACCGACCGGGCCGCGGCCGGGTCGGACTCCGCCATCGCGGCGTGCACCCGGATCAGCCCGCTGATCAGGGCGGCCGGCGGCTCGCCGGCGATCTGCCCGGCCCGGGCGCAGCGGTCTGCCTCTTCCAGCAGGGCGCGCGCCCCGTCGAGCTCGTCGCGGTACAGGCTGACCTGGGCGCTGGCGAGTGCGCGCGGGCCGTCCAGGGCCGGATCCGCGCTGTCGGGCCCGGTGGTCTCGGCCGGGTCAGCGGTGATCTCGGCCAGCATGGCGCTGGCCGCGGCCAGGCTGCCCTGCCGGGCGGCGGCCAGCGCCTGCCAGGCCAGCGCGCGGGCGCGCAGGCCGGGCATGCTGCCCGCGGTGAGCTGCGCGCCGGCCCGCCCGAAGGCATGCCGGGCCGCGGTGACCTCCAGGCGGCGCAGCCGGGCGCAGCCCAGCGCGAACCACAGCAGCCCCGCGGCCCGGTACTGCGGCACCGCCGTGGCCGCCGCCTCCGCCTGCTCCGCGCGAGCCTGCTCACGGGACAGCCAGTCCGGCCCGGCCGTGCCGCAGGCGCCCTGCATCACCCGCAGGGCCGTCAGCCAGGGCTCGATGACCTGGCGCGCGCCAGCGTCCAGCCGTCCCAGCGAGCGCTCCGCGCAGTCCAGGTGCGGCGTCGCCCCGTCCGGGTCGTCCTGCCACAGCCGGGCCGCGGCCAGCGCCGCCGCCACCGGGGCGTCGCCCGCCCGGCGGTCCGCCGGGAACGCGGCCAGCACCGCCTCCAGGCCGGCCGGGCCGTCCGGAGTCGCGTCGCTGACCGCGGCGCAGCAGGCCCCGGACCGGCCGGGACCAGCCGGCCAGCGGTCAGGACCCCGGCACCGGCCTCGGCCAGCACCCGCGCGCCCTGGTCCCAGTCCCCCGCGTCGGCGGCCAGCCGGACGGCCTCGACCGCGTGCCCGCGCTCGGCATGCCAGCTCGCTGCGCGGTGCAGCAGCTGCGGCACCTCGTGCGGCAGCTCCCGGCGCAGCTCGGCGGCCAGCACCTCGCGCAGCATCGGGTGGTAGCGGTAGCCGTCCAGGTCCGCGCCCACCGAGTCGACCAGCCCGGTTTCCCGGCTCAGCCGCTCCAGGATCCGCGACCCCGTGCCGTCCGCGCCGGTCAGCGCGTCAGCCAGGGCGCCGGTCAGGCTCGTGGTCACGCTCGTGCGCAGCATGAACTCGCGGCTGGCCGCCGGCTGGCGGCCCAGCACCTCGTCCCGGATGTATTCCGTCACGGCGGCCTCGGCGCCGGCCGCGCCCCGGCCCGCGACGGCAGGCCCGGGTGCGCCCGCCGGGCCGTCCGCGGCGCCTGCGCCCGCCAGGCCGTCCGGCCCGCTCCCGGTGCCCGCGGCAGCCGGCTGCGGGGCCATGACCGCCAGCCGCAGCCCGGCCATCCAGCCCTCGGTCCGGCGCAGCAGCTCGGCCCGCCGGGCCTGCGGCAGGCGGAGGCCCAGCATCGAGAAGTAGGCGTCGGCCTCATCCAGCGTGCAGGCCAGGTCGGCCGCGCTGATGTCGGTCAGCTCGCCCGCGACCCGGAGCCGGGCCAGGGCCAGTTCCGGCGGGCAGCGACCGGACAGCACTAGCCGCAGGCCGGCCGAGGCGTGCTTGATCAGCGTGTTGAGCCCGGTCAGGACCGGGCCGCAGCCAGCCAGCTCGTGCACGTCGTCGAGCAGCAGCACGACCGGGTCAGCCAGGCTCCGGGTGGCGGCCACGATCCGCAGCGGGTAAGCCTCCGGCGGCGCGGCGGCCAGCTGGCCGGCTTCCTCAGGCCCGATGGCGCCCGCCCGGACCAGTGCCGCCAGCACGTACTGCCAGAACCGGGCCGGCTCACAGTCCGCGGCATCGACGGTCAGCCAGGCAGGCTGCCGCAGGCCGGCCGGGCCGCGGCCCACGCGGCGCAGGCCACCGTCTTGCCGGCCCCGGCCGGACCCGAGACCACGGTTACCCGGTGCCGGGCAGCGGCCTCGATCAGCTCGGTCAGCCGGCGACGGCGCAGCACCGCGAGCGTCAGCCGCGGCACGCGCAGCTTGTCTTCCACCAGCGGCGGCAGGCCGGGCACGGTGGCCTGCCGCGGTCGCGGCTGCCGGCCCCGCTGAGTCAGCCGCGGCGGTCCGTGCCGCTGTGGCCGTGTCCGCGGCGGAACCGCGGGCTTGCTTGCTGTACTTGTCATCATTCCCCCGAGAAGGAGCCGGCCACGGTGGCCCGCGGTCCGTTGCTCCATCACCCGCTGCGGTGAAATTGCAGCTCAAAGCCCCGTAACCGACCTACCCCCTGACGCGCGGGGCGAATCAGCCACCGCCTGGGGTCAGCCGGCGCAGCGTAGGTGCTTTGCCGGCGGAACGTAGATAAATCATCCGGTTTCCCTGTGGATGCCGAATGATCACGAAGTGGTAACGACGTGGACGGAAGCCGGTCACCGCCGCCGGCGATCACCCCGGCTGGGTGATGCCCGGCCGCCGGGCTGATCCGTAGCTTGCGGAGTACGACCACCCGGACAACTGGCCTGCATGCGGGGGCGGCACGGTCCCGTCAGTACCGGGGCACGCGGCCGTTATCCGAATCCGGCCGGGTCAGAGGGGAGTGCTTCATGAGCAGTGCACAGGACAAGGCGGCCGGATACGAGACCGCCGCGGGCAGCAGCCCGGCCACGGCCAGCAATACCGCGCCTGGTGCGCGGCGCGAGGGCGCTGCCTACCCGGAGGCGGGCTACGAGCGCGGCTACGGCGGCGGCGGCATGAGCGAGGCCGGGGGCACGATCCTGGCCGCGACCCTGATGATCCTGTCGGGCCTGTGGGGCTTCTTCGTGGGCCTGACCGCGATCATCAAGCAGAGCTTCTTTGTCTCGACGCCGAACTACACCTACCAGTTCACCGTGCACGGCTGGGGCTGGGTGCACCTGATCCTGGGCGTCGTGGTGTTCGCCGCGGGTGTCTGCGTGCTGCTGGGCCAGACCTGGGCCAAGGCGCTGGGCATCGTGCTGGCGGTGTTCAGCGGCATCGCGAACTTCTTGTTCCTGCCCTACTACCCGCTGTGGGCGATCATCGTGATCGCCATCGACGTGTTCATCGTGTGGGCGCTGGCCCACAGCATGGCCCGGGGCGACCGGGTCGCTTAGGCGGGCGCGCGGCCGGGCCACCGACCGCCCGGTCCGCGTCACGAGAGCCAGGACCTCGCCCCGGCCGCTGCAGGGGCGGGGTTCTGGTCTGCCTGGTATCGGGCGGCCCCGGCCCCGGGGAGGGGATCTCTGGGGCGGGGCCGTGCTGGCACGGCCCCGCGTCAGGCAGGGACAGGGGGGAGCGAGTGCCTGACGCGGAGCAGCGCGGGCCAGCTACCCCCGCGGCCCCCGGCTAAACGCCGGACCGCCGGGCCCGCCGCAGTTCAGCTGCCCCGGCCGCCGCTCAGCTGGCCGGGGATCGCCGCGGCCCGGCGCCGGCCTCGCTGGTGGCATCGATGACGCGCAGCACCGCATCGATCAGCGCGAGATGGGTGAACGCCTGCGGGAAGTTGCCCAGGTGCCGGCCGCTGGCCGCCTCGATCTCCTCGGCATACAGCTGCAGCGGGCTGGCCAGCGACAGCAGCTTGGCGCACAAGGCGGTGGCCCGGTCCACTTCCCCGATCATGGCCAGCCCGGAGACCAGCCAGAACGAGCAGATGGTGAAGGTGCCCTCGTCGCCCTCCAGGCCATCGTCGGTCTGGCCCGGCTGGTAACGCAGCACCAGCCCGTCGCTGGTCAGCTCGTCGGCGATGGCCAGGACCGTGGCGCGGACCCGCTCATCGCCGGGGGGCAGGAACCCCATCAGCGGGATCAGCAGGGCCGAGGCATCCAGCCCGGTCCCGCCGTAGTACTGGACGAACACGCCGCGGTCATCGACGCCCTTGGTCTCGACGTCGGCGCGGATCTCGTCAGCGGCCGCGCGCCAGCGCCCCGCCAGGGCCCGGTCACCGCGCCCGGCGGCCAGCCGGGCACCCCGGTCGGCGGCGACCCAGCACATCACCTTGGATGCGGTGAAATGCCGCGGCTCGCCGCGGACCTCCCAGATCCCGCGGTCCGGCTCGCGCCAGGCCACCAGCGCGGACTCGACCAGCTTGGTGACCATCTTCCAGGCCACCGGGCCGATCTCGGCTGCCTTCTGCAGGTGCAGCGAGACCGACTCCATGGCCATGCCCCACACATCGTGCTGGCGCTGGCTGTAGGCGCCGTTGCCGATCCGGACCGGGCCCGCGCCGTCGTAGCCGGTCAGGTGGTCCAGCACCTGCTCGTCGAGCTCGCGCTCGGCGTCGATCCCGTACATGATCTGCAGCGGCCCGGCCGCCACCGCGTCCATGATGAACGCGAAGTAGGAGAAGGCCTCCCAGTCGAAGCCGAGCTCGAACAGCGCCGACAGCATGAATGCCGAGTCCCGGATCCAGGTGTAGCGGTAGTCCCAGTTGCGCACCCCGCCCGGCGACTCCGGCAGCGACGTGGTCGCGGCCGCCATGATCGCCCCGGACGGGGCATACGACAGGCCCTTGAGGGTCAGCGCGCTGCGCTCCAGGTAGGGCCGCCACGGGTGATCGGGCAGCCGGGCATGCGCCATCCAGTTCCGCCAGCCTTGCACCGTGGTGTCGATCTCGGCCACGGCATCGACGGCGCTGTCGACGGCAGTCTCACCCCAGCTCAGCGCGGCGAACGCGGTCTCTCCCTCGCGCAGCCCGGCCCGGGCAGTGGCCCGCGAGCCGCCCAGCCCGAGGCGCAGGCTGGTGGTAAGCGTGACCGGCGGCTGCCCGTCAGCCGTGCAGCGGGCCGCGCCATAGCCCGCGCCGGCGTAGCTCCAGGCCCCCGGTGACCGGCCGTAGTCGAACAGCGGCATGCACAGCAGGCCCAGGTCAACCTGGCCCGAGATGCAGGTGGCAGTGCGGACCAGCATGCCCCGGGCCGTCGAGTCGCCGGGCGGCCGCCGGTGCCCGGTGATCCGCGCCGATCCGGTCCACGGGCCCATCACCAGGGCGTCCTGCACGACCAGCCAGCCAGTCGGAGTGCACCAGGTGGTCTCCAGCACCATCGAGCCCGGCAGGTACCGGCGCTGCGCGGGCACGGTGACGTGGGCCGGGCCGAACCGGAAGAAACCGGCTGACCGGTCCAGCACGGTGGCAAACACGCTGGGCGAGTCGGCCCGCGGCAGGCACAGCCATTCCACGCCGCCGTCCGGGGCTACCAGGGCCGTCGTCTCGCAGTCGGAGAGGAACGCGTAGTCGGCGATCGGCGGGAACGTCAACTGCCCCGGCTCGGCGCTAGCCTCGGCCAGGTCCATCTCAGGCATGCCTGGAGGATCCGGCAGCAGGCCCGCCGCGGCATCACCCGCCGCGGATGACCCCGCCCGGACCGCTGCCCGCCGGGGTCAGCAGGCGCAGGATCTCGGTGGTGGTCTGGCCCGGCGTGCCGGTGGCCGGCACCAGCAGCACCGGCTCCGGCGGCTGCGGCAGCTCCAGGTCAGCGAACTGGCTGTTCAGCAGCTGCGCCGGGAAGAAGTGACCCTGCCGGCCGGTCAGCCGGGCAGCGTCGGCGTCGTGCGGGATGACCAGGAACACCATCCGTGCGTGCGCCGACCCGGACAGCAGCAGTTCCCGGTACCGGCGCTTGAGCGCCGAGCAGGCCACCACGGCCGACCGGCCCGCCGCCGCCTCCTGGTCCATCCAGGCCACGATCGCGCGCAGCCAGGGCCAGCGGTCGGCATCGGTGAGCGGCACCCCGGCCTCCATCTTGGCCACGTTGGCCGCCGGGTGGAAGCTGTCGCCGTCGGCGAACTCGCAGCCCAGCCGGCCGGCCAGCAGCTTGCCGATGGTCGTCTTGCCGCTGCCGGCTACCCCGGCCACCACCACGATCATGGCTCGAAGCTAGAGCACGGCCGCGCGCGGCTGGCGCGGGACCCCCGGCGCCGAGGGGCCGGCCGGGCGGGCGTCAGGCCGAACGCCGGGCCGCGGCGATGACCTGATCCACCAGCCCGGAGCCGTGATCGAGCTGGTAGTCCAGGTTGATCGCGGCGTTGATCAGCGACAGGTGGCTGAAGGCCTGCGGGAAGTTGCCCAGCTGCTCGCCGGTGATCCCGATCTCCTCCGAGTACATGCCCAGGTGGTTGGCGTAGGTGTGCATCTTCTCGAAGGTCAGCGACGCCTCGCGGAGCTTGCCGGACCGGGCCAGGGCGTCGACGAACCAGAACGTGCACAGCGAGAAGGTGCCCTCATCACCGCGCAGGCCGTCCGGCGACGAGCCCGGGTTGTACCGGTAGACCAGGCTGTCGGAGACCAGCTCGCGGTCGATCGCCTCCAGCGTGGACAGCCACATCGGGTCGCCGGGCGAGACGAAGCCCATCAGCGGCATCAGCAGCAGCGACGAGTCCAGCACCTCGGTGCCGTAGTGCTGAGTGAACGCGCCGACCCTGGGATTCCAGCCGTGCTCGATGATCTGCTGGTAGACCCGGTCGCGCTCGGACCGCCACCGGGTGATGTCGGCGGGCCGGCCGTGCCGCTCGGCCAGCCGGATCGCCCGGTCCAGCGCGACCCAGCACTGGAACCGCCCGTAGGTGAAGTTCTTCCGGCCGCCGCGCGTCTCCCAGATGCCCTCTTCCGGCTCATCCCAGTGCTCGCACAGCCACTCGATCATGTCGACCACCGCCAGCCAGCCGCGGTGGGCCATGACCAGGCCGCTGGTGTCGGCATGGACCAGGGCGTCCAGGGCCTCGCCGTAGATATCGAGCTGGAGCTGGTCGGCGGCGCCGTTGCCGATCCGCACCGGCCGGGACCCGCGCCAGCCCTCGAAGTGGTCCAGGGTCTCCTCGGTCAGGTCCGAGGACCCGTCCACCCGGTACATGATCTTCAGCGGCCCGGAGGCGCTGCCGGCCTGCTCGGTGGCGCGGTCCCGCATCCAGGTGCCGAACGCCGCCGCCTCCTCGCGGTACCCCAGGCCGAGCAGGGCGTAGATGGAGAATGAGGCGTCCCGGATCCAGGTGTAGCGGTAGTCCCAGTTCCGCTCGCCGCCTTCCTGCTCGGGCAGCCCCGCCGTCGGCGCGGCGACCAGCGCGCCGGTGGGCGCATAGGTCATCAGCTTGAGCGTCATCGCCGAGCGCGAGACCATCTCCCGCCAGCGGCCCCGGTAGGTCGACTTGCCCAGCCAGTCGCGCCAGAACGTGGCGGTGTCGTGGGCCAGGCGGTCGACCTCCCCCGGCGGCAGCCGGCGCGGCCTGCCGCCCATCGACTCCAGCACCACGCCGGCGGTCTGGCCCTCGCGCAAGATCCAGGACGCCCGCAGCCCGCGGCCGGCCCGCTTGAGCCGGGTGCCGCCGTGCTCGCCGCGCGGCCCGACCGTGTGCACGGTCAGCTCGGCATCGCGGGACCGGAAGACGGCGCCGTCGTCCGATACCTCGGTGGTGTGCTTGTCGCGGGCGTAGTTGAAGCGCGGCTGCAGGTCCATGACGAACTTCATGGTGCCGCGGGCCACCTTGATCTGCCGGACCAGCCGGTGCCGGTCGGTGGCCCGCCCGGTGATCACGGGCATGAAGTCGTGCACCTCGCCGACCCCGTCGGCGGACATGAACCGGGTCACCAGGATGGCGCTCTCGGGCAGGTAGATCTGCCGGGTCACGTACTCGCAGCCGTCCGGGGAGATCTGGAAGTGGCCGCCGCCGTCCGCGTCCAGCAGCGAGGCGAAGATGCTGGGTGAGTCAAATCGGGGGCAGCAGAACCAGTCCACGTTGCCCTCGGTGCTGACCAGCGCCGCGGTCTGCAGGTCGCCGATGAGCCCGTGGTCGCTGATATTGGGATAGCGGGACATAACGAGGATCTCCTTGGCGCTTCAGGCGCCCCGGCAGCCGCGGCGCTGCTGGCGTGCGGTCAGGCCGTCCGGGCCTGCTCGGAGCTGCCGCCCAGCCGCTCCAGCAGGTGGTCACCGACGCGCAGCGCGTTGGCCATGATGGTCAGGGCCGGGTTCACCGCCCCGATGCTCGGGAAGAAGCTGGCGTCGGCCACGTAGAGGTTGTCGACCTCATGCGCCCGGCAGTTCTGGTCCAGGACCGAGGTGGCGGGGTCGGTGCCGAACCGGCAGGTCCCGGCCTGATGAGCGACCCCGGCCAGCGGGATGTCCATCTTCATGTAGAAGTTCTTGTCCAGCACGTGGTGCTCGGCCATCCCGGCGTGGTTGAGGATGGTGCGCAGCTCCTTGTACAGGCCGTCGGCCTCGCTGTCGTTGGTGGCGGTGTAGGCCAGGTGCGTGCGGCCCTGGCCGTCCACGGTGACCCGGTTGCCGGGCAGCGGCAGGTCCTCGGTGGTCAGCCAGAAGTCGACACCGTGCTTGGCGACGTCGGTCAGGGCCAGCTGCGGGGCCAGCTTCGTCAGCACCGGCTCCTCGCCCCGCATGGCCTCGGCGTTGGACTTGCCGAGCATCTGGATGTTGCCCAGCGGCCACTGGTCGGCCGGCCCCGGCCAGGTAGAAGTCGTTGATGGCCAGGGTCTTCTGGTACACCGTGTCGTTGGGCTCGCGGCTGAGCGCCAGCACCGCGCGGCTGTTATGGAACATGTAGTTGCGGCCCACCTGGTCCGAGCCGTTGGCCAGGCCGGCCGGATGCTGGTCGTTGGCCGACTGCAGCAGGATCCGCGCGGTCCCCGCCGCCCCGGCGCAGACCACCACGATGTCGCCGGCGTAGACCTCCTCGGCCCCGGCTCGCTGGACCACCACGCCGGTCACCGTGCGGCCGGACGGGCTGGTCTGCAGCCGGGTCACCTCGGAGTTGACCAGCAGGGTCACGTTCGGCCGGCCGAGCAGCGGGCGGACGGCGATGACCTCGGCGTCGGCCTTGGCGTGCACCAGGCACGGGTAGCCGTCGCAGAACGCGCACCGGATGCAGGCGCTGGCCGGGCGGTCCGCCTCGTCGAGCAGGATCCCGCACGGCGCATGGAACGGGTGGTACCCGGCCGCGGTCAGGTCATCGGACAGCTGCTGGATGCGCGGCTCGTGGGACACCGCCGGCCAGGGGTAGGGGCGTGAGGACGGACCCTCGGTCGGGTCCTCGCCGTGCGCTCCGTGCACCTGATAGAGCCACTCCGCGCGGCTGTACCAGGGCTCGAGCTCGTCGTAGCCGACCGGCCAGGCCGGCGACAGCCCGTCGGCGTGCTTGATCTCGCCGAAGTCGCCGGGGCGCAGCCGGTACAGCGCAGCGCCGTACATCTTGGTAGCGCCGCCGACGAAGTAGTGCACCTGCGGCTGGAACGGCTGCCCGGCGGAGTCGTACCAGGTGTCGGGCGAGATGTACTTGCCGTCGACGAAAACCTGCTTGGAGTCCCAGTTGTCCAGCTCCCGGGGCAGGAAGTCGCCGCGCTCGAGCAGCAGGATCTTCTTGCCTGAGTCGGCCAGCGCCCGGGCCAGGGTCCCGCCGCCAGCCCCGGTACCGACGATAACTACGTCGTAACGCTCCGTCATGCGGGCACCGTGCCCCGCCAGCCGCCTCCGGAACCCTCCGGGACCGCGGCGGACGCCGCGCCGCCGCCGCGGTGCGCAGAGATCACCCGGAGCGGATGATGCCGGCCGCCCGGTCGCGGGGCAAGGGTGACACCGGTGCGGCAGGCCGCCAGCGCGAGGCTGTCTTCACGGCCGGGGCGGCGGCCAGGATGCTCATCATCGGATCGGGGGAAGGCAGTCATGTCACGCAGGCAGGAAGGCAGCCGGCGCGTGCCGGCCACGCTGCAGGTGAGCACGTTCGAGATGAATACCGGCCCGCTGATGGTCGGCGCCGCGCTGATCGGCGCGGGGGCCGTCATCGGCCTGGCCGGGATGGTCGTCGGCGGGGTGGCCGCGCTGTCGGCGACCCGGCGCTGGCTCGGCCAGCTGGAGCAGCCGCCGGCCGAGCTGGCCCGGCAGAACTGGGCCCGGGCGCGGGCGGCCACCACGGCCGGGGCCAGCGCCTGGCAGGACGGCGTGCCCGCGGGGTCCAGAAACAGCTGACGCCAGCCCGGCCTCAGGCAGCACCCGGATCAGCAGCACTCACCAGGCGGTAACACGTGAACGTCGACCTTGCCCGCTGGCAGTTTGCCTTCACCTCGGTGAACCACTTCCTGTTCGTGCCGGTCACGATCGGGCTGGCCATCCTGACGGCGCTGCTGCAGACCGCCTGGTACCGGGGCAGCCGGCCGGAGTACCTGCGGCTGACCCGGTTCTTCGGCACCCTGCTGGTCATCAACGTCGCCATCGGCGTGGTGACCGGGCTGGTCCAGGAGTTCCAGTTCGGGATGAACTGGTCGGCCTACTCGCGGCTGGTCGGCAACATCTTCGGCGCGCCGCTGGCCATGGAGGGCCTGCTGGCCTTCTTCCTGGAATCCACGTTCCTGGGGCTGTGGCTGTTCGGCTGGGACAAGCTGTCGCGCCGGGTGCACCTGCTGTGCATCTGGGCGGTCGCGGCGGGCAGCATGCTGTCGGCGGCGTTCATCCTGGCCGCCAACTCCTGGATGCAGCACCCGGTCGGCTACACGACGAACAAGAAGACCGGGCTGCCGCAGCTCACCGACATCTGGGCGGTGCTGACCAACCCGGTGTTCGTCTGGGCCTACGCGCACATCATGCTGGCCTCGCTGGTCACCGGCGCGGCCGTGATGCTGGCCGTGTCGGCCTGGCAGCTGCGCCGCGGCGGCGCCCGCGAGGTCTTCACCCGGTCCGCGCGGCTGTCGCTGGCCGTGCTGGTTCCCGCGATGCTGTTCGCGATGCTGGTCGGCAGTGAGCTGGGCGTCATCGAGGGCCGCTACCAGCCGATGAAGATCGCGGCCGCCGAGGCCCAGTGGACGACCTGCCAGCCGTGCTCGTTCTCCATCTTCCAGATCGGCGGCGGCAACAACGACCAGACGCCGACGCAGATCCTGGCCATCCCGCACCTGCTGTCGCTGCTGGCCACCAACCACTGGAACGGCAAGGTGACCGGCCTGACCCCGCTGCAGGCCCAGTACAGCAAGAAGTACGGGAAGGGCTATTACGTCCCGAACGTGTTCATCCAGTACTGGTCGATGCGGGTCATGGCCTATACCGCCGGCCTGATGCTGCTGATCGGCGCGTGGGGGCTGTGGCTGATCCGGCGCCGCAAGCTGGCCACCTCCCGGCTGTTCCTGCGGGTCGCGGTGTGGGCCGCGGTGCTGCCGTTCGCGATGAACACGGCCGGCTGGCTGCTGACCGAGAGCGGGCGGCAGCCCTGGGTGGTGCAGGGCATCCTGCTGACCCGCAACGGCGTCTCACCATCGGTGTCGACCGCGACCATCGCGGTGAGCCTGGGCATCTTCGTCGCCCTGTACGGGGCGCTGGCCATCATCGACTTCCTGCTGATGCTCCGCTACGCCCGCAAGGAACTGCCCGCGGCCCCGGCCGACGATGCGGAGGCCGCGGAGCGCGTCCCCGCGGTCCAGTACTGAGCCGGGGAGGCAGCCAGTGATCCCGTTCTGGTTCATCCTGATCACCATCTTGTGGATGGGCTTCTTCGTGCTGGAGGGCTTCGACTTCGGCGTCGGCATCCTGCACGGCGTGGTCGGCCGCGACGAGGCCGGCAGCCGCGCGGCGATCAACACGATCGGCCCGCTGTGGGACGGCAACGAGGTGTGGCTGATCGTCGCGGCGGCCGCCATGTTCGCCGCGTTCCCGGCCTGGTACGCCACCATGTTCTCCGGTTTCTACCTGGTCGTGGTGCTGCTGCTGGTGGCGCTGATCCTGCGCGGGGTCTCCTTCGAGTACCGCGGCAAGCGCGACTCGGCACGCTGGCGGCGCGGCTGGGACGCCGCCCTGGTGGCCGGCAGCCTGGTCGCGCCGTTCCTGATCGGGCTCATGCTCGCCGACCTGCTGCACGGCGTGCCGGTCGATGGCGCGCAGGAGTTCACCGGGTCGGTGACTGATGCGTTCCCGCCGTACGCGATTTTCGCCGGGCTCACCCTGACGGCGCTGTGCGTGCTGCACGGGGCGACGTTCCTGGCGCTGAAGACCTCCGGGGCGGTGCGCGACCGGGCCGTCCGGCTGGCCCGCCTCGTCGCGCCGGCCGTCGCGCTCATCGTGATCGCGTACGCGGCCTGGACGCATGTCACGGCGGGCAACGGCGCGCTGCTCAACCCGGTGGAGCTGGCCGCGGTGATCTTCGTGCTGGCGGCCGCCTGGCTGGCCTTCGACCGGCGCGACGGCTGGGCCTTTACCGCGACCACCGTCACGATGGCCGCCAGCGTGCTGGCCATTTTCACCGACCTGTACCCGCGGGTGCTGGTGTCCAGCACCAGCCCGGCCTTCAGCCTGACGGTGAACAACACGGCGTCGGGCAACTACTCCCTGAAGGTCATGACGATCGTGGCGGTCATCGCGCTGCCGTTCGTGCTGGCCTACCAGGCATGGTCGTACTACGTGTTCCGCCGCCGGATCAGCTCGGCGGACTTCGCCGGCACGCCCGGGCTGGCCCGGCGGACCGGCGGCGGGCCTGAGGCGGCCCTGGCCGCCGCCGGCTCGGCCGCCGCGATGTCGGCCGCCGACCCGGAGCCCGCCGGCGACGCCGGCCGCCGCCGCGCGGTGCATGAACGCCCGCCACGGGGAACTGAACCAGAAAGCGGCCAGCACCGGGCCGGCCAGCAGGCCGGCGGCGAGCGCGAGGTCACGGGCACGCCGACCACCGACTCGGCAGGCCCGCGGGCGCCGCGGCACCGGTGGCACCTGCCGCACCGGGAAGGAAAATCAGGTGACTGATCAGCACGTCAGCGCGGCCCGGCTGACCGAGCCGGAGTTCCGCGCGCTGTATGACCGGCTCCGGGCCATACCCGGCTGGGGTCCGCGCGACCGGCGCGGGGCGCTGAACTACCTGACACCCGACCTGGTCGCGGCGGCCTGCCGGGACGTGCGGCTGGGCCGCTCGGTCTCGATGGCCGCCGAGCTGGCGGACGTTGCCGCGCCGGACAACCCCGAGCCGGTCACCCACGAGCTGGGGACGGCCGGGCCCGACGGCGGCGGCACCATCGGCGGCGACGGCGGCGGGTCCGGCGGCGATGCGTCCGGGAACTACCATGCGGACGTTGCCCATCCGGCCGGGCTGGCCTTCGCCATCGACCGGTTCGCGATGAATGTGCACGGCGACGCCAACAGTCACCTGGACGCGCTGTGCCACGTGATGTACGACGGGCGCCTGTACAACGACGTCGACCCGGCCGTGGCCGAGGCCGGTGTCCGGCCCGAGTCGGTCGAGGTGATCCGGGACGGGATCGCAGGCCGCGGCGTGCTGCTGGACATCCCGCGGCTGCGCGGCCTGCCCTGGCTGGAGCCCGGCGAGCACGTCACAGCCGATGACCTGGCCGGCGCCGAGAGCGCGCAGGGAGTCCGCGTCGGCCGCGGTGACCTGCTGTTCGTGCGGGTCGGTCACCGGCGGCGCCGGTCCGAGCTGGGCGCCTGGGACGCCGCCGCGCGGCGGGCCGGGCTGCATCCCTCGGCGCTGGAGTTCGTCGCCGACCGGCAGGTGGCCGTGCTGGGCAGCGACAGCAACAGCGACACCGCGCCGAGCGTGGCCGACGGGGTCCAGTTCCCCGTGCACGTGCTGGCCATCAATGCCCTCGGCGTGCACCTGCTGGACTACCTGCAGTTCGAGGACCTGGTAACGCTGTGCGAGACCCTCGGCCGGTGGTCGTTCCTGTGCGTCATCGCCCCGCTGCGGCTGACCGGCGGCACCGGCTCGCCGGTCAACCCGATCGCGATCGCGTAACCTCGCCCGCGCCCTGCGGCGCCGCCGGCGCCGGCCCGGCCGCCGCGCCGCTGCGCCGGGCCGCCGGGCGGGCGGTCGCCGGCGTGCTGCGGCCGGCCACGAACAGGGCCAGCACGCCCAGCGCCACGGCCGCCGCAGCGGTGCCGGCGAAAATCTGCGGCAGGCCGATCCCGGCGTGCAGCAGCGGGCCGACGCTGAACGCGGCGATGCCGTAGCCCACCTGGTAGAACGCGATGATCCCGCCGGACACGGCCGCCGCCGCGGTGGTCATGTCCTGCTCCCCGAAGCTGATGGTCAGCGGCAGCAGCGCCGAGCAGCCCAGCCCGGCCAGCCCGAACACGAAGATCCCCGCCCCCGCCTGGCCGCGGGCCAGCAGCCCGGTCAGCAGGAACGAGACGATCAGCACCAGGGGCAGCAGCCGGTACACCACCCGGGCGGGCAGCCACCGGTCGATGAGGGCGAACAGCACCCGGCCGAGCGTCACCATCCCCCAGAACGCGGCCAGCGCCAGCGAGGCCTGCGCGGCCGACGCGCCGACCTGGCGGGTCATCTCCAGCTGGGACCAGTTCCCGTTCATCGTCTCGCAGATGCCGTACAGGCCGATCAGGGCCGCGTACAGCCAGAACCGGCCGGGCAGCCCGCGCCGCGCGGTGCGGGCGGCCCGCGCGGCCGGGACCGGGCTGACGCGCAGCGGGAGCCGGGCGCTGGCCAGCAGCAAGATCACCAGCAGCCCGGCGGAGACGGCCGGCAGCCCCCACCAGAAGCCCAGCCCGACGAACACCGCCACGAACACCGGTGCCGCGACCGTGCCCAGCCCGAGCAGGGCGTTCAGGGTGAGCACCGCGGAGTCCACCGCGGCCGGGCGGAAGGCCGGGGCGTAGGTGTTCAGGACCGGGACGGTCAGCCCGAACCCGGCTCCGACGCACGCCGTGGCGACCAGCAGCAGCGGGTAGGCCACGCCCTGGTCGGTCCGGACCGGGGCGCTGGCCAGCAGCAAGACCATCGCGGCCAGGCTCAGTGTCAGGCCCGCCAGGTACACCTGCTTGGTGCCGATCCGGCGGGCCAGCCGGGCCCCGGTCAGGGCCCCGGCGATCGCGGTCACCACCTGGGGCAGGAACATGGCCCCGTACTGGGCGCTGCTCAGCCCGTAATCGGCGCGGTCGGTGAATATGGTCGCCGCGGCCGGGAAGGTGACCAGCACGATGCCCTGCACCAGGCCGGCGGCATTGACGACACGGATCTCAGCTCGTGCGGCGATGGCCCGGCTCCCCCGCTCTGGATCTCACCCGGCCCGCCTGCGCGGTGTCCGGTTTGCAAATTTCTGGTGGGACCGGCCCGTCCGGCCCGGCCGGCAGGCCAGGCTGGAGAGGCGGCCCGGCCCATGCTGCCCGGGGGCACCGGGCGCGACATCACCCGTGCCGGGTGGCCCGTGATGGCCGCCGGCCGGCTCAGATTAGACACGTCACCCTGGCGGATAGGGGAATGGATATGACAACACCGCAGCAGGTCGATGCCCTGGTGATCTTCGGCGCGACCGGCGACCTGGCCAAGCTGGAGACCTTTCCGGCCCTGGTCGGGCTGGTCGAGCGCGGCGTCCTGGACGTCCCGGTCATCGGCGTGGCCAAGAGCGGCTGGACGATCGAGCAGTTCCGCGGCTACGCGCGGGACTCGCTGACGCCGCAACAAGATCGACCCCGACAGCCCGGCCGCGGCCAAGATGCTGGGGCTGCTGCATTACGTGGACGGCGACCTGGGCGACCCGGCGACCTACCAGGCCATGTCGGACGCCATCGGCGACGGCAAGAAGGTCCTGTTCTACCTGGAGGTGCCGCCGCCGCTGTTCGGCCGCATCGCCGAGGGCATCTCCAAGGCCGGCCGGGCCGAGGGCAACCGGATCATGGTCGAGAAGCCGTTCGGCACCGACCTGGACAGCGCCGAGCAGCTGAACGAGCTGATGCACCAGTACTTCCCCGAGGACGCCATCTACCGGGTTGACCACTGGCTGGGCCTGGACCCGGTGGACAACCTGATGTTCCTGCGGTTCGCCAACTCGATCGTCGAGCCGCTGCTGAACCGGACCTACGTGCAGAGCATCCAGATCACCATGGGCGAGGCGTTCGACGTCGCCGACCGGGGCAGCTTCTATGACAAGACCGGCGCTACCCGCGACGTGGTGCAGAACCACATGCTGCAGGTGCTGGCCACCGTGCTGGCCGACCCGCCGGACGGCAGCGGGCTGGACACCTGGCGGGACGCCAAGTCCCGGCTGATCGGGGCGCTGGCCCCGCTGGACACCAGCACCGCGGTACGCGGCCAGTACGAGGGCTACCACGACGTGGCCGGGCGTGGCCCCCGGCAGCACCACCGAGACCTACGTGGCCATCCGCACCGCCGCCGACTCCTGGCGCTGGGCGGACGTGCCCATCCTGATCCGGGCCGGGCAAGTGCCTGCCGGTCACCGCGACGGAGGTGTCGTTCCGGTTCCGGCGGCCGCCGCACGACGTGTTCGGCCTCGGCGACGCCGCCGCGGCCAATCACCTGCGGGTGCGGATCCACCCCAACAACGAGGTCGCGCTGTCCCTGACCGGCAAGAAGCCGGGCGCAGGGCTGGCAGGCCGCAGGACCAGGACCTGGTCTTCACCGAGCCGCCGGGGTCGGACATGCGGCCCTACGACCGGCTGATCGGCGCGGCGCTGAGCGGCGAGCGCTGGCTGTTCGCCCGGCAGGACACCGTCGAGGCGGCCTGGCGGCGTCGTCCAGCCGGTGCTCGGCGACGCCGTGCCGGTGCACCCCTACGCCAAGGGCACCTGGGGCCCGAAGGAAGCCGACACGCTGCTGCCGCCCGACGAGGCGTGGCACGACCCGGCGGGCTGACCCGGTGAGCCCGACGCGGGCGGGGAGCCCCGCGTCGTGATCATCGGCGGCGGTTTCGGCGGGCTGTTCGCCGCCCGGGCGCTGCGCCGCAGCCCAGTGTCGCGGTGACGCTCATCGACCGCGCCCAGCACCACCTGTTCCAGCCGCTGCTCTACCAGTGCGCGACCGGCATCCTGTCGGAGGGGCAGATCACCGCGCCGCTGCGCCAGGTGCTGCGCCGGCACCGCAACGTCGAGTGCGTGATGGCCGAGGTCACCGGCATCGACGCCGGGCGCCGGGTGGTGCAGGCCCGGCGGCCGCTGGGCGAGGAGATCGATTTCGGCTACGACTACCTCATCGTGGCGGCCGGCGTCCAGCAGTCCTACTTCGGCCACGACGAGTTCGCGCCGCTGGCGCCGGGCATGAAGACCATCGCCGACGCGCTCACGATCCGCCGCCGGGTGTTCGGCGCGTTCGAGATGGCCGAGACCGCCGCCGACCCGGCCGAGCAGCAGCACTGGCTGACCTTCGCGCTGGTCGGCGCGGGCCCGACCGGCGTGGAGCTGGCCGGGCAGATCCGCGAGCTGGCCACCAAGACGCTGCGCCGCGAGTTCCACCACATCCGGCCGGAGGACGCCCGGGTGCTGCTGTTCGACGGCGGCCACGCCCCGCTGGCCTCGTTCGGCCCCCGGCTGTCGGGGATCGCCGCCCGGACGCTGCGACGACCTGGGCGTCGAGCTGCACATGCACTCGATCGTCACCGACGTCGACGCCGCCGGGCTGATGGTCCGCGGCCCGGACGGGACCACCACCCGGTACCCGGCCGGGGTCGTGCTGTGGACGGCGGGCGTCGGCGCGCCGCCGGTGGCGGCGGCCGTCGCCCGGGCGACCGGGGCCGCGACCGACCGGTCCGGGCGGATCGAGGTCGGCGACGACCTGACCATCGCGGGCCACCCGGAGATCTCCGTCATCGGCGACCTGATGTAGCCTGCACAAGCTGCCCGGCGTGGCCGAGGTGGCGATGCAGTCCGGGCATGTACGCCGGGCGCCGGATCCGCCGCACGCTGGCCGGCGACCCGCCGGCCGCGCCGTTCCGGTACCGCGACCTGGGCTCGGCCGCCTACATCTCGCGGGGCCGGGCGGTGCTGTCGGCCGGGCCGCTGCGGCTGGGCGGCTTCGCCGGCTGGCTGGCCTGGCTGTTCATCCACATCGCCTTCCTGACCGGCTACCGCAACCGGGTCGGCGCGATCCTGACCTGGTGGCTGGCATTCACCAGGGACTCGCGCCGGGAGCGTGCCTTCACCACGGCCCAGGTCGGGCATCGTGGCTGATGTCTACGCCGAGCCGTCCGCGGACGGGAGGCGCGGTGGGCTGGGAGCCGCCGCGCACCGGGAAGGCGGCGCGAGCCGCAGGCAGCGCAGGCGGCGAGAACCAGCAGCAGCGCCGAGCCCGGGGCCCGGGCGACGCGCCAGCCACCCGGGCCGCTCCGGGCACTGACGCGGAACGACGGCGGCAGCGGGGGCGGCGGTGACACAAGCGCGGTGCTGCTCGGCGCGGGCTGATCTTGGTGCTGGCCGTGGCTCGCAGGTGCTGGCCGTCCGGCTGCGGCTGCCCGCGATCGTGATCTCTGCTGCCCGTCGGATTCGTCGCCGGGCTCTGCCCTCGACGTCGACCCGGTCGCGGCGCTCGGCCGGCTTCTACCAGCCCGATGCTGTCGCTGGCCATCGCGATCCTGCTGTTCAACGCGGGCCTGACCTGAACCTGCGCTTCCTGACCGGGCAGACCCGGCGGATCGTGTTCCGGCTGATCCTCGTCGGGCGTGCCGGTCACCATGGCGCTGGGCGCGGTCGCGGCCGGGCTGCTGGGCCTGGAGCCGGGGCGCGATCGTGCTCGGCGGCGCATCCTGGTGCCGCGCCGGGTCCCTCGGTGGTCGGCCCGATCCTGGGCCTGGGTCCGCCCGCCGAGCGGCTGCGGCACGCGCTGTACTGGGAAAGCGCCCTGCTCGACCCGATCTGCGGCGATCATCGCGGTGATCGCCTTCTACGGGGTGATGGCCAGCAGCGGCGGCGGCGTCGGCGGCCAGGCCGGGCAGTTCGTGCTCAGCTGCGTGGGCACCGGCGTGGCCGGCGGGATCGTCGGCACGGCTGGTGCTGTGGCTGCTGCGTCCAGAAGGTCGCGCTGGCCGCAGACCCTGAGCACCCCGCCAGGTCTGGCCGTCGTGGCCGCGGTGGCCGCCGGCTGCGACGCGCTGAGCCCGGCCACCGGCATCATCGCGGCCGCATCATCATGGGGCTGGCCCTGGCCAACCTGCCGAGCTTCGGGTCCCCGGCGCGGCGGCCGTTCCTGGAGACCGCCGGTCCAGCTCGTCCGGGACGTGCTGCTGCTGTCGGTGGCGGCGACGGTCACCCCGCGCGACGCTGGCGGCCCGGCTGGCGCTGCCCGCCCTGGCCCTGACCGCCGTGCTGGTGCTGGTCGCCCGGCCGCTCGTGGCCGTGGCCGCCACCCAGCGGTCCGACCTGACCCGGCGCGAGCGGCTGTTCGCCGGCTGGATGGCGCCGCGCGGCGTCGATCGCCGCGGCCATCGCGGCCGCCGTGACCGGCCCCGCTGGCCAGCGCCGCGGCATCCCCGAGGCGACCAAGATCCTGCCGCTGACGTTCCTGGTCATCGTGATGACCATCGTCTTCTACGGGCTCACCGCCGCGGTCCCGGCCGCCGCGGCTCCGGGCGTGCTGCGCTCGCCGCGCAGCCGGCCGCTGCTGGTCGGCGGCGAGGACTGGGTCATCGACCTGGGCCGGGCCCTGCAGACGGCCGGGCTGGACGTGCTGATGTGGGCCGGCCTGGAGGACGCAGCGCGAGCAGATCCGGCCAGGCCGCCCTGCACCTGGCGCCCGGCGAGCTGCTGGCCTCGGTCATCGCCGACCGCGCCGAGCTGTCGGGCATCACGACGGTGCTGCTGATGACCGCGCGAGGACGACTTCAACGCGCTGGCCGCGGTGGTGCTGCGGTACTCGGTGGGCGACCGGGTCTTCCGGCTCGGGCCGCCGGCCGACGGCCGCGGCGTGGTCGCCCCGCTACAGCGGCGGCCGGGTCCTGTTCGGGCACGCGCTGAACCGGTCCACGCTGGCCAGCCGGTACGCCGAGGGAGCGCGGATCGCCACCCGCCGGGACCTCCTGCGACCTGCCGGGCCGGGCACGAGGTGCTGTTCCTGGTGCACGCCGACGGCCGGCTGGAGCCCGCCACGCGGCGCCGCGATGCCCGCACCGCACGAGGGCGACACCGTGGTCCTGCTGAGCACAGCGGACCGCTCCTTACCCAGCAGCACGGCCCCCGGCCAGCGCACTGGCGGCCGGGGGCCGTGCTGCGGGCGATTCCTACAGGTCGCGGATGGCCGTGATCCGGCCGGACTGGCACGCTGCGGACAGCTCCGCGAAGTCCCGCTCGTTCTGGTCGGCGTAGGAGGCGGCGAAGTCGGCCACGGCGTTGTCGAAGATGTCCTTGCCGCCCAGGTAGGCGGCGATGGCGATCCGGTCGCCGGACCGGGCGTGCGCCCGGGCCAGCGTCCAGGCGCACAGCTCCCCGTACAGGCGCATGCCGCGCGGGATCATCACCTCGATATCCACCGACAGCTTCCAGTCCCGCAGCGACCGGACGTAGAAGTCGCGGGTCTGGCCGTCCAGCCCGGCGGAACCCGCTGCCAGCCCAGGAAGATGTCGCTGGCGGCCTGCATCAGCCGCTGCCCGGCGACCACCCGCTGCCCCTGGTTGGCGAACTCGCTGGCCCCGGCGAACTCGCTGAGAACGCTGGTCTCGGCCTCCTTGACCTGGAGGAAGAGCGGGTCGCTCTCGTCGCGGCCCATCATCAGGATGATCCAGCACCGGGTGCCGACGCTGCCCACGCCCACGACCTTGCGGGCCATGTCGGTGAAGTCGTACTGCCGGACGATGACCTTGCGGTCGTCTTGCAGGGTCTGCCGGTACTTGCTGAGCAGCTCGGTCATCCCGGCCGCGATCTCCTCGGTCTCCAGCTGGTCCGCGACCAGGTCGCGAACCGGGACCAGCAGCGGCGGGTCAGCCACGATCTGCGGCCGGCCGTCGGTCATCGCGGTCAGCTTGCCCAGTTCCTGCAGGCTGTTCCGCTTCGGCGCCTTGGCCAGTCCCTTGGCCAGGCGCTTGCGGTTGAGCTGGGCGAGCTGGCCCTCATAGCGCTGCCGCAGCTGGTCCACATCGGTCTGGGTGAACCAGACGTCCAGGTTGCCCAGGCCGGCGAAGGAGCGCATCGCGTTGCGGTAGCTGGCCACGGTGGCCTGCACGATCTCCCGGCGGCGCTTGCGGCCGAACCCGCTGCCGCGGGCGGCTACCTCCATGCTGGCGGCCAGCCGCTTGACGTCCCACTCCCACGGGGCCGGCAGCGTCTCGTCGAAGTCGTTGACGTCGAACACCAGGCGCCGCTCCGGCGAGGCAAAGAAGCCGAAGTTGGACAGGTGCGCGTCGCCGCAGGCCTGCACGACGAACCCGGAGGCCGGCGTGCTGGCCAGGTCGGTCGCCATCACCAGGGCGGCGCCGCGGTAGAAGGTGAACGGCGAGACGAGCATCCGGCCGTAGCGGATGGGCACCAGTTCCGGCACCCGGGACTGGCGCCTGCCGTTCCAGCAAGGCCACCGGATCGGGCCGGCCAGCCGAGAGATCGAGCGCGGCGTGGCTCTCGCGCGGCACCGCGGAGCGGGCCGCCTTGCCGCGGGCTACGCGCTCGGCCGGGTCCACCCGGTCGATCATAAGCCGCGCGGTCTTCGGGGTCTGCCAGGTGGCCGTGGTTCCGGCGGAGCGCGCCGTCGGGCGCCTCCGGCGGGACTTCGCCAGCGCTGACTTGGCTGTGGCGACGATGGAGCTCGGCGGGCCCTCCGGCTTCGGCGCGCCCTTGGCGGCCGTCGCCGTACGGGGCTTCCTGGCTCGCGATGTGGCGGCGCGTGCTGTCGTGCCGCGGGACGTCGTGGCGCGGGACGTCCCCGTGCGAGCGGCGCCCGCGCGGGACGTGCTGGTACGGGATGTCCCCGTCCGAGCAGCGCCGGTGCGGGACGTCCCTGTGCGAGCGGCGCCCGCGCGGGGCGTGCGCGTGCTGGACGTGCCCGCGCTGGACGTGCCCGTGCTGGACGCGCTGGTCCGAGCGGCGCCGGTGCGAGGCGCGCTCGTCTTAGCGGTGGCCGCGCGGGACGTGCTGGCCCGTGGCGCGGCAGGCTTGCGGGCGGTCGAGCCCGAGCTGGCCGCTGACCCCGAGCGAGCGGCCGGGCTGGTTCGGGCCGGGCCGGCGCCGCTGGACGCCGCAGGCTTACGCGAGGCCGTCGTGGTGCTGGCCGGCTTCCTGGCGGCCGGCTTGCGCGTCGCGGGCTTGCGCGCCGCCGTCTTGCGGGTCGCGGGCTTGCGCGCCGCCGTCTTGCGGGTCGCGGGCTTGCGGGTCGCTGGCTTGCGGGCGGCTGAGGCGCGGCCCGCCGTCCGGCCGGCGCCCTGCCGGACGGCAGCGGTGCTGGCCTCGGTCGGCTGTGCGGCCGGTGCGGACATGAGCAGCCTCCAATCCCTCCGGGCGGCCCGACCGCCAGTTAGCTGCTCATGAGCCGCGGGCGACCGCCAATCCGGTAAGGATGTCCATCTCTGACCCCCGTCACCCCATCCCCAGCGGGTGACCCGCTCCGCGCCGGTCCGCCGCGTTAGCGGGAGCATCCCGCGCCTGTACGAAGCGAAATCCTCCCCGCTGCGCAAAGTCACCCCGCTACGGGGTCAGGCAGGCGGGCTCAGGCCGCGGGCACGGGGCTTTCCGGCGGCCGGCGAGGGTCCCCGGAGCCGCCCGTGTCGCCTGAGCTGCCCGTGACCACCGAGCCGCCAGCATCGCCCGAGCCGCCCGGGTCGCCCGAGCCCGCCGCGCCACCCGAGCCCGCCGCGCCACCCGAGCCTGGCCGCGTCACCAGGGAGCGGGTCGGAGCTGAACCGGGCGGCGGCCACGTAGCGCCACCACCACCGCCACGATGACCAGCGGCGTGACCACCAGCCCGTCGGAGAACAGCAGCAGGGTGGCCAGCAGCACCGAGGTCATCGGCAGCCGGAGCATCACCGCGCTCATCGCGCTGATGCCCATCGCGATGGCCGGTACGAGCGGGAGCCCCGGCAGGTGCGACATCGCCACTCCCCCGGCCGCCCCCAGGAACATGGCCGGGAAGATCGGGCCGCCCCGGAACGCGGCCAGCGAGCAGGCGTAGGCCAGGCCCTTGCAGGCCAGCAGGAGCACCAGGGCACCCACGGTGTAGCCGGCCGCGTGGCCGACCAGGACCGGCAGCGCTGACTGGCCCGAGAACAGCACCTCGGTGACCGACCGTCCGGTGCCCGCTCCGTAGGCCGCCGCCAGGCCCGCCACGACCAGCCCGGCCACGGGGGTGGCGATCAGCAGCCGCGGCTCTCGACATGCGGCCGGACCAGCCGGCGCAGGCGCCGGATCGACGTGCCCAGCAGCGCCGCCGCCAGCCCGATGACCACCGCCCAGCCGAATTCCCCGAGTGTCGGGGAGCCAGCGTGCGGCAGGTGCGGGATGGCCAGCGAGAACGTGCCCAGGCCGGTCCAGTGCCCCAGCCCGGTGAAGATCAGCGCCCCCACCCCGGCCGACAGCAGGCCGGGCACCAGCACCAGCTCCAGCGATGCGCCGCCCAGCCCGACCGCCTCCATCAGCAGGAACGCGCCCACGATGGGCGAGCCGAGCAGTGTGCTGATCGACGCGAAGGTTCCTGCCGCGGCCACCATGGCGCGGGCCTGCGCCGGGGCGTCCCGCCTGGCCAGCCGGATCGCGCAGATAGCCAGGCCGCCGCCCAGCGCGATCAGCGGCGCCTCCGGGCCCAGCACCGCGCCCAGCGCCAGCGTGGCCAGCGCGGCCAGCACCACGCCCGGCAGCTCGGACCGGGCCCGGCGCGCCCTTGGTGCTCAGCCCGTCCACCGGGGAATGGCCGCCGCGCCCCGGCAGGTAGCGGATGACCAGGCCGACCAGGAGCCCGGACACCAGCAGCGGCGGGACCGGCCACCACAGCGGCACGCCGTGAAAGCCGAGCTCGTGCGGGGCAGCTGGCGAAGATCAGGTGCTGGAGCTTGCCGACCAGCCACAAGAAGAAGTAGGCCACCACCGAGATCGGCGCACCGATAAGCGCGGCAATGGCGAGCAGGCCCAGGTAGGACCGGCTGCGCAGCAGGCGGGCAGCGTCGGCGGGCGTGGTCATGGCTCCCGTTGCTCCCCTGCGGTCTGCGCCCGGCCGTCCGGCCCTGGCGGTCTCCTGGCCGCACGGGCGTGTCCGGCTGCCTACTCTTAGTAATCCCCCCATTACAATCTGACAGTCATGATCGTGCTGGAGGCTCGTGCGCATCGGTAGGCCGCGCCCGCGAGAGGCCGGGACTCGGCGTCCCCGGCCCCTCGACCCGCGGCTGCTGCGGTATGCCTCAGCAGCGCGCGGCGGCCTGGCGTTAACCGTCGCGGCCGGGCTGGCCGGGACCGGCCTGATCCTGGCCCAGGCCGGCCTGCTCGCCCGGGTGCTCGCCGGAGCCGCGACCGGAACCGGCATCGCCGCCCTGGCCACCCCGCTCATCGCGCTGGCCGCCGTGCTGGCGGCCCGGTCGGCGCTCAGCTACGGCGGCGAGGCGGCGGCCCTGCGCGCCGCGGCCCTGGTCAAGTCCCAGCTGCGCCGCCGCCTGCTGGACCACGCCTTCCGGCTCACCCCCGGCACACGCAGTCCCGGCGCGGGCCATCCCGGCCCGGCCGGCCGCCGCCGGGCCCGGTCGCGCCCGGGTCCGGCGCGGAGCTGGCCACCCTGGCCACCCGCGGCCTGGACGGGCTGGACGCCTACTTCGCCCGGTACCTGCCCCAGCTACGTGCTGGCCTGCCTGGTTCCGGTGGCCGTGCTCATCCGGGTCACCATGGCCGACTGGCTGTCCGGGGTGATCATCGCCGTCACCCTGCCGCTGGTGCCGCGTGTTTGCCGTTCTCGTCGGCCTGCAGACCCGGGCCCGCACCCGGCAGCAGTGGGCGGCTGCTGGCCCGGCTCGGCGGCCATTTCCTGGACGTGGTCGAGGGCCTGCCCACGCTGCGCGTATTCGGCCGCGGCCGCGCTCAGGAAACCGCCATCGCCAACATCACCGGCCAGTACCGCAGCACCGCCATGGGCACGCTGCGCATCGCGTTCCTGTCCGCGCTCGTCCTCGAGCTCACGGCGAGCCTGGCCACGGCGCTAGTGGCCGTCGAGGTCGGCCTGCGGCTGCTCAGCGGTCACCTCGGCTACCAGACGGCGCTGCTGGTGCTGCTGCTCACGCCTGAGGCGTTCATCCCGATTGCGCAACGCCAGCGCCCAGTTTCACGCCAGCATCGAGGGCATCACCGCCGCGGACCGGGTGTTCCAGGTTCTCCGGGAGCCGCCCGGCGGGTCCGCGGCCCCGCCGGCGCCGGTACCGGCCGCGGCGCGCGCGTTCCCGCTGGACCTGCGGCGTCAGGAGATTTTCCTGAACGAGGTGACCCTCGCCTACCCTGGCCGCCCCGCGCCGGCCCTGTCCGGGGTGAGCCTGCGGATCCGGCCCGGCGAGCACATCCTGGTGACCGGCCCCAGCGGCGCCGGAAAGTCCTCGCTGCTGACCCTGCTGCTGCGGTTCGCCGAGCCCACCGCCGGCGCCATCGAGCTGAGCGGCCCGGCTGGCCGCCCGGCTGGACAGCATCGACCCTGGCGCGCTGGCTGGAGCAGCTGGCCTGGGTGCCGCAGCGCCCGCACCTGTTCGATGACACGGTGGCCGGCAACATCGCGCTCGGCCGGGACGGCGCCAGCTTCTCCGACATCCGCCGGGCCGCCCGGCTGGCCGGGGCCGAGGAGTTCATCGCCGGGCTGGAGCACGGCTACCAGACCCGGGTCGGCGAGCGCGGAGCCCGGCTGTCCTCGGGACAGCGGCAGCAGATCGCGCTGGCCCGCGCGTTCCTGCGGGACGCCCCGGTGCTGCTGCTCGACGAGCCCACCGCGCACCTGGACCCGCTCAGCGCCGCGCGGGTCCAGGACGCCATCGCCGCCCTGGCGGCCGGCCGCACGGTCATCCAGGTCGCCCACCGGGGTCGCGGTGCCCGGCGCGACGTGCGCCAGGTCGAGCTGAACGGCGGCTCCCTGATCGCGCCGCCGCCGCGGCATGCGGCGACCGTGGCCAGCCAGGTCCCGGCCGCCCCCGGGACCGGATTGCCCTATCCGCCGGCCGCTGCACCGGGCCGGTCATGAGCCAGGCCGCGCCGCAGCCGCGCCTGGTACTGCCGCCGGGCGGCCTGGCCGGCGCCGGGCCGGACGCGCCGTCCGGGCCAGCGGCGGGCGGAGCAGCGGGGCCGCCCGGCGCTGCGCCGGGCGGCCGCCGCTGCTGCGGCTGCTGCGGCTGGCCGGGCCGCAGCGGGCCCGGCTGCTGGGCGCGGTGCTCGCCGGGGCCGCGGCGACCGGCTGCGGGGTGGCGCTGCTGGCCGTGTCGGGCTTCCTGCTGGCCCGGGCCTCGCAGCACCCTGACATCGTCGCGATCTCGGTGGCCGTGGTGGCGGTCCGCGGGCTGAGCGTCGGCCGGGCCGTGTTCCGCTACCTGGAGCGGCTGGGCACGCACGACACGGCGTTCCGGGTGCTGGCCCAGGTGCGGACCAGCATCTACCGGCGGCTGGAGCGGCTGGCGCCGGCCGGGCTGGCCGAGTTCCGGTCCGGTGACCTGCTGGCCCGGCTGATCAGCGATGTCGACGCTATCGCAGGACCTGTTCATCCGCGGCCTGGCCCCGCCGCTGACCGCGGCGCTGGTCGGCGCCGCGGCGGCCGCCGCGCTGCTGGCGATCCTCGCCCCGGCCGCCGGAGTGCTGGCCGCCGGGCTGCTGGCCGCCGGGGTCAGCCGTCCCGTGGCTGGCCGCCCGCGCGGCACGCCGGGCGGCCGCCCGCACCGGGCCGGCCCGCGGCGAGCTGGGCGCGGCCGTCACCGACGCGCTGGCCGGGGCGGCCGAGCTGCGGGCCTTCGGCGCGGGGCCCGCGGCGCTGGCCCGGGCCATGTCGGCCGACGCCGAGCTGACCCGGCTGGCCCGGCGCACGGCCGCCGCCAGCGCGCTGGGCTCCGGGCTGAGCACGGCCGTGGCCGGCGCCGACGCTGTGCGGGGTGCTGCTGCTCGGCGTGGCCGTCACCGGCGACGGCCAGCTCGGCCGGGTACCGCTGGCCGTGCTGACGCTGACCGCGCTGGCCGCCTTCGAGGCGGTGACCGCGCTGCCCGCCGCGGCCATCCAGCTCGGCCAGTCCCGCACGGCCGCCCGGCGCATCGCCGCCGTGCTGGATGCCCCCGATCCCGTCACCGAGCCGGCCGCCACGCCCCGGCCCCGCCGCCGGGCCGGGAGCCGGTGACGATTGAGCTGCGCGGCGCCCGGGTCGCCTACCGGGCAGGCGGGCCGCCCGCGCTGGGCGGTGATCGACCTGGTGCTGCCGCCCGGCCGCCGGGTCGCCCTGCATCGGGCCGGCCGGGGCCGGGCAAGTCGACGGTGGCCGCGCTGCTGCTGCGGTTCGTCGGGCTGAGCGGCGGGACGGCCACGCTGAACGGCCAGGACCTGGCCAGCTTCAGCGGCGACGACGTGCGCGCCGTGATCGGCGGGCTGACCCAGGACCCGCACATCTTCGACACCACGATCCGGGCCAACCTGCTGATCGGCGCGCCGGACGCCGACCTGGACCAGCTGGAGGACGCCGCGGCCCGGGCCCGGCTGCTGGGCTGGATCACCGGGCTGCCGGACGCCTGGGACACGCCGGTCGGGGCCCGCGGGGCGCGGATGTCGGGCGGCCAGCGGCAGCGCCTGGCGCTGGCCCGCGCCCTGCTGGCCGACCCGGCGGTGCTGATCCTGGACGAGCCGACCGCCCACCTGGACCCGGCGGCCGCGCCAGGCGCTCACCGCGGACCTGCTGGCCGCCAGCCACGGCCGCAGCACCCTGCTGATCACCCACGACCTGTCCGGGCTGGACCAGGTCGACGAGATCGTCGTGCTGCAGCGGCGGCCTGGTCGCCGAGCGCGGCAGCCACGCCGAGCTCAGCGCGGGCGGGCGGCCTGTACCAGCAGATGCTCCGCTCGGCTGGCGGCTAGACGCCGGGCCCGGCGGGTCCAGAGCAGCCGCTGGGCCCGGAAGGCCAGCGCCCCGACGAGGATCAGCAGGACGACGTTGAGCAGCAGCTGCGCGGTCGCGCCGCCCGTTTCGCCCCACCGGCCGAAGGCCACCGACAGGCCGATGTCGGCGGCCGCCGGGATCGTGGTGACCGAGATGAACACGCCGATCAGCGCGCCGGCCCGGGCCTCGGTGAGCGACACGACGCCGACCAGCCCGGCCAGCACCGCCACGATGACCGAGTACAGGTCCGGGCTGTGGATGAAGTTCGAGACCGGCAGGATCCCCAGCCGGTAGGCGTCCGGCACATGACCGCTGGCCCGGATGACCAGGCTGAACAGCAACGTGGCTACGATCGCCAGCACGAAGCCCCCGGTGAGCGCGAGCAGGCCGCGCCGGATCGCGGTCCGGTCCCGCCGCTCCAGGCCCAGCGCCACGGCGACGATGGCGTTGTACTCCGGGCCGACCACCATCGCGCCGACGATCAGGATGGTCGAGTTGGTCAGGATGCCCACCGCCCCGATCAGCGCGGCCAGCATCAGCAGCGTGTAGAAGCTCGGCGCGTAGACCGAGGCAGCCGCGATCTTGGAGTCGACCAGGTCCCAGATCGGCGCGGTCTCACCGTGATAGGTCGCGCGAGCCTCGCGCAGCGAGCGGCGGCGCCGGGAGCCGAAGAAGTCGCCCTCGCCGATGGCCGCGTCCACCACGTCGATGGTGACCGGGCCGAGCTGGCCGGCGTCCAGCTCGCGGAGCCGGGCGAGCACCGGGTTGGCCGCGGCGGCGGGCAGGTCGAACTGGATGAGGTCGCCGCCTGGCCGGGCTGGCTCGCCAGGCCCGGCGGGCGCGGCGAGCGCGGCCGGGGCCTGCACCGCGCCGGGCAGGAGGACAAGGTTCAGCACGCCGGGATCGGCGGCCAGCAGCCCGGCCAGCCGCGGCGTCAGCTCGGCCGGGCTGGCCACCCGCACGTGCAGCATCCGGGCATCGTTGCCGGCGGCCGCGTTGCGGGCATCACCCCTGGCAGGCGACCGGCCCGGATCGCCCGGTGCGGGTGAGGCATCCCGTTACTGATTCCGTCATGGTGGCCCCGCACCACGCTGAACGGCCCGGTACCACGAGGGGAGGCCGCCACGGTCACGCGAGGGCAGCGGTCGGCAGCTTGCCCGCGTGCCCCCGCAGGGGCGTTACGGGCTGCTGCTGATCCTGCTGCTGGTGACGTACCTGCTGTCGGCGTTCGTCTCGGAGACCTGGGTCGGCGCCGCGCAGCTCGGGCTGTTCGTCGCGACCGGCCATCCTGGCGCTGCGCTAATACCCGGCTGCCGCGTGCGTGGGTGCAGGCTGGCGTCGCGATCGGCACGGCCGGCTCAGTGGTTGCCCTGGTCCTGGCCTCGACCCGGCCCAGCGACTTCGCCGTGGGCCTGGCCAGCCTGTGGACCGGGCTGCTGCTGCTGACGACCGTGATCCTGATCGTGCGGCGGATCCTGTCGTTCGAGACAGTGACGCTGCAGAGTCATCTTCGCGGCGCGTCAGCTCCTATCTCATCCTCGGGCTGATGTTCGCGGCGTTCTTCTGCCGCTGAGGCTAAATTCCACGGCGGGCATTTCTTCGCCGAGCCCGGCGACGCCAGTACCCCTCAGACCTTCCAGTACTTCAGCTTCACGACGCTGACAACGCTCGGCTACGGCGACTTCACCGCGACGACCAGCGGCGGGCGGGCGATCGCCGTCATCGAGGCGCTGTCCGGCCAGATCTTCCTGGCCACGCTGGTCGCCCGGCTGGTCGCGGCCTTCCGGACGCCGTCCGCGCGCCCGGCGGCCGAAGGCCCGCCGCCGGCCGGTGCCGCAGGGCCGCCGGTGCCGCCGGCTGACAGCGCGGCGGCCGATGCGGGCGAGCCGCCGTCCGGGGCATAGCTGCCCGCGCGATTTGACCGGGAGCGCCGAGGGCAGAATGAATCGTGAATTCCGGAGGATTGCATGACCGCCGTCCGTCATTGCCGGCACTGCTGGGGGGACTGCCCGGGCGACTGCCTGCTGCCCGGCACCGACGGCGCCTGCATTCACCGGCGATGGCCCGGCGGACAACGCCGGCCCCGGGTCATCTACCTGGCCGGCGGGACTGGTGGCGGCGAATCTGGAGAGGAGCCTAGGCAGCGCCCATGACTGACGACATGGCCATTTCTTACGAGGCGGCCGTCCGGGGGACGCCAGTGCTGAGCAGCACCGGGGCGCGGATCGGGACGCTGGAGCACGTGCTGGAAGTGCCCGACCTCGACCTGTTTGACGGGCTGGTCATCGCCACCGACGGCGGCCTGCGCTTCGTCGATGCCGACCACGTCGGGCGGATCACTCGCAGCGCGATCCACTGCGGGCTCAGCGACAGCGAGGCGGCCGGGCTCCCGGCGCCGGAGGGCCCGCCGGTGTACCAGGTGGAGGGGCTGCGCTCGGCCGGGCACAACCTGCATGACGTGCTGGGCCGGTTCTTCGGCCGCCCGCACTGGAAGCGCCAGCGCGACTGAGGCCGCGCGGCCGGGTGGCGGGCGCCGGGTGGCTGGCGGGGCGCAAATGTGATTGCCAGATCCGGCTATCCGGGATATCCCGTACCGGTCCGGTCCTGCTGGCGACCGGCCGCACCCGGCTGAGAGAATTGGGTAAATGAGTACAACCCGCCTGAGCATCACCCGCCTGATCACCCTGGACGACGCCCCGGTCATCACCGAGCTGGTGACGGCCAGCCGCGAGTTCCTGGCGCCGTGGGAGCCCGCCCGCAGCGAGTCCTTCTTCTCGGTCGAGGGCCAGCGCGCCACCATCGAGGCGGCCCTGGCTAAGCATGCGGCCGGAGCCATGCTCCCGCACGTCATCCTCAACGAGGACGGCCAGGTGGCCGGCCGGATCAACCTCAACGACATCGTGCACGGCGCGTTCGAGAACGGGCACCTGGGCTACTGGGTCAGCGCCACCGAGGGCGGCCGGGGCCTGGCCACAACGGCGGTCCGGGAGATCATCGACGTGGCATTCGGCCGGCTGGGCCTGCACCGGATCCAGGCCGGGACGCTGCTGCACAACATCCGGTCGCAGCGGGTGCTGGAGCGCAACGGCTTCGTCCGGTTCGCCATGGCCCCGGCCTACCTGAAGATCGACGGCCAGTGGCAGGACCACTACCTGTACCAGCTCATCAATCCTGCGCCGATGTAGCCGGAGGCGGCCCGGCGGCCCGGGGCCGGTCTCCCGCCGCGGGTCGCACGAAGGTCAGCGGCGCCAGCCGCGGCCAGCGGCGCACCAGGCGCGTGTCCAGGGCCGGCGCTGCCGCCCTGGTGGCGCGCGGGACAGCCATCAGCAGCGCCGCGAACAGCACGGTGTACATGATCGCGCAGCCGATGTCGGTGGACCCGCTGCCGTAGGGCCCGCCGAACCCCTCGCCCACGGCCCAGATGGCCAGGCCGAACACCGCGCCAAACGCGAAGCTGGCCCGCTGCAAGACGCCGAACAGCAGCGACAGGCAGATCGCCGTCTCGGCCACTGCCGTCAGGACAGCGAACAGGACAGGCGCGGGCTGGACAACGCTGGCCCAGAAATGGAAGAACGGGGCCAGCCAGGACGGCTGGCCCTGCCCGGAGGCCTGGATCATCTGCAGGTAGCTGTCGCGGAAGCCGGGCAGCCACTTCAGGGTCGCGTCGATGCCCCAGATCGCGGCGAAGATCAGCCGGATGATCCAGTAGCGGCGCACCGGGCCGGCATCCGCTGGCGGGCGGAGGCCAGGCGGCCGGGCCTGCTCATGCCGCGGGCCGGCCGACGTCGTCACTGGCGCGCTTACCGAGGATCTCATCCGGGTCCCTCCCTGCTCGACTCCTGCAGGGAGCATTCGCGTGACCCGCGCTATCGGTTCATGCCGGCGCTGGATGCGGCTATGCGCGGCCCGTCATCCTCCCGGCACCAGGCGGCAGACAGCGCGTCATCTCATGGCCTCCTGCTGGCGATGGCCAGAGATCGGCGCAGCGGGACGCACGTTATCAACACGAACAGGCCGAACAAGGTAATGGACACGAGTCCGGGGACAGGAATCGCCCACGATCCTCAGGACCCACCGACAACCTGAGGTACCAGTTTGCGGCCATGTCCGCCGCCATCACAGCGCCCGCCAGCCAGGCCCCGGCCGGACGCGCCAGCAGCACCAGACCGAAGACGAGCGGATCCAGGAGCACGAGGCCACTGAAGAACACTTGCAGCGGGACGGGCGCGAGCCCGTAAGCATGCAGTCCGCCCCGGGCCAGATCCCTGACATGCGCACCGGTGCCATCGGCGAACCCGATGAGGTAGGCCACGAGCACCCACCTAGCCCAGCCGGGCTGGCTGGCCCAGCGCATTCGGCAGGTCACCTAAACGACCATGATCGCGTTCCGAACTGAGCCTAATCGAGAAGAGATGTTACCTGACTATGGGAGAGTACCCGGCATGCCCACATCAGACATGAAATCAGACCTTCGCGTTTATCTGCAGGGCGCGCGCGATGTGATGCTATGGAAGCTTGACGGATTGTCTGAGGACGACGGTCGGCGCCCGCTGACGCCGACCGGAACGAACCTGCTGGGAATGGTCAAGCATCTTGCCAAGTGGGAGTTCCGCTATTTCGGCGACGCCTTCGGCCGCCCTTCGGACGAGACGCCGCCCTGGTGCTATGACGACGAGACGCCCGGTGCCGAGATGCTGGCGACCGCCGGGGAGTCGCGCGAGCTGGTTGCTGGGTGGTACCGGCGGGCCTGGGCCCACGCGGACGGCACGCTCGACGCGCTCGATCTTGACGCGATCGGGAACGTGCCATGGTGGGGGGAGCACGGGGCGGTGACCCTCGGCCGGATGCTCGTGCACGTGACCGCCGAGACGCAGCGGCATGCTGGTCACGCTGACATCATCAGGGAACTGACGGACGGGGTGACGGGGTTCCTCCCGGGCCCCGGCAGCGCAGCACCGGGCGCTTCCTAAGCCGTTTGCCGAGCCTGGGTCCAGCCGAAGGGCGCCTGGTCATCTTCCTGCCAGATTTCCGGCGAGCCCGGGCTGGAGAGGCACAGGACATCGTTGAGCCACCAGGTGGCATCCGGGTCCCAGCCGGCCAGCATCGTGTGCGCGCCGGCGCCAGCCGGGATCGCGATTCCGGCCGTAGTGAGGTAGCCCGCGACGGACACGTGGACGGCGTCCCAGTCGGCGGCTACTGCGCCATAGTCGGGGATGACCCATTGACCGGCCCGGCCGGTTGCCCGCCACCAGTCATGCCTGCGCGACTTGCTGACGTCGAGCGGGTAGCGGCCCACCAGTTCCGCCCACTGGCCCGGGCCGCCGACCTCGTACACGCGTGCGCCGTCCGCTGGCGTGACCGGCCAGCAGCGTGCCGACTTCCACCCGAACCCGTCCTCCACGAGAGCCAGCCCGACGGCACCATGCGCGGGAAGCCGTCGGGTTGTCACCGGCAGCCTCGACCATGCTGGGGCTGACCACCAATGTCCGCTATAGGGCGCGGCAGGATCCTCAGGTCGGCCGTGTGCGTCCTGCTCGTCAGCGCGGGTGTCCGCCAGCCAGGCCGCCACGGACTCGGCCGCCCCGGTCAAGAGCGGTTCCGGCAGCGGAACCTCATCCAGGAACTGGGTGTAGCGCTGGCCGCTGCGGTCAGCCGGCTCCGCCCACCAGCGCACCTCAGTGAGGCCCGCCACCGCCCCGGCAACGGCATCCGCGACCGGGCGCAGAGCTTCCCGCGCTGGCTCACCCGCGAACCCCTGGTCCTCTTCGTCCGGCGGCTGCCAGTACGCAGCAAAATCCACGGCCGCCCGCAGGCTGGTCATCAGGGCGCTGCCGTCGAACGGGGTCCCAGGAAGTCCGGCCATCCGGACGCACTCGCTCAGCCTCCTGGCACCGCGCTTCATATCCCCTGTTCGCACGGCCTGTACTGCCCCGGCCCAGATCCTGGGGACGCGCCGGCCAGGCTCGGTCAGCCGGTCATCCAGCAGATCGACGCACAGCGTCCTGCCGCGCGGGCCAGCCAGCAGCGCATCAGCGGTCAGTCCATGCTCACCCGGAACCGCCAGTTCAGCTGAGGACACGCGGCCACCCTAGATGAGGGCCACAACCGGCCGCGCTCAGCGGCAGCATCTTCTGAGGCATCCAGGCATCACTTCTTCGGCCCGTTGTCTGCGCCGCCTGCTTTACTCAGCCTGCTTAGCCGTCCGGCGGAGGGAGTCTGATGACCACCAGGTGGACGGTAACGATGGACTGCGCGCATCCGGCCAGGCTGGCTGCTTTCTGGCGCCTGGCACTGGGATACGTGGAGGCGCCGCCGCCTGAGGGATTCGCGAGCTGGGCGGAGTGGTTCACGCACGTCGGCGTTCCACGAGAGGAGTGGGATGACGGTGCCTACATCGAGGATCCCGCCGGAGTACAGCCCAGCATCTCCTTCCTCAAGGTCCCGGAGCCCAAGGCGGCCAAGAACCGCATCCACCTTGACGTGCAGGCCGGAGGCGGACGCAGCGAGCCATGGGAGGTCCGGTGGCCTCGCGTGACGGAGGCTGTCGATCGCCTGACGGCGGCTGGAGCGACCGTAATTCGCGAGGACGTGCAGGCGGGCACGCCAGACCATGTCGTCATGGCCGACCCCGAGGGAAATGAGTTCTGCGTCCTCTGACCCCGGGTTGTGGTCGGGATGGCGAGATTCGAACTCGCGGCCTCCTGCTCCCAAAGCAGGCGCGCTAACCAAGCTGCGCTACATCCCGTCGGACCAGCCCGAAGCCTACCCTGCCCAGACCTGGAGTGTGCGTCCCGCGACGGCCGCCGGCGCAGTGCTGGATCCGTCACCACCCGGTAAGCTACGGGCGGCAGCCGCCGCGCGGGCGTAGCTCAATGGCAGAGCCCCAGCCTTCCAAGCTGGTCATGAGGGTTCGATTCCCTTCGCCCGCTCCCGGCATTTCGCTGCGGTACGCAATCTGGCCTAGATGACGCCCAAATGCTGGACACGCACCACCAGCACGACGTCGTCCCGGTAGTCCTCAGAACCGAAATCCGCAGGCCTCACCGTAAGTCTTCAGGCCGGAGACGGCCTCTCGAAGATCGAAGAGGGTACCTATCCGGCGAACGCCAACAGCGTCGGCAAGCCGCGGCCAGGGCCTCGACCTCGGCGACTGCTCGACGTGAGACCGCCGACGACACTAGCTGTGTCAGGGACGTACTCCCACGTCCAATCGCTCACGTGGTCGCGGACTCCGCCCGGCGCAGGATCTCGCTGATCTCGGCAGCCGCCGCCCGCCGCGCATTGCGATCCGCAGACTCCGCGACGACGCGCTCGCAGTCACGCAACCGGGCGGCCAGCGCCGGCCAGCGCTCAACCGCCACCCAGGTCCACCAGTGCTCCACGAAGTACCTCGCTGGCATCAGGCTGTACTCATCCCGCGCCCGGGCCGTGGCAGCCGTCCAGTCAGACTCGAACTTCGCCAGCGCAGCAGTGTCGAGCTTGGCCACAGCCGCCCGCAGCGCCGCCGGATCTCGGTCAGGAAGCGGCACGACTGGCTGCTGCCCATCCTCACGCGTCGCGGTCATGGCACCGAGTGTAGGCCGACCATGCCGCATGAGCGCGTAGTGACAGATTCCGGCCTCACCCAGGCTCCGGGCGTGCCCGTTGCATGCCCGTTCGGAGGGTCAGTGACGGCGCTTCAAGGGGACTCACGGTCACTGGCACACATGGCCTGGCCTGGGCCGCAGCAGTTCAGGCGAGTGCGGGCCACAGCCGTCCAAGCCCGCACCTGAGCCCCCAGCCGAAGGGCCAGCTGACAGCCCGTTCTGGCGGGGTGGTGGGGCTCTGCGGGACTTACGCTCGCGTGAACCCGTGGCTCCGCTCCACTTTCGCCACATGCAGCGTGTAGCTCTGGTACCACTCGACTTGCCCGCGCTTTTGCGCCGCGCGGTGCTCGGCGTTGCACCGCCACTCCGTGAGGGCATCGGCGTCGCGGAAGTACCCGACCGTGATGGACAGCCCACCAGGAGTCTGCGCGTGGTCCATCCCCAGGAACCCAGGCACGTCCTTTACCAGGTCTTCCATGCGTGCGTTGGTCTCGCTGTAGCCGCTCTGGTCCTGGGTTCGCACCGTAGAGAAGACGGCCACGTAATAGGGAGGTTCATAGGCCTCGACGGGCGCGACAGGCGCTGCGGAGTGATCGCTCATCGCGCCACCGTATGGCGGGGTGCGTCCCACGATCGAGCGTTTTCCCTCCGGCCACGAATAGCGGATCGGGTCATGCAACCAGTGTCGCGGCCCAAGTACCTGTATGACAGATCGTGATACACTGGACTCATGTCATCAGCCATCAGTGTCCGTCTCGACCCTGAGGCGCTGCGGGCACTGGCCCAGATTGAGTCGACCGGCCTCAGCAGATCCGAGGCCATCCGTAAAGCCATTCTCGACAGCGCCGCCAGGCTACGACGCCGAGCCGCGCTAGCCGCCGAGGTGGCAGCGCTTGAGGCCGACGAGGACGACCGGCAAGAGATGCTCGAGACAGCTAACTTCATGGAGAGCATGCGTGCTGCGGGGTGACATTCACGAATTCCGCCCGCCAAGGGGAACGGGTCACGAACAACGCGGCCGACGGTACGGGGTGATCGTGCAGGCAGACGAGTTGCTGCCCCGCTCGGTTGTGCTGGTCGCACCGACGTCGCTCAGCGCCAGGCCCGCGTCATTCCGCCCGGAGATAGACCTGCTGGGCGAGACTACCCGCGTCCTCGTCGAGCAGGTCGGCGCCATCGACGCCGGACGACTGGGTGACCTTGTCGGCCGCGTTACCCCAGACCAGCAATGGGGCATCGACGAAGCTCTTTCAACCGTTCTAGGTCTCCGCTAGCAAGACTCGGAACGGCTCGGTGCTGGGGCTCCTGGGCAGTCCCTGCCGGCGGCGGCAGGAGCACGCTGAGGCGGCGAAGCTCCGCCTGCCGCGGCGTAATGCCTGCTTGACCTGTAGCGCGCTACAGGTCCTACGGTCCTGGCATGCGCATCGCTGCGGACTGCCTGCTGGCAGCATGGGGTGTCCTGACTTGTCCTGGCCGCCGTCGCACGCCGCACGCCGCAGGTGGCCGCGGTCTTCGCCGGCGGCGGGGCCCTGATCGGGCCGGCCTGCTAGCCGGGAACCTGGCCGTCGCGGTGGCTGGCCTGGCCTGCTCGCCGAGCGGGCCCTGGATCAGCTGGCGGCGATGGATGCCGTGCTGCGCACGCGCCAGGCCGGGATCCAGGCTGCGCGCAAGCTGATCGGCGGCTGGGCCGGTGAGGTCCGGGACTGGCTCGGCGCCGACGCCCGGCTGCCGCGCCGTTAGACCAGGGCGCGGCGGGCGTCTTCGAGGCCTTTCTCGTTCTCGTCCGGCCCGCTGATGCCCGTCAGGTTGTTCCCGGCGATACGCCAGGCGAAGTAGTTAGCCTGAACGGCCCAGCGGAACCGGAGCATCGGCTCCAGCCCGTGCTCGACCTCGGTGGCGCCGAGGCTGCCCTCGCGCAGGTAGGCGCTGGTCAGGGCCGTCGCGCTCGCTGGCCCGCCGACATACATGACGGCCGAGGCCAGGTCGTAGAGCAGCGGCCCGTGCTGGGCGTAGCTCCAGTCGATGATCCCGCACCGGCCGGTGGCCGGGTCCAGCCGGAACGCCTCCGGTGCCGGGTCAGCGTGCAGCAGGCCTGCCGTCATGGTGTCCGGGCGGGCGGCATCGAGGCCCTGCAGCGCCGAGGTGATGGCCGGCCGGAGCCACGGCCGCAGCGACAGGTAATCCGCGTCCGGGTCCACCCAGTGAAAACGCTGTGCCCCGGCGACCTCGTAGCCGGTCAGCGCGCGGTGCACCCGGGCCAGCGTGGTGCCGATCAGATCCTGCTCGCGGCTGTCCTCGCCGGTGAGCGGCTGGCCGGGAACCCAGGTCAGCAGGGCCAGCCAGTCGCCGGCGACCGGGACGCACAGCTGCCCGCCGGCGCCCGGGACCGCCGCGCCAGCGGGAATGCCGGCCTGCTCCAGGCGGCAGGCGATGGCCAGGCCGCCGGCGAGCTGATCCCCGGCATGCGCGTCCACCGCCTTGGCCACCCATCGCTGGCCGCCGTGAGTAACGAACCACGTCTGCGAGCCCATGCCGCCGTTGTGCACGCTGACCCGGGCACCGGTCAGGCCCCAGCTCTCCTGCAGGGACGCGAGCAGGGCCGGCTCAGTGATCATGACCCGGCTGGCCGGGTGCGCCGTCGGTCAGGTCGCGCTCGTACCAGGTCGCCGGCTGGCCGTGGATGTCGGCCGGGCCCGCCGCCGCGAACCCGGCCTTGATCAGTACTCGCTGGGAGGCGACGTTGGCGGGGGTGGTCTTCGCCCGGAGCATTCGCAGGCCGTACTGGGCGGCGGCGATCCGGCACAGCTCCTGCACGGTCGCGGTGGCCACGCCGTGGCCGGCGACGTCCTGCGCCACCCGGTAGCCGAGGTCGGCGGTGCTGTCGGTGAGCTCAAAGAGGTTGAACCGGCCCAGCACCGCGCCGTCCTCACCGACGAGCACGTGGAAGACGCAGGCCCCGGACTCCTGCTCAGCCAGCATGTCGGCGTGCTGCTCGGCGAACCGGTCGAAGAACTCATCGCCGCGGTCGGAGATGAAGCTAGCGAAGTAGGCCCGGTTGGCTAGCTCGAAGGCCAGGACGGCATCGGCGTGGTCGGCGCGCAGGCGCTGCAGCTCAGGCACGCGCCCACAGTAGTCAGCGGGCGCCCCGCGGGCACCTGAGTTTCGGCCCGGCGATGCGCGGGCCGGCGAAGCCCGGCGCGCTTCCAGGATGTCCAGGTCCCGCTCGGCGTACAGCCGGTGCTCCCATTCCTCGTTGAGGATGATCCGCAGGCACTCCCGGACCGGGAAGCTGCGCGGCGGCGGCCAGCCTGGTGCCTCGACGGGCTCGGTCTGGCTGTCGAGGGAGGCGTCCGTCAGGTCCTCGATGACCTGCCGGACGGTGGCCATCCGGTCGCGCCGCAGTTCCAGCACCGTGTCGAGGGATGGGCGCGCGTCACGGTCGCGGGGCACGCCCGGCGTGTCGGGTGCCTCATCCCAGGGCAGGTCCAGCGGGTCCCACGGCGCCGGGTCGCCGAGGATCACGCGCCGGATCCAGGCGTCCGTGGCGAAGACCAGGTGGCGGAGCGTCTCGGTGAAGGACCACTCGCCATCGACGGACTCGTGCAGCAGTCCGGGCGGCAGGCGGCGGGCCCGCTCGGCGGTCTGGCCCCAGAGCCGTTCGAGAATGTCCCACGCCCGCACGAACCCGGCGGGGTCGGACGGGCGCATCGCGGCCCGGCCGGGATAGCGCCGGTCCAGCTCCGCCTCGACCAGCGGCCCGATGTCGACACCGTTGATGGTGACGTTCTGCAGCTCCCCGTAGATGCTGACGCCGTCCAGCTCGACACCCCGCAGGACAGCGCCGGTCAGGTCAGCGCCGCGGATCTGGACGCCCGACAGGTTGACGGACACCAGCTGCGCACCGGTGAGGTCAGCCCGCTCGAACCGGGAGCCGCGCAGGTCAGCGTCGATGAAATCGGCCATGCAGGGACAGTAACGGGGTCCTCTGACGGTCACCCGCAGGGGCATCGGCGCCAGGGGCTGATGCACCGCCGGCTGATATGCCCGGATTCACCTGGCCCGGCGACCCCGGCCCTGTCCTGGCCGGGCGGGCGCGGGCAGACTAGACCGGGCCAGGGTGTCGGTCCGGTGCTCTGCAGTGGTACGGGAGCTACCGTCACCCTCGACGTGACCGAGGGGGCTTCATGAGCACGACTCAGGGCAGCGGCAGCGCAGGCGGGACGCCGGGTATTACCTCCTTCGCTTCCGCGAGCGACCTGGCGGACGCGATGCGGCGCGCGTCGGCCGCCCACGGTGAGCATGAGAAGCGCACCGGCCAGGCCGACGCCAACTGGCCCGACTGGTACGCCCGGTACATGGTGGCGGAGCAGGCTGGAAGCGAGCTGCCGACGTGAGCGCGGCTGAGCTGGCCGGGCAGACGGTCGTGGTGATCGGCGGCAGCGCGGGCATCGGCCTGGAGACGGCCCGGCGGGCGCGGGCCGAGGGTGCCGACGTCATCATCACGGCGCGCAACCCCGACCGCCTGGAGCGTGCCGGGCGGGAAGTCGGGGCCAGCACTGTCGCTTTTGATGCCCTGGAGCCCGGCCGGATCGAGCAGTTCTTCGAGGACCTGCCGGGGCCGGTCAATCATGTGCTGGTCACCGGCCCGGGCCCGTACTATTCGCCGCTGGCGGACTTCGACTTCGACAAGGCGCGCCGCGACCTCGAGTCCCACATCCTGCTCCCGCTGCGGATCGCCCGCAGCGCTCCGGGGCGGGTGCAGCCGGGCGGGACGCTGCTGTTCATGGGCGGTACCGGGGGCCGCACGCCGGCCGTCGGCTTCGGGCTGATCGCGGCGCTGACAGCGGCGGGGCCGGCGATGGCCAGGAACCTCGCGTTCGAGATCGCGCCGATCCGGGTGAATGTGATCGCGGCCGGGTTCGTGGACACGCCGCTGTCGGCTGCGCTCCTCGGCGACCAGCTCGACGAGCGCCGCGAGCAGCTCCGGGCGACGCTGCCGGTCCGGCGCGTGATCGGCCCGGCCGACATCGCCGCGCTGGCCGTTCACCTGATGATCAACACGGCGGTCACGGGCGCGACCTTTGACATTGACGGCGGCCAGCAGCTCGTATCCGGCTAAGCACCGGAGCCGGCCACTCACCATGGCGGAACCGTTCGGGAGGCGGCGGCGTCCAAGCTGCAGCGGCAAGGCAAGGACGTGTCCATGGGCGCTGGGCAGCACCGGGCAGGACAGCTTCTCTGCTGCCTCACGGCTGCGGTGCTGTGCGGGTGCGCGCAGGATGCCGGCCGGTCGCCGGACACCGCGAGCGGGGCGGCCAGCTGCGTCGGGCCGCTGCTGACGACCAGCCCGCATGCCGCCCGGCGAACGGCACCGGATGTCCTCACCGTGTCGCCGGGCCAGAAGCTGCGGCTCTACGGCTACTGGTACATGACCTGCCACGACACCAACCACCAGCCAGCCTCCCGGCCGTACCGGCACCTCACGATCTTCGTCATCCAGGGCCAGCGGCGGCACGCGCTGACCGTCGTCCGGGCGGGCCAGCGGGAGGGCGACTTCAGCGCCACCATTCGCATCCCGCCCGGCCTGCAGCCCGGAGCAGCCACGATCCGGACGTCGCTGATGGCCGAGCTGCCGCTGCGGCTGCGAGTACGGGACCGCGAGTAGGCCCGTGCCGCGCCCGCAGCCCGGTATGGTCCCGCCCCGCCGCGCCCCGGGCGCACCGGGTCGCGGATGACAAGATCGCGTCATGCCCTGGACGCGATCGGCTGGCGGGGAGACCCGGCTGTTCTACACCGTGGCCGGATCCGGCCCCCGCACCGTCGTACTTCTGCATGGCCTCGCCGGGCACAGCGGCGAGTGGACGGAGACAGCGGCGGCACTAGCCGGCCCCTGCACGACGATCTGCCTGGACCAGCGCGCCCACGGCCGCAGCACGCGCCGCCCGGCCGACCTGAGCCGAGAGGCATTCGCCGACGATGTCGCCGCTGTCGTCGAGGCGGCCGGCGCTCCCGGTCCGGTGACGCTGGTCGGTCAGTCTATGGGCGCGCACACGGCGCTAGTTACCGCCGGCCGCCATCCCGGCCTGGCCAGCCAGCTGGTGCTCGTCGAGGGTGACGTCGGGGGCGGCGGCGCGGAACCGCTGGACAAGGTGGAGCGGGCCATCGCGGCATGGCCCGCCTCGTTCGCGTCCCGGCAGGACGTCCGGGACTTCTTCGGGGGTGACAACCGCGCCGGGCGGGCCTGGGCCGACGGCTACGCCGAGCGCCAGGGCCGCTGGCGGCCCCGGTTCGACCCGGCCAGTGTCCGGCCGGTGATGTCGCCGGTCTTCGCCGCCGAGCGCTGGGACATCTGGGACCGGCTGACCATCCCCGCTGACCTGGTCATGGCCGAGCACAGCACCATGGACGCGGCCCGGATCGGGCGGATGCGGCGACGGCCGGGCACCGGGTATCGCGTGATCGCGGGCGCGGGCCATGACCTGCATCTCGACCAGCACGAGCGCTGGGTTCAGGCACTGCGCGAGATCCTGGCCCGGTAGTACCGCCCGCACCGTAGTACCGCCCGCACCGGGCCGGAAGCGGGTCAGCCGGCGGACGGGAGCGAGGGCAGGTGGATCAGCCCGGCCGCGGTCGGCCGGAACCCGCACGCGCCGAAGTAGAACGGTGCGAGGTCACCGGTGAAGTCAACGTGCAGCCACTCGCAGCCCGCGGCCCGGGCGTGGCTCACGGCCTGGCGGACGAGTTCGGTGGCGATCCCCTGCCGCTGACGGGCGCTGGCGACCTTGGTGTCGAGGAGGAAGGCGTGATCGCCGCCATCCCAGGCAACGTTCACGAAGCCGATGAGAGATCCGCTGAGCCGGGCGGTCATCCAGCCCAGGCTGTGCGGTCGCACCTGGTCCCACCAGCCAGGCTCACCCTGCCCGCCGTGCGCCGCGATCAGGGTGAGAAGTTCCGCGTCCGTCAGCGCCCCGCGCCACCGGTAGGTCACCTCGCCGGTCAGGGCCGCCTCCTCGAGCAGGTCGAACTCGTGGTCTGCACGGACGCTTCTCCCTCGCTCCCCCGCCCGCCCGTCCCTCCGGACGGTAACAGCCGCAGCAGGCATGGCGGCCTGGTCCTTGCTCCGCTATACCGACATGCTCGGATGAGTCCGGCGCTGACGGCCTCCTGCCGCCCGGCGCGGCGGTAGCGCTGCGTAACCGCGGGGTAAGCCTGCGGCGTGGACTGGTACCAGCGGGTTCTCGTCGACACCGGCCGGGCGCCAGCGGTCTGGATGCTGATCGGGTTCCTGGTCACCTTTGCCATCACCAGGTTCATCACGCGGCGGATCCACGCGAAGGCGGGCACCCAGCCGGGGCCGCCGGCGGGGCAGTCAGCGCCGGCCGCGGCGAGGCCGGGCGCTGCTGGCCAGCGCGGCGGGCTGGCCGACATCTACATCGGCGGCGTGCACATCCACCACCAGGTGTGGGGCATCCTGCTGGTGCTGGCGACCGGACTGCTGGAGTTCCGCTACCGGCCGCACTCGCCCTGGGCCGAGGTGCTGGCGGCGCTGTTCGGGATGGGCGCGGCGCTGACGCTGGATGAATTCGCGCTGTGGTTTCACCTCGACGACGTCTACTGGACCAAGAGCGGCCGCCAGTCGATCGACGCGATCCTGGTCGGCGGGGCGCTCGGCGCGGTCCTGCTGCTGCAGCCATCCCTGATCGGCACGGCCAGCGGGCACAACCCGGCGGCCATCGCGGCTTACCTGCTCGGCGTGTGCTTCGATCTGGCCCTGGCCGGGGTGTGCATCTTCAAGGGCAAGATCGCCACCGGGCTGGTCGGCATCATCGTGCCGCCGCTGGCGCTGGCGGGGGCGATCCGGCTGGCGAAGCCATCCTCGGTCTGGGCCCGCAAGCGCTACCGGGCAGGCCGCCTGAGCCGCGCGCAGCGCCGGTTCGGCCCGGCCTACCAGCGACGCCATGACCGGCTGCGTGACCTGCTGGGCGGGCGGCCCGACGACTCAGCCAGCGGCCCGCGGGACGGGCCGGTGCCGCCGGCCGACCAGCACCCGGTTCCGCTGGACGGGGCACCTCCCGGCCCGCCCGGCGGCGAGCCGCCCGACGCGCCCGGCAGCGGCCGGCCAGCCTGACGCGGCCGCGCTGCCCGGCACCGCATCCCCGCTGGTAGAAGGCTGACATTCCATGCTAGAACGCTGTCGTGATCACCTACACGACCGGGCGGATATTCCGGGTGCATGCGTAACGCCGTCCGGGCCGGCCCGCTGCCGGTCCCGCCGACGCCGCCGTCCGGAACGCCAAGAACGCCGTCTATATCGTCTTCATCGCCTTCGGCTTTGCCTCCGCGGCCTGGGCCGCCCAGATCCCGCAGGTCCGCTCGGCGCTCCAGGTCTCGCCGGGAGTGCTCGGCCTGATCCTGCTGTGCAGCGCGATCGGCCCGGCCGTGGCCATCCCGCTGACCGGCCTGGCCATCCAGCGCTTCGGCGAGGCTCTGGTGGTATCCGCCTCGGGCATCATCGCCGGGGCCGGGCTGGTCGTCGTGGCGGTGGGCTACCGGCACGGCATCGCCCCGACGGGGGCCGGGCTGTTCATCTACGGCTTCGGCGCCGGCTCCGGCGATGTGGCCATGAACGTGCAGGGCACGGTCGTCGAGCGCGCCCTGGGCCGGGCGATCCTGCCCAAGTTCCACGCTGGGTGGAGCATCGGCACCGTGGCCGGGGCTGGCGTGGGGACGATCATGGTGGCCTGGCACATTCCGGTGACCGCGGACCTGCTCGGGACCGGCGTGGTGGTCGCCCTCATCATCGTGGTGGCCACCCGGAGCTTCATGACGCTCGCCCCGGATCCGGCGCCGGCGGGCAGCGCCGGCGCCGGCCCGGCCGCCCCGGCCGCGATCCGCAGCCCGCTGGCCGCCTGGACCGAGCTGCGAACCCTGCTCATCGGGCTGTTCGTGCTGTGCATGACGGTCATCGAGGGCATCGGCAACAGCTGGCTGAGCCTCGGTGTCATCAGCGGCTATCACGCGACCGCGGTCCTGGGCACCGCCACGCTGGCGATCTTCCTGGCCGCCATGACGGCCGGCCGGTGGTTCGGCCCCGGGATCATCGACCGGCACGGCCGGGTCCGCGTGCTGCAGGCGGGCGCGGCGATCGCGCTAGCCGGGCTGCTGCTGATCGGCTTCGGCGGGGTGCTGGCCGTCGCGATCGCCGGAGCCGCGCTGATGGGCCTGGGCATCGCGCTGGGGTTCCCGGTCGGGATGAGCGCCGCTGCCGATGACCCGCGCTACGCGGCGGGCCGGGTCAGCACCGCCGCGTCGCTCGGCTACACCGCCTTCCTGGCCGGCCCGCCGGTGATCGGGGCGCTGGCCGATCACATCGGCATCCTGCACGCGCTGGCCGTGGCCAGCGTCCTGCTCGTGGCCGCGCTGTTCCTCAGCCGCGCCACCGCGCCCATCCGCGGCCCCGCGCCGCAGCGGGAGCTCCCGCTGGACACCGCCGGCTAGCCAGCCAGGTCAGCCCGGCTGGTTCCACAGGGCCGCGACATGGCGTGCATCGGTGCCGCAGCAGCCGCCCAGGATGGTCAGCGCGGGCAGGGCCGGGGCGAGCTGCCAGTGCGCGGCGGCCAGCTCGGTGATGTCGCCCTCATCCAGCTCAGTCGCGGCGTCGAGCTCAGCATGGCTGCGCGTCGAGGCGTTGTAGCGGAGGCCGACGATGCGCTCGCGCCAGTCGCCCTCGTCAGCCACCGCCGGCGCGACGTGCCGCGGGTGCGCGCAGTTGACCAGGAAGTAGTCCGGCCGGGCGGCGGTGTCGACCGCGCTGATGGCCTCGGCCAGGGTCTGGCCGCCCGGCAGCCGGCCATCCGTCTCGAGAGTGAAGGAGATCGCCACCGGCGCGCCCGCGGCCCGGGCGGCCCGCACGATCCCGATCGCCTCCCCGATGTCGGTGAGCGTGTAGGCCGAGATCAGGTCGGCACCGGCCTGCACCAGCGCACGGGCCTGCGGCGCGTGGTACTCGGCGGCCGCGTCGGGGTCGACCTCCTCGCCGGGCTGGTAGCCGTCGCCGCGCGGCCCGATCATGCCGCTGATCACGATGTCGGCGATGCCGCCCGCGTATTCCTCCCGCAGCCCGGCCAGCGTGCTGATGGACAGCTGGTTAAGCCGGTCCAGGTCGGCGGCCGAGTAGCCGAGGCGGTCCCCCCAGTCCGGGTTGGCCCGCCAGGTCACTGACTCCAGCAGCAGCCCGGCCCCGGCCCGCCGGGCGATCTCGGCATAGCCGCTGTAGTACCGGGCCAGGATCGCCCGGCCGGCGGCCGAGTCGACCAGCGGGAAGGCCGCGAAACAGCGCAAATCGATCCCGTAGTGAAAGATCAGGTCGGTCTCCATGCCCCCGTCGGTGACCATGGGCCTGCCCCGCAGCTGCGGGAGCTGAGCTGCCGCGGCCGGAGTTGTCGTCATCGGCTGGTTCCCCCCGTTCAGCCAGATCAGGCTGCTTTGTCGATTTGTATCAGACCAAACAGTCTGGTACAAACTGTGGGTGCCTAAGGACGGATCCGCCACCCGGCAGCGCATCCTCGATGCTGCCGAGCGCCTGGTCATCGAGAACGGCTTCGCCGCCACCTCGGTCGACCAGGTCATCGTGGCGTCGGGGTCCTCCAAGGGCGCGTTCTTCCATCACTTCGACTCCAAGGTGGCCCTGGCCAGGGCCCTGGTCGAGCGGTACGCGGCGGCCGACATCGGCTACCTGAACCGGGCGCTGGCCCAGGTGCGAGCGGCCAGCAGCGACCCGGCCGAGCAGGTGATCGCGTTCATGAAGGTGTTCGAGGACGGGGCCGATGAGCTGATGGCCGGCCAGTCCAGCTGCCTGTACGTCTCGATCCTCACCGAGCGGCAGCTGGCTCAGGCCGGGACCAGGGAGCTGATCGCCCGCGCCGTGCTGGCCTACCGGACCGAGCTGTCCAAGCTGCTGCGGGCTGCCCTCGGTACCCGGCCGGGCGTGCTGGCCGGTGCCGGCAGCGGGCTGGCGGTGGACACTGACGCCCTGGCCGACCACGTGTTCGTCACGTTCGAGGGGGCGTTCATCCTGTCCCGCTCGACCGAGGAGGCGCGGCATATGCGCGCCCAGCTCACCATCCTGCGCCAGCTTCTCCAGGCTCTGCTGACCCCGGTGACGGGGCCGCCGGGCCTCCCGGAGCTAGCTGGGACGACCTCGCTTGTGCCGAATGAGGGGGCGGCACAAGCGACGGTACCGGCGGAGGCGGCGGCTCAAGGGGGGGCAGCCGCCGCTTCCGCCGAGGTCATCGGAGCTGACAGCGCCAGCCGGTAGGGTCGCTGCGGCAGAAGCACCGCAGACCCCGGGAGGAACTCGTGTCCAGCCGGCCATCGCCCCGGAGACCAGCCTGCTGCTGGGCTACCTGAACGGCCAGCGCAAGCACGTGCTCGGGATCCTGGACGGCCTGTCCGAGGAGGACCTGCGGCGCCCGGTGCTGCCATCCGGCTGGACCGCCCTGGGCATGGTCCGGCACCTCGCGCTGGACGTCGAGCGGTTCTGGTTCCGCGCCGTCGTCGCCGGGGAGCAGGTGGACCTGGCCTCGGGCGACGAGGCGTGGCAGGTCGCGCCGGAGGAGCCGGCTGCGGCGGTGCTCGCGCAGTACCGGGAGGAGGTCGCGCTGGCCGACGCGATCATTGCCGCCCGGTCCCTGGACGCGCGCCCGGCCTGGTGGCCGTCGGAGATCTTCCCGGAGATGCCCGAACAGCAGCTACGGCAGACGATCCTGCACGTGATCGCCGAGACGGCCACCCATGCCGGGCACCTGGACGCGGTCCGCGAGCTGATCGACGGCCGCACCTGGCTCGTCCTGACCTGACCGGGCCGGCCGCCCGCTGAGCACGCAGTCCCCGCACAAGCCGGTACCCGGCCCGGCGGCGAGCCGGTAGATCAGGCAGCAGCTGCGGCGGCGGAAGCCAGCCGTCCCCGGCGGCCCCTCGCCGGCCCCGGCCAGGGCGGGGAACTCCAGCGCCGTCGCGGCGGCGGCCCGCGCTCGCGGAGCCAGGTCCGGCCGCGCGGCGCTGATCATGGCGGCGGCGCCGCTGATGGCCGACGCGACGTTGCCCCACAGGATGCGCGCGGACACCGACCGGGCGGCGACCGCCCCGGCGAGCTCGCTGACCGGCCCGGCCAGCAGCCCGGGAACCGGGCCCGGCCCGGGCACCGCGAGCGCCGTCGCCGGCACCGACAGGCCGAACGGGCCGCCCAGCTCGGGCACCCACCACACCTGGCCGGGGTCCAGCCGCAGCCACCCGCCGAGAACCTCGGCGCCCAGGGCCGGCGCCAGCAGCCGGGCGGACAGCCCGAGCTGGGCGACGGACGCGGCCACCCGGAACTCGACCTGGCCGGGCGCACGGCCGCCCGCGGCGGCGAGGCCGTCGCGGACCTGGCCGATCCGGTCGGTCAGCACGGCCGGCTCCCGCAGCAGCGCGGCCAGCGGCAGCCAGGGACCCGGCGGCGTCAGTCCCGGCTCATGAGACTGGATGGCGAAGTACGGGCCCAGCTCCGCCAGGCGCGCGGCCAGCGGGCCGGCGCTCACGCCCCGGCGGCCAGTTCCCCGGGCTCCGGCGCGGCCGCCGCGGCCTGCCGCAGGAAGGCCGAGGCCGCGGTGAAGACCTCCCCGACGGTGTGCCCGGCCAGCCACTCCTGGTAGGCGCCATGGCGGGTCCGCTCCCACTCCTGCCCCTGCGGCGGCAGCAGGTCCACGACCGGGTCCGCAATCGGCTTCCAGGTCCACCCGGTGATGCGGCTGTCGGCGGCGCTGGCCGCGTGCCCGGGACACACGAAGTCATCCGGGTCGAGGTAATAGCCCATCCGGTTGCGGACGAACCGCAGGCCGCCCAGCGTGCCCTCGATCAGCTCGCGCTGCCGCGGCGTCCGGCTGGCCAGCACCTCGTCGTAGGCACCCGGGTGGTAGCGCACCAGCGCGGCATCCACGATGGTGACCCACCACACGGCCTCGCTGATCACGGCGAACGCCCGGGCCTGGTCCACGGCCCTGGCCCGGAGCAGCCGGGACGTGGTGTCGCGCATGGCGGTGATGGACCAGTCCAGGGCGCTGACCGTGGCGGGCCGGGCGGTGGCGTCCTCGCGGTTCCAGGCCACCCGGCAGCGGGCCGTGCAGAACCGGGCGTGCTCGCGGCGCGGGGTGAAGAGCTGCCCGCACTGCTCGCATGCGCGCCCGTCTGTCATCTCCCTATGTTACGCGTAACGGGACGCGGTCCTGACGTCGGCTCGCCCGCGGCTCAGTTCCCGGTCAGGCAGGCCTCGTGGCGGCCGGCAGTCTGCGCCGGCGCCGGGCTCACGATCCGCCGGGCAGACCGGCATCCGCGGCGATCGCGGTCACGACAGCGCAGGGCAGGTGCCGCGGGCTGACCAGCAGTCCCCTGGCCACCGCCCGGATGGCCAGCCGCCGCGGCGTCAGCAGGCGCTCGCTGAACCGCCACGCTGCCGCCTCGTCGCGGCCGAACCGGGCACTCATGCCCTGGCGGAACCGCCGGGCATCACCGCCGTCCGCGCGCCAGGCCGCCAGCCAGCAGCCCAGTTCCGCGTCGCTGCCCGGCAGCGTCCAGGCCATCAGCTGCTCAGCGATCTGGCCGGCTGCGTCGATCACGAAGCCCTGATCGCCGGCCCCGCTCAGCCCGCGGACCCGGCCCTCGGTGGCGCGCCCGTCCCGGCTCACGGCGCTGTGCCGGATGCTGGCCGAACTGAACCGCGCGCCGACCGTCAGGGCGGCTACCGCGTGCCCGGCCTCGTGCCAGGCGGTCCGGACCGCTGCTGACCGGGCCGGGGCCAGGCTGACGGCATGGCCGCCGTCGTAGCGCTGCCAGATCCACGTGTCATGCACCACGGACTGGTCGTCGTAGCGGGCCAGCCGGCTCAGGTCCGCCCGGACCTGAGCCAGCAGGCGCTGCTCGGCCGGCGTCATGGCGCCCATGCTGCCAGGCCCGCGGCCGGGCCGCGGCCCGGCCGCCACCAGGGCCGGACAGCAAGATGCTCCCCCCGCCCGGAGGCGGGGGGAGCATCTTGTCGTGCTAGCCGCGGCCCTGCGGTGTCTGGCAGTTCCCACCAGGCCGGGCTTGGTGCTATCGGTGCGCTCCGGGCGGCCGGCTTTGCGCCGCCGCCCGCCCGGGGCTAGTTACCGCTTGTCCGGATCAGTGAACCGGCCCGAAGGTGAGCGTGAACTCCTGCGAGTCCGGCGAGACGCCGCCGGTCAGGGTGTTCAGGTTCGCCAGCTTGAGCTGGTTGATCGGCTTCTTGGTGCCGGGGTCAACCTGCAGCGTCAGCGGGTGGCTGAAGTTGCTGCTCGCGCCGTTCACCCACGGCGTGTACAGGTGGCCGTTGTGGAACGTGGAGTTGGCCAGGTCGCCGACCCACAGGGTGCTGGGCGAGTTGCCGCAGTTCTGCAGGGTGACGTTCTCGCCGCTGAACACCGGCAGGAACGCGCCAGCGCACAGGCCGGACTCGTTGCCGAACGGCGACCAGTTCGACTCGAACACCGGGTAGTTGCTCGGGTAGTTGATGCACACGTACGACGTCGTCGACAGCAGGTTGCCGCAGAAGTTGCCGAGCGTGCCCACCTGAGCGCCAGTGAAGTCCTCGTTCGGGTGGCTGTTGCTGGCGAAGTTCATGTTGACCTTCTGGCCAACCCGGCCACCAACACCGGTGTCACCCGGCACGTAGGCGTTCTGGATGGTGCCCCGGCCGAGCGTCAGGCTCGACAGGTTGAAGCAGTTGAACCCGCACGCCGGAGTGGCGTTCGGGTGCACCGCATCCGGGCTTGGTCGCGGCACTGGCCGCGCCCGCCGCAGAGAGGCCAATCACCGAAGTGACAGCGACCCCCGCCACGAGCACAGATGCCGCCCTCGCAAAGCGGTTGCGCATTGGGGATTCCTTCCTGTTTGGAATTCACCAGACCGACTGCCAATTTCCGGCAGGCTTGGGCGGTCAAGCCATTACCGGGTTCGGCTGGTGACAAGTACTGCGACGAATGCCTGGCTAAGGTTGCTCTCTGTATCCCCGCCCTGCCAGTCAGTAGTGAGTACGTTACCACGGGGCCCTCGGCTAACACCTGACCTAAGTTAATTTCTCGCCGAGGATTAATCGGACAAGCCGGCGGACATTCCGGCATCGGCGCAAAACTCATCATCGGGTGCACCGGAATGCCGGCCTGCCCGGCCGGCTAAGGCAGAACTCCGAGTGTGTTATTCCACATCTGATCGTCATAAACGGTGCCATCGGAGAACTGGTGCAGCCGGGTGGTCGTCAGCTGCGGCCGGGGCTGGTGCAGCGGGTAGCCCGGCTCGGTAAGCACCTGCGGATCGCTGAAGTTGGTGTCGGTGCCGGTGATCAGCGGCGCGTACTTCCCGGCCGCGCTGGCGGAGTCCAGGATCCACAGGGTCGTGGCGCCCCGCCCGCACCACTGCAGGCTGACCGGGGCCGACCCGGCGCCGGCCGCCGGGTGCGCGACGCCCGCGCACAAGCCCGAGCCGACCCCGAAGGGCGCGTACTGAATCTCGAATGCGTTGTCGGACCCGAAATGGATCGCCAGGTCCTTGCTGACCAGGCCGAATGCCGCCAGCTGGGCGACCGTGCCGGCCGGCCAGATGGTCCAGTCCTCATCACGGTTGGCATTGCTGCGCGGGTACAGCAGCACCTTTGTCCCGGCGGTGAGATGGCCGCGGTAGTCGTTGAGCACGAACTTATGCCCGAACTGGAGAACGAAATAGTTCGCGCACGTGGCACCGCAGGACGGCGTGGCATCCGGGCGCGGGGCCCGGATGGCCGCCGTGGCCGGGCTGGCCATTGTCACGGCGGCGGCGACGCAGCCGGCCACGGCGAGCGTCGTGACGCGGGCGGCACTGATCGCGCGGCCCGCCCCGAGGGCGCCGATGGCGGCGGGCAGCGCCGCTAACGTCCGGCGCGCTTGGTGAAGCATGGGGTTCCTCCTGCCTGGCAGTCCCGGCCCCGCCGCGGCTGATGCACCGCGGCCAGGGCCGGTGACCTGATGCGGAGCCATGACCCGCATCTGATCACTATGGGTACCTATGGGGTGACTTTTTGTCACTGACCCATCTCAGACAGGACGCCCAGCGTGCTCTGGAGGTTGTCCCGGCGTGGCACGTTACGCCGGATAGGCCGGGCCGCCGGATGACGCCCGGCGCCCGGCCCGCCCCGTGGTGCTACCTGCTGGCCCGGCTCCCGTCCGCGGTCCCGGCGTCGCCGTCGGCGGCCAGCGCGGCGGGCGTGCCTCGCGGAGCCGACCCCGGGGCAGTGGGCTCGGTGGCCCCGCTCATGTTCTTCTTCACTGCCTCCAGGATCGTCAGGCCCTGCGCGACCAGGCCAGCCGCCACCTCGCCGAGTCCGTCGGCGCCGTTCAGGACGCTGACGTTGGCGCCGGCCAGGCCCGCGGCGGCCTCCTTGACGATCTGCGGCAGCTGGTCAATCAGCATCCGGTCCAGCGCCACGCGATCGTGCGAGGCCGCGGCCTCGGCCTGCATGGTGACCCGCTTGGCATCGGCCAGGGCCAGGATCCGGACCTTCTCGGCCTCGGCCTCAGCGGGCCGGATGACCTCGGCGACCAGCTGGCGCTGGCGCAGCTCCGAGTTGCGCTGGGCCAGGTCGGACTGGGCCGCCATCACGGCCATCTGCGCCTGGGCCTGGGCCAGCGGACCAGCCTGGGCCGCCTCGGCCTGCGCCTTGTCCACCTCGGCCTTGTACTGGGCCTGAACCACGGAGGTCTGCCGGGCGTACTCGGCCTGGGCTCGCTGCGACTGCTGCTGCGCCTCGGCCGACGCCTGGTTGGCCTGCGCCTGCGCGATCTGGGCCTGCCGCTGAATAGCCGCGTTATGCGGCGCCGCCATGGCGTCGATGTAGCCGATGTTGTTGTCATCGATCGACTGGATCTGCAGCGAGTCGACGGACAGGCCGATCTTCGCCATCTCCGACTTGGAGCCGTCCAGCACCTCGGTGGCCAGCTTCTGGCGCTCGGTGACGATCTCCTCGACGGTCATCGAGCCGATGATCGAGCGCAGGTGGCCGGCGAAGATCCGTCCGGTCAGCGTGGACATCTGGTCCTGATCAGACAGGAACCGCTGGCCGGCGTTGACGATGCTCTCCTCATCGTTGCCGACCTTGAACGCGATCACGGCGCGGACATTGAGGGCGATGCCCTGCTTGGTCACGCAGGTCTCGGAGACCTCCGCCTCGGTCATCGACAGCGTCAGGAAGTTGACCTTCCTGATAAAGGGCGGGACGAACGATCCGTGGCCGGTGACAACCTTGAACGGCGCCCCATTGCGCCCGAACTTGCCGCCTGAGACCAGCATCGCCTCATCCGGCCGCGGAACACGATAGCCGAACATCTTTTTTCATCTCCAGTCGGGCCCATGGGGCCAGTTAGCATGTTCCCGGCGAATACGCCGGAATTGTTCTGCTGATCTTTTTACTCCTCGCTCAGTCATCGCGGAAGTGGGCGAACGGATCAGTCCAGGGACTGACATCGACGGTCCTGGTACCGCGGCTCTCGATGACCAGAACCGTGCTCCCGCGAGCCAGCGGCTCCGGGGACCAGGCGATGAATGTCTCAGAGCCGCCCCGGATCTGGACCAGGACCTCACCGGGGCCAGCCTGGCCCCGGGTGGCGATCGTGAGAACGCCGATGCTGCCGACGAGCGTGCCGTCCCCGTCCACCGGCCCTCACCCCTTACGACCGCGGGCCCCTGACTGCTCATTATCCTCCGGGCGCCCGCTGCGCAGCGCGCCGGACATCTCCGACCGGGATGCGATGATTCCCCCGCGCCGCCAGGGCCTGCGTGAATTCGAATGACCGGGGTAGAGGAGCCGCGATATGAACGCGATCAAGCGGCTGCTGCGAGCTGCCGACCGGGCTCAGCAGGGCCGGCCATGGCTGGCAGTCCCCATCGCGACCTGGAAGAAGTTCGGCGACGATCAGGCCGGCAACCTGGCCGCCCTGATCGCCTACTACGCCTTCGCCTCGATCTTCCCGCTGCTGCTGGTCCTGGTGACGGTGCTGGACATCGTCCTGAAGAACGACCCGGAACTGCGGGCCAAGGTGCTGGACTCCGCGCTGTCGCAGTACCCGGTCATCGGCACTCAGCTGCTCCCCGAGCACGGCCTCCAGCAGACCGGGCTGGCCCTGGCCATCGGCCTGATCCTGACGGTGCTGGCCGCGCGCGGTGTGGCCAGCGCCGCGCAGAACGCGATGAACTCGGTCTGGGAAGTGCCGATCCTGCGCCGCCCCGGCTTCCCGTGGGACCTGCTGCGCAGCCTCGGCCTGATCCTCATCATCGGGCCCGGCGTCATCGTCACCGTCGTGCTGTCCAGCCTGGCGGGCGGCACCGGGCACGTGATCAGCGGCGCGGGCGCGTATATCGCGGCCACTGCCGTGTCGCTGGCGCTCAACGTCGGCTTGTTCTGGCTGGGCCTGCGGATGGCTACGGCCAGCGAGGTCCGGACGCGCGACCTGCTGCTGAGCGCCGTCCTGGCCGCGGTGGCGTGGCAGGTACTGCAGTCGGTGGGCGGCTACTTCGTCGGCCACCAGCTGAAGAGCAGCTCGGCCTACGGAGTCTTCGGCATCGTGCTGGGCCTGCTGGCCTGGTTCTACCTGCAGGCTCAGATCACCTTGTACGTGGTGGAGCTGAACGTGGTGCGGGTGCACCGGCTGTGGCCGCGCAGCCTCGACCCGCCGCCGCTGACCGACGCCGACGTGCGGGCCTACGAGCTGTACGCCCGGGCCGAGCAGCGCCGCGAGGAGATCGAGGTCGACATCCGGCACGTTGAGCCCGCTGCCGCAGGCCGCGAGGACGACGGCAGCGAGGACGACGACGGCCGTGCTGGCGGTGCTCCCCGGGCCGGCCGCGGCGATAGCGGCGCTCCGGACCGCGGCGCTCCGGGCGCTAGCGGCGAGGCGGTCGCCCGCGCTGACGCGCGCGGCCGCGAGGCCAGCCGCCGGCGCGGACGGCACCGGTAGTCCCGCCTCTCCGGCGGCGCTACGCTACGCGTGCCCGCAGCCGCGCCGGAGGAGATTCCCATGCCGTTCAATCGCTCGTCTAACCCCGCCTCCGACAGCTGGGAGCCGGAGGCCGCCGACAGCCGGCTCGCGCACACTGCGGGCGCCGATCCGGGCGGGGTGTTCACCTCCGACCTGAGCGTCTCGGAGTACGCGCTGCTGGGCGAGGCCGGCTTCGAGCCCCTCGGGTTCGTGGTGGGCTCGTCGATCTACCACATCGGGCTGCAGGTGGGACGCTGGTCAAAGAACCAGGAGCTGCAGGTCCTGACCCAGTGCATGTACAACGCCCGGGAGCTGGCCATGTCCCGGATGCGCGCCGAGGCCGACCACCTCGGCGCCGACGGCATCGTCGGCGTCTCGCTGAAGCTGCAGATGTACGCCTGGGGCCAGGAAGTCCTGGAGTTCGTGGCCACCGGCACCGCCGTGCGGGCCATGGCCGGCACCGGCGCGCACCGGGCGCCCGACGGCCGGGCATTCACCTCTGACCTGTCCGCTCAGGACTTCTTCCGGCTGCTGGCCGCCGGCGCGGTGCCGGTCGCGTTCGTGCTCGGCACCTGCGTGTATCACATCGCCCACCAGGGAGTTATGCAGTCACTGCGGCAGGTCGGCCAGAACACCGAGATGGTGCAGTTCACCCAGGGTGTCTACGAGGCACGCGAGCTGGCCCTGGTCCGGATGCAGTCCGAGGCAGCGCAGGCCCGCTCCTCGGGCATCGTGGGCGTGACCGTGGAGGTGCACAACCACGTCTGGGGCGGGCACGCCACCGAGTTCCTGGCCACCGGCACCGCGATCCGGCGGCTGTCGGAGGAGCACAAGCTGCCGGACACCACGCCCCGGCCCACCTTCACTCTTGGCCTGACAGTAGCCGCTAGCCAGGGCGGCTAGCCCGGTGCGCTGGCGCCCCCTGAGCCGGACGCTCGCGCTGCGGGGCGGCTCCAGCGGCGGCGCGCCGACCGGGCAGTTCGTCCGGCACTCGGGCATGCAGCGCCGGCTCACCGGGCTCGGCCCGCAGCACGTCGCTGCGGATCAGCATCGCCGACAGCACGGAACCCGCCAGCAGCAGCACGGCGCAGACGATCGCGGCCTTGTGGAAGCCGCTGTTGAACATGTCCGGCAGCTGATAGCTCGCCGCCCCGAGCCCCACCACCGCCGGCAGCCCGGCCACCGCCAGCAGGCCGGCGGCCCGGGCGACGGCGTTGTTGACTCCGCTGGCCACCCCGGCGTGCCGGACGTCGGCGCTGGCCAGCACGGTCGCGGTCAGCGGCGCGACGGTCAGGGTGAGGCCGACCGCGAAGACTGTCACCGCGGGCAGCACGTCGGCGAAGTACGAGGCGCCGGGGCCGATCCTGGTCATCAGCAGCAGGCCGACGGCGCAGATCGCGGTGCCCGCGGTCATCGGCCAGCGCGGCCCGATCCGCTGGGCCAGCGCCCCGGACCGGGCCGAGAAGCCCAGCATCAGCAGCGTGACCGGCAGCAGCGTGGTGCCCGCCTTCAGCGGCGAGTACCCGGCCACCACCTGCACCTGGACCACCAGCAGGAACAGCACGCCGCCGAGCGCGGCGTAGACCAGGAACGTGATCAGGTTGACGGCGCTGAACTGCCGGGATGCGAACACGTCCAGCGGCATCATGGCCGGCGTCGGCGCCGGATGCCGGGTCCGGTACCGCTCCACCAGCAGGAAGGCGGCGGCGGCCAGCACGCCGAGGACGGCGGCGCCCGTCACCAGCACCGCGGCTGCCTGACTCCGGCGCCTGGATCAGCGCGTAGGTGATCCCGCCCAGGGCCAGCGCGGCCAGGGCCGCGCCGGCGATGTCGAACTTGCCGGTCGCCGTCGCGTCGCGGGTCTCGGGCACGTGCCGGATCGTCACGGCGATCACCGACCGCGGCCAGCGGCAGGTTGAGGAAGAAGACCCACCGCCAGCCGGCCGCCTGGACCAGCCAGCCGCCCAGCAGCGGGCCGGCCGCGCCCGCCACCCCGCCCAGGCCCGACCAGGCGCCGACCGCCCTGGGCCCGGTCGCCGGGGTCGAAGCTGGCCTGGATGATGGCCAGCGAGCCTGGCGTCAGCAGCGCCCCGCCGATGCCCTGCAGCACCCGGGCGGCGATCAGCACGCCGATGTGCGGCGCCAGCCCGCACAGCGCCGAGGCCAGCGCGAACCAGACCACGCCGACCAGGAAGACCTTGCGGCGGCCGAGCCGGTCGCCCAGCGAGCCGCCCAGCAGGATCAGCCCGGCCAGGGTGAGGGTGTAGGCGCTGACCGTCCACTGCAGCCCGCCCAGCGAGGCGCCCAGGTCCGTGCCGATGTCGGGCAGCGCCACGTTGACGACGGTGGAGTCGAGCATGGCCATGCTGGAGCCCAGCACGGTCGCCGCCAGCACCCAGCGGCCGCGCGCCCTGCCAGCCGCAGGTTCGCCGCTGGCCGTTTCCGCGGTGGCCGCCATCAGCCGATCGTCTCATTCCGGGTAGTCCGCGCGATCTAATCCGCAGGCGCGCGCCGGCTCGCGTGACCTGCGCCGGTGCCCGGGCGGGCGTCGGTGGCGGCCATTTCCTCCGCCGGCACGGGCTCGGCGGGATGCAGCAGCAGCTGCAGCCCGGCCGCCAGGACCGCGCCGGCCAGCGGTGCCACGATGAACAGCCAGACCTGGCTGAGTGGCAGCCCGCCGGTGATCAGCGCCGGTCCCAGGCTGCGCGCCGGGTTCACCGAGGTCCCGTCGATGGCGATGCCGAAGACGTGCATGGCGGTCAGGGTGAGCCCGATCGGGATGCCCGCGACCGCCTTGTTCTCGCCGGCCTTGGAGACGGTCAGCACCACGAAGACGAAGATGCCGGTGAGGACGACCTCGGTCAGGAACGCGCCCCCGGCGCTGACATGCAGGAAGGAATCCGGGCCCCAGCCGTTGGTGCCCAGGCCCTCGCGCTTGACGGAGTAGTACGGCGAGGTGGTGAGGACCGCCCACAGCAGCAGCGCGCCGGCGATGCCGCCGGCGAACTGGGCGGCCCAGTACGCAGCGGCCTCCCCCGCCCCGATCCGCCGGGTCAGGAACGCGCCCAGCGTGACCGCCGGGTTGACGTGGCAGGCCGATACCGGGCCCAGCACGTAGACCAGGGCCAGCAGGATCAGGCCGAACGCCATCCCGACCGTGAGCACGCCAGCCGCCACGCTGCTGGCCGTGCGGAACCCGAACACATGGAAGCCGAATACCAGCGTTGCTACCCCGACCCCGATAAAGACCAGGACGGCCGTGCCGATGAATTCGGCCGTCAGCCTGCGCGCCATCGAATCCCCCCGAGCGTCTCGCGTGCGCATGGCCACGGTATGCGCTCAGCGAGCAAATGGGAACACAAGGTGACTAAAGCCGGACTGCGGGAGGGTTACAGCTCCGGCCAGCGGTGCACGGGCTCGTTCGAGTTCATCCGCTCGATGTAGCCCTGGGTCATCCGCTGCAGGGCGGTCAGCCGGTCGGCCGGCCCGTTCAGGGCGTGCACCGTCTCGGACTGCCAGGTCGCCCCGGTCCGGCCGGTGAGGCAGCGCTGCTCGATGATGCCCAGCAGCCGCTCGGCGTCGGCCGGGTCGACCTCCCACATGCCCAGGCCCTCCCAGGCCAGCGGCAGCAGCCGGCGCAGCATCAGCTCGGTGACCGGGACCTGTCCCATGCCCGGCCAGTACACCCGCGCGTCGATCCCGTTCCGGGCCCCGTTGACCAGGTTCTCGGCGGCAGCCGAGAACGACATCCGGGTCCAGATCGGCCGCTCAGCCTCGGCCAGCGCCCGGACGATTCCGTAGTAGAACGCCGCATTGGCCACGATGTCGGTCACCGACGGCCCGGCGGGCAGCACCCGGTTCTCCACCCGCAGGTGCGGCCGCCCGTCCACCACCGCGTACACCGGCCGGTTCCACCGGTACACCGTCCCGTTGTGCAGGGTCAGCTCGGCCAGCTGCGGCGCCGCGCCGCGGTCCAGCGCGGCCACCGGGTCCTCGTCCTCGCGCAGCGGCAGCAGCGCCGGGAAATAACGCAGGTTCTCCTCGAACAGGTCGAACACCGAGGTGATCCAGCGCTCCCCGAACCAGACCCGCGGCCGCACCCCCTGCTCCTTCAGTTCCTCCGGCCGCGTATCGGTGACCTGCTCGAACAGCGGGATCCGGGTCTCGCGCCACAATTCCCGGCCGAACAGGAAGGGCGAGTTGGCGGCCAGCGCCACCTGAACCCCGGCCACCGCCTGAGCGGCGTTCCAGTAGCTGCCGAACGTCTCCGGGCTGACCTGCAGGTGGAACTGCACGCTGGTGCAGGCGGCCTCGGGCATGATCGTGTCGACGTGGGTGAGCAGCCGCTCCGGGCCCTCGATGGCGATCTGCATCTCCTCGCCCCGGGCGGCGAACATCTGCTCGTTCAGCAGCCGGTAGCGGGGATTGGCCGACATGGCGTCGTCGGTGACGTCCGACGGGCGCAGGGTGGGCAGGATGCCGGTCATCACCAGCCGGGTGCCGACCTCGGCGGCACGCTTGTCGGCGTGCCCCAGGCTGCCCCGGACGGTGTCCTCCAGGCGCGCGAAAGCGTCCCCGGTGAGCTGCCGGGGAGGCACGTTGATCTCCATGTTGAACTGGCCCAGCTCGCTGGCCCAGCCCGGATCGGCGATGGCCTCCAGCACCTCGGTGTTGCGCATGCACGGACGCGCGTCATCATCCACCAGGTCCAGCTCGATCTCCAGGCCGAGCTGCGGCGCCTCGTCCTCGAAACGGGACTCCCGGAGCATCCGCGCAAACACGTCCAGGCACTGCCGCACCTTCTCGCGGTAGGCACGCCTGTCCTGCTGGCTGACGGTGATGGCCGGGACATCCCTGCCCATTCGACCCTCCACTTGCTGGCTCTGGGCGGGGGCTCGGTACCACATTCGCACGTAACGTGCCCGCTGGCCAGGTCACGCACCCCCGGGCCGGTCACGGCCATGACAGTGAACTTCAGATGATCAGCAGAAAAATCACGATTAACTACTTCTTGACATTAGAGACCATGCTCATCAGGCTTACGCCGAGCATGTCCTGATACCAGCGTCCACACCGGTTGCATCCGGCAGTGCTGTCCGTGCCAGTCCAGCCAGGGGTCAGGTTGGTCGGGACACAGCAGCCTTGCGCGTGCTCCGGGGGCGGGTCGCCGGATGCAGGACCGTCGTATCCCCGAGGAGGGCAAGGCATGAGGTTGCTCAACCATCCCATCCGCGCCGGCGCTGTCGCGGTACTGGGACTGGCCATGACCGCGACGACTGGCGCGCTAGCCAGTACCGCCGCTGTCGCGGCGCCAGCGAGTACGCCGGCGTTCTCGGCGCTCGCGCGCAGCGTAGTGCCCACGACCGACAAGGTCACTGGCGCGTACAAGAGCTCGCACATGGCGGTAGAGGTCGCGCTGGCACCCCGTAACGCGGCCGGCCTCAACCGAGCCCTGACAGCGGCATACACCAAGGGCAGCGGGAGCTACCACCACTGGATCGCCCGCGGCCAGTTCACTAAGAAGTTCGCGCCGACCGCGGCCACCCGCGCGGCGGTGGCGAATTACCTGCGCAGCGCCGGGCTCAGGGTCTCGACCTCGGCCTCGCCTTTCCTGGTCCGCGCGACCGGGTCGAGCGCGAAGGTTTCCGCCGCGTTCCGGACCAAGCTCAGCAATTACCGGGACAAGAAGGGGATCCGCTACTACTCCAACTCCTCGGCGGTCAAGCTGCCGAGCACGCTGGTGCACTCCGTGCAGGGCGTGATCGGCCTGTCTAACACCGTCCGCGAGCACCAGATGGTCCAGCGCGTCAAGCGCGTCTCGGGCCCGGCGGTCCGCTCGTCGGCCAAGGGCAGCGCCGCGCCCGCGAGCTGCGAGGGCACGTACCCGACCACCCAGCAGCTGGTTGACCTGTTCGTCAACGGCGTTGCCGACCAGACGTTCGGCTACGGCGCCGGCCCGGGCTGCTCCGGCCTGACCCCGTCGCAGGACAACTCCCTGTACGGCGCGCCGAACGCGGGCGCGCGGGGCAAGGGCGCCGGGGCCACCGAGGCGGTCTTCGAGCTCTCGGCCTACCAGCACTCCGACATCAGCACCTGGGCGCAGACGTTCTACGGCCAGAACTACACCCCGCCGCTGCAGGACGTGAACGTCGACGGCGGCCCGCTCGCCCCGGTCTGCCCGGCCGGCGACCAGTGCCCGCCCGCCTTCAACGGCTACGCCGGTGACATCGAGGTCGTCGCCGACATCGAGATGCAGCTCGCGATTGCCCCCGACGTCAAGCACCTCGTCGTCTACAACGCGCCGAACGACTTCACCGGCCAGACCGAGCTCGACGAGTACACCGCGATCGCCAACGCCGACAAGGCCGACGTGATCAGCTCCAGCTGGGCGGTGTGCGAGAACGACGTGCCGGGCGCCGGTTACGTGCAGGCCGAGAACACCGTCTTCGAGCAGATGGCCCTGCAGGGCCAGAGCATGTTCGGGGCTGAGGGCGACACTGGTGCCTTCTCCTGCATCCGCTCCGACGGCACGACCATCCTCAACGTGCTCGACCCGCCGTCGCAGCCGTGGGTGACCAGCGTGGGCGGTACCTCGTTCGAGAATGACAACCCGGGCACCAACCCGCACCCGGCCTACCCCAAGGGCGTGGAGACGGTCTGGAACACCGGCGACCTGTGCAACAGCGCGCCCACGGGCCCGGGCGGCCTGAGCGGCTTCCAGTGGTGCGCGGCCGGCGGTGCTGGCGGCGGTGGCTCGTCCGAGTGGTGGGGCCGTCCGGTCTACCAGTTCGGCCAGGGCGTGAACAACAAGTTCACGACCACGGCTAACGGCACGACCCAGTGCGCGCTGGCCAAGACGGGCACCCCGTGCCGCGAGGACCCGGACATCTCGGCCAACGCGGATGAGTTCACGCCGTACGCCGAGTTCTGCACCGGCAACGCGAACACGCCGGAAAGCGTGTGCGGCACGTTCAGCTCGGGCGAGCCCGCGCCGGGCTGGTTCGGGATCGGCGGCACCAGCCTGTCCTCGCCGCTGTGGTCAGCGATCGTCGCCGACCGCGACAGCTACACCGGGTTCCGCAGCGGCAACATCAACCCGCTGCTGTACGTGCTGAACACGCTCGCTCCGGGCGCGTTCCTGCACGACATCACCGGCAAGGGGCAGACCACCAACAACAACGGCCTGTTCCCGACCACGCCGGGCTATGACGAGGCCACCGGCCTCGGCACGCCCCGGATGGCACAGCTGATCACCGGCCGCCTGTAGGCAGCCGCTGATCACCGGCCGCCGTCAGGCAGCCGGCGTACGTAGCGAAAGGGGGACGGGCCCCGGGCCCGTCCCCCTTTTGCGCGCTCTGTTGTTAGCTCACCTGCGGGAAAATGCTAGCTGCGGCCGTGCGGCGCGTCCCAGTCCAGGACCGGGCCGTCGGGCACGATCCGGGACGGGTTCAGGTGCGGGTGGGTGATGTAGTAGTGCCGCTTGATGTGGTCGAAGCGGGTCGTGTCCCGGAACGCCGGCCGGGAGTACAGGTCACGCGCGTACCCCCACAGGTTCGGGTAGTCAGTGATCCGGCGCTGGTTGGCCTTGAAGTGGGAGTAGTAGACGCTGTCGAACCGGGCCAGCGTCACCCACAGCCGGACGTCGGCCTCGGTCAGCGTGCTGCCGGCCAGGTAGCGCTGCTCCCCCAGCCGCCGGTCCAGGTCGTCCAGGGTGGCGAACAGCTGCTGGTAGGCCTCGTCGTAACTGGCCTGGGATGCGGCGAAACCGCACCGGTAGACCCCGTTGTTGACGGTGGCATAGATGGTGTCGGCGAGGGCGTCGATCTCCGGGCGCAGCCGCTCGGGGTACAGGTCGAGGTCCGGGTCGGCCCACTGGCCGAACTGAGTGTCCAGGTCGATGGTGATGTCCGGGAAGTTGTTGCTGACGATCTTCCCGGCCTGCTTGTCCCACAGCACCGGCACCGAGACGTGGCCGTCGTAGCCGGGCTCGGTGGCCTCGTACGCCTCGCGCAGCAGGGCGAAGCCGTTGACGGGGTCCAGGCTGTGGCCGTCGCCCTCGCGGAACGCCCAGCCGCGGCCGTCCCGGATGGGATCGACGGCCGACAGCGAGATGACCTCCTGCAGGCCGAGCAGCTCGCGGACGATGGCCGAGCGGTGCGCCCACGGGCAGGCCCAGGAGATGTACAGGTGGTACCGGCCAGGCTCGGCGGGGTATCCGCTGGAGCCGTCGGCCGTGATCCGGCCCTGGAACGGGTAGGCGGGCCGGACGAAGGCCCCGCCCGCAGGCCGGGCAAACTCCCCGCCCGTCTCCGCTGGCGCGGGCCGCCGGGCCGGCGGCCCGTGTAGTCGCCGTAGGTCTCGAAGTCGACCGGACTCGCTCCCCCGGTCTGGGTGGTCTGAGCCGTCATGCCTGCTGCAACCAGGCCGGGACGGAGGTCATTCCGACTGGGCTCATCCCGGCCGGCCGGGCTACCGCCAGGCGGCGGCAATCAGTCCGGAGGTCAGCTTGCGGGGCGTGGCACCGCCATCGGAGACATACAGGTCGTGGCCTGCCAGGTAGAGCAGCCACTGGCCGCTGGCGGTGACGTCCAGACTGGTGTGGTCCAGGGTGGCGAAGCCGACCGCCACCTGGTGCACCAGCGCGCCGGTGGTGTTCACCTCCTGCATCAGCCGGGATGTGTTGTGCACCGGGACGCCGGCGCAGCAGGCCCGGCTGACGAACAGGTTGCCGTTCGGCAGGTAGATCCCCTCGCGCAGGTAGCTCCGCCGGGCCGCGGGCTTGCCCGTGGCCGGGACGTAGCTGATCCCGCCGCCGCTCAGGTAGAACTTCGCCACCGCAGTGTCGACCAGGGCCAGGTTCCAGCCCTCGTTGTCCTGGATGGAGGCGATGGAGACGGCCAGGTGGTCGTTGTCGGGAGCCCAGGACAGGTGCGAGATGGGGGCTGGCAGCCCGCTGTCCTGCCCCTTGGCCACCATCGGGTAGCTGACCTGCGATGCGCTGGCCAGGGTGCGCACCACCAGCTTGTACAGCGGAGTCAGGTCGGGGTTGCTGGGCACGCAGCCCTGGGCCAGTGACGGCTGGCTGGCGTAGGCCAGCTTGGTGCCGTCGGGGCTGACGGCCGGCAGCGACCCGGTGGTGATGGAGGCCGGGGTGCCGCCGGTGTCGGCCACTGACTCGATGGTGTCGGTGCAGCCATGCTGAACCGCGAAGTAGACGGTGCCGTTGCTCGCGACCGAGATCTCATCGCCGACCACACCGCCGGCCACCAGCGTCCTGGCCACCGCGCCGGTGCGCGGGTGCAGCACGACCAGGGCTCCGCCGGTGGTCACCGCGACGATGCCGGGCGGCGTCGGGCTGCTGGCCGGGCTGGTTGTCGCGCTGGCGGAGGCGGAGCCGGACGCTGTCGCGCTGGCCTGACTGCCGGCTGACGACGACGGTGCACTGCTGCCGCTGCAGGCGGCCAGCACGGCCAGCGCAGCGGCGGCGGGCAGGATGCGGAGTGCGCGAGTGGCGGCAGGCATATCGGGCTCCCTCAGGAAGCAGGACAGGCGCTACGGCACGGGCCGGGCGCGGCTGCTGGGCCCGCCAGGCGGCGCGCCGGCCCGGAGTGGGAGCTGAATCCTGACAGGGGCCACGCCGGCAGGGCAAGGGCCCGGCGGCAAACACCGCAATCTGTGATCCGATGCCCCGGCCAGCTTCGCTGCGCCGTGGGGGCCGGGCCAGCCCGGCCGGGTCAGGTGACGGCCGCGGCCATCCGGGTGACCGCCTCCGCCAGCAGCTCGGGCGAGGTACCCATGTTCAGCCGCGCGTAGCCGCGGCCCGGCTCGCCGAAGTCCGGGCCAGGGCTGAGCGCGACCCGGCCCCGCTCCAGGAACGCCGCCGCCGGGTCGTCCCCCAGGCCGAGCTGACGGCAGTCCAGCCAGGCCAGGAAGCTAGCCTGCGGCGGGACGTAACCGACTGCGGGCAGTTGCTCGCTGAGCAGGCGCTGCAGGAGCAGCCGGTTGCTGTCCAGCTGGGCCAGCAGCGCATCTAGCCAGGGCAGGGCCTTGGTGAACGCGGTTACCGAGGCCAGCACGCCCAGGTGGGCCGCGAGCAGCGCCTCCCAGCGCTCGGTGAGGACGTCCGCCGCGGCCGCTGACCCGGCGATGGCCACCCCGCATTTCAGGCCGGGGATGTTCCACGCCTTGGTGGCCGAGGTGAACGCGAAGGTCCGCTCGGCAACAGGGTGGTCCAGCGAGAGGAACGGCACGTGCACGGCTCCGGCGCCGGGCAGCACCAGCGGCGCATGGATCTCATCAACCACCAGCTCGGTGCCGTGCCGCTGGCACAGATCGGCGACCGCCAGCAGCTGGTCACGCGACCACACCCGGCCCAGCGGATTATGCGGGCTGCACAGCAGGTAGGCGCTGACATCATCGCGGGCCAGGACCTGGTCGAGCTCGTCCAGGTCGAGGTCATAGCGGCCGGTCTGCTCGTCCCGGCGCAGCGGCGCTGCCACGATGTGCCGGCCCAGCAGCGCGACCCGGAAGAAAAACGGCGGGTAGACCGGCGGGTTGATCACGATGCCCGACCCGGGCGGCGTCAGGGCCAGCAGAATCTCGGCGATCCCGGTCATCACGTCGGGGATGGCGAAGATGTGCTCGGGGTCAGGTGCCCAGCCCAGGCGGCTAGCGGCGAACTCGGTGAAAGCCTCGCCGAGCTGGCCCTTGTGCGCGTACCCGACATCGCCGGCATCCAGCGCCGCGCGGACCGTGTCCTTGATGGGCTCGGCGATGTCAAAGTCCATCTCGGCCACGAACGCCGGGAGCACGTCCGCGGGAAAGGTGCGCCACTTCATGCTGGTGCGCTGCCGGAGGAGTTCCAGGCTGCAGTTCCCGAGCATCGCATCCACCCGAGGATCGTAACCGCCCGGCGCGCCCCGGCCGAAGTTACTCCGATATGGTAATATCCGATTTCGTGAGAGATGACCATCAGGCTGCCGGGGCGATCCTGGAACTGCAGCGCACGACGCACGCCCTGCTGCACGCGCTCGGCCGGGATCTGGCCGGGCTGCGCATCAGCAACTCCGAGACCAATGTGCTGGCCGTCCTGGCCGACGGCCGGTCCCGGACCGTCGGCGAGCTGGGCGGCGCGACCGGCACGCGGCCGACGACGCTGACCAGCGTCCTGGACCGGCTCGAGAGCCGCGGGTTCGTGGCGCGGGAGGTGGATCCGGAGGACCGGCGGTCGTTCGCGATCCGGCTCACCGCCGATGGCCGCAAGGTTGCGGCGCTGGCCGGCGCGGCCGTGCGCCATCTCGAGGAGACGGCGCTGGCCGGCGTGAGCGACCGCCAGCTGGCCGGATTCCGGGCCGTGCTGCACGCCCTGACGGAGGCATCGCGATGACCGCTGAACTGCCCGCCGAGCTGGCGGAACTGCTGGCCCGGGTCGTCCCGCCGGACGGCGGCTTCCGGCATCGCCAGCACATCCACCTGGCCTACCTGGCCGTGCGGCGGCACGGGACGGCCGAGGCGGCCGTGCGTATCGGGTCGTGGATCCGGCAGCTCGCTGCCTACGAGCGGGCGCCGCAGAAGTACAACGAGACAGTCAGCCGCGCGTGGACCGAGATCGTGGGCCATCATGTCGCGGCCGACCGCGCCGGCCGGGACAGCGCCGCGGGAGCCTCGGTCTCAGCCGGGGCAGGCGCCGCCGGGGCGGACTTCGAGGACTTCGCCGCCCGGCATCCGGGGCTGCTGGATAAGCGGCTGCTGATCCAGCATTACAGTCCGGCCGTGCTGGCCTCAGCGCCGGCCCGGACCGGGTGGGTCGAGCCCGACCGGATCCCCTTCCCCTGGCGGCCGCGGGCCGGCTGACGAACGCCAGCCCGAGGCCGGACCGGGGCGGGACGGCTGCTCATCAGCGGTGCGGGCCGCTGGTCGCCACGAGGCGCAGGCCGGCCTTCCACCAGGGTGTAGCCGACCCGGCTCCGCATCCCGGTCGCGCGCTCGGCGCGCAGGCCGCCGCCGCGCCGCGGGGCGGAGCGGGCGGGGCGCGGCTGGCGGGCCTGCGCCGCCTGGCGGCAGTCGCGGGAGTCGCGCTGGAGCTCCTGGACGCGAGAGCTGGCGATGGTCTGCAGCATGGTGATGTTCATGACGAGATCTCCTTTGGGTCTGGTGGCGGGCGGCTGAGCGCATGCTCGCGCCCGCAGGTGACGGATGTCGGGTAGAACCGGCTAGCCGCCGGTCGGAAGTGGCTCAGTGCCAGCTGGCCGCGGCGGCGAGGCCGCGGCCGGCGGCCCGCTAGCCGGTCTGCTCCGGATCCGGCTGGGGGTGCTCGATGGGGTAGGTCTGCAGCATCAGCTCGACCGCGACCGCACCCGGCGGCCGCAGGTCGGGGTTGGCCAGCCGGTCCTGAAAGAGGGGGATCAGCCGGTCCGACAGCTCGTTGTTGAGGGCCTCGAGCTCCTCGGGGGTGCAGTAGAGGATCATCTCCATCTCATTCGAGGCTTCCCGCCAGGCCCGCGGGAAAGTGCTCTGGGTCTCGACCCAGGTCTGGTACCTGGTCCGCTGCCGGTCGTGCAGCATGCGCGACAGCGTGCTGGAGGCGAGCTCAGTCTCGGGGTCGTCGTTGTGCGTGCTGAAGGAGTAGCCAAGCTGAGCCATCCGCCACGGCCGCGCCCGGCCCTGGCCGCCGCCCGCCTCCTCGACGAACTGGTACTTCTGCAGCTGCCGCAGGTGGAACGAGCACGTCGTCGCGGACTCGCCGATGCGCTCGCCCAGCTGGGTGGCGGTCATCGCCCCGCCCATGCTCAGCGTCTCGATGATCGCGATCCGGACCGGGTGGCTCAGGGCGCGCATGCTCTGCGCGTCGCTGACCCGCCGCAGGTCTTCCCGGCTCGCGGGGGCGGTGGCCCCGGCGGGCGCCGGGGCGGCCGGGGACTCCTGGCCGGGCTGCTGGTTCTCGTTCGTGCTCACGTCTTAATAGTCATCTCTCGAGAGTCATCTGTCAAGAGAATTCTCTCGAAAGGATTCTCTCAAGATCTTTCTCTCCAGAGATGCCCGCGGCCGCGGTCAGCGCGCTCCTCATCCGACATGCACCCGGGGCCGCCGCGCCGCATCCGGCTCGGCCCGGCGCAGCACCTCGTGCGTGACCGCCGCGACCTCCCCGGCGCCCAGCAGCAGATAGCGCAGGACATTCAGCACGGGGCTCCCCTCAGCCCAGTCGAAGTACAGGTGCGGCACCAGGCCCGTACGGTCGCGCATCTCCAGCGCCATGGCCGCGATGCTGTTGGGCACGGCCGGGCTGGCGGTCGTGATGATCCGGTACCCGAACCGCTCCTCCCCCGCGCCTTCCAGGCTCGTCTCGAACTCCGACGCGTCCGGCACCGTCACCTCGAGCAGGATCGGCTGCTGGCCGGCCGGGATGTGCAGGTCAGCCAGGCCGTGGGCGAGCTTGTCGGCGTACTCGGCGATATCGCGCTCATCGGGGTCATTCGCAATGATGTGCAGCTGACCGGCCTGCGCCGCCTCGGCCAGGTAGCGCTGAGCCGTCACGTCGAAGGTCACCGCCGTGGCGCGCAGCTCCAGGGACCGGGTAACCCGCGACACCAGCGAGATCAAGATGATCGCGCCGATGAAGCAGGCCCCGATCTTGAGCCCGTCTGGCCGCTTGACCATGTTGTCCCCGGTTGTGTACGCGAAGACAGCGAAGACCAGCAGGTAAGCCGCCGCGGCCCGGCGCTGGCCGCGCCGCCAGGCCGACAGCGTCACCGCCACGGCGGCCGAGGTGATCAGAACGAGCACCCCCGTGGCATAGGCGCCGGCCTGAGCCGCCACGTTCGCGCCGAAGATCCAGGTCACGAGCAGGGCCACCGCGGTGAAGATCAGCACCAGCGGCCGGATGGCCCGGGCCCAGGCCGGGGCCATCCCGTACCGGGGCAGGTAACGCGGGACCAGGTTGAGCAGGCCCGCCATGGCGGAGGCGCCGGCGAACCACAAGATCGCGATGGTGGCAATGTCGTAGGCGGTTCCGAGCCCGTTGCCCAGGTAGACGTGCGCCAGGTAGGCCACGGCCCGCCCGCTGGCCGCGCCGCCGGGCTGGAACTCGCGGGCCGGGATGAGCATGGTCGTTGTCACGCTGGACACCAGGAGCAGCACCGACATGATCCCGGCCGCCACCGCCAGCAGCCGCCGGGTGGCCTGGATCCGGTTCTGCTGCTGCTCGGCCGCACTGCCGTGGCCGCCGCTGATCTGCGGCATGACCAGGACCCCGGTCTCGAAGCCGGACAGCCCGAGAGCCAGGCCGGGGAAGGCGATCAGCACGGCCCCGAGGGTTCCCAGCGCCGACGGATGCTGCGCGGTCAGCAGCGTCCACCAGTTGCTGACCTGGTGCGGATGGCTGACCAGCTGGAACGTGGCCACGGACAGCACGACGGCGTTCAGGCTCAGGTAGACCGCGACCAGGACGATGGCGATCCCGATCGCCTCGGTGAAACCACGCAGGAACACTGCGCCCAGCACCGCGAGCAGGACCAGGGTGACCACCAGCTGGTGCCCGTGCAGGAAGCCCGGCGCATACGGGTTCTCCAGCGCATGCTGCGAGGCGTCGGCCGCCGACAGCGTCATCGTGATCAGGAAGTCGGTGGCCGCGAACCCGAGCAGCACCAGGACCAGCAGCTTGCCCGGCCACCACGGCAGGATCCGCTCCAGCATGGCGATGGAGCCGCTGCCGTGCGGGCTCTCCCCCGCGACCCGCCGGTACACCGGCAGCGCGCAGCACAGGGTCAGCACGATCAGCAAGATCGTCGCAAACGGGGACAGCAGCCCGGCGGCCAGGAAGGCCACGGCCGGCTGATAGCCGATCGTCGAGAAGTAATCGACGCCAGTCAGGCAGATGACCTGCCACCAGGAATGGCCCGGCCGGGTGACCGGCTCCTGCGCCAGCGGGCCGGGCTGCTGGCCGGGCGCGGGGAGTCGCCAGCGCGACTGGCGGGGCCCCGGCCCGCTGCTGTCGCTCACGTCCTGCCTCGTCTCCGCATCGTGATCACCGCACCCCGGGCCTGGTCGCCGTCCCGCCGGTCAGGCCCGGCGCACAGCGGCCAGGCGCGCGAAGGCCACTACGTTATCGAGGTAGCTGCCCGCGGCCTCGTCGAACGGACCGCCGCAAGTGATCAGCCGCAGCTCTGGCGTTTCGGTCGGGCCGTAGACCAGGCGAGTCGGGAAATCCGCCTTGACGTACGTGGCGACGCGGTAGATCCGGAACACGGCGGTGGCGCGGTCGGCCAGCCGCACCCGGGCGGTGTCGCCCGGCCGCAGGTCGCCCAGCTGGTAGAAGACCGCCGGCCCGGAGGCGGCCGAGTCGACGTGACCGAACAGGGCCGCCTGCCCACGCTGGCCCGGCGTCGGGCCCTCATCGAACCAGCTGGTCAGGAACGGCGTGGCGAGCGACGGCACGGCCACGGTGCCGCCCGGCTCCTCGCCCAGCGGGATGATGCGAGCCCGCACGCCGATCGCGGGGATGGCGACATGCACGGGCAGCGAGCGGGCCAGCGGACCCGGCCCGGCGGCTGCGGCCCGGCCGCCAGAATCCGGTCCTGATGCGCGGGCCGCGGGCGGCTGCGGCGGCGGCGACCCGCGAGCGTGCCAGCCCGCCACAGCCAGGCCGGCGGACGCCCCCAGCAGGCCGGCGCAGGCCGCGAGCAGCCCGATCCGGCGCATCAGCTCCCGCTGCCGGCCCGGCGGCGGCGGCGCATTGCGCCCGCCCCGGCGATGCCGCCCAGCGTGGCCAGCGACAGGCTGCCGGCGACCAGCGGCCCGGCTGAGTGCCCGGCCGTGGAGCCGCCGCCGGTCGGCGCCCCGCCGACCGGCATCGGGAAGGTCGGCCCCGGCCCCGGAGTCCGGCTGGTCGTCGTCGGCCCCGGCTGCGGCGTGGTGGTCGTCGGGGTGGGCGACGGCCGGGGCGTGGGCGTCGGCGGGGTCGGCGTCGGCGGCGTGGGCTTGGGGGTCGGCGGCGTGGGCTTGGGCGGCGTGGGCTTGGGGGTCGGCGGCACCGGCGGCTGCTGGGCGTTGGTGAAGGTGCAGGTCAGGTCCTGGCCGATGGCAGCGGTCAGCAGGCCGCGCGGCGTCGGCACGACCCTGGAGGTGCCGGTGATCGCGCACTCCAGGCTGGTCAGCGAATAGCCGGACGGGCCGTTCTCGGCCAGTGTGTACGGCACGCCGGCCGGGATGGCGACCCCGGTGACACCGGGGCTCCCGGTCACCCCGTCCAGGTCGGGGGCCGGCGGCATGGTGGGGCTGTCCGGCGTGGCGCTCAGCGTCCAGTCGGTCGGCCGGGCCGTGCCCCCGTGGTCGTTGACGACGTGCTTGACCAGGGTCAGCGTGGCCGGGTCCGCGTCGTTGACGGCGGTGCACGCGACGTGCTCGCCGTACGGCACGACGACCGTGCCGTCGGCTCCGGTGAAGTCCTCCAGGCCGGACCGGCCGCCGATGACCTGGACGCAGTGCCAGGAGCCGGTGGCGCCGGGGGCCAGGGTGGCGCCGGGCACGACCTGCTGGGTGTAGCCGGGCACCGAGGACTCCGCCAGCGCGTACGAGGTGCCGCCGGTGACCGCGCCGGTCACGCCGGTCGCGCCGGAGACCGCGGCGGGGCCGCCGCCGGCCGGGGTGGCGGTGAGTGCCCAGGACGACAGCGGGACGGGCGTGGCACCGGGGAACGGGTTGCTGATCTGCTTGATCAGGGTCAGCTGCGTGGCGCAGGTCACCGTGTTGGTCAGGTGGTAGCTGTTCAGCCCGGCGGCCAGCGTGTGCGAGCCCAGGTCACCCGAGGCCTGGCCGGTGCAGCCGGGCGGGACCGTGACGTTCTCGGCGACGGAGACGTCCTGGCCGGCGAGGTAGCCGCCGTACTCCTGGCCCCACGACGGCAGGGTGCCAGGCGGGTGCACCGGGTCCAGGGAGAGGCCGGCCTGGAAGTCCGGATCCTGATCGCCCTGCGCCAGGGGCATGCCGTCGATGTTCCAGCTCTTGGTCACGACCACGCTGGCCGGGTCGGGCCGGGCCTCCTCCTGGTTATAGACCACGCAGGTGACGATCTGGCTGGCCAGCGCATCGACGGTGAAGCCCGGCGGGCTGGCCGCGTTGGTCACCGTGACCGGCCGCCCGGCTGAGGTCTGGCAGCCCGCGTTCTTGCCGCCCTGGGTGATCAGCTGGTACCCGCCCTGCTCGGTCTCGGTGATGGTGACCGGCTGCGCGGAGCTGGTGGCCGTGGCGAAGCTGACCGCGCCGCTGGCACCGGTGACCGCGCTGGCCGGGGTGACCGAGCCGGGCACGGCGCTGAACTCCCAGCCCGGCGCGGGCGCGGCGGCGTTCAGGTCGCCGGGCGCCGATGCAGGCACGACCTTCTTGACCACGTTGACGGTGCCCAGGCAGTTCTTCTCCGCCAGCGTCCGCAGCAGGCTGGCGAGCTGGCTGAAGTCAGTGGAGAAGTAGTCGGTACCCGCCCGCGGCCCGGAGATGGCGGCGAGGTTGGCCGTGGAAGCGCCGACGTCGCCAATGCCGACGCTCAGCACGGTCGTGCCCCTGGCCTTCACGGAGTTGGCGGAGAAGATCCCGTTCTCCACCTCGATGAACCGGGTGAACGACCCGGGCCGCTGGCGCCGGGCCCGTAATACGTCGGGTTGCCGTCGGTGAGCACGATGGCCGCGTCGTACTGCGTCGGGTCAGCGGCGACCTGCCACAGGCCCTGATCCCAGTTGGTCCCGGCGCTCGAGCCGGACTGCACCGTGAGGCCGTTGATCTTGCTGGTGACGGCGGCCGCCGACTGGGCGGTGGAGACCGGGGTGAGCGGGAGGTTGGAGTTGTTGGCGGTGTTAGCCGGGGCCTTGCTGGCAAACGTGTACACCCCGACGCTGGACGGCGTGCCGGTGAGGGCAGTCACGAAACTGGTGCCCGCGGACCGCAGCTGGCCGATGTTCGAGCCGATCGAGCCGGACAGGTCGAACAGCAGCGCCACCTTCAGGCCGCATTTTCCGGGCAGCACCGGGTTCGCCCGGGAGGCGGCCCACACGCTGCCCCGCGCGGTCCGGGTCTGGGTGCTGGTGGTCGTGGCCATCGGCACCGCGATGTTGCCGGTGACGTCCGGCACGAAGATCTTCGAGTAGTCCGTGGCCTGGATCGAGCTCGCGCCACCGGTATTGAGCACCGGGTCGCCGAACCACCCGGCCGGGACGCCGGACTGGATAATCCAGTAGCCGGCCCGGGACCCGCCGGTGCCGCCGCTGCGCACCGGGACGCCGGCGCTGCACTTGCCGGTAACGCCGCCCGTGCCAGTCACGCAGCTGGCCGCCGGGGACCCGCTGGGCGGCGTGCCCGCCACTCCGGCGTAGAAGTCGAACCGCACTCCGTCCAGGCCGCTCACCGACGTATCGGCCGTCCGGTCGCCGCCCGCCGTGATCGTGATGACCGGGTCGGCAGGCGCCGCGGCGGCCGCAGCCGCCGGCCCGCCGGACGGCGCCAGGCCGACGGCCACCGCCGCCGCCCCGGTCAGCGCGGCCGCGGTCAGGCTGACCGCGCTGACCCCCCGCAACGAAAATAAGCGAAACATATCCAGGCCGCCCTTATGCCCCCGCCCCTGCCGCCGCAGCTCAGGGGCTGCGGCGGCAGGAGGCTAGCACCGCGGGTGCGGCGGCCGGCGGCATTTCCATCAGCGGACGGCCCGGCCAAAAAGCCGCCCGCCAGACAAGCCGAACGGCGCCGGCCGCCGCGACGACGGGCCCCGTTTCGGCTTATCTTGTCAAGATTTAAGGTGTTACGACGTGACGCGGATGCGGATGCGGACCTGCTCGCCGTCGCCCACCTGGACCGGTCCGGTGGCATCCGGATCGCTGTCGAGGGCGGCGGCGTCGGCCAGCTCCAGCCCGGTGGCCAGGGTCTCAGCGGTGATGAGCTCGGAGTAGGCCCGCATCGCCGCGCTCGCGGCCGGGCTGGCGGCGATCGTCAGGCGGATCCGGTCCGACACCTCCAGGCCCGCGCTGCGCCGCGCCTGCTGGACCGCCCGGATCACGTCGCGGGCCAGGCCCTCCGCGGCCAGCTCGGGGGTGACCGCGGTGTCGAGCAGGATGAACCCGCCACCCGGCAGCGCCGCGGTGGCGCCCGAGCCGTCGGCGACCACCGTCTCGATGGTGTACTCACCGGGCTCCAGCACATGCCCGCCGCAGGTCACGGTGCCCAGCGAGTCGGCCGACCAGTCACCGGACTTGCTGGCCCTGATCACCGCCTGCACGTCCCGGCCGAGCCGCGGCCCGGCCGCGCGCGCGTTCACCGTCAGCCGCTGCGTCACGTGCACCTGCTGGGCGGCGGCGTCGGCCACATCCAGCAGGGTTACCTCGCGCACGTTGACCTCATCGGCGATCAGCGCGGCGAAGCCCGCCAGCGAGTCGGCGTCCGGGGCCACCACCGTGAGCTCGGGCAGCGGCAGCCGCACCCGCAGGCCGCCCGCCTTGCGCAGCGACGCTGCGGCCGAGCACACCTCGCGCGCCCGGTCCATCGCGCTGACCAGGCCGGGGTCCGACGGCAGGGCCGACACCTCCGGCCAGTCGGTCAGGTGCACCGACCGGCCGCCGGTCAGGCCCCGCCAGACCTCCTCGGTCGTCAGCGGCAGCAGCGGGGCCATCACCCGGCAGGCCACCTCCAGCGCGGTGAACAGCGTGTCGAACGCCTGCCGGGCCACCGCGGCGTCGGCGCCGGAGGTGTCCCAGAACCGCTCGCGCGAGCGCCGGATGTACCAGTTGGTGAGGACGTCCAGGAACGACCGGGCGGTGTCGCAGGCGTTAGCGATCTCGTAGTGATCGAGCTGCCGCTGCACCGTCTCGGCGAACACGCGCACCTTGGCCAGCAGGTACTGATCCAGCACGTCGTCCGGTGCCGTGACCGGCTGGGCCTCGTATCCGGCCGCATTGGCGTACAGGGCGAAGAAGTACCAGCTGTTCCACAGCGGGATGATCACCTGCCGGACGCCCTCGCGGATGCCCTGCTCGGTGACGATGAGGTTGCCGCCGCGCAGGATCGGCGACGACATCAGGAACCAGCGCATCGCGTCGGCGCCGTCCCGGTCGAAGACCTCGCGCACGTCCGGGTAGTTGCGCAGCGACTTGGACATCTTCTGGCCGTCAGAGCCGAGCACGATGCCGTGGCTGGCGCAGGTCTCGAACGCGGGCCTGCCGAACAGCGCGGAGGCCATCACGTGCATGGTGTAGAACCAGCCGCGGGTCTGGCCGATGTACTCGACGATGAAGTCGCCGGGGAAGTGGTGCTCGAACCAGTCGGCGTTCTCGAACGGGTAGTGCACCTGCGCGAACGACATGGACCCGGACTCGAACCAGCAGTCCAGCACGTCGGTGACCCGGCGCATCACGGCCTTCCCGGTCGGGTCGTCGGGGTTGGGCCGGGTCAGCTCGTCGATCGCGGGGCGGTGCAGGTCAGTGACCTCGGTGCCGAAGTCGGCCTGCAGTTCCGCCAGCGAGCCGTAGACGTCCACCCGCGGGTAGGCCGGGTCATCGGACTTCCACACCGGGATCGGGCTGCCCCAGAACCGGTTCCGGCTGATCGACCAGTCGCGGGTGTTCTCCAGCCACTTGCCGAACTGGCCGTGCTTGACGTGCTCGGGCACCCAGGTGATCTGCTCGTTGAGCTTGAGCATCAGGTCCCGGATGGACGTGGTGGACACGAACCACGACGAGACCGCCATGTAGATCAGCGGCTTGCGGCAGCGCCAGCAGTGCGGGTAGGAGTGGTCGTAGCTCTCCCGGCGCAGCAGCACGGTGCCCTCGGTGGTGGCTCCGGCCTGCTCGGCCGCCCCGCCGGCGTCCAGCCGGGTGCGGGCCTTCAGGTCGTCGATGATGGCCAGGTTGGCGTCGAAGACGTGCATCCCGGCGTAGTCGCCGACCGGCGCGATGAACTTGCCGTCCGGGCCGACCGGGATCACCGGGGTGATCCCGTAGGTGTCGGTGAGCAGCTTGTCCTCCTCACCGAACGCTGGCGCGATGTGCACGATCCCGGTGCCGTCGGTGGTGGTCACGTAGGGGGCGTGCAGCACGGTGTGCGACAGCGGGTGCCCGAGGTAGTAGCTGAACGGCGGCGTGTAGCGCAGCCCGACCAGGTCGGCGCCCTTGCACCGGCGGACGATCCGGCTCGCGGCATCCTCACCCAGCTCGCGGGCGTAAGCGGCCAGCCGGGCCTCGGCCAGCACGTAGCGCTCGGTCGTCCCGGTGAAGTCGGACTCGACGACGACGTAGTCCACGTCCTCGTGCACGGCCATGGCGAGGTTGGCCGGCAGCGTCCACGGCGTGGTGGTCCAGATCAGCGCCAGCTCGCCGGTCTCCAGCCGGTAGCCGACCGTGACCGCCGGGTCCTGCCGGTTCTGGTAGACGTCGTCATCCATCCGCAGCTCGTGCGCCGACAGCGGGGTCTCGTCGTTCCAGCAGTACGGCAGGCAGCGGAAGCCCTCGTAAGCCAGCCCCTTGTCGTGCAGCTGCTTGAAGGCCCACATGACGCTTTCCATGTAGGTCAGGTCGAGGGTCTTGTAGTCGTGCTCGAAGTCGACCCAGCGGGCCTGGCGGGTGACGTAGTCCCGCCAGTCCTGGGTGTAGCGCAGCACCGACTGGCGGCAGGCGTCGTTGAACCTGGCGATGCCAAGCTCCTCGATATCTTCCTTGGTCTTGATGCCGAGCTGGGCCATCGCCTCCAGCTCGGCGGGCAGGCCGTGGGTGTCCCAGCCGAACCGGCGCTCGACGCGGCGGCCGCGCATGGTCTGGTAGCGCGGGATGAGGTCCTTGACGTAACCCGTCAGCAGGTGCCCGTAGTGCGGCAGGCCGTTGGCGAACGGCGGCCCGTCATAGAACACGAACTCGTTGTCGCCGTCCTGGCCGGACGGGCGGTTCTGCACCGACGCGCGGAAGGTGTCATCTGCCGCCCAGTAGTCCAGGACCCGCTCCTCGACGGCGGGGAAGGACGGGCTGGCGGGCACGCCGCCGGCGGCCTCGTTGTCCGCGGCATCCGCGCTGGTGAAAGCCCTGGGATAGCTCATCGGTGGCCCTTCGCAGTCCGTCCTGGTATCGCACGAGGACGACACCGCCCGGCTGCCGGGCGGAACCGCGGTACCACCTCGCTTGCCGCGGGCACCGGTGGTACGCCGGCACGATCGCGACCGCTCGTTCAGGCTGTGACGGGCCCGCCCGCCCGGTTCTAGTAAGGCATCCCGCTGCCGGGACATCCGTTCTTCCGGGGGCTCACCGGTGATGGCCGGATCAACGCCGTGTTACTCCTAGCCTACCGACTGGCCGCCGTCCTTGCGCCGATGGCCGCGCCGGGCCCGGGCCGCGCCGGGCGGGGCCGCCCCGGCCCGCCGGGCTGCGCTGGCGGTGCTGGCTCAGCCGCCGTCCGGCCGGGCCCGGATGTCGCCGGTCAGGTAGCGGTCCAGGGTGGGACCGACGGTGGCGGCCAGGTCAGCGATGCTGGCCTCGGTGATCGGGCCGAGCTGGATGACGTGCCTGGTCAGTGCGAGGCCGACCATCTGGCTGGCCGCAGCTGACGCCCGGTAGGCCGCATCCGCCGGATCTGCCGCCGGGTGCCGGGCCCGGGTCAGGGCCGCTATCGGGCCGATGATCGCGTCGGTGAGGAACTCGCGGAGCATGCTCGCCGCGGCGTCGCTGGTCAGCGCCGAGCGCAGCAGGCCGATGAAGATGCCCAGCACCTCCGAGCTCTCCCACACCGTCAGCGCGGTGCGGACCAGCTGCTCGCCGGGGCTGAACCCGGCCCCGCGCCGGTCCGCTTCGGCGAACGCCGCGGCGAGCACCTCGCTGGGCACGACGGGCAGCCGCATGGCGGCGGCGAACAGCCGCTCCTTGCTGCCGTAGAAGTGATGCACCAGCGCCGGGTCGACACCGGCGCTGGCGGCAATGCCCCGGATCGTCGCGCCGTCGTACCCGTGCTCGGCGAACCGGGCCCGGGCCGCGTCCAGGATCGCCTCGCGCGTCCCGCTGTCGCCGGCCGCCCGGCCGCTCCGCGCCCGAGCCGGGCGGCCGGGCCGGGCCCGCTCCGGCCGCTCAGCCGTCACGGCGGCGCCCGGTCCGCTCCCTGCTCCGCTCAGCGTGCAGAGTTTGCGTCACGGGTGGCGCAAACTCTTCACGTTGCGGCAGCGGGCTCGCGGCCGCGGCGGACTGAACGAGCTGGAAGAAACGCTCCTCCAGCGACGCCGGCGCCGTGCTCACGGCGACACCGGCACCGGCACCGGCGTCGCCCAGCGCGTCGCGCGCCTGGTCCGGGCTGGCGAGCGGCAGCCGCAGAGTGTGCCCGGCCATGGTCACGTCCAGGCCGGCGTCCGCCAGCCGCCGGAACGCCGTCTCCCACGCGCCAGTTGTCACGACCGTCACGCTGGCATCGCCGGTGACCTGCTCCGGAGTCCCCTCAGCCACGACGCCGCCATCCGCCATGATGATCAGCCGGTCGCACTCGTGCGCCTCCTCCATGTAGTGCGTCGTGATCAGCACTCCGGCGCCGCCCTCGGCCGCCGACCGCACGGTATCCCACAGCCGGGCCCGGCCCAGCGGGTCCACGCCGGATGTCGGCTCGTCCAGGATCAGCAGGTCGGGCTGGTGCGCCAGGGCCTGGGCGAACGCCGCCCGCCGCTGCAGTCCCAGCGGCAGCTGCCCGACGAGCAGCCGCCGGGCCGCGCGTGGCGCGCGCGGCTCACCCGGCCGCCCGGCCGCGCGTGGCTCACCCGGCGGCCCCGCCGCGCGTGGCTCACCCGGCCGCCCCGCCTGGCTCCCGGCCGGGATGCCGAACACCGCGGCCGAGAAGGCCCGGTTCTCGGCCACGGTGAGGTCGTCGTACAGGCCGAGGCTCTGCGGCACGTAGCCGAGGCGGCGGCGCGTGCGGCGCGACGGCGGCTGGCCGAACAACTCGACCGTGCCGGCCGAGGGATGCAGCAGGCCGAGCAGCATCCGGATCAGCGTGGTCTTGCCGGCTCCGTTGGCGCCGAGCAGCCCGATGATCTCGCCGGGCCGGACCTGCAGGCTCACCTCGCGTACGGCCGTGAAGTGCCCGAAGGTCGCGGTGACAGCGGCGCACGCGGCCAGCGCCGCCGGCGAGCCCGGCCGCACTCCGGCCGCATATCCCGGCCCGCGCGCGACCCCGGCCAGCGCAGCCGCCGGGTGCGGCCCGCTCCCGGCGGCCAGGCCAGTCACTACGGCCGCTGGGCTCAGTCCGCTCGCCTCGCCGCTCGGCCGCCCGGCTCAGTCCGCTCGCCTCGCCTGCCCCGGCCGCCGGGTCAGCCTGATCAGCGACGCCGTGCTGGTGCCCCGTTTCGCGGGCCAGTGCGGCGACCGTCACGGCGTCCTGCAGGTCCGGCGCGACCGGCTGGCCCGCCGGAGCCGGGGCGCCGGGCGGGACCCAGACCCGCCAGGCACCACCCCGGCGCCAGCTGCGGGGCCGCTCCGCCGGACCGGGCGGTCCGCCGGGCGCCGTGATCGTGCCGGGCAGGCCGGCGACGATCTCCTCCGGCGTCCCGGCGGCGAGGGCCCGGCCGCCGTCCAGGACCAGCACCGATGCCGCGCGGCCGGCGTCGTCCAGGTAAGTCGTGGCCACCACCACGGCGGCGCCGCCGGCGGCCGCGCCCGCGATCAGCCGCCACAGCCCGGCCCGGCTGACCGGGTCCACGCCCGTGGTGGGCTCGTCCAGGATGAGCAGGCCGGGCTCGTGCAGCAGCGCGCAGATCACGCCGAGCTTCTGCCGCATCCCGCCGGACAGCTGCCCGGCTACGCCGGCTCGCCGCTCCGGTCAGGCCGGCCTGCTCGGTCAGCGTGGCGGCGCGCTCGCGGGCCGCCGCTGACGGCAGCCCGTACGCCGCGGCGCGGAAGGCCAGGTTCTCGGCCACGGTGAGGTCGGGATAGGTGCCGGAACTGGCGGGCAGGTAACCCGTCTGCCGGGCGCCGGGCAGGTAGACCTGGCCTGCCTCCGGCCGCTGTGTCCCGGCCAGGCACCGCAGCAGCGTGCTCTTGCCCGCGCCGTCTCCGCCGACGACCGCCGTGACCTGACGGGGTGGCGCCGCCAGCGACACTCCGTCCAGCGCCACTACCGGCCCGTAGGCAACGCGCACCTCCGCGGCGCCCCACCGGCCTGGCCTGTCCGGCGCGCCTGCACCCGTCACCGGTCCGCTCCGGAGGCCGATCCGGACCCGGCCGGAACCGGCACGGCCGCGCGGCCGCGGGCCCGGACGCGGCCGCGCTCCGACGGGGCCAGGAAGGCCCGGAACCGCAGCGTCGCCAGCGTCATCACGGCCACGCCGAGCAGGGCCAGGATGAGCAGCGGCTGCCATAGCGCGGCGAGCGGCTCGGCCCGCAGCATCACCCCGCGGGCAATCTCGTTGAAGTAGGTCAGCGGGAGCAGGTAGGCGATCCACCGCACTCCGGCCGCGATCGAGGACAGCGGGAAGATCAGCCCGGACAGCAGCACCTGCGGCAGCATCGTCATGACCGCCAGCTGGATGGCCTGGCCCTGGTTCTGCGAGACGCTGGAGATGAGCACGCCGATGCCCAGCGTCACGAACAGGAACAGCAGGCAGCCGAGCGCGAACACCGCCGGCGACCCGCGGAACGGCACCCCGAACACCGCGATCCCGACCGCCAGCACGATGGCCAGGTCCGCGGCGGCGACCGCGAAGTACGGGACGATCTTGCCCAGGTACACATCCCGGGGCCGCAGCGGCATCACGGCCAGCTGCTCCAGGGTGCCGGACTGCCGCTCCCGGACCACGCCCAGGCTGGTGATGATCGTGCCGATGAAGACCAGGACCACGCCGGCCAGGCCAGGGATCATGATGGCCGAGGTATCCAGGCCCGGGTTGTACAGGACCGTGACCCGCGGGGCGGCGCCCGCCGCGGGCGCGGCCGGGCCGCCGGTGCCCTTGTCCAGCCGGGACAGCGCCGTGAGAGTGGCCTGCGCGGTGAACAGCTGGGTGCCGTCGATCAGCACCACCGGGCGTGTCCCGCGCCCGGCCACGACGGCAACGGCCGCGTGCCCGTCGCGCAGCTGCCGCTGCGCCCAGGCGCGGCCCTGGCCCGGCGCTGAGCTGACCACGTCGAACGGCTTCGGCAGTTCTCGGGCGAGGGCAGCGGCCTGCGGCCCGGCCATGGCGACGGGAATGGACTGCACGTTGAAGCTGGCCGCGTAGCCCAGCACGACGAGCAGGACGATCGGCATCACGATCATCATGACCAGGGTGCGGCGGTCCCGGCCGACCTGACGGAACTCCTTGACGATCATCGCCCACATGGCAGCGCTCCTCGTTCGGTCCGCGGGCCCGGCGGTGCGGCCGCCCGGCGCTGGCCGGCCCGCAGGCAAGAACTCAACGTGTGTTGAATTCTACGCTCGTTGAATTCGTGCCGGCAAGGCCGGCCGCGGCCTGCGGCGCTCGCCCGCGCCTTGGTTATCTGGTCAGATGAGGTCATGGAGGTAGCGGCGCGGCACACGGGACGCTGGACGCTGGAGGACCGGTTCGCATCGGCCTGGCAGTACCTGCCGGTCGAGGTCCCGGCTGGCACCTGCGCCCTGCGGGCGGAGCTGGAGTACGAGCGATCCGCAGCGGCGGTCATGGACCTGGGCTGCCTGGGCGCGGCCGGCTTCCGGGGCTGGTCCGGCGGCGCCCGGCGCTCGTTCGTGATCACCGCGGACGCGGCCACCCCGGGCTACCTGCCCGGCGAGCTGGAGCCGGGCCTGTGGCAGGTGGTGATCGGCCTGCACCGGGTGCCGCCCGCGGGCGCGGACTACCGCGTCACGGTTCAGGTCTCCGGCACGCCCGGCGAGCTGACGCCAGACCGGCTGCCCGAAGACCTGCCGCCGCTGGCCGAGCGGCCGCCGCGCCGCGAGCTGCCGGCCGCCGCCGGGCGCCGCTGGCTGGCCGGGGACCTGCACACGCACACGGTGCACTCGGACGGGGTGATGACGGTCCCGGAGCTGGCCCGGTTCGCGGCCGGCCGGGGCCTGGATTACCTCGCGGTCACTGACCACAACACCATCAGCCATCACCGGGAACTCCCGGCCGCCGCGGCCGCGCACGGCATCGTGCTGCTGGCGGGCCAGGAGGTAACGACCGAGACCGGGCACGCCGGCGCGCTGGGCGACATCGGCTGGATCGACTTCCGTGAACCGCCGGACGCGTGGCTGGCGGCGACGGAGCGGGCCGGCGGCCTGCTCTCGGTCAACCACCCCATCGGCGGTCACGTGAGCTGGATGGAGCCGATGAAGCGGCGCCCGCCGCTGGCCGAAGTGTGGCACTGGAGCTGGCTGGACCCGCACTGGACAACTCCGCTGGCCTGGTGGCTGGCCTGGGACCCGGCGGCGATCCCGGTCGGCGGCAGCGACTGGCACCGGCCGGGCTCGGACGCGCCGCCCGGCACGCCGACGACCTGGGTGGAGGCGGAATCGGCTGACCCGGATGCGGTACTGGCGGCGATCAGGGCCGGCCGCACGGCGATCTCAGCCGATCGCGACGGCCCGGTGCTGCTGCGGGCCGGGGACGAGCTGGTGGCCTGCGCCGCCGACGGCACGATCCTGACCGGGCCGGACGGCCCGCGGGCGCGGGTCAGCGGCGATCTGGCCCGGTTCCCGGCGGCCGCCGGGTGTCACCGGCTGACCGGCCCGACCGGCGCGACACTGGCCCTCACGGCCTAGCTCGGCGCACCCGGCGGCAGCCGAAGGCACCGCGACGCCGGACGCCGGCGGCCCGGCCGCGGGGACAATGGCCGGGACCAGCGTTGACGTGATGATCGCCGGATCCTACGGTGACGCTGGAGGTGCTGAAGCTGGAGGTGCTCGGGTCCGGTGCTACTGATCGTCATGTACGAGACGCGGACGTGGCGGCTCCGGCCGGGTGAGGCCTTCACGTTCGGCCGGTCCCCCACGTCCTCAGCCGTGCTCCCGGCGCAGGACAGCGGGCTGTCCCGGCACGCGGGCAGCTTCAGCTTCAACCACGACTGCTGGTGGGTGCACAACACCAGCCGCTCGTCGCTGCTGTACCTGACCGGCGACCTGGGCTTCCGGGTCGACCTGCCGCCGGGCATGCGCGCGCCGCTGCAGCAGTGGCACATCAAGGTCCGGCTGCACGGATTCCTGGATGACTACACGCTCCGGCTGCGGCTGCCCGACCTCGACGATGAGGACGAGCCCGGGACGGCAGCCGGGTCCGGGGCGAGCGCGGACGGCGGCGCCGGAGCCAGCGGCGCCGGCGACGCCAGCGAAGGCGCGGACGCAGGCGGGGCGGGTACCGCCGCCGGGCCCGGTGCCGTCGCCGGAGCCGAAGCCGTCGGCGGAGCGGAAGCCGGCGGCGGAGCGAAGCCGGCGCGGCCACCGGGCCGAACCCGGTCAGGGCGCCGGCCGGAGCAGGCGGGCCAGCCGGAGCCAGCGGGAGCGAGCAGGCCGGCGAGCCTGGCGCCGGGGCGCAGGCGCCCGTCCGGCCGGCCCGCCGCCGGATCCGCGCGGAGAGCGTGGTCACCTCGACGCACAACAAGCTGCCCCTGACCGACGGTGACCGGCTGGTGCTGGCCGCGCGCTTCGAGGACTACCTGACCTGGCGGCACGCCGGGGCGCCCGCGCCGCACAGCGCCGCCGAGACGGCGGAGCGGATCGGCTGGGAGCCGCACACCGTGGTCAAGCGCTGCGAGAACATCCGGAACAAGTACACCCGGATGGGCATCCCCGGACTGCGCGGGCCGCGCGCCCTGGAAGAGCTGATCCGGGTGCTGATGTCGACCGGCACGCTGACCGCCGACGACCTGCGGCGGCTGCCGGCGCGACCCGGACCCGGCTGACAGCGCGGGCGGCGGCAGGGGCCGGGCCCGGACGCCCCCGCGGGTCCGGGCCCGGCTAGCTTTCCTCAGCGGTACCGGGCGACGTCGATCACCAGGCGCGAGTCCCGGCCGGGACCCTGCAGCACGCTGACCCGGAACGGCCGCCTGGCCCGCACGCCCAGCCCGATCTCCGTCGAGCCCTCGGCCGAGCCCGCCCCGGCCACCTGCCGGAACACCCGGAAGCCCGACACGTTCGCTAGCTCGCTCCCCCAGGCCGGGAAGCTGGAAGCCGCGCTACCGCGCAGGGTGATCGCCAGCTGAGCGCGGCCGCGCAGCGGCACCGCCCGCCCGCTGCCCTCCGATCGCACCGCCCCGGTGTAGCCGACGCGATAGCCCGGCACCGCGCCAGGGCCCAGGTCAATGACCATCCGGTCGTAGCAGTGGTGCGCCCCGACCCGGACGTCGAGGGCCTTCCCGGCGTGCCCGCCGCGCGCCGCCCCGGACTGCGAGCCGGTCCCCCAGTCCGCCGAGCACGATGATGACGACGAGCCGGCCAGGACCGACGACAGCGATCCGTGACTGAGGTGCGCGAGCAGCTCGGACGGCGGCGGTGCGGCGCCCGTCGCCACGGCCAGGTACACGCCAGCGGCCGCGCCGGCCAGCATCGGAATGGACTTGAACATCGCCCTGCTCCCTCCAGTGCGGCCCCGGCCTGCCGGGTCACGGCCACCTCGGGCTCGCGCCCGCTGGCCACCGCATGCTGATGAGAGTGCGCGAGCGCTGCCCCGCCCTCAAGGGGAGATCTCCCCAGAGCGCGGGATCGCCGCAGGTCAGCGGGGGACTTCAAAGGCCTTGCCAGAACGGGGTAATCCCACTCGGCGGCCGGCCGCCCGCCAGCGGCGTAGCGCCGGACCGCCGGCGCCCGGCCGTCGGACGCGCAGCGGGGAGGAGGCTCCTGCGCCGGGGCGACGCAAGAGCCTCCTCCCTGTCCGGCCGGCGTGACGGCCGGGCTAGTCGCGGGCCGAACCGCCTGGCGGCCGCGGATCAAGGCGGCCGCCAGGATGCCGCGGGATCAGGACGGCTGAGTCAGCACGGCTGAGTCAGCCCGGCCGAGTCAGGACGGCTGAGCAGCTCGGCCGAGTCAGGCCGTCCCGGTCCGGGCCGGCTCGGTCAGGCCGCGGTGCTGGGTCGCGCGGCCTCGATCGGCTGGGGCGCGACGACCGCCACGGCAGCCGGGCGGCGCCAGCCCGGCAGCCGCCGGGTGCCCAGGGCCAGGCCGATCGCGATCACGACCTGGATGCCGACGACCGTGATGAAGCCGTCGCGCATGCCGACCCCGTCGCCGGCCAGCGCGATGAACAGGCTGCCCAGCGTGGCCACGCCCAGCGCCAGCGCGGTCTGCTGAGTGGTGGTGAGCACGCCGCTGGCGGCACCCGCTGACGACGGCGGCACCTCAGACAGGACCGTGCCGAACAGCGGGCTCATCACCAGGCCCTGGCCCAGCCCGGCGACCGCCATGCCCGGCGCGAGCCAGCCCAGCGACACGCCCGGCCAGGTCGCCAGCACGGCGCCGGCCAGGCCGAGCAGGCCGATCGCCTGCAGGATGGCGCCGGCGGTCAGCACCCTGGTGCCGAACCGGCGCAGCAGCCGCGAGGTCGACAGGGACGCGGCCAGGAACGTCACGGCCATCGGCGCGAGCCCGGCCCCGGCCGCCACGGCGCTGTCGCCCAGTCCCTGCTGGACCAGCAGCGCGTAGCAGAACATGAAGGCGCCGAAGCCCGCGAAGAACGGCAGCGCCAGGAGCAGCCCGCTGCGCATGCTCCGGTGCCGCAGCAGCGACGGCGGGACCAGCGGGGTGCGGCCGGACCGCTCGATGCGGATCTCGACCACCGCGAACGCGGCCAGCGCGAGCGGTGAGATGGCCAGCAGCGCGATCGTCCAGGCCGGCCAGTGCAGCGACTCGCCCTCCGTCAGCGGGATGAGCAGGGCCAGGACCGTGATGCCGAGCAGCGCGGTGCCGTGGTGGTCGACGCGGGCCGCCCGCTCGGCGCGGGTGTCCGGCACGTGCCGCTGCGCGAGGATCAGCCCGGCAACCCCGATCGGGACATTGACCAGGAAGATCGGGCGCCAGCCAGTGCCGGCCAGGTTGGCCGAGACCAGCAGCCCGCCGACCAGCTGGCCGACCACGGCGGCCAGGCCGCCGGCGGCACCGTACCGGCCCAGTGCGCGGGCCCGGCGCTCCCCGGTGGTGGCGGCCTGGATGGTGGACAGTACCTGCGGGACCATCAGCGCGGCGGAGGCGCCCTGCGCCACCCGCGCACCGACCAGGAACGGCGCAGTCGGGGCCAGCCCGCAGGCCAGCGAGGTGAGCGTGAACGCGGCCATGCCGGCCAGGAACAGCCGCCTTCGGCCGAAGGTGTCGCCCAGCCGGCCGCCGACTACCAGCAGCAGGGCGTAGGCGGTGGCGTAAGCCGAGACCACGAGCTCCAGCAGCGGCGCGCTGGCGTGCAGGTCGTGGTCGATCGTGGGCAGCGCCACGTTGACGATGAAGAAGTCGACCATCGGCAGGAAGACGCCGACCAGCACGACGATCAGCCCGGTCGCCGTCAGCACGCCGGACCCGTTCTGTCGGTGCTGCCCCGTACCGTGCGACGCGGAGCTGGTGGTGCCGGAGCTGTGCCGGCCGGGGCCGTGCTGGGCTGAGCCCGCCGGGCCGGGCGGGATGACCGTGACAGACGGCCCGGCAGCGCTGCCGGGGCGGCGCCCGTCACGGATGGCGGAGTTCGCAGGAGAGGACATGCCACCATCGTGGCCGGAAATCTTAGCCAGGTACTAGAGCCTGTTTATACTGGTATTGATGGTAACTGGCAACCGTATGGTGGTTCTGGCAGGATGGTACCCATGAGCACGCAGACCCTCGACTCGCACGCCCGGGCCGGCGCTAACGGGCGCGGCAACGGCCGCCTCGCCCCGGCTGAGCTGCGCCGCCAGGAACTGGCCGGATTCCTGCGCAGCCGGCGGGAGCGGATCGCCCCGGAGCAGGTCGGCCTCCCCCCTGCGGCCCGGCGGCGGACCCCCGGGCTGCGCCGCGAGGAGGTCGCCACCCTGGCCGGGGTGGGGGTCACCTGGTACACCTGGCTCGAGCAGGGCCGCGACATCAATGCCTCACCGCAGGTCCTCGACTCGGTGGCGCGGACGCTGCTGCTGGACCCGCATGAGCGCGAGCACCTGTTCCGGCTGGCCGAGGTGCCCGACGGGACGACGCCGCTGGACTGCAAGGCGGTCCCCGGCGAGATCCAGGTGCTGCTGGATCAGCTCGTCCCCTACCCGGCCTGCGTGCGCAACGCCCGGTTCGACATCCTCGGCTTCAACTGTGCCTACGAGCAGATCATGGGGTCGCTGACCGAGGTGCCTTTCGAGGAGCGCAATGCCCTGTGGCGGGTGTTCACCCGCCCGGCGTGCCGCACCTCGATCGTCGACTGGCCCGAGGTGGCGCGCCGGATGGTCGCCGAGTACCGGTCAGCCATGGCCGAGCATGTCGCCGAGCCGGCCTACAAGTGCCTGGTCTCCCGGCTGACCAAGGTCTCCCCCGAGTTCGCTGAGCTGTGGGAGCGTCACGAGGTGGCGGCCCCGGAGAACCGGACCAAGCAGTGGCTGCACCCCGAGGTCGGCCTGCTCCGGCTGAACTACACCAACCTGTGGCTCGGCCAGAAGCTCGGCACCCGGATGGTGACCTACACCCCGGCCGACGAGCCGACCGCGCAGGCGCTGCGCCAGCTCAGCCCCGGGGCGTGATCGCGAATACCGGGTAGCCGGGCGCGATCGCGAGCAGCTGCTCGTCGGTGGCGTCGGGGCCGACGCCGTCGAAGAATATGCCGACCTCCATCTTCCAGCGCCGCAGGTACTCGCGCAGGATCTGCGGCTTGTCGGCGTCGGCCAGCTCGGTCGCGGTGAACTTCTCCACCCGGCGGCCCTTGTGCAGCTCGCCGCCGCCCGCTGCGCGCATGTTCTTGACCCACTGGGTGTGGCCGCGCGGCGCGACGAGGTAGCGGCCGCCGGCCATCGTGAGCGGGTTGACCGGGGTGGTCCGCCACTCGCCGCTGGTGCGGCCGCGCACGTACAGGATCCGGCTGCCGTACAGGCTCACGCCGGCCTTGGTGAGCCCGGCGACGACGGAGTTGAAGAACCGGCCCACGACCCGGCCGATGAACGTGCCGGGCATGACGTAGCGAGTAGTGAGGTCAGACATCGCAAGCTCCTGGTCCTGATCCTAGCTGGTCTTTTCGAGAGCACTGCTCTCTCTTTAGATCAGTGTTCCGCACAGCCGGCTCCATGTCAAGAGCACTGCTCTCTTATTTGAACAGCGCTCTCTGAGATGGCAGACTGTTCGTCATGGAGCACGCGAAGCGGCCGGCCACGCCGGCCAGCGCTGGCCAGACGGCGCGGGCCCGCGCCCGCGCCGAGCTGACCAGCGAGATCAAGGAGGAAGCGCGCCGCCAGCTGGCCGCCGGCGGTGCGCAGCGGCTGTCGCTGCGCGCCGTCGCGCGCGAGCTCGGCATGGTCTCCTCGGCCCTGTACCGGTACTTCCCGAGCCGGGATGACCTGCTCACCGCGCTGATCATTGACGCCTACAACGCGCTGGGCGCCGCCGCCGAGGAGGCCGCGGCGCAGATCCCGGCCGGCGGCTTCCGCCGCCGGTGGCAGGCCTGCGCCGCGGCGGCCCGCGCCTGGGCCATCGCGCACCCGCATGAGTACGCCCTGATCTACGGCTCGCCGGTGCCCGGCTACCAGGCCCCGGCCGAGACCATCGCGCCCGCCGGCCGGGTGGCGCTGGTGCTCGGGGCCCTGCTCGCCGACGCCTGGCAGGCCCGGCCGGCCGCACTCGGAGACCTCCCGCCGCTGCCCGGCCAGCTCGCCGCCCAGGCCCGGACCGTGGCGGACATCATCGCGCCCGGCGTGCCCGGGCCGGTGGTCGCGCGGGCGCTGATCGCCTGGACTCAGCTGTTCGGCATGATCAGCTTCGAGCTGTTCGGCCAGCTCGTGGGCAGCGCCGATCCGGCCGATGACTTCTTCGGCTACGCAGTGGACCAGATGGCCGACCTGATCGGCCTCCCGGCCTGACGCTGTATTGCCTGCGAGCCTCCGGGACGCCCTGTGCGGCGCCGTCTTCCCTCCTCGCAGGCTCGTCAGTCCAGACGGCGCCGGGCGTCCCTCCGGCTCGCGCCGGGGGGGCGCCCGGCCGCCGCGTGGTGGCAGGCGGGTCAGGCTGCGTCGAGGCGGGCCAGCTCTGCTGCGGTCAGCTCCAGGTCGGCGGCCTGCACGGAGTCGCGGATCGACTCCGGCCGGCTGGCCCCCGGGATCGGGATCACGACCGGAGCCTTGGCCAGCATCCAGGCCAGGGTGACCTGGTACGCGGAGACCCCGCGGGCATCGGCGATCTCGCCGAACGCCGCATGCCGCGTGCCGAGCGCGCCGGCCCGGCTGCTCCCGCCGAACGGGCCCCACGGCAGGAACGCGATGCCCAGCCCGGCGCAGTGCGCCAGTTCACCCTCGCTGGACCGGAAGTCGGGCGAGAACTGGTTCTGGACGCTGGCCAGGTTGCCCTCGCCGAGGATCTGCCGGGCCAGGTCGATCTGCTCGACGGTGGCGTTCGAGATCCCGGTCAGGGCCACCTTGCCCGCGTCGTGCAGTTCCTTCAGCGCCCCGATGGACTCGGCGTAGGGAACCTTCGGGTCGGGGCGGTGGAACTGGTACAGGCCGATGACGTCGGTGCCCAGCGCCTTCAGCGACGCCTCGACCGCCTCGCGCAGGTGCGCGGGCGAGCCGTCCACGGTCCACGAGCCGTCGCCGGGGCGAACGTGGCCGCCCTTGGTGGCGACGAGAACCTCGCTCGTGTCACCTCCGTACGTGCTCAGCGCCTTGGCGATCAGCCGCTCGTTGTGACCGGTCTCGCCGGCCTGATAGTGGTAGGCGTCAGCGGTGTCGATGAACGTCACGCCGGCGTCCAGCGCCGCGTGAATGGTCCGGATCGAGCGGTCCTCGTCGGGCCGCCCCTCGATCGACATCGGCATGCCGCCCAGGCCGATGGCGCTGACCGGCGTTCCGGCGATCGATCTGTCGCGCATGAAACCTCCCAGCTCGTCCGGGTGCCCGGCCGGGCACCCGGTATGCGCTAACCGGCTGGGCCCGGCCAGTCATCCCGCCGGAGCGGGACAAAATTACGGGGCGCGCGCCTTCCGGGATCACCGGCAGTGCCGGGGGCGCCGGATTTCGGCCAGAATGTAGGCAGCAGACCCCCGGGAGGACATCTACATGGACAGCACGCGGCGCTGGGGAATCACGCTCCCGCTGCACGGACTCAGCCTGCCCGAGCAGCGCGAGATCATCACGGCGCTGCCCGTACTGGGCTACACCGACGCCTGGTCCGCGGAGCTGAACGGAGTGGATGCCTTCACGCCGCTGACCCTGGCCAGCCAGTGGGCGCCGTCGCTGCGGCTGGGCACGGCCATCGCCGGGATCTACACCCGTGCGCCTGTCGCCCTGGCGATCAGCGCGGCGACGCTGGCCAACCTGGCGCCCGGCCGGTTCGTGATGGGCATCGGCACTTCCTCGCAGGTCGCGGTTGAGCAGTGGAACGGCATCCCGTTCGAGAAGCCTTATCAGCGGGCCCGGGACATGCTGCAGTTCCTGCGGGCGGCGCTGGCCGGCGGCAAGGTCAGCCAGCGTTATGAGACGTTCTCGGTGAACGGGTTCCGGCTCGACCCGGCCCCGGCCGAGCCGCCGGCCCTCGCGCTGGCGGCGCTGCGGCCCGGGATGGTGCGGCTGGCGGCCAAGGAAGCCGACGCCGCGATCACCAACTGGCTGTCCCCGGCGGACGTGCCCCGGGTGCGCGAGGTGGCGGGCGCCGACTGCGAGCTGATCGCCCGGGTCTTCGTCTGCCCGACCACCGATGCCGACCTGGCCCGGGCCATCGGCCGCCGGGTCCTGGCCGCCTACCTGACAGTGCCCGTCTACGCGAAATTCCACGAGTGGCTCGGCCGCGGTGAGCTGCTGGCGCCGATGCAGCAGGCGTGGGCCAGCGGCGACCGCGCCGGGGCTCTGACGGCCATCCCTGATGAAGTGGTCGATGACCTGGTGATCCACGGCTCGCTGGAGGAGTGCCGGGAGCGGGTGGCGCAGTACCACGACGCCGGGCTGGACACCCCGGTCATCGCCATCCTGCCCGCGCCGGGCGCCGAGCCCGCCGAGTCGGTCCGGCGGCTAGCACCGGCCTGGTAGCGCCGCGGCTGCACCGCGGCGGCCTTGCCGGAGCGCAGCCGGCGGCGCGGCCCGGACAGGTGAGCAGTCGCCTACCAGGTACCTGGCAGCGGCGCGCCGTACCACGACTGAACGATCTGATGGGCGATGGACACCGCGGCCGGCAGCGCGAGCGTCCCGGCGGCGACGGCGGCGGCGAGCTCTGCGCGGCTGTAAAAAGCGGCGTTGGTGATCTCGTCGCCGTCCACGCTGATCTGCTGGCCGGCGGCCGCGGACGCGCGGAACCCGAGCATCAGGCTCTGCGGCAGCGGCCAGGGCTGGCTGCCGAGGTAGCGCACGTCAGAGACGGTGATGCCGACCTCCTCGTGCACCTCGCGGACCACCGCCTGCTCAGCTGACTCACCCGTCTCGACGAAGCCGGCCAGGATCGAGACCCGGGTCGTCGACCAGGCCGCGTTGCTGGCCAGCAGGATCCGGTCATCCGGGTCGGTGACCAGCACGATCATGGCCGGGTCGGAGCGCGGGAACTCATCGGTCCCCTCCGCGGTGCAGCGCCGCGCCGAGCCGGACAGGACCGGCTCGCTGGGCGCGCCGCACTTCGGGCAGAAGTGGTGGCTGTCGTGGAAGTTGGCCAGGCCGGTGGCATGGGTCATCAGCCCGGCGTCGCGGTCGGCCAGCAGCGGCCCGGCCTCGCGCAGGGTAGCCGGGCGGACCTCAGTCCCGGCTGCTGCCGCTGCCGCACCGTCCTGACCCGCCGCGCTGGCGGCTGGCTCGGGCAGCGGGCCGTCGACGCCGAAGTACGCGACGCCGTCGTCGTCGATGCCGAGCAGGAAGCGGATCCCGTCCGGAGCCTGGCCGGGCGAGACGAAGACCAGGCCGGGCCTCGCCGCCGCCGATGCGCACCAGGGCCCGGCCGTGATCGATCACCACGACCCGGGTCTGCGGCCCGGCCCAGGCCGCGGCCAGCCACTCGTCGTCGCCGCGCAGGTGGCCGGACCGGTCGACGTCACCGCGCGCGAGAGCCAGCCGCCCCAGGCCGGCCGCGCCGGGGCGGAGCGCCGGAGGAGGCGTGCTCACGAGCCGGCCGTGAGCTCGGCCGCCGCGGCGGCCAGCTCCTCCCACAAGTAGGCCGCAGCCTGCGCGCCGCTCAGCAGCAGCGCCATCTCCACCTTCTCGTTCGGCGCGTGGATCCGGTCGGAGTCCAGGCCGACCGCCACGAACACCAGCGGCGCGCCGAGGGTGTCGGCCAGGTCGGCTTCGGGTCCGCTGCCGCCCTCGCGGGTGAACAGCACCTCGGATCCGAAGGCGCGCTGCAGGGCCCGGCGGCCGGCCTGCACGGCGGGTGAGTCCAGCGGCGAGAACGAGGGCCGCACGCCGTGCCCGTGCGAGGACACCGTCGCCTCGATGCCGGCCGGGGTGTGCTCGCGCACGTACGTGCGCAGCGCGGCGATCACGTCGGCGGGCTCCTGGCTGGCGACCAGCCGGAACGACAGCTTGGCGTGCGCCTCGGCCGGGATGATCGTCTTGCCGCCGGGCCCGGTGTGACCGCCCCACATGCCGTTGACCTCAGCGGTCGGCCGGGCCCAGACCCGCTCCAGCGGGCTGTAGCCGGCCTCGCCGGCGCTCGGCGCCGCTGTTGCCCGCATCCGCCAGCCACGCCTTCTCATCGAAGGGCAGCCGGGCGATCAGGTCACGCTCGTCCTGCGACAGCGGCAGCACCGAGTCGTAGAAGCCCGGCAGGGTGATCCGGTCGTTCTCATCGTGCAGGCCCGACAGCAGGTCGGCCAGGACGTGCAGCGGGTTGGGCACGCCGCCGCCGAACGAGCCGGAGTGCAGGTCCCGCTCGGCGCCGCGCAGGTGGATCTCGGCCTCGGCCACGCCGCGCATGCCCACGCACATGGACGGGACATCGGCGGCCCACATCGTGGTGTCCGAGATCACGATGACGTCGCAGTCCAGCCGGTCCCGATTGCTGCGCAGCAGGTCAGCAAAGTGCGTCGAGCCGGACTCCTCCTCGCCCTCGATCAGCAGCTTGAGTGAGACCGGCGGGGCGCTGGCGCCCGGCCGCGGCCAGGGCCGCCCGGGTGCCGAGGGAGTGGAACAGCACCTGTCCCTTGTCGTCGGAAGCACCCCGGCCCAGCAGCGCGCCGCCGCGCTCGGCGGGCTCGAACGGCGGGCTGTCCCACTCCGACAGCGGCTCGACCGGCTGCACGTCATGGTGGCCGTAGACCAGCACCACCGGCGCCGCCGGGTCGGCGGCGGGCCAGTGCGCGAATACCGACGGCAGTCCCGGCTCGGCGGCCGTCCCCGTCTCCCAGACCTCCGCTACCGGGAAGCCAGACTCGCGCAGGTGCGCGGCGAGCCAGTCGGCGGACCGGCGGACGTCGTCGTGCCGCGCGGGGTCGGCGGAGATCGACGGGATGGCGAGCCACTGCTTCAGCGCGGTGAAGAACTCCGCGGCGTGCTCGTCAACATACTGCCGGACGTCCATGTCTTCCTCTCCTGACCGGGGGGAGGGCCTGCGCGGCCCGGCCGGCGGGCATCCGGCCGCCGCGCGGGGCGCCTCGTCGCACTCTAGCGACACGCGCGGCGCACCCGGCGGGCTGGTGGCGTGATCTTGGCGGCAGCGGGCGGCCCGGTCAGGCCGCGGGCCGCGGCGCGCGGGCGGCCCGCCACTTCGCCTCCGCCTCGCCCATCGGGGTGGACGGCGGGGCCTGCAGGAACGGCCAGATCTCCTCGGCGATGGCGCGCCAGTTGGCGGTCGCCTGCAGATCGCCGAGCAGGGCGAACAGCCCCAGGTTGATCCGCTGCAAGATGACGTAGGACCGCGGGATGCTGGCGTACTCGGCTACCGGGCTGCGCAGGTCGAAGAAGCGGCGCACGACGGCCGAGGCGTACTCGCTGGTGACCGTCATGGTGCGGTTCTCGCGGACGAGCTCGTAGAACACGGCCAGGTGATCGATGATGACATCGGTACTCAGCGGGGCGCCGGGGACGATGAACCCGGCCTGCTCCAGGCTGGCCCGGAACTCCTCGGGCCGGTTGTCGACGCACAACGTGCGGACCATCGTCATCAGCGGCTGCAGGTCGCCGGCGGTGAAGTGCTTGACCAGGCCGAAGTCCAGGAAGGTGACCCGCCCGTCGCCGTGGAACAGGTAGTTGCCCGGATGGGGATCGCCGTTGAACGCGCCCACCTCATACAGGCTCCGGAACACGAAGCGGTAGATCGTCTCGCCGGCCAGGTCGCGCTCGTGCTGCGACCAGGTCGCCAGCTCGGCGAACCGGGCCCCGTCCGACAGCTCGCTGGTCACTACCCGCCGGGTGGACAGCTCGCTGACGATGGCCGGGATGTGGATGGTGGGATGGCCGTCGTAGTAGTCCGCCAGCATCTGCTGGCTGGCTGCCTCGCGGTGGTAGTCCAGCTCCTCGCCGATGCGCTCGCGCAGCTCGTCGATCAGCGCGTTGACGTCCTGGCGCGGCACGGTGATCTTCAGCATCCGGCGCAGCAGGGCGACGTTGTCCAGGTCAGCGGCCATCGTCTCGGCGATGCCGGGGTACTGCACCTTGACCGCGACAGCGCGGCCGTCGCGGGTGATGGCCCGGTGCACCTGGCCGATCGAGGCGGCGGCGATGGGCTCGGGATCCCACTCGGCGAACACCTGCTCCGGCGGCTGGCCCAGTTCCTCAGCGATGACGCCGGCGGCCAGCTCGGGCGTCATCGGCGGGATGCTGTCCTGGAGCCGGCCGAGCGTGCGGCGGACCGGCGGAGCCAGGCCGTCATCGACGTAGCTGGCCATCTGGCCCAGCTTGACCAGTACGCCGCGCATCGCGCCGAGGGTGGCCGTGACGTCCTGCGCGGTCTGCAGGGCAAGGTCGCTGCGCAGCTGCTCGCGGTGCTCGCCGGCGGCGGCGAACAGCTGCGGCGCGTGGCCGGCGTACCGGGCGCCGCCGCGCACCACCAGGGCGGCGGTGGCCAGCCCCCGGCGCAGCCGCAGTCCGCCGACCCGGCGGCGCACGCCGATGACGGTCAGCGCGGCAGCGGCCACGGCGGCCAGCAGGCCGGCGGCCCGGGTGCGGCGGCTCATGCCCGGTGCGCGGCGGCGCGCATCCGCACCGCGATCCGCTGCCGGGCCTCCAGCACGCCCGGCTCACCCAGGTACACCGTGTCCAGGACGCCGAGCGCCTGGCGGATCTCGGTACGCCGCTCGGGTGTCAGCGGCGCCACCTGGTAGCCGTACATCTCCCGGGCCCAGTCCGGCAGCGCGGCCACAGCCCCGCAGCGGATGTCCGCCCAGATCTCGCCGATGTCGGGGTCCAGCCCGGGCGGGTCCAGCAGGTAGGCCATCGACTCGCTGGCCGCCGGGGTGCGCTGCAGCTGCGGCCGCACGCTGTCGAGGTAACTCGCCAGCGCGGCCGCGCTGGCCGGCACCTGCTCCTGCGGCACGCCGACGAGCCGGGCGGCCACCACCATCTCGGCGACGTAGTCGTCGGCATCGCCCGGCGCCAGGCCGGCGCCGAACAGCTCGCAGGCGGCCAGCGTGGAGTCGACCAGGGCGGCGTGCACCCACAGCAGCAGGGCCGGGTCGCCGGCGGCGTACTGCTGGCCGGTGACCGTGTCGGTGCCCGTCACGTGCTCGTGGATGCGGCGTACCCGGGCTGCGGCCCGCTCGGCCGCTGACCGCTCGCCGAAGGTCACGGTCGTGACGTAGGCCGAGGTCGCGGCCAGCCGGCCCACGGGATCCGCACGCCAGGCGCTGTGCTGATCCACCCCGGCCATCGCCAGCGGGTGCAGGGCCTGCAGCATCAGCGCGCGCAGGCCGCCGATGACGGAGGGCAGATCGGCGCTCAGCCGCCAGGCCACGCTGGCCGGGCCGAAGAAGCCGTCGTCCGCCGGGTTCTCGGGGATGCCGCCAACCTGGGCCGCGGCCGACCGCTCAATCAGCCCGACGGCGGATGCGTACTGGTCCCCGGGCAGGCTGGCCGTCATCGCCGTGCTCCAGCCGGGCCGCACGGCAGCGGCGGGACCTGACGGGCTGACAAAGACGCTCTCATACCTGCCAAACTACCCACTTCCGTCCTTGCCGAGTCCGGCTGGAGGCTGAGGGGAACCCCACACGAGAATTGCCGTCGCCGGGCCGCCGCCGTACGTGAACAAGGGGGGCCCGTCGCTATCGTTGGGGATATCTGATGATTTCTAAGCTTTTCGGGGGACCAGCTGATGGCCGACCTGGCGATCTCCATCGCGGGCCTGGAGGTGGCCGCCGCGCAGGGCTGGCGGGCGCCTGACTGCGAGCAGCTGGGCGAGTGGCGGCTGCGGGCGGCATCGGGATTCACCGGACGGGCGAACAGCGCGCTGGCGACCGGGGATCCGGGCCTGCCGCTGCCCGCGGCGCTGGAGCGGGTCCGGGCCTGGTACGCGGCCCGCGGACAGCCGGCGATGGTCGCGGTGCCGTTCCCGATGGCCGGCCCGGACGGCTGCCCGGTCGACCGGCAGGCCGCCGGGCTGGGCTGGCTGCTGCGGCAGGCGCCGGCCATCGTGATGACGGCCGATCCAGCGGTCATCGCGGCACTGCCCGGCGGCGGGCAGGCGGATGCCGGGGCCGGGCGAGCCGGGCGGGGGTCTGCCAGGAAGGCACCCGCCGGGAACGGGCCGCTGGTCACGATCGCGGACGAGCCGGACGAGGCCTGGATAGCGCGGTACCACTACCGGGGCGGTGTCCTGCCCGCGGCCGGGCGGCGGCTGCTGGTGTCCGCGCCGTGGCAGGCGTTTGCGAGTATCCGCGAGTCGGGCCAGACGATCGCCATCGGCCGGGTGGCAGGCGACGGAGACTGGGCCGGGCTGACCGCGGTCGAGACCGATCCGGCCTGCCGCCGCCGCGGCCTGGCCACCGCGGTCACGGCCGCGCTGGCCCGCGCTGCGGTGCGCCGGGGAGTACACGGGCTTTACCTGCAGGTCGAGAACGAGAACCTGGCTGCCCGCGCCCTCTACCGCCGGGCCGGGTTCGCAGATCATCATCGATACCACTACCGGGTAGCCCCGGCCACGGGCCTGTGACGGCGCGGCGCGCGGCCGGACGGGTGCCGGCGCTGTCTGGACTGACGAGCTTGCGAGGAGGGAAGACGGCGCCGCACAGGCACCCCGCAGGCGAGCAGACAACAGAGCCCGCAGCGAGCAGGCTGACGAGGTGAGGAGCCGCGATGAGCGCGCAGCAGGACTTCCCCGCGACGAGGGACGGGCTGGCCGCGGCGGCCGCGGCGTTTGCTCGCGACGGCGTGGTGTGCGTGCGCGGGGTACTCGGCCCGGCCGAGCTAGCCGAGGCCGAGGCGGCGATCGAGACGGTGCTGGCCAGTCCCGGCCCGCTGGCGCAGGTGGCCAGTAGCGCCGACGACCCGGGCACGTTCACCGAGGATTTCTGCCGCTGGCAGCAGGTGCCGCAACTGGAGCGGCTGGCCCGGTTCTCGCCGGCGGCCGGGATCGCGGCGGCGCTGCTGAGCACGGAGCGAGTGCGGTTCTACCACGACCACATCCTGGTCAAGGAAGGCGGCACCCGGCAGCGCACGCCCTGGCACCAGGACCAGCCCTACTACAACGTCGACGGCGCCGGGGTGAGCGCCTGGATCCCGGTCGACCCGGTGCCGGCCGCGGGCTGCCTGGAGCTGCTGGCCGGCTCGCACCGCGGGCCGTGGCTGATGCCGCGCACATTCCTGACCGGCGAGGCGAAGTGGTTCCCGGCGGGCAGCCTGGCCGAGCTGCCCGACATCGAGGCCGACCGGGAGGCGTTCGACCTGCGCCGCTACGAGCTGGCGCCGGGCGACGCGATCTTCTTCGACTTCCTGACCGTGCACGGCGCGCCGGGCTTCCCGTTCCGCGGTCGCCGCCGGGTGCTGTCGCTGCGGTACCTGTCGGCAGCGGCGCGGCATGCACCGCGCCGGTGGCGCACCTCACCGCCGTTCGAGGGGCTGGCCGCGGAGCTGCCGGCCGGCGCGGACCTGGACCATCCGCTGTTCCCGGTCGTCTGGCCGCGCCCGGCAGGCTGACGCAGCCGGCTCCGCAGCCGGCTCGCGAAGCTGCTGCAGACAGCCGGCCGGCGCGGCCAGCAACCTGCTCAGGCGGCGGGCCAGTCCAGGTCCCGGCCGGCCCGGGCCACGACGCGGTCCAGCATCGGGGCCTCGCCAGGCAGCGTCCGGGACGGGCCGAACGCAACCTCGGGTCCGGCCGGCGCGTCCGGGCTGGCGAACACATCGAGGAACTGCATGGCCGCGGCCAGCACGCCGGCGTCGCAGTTGTAGGGCTGGCCAGTGGCCTGAGCGGCATCCCAGCCGTGCACGGCGATCTCGTCGGCCACGGTGACGCCGACCATCTCGGCCGGGGCGTCCATGCCCGCGATCCTGGTCATCCCGGTCCAGGCGCCGGGTTCGTTCCAGGCGGCGGCCAGGGTGTCCAGATCGCGCGGGATCTGCTCCCGCCAGCCGGGCTGCAGCAGGGCAGCATCGCCAGCCGGCTGTCCCTCGACAAGCGGGCCGCCCGCCTTCTGGGCGGCAGCGGTGAAGGCCCTGGCCATGACGCCGACATGCTGGATGAGGTCGCCGACGGTGTAGGCGGGGCAGGGCGTGGGCCGGCTCAGCTCGTCGTCCGGCACTCGGGAGATGAGCGCGCCCAGCCGCCGGGCGGCGGGCGTCAGGTCAACGGTGTCCATAGTGAGTAGGACTACCGGCCGGCCCCGGATTCATCGGCGCGACGCGCCGGGCCGCCGGCATTCCTGAGGCGCAGCGCGGTGGCCGCTCCCGGCCGGCCGTGGCAGGACCGCCCGGCCGGCCGGGCCGGGGTTCTGGCGGAGCCCGCCTGCGGGCGGGCCCGGGCGGGGCATGACAATGGGCCGGGGCGGCCGGCGGGCAGATAGCCCGGGCCGGGAACGCCCGCAAGGAGGCAGGCATGCTCGTCGCTTTCTCGGTGACACCGCTCGGGGTGGGCGAGGCTGTGGCGGAGTACGTCGCGGATGCCGTCCGGGTAGTGCGCGAGAGCGGGCTGCCCAACCGGACCGACGCGATGTTCACCACCATCGAGGGTGACTGGGATGAGGTCATGGACGTGGTGAAGCGCGCCGTGGACGCAGTGGCAGCCCGGGCACCGCGGGTGAGCGTGACGCTGAAGGCTGACATCCGGCCGGGCGTCACCGGCGCGCTGGAAGCCAAGGTGGCGGCCCTGGAGCAGCAGCTAGGCAGCTGACCCGGGCCGAGTCGTCAGCCCGGGCCATCAGCCTGGTACAGGCGGCTCAGTCCGGCGGGAGCCGGGCGCTGAGGCCAGCTAGTCACGAGCGAGGCCGGCCAGTCAGGAGCGCTGGGCCAGCTCGTCGGCGGCCGGGATGGCATTGATCAGCGCCGTGATCCCGGCCTCATCGAGCAGGTCGGCCGGGCGGACCGTCTGGTCGAAGCGCACGTAATAGAACGCGGCCCGCACCGAGCTGACCTGCACCCCGGCCAGCTCGGCCCAGGCCAGCCGGTAGGCGGCGAGCTGGAGCGCAACAGCATGCCGGTCGGCCTCGCCGGCCGGCGGGCGGCCGGTCTTCCAGTCCACCACGTCGTACCGGCCGTCGGCGGCATCGGCGAACACCGCGTCGATCCGGCCGCGCACCAGCCGGTCGGCGATCAGCGTCTCGAACGGCACCTCGACCTCGGCGGGCTGCCGGTCGGCCCACTCGCTGGCCGTGAACTTTGCCTTCAGCTCGGCCAGCTCGGCATCGGGCTCGGCGCCGCCCGGGTCGTCGGCGGCGCCCGGCAGCTCATCGGCGTCGATGAGCTGCGGCTGGCCGAACCGCTCCTCGAGCCACCGGTGGAACTCCGTACCGCGCAGCGCGTGCGGCGCGGGCGGCCGCGGCATCGGGCGGCGCACCTGCGCGGCGAGCTCGCCCGGGTCCCGGGCCATGGCGACCAGGGCCGAGACTGGCAGCTGGCGGGGCAGCGCGACCTGGGGCTGCCCCCCGGCCCGGCGCCGGGCCCGCTCGGCCAGCAGCAGCTCGGCCTCGCTGGCCCAGGAGTCGATCAGTTCCTGGTGCCCGTCCGGGTCCGCCGCGCCGGTCCCGTCCGGGTCCGCCGCGCACATCCCATCCCGGTCCGCCCCGCCCGTGCCATCCGGCTCAGCTGCCGCGCCCGCGCCACCCCGCACCGCGGCCACCGCGGCCGGGCGGGCCAGCGGGCGGGCCGGAGCACGGCGGGACTGCCGCTCCAGGTCGGCCATGGCCGAGGTGACCAGCTTCGCCGCAGCCCGGATGGCGCTGGCGCGCGCGTCGGCAGCGGCCTCGGCCGGCCACAGCGCGGTGGACGGCTCGGTCAGGGCCGGGTTCTCGGCATCCTCGTCCGGTTCCGGCTCCCAGGCCGCCACGACCCCCTCGCCCGCCTCGCAGACGCCGCGCACCTCGGTCAGGAACGCCGACGGGCCGAGCCGGGACGCGCCCTCGCCCCACCAGTAACCCGAGCAGGCCAGCCAGAACGCGGCCCGGGTCGCCGCCACGTAAGCGAGCCGCCGCTCCTCGCCGAGTTCCCTGGCCGAGCACGCATCGCCGAAACTGGCGAGCTGGCTGGCCGCCAGGCCATCGAGCGCCGGCAGGTCAATGGCGTCGCCGCGCAGCCAGAACGGCAGTAGCCGCGGATTCTCGGTCCACCGCGTGGTGACCCGCGGCGAGGCCGGGAAGACGTGCGATTTCTTGCCGTCGGACAGTCCGGGGACGAACACGGCGGCCCATTGCAGGCCCTTGGAAGCGTGCACGGTGGCCAGCTTCACCGAGTCGGTCTCGCCCACCCGGCCGCCCTCCAGGCCGAACTCCTCCGACTCAGCGGCGGTCAGGTAGGCCAGGAACGCGCCGAGCGTGTGCTCCTCCCGGTCTCCGGCGAAGGCGGCCGCAGCGTCGGTGAACGCATCCAGGTCGGCTCGCGCGCTGGCCGGGTCAGCGCCAGGACGCGCGGCCACCTCGATGTCCAGGCCGAGGGTCCGCTCGACCTCGCCGACCAGGTCGGGCAGCGGCCGGGCCACGTGGGTGCGCAGCAGCCGCAGCTCGGCGGCCAGGGCACTGAGCCGGGCGTAGCCGGCCGCGGAGTACGCCTGCGGGCCGTCCAGGTCATCGAGCGCCTCGACCAGACTGCCGGTGTCGCGGGTCAGGTCGGTCACGGCCTGCGTCATCAGCTCCCCGGCGCGCAGCTGACCCGGCCCGCCCTCGGCCGGGCCGTACGCCCGGCCACCGGACGCCGGGCCACCGGACGCCGGGGCGCTGCCGGGGGCGGCGCCGGCCCCCGCCGCTGCGCCGGCGCGGTCCGCGGCCGGGGGGCCGGGGCTGGCCGCCATGCTGGCCAGGGCACGGGCGCGCCGGCCCAGCGCGACCAGGTCGGCCGGGCCGATCCGCCAGCGCGGCGAGGTGAGCAGCCGGGCCAGCGCGTCGGACGCGGTGGGGTCGTGCAGCACCCGGAGCGTGGCGACGATGTCGGCCACCTCCGGAACCGTCAGCAGGCCGCCCAGCCCGACCACCTCGACCGGGATGCCGCGCGCCTCCAGGGCCGCGCGCAGCGCGGGAAACTGCGACCGCTTGCGGCACAGTACGGCGATGTCGGACGGCCGGACAGCGTCCTGGCGGCCGTCGGGCCACGGTCCCCCGTCCGGCGCGCGGCCCGGCTGCCCGGCCAGCAGTCCGGCCGCCTGGCCGGCGACCCAGTCGGCTTCCGCGGCCGCCGATTCCAGCAGCGCGCTGACGACCTGGCCCCGCTCGGCCCGGCCAGGCGGCGCGGCCAGCAGCGGAACCTCCGGCGCTGCCGCGCGCAACTCGGCCTGAATGGCCCCGGCCGCGGCCAGGACCGCGCCGGTGTTGCGGAAGCTGGTGGACAGCATCAGCACCGGGGCCGGCCGGCCACGGCCGGCCGGGAAGTCCGTGCGGAACCGGCGCAGGTTGCCTGCGCTCGCCCCGCGCCAGCCGTAGATCGACTGGCACGGATCGCCGACTGCAGTGACCGGGTGCCCGCCGCCGAACAGCGAGCGCAGCAGCACCAGCTGCGCGTGGCTGGTGTCCTGGTACTCATCGAGCAGCACTACCGGGTAGCGGCCGCGCTCGCCCGCGCCGACCTCCAGGTGACGGCTCGCGATCCGGGCGGCGATCGCCATCTGGTCGCCGTAGTCGATGACCTCCCGGGCGGTCTTGGCTGCGTGGTAGGCGGCGACCAGCGGCAGCAGCTGCTCGCGGGTCCGCTGGCAGCGGATGACCTTGCGAGCCAGGGCGGGCACCCGGCCGGCCAGCCCGGCCGCCTGCTCGTCGAGCCACCGCCCGGCGCCGAGCACGTCACCGGCCTGGCGCAGGTGCTCGGCCAGCTCGCCGGCCAGGTCGATCACGGCGGCCGTCACGGTGGCCGGCGCCCAGCTGATGGCATCCATCGGCCCGGCGTAGGCGGCGACGACGCTAGCCGCGATCTGCCACGAGACAGCCGGAGTGATCAGCCGCAGCGAGGGCTCCAGCCCGTCCCGCAGGGCGTGGTCAGCAACGAGCCGCCCGGCGTAGGCATGGTAGGTCGACACGGTCGGCTCGCCGGGCAGTTCCTCGCCGCCGGCTCCCCCGGCCAGTCCCGCGCGCTGCAGCCGGTCCAGCCGGGCCCGGACCCGCTCCCCCAGTTCCGCAGCCGCCTTGCGAGTGAACGTCAGGCCCAGCACCCGCTCGGGCCGGACCAGCTGGTTAGCGACCAGCCAGACCAGCCGGGCGGCCATCGTCTCGCTCTTGCCCGAGCCGGCGCCGGCGATCACGGCCATCGGGCCGAGCGGCGCGCCGATCACCGCCGCCTGCTCGGCGGTCGGCTCGGTCCCGCCTAGCAGCCGGGCCAGCTGGGCCGGGCTGTACCGGGGCCGGGCCCGCAGGCCAGGCGACGGGCCGGGGGGCGCCGATGATGCGCCGGGCGGCGCGCCGCGCGGACCGGGCGAGGTGCTCACGGGGTCACCCGCGCGCCACGCTCATGAACCGGGCAGCATGCGGCCACCGGGCACACCCGGCAGCCCGGGTTGACCGTCGCCCGGAATACCGGGCTGGCCATCCCGGCGGCCACCGTCTCGACCAGCTCGCGGGCCCAGCCGGGCTCGGGGTCGCCGGGCAGGCTGCGCTGGCGCTGCACCCGGACACTGGCCGTCAGCGCGGCCTTGCCCACCTGCACCAGCTCGGCGCCGCCCGGCTCGATCAGGCCGAGCTCCTCGAAGGCACCCAGCACGACAGCCAGCTGATAGACGCCGAGCTGCGGGTTGCGGTCCAGGTCGGCGTCGGGCGGCCGGGAGCTGCCGGTCTTCAGGTCGACCACGATGGCGTTCCCGTCGCCGTCGCGCTCCAGCCGGTCCACCTGGCCGGTGATCGTCACGTTGCCGGTCCGGACGGACAGCTCCTGCTCGACCGCGACCAGCTCGCGGGGGTTCCCGCGGTGCCAGGCCAGGAACCTGGCCACCATCTGCTCGGCGACCTCGCGCTGCTTATCGCTGTACCAGGCACTGCCGAAATCCAGGTGCTGCCACATCTCGTCCACGCGCTTGACGATGTCGCCGTCACCGGCGCCGGCCGCGGCCAGCGCCGCGGCTGCGTGGATCACGATCCCGAAGTCACGGGCCACCGCGGGTGACCCGACTCCGACCGCCGCTTCCAGCAGCCAGCGCAGCCCGCACTTGGTGAACGTCTCGACCCGCGACGGCGAGAGCCGGATCTCGCCGGGGATGGCCGGGCCGGTGCTGCTCAGCTCGGTCAGGGCGTACCACTGCCGGGGCGAAGCGCCCGGCACGCCGGCTGCCGCCAGCTGCGCCAGCTGCGTCGCGGCAGCCCGGCGCACCCGGCCGGGCAGCGCCGTGTCGGCCGCGGCCCGGCGCAGGCTGGCGGTCAGCACGGGCAGCGACAGCCACTGCCGGCCGGTGACCGCCAGCTGCTCGATCTCGATCGCGTCCCCGGCCAGCTCGGCCAGGAACCGGGATGGCCGCTCCTCGCTCTCGGCGCCGCCGACGGCGGTGACGACCAGAGTCCGCCGGGCGCGGGTCACCGCGACGTAGAACAGCCGCCGCTCCTCGTCCAGCAGCTTGGAGGTCAGCGCGGCCGCGGCGGCGTCGGCGCCCTGGGCCTCCTGCCGGCCTGCTGCGACCTCCACCAGGTCATCCATGCCGAGTAGCGAGCCGCGCAGCCGGACGTCGGGCCAGGTGCCTTCCTGGACTCCGGCCACCACGACAAGGTCCCACTCCAGGCCCTTGGACCGGTGCGCGGTCAGCACGGCCACCGCGTCGCCGCGGGGCGCGCGCTCAGCCAGCGTGTCGCCGGCGATCTCCTGGCCGGCCAGGCTGTCCAGGAACAGCCGGGCCGAGCCGTGCGGCAGCCGGGCGCTGAACCGGGCGGCGGCATCGAACAGCGCCACGACCGCATCCAGGTCGGCATCGGCCGCCGTCCCGCGCAGCCCGCCGGCGGCGCTGGCCGCCTGCCACTGGGTGGCGAGCCCGCTGGCCTCCCAGACCGCCCACAGCACATCGTGCGGCGTGCCCTCGCGGGCGCTGTCCCGGGCCAGCGCAAGCAGCGCCGCGACCCGCCGGGCGGCGGCCAGCGCCGGGACGACGGGGCTACCCGGCCCGGCGCCCGGCCGGATTCCGCTGCCGGGCAGCGCGCCCAGGCTGGCCAGTACCTCGGGTCCTGCCGGGCCGCCGGGCTGCGACAGCCCGCCCGGGCCTGATGGCCAGCCGGCCAGCGTCAGCTCGCGCGGGTCGCGCAGCGCGCTGGCCAGCGGCTCGTCGGCGGGCAGCTGGCCGGATACCTGGGCCGCGGCGCGCAGGATCCGGCGCAGCCGCCGCAGGCCGAGCGCATCGGTGCCGCCCAGCGGCCCGGTCAGCAACTCGGCGGCCGTCTCCTCGGTGAGCGCGCCCGGCCGCAGCGCGCAGCCGAGCAGCATCAGCAGCGGCCGGGTGCCCGGCTCGGCGGTCAGCGGCAGCTCATCCCCGGCGACGGCGGCCGGCACCCCGGCCGAGGCCAGGGCCCGCTGCAGCACCGGGACCTGGCGGGCCGCCGACCGGACCAGGACCGCCATCGACGACCACGGCACCCCGTCGATCAGGTGCGCACGGCGCAGCGTGTCGGCGATCAGCGCGGCTTCCTGAGTAGCGCTGGCCGCGGTGGCGATCCGCACCTCACCCGGCGGGGCGCCCGGCACGGGCATCAGGTCCCGGTGGCCGCCTCCTGCCGCACTCGGGGCGGTCGCGCGGCCAGGACTGACCTGCTCGCCGGTCCGGCCCTGCTCGCCGCCATTGCGCTGCCCGCGAGTGCTGCCCTGCTCGCCGCTGACGCTCAGCCGGCCGGTGGTTTTCTGACCGCCGCTGATGCCTTGCCCGCCACCGCTGCTCAGCCCGCCGGCGGTTCCCTGCCCGCCGCTGCTGCTCAGCCCGCCACCACTGCTCAGCCCGCTGAGCACGCTCGGCCCGGCGGACCCGGCTGGTGCGAACCCGTGGCCGGCCAGCGCCGCCGGCATCCGCGCCGTCACCCGCCGCGAGGCGGCCAGCAGCACCGGCCCGCTGCGGCGGCAGGTGCGCAGCGCCACCACCTCGGCCCGGCGGCCGTCCGGCGCGCGGAACCGCTCCGGGAACCGGCGGATGCCTTCGACGTCCGCGCCGCGGAAGGCATAGATCGACTGGTCCGGGTCGCCGACCGCGATCAGCTCCCGCCCGTCGCCGGCCAGCTGGCGCAGCATTTCTTCCTGCGCCGGGTCGGTGTCCTGGAACTCATCAACCAGGATCGCGTCATAGGCGTCCCGCTCGCGGGCCCGCACGGCCTTGCTCCGCAGCAGGCCGCCGGCAATCCGGACGATCTCGGAGTAGTCATAAGCCGGAACCGGGGCCAGGTCGAACCGGGCCGCGTAAGCGTCCAGGAACCGGCCCGCCGACACCCAGTCGTCGCGGCCGAGGCTGCGGCCCAGCCCGGCCAGGGCCCGCCCGTCCAGGCCGCGCTCGGCCGCGCGCAGCAGGAAGTCCCGCAGCTCCGCCGCGAAACCGCGGGTGGCCAGCGCCGGCCGCAGCCGCTCCGGCCAGTCCCGGCCGCCGTCATCGGCCTCGCCGCGCAGCAGGCGGCGTACCTCCAGCAGCTGCTCGGGGCCTGACAGCAGCGTGGGCGGCTCGTCGCCGGCCAGGACATACTCCCGGCGCACCAGGGCGTAGGCATAGCTGTGAAAGGTCAGCGCCAGCGGCCGCCGGGTTGTCCGGCCCAGCCGCAGCGCGATCCGCTCGCGCAGCTCCTGGGCTGCCTTGCGGCTGAAGGTGAGCACCAGCAGCCGGGCCGGGTCGATGCCGCGGCCGGAGATGCGCTCGACCACGGCCTCGACGATGGTCGTGGTCTTCCCCGTCCCCGGGCCCGCCAGGACGAGCAGCGGGCCGCCGGAGTGCGCGACGACGCGACGCTGCGCGTCATCCAGGACCGGCGGGCGCGGGGCCGGCACCGGCGTCCGGACCAGACGGTAGGCGGGGGCGGCTCGTTCCATCTCTAGGCATTCCAGCAGAGGATGCCGACAGTGCGCGGCGCTTTGGCCAGCCCGTGACCGCGTGTCGCATCCCCCAGCAGATCCGGGGCGTGACGCCCCGGCGGGAGGTTCCAGGGGACGGCCCCCTCGGCCAGCGCGCCGGAGGGCGGGCCGCCCCGGCGGAAGGGCTCCGAGAGGCTCCGGAGGGCAGGCCATAAGATGGCCTTATGGCCGGTGGATGCGCATTTGTCCGGACCGCATGACCGCTCAGCTGGCCGGAGCTCACCTCACCCCGCTGCTCGTCGTCCTGGTGATTGGCGCCGGCGGCCTGCACGCCACCTGGAACGCCATCGCGGCGGGCGTCTCGGACCGGCTGATGGCATTCGCCCTCATCGGCGTCGCCGCCACCGTCGGCGGGGTGATCGCCGTGCTGCTCGCCGGGATGCCCGCCCGCGCCGCCCTGCCCTATGTGATCGCCTCGGCCATCATTCACGTCGGATACGAGCTGGCTCTGTGGAACTCCTACCGGATCGGCGCTTTCAACCAGACCTACCCGATAGCCCGCGGGATCTCGCCGCTGGTCGTGGCGCTGGGCGCCTACGTGATCGTCGGCGAGCGACTAGGCGGGCTGCCGCTGACCGGGGTCATCATCCTGGCCGCGGGCCTGATGAGCCTGGCGCTGTCCTCCGGCAAGCTGGCCCGCTCCGACGCCCCGGCGGTCGGCGCTGCCGTGCTCACCGGGCTGACCATCGCCAGTTACACGATCGTGGACGGGCTCGGCGTGCGGGCGGCGCACAACCCGCTCGGCTACACCGGGCTGCTGTTCGCGCTGGAGGGACCGGCCTTCCCGGTCATCGCCGTCTTCTGCCGGCCGCTGAGCAGCCTGAAGGACCTGCCCGCAGTCGGCCGCGGCCTGCTGGCCGGCGCGCTGTCGATGATCGCCTACGGCGTAGTGCTGTGGGCGCAGGTGCGCGCCCCGCTGGCCGAGGTGGCCGCGGTCCGGGAAACCAGCGTGGTGTTCGCCGCCCTGATCGGGATGATCTTCCTGCGGGAGAAGTTCGGGACCCGGCGCGTCGCCGCCTCGGTCCTGATAGCCGCCGGCATCATCCTGATCGCCGTGTAACGGGGCCCGCTGCCCGCCCGGCAGGCCCGGCTCAGCCCGGCCCGGGCTCGCCCGACCAGCGGGCCTGGCGCATGTTGATCCCCGCCGCGCTGCCGTCCGCGGCCTGGCGCAGCGGCGTGCGCTCCTCGCGGTAGCGGGCCAGCGCGGCTCGCTCGGCACCCGCTAGCAGCGACCCGTTGGCATGCACGACCCGCCACCAGGCCACGCCGCCGCCCCACAGGGTCATCACGCGGCCGACCTGCCGCGGGCCGCCCTCGCCCAGGTACTCGGCGATGTCGCCGTAGGACATGACCTTGCCGGGCGGGATGCTCTCCACCACGTCCAGCACCCGGGCGGCGAAGTCGCTCACATGCGGCCCGGCAGCGGGCTCGCTCATGCCTGCCCGCCGGGGCCGGCGCCGCGGTCGGACGGGGCGACGTGACGGCCGGCCGGCGACCCGGACCATGGCAGCCGGGCAGAGAAGCCGGCCTGCGGGCCGGGCCCGCGGGACTCCTCGTCGTGCTCCGGGCAGCGACCGGCACTGGTGCCCGGCTGATCCGGCTCCGGCCCCTCGTGGTCCGGGCCCGCGCCGTTGCCGGAATCGGTGTAGTTCACCAGGCCCCAGCCGGGCGGAACGGGATCCTGGCCGGCCAGGGCGGCGTCCCGGCCGGCGTACCCGGCGTCCGGATCGCCGGCCGGGCCCGTCATGTCCCGTACGGCGACCAGGCGCCGTACGCAGAACGCCAGGACCGTGAGGCACAGGGCGGCGAGCAGGCAGTACAGCACTAGCGCGGTCACGCCGCGCGGCTGCACCGGCGGCGCCGGGATGGCGGCCGGGCCGCCGCCGAAATGACCGGCGGCGGCTACGGCGTGACTGCCCGGCCCGGCCGCCTGCAGCTGACCTGCCGCGACCAGCGCGGCAGCGGCGTCCACGGTGCCGAAGCCGACCTGCCGGTCATAGCCGCCCGGCGGCCGGTGCCAGGCCGACCTGGTGATGGCGTCCACCACGTCGGCCCCCGGCAGGCGCGGGTAGCGCGACCGGACCAGCGCCGCCACGCCCGCGGTCAGGGCGCACGCCGGGCTGGTCCCGCTGACCAGCCAGTACTGCCCGTTGCGGCCCGCCGCCGGCACGTTCACGCCGGGCGCCGCGACCTGGACCGACAGGTTGTCGCTGGAGAAGGAGGCGGGCTGGAAGTCCTGCCCGATGGCGGCCACGCCGAGCACGCCCGGGTAGTCGGCGGGGAAGGAGTAGGGCGCGCTGCCCCGGCCGGACGCCTCGGCGGCGTTGCCGGAGTTGCCCGAGGACGCGACGACCACGACGTTGTGGTTGTAGGCGTACTGCAGCGCCGAGCGAACCGGGCGGCTCGGCGCGCCGTAGCCCAGCGACATGCTGATCACCCCGGCGCCGTGCTGCACCGCGTACCTGATGGCCTTGGCCAGCTCGCGCTGGCCCCGGCGCAGCGACTGGCGCTGGTAGGTCGCGTAGCCAGGGTCGGCCTTGTCGGTGATCACCCGGATGGACAAGATCCTGGCCTGCGGGGCCACCCCGCTGATGCCGTCACTGTCGCCGGCGCCGTGGCCGTGGCCGGCGATCAGCGACGCCATCCAGGTGCCGTGCACACCCCAGTTCGAGTCGGTCACCGGGGTGCCCACCCCGGTGAGGTCAGGCCCGGTTTTCACCACGCCGGTCAGGTCGGGGATGGCACCGTCCACGCCGCTGTCGATCACGGCGACGGTCACCCCCGCGCCCTGGGTCTCGCCCTCGGCCGGGATTGCGTTGACAGCGCTGAGCACCCACGCCTCGGCGCTGCGCACGCTGTCGGCGCGCGCGGGCGCCGCACCCAGCAGGGCCGGCGTGCCGAGCAGGGCCGTGGCGGTCGCCAGCGCCGCGGCGCGGCGGCAGGTCGCCCCGCGGCCCCGGCGGTGCGCAGCGGGCCGGCTAGCGAGGGTCAGCATCCAGGGGCTCCCGGGCAGGAGGGCACCGGCGGTTCCCGGCCGAGCACGCCCTGCACGGCGCCGCCCAGCCCGCCATCCAGGCTGGTCATCTCCGACCGGAGGTAGGAGTCCGCGCCGACGTGCACCCGCGGGCGCCCGTCGGCGTACCCGGCCGTGGCCAGGATGACGTACGGGCCGGCATGGGTGTCCCAGGCCAGCTGCCGCTGCGAGCTGCTGAAGTGGGCAGCGAGTGTCCCGGACACCGGCGCAGGCCGGACGCTGTCGGGCTGGCCGTGATGCCGGTCACCGGTGAGCCGCGCATCAGCCGCCGCGGCCGCCGCGGCGTTGCGCAGCACGGCGACGCCGACGGTGACGACCATGCTGCCGGTGGAGTCCAGGTAGGTGGCCCGCAGCAGCTCAGTACAGCCGTAGCGATCCAGGATCCGGCCCGCGTCCGGCCCGGCGCCCTTGGCGCACCGGGCCGGGCGGGCCACTCCGAGGCGTCGTGCGGTCAGCCGCAGTCCCCGGGACTCGGAGAACGCCGCACCGGGCAGGGTATAGCGAAGGTCAGCGGGAAAGATCTGGGCTTCTGGCAGGGCCCGCCACCGCCGGGCCACTTCCCACGACTCGATCTGCCGTTGCTGGGCCAGGCTGAACCGGCGGGGCAGGATCTGGCTGGCCACCCCGAAGACCGAGACGGCCAGCCCGCACAACCCGAGGACCAGCCCGGCGACCACAACCGCGCGGCGGACGGTGGACCCTGGTGCCGGCGCAGCCGCCGGCTCCGGCGGCAGCACAGGGGCGGGCCCGTCACTGTCGTCGGGGCCGGGCTGCATTACCACACCGGAATGGTACGGCCTGAGCTGGCCGCGCGGGCCGGACCTGCATCCGCTGCCTTCATGACCCGGCTCTTACCCCGCCCCGCCGCGCCGTAGCCAGCGCTTAGTAAGTCGGCAGTGCGGGATCCACCTGGTTCACCCAGGCCAGCACGCCGCCGCCGACGTGCACGGCATCGGAGAAGCCCGCGTTCTTCACCACGGCGAGGACCTCGGCACTGCGGGCGCCGCTCTTGCAGTGCAGCACGATCCGCCTGTCCTGCGGCAGCCGCTCCAGGGCCGCCCCGGTGAGGAACTGGTCCTTGGGGATCAGCGTCGCGCCGGGGATGCTGACGATCTCGTACTCGTTCGGCTCGCGGACGTCGATCAGGAAGATGTTGTCGTCCCGGTCGAGCATCTCCTTCAGGTCGGTGGCCGAGATGGTCGAGCCCGAGGCTGCCTCCTGCGCGTCGGCAGACACCGCGCCGCAGAACGCGTCGTAGTCGATCAGCTCGGTGATCGACGGGTTCTTCCCGCAGATCGCGCACTCGGGGTCCTTGCGGACCCGCACCGTCCGGTAGCTCATCTCCAGGGCGTCGTAGATCATCAGCCGCCCGGCCAGCGAGTCACCCACGCCGGTGAGCAGCTTGATCGCCTCGGTGACCTGGATGGAGCCGATGGACGCGCACAGCACGCCCAGCACGCCGCCCTCAGCGCAGGACGGCACCATGCCGGGCGGCGGCGGCTCGGGGTACAGGCACCGGTAGCACGGGCCGTACTCGGCCCAGAAGACGCTCGCCTGGCCGTCGAAGCGGTAGATGGAGCCCCAGACGTAGGGCTTGCCCAGCAGCACGCAGGCGTCGTTGACCAGGTAGCGGGTCGCGAAGTTGTCGGTCCCGTCGACGATCAGGTCGTACTGGCTGAAGATCTCCATGACGTTGTCGTTGTCCAGGGCTGTCTCGTGGACGACGACATTGACCAGGGGGTTGATCTCCTGGATGCTGTCGCGGGCGGACTCGGCCTTCGGCCGGCCGATGTCGGACTGGCCGTGGATGATCTGGCGCTGCAGGTTGGACTCGTCGACGACGTCGAAGTCGATGATGCCGAGCGTCCCCACCCCCGCCGCCGCGAGGTACAGCAGGGCGGGTGAGCCCAGGCCGCCCGCGCCTACACAGAGCACCCGGGCGTTCTTGAGCCGCTTCTGACCGGTCATCCCGATCTCCGGGATGATCAGGTGCCGCGAGTACCGCTTAACCTCATCCACGCTCAGCTCAGCGGCGGGCTCGACCAGGGGTGGCAGTGACACTGCGAATCTCCATCGCTCTAGGCAACGTCAGTAGGGATGAACCAGTACGACGCCTCGGGCATTCCAGCGCACGGCATGCCCGGAATGTCACACACGCGAGGTAAGACGGGGACATGACGACGCCGCGCCCCCAGTTACCAGGACAGCCCAGTTCCCGGCCGGACCAGCTCCAGCCCGGCCCGGACCTATGCGAGCCGGGCCTGCACCCGGCCCGGCTGCCGGTCCTGCCGCCCTTTCCGCGGCAGCCCGGCTGGCCGCGGCCACTGCCCGATGTGGTCGCGGTCCGGCGACTGCCGCTGCCCGACTCGGCACCGCCCTACGACGATCAGCAGATGAGCCCGGCGCCGGCCAGCCGGCAGGGGGCGAGCGCGGAGTCCGGCAGGCCGGAGCCAGCCAGCCCGGCGGAAGGCCAGCCGGGGCAGCCCGGCGTGACGGGGCAGCCCGGCGTGACGGGGCAGCGGCGGACGGGGCAGCAGGCCACGCCCCGGCCAGGCCCGGCCGGCCTGGCCGGGATGTCCGGGGCGTGGCCGAGCCAGTTCGCCCAGGTGCTGGCCGAGGCCCTGGCCGGCGCCCGCCCGGCGCAGCAGCTGACGTCCTGGACAACGCAGCGGGCTCGCAACCGGATCCGGCGGCTCGGGCCAGTCCTGCAGACCGGACCGCGGCCGCGGGTCATGCGGGTGCTGGGATCCGCTCCGGCCAGTGACGTCATCGAACTGACCATCATCCTCAGCGTGGGGTCCGCGGTCCGCGCGCTGGCCGTCCGGCTCGAACGGGCCGGCCCGGTTCCGCCGGCCGGGGTGCCAGACGGCCCGCTGGGCGGTATCCGGCACCAGGGCGGTCGGCAGCCCGGCGGGCCCGGATCAGCCGGCGATGACGCCCGCGGTCCTGGCCTGACCTGGCTGTGCACCGACATCGAGGCGGCGTAAGACCGCGCACCGCCCGCGCCCGGGCCGGGGTGAGTCCCGGCCCGGGCGCGACCGGGCTAGCGGTTACGCGGGTCGCCGTGGCAGACCTTGAACTTCTTGCCGGAGCCGCACGGGCACGGCGCGTTCCGGCCCACCTTCGTGTAGTCAGGCCCGCCTGCCGCGGTGGTGCGCTGCTCAGCGGCACCCGTTCCGTCCGTGCTCGGAGCGGTGTAGTTCAGCTGGCCGGGCCGCTGCGGCCGGGCGAGGCCGGGAGCGGCCGCCAGCCCGGCCGGGACCTGGCCGTCCGCCGCCTCATCCGCGGCGCCGCGACCGCGCCGGGACCGGCCCTGCTGGGCCGGGCGGCCCTGCTCGACCTGGGCGGGCTGCGCCTGCCCGGGCTGGACCTGGCTCCCGGCTGGGGGCGCGAAGGAGACCCCGCCGGCCGGGTCATCGGAGTCCTCGGCCATGACCGGGTCCTGCTGAACCTGGACCTGGAAGTTGAACAGGCTGGTGACGGACTCTTCCTTGATCCCGTCCATCATCGTGTTGAACATGTCGTAGCCCTCCCGCTGGTACTCCACCAGCGGGTCGCGCTGTGCCCAGCCGCGCAGGCCGATGCCCTCACGCAGGTAGTCCATCTCATACAGGTGCTCGCGCCACTTGCGGTCCAGCACCGACAGCACCACCCGGCGCTCGAACTCGCGCATGACATCCGGGCCCAGTTCCTCGGTCCGGCGCTCGTAAGCGGAGTGCGCGTCCTCCCGCACGACCTCGGTGATCAGCTCAGTGGACAGGCCCGAGCGCTCGCCGCCAGCCTCCCCGACCGTCTCGTCGACGGTCACGCCGACCGGGTAGAGCTGGCGGAAGGCCCGCCACAGCCGGTCCAGGTCCCACTCCTCGGGGAAGCCGTCGGCGGTCTCACCGGTCACGTAGCTCTCGATGACCTCGTCGATCATCGAGTCGATCTGCTCCGTCAGGTCGGCGCCGGCCAGCACGCGGTGCCGCTCCGCGTACACGACCGTCCGCTGCCGGTTCATCACGTCGTCGTACTTCAGCAGGTCCTTGCGGATCTCGAAGTTCTGCTGCTCAACCTGCGTCTGCGCCGACCGGATCGCCCGGCTGACCGTCTTGGACTCCAGCGGCACCTCAGGCGGGGTCTTGAGCAGCTCCATGATGTGCGCGATCTTGTCGGCGTTGAACCGCCGCATCAGGTCGTCCTCGAGCGACAGGTAGAACCGTGACTCGCCCGGGTCGCCCTGGCGCCCGGACCGGCCGCGGAGCTGGTTGTCGATCCGGCGGGACTCATGCCGCTCGGTGCCCAGCACGTACAGGCCACCGAGAGCGACGACTTCCACGTGCTCCTCGGCCACGGCCTTGCGCGCCTTCTCGACCGCCTCGGGCCAGGCCGCCTCGAAGTCCTCGGGGGTGTCCACCGGGGACAGGCCGCGCTGGTGCAGTTCGAGGTCGGCGACGAACTCGGGGTTACCGCCGAGCATGATGTCGGTGCCGCGGCCGGCCATGTTGGTGGCCACGGTGACCGCGCGCTTGTGACCGGCCAGGGCGACGATCGCCGCCTCCCGCTCGTGGTTCTTCGCGTTCAGCACCTCGTGGGTGACCCCGCGCCGCTTCAGCAGCTTGGAGACCAGCTCGGACTTCTCCACGCTGGTGGTGCCGACCAGGACGGGCTGGCCGTGCGGCATGCCGCTCGACGATGTCCTCGACCAGCGCCTCCCACTTGTGCTGGGCGGTCTTGTACACCACGTCGGCCTCGTCGGCCCGGATCATCGGCATGTTGGTGGGGATCGGCACCACGCCGAGCTTGTAGGTCTGGTGGAACTCGTTGGCCTCGGTCATCGCCGTGCCGGTCATCCCGGCCAGCTTGTCGTAGAGCCGGAAGTAGTTCTGCAGCGTGATAGTGGCCAGCGTCTGGTTCTCGTCCTTGATCGGCACGCCCTCCTTGGCCTCCACGGCCTGGTGCATGCCCTCACTCCAGCGGCGGCCCGGCAGGATCCGGCCGGTGAACTCATCGACGATCAGGATCTCGCCGTTCATGACGACGTAGTCCTTGTCCTTGGTGTACAGCTCCTTGGCCTTGATGGCGTTGTTCAGGAAGCTGATCAGCGGCGTGTTCACCGACTCATACAGGTTGTCGATGCCGAGCCAGTCCTCGACCTTCTCGATGCCGGACTCGGCGATGCCGACGGTCCGCTTCTTCTCGTCGACCTCGTAGTCGCCCTCGCCGTCTTCGCCGCGCCGCAGCCGCGGGACGATACGCGCGAACTCCTGGTACCAGATGCTGTTCTGGTCGACCGGCCCGCTGATGATCAGCGGAGTCCTGGCCTCGTCGATGAGGATCGAGTCCACCTCGTCGACGATCGCGAACGTAATGGCCGCGCTGGACGCACTCCTCCAGGCCCCAGGCCATGTTGTCGCGCAGGTAGTCGAACCCGAACTCGTTGTTAGTGCCGTAGGTGACGTCGGCGGCGTACTGCTTGCGGCGCTCCTCGGGGTCCATGTCGGCGAGGATGACGCCGACCTCCAGGCCGAGGAACCGGTGGATCCGGCCCATCCACTCCGACTGGTACCGGGCCAGGTAGTCGTTCACCGTCACGACGTGGACGCCCTGGCCGGACAGGGCGTTCGTGTAGGCCGCCATCACCGCGGTGAGGGTCTTGCCCTCACCGGTCTTCATCTCCGCGATGTTGCCCAGGTGCAGCGCCCCGGCGCCCATGACCTGCACGTCGAAGGGCCGCTGGCCGATCGTCCGGCGGGCTGCCTCGCGCACGGTGGCGAACGCCTCGGGCAGCAGGTCATCCAGGCTCTCGCCGTCGGCGAAGCGCTGCCGGTACTCATCGGTGAGCCCCCGCAGCTCGGCGTCGCTCAGGGCGGTGATGTCGTCCTCGATGGAGTTGACCTGGTCAGCGATCCGCCTGAGCCTGCGCAGGGTCTTGCCCTCGCCAGCGCGAAGGACATTGTCAATGATGGCTGGCACTTTGTGTCGCGCTCCTCGCGGATCGTCTGGCTTTCTGGCCGGGCCGCGGGCCACCCCCGCGGGACGCCCGGCCAGGCTGGATGCGCTGCGTCGGACCGGCACCACGGTCCTTCTTGCCATGGTAGGCGAGACAGCAGGCTATGCCGAGCTGGCTCGGGTCACAGCCCGCTCACGGCCACAACAGGGGCCGATTACACACACCGGCCCCGGCCTGGCCACAATGATAGGTACTTTGGCAGGTGGCTGGAGAGGAGCACGGCGCATGGCAAATCAGGTTGGGCCCGACACAGTGAGCGGGACCGGGCAGCAGCCCGGCCAGTTCGCCAGCCCGGAGCCCGCCTCGGCGCCGGCCCCCGGGACGGTCGCGGGCACCCCCGGCGTCACGGAACCCCACCCGTTCCACGGCCGCCCGGTGTCCTGGGTCGCGGTCACGTTCATCATCGCCGGCTTCCTGCTCGGCGGGCTGTGCCTGGTATTCGGGCCGATCTGGGCTGGTTTCTGGGCTGGTGCCGGACTCGCGGTGATCGGTGGCCTGCTGGCCCTGTCGACCGACATCTTCGAGGACTGGTACTAAACCGGCCCCTGTCGCGGCAGCCGGGCTGATCTGCCGGAGCCCGGCTGGCGCGGTTCCGGCCGGGCCAGATTGTCGGCAGGCCTCGTTACGCTGTCGCCGTGGCCCGCTCCCCTGCCCCCGCCCCGCAGCTCAGCCTGACCCCGGATGAGGCACGGCTGGTGACCCTGCGCGCCCAGGGCTTCGTCGGAACCGACGGCCGCCGCGGCGGCGTGCCGGGCATGCTGCGGCGGATCGGCGCCGTGCAGCTCGACACCATCAGCGTGCTGGCTCGCTCGCACGAGCTGGTCGCCTACGCGCGGCTCGGCGCCATCAGCCGGGCCCGCATCGAGCGCGCCTACTGGAACCCTCAGGCCGCCGACGCCTTCGAGTACTGGTCACATGCCGCCTGCGTGCTGCCGCTGGAAGAGTGGCCCTATTACGCGTTCCGGCGGCGCGCGCTGGCCGAGCGCGGGCAGCGCTGGCACCGCAATCACCCGGATATCTGCGCCAAGGTGCTGGCCCGGATCCAGGCCGAGGGGCCGCTGACCACCACCGACCTGGGCGGAGCCAAGAATGGCGGCCCGTGGTGGGACTGGTCCGACACAAAGATCGCCGTGGAGTGGCTGCTGGACACCGGCGAGGTGATCTGTGCCCGGCGGACGGGCTGGCGCCGGGTCTATGACCTGCCCGAGCGCGTGCTCCCGCCGGCCCTGCTCGAGGCCGACGCCGACCGACGCCGAGTGCGTGATCCACCTGGCTGGCGTGGCCGCCCGCGCGCTGGGCGTGGTGACCCGCGCGGACCTGGCCGACTACCAGCGCCTGCGCTACGGCGGCACCGGTCAGCGGCGCGACGGCCAGGCTGTTACCCCGGCTGAGGCCGCCGAGGCGGCCGGCCTGATCCCGGTCGAGATCGCCGCCGGGCGCGGCCAGCCCGCCCGGCCGGCCTGGGCCGACCCGGCCGCCCTGCAGCCCGCTCCGCGCGGCCGGCACCGGACCACCCTGCTGTCCCCGTTCGACTCGCTGATCTGGGACCGCAAGCGCACGATGCGCGTCTTCGGCTTCGAGCACAGCCTGGAGGCCTATGTCCCGGCAGCCAAGCGAGTGCACGGGTATTTCACGATGCCGCTGCTGGCGGGCGGGCAGCTGGCCGGCCGGGTCGACCCGGCACGCAGCGGCAGCACCCTGATCGCGCGCAAGCTCACCCTGGACAAGCCTGCCGCCGCCGAGCCGATGGCCCGGGCGCTGACCGAGGCGGCCAGCTGGGTGGGCTGCGACAGCGTCGAGCTTCAGCAGGTCGAGCCGGAGGGCCTGCGATCGCGGCTGACAGCCGCGCTCACGCGAGCCGGAGGGATGCCGGCGCCGTCTGGACTGACGAGCCTGCGAGGAGGGAAGACGGCGCCTTAAGGGCATCCCGCAGGCGAGCAGCAAGCACGACGAGCCGGAGGGATGCGGCGCCGTCTGGACTGACGAGCCTGCGAGGAGGGAAGACGGCGCCTTAAGGGCATCCCGCAGGCGAGCAGCAAGCAGAGTCAGCTGAGCTCGATCAGCTTCTCCCGGACCGCCACCATCACGGCCTCCATCCGGGAGTGGATCTGCAGCTTCTCCAGGATGTTGCGGACGTGATTCTTGACGGTGTTCTCGGAGATGAACAGTTCCTTGGCGATGTCGCGGTTGTTCATCCCCCGGGCGATGAGCTTGAGTACCTGCATCTCGCGGTCGGTCAGCTTGGGCGCCGGGATCTGCTGCGGCGGCTCGCTGTCCTCGCTCCGCGCCAGGGCCGCGAACTCAATGAGCAGCTTGCCGGCCATGGACGGGTTGATCAGTGACTGCCCGCCGTCCACGGCCCGCACGGTGTCGGCTACCTCATCAAGCGGGATGTCCTTGAGGAGGTAGCCGCTCGCGCCCGCGCGGATCGCCTCGAACAGGTCCTCTTCCTCGTCGCTGATCGTCAGCATGACAATCTTCGCGCTGGGGACAACATCCTTCAGCGCCCGGCAGGCCTCGATCCCGCCGCTGCGCGGCATCCGGATGTCCATCAGCACGACATCCGGCAGCGTCTCGCCGGCTTTCTCCACGGCCTCGGCACCGTCGCTGGCCTGGCCGACCAGCTCGATGTCCGGCTCGGACTCCAGCACCATCTCCAGACCGCGCCGGAACAGCGCATGATCGTCCACGATCATCGTCCGGATGGGCTCAGCCGAGCTACCCCGGGCGCTGCCGCCCATGCTGCATTCCTCTCCTGACGAGACCAGGGCCGCGGCCCGGTGCCGTCGACTGCGTAGCGATGGCAGTGCTCAAACTCTCGCCGACGGGGGCCTGCCTGGCAAGCCCGGCACTCCGGCGACTGCCGTGCCGGCTACCCAGAAGCGAGATTAGCGGGCCGCTGCGTCCGCCCGTTCGCCAGCCCCGCGCCGCGCCCGGCGGCCGGCGCAGCGCTCTCCTCGACCAGCCGGATCACCCCGTACTCATAGCCGCGGCGCTTGTAGACCACGCTCGGCAGGCCGTCGGCGGCGTCGGTGAACAGGAAGAAGTCGTGCCCCACCAGCTCCATCTCGAACAGCGCCTGGTCCATGGTCATCGGCTGCGCGACATGCAGTTTCTCGCGGACCAGGAGCCGCCCCTCGCCGTGCGCCTGGATCGCGATGATGGTATCGGTGCTGGGCTCGGAGTCGGGGATCTCAGGGGTCCGCCGGCCTGCGGCGGCCCGGTCGTCCTCGGCCGCGCGGCTCATCGGCACGGCGGGCCGCGCGGAGTCGGCGGCGGAGCCGGCCAGCACCGGCTCGGAGACGAGGGTGCTGTAGCCGAGGGCCTGCTCGGCCGCGGCCTCGGTCCGCTCGCCCGGCCGTCCGGGGGCGTGCCGGCCCTTGCGGCGGTCGCAGGCGCGCCGCAGCCGGGACTCCAGCTTGGCCAGCGCCAGATCCATCGCCGCGAACCGGTCCTCGGCGGCAGCCTCGGCCCGGATGGCCGGGCCGCGGGTGGTGATCGTCAGCTCGACGCGTTCCTTGCGATCCGCCTGGCGGGGGTTGCGCTCAGTCGTCACCTCCACATCGACCCGCATGGCCTTCTGGTCGAGCTTCTCGATCTTGGCGAGCTTGGCGGCCGCGTGCTTGCGGAATCTCTCCAGCACGTCGGTGTGCCGGCCTTTGAAGACGATGTCCATTCTCTGGAACCCCTTCCGGTCGGTCGATCGAAGCGGCACCCGCCCGGCCGACCTGGTCTTCTACCCCACATCCGCCTGCTGAGGGGCTCGCGGCCTCTTGAGCCACTACTACCCTTCTCCCTACCCGGGGGATGTCGGATCCCCCGGCGGGGCAGGACTTACTTCTAAGCCGCACCGTGATCGGTCGACGACAAGTCGCCTTACGTGGGCCGCTTTGCCTGCGGCTGGCATCGGCTAGCCAGGGCGGGCGTCCCGGTGGGACGGCCGACCCAGCGCAACCACGGACCCGGGCGGGTGCCATGACATGACGCTAGCCCGGCTGGCTGAAGATGTCAGGAGCGAAGCCGAACCCATCGCTGCGGATTAGCTCTCAGCTCGCTGACCAGGCGGGACAATCAGGCTCCTGCGGGCCGGCAATACCCGCCGATACCCTCCGCAAACGGATGCCCGGTGCTAGCCGGGATAGGCCGGGCTGGTGCCCTTGACCGCGGGCTGCTGGATCTGCTCCGGACCCGAGGAGGTCAGGATCTCCCCCTGGCTCACGGCGGCGATCCGGCCGGGTCCGGCCGCGGTGATGGACTCGGTGCCGCGCGGGACAGGGCCGCCCGCGATGGCGTCGCCGCCGTTCACCGGGACCTCGTACAGCTGCGTTCCGGCCAGCACGATCAGGTGGTCAGGGTCATACCAGCTCAGCGACGAGGGCTGCGCTGTTGAGTCCGTGGTCAGGCTGGTCCCGATGATGTTGTCGGCCTGAACCATGGCGATCTGGCTGTGCACCCGGGTCACCGCGGTCAGCAGCAGCCTGCGGACGCCGTCCGGCTGCTGGACCAGCATGGCGACGCGCACTCCGTCGGGGGCCACCCGCAGGCTCAGCACCCGGTAGGGGCTCGGGCTGTTGCCGGGCTGCGGCGGCAGGCCGACCTGCACCGGCTGCCGCGAGCCCGGTCGCAGCACGTACACCGCGTTCCCGGATACGGCCCAGAGGTCACCGAGCGTGTCCCAGCTGAGCGACCCGCAGCGGTGGTCGCCGATCGTGGCGTGGCTCAGTTCCCCGCTGCCCGACAGCGACCCGTAGTAGACGACGCAGTCCTTCCCGCTGGCCAGCGTCCCGGCCAGCTGCGTCGGCCTGCTCGGCGACACAGCGATCATCGAGAGCGGAATCTCGCCCCGGCCAGCCGGGCCCCGGACGGTCCGGTTGTGCCCGGACTGCAGCTCGCTGACCGCTCCGGCGGCGTTGAGGTAGTACAGCGGGGTGGTGGACGCCCGGGTCCCCGGCACCTGGGCCTGGACGTCCTGCGGGTTCAGCGACTTCTTACTGATCTCCGGCGGGGTCCGGCCGTTGAGCTGCAGTGTCACCGACTTGCTGATCGGCGCCTGACCGTAGGAGGTGGACGTCAGCGTGGCCACCAGCTGGGCGGCCATCTGGCTGAGCTGATCCGCGCCCAGCCCGTCCACCGCGCCGGTCAGGTCGACCACCGCGTCAGAGCCGACGATGGTCACCTTCTTCAGGTGCATCCCCGGAGTGAAGGCAGTGTTCGTCGCCGGGCTCAGCCAGGCCTTCTCCTGCGAGGTTTCGAGCAGCGCCTCGATCACGTCCTGGGCCAGATCCGAGTAGGTGTCCTCCTGCGGCGCGAACAGCGGTTCGGGCACCAGCCCCTGGCCGCCGGCCAGCGGGGAGAACACGTACAGGTTGCGCGGCTGATACACCTGCACGAAGTTCGACTGAGTCAGCAGTACCCCGTACTCGTTGGGCAGGCGGATGATCAGCCACTGGCCGTGGTACCGGGCGAGCTGGAAGACGTAGGTGCGTGGTGCGGGGTTGTCGACGTACTGGCCGACGTCGCTGATGACGGCCAGCTGCTGACCGGTCAGGCTGATCGTCTTGACGACGGTGGACTCACCCTCGATGGTGCGCGAGCCGATGCGCAGCGGGCCGATCGGGCGCAGCGGGCCGCTCAGCACGGTCACTGTGTGAGCGGGCTTGAACGTCCGGCGCACCGACGGAAACAGGAACCGGGCGGCAGCCGGAGTGCCCGCGAAGCTGGCGCTGGCGGCCAGGAAGCCCTGGACGACCTCCTGGGGTGTCCACTGGCTGCCCGGCACCGGCGGGATGGGCTGGACAAACTGCTGCTCGGCCTGCCCGCTGGCCCCCTTGACCTGCTGCGGCTGCCCCACGGTCGGGACGCCGGCGCAGCCGCCGGCCAGCGCCGCGGCGGCCACGACGGCCAGCGCGGGGCGCAGCAGCCAGCGCCTAGCCACGGGCGGTGACCTCGCTGTCCTGCCCCGTCCCGGCGTCAGCCGGCTCCGGCCAGCCGCCGGGCCCGCCGGGCTCGGACCGGGGCGGCTCCGGGCTGATCGGCTCCGGCGGCCGCTCCACGGCTACCGCGTCGACATCGGCCGGGCTGGGTTCCAGCGGCAGCGGTGATCCGGCCAGCTCCTCGCCCGCCACCCGGGGCAGGGTCAGCCGGAACACCGAGCCGCGTCCCGGCTCGCCCCATGCCTCCAGCCAGCCGCCGTGCAGCCGGGCGTCCTCCAGGGCGATCGACAGGCCCAGCCCGGTCCCGCCGGTGGTCCTGGCCCGGGCCGGGTCGGCGCGCCAGAACCGGTCAAAGACCAGCTGCTCCTCGCCCGGCCGCAGGCCGACTCCGAAGTCGCGAACCGCCACGGCCACCGCGCCGGAGTCGGCGGCCACCGTGACCACGGCCTCCAGGTTCTCGCCGTGCTCCACGGCGTTGACCAGCAGATTGCGCAGGATGCGCTCGACGCGGCGGCTGTCGGCGACCACGATGCAGGGCTCGGCGGGCAGCCGGAACTCGATCCTGGTGCCGCGCCGCTCGGCGAGCTGCTGAGCCACGTCTGCCGACTGGCGGGCCAGGTCGCAGATATCCACCGGCTCGGCGTCCAGGGTGGCCGCGTTCGCGTCGTACCTGCTGATCTCCAGCAGGTCGGTGAGCAGCGACTCGAATCGCTCGAGCTGGCTTTGCAGCAGCTCAGCCGACCGGGACGGCGCGGCCTGCATGTCCTCCCGGGAGGCGAACAGCACGTCAGCGGCGATCCTGATCGTCGTCAGCGGCGTGCGCAGCTCATGCGACACGTCCGAGACGAACTGCCGCTGGACCTGGGACAGGTCCTCCAGCTCGCGCAGCTTCTCCTGCAGGCTCTCGGCCATCTGGTTGAACGAGGTGGACAGGGCGGCCAGCTCATCCGAGCCGCGGACCGGCATCCGCTCGTCCAGGTTCCCGGTGGACAGCAGCAGCGCGCCGCGCGCCGCCTGGCGGACCGGAATCACCACCCACCTGGTCACCAGCCAGGCGATCGCGGCCAGCAGGGCCACCGCGACCAGGCCCACCAGCAGCATGGTGCGCTGCGCCTGCGCCAGGTTGCCCTGCTCGGTGTTCAGCGGGAAGTAGTAATACACCTCATAGACGCTGCCGAATGGGGCGCCGTAGACCAGGCCGGATGTCCGCGGCAGCCGGAACACGCTCATGCTGTGCGGGACGTACCACATCTTGCCGGGCGTGAGCCGGCTCTCATGCTCGACCCTGGCCACCAGGTCGGCGGGCGGTGCCGGGACGCGGCCCGTGGGGAAGCCGATCGACGCGCCGCCGCTGAACGCTGGCTTGCCCTGGTAGTGCAGCGGCAGCCGGACGATGACCGCGTAGCGCGTGCCGGAGTTGCTGCCGCTGGCCTCCAGCTTGTTGGCGATGTCGCGCATCATCTGGCCCGACTTGGCCGAGGGGAGGCCCGAGGCGCCCGGCCAGGTCTGGGCCACGGCGAGGCCGACGGAGGCGATGTTGACCGCCGAGCGCTCCTTGGTCGCGACCAGGTTCTGCGCGATCTGCTGCATGAGGACGATGCCCAGCACCAGCACCACCACGCCGGAGACCAGGAAGGTCACGGTGATCACCCGCAGCTGCAGGGACCGCCGCCAGCGGTCAGCACTGCGCGCCAGGACCGCCTGGCTGCGACGGCGCACCCGGAACGCCAGCCGGGCCAGCCGCCGGAGCCGGGCAGAAGGGACCCTGGCGGCGACCCAGTGTCGCCACCCACCTAGCTGTCCCTCGACGACTGCCCCTCTCATCACCTTTCCCCACCGGGGAATCCTGTCCCCGCTCGGCGGCCCGGGCCGGCCCGCCTGCCGACCGGGCAGGGTCAGGGCAGTGCAGTGCGGTGCGGCGGCCCGGGCCTAGCTTGGTCCGGCCTTGTAGCCCACGCCGCGGACGGTGACCACGATCTCCGGCCGCTCGGGATCCTTCTCGATCTTGGCGCGCAGCCGCTGAACGTGGACGTTGACCAGCCGGGTATCGGCCGCATGCCGGTAACCCCAGACCTGCTCGAGCAGGACCTCGCGGGTAAACACCTGGCGCGGCTTGCGGGCGAGGGCGACCAGCAGGTCGAATTCCAGCGGCGTGAGGCTGAGCGGCTCGCCGGCCCGCCGGACCGCGTGGCCGGCCACGTCGATGCTCACGTCCCCGATGGACAGCATCTCCGGGGCCGGATCCTCGGTCCGGCGCAGCCGGGCACGGACCCGGGCGATCAGGACCTTGGACTGGAACGGCTTGACGATGTAGTCGTCCGCGCCGGACTCCAGGCCGAGCACCACGTCGACGGTGTCGCTCTTGGCGGTGAGCATCACGATAGGCACGCCGGACTCGGCCCGGATCTGGCGGCACACATCGATGCCATCCATTCCCGGCAGCATCAGGTCGAGCAGCACGAGATCAGGCTTTGCGTCGCGGAACACCTCCATCGCCTTATCCCCGTCGGCGACGAAGGTGGGTTCAAACCCTTCTCCGCGCAGCACGATTCCCAGCATCTCGGCGAGGGCCGCGTCGTCATCGACGACCAGCACACGACCTTTCATAGTCCTCATCGTTCCACGTCGGGGGCGGCTTGGGGGTCAGCACAATTTCCTGGTCCCGCGGTCAGGACTCGCAGATTACCCGCAGTGACCGGCTGGAGCACCCCCCGCTCTGTCACGATCGCGGTAATCAGCGACGGCGGGGTGACATCGAAGGCAGGATTGTAGGCGGTCGTGCCGGCCGGGGTAATGGCCACCCCGGCCAGGGTGGCCACCTCCGCACCCGGTCGCTGCTCGACGGGAATCCCGGCCCCGTCGGGGGTTGCGGCGTCGATCGTCGAGACAGGCGCGACAACGACAAACGGCACCTGATGGTGGCGGGCCAGCACCGCCAGGCCGTAGGTGCCGACCTTGTTGGCCACGCTGCCGTCGGCGGCGATCCGGTCCGCTCCGGTCAGCACCAGGTCAACCGCGCCGCTGGCCATCAGGCTCGCCGCGGCGCCATCGGCCAGCACGGCGTGCGGGATGCCCGCCTGGCTCGCCTCGTAGGCGGTCAGGCGGGCGCCCTGCAGCAACGGCCGGGTCTCATCCACCCATAGCTGAGATAGCCGTCCGGCCCGATGGGCCGCGAGAATGACCGCGAACGCGGTTCCCTCGCCCGCCGAGACCAGGCTGCCGGTATTGCAGTGCGTCAGGATCCGGGCTCCGGCAGGTACCAGGGCCTGGCCGTGCTCCGCCATCGCCGCGCTGGCCGCCCGGTCCTCCGCCGCGATGGCGTGCGCCTCGGCCAGGGCGGCCTGCGGGGCGTCGCCGCCTGCGGCTGCGCTCTCGTAGGCGGCCAGCACGCGGCCCGCCCCCCAGCCCAGGTTGACCGCCGTGGGCCGGGCAGCGGAGATGGCGGCCGCAGCAGCACGCACGTCGTCACCGCGCAGGGCCGCCAGGGCCACGCCGAAGCCGCCCGCCACGCCCAGCAGCGGCGCACCGCGCACCACCAGGCGCCTGATGGCGCTGACCAGGGCCGGCACGTCCGCGCAGCTGACCATGGACTCAGCGCCAGGCAGCCGGGTCTGGTCCAGCAACTCGATCGCGGGTCCGCCGGGCGGATCCCGCCACCGCAGCGCCGGGATGGTCAGCGCGGGGATAGTCACAGCATGAGTCTGCTTCGCCGGGCGCAGATTAGCGAGTCAGACCCCGCTAAGAGCCCTCTTAGACCGTAATTTCTTGGACGATTCAGGACGAATGACGGACGATTTCTCGTCCGGTCCGGCGGCATCACGGACGATTTCTCGTCCGGTCATGCCGACAGGTCGGCGGCCCGCCAGCGGTCGCTGGCCTGCGGTCCGGCCCAGCCGGGCCGGGCCCGGACGGCCCGGCCGCCCGGCGCAGCCGTATGGCATGCCGGGTTACGGGTGATTCGCGGCTAATACGAGAATTTCCGGTCTCGCCGGACGGGAACGCCGGGCGCCGCCGTGGAAGTATGTAGCCGGATTGGCGGCGGTACCGAGCCGGCGAGCGGCCGGGGGCCAGCCGACCGCCAGGGAGCGCGCAGATGACCGACAACAGGCCCGGCGACGGGGAACCAGACCAGCCGGGCGGCGGGCCGCACGGTCAGGGCGGCGACGATCAGCCGCCGGCCCCCGGCTGGCCCGCGGCGCCGGGCCAGCCGCCGGGTTACGGCTCGCCTCCCGCCTACGGCCAGCCGCCTCAGTACGGCCAGCCTGGTCAGGGTCAGGCGCCGCCCCCCGGCTATAACCAGCCCGGCCAGGCGCTGCCGCCCGGCCCGCCGCCCCCCGGTTACGGTCAGGGCGGCTACGGGCAGACCGGCTACGGCCAGCAGCACGGATGGGGCCAGCCCGGCTACGGCCAGCCCGGCTACGGCCAGCCCGGCTACGGCCAGCCCGGGCCGGGCCAGCAGGGCTACGGTCAGCCCGGCTACGGCCAGCCACCCCGGTACCCGCCGCCCGGCTACGGTCCGGGCGGCTGGAACACCGCCGGCGCCCCGCAGCCGGGCGGGATTCCGCTCCGGCCGCTGGTGCTCGGCGACATCCTGAACGGCGCGGTCACGGCCATCCGCCGCAACCCGGCCGCGACCGTGGGCTTGGCGGCCATCGTCGTGGCCATCACCGGAATCGTGACCACCACGCTCACGCTGCTGGCCGCGGGCAACGTGCATACGTCGGTCAGGACCTTCGGCAGCGGGTCAGCCACGTTCACCACCCGCACTTCGGTGAGCGGCCTGACCTGGGCGACGCTCGTCTCACTCGTCCTGTCGCTGATCGTGGGAGTACTCCTGACCGGCATGCTGACCGCCGTCATCGGGCGCGGGGTGCTCGGGGGGCGGGTCAGCATCGGCGACGCCTGGCGGCTGGCCCGGCCGCGGCTCGGCGCGATCATCGGCGTCGTCCTGTTGGCCTGGCTGATCCTGCTGGTGCCGCTGGTGGTCTACCTGGTCATCCTGTTCCTGCTCATCGGCCTGCACCTGACGGGGCTGGCGGTCGCTTTCGGGCTCATCGCCGGGCTGGCACTGGTCGGCACGGAGATCCTGCTCTACGTTCGCTTCCTCCTCGCGACCCCGGCCGTCGTCCTGGAGCGACGCTCGCCGGCAGCCGCGCTCCGGCGGTCCTGGCATCTTTCGGCCCGGAGCTTCTGGCGGCTGTTCGGCATCTTCCTGCTCACCTTGATCCTGGTGTCCATTGCCGGGTTCGTGGTGCAGATCCCGTTCCGGGTCGTGATGATCCTCCTCGGCGACGGGTTCAGTGCCACCTCGCCCGCCAGCATCATCGTGGCCGGCGTCGGCGGCATTGTGGCTGCGGCTATTACCCGGCCGGTAGAGGCCGGCGTCGTCGTCCTGCTCTACATCGACACCCGGATGCGCAAGGAGGGCCTGGATCTGGCTCTGCGGAGCGCGGCATCAGGCCAGCAGCTGACCAGCGACGAGTTCGCGGCGCTCTGGCTGGCCCCCGCCCCTGGCGGGCCGCCGCCGGCCGGGCCGGTACCAGGCGGGGCTCCCCCGCCGCCCGCATGGTGACCGGCCACCGGGCGGCGCGTACCTGGCCGGCGGGCGACCCGGCCCTGGCTGGCGGCCTGGCCACGGCAGGACGCGCGGAACCGTGATGGTCGCCGCTGCCCGGGTCCTGGCCGCGGCGACCGGGGGCCCGCCGCTCATTCACCGCGGGCCGGCTCGGCAGCTGGCCCGCCAGGAACTGGCCCGGTCCCTGTACCGGCTGCCGTGGTGGGAGCGGGCCGAGCACGCTGTCAGCAGGTGGCTCGCCGGGCTGGGAACGCTCGGCGGCCGGCAGCTGGGCTGGCCGGCACTGATCGTCCTGATCGCCGTGGCCGTGCTGGCCGCCGTCGGGATCCTGGCCTGGATCGGGCCCGCCCGGCGAACCCGCCGCGGGCGGGCCGCAGCGGTCCTGGGCAGCCGCCCGATGTCCGCCGCCGAGCACCGCCGCTCGGCCGAGCAGCTGGCCGCCGCCGGTGACTACGCCGGGGCGATCGTCGAGCGGATGCGCGCCCTGGCTGTCGACCTGGAGGCGCGCGGGATCCTGGCGCCGCGAGCCGGGCGGACGGCGACCGAGCTGGCCGCCGAGGCAGCCGCCGCGCTGCGCAGCGGGGCTGCCGGCCAGCCGGCGATCACCGACGGGCTGGCCCGGGCGGCCCGGCTGTTCGAGGACGTTCGGTACGGCGGCCGCCCCGGTACGCGGGCCGGTTACGAGCAGGTCCGGGACACCGATACCCGCATTGCCGCGGTCCGTGCCCCGCAGCCGGCCGCGACTGCGGGCGCTGGCCCGCCGACGGCCGGCGCGGGTGCCCATCGAACCGGGCCGGCCGGATGAGCGCCCCGGTGTCCGCCGGGCCCGCCGCCCCGACCCGGGCCGGCGGCGAAGGCCCTTCCGGTTTGGCCCCGGCGGGTTCTTTCGCTGATCAGCCGGGCGGCAGTCACGCGCCGCAGGGCTGGCGAGCCTGGCGAGCGCCGCTGGCCATCATCGCGTTCGTGCTGGCGGCCGGGGTGGCCATCGCGCTGCTGCAGCCCCGCACGGCGGTGCCGGGCTACCTGAGCCCTGACAGCACCGCCCCCGACGGCACGCATGCCCTGGCCGACATTCTCGGCGCGCGCGGCCACAGCGTCATGCCGGTGACCACTGTGCCCGCTGCCGCGGCCGCCGCGCAGCTCGGTACCACGCTCGTGATCACCAGCCCGTTCCTGCTGACCGCCCGGCAGCAGCGCAGGCTGGCGCGCACACCAGCCAGCCTGGTCCTGGTCGAGCCGGACCCCGATGCCCTGGCCGTCCTGGCACCGCCGGTCCGCCAGGTCGGCGGCGGGCCCGTCGGGACGCTGCTGCCGACCTGCACCCTGCCCGCAGCCGTGCTGGCCGGGCCTGCCGACCTTGGCGGCGCGGGACTGCAGGTCCGGCCGGGCACGCCGGCGGCCCAGTGCTATATCTCCGATGGCCGGGCAACCCTGATCCGGTACCGGTCCGGCGGCCGGTTCATCACGGTGCTGAGCAGCGGGCAGCTGCTGACCAACGCCTCGCTGGCCCGGCAGGGCAACGCCGCCCTGGCCATCAACTTGCTCAGCACCGGCAGCCGGGTGATCTGGCTGGTGCCGGTCGCCGGCCTCGGCCCGGCGGGCAGCGGCGGCCAGCAGCCGCTGACTAGCCTGGTGCCGCTCACGACCTACCTGGTGGCGATCCAGCTCCTCCTGGCGGTCGTCCTGGCCGCCCTGTGGCGGGGTCGCCGGCTGGGGCCGCTCATCGTCGAGCGGCTGCCGGTCATCGTCCGGGCAGCGGAGACCGTGGAAGGCCATGCGCGGCTCTATCAGTCTCATCGCGCGCGGGGCCGGGTCGCCGCGGAACTGCGCGCGGCGCTGCTCGGCCGGGCCGGCCCGGCCATCGGACTGCCGGCGGGCGCACCGCCCGCTGAGGTAACCGCGGCCCTGGCCGCCCGGTCAGCCCTGGCGGAGGCCCGGATTGCCGACCTGCTGTACGGCACCGCACCCCGCAGCGACGCGGAGCTGATCACCCTGGCCGCTGACCTGGATGCCCTCGAGAGAGAGGTTCGGACCCCGTGAACGCAGACGATCCCGCAGCCGGCGCGGGCGGACCGAGCCCGGGCTGGGCGGACGCAGGGCTGGCCGGCGCCGGACCCGGTGCCGGGCTGGCCGGCGCGCGCCCGGCGGCCCCGGACCAGGCGGCCCCGGACCTGCGCGCGCCGCTCGGCGCTGTGCGGGCCGAGGTCGCCAAGGCGGTGGTGGGCCAGGATCAGGTCGTCAGCGGCCTGGTCATCGCGCTGCTGTGCCAGGGTCATGTGCTTCTGGAGGGCGTGCCGGGAGTGGCCAAGACGCTGCTGATCCGGGCGCTGGCCGGGGCCCTGGCCCTGGACAGCAAGCGGGTCCAGTTCACGCCCGACCTGATGCCCGGCGACGTGACCGGCTCGCTGATCTACGACGGGCACACGGCGCAGTTCCAGTTCCGCGAGGGCCCCGTCTTCACCAACCTGCTGCTCGCCGACGAGATCAACCGCACCCCGCCCAAGACCCAGGCCGCCCTGCTGGAGGCGATGCAGGAGCGGCAGGTCTCCGTCGAGGGCGTGCCGCGTCCGCTGCCGGTGCCGTTCCTTGTCGCGGCCACTCAGAACCCGGTGGAGTACGAGGGCACCTACCCGCTGCCCGAGGCCCAGCTGGACCGGTTCTTGCTCAAGCTGTCGGTCGGGCTGCCCGGCCGGCAGGATGAGATCTCCATCCTGACCCGGCATGCGGACGGCTTTGACCCCCGCGACCTGCAGGCGGCCGGGCTGCACCGGGTAGCAACCGCGGCCGACCTGGCCGCGGCGCGCCAGGCGGTGGCGCAGGTTCGCATCTCGGCGGAGATCACCGGCTACATCGTCGACATCTGCCGGGCCACTCGCCAGTCCGCGTCGCTGCAGCTGGGCGTCTCGCCCCGCGGCGCGACCGCGCTGCTGGCCAGCAGCCGCGCCTGGGCCTGGCTGTCGGGGCGGGACTACGTCACGCCCGACGACGTCAAGACCCTGGCCCGGCCGACCTTCCGGCACCGGATGGTGCTGCGGCCCGAGGCCGAGCTGGAGGGCGCGACCGCTGACGGCGTGCTGGACGGCGTCCTGGCCACGGTTCCGGTGCCGAGGTAGTGGCGGGCCGGGCCGGATGGCTCTGACAGGCCGGGCCGCGCTCGCGGCGCTCATCGGGACGCTGGCTGCGCTCGCGTTCCGCAGTGCCGCCGGGCTGGTCGTCACCGACGGCCTGATCGCGCTGGCGATCGGGGCCGACTGCGCGCTGGCGGCGGGCGTTCGGCAGCTGCAGGTCAGCCGGTCCGGGGACAGCCGGATGCTGCTGGGCCAGCGCGGCATCGTCACGCTCAGCCTGGCCAACCCTGGCCGCCGGGCGCTGCGCGGGATCGTGCGGGACGCCTGGCCGCCCAGCGCCGGCGCCCGGCCGGGACGGGCCCGGGTGCTGATCCCGGGCGGCGGGCAGCTCACGCTGGCGACCAGCCTGGAGCCCACCCGGCGCGGTGACCGGGCAGCGGGCGCCGTGACCGTGCGCTCGCTGGGACCGCTGCGGCTGGCCGGACGGCAGCGCAGCCTGCCGGCGCCGTTCACGGTCCGGGTGCTGCCCCCGTTCCTCAGCCGCCGCCACCTGCCCGAGAAACTGGCCCGGCTGCGTCAGCTCGACGGGCAGCACCGCAGCATGGTGCGCGGCCAGGGCACGGAGTTCGACGCGCTGCGGGAGTACGTGATCGGTGACGACGTGCGCTCCATCGACTGGCGCTCGTCCGCGCGCCGGACCGAGGTGATGGTCCGCACCTGGCGGCCGGAACGGGATCGCCGCATCATCGTGGTGCTGGACACCGCGCGAACCGCCGCCGGCCGGGTGGCCGGCAGCCCGCGGCTGGATGCCGCCATGGACGCCGCGCTGCTGCTGGCCGCGCTGGCCGCCCGGGCCGGCGACCGCGTCGACCTGCTGGCCGTCGACCGGCAGGTCCGGGCCCGGGTCATCGGCGCCGGCCGCGGCGAGCTGCTCGCGGCCTTCACGAACGCGATGGCCCTGCTGGAGGCCGACCTCACGGAGCCGGATTACGGGCTGATGGCCAGCTCCGTGCTGGCTACCGCCCGGCAGCGCTGCCTGGTGGTCCTGCTGACCGACCTGAACCCGGCCGCGATGACCGAGGGCCTGCTGCCCCGGATCGGGCTGCTGGCGACCCGGCACCGGCTGCTGATCGGCGCCGTCGCCGATCCTCGGGTGGCCGAGATGGCCGCCGCTCGCGGCAGCACCGGGGCGGTTTACCAGGCCGGCGCGGCGGCCCGCGCGCAGGCCGGCCGGGCGCGCATCCGCGCCGAGCTCCGGCGGCGCGGCGCCGAGGTGGTGGACGCGCCGCCCGGCCGGCTGCCGGCGGCGCTGGCCGACGCTTATCTGGCGCTGAAGGCGGCCGGCCAGCTGTAACGCGGCCGCGGCCGCGCCCGGCCTAGCCCACCGCGGGTGCGTAGTCCGGTGCCTCCTCGATGTCGGACGACATCCCGGCCCGTACCGCCCGCCGCCCGAGGCCCAGGGCGTAGCCCAGGAATGCCGCCTCGGCGCCGGCCCCGATCAGGATGCGCGCCCAGGCGGGCAGGTGCGACGGGGTGACGAACGCCTCGATCGCCCCGGAGACCAGCAGCACGACGATCATCCCGATGGCGATCGTGATCGTCGCGCGGCCCTCCTCGGCCAGCGCCCGCGACCGGGGCCGCGGCCCGGGGTCGATGACCGACCAGCCCAGCCGCAAGCCGGCCGCGGCAGCCAGGAACACGGCACTGAGCTCCAGCATGCCGTGCGGCAGGATAAGCGTGAAGAACTCCGCGGCCTGGCCGTGCCCGATCATCAGGCCGCCGTCGACCCCGAGGTTGAGGGCGTTGCCCAGCAGCACGTACACCGTCGGCACGCCCAGCAGCACGCCCGAGATCAGCGCCTCAGCGGCCACCAGGACGTTGTTGGTCCAGACCTTGAAGGCGAACGCGGAGGCGGCGTACTGCGAGTAGTAGTTGCGGAACTGATGGTTGACCAGGCTGGCCACCTCGGACCGGGACAGCAGGCTGGCCTGCACCGCCGGGTTCCGGGCGATCCACCAGCCGGAGATGAACGCGACGGCCAGCGACGCCACCGTGGTCCCCAGCCACCACCAGCGGGCCCGGTAGGCCATCGCCGGGAACGAGACCAGCGCGAACGCGCCGACACTGCGCCAGGCCGGCGCGTGGGCGCCGCTGATCGCGGCCCTGGCCCGGGTCAGCCGGGAGGACAGCCGGGCGGTCAGTGTCGGGTCATATCCCGCGCTGCGGAGCTCCGACAGATGGGTTGTGGCGCGCTGGTAGCTGCTGACCAGCTCGTCGATCTCGTCTCCGGACAGTCGCCTGCGCCGGCGGACCAGCTGGTCCAGGCGATCCCACTCCGCCTGGTGAGCAGCCACGAAGGCGTCAACGTCCACGCCAGGAGACTATTGGCTTCTCAGTCAGGCGCCACGCATCTGCCGCGCTTAGCGCCAGTTCCAGTCTCCGCCGAGACGACCGTGGTTGACGATCCACAGGTGTGTCGGCCATCCCCGCACTGTCTGCCGGGAGCTGACCTTGACGTTGCTGAAGTAGCGGCCAGGACCAGCGTGACTGTGTGTGTCGTAGAAGTGGAAGCGAGCGCTGACCCAGCGGCCGCCCCTGGCGCAGTCCGGGCGGCAGGTGTCAATGAACCACTGCCCGCGAGCATGGCCCCAGGACGTCCAGTGCAGGTGCCGGGAGCGCGGAGCTGCGAAGCTGGCTCCCCCGCCGAAGTAGACGGCACCGGGCCGGATCTTCCAGCCGTGACCGTGCCAGCCCGTGGGCTGAGTCTGGATCCTAGGAACTGAGCTGGCCTGAGCGACGGGTGTACCCGCCGCGGCAACTCCGAGGCTGATGGCAGAAGCCGATACCAGCCCGGCGACGCTGATGATCTTCTTCATGGTTTCCCCCCGTAACCTCCACCGTACGCTGCGTGGTCACGACTCCCCATGACGATGCCTGCCTGACGAGGGCTGGCGACTCAGCGGGCCTGCAAGGCACATCGCTGGCGAATGTCAGAGATCACTGGCCGAACTAGCTGCGTGCCTGGCCCCGGCCTTTCTCTTGCTCCTCGGCCTAAGTGTCTTGATAGCCGTCATCCGTGTACCCCGGCCGTCCATGGCTCATCCGTGTCACGAGTTGTCGCTCGGCCAGAACAACTCGCGTAGGTACAGCGTTCCGTCAGATCCGGGCGGCTTAGTCTCCTCGACCAGAGCCAGACCTCCGATCACGGTGGCATTGATCGCTACGCAGAACGACAACCCCTTATGAAAGTCCCTGATCGGGCTGGTGGCCGCATCCGAGGTCGTCAGCGCCTGGCACCCCTGCTTATTTGCCTGCTGCGCCATCAAAGAGCAGGGCATCGGCTAAAAGAGTCTTCTGGACGCGGATCTGAATGGCGCCCCGGCCGGTGACCCGCAGGTGATGCCAGCCAGGCCGGTGTTGCCGAACCGAGTTCCCCGCTTCCGCGGGCTTGCCATGCCGTCCCGCTTCCTGCTTGCCGTCAGCCAATCCTGTAGTTTTCTTGTTCGATTTATCTTTATTACCTTGTACTTTGTTGACACGAACGTCCGCTCCAGGAGATTATGCCCGGGCCGGGGATAATCTGAGGGCGCGCGGCACCAGGGCCGCTGGCGGCGGGAGACACGCGGTGGCGGAGGTCGTGACCGGCGAGGCGGTCGTCCTGGACGTCCCGTGCGCCAGCTTCCCCAGCCGCATCGGGGCCCTGCTCATCGACATGGTCATCCAGCTCGTGCTGCTGGGCGCCGTGCTCGCCGTCGCCACGGCCGGGGGGTTCAGTGACGCGACGGTGGCGGGAATCGCCGTGGTCGGCTACGTGGCGATCGTGATCGGGTACGCCACGGCCTTCGAGACGGCGACCCGCGGCATCACCCCCGGCAAGGCGGCCGCGGGCCTGCGGGTGATCAGTGACGACGGCAGCCCGGTCCGGTTCCGCCAGGCCCTGGTCCGGGCGCTGGCCGGGACGATCGAGATCTGGTCCTGGATCGGCGCGCCGATCGGCCTGATCACCGCGATGGTGTCCGCTCGGGGGAAGCGCCTCGGCGACGTGTTCGCGGGCACCTACGTCATCCAGGAACGGGCCCCGCGGCGGGCCCCGCTGCCCCCGCAGCTCGCCATGGTGCCACCGCCGCTGGCGGGCTGGGCGCAGGTGGCGCAGACCTCGCGGCTGTCCGACCAGACCGCCGAGGCAGCCAGCAGTTACCTGCGCCGGCTCGGCGAGCTCACCCCGGCCGCCCGCGACGACCTGGGGCTGCGGCTGGCCACGGCGGTGGCTGCGCAGGTCAGCCCGCCGCCGCCGCCGGGCACCCCGCCGATCGCCTACCTGGCGGCCGTCCTGGCGGTCCGGCGGCAGCGTGACGAGGCCTGGCTGGCCAGTGTCCGCGCGGCCGGGCCGCCGGGATCGGGCGACGCTCCGGCAGCGGGACCGTCGCCACGCCAGCCAGGCCCGCAGTGGCCAACCCCGGGACAGCCCGCCGCGGAATGGCCGGCCCCCGGACCGCCGGTGCCCGAGTGGCGAGGCCCGGGCCAGCAAGGCCCGCGATGGCCAGCCCCCGGCCAGACAGCTCCGGAATGGCCCACGGCGGCGTGGCCGGCTCCCGGACCACCGGTACCCGAGAGACAAGCGCCAGCCTGGACGGCGCCCGGCCAGACAGCCCCGGCCCCGGCCAGCGTCCCCCGTCGCGACCTGGCCGGGACTGAGCCGGCCGCTGATCAGCAGTCGGGGCCACCGCCGCCGGGCCCGGCCGGGTTCGCCCCGCCCGCATGAACAGTGACTTCCGGTCCGCATGGCGGCAGAGCCGGGACCGCCAGCATCGGAGTAGGCAGGCCCTGCAGGCGGTGGCGGCTCGGTCCGCGGGCCGGAGCCGGCCCGAGATCGGCGAGCTCATCACGGCCGAGCTGCGCGCGCGGGACCTCCGGGTGCCATCGGGCGAGCTCCTGGAGCTGATGATCGACCGGGTACAGGCGGGCGACGACCTCGGCGGGCAGGCCCGGGTCGCCGTCCGCGGCCTGGGCACGCTGGCGCGCCTGGGCGCGCAGCTGAGCCGCGACGTGCGAGCCGAGTTCCGCGGGCTGGGTCCGCACCTGGACCTGGGGGATCAGGAGCCGCTCTTCATTGACCCCGACCGGAATCTGCCGGAGGTGCCCGTGCAGCTGACGCCCGGCGCCGACCACTGGCTCGCCAGCCCGGCGGGCCGGGAGTTCAGCGAGATCTTCGTTCAGCTGCAGCCCGGTTCCGCCGGAGACGGCCTGGCGGTCCGGGCCGGTGATCACGTGGTCGGAGCGCTCAGCCCGGACGACGCTTCCCTCTTCGCCGCGGCGATGGCCGCCGGGCAGTCCGGTTCTCAGCCCGTTGTGGCGGAGGCCGCGCTGCGCCGCGCCGCAGGTGCCGCGGTGACCCTGCACCTGTATCGCCCGCGCCAGCCCTGATCCCCGGAGCTAGCCGGGCGGCGTGCCCGGATCGGGCCCGGCGCCGTCCAGGAACGGGCTGACCAGGGCCGGAGTGGCGGCCGCGGCCAGGGACAGAGCCTGCGCCTGCGGGATGTCATGCGCGACGTAGTGCTGGCGCCCCGCGGCGGTAGTCGCCGCCAGCGACACCAGGCCCTGCCGGCGCTGGAACCAGCTCTGATGGATCCGCCAGCCGATGATCCCCTCGGCCGACAGGACGCTGCGGCGCCGGACCAGGCTGCCGGTCCTGGTGACCAGCCAGCCGTTGTCCAGCCGGTGGCCCAGGCTGCGGTAGCGGTCGTCCGCCAGCACGGCGGCCAGCGGCAGCAGCGCCAGGCTAGGCAGCCACGCCCAGCCGGGCACGGCACCGGCCAGCCCGGCGGCCAGGAAGCCCGCGACGACCAGGGCGGCGGCGCCGAGAGCCCGGACATGCCGGCGCCGCCGCGCGGCGGGCCCGTGCCGGACCAGCTCGCCGGTCAGCGGCCCGCTGCTGGTGCCCAGGACGGTCGCGGCCGTCTGCGCCGCTATCCGGCGCGGGGCAGGCGGGACCAGCAGCGATCCGCCGCGCTCGGCGCCATGGCCCACCCGCAGGCCGGTCGTGATCGCCAGGCAGCGAGCCCCGCCGGCGGCTCGCAGCAGCAGCGGCTCGCTGAGCTCCGCGCCGCGCAGCCGGCGGGTGTCGATGGTGGTGACCCGGGTCGACAGCAGCCCCCGGGACACCCGCAGCACGCCGCCTGTCTCGCTGACCAGGCGGTAGTTCCAGAACAGCGCGATGTAGCCCGCGACCGACAGGAGCACGGCCGCGGCCAGGACGGTCAGCACGCCGTCCAGGATCTGCAGCCCGGCGGGCTCGGAACCGACCCGGACCAGCACCCGGTGCACCGGCCCGACGGCGATGACGTTGACGTGGGTGGCATCGACGAACTGGAGCACCGCGCCGACCACAACGCCGATGATGACCAGCCCGGTCAGCGTGAGCGGTGCGAACCGGATCCAGCCCGGCTGCAGCCGGGCCAGTTCCCGCTCGGCCGGGCCCGGCCGGCCGCCGCCAGCTCCGCCTGCGGGCCCGCGGGTGCCGTGGTGCCGGGAGCCGGGTGACCCGCTTCCGCAGCGGCGGCGGCCGCGCCGGCGAGGCCGGCGGCCGAGGCCCGCGCCGCCGTCAGCAGGGTCCTGCGCAGGCCCTCGGCGTCGGCCAGCCGCAGCGCGTCCAGGTGCAGGCTCTCGCCCTCGCGCCGGTCATTGCGGCCGGTCCCGACCTGGACCTTGCGCAGCCCGAGCAGCCGGTAGACGACGTGCGCGGACAGGTCGACGCTGCGCACCCGGTCCCGTGGCACCGACAGCACCTTGGTGTTCAGCAGGCCGTGCCGCAGGTACACCCGCTCGGCGGTGATCCGGTAGCGGGTGGTGCAGTAGCGCACAACGCTGGCCGCGATGGCGATGGCGGCGACGCCGAGGCCCCAGTACCCGCCCGAGCGGTGCGCCGAGCCGAAGACCAGCAGGCCGATCAGCACCGGCAGCAGCCGCAGCAGGTCGGTCACCGGGCGGACGATCAGGCTGCGCGGGCTCAGCCAGAGCCAGTCCTCCCCCGTGCTGACCGGCACGGGACTGGCCGGCACCGGGCTGACCGGCACCGGGCTGACCGGCACGGGACTGGCCGGCACGGGACTGGCCGGCCCGGCCCCGGCCGGCACGGGGCTGACCGGCAGCGGGCCCGGGTCCTCGCGGTCGTCGCGGGCCTCGGTCACGTCGCGTCCCCGGCGACCTGGCCGGTGGCTACGGTCAGCTCCTCCAGCAGCCGGTCGGCGGTCGCCCGGTCCAGCCCGCGGATGTGCACCGGGCCGGCCGCCGACGCCGTGGTGGCTGTCACGTTGGCCAGCCCGAACACTCGCTCGCCGAGCCAGCGGTGGCTGTCGATGGTCTGGATCCGGCTGATCGGCGCGATCCGCCAGTGCACGGAGATCCAGCCGGTCCGGGTGTAGACGGCGTCGCCGGTGACCTCCCAGCGGTGCACCCGGTACCGCCACCGGGGCATGATCAGCACATAGGCAACGGTGCTGGCGGCGGTTACCGGGAGCACCAGCCACCAGATGACGCTCAGCCCGGCGGCCGCTCCGATGACCGCCTCGACGATCAGCAGCACCAGCCCGTCGGCCGCGGCACGGGCGGTCCAGTAGCCGATCGCCCGCCGGCTCACCCGGTTGCCCGGGTCCCGCAGTCCTGGCAGCATCGGCTAGCTGCCCGCCCGCCACGAGTCGAGGTAGCGCTGCTGGTCGGCGGTCAGCGTGTCCACCTCGGTGCCGAGCGCAGCCAGGGCCAGGCCGGCGACCTGGGCGTCGATGGCCGCGGGCACCTCGTGGACACCGGGCGCCGGGCTGGCCTCGCCGCTGGCCAGCCAGGCCAGTGCCAGGGCCTGCACGGCGAAGGACACGTCCATGGCCGCGGCCGGGTTGCCCTCGGCCGCCACCAGGTTGACGACGCGCCCCTCGGCCAGCAGCAGCAGGCGGCGGCCGTCGGGCAGGACGTACTCATCCGCCTGCGGGCGGACCGCCGTTCGCACCCCGGCGGCCAGGCCGGCCAGCGCGGCCACGTCAATCTCGACGTCGAAGTGGCCCGCGTTGGCCAGGATCGCCCCGTCCCGCATGACCGCCAGGTGCCCGGCCCCGATGACCTCGCGTGACCCGGTCGCGGTGATGAACAGCTCGCCGGCCGCCGCCGCGGCGGCCATCGGCAGCACCCGGTACCCCTGCATGACGGCGGCCAGGGCCCGGACCGGGTCCACCTCAGTCACGATCACCTGCGCGCCCAGGCCGCGGGCCCGCTCGGCGATGCCGCTGCCGCACGGCCCGAACCCGGCGACCACGACGGTCTTGCCGGCCAGCAGCGTGTTAGTGGCCCGCATGATGCCGTCCATGACCGACTGGCCGGTCCCGTAGGTGTGATCGACGATCCGCCGGGTGGCCGACGCGTGCGCCGCCACCACCGGGAAGGCCAGCGATCCGGCCGCGGCCAGCCGGCGCAGCCGGGCCACGCCGGTCGGCGTCGCCTCGCAGCCGCCGCGTACCCGGGCCAGCAGCTCGGGGCGGTCCGCGTGCAGCGTGTTCATCAGGTCGCCGCCATCGTCGATGACCAGGTCGGGCCCGTCGTCGAGAGCACGGTGCAGGTGGTCGTCGTAGGCGGCGCGGCTGGCCCCGTACCGGGCGTAGACGCAGACCTGCGGGTCGGCGGCCAGGGCCGCGGCGATGTCGTCCTGGGTGGACAGCGGGTTGGAGGCGGCCAGCGCGACCCGGCCGCCCCCGGCGGTGAGCAGCCGGACCAGCCCGGCCGTCTCAGCGGTGATGTGCAGGCACGCCGCCACGGTCAGCCCGCGGAACGGCAGCTGCCCGGCAACCGTGCCCGTGAGCGCGGCCAGCACCGGCATGGACCGCTGCGCCCAGTCGATCCGGGACTGGCCGGCCCCGGCCAGCCCCGGATCGAGCACGTCAGAGGACATCGTCAGGCGGCAGTGCTCAGTAGCGGTAGTGGTCGGACTTGTACGGCCCGTCCACCGGCACGCCGATGTAGGCGGCCTGCTCCTTGCTCAGCGTGGTGAGCCGCACGCCGAGGGCGTCCAGGTGCAGCCGGGCGACCTTCTCGTCCAGGTGCTTGGGCAGCACGTGCACGCCCAGCGGGTAGTCGGCCCCCTTGGTGAACAGCTCGACCTGCGCGATCACCTGGTTGGTGAAGCTGTTGGACATCACGAAGCTGGGGTGCCCGGTGGCGTTGCCCAGGTTCAGCAGGCGGCCCTCGGACAAGATGATCACCGCGTGGCCGTCGGGGAAGGTCCACTCATCCACCTGCGGCTTGATGGTGATCCGCTTGATGCCCGGCAGCCGGGCCAGCCCGGCCATGTCGATCTCGTTGTCGAAGTGCCCGATGTTGCCGACGATCGCCTGGTGCTTCATCCGGCTCATGTGCTCGGCGGTGATGATGTGGAAGTTGCCGGTCGCGCTGACGAAGATGTCCGCGGTCTCGACCACGTCCTCGATGCGGGCGACCTGGAAACCGTCCATGGCGGCCTGCAGCGCGCAGATCGGGTCGATCTCGGTGATGATCACTCGCGCGCCCTGGCCGCGCAGCGACTCAGCGCAGCCCTTGCCCACGTCGCCGTAGCCGCAGATCACCGCGACCTTGCCGCCGATGAGCACGTCGGTGGCCCGGTTGATGCCGTCCACCAGCGAGTGGCGGCAGCCGTACTTGTTGTCGAACTTGGACTTGGTCACCGAGTCGTTGACGTTGATGGCCGGGAACTTCAGGGTGCCCGCCTTCGCCATCTCATACAGCCGGTGCACGCCGGTGGTCGTCTCCTCGGTCACGCCCTGGATGTGCTCGGCCTGCGTGGTCCACTTGCTCGGCTCGGCCTGCAGCGAGCGCGCGACCACGCCCAGGAAGACCCGCCACTCCTCGGCGTCGTCATCGGCCGGGGCCGGCACGGCGCCGGCCGCCTCGAACTCGGCGCCCTTGTGCACCAGCATGGTGGCGTCGCCGCCGTCGTCCAGGATCATGTTCGGGCCGGGCTGGCCGGGCCAGGTCAGCGCCTGCTCCGTGCACCACCAGTACTCCTCCAGCGTCTCGCCCTTCCAGGCGAACACCGGCACGCCCCGCGGGTCATCCGGGGTGCCGTCCGGCCCGACGGCGATGGCCGCGGCCGCGTGGTCCTGGGTGGAGAAGATGTTGCACGACGCCCAGCGCACCTGCGCCCCGAGCGCGACCAGCGTCTCGATCAGGACCGCGGTCTGCACCGTCATGTGCAGCGAGCCGGTGATCCGCGCCCCGGTCAGCGGGCGCTCACCGGACCACTCGGCCCGGACGGCCATCAGGCCGGGCATCTCGTGCTCGGCCAGCCGGATCTCCCGGCGGCCGAAATCCGCGAGAGACAGGTCGGCGACCTTGAACGGAAGTGCTTCGGCGGGCATGCGCGCTCCTTGGTGAGATGAGAATCCGGGCCGGCGGCGGGTGCTGGCCCGGCCCCGGCAACCTCGACGGTACGGGACGGCCGCCGCCCCGCGCACGTCGTTATGGCTGTTCTTGACAAGAGAATGTTAAGTTCAGCATATGCGCATCACGGAAGCCGCCCAGGCGCTGGGAACCTCCGCGCGGATGCTGCGGTACCGGGAGTCGCTGGGCCTGCTGCCGCCGGTGCACCAGCGGCGGCCGCCCCGGCGGGCGGCCCGGCGGCCGGCCACCCAGGCCGGACCGCCGGCCGGACGGCCGGGAACCGGTACCGCGGCGTCCGGTGCGGCGCACCGGCAGTTCAGCGATGATGACGTGGCGGCCGCGGCACTCGGGCTGGCCATCGAGCGGCGGTACGACATCAGCCCGGCGGCACTGGCGTTCGGGGTGCGGGTGCTGGCCGACCCGCGGGTCCGGGCTGATGTCGCGGAGCTCGGCCGGCGGATCGGCCGGATCCCGGCACCGTCGGCCCGCGCGCTGGACTTCGAGCAGGAACGGGCGCTCCGCCTGCTGCGGCTCGGCCACCAGCGCCGGTGATCGGCGACAATAGGGGCGAGCCAGCTCGCGGCGGGCCGGTGCCGGCACCAGCCGGGGCCGGGGCCGGGCCAGCGGGCAGGCCGGCGGACAGCGGAAGGAGGCCGGGGTGAGCGTGCGCATCGCCGTCCTGGGCCCCCTGGAGGTCCGCGACGAGGCCGGCGGCACGATCGCGGTGGGCGGCGCCCGGCTGCGCGCCCTGCTGATCCGGCTGGCTATCAGCTGCGGCCGCCCGGTGCCGGCGGACCTGCTGGCCGAGGACCTGTGGCCCGGCGGCGCGCCCGCGGACACGGCCAACGCGCTGCAGGCCCTGGTGTCCCGGCTGCGCGCCGCGACCGGCCGCGACGCGATCGAGTACAGCCCGGCCGGGTACCGGCTGGCCGTGCCGGCCAGCCACCTGGATGCCCTGGTCTTCGAGACGCTGGTCGCGGCCGGCCGGGCCGCGCTGGCCGACGGCGACCAGGCCGGCGGCGCCACGCAGCTGCGCCAGGCGCTGGCCCTGTGGCGCGGGCCGGCGCTGGCCGACGTCGCGGACGCGCCGTTCGCCGCCGCCCCGGTCACCCGGCTGTCGGAGCTGCGGCTGGCCGCCACCGAGGACCGTGCCGCCGCGGAGCTGGCCCTGGGCCGGGGCGCGGAACTGGTCCCGGAACTGGAGGAGCTGGCCGCCGCGCACCCGCTGCGGGAGCGGCTGCGCGGGCAGCTGATGCGCGCGCTGCAGGCAGCGGGACGCCAGGCCGACGCGCTGGCCGCCTACGAGTCCACCCGGCAGGTACTGGCCGACGAGCTGGGCATTGACCCCTCCCCCGCGCTGGCCGCGGTGCACCTGGCCATCCTGCGAGCCGAGTCCCCCGAGGGCGACTCCGGCCCGGCCGGGCCCGAGGATTCGCCCGGCCTGCCGGCCGCGGAAGCAGCCACCGCGTCGGCAGCAGCCCGGCCGCAGGCCGCGCGGCGGACCAACCTGCCCGCTCAGCTGACCAGCTTCGTGGGCCGGGAGGACGAGCTGCGGCGGCTGGCCAAGCTGCTGGGCGAGTCCCGCCTGGTCACGCTCACCGGGCCAGGCGGGGCGGGCAAGACCCGGCTGTCGGTGGAGGCGTCGTTCCGGCTGGCCGACGAGCTAGCCGGCGAGCTGCCGGACGGCGTGTGGTTCGTGCCGCTGGCCGGTGTCCGCGACGCCCTGGATGTCCCGCAGGCGGTGCTGTCGGCCGTCGGCTCGGCGGACGGCATGTTTCTCAGTGACCCGGTCGAGACCGCCCGGCTGGCCGCCCTGCCGCCGCTGGACCGGCTCACCGAGACGCTGACCGCCCGGCGGCTGATCCTGGTCCTGGACAACTGCGAGCACGTGCTGGACGCCGTGGCCCAGCTGTCCGGCCGGGTGCTGGCCGGCGCGCCGGGTGCGCGGATCCTGGCCACCAGCCGGGAGCCGCTGAGCGTCACCGGCGAGATGCTGTGCCCGGTGCCGTCGCTGACCCTGCCGGCCGAGAATGCCGATCCGGCCGAGGCGGCCAGCAGCTCGGCGGTCCGGCTGTTCGTCGACCGGGCCACCGCGGTCCGGCCGGGCTTCGGGCTGGACGCCGCCAGCACCGGCCCGGTCGTGCGCATCTGCCGGGCCCTGGACGGCATCCCGCTGGCCATCGAGCTGGCCGCCGCGCGGCTCCGGGCGCTGACCCCCGGGCAGGTCGCTGACCGCCTCGACGACCGGTTCCGGCTGCTGTCGGTGGGCAGCCGGGACGCGCTGCCCCGGCACCAGACGCTGCGCGCGATCGTGGACTGGAGCTGGGATCTGCTCGACGACCGGGAGCGGGCCGTGCTGCGCCGGCTGTCGGTGTTCGGCGGCGGCGCGACGCCCGACAGCGCCGAGGTGGTGTGCGCGCTGGGCGGCGATCACCGCGACATCGTCGACGTGATCGCCTCGCTGGTGGACAAGTCCCTGGTCACCGCCACGGGCGAGGACGAGGTGCGGTACCGGCTGCTGGAGACGGTGCGGGCTTATGCCGCCGAGCGGCTGGCTGAGGCCGACGAGGCCACCACTGTCGGCGCGGCCCACGCCCGGTACTTCCTGGACCTGGCCGAGCGAGCCGAGCCGGAACTGCGCGCGCGTGATCAGGTCCGGTGGCTGAACCGGCTGTCCGCCGAGCACGACAACTTCTCCGCCGCGCTGAGCTACGCCATCGGTCAGCACGACGAGCGCACCGCGCTGCGCTTCGTCGGGGCCCTGACCTTCTTCTGGGTCACCCGCGACTACGACTCGGAGGCAGGCGAGTGGGCCACCGCCGCCCGCGAGCTGGTCGGTGACACCGCGCCCGAGGGACTGCGCGACGCCTACGCCATCTGCGAGCTGGTGTACCAGCTCACCCGGCTGCAGCCGGAGTTCCCCGACCCGCCCCGGGTGGCCGAGATCAGGGCCCGCATCGAGCCGCTGCTCAGCGGCACCAGCCACCCGATTCTGGCCCTGGTCCGCCCCATGGCCGCGGTGCTTACCGGCCAGCCCGAGGACGCCCGCCTGGCCCTGGCCGAGCTGGCCGACCGCAGCGACCCGTGGCTGCGTGCCGCGCACCTGCTGTTCACCGGGCACCTGGCCATTCACGACGGCCAGATCGATGAGGCGGAGGAGTACCTGCTGGCCGGCTACGTCGCCTTCGAGCAGATCGGCGACCGGTGGGGAATGATCATCAGCCTCGGCGGCCAGGCCGAGGTGGCGCTCGGCCGGGGTCATCCGGAGGAAGCCGTCCGGCTGCTGGAGCAGTCCCGGCAGTTCTCCGCTGGCGGGCTGGCCGGCAACTTCGGCGAGATGGTCAGCATCCCGCTGGGCCGGGCCCGGGTGCTGGCCGGCGACAAGGAGGGCGGCCTGGCCGACCTCAAGCACGGCGTGGCGTTCGCGGAGCGGATCGGCGAGCCAGACGACCAGGCGCAGGGCTACGTCGAGATGAGCGAGGTGGCCCGGCGCGACGGCGACACCGAACTGGCCCGGTCACTGCTGGACCGCGCGCTGGAGGTGATCGAGCCGCTGCGGCTGCGGCCCGACATGCGCGGGGTGGCGGCGCTGGCCTATAGCAAGGCAGGCTGCCTGGCCGAGCAGGACGGCGACCTGACCGCTGCGGCGCAGTGGCACGCCAGGGCCCTGAAGGTGCTCGCCGAGTCCCAGGTCGCGCTGCTGCCCACCAATCCGGCGCTGGCTACGGTGCTCGAGGGCATCGCCGCCCTGACTGCCGCCCGCGGCGAGCACGCCCGGGCCGCCGAGCTGCTCGGCCTGGCCACCACGCTGCAGGGCTACGCCAGCCCCGCCAGCCTGGAGCTGGCCCGGGCGGAGGCGGCCAGCCGCGCGGTCCTGACCGCGGCCGAGTTCGACGCCGCCTACGCCCGCGGCTCCCGGCTGAGCCGGGCCGATGCCCTGGCCCTCACCCCGTGAGCCGCTCCCGCCCCGCCCGCCGCTAGCGCATCAGCGCATCAGCGCATAAAGAAGATCGCGCAGCCGCCCGGCCCTCACGGGACGGCTGCGCGATCAGCTTGCGGACCTCAGACGCGGCGCGCGTACATCCGCATCGCCAGCGGGAAGGCCACCGCGACGATCCCGGCGGCCCAGATCAGCGTGTACAGCACATGTGAGCCGACCGGGCCGCCGATGGTCAGCCCGCGGACCGCGTCGGCCAGGTGCGTGACCGGGTTGACCTTGACCCAGGCCTGCAGCCAGCCCGGCATGGTGCGGGTGTTGGACAGCAGGACGCTGCTGCCGAAGGTGAGCGGCATCGTCCAGATGAAGGAGATGCCCTGCACCGTCTCGGGCGACGGCGCGATCAGGCCGATCAGCACCGAGACCCAGCAGACGGCGAAGTAGAACAGGTAGGCCAGGCCGTAGGCGGCCAGCACCGGCATCAGCCCGGTGTGGAACCGGAAGCCCAGCGCGACGCCGAACCCGGTGAGCACGCCCATCACCGCGATGAACCGGACGAAATCGCCGAGCACCGCGCCGAGCAGCGGGGCCGAGCGGGCCACCGGCATGGAGCGGAACCGGTCGAAGACGCCCTTGTGGATGTCGTCGCACAAGGCCGTGCCCAGGCCCATGGTGGCGAACATCGCCATCTGGGCGACCAGGCCCGGCAGCAGGATCTCCAGGTAGGCGTTGGTGCTGCCGGCCACCGCGCCGCCGAAGACGTACAGGAACAGCACCAGGAAGACGGCCGGCATCAAGATGACGTCCAGCAGTTTCTCCGGCGAGTGCCGCATCTGGATGATGTTGCGCCAGGCCAGCGTCAGGGCGTTGGCGGCCGCCTGCCGTCCGCTGACCCGGCTGCGCGGCTCGGTCTGCCGCCGCGCGCCCGGCGCCAGCGTGCCGCCCGGCCCGGCCGCATCGCGGCCGGCGATTGTGGTGCTGGCCTGTGCCGCTGTCATCTCGGCTGTGTTGGTTGTCATGCCGCCCTCCCGGCGTCCGGCGCGCTCGCGCCCGTGCTGTCAGCGATGCCCGGCTCGTCGCCTGCCTGGTGCCCGGTCAGGGTGAGGAACACCTCGTCCAGGCTGGGCAGCCGGAGCCCGACCTCCGTGGCCTCGATGCCGTCGTCGTCCAGCCGCCGGATCACCTCGGCGAGCATGGCCGCGTCGGCGCCGCTGGCGGTGACCAGGCCGGTGTCCTGGCGGACCTCGGGACTGAGCCCGGTAACGGCCTGCACCATGGCCGCTATCTGGCTGGTGAGCAGCCGGTCGGCGGCGCGCACCTCCAGGGCCCGCCCGCCGGTCCTGGCCTTCAGCTCGGCCGGGGTGCCCTCGGCGACCACCTGGCCGTGGTCGATCACGACGATCCGGTCGGCCAGCTCGTCGGCCTCGTCCAGGTACTGGGTGGTGAGCAGGACGGTCGCGCCGTCCTGGGCCACCCCGCGGACGGTGTCCCAGACCTGGTTGCGGCCCCGCGGGTCCAGCCCGGTCGTCGGCTCGTCCAGGAACAGCAGCTCGGGACCGCCCAGCAGGCTGGCCGCCAGGTCCAGCCGCCGGCGCATGCCGCCGGAGTAGGTCTTCACGGCGCGGCCGGCCGCGTCGGCCAGGCCGAACCGCTCGGCCATCTGCCGGGCCCGGCTGCGGGCCGTCAGGCGGCTCATGCCGAGCAGCCTGCCGATCATGATCAGGTTCTCGGTCCCGGTCAGCTCGTCGTCGACCGAGGCGTACTGCCCGGTCAGGGCAATGAGCTGGCGTACCTGAACGGACTGCGTGGCCACGTCGTAGCCGCCCACCAGGGCGCGGCCCGCATCGGCCCGCAGCAGTGTGGCCAGGATGCGGACGAAGGTGGTCTTGCCCGCCCCGTTGGGCCCGAGCACGGCCAGCACCCGGCCGCGCTCAGCCGCGATGTCGACGCCGGCCAGCGCCTTCGTTTCGCCGAAGCGCTTGGTCAGCCCCTCGGCCTCAATTGCGTAAGTCATTCCAGCCTCTCTCGGCACGGTGAATCCGTAGTGAGCTCAGCGTGCCGGGCCGGGCTGACGGCGCTCCGTTAGCTCGCTGACAGGGCGGTGATATCCGTCGTCAGCGCCAGCGCGGCGGCTGTCAGCGGCGACGCTGACCGTGCGGCGCCGATCTCGGATAGTCCGATTTCGGATTATCCGTGATCGGTGACGGCGAGCCGGGCTGCCTCAGAGCCGGCCCGAGCGGCCGCCTGCCCGGCTGGTCCGCCAGGCTGCGAGCAGCCCCGCCGCGACGCCGAACCCGGCCAGCACGGCGGCGGCCGCGAGTGTCCGGGCGGCGTCACCGCGCAGCGCGGCGTGCAGCGCTGCGACCGCCCAGTAGCCCGGCGAGGCAGGCGCGATCGCCCGCACCCAGGACGGCATGGCCGCCAGCGGGACCAGCGCCCCGCCCAGGCTGGACATGATCATCGCGCCGATGTCATAGGCCGCCGACAGCTCACTCATGCTGCGGGCCAGCACCCCGATCAGCGCCCCCAGGCCGAGCAGCGTGCCGCTCCAGGCCAGCATGGCCAGGGCTAGCAGCGCCAGCCCGGCCAGCCGGGACCCGGTCAGGGTCAGCCCGAGCACGGCCGCTCCGAAGCCGATGATCAGCGCCTGCTGGAGCAGCAGCACGGCCAGCACCGGGACGGCCTTGCCGGCCAGCAGCTCGGCCGGGCGGGCGGCGGTCATCCGGACCCGCTCCCAGGTGTGCCACATCCGGTCGGTCAGGATCGACCCGCCCACGATGCTGAGCGCGAGCAGGGAGAACGTCACCACGGTGGCGATAACGGCCTGGCTGATGCCGCCGCGGCGGCCCTGCGCCGCCTCATACAGCGGGTGCAGCAGGATCAGGAAGGCCAGCGGCAGGATGAGCCTGCTGGCCAGGGCGCCGGGGTCGCGAAGCAGCAGGATCGTGTTGTGCCGGATCAGGGCGCCGGCCCGGGCGCTGCTGCCGCCCGGGCCGGGGCGGGCATCCAGGCGCCGCGGGGCGCGGCCCGCGGCGCGGACGGTCATCGTGGTAGCGGGCTCAGGCAGCATGGCGGGCCTCCGGGGACAGGCTGGCGTACAGGTCGTCGAGATCGGGCTTGCGCACGTCCACCCAGGCCGGCGCGAAACCGGCGGCCAGCACCGCGGCCAGGTCGCCGGGCGGGCTGGTGCTGGTGATGCGGACCTCGTCGCCGGCCCGCCGGGCGCGGCCGGCCAGGGCCGCCGGGAGGTCCCGCCCGGCGTCCGCCGGGGCCAGCCGCAGCCGCAGCTCGCCGGGCAGGCCGCTGGTCAGGCTCTGCTGCGAGCCGCGCGCGATCACCTGGCCGCGGCGCGCGACCGCCAGCGTCGCGCCCAGGTCGGCCAGCTCGGGCAGGTAGTGCGTGGTGTACACGACCGCCGCGCCCGCCGCGGCCCGGGCCCGGACGGCCGCCAGCAGCGCGGCCCTGGTGTCCGGGTCGGCTCCGGCGGTCGGCTCGTCAAGCAGCAGCAGCGGCGCGCCGCCCACCAGGGCCGTGGCGGCCTGCGCCCGGCGCCGCTGGCCGCCGGACAGCAGGCCGGCCCGCTGGCCGAGCACGCTGGTCAGGCGCAGTTCCTCCGCCGTGTCGTCGATGGCCCGGCGCAGCGCCGCGCCGCGCAGGCCGGCCAGCGCGCCGAATAGCCGCAGGTTGTCGCGCACCGTGGCGGTCAGGTACAGCGCCTGCTCCTGCGGCGCGACCCCGGTCAGCGCGCGGCCCGCCCGCGGGTCGCGGCGGGCATCTGCGCCGCCGATCTGCACCTGGCCCGCCTCCGGTCGCACCAGGCCCGTGACGACCTCGACGAACGTCGTCTTCCCCGCGCCGTTGTGCCCGATCAGGCCGGCAATCTCGCCCGCCTGGACATCCAGGTCGAAGCCGTCCAGCGCCGTCACGGCGCCGTAGCGCCGGACCAGTCCCCTGGCCTTCAGCATCCCGATCACCTTCCGTTTCCGCCCCGCCCGCGGTGCGCCTTAAATGATCTACACCGTATACAATCTACACTGTATACCATGGACCGACGAGACGCGATCATCGATGCCGCCGTGGCCATCGCTGACGAGCACGGGCTGGACGCGGTGTCGATGCGGTCGGTGGCCGAGCGGGTCGGCGTGACGCCGATGGCGCTGTACCCGCACGTCGGCAGCAAGGCCGCGCTGCTGGACGGCATGGTCGGACGGCTGCTGGGCGGGATGTGGCCGCCGCAGGCCCCGCCGCCCGGCGCCGGGCCGGACTGGCGCAGCCAGCTGGCGGCCATCGGACGGGCCGGGCGGGCCATCGCCCGGCGGCACCCGTGGGCGGCCAGCCTGGTCTTCGCCCGGCCCGCCGTCACGCCCGACTCGGTCCGGGCCATAGACGTGGTCTACGGCGCCCTGCTGGAAGCCGGCGTCCCCGCGGCCGAGGTCCCGCGACTGGAGCGGCTGCTGGGAACGGTCGTGTTCGGCTTTGCCGCCTCAGAGGCCGGCGGCCGGTTCGGGCCACCGGAATCCAGCCCGCGCAGTACCCGGGGGCTGCTGCCCGGGGGGCCGCTGCCGGGGCATGCGGCCCTGGCCGACGTGCTGGCCGCGCCTCCCGACTGGGACGCCGAGTTCGAGGCCGACCTCGCTGACCTGGGCGAGATCATCGAGGCCGCCGCTCGCCGCGCTCAGGGCGGCCACCAGGAGCGTTCCCCGGACCAGGACTAAGCCGCCCCGGCTGCGGTGACCAGGGCCGGAAGAGCCGGCGGCCAGGTGCCGCGAAAGTCACTTTTGCTCCGCGGCGCGGGCCCGCATCATGGAAGGCATGGAGGAGCACCTGCCGACCGCTGTCCTGGAGACGGGGCTGGACCACATCCGGCGCTCACCCGCCGACCTGGGCCGCGTCGAGCTGATCGTCGCGCGGCCGGCCGTCGGTGCGCGGCAGGTACTCGCCGAAGCCGAGCTGGACCCGGCCTGCGGGCTGGCGGGCGACACCTGGGCGACGCGCGGCAGCTCCCGTACCGCTGACGGCGCGGCGCACCCGGACATGCAGCTAACCCTGATGAACGCCCGCGCGGCCCTGCTGGTCGCCGGTGACCCGGACCGGCGCCCGCTGTGCGGCGACCAGCTCTACGTCGACCTGGACCTCAGCCCGGGCAGCCTGCCCGCCGGCACCCGGCTGGCGGTGGGCACGGCGGTCATCGAGATCACCGCGCAGCCGCACACCGGCTGCAAGAAGTTCGCGGCCCGGTTCGGCATCGACGCCCTGCGCTTCGTCAACTCGCGGACCGGCCGCAGCCTGCGGCTGCGCGGCGTCAACTGCCGGGTGCTGGCCGCGGGAACGGTGCGGGCGGGTGACCTGATCAGGAAGCTGCCCGCCGCGCAGCTCGCCACCGCAGTTTCCCCGTAACGGGCCCGGGCCGCGCGCCAGCTCGTTACGTGTCGTCGGAGGGCGCTGACCCGCCGCCGGCAGGCGCGGATGACGACTGCCCCCGGCGCCGGGAGCGGCGGCCCGGCCAGCCCGGGCCGCGCCGCGGGGACCGCTGGGCCGCCCGGACGGCGGGATCAGCGGCGTCCAGCCGGCCCGCCTGGTACAGGTCAGGCTCCAGGAAAATGTGCTCGGCGATCGGCACCGCGGCCCGGATCCGGCGCTCGGCCCCGTCGATGCCCGCCGCGATGGCGGCCGCCGAGTCACACTCGGCGACGGCGATCTTGGCCGCCACCAGCAGCGTCTCCGGGCCGACATGCAAGGTCCGCAGGTGGATGACCCGGGTGCCGTCCGTGCCGCCCTCGATGGCAGCGACGATCTCGCGCTCGGCGTCCGGGCTCGCCGATTCCCCGATCAGCAGGCTCTTCATCTCCACGGCCAGGACGACCGCTACGCAGGCCAGCAGGATGCCGATGGCGATCGACCCGGCGCCGTCCCAGCGATCATCGCCCGTCGCGGTGGCCAGGGACACCCCGATCAGGGCGAAGACCAGCCCGATCAGGGCAGCGAAGTCCTCCAGCAGCACGGCGGGCAGCTCGGGCGCCTTGGACCGGCGGATGAAGCTGCGCCAGCTGGCGGCGCCACGGGCCTGGCGCGACTCGCGGACCGCGGTGCGCAGCGAAAGTCCCTCCAGGCACATGGCGATGCCCAGCACGATGAAGGCCACGGCCGGCGAGCTGACCTGCTCGGGATGGCGGATCCGGTCGATGCCCTCGTAGACCGAGAACAGCGCGCCCACGGTGAACAGGACCAGGGCGACGATGAAGGCATAGAAGTAGCGCTCGGCGCCGAAGCCGAACTGATGCTCCTCGGTCTCCTCGCGGCGGGCCCGCGACCGGCCGAGCAGCAGCAGGGCCTGGTTGCCGGAGTCGGCGACCGAGTGCGCGGACTCGGCCAGCAGGGACGCTGATCCGGTGATGAGGAAGGCGGCGAACTTGGTCGCGGCGATGCCCAGGTTGGCCGCCAGCGCCGCCAGGACCGCCCGCTTGCTGCCCTCATGCCCGCCGGTCCCGCCGCCGGCGCCGCGGCCCCCGGCACCGTGATCCGCGGTACCGCTCCCGGCGGCCTGCGGGCTCTGCTCAGCGCTGATCCGCGCTCACTCCTGCCCGGTTCCCGCCGGCTCGCGGGCCTCATCGATCAGCAGCACGGGAATGTCGTCGCGCACCGGGTAGGCCAGCCCGCATTCGTCCCCGGTGCAGACCAGCTCGCTGGCGGCCGCATCCGCCCGCAGCGGGGAATGACACTTCGGGCAGGCCAGGATGTCCAGCAGCCACTCATCGATCTGCACGTGTCCTCCTGCGCATGTTCGGTGGTCCGGGCGGGCGGCGCGGCTAGGCACCGCGCACGATGCCCAGCACCTCGTCCCGGATACCCGTAAGGGTATCGGCATCGGCCGCCTCGACGTTGAGCCGCAGCAGCGGCTCGGTGCCCGACGGCCGCACGTTGAGCCACCAGTCCGGGCCCGAGACGGTCAGCCCGTCCAGCTCGTCGGCGCTGGTCCCGGGCCGGCCGTCGAAGGCGGCCCGCACTGCCGCGATGGCCGCGCCCTGGTCGGTGACCGTGCTGTTGATCTCACCGGTGGCCAGGTACCGCCCGTAGGGCGCCAGCAGCTCCGACAGGGGCTGGCCCGCCGAGCCGACGGCCGCCAGCACGTGCAGGGCGGCCAGCATGCCCGAGTCGGCGAACCAGAAGTCACGGAAGTAGAAGTGGCCCGAGTGCTCACCGCCGAAGATGGCCCCGCACTCCGCCATCCGGGCCTTGATGAACGAGTGCCCGACCCGGGTGCGGACCGGGATGCCGCCGTGCTCGGTGACGATCTCGGGCACCGCGCGGGAGGTGATCAGGTTGTGGATGATCGTCGCGCCGGGCTCGCGGGCCAGCTCGCGTACCGCGATCAGGGCCGTGAGCACGGACGGCGAGACTATCTGGCCGCGCTCGTCGACGACGTAACAGCGGTCGGCGTCGCCGTCGAAGGCCAGTCCGAGGTCGGCGCCGCTGGCGAGGACCTCCCGCTGCAGGTCAGCCAGGTTGGCCGGCTCGATCGGGTTGGGCTCATGATTGGGGAAGGTGCCGTCGAGCTCGAAGTACATCGGCACGACCTCGACTGGCAGCCCGGCGAACACCGCCGGGGCGGTGTAGCCGGCCATGCCGTTGCCGGCGTCCACGGCCACCTTGAGCGGCCGGATGCCGGTCAGGTCGACCAGGCTGCGCAGGTGCGCGGCATAGCCTGCCAGCAGGTCCCGCCTGGTGACGGTGCCGGGCGCCGCGGAGCTGGCCGGCACGCCGGTGGCGACCATCTCCTGCAGCTGGGCGAGCCCGGTCTCCGAGCCGACCGGGCAAGCGCCGGCCCGGCACAGCTTGAGCCCGTTGTACCGGGCCGGGTTGTGGCTGGCGGTCACCATCGCGCCGGGCAGCTCCAGGCTGCCGCTGGCGTAGTACAGCAGGTCCGTCGAGCCCAGGCCGGCATTGATCACGTCTGCGCCCTGAGCGGCCGCGCCGCGCCCGAAGGCGGCCGCCAGCGGGGCCGACGACACCCGCATGTCGTGCGCCGTCACCACGGCGGGAGCCCCGGTCAGCCGCACGAACGCGGCCCCGATGGCCTCGGCGACATCCTCGTCGAGCTCGTCAGGGACCACGCCCCTGATGTCATAGGGCTTGAAGATCGCGGCGTAATCGGCCACTGGACCCGCCTCTCGCGCTGCGCGGTCGCGGCCAGGGCCGCGAGGTACCCGCCGAGCCTACCGGCCGCGCCGGGTGTCGGACGGAGCGGACCGCAGCACCCGCAGGTGGCCCCGCCTGCTGACCTCCACGCCCTGGCCGACGGGCTCAGCGGGGGTGCGCGGGGTGGTCGCCTCCCGGACGGCGTTGGCCAGGGCCTCCAGGTCGTCGGCGGCCTCAGCGGCGGCCTCGGCCTCGGACTGGGCGGGCGGCAGCCGGACCACGTCCCAGCCCCGCGGCACGGTCAGCCGGTCGGCGTGGCGGGCGCACAGGTCGTAGCAATGCGGCTCCACGTAGGTGGCCAGCGGGCCGAGCACCGCGGTGGAGTCCCGGTAGACGTACGTCAGCGTGTACAGCGCCGCCTGCTTGCAGGCCGGCCGGGAGCAGCTGCGAGTTCTCACCCGGAAACCCGGGAACTCGCGCAAGCCAGGACATTCGGCGCACCCTCCGGCCGGGCCGCAAGGGGCCAGCGGGGGCGGGTGCAGCCGGGCTCGCGTACGTCGCTCACAACGGCTGACGGTATCCGGGCGCGGCCGGTAACGCCACCACCCGGGGCACTCTGCGCGATCGTGTCTTCGAAGGGGACAAGGGTCGCTGCGATACGCTCAGTAATCGTGCATGACAGTGATCACCCGGCCCGCCCTGCGGCGCGGATCCGGCGGCGCGACCGGCACGGCCGTGGCCTGCGCGGATTGCTGACTCCGCCGGAGGTTCCGCTGTACCGCAGCCGCAGTGAGCGCTTTGACGACCTGGTGCTGCTGGCCGTCTCGCAGCTGGAGCCGCGGTGGGAGGCTGAGCTGTCCGGCGTGGAGTTCGCGGTCGAGGAGATCCCGCCCCGTGATCTGGCCAGCGCCGATCCCGAGCCGGTCCCGCTGGCCCGGCTGGAGCCGGGCTCAGCTGACGGCGGCAGCCCGGACCACCCCGCCCGGCCGGCCCGGATCGTCCTGTACCGGCGCCCGCTGATGGCCCGCGCCGACGGCGACGAGGAGCTGGGCGAGCTGGTGCTGGACGTTGTCGTGGAGGAGTTCGCCCGGCTGCTCGGCCTGGATCCGCAGATCGTGGATCCCGGCTACCCGGACGAGGACTAGGGCGCCGGGCGGACGGCGTCCAGCGAGTCCCGGGTGGCCGCCAGCGGAACCCAGGTCAGGGCACTGGTCACCGGCAGGATGGAGCGGATGACCCCGCCGGCGGCGATGAACCGCCCGGCATAGAGCGGCCCGGATCCGGGCAGCGGCGTCAGCACGACGGCGAAGGTGGCGGTCTTGCCGCCGACCGGCGGCTTGATCGGCGTCACCACCGTGTGCCCGGCCGCGATGTGCACGACCCGCCCGCCATCGACGGCGATCTTCGAGGTGGCAGTGGCGATCCGGACGCTGGCCGCCGCCCCGGGCGCCGAGAGGACCAGGTCGGCCGAGCCGGCGGCGCGGGCCGGGTTAGCGGCGGCGATGCCCTGCTCGCGCACCGGGGCCGCCGCTCCGCTGAAGGCGCCAGGGGCCCCGGCGGCCCCGCCCGGCACCGCCACCGCGGCGACCACGGGAACGCTGGCGGTGATCTTGATCGCGGCGGCGACTTCCGACAGCGAGGGCAGCTTGACCGTGACCACCGAGTCGCCCGCCAGGTCGATGCCGTTGCCCCCGGTGGGCTGGTAGGAGCCCTTCGCTGTCACGGCGGTGATCTTGAGCTGGGCACTGTTGCTGCCCGGCACGATGATGAACAGATCCCGCGCGCCCGCCGACTTGGGCAGGCCGGGAATCACCAGGTGCCGCGACGGCGGCTGCAGCGGGGTCAGCCAGCCGCCTGGCTGGCTGCCGCTCTTGGTCTCCCGGACCGCGGCGGCCACGCGGCCGACACTCGTGCTCACGTGCAGGCCGATGACTCGTGAGTTGTGCAGCAGCTTGCCCAGCGACTGGGTGACCAGGCCATGCGGCGGAACGACGATCCCGGTGTCGGTGCTGCCCACCAGCGGGCCGCTGTCGGTGACGGCGTCGACCTCCACGTCGGCCGGGTCGCTGTCGGTGTTCATCAGGTAGAGCTGGATTCCGGCCACGGCATCCGGTCCGGGCCCGGCGAACCAGAAGTCCGTGCCGGGCGCCGGGCACGGAGCGGTGACCAGGCCGCCCGGGCCGGTCTGCTCGACCTCCAGGCCCTGGGCCATGGCGCCGGCCGCCTGGACCTGAACGCCGCCGCGGCCCGGCAGCGTCTCGACGTCCGGCGCGGTGCCGCCCGTCGCCGTCCCGGTCCCGCCGGTGCCGCCGCCGGTCCCGCCGGTGCCGGAGCCTCCCGTCCCGCCGGTCCCGGAGGCCTTGGGCTTGGTCGTCTTCTTCACCTTCGGCGCCGGCGCAGTGCGCACGGTCGACCAGCCCAGCACGCCGGGCTTGGCCAGCGTATGCAGCACCGGTCCGGCAGCGACGCCGCCGGTGCCCGACAGGCGGCTGATCACGAGGGTGTCAGCGGCCGCCGCCTGACCCGAGGCACCCTGGCCAGCGGCAGCCTGACCCGGCGCGGCTGGCCGGGCGGTGCCGGGCCCGGAGGTCGCGGGCACCGCGGCGGTCGCCACGCTGGCGGCCGTCACTCCTGCTGAGCCGGGCGCGGGGCAGGCCCGGACCGCCGAGACGACCGGGACCCCGGTCGCCCGGGCCAGCTGGGCGCCCGACCCGATGGTGGCCGGGTGGCTGACGTAGCCCGCGCCGTACACCACGGCCAGTCCGGCGACTACGGCCCCCGCCGCCAGCAGCCGCCCGCGGCCGCTACCTGGCAAGCCGGTCACCAGGCATCCCTCTCCTCCAGGTCATCCTGCTCGGGCGCGGGCCAGCGGCGCCGGGACCGGTCGCCCTGGCCGCGTGGCGGGCCGTTGTGGTGTACCTCGGCCGACGGCGGCAGGGGCTCCAGCGAGTCAGCCGGGCCGCTCCAGCCGCCACTGGCGGCACTGTCCGGGTAGTCCCGCTCCCCGGCGACGTCACCCTGGCTGCCCGGCCGGCCGGGCTGACCGCCCCAGCCACCCGGCTGCTCCTGACCCGACCAGGACGACTGGTGCCCGCCGGTCGACCAGGACGAGGACTGCTGCGACGGCCACGACTGCGGCTCGCTCTCCGGCCACGACGATGGCGGCTCAGGGTGACGGCCGCGCCCTGCGGAGCCGCCCGCGGGCCGGTCCGGCGGGCGGTTCTCCGGCCGCCGCCGGGCCTCCTGCCAGGACGGGTCGGGCAGGCCCTGGCCCGGCCCGGCCGCTCCGGGACCAGCCGGTCCGGGCGCGCCGCGGCCCGGCCAGTCCTGATCGGCGGGGCCGGCCAGCGGGCGGCCCCGCTCCGGCATCAGCCGGCCGGGGTAGTCCGGGCCAGCCGGGCCGGGATCGCGGCGCGACGGTGCCCCGTAAGGCGGCTCAGGCGAGCTGGCGGGCGGCCAGCTGTCGGCTGCCCGGCCAGGGTAGGGGCCAGCAGCGGCCGGCGGCAGGCTCGCGTCCGGCGCGTAGGGCCGGGGCCGGGGCGGCGGGGCAGCAAGGTCGCCGCCGCGCGGGCCGCCCGCCGGGCCGGGTCCGGCCAGCTCAGTGTCGTCCGGGTAGGGCCAGGCGCCCGTCGGCGACCGGGCGGCACTATCGCGCGGGGGTCCGGCCGGGCTCGCCCCGACGTCGCCGGGCGCCGGGCGGTCGTAGCCGGTCCGCTCGTAGCCGGGGTCGCCGCGGCGGCTGCGGTCCTGCCGGGTGCTGTCGCTGCCCGTGCCGCCGTAGCCGCCGCTGCCTCGGCCCGGGCCGTCGTAACCGGCGCTGTCGTAGCCGGCACGGTCGTAACTGGCGGTCTCGTAGGCGGCGGTGTCGCGCCCGGCCGCGCGGCCCTGGCCGGCGCTCTCGTAGGCGGCGGTGTCGGGCCCGGCGGCCCGGCCCTGACCGGGGCTCTCGTAATCCGGCTCGGCTTCGGCCGGTCCCGTCCGGCGGTCAGCCCGGCCCGCGTCACCGCGGCCAAGGCCGCCCCGGCGGCCGCCGCGCCGCGCGCCGCGTTCCCGCTTGCTGCCGGACCGGGTGCCGTTGGACTCGGCGTCACCAGCCTCGGCATCAGGCCGGCCCGCCGCCGGCCAGGAGGCGGTCGCCGCGCCCGCGGCCGCGGCCGACGTCTCCGGAGCGACACGGCTCCGGCCCCAGGCCCGGCCGCCGTGCGCGGCGGCGCGCCCGGTCTGCCCGGTTCCCGGCTCGGCCGCCGCCGGCGCCGTCCCGCGCCGGCCCAGCCGTCCGGTGCTCTTGCCGCGCGCCGGGCCCGGCCCATCCGGTGAGCCGCTGCCGTCAGGCCCGCCGATAACATCCGCGTCGCGCTCCCGGCTGGCACTCCGGCCCGGCCTGCGGCCAGCGGTCTCGCGGGGCAGGGCACCACCCGCGGCAGCGCCCGCCGCGCCCACGCCGGGTACTGCTGCGCCGGCCACCGCCGCGCCGGCCAGGTCCAGGCTGCCCGGCGTCCCGTGGCCCGGCGTCCCGTGGCTGGCCGCGCCGTTGCTGGCCGCGCCGCTGCCGACGAGGTCGCCGTCCGGCGCTCTGCGCGCCGGCGGCGCCGCATGGCCGGCGGCGCGGCCCGTCCGGGTGGCGGGACCGGCCGCTGCCTCGGCGGCCCGGACGCCCGGCAGTCCCAGCGCGGCCACCACCAGGACAGCTATCAGCTCGATCGCGATCCCCACGTCATGGGTCAGGCCGCCGCTGGTTACCTCAAGGGTTCCGCCGCCCGGCGGGAGCCGGAACGCCTGGGCCCAGCTGCCCGCGGGCGAGGCTACCGCGGTGAGCGGCCGCCCGTTGAGAGTCGCCTTCCAGTCGCCAGCCGGCTCGGCCAGGGTCAGGATCCCGCCCGCGGCAGGCGCCTGAATGCCCGCCACCGACACCGGCCCGGAGGACAGCGGGACGACCGTGCCGCCGGGCTCGGTCACGCTGGCCCGGGATGGGAACTGGATCAGCCGCCACAGGCCGAACGATGGGGTCATGCTGACCGCTCGCAGGCCGGGCACTCCGTCGAGGGTGCGCGCCAGGCCCGTGCTGACCGGCGCCCGGACCAGCACGAAGCCGATGTCGTAGTCGGTCAGCAGCTGGCTCTGGCTGACGGCCTGGCCGCCCGCGGGGGCGACGAGCGCGGCCACGGCGGTGCCCAGCCCGGTCGCGGCGGCCGGGGCCGGGGTCAGGTCGGAGTCACCGAGCGTGGGACCGGACCTGCGCAGCAGCTGGTAGGTCACCCGGGAACCGGAGACGCTCAGGACCAGCGTCCGGGCCTGCGCTCCGCCCGTCGCCGATACCGAGACAAGGGCGGGCACGACCTGGCCGTCGTCCGGGCCGACCGGACCGCTGATCCCGTGCAGCAGCCAGAACCCGGCCGCCAGGGCCGGTGCCGAGCAGGCGGCCAGGGCCACCGCGCAGACGGCGAGGCCGCGCCCGCTGGCGAGCCGCCGCAGGCCGGTCCGGCCGGCGGCCAGCAGTCCGCCCAGCGAGTCACCGCCCGCCGCGGCGGCCAGCAGCAGGCCAGCGGCAGCGACGGCCATGGCGGCGCCAGGCCAGGCCAGGACCGGCGGACCGCCGGCTACCGGGCGGACCGAGAGATGGCTGATGAGCACGGCGGCCAGCAGGGCGAGCACCGCCACGGTCCAGCCGCACAGCACCAGCAGCCGGCGCCGGGTCACCAGCAGTGCCAGCAGCGCGGCCAGGACCAGGCCGCCGGTGACCCAGGCCGGCGGCAGGCCGGGACCGCCCGGGCTGAGCAGCATCGCGGACCGGGCAGGCAGGCCGGGACTGGCCAGACCCGGCTGCTGGGTCCCCACCTCCAGCAGCATCGCGGCGGGGTGCGTCGCCAGCTGGAGCGACCACGGGATCAGCAGGACCGGCGGGACCAGCACCACGATGGCGATGTTGATCAGGACGGCCGGGCGGGACCGGCGCAGCGCGATCGCAGCCGGGACTGCGGCCAGCACCGCGAGCAGCCAGAGCAGCGGGACGAATGCCGCGCCGAGGGCGATCGCCAGGCCGGTGGCCCAGGCGGCCCGGCGCGCGATCCGCGGCGGCTGGCTGAACATGCGCCCGGCCAGCAGCCCGATGACCGGGATGATCGCGAAGGCCGCGGCGGTGCCGAGGCGGCCGGCGGAAATGGCCCCGGCGGCGACCGGGATGAGCGCGTACGTGGCGGCGGCCCAGACCCGGACGGGCATCGAGGCGGTGACCCGCCGGACGGCCAGGTAAGCGGCCATCCCCGCGATCGGGACGCTGCCGAGCAGCAGCACGTCCACGGCCAGCCAGGCCTTCCCGGCCAGCACGGTCGCCAGCACGGCCACGACAGCCAGGTATGGCGGCGCCGTGCTGGGCGACCCGACCCCCGACGGGTGGAAGGCCTGCACGTACTGGTGCCACAGCCCGGAGGCACCGGTCGTGGCCGGCAGTAGCGCCCCGCCGCCGAGCGAGCCGGCCCCCAGCAGCCGCCGCTCGGCGATGCCGGTCACGATGAGCAGCGCGAGCAGCAGCAGGACCACCGGGCTGGTCAGCACGCGCTGCACCAGGCCGCTGTCGGTCAGCAGGAAATCGGCCTCATCGGGGTCCTCGGTGGCATGGTGCGAGCCGGCCGTGTCCTGCTGGGCGGAGCTCGTCATGGACACGGCGAACTCGACGAGCCGGCGGACCGAGCGGCCGGGCGGCAGGTCAGCGCGCAGCCGCCCGTAGGCGGCCCGACGGCCGCGGGCGCGCATCCGCCGTACTCGCATCAGGCGCAGCGGATGGCACAGCACCGAGACGACAGCGGCGGTCTCGTCCAGGGCCGCCGTGACCCGCTTGGCGACCAGGAAGAACACCGCGCGCAGCATCGACACCGTGATGTTGCCGATCAGGGAGACCAGCATCGGTCGGCCCGGCAGGTTGCCGGCCAGGGTCAGCAGCGCGTTGCGGCGGTCCAGCAGCGCCGCCCGCCGGCCGACCGAGACCGCCCGGCGGCGCCGGCTGATGGCCTGGGCGTGGAAGACGACGGCGTCGGTGATGACGCGGACCCGGTAGCCGGCCGCATGGACCCGCCAGCACAGGTCGACGTCCTCGCGGAACAGCCCCATGCTGGTGTCGAAGCCGCGGACCTGCTCCCACACGTCGCGCCGGATCAGCATGCCGGCGCTGCCCACGGCGAGGGTGTCCCGGTCCCCGTCATGCTGGCCCTGGTCGACCTCGCGGGGCTCGATGCCGGTGATCCGCCGGCCCGCGGTGTCGATCGTGACCCCGGCCTCCAGGATCACGTCGCGGTCCGCCCAGTCCATGACCTTGGGCCCGAGGACGGCGGCGGCGGGCGTCTCGGCCGCGCCGCGCAGCAGCTGCTCCAGCGCATCGGCGGCGGGCTCGCAGTCGTCGTGCAGCAGCCAGATCCACTCAACGTTCTCGCCGCGGCCCTGGTCGCGGCCGTACTCACCGCGACCGTGCTCGCCTCGGCCCTGCGGCGCGCGGCTCGCTACCGGGGTGTTGGCCGCCTTGTGCTGCAGAGCCCTGGCCACCGCGGCGCCGTAGCCCGTCGTGCGGTCCATCCCGAAGACCACCTGCTGACCGAGCTTGGCGGCCAGCACCGCGCCGCTGCGGTCCCGGCTGCCAGTATCGACGGCCACCACGCGCTGCACCGGCCGGGTCTGCTCCAGCAGGCCGTCGATGACGTGCGGCAGCCAGGCGGCACCGTCATGGGCGACGATCACCGCCGTGACGACATGCTGCGGGTAGGTATCGTTCGGCGACAAGAGGGTCTGCTAGCTGCTTCCAGGTTCGCTGGGGAGGCCCGCCGGGGGGCCGGCGCGGTCTTGCCCGGGGGGCAGGGTACCCGTGAACAATACGCGAACCGGCCTGCCGCCGAAGGGCAGACGGCATGCTTGCCAGGCGGCGCTGCCAGGCTCCGCCTGACCCGGCGCCGCAGGCATTCCCGCGTCGTGACCGCTCTCTGATTGCCGCCTCACCCGGCACCGCGGGAGCTTACCGATCCCCCGCCGTGCCGCAGTCCCCCTACCCCTCGCCCCGTTAACCGCGCAGCACGCCATGGCCGGCCGGACTCGGCCGGCCGGACCGCCCGCGGGCTAGACGGCCTGCCGCTTCAGCCGCCGACGCTCTCGCTCCGACAGGCCGCCCCAGATGCCAAACCGCTCGTCATGCTCCAGCGCGTACTCCAGGCACTCGGCCCGGACCTCGCAGCTGCGGCAGACGCGCTTGGCCTCTCGCGTGGAACCGCCCTTCTCCGGGAAGAACGCCTCCGGGTCGGTCTGCGCGCACAGCGCGCGATCCTGCCAGCCCGCCTCTTCGGCATCATCGGCGCCGATGTCGAACCCCTCGTGCACCAGCGAGACGATGATGTCTGCCACAGCGCACCTCCTGCCCGTCCAGATCCCCGTTGCCCCGCGCCATGCCCTGGCCGGGGGAATTACACAAGTGAAATTACACGCGCGTGTCTTGGCTCTCGTCAAGCGGGATACGTGATAATGGCCACCCTGTTGCGCGGGGATGACGGGAAAGTCCGGCTGAGATTTTTCGCCGGCGGGGCCGGCGATCCCGCCCGGTTGCGCCGTCCAAGGAGGCAGACTCCCGGCATGTCCGGGGGCTCGCGGCGCGGGCCCGGCCGGGGGTTGCGAGACTTCGTCAATGCGCATCACCGTACTGGCCGGCGGCGTCGGTGCCGCCCGCTTCCTGCGCGGCCTCAAGGCCGCGGCCCCCGACGCCGAGATCACCGTGATCGGCAACACCGGCGACGACATCGTCCTGTTCGGCCTGCATGTCAGCCCTGACCTGGACACCGTGATGTACACCCTGGGCGGCGGTATCAGCGCCGAGCGCGGCTGGGGCCGGGCCGAGGAGACCTACACCGTCCTGCCCGAGCTGGCCGCCTACGGCGCCGGCCCGGACTGGTTCACCCTCGGGGACCGGGACCTGGCCACGCACATCACCAGGACCGCGATGCTCAGCGGCGGCGCTCCCCTGTCGGAGGCGACCAGGCGGCTGTGCGAGCGATGGCAGCCCGGTGTGATCCTTTTGCCGATGACCGACGACCGGGTCGAGACCCACGTGGTGATCGACGAGGGGTCCGGGCCCCGCTCGGTGCACTTCCAGGAGTGGTGGGTGCGGCTGCGCGCGGCGGTCCCGGCCCAGCAGATCGTGGCCTTCGGGGCCGAGACGGCCGGGCCGGCGCCGGGTGTGCTGGCCGCCATCGAGGCGGCCGACTTCGTGCTGCTGCCGCCATCGAACCCGGTGGTCAGCATCGGCACGATCTTGTCCGTGCCCGGGATAGCCCAGGCGCTAGCGGCCAAGACGGTGGTCGGGGTCTCCCCCATCATCGGAGATGCCCCCGTGCACGGAATGGCCGACGCGTGCCTGACAGCCATCGGCGTGCCCACGACGGCCGCCGCCGTGGCCGGGCATTACGGTGCGGGCCTGATCGGCGGCTGGCTGGTTGACGAGCGGGACAAGGCGGCGGCCGATGCACCCGAGCTGACCGGCATCGCGGTCCGGGCCCTGCCCCTGTACATGACGGACGTGGCCGCGACAGCGGAGATCGCCCGGGCGGCGCTGGAGCTCGCGGCGGAGCTGGCCCGATGACCGCCAGCCTGCCCGGTCCCGGCGAGCTGACCATCCTGCCGGTCACCGGCCTGCCGGAGATCAGTGCCGGAGCCGACCTCGCCGGGCTGATCACCGCCGCCGCGCCCGGCCTGCGCGACGGCGACATCCTGATCGTGACGTCCAAGGTCGTGAGCAAGGCCGAGGGCCGGGTGGTGACCGGGGACCGGGAGGCCGCGATCGACGCGGAGGCGGTCCGGACGGTGGCCCGCCGCGGCCCGACCCGGATCGTGGAGACCCGGCACGGACTGGTCCTGGCGGCCGCCGGGGTGGACACCTCCAACACCGCTCCGGGCACGGTGGTGCTGCTGCCGGCCGATCCAGACGACTCCGCGCGGCGGCTGCGGGCCGGGATAGCCCGGGCCGCGAGCGTCAGTGTCGCAGTGATCATCAGCGACACCCTGGGCCGGGCGTGGCGGACCGGGCAGACCGACACCGCGATCGGCGTGGCCGGCCTGCTGCCGCTGCGCGACCATCGCGGTGAAGCCGACACCTTCGGCAACCTCCTGGAGGTCACGGTGGCCGCCGTGGCCGACGAGATCGCCGCGGCGGCCGACCTGGTCAAGGCCAAGACGACCCAGATCCCGGTCGCGATCGCGCGCGGGCTGCCCGAGCTGGTGACCGCCGCGGACGGCCCGGGAGCCGCCGCGCTGATCCGGCCGGCCGCCGAGGACATGTTCCGGCTGGGCACCGGGGAGGTGCTGGCCGCCCGGCGCACGGTCCGGGAGTTCACCGCCGAGCCCGTGGACCCGGCGGCGGTGCGGCGGGCCATTGCCGCGGCCCTCACGGCCCCGGCCCCGCACCACAGCGAGCCCTGGCGGTTCGCTGTCGTCGAGTCAGCGGCGGCCCGGACCAGGCTGCTCGACGACATGCTCGATGCCTGGCAGGCCGACCTGCGCGCGGACGGGTTCACGCCCGAGCAGATCGAGCGACGGGTGCGGCGCGGCGAGCCGCTGCGGCGGGCGCCGCTGATCATCGTCCCGTGCCTGGTCGCCGACGCCGCGCATAGCTACCCCGATGACCGTCGGAACGCCTGCGAGCGGGCCATGTTCCTGGTGTCGGTGGGCGCGGCCGTGCAGAACCTCCTCGTGGCGCTGGCCACCGAGGGACTGGGCTCGTGCTGGGTGTCCAGCACGCTGTTCTGCCAGCCGGTGGCAGCAGCTGCCCTGGACCTGCCGGCGGGCTGGGAGCCGATGGGAGCGGTCGGGGTCGGCCACCCCGCGGGTACTCCCCGGCCGCGCCCGGACCGTGACCCGGCGGGATTCCTGCTCACCCGGTGAGCGCCCTTTCCGGTGCCGTGACCCTGGCCGCCGGCGCCGCTTTCCGGATAAGACGGGATACCGCAGAAAAGGCCTTCCTTACTGAATGGTAAGTTAATTATCCTGACTGATCGTTCAGCATTCTTGAGGCCGCGACTGCGCCGGTTCAGATGGCAGGATTCCTTACCAAAAGGCATTTGCCGGCGGAGCCGCAAAGGGCCCCGGCTGGCCGGGGCGAACACCGGCCGGCGTCGGTATTCATTGCCATCCCCGGCTGGGCTGTCAGGGGCCGCGCGGCGGCCCCGCAGACCCCGGGAATCCGCAGGAAGGACGCCCTCTGGCCAGGGTCCGCACCCGCCGGCGAGAAGGGCCAGGAGCCGCCCGGCAGGGGCGGGGCTGCCGCCCGGGCGGGGCCGGCCAGCGGCCCCAGGCGGTCTGCGCAGGCGGTGGCCGCCGGCCGGGCCAGGATGGGCTCCTGCCGGGTCGGCAGCTACCCGGCAGGCCGGGGCTGAGCGGGCCGCCAGCAGCCCGGCAGCAATGCAGAAACCCCCGGCGCAGCACAAGCACGTCCGGGGGCTCTGGCGGCTGCAGGCGGACGGGCGCGAGCCCGGTTCCGCCGCCGGTTGCTAGATGACCTTAATGATCTTCCGGAGCAGGTCAGTGGAATCGGCAGGCGTCTCAGCCTCGGCGCTCAGCCGGTTCATGACTTCCATGTAGTGGTCCACCTCGTCGCGTCGCTCCAGGTAGAGCGCGCCGGTGAGCTGCTCGATGTAGACGATGTCGGGCAGGTCGGGCTCAGCGAAGCGCAGCACCGTGAACGAGCCGCCTGCGGCCGGGTGCCCGCCGCGGCTGAACGGCATGATCTGCAGGGTGACCCGCGGGAACTCCGCGACCTCCACCAGGTGCCGCAGCTGGGCGCGCATCACGTCCCGCCCGCCCACCGGACGGCGCAGCGCCGACTCGTCGATGACCGCCCAGATCCGGGGCGAGTCCTCCCTGGCCAGCAGCTCCTGGCGCTGCATCCGCAGGCTGACCCGGCGCTCGATCTCGCTGGCAGGCGCGGACCGGTGGCCGAGCACGGTCACGGCGCGGGCGTAGCTCTCGGTCTGGAACAGGCCGGGCACGAACTGCAGCTCATAGGTCCGGATCAGGGAAGTGGCCTGCTCCAGGCCGACAAACGACTCGAACCAGTCAGGCATGATGTCGTCATACTTGGCCCACCAGCCGTGATTGTTGGCCTGCCGGGCCAGCGCCAGCATCCGCTGACGCTCCTCCTCGTCAGTGACGCCGTAGAGGCTGAGCAGGTCAGATACGTCGCGCTCCTTGAAGCCGACGCGCCCGTGCTCGACGCGGCTGATCTTGGACCGGGATGCGCGGATCTCATAGCCGGCCTGCTCGGGCGTCAGGCCGGTCGCCTCGCGCAGCCGGCGCAGCTGGATCCCCAGGAGCATCCGCAGGACGGTCGGGCCACCGCGCGGCTGGTCAGCGACCAGGCCCGCGGACCACTCACCGCCCGGCTGCACCAAGCTGCTCATGCCCACTCCTGGAGCGACAGGTGGAGACCCCACGGTCCCACATCCCCCCCAACAGCACAGTTCACCTCAGCAAACCTGGCCACTGCATACCACCCAGCCCTGGACAACTCAGCCACAGTCACGCAAGCCGCCACCGCCTCGCGGCGACGTCGCAGCGCCCGGGCATCCAGTGAACTGCGCCACACCCCGCACCAGCCGGCAAGCAGACCTATGCGGCCTGCTGACCGGCGGTGCACAGTGCACGATACCATCCACGGCGCCAAACGGCTTGCGCCTGACTTACCGAGATTTTGCCCGAAGAACCGTACTCATGTCGAGATCTCCCTATAGCGAGATCATCGAACTCGCCGTTCCGGATCCCGGCGATGAATGCCGCTACTTCCGCGCGGGTGTAAACCAGCGCCGGGCCCGCCGGGTGACGCGAATTCCGGACAGCGATGTCCCCGCCCGGAAGGGCGGCGACCTCAACGCAATTCCCGCTGGGGTTGCTGGCCTGGCTCTTGCGCCACCGCGTCACGCCGAGCTGGTCGGCCGGAGCACCGTTCACGAACTGCATCATCTCTCCCTGGGCTGTTACGCGGACGAGCACGAGGCAAATGCACGTGCACCTGCACAGCGCGAATGCGCGGTGCGCGTAGTAGACTAACAGGACTGCTGCACGTGCAGGTGCGCTTGCAGCAGGACCGTGCATGAGGCAGGATTCGGAGTGGACTGAGAAAGATCCAGAAGCGATGGGGCTTCCCGCAACTGTGATGTCAGCGCAACCGGTTCCCCAGGTCTCCAGCTCCGCCTCGGGCGCAGCTGGATGGCTCTGGCTGCACTGCGCGGCCGAGATGGCGGCCCGCGCCAGTGCTGACGGAGGCCTGCCTGCAGCCGGCGACCCGGACTGCTGTCAGCCCGCCACGGGCCAGGCGAGCCTGGGCCTGCCCGGCTCCGAGCTGATGGGCAGCGGGCTCCTGGGCCAGGCGCGCTGGCGCTGGGCTGGACATGCTTTCCCCGGGTTGCGATGCGGACACCGGGCCTCGGGCCGGGCTCTATCTCGGCGGCGCGCCGGTTTGCCAGCCTGACCATGCGACGCTGGGGCGTGACCGACCGGCAAGATGACATCGCTGTGGTCGTCTCCGAGATGCTCTCGAACGCGGTCCGGCACGGCCTGCAGGCGGCGCCGGGCGACCAGGACCACCCCATCCGGCTGGGCCTGCTGCACGCGGGGCCGAGCGTCATGTGCGCGGTGGCCGACCCGAGTGCCCAGCCGCCCGTCCCCCGCGAGCCGTGCTGGCTGGAGGAGAGCGGCCGCGGACTGCACGTCATCGCCTCGCTCAGCGACCTGTGGGGCTGCTGCGCAGCGCCCGGCGAGCCGGGCAAGGTGGTCTGGGCGTGCTTCACCACGTCGTCCTGATCCGCCCCCCGTCCGGGCGGGCCCTGGCGGCCTGAGCCAGCCGGGCGCCGGGCCGCCCGTTCTCGCCCGCCCGCCGCGGCCCGCTAGGCCTCGGCCAGCGGCAGCACGGTCCGGCGGCCGCGGACCGACGCGCAGACCCCGTCACTGGCATCCGCGGCCGCGATTCGCTCGGCCGCTGGCGTTCCGTAGCCCGTGGTGCGCTGGCGCAGCGGACGGCCGGTCGGCTCGACCAGCTCCCGCAGGTCGCTGATCGTCATGTACGACCCGTTCGCCGACCCGGCCATCCTGCTGATGGTCTCCTCCATCAGCGTGCCGCCCAGGTCGTTCACGCCGCCGCGCAGGACGTCCCGGCAGGCGTCGACGCCCAGCTTGACCCAGGAGCACTGGATATTGCCGATCGCGCCGTGCAGCATGAGCCGCGAGACGGCGTGCACCGCCCGGTTCTCCCGCCGCGTCGGGCCCGGACGGGCCAGCCCGGCCAGGTAGATAGGCGAGCTGGCATGCACGAACGGCAGCAGCACGAACTCGGTGAACCCGCCGGTGCGCTCCTGGATCTTGCGAATCACACGCAGGTGGCCGACCCAGTGGGCCGGGGTGTCCACGTGCCCGTACATCATCGTGGCGGTCGTCGGGATGCCCAGCTCGTGCGCGGTGGTGATGACCTCGGTCCAGGCCGCGGCGGGCAGCTTGCCCTTGGTCAGCACCCAGCGCACCTCGTCGTCGAGGATCTCCGCCGCCGTGCCCGGCAGCGAGTCCACCCCCGCCGCACGCGCCCGGGTCAGCCACTCCCGGACCGGCAGGCCGGTGCGGGCGGACCCGTTCATCACCTCCATCGGCGAGAAGGCGTGCACATGCAGGCCCGGGCAGCGGCGCTTGACCTCAGCCGCGAGGTCGAAGTAGGCAGTGCCCGGCAGGTCGGGGTGGATGCCGCCCTGCATGCAGACCTCGGTCGCGCCCGCTTCCCACGCCTCCTGGGCCCGGTCGGCGACCTGGGACAGCGACAGCGTGTAGGCATCGGCGTCGGTACGGCGCTGCGCGAAGGCGCAGAACCGGCAGCCGGTGTAGCAGACATTGGTGAAGTTGATGTTGCGGGTGACCACGAAGGTGACGTCGTCGCCAGCCACGTCGCGGCGCAGGCCGTCGGCCAGCGCCGCCAGCGCCTCCAGTTCCGGGCCGTCGGCGTCCAGCAGGGCCAGCGCCTGCGCGTCGGTGATGCCCGCGGGGTCCCGCTCGGCGCTGCGCAGCGCCGCAGCCACCTCCGAGCGCAGCCGGGCCGGGGCGCCCGCGACGCCCGCAGGCCCCGCTGGTCCCGCGCCCGGCGCCGTCGCGGCGGCAGCCGGGTCGATCCGGGCGCGCACCTCATCCCAGTCGCCGTACACCTCGGCGAAGTCATCCCGGCGGTCGGCGCTGCGCCCGGTGGTGTCGATCGTGACGTGCAGGTCGGTCCGGCCCGCTCCGGGGCCGGACAGGACATCCCCCCAGCCGCCGTCGGGCTCCTGCCAGGGCCGCCCGCTCGGCAGCGCGCCGTCGGCGGCCAGCCCGGTCGCGGGGTCCGCCAGCGCGGTCACATGCCCGGCCAGCCGGGGGTCCAGCCACGGCTCGCGCTGGTAGCCGGGGTAGATCGTCAGCCGCTCGCGCAGCTCGAACCCGCCGGCGGCGGTCTGGCCGGCCAGGTCGTCGATCTGCGGCCAGGGCCGCTCGGGGTTGACGTGGTCGGGGGTCAGCGGCGAGACGCCGCCCCAGTCGTCGATGCCGGCGGCCAGGATGAGCTGGTACTGGTCCCCGATCAGGTTCGGCGGCGCCTGGATCCGCGCCGCGGGACCCAGGATCAGCCGGGTCACGGCGATGGTCGCGGCCAGGTCGTCGAGGCCGGCGTCGGGGACGGCACGCATCCTGGTATCGGGCTTGGCCCGGAAATTCTGCACGATCACTTCCTGCACGCCGCCGTACTCGCGGGCGACCTGCCGGATCGCGAAGATCGAGTCGGCGCGCTCGGCGAGCGTCTCGCCGATGCCAATCAGGATCCCGGTGGTGAACGGGACGCTGCTGCGCCCGGCGTCCTCCAGGACGCGCAGCCGGACCTGCGGGTCCTTGTCCGGGCTGCCGAAGTGCGGGCCGCCCTTCTCGGCGAACAGCCGCCGCGAGGTCGTCTCCAGCATCATGCCCATCGATGGCGCGACCGGCTTGAGCCGCTGGAAATCCTGCCAGCTGAGCACGCCGGGGTTGAGATGCGGCAGCAGGCCGGTCTCCTCCAGCACCCGGATGGCCATCGCCCGGACGTAGGACAGGGTGTCGTCGTAGCCGTGCGCGTCCAGCCACTCGCGGGCCTGGTGCCAGCGGTCCTCGGGCCGGTCGCCCAGCGTGAACAGGGCTTCCTTGCAGCCCAGCGCGGCACCGTCCCGGGCGATCTGCAGGATCTGGTCGGGTGACAGGTAGGGGCTGTCCAGACGGCCGGGGACGGTCACGAAGGTGCAGTAGGCGCAGCGGTCCCGGCACAGCCGCGTCACCGGGATGAAGACCTTGCGCGAGTAGGTGATGACGCCGGGCCGGCCCGCCGCCGCCAGGCCCGCATCCCGGACCCGGGCGGCGTGCGTCAGCAGGCTGGTCAGCTGCTCGCCGCGGGCCTGCAGCAGGACAACGGCCTCGGTGGGATCCAGGGTCTTGCCGTCCCGGGCCCGTGCCAGCGCCCGCCGGATCGCGTTCTCGTCAGCGCCGCGGCCGGCCGCATCTCCGCTCATATCCTCACCCTAGGGTGCGGCCCGGACTGCCGGCGGCCCGCCTGCCCCGGCAGGCCGCCCGCCGGGAGCGCCGGCGCTACCCGCGCAGGCCGCGCCGGAACGCGGTCACCGCCGCCGGGCTGTCCTCCAGCCGCCAGTCCTGATGGTGGGCGCCGTTGCTCTGGCGCTGATCGAACCAGACCAGCCCGAGCAGGTGGTGGGCCCGGATCCCGCTGAACAGGCCGGGGATCCTGGCTGCCTTGCCGGCGGCCTGGCCGATGGCGGTCTCCGAGATCAGGATGGGCTTCTTGGTAAGCCTGCGGATCGCGGTGATCGTGGGATTGAACACCACGGGAAACGTCTGGCCGCGCTTTTCGTAATAGCCGTCAATGCCGGTCCACGTCACGTAGGAAGCTCCCGGCCACCAGCTCCTGATCTTGCCCTCGCCGGCGGCCTGCCGGTTCACGATCCACAGCCAGGTCACGTTCGTGGCGCCGGCGGACCGGAACACGGTCACGATGTGGCGCCAGGCCGCGACCCAGGTCGCTGCCTTGGTATGGGTGTATCCCCACGGATACCACTTGCCGTTCGGCTCGTGCCCGAAGCTGATGATCACGCGATGGCCGAACTTGTGCACCGCGCGGGCAAAGTCAGTCAGGTAGGTGTCATTGTCGCCGGCCGCGATCCCGGCCACCGGGACGCCATAAGGATCGATGTCCACGAAGACCGTGGCCCCGCGGGCATGCGCGGTCCGCGCCAGCCCGGCGCGGAATGGCTCCCACCAGCCGCTGTAATACTGCACGATGTTGGGCTGACGGCCGACCGCACGGGCGAATGTCTCCACCTGCTTATACGACTTGGGCACACCCGGCTCGAAAACGCCGAGCTCAGCGATCCGGCTCGGCTTCGCCGCCGGGGCGGCCGCGGACCGGGCGGCGGTGCCGGGCCCCGTGGTGGCCGAGGCTGACGTGCAGGCCGCCGCGACCAGGGCGCCGGCCAGGGTGACGACGAACGGCACAAGGCGAATATTCACCGCGGTGCTCTCCTTATTTTCATCGGGGCGTGCGGCCACCGGGATCGGTCAGCGGAACTCCCGGAGGCCCGCGCGGAATTCGCTGATCGAGGCCTGGTCATCATCGAGGTGCCAGTCCTGATGGTGAATCCCGTTTTTCTGCAGCTCGTCGAACCAGACAAAGCCGAGCGCCTTCCATTTGCGCAGGCCCGCGAACAGGTCGGGGATCTTCGCCGCCTGCCCGGCCGGCACGCCCGCCGCCGTCTCTGACACCAGCACGGGCTTCTTGGTGAACTTCCGGATGTCCCGGATCGTCGGGCCGAAGATGTTGGCGAAATCATCGAAGGACACCTCGTAGTAGCCATCGATGCCGACCCAGGTGACATAGCTGGCGCCCGGCCAGTACTTACGGAACGGGCCGGTGTTGTTGCCGTTTCGGTTAACGGTCCACAGCCAGGTGACGTTGTCGGCGCCGGCCTTCCTGAAGACGGTCACGATATGCCGCCACGCGGCGACAAACGTCTTAGCCGGCACATGCGTCCAGCCCCAGGTGAACCACGGCCCGTTCATCTCGTGGCCGAACCCGATGATGACCGGATGCCGGTACTCCCGTACCTGCGCGGCATAAGAACGCAGGTACGGGTCGTACTGGCCGCGGGCGATGGCCGAGATCGGGACCTTAATCGGGTTGATCTGGATCAGCGGCACCGCCCCGTGCGCGTGCGCCGTCGCGGCGAAGCCGGCCTGGAAGGGCGCCAGCCAGGCGCTGTAGTAGGGAGCGAGGTTCGGCTGCCGCCCCACGGTCCGCCCGAACCGGGTGATCGCGCTGTAGGAGGCGGGCGCGCCGTCCACGTAGGCGCCGAAGTACTGCAGGGGCCGGGCCGGGATGCTCGCGCACGGCCCGGTCGCCCGCCAGGTCCGCGGGAACGACGGGGGGGTGCATGAAGCCGCACCCGGCCGCGGCGGCCAAGATGACGGCGGCCAGCGCTGCCCGCAGCGCTGCGCGCATTCCTAGCCTCTCCCCGGCATCGCGGCGCGGGCGACCACCGCGAGGTTGATGGCCCCGGCGATGCCCAGCAGGAGGAAGCGGGCGGACCCGGTCTCGATGGTCCGGTAGGCGAACAGCAGCAGCCACAGCACGGCCGTGCCGCCGTTCCAGATCCAGACCCCCAGCCAGTACCGCCGGATCGGGCTGACCTTGGCTCCGCTGGGCTCCCAGCCCATGGTCCTGCCGCGCAGGTAGTCCCAGATGGCCAGGGTGTGCGCCCAGCCGCGCGCGATGGACAGCGGCAGGATGCTGCGCAGCTGGTAGTCGCTGTGGTGCCAGAGCGGGTAGAGCAGCATGCCGACGATCAGCGCCGGGGCCAGCAGCTCGTAGTTACTGGGCTCGATGTTCTGGCTGAAGAACAGCAGCAGGCCGATCGAGATAGCCGGAACCACGAAGGTGAGCAGGGCCGTGAACAGGTAGTAGCAGAAGCCCGAGATGTAGGTCAGCCGCGCGGGGATGCTCATCGGCACCGTCCAGAGCCTGCGGGTCAGCACCGTGCTGGTCGAGCCGGTGCACCAGCGGTACTGCTGGCGGATGAAGGCATCCACCGAGTCCGGGCACATCCCGACGCACAGCACGATCGGCACGTAGATCAGGGACCAGCCGTCGCGGCGCACGTCCAGCCCGGTGTGCACGTCCTCGGCGTAGGCGATCAGCGTCGGCCCGCCGTGCGGCTCCAGGGACTCGCGGCGGTAGACAGCGCATGTCCCGACGCAGATCGAGGCGCCGAGCCGGTTCCGGGACACCTGGATGCTGCGGTAGAACACCTCCTGGATGGCCCCGGCTGCCCGCTCGACCCAGGTCTGCTCCGGATGGGTCCGGAAGTACTGCGGCGTCTGGACGATCGCCAGGTCCGGGTCATCGAAGTAGGGCAGTGTCTCGGCCAGGAGGTCATGCCGGGGCCGGAAGTCCGCGTCCAGCACGACGAAAAACTCCCCGCGGGTATAGCGGAACGCGAACCGCATGTTGCCGGACTTCTTGTGCTCGCCGCGGTTGGGCCGGACCCAGTAGGTAAAGCCGAAGCTGGCGGCCAGCCGGGCCGCATCCGGATCGTCACCATCGTCGAGCACGATCGGCACGGCGACACCGGGATAGGCGTGCACCAGCTCGAACACGCCTGCCAGGTGTTGCGCAGGACATCGACGGGCTCGCCGCAGATCGGCAGGTAGATGTCCACGTCGGGGTACCGGCGCGGATACCAGGCCTGCACCTTGCGGATATGAGCGCGCATGTCCGTGCTGCGGCCGGTGAAGCTGAACGGCGCCGAGCAGCCGTAGTAGACGACGGCGAGCAGGGTGTACAGGCAGAGCAGCCAGATGTGGTCGTGCACCTCGAACCAGACCTGGCTGGCCGTCGCCGACAGGAACGCGACGAACAGGATGACCCCGAGGTAGGGCAGCGAGCGCCAGGCGTACACGTACTTCTCGGTGTCATCGACGCCGTCAGGCAGGATCTGCGCCCGCGGCGCAGGCCGCCTGCGCCGGGAGCCGACCGTGCTAGTCACCATGCCGCCCGGCGGTGGTCCTGACCCAGATCCGGTAGGAGTTGTGGTAGCTGCTGGTGCTGAACGGCAGGCTGGCCTGCAGCCGGTAACGCCGGCTGCCCTGCAGGTCGCGGCTAATGGCCTGATCGGCCGGCGTGCCCGCGGCCAGCGCGACAACCGCGAAGTAGCCGTGCCGGATCGCGGTGGCGTAAGCGGGCAGCCCGGTGAGCGCTGCTCCCGACGCCGGGTCGGTGAACCTGAAGAAGGACGTATCGCTCAGGGTCTGCCAGGCCAGGTCGGAGCCCAGGTAGTAGGCCGGGACGCTCTCGTTCTCCAGCAGGTCCGGGCCGGGATGGCTGGTGACCAGCGGGCGCAGCCGCGCGACGAAGGCCGCTGAGTTCGGCCACTCGGCGTAGTGGGTGGTGGCCAGGGTCAGCCCGAGGAGCGCGCAGAGCGCGACCGCGATGGCCCCGAGCCGGACAGCACGCTCCCCCTTGCGCTCGGGCACGGCGCTGGCCAGCGAGGTGATCGCGTAGCCGGCCACCATGGCGCCGAACCAGGCACCGAACCCGACGTGCTTGAACAGGCTGGTGAAGACGTGAATGCGCGCCTGCTCCGCCGGCGCGAGGAAGACGGCGCCCGCGAGCGTGACGCCCAGCAGCCGCATGGCGCGGCCGGGATAGTAGAAGGCCGCGACGACCGCGCCGATCATCGCCAGGAGCATGACGACCCCGACCCAGCCCACGCTGTCGTAGAGGATCCCGGCCGGCGTCGAGGTGCCATCCGGCCGGCTGAGCGTGGTCAGCAGGATGCCCGACCAGTAGGAGTACCCGCCGATATTGAGTGCCGCATCCAGTGCGCCCCAGGTCACCAGGGCGACGAGGGCGCCGGCCAGCAGGCCGGCCCGCAGCCGGAGCTCACGCCAGGCAACCAGCGCGATGACCGCGACCACCACCGGGTCGAAGAGCGTGGCCGCGTACTTCGCCGCGTCAGCGGCGGCCAGGACGAGCCCGGCCAGGACCAGCAGGGTCAGCCGGGCCGCTGCGTGCTGGCACCAGGCCGACCGGACACCCAGCCACGTGGCACTGGCCAGCAGGAAGATGGCCAGGGCGTCGTAGGTGGCGAAGGCGCCCAGGAACTGGGCCGCGCCAGTGCCGGCGAACAAGGCGGCGGCGAACAGGCCGGCCCGGCGGCTGTAGAGCCTGCGGGCCGTGGCGTAGCACAGCATCGTCGCGCCGAGCATCAGCGCCAGGCTGAGCAGCCGCACCGCGGCCAGGCCGCCGGTCTCATCGGCCAGCGCGGCCAGGACCGGGTAGACCACGGGCGCGCCGCTGAAGTACGTCTGAAATCCCGGCACCGGCGCGCCGTGCAGGAGATGGGCGAGCTCCAGGCGGCCGCCCCAGATGTAGAGGGCCTCATCCTGAAAGGCGGTGTTCGCCCAGACCAGCCGGGCCGACAGGACCGCCTGCACGGCGAGGATGACCAGCAGGATCTTCCGGCCCGAGCGCAGGTCAGCCAGACTCGGCCGGGAGTCGACAAACGACCACGGGAGCTGCAGCCGGGAGAGACCGACCAGGACACTGAGCCCGTCACGCTGCCGGTGAGCGAGCGGCGGGCCGGCCAGCGGGCGCGACCGGTCAACAGTAGAACGGTGCGAGTGGGGCAACTGGCTACCTTCGACTAGACCTCGGCGCTGGCAGAGCAGGGCTCCAGCTCAGCGGTCACGGCACCGTTCCGCCCGATATGAGGCGAAAGAGACAACCGGCAGCTTATCGAAGCGGTGGCGGCAAAGTTGCCGAACGATAAGGAATTATCAGTCATTAGCCTGTCATTAGCGTCACATTAAACTGACACTTCCGACCGCTATAGTTGGCTTACTCAGATCCCGCGATAGTCACGGACCGGCATCCGCGGCCCGCGCCGGGGCGGCCGGATGCCGCTGAGCTCGATCAGCCGGGCCGCCCGGTGCCGGTGACCCGGATACGGCGCCAGCAGCTCCAGCATCCCGGCGTCATCTACCTTGCGGCCGGCCAGCGCCCAGCCCACCGCAGACGGCAGGTTGTAGTCACCGACGCTCAGGGCGTCGGCGTCCCCGCAGGCGCGCTGCCGGATCTCAGCCGAGGTCCACGGGCCGATCCCCGGCAGTGACTGCAGCCGGCGGTCGGCCTGCTCAGCGGGCAGCAGCACCGCTTCCTCGAGCCGGCCCGCCACCCGGGCCGCGCCGCGGATCGTGGCGGCGCGCACGCCTTCCACCCCGGCCCGGTGCCACTCCCAGGACGGGACGGCGGCCCAGACCGACGGCGGCGGGCAGACGCGCATGCCGGCCGGGCCGGCCCCGGCGCGGGCAGCCCGAACCGCCGCAGCAGCAGCCGCCAGGCCCGGAAGGCCTCCAGTCCCACCACCTTCTGCTCCAGGACAGCCGGGACCAGCGCCTCCCAGAGCCGGCCCGAGCGGCCGATCCGCAGCCCGGTGAAGCGCACGGCCAGGTCGCGCAGCAGGGGGTGGACGGGCCGGAAGGTCTCCGGCTGGTCGGCGGCGCCCAGCAGGCCCGGCAGCGACTCCAGCAGCCAGCCCGCACCCGGTCCCCAGGCCAGTGCAGTGACCGCGGGCCCGCTGTCCGGCGGCCCGGCCGCGGCAGTAACCCGCAGCGTGCCCGGCCCGTCCGGGGTCAGCGATGCGCGCCAGACGGCGCCGGACGGGTCAGCCCGGAAGGCGGGGTCGCCGCTCCCCCGCCGGTGCACGCCCAGCACCAGCCTGATGTCCACCGGGAATGGCGCGGGCCAGTCCCGCCGCGCCCCGCCGTCGCGCCCCGAGCCGCCCGGCAGGCCGCCGGCCTCGCCCCGCGGGCCGGGCTCCCCGGTCCCGGGAGCCTGGCCTGGCGGGGACATGCTCATGCGGTCAGGCGTCGGTGGAGAACCGGATGGCCGTCGGGCTCAGCCGCACGCCCGGCCAGACCCGCGCCCCGCAGCGCAGCTCGTTCCCGGCCATGATCTCGGCCCCGTCGCCGATGACCGCGTTGTCCAGGATCACGCCCGGCCCGATCCGCGCCCCGACCCCGACGATGCTGGCCCGCACCCGCGCGTCCGCCGCCACCGCGGCCCCGTCCATCAGGATGCTGCCGTCGATCTCGGCGCCGCCCGCGACGGCGCAGCCGGCCCCGACGACGGTCCCGCCGGTCACGGTGGCCGCCGGGTCGATCCGCGCGCCCGGCAGGGCCAGCAGGTCACCGCAGCGGCCCGGCAGGGCAGCCGAGGACAGCTCGCCGAGGACGAGGTCCCGCGAGCCCTGCACGAACGCCTCGGGCGTGCCGACATCCAGCCAGTACGCCGTCTCGGCGTAGCCCATGACCACCTCGCCGGCCGCGATCAGGGCCGGGAAGGTCTCCCGCTCGACCGACACCACGGCACCAGCCGGTATCTGATCGATGATCCGGCGCCGGAAGACATAGCACCCGGCATTGACCCGGTTGGTGACCGGATGCGGCGTCTTCTCCAGGAACGCCGTCACCCGGCCGCCGTCATCGGTCGGCACGCAGCCGAACCGGGACGGATCGTCGACCTCCTCCAGGTGCAGCGTGACCGCCGCGTCGGCCTTGGAGTGCATGTCCAGCTGCGCGGACAGGTCGTGGCCCGAGAGCAGGTCGCCGTTCAGCACCACGACCGGGTCCTCGGGACCCGAGCGCAGTCCGGCGGCCGCGTTCCGGATTCCGCCGCCGGTGCCCAGCGGCACGTCCTCCTGCACGTAGTCCAGCTCCAGGCCGAGCCCGGACCCGTCCCCGAAGGCCTCGGCGAACAGCTCGGCCCGGAAGCAGGTAGCCAGGATGACCCGGGTAATGCCCGAGGCGGCGGCCCGGGCCAGCTGATGGGCCAGGAACGGCACCCCGGCACAGGGCACGAGCTGCTTGGGCCGGTCAACCGTCAGCGGGCGCAGCCGGGTGCCCTGCCCGCCCACGAGCAAGATCGCCTCCAGCGGCGGGCGGTGCCCGGAATCCGGCCCGTCCGGGTGCTCGCCGGCCTGCGGACGGCCTGCTGCGGAGCCGTCCGGCTCTGGCCGGGTGTGACCGGGAATGGGCTGCTCCGGGACGGGCGAGCCGCCCCTCGCCGCTTCGCTGCGCATGCGGCGAGGCTACTCGCGTGCCTGGGCGGCTGCACGCTCGTAGCTGGTCATGTGCGCCTCGGCGGAGGCCGCCCAGGTGAACTCGCGAGCCCGGGCGTGGCCGGCGTCGCCGAGCGCCGTGCGCCGCTCCGGGTCCTCGAGCAGGGCCCGCAGCGAGGCGGTGATGGCCACGGCATCGGGCTCGGTGTACGCGACGGCGTCGCCGCCCACCTCGGGCAGCGACGTCCGGTGCGTGGTCAGCACCGGGGCCCCGCAGGCCATCGCCTCCAGCACCGGCAGCCCGAAGCCCTCCCCGATGCTCGGGAAGGCGACCACCAGCGCGCCGCCGAAGTAACCCGGCAGGTCGGTGAAGTGCAGGTAACCCGGCCGGACCAGGCGCAGGTGAGCGGGCACCGCGGCGACCGCGTTGTCCACCTCGTCGCTCCAGCCGCTGCCGCCGGCCAGGACCAGGGCGGGCGGCTCCCGCATGTCGGCCACCGCCGCCGCCCAGCCGGCGATCAGCGCCGGCACGTTCTTGCGCGGCTCGAGCGTGCCCAGGTAGGCCACGTAGGGCAGCCCGTGCAGCCCGAGCCGGCTGGCCACCTGCAGTAGCTTCTGCTCATCCGGGCGGCGGAACGTATCGTGGTCGACCCCGTGGTACGCCACATCGATGCTGGTCGGGTCACTGCCCAGGACGCGGACGAGCTCGTCCCTGGTGGCCTTGGAGGGCACGATCAGCCGGGTGGCGCGGCGGGCCGAGGTGCGGATGGCCGCCTTGAAGAAAGTCGCCGCCAGCGGGCTGTGCGCGTCCGGCTCGGTAAAGAACGTGAGGTCGTGGACGGTCACGACGGTCGGGACGCCGGGCCGCAGCGGCATCGAGTAGTGCGGTGAGTGGATCACATCGGCGCCGACCTGCTGGGCGACGAGCGGCAGGCCGCTCTGCTCCCAGGCCAGCCGCGCCGGGCGGTGCGCGATAGCCGGCGGCGCCGCCACGATCCGGGCGCCGGGCACCAGCCGCCCGTAGCGTTCCTCGTCGGCCCGCTGGCAGGCCACCGCTAGGTCAGCCCCGGCCGCCCCCAGGGCACTGACAAGACCATCGACGTACCGGCCGTGCGCACCGCGGTCCGCGGGTACCGCGGTCGCGTCAACGAGAACACGAGGTGCCACGACCAGTCCGGCTCCTTTCGCGTCAACCCCACCACAGTCACGGGAGTCACTCTGCCTGTCCCGTCAGTTCCGAGCGTACGCCCTCAGCGACGTCCCTGCGCCCGCCCAGCCAGGCGTGGCCTGCCTGGTAACCCGCGTGTAACACGCTGTCCATGCCCCGGGCGCCCGACATCACCCGCGCGGGCGGCTGGGTCACGGAGAGCTACCGCCGGAATCCGGCTCGCCCCCGGCCCGTGGCCGGCTCACCCGCCAGCCTGGCCGCCTGGCTGCGCGCTGCGGGTATTTTGGCAAGATCGTTACCGAACGTGGCGTCAGCCAGGCGCCCGGCGTTCAGCAGGCCGGGGTGGGCTTGCCCTGCTTGATGGCGCTCAGGGCGCTGATCGCCCCGTTCAGGGTGGCGACCCGGACTACCCGCAGGCCCTTGGGCACCGCGCCCCTGGTGTCCGCGCAGTTGGCGGCCGGGGCCAGGAAGACGGTCGCCCCGGCGGCCCGGGCTCCGGCCATCTTCTGCTGGATGCCGCCGATCGGGTCGACCTTGCCGTTGACCTCGATCTCACCGGTGCCGGCGATGAACTTCCCGTCCGTCAGGTTGTCGCGGGTGAGCTTGTCGACGATGCCCAGCGCGAACATCATCCCGGCGCTCGGCCCGCCGATATTGCCGATAGTGATCTTGACCTTGAACGGGAAGGTGAAGCTCTCGCCCACCCGCACCCCGACCACGGCCTGGCCGTTGACGCTGGCCGTGCGCAGCCGGACGTCCTGGCGAGTGCCCTGACGGCGGACGGTGATCGTCACCGGGGCGCCGGGCTTGCGTTCCTGGATCAGCGTCGCGGCGTCATGCTTGCAGGTCACCGCCGTGCCGTCGATACCGGTGATGACGTCGCCGCGGCGCAGCACCCCGGCCGCCGGCTTGCCCTTCTCGGTGCCCTGGATCGTGTCGGTCACCCGGAAGGGGATGTTCAGCTGGCACAGCGCCGCGGCCGTGGCGGACTGCTGCGAGTCGGTCATCTCCTCGGTGTCCTGCTGCTCGACCTGCTGCTGCGTCTGGCCGGGAGTGAAGATCTCCTCTTCCGGGACCACCGCGTTGTCCGGGGTCAGCCAGGACCGCAGTGCGGCGAAGACGTTGAAGTCGCTCTGCGGGCCGCCGATATAGGAGACGGTCACCATGTTGAGGTGGCCGTCGGTCGGGTAGCTGGGCCGGCCGCTGATCTGGATCAGCGGCTTGCCCGACAGCTTGCCCAGGGTGTTGAGCGTCGGGCCGGGGGTCAGCGCGACGTAGGGCACGGACATGGTCGAGGCCACCACCAGCGCGATGACGACCCCGACGCCGGCGACGACCAGCGTGGCACCGCGCCGGGTCAGCCGGGACGGACCCGGCCACGCCTGACGCGCGGCCCGGCCCAGCCGGGAGCCCAGCCCGCCGGGGCTAGGCACTGTTCACCCACTCGCTGTCCCCGGTGGCGAAGACCTGGTTCTTCCAGACCGGCACGGTCGCCTTGACCTCCTCGATGAGCGCCCGGCAGGCGGCGAATGCCTCGTCGCGGTGGTCGGCGGCGGCCGCCGTCACCACGGCCATGTCACCGATCTCCAGGTCGCCCGTCCGGTGCACGGCGGCCAGCGCCCGGACGCTGAAGCGCGCGGCCACCTTCTCGGCCACCTGGCGCAGCTGCTCGGACCCGGACGGGTGAGCGGTGTAGGACAGCGCGGCCACCGCGCGGCCCTGATCATGGTCGCGTACGGTCCCGACAAACAGCGCGATCGCCCCGGCAGCGGGGTCAGCGACGGCGCTGCGCACCTCGTCCACCGAGAGCGGGCCGTCGCGGAACTCCGCCAGCCGGATGACTGTCACGCAGCCAAGTTACCGTGTCGTCACAGCGCTACGACCCGCGGCGGCGGCGCCGCGCGTGGCGGACGATGGCCGCGGTGCCGATGACCGCCACGGTGGCCCCGGCCGCGGTGATGGTGGCGTCCTTGCGATCCAGGCGGCGGCCCGCGACAGCGTGGTGCCCGGCCCGCTGGTCGAGCAGGACGGCGACCGCAGCCGCATTGTCATAGCTGGGCTGCCAGCCGGCCGCCCGCAGGGCCGCGCAGTCGACCACCCACGGATAAACCACGAAATGCAGGTCATTAACGGGGGCCGGGGTCAGGCCCGCGCGGTGCAGCCGCTGCGCGGTGGCGAAGGTCAGGCCGGCCGGCAGCTCGATCCGCTTGAGCCCGGACAGTTCCTCCAGCTGCTCGGGCCCCAGCCAGCCGTCGCACCCGACGGCGAAGGCGCCCGTCACCTCGCCGCTGACGGCCAGCTCCAGAGCCGAGACCAGGTCATCGACGTGGCAGAACTGCCAGCGCGGCGGGCAGCCCTTCACCGCCAGCAGCCGCGGGGCCTCGAAATGCCGGGTGATCAGGGTGTCCACGCCCTCGCCGACCAGCGCCGCGGGCCGGACCACGGTCACCGCCATGCCGGGGTGAGCTCGCGCCGAGCGCTCCGCCAGCTGCTCGATCTCCAGCAGGTCGCCGACTACGCTGCCATCCTGGTCGGCACCGAGCGGCGCATCCTCGGGCAGCGGTACCGGGTTGTCCGGGCGCGCGCCGTAGACCATGGCGCTGGTCACCAGCACCACGCGGCCGACGCCGCCGGCCGCCGCAGCAGTCAGCACGGTCTGCGCGCCGCGGACGTTGAACGCCCGGCGGGCCTTGTAGTCCGAGTCAGGCGCCAGGTCCAGGTCGGTGTGTACCACCACGTCCACGCCCGCCAGGCGGCCAGCCAGCGCCGGGTCGCGGATGTCGACTACCCGCCAGGTCACCCCGGTCGCCTCGCCCCGGTGGTCGTCGATGGCGATGACCCGGCCGACCCGGTCAGCGGACGCCAGCCGGGCGGCCAGGGCATGCCCCAGGCCGCGGGCGGCGCCCGTCACCGCCACCACCGGACGCCCGGCGCCGCCTGCCCGACCCCGCGGGCTCGCCTGGCGCCGCCGCACGGCATCGCCGGGAATCAGGTCGCCGGCCTGGCCGGCGACCGTGCTCCGGGGCTGGCCGGCGGCCTTGCCAGCGGCAGTGCCCGAACTGCGCCCATGGCGAACCTTGGCATCTCGGTTGCTCACGACCCATCGCTCCCGGGATAGCTTGGCCAACATGGACCCTTCCATCCTGCCTGAGAGGTCGCGCAGATGACTGACCCTCCCTTCGGCTTTGGGATGCCCGGTAGCGGAGACGAGGGCTCCGGGGGCTCGGGCGGCAACCCTGGCGGCGGCAACCCGCTCGGCCCGCTCGGCGATCCCCAGCAGCTGGCTGACGCCCTGCGCCAGTTCGCGGACCTGATGTCGTGGCAAGGCGGACCCGTCAACTGGGACCTGGCCAAGAACATGGCCCGGCAGACAGTCGCGGCCAAGGGCGACCCCAGCGTGCTGGACAAAGAGCGCACCGAGGTCACCGATGCGGTCCGGCTGGCCGACCTGTGGCTCGGCGAGGCCACCGAGTTCCCCTCGGGGATCCGCACGATCCAGGCCTGGAGCCGGTCGGAGTGGGTCGAGGCCACCATGCCGGTGTGGGCCAAGCTGTGCGACCCGATCGCCAGCCGCGCCGTCAGCGCCATGGGCGGCATGATCAGCGATGACCCCGGCGAGCTCGCCGCCGACATGCCGCCGGAGATGCGCGCGGCCATGACCGCGATGACCGGCGGCCTAGGCGCGCTGGGCGGCCTGGGCGACATGATGCGCCGGATCGGCGGCATGATGGTCGGCGGCCAGACCGGCGCCGCGGTGGGCGCCCTGGCCGAAGAGGTCATCAGCTCCACGGACGTCGGCCTGCCGCTCGGGCCGGAAGGCACTGCCGCGCTGTTGCCGGCCGGGGTGACTGCCTTCGGCTCCGGCCTGGAGGTGAGCCTCGAAGAGGTCCGGCTGTTCCTGGCCCTGCGGGAGGCCGCGCATCAGCGGCTGTTCGCGCACGTGCCATGGCTGCGGGCCCGGCTGCTCGGCGCGGTCGAGGATTACGCACGGGGCATCACGGTCGATGCCGCCGCGCTGCGCGAGGCGATGCCGCAGATAGACCCGACGAACCCCGAGGCGCTGAACGAGGCACTGTCCGGAGCGGCGCTGTTCCAGCCCGAGGACACCCCCGAGCAGAAAGCCGCGCTGGCCCGGCTGGAAACCATGCTGGCGCTGGTTGAGGGCTGGGTGGCCACCGTCGTGGCCGCGGCGGCCGGTAACCGGCTGCCCCAGGCGGGCGCGCTGGCGGAGGCCATCAGGCGCCGCCGCGCGGCCGGCGGGCCGGCCGAGCGCACCTTCGCCACCCTGGTCGGCCTGGAACTGCGCCCCCGCCGCCTGCGCGAGGCTGCGGCCATCTGGGCCGGGCTGACCAGCGAGCGCGGGACCTCGGGCCGGGACGCGATCTGGGCGCACCCCGACCTGCTCCCCACGGCGGACGACTTCGACGACCCGGACGCCTTCGTGCGCGGCCATCCCGAGCTGGACATCTCCGACCTCGACCGGCTGACCGCTGATGACTTCCGCGACCCCCAGCCCGGCACAGCCGAGCCCGGCACAGGCGAGCCCGGCACAGGCGAGCCTGGGACAGCCGAGCCCGGCACCGCCGGGCCGGGCGCCGCTACGCCGGCGGACGCGGCCGAAAGTGGTCAGGCTGAGCCTGGTCAGGCCGGCCCGGGCGAGGCCAGCACGGGCGAGGCCAGCACGAGCGAAGCCGATCCGGCTGATTCTGCTGCGGGCGAGCCCGGCCCGGATGATGGCGAGGCCAGCGGGTCAGACGAGGCCGGCGAGCAGCACCCCGGCTAACCCCGGCGCGGCGAACTCAGCCAACGCGGTGAGTTTCGGGGGGTACATGACCCCCGAAACTCACCGCGTTGTCAGATAGCGGGCAGCACAGCCGGGACTGTCGGTGGCCGGTGCGACGCTGGCGGCTGTGAGACCAGCGCTGAAAGCCGGATTACTGCCGGTGTGGCGGGACCGGGAAACCGTCCAGATCGGCATTGACCCGCGCCGGGCCGTGGCTCTGACCGGAATGGGCGGCGCAGCACCGGTGCTGGCCCTCCTGGATGGCAGCCGGGACCGCGCGGAGGTCATCGCGGCGGCCGCCCAGCTGGGCATCCCTGAGCCGGTCACCGGCCGGATCCTGACCCTGCTCGCGGCCGCGGGCGCACTCGATGACTATCCGGTGGCGGCGATCCGCGCCCTGCCGCCCGCCCGCCGTCAGCGACTCAGTGCCGAGCTGGCCGCCGCCGCACTGGCTCGCGGGCACTCCGACGCGGGCGCGACGGCACTGGCCCGCCGTGATGGTGCCGTCGTGCGGGTATACGGGCCCGGCCGGCTGGCCACCGCGATCGCCGACATCCTGACCACCTCGGGCGTCGGCCGCGTCGGGATCGCCGACCTGGTCCGCCGGCCCAGCCTGGCCCGGCCGGGATCGCGCCTCGCCAGCCCCGCCAGCGCCGTCAGCCCCGCCAGTGAGGCCAGCGCTGACAGCCCCGCGAGCGCCGCCAGCCCCGCAAGCCCTGATAGGCCTGCGAACACCATCAGCACCTCCAGAACTTCCAGCACCGCCAGCGCTGCGCCGGGCATCGCGGTTTCAGCGCGCCGGAACGGTGTAGCAGCCGGTCGCGCCCCAGCGTCAGGCGGTGGCCCGGGACCGGGCGACGGACGGCCCGGCCGCCGGGACCGGGCGAGGGCCGCGCCGACGGTGCCGGACCTGGCCATCGTGACCGGGCGCGCCGGGCCGGGCCTGCGGAGCTGGCTGATGCGCGGCGGAGTCCCGCACCTGGCGGTGGCCGCGGATGAGGCCATCGGGGTGGTCGGGCCGCTGGTACGGCCGGGTCAGACGGCGTGCCTGCGCTGCCTGGACATCACCCGGGCCAGCCTCGATCCGGCCTGGCCGCTCATCCTGGCCCAGGTGACCGGCCGCGCGGCCCAGCCGACCGCCTGCGACGCCGCGCTGGCGGCCGCCGTGGCGGCCCAGGCCGCGGGCCAGGCACTGGCCTTCCTCGACCGGGCGCAGGCTGTCCACCCGGCTGAGAACGGCACCCTGGAGCTAGTCCTGCCGGGCTGGCAGTGGCGGCGGCGTAGCTGGCCGCGGTCAGCCGCCTGCGACTGCCGCCAGCACCCGGCCGCGTAAGCGGGCCGCCTGCGACTGCTGCCAGCACCCGGCCCCGTGCGATCAGCCTCAGGCCAGTACGGCGGCGGCACTCGTCCTCAGACGGGCGGACTCGCCCGAGGCGGGGCGCCTGTCCGGGCCCGAGCGCGAGTCGCGTTTTAGCCGGGCGCGTACCCGGCAGCCAGGGCGGAATCGGGCCCGCCAGGTTCCTTCGCGGCGGGCAGTAGGCCGCTCGCGTAGCAGGGACGTCGCCGGGTAACCGACAATAGAGATCATGAGCGATCTGCCACGCCGCGCTGTCACGCGCACTGCCAAGCTGGCGACCCTGCCGGTTGGCCTGGCCGGTCGCACGGCGCTGGGCCTGGGCAAGCGACTGGGCGGCCGGCCAGCCGAGCTGGTCGCCCAGGAGATCCAGCAGCGCACCGCCGAGCAGATCTTCCGGGTCCTGGGCGAGCTCAAGGGCGGAGCTCTCAAGCTCGGCCAGGCCCTGTCGATCTTCGAGGCCGCGCTGCCGCCGGAGATCGCCGGGCCCTACCGGGCGACGCTGACCCGCCTGCAGGAGTCGGCTCCCCCGCTCCCCGCCAGCACGGTGCACAAGGTGCTGGCCGAGGACCTGGGCCCGGACTGGCGGGCCAGCTTCGCCGAGTTCGACGACCGCCCGGCCGCGGCGGCCTCGATCGGCCAGGTCCACCGGGCGGTATGGGGCGACGGCCGCGCGGTCGCGGTGAAGATCCAGTACCCCGGCGCCGGGCCGGCCCTGAACAACGACTTCACCCAGCTCAGCCGCATCGCGCGGCTATTCGGCGTGCTGATGCCCGGCCTGGACACCAAGCCGCTGCTGGAGGAACTGCGGTCGCGGGTGGCCGAGGAACTGGACTACCGGCTGGAGGCCGTGTCGCAGCAGGCCTTCGCGGATGCCTACGCCGGCGACCCGGACATCTACGTGCCGCCCGTCGTCGCGGCCACCGACCGGACGCTGGTCACCGAGTGGATGGACGGCACCCCGCTGGCCCGGATCATCGCCGACGGCACCCAGGAGCAACGCAACCGCGCCGGGATCCTGCTGGTCCGGTTCCTGTTCTCCGGCCCGTCGCGGGCCGGGCTGCTGCACGCTGACCCGCATCCGGGCAACTTCCGGCTGCTGGACGACGGACGCCTGGGGGTGCTCGACTTCGGCGCGGTCGACCGGCTGCCGGACGGGCTGCCGCCGTTCTTCGGCCGGCTGCTGTGGCTGATCCACAACAGCGGCAGCATCGAGCAGGTCGAGCGGGAACTTCGCCAGCATGGCTTCCTGCGTGAGGGGGTCAGCGTGGACCTGGCTCAGCTGCACGCGTTCCTGGCCCCGATGGCTGAGCCGTCGCAGGTGGACACCTTCAAGTTCAGCCGTGAGTGGCTGCGGGGCGAGGCTACCCGGGTGACGGACCTGCGGCCGTCCAATGTGGGACGGCAGCTGAACCTGCCGCCCTCCTACGTGCTGATTCACCGCGTCTCGACCGCTGGCATCGGCGTGCTGTGCCAGCTCGAGTGCGAGGGCCCGTTCCGGGGTGAGGTGCTGACCTGGATCCCGGGTTACGGGCCTAGCGAGGACGCCGATGGCCGGGAGGCCCCGGGGCCTCCCGGCCATCTCCTGGCGAGCTCGGGTGACAGCTGACTAGCCAGGACCGCTGCCGGCGGCCCGGATGCCGGGCCGCCGCAGCGATCGGGCTAGCAGCGCTGCCTTCCTAGTGCCACGAGTCCGAGGCCAGCTGACTCAGCTGAGCGCGCAGTCGCGCCGCCTCGGACCAGCTGCGCGAGAGCTGCCGCTCGGCGCGCTCGGCCCGCCGTGTCGCCCTGCTCAGCTGGCGCACGCGGTGCGCCTGGCGCTCCGCGGTTGCCCGCTCGATCAGGTATTGCTGTCGTTGTCGGGCGTGCTGGAGTTCTACGTTCGAGTACATCGTGTCCACCGCTTCTGGTCGTCCGTGTCCCGCCGCTGCGGCGGCGGGTCTGGGTCATCGGTTTTCCAGGCCGGCGCTGGTGATCGGGTGATGCCGCCGGTCGCCCGCGGTGCCGGGCAGCGGGCAACGATCTTCGGCAGCATCATGGGAGCCGCGGCCGGGACAGCTGGTCAGGCTGCCCGGCCGGCAGCATCGGGTCAGGCGGCGACAGTCGCCTTCCGCGGGCGTCCCCTCGGCCGCTTGTACGGCACGACCTCGCCGCGCAGGAACAGCTGGCCGCCCCAGACGCCCCAGGGCTCGCGCCGCTCGATCGCTCCTGCGAGGCAGGTGATCCGGGCCGCGCAGCCCATGCACAGCGACTTGGCGAACTCCACGTCGGCCGGTGACTCGGCGAAGAACAGTTCCGGGTCCTCCCGGCAGGGCAGGTCAAGACCGCCTGGCAGACCGGCCATGACGGCCGTGCTGCCAGCGGGGACCTGCTCCAGCATGGTGCTCGGTGCCTGCTCCGCCAGTTCTCCCGCCAACGGTGGTGCCGTTCCCTCCAGCACAGCGGTGGTGCCGGGCCACTGCATTGGTGCCAACCCCTCTCGTTACTCGTCGCAGCGTCCTTGCTGCTAGCTAACGGTGGCCTTAGAAATAGCTAAGGCCGCGGACCCTGTATCGGGTCCGCGGCCTAGAGGGGGCTGGCCGGTCTTTTCTAGACCGGTTCCCTCGCAGTATGCGGACCCAGAGCGCCACCGCCGGCGGCGCTGGTACGGGTCATGAACACGGGCTGCTCGCTGAGGAGCTGCTTGCAGACGTCCAGGCCGGCAGCGGCCAGGATGATGTGAGCAGCCGGAACAGCGGCATCGGTGCACGGTCGCGCGGAAACGGCGACGCGCGCGCTGGCGGGCGTGGTGGCCGTCACGAGCGCGGAGGCGCCCAGGCCATACCGCGGGCGCGGCTGGGCAGCAGCGAAGATCGCTGCGGCATTCTCCGCAGTCTCGTTAGACGAGATCATGTTCAGCACGACGGACACCTCCTTACGGCTGGCTCGGGCCCCACTCGGACATGGGATAGACCTTACATCAGGAGTCCGACAGGGCGGCAACACTTTTTTGACCTGCAGTTTTGCGGCTCAGCGCTTCTGGCGAATGAGCCCCTCCTGCACCACGGAAACCACCAGTGATCCGTCCTCGGTATACATCTCGCCGCGGGCCAGTCCGCGCGCCCCGCTGGCACTCGGCGAGTCCTGCGCATAAAGCAGCCAGCGGTCGGCCCGAAACGGCCGGTGGAACCACATCGCATGATCCAGGCTCGCGGCCGTCGTGCTGCCGTCGGCGAAGGACAGGCCGCTCGCCAGCAGCACGGAGTCCAGCAGCGTCATGTCCGAGGCGTAGGTGGCCAGGCACACGTGCAGCAGCGGGTCGTCGGGCAGCTCGCCGTCGGCCCGGATCCACACCAGGTTGCGGCTGGAGCGCAGCGCCGGGTCGCGCGCGGCCTCGATGGTCAGCGGGCCGATGTGCCGGATGTCGATCGGGCCGTCATGGAACACCTCGGCGGCCTTCGCCCCGAAGATCCGCCGGTAGCGCTCGGCGGTCGGCTCGACCTTGTCCGGCGCAGGGACGTCCGGCATCGGCTCGGCGTGCTCGACGCCGGGCTCAGCATGGTGGAAGGAAGCCGACAGCGTGAAGATGGTCTTGCCGTGCTGCACCGCTGACACCCGGCGGGTGGTGAACGACCGGCCGTCGCGGACCCGCTCCACCAGGTAGATCAGCGGGATTGCGGGGTCGCCGGGCCGGATGAAGTAGGCGTGCAGCGAGTGCACCGGCCGGTCGGCCGGGACGGTCCGGCCTGCGGCCACCAGCGCCTGGCCCGCGACCTGGCCGCCGAAAACCCGCTGCCGCCACTCCCCCTCGGGGCTACGGCCGCGGAAGATGTCCAGCTCGATCTGCTCGAGGTCGAGCAGCTCGACCACCTTGTCCAGGGCCTTGCTCATGGCGCCTCCGCCGCGTTTCCGGCCGCCTGCGCCGCGGCTGCCGCCTGCGCGCACAGCGCGAGTACGGCCGCACCGTACCGGTCTAGCCGGACCGCCCCGACACCGGGGACGCCCGCGAGCTCGGCCCGGGTCGCGGGACGGCGGCTGGCGATCAGCAGCAGCGTCGCGTCCGACAGCACGACGAAGGCGGGCACGCTCTGCGCGGCCGCGGTCTCGGCCCGCCACCGGCGCAGGGTCCCGACGAGCGGGTTGTCGTCCTCGGGCGGCGTGGCGCGGGACTGCAGGCCGGCCAGGAACCGGGACGGCCGCCGGGTCCGCCGCCCGCCCGGCGCCCGGGCCAGCGGCCAGGACAGGAACAGCTGCTGCCGGGCCCGGGTCATGCCCACGTACAGCAGCCGCCGCTCCTCGGCGATGGCCTCCTCGGTCTGCGCGTAGATGATGGGCAGCGTGCCGTCGGTCAGCCCGGCCAGGAACACCGCATCCCACTCCAGGCCCTTGGCCGCGTGCAGCGAGGCCAGGGTGACCCCGTCCAGGGCCGGTGCCTGGCCGGTGGCGCTGCGCAGCGCCAGCTCGGCGGCCAGGTCACCGAGCGATGCCTGCGGCGCGGCGGCGAAGAACTCGTCAGCCAGCTGCGCCAGCGACTCCAGCGACTCCCAGCGCTCGCGCGCGGTACCGCGGCCGGCCGGCGGCCTGGCGCTGAGGCCCAGGCCCGCCAGCACGGGCCGGACCTGGGAGGCGGCGTCATCACTGGCGGACACCGACCGCGCCGCGCCGCGCAGCGTGGCCACCGCCTGGCGCACCTCGGCCCGCTCGAAGAACCGCTCGGCGCCGCGCACCGCGAAGGGCACCCCGGCATCGGCCAGCGCCGCCTCGAGCGCCCTGGTCTGGGCGTTGGTCCGGACCAGCACGGCGATCGCGCCGGCCGGGAGCCCGCCGCGGATCAGCGCCGCGGCCTGCCGGGCCACCCCGGCGGCCTCAGCGCTCTCGTCGGGGTACTCGGTGAATCGCGGCCGCGGGCCGGCCGGGCGCTGCGCCACCAGCGCCGCCCCGCCGGACGGCGCGGTCAGCTCGGCGCGGGCGATCAGCTTGTTGGCCAGTGCCACCACCTGCGGGGTGGACCGGTAGTTGCGGACCAGCCGCACGACGGTCGCGGCCGGGAACTCGGCCGCGAAGCCGGTCAGGTAGGCCGGCGTCGCCCCGGTGAAGGAGTAGATGGTCTGCCGCGGATCACCGACCACGCAGATGTCGTCCCGGCCGTCCAGCCACGCCTCGAGCAGCAGCTTCTGCAGCGGGTTCACGTCCTGGTACTCATCGACGACAAAGGACTCATAACGGTCACGGACCGCGCTGCCCGCGCCCGCATGGTCGACCAGGATCGCGGCGGTGAGCTCCAGCACGGACTCGAAGTCCACCACGTGCCGTTCCCGGCGCAGCTGCTCGTAGCCGGCGAACAGCCGGGCCATCGTCTCGGACTCGAACGGGCCGTCCCGCCCGGCCTTGGCGGCGGCCGCCGGGTAATCCTCGGGCCGGACCTGGGTTACCTTCGCCCATTCCACCTCGGCCGCCGCGTCACGCAGCTCGGGCAGCCCGCCCGACACCCGCAGCCGCCGGGCCACCTCGGCGATCAGCCCGATCTTGGAGTCGATGACCTGCGGCGGCGGCCCGCCGACGGCCATCGGCCAGAAGTGGGTGAGCTGGCGCAGCGCGGCGGCATGGAAGGTCAGCGCCTGAACCCGCTCCAGGCCGGCGCCGGGGGCGCGGCCGCCGAGCTGGCGCAGCCGGGCCCGCAGCTCGCCGGCGGCCCGGGTGGTGAAGGTCACCGCCAGGATCCGGGCCGGGTTGGCCAGCCCGGCCGCCGCGGTATAGGCGATCCGGTGGGCCACTGCGCGGGTCTTGCCGGTGCCGGCGCCGGCCAGCACGCACACCGGGCCGCGGGGGGCCAGGGCGACCTCACGCTGCTCGGGATCGAGCTCGCCGAGCACGGCATCCGGGCCTGCCGGCGCTCCCCGGCTACCGTCCGGATCGCCATTTCCGACCGATTCGCGCCTTTGACCCGGCTCACCCGGAATGTCCACTCATTACCTCCGCGTCCGGCGCCATCCTCCCGCATGGCACTGACGCCCGTGCGCCGATCTAGCCTTCCCCGGACCGCCCGCAGGCCCGGCGGGACCCGGTGATGGGCCTAATCTGGCTTGTCAGCGCGCCGGCCCGGCATATAGTCGGCGCCCGTACCCGCGAGCCGTACGGCTCGCGGGATAGCACCGGCCCGGGTGGGAAGGCTACGGCGCTCATATGCGTTAGTAATGTGCAGTTCGTAACGGCACGCGAAGGGGGAAGGACCCGATGGCACAGCCGCTGACCATGTACACCACCACGTGGTGCGCCTTCTGCAAGCGGCTCAAGGCCCAGCTGGCACGAGAGGGGATCGAGATGGCCGAGATCAACATCGAGGAGGACGCCGCCGCGGCTGACTTCGTGATGTCGGTCAACGGCGGGTTCCAGACCGTGCCGACCGTGGTTTTCGCCGACGGCAGCGCCCTGACCAACCCCTCTGCCGCTCAGGTCAAGCAGCGACTACATGAGCTTGAGTGCGTGAAGTGACCGCCGCCGACAGCGGCCGCGCGCCCGGCGCCGGCCAGCTCGACTCGCAGCCCGCGGAGGCATCCTGCACGGGCGGCTGCGCCAGCGCCCCCGAGGACGCCATCGTCCGGCGGACGAAGGACGGCTGGCGGGTGGGTGCCGACGAGCTGCCCGACCTGGCATCGGCGATGATCCTGGCTGACCTGCTGGCCGCCGAGCAGGACGGGCAGAACGGGTATCCGGCGCATAAGCCGACCCCGGAGCAGCAGGCCGGCGAGGCCGGCCGGCTGAAGGCGACGGTGAGTCAGCTGGAGCACGCTCTGCTGGCCCGGGTGCGGGTCGAGCAGGCCATCGGCGTGCTGGCCGAGCGGCACCGGATCAAGCCGCGCCAGGCGTTCGAGCAGCTGCGCACCGCGGCCCGTAATCGCGGCCGGAAGGTCATCGACATCGCCAGCGACGTGGTGGCCAGCGCCTCCAACCCGCTGCTGCAGCTGCCCGAGGAGCTGTCCCGGCCCCGCTCGGGCCCCCGCCGCGCCACCCGCGCGCCCAACGGCGCCTGACCTGTCCTGCCCAGCTCCCGCCACTCGGGATCAGTGACTCTTCGTAGTCGAAATTGCACCTTGATTGACTCAGAGTTACGAAGGGTACCTAGCCGTCGAGAGGCCAGGGGCGGCCTCCGGGCGAGGGCGGGGACGTGGACGACGGGGAATCTCCAGGCCGTCTGCTGATCATCGGCGGGGCCGAGGACCGGTACTGCGGGTCGGTGCTGCTCGAGCGGTTCGTCGAGCTGTGCGGCGGCGAGCGGGCTTCCATCGTGCTGGTCACCACCGCCACCGGCGTACCCGATGAGGTGCACGCCGAGTACGAGCAGGTCTTCGCCAAGCTGGGCGTGCGGCGCACCAGCGAGCTGCGGCTCCGCGGCCGGGCCGACGCCGACAGCGACGCGGCCGCGGCCGCGCTGGCCGACGCCACGGGCGTCTTCCTGTCCGGCGGCGACCAGTCCCGGCTGCGCACTCTGGTCGGATCGCGGACCAGCGAGGTGCTGCGCGAGCGGCTGGCAGCGGGCCTGGTTGTGGCCGGGACCAGCGCGGGCGCCACGGCGCTGGGCAAGACGATGATCCTGGGCGGCGACCGCGCGGAAGTGTCGGCCGCCGCCGTCCGCACCGGGCCCGGCCTGGGCCTGGTGCCCAGGGCGCTGATCGACATGCACTTCGCCGAGCGCGGCCGCCTGCCGCGGCTGCTCAGCGCCGTCGCCCAGGACCCGGCCCAGCTGGGCATCGGGATCGACGAGAACACCGGGATCCTCGTGCAGGGATCGTGGTTCGAGGTCCTCGGCACCGGAGTCGCGACCGTGGTGGACGCTGCGCACGCCACCGTCGTTCACCCGGCCGGGGAGTACGACCCCATCACGCTGTTCGGCGTCCGGCTGCACTTGCTGCCCGCCGGCGGCCTGTTCGACTTCGCCAGCCGGGCTCCGGCCATCGGGCCCGGTCACGACCGGTACTGAGCCAAAGGACTCTGACGTTGCGGCTGATCGAAGCACGCCACCTGAGCGGGCCTAACGTATTCACCGCCAGCCCGGTGAGTATCGCCCGGCTGGAGCTGGACGAGCTCACCGGACGGGAGAGCACGGACTACCCCGGCTTCGCCGGCCGGCTCACCGCCCTGCTGCCGGGGCTGGAAGGGCACTACTGCGCCGCCGGGCGGCCGGGCGGGTTCTGCGAGGCCCTGGCCCGCGGCACCTATTTCGGGCATATCGCCGAGCACGTGGCGCTGGAGCTGTCCAGCCAGGCGGGGCGCGAGGTCTGCCTGGGCAAGACCCTGTGGGCGGGCGCCGACGGCCGCTACGACGTGGTCACCGAGTGCCCGGCGGATGAGCCGCCCGGCTCGCAGGTGCCGGAGCGGCTGCTCCGCGCCGCCATCACCATCGTCGAGAACCTGCTGGCCGGGAATGAGCCCGACTTCGCCGCGGACCTGACGGCGATCAGCCGGCTGGTCGAGCGCGAGCGACTGGGCATCAGCACCGCCGCGATCGCGGCCGCGGCCCGCCGCCGCGGCATCCCGGTCCGCCGCACCAGCTCGCTCAGCATGCTCCGGCTGGGTTACGGGTGCACCCGGCAGCTGGTCTGCGCGGCGCTCAGCCAGCAGACCTCGGCGATCGGTGTCGACATCGCGGCCGACAAGATGCTGGCCAAGCAGGTACTGGCCAGCGCCGGGATCCCGGTGGCCGAGGGCATCGTGGCGGCCAGCGCGGAGGAGGCGGCCGCGGCCCTGGACCAGCTCGGCGCTCCGGTCGTGATCAAGCCGCTGGGCGGCAACCACGGCCGCAGCGTGACGGTGGGAATCGGCTCAGCCGAGCAGGCGACGGCCGCCTTCAACCGCGCCGCGACCGGCGGGTCGGCCGTCCTGGTGGAGCGGTTCGTGGCCGGTAAGGACTACCGGGTGCTGGTCATCGACGGCCAGGTCGCCGCCGCCGCGCAGCTGCGCCCGGCGGCGGTGACCGGTGACGGGACCCAGGTCATCAGCCAGCTGATCGCGGCGGTGAACGCTGACCCGCGCCGCGGCGACGGGCACGCCCGCGAGCTGACCAGGATCACCCTGGACGCCGAGTCGCTGGCGCACCTGGCCGCGGCCGGGCTGGAGGCGGACTCGGTGCCGGCCGCCGGCCAGCTGGTTACGCTGCGGCAGAACGCCAACCTGTCCACCGGCGGGACCAGCGCCGACGTGACCGACCTGGTGCACCCGGAGGTAGCGGCGATGTGCTGCCGGGCGGCCGCGGCGGCTGGCCTGGATATCTGCGGCGTGGACGTCCGGCTGGCCGACATCTCGGCCCCGCTGCACGGGGACGGCCACGGCGGGCCGGAGACGGCCGGAGCGGTGCTGGAGCTCAACGCCTGCCCCGGCCTGCGCATGCACCTGGCCCCGACCGAGGGCCAGCCGCGCGACGTTGCCGCGGCCGTGGTCGACATGCTCTACCCGTCCGGCGCGCCGGAGCGCATCCCGGTCATCTCGGTGACCGGGACCAACGGCAAGACCACCACCACCCGCATGATCGGCCACATCCTGCAGCAGGCCGGGCTGGTGGTGGGCATGACCACCACCGACGGCGTCTACAGCGGCGGGCAGCTGGTCTATGCCGCCGACGCCTCGGGCCCGCGGTCGGCGGAGATGGTGCTGGACGACCCGGCGGCCGAGGTCGCCGTCCTGGAGACGGCCCGGGGCGGCATCCTGCGCGGCGGCCTGGCTTACGACCGGGCCGACATCGCCGTGGTCACCAACATCACCGCCGACCATCTCGGCGACAGCGGCGTGGACGACATGGACGAGCTGATCCACGTCAAGGCACTCGTTGCTGAAGAGATCGTCGACGGCGGCACCCTGGTGCTGAACGCCGACGACCCGGCCGCGGCCGGGCTGGCCGGACGGCCCGCCGTCCAGGCCAGCTCGCCGGTGATCCGGCTGTGCACCCAGCAGCCCGGCAGCCCGGCCGCTGAGGCGCACCGCGCCACGGGCGGCCTGGTCTACGAGGTCACCGACGGCGAGCTGGTGGAAAGCGAGGGCAGCACCCGGCGGCCGATGATCAGCCTGACCGACCTGCCGGGTGCCTTCGGCGGCCGGGCGGCGCACCTGGTCGCCAACGCCCTCGCCGCGATCGCGGCCTGCCGGGCGGCCGGAGTCAGCGCCAAGGACATCCGGCGCGGGCTGACCACGTTCACCCCCGAGCAGGCCAATCCGGGCCGCGGCAACCTGTATGCCACCGCGTCCGGCAGCCCGGTCCTGATGGACTACGGGCACAATGCCGCCGCGCTGGCCGCGACCGGCGCGATGATCACGCAGGTGTGGGGCGGAGCTGGCGCGGCGGGCCAGCCGGCCGCGGCCGTGACGCTGCCCGGTGACCGGCGCGACGACCTGATCGAGCAGACGGCCGAGGCCATCGCAGCGTGGTGCCCGGCGGTCGCGGTCTACGAAGACGACGACAAACGGGGCCGGGCGCCGGGCGAGATGCAGGAGCTGATCAGCGCGGCGCTGCGCCGGGCCCGGCCGGACATAGCGGTCAGCCAGGCGGCCGGGCCGAGCAGGCCCTGCGCGAGGCCGTGCGGATGGCCGGCCGCGGCCCGGTGCTGTTCCTGTACGAGGAGCTGGCGGCGGCCCGCGGCGCACTGGCCGCCATCGGCGCGCAGCCGTGGCCGGAGGACGGCCCGGCTGGCCGCTAGGAAGACCCGGCCGCGCCTCCCCTGCCTGCGGGCAGGCCCGCCATCGGGCGCTGGCTAGGGCCGCGCGTGCGCGACGTCCCAGGCGGCCAGGAACTTCTCGGCGGCCAGCCGGCCGTTGCCGAATAGCTGGTCGCGCTGCTGCCGGGTGATCCCGAAATCGGTGGACTCCAGGCCCATGGTGTCCACGAACACGGTCCGGGCACCCACCCCCGCGTCCGCCAGCGGGTACCGGTTCCACTCGCCCATCGCCGTGTGCGCGATCGCCAGCAGCTCCTTGATGTCGCCCCGGACCGGCACGTCGGGGATGTTCAGCCGCGGCCGGGCCGACAGCTTGACCCCGAACGTCGGCCAGCGGTTGGGCCGTCCGTCGGTGCGGTCGAAGACCGTGACCGGGAAGTTCTGCAGCAGCCCGCCGTCCACCCAGGTGCAGCTGCCGCGCGGCGTCTTCTGGGTGAAGGGCCGGAAGAAGAACGGGATCGACATGGAGGCACGGACGGCGTCCACGACGGAGAAGGAGTCGATGGCCGCGACCTGCTCCGCCATGCTGGCGCTGGCCAGGTCCGGCAGCAGGTAGTACGGCAGGTCCCAGGGCAGCCGCACCAGCGAGCCGCGGCTGAGGTCGGAGGTGTGGGTGACCAGCCGGTAGCGCTGCCGCGGTGGCAGGCCGGTGCCTTCGTCATCGGTGATCTTCAGGTCCGCGAATGTGGTGATGCCGAGCGGCTCCAGCTTCGAGGTCAGCCACTGCTCCAGGTAGCCGGTGGCGTAGACGCCCTGGTGCTCCAGCAGGCTGGCGGCCTGGCCGATCATGCCCAGGTGCCGTTCGGCCCAGGTCTTCTCCATGAACTGGGTGTAATCCAGCTCGCGCATGTCGTCTTCGAGCCGGACCAGGTCCACGCCCCTGGTCTGATAGGCGGCAATAAGTGCCGCGACAATGGCGCCCGCCGATGTGCCGCCCACCCGCGGGAAGACATAACCCGCCTTGCGGATGGTCATCACGGCCCCGACCAGGCCGATCCCCTTGACACCGCCGCCTTCCAGGACCAGGTCAGCACCCAGGTGCCGCTGGGCCTGCTGCTCCAGCGTGGCCGGGCCGGGTGCCCGGGCGGCCCGTGCCGCGGGCGCGGTGGTCGTGCTGGCCGTGCGTGCGTTAGCCCCCATGCCGATCTCCCCTGAGCAGGCGCCGTTGCTTTCCCCGTAGCGCTCTGCCCTTAGTAGAAGCCCGGCCAATCTGGCCTGTCCAGGAATCGCGCGGATTATCTCCCGGCTAGCTGCCCGTCGTCGTTATGTGCCGCCCTTTTCCGATGGGCGAGTGCTGGCCGGGGGACTAGCCGACGCTGCCGCGGCCGCTGATCAGGGACCGGGCGATCACCGTGCGCAGGATGTCGTTGGTGCCCTCGCCGATCACCATGAGCGGGGCATCCCGGTACAGCCGCTCGACGACGAACTCCCGCGAGTAGCCGTACCCGCCGTGCAGCTGCATGGCGTCCACCGCGCATTCCAGCGCGGCCTCGGAGGCATACACCTTGGCCATCCCCGATTCCAGGTCGGTCCGCTCCCCCGCGTCGGCCCGCGAGGCCGCCCAGTAGGTCAGCAGCCGCGCCGCCTGCAGCTTGATCGCCATGTCCGCGAGCTTGAGCTGAACCGCCTGGAACCCGGAGATCTGCTGGCCGAACGCCTCGCGCTGGCCGGAGTAGCGCAGCGCCTGGTCATAGGCTTCCTGAGCCACCCCGACGGCGCGGGCGGCCACGTTGATGCGGCCGGTCTCCAGGGCGGCCAGCACCTGCTGCAGCCCGCGGCCCTCGGCGCCGCCGAGCAGCTGGCTGGCCGGCACGCGGACGTCGTCCAGCACCAGCTCGCAGGTCTCGGGCCCGCGGTAGCCCAGCTTGGGCAGGTCCCGGACGACCTCGAAGCCCGGCGTCCCGGCCTCGACCAGGAGCACGGACATGCCCGCGTGCGCCGGCCGGGCGGCCGGGTCGGTCTTGACCAGCACCGGCAGCGGGTCCGCGTGCCGGGCGTTCGTGATCCAGGTCTTGCGGCCGTTGATCACGTAGCTGTCGCCGTCACGCCGGGCCGTGGTCGCGATGCCCTGCAGGTCGCTGCCCGCGCCCGGCTCGGTCAGCGCGATGCCGGTGCGGCGCTGGCCGGTGGCCAGGTCGGGCAGGTAGGCCGCCTTCTGCTCCGCGGTGCCGTGCCGGGAGATCATCCAGCAGGACAGCGAGTGGCTGCCGATGATGCCGGCCACCCCCATCCAGCCGCGGGATATCTCCTCGAACACGATGGCCAGCGACACCATGTCGGCTGCCATCCCGCCGTACTCCTCGGGCACCGCTAGCCCGAACAGGCCCATCTCGGCCATGGTGACCGCGATCTCATCGGGGTAGCGACCGGACGCCTCCCACTCCTGCGCGACCGGCCGGATCTGCTGGTCCACGAAGGACCGCAGAGTCTGGCGCAGCAGCCGCTGCTCTGGCGAGAGCTCGAAGTCCATGGCCTCTCCCTTGCTGAGCAGCCCCGTCGCTGGCCGGCCCGTCGCGGTGCGGGCCCCGCGGCGGGCCCGGTCACGCTCGCCATGCTCGCGGATCGGTCCCGGTTACACCAGGGCGGGGCCGCTCCACAGGCGCGACACGTCCCGCAGCGGCGCCTGGCACGGCGGCCCGTCCGCTACGCGCAGCACGGGCCGGCCCTCGTCGGGGACCGCGACGATCAGGGACGAGCGGGTGCCGTACTCCTCGGTGTGCACGCAGGCGGCGGAGATGGCCGGCGGCAGCGGGCGGCCGTCCGGGCCGGCCACCGCCGGGCCTGACGGCGGCGCCGCCGGGCGGTGATCACGCAGCACGGCAGCCAGTGCTTCGGTGACGGCTAGCGGCGTCTCCGTCGCGGCGCCGTCCCGCGCGGCGGTGCGCTCGGCGGCCACCAGGGCGGCGACCTGCTCGGCCTTGGCCGAGCGGGCCCGCAGCGGGGCGTTCTCCAGGATGTGCACACCGGGACCGAGTTCCTCGACCACCGGCCGGGGACCTCCGGCGATCTCCGCGAAGAACAGCTGCTGCCGGTCGCCGACCAGCAGCCAGCATGAGTTGTAGGCCGCCGGGTCCAGGGTGTCGCGAAGGGCAGTCACCGCCTCGGCGGCGGTGCGGTGCGCGGCGAGCGCCAGCGGGATCTCGCCGCGCGAGCGCCGGGTGGCATCCGGGCCGACGGCCGACGGCCGGTTGGTCAGCCCGGCAACCACGCCGTGCTCGTTCACCGCCAGCCAGGTGCCGCCCGCCACCTGGTCCTGGCCGCCGAGGATCCGCGGGCCGGCCTGGAACGCAGCGTCGTCATCGCCACGGCAGGCCGCGCGTAGCGCTCGTCCCGGTTGGCGGCCATGATCAGCGGGGCGCCCGGCACTACCCCGGACAGCGCGACAAGAAGGCACACGCCTACTGAAGCTATCCCGGCCCGGTCTGGCATTCCCGGCTGAGGCCGGGCAGGCCGGCACGTGGCAGCCGGCAGGCTAGGCCCGGCTCCGCCGCCTGTCCCGGGGACGGGCCATGAGCCGCGGCGCTAGCCGGCCCGGGCGGCGGTCATGACGACGCCCTTATGATCCCAGGGCCGGGTGAAGCCGACCGGGTCGCGGCCGCCGTAGGTGGAGACCCGGATCGGGAAGCCGGTGGCGTAGGCCTCGATCATCTTGCCGCCGCCGATAACCAGGCCGACGTGGCCGGGCGAGGCCACCGTGCCGTCTGACCCGGCGAAGAACACCAGATCGCCCGGCTGCGCCTGGCTCGCGCTGATCCGCGGGCCCCAGGCCCACTGCTGCTCCGACGTACGCGGGATGGAGATGTTCGCCGCCCGGTAGGCCATCATCATCAGGCCCGAGCAGTCGAAGGAGTCCGGGCCGATCCCGCCCCACTGGTAGGGCTTGCCCAGCTGCTGCTCGGCGAAGGCGATGACCGCGGCGGCGACCGCGTTCGGGGTCTGGCCCACTCCGGTCAGGCAGCTCGGCGCGCTGTCCAGGGTCACGGGGCTGACCGTGAAGCCTCCCCGGGCGTAGGTCCCGGCGTAGAACAGCACCGTCTGGACGTAGGACTCCAGGTGGTTGTAGGCGAAGATGGCGCCCTGCACGTTGTCCAGGACGCCATGCTCCAGCAGGTACTTGGCCGCCCCGGCGATCGCGTCGGCCGGATCGTAGACGTTGTCGATGCCGTCCCCGTCGCCGTCGGTGGCGACCCCGCTGACCTTCTCGCTGGCCGGATGCACGGGCCTGCCGCCCCAGGTGTTGCTGGATGCGCCGCCGATCCCGATCTGCATCGGGCCCGCCGCGCCGAAGGCGTTCGAGCCGCTGTGCACGCCGGGCAGCTTGCTGCGCCCGTCATCACTCTCCGCCCGGCCGATCCCGGCCAGGATCACCCACGGCACGCCGGTCTTGGCGCCGGTCGCCTTGAACAGCGCGAGGTAGTTGGCCGGGATCGAGTTACGGGCATTCTTGGTGGCGACGGGCTGGGTGCCGCTGCCGCGGGCGCTGCCGCAGGCGCTGCCGCTCTCGAAGGAGAACGTGCCGCTGGCGAACATTGCCATGGGCACCACCAGCAGCCCGGCGAGCAGCAGCCCGGCCGCGCACACGATGACCAGGATCGCGCCGCGGCTGAGCGAGCCGCCACCAGATCGCCAGATCAAAAGTTTCCCGCCCCTTCGTACTCCAGGCCGCTCACCAGCCAGCTGGTGTCACCGCCGGTGAGCGTGACCGCGTAGCTGGTGGTCAGCCGCCCGCTGCCCTTGGTCGCGGTGATCTGCTCGGTCACCGACACGATGAACGTCAGGCTGCTGGGGCCGTAGGCCCGCAGCGAGGTGATCCGGGCTGACCCGGCTGACACCTGCTTGCGGCGGGCCCGCAGGCTGGCCACGCCGGGCGCGGCGTAGGCAGCGGAGATCTGCCCGGACAGCTGCGGGGTGATCAGGCTGCGCATCGAGCCGGCATAGGCCGTCGTCTTCTCGGTATAGGAAAAGGTGCCGTAGGCCGCCCCGAACTTCACCGCCACGGACGCGGCACTGGCCAGCCCGGACTTGGTGAACGGCAGCCACTGATAGATGTCGGGCGCCCGGCTGGCCGTCGGGGTGGTCACGGTCGGGCTGGCCGGCGGACTCGTCACCGGCGTGCTGGTAGCGGGCGGCGTGCTGGCCGGCGGAGCGGCCGCGCCACCACCCCCGCCCTGGCCCGCCGCGCCGCCGTGAGCCGCCCCGCTGGCGGCTGTCCCGTGACCGGTCGTGGTGAACAGGTACACCCCCAGTCCGGCCAGGACGAGGACAACCAGGGCGAAGACGATCCGCCGCTGCGCTGCGGTCAGTTCCATGACAGCGGGTTACCGGTCGCGGCGGACCGGGCGCGCCCAGAACGGCCCGCGCTCCGGCGCTGGCGGCGGCCCGGACATCGGTCCGCCGCCCGCCTCCGACTGGTCCTCGGCGCTACCCGGCGGCGGCGCGGAACCCGCCCCGCCGCCGCGAGCCGGACTGGCGCCGCGGACCGGGGCGCCGCCACGGGACGGCGGGCTGCCAGGACGGCGCAGCGGCGGCTGGCTGGCCCGCGGCGCCCGCCGCGGCGCCGGCGCGCTGGCCGGGGGCGGCGCGGCCTCGGACCGGGGCGTCTCCTGCCGGGGGGCCGGCGCCTGCCGGGGCGGTGCTGCCGGGCGCGGGGCGGCGGTGGGCCGCGGTATCCGCGCCGTCAGCCGGGACGTTCCCGACCGGGCCGGGGGCTGCCGGGCCGGGGCCGCCGGCCAGGACGGAGCCGCATGGCGGGCCGGGGCGGGCGCCGGGCCTGCTGACCGGGACGGGGCCGGCGCGGGCGGGCCTGCCGCGGCGGAGCCGGCGGCCTGCGGCCCGGCGGGGACCCCGCTGGCGGGGGCCGCCGACGGCTGGCGGGTGGCCGCGCGGCCCGGCCAGAGGTTCCGGCCCGGTGACCTGGACCCGGCCGGAGCCGGGCCCGCCGGGCCGGTGGTCGCGTCCGGCGCCACCGCGCCGCCGCGGGACGGCAGGTTGAGCGGCGGCGCAGATTCCCGCCCGGTCGCGCCGTCGGAGTTCGCGGCGCCCGCCCAGGCCCGGCCGCGGCTGACGGTGGCCCGGCTGGCGGCATCCCCGGTCGCGGCAGCGGCCGCCGCCGCGGCCTCATCAGGCCCGGGGTAGCCATCGGCCAGCTCACCCGGCGCTGCCTCGGCCCCGGCCCCGCCGGCCGCGGCGGCGAGCTTCCCGCCCGCCACGCCGGCAGCGGTGACCCCGCTGAGGGCCAGGCCCGCGGCCTGGGCCGGGTTCTGCCGTGCCCACCGCGCCGCCCGGTAGGCAGCGAAGCCGGGCACGGTCAGGGTCGCGGCGCTGCGCGTGTTGCCACGGAACGTCGTGCCCGCCCGGGCCAGGTCGGCATCGGCCCGCTCGCGGGCGCCGAGCACGCCGTAGCCCACGGCCGAGAACAGGTGGGTGAACGGCTTGCGGTAGATGAAGGCCGCGACCGTGACCAGGGCGATCATCAGGATCTTCAGCGCCCACGGCAGTACCGCGTCGCTGGTTCCCATGATCAGCGCGTAGCAGTACAGCAAGATGCTCAGCACCAGCGCCACTGCTGCCTGTTTGAGCAGCACGCCGACCAGCATCTCCACCCAGCGCAGCGCTACCACCCGGCCGAAGCCCGGGTGCGTGCCGACGAGCAGGAAGAATGGCCCGGCGATGAGCAGCAGCAAGAACCCGAGCTTGAGCAGGATCAGGGTTACCGAGATCAGCAGCACCAGGACCCCGGCGACCACGGCGGCGAACAGGGCGGCGAAGGCGACCTCCAGCCGGGTCGTCCACTGCTTGCCCTGGAACAGCGGGTACACCCCGGGGCTGGTCCGCTGCAGGCTGTTGGCGATCCCCTGGTAGGTGGCCTGCTTGGCCTGAATGAGTGACGTCGTTGGCTTCTCGTTGACCGCGATGGCCTGGGCCCACAGCAGCTGCCGCCCGTACCGGTTCACGATGGTGGGCTGGCCGCCCGGCGCGGAGAACTTCGAGGTGCCCAGCTCCCCGTCCAGCCACGGCTTGCAGACCAGCACCGTCCACAGCTCGTCGGCGTTCTGGTCCACCACGCTGTTGCCCGAGGTGTAGGCGAAGTTGGCGGTCTGGGCCTGCGGGTCGCCCTTGGCCACCGGCACGCAGCCGCTCGGTCCCGGGCTGGGCAGTTTGGCGAAGGCCGCGTTCAGGGCCGTGGTGATGCCGTCAGATACGCCCCGGCCCAGCCCGGTCAGGTCGCCGGGCTTGCCGATCAGGAAGATGGCCGCGGCGGCCGCCACCACCATCCACACCGTGCCCTCGATGGTCCGGGTGCCGCGCTTGCGGATCAGGCCCTGCCAGGCCAGCCAGATGGCGCCGAGGATGACGACCACGGCCAGGTACGGGAAGTAGATGGCGTTGCCGAGGCTGGTGATAAGCCTGTCGGTCACGTTGCTCAGCCAGCTCAGGATGCCCTCGCCGGCGGCTGACTGGTACACCGTGATCGTGACCCGGTCCAGCGACTTGGCCGCGTCGAAGACCATGCCCGCGACGTTGTTGCCGATCAGCGAGGTCATGTCCGAGCACTGCAGGTTGGTCGCCGCCCAGAAGTCGCCGGCCACGCCGTCCTGGGCATACAGCGTCTTGACCGGCTTCCCGCTGGCCGGCGGGGCGACCAGCGCGTTGATGCCGGAATTCGCCGGCTCGGGGCTGGGCAGCGAGGGCGTGCAGATGTTGTTCAGGTCACCGGTCAGGCCGGAGCTGCCCAGCGAGCAGAAGCCGAGCAGGCCGCCGATGTCCCCGATGCCGGGCACCGAGCACAGCCCGTTCGCGGCGCCGTTCGCGGCACCCGCGGCGAGGCTGGTGCCGACCGCCGTGCCCGTGGCCGTGCTCGTCCGGGCGGCCGAGGCGCCAGCCGCGGTGGCCGTGCTGCTCGCGGCCGCGTTCGCCGCGCCAGCCTGCCCCGTGGCGGCCTGCGCACTGCCCGGCACCGCGAGCGCAGTGATGAGCAGGGCCAGGACGACAGCGGCCGTGCGGGGGACGCGGAGGGCTCTGAGCATCTTGGGGGGGCTCCTGGGGGTGTTGTCGCTGTTTTGCTGCCTGCCTAGCCAGCACCCGGCCGCGCTGGCTCGCCCCCGGGCACAGCGTCGCCGTGGCTGGTACCGCCCGGCCCGGCCACGGCCCGGCTGGCGGCTTGCTGCACCCGGACCGGCGCCTCGCCGGGCCGGGCGCGTGTTGGGTTGGTGTCCAGGCTGCGCCGCAGCTCATCGGAGATCAGGTCGATCCCGATGCGGCCGGCCCGCCCGTCCAGGTCGCGGAAGATGCACTCGCCGTTGCCGAGCGCGCGCAGCGCCGCCATGTGCTCCTCGGACCGCTCGACGCCGAGCAGCGACAGCACGTTCGCGACCTCGGTGCGCTCGGAGGAGCGGAACGCGAAGACGCTGGAGATGCAGTTGGTCACCTGCTCGTTCAGCAGGTCCCCGGCGTTCTGCGAGACCATGATGAGCGCGGTGTTGCGGGACCGGCCCATCCGGGAGACCTCGGGGATGAGCTTGGCGCCCTGCGGGGTGGAGGTAATCGCCCACGCCTCGTCCAGGAAAATCGCCTTGGGCAGCCGCCGGTCCATGCCGTTGAGCAGCCGCCGGGCGAACTGCGACACCAGGTACAGCAGCGCCACCGACAGCCGCTGCTCGTAGGAGTAGTCGTCGCGCTTGACGGCCACGTCGGGCAGGGTCAGCCCGGCCAGGGTGAAGACCGTTGTCCAGCCCGCCGCGTCAATGCCCTGGCCGCCGGACGGCGAGAAGCACAGCTTGGCCAGCCGCATCTCCGACATCGACCGCAGTACCGCGCCCAGGTTGACCGACGCCGGGTCCGCTGACCGCTCCAGGTGCGTCACGACCTTGCCCAGGCTGGGCCGCTCGCCGGCCGCGATGGCCGCGACCGCCTGGATCATCGCGCTCTCCCGCTCCTCGCTCATCCGCGGCAGCAGCAGCCGGAGCGTCTCGGTCGCCATGGTCCGGCGCTCGGCCAGGTCGTCGCCGAAGGAGAACGGATCGAGCAGGCCGGCCGCGGCGCTGCCGAGCGGCAGCACCCGGGCCTGCCTGCCGTGCTGCTGCAGCAGCGCCACCAGTGCCTCCGCGTCGCCCTTCGGGTCAATCACGGCCACCGTGGTGCCGCGCAGCGCGAGCTGCAGGATCAGCAGCAGGGCCAGCGTGGTCTTGCCGCCGCCCGGCTCGCCGGTGATGGCCACGGCGGTCGGGCGGTTGCGGGCCGCGGCGACCAGCGGGTCGAAATGAACGACCGAGCGGGCGCGCCCCAGCGTCTCGCCGATGTACGGCCCGATCCAGCCGGCGTCGGGGGCGGCCCGGTCCCCGAGGTCGACGGTGGCCGTCGGCATCCCGCCGGCGATCGTGTACAGCGGCTGGCGCTGCAGGTAGGAATTCAGCCGGACGTGGTCGCCCGGCAGCGACTCGCACAGCAGCGAGAACTGGTCACCGGTGGAGTTGACGATGTCGATCCCGGCGTCCCGGTAGTGCTCGACGACGGCCTCGGCCCGGTTGAGGCATAGCTCGCGGGTGGGCGCGGCCACCATCAGCCGGTGCCAGCCGTACACGAACGGCAGCCGTTCCTTGGTGATGCCGTGCTCCAGCAGCCGGGCCGACTCGATCTGCTCGGCCAGCGCGATGGGCATCTCCGCGCCGGCCTCCCGGATATGGGCGTCCATGTCCCGGGCGTGGGCCAGCCGCCGGCTCACGTCCTTGCTGGCCCGGGCCGGCGCGATCAGCTTCATCCGCAGGCTGGCCTCGACCGGGAACGGGAGAGCGTCGGAATAGTGCAGCCACGGCTCGCCCTCCGGGAAGTACATGACATCCGGGAAGCGGGCGAAGGACAGCAGGGCGGCATACGACTCCCCGGCCGGGTGCTCCAGGCGCAGCATGGTGCGGCCGTTGTGCACCTGACCTTCCAGCAGGGTCTCGATCTCGCCCGCGCCCCAGGTGCGGCGCGCGGCGGCGGACGGCAGCGGGTCAGCCAGCGTCCCGGTCAGCGTGTGCCGGAAAAGCCAGGCGATGTCGTCGGAGCTCGCGTGCCGGGCGGCCAGCGCGCTGGCGGACAGGGCCCGGCCCAGCCGCTCGGACTGCTCGCGCCAGCGGGTGATCTCGCTGGCCGGGACCGCCTCGTCGTCCAGTCCCAGGACCTGCTCGCCGGCCTTGTAGGCACCGATGAACGAGGCCAGCACGCCGCCCGACAGCTGCGCGCGCATCCCCCGCTGGCCGAGCCGGACCCCGATGTAGACCTCCTTGGCCCAGAAGTCCTTGGCCCAGACATGCCGGTACATCTCATCCAGGTAGGCCAGCCAGCCGGGTCCGCCGTCGGAAGTGGCATCCAGCTTGGTCGCCCACTCCGCGGCCGGGTACGACCGGTGCGCGATGCGCAGGTGCACCTCGGCGTCGGCCATCCGGATCGCGGCCATGGCCACGGTGATGTTGGTCGCCAGTGCCTCGCGGTCGGCGGGGGTGGTGAACTCATAGGAGACGGTGGGGACGCGGTAGTAAGCCCAGGCGTGCGCCTCGGTGAGCAGGATCCGGTCGTCAAAGTACCGGACCGAAATCCGGGTGCGGCGTGCGGTGCGCGAGCTCATCCTCGTGCGCTCCGCAGCTCGCCGGGCTCAGCCAGGCTGGAGATCAGCACGCCGGCCAGCGCCGTGTACGCGTGGACCAGAGCCGGGCTCAGAGCGCTGACGCCGTGCGCGCCGGCCTGCGCGGCCAGCACGGCCGACGGGTCGGGCACCGGGCCGCCGTGCGCCGGGCGGTCGGTCGCGCCGGCCGGAGCCGGCGGGATCCGTCCCGTGGCCAGGTTCTTCAGCTGGCTATCCCATGGCACCTTGACGATCGCCCGGCACCGGCCGGTGGCCACGCCGGCGGCATGCTCGACATGCGCGGCAGTCGGCCCGCTGACGCCGTTCAGCACGGTGATGGCCCCGTCGGCCAGCCGGCGGTACCCGTGTGCCTCCAGCCACTCAAACGTCATGGCCAGCGCGTTGGCTGCCTCGGCGCTGGCCGGGGCGACCAGGAGGAGCTGATCGGCGACCGCCATGGTCCGCGGGACGCAGCCCGCGGCGGGGTCGGCCAGCGTGATCGGGTACCGGGCCGCCACCAGGTCCAGGAGCCGGCCCGCCGCATCACCGCCGCCGGCGGCGGAGCGCCGCTGATCACCTGCAGCCCCGGGCCCTCCGGTGCCAGGCCGGGGTCAGCCAGGTCGGTACCGGGTGGCGCCAGGCCAGCCGGATCCCGGATGAGGCCGGGGATGACCGCCGCCCGCTCGGAGAGCGAGCCGCGACCGGGATTGAGGTCCAGCACGGCCACGGCCTCGGCCCGCAGCGTCGCGAGCATGTCGCCGGCCAGCAGCGTGGTCATCGTCTGGCCGGCGCCGCGGGTGCAGCCCAGGACCACGACGCGGCGCGGCCCGCTGATCGGCAGCCGGGCTCGCGCCCGGTCACGCTGCAGCGGGTCGGGCTTGCCGGGCCGGTGCCCGCCGGGCACGATGACCACCCGTTCGCGCCAGCCGTCATGGCGCTGACCGGGCTGGCTGCGCAGTGCGCGCTCCACGACCCGTAGCGGGCGCTCGGCATGACGGTCGCCCGTTACCCGGACGACCGGACGCCCCGGCCGCTGCGCCGGCTCGGGCGGCGGGCCCGCGGCGCCGTCGCCCTGGCCCTCGCTGGTGCCGGCGGCCTCGCCGGTGCCGGCGGTCTCGCCGGGCCCGGGCTCGCCGGCGCCCTCGGCCTCGCCGGTGCCCGCGGCCTTCCAGGGCCCGGGCTCGCCGGGCTGATCGGGGACCGGCGGGCCGTCCGCCGACGGCGCTGCGTCAGCGGGCGGCGCTGCAGTGGCCGGCGTCGCCGGGACGCCCGGCTCAGCCTGCCGGTCCTGGTCCTGGTCCTGGTCCTGGCGAGCCTGGGTCTGGCGAGGCTGGGTCTGGCGGCCCTGGACCGGGACAGGCAGGGGGTCGCCGGGCTGTAGCCCCGGCGGGGTACCCGCAGGCGGCTCCGGCGCACGGCGGACGGCCGTGTCCGCCGCGTTCGAGCGAGCTGCGGGAACGGGAAGGGGCGTGAGCGGCGGCTCCGTCACTGGCGCTGGCTGGGCCTGCGGAGCGCTCGGCGCGACTACCTCACCGGAGATGACAGCCGGGCCGGGCGGCGCTGACTCCGGCCGGAGCGTCTGCAGCCACTGCGGTGGCTTCCCCGGGGTAGCTCGTCCCGGCGCCGACGGATCCTGCACCGGCCAGCCAGCGCCAGAACGCTCCTGGCCGGCCCGGTCCTGGCCGGGATGGCCGGGGCCCGAGGGGTCGTGGGCCGGCCAGCCGGAAGCGGCAAGGTCGGCAGCGGCCCGGCCGGCCGCCGCCAGGTCCGGCGCGCCCGGGGCCGGCCGGTCCGGAGCTGGCCGGTCCGGAACTGGCCGCTCCGGTGCAGACCGGTCCAGTGCAGACCGGTCCGGCACGGCGGCCAGCGCCTCGGCTGCGTCCGGGTCAACCCGGGTCGGATCGGCGGGGTCCTGGACTGGCCAGCCGGGTCCCAGATGCGGGTGACCGGCCTGCCCCGGCCCGGCCTGACCGCGAGCGGCCTGACCCGGAACGCCGCGACCCGGAGCGGCCTGACCCGGGGCGGCACGTACCGGCACGGCGCGACCCGGAGCGGGCGGGGCCGGGGCGTGGGCCGGCTGTCCGGCGCCCGCCTGAGCCTGCGCGGGCAGCCCGCGGGACGGCAGCTGAAGTGCCGGGTGGCTGCGGGCCGGCTGTCCGTCACCCGGCTGACTGTGCCGCGGGCGGGCGGCGGGCGGCTCGCCGGGGGCGGCCTCGCTGCGGGCCACGGCTCGTGGCGGCGCGAAGCGAGCCGTACGGGACGGGAGGGTGAGCGGCCGCGGCGCGGGACGCGCCGAGCGGGCCGCCGGGCGCCGCGTGGTCGCGCGCCGGGCCTGGCCGGCGGCGGGCATCGGCGCGGCCGCCTCCGCCACCTCCGCTGCCTCGGTCGCGACGGCTGGCTCGCTCGCCGGCGGGGCCGCGGCGCGCCAGACCCGGCAGATGACGACGACCTCGTCCTGCTCGGCCAGCGGGCTCATCCGCGCCCAGGTTCGGGGCTCCATGAGGTAACGCACCTGCGAGGTGACCAGCTCGGGAAGCCGCTTGCCTTCCAGGACCGGCCGGGTCGTGAGCCAGGCCAGCACCCCCGGCGGCAGCACGTAGACCCAGACCAGGGTGTGGCTGAACGGCAGGCCGAGCAGGGACAGCAGCAGGATGTACGGGACCGCGATGACCATGAAGACCGCGATCTGGCCCACCGGCAGCGGCATAGGCAGCCGGAAGTCATACAGCTTGTAAAGCCGTTTCTCAATCCGCCAGATGTTGGTGTAGGTCGGCAGGTCCACGCACTGTCCTCCTTCCTCCTGCGGCCGCGGCATGCGGCGGCGTCTCGGTCAGGCCCGCTCCCGGTCGGGTGCACCCCGCTCCGGTGGCCGGCTCAGTGCACGCCCAGCGCGTTGGCGATCCCGCTGGCGATCGTCTGCACGATGCTCGGCGTGTAGAAGATGACCGCGATGGCCACCGCGAGAACCAGGAACTGCACGAAGCGAATGATCTCGCGGGTGAACAGGAAGAAGATGGCAACGATTCCGACAATCCCGAGGAACAGCGGTCCGAACAGGCCCTGCAGGTAGTTAACAAGTCCTTGGGTGCTGAGCGCGGCGGGGGATGCCGAGAAGAATAGGTGCGCCGACATCGGTACTCCGGGGGTGAGTGAACGCGGCTTCGGGGGCTCCGTGTGATCGGGGATCGGGCATTAGGGCGGCCCCGGCGTCTGCGTCGAGGTACCGATGGACTGCACGTACCAGCTGCCGCCCTGCCGCACGACGGTCATGCGGTAGGTCACGGTCAGGCTGGCGGGGGCGGCAGAGGTGGAGGGGGGCGGTGATCCTGCGGCACCCGCGCTTGCGGCCAGCTGCCAGCTGACGACCACGGTGATAGCGCGGGTGTTCCCGCCGGCGGGCACCGTCACGCTCTGCACCTGGCCGAGGGTGACCATGCCGTTCAGGCCCGCGACCCGCGCGCCCGAGGTGAGGAACCGGTTCAGCGTGTCCCGGCCGCCGCTGGCGTAGGCCCGGAAGAACGCCGGCAGCTGGGCCTGCAGCTCAGCCTGCGCCGCCGAGTCCGGGTTGACCGCCGCGGCCTGCGGCGGCGTGGCGCGGCCGGGGGCGGCCAGCAGCGCCGGCTGGCCGGTTACCACCAGCCGGCCGTGCGCCGCGTAGACGGGCACGCCGAGCTGGATCAGCTGGTCGTTGTTGACGATCGCCAGGAGGGTGACGACCGCCGAATGGGCGCTGCGCACCTGGATGGAGGACACCTGCTCGGAGCGCAGCCGCTGCGTCCCGGCTCCGTTCCAGCCCAGCTGGGAATCCGAGCCGGGCGGCACGAACTGGCTCAGCAGGGCGGCCCGGCGGGTCGCGGTGGAGGGGTTGAAGTTCAGGTACACCTCGCCGAACTCCAGCGCGTACGCCTGCGCCTGCGTGCTGGGGAATGAACTGCCCGGCTGCGGCGACGGCGCGCTGGCCGGGGTCGTCCCGGTCTCGCCGGTAACGATCGCCATGACGCCCCGGTAGCCGATCAGCAGCAGCACCAGCCAGGCAACGGCGCGCGCCACCCAGATCAGCCACCGGCCGCCGCTGCCGCGCCGGGGCCGTGCCCCGGACCGGTCCGCGGTCCGGCTAGCCCGCGCCGGGCGGGCCAGGTCCGGGGGCTCGTCGTCCGCGGCCGGGGGCATGCCGCGGTCGAGGGTTGCCCTGCGAACCATCACACCTCCGTCCGCTGACCCGTATCTGGCCAGCATCCAGTCGCGGCGCGCCCTTCCCGCGTCGGCCACCATTCTGCGGCAAAACGCCCAGGCATCCCAGTCATTGACTCAGCCGGCGCGCCGTACGGTTCCCGAATGTTGCCGCATTTCCGGCTTTCCGGGCCCCGGGAAATCGCGCTCCCGCGTCATCTGCGCGGCTTGCGCCGCCCGTCTGCTTGTAACCGGAATCAGACTATGGGGGGTGTGACGATGGGTGTGACAACGGCGCCGCGAAGGACCCGCAGATTGCCGTGTATTGGCTGGTCAGAGCGCTGCGTTAGGCAGCGGAAAGAGGCGGCGCGGGGTCGCTGGCGCCTGCCGCCCGGATGCTCGCAGCAGGCCGCCCGTGCCATCCGCCGCACCGGCTGCACAGCATGGCCTGCGCATCGGCGACCCGTATTTCGGCGCGCGCGAAAAGTTTTTCTGGCCAGCTCAATGCGGCCGCGCTTCGATCAGCCGTCAGTGCCCCTCAGCGCCAGCCGCACTTTGCACCCCGGCGTCACCCCGGGCCCCGGTGGCCGCGATGATCCACGCCAGCACCAGTGCCTCCTCATGCCAGGCGTCATACCGCCCGCTGCGGCCGCCATGGCCGGCGATCATCTCGGTCTTCAGCAGGAACGGGCCGCCGCGCGCGGCGGCCTGCAGCCGGGCGATCCACTTGGCGGGCTCGCTGTACAGGACCCGGGTGTCGTTCAGGCTCGTGAGCGCGAGGACCGGCGGGTAGACCGCGTCAGCATCGATGTTCTCGTAAGGCGTGTAGGACTTCATGTAGCGGTAGACGTCCGGGTCGTGCAGCGGGTCGCCCCACTCCTCCCACTCCGTCACGGTCAGCGGCAGCGACGGGTCCAGGATGGTGGTCAGGGCGTCCACGAAGGGCACGTGCGCGACGATGCCGCCGAAGGCGCCGGGATCGATGTTCGCCGCGGCGCCCATGAGCAGCCCGCCGGCCGAGCCGCCGCGCGCGATAATCCGTTCCGGCTGGGTCCATCCGGCGGTCACCAGATGCCGCGCGCAGGCGACGAAGTCGGTGAAGGTGTTCTTCTTGCGGAGCATCTTGCCGTCGTCGTACCAGTGCCGGCCCATCTCGCCGCCGCCGCGGATGTGCGCGATGGCGTAGACGAAACCCCGGTCCAGCAGGGACAGCCGGGAGATCGAGAACGCCGGGTCCATCGAGATCTCGTAGCTGCCGTAGCCGTAGAGCAGGACCGGAGCGCTGCCGTCGCGCGGCGTGCCCTCGCGCCAGACCATGGACAGCGGCACGCGGGTGCCGTCCTGCGCGGTGGCCCACTCACGCTGCTGCACGTAGACGGCCGGGTCGTAGTCCGGCCCGCCGGGCAGCGGCAGGACGGGCGTGCGGCGCAGCAGGGTGAGCTCGCCGGTCGCGGTGTCGCAGTCGTAGACCGACTGCGGGGTCACCAGCGAGGCGTAGCCCAGCCGGAAGGTGGCAGTGTCGTACTCGGGGTTCTCGCCGGGGCCTACGGTGTAGACCGGCTCGGGGAAGTCGATCTCGTAGTCGCCGCCATCGCCCCGGACCACGCGCAGCCCGGTCAGCCCGTCGCGGCGCTGGTACACGACCAGGTGGCCGGCGAACGCGTCCACGCCGAGCAGCCGGGTGTCGGCGCGGTGGCCGATCAGCGGCGTCCAGGCGGCCGGGTCGGCGACGGGCGCCTGCGCCAGCTCGAAGTTCTCGGCGTGGTCGTTGTGCAGGATCAGCAGCCGGTCGGTGCCGTCGGCGGTTATCTGGTGCTCGACGGAGTACTCGATGCCGTGCCGGCGGGGCGCCACGACGGCGAACTCGCCGTCCGGGGTGGCCGCGTCCAGCAGCCACGCCTCGCTGGTCAGCTTGCTGGAACTGGAGATGACCAGGTACCGCTCGCTGCGGGTGAGGTCGACCCCGACCCAGAACCGCTCGTCGCTCTCCTCGAAGACGACCACGTCGCTGGCGGCCGGGGTGCCGACCAGGTGCCGCCACACCCGGGAGGGCCGCCACGCGTCGTCGACGGTGACGTAGAACAGCGCTGTCGCGTCGGCCGACCAGGCACACCCGTAGAACGCGCCGGGAATCTCGTCGGCGCCTACTTCGCCCGTGACCAGGTTCTTGACCCGCACGGTGAAGCGCTCGCTGCCCTCGTAGTCAGTGGAGTAGGCCAGCAGGCCGCCGTCCGGGCTGACCTCGGAGGCGCCGAGCTTGAAGAACGCATGGTCGCCGGCCAGCTCGTTGCCGTCGATCAGCACCTGCTCGCCCGCCGCCTGCGCACCGCCCTCAGGAGCCGCGGGCGGGCCAGACTCGCCGGGTGTCACCGGCCGGCGGCAGTACAGCGCGTACTGCTGGCCCTCGACCGTCCGGCCGTAGTACCACCAGCTGCCCTTGCGCGCGGGCACCGACAGGTCGGTTTCCTGGGTCCTGGCCTTGATCTCACCGAAGATCTCGTCCCGCAGGCCGGCCTGGCCGGCCGTCAGCGCGCCGGTGTAGGCGTTCTGCGCCTCCAGGTAGGCGATGGTGGCGGGGTTGGTCTTGTCGGCCAGCCAGGCGTACTCATCGATGACGGTGTCACCGTGGAAGGTCCGCTTGCTCGGCTCGCGCCGGACGGCGGGCGGCTGGGCACCGGCCGGTGCGCCGGTCTCGTGCTGAGGGCTCATGACGGAGAAGTCTAGGCAGGCCCGCCACCCCAGGTTCGGGGCCGGTCAGGCGTTGAAGCGGAACTCGGCCACGGGACACTCGAATGTCAGCGCAGTGAACTCTGCGCCGGACGGTGCGGTCACGGTCTGCGGCTCGCCTACCTCGTGGTATCCGGCGCTGAGCAAGGTCCGGCGCGATGCTGCGTTCTCGGGAGCAGTCTGGGCATCCAGGAAGTTCAGCCCCATGTGAGCGGCCAGGCGCGCGGCGGCGCCCAGAGCTTCCCGGGCCGCGCCTCGCCCCCGGCCCCAGGGAGCCAGCCAGAATCCGACCTCCGCCCTATCCTCCCGCACGTTGAACAAGACGATGCTGCCCAGGAAGTCATCGGAGCTCACGTCCGCGATGGCGAGCACCGCCAGGCCACCATCGGCAAGCCCGCTCGCAATGGCACCGTCGATCTGCTCCCGGACGATGTCCTCCGTGTACTCAGGCAGCGGCAGATGACCGTGCCGCCGGACCGACTCGTCCCTGGAGCCCCGGGCATAGGGCGCAGCATCGCCATGCTCAAGAGCGCGAACCCGGACCCGTCCCTCAGTGCAGGGCAGCGCGCCCAGCACCGTTATCTTCCGCACGACCGCGCTCAGACGTTGAAGCGAAAATCGACGACGTCGCCGTCGCGCATCACGTAGTCCTTGCCCTCGATGCGCGCCTTGCCCACCGCGCGGGCGGCGGCGATCGAGCCGGCGGCCATCAGATCGTCAAACGAAACGATCTCGGCCTTGATGAAGCCGCGCTGAAAGTCGGTATGGATCACCCCGGCCGCCTCCGGCGCCGTGGCACCGACCGGGATGGTCCAGGCCCGGGACTCCTTCGGGCCCGCGGTCAGGAAGGTGGACAGGCCGAGCGCCGCGAAGCCGGCCCGGGCCAGCTGCGCCAGGCCCGGCTCGCCCATCCCCAGCTCGGTCAGCATCTCGGCCGCGTCCTCCGGGGACAGCTCGGCCAGCTCGGCCTCGGTCTTGGCGTCCAGGAAGATCGACGGCGCCGGGGCGACCAGCGCCGCCAGCCGGTCCCGTAGTTCCTTGTCGGCCAGTTCCGGCTCATCCACGTTGAAGACATACAAGAACGGCTTGGCCGTGAGCAGCTGGAGGTCCCGCAAGTCGGCCAGGTCGATCCCGGCGGACGCCGCCCCGGCGGACAGGGTGGTGCCGCCGTCCAGCAGCTGCTGGGCGGCCTGCGCCGCCGCGGCGGTCCGGTTACGGTCGGCGTCCTTGCCGAACTTGGCTTCCTTGGCCAGCCGCGGCGCCGCCTTCTCCAGGGTCTGCAGGTCGGCCAGGATGAGCTCGGTGGCGATGGTCTCGATGTCACGCTCGGGCGACACGTCACCGTCCACGTGGCTGACGTCGGGGTCGGTGAAGACCCGCACCACCTGGCAGATCGCGTCGGTCTCCCGGATGTGGGCCAGGAACTGATTGCCCAGGCCCTGCCCCTCCGAGGCGCCCCGGACCAGCCCGGCGATGTCGACGAACCGGACGGTCGCCTCGATGATCTTGGCCGAGTCATAGAGCCCGGCCAGCTCCGTCAGCCGCGCATCGGGGATGCCGACGATCCCGACGTTGGGCTCGATGGTGGCGAACGGATAGTTCGAGGCCAGCGCGCTGGCCCGGGTCAGGGCGTTGAAGAGCGTGGACTTGCCCACGTTAGGCAGGCCGACGATGCCGATCGAGAGACTCACCTGCGCGAGTCTAGGGGGCCGGCCGCAGCCGCCGGGCCGCTGACAGCGGCGGATACCCCGGGCGGCGGCCAGCGGCGTGCCCGCAGCACGCCGCGACGGCCGCCGCAGCCCGGTGCTGCGGCGGCCGTCACCTGCCCGCGGGCGGGCGCCCGGCCGGGCTGCTAGCCGACGGGACCGGAGTCCGCCGGCGCGGGACTGGTAGCGAGCGTGGGCTTGGCCTTCGGGGCGTGCGCACGGGCGCTAGCCGCCAGCGCCGGGGGCACGCTGTCGACGATCTTGAGCTTGACCAGCGCGGCGCCCTGGTAGCTGGCGGCCGCGGCATCGGTCCGGTCGCCGAGGTAGGCGTAGTCCCGGGGATCGAAGATGATCATCGTCTCGCTGCCCTGGTATCGCCAGGCGATCCCGACGCCGGGCCGGCCGATCGCGTCGGCAGCATGCCGGACCACGAAGTAGCCGGGCGTCCGGGCCATGTACCGGAACAGCGCGGCGCGCTGCGCGGGCAGCAGGTAGGTGTCGCTCAGCAGCGAGTCGATCTCCTTGCCGAGGTCGTTGGCCACCCAGTTCCTGATCGGCTTGTGCAGCCCCTGGCCGCCCGGCTTGTCGGCGGGGCCGGCCAGGCCGGCCCGGACCAGGTAGGGCAGGATCGCGCCCGGCTTCGTGGGCAGGTCAGGCCGGTAGCCCGCAGTGAAGCAGCGGTCGGGCCCGCCCGAGCACGCCGGGAGCGGGATCGGGCCGGTGCTGTTGACCACCAGCCCGGCCTTGCTGCCATCGGCCGACTGCCAGATCTGGTACTTCGAGCTGCCGCCCGGCCCCTCGGACTCGGCGTACACGAACTGGTCAGGCCGGGGCGGGGTCGCAGGCTGAGTCAGTGCCGCGCGGGCCGCAGCGTTCAGGAACCGGGCGGCGGTGAGCCGCCCGGTGAACGGCCGCACCGGCACCACCGAGTGCGCGCCGGGCCCGGCGGCCGCGGGCGCAGTTCCGGCCGGCCGGCTGTGCCCCGGCACGACAACCAGCGCGGCTGCCACGCCCGCCGCGACCGCCCCCGCGGCCACGGCGGCCAGCACCACCCGCCGGCGCGGGCCCGGCGAGCGCAGTCCGCGGCCGGCTCGCTGCGGTCCTGCCAGCCGGGCGGGCTGCGCCGCGCCCGGCGCGCCGGCCCGGCTGTACTCCTGCTGGATCGCGCTGGCCAGCAGGCTGCGGGCCGGCTCCAGCTCCGCCGGCCGGGCAGGTCCACGTCGGGCACCAGTTCGCTGATCAGGTCCATGTCAGTCATTCCTCAAGATCTCCTCGAAAGTCGCGGTGCGGCCGGTCCCGGCCAGCGCGTCGCGCAGGCTGGCCCGCGCCCGGCTGAGGCGCGAGCGGACGGTGCCGATGGGGATGCCGAGCGCGCGGGCTGTCTCCTCGTAGGTCAGCTGCTCCCAGCCGATCAGGACAACCACGTCGCGGTCTCCGGCCGGAAGCGCGCCCAGCGCCGCGAGCAGCACGCTGCGCACCGATCCCGCGGTCACGTCGGCGGCGACCCGGTCGGCGTGACCGGGTACCTCCGCGGCGGGCGGGGCGGCCTGGCGGATCCGGAACTGACGCACTTCATCGCGCCGGTGCTGGCCGATCAGGTTGGTGGCGATCCCGTAGAGCCACGGCGCGGCGTCCCGGCAGCTGACCTGGTAGCGGCGCCGTTTGGCGAACGCCGCCAGGAAGGTCTCGGCGACGACGTCGTCGGCTACCTCGCGGCCGATCCGGCGTGCGACATACCGGTGAATCCGCGGCGCGTGCCGGTCGAAGAGCACCGCGAACTGCTCTGGCTCGGCCCAGGACCGCTCGATGAAGAAAGCGTCGTCGCCCAGCGCGGTGGCCCGGCGGTCCGCTTGCATCATGGGCGGGCTCGATCCATGGGTGCTGCCCCTTTCTGTCGCGAGCTTGCCGCTGATCAGCAGCGGCTCATGTCACTCGTAATCAGCGACAGCCGTGAAATGAGTTCGCGGGCGATGGCCGGCGCTGCCGGGCGTGTCGGGCGGAAACTGTCCGTCCCGGCTGCCAGCATGGCCGATATGGATGGCATCTCGCTGTTTGCCGGGCTGCTAGCCGCCCTGGCTCTCGGGGCCGCGATCGGGTACCTGTATGCCCGGTCCCGGCTGGCTGTGCTGACGGCTGACCTGACCGGGCAGGCCACGCGCCGCGCAGGAGCGCGAGCGCGGGGCGGAGGACCGGGCGGCCATCCTGGAGCGGGCCGCCCGGGAGAAGGCCGCGCTGCTGGACGGCCAGCTGGCCGACCGCTTCCAGGCGATGTCGGCCCAGGCCCTCGAGCGCAGCGCCAAGACGTTCCTGGACATAGCCGAGGGCCGGCTGGGCGCGGCCAACGCACGCGCCGCCGGCGAGCTGGAGACCCGCCGGGCGGCGGTCGAGCACCTGGTTCAGCCGCTGCGCGAGACTCTGGCGAAGGTGGAAGCACAGCTGCGCGAGACCGACGACGAGCGGCGGCGCTCGCATGCCGCCCTGACCGAGCAGTTCACCATCGCGCGGCAGGGCGCCGAGCAGCTGCGGGTGCAGACGCAGGCGCTGGTGACCGCCCTGCGGCGGCCGGAGGCCCGCGGCCGGTGGGGCGAGATGCAGCTGCGTCCGGGTCGTTGAGCTGGCCGGGATGAGCGCGCGCTGCGACTTCGACGAGCAGGTCAGCGTCCAGGCGGCGGACGGGGCGCAGCGTCCGGACATGGTGGTCCGGCTGGCGGGCGGCAAGAACATCGTCGTCGACTCCAAGGTGTCGCTGGCCGCGTACCTGGAGGCCGCCGAGGCAGCTGACGATCAGGTCCGCGGGGCGCGGCTGGACGCGCACGCCCGGCACCTGCGCGAGCACGTCGACCGGCTGGCGGACAAGGCGTACTGGGCCCTGCTCAGCCCGGCTCCGGAGTTCGTGGTGCTGTTCATCCCCGGCGAGGCGTTCCTGGCCCCGGCCCTCGAGCATGACCCCGGCCTGCTGGAGTACGCGATCGCCCGCAAGGTGCACATCGCCACCCCGACCACGCTGGTGACGATGCTGCGCACGGCGCAGTATGCCTGGCAGCAGGACGCTCTGTCCGACAACGCCCGCGCGGTGTTCGACCTCGGCCGCGAGCTGTACGAGCGGCTGTCTGGCCTGGGCAAGCACGCCGATGAGCTCGGGAAGTCGCTGGGCAAGGCGGTTTCGGCCTATAACAAGGCAGTCGGCTCGCTGGAGAGCCGGGTCCTGGTCACCGCACGTAAGCTAAGCGAACTCGGCGTGGTCGACGGCGAGCTGGACGGGCCGCAGTCCGGTCGAGGAAACCGTCCGCGCCCTGTCCGCGCCCGGAGCTGGTCGTCGAGCCGGTGCCTGAGCTCGTCACCAGGCAGGCTAGTGCGGCCAGCTAGCCAGGCGGCCGGGAGCCGCCGCGAGCCGCGCCAGATCAGCACGACGCAGCAGACCAGGGAGACCATGAGCGTGCCCGGTGGAACCCGGTCCGCGGCCCGCGTCCTGACGCGGGGCCAGGGCACCCGGTCATCCCGCCCGGCAGGGGGCAGCCGGGCCCGGCTGACCGGACGCGGATCGGTGCTGGTGATGATCCTGCTGTTCCTGGCCAGCTGCCTGGTCGCAGCCTGGTCAGGCCAGGACTGGCTGGCCGGGCTGGGCTATGCCGCGGGCGCTGTGCTGGTCGCGGGCTATGCCCGGCGCGAGGCGCTGCTGCTCGTCGTCATCGCGCCGCCCGTTGTCTTCGCGACCACGCTCATCGCGGCTGAGCTGATCACGGCAGGCCGCAGCAGCGTGCTGGCGACCGCCGAGGGGACGGTCCTGGTGCTGGCATCGGTCGCGCCGTGGCTGTTCTGCGGGACGGCTGCGTGCCTGGCTGTCGCCTGGCTGCGGGGGCTGCGGCGCTGCGTCCGTGAGCTGCGCGCGGAGATCGCCGGGCAGGGCGCCGCGGCTGACCGGTAACGGCGAGCGGGTCCGCCCGCGCGCCCTGACCGGGAGTTCCGGGGGGCCCGGGCGAGCCGGCCGGCCAGCTGTCGCCGGCAGCGGTGGCCTGGCGAAGCTCGCGGGGCAGCGCAAAGACCATCCGCTCCTTGACCGCCTCGATCTCCTCCACGTCGCCGAAGCCCAGCTCGCTGCCAGCCGGCTCGAGCACGCCGTCGACCAGGACCTCGGGCACCGAAGCGCCGCTGCTAACACCGACCGTGGCAGCCCCCGTCAGCCACTCCGGGTCAATCGCCGCGGCATCGTCCACCAGGTGGGCGGCCTTCGCCCCGGAGTCGAGGGCGACCTCGACCAGCCGGACCGAGTTCGAGGAGTTGGCTGAGCCGACGACGATGAGGACATCGCAGTCCGCTGCGATCTGCTTGACCGCGGCCTGCCGGTTCTGCGTCGCGTAGCAGATGTCGTCGCTGGGCGGGTCGAGCAACTGCGGGAACCGCTCGCGCAGCGCGGCCACGGTCTCCTTGGTCTCGTCCACCGACAAGGTGGTCTGGGACAGCCACGCGACCTTGGACGGATCGCGGACCTGCACCGAGTCGCTGCCCTCCGGCCCGTCCACCAGGTGGATGCTGGCGGGCGCCTCACCGGTGGTCCCGACGACCTCCTCATGGCCGTCGTGGCCGATGAGCAGGATGTCGTAGCCCTGCGCGGCGAACCGGCGCGCCTCGCTGTGCACCTTGGTCACCAGCGGGCAGGTGGCGTCAATGGTGCGCAGGTTGCGGCTCTTGGCGTCGTCACGGACCTGCGGCGCGATGCCGTGCGCCGAGAACACGACGACCGATCCCTCGGGGACCTCCTCGGTCTCCTCCACGAAGATCGCGCCGCGCTTCTCCAGGTTCGCTACCACATGGGTGTTATGCACGATCTGCTTGCGCACGTAGACCGGCGCGCCGAACTGCTCCAGCGCCACCTCTACCGCCTGGACAGCTCGCTCGACTCCGGCACAGTAACCACGAGGCCGGAGGAGCAGCACTTTGCGGGTTGGCGCTGACATGCGATCCATGTTAGGCGATGGGGCTGCTGGCCCGGTGCGGCGCCACGGTGCCACAGCGCCACGGCGCTCCGGCGGCCCGCCAGGGGGCGCGGACTGATCCGGGGACGCGCCGGAACCGGTCTGGCCTTGCGCGGACGGTCCGGAGGGCGAGAATGTGTCCAGGTTAGGCAGGACGCGGGCACGGGGCACGAGCCCGAGCTGCCAGGACGGGTCGGCGCCAGGCACAGCCGAGGCCGGGCACAGCCGAGGGAGAACAGGATGGGCATCCCGCAGGTCTCTGACCGCATCAAGGAGGCGCCCGCGCATGCACTGCGGGCCGTGTTCTCCGGGTTCGGCCAGCTGCTGCTCGCCGCTGAGCGGCTCCGCCACCAGGCTGACAACGCGGCGGCCGGGACCGGGCCCGGCCCCGCTCCCGCGGCCGGGACGGCAGGGCCGGCCACGATGCAGGCCACTGCGGCCACGGCCACACCAGCCGAAGCCAAGCCAGCAGAAGCCAAGCCAGCCGCTGCGGCCGGGCCGCCCGCCGAGCGGCGGCGCTCGCTCGACCTGACCGGTAATGTCCGGATCCTGTCCCCCGACGACCCGGCCGAGGATCCGGCCCCGTCCTCGGCTGCGCCGGTCCCGCCCGCCCCGACCCCGGCTCCGCCAGCCCCGGTCGCCGCCGATCCGGCCGGGACGACGGTCGCCGAGGCGGCGCCGGCAGCCGCGCCATCAGAAGCCTCGACCACACATCAGCCCGAAGCTCCTGCCGCGGACCAGCCCGAGGCCGCGGCAGCTCCCGATGCCCCCGAGCCCGCAGGGACGGCCGTTGCCGCGCTGCCGGTGCCTGGTTATGACGGGCTCTCGCTGCCCTCGCTGCGCGCGCGGCTGCGCACCCTCGACGCCGGCCAGCTGCGCGTGCTGATCGCCTATGAGCACGAGCACGCCGGCCGCGCTGACGTGCTGGCCATGTTCGAGCGCCGGATCGCGAAGCTGGCCGGCGAGTGAGGCGGCCCGCGCGGCCCATGCGGCCCGCCCGGCCCGGGACCGTCCGGCCGCCGCAGAGCGGACGGGGACGGGCATGCCGCTAGAGACCAGCGCCGAGGCGCCGGTCCCGGTACGGACCGTCATGCGGCTGGTCGGCGACTGGGTCGGCCGGCTGGGCCGGGTCTGGGTGGAGGGCCAGATCGCCGAGCTGAGCCGGCGCGGATCCACCGCGTTCCTGACCCTGCGCGATCCGCTGGCCGCCGTCTCGGTCCGGGTGATCTGCACCAAGGCTGTCCTGGAGGCCACGGTCCCGGCGCCCGAAGAGGGCGCGCGGGTGGTGATCTGGGCCAAGCCCGAGTTCAACGTGGCCCGGGGCAGCTTTGCCCTGGTCGCCATCGAGATGCGGGCGGTAGGCATCGGCGAGCTGCTGGCCCGGCTGGAGCGGCTGCGCACGGAACTGGCCGCCGAGGGGCTGTTCGCAGCGGCGCGCAAGCGGCCGCTCCCCTTCCTGCCGGGGACGATCGGCCTGGTCTGCGGCCGGGACTCGGCGGCGGAGCGTGATGTGCTCCGGAACGCGGCCCGGCGCTGGCCGGCCGTGCAGTTCCGGGTGGAGCAGGTGGCGGTCCAGGGCACGCATGCGGCGGCCGACGTCATCGCCGCCCTGCAGCGGCTGGACGCTGATCCGGCGGTCGAGGTGATCATCGTCGCCCGTGGCGGCGGCTCGATCGAGGACCTGCTGCCGTTCTCCGCCGAGGAGCTGATCCGGGCGGCCGCCGCGACCCGCACCCCGGTGATCAGCGCGATCGGCCACGAGCAGGATGTCCCGCTGCTGGACCTGGTCGCCGATGTGCGTGCCTCCACCCCCACAGACGCCGCGCGGCGGGCCGTGCCCGACGTGGCCGAGCAGCTGGCCCTGATCGAGCAGCTGCGCGGGCGGGCCCGGCGGAGCCTGACGGGCCGGATCGACCGGGAGCGCTCCTGGCTGGCAGCGATCCGGTCCCGGCCGTCCCTGGCCAGCCCGGCGCGCGAGCTGGACCGCCAGCAGGAGCAGGTCATGGCCCTCAGCGAGCGGGCCCGGCTGGCCGTAGCGGGCCGCCTGGCCCGGGCCGGCGATGACCTCGGGCACACCCGGGCCCGGCTGGAGTCGCTCTCGCCCGCCTCGACGCTGCGCCGGGGCTATGCCATCGTCCAGCGGCCGGATGCCAGCGTGGTCCGCGCGGCCGCCGGCCTGGCGGCGGGCGAGCCCCTGACCGTGCGATTCCCCGACGACCAGGTCACCGTCACCGTCTCCGGACCGTGACGCAGGCCCGGCCAGCAAGGCCGGCCGGTGACACCGGCCGGTGCGGCGGGCCGTGCGGCGCCGGCGCTGGGCGGGCGCGGGCTTGTAGGGTGAGCGGGTGGCAAAAGACCGGCCCGCAGGCTCGGCCCGCGCGGACACTGCGACCGACGACGGTGCAGCCGAAGCCGCCCCGGCCGAGGCTGGCGCTGCTGGCCGCGGGACTTCGCGGGCCGCCGGCCGGGCCGGGACAAGGGCGCCCGGCCGCCTTATGAGAAGGCTCGCGACGAGCTGGCCAGCCTGGTCAAGCGCCTGGAAGCCGGCGGCCTCACCCTCGAGCAGTCGCTGGAGTTGTGGGAGCGCGGCGAGCAGCTCGCGGACATCTGCGAGGAGTGGCTCGAGGGCGCCCGCGCCCGGCTGGCCACCGCGGTGGCCCGGCGCGAGGAGCGGTCCGGCCGCAACGGCGCCGATGCGGACGCGGCCGGACCGGCCGAGACCCCGTTCTGACCGTGGCTACGAGCGCATCTCCAGCCGGGACAGCACGCTGATCACGCCGTCAGCCACCTGCTGGGCCCGGCGGTCGTCCTCCGCCCGGGACACCTCCGACAGCGCCAGCATCATCGCGCCGGTCATGACGATGGACACGGCCTCATCCAGCGGCTCGCCGCTGCGCGCGAAGAACTCGGTGTTCTTGCGCACCCACTCCATCAGCCGCTCCTGCCAGACCAGCTCGAACCCCGGCGGCCCGTCGGCCCGGGCGAACAGGCTGGCCAGCTCGTGCTGGGCGATGCTGCCGTCCAGGTACGCCCGCGCGCCGATCAGGAACAGCTGCATCGGGTCGGCTCACGCCGGCATCCCTGGCGGCCCGGACCGCGGCGCGCGTCTGCTCGGTGTTGACGCTGTGCAGCTCGTCAAACAGCGCCTGGTACAAGGCTGCCTTGCCGGAAAAATGGTGATACAGGCTGCCGACGCTCGCCCCGGCGCGGGCGACGATGTCGGTCACGGCGGCCTGAGCGTAGCCCTCGCTGACGAAGACCGCGCGCGCCGCCGCCAGCAGCCCGCTGCGCGTGGCCGCCCCGCGATCGGAGGCGGGGCGGGCGGCTGGAATCTGGTCCGTGGTCATGCGGCTGGCTGTCCTTCTTCCTGCTGGCCCCGGTATGGCTGGCTCCGTGCCTGGTGGCGCCGTGCTGGCTGGCCTCCGGCCGTCCGGCCGCAAGGCGCTGGCCCGCGGAGCCGCCGAGCTAGGTACATAGGATTTCACCACGGCCGAGCAACAGGGAAGGCACTTCTGTCATGACCGGTATTCAGCCCGCTGCCATGCCCGAGCCAGAGACGGCGGCTCCCGACCGCAACCTGGCGCTGGAACTCGCGCGGGTCACCGAGGCAGCGGCCATGGCCTCCGCCCGCTGGGTCGGCCGCGGCGACAAGAACGGCGCCGACGGGGCGGCGGTCAATGCCATGCGGCTGCTCATCAACACGGTCGCGATGAACGGCGTCGTGGTGATCGGCGAGGGCGAGAAGGACAAGGCGCCCATGCTGTTCAACGGCGAGCGGGTCGGCGACGGCACGGGCCCGGAGTGCGACGTCGCGGTGGACCCGATCGACGGGACCCGGCTGACCGCTAACGGCATGCCCGACGCGGTCTCGGTGCTGGCCGTCAGCGCCCGCGGCGCCATGTATGACCCGTCGGCAGTCTTCTACATGTCCAAGCTGGTGACCGGGCCCGAGGCGGCCGATGTCGTGGACATTGACGCCCCGCCCAGCGCCAACGTGGCCGCGGTCGCCCGGGCCAAGCACTGCTCGTCGCACGACGTCACGGTGATCATCCTGGACCGGCCCCGGCACGAGGACCTGATCAAGGAGGTGCGGGCCACCGGCGCGCGGATCAAGCTGATCACCGACGGCGACGTTGCCGGGGCGATCATGGCCGCTCGCGCCGGCACCGGCATCGACCTGCTGCTGGGCGTCGGCGGCACCCCTGAGGGAGTCATCGCCGCGTGCGCGGTCAAGTGCCTGGGCGGCATCATCCTGGGCAAGCTGGCCCCGCGCGACGACGCCGAGCGGGCCAGGGCCCTGGCCGCCGGCCACGACCTGGACCGGGTGCTGACCACCGATGACCTGGTGGCCTCCGATGACGCGTTCTTCGCCGCGACCGGGATCACCAACGGCGAGCTGCTGGCCGGGGTGAAGTACAAGGCCGGCGGCGCCACCACCAACTCGCTGGTCATGCGGGCCCGGTCGGGCACCGTCCGGACCATTACCAGCGAGCACCAGCTGTGGAAGCTGCGCGCCTACAGCTCCGTGAACTTCGACGGGGACTAGTTAAAGCCAGATACGAAACGGGGCGGGTGGCGAGCGCCGCCCGCCCGGCGGCTCACGCCCGGGGCTGAGCCGCGCCGGCTTAGCTCCCGGCCCGGCCGCGGCGCAGTACGCCCCGCCACCGGGGCTTGCGCGGGGCGCTGGTCCGGATCGTGCCGCCGACCGTCATGGACCGGACCTCGATCACCGGCGCCCCGGCGGGCAGCTCGGCCGGGCCGGGCGGGCGGGCGCCCCGGTGCACCCGGCGGCTGAGCACCGAACGGCCGGTGACCTGGACCGCGACGCCCTCGGGCACGATCACTTCCAGCTGCCCCGCGAGCACCGTGGCGTAGATGACGGTGTGCTGGGCTTGCAGCAGGGCGCCGCGCAGGTCCAGGACGACCTCGCCGCAGACGGCGGTAACCGGGAAGCTGGCCGGGACGACCCACCGGCCGTCGCGCTGCTCCCGGCCGAACACGCCCGTCACGGCCCGGCGGCCGTGCAGCCGGATGGGCTGCGCGGCCGGGGTAACCAGGTCGGCGGTGAGCATGGCCAGCTCGCCGAGGGTGCGGGCCTCATGTGCCTGCCCGGCCCGCTCGGCGTGCTCGTCCAGGGACAGCCGGCCATCGGCGGCGGCCTGGCCGAGCAGCTCGATGACCTGATCCCGGTCAGCGTCAGAGGCGCGCAGGTCGCGAGGCGCGGGACGGGATGTCACAGTCTCGAAGATACGCCGGCCGGGCCGGGCGCGTGCGGGGCCGGAACCGGCGCTGCGCCGGCTCAGGTCCAGGTCTTGCCGTTGTCGTCGGTCAGCAGGCCGACCACGGCGCCGGACTCCTCGGTGTAGTACAGCCGTCCCTGGCTGCTGCCCCACGCCAGCAGGCCGGGCGCGCCCTTGGCCTTGGCCGGGCTGACGTTCTTCCAGGCCCCCCACTTGCCGTCCTGCCAGCGGGCCACCTGGACGAAGCCGTTGGTGCCCAGGCCGGCGCACAGGGTGATGCCGTTAGGCCAGCGCACCGATGACAGTGCGCCGGCGATGGATCCGCCAAGCTGACGCATTTCCAGCCCTTCTGGCTTGCCGAGCGCCGCGAACATCGCCTTCTCGCTGGCGAAGTTGCCGACATCCCGGTCGATCGAGCCGCTGATCGAGTACTGGTGAATGGCCCACTTGCTCCACGGCTTCGGTACCCGGGGATGGCCGGCCTTGCTGGATGGATCAGCGATCCACAGCGGGTAGTGGCCCAGCCCGGCGCAGTTCCCGGACTCAGCAAAGTTCAGGAACGTGTACACCAGCGGGTGCCGGTGGAAGCTGTGAAACAGCCCCTCGACGACCTTGACCGCCCAGGCCGCGACCTGCGCCGGTGTCTTGCCGTCCGAGACCTCCAGGTCCAGCGCGATGCCGTCACGCGCGTTCAGACCGAGCTTGGAGATCTCGTCGGCGAAGAGGCTCACGGTAGCGGCGGCGCTGACCGACGGGTGCCCGAACAGGTAGGCGATCCGGCCCTTGTCGTGCTGGTGCAGCCACCGCCAGTCGGCGGCGGCATCCGGGTTGACGTACCGCGTGCCGTTCGGCTCCAGCTCGGTGAACTTGACCGCGGCCCAGCTGATGTTGCCGGCATTCTTGGTCCAGGCCGACGGCGGGCCCTGGAAGCTGGCCACGTCGACGCCCTTAGGCAGCTTCCTAGCCGCCGGGGTGATGAGTGCACGCAACTGATCCAGCACGCGCCGACCTTACCCTCAATGACAGCCTTCAGCCGTCCGTTCAGTTACTGATTCTGCTATAGGAACCCCTGCGCCATTTGGCGAATGGATGCCGGAGGCGCGCGGGCGCGGGCGCGGGGGCGGCCGCCGGGACGGCCCGGGTGCCGCCCCGGCGGCTCAGCGGAGGGGCCTCCGGATCTGTTAGTTTGTATGTAGCAAATATCTGCGCGACTCGGAGGGGCCCCTACCTTGAGCGAACCTGCGGACGGCGGCATCGTGGCCGGCCAGGGCAACGGCGCGATGGCTGCTGGCGGCAGCCTGGCCGGGCGGCGGAACGGCCGGGCCGGCCAGGACTCCGGGGACCCCGGCGACCGGTACAAGTGGCTGGCGCTGTCCAACACCACGCTTGGCATGCTGGCGGCGACGGTCAACGCCTCGATCGTGATCATCTCGCTGCCGGCCATCTTCCGCGGCATCAAGCTGGACCCGCTGAAGGCCGGCAACGTCAGCTACCTGCTGTGGATGCTGATGGGCTACCTGGTGGTCTCCGCGGTGCTGGTAGTGACGCTGGGCACGGCTGGGCGACATCTACGGCCGGGTCAGGATGTACAACGCGGGCTTCGTGATCTTCGGGCTCGGCGCGCTGGCGCTGCCATTCGACCCGTTCACCGGCGGGTCGGGCGCGCTGTGGCTGATCGGCTTCCGGGTCGTGCAGGCGGTCGGCGGGGCCATGCTGATGGCCAACGCCCCGGCCATCCTGACCGACGCGTTCCCCTCCAATCAGCGCGGCACGGCGATGGGCATCAACCAGGTCGCCGGCATCTCCGGCATGTTCATCGGCCTGATCCTGGGCGGCATCCTGGCCGCAGTCGAACTGGCGGCTGGTGTTCATCGTCTCGGTGCCGATCGGCGTCGGCGGCGCGATCTGGTCCTACCTGAGCCTGCGCGAGATCGGGATCCGCACCAAGTCCCGGATCGACTGGATCGGCAACGTCACCTTCGCGGTCGGGCTCATCGGCCTGCTGACCGGAATCACCTACGGCATCCAGCCCTACGGCGGGCACAACATGGGCTGGACCAGCCCGCTGGTGCTGACCGGCCTGATCGGCGGCCCGGCGCTGCTGGTCGTGTTCTGCATCATCGAGCTGAAGGTGGCCAGCCCGATGTTCGACCTGCGGCTGATGAAGATCCGGGCCTTCGCGGCGGGCGTCTCGGCGACCCTGCTGGCCTCCATCGCCCGCGGCGGCCTGCAGTTCATGCTGATCATCTGGCTGCAGGGCATCTGGCTGCCGCTGCACGGCTACGCGTTCAAGGACACCCCGCTGTGGTCGGGCATCTACCTGCTCGCGCTGACCGGCGGGTTCGTGGTCTCCGGGCCGGTCTCGGGCTGGCTGTCGGACAAGCACGGGGCCCGCGCGTTCGCCTCGGGCGGGCTGCTGGTCTCGGCCCTGGCCTTCGGCGGCCTGCTGCTGATCCCGACCAACTTCAGCTATCCCGAGTTCGCGGTGCTGATCTTCGTGGCTGGCGCGGGCATGGGCCTGTTCTCCGCGCCCAACGCGGCCGGGATCATGAACAGCGTCCCGCCCGGGCAGCGCGGCGCGGCCTCCGGCATGCTGGCCACGTTCCAGAACTCCGGGTTCGTGCTGTCGATCGGCATCTTCTTCTCGCTGATGATCGCGGGCCTGGCCTCCACCCTGCCGACCACCCTGACCCGCGGGCTGACCGCCCAGGGCGTCCCGACGGCCGTCGCTCACCAGATCGGCTCACTGCCGCCGGTGGGCAGCCTGTTCGCCGCGTTCCTGGGCTACAACCCGATCCAGGAGCTGCTCAAGCCGACCGGCGTGCTGGCCAAGCTCCCGCCGGCCAACGCGGCCCGGCTGACCGGCAAGAGCTTCTTCCCGCAGCTGATCTCCCAGCCCTTCCACCACGGCCTGGTCATCGTGTTCGCGATGGCCATGACGGTCCTGGTCATCGCCGCCATCACCTCGCTACTGCGCGGCGGCCGCTACGTGCACGATGAGCACGCCGCGGCAGCCACCGTGGCCGCGGCCACGGCCACCGAGGGCGCGGGCACCGACGTCGTCGCCGATGAGGTGGCGGCCGAGGCGGCGGACGACGCCGACCGCGCGGCAGCCGGCCCAACGGTGCCCAGGCCAACGGCGCCCAGGCCAACGGCGCCGGGACCAGCGGGACAAACGGGTCAGCCGGGGCGAACGGCAAAAACGGGAGGCGGACTGTACGAGCCGGCGACGGGCGTGCTAACCCTGACGCATGACATCTCCGGTCTCAGGGGCCCCGGCAGCATCTACCGTGCCGGGGCCAGCCGCCAGTAACCCCGGGTCCGCGGCGAGCACGCCGGCCGGCGCTGCCGCCAGCTCAGCCGTCCGCGCCGCGGTCGAGCGGGCCGACACCGGCGGGCTGGAGCTCGTCCGCTTCCTGTACGCCGACCACGGCGGGATCATCCGCGGCAAGGCCGCCACCCGGCAGTTCCTGGCCGAGCGGATCGAGAGCGGGATCGGGCACACGGTGGCCATGATGGCCATGTCCATGCTGGATTCCCTGCAGCCCGTCGAGGGCATGGGCCCGGTCGGCGAGGTCCGGCTGCGGCCCGACCCGGCCACCCTGGTCCCGCTCCCCTACGCCCCCGGCGCGGGTGCCATGCTGGCCGACCAGGTCCGGCCCGACGGCCAGCCCTGGGACGGCTGCGCCCGGACCTTCCTCAAGCAGGCCATCGCCGCGCTAGCCGACGCGGGCTACGCCATGCAGGCCGCCTTCGAGCCCGAGTTCAGCCTCGGCCGCCGGATCCCCGACCCGCGCGGCGGCCCCGACATGCTGATCCCGGTCGACGACAGCCTGGTCTACTCCGGTACCGGGTTCCATGTCGCGCACGACTACGTCATGGACCTGATCGCCGCGATGCAGGCCCAGGGCCTGCAGGTCGAGCACTACTACCCCGAACTCGGTCACGGCCAGCAGGAAGTCGTCATCCGGCACGGCGAGGCGCTGCGCGCCGCCGACAACCACGTCCTGTACCGGGAGACCGTGCGCGGCGTCGCGTTCCGGCACGGCCTGTGGGCCAGCCTGGCCCCCAAGCCCATCCCCGACCAGGCCGGCAACGGCGCCCACCTGCATGCCTCGCTGACCGACCTGGCCACCGGCCGGGCCGCCTTCGCCGACCCCGCCGGCCGGTACGGCCTGTCGGCCACCGGCTACCACTTCATCGGCGGCCTGCTCGCGCACCTGCCTGCCCTGGTCGCGCTGACCTGCGCCAGCGTGAACAGCTACCGCCGCCTGCAGCCGCAGTTCTGGAGCAGCGCGTTCGTCGCCTACGGCATGGACAACCGGGAGGCCGCGGTGCGGATCTGCTCCCCGCTGGCCGGCGGCAGCGGGGCGGACTCCGGACGCGCTGAGGCCGGCGGCTCCATCAACCTGGAGCTCAAGCCGTCCGACTCCAGCGCCAACCCCTACCTGGCCCTGGGCGCGGTTATCCACGCCGGCCTGGACGGCATCCGCCGCCAGCTCGACCCCGGCGAGCCGATCAGCGTGGACCCGGCCACGCTCTCGGCCGAGCAGCGCGAAGCCCTCGGCGCGCGACGCCTGCCGGAGACGCTGACCGCAGCCCTGGACGCGCTGGAAGCTGACCAGCTGCTCATGGACGTGCTCGGCCCGCTGCGGGCCACGGCCTACCTGGCGGTCAAGCGCTCGGAGGCAGCGGCCTTCGCGGAGCACGACGCGGCCTGGGAGTGCTTCCACCACTTCACCAAGATCTGACCGCGCGCAGATCGTAGAAGAGCGAGAGCCGCGTAGTGCTCTAACTGCTATAGTTGATGCAGTTATGACACCGTACCTACCTGATCAGGGCGCGGCGCCCCGTCGCTGATCAGGTGACTGCCGCTGTGGAGGATTCACGAAATGTCCCAGCCGACGGAACCAGTACTGGACCTCCGGCACCCGTTCTTTGGACCATCGTCAGGCAAGCGAGCTTGGCAACGTAAGACGTTACGTCTTACAATCTCGAATATGCCGGAGACAATTACGTTCCGCACCGATGCTGCGACAGAGCACGCGCTTGAGGTGCTGACCAGTGAGGGCGCTTCGCGGTCTGCGGCCGTCCGCCACGCACTTCTGGAGGCTGCTGCCCGCCGCGAGCGGGCCGCGGAAATGCGTCGTGCCGTTCTCCAGATGGATCTTGGCCCCCTGGACGGGATTAATGTCGCGGACGAGTTGTCGCGAGCCCGGGAGGACGAGCGCTGAGCGTCTACCTGGACTCGGCTGCCGTCGTCAAGCTGGCCCATGCTGAGATCGAGTCAGCTGCTCTCCACGGCTGGCTAAGCCAGCGCGAGGACGTGCCCTGGGTGAGTTCAGTTCTCGTGGAGGTGGAGACCTTCCGAGCCCTGGCCCGAAGTACACCTGCGGCCATCAGCAGGCTGCACTCAGTTTTGGATCTCATAGACCTGGTCGAGATCGATGCAGCCGTAAGGGTGCTGGCGCGGACCGTTCGTCCGCCCACAGTACGGAGTCTTGATGCCATCCATCTGGCAACTGCCCTGCATGTCGGACCCCAGCTCACAGCTTTCGTCACTTACGACAAGCGGCTGGCCTATGCCGCCGACGCAGTCGGCCTGAACGTGCAGATGCCATCGTGACTGCCTGCCAGTGGCCGACAAGCGATTGCTCGGACTAGCTAGTCGAGCAGGGAGCGGATGTCGTCGGCGGTGAGGGTGGAGCCGAAAGCGTTGCCGCTGTCCATCACGCTGGCGAACAGCTCAGCCTTGCGCTGTTGCAGCGCTAGCACCTTCTCCTCGATCGTGCCGGCCGAGATCAGCCGGTAGACCATGACAGTTCGGTCCTGGCCGATGCGGTGGGTGCGGTCCACGGCCTGCGCCTCGGTGGCCGGGTTCCACCACGGGTCCAGCAGGAAGCAGTAGTCGGCTTCGGTCAGGTTCAGCCCGAAGCCGCCCGCCCGCAGGCTGATCAGGAACACCGGCATGGTGTCCTCCCGGAACTGCCGGATGACGCCGTCCCGGTCGCGGGTGTGGCCGTCGAGGTAGCAGTACGGCACGCCGTCGGCGTCCAGGCGCGCGGCGGCCATCCGCAGGAACCCGGTGAACTGGCTGAACACCAGCGCCCGGTGCCCGCCGTCGACGACCTCGCGTAGCTGGGCGGCCAGCGCGTCGAGCTTGGCCGACGGCAGCCCGGCGTGCTCGTCGTCGACGAGTCCGGCGTGCAGGCTGAGCTGGCGCAGCAGGGTCAGTGAGCGCAGGATCGCGAAGCGGTGCTCGTTCAGGTCGCCGATCAGCCCGAGGATCTTCTGCCGCTCGCGCTGCAGGTGAGTCTGGTAGATCCGGCGGTGCCGGGGGGCCAGCTCGACCTCCAGGATCTGCTCCTGCTTGGGCGGCAACTCGACGGCGACCAGTTCCTTGGTGCGGCGCAGCATCAGCGGCCTGATCCGGCGGCGCAGCTGGCCGAGCAGCTCGGCCTGGCCACCGTTCTCGATCGGCCGCGCGTAGTAGTCCCGGAACCGGCCGGGGCTGGGGAACAGGCCGGGCGCGGTGATCGACAGCAGCGACCACAGCTCCATCAGGTTGTTCTCCATCGGGGTCCCGGTGATGGCCAGCTTGAACGGGGCCGGCACCCGGCGGGCGCACTGGTAGATCCGCGACTGGTGGTTCTTGGTGAACTGGGCCTCGTCCAGGATCAGGCCCGACCAGTCCAGCCCGGCGTAGTGGTCGGCGTCGATCCGCAGCAGCGCATACGAGGTCACGACCACGTCGGCGTCCGCGATGAGCTCCGCCAGCGGCTGGCGCCGCCGGGCGGTCGTCCCGGTGACCGCTGTGACGGTCAGGCCGGGCGTGAACCGGGCGGACTCGGCGACCCAGTTGTGGACCACGCTGGTCGGCGCGACGATCAGGAACGGCGGCCGCCCGGGATCGGCCTGCCGGGCGTGCGCGATCAGGGCCAGCGTCTGAAGTGTCTTGCCCAGGCCCATGTCGTCGGCGAGGATGCCGCCGAGCCGGTAGCGCCACAGGAACGCCAGCCAGCGGAATCCGTCGAGCTGGTAAGGCCGCAGCAGCCCGGCCAGCTCAGCTGGCGGCTCGGCGCGGCCGGCCGGTCCCGGCTCGTCATGGCCGGCGGCCTGCGCTGCCCCGTCCGGCCCGCTGCCGGCGGCTCCGGCCGCCGCGGCGGCGAGCAGGCCCTGGACCTGCTGCTCCCACGCCAGAGCCTGGTGCTGCACCACGCCGAGCTGGGTCAGCTCCTCCCACAGCCCGGCCTGGTAGCGGCTGATCCGCAGGCTGCCGCGCGGGTTGTCCTGCAGCCCCTGCGCCTCCTCGATCAGCCGCGCCAGCGCTACCAGCTCGGGCTTGTCCAGGGAGAAGTAGGCGCCGTCCGCCAGCAGCAAGCAGGACTCGCCGCCGCTGAGCGCCAGGAACACATCGGTGAACGGGACTTCGTGCCCGGCCACCAGGATGACGACCCGCAGATCGAACCAGTCGGAGTCCCCGGCCAGCTCGCCGGCCGAGACGCCGATCGTCAGCGAGTCATCGACCGCGCGGTAGTCGGGAGGCGTGCCGGTGATCTCGATGCGCACGCCCGGCTGGCTGGCCAGCAGCGGCAGCAGCTCGGTGCACAGCAGCATGGTGTCGATGCCGCGCAGGACGGCTCGTTCGGCCAGGCCCGTCCCGGCCGGAGCCACGACGTCCGCCGGGGCCGGGCGGCCTGCCGGGCCCGCCGTCGCGCGGGCTGCGGCCAGATCGGCGGGGACTGTGAGGCACTGCAGCCCGAACCGGCCCAGCGGCAGGTCCAGCCCGGTCAGCAGCTCCCGCTCGGCGGCCAGGTCGCGGAACCCCTCGGCGCTGTCCGGCCGCAGCGCAGTCCGCCGGGTCACGCCGCCGACCTCATAGGACCAGCCCCAGCTGACCTCGGCCACGTGCCCGTCGCCGAAGGCCACGCTCAGCACGAGGACCGGGTCGGAGATCTGCGGCGGCTCGAACGAGCCGTCCGAGGAGACCAGGGTCGCGGTATGGCGCAGCCGCGGGCAGTATTCCTCGCGGAACCGGGCCTGCCCGGCCGCGGGCACCTCCAGCCGCTGGCCGGCCAGGGCCAGCTGCTGCAGTGCGGGCGGCACCGGGCGGGTCAGCCGGGCCAGCCCGAACGGCCAGCTGGCGTAATCGGCGGTCCGCTCGGCGTCGGCGAGAGCCACGTACACCAGGCCGTGGCCCTCGCTGCCGATGAAGGTGAGCGGCCGGACCACTCCGCCCGGCTGCCCGGCCCGGATCTCCGGGGCGACGGTGAGCGGGCCGGCCGGACTGGCCCGGGTCACGTCCAGGACGAGCTCGGCGGTGCCGTAGGGCTCCGCAGCCGGGTGCCCGCGCCCGTGCAGCAGGGTGAGCCCGGCCGCCCGCGCCCGCTCCAGCACCGGCCATAGCTGGCCCGACTCGAATGCCGACAGGTCGATGGACTTCTCCTCGCCCGTCGCGCCGTAGTACGAGCGCTGCGGGCCGCGCGAGTGATACAGCGCGTACAGCTCCTGCAGCACGCGGACCTGGGCATCGGAGTAGCTGCCCTGGTAGGGCAGGGTGTCCAGCCGGGACCAGCTCAGCGGGCCGCTGATCCAGGCTCCGGTGCGGCCGGGCTGCACCAGACGGGCCTGCAGCCGCAGCGGCTGCGGCTGCAGCGCTGCCCCGGACATCACGGCCCCGGATGCTAGCGGCCCGGCGGGCGGTCCCGGTCGCCGGGCCCGCCCGCCCCAGCCCGGCCGCCCGGCCGGGGCCAGCGTCAGCTCGATCGCGAGCGGCACCTCCGCCGCCGGGCTGGCCGCCGCGGCCGGACCCGGGCCTAGCAGCGACTCCAGCGACTGCTCCCAGGACAGCGCCTCCGGGCCGGGCGCCCGCGGCGGCGGGACCGGAGCGGTGGTGCTGGCCAGGCCCGCATCCGAGCCGGCCAGCACCAGAGCTACGACGTGCTTGCAGTTGACCGCCATCGGGCAGCTGCACCGGCCGTCCTCGAACTGCGGCGGCAGGTCCTCGGCCAGCAGGAAGAACGCGGTGGTCGAGTACAGCTGGCCGCCGCTGCCGCGCACCGAGCCGGCCAGGGCGCTGCGCGAGCTGTCCCACCACACCCGGCTGACCGCGCCCTGCCGGTAGTAGGCCAGCCCGCGGGCGTAGCTCGCGCCGCCCGCGGCATGCGCCAGGCTGTCGGGGTCGATGCCCTGCAGCTGCGCGTGCCTCATACCTGGCGAAGCTACCGGCCGGCACCGACGGTCCGGCGGAGAACAGGCGGGCCGGGCCGGCCATCAGCGCCGCAACCTGACCGTCTCGCCGTAAGCACAGCTAATACACCACGAGGCGCTGCCGGTCGATGAAGCTCAGATCGCTGGACAGCCGGCTGTAGCGCTCGCGCAGCGGCGCCAGCCCCGGATCAGCGCGCGAGTCCAGCATCGCCTCCGCGGTCGCGGCCGGGAACAGGTTGATGACCTCCAGCGCGAGGCGGCGGGTCAGCTCGTAGCCGTGCCGGGAGATGATGTCCAGGGCGCGGCTGACCGGCACCCGCAGCTCCTTGTCCGCCGGGCTCGCCGCCCCGCTTCCGGCCGTGGCCGGCCCGCCCGGCTCGGCTGGCCCGGCGGCATAGCGGAACTTGTCCAGGATGGCTGTCAGCACGATCGCGATCTCGTCGGTCCGCATGGCCCGGATCAGGTTCATCAGGGTGGCCGAGACCTTCGATTCGCCCCGCGCGACCAGCCGCCCCGACGGGGTCAGCACCTCAATCACGTCCCCGCCGGAGAACTGCCCGTCGACCTTCTTGATGCCCGACGCGAACAGGCTGGCGCCGGCCCGGATGCTGTCCTCGGCAGGCCGGTTGATGACGATGGAGCCGTGGCTGGCCGCGACGCCCGATATCCACCGGGCATCGGCGCCGAACCGGTCCCGGGCCGGGCGGATCCGGGTACCGACCGGCTCGCCTTTGATGCACGCGGTGATGACCCCCGGCTGGCGGGCGGCGGCGATGTGGGTCTCGATCCCGTTGTAGGCGGCCAGCTCGGCGGCGCGCAGCTTGGAGCGCATCCCGCCGCGGCCGGTGCCGGGCCGGCCGGTCGGCACGGCGCGGATGTCGGACACCCCCAGGTCGGCCAGGTGCGCGCCCGCCCCGTCCGCGGCGCCGTGCACCCCCGCCACGTCGGTGAGCAGCAGCAGCCGGTCGGCTCCGCCCGCGACGGCCAGGCCGACGGCGATGCCGTCGTTGTCGGACCCCTGCCCGTCGGTGACGTCATTGCCGTTGACGATCGGGACGATCCCGGCGGCCGCGCACTCGTTCAGCACCGAGCAGACCGAGGCCATAGCCCGCGGCGAGCGCAGGTCGCTCTCGGAGATGAGCACCTGGCAGACGTGCCGCCCGGACACGTCCGACACCGACCGGTAGATGTCCATCAGGAACGGCTGGCCGACCGCGGCGGCCAGCCGCGCCGACCCGGCGATCTCGCTGGTGCGGGCCAGGTAGGCCGACCCCGACGAGACCGCTCCGGAGGAGATCAGCACCACGCTCCAGCCGAGCGAGCGGGCACTCAGCGCCGCGTCCAGCGCCGAGGTCAGCACCACCGGGTCGGGGCCTGTCGTCCGGGTGACCGAGCTGGAGCCGATCTTGACGACCATGGACCTCATGGCTGCGCGCCCCGAGCGCGGGCCAGCCGGATGACGTACTGGCGCAGGCACAGGTCGCTGAAGGTGACCGGCCCTCGCGGCCCGGGCACGTGGTCCACGTTGATGCCGGTCTCGGGCACGCCGCGGAGCCGGAACCCGTCGAGCAGCCGGGTGCTGGCGTTCCAGAACGCGCCGGTGCCGCGGTAGGCGTCCAGGAACGCGGCGGCGGCCTGCGGGTCGGCGGTCACGATGGCCGCGGCCAGGCCCGAGGTCGCGGCATTGGCGATGCCCGCGGCCTCGGCCGGGCCGCGGCCGGCGCGACCGTCACGGTCGCCTCCTGGCCGTCGCTGAGCGCCCACTCATAGCCGAGCGGGTGCTCATGCGGCGGCAGCGACGGGGTCACGCCGCGGGCGGCCAGCGCCGCGGTGGCCAGCGGCAGCAGTTCCTCCCACGCGGCTTCGCAGATCAGCAGCAGGTTCAGCCGGTTGCAGACGCCCAGCCGGTCCAGGCTGGCGGTGATGAGCTCGCTGGCCAGCGCGGGGTCCGCGGCCTGGTCGAGATAGAGAACGCCGCCGCCGTCGGCGTGCGCCAGGGTCCGGACGCCGTGCCGGGCGGCCTCGGCGGCCAGCAGCCGGGTGCTCTCGCCACTGCCGCGCAGGATCACCAGCGGGATCAGGCCCGGCTGGCTGACCAGCTCCTGGGCCGCCTGGCGTCCGGCTGAGCGGACGAGCTGGACCGCCCGCGGATCCAGCCCGGCTGCGCTCAGCGCCGGAGCGATCACGTGGTCGGTCAGGGCGGCCGCCGAGCGCAGCGCCGCCGTCGCCGGTTCGCAGCACCCCGGCGTTGCGTGACTTCAGCAACTGCGATGCGACGTCCACGGTGACATTAGGCCGGGCCTCGTAGTTCGCGCCGATCACCCCGACCGGGACCCGGCGCTCGGCCAGGGTCAGCCCGCCGGGCAGCTCACGAACGGGCGTCTCGCCCGGCGGGAAGGGAGCATCGGCCAGCAGGCTGATCTGCCGGGCCAGCTCAGTGATCCGGGCCTCGCCGAGCCGCAGCCGGTCCAGCAGCCCCGGACCGAGCCCGGCCGCCTCGCCCGCCGCCACATCCGCGGCGTTAGCGGCCAGGACCGGAGCGGCCTGCTCGCTCAGCAGCCCCGCCATGCCGCGCAGCGCGGCGTCGATGGCGGCCGCCGGCGCCGCGGCCAGGCTGGCCGCTGCCGCGGCCGCGGCCTGACCGCAGCCGGCCACGGTACCCGGGACGGCACCGGCCGCCTCACCGGGCTGGCCGGCGCCGGCCGGGCTGGGGCTACTGCGAGTCGCGGTGCTATCGGTTCCAGACACCTCACCGAGCCTAACGGGACTGGCCGGGCCGGGCTGCCGCCCGCGAGGCAGGAGCAGCCTCGCGGGCGGCATACGGCCGGCTCCGGCGGCGCGCCCCGTCGCGCAGGCCGGATCCGCCGGCCCTCGCCGGTGACGGCGAGGGCGTCAGTTCCCGGGCCGGGCCGGTCAGGCTGTGCTTTCCCGCTCCCCAGCTGTGTTTCCCCGCTCCCCGGCAGGGCGCCTGGGAGGCGCCGCCTTCCCTCCTCGCAGGCTCGTCAGTCCAGACGGCGCCGGCGCCCCGATGGCTCGCTCAGGCTGACCGGTCCGTGCTCGGCTCGTTGCTGGTCCGCCGGGGCCGGCCTCGCGGCCGGATCCCCCGGCGAACCCCCCTTTCTCGCCCGGCTTCCCCGTGCCGCCAGCGCCCCCGGCGCCGCCCGCCCCGCCGGTCCGGCCCGCAGCTCGCGGCGTAGCCGGGTCGAGAGTCTCCGCGCTGTCCGGAGCGGCCGTGAGGACTCTGGCCTGGCCAGGCTCATGCAGCTGCTCGGGCATCGCGCTCTCTTTCCCTCGCGCCCGGCATCCGCCGGGCGGGCTCCCGTGCGGAGCCAGTACCGACGTTAGGAGCCGCCGACTGCGCGGCGATTAAGCCTGGATTGCGCGCGCCCGGCAAGCTGGCGCCCCGGCCGGTCCCGCGGCAGCTGCGGGCACCGGCCGCGAGGCGGCAGGCGGGCTTATATGTCAGGGACCACAGAGACGCTGCCGGGCGAGGCCAGCGAGGCCTGCAGCAGCGTGAGCGCCGACTCGATAGCCGCGCGCGCGGTAATCGCCGAGGTGTGCGCCCGGTCCAGCTCCCCGAGGGCGATGCAGTCGTAGGACACGCGCGCGTCGTGAATGGCCAGCTCCAGCTGCCGGCCAGCCTCGCTCAGGTCGATGGCGCCGTTGGCGGTCTCCGGAATGCTCACGCTGTCCTCCGTCCTGCCGCGCGGGCCAGCTGCCCGCCGCGGCCCCCGGACTACCCGGGCAGGGGCCTGTCATGCCCAGTTGTACCTGTCCCGCCTGGCCCGTGATGGCCGAATTCCGCAGCTCACCTGCGGTCCTGTGACAGGACGGACTTCCGGTACGGGAGGGACTGAAGTCGTTCGATCTGGTTTCTGCCGGATAGCCGGGCACTTTCCACCGGTCAGCCTGGCGGGTGCCGCGGGTGCCACGGGTTCCGTGGGCGGCTAACGCGGCGAGTGGCTAACCCGGCTGCGGGCTAGCCCGCAGGCCCGCGAGGACGAGCGACAGCATCCGGTCGGCCTGCCCGGCGTCCCCTGGCGCCATGTCGGCGGCCACCACCAGCCCGTGCACCAGCCGGAGCACGTCGGTCGGCTCGACGTCCTGCCGCACCACCCCGGCCTCCTGGGCCCGGCGCACCAGCTTCTCGTTCGACCCGCGCATCAGCGAGCCGCACGCCGAGATCAGCTCCGAGTCCTTGCCGAGGGTGGACAGCAGCGTGGCATTCATCGACCGCTTGGTGGCGCCCCAGGTCACCATCGCACTCAGCCACTCGGCCAGCGCGTCGCCGGGCGAGTCGGCGGCGGCCAGCTGGTCGGCCCGGCGGGCCAGCAGCTCCACCTGGTCCCGGTAGACGCACTCCAGCAGCGCCTGGCGCGTCGGGAAGTGCCGGTACAGCGTGCCGATCCCGACCCCGGCACGGCGGGCTATCTCCTCCAGCGAGACATCGTCCGCGCCGCGCTCAGCGAACGCGGCGGCTGCCTCAGCCAGCAGGTTCTCGTAGTTGCGGCGGGCATCCGCGCGCATCGGCCTGGCGGCTGCAGGGGCCGCCGCGGCGGCACCCGGCCCGGTCGCGCTCATCCTCACCTCATCCACCGCCGATAAATGAACTTGCAAACCGGAGGCGGCCTCCGTATATTTACCGGAGGGATCCTCCGAATCCGACAATAGCTCATCGCGCTCGTGCTGGCGACCTCGTCGCCCAGCGTTCTCCATCGCACGCATCCGGGAAGGAATCATGCCTTCGCCTGCTCCATCACCAGCCCCATCAGCCTCACAAAGCTCATCAGCATCACCCGTCTCAGTGTCTTCCGCCCTGGCCGCGGCGGAGCGCGGCGGGCCGGGCGCGGCCCGGCGGCGGCAGCGGCCCGGCGTCACGCTGGCCATCATGCTGTGCGCCCAGCTGATGATCGTGCTGGACATGACAGTGGTGAACATCGCCCTGCCGACCATCGCGCGGGACCTGCACTTCTCGCCGTCCAGCCTGTCCTGGGTCCTGAACGCCTACGCGCTGACCTTCGGCGGCCTGCTGCTGCTCGGCGGCCGGGCCGGTGACCTCTTCGGCCGCCGCCGCGTCTTCCTGACCGGCCTGGCCCTGTTCACCGCCGCATCGCTGGCCGGCGGGCTGGCCACCTCACCGGCCCTGCTGCTGGCCGCGCGCACCGTCCAGGGCGTCGGCGGGGCCATCGCCACCCCCGCGGTGCTGGCCATCATCGTGTCCGGATTCCCCGAGGGCCGGGAGCGGACCCGGGCGCTGAGCCTGTTCACCGCGGTCGTCATGGGCGGCAGCTCGCTGGGCCTGGTGCTCGGCGGGGTCATCACCGAGTGGTTCACCTGGCGGTGGGTGCTGTTCATCAACGTGCCCATCGGCATCGCGGTCCTGCTCATCACCCCGCGGTTCGTCGCCGAGACGCCGCGGCAGGCCGGCCGCCTGGACCTGGCCGGCGCGCTCACCTCGACGGCCGGGATGTCCGCCCTGGTCTACGGATTCATCCGGGCCTCGGAGAACGGCTGGGGCAACCGGCTCACGGTGGCCTCGTTCGCGGCCGCCGCGCTGCTGCTGGCCGCCTTCATCACCGTCGAGTCCCGCACCGCGCAGCCGGTTACGCCGCTGCGCCTGTTCGCCGACCGCAGCCGCTCCGCCTCGTTCGTTGTGCGGCTGCTGCTGGTGGCGGGCATGTTCGGGATGTTCTTCTTCCTCACGCAGTTCGTGCAGGAGGTCCTGGGCCTGAGCCCGCTGCTGGCCGGCACGGCGTTCCTGCCGATGACCGCGGCGCTGTTCGCGGTGTCCCGGCTGGCGCCGGTGCTGCTGCCGCGGTTCGGGGCTAAGCCGCTCATGGTGGCAGGCCTCATCCCGGCGGTCGCCGGGATGGCGTGGCTGGGCCAGCTGTCAGCCAGCTCCACGTACCTGTCGGGCGTCCTGGGTCCGATGCTGCTGCTCGGCGGCGGGATGGGCATCGCGTTCGTGCCGCTGACGATGACCTCGCTGGCCGGCGTGGCACCTGAGGACTCCGGCGCCGCCGCCAGCATGGTCAACGTCACCCAGCAGGTGGGCGGCGCGCTGGGCCTGGCCATCCTGGTGACGGTGTTCGGCAGCGCGAGCCGGGCCGCGGCCCGGCACCCGCTGGCGCATGCCGGGCCGGTGGCGCAGGCGCATCACGTGCTCATCCACGGGATGGCCACCTCGTTCACCGTCGCTGCGGCCTTCGACCTGTGCGCACTGCTGGTCGTCTTGTTCGCCATCCGCGGCCGGCGTCCGGCCCGGCCGGCCCTGGCAGCTGACTCGGCCCGGCTGGCTGACCTGGAGCTCGAGGCCGAGCTGGAAGGTGCATCCGAGCTGTAGTCCGCGCGCCGTGGCCCGGTCCTGGCCGGCCCCGTCGCGGGGCTAGCCGGGGCCGGGCCATCGTCGACCGAACCGGCGGGACGCCCGGCGGCGTCTGGACTGAGGAGCCTGCGACGAGGGAAGACGCCGCCACTAAGGGCGTCCTGCAGGTGAGCGGACAGCAGAGCCTACGATGTGATCAAGCCCTGCGCCCGCGTCACGAGGATGTCCCCAGATGCCTGAGTTCAGCTTCACCGAACTGCTGCCGACCGGCCCGGACGGCACGCAGTACCGCCAGATCACCGACAGCGGGATCACGGTGCACCAGGCGCTGGGACGGGAGTTCCTTCAGGTCGAGCCCGAGGTCCTCACCCTGCTGACGGCCGAGGCCATGCACGACATCGCGCACCTGCTGCGCCCGGCGCACCTGCGCCAGCTGCGCTCGATCCTGGATGACCCCGAGGCCAGCGGCAATGACAAGTACGTGGCCGGCGACCTGCTGCGCAACGCGTGCATCGCGGCGGGCGGGGTGCTGCCGATGTGCCAGGACACCGGGACCGCGATCGTGCTGGGCAAGCGCGGCCAGCAGGTGCTGACCGACGGCCGCGACGAGGAGCACATCGCCCGCGGCATCTATGACGCCTACACCAAGCTCAACCTGCGTTACTCCCAGCTGGCTCCGCTGACCATGTGGGAGGAGCGCAACACCGGCAGCAACCTGCCGGCCCAGATCGAGCTGTATGCGGCCGAGGGCGGCGCATACAAGTTCCTGTTCATGGCCAAGGGCGGCGGCTCGGCCAACAAGTCCTTCCTGTACCAGGAGACCAAGGCGGTGCTGAACCCGGCGCGCATGCTGGCCTTCCTGGAAGAGAAGCTGCGCTCCCTGGGCACCTCGGCCTGCCCGCCCTACCACCTGGCCATCGTGGTCGGCGGGACCAGCGCCGAGTTCGCGCTGAAGACGGCCAAGTACGCCTCCGCCAAGTACCTCGACGCGCTGCCGGACCGCGGCTCGCCGTCGGGTCACGGCTTCCGGGATGCCGAGCTGGAGCAGCAGGTGCTGGAGCTGACCCGCAAGGTGGGCATCGGCGCGCAGTTCGGCGGCAAGTACTTCTGCCACGACGTGCGGGTGATCCGGCTGCCCCGGCATGGCGCCTCGTGCCCGGTGGCGATCGCGGTGTCCTGCTCGGCGGACCGGCAGGCGCTGGGCAAGATCACCCGCGACGGCGTCTTCCTCGAGCAGCTGGAGACCAACCCGGCGCAGTACCTGCCTGACACCACCAGCGACGAGCTGGCCGGCGACGTCGTCCGGGTCGACCTGTCCCGGCCGATGAGCGAGATCCGCGCCGAGCTCTCCCGTTATCCGGTCAAGACGCGGCTCGCGCTGACCGGGCCGATGGTCGTCGCCCGGGACATTGCCCACGCCAAGATCGCCGAGCGGCTGGCGGCGGGCGAGCCGATGCCCGACTACCTGCGCGATCACGCCGTCTACTACGCCGGCCCGGCCAAGACACCGGAGGGGTACGCGTCGGGGTCGTTCGGGCCGACCACCGCGGGCCGGATGGACTCCTACGTGGAGCAGTTCCAGGCGGCCGGCGGCTCGCTGGTGATGCTGGCCAAGGGCAACCGGTCGGCCGCGGTCACCGCCGCCTGCCAGCAGCATGGCGGGTTCTACCTCGGCTCGATCGGCGGGGCCGCCGCCCGGCTGGCGCAGGACTGCATTACCAAGGTCGAAGTGCTGGAGTACCCGGAGCTGGGCATGGAGGCGGTGTGGCGGATCGAGGTGCGGGACTTCCCCGCATTCATCGTGGTGGATGACAAGGGCAATGACTTCTTCGCCGACGTGACCGCCCCCCGCCAGCCGCTGCTGACGATCGGGTCCGGACCCAGCTAGGAGCCAGGCGAGGAGCGCGATGGGCAGCGACGCACGTCCAGCCGATGACCAGCCGGGGACACCGGCCGGGTATCGCATCGAGCACGACTCGATGGGCGAGGTTCAGGTGCCCGCCGACGCGCTGTGGGGGGCCCAGACGCAGCGGGCGGTGCAGAACTTCCCCATCTCCGGCGAGCCGCTGCCCCGCGAGCTGATCATGGCGCTGGGCACGATCAAGGCGGCGGCCGCGCAGGTCAATGCCGAGCTGGGCGTGCTGGACCCGGAGGTGGCCGGCGCGATCAGCGCGGCGGCCGGGCAGGTCGCCGCGGGCGAGCACCTGGACCAGTTCCCGCTGGATGTCTTCCAGACCGGGTCGGGCACCTCGTCCAACATGAACGCCAACGAGGTCATCGCCACCCTGGCCGCCCGCCGCCTGGGCCGGCCGGTGCACCCCAACGACCACGTCAATGCCTCGCAGTCGTCCAACGACGTGTTTCCCTCGGCCATCCACCTGGCCGCTGCCACGATGCTGGCCCGCTCCCTGGAGCCCGCGCTGGCCCTGCTGGCCGCCGCGCTGGAGGCCAAGGCGCGGGAGTTCGCCGACGTGGTGAAGGCGGGCCGGACCCATCTGATGGATGCCACGCCGGTCACGCTCGGCCAGGAGTTCGGCGGCTACGCATCCGCCATCCGGCACGGGATAGCCCGGATAGCGGCGATCCTGCCCGAGGTCGGCGAGCTGCCGCTGGGCGGCACCGCCGTCGGAACCGGGCTGAATGCTCCGGCCGGGTTCGCCGCGGCGGTCATCGGCCGGCTGGTGGCCAGCTGCGGCCTGCCGCTGACCGAGGCGCCCGACCACTTCGAGGCGGCCGGGTCCCGCGACGGGCTGGTCGCGGCCAGCGGCGTGCTGCGCACGGTGGCCATCTCGCTGCTGAAGATCTGCAACGACCTGCGGCTGATGAACTCCGGCCCGCGGGCCGGGCTGGCCGAGATCGCGGTGCCCGACCTGCAGCCGGGCTCGTCGATCATGCCCGGCAAGGTCAACCCGGTGATCTGCGAGGCGGTCAGCCAGGTCTGCGTTCAGGTGGTCGGGAACGACGCGGCGATCGCCCTCGGCGGCTCGGCGGGCAACTTCGAGCTCAATGTCATGCTCCCGGTCATCGGGCGGAACCTGCTCGGCTCGCTGACGCTGCTCAGTGCCGCCGCCCGGCTGCTGGCCGACAAGTGCATCGCCGGGATCACCGCCCGCCCCGACCGGCTGCGGCACGCGGCAGAGTCGTCGCCGGCCATCGTCACGGCGCTCAACCCCTACATCGGCTACGAGGCGGCCGCGTCGATCGCGAAGGAGGCGCTCGCGACGGGCGCGACCATCCGGGACGTGACGATCGCCCGCGGCCACGTGGAGCGCGGCGAGATCACGGCGGAGCAGCTGGACCAGGCCCTCGACGTGCTGGCCATGGCCTGGCCGCACCGCCGGCAGGCGGGCTCGTGACCCCGGCCGGCCTGTGACCGCGACGTAGCCGAATTCCCATATTTCTCCCAGCTTCCTGGCCGGTTAGCGCCGGTAGGGTCCCCGCTATGCACGCTGTCATGGGGACGGGCCGGCTCATCGCCGGGCGGTACCGGCTGCAGGGCCCGCTCGGCCGCGGCGCGATGGGCATCGTGTGGCGCGGCCGCGACGAGCTGCTGCACCGCGACGTCGCAGTCAAGGAAGTGCAGATCCCGGCGCTGGCCCCGGCATCCGAGGCCGAGACGATCTACCAGCGCACCCTGCGCGAGGCCCGGACAGCTGGCCGGCTCACCCACCCCGGCGTGGTCACCATCTTCGACGTGGTCGAGGAGGACGGCAGCCCGTGGATCGTCATGGAGCTCATCGGGGGGCGGTCACTGGACCAGGTCATCGCCGAGGACGGCCCGCTGCCGCCGCGCAGCGCGGCGGCCATCGGGACCAGCCTGGTCGGCGCCCTGGCCGCCGCCCACGCCGCGGGCGTCCTGCACCGGGACGTCAAGCCCGGCAACGTCCTGGTCACGGCCGAGGGCCGGGCCGTGCTGACCGACTTCGGCATCGCGACGTTCGCCGGGGACCCGGGCCTGACCCAGGCCGGGATGGTGGTGGGGACACCGGGGTTCACCGCGCCGGAACGGGTGCGCGGGGAAAGTGCCACGCCGGCCTCGGACCTGTGGTCGCTGGGCGCGACGCTGTATGCCGCCGTGGAAGGCCGGGGGCCGTTTGACCGGGTCGGCGGCGCGACGGCCATCACCGCCGGCGTCGTGTCGGAGGAGGCGCCGCGGGCACCCTCGGCCGGGCCGCTCGGCCCGGCCATCGACGCCCTGCTGCGCCGCGACCCGGCCACCCGGCCCGACGCAGCGGCGGCCCGGACGCTGCTGACCGATGCTGGCGCCGCAGCCGGCTCACCCGGTCCGGCCGGGCCCGGGGCCGGGTCCGGGGGCCTTGCAGCATTCGGCGCCGGGGCAGCAGCCGCGGCCCCGGCCGGCTCGCCCGATCCGGCCGGGCACCGGGCCGGCTCTGGGAGTCTCGCGGCATTCGGCCTCGGGGCAGCGGCCGGGGCGGCCGTGGACGGCCTGGCCGGCCGGGCGGCCTCGGCCGCGGACCAGCTAGGGACCGCCGAGCCCGCGGCGGCCCGGCCCGGTGCCGGCGGGCCAGGTGCTGGTGGGCCAGGTGCCGCCGGGACGGGTGCCGCCAGGCCAGGTGCTGACGGACCGAGTACCGCTCGGCCGGGTGCTGGCCAGAGCAGCCCGGCTGAGATGGAGCAACCCCGCAGCGGCCTGGGCCGGAGCGGGGCGGCCAACGGAGTCGCGGGCAGCGGGGCCGCCGGCAGCAGGCTGACCCACAGCGGGGACGTCGGCAGCGCGGACGCTGCGACTGCCGCTCTGCCCGCTGCGGGCTACGCCGGCCCGGCGTCGTTCCTGGATCCGCCGGTCTACGCCGACCTGCGGATACCTGCGCCCGGTGACCGTGATCCCGGCCCGGGCGATGCCTGGCTGGCCAGCCCGCCTGGCCGCCCCGGCGGGCTGCCGGCGTCGCTGGGCCCGGCAGGTCCCGAGGACGGCGCGGCCGGGGCGGCGGCACGCCCTGGCCAGCGCCGCGCCCCGCAGCGGCAGCGGCAGCCGTGGTCGCGGCACTGGCGGATGGCCACGGTAGCCACCGGTATCGCGGCGATTGTCGTGGCGGCCGTGCTCGGCTCCGAGATCTACTCCCGCTCGGTGTCGGGCAGCCCGGTGAGCAGTCAGGCCGGCCAGGCCGCTGCCGGAGCATCGGGCTCGGCGGCCGCCGGCGCGGCCAGCCCGGCGGCGGGGACCGGCACCGCACCGGGCACGGCAGGCTCGGCCGGGGCAAGCACCGGACCGGACGGCGCCGCGAGCGGCCCGGCCGGGGCGGGCAGTCCTGCAGCCGGCAGCACTGTGGGCGGCAGCACCGGGGTCGGCAGCACGGTGGCCGGCACAGCACCACCGCCCGGCTACCAGTGGCGTACAGTGACGGCCGCCCGGGTGGCCGCCACCGCGGGGTTCGTGCTGGCCATCCCGGATGGCTGGCAGCAGCGGATCAGCGGCCAGACGGCCGTCTTCGCGGCGCCGGGCGGAGGCGCGTCCATCGCCGTCAGCATGAGCCCGTTCACCTATCAGCAGCCAGGACGTGAGGCGCACTACCGGCAGGCGCAAGCCACCGCAGCGCAGCAGTACCCGGGCTACCGGCGTGGCGGCATCCGCGCCGCGAGATTCCAGGGCGCGCCCGCAGCCACCTGGCGGTACAGCTGGAAGCCCGGCGGCGGCGCCCGGACGTCAGTGCTGAGCCTGCTGGTCACGCTGCCGACCTCGGCTGGGTCGCAGTCCTATGCGCTGACCGTGTCCTCGCCCGCCGCCACGTTCGCCGCGGCCAGCTCAGCATTCGGTCAGGCGCTGGCGACCTTCGTGCCACTTCCCCCGGCCTAGCACCCGGCCCGCTACCGCAGACGGCGCCCGAGGCCGCGGGCAGGTACCGGGACTCGGGCAGGTACCAGAACCGCGGGCAGTTGCCGGGGTCGCGGACAGCAGCGAGGCGGCGGCCAGACTTGCTGGCCGCCGCCCCGTCACCTGCTACCGCCTGGCTAGCGGCGCACCCGGAAGTACTTCGTCGGGTGCCACCACCGGTTCATCCTGTGGTAGCCGATTGTGGTCCCGCTGTGCGCCGCGCCGTAGGTCCAGTTGCCGCGGTCATAGAGCTCCACGTGCCCGGACCCGAAGAACGCCAGGTCGCCCCGGCGAGCATTCCTCTTGCGGACGCGGACGAGATGCCTGCTGGCCAGCATCCCGTAGGTGGTCCGCGGCAGGTGCACTCCGCGCGACCGGTAGGAGGCGTAGACCAGCCCGGAGCAGTCGAATCCCGCCGGGCCGGTGCCGCCGTAGATATACGGCTTGTGGTGCTGGCGCATGGCCCACCGCCAGGCGTTCCGCCGCAGCCGCCGGGCCCGCGCCGCCTTGCTCAGGTGCGCCGCACTGCTACTGGCACTGGCGCTGGAGCTAGAGCTGGAGGCGGCACTGTGGCTGACCGCCGCGGTGGCCGCCTGCGCGGGTGCCGGCGTGCTCAGCGCGACCGTGGTGGCGCCGGAAGCCAGGATGGCGGCCGACAGGACGCCGGCGGCGAGCCGGGCGGCCATCAGTACCACCCCGTGGCTTCGGAGTGCGACCACGCGCCGCACGGTGACCCGTACAGGCCCTTGATGTAGCCCAGGCCCCACTTGATCTGGGTGGCCGGGTTGGTCTCCCAGTCGGAGCCGGCACTGGCCATCTTCGACCCCGGCAGAGCCTGCGGGATCCCGTAGGCGCCACTGGCGTTCGCCGCGGTCGGGTTCCAGCCGCTCTCCCTGGTCCACAGGTCGTCCAGGCAGGTGAACTGGCTGGATGACCACCCGTAGGAGCTGAGCATCGACATCGCTATGTGCTGCGGGGAACCCGTGGGGGTGGCCGGCGCCGGGGGCGCCGAGGGCTGGCTGCTGGCCGCGGCCTGCGCGGCCGCCGCCCTGGCCGCCGCACGGGCGGCCCGCCGATGGGCTGCCCTGGCCCTGGCCGCCCGCTGCGCGGCTCGCAGCTGCATCGCGGCCCGCGTCTGGGCGTGTGCCCGCTCGACGTTGGTCAGGTGGCCGAGCTGGCGGGACTGGCCCGCCGCGAGGTCCGCCCGGGCCGCGACGGCGGGCTGGAGCGCGTCGGTCTGCCGAGCAGCGACGGGGTCCGAGCCCAGCGCTACCGCGCCAGTGGTGGCGGCGGCTGCCGCCAGGACGGTGGAGCAAGCGGCCGTCAGGGTGATCTTGGCTGGCCTGCTGTGCAATCGGAAGCTGGGCAGGGTTGATTTGCGGTGCTGAGACAAGATGCGCCTTCGATTACGCGCAGATCGCGCGTTCGGCCTCCACCCCGGACACTCCGGCCCGTGAGGCGGGCCCGGCAGCGGCGGCGGACGGGGCGCGGGTCAAGGCGACGAGGACTACTCGGGGTGACCGTCACGCACGCTGGGGTGCTAGCAGCCATCCACGATGCCGCCTGAACGCACTAGTTCGGCCCGAATCGCGCCCGATTTTCGTATGACCTATCTCACATCCGCGGGCGGATTACCCGTACTTATGGCTAGATTCCCGACATCTGCCGTGCCAGCATCACGGCCGGGCCGCGCTGTCCGGGATGCTGGCAACGAGCCGATGCGCCGGGTGAAGCGAGTCACATTGTTACGAGATCCGCCCGTGATATCACAGAGCGTGCCCAGGAAATGATCTCGCGGAAAGCCGGCCGCCCGGATGCTCCGGCGTCGCTGATATCAATCCGTGATTCGGCAGTTACTAATCGCCATAAGAACTGCGGGGCCGTTCCCGGTGCGCTTTCCGGAGTCCGCCGGACTCCGCCGACGTTAGCGGGCGGCAGCGGGCGGGCCGTCAGTACCAGCCGTGCGCCTGCCAGAACGACCACGCGTCACACGGGGTGCCGTAGCGGCCCTGGATGTAACCCAGGCCCCACTTGATCTGGGTGGCCGGGTTGGTCTGCCAGTCGGACCCCGCGGTGGCCATCTTGGATCCCGGCAGCGCCTGCGGGATGCCGTAGGCGCCGCTGGCGTTCTCGGCGTTGTACCGCCAGCCGCTCTCCCGCGTCCAGATGTTGTTGAGGCAGCTGTACTGGGTGGACGCGCTGAAGCCGAACGACGGGAGCATCTTGTAGGCGATGGACTGGGCCGTGCCCGCGTCCGGCGGCGGCGCCGGCGGATTCTGCTCGTCCGCGATCGTCCCTCCGGTCGGAGCGGTCGGCGCCGTGACCGGCTGCACGGACAGCTTCGGTGAGCTCTCGACGTTCAGGGTCGCCGACGCCGCGTCGAGCTGGATCATCTGCTGGCGCGCGTTCTCCAGCACCCGTGCCGCCTTGCTCACCCGCACCCCGGCCAGGGCCGCCGCCACCGGATCCTTTCCGGCCTGCCCGTTCGACCGCAGCGCCACGTAGGCGCCGCCGGTGATGGCCAGGATGGCCGCCATGGACGTGGCCATGAACACGCCCACCCGCCGGTTGTGCACGGGCTGGCTCGGCGACCGTCTCCGGTGCTCGGACAATGCGGTCCTTCCGTCGGCCAGGCGGGCCGGGCAGGGCGCCCGGCACGCAGACCGCTGCGGCGTAGGGCAGCGAGTCGTGACGTCCCGGCTGGGCCTCTTCGCCGCGGGCCGCCGCGCCCGCCATTTCGGCGTGACCGGCGGCCGGCTACTGGCCCAGCACCGTCGCGGCCTAACGTTGCCAGAAGCGCGCCACTCAGCAATGCGTTTCGGCCGAAAAATCGCCGTGTCGGGCCCGCAATTAACTCTCCGTTGATCATGTCCTGGCAATACGTGCCGATAGAATTACGGCACGTAATGGAGGCAGCGGATCAAGGGGCCAGAGCGCACCTTCCCGGCATCCCCGGAAGCGGCTAGCTTTCAGCTATGACCCCGAGTGACGGGATGACACGATGAGCGACCAGCCGCCGGCCGCCCGGCCGCGCCGCTCCCCCGGCGCGCACCGGTCCTGGGACCTGGGCGCCGGCGATCCGGCCGCCGTGCTGGCCGGAGCCCGCCGGGCTTTGTACGTGATGGTGGGCGTCCTGGCCGTGCTGTGGATCATCCAGATCGCCAACTGGGCCGACAGCTACGGGCTGACTTACCAGTTCGGCATCCAGGGCCGCGACGTGGCCACCCTGCCCGACATCCTGACCGCGCCGCTGCTGCACTTCAGCTGGGCGCACATCGAGGGCAACTCGGGGCCGCTGTTCATCTTCGGCTTCCTGGCCGCCTACCGCGGCGTGGCCAAGTTCGCGGGCGTCACCGCACTGGTCGTCGTCACCAGCGGCCTGGCGGCGTGGTTCGCCGAGAGCCCTAGCACCGTCGGCGCGGGGGCCAGCGGCGTGGTCTTCGGATACTTCGGCTACATCGTGGTCCGCGGCTTCTTCGACCGGCACGCGATCGACATCCTGGTCGGCGCGGTGATGGCGCTGTGCTTCGCCTACCAGTTCACCGTGCTGCTGCCGCATGCGGGCATCGGCTGGCAGGCCCACATCGGCGGGCTGGTCGGCGGCATCCTGGCCGGCTGGGTGTTCCGGGACCGGCGCCCGGCCGGCGCCGGACCCCGGCCCGGCAGCGGCGCCGGCCGGGCCAAGCCCGGCACGGCCGCCGGCTACGCCGGCCCGCGCGCCGATCTGCACCAGCAGCTCGACGACCTCGGCCTCTGAGCCCAGCTGGCCGGGGCGGGCCAGCTGGGCGGTTGATTCACAGGTGCCGTGAGCGCGACAATACCCGGACAAGACGGGACGATCGTCGCTTCAGACGGGGCCAGCGTGACTCAGGACAGCGCAGCAGCTGCACCGCCGGAACAGCCAGCCTGGGCGCCGCCAGGCGTGGACACCCGGCGCGCTAACCCGGCGCGCGTGTATGACTACTGGCTCGGCGGCACCCACAACTTCCTCGCCGACCAGGACCTCGGCCGGGCCATGGCGACCGTGGAGCCCGCCGTCCGCGCGATCGCCCGGGCCAACCGGGCTTTCCTCGGCCGGGCCGTCAGCTATCTCGCCGCCGAGGCCGGCATCGCCCAGTTCCTCGACATCGGGTCGGGCATCCCCACCCAGGGCAACGTGCATGAGGTCGCTACCCGGCACGGCCCGCAGGCACGGGTGCTGTACGCCGACATCGACCCGGTGGCCGTGGCCCACTCCAAGGCCATCCTGGCCGGGCACCCGACCGCGGCCGTCATGTCCGCCGACGCGCGCCGGCCCCGCGACCTGCTCGCCCAGCCCGGCATGGCGCTGCTGGACCTGACCCAGCCGGCCGCCCTGCTGCTCGTCGCCGTGCTGCACTTCATCGGCGATGACGATGACCCGTGGCAGATCGTCGCGACGCTGCGCGACGCCCTCGCCCCCGGCAGCTACCTGGTCCTCGCCCATGCCACCAACGAGAGCCGGCCGAGCACCATCCGGGCCGCGGAGCGGGTCTACCAGCGCGGCGTGCCGAGCCAGGGCCGGGCCCGCTCCCGGTCCGAGATCCTGCGTTTCTTCGATGGCTTCGACCTGCTGGAGCCGGGCCTGGTGTACCTGCCGCAGTGGCGCCCGGCAGCTCCGGGCGACGTGCCCGCCGACCCCAGCCAGCTCTGGTTCCTGGCCGGGGTCGGCCGCAAGTCCTGACCGGCGGCGCCGCGTGCCTGGCCCGGCCGCGCTGACCGCCCGGCCTCAGCTTCGGGACAGGCTCAGCAGCACTTTGCTGGACACGTCAGAGTCGGCGGCGACCTCGAACGCCTCGCCCGCCCTGGCCAGCGGGTAGAGGTGGCTGATCACCGGGTCAACGCGTGCGTCCGGGTCGGCCAGGAAGCTCAGCGCGTGCGGCAGCTCACCGTCGAGGCGCAGTGACCCCGTCACGGTCAGCTCGCCGGTGACGATCCGCCAGGCTGGCTCCGCCGCGTCCGCCTGCGGCAGCATGCCCACCGCCACGACCGTGCCGCCGCGGCGAACGGAACGCAGCGCGGTGGCCAGCCCGGCGGGCGTGCCGGAGCACTCGAAGGCGATGTCAGCCTCAGGCGCTGGCGCTGGCGCTGGCCCGGCTGGCTCAGCCTCGCCTGGCCCAGCCCGGCCCGGCCCGGCCCCGCGTGGCCCGGCCCCGCCTGGCCCGGGCTCGATCCGCGCCTGATCTAGCCCCATCTCGGCCGCGACCTGCAGCGGCCTGGCCCGTACGTCGGCCACCGTGACCGGCCCGGCGCCCCGGTAGCGGGCGACGGCGGCGACCAGCAGGCCGATGGGCCCGCCGCCGACCACCGTGACCCGGGCGCCGGCGAGCTGAGCGCCGACCGCGCCCGCCCGGCTCACGGCGTGCCACGCCACCCCGGCCGGCTCGGCCAGCGCGGCTCGCTTCAGCGGCAGCCCGGCCGGCAGCGGGATCAGCCGCGTGGCGGCCAGGGTCATTTCCGTGGCGAAGCCACCGTCGGTGTGCGGCCACTGCGCGGCGCTGCCCAGGTAGCGGCACTCGGCGCACAAGTGCGACTGGCCGCCGCGGCACCAGCGGCACCGGCCGCACACCACGGCGGGATAGAGCGCCACCGGAGTGCCGGCGACGGGGCCCGAGCCGTCGGGCGCGGCCCGCAGGACCGTGCCGACGACCTCGTGCCCCAGCGTCATGGGGGCTTTCAGCACGGAGGCGCCCACCGCTCCCTCGCGCCAGTAGTGGATGTCGGAGCCGCAGATTCCGCCGTACTCGATGCGCACGACGGCCTCCCCCGGCGCCGCACGGCGGGCCGGGAGTTCCTCCAGCCGCAGATCGCCGCGGGCATGAATGCGCAGCGCCTGGATTGTGTGGCTGCTCATCAGCGCACGCCCTTCCGGCCTACATGACGGCGGTCATGCCGCCGTCGACGAAGATCACCTGGCCATTGACGAAATCCGAGGCGCTGGACGCCAGCCAGACGGCCGGGCCGCCCAGGTCGGCGGGCGTGCCCCAGCGGCCGGCGGGTGTCCGGCCGACCACCCAGGCGCTGAACTCGGGATCCTCCCGCAGGGCCGTGTTCAGGTCGGTCTCGATGTAGCCGGGCGCCAGACCGTTGACCTGGATGCCGCGGGCGGCCCAGTCCGCGCACATGGCCTGACCCAGGGCGCCGAGGCCGGCCTTGGCCGCCGCGTAGGCGGCGGTACTCCCCCGGACCAGCCTGTTCTGTACCGAGCAGATATTGATGATCTTGCCGTGGCCGCGCGCGATCATCCCGCGCGCGACGTGCTGAGCCAGCACGAAGCAGCTGGTCAGATTGGCCGACAGCACGGCCTGCCAGGCATCCAGCGGAAACTCCAGCACGTCAGCGCGATGCTGGATGCCGGCGTTATTGACCAGGATGTCGATCCCGCCGAGCCGCTCCTCGAGGTCACGCACGGCGGTCAGCATGGCGGCGTGGTCGGTGACGTCGAAGCCGACGGCGTGCGGCGGCCGGAGCCCGGCGGGCAGGGTGTCCCGCAGCTGCGCCGCGGCTGCTGCGGCCTGGCCGGGGTCGCGGCCATGGACGACGACGCTAGCGCCAGCGCTCATGAGCGCCGCCGCGATGCCCGCCCCGATTCCCCGAGTGGAGCCGGTCACCAGGGCCCGCCGGCCGGTCAGGTCGAACGGCGAGCCGGGCGCCGCGGAGTGCCCGGCCGCGCTGGCGGGCTCAGGCATGACTCATCGGTCCTCCACGTCGGGCTCCGCAGTAGCCAGGCTCGCCAGTTCACACGCGATCGGTCGCAGGCATGCCGCGACATCTGGATAGCCGCTGGCGATCAGCGACAGCCTGGCTGACTCCGTCCCCTGCCCGCAAGCATTCATCACGGGCGGCGCTCCGCCCGGCCTGGCCCGGCAGAGCTGGCTGATCTTCGGCTACGGCATCGTCACCTGGCTCGGCACCCAGTAGCAGGACCACGACTTCGGCGGCGAGCCGCCCCGCTTCGATTTCTACTTCGACACCCTGCTCCGCGGTCTGCCCGCCCGGCTGCCGCCCAAGCACCCCCGGCCGACCAGCTAGCCCCGGCGCCGGCAGCCGGCATCAGCCGGAGAAGCATGCTAGCATTGTCTGCAATGCCTTCACTGCAAGCAATGGAGGGCGCGGCGCGCATGGCTTCACTGACGATCCGAGGACTTGACCAGGAGACGCACGCACGGCTGCGTGTCGCAGCGGCGCGGCATGGACGCTCAATGGAAGCAGAGGTCCGGGCCATCCTCCACGAACGCTTCCCCGCCACCGCGCCCAGCCGAGGGCTCGGCAGTCGCATTCATGAGCGATTCGCGGAACTGGGCGGCGAGGAACTTGAGCTGCCCGGGCGCCACGAGCCGCCGCGCGCCGCGGAGTTTGACGAGTGATCATTCTCGACACCAGTGTGATATCAGAGCTCACCCGCTCTATCCCCGACACGGGCGTGCTTTCCTGGCTTGATGGTCAGTCGGCCAGCCAGACAGCGATAACTGCGGTCACCGCAGCCGAACTACGCTACGGCGTCGCCCGCCTGCCCGAAGGCCGTCGCAAGACCAAGCTGTCCGCAGCTATCCATGCACTGATCACAACTGACTTCCGCGACCGCGTTCAGCCCTTCGACGTCCTGGCCGCTGACCAGTACGCCGAACTGGTCGTCGGACGCGAGCGAGCCGGTCAGCCCATCAGCATCCCCGATGCCCAGATCGCCGCCATCTGCAGAGTCTGGGACGCCACCCTCGCAACCCGCAACACCTCCGACTTCACGGGCACCGGCATCCGCCTTATCAACCCCTGGAAAGCTCCAGGTACCTGATCCCGCTAGTCAGCCCGTCCGGGCCACACCGGCATCCGTGAGGGTGAGCAGTTCCTGGAGCACGTCCGCGGCGATGCCGGGAAGGGACCGCGTCTCGCCGTCGCGGATCCACTGGGCGAACGCGATGCCGAACACGGTGGAGCCCGATTGCGCCGCGAGTGTGGCCGCCGGCTCCGGGACGCCCCGCGCGCGCAGCGCCCCGGCCACCACGGTGGCGAGGGTGGCGAGCTTGTGCAGCTCGCGTTCCCGCAGGGCGGGGTTCTGGTCGATCACCGTCTGCCGCGTCCGGGAGTGCGGGCGGCGCTCGTCCGGGAAGAGCGACGCCGCTGCCTGCAGCGCGGCAGCGATTACCTCGAACGGGGGGGCGTCAGGCGGCGCGGCATCCACCCCGTCGGTGAACGCCTGGAGGAACGCTTCCTGCCCGTAGAACAGCACCTCGCGCTTATCACTGAAGTGCCGGAAGAAGGTGCGCTCGGTCAGCCCGACCGCCTGGGCGATCTCCGCGGCCGTCGTCTGCTCGAACCCCTGCGTGGCGAACAGCTCGAGGGCTGCTGCCTGCAGGCGTTCTCGCGCACCCGGCTCCCACCGCACCATGGCCCTCAGTCTAGTGATGACAGTGACTGCCGTGAAGGTGTATGGTCATGTCTGTGGCTGACATCAGTCACTGACATCACTACAGCGGCAGCACAGCAGCGGCTTCGCCCCTGAGGGGCAGAGCCCGAGGGAGGACAGCACCATGCGTGTTTTCGTCACCGGAGCCTCCGGATGGATCGGTTCCGCCGCCGTCGATGAACTACTCGCCGGCGGGCACGAGGTCACCGGGCTCGCCCGGTCCGACGCTTCTGCCGCTGCCCTGCAGGCCAAGGGCGTGCGTGTCCGCCGCGGAGATCTCGACGATCTCGCGAGCATCCGTGCTGGCGCCGAGGACGCCGAGGCCGTCCTGCATCTGGCGAACAAGCACGACTTCGCCAACCCGGCGGTCTCCAGCGCCGCCGAGCGGGCCGCGGTCCAGACCATCGGCGACGCGCTGGCCGGCACCAGCCGCCCCTTCCTGCTCGCCTCGGGCGTCGCCGCCCTCGCCCAGGGCAGGCCGGCCACGGAGGACGATGCGTCCCCGTTCCATGGCCCGCAGTCGATGCGCGGGGGCAGCGAGAATCTGGCGCTCGAGTTCGTCGACCGCGGCGTGCACACCGTGAGCCTGCGCTTTGCGCCGACCGTGCACGGAGCCGGGGACCACGGGTTCATCGCGGTGATCGCCGCGGTGGCCCGCGACAAGGGCGTCTCCGGCTATCCCGCAGACGGGACCAACCGGTGGGCCGCCGTGCACCGGTCCGATGCCGCGCGCCTGGTCGCTCTCGGGCTGGCCAAGGCCCCGGCGGGCGCTCGGCTGCACGCCGTGGCGGAGGACGGCGTCCCCACGCGCGCCATCGCCGAGGCCATCGGCCGCCAGCTTGACCTGCCCGTTGCCTCGATCGCCCCCGATGAGGTCCCCGGTCACTTCGGCTGGATCGGCACCTTCTTCGGCATGGACCTGGCGGCGACGAGCGCCCGGACCCGGGAGCTGCTCGGCTGGGAGCCCGCGGGCCCGACGCTGATCGAGGACCTCGACGCCGGTGCGTACGCGGTCCGCACGCCGGCCGGCGGATAGCACCGCCGCGCCCGGGGCACGGCCGGGGAGCGCGTCCGGCCACGGTCACCGTCGAGGAATCCGAGCCGGAGAGCCCGCCAGCCGGGGCGGCGGCGATGTCAGCGTGCTGCTCGCTGGCGGCGGCTACTTCAGGAGCTGGCGGGCCATCACGACGCGCTGGATCTGGTTGGTGCCCTCGTAGATCTGGGTGATCTTGGCGTCGCGCATCATCCGCTCTACCGGGTAGTCGCTGACATAGCCGTAGCCGCCCAGCAGCTGAACCGCGTCCGTGGTGACGTCCATGGCGACGTCGGAGGCGAAGCACTTGCAGGCCGAGGACATGAACGTCAGGTCGGGGACCGGCTCGCCGGCCATGGCCCGCTCGGACCGGGCCGCGGCCGCGTAGGTGAGCTGCCGGGCGGCCTCGACCTTCATGGCCATGTCGGCCAGCATGAACTGGATGCCCTGGAACTCGGCGATGGCCTTGCCGAACTGGCGGCGCTCCTTGACGTACCCGCTGGCGTAGTCCAGGGCGCCCTGGGCGATGCCGAGGGCCTGCGCGGCGATGGTGATCCGGGTGTGGTCGAGCGTGGCCAGCGCGGTGCGGAACCCGCTGCCGGCGGCGCCGATCATCCGGTCGGCCGGGATGGCGCAGTTGTCGAAGTACAGCTCGCGGGTGGGTGAGCCCTTGATGCCGAGCTTGTGCTCCAGCGCCCCGAACGAGAAGCCCTCGTCTCCGTCCTCGACCACGAACGCCGAGATGCCGCTACCCCCGGCACCGGGCTCGGTGACGGCCATCACCGTGTAGAACTTCGAGACCCCGGCGTTAGTGATCCACCGCTTGGCGCCGTTGAGGACGTAGCTGTCGCCGTCCCGGACCGCGCGGGTCTTCATCGCCGCGGCGTCTGAGCCCGCGTCCGGCTCCGACAGCGCGTACGAAAACATTCCCTCCCCGCTGGCCACCCGCGGCAGGTAACGCTGCTTGAGGTCCTCCGATGCCGACAGCAGCAGCGGCACGGTGCCCAGCTTGTTGACCGCCGGGATCAGCGAGGACGACGCGCAGGCCCGGGCCACTTCCTCGATCACGATCACCGTGGCGATCGCGTCCGCCCCGGCGCCGCCGTACTGCTCGGGGATGTGCACGGCGTGCAGGTCATTCTTGACCAGGGCGTCAAGGGCGTCAGCGGGGAACTCCGGAGTCTGGTCCACCTTGGCCGCATGCGGGGCGATCTTCTCGTCGGCTAGCTGGCGCACCGCCGCGCGCAGCGCCTCGTGCTCCTCGGTCAGCGCGAACGCCGGGAAATCAGGGCTCATGCCCTTGATGGTAAGAGCAGGCCGCGATGACCCCAAGACCGCCCGCCTGCCCGCCTGGCCGGCCGCGGCCCGCGTACCCTGGCCCGGTGACGGGCAGGCTGGAGGGAGCGGCAGCCGGCGGCCTGCTGACGCCCGCAGGCCGGGACCTGCTGGACCGGCTCGCCGGCCAGGACATCACTCCGGACCGGGCGCTCGTCCTGAGCACCGAGCTGCGGCGCGAGTATCCCGCCGGCCTGGTGGCCGCCGCGCTCACCCAGCAGGCGCTGCGGATGAGCGGCCGGGCCAAGTTCAGCTGCGCCGACCGGATGCTGTTCACCCGCGCCGGCCTGGAGCAGGCATCCTCCGAGCTAGCCGCAGCCCACAGCGCGGCCCGGCTGGCGTCCTTCGGCACGGTCGCCGACCTGTGCTGCGGGATCGGCGGGAACCTGGCCGCGCTGGCCGGCGGCGGCCGCGCGGGCGGCGGGGCGGCGGGCCGCGCCACCGCGGCCAGCAAGCCGGCCACGACTGGCAGCCCCGCACGCCGCGGCAGCGCGGCCAGCGGTCCGGCCGCCGCGGGCAGCGGGCCCCGCCGGGTCGTGGCCGTGGACCGGGACATGACCAGCCTCGAATTCGCGCGACATAACGCAACGGCCTGCGGCGCGACTAGCCTCGTCCGGCTGGTGTGCGCCGATGTCCGGGAGTTCGTGGCCGCGGTGCCGCCGGGCCGGGTGGACGCCGTGTTCGTCGACCCGGCCCGGCGGTCGGCCAGCCGGCGGCTGCCCGCCGGGCTGAGCGAGCCGCCGATGGACTGGTGCCTGAGCCTGGCCGGATGGGCTCCGGCGGTGTGCGTGAAGGCGGCGCCCGGGCTGCCCCGCGAGCTCATCCCGCCCGGCTGGGAGGCCGAGTTCCTGGCCATCGGACGCGGCCTGAAGGAAGCGCTGCTGTGGTCACCGGCGCTGGCCTCGGCTACCCGGCGGGCCACCATCCTGCCCGCCGGGGACACCCTCACCCCCGAGCCGGGCCCGGCGGTGCCGGTCCGGGCTCCCGGCGAGTTCCTGCTCGACCCGAACCCGGCGGTCACCCGGGCCGGGCTGGTGGAGGACCTGGCCCGCCGCACCGGCGCGTGGAAGATCGACCCGATGATCGCGTTCCTGGCGGCGGACCGGGAGGTGGTCACGCCGTTCGCCCGGACGCTGCGGGTGCTGGAGTCGATGCCGTGGAACGAGAAGAAGGCTGCGCGGCGGCTCCGGGAACTGGGCATCGGCTCGGCCGACATCCGCCGCCGGGGGCTAGCCGGGGACGTCGAGCTGATCCGGCGGCGGCTGGGCCTGCGCGGCGAGGGCAGCGCGGTGATCGCGCTGACCCGGCGGGAGGACCGGCCCTGGGGCCTGATCTGCGTGCCGGCCGGCCAGGACGGCCAGCGGGACGAACCGGGCTAGCGCCAGCCGGCGCCGGCGCCGAGCCGGGCGGATAAGCCGGGCCAGAGCGGCGGACGAGCGCCCGCCGCGGCCGCGGGAACGTGGCGGATCCGGACAACGTGACGGATCCGGGGGGCAGGCACCCCCCAGATTCACCACGTTGTGACCAGCGCCCGCGGGCGCCGGCACCGGTATGGGGCCCGGCCAGGCGGGCAGCTGCGCCGGGCCGCGCCGGCGGACGAGCCAGGCTAGCGGCGGGCGAGCGCCCGCCGCGGTCCGCCGGGACGGGCGGCCCCGGCCGGGCGCCAGCTCGTTACGGATAACCCTGGACGGCGGCGGTCAGGTCCGGTCCTCGAAGCGGGCGGAGGAACCGGGGACGGGGCCGGGCGGGGTGCCGTCGGGGCCGGGCCGCAGCCGGGCCCGCAGCGCCTCGCCCTTGCGCTCGGCGGTCTGGCGCAGTTCTTCCTGGAAGGCCACGATCCGGCCGTGCAACGCGGGGTCGGCGACGCCGAGCATCCGGACGGCCAGCAGCCCGGCGTTGCGCGCGGCGCCGACGGCGACGGTGGCCACCGGGATGCCGGCCGGCATCTGCACGATGGACAGCAGCGAGTCCAGGCCATCGAGGTGAGCCAGCGGCACGGGCACGCCGATGACCGGCAGCGGGGTAACCGACGCCAGCATGCCAGGCAGGTGCGCGGCACCGCCGGCCCCGGCGATGATGACCCGGATGCCGCGGCCCGCCGCGGCGGTGCCGTAGGCGATCATGTCGCGGGGCATCCGGTGCGCGGAGACGACGTCGGCCTCCCAGGGCACCCCGAACTCGTCCAGCGCGACGGTGGCGGCCTCCATGACGGGCCAGTCGGAGTCGCTGCCCATCACGACGCTGACCTGCGGCTGACTAGCCATCACGCCCCCTCCCCGGCCACGGCGGCCGCCGGATCAGCCGAGCCCGGGCTGGCTCGCCGGGCAGCGTCTCGTCCTCGACGCAGTTGGCCAGGTAACTGGCCGCCCGGCGGGCCCGGACGGTGACCTCGGCCGGGTCGGCGCCCGCGACGTTGACGTGCCCGACCTTCCGGCCGGGCCGGACGGCCTTGCCGTAGTAGTGCACCTTGACGCCGGGATCGAGGGCCATGACGTGGACCAGCCCCTCGCGCAGGTCGGGCTCGGTGCCGCCGAGGATGTTCTCCATCACCACGACGGGCGCCACCGGGGCGGTAGCGCCCAGCGGGAGGTTCAGCACGGCGCGCAGATGCTGCTCGAACTGGGAGGTGACCGAGCCGTCCATGGTCCAGTGCCCGCTGTTGTGCGGGCGCATCGCGACCTCATTGACCAGCAGCCCGGCGCTGGTCTCGAACAGCTCGACGGCCAGCAGGCCGGTGACGTCAAGCTCGGCGGCGAGCCGCAGGCCGAGCCACTGGGCCTGGACGGCGGTGGCCGGGGACAGGCCGGGCGCCGGGGCGACCACCTCGCGGCAGATCCCGTCCCGCTGGACGGTCTGGACCACGGGGTAGGCGGCGCCCTGGCCGCTGGCGGAGCGGGCGACCAGGATGGCCAGCTCCCGCTCGAAGGCGACGAACTCCTCGGCGATCAGCCCGATGCCGTGATCCAGGACTTCCCGGGCCTGCTCGGGCGTCCGGCACACCCAGACACCCTTGCCGTCGTAGCCGCCGGAGATGGCCTTGAGCACAACGGGCCAGCCGGAGCCGGCGGCGAATGCCTCGACCGCGGCCAGGTCAGCTACCGGCGCGTACCGCGGGCAGGCGATGCCCAGGGCGCTGACCCGCTCGCGCATGGCCAGCTTGTCCTGGGCGTAGCGCAGCGCCTGGCCGCCGGGCCGCACGGTGATCCCGGCCTGCTCCATGGCCGCGATGAGGTCAGCCGGCACGTGCTCGTGGTCGAAGGTCACGACATCGCAGCCGCGGGCGAAGCTGAGCACGCTGGCGGCGTCGCGGTAATCGCCCAGGACAGTGTGCGCGCAGACCTGGGCGGCGCTCTCGTCGGAAGTGGCGGCGAGCACCCGGAACTCGATGCCCAGGGCCACGGCCGCCGCGCTGGTCATCCGGGCCAGCTGGCCGCCGCCGACCATCCCGACCACGGGCGGTCCCGGCACGGCGGCGGTCTGCGCGGCAGCGTCAGCAGAATCCATCACCGCCGTAGCTTATGGCGTAACTGCGCTGCTCAGCCTGCCACCCGGGGGTCCGGGGCGCGGCGCCCCCGACTGGGGGTTCCAGGGGGTGGCGCCCTGGGCTAACCCGGCGGTCCGGGGCGCGGCGCCCCCGGTCCGGGGGTTCCAGGGGGTTGTCCCCCTGGGTAACTAAGCGGGACCGCTGACGGCGGGCCGGGCCGGCGGCTCGGTACTGCCGTGCGGCAGGAACAGCGGCGAAGACCGCGGGCCGCGGCCGGACCAGCACCACCTGGCCGCCGTCGGCCGCGGCGATGGTCCGGGCCAGGGCCAGGCCCAGGCCGGTGCCGCCGGGCGAGCCGCTGACGCTCCGCTCGAAGATCCGCGGGACCAGCTCGGGCGGCACCCCCGCGCCCTCGTCCCGGACCTCCACCACGACCGAGCGCCGGGTCTGCGAGGTCCGGATGGTGACCGCCCCGGAACCGTGCACCAGGGCGTTGTCCAGCAGCGTCGCGATGACCTGCGCCGCGCCGCCGGGGGTGGCGAAGGCGCACAGCCCCTTGGTACCCGTCACCTCCAGCTTGCGGTTCACCCGGCGGAAGGCCGGCTCCCACTCGACCACCTGCTGGGCGACGATCTCGTCGACGCTGGCCAGCGAGGGAGCGCCGGTGATCGTCCGGCGGGCCCGGCCCAGCAGCTGGCTGACGACCTCGGCCAGCCGCTCGGTCTGGGCCAGCGCGGCCGCGCCCTCCTCGCGCACCACGTCCGGGTAGTCGGCGGCCGCGATCATCTCCTCCAGCCGCATGGACAGCGCGGTCAGCGGGGTGCGCAGCTGATGGGAGGCGTCCACGGCGAAGTCGCGCTCGGCCGACAGCAGGTCGGTGATGCGCTGCGCGGAGCCGTCCAGGCCCTCGGCCACCCGGTCCAGCTCCTGGACGCCGTACCGGCGGCCCAGCGGCCGGGCATCGCCCGAGCCCAGCCGGTCGGCGGCCCGGGCCAGTTCCTCCATCGGCCGGGCCAGCCGTCTGGCCTGGAACAACGCCAGGACGACCGCGACGGCCACCGCGAGCAGGGCCAGCGAGCCGATGAGCAGCAGCGCGCCCCAGACCTTGCCGGCGACGAAGGAGTCGTCGGTCTCGACGGTGACCGAGAAATCAGAGGTGGCGGCCGAGGCGGTGATGGTGTGCCGCCGGGGCGGCTTCGACGCCCGACCCTGGTCGAGCGGCCCGTCATCCTGGCGGATCAGCACGTACCGGTCCGACAGCGACCGGCCCATCTGGGCCGCGCCAGCAGGCAGCCCGGCGCTCACCCGGGCCTGCAGGGCCTTCGCCAGCGTCGAGGCATCCCGGCTGAGCTGGTCGGACGCCTCGCTGACCTGCAGCCGGCTGAGCACGAAGGCCAGCGGCAGCCCGAGCAGCAAGACCGCCACGACGGCGACCGCGAGCGTCGAGATCAGCAGCCTGCGCTGCATGGCCTGGTCCCTAGGTCTCCTGGCGCATCGTCAGGACCCCGTGACGAGAGCAGTCACTCACCGCGCTCGAAGCGGAACCCGACACCACGCACGGTGGTGATGAACCGCGGGCTGTGCGCGTCATCGCCCAGCTTGCGGCGCAGCCAGGATACGTGCATGTCCAGGGTCTTGGTCGAGCCCCACCACTTGCTGTCCCAGACCTGGCGCATGATCTGCTCGCGGGTCACCACCTTTCCCGCCTCGGCCACCAGCAGCGCCAGCAGGTCGAACTCCTTGGAGGTCAGCTCGATCTCGTCGTCGCCGAGCCAGGCGCGGCGGGCGTCGGTGTCGATCCGGACGCCCTGGACCACCTTGGTCTCCGAGGCGCCGCGGCGCAGCAGCGCGCGGACCCGGGCCAGCAGCTCGGCCAGCCGGAACGGCTTGGTCACGTAGTCGTCGGCGCCCGCGTCCAGGCCGATGACGGTATCGACCTCGTCGGCGCGGGCGGTGAGGATCAGGACGGGGACGGACTGGCCCGCCGAGCGGATGCGGCGGCAGACCTCCAGCCCGTCGAGCCGGGGCAGGCCGATGTCCAGCACGATGAGGTCGATCCCGCCTGCGCGGGCAGCCTCAAGCGTGCCAGGCCCGTCGGCGGCGACGCCGACCTCGTAGCCCTCGCGGCGCAGCGCGCGGGCCAGCGGCTCGGAGATCGCCGGGTCATCTTCGGCAAGCAGAACGCTGGTCATGCATCGATCGTAAGGCGGCGCGGAGAGTATTTCCTGCTCGACTACACGCGGTCGCCAGACGGCCAGCCCGAATGCTCAACCGGCGTCACGCCGTGCCGGCGCCGGGAGAAGCCCCGGTCCTTGCCCGCCGCGGCCGCGAACCGGCGGATGAGCTGGGCCCGCAGATCCTCGGGCTCGACGATGTCGTCGACGACCAGCTCGCCGGCCAGCCGGAGCACGTCGATGTCGGCCTCGTACTCCGCGCGCAGCCGCTGGGTCAGCTCGGCCCGCTCAGTCTCGTCGGCCACCGCGGCCAGCCGGTTGTAGTACACGGCGTTGACCGCGGCCTCCGCGCCCATGACCGCGATCTTGGCGGTGGGCAGGGCCAGCGTGGCGTCCGGCTCGAAGCCGGGCCCGGCCATCGCGTACAGGCCCGCGCCGTAGGCCTTGCGGACCACCACGCAGATCTTCGGCACCGTGGCCTCGGCCACCGCGCTGATCATCTTGGCCCCGTGCCGGATGATGCCCTGCCTCTCCACGGCCGTGCCGACCATGAAGCCCGGCACGTCGGCCAGGAACAGCAGCGGCAGGCTGAACGCGTCGCACAGCTGGATGAACCGGGTCGCCTTGTCGGCCGAGTCGACGAACAGCACCCCGCCCTTGAACATCGGGTTGTTGGCCACCACCCCGACCGGCTGGCCGTCCAGGCGGGCGAATCCCACGGTCAGCTCCCGCGCCCACAGCGCGTGGATCTCGAACAGCGAGCCCTCGTCGACCAGCCCGCGGATGTAGCGGCGCATGTCGAACGCGTGCCGCTCGCTGGCCGGGACCAGCGCCCGCAGGTCGGCTGCGCTTCGGGTCCCGGGCGGGCGCGGCGGGCGGCGGCTGCTGCCAGTTGCCCGGCAGGTAGGACAGGTAATCCGCGGACCGCGTCCAGCGCCTCGCGCTCGCGAGGCGGCCAGGTGGTGCCCGACCCCGGACACCGTGCAGTGCATCCGGGCGCCGCCCATCTCCTCCAGCGTGGTCTGCTCGCCGGACCACCATCTCGACCATCCGCGGGCTGCCCAGGTACATCGAGGCGTTGCCCTCGACCATGGTGACGAAGTCGCAGAAGGCCGGGATGTAGGCGCCGCCCGCGGCCGACGGCCCGAACAGCGCGCACACCTGCGGGATCGATCCGGAGGCCCGGACCTGAGTGTGGAAGATCTTCCCGGCGCCGCGGCGGCCGGGGAACATCTGCACCTGGTCGGTGATCCGGGCGCCCGCCGAGTCGACCAGGTAGATCATCGGGATACCGCGGCCGTAGGCGGTCTCGATGATCCGGATGATCTTCTCGACCGTCCGGGCGCCCCACGAGCCGGCCTTGACCGTGGAGTCGTTGGCCATCAGCGCCACGGGCCGGCCGCCGACCGTCGCGGTCCCGGTGACCACCCCGTCGGCCGGCAGCCCGTCGGCCAGGACGTTGGCGAACGCGCCGTCCTCGGTGAAGCTGCCGTCGTCGACCAGCAGCCCGATCCGCTGCCGGGCGAACAGCTTGCCGCTGGCCGCGGCCGCCTGGTGATAGCGGGCGGCGCCGCCCTGCTCGATCCGGGCCCGGACGGCCGTCAGCTCCGGATGTCCCGGCTCGGAATCTGTCAGTTCTGGGGGTGCTTCGCTCACGACCGCGAGCGTACGCCAGCCCCGGCCCCCGGCATGATCGTGGCCGCTCCCCGGCAGTGCGGGAGCGGCCACGACCGGCGGGGCGTCAGCCGAGATGCAGGTTCACGCCCAGCAGGACCAGCCACCACAGCAGGACGGCGAGGATCGCGGACAGAACCAGCTTGACGAGGTGCAGGGTGATGTAGTTGTGCTGCCAGGCGACCACCAGGCCGATGATGATGTAGATCAGGCCGACCAGGCCGAGCCGACGAAGTCTGAACACGGTCCAGCTCCCATTCATCCAGTTTCCGGGAGCGCTAGGGCGCGCTCACCGCTGCGGAATCTGGCGCCCAGGTCTCCCGATAAATCGGCATCAAACACGCCAAGATCACGCGCAGCCGGGAGACCTCCGGGAACCGGCGGACGGACCGGCAGCTCAGGCCGGGATGGTGCGGGTCCGCGGGCCGGCCCGCAGCACCTGGGAAGGCAGCTGGCGGCCGATGACCCGCTCCGCGTCGGCCGCCGCCTCGATCATCGCCTCCAGGTCGATCCCGGTGGCCACGCCCATGTCCTCCACCATGTGGATCAGTTCCTCGGTGGCGATGTTGCCGGTCGCGCCCGGCGCGTACGGGCAGCCGCCCAGGCCGCCCACCGAGGCGTCGAAGTCGGCCACGCCCAGCTCCAGCGCGGTCAGCACGTTGGCCAGGCCGGTGCCCCGGGTGTTGTGGAAGTGCAGGTTCAGCGCGCTGCCCGGGCTGCGCCGACCGGAACTCGCCGACCAGCGCTGCGGACCCGCGACGGCGTGGCCATCCCGTGGTGTCACCGAACGAGACCGAGTCCGCCCCGTCGGCCACCGCCCGGCCCGCGACGCGCGACCACCCGCGACACGGGCACGTCGCCTTCATAGGGGCAGCCCCACGCCGTCGACACGATGACCTGGCAGCTGGCCCCGCGCCTGATGCGCCTGGTCGATGATCGGCGGCGATCTCGTCCAGCGACTCCTCGGTCGACCGGTTGACGTTCTTGCGGTTGTGGGTGTCGGACGCGGACACCACCGCCTCCAGCTCGGTGACGCCCGCGGCCAGCGCCCGCTGGGCGCCGCGCAGGTTGGGCACCAGCGCGGAGTAGCGCACCTGACGGCGAGCGGGCGATGCCCGCCCAGACCTCGCTGGCGTCGGCCATCTGCGGGATGGCCTCGGGCCGGACGAACGACACGGCCTCGATCCGCCCCACCCCGGTGTGCCGACAGCCGGTTGATCAGCTCGATCTTGGCCGCGGTCGGCACCGGGTCCTCGTTCTGCAGGCCGTCCCGCGGGCCCACCTCGCGGATCGGAGATGCGGCTGGGCAGGTCACTCACGGTGACCGATCCCTTCTGAGTCGCCGGGCTGCGGGGGCGCCGCCGGCGGGCGGGCCGGACCGGGCCAGGATGGCGCGCGCTTCTGCGGCGAATGCCGCGATCCCCTCGCGGCGGTCAGCGGACAGCGCGGCGGTCCGCCAGGCGGCATCCTCGACCTCCAGCGCCGGCGGCCAGGGGGAGCCCGCTGCCCAGGCGGATGGCCTGCTTGGCGGCCCGCACCGCGACCGGTGAGTTGGCGGCGATCTGCCCGGCCAGCTCCAGCGCGCACTGACCGGCCGTGCCGGCCGGCACCAGCCGGTCCGCCAGCCCGATCCGCTCGGCCTCGGCTGCGTCCACCTGGCGGCCGGTCAGCACCAGGTCGGCGGCCAGGCCCTGGCCCAGCCGCCGGGCCGGAAGCTGGGTGCCGCCGCAGCCGGGCACCAGGCCGACGGTGGTCTCGGGCAGCCCGAATACCGCCCGTCTCGTCGGCCACGATGAGGTCGCAGGACAGCGCGAGCTCGCAGCCGCCGCCGAGGGCGAAGCCGTGCACGGCGGCGATGACCGGCTGCGGCAGCCCGAGCAGCGCGCCGAACGCGGCCCGGAACACCGGCCGCTGGGCCAGGATCTGCGCGTCGCTCATGGCCGCGCGTTCCTTGAGGTCCGCCCCGGCGCAGAAGGCACGCTCCCCGGCCGCGCTGAGCACCACGGCGCGGACCTGCACGTCCCCGGCGATCCGGGCCAGCGCCGGCCGCAAGCTGGCCGAGCATCTCGGTGCTGAGCGCGTTCATGGCCTGCGGCCTGCTCAGCACGACCTCGGCGACCGCGCCGTCGCGGTGCTCGCGGACCTCGATGAGGGAAGAAGTCTGCCACGCCTTCGAGGCTAGCTAGCCCGCCGGGCTGTCTCGACGCGCACCTGCTCGTCCTCGACGAGCTGGAACAGCTGGGCCTGGACGTCCTGCGACGTGCGGGATCTCGGTCAGGACCAGCTCGCCGTGCTCACCCGCCGACTCCACGACCAGCCGGCCGCAGCCCAGGATCCGGTCCAGGATCCCGTGCGAGAACGAGACGTCGCTGATCCGGGCCAGCGGGAAATCCCGCCCGCCGCCGGGTCAGGATCCCCGAGCGCAGCCGCAGGCGGCGGTTGGTCAGCTCATAGCTGGTCGTCCGCCAGCGCAGCAGCGGGACCGCGCACCAGGCGATGGCCGCCAGCACGGCCACCACGGCGATGCCCAGCCTGACCGGGGCTTGTCGGCCGATGACGGCAGCAGGATGAGGGCCGCCAGGACCGCGGCGATGATCAGCGCCAGGACCAGGACCGGCCGCAGCACCGTCTTCCAGTGCGGATGCAGCCGCAGCACCACATGCTCACCCTCGGACAGGCCGGAGGGACTCGTCATAGGCCTCATGGTGGCATGTATCCCGGCAATCCGCGGCCGCCCCGCGCAGCTAGGCCCGGCGGCGCAGGTGCACGACGTCCCCGGCACTGACGGCCGTCGTGCCCGATTCAGTCGCCACGACCAGGCAGCCGGCGCTGTCAATCCCCGCGGCCGTGCCGGTCAGCTCGGCGCCGCCTGGCAGGTGCACCACGCACCGCGGTCCCGATGGTCGAGCACCAGCGCAGGTACTCGGCCCGCAGCCCGCTGCTGTCCGGATCACCGGGGGGCCAGGATGACCCGGACGCATCCGCCGGGCCCGCCCAGCGGCGGTACCAGTGCTCCAGCTCAGCCAGGATCGCGACCAGCAGGGCGCCACGGTCCGCGGCCGGCGCCCCGGCCAGCGCCAGCGAGGTCGGGGCCAGCGCCGCCGGCGCGGCTGCGCCGGGCGCCGGGCCGGCCGGCCACCCGGCGCCAGCCGGCTCAGCGGCCGGGTCGCCCGGCCCGGGCAGGTCGTCGCGGCGGGCGCCGACGTTGATCCCGATGCCCGTCACGATGGCGGAGCCGGCCTGCTCGGCCAGGATGCCGGCCAGCTTCGCCCCGCCGGCCAGCACGTCGTTCGGCCATTTGAGACTGACGGGCACGCCGGTCACCGTCGCCACCGCGCGGGCGACGGCCACCCCGGTCAGCAGCGGCAGCCAGCCCCGGCCCGCCGGCGGGACGCCAGCCGGGCGCAGCAGCACGGAGAAGGACAGCGCCCGGCCGGGCACCGTGATCCAGCTACGGCCCTGCCGGCCGCGGCCGCGAGTCTGCTCCTCGGCGACCAGCACGGCGCCCTCGGCCGCCCCCGACCGCGCCGCCGCCAGCAGGTCCTCATTCGTCGATCCGGTCTGGCTCACCACGTCCAGGCTGGTCCAGAGGCTGCCCGGCGTCAGCACGACCGGCCGCAGCGCCGCCTGGTCGAGCAGATCCGGTGAAGCTTCGGACACAGTACGTCTCCGCTATGATCGGCCAGCTAGTGTCAGAGGGCCGAGGATAGCGTCACGGTGCCGGCGGTGCCGGGACGACCTGCGCCGGCTCAGCGGACCGCCCGGTGGTCCTCGCGGGCGCGAGCGGCGGGGCACGACGATCAGCTGGGCCCGTCGCACGGCGGGATGACCCTCCGGCGGACCACCCGGCGCGAGCGGCCAGTGCTCCGGCAGTGACCGGTGCTCCGGTAGTGACCGGCGGCACCCCCGGCCCGCGAGCGGTGCGGCGCCGCGCCGCCGTTAACCCCGGGGCTACGCCGCGGGTCCGCCCCGCGGGAGCGGGGTACCAACCCTGAACAGCCAGCATCAGGCGGGCCGCGATGACGGCCCGCCCAGCAGATCGAGGAAAGCAGTGGCTGATCTCAAGACCGACGAACTGCCGATCCGCCGGGGTCAGCCGGCCCGGGCACGGGACCCGGAGCGCCGGGCGGGCGCGGCTGGCGGGGCCAGCGGGCGGCACTGGCCGCGGGCACCCGCCGCGTTGCCCGGGCGGCCACCCCGGCCGCGCTGTGGCGCCATCACCGGCTGATCACCATCCTGGTCCTGCTGTCCCTGATCCCGCGCATTCTCGCCGCGCTGTCGTTCCGTCCCGCGCTGCTGACCGCGGACTCGTTCCTGTACATGCAGAGCGCGGTGACCGGGCGGCTCGGCTACCTGCGCCCGTCGGGCTACTCGTTCTTCCTGGCCATCTTCCATGACCTGCCGCACGCGCTGCTGATCGTCACCAGCCTGCAGCACCTGATGGGCATCGCCATCGCGGTGATCGTCTATGCCCTGCTGCGGTACTGGGGCCTGCCCGCCTGGGGCGCGGCGCTGGCCGCCGTGCCGACGCTGTTCGATGTCCGGCAGATCGCGCTGGAGTCCTACATCCTGTCCGACACCGTGTTCGCGCTGGTGATCGTGGTGGCGACGGCGCTGCTGCTGACCCGCCGCACGCCGCGGATCTGGCAGTGCGCGGTCGCGGGCCTGCTGCTGGCCTACGCCTCGGTGCTGCGCGGCAACGGCATTCCGCTGGTCATCATCGTGGCCGCGTTCCTGCTGGTCAGGAGGGTGGGCTGGAAGGCCTTCACGGCCGCAGCCGTGGTGTTCGTCATCCCGCTCGCGGCTTACGTCCTGGCCTTCCACAGCCAGTACGGCAAGTACAACCTGACCCTGAGCGACGGCATCTTCCTGTGGTCGCGCACCACCAGTTTCGCTAACTGCGCGGTCATCAGGCCGCCGGCGGACCTGGCGCCGCTGTGCCCCGGCCGGGAGAAGTCGCAGGCCGCCCCGGCCGCGCCCGCCTGGTCGATCTCCTACCTGCTGAACGAGCGCACGCCGTCGGATTACGTGTGGGCCCCCGACGTGTGGTGGCGCCACGACGCCCATCCGGGCATCAACAAGTACAACGACGCCCTCGGGCAGCGGTTCGCGATCAAGGCCATCGAGGCTCAGCCCGGCGCCTACCTGAAGGTGGTCAGCCGTGACGTGCTGCTGACCTTCCTGACCACCGACCGGCCGCAGGGCGGGGCGTACCTGACCTTCACCCCGCAGCCGCGGATCCCGCACCTGCCGTCCTACTACCAGAACTACATCAGGAACTACGCCGGGACGACGAGCAACACCCATGCCGTCCAGCCGTATGCGTTCTTCCTGTTCCTGTACCAGCAGCCGGTGATCTTCCCCGGCCTGCTGTTCCTGCTGGTGATCCTGGCCGGGCTGGCCGGCGTGCTGCGCAACTGGCGGCGCTGGGGCGGCCTGGCCGTACTGCCGTGGGGGCTGGCTGCCGTCAGCATCGTGTCGCCGGCGCTAGTGACCCAGTCGCTGTACCGGTACACGATGATCGCCATCCCGCTCGGCTGCCTGGCCGCCGGACTGGCCTTCGCGCAGATCCCCGGCGCCCGCTTCGGCCGGGCGGCCCGCGCCGGGGCGCTCGCCCCGGCCGGCGCTGGTGCCCCGGCAGCCCCGGCCCCGGCCCCGGCCCCGGCTGCTGCCCGCGACCACGCCCGCCGCCAGCGACACCGCTGAGACCGGCCCGGCCGGTCCCGAGGATGCAGCAGGCGGGCCCGGCGCAGCTGAGGCGGCCGGGGAGGACGGCGGCCGCTAGCCGCGCGGCAGCGGTCCTGGCCTACCCTGTGCGGCATGGCCACCGATGCTCCTGAGCCGCTCGACGAGGCGGCGATGCCCGACCCGCGCACCACCGCCGGGAAGCTTGCCGACCTGGACCGGCGCCGCTACGAGGCGGTGCACGCCGGCACTGAGCGGCAGGTCGAGCGGCAGCACGCCAAGGGCAAGATGACCGCCCGCGAGCGGGTCGACGCGCTGCTCGATCCGGGGTCCTTCACCGAGCTCGATGAGCTGGCCCGGCACCGGTCGACCGACTTCGGGATGGCCAGGAACCGCCCCTACGGGGACGGCGTGGTCACCGGCTACGGCACCATCGACGGCCGGCCGGTCTGCGTGTTCAGCCAGGATTTCACCGTCTACGGCGGCTCGCTGGGCGAGGTCTACGGCGAGAAGATCGTCAAGGTCATGGACCACGCCCTGAAGACCGGCTGCCCGATGATCGGGATCAACGACGGTGGCGGCGCCCGCATCCAGGAGGGCGTGGTCGCGCTGGGGCTGTTCGCCGAGATTTTCTACCGGAACGTGATCTCCTCGGGAGTGATCCCGCAGATCTCACTGATCATGGGGCCATGCGCCGGCGGCGCCGTGTACTCCCCGGCCATCACCGACTTCACGCTCATGGTGGACAAGACCTCGTACATGTTCATCACCGGCCCCGACGTGATCAAGACAGTGACCGGCGAGACGGTCAGCCACGAGGAACTCGGCGGCGCGCAGGCGCACAACGTGAAGTCCGGGGTCGCGCATTACCAGGCCGATGATGAGCAGGACTGCCTGGACTTCGCCCGCGACCTGCTGTCCTTCCTGCCCTCCAACAACCTCGAGGAGCCCCCGGCCCGGCCGCGCGACGGCGCCGACCCGGCCGCCGCCCTGGTCGTCACCGACACCGACGCCGAGCTGGACCTGCTCATCCCGGACTCCACCCGGCAGCCGTACGACATGCACACGGTGATCGAGCATGTCCTGGACGACGGCGAGTTCCTGGAGATCCACGCCGGGTTCGCGAAGAACATCGTCGTCGGGTTCGGCCGGGTCGACGGATCACCGGTCGGAGTGGTGGCCAACCAGCCCATGCATTCAGCCGGAACGCTCGATATCGACGCCTCGGAGAAAGCGGCACGGTTCGTCCGGACCTGTGATGCTTTCAGTGTTCCCGTTGTTACCTTTGTTGACGTTCCCGGGTTCCTTCCCGGAACCGGTCAGGAATGGGGCGGAATCATCCGCCGCGGGGCTAAGCTCATCTATGCCTATGCCGAGGCAACGGTGCCGAAGATCACTGTTATTACGCGCAAGGCCTACGGCGGTGCCTATGACGTCATGGGGTCCAAGCACCTCGGCGGGGACATCAACCTGGCCTGGCCGACTGCGCAGATAGCCGTGATGGGAGCCGAGGGCGCGGTGGACATCCTCTACCGGCGCGACCTCGCGGCCATTGAGGACGGGGCGGACCGGGCGAAACTGCGTACCGCGAAAGCGGCCGAGTATGAGGACACTCTGTTCAATCCTTACATCGCAGCCGAGCGCGGTTATGTCGATGCTGTCATCCGGCCGGCCGAGACTCGCGCTCAGATCACCCGCGCACTGCGCGCGCTGCGCAGCAAGCGGCAGACACTTCCGCCGAAGAAGCACGGAAATATTCCGTTGTGATTCCTCGGATTGCCGGTGTTGATTCGGCTTCGGGCCCGCCAGTCCGGCATCATGTCTGACGTGGCGGGGATCAAATCAAGTCTACGTTTCCTATCAGGAAATTGGGCATTCGGGGCGGTGCTAGTCGCGGGCCTGGTCCTGCGGGTGATCACCATCCTCGGGTTCCCGCCGGCGATCTGGTTCGCCGGCGACTCGATCACCTACGTCAACACCGCGCTCACGCATGTTCCGTCCATCTCGCGGCAGACCGGCTACTCCCTGTTCCTGCTGCTGCTGGAGCCCCTGCACAGCTTCGCGGTCGTGACGGCGCTGCAGCACCTGATGGGCCTGGCCATGGGCGTCATGATCTACGCCCTGCTCCGGCGGCACGGCCTGCCGCGCTGGGGCGCCGCGCTGGCCTCGGCACCGATCCTGCTCGACGCCTACGAGATCCAGCTCGAGCAGGAGATGCTGCCCGACGTGCTGTTCGCCGTCCTGGTCGTGGCGGCGATCACGCTGCTGGGCTGGTGGAAGCGCGACGAGCGGCCGGCGTGGGCGGTCCCCGCGGCGACCGCGCTGCTGGGCTTCGCCGCGGTGTGCTGGCCGGTCGGCCTGCCGCTGCTGATCATCGCGGTGGTCGTGCTGATCTTCAAGCGGGCCGGCTGGCGGGCCGTGACAGCCGGGATCGTGGCCGGCGCAGTGCCGCTGGTGACGTACCTGGCCTGGTATGACCGGGCGCACAACCGCATCGCCTTCAACAACAGTTCGGGCGTGTTCCTGTGGGCGCGCACCATGACCTTCGCCGACTGCGCGGTCATCAAGCCGCCGCCGGACGAGCGGCCGCTGTGCCCCGATCAGCCGCTCGCGCACCGGATGTCAGCGTCGCTGTGGATCTGGCAGCTGAACTCGCCGATCCTGCGGATGCCGCAGAGCAGATTCAGTCCCGAGACCAACGCGCTGGCCGGGAACTTCGCCCGCCGGGCCATCCTGGCTCAGCCGCTGGACTACGCCAATGCCGTGCTGGACAGCTTCGCCCTGACCTTTACCTGGAACCGGCCGGCGCACCCCAACCTCGGGCTGAGCCGCCGCTACCAGTTCGGCCTGGCCTGGAACGACTGGGATCACGGCAAACGGGCCATTCAGAACGTCCTGGTCCAGCGCGAGTACACCGGCGGCCACCTGGCCAAGACTCACCTGGTGCATCCGTGGTCGACGTTCATGATCGCCTATCAGAAGGTCATGTACCTGCGCGGGACCATGGTCGGGATCCTGCTCCTGCTGGGCCTCGGCGCGGTGGTCCGGTCCTGGCTCGCCGGCGGGTACCGGCGGCGGCGCGACTTCGGCGGCCCGGCCCTGCTCCCGTTCCTGACCGGGCTCGCGATCATCCTGGTGCCGCCGATCACGGCCGACTTCTCGCTGCGCTACGTGGTCCCCGCGATTCCCGCGATCACCCTGGCCGCCGCGCTGCTGTTCCTGCGGCCGCACGCGGCCGCCGAGGAGGCCGCGGTGCCGCCCGCCGCGGGCGCGGAGCAGCCGGAGGCGAGGGACCTGCCCGCCGCGGATGACGACGATGAGCGGGTCAGCACCGGCCCGCTGCCCGCCCAGACCTGACCGCCGCAGCCGGGTCCGGCCCGGCGGACTCAGACCAGGCCGGCGGCTCCGCCGCGCCGCGGTCAGCAGGACAGCGAACCGGATCGGACGAGCCGGTCGTAAACTGAGCGTAATTGCTGAGTTACCAAGGGATACGGGGTCGGCTTCCCGATGGTGCCACTAGAGTCGTCTCTACTATGACCGAATCCGGTTCGCCGCTGCCGCTGCTGTCCCGCTACGCCATCATGGTGGATGTCGGGTATATCTACGCGTCCGCCGGAGAGCTGCTGTTCAGCGCCGCGACGCGACGCGACTACCGGGTCGATGCTGACAAGCTCATCCACGCTCTGACCCGGCACGCCGAGGATCAGGTCCGGGGCGAGCTGCTGCGCATCTACTGGTACGACGCGGCCCGCGACCGGGTGCCGACGATCGACCAGCGGGTCATCGCCCAGATGTCGTGGGTGAAGCTGCGGCTCGGCAACCTGAACGCTCGCGGCCAGCAGAAGGGCGTGGACGCCCAGATTCGCGCCGACATGGAGGCGCTGGCCCGGCACCGGGCGATCACGGACGCGATCCTGGTGGCCGGGGACGAGGACATGGTGCCCGCCGTCGAGGCGGCCCAGGCGTTCGGGGTCCGCGTGCACCTGTGGGGCGTGGAACCGCCGTACGGGACCAACCAGGCCGAGCGGCTGGTGTGGGAGTCCGACACCGTCCAGGTACTGGAGCGGGCTTTCGTCGAGCCGTACTTCAGCCAGCCGATGGAGCCGGGCCGCCGGCCCGTCCGGCCCGGTCCCGCAGGTCCGGCCCGCCGGGCCCGTGGCGACGCCCGCCGCCATCGCGCCGTCGCCGTCGCAGGTGTTCGGCGAGCGGCTCCCCCGGCAGCCGCCGGTGAAGCAGGCCGCCCCGCTCCCGGCGGCCATCAACCACCTGCCCGCCGCCCGGCTCGGCCCCGATCGCGAGCGCGTCGAGGAGGCGGGCGAGCACGTCGCGCACCGCTGGATACTGACCCGCGGCGATGACAACATCCGTGACCTGCTGCCCGGCCCGATCCTGCCGCCGGTGATCGACAAGGAACTGCTGGTCGAGGCGGAGAAGGAGCTGGGCCTGTCGCTGCGCTCCTACCAGGAGGCGCGAGAATGGCTGCGCGACGCGTTCTGGGCCCGCGTGCATCGCGAGTTCGGTATCGGCGTCGGGAAGTCGAAGGGATAACCGCCATGCCCGACCGCCGCGACAGTGACCGGGCCAGCGCAGCCGCCGGCCCGGCCAGCGCAGACGACAGGCCGGCTGGCGCAGAAGGCAGCCCGGACGCCGCGCCGGCCCTGCGGATCGTGGCCGGCCAGCCGACCGCCGAGGAGACGGCGGCCGTCGTGGTCGTCCTCAGTGCGCTGGCCCGCCAGCAGCCGCCTGCCCCGCCCGCTCCGGCCCGGTCGCAGTGGGCGGCCCGGCAGCGGCTGCTGCGCGAGCCGGTCAGCCCCGGACCTGGCGGCTGGCGCGCTAGCGCCCTCCCCCGCTAGCTGGTGACGTCGTAGCGCGGGACGACGGTGAGCAGGTCGCTGACGTCGGTGCCGGCGGCCAGCTCGGCCCCGTCCGGGGCAGCCCGGCTGAACAGCCGGGCCGCGGCGGTGCCGCCCAGGCTGGCCTGCTGGTCCCGGACCCGGAGCCAGGATCCCTCGCGCAGCCCGAGCACCGGGACGTCGTTGTCCTCCAGGAACTGGCCGATCCGCTCGGCGCGGGTCTCGCCCTGATGCGTGCTGGCCGGATCGGCATCCAGGTAGTGCGGGTTGACCTGGAACGGGATGAGGCCCAGGGCCTCGAACGAGGCGGGCTGGACGACGGGCATGTCGTTGGTGGTGCGCAGCGTCGGGCAGGCCATGTTCGTCCCGGCGCTGGACCCCAGGTAGGGCAGCCCGGCCCGGACCCGGCCGGGGATCGCCGCCTTCAGGCCGGTGTCCTCCAGCGCGCGCAGCAGCCGGAAGGAGTTGCCGCCGCCGACGAACACCGCATCAGCCTCAGCCAGCGCCGCGGCCGGGTCGCTGACCTGGTGCGCCCCGGTGACCTGGATCGCCAGCGGGGCCAGGGCGCCGGCCATGATCGCGGTGTAGCCATCGTGATCGCGCCCGGCGAACGGCACGAACAGCAGGCGGCTGCCCGGCCGCGGGAGCAGCTCGCTGATCTCGCGCAGGGCATGCTCCAGGAAGCGCATCCCGTAGCTGGTGGAATTGGACAGCAGCAGCAGGTCCGGCATCGGTCTCCCCGGTCAGGCAGTCGTGGTCGGCAGGCCCGTCTGGCCGGCCGCAGGTGATGCTATGCCGCCCGCTCCGGCCCGGCGCCGGCGACCGGCCAGGCGCCGGCCCGGCGCTGCCGATCACTAGACTCCAGGGCAGTTGGCTGTCCCCCGCGGCCAGCTGAAAGGAGTCAGGCCGTGCGCAAGGTGCTGATCGCCAACCGGGGCGAGATCGCGGTCCGGATCATCCGCGCCTGCCGCGATGCCGGCCTGGGCAGCGTCGCGGTCTACAGCGAGCAGGACCTGGATGCCCTGCACACCGTGATGGCCGACGAGGCCTACGCGCTGGGCGGCCAGACCGCAGCGGCCAGCTACCTGGACATCAGCAAGATCCTCAAGGCGGCCGCGGACTCCGGCGCCGACGCCGTGCACCCCGGCTACGGATTCCTGGCTGAAAATGCGGATTTCGCCCGCGAGGTCATCGGGGCCGGGCTGACCTGGATCGGCCCGCCCGCCGACGCCATCGACGCTCTCGGCGACAAGGTCAGCGCCCGGCATATCGCCCGGTCGGTCGGGGCGCCGCTGGCCCCCGGCACCGACGGCCCGGTGGCCAGCGCCCGGGAGGCGGCCGAGTTCGCGGCCGAGCACGGGCTGCCGATCGCGATCAAGGCCGCCTTCGGCGGCGGCGGCCGCGGGCTGCGGGTGGCGCGGACGACCGAGGAGATCGAGAGCCAGTTTGAGTCGGCCGTCCGGGAGGCGGTGGCCTCCTTCGGCCGCGGCGAGTGCTTTGTCGAGCGCTACCTGGACCGGCCCCGGCACGTGGAGACTCAGTGCCTGGCCGACACCCACGGCAACGTGGTCATCGTGTCCACCCGGGACTGCTCGCTGCAGCGCCGCCACCAGAAGCTGGTGGAGGAGGCGCCGGCCCCGTTCCTGTCCGCGGAGCAGGACAAGCTGCTGCGCGAGTCCTCCGCGGCGATCCTGCGCGCGGCCGGCTACACCGGGGCCGGCACCTGCGAGTTCCTGATCGCCCAGGACGGCACCGTGTCCTTCCTGGAGGTCAACACCCGGCTCCAGGTCGAGCACCCGGTGACCGAGGAAGTCAGCGGCGTGGACCTGGTGCGGCAGATGTTCCGCATCGCCGACGGCGAGGCGCTGGACTTCACCGACCCCGAGCTGCGCGGGCACTCCATCGAGTTCCGGATCAACGCCGAGGACCCGGGCCGCGGGTTCCTGCCCGCGCCGGGCACGATCACCGGCTGGCGCCCGCCGTCGGGCCCCGGCGTCCGGCTGGATGCCGGGTATGCCGCCGGGATGACGGTCCCGCAGGCATTCGACTCGCTCATCGCCAAGCTGATCGTGACCGGCGCGACCCGCGACGAGGCCCTGCAGCGGGCCCGGCGGGCGCTGGCCGAGTTCGTGGTCGACGGCATGCCCACCGTCATCCCGTTCCACCGCGCGGTGGTGGACGACCCGGCCTTCGCCGGAACCTCCCTGCAGGTGCACACCCGGTGGATCGAGACCGAGTTCGCCGGCGAGATCCCGCCCTACGAGGGCCCGGTGGCCGCCGGGCCGGACGAGGAATCCGCCGGGCGCGAGCGGGTCACCGTCGAGGTCGGCGGCAAGCGGCTGGAAGTCACGCTCCCCGGCGGGCTGCGAGCCGGCGGCGGCCCCGCCAGCGGCGCCGGCCCGGCCGGCGGAGCTGCGGGCCGGTCGCGCCGCCGCGGCGGGAAGGCCGGCGGCCAGCCCGCGGCGGGCGGGAACGCCCTGGTCAGTCCGATGCAGGGGACGATCGTGAAGATCGTGGCCGCCGAGGGCCAGCAGGTGGCCGCGGGCGACACGATCGTGGTGCTGGAGGCGATGAAGATGGAGCAGCCGCTGGCCGCGCACAAGGCGGGTACGGTCAGCGGGCTGGCGGTCGAGGTCGGGCAGACAGTATCGGCCGGAGCCGTCATCTGCGAGCTGAGCGAGTAGGCCAGCCCGGCGCCAGTGCCGGCCACTCCCGCGGGCCGGCGTAGCCGGCGGGCAGGCGGGGCCGGCTGAGCTGGCACGGCGAGCACGGCACGGCCGGGCTCACGACACGAGGAGCGATCATGGCCAGGCTGCCCGGCGATCCGGGCGTGCTCCGGTGGCTGCGGTTCGCAGCCGGCTTCCGGCTGCCCGCCGAGAACCGGGACTGGGTCCGTCATGAGCTCACCGACGCGGGCTGGCGCGGGCGCACCCTTCTGCGGCACCTGGCAACTATCATCCCGGTATGCGCAGCCCTGGCGGTGATAGCGGGCGTGCTGCTGCCCGCGCCGGTGTGGCTGATCGTGATGAGCATCGTGCTGATCTTGTGCGGCAGCGTCTTCACGGTGGCGGCCTACGCCGACGACCTGCGCGTCTCCCGGCTGCGCCAGCACGGCTTCGAGGCCCCCGACGACCCCGATCTGGGCCACCCGACGCACTGAGCCAGCCATGACGGCCGCGCGCCGAGTCCCGGTCGCCGGCCGTCGGGCCGCCACCGCCTGCGGCCGCGCGGCCGCGGCCGGCTGGCGCGCCGCGGCCCCGGCCGCCGACCGGATCTGGTACGGCCGCCCGGGCGTCCTCATGACGGCCTACGTGGTCCTGATCGCGGCCGGCCGCGAGGTTGCGCACAGTGCCGGCCGCTCGTCGAGGCAGGCGGGCCTGGAGGTCGCCGTCCTGTTGCTGCTGATCTGGTGCTGGCGGGTGACTCGCGGCGGCGACTTGTCCCGCATTCTGCTGCTGCTCACGACCTGGTGGGCGATCGGCTTCTCCGTGGACCACCTGGCTATCAGGTGGGACATCCAGGACGCCGTTGTGCTGGCGATCAGCGCGGCGCAGCTGGCCCTCCTGCTCAGTCCGGCTGTCTACCTGGCGACTCGGGAGGACATGGCCGTGCAGTTCCGCGCGACGGGCCGGTGGCTGGTGCCGGTCGCCGGCGGCGGGCGCGCGGACCCGCAGGCCGAGCCGGCCCGCTCGGCACTGACGCTGCGCCTGCGGCCTCGCTGGTGGCTGCTCCTGGCCGCCCTGGGATCCGGGCTGGTCATCACCCTGACCTGCGTCATCACCGTTCACTACGAATTCCTGCCGCACTGCCTGCCGCCCAGCCACCCGTCAGCCGGCGGCTGGCGGCCAGTTGCGCCGGCTTCGGCCGCGGTTACCCGCTGCCCGTCTGGAGCACGATTACCGGCCCGCACCCGGCCTTGTGGCCGGCCCTGGCCCGGGACGGGATCCAGTGGGTGGCGGTGAGCCTGGCCGCGCTGCAGGCGATCTGGCTGTGGTGGAATGCCCGGCCGACGTACCTGCCGGCCCGGCGGGCTGCGCCTAGCGCCCGGCCGGCCGCATGAGCTTGCGGGCGGCCTCGGTCAGGCTGCCCGACAGCGACGGGTAGACCGCGAAGGTGTGCGCCACCTGATCGACGGTCAGCATCTGCTCGACGGCCAGCGAGATGCCCAGGATCAGCTCGCTGGCCCGCGGCGCGACCACCACCCCGCCCAGGATGGTGCCGCCGTTGCGGCTGGCGAACAGCTTGACGAACCCGTCCCGGAAACCCTGCATCTTGGCTCGCGCGTTGGTGGCCAGCGGCAGCTTGACCACCACGGCCTCTGCCTCGCCGGACTCGACAGCCTGCTCGGTGATGCCGACCGTGGCGATCTCCGGCTCGGTGAAAATGGTGGCGGCGACGTGGCTGAGCCGCAGCGGCTGGACCGCGTCGCCCAGGGCGTGCCACATCGCGATCCGGCCCTGCATGGCAGCCACTGAGGCGAGCATCAGCACGCCGGTGCAGTCCCCGGCCGCGTACACGCCGGGCTGCGAGGTCCGGGATACCTTGTCCACCGCGACGAAGCCGCCGCTGTCCACGGCCACGCCCGCCTGCTGCAGGCCCAGCCCGCTGGTGCTGGGAACCATCCCGACGGTCATCAGGCAGTGCGAGCCGCGCACCACCCGGCCGTCCTTCAGGATGACCGAGACCCCGGACGGGGTCCGCTTGACCTCCGTGGCGCGGGACCGGCCCAGGACTGTCATGCCGCGGCGCCGGAAGACTTCCTCGACCACCACGGCGGCGTCGGCGTCCTCCTGCGGCAGCACGTGCTCACGCGAGGACACCAGGGTGACCTGCGAGCCGAGCGCCTGGTAGGCGCCGGCGAACTCGGCGCCGGTCACGCCGGAGCCGACCACGATCAGCTCCGGCGGCAGCTCGGGCAGGTCATACAGCTGGCGCCAGGTCAGCACCCGCTCGCCGTCCGGCTCGGCGCCGGGCAGGATCCGCGGGTGCGCCCCGGTGGCGATCAGCACGGCGTCCGCGGTGATCTCGCGGCCCCCGGCGGCGACGGTCCGGGGCCCGGTCAGCGCGGCCCGCGCCGGCGATGACCTCGACCCCCTCGGCGGCCAGCCGGGCGGCCACGTCGGCGGACTGGGCCAGGGCCAGGTCCCGAACCCGCGCATACAGCCGCGGGGCGTCCACGCTGACCCGGCTGGCGTCCACCCGGATGCCCAGCCCGGCTGCGCCCTCCAGGCCGGTCATCATGCCGGAGGTGGCGATCAGGGTCTTGGACGGCACGCAGTCGGTCAGCACGCAGGCGCCGCCCAGGCCGTCGCGGTCCATGACGGTCACGGCGGCGCCCAGCTGCGCGGCGACCAGGGCGGCCTCATATCCGCCCGGGCCACCGCCGATGATCACGACCTGAGGCTGCGGCTGGCTCACGTTATGCCATTATCCGCCCGGCGCGATGCAGACGTGGCCACGCGGGGTGGGCAACCCGCCTACGCTTGGCACTCGTGGCGATATACGCGGCCTATGGCAGCAACATGAACCCGGCGCAGATGGCGGACCGCTGCCCGCACTCGCCGCAGCGCGGGACGGGCTGGCTGGAGGGCTGGCGGCTGACCTTCGGCGGCGAGGACCTGAACTGGGAAGGCGCCCTGGGCACCGTGGTCGAGGACGCCGCCGCGCGGGTGTTCGTGGCCCTGTATGACCTGTCCGAGGCCGACGAGGCCGCCCTGGACAGCTGGGACGGCGCCACGCTCGGCTACTACCGCAAGTCGCGGGTCCGGGTGACCACCCTCGACGGCGATGCCGTCGCCTGGCTGTACGTCATCAACGGCTACGAGGGCGGCCTGCCGTCGGCCCGGTACCTGGGCATCATGGCCGACGCCGCCGAGGCGGCCGGGGCGCCCGCCGACTACGTCACCGAGCTGCGCGGCCGCCCCTGCACCTCGGTCGGCAGCTGAGCCGGGCGGCGCGGCGGCAAGGCCTCAGATGACGGATTCACCCGCAAAGTTCCTGACTATCGCCGAGTTGTCCGCACGCAGCGGGGCGGCGGCGTCGGCGCTGCGCTACTACGAGGACATCGGGCTGATCCAGGCCGAGCGAACCTCGGGCAACCAGCGCCGGTACCCGCGCTACATGCTGCGCCGGATCGCCTTCATCCGGGCCGGGCGGCAGCTCGGGCTGTCGCTGCGCGAGATCAAGGCCGCCCTGGACACGCTGCCCGGCACTAAGGCACCGACCCGGGCCCAGTGGCGGCGGGCGGCCCGGGCCTGGCAGGAACGGATCGACCAGCGCGTCGCCGAGCTGCAGCGGCTGTCGGACACCCTGGGCGGCTGCATCGGCTGCGGCTGCCTGTCGCTGAAGACCTGCGCGCTCTACAACCCGTCCGACACCGCGGCCGACCTGGGCTCGGGCGCCCGCTGGCTGCTCGGGGATGAGTCTCCGGCCGGGCCCGCGGAAAACTAGCCGCAGCGGGCTCAGTGAGCCACGATGACGGCGATCAGCAGGGCGACGGGGAGCACCACCGAGGCGATCGGCAGCCAGGCCCAGCGACCACGCACCACCCCGCCGGCCACGCCGGCCTCCCGGGCCGCGTCGCAGCGCCTGGCCAGCTCCGCGGCCATGACGTGGCTAGGGTGCTGGCTGGCCAGTTCCCTGGCCTTGTCCGGCATCCGGGCGAACGACGGCGTCGCCTGCCGGCTCGCGCCGGCCTCCGGGTCTCCCCCGGCCCGATCTCATAGCGCCGCTGGGCCCGGTAGTCGGGCCGCTGGCGCCACTTGCGCGCCCCGGCGCCCGACCGCAGCTCGGCCCGCGCCCGGGACCGGCGCGGCGAGTACAGCGCCCAGCTGTAGACCGTCTTTTCCGGCCGGGGAGCGGGGCGCTCGCACTGGATCTCGACCGAGTCGCCGAGGTAGACCCCGCTGACGCCGCCCCACGGCACCTGGTAGTCCCGGAACGGGTTCAGCACCGTCAGGCCGCTGGCGTCGGTGATCACCTTCGGCCGCAGCGTGCAGACGTACATCAGGCCGGTCACGAGCAGCAGGACGGCCGTCACCTCGACGGAGAACCAGTTGTGCGACTGGATGATCAGGTCGGCCAGGTTGGCCACGGCGAAGGCGACCCACACCCACCACAGCACCAGCGGCGGCATCAGCCGGAAGACTGTCCGGCCGTCCTCGGTGGTCCGCCAGGCAGACTTCAGGATGCTGGTGCTGCCGCCGGCCCCCCGGCTGGCCCCGGCCGCGGCCTGCCCCGCACCCGCCGGCACCGGGCCCGCGGTGGCGGCACCGCCCGCCGGCCTGACCGGGTCAGGCGGCACGGGCCCGGGCATCGCCTGCGGGGCAGCCGGCCGACTGCCGCCCTCAGCTGCCTGATCCTGGCCAGACGCCATACCGACGCTCCCATGAGCCCGCAAAGTCCAAGAACCGCCCCATCGGCAGCCCAGCCCAAATCCTACGTCCTAGACCCACCGGCCCGGTCTGTACCAGCGCAAACCCCCAGGGCGCCGTCAGGCGCCCCGAGCGGGGCGGCGGGGCGCCCGGCGCTGTCTGGACTGAGGAGCCTGCGACGAGGGAAGACAGCGCCACCAGGGGCGCCCCGCCGCCCCGCGGGCAAGCCAGCGACGAGGGAAGGCGCTGGCTCCCGGCGCCCCCGCAGGGGAGCGGGAAATCTAGCGACGAGGGAAGACGGCGCCACCAGGGCGCCGCCTCCGGCTCGCGGGAAATCAGGCGGGGGACGGGGATCCGGTGACGGCTATGCCGGGGAGGGGGAAGGGGACACTGGGGCCGCTGCCGCCCATCGCGGTCAGGGCGGTGGCCGCCATCAGCCGGACGCCCGACGCCGATGGCCCGCTCGTCCACGTCGAACGTGGCCTGGTGGATGTCGAAGTCGTCGGCCGAGCCCGGCCGCCGGGTGCCCAGCCGGGCCAGCGCGCCGGGGATCGACTCCAGGTACCAGGCGAAGTCCTCGCCGCCCAGGCTCTGCGGCGCCGGGGTCACCGAGTCCGGGCCGAGCACCCGGTCGGCGGCGGCCTCGATCATGGCCGTGCAGACGGCGTCGTTGACCGTCGGCGGCACGTTGCGCTGGTAGGTGATGTCCGGGACCACGCCGTAGGACATGGCCACCGATTCCACCAGGGACTTGACCATGTCCGGGGCCGCGTGCCAGGCCTCGTCGTCCAGGCAGCGCACCGTGCCCTCGACGACGCCGTCGTCGGGGATCGCGTTGGCTGCCGTGCCGGCCGAGACCCGGCCCCAGACCAGGCTCAGGCTGGAGCGCGGGTCCACCCGCCGCGACAGCGCGGCGGGCAGCTCGGTGATGATCTTGCCGAGGGCGAAGACCAGGTCGGCGGTCAGGTGCGGCCGCGCGGTGTGCCCGCCCGGGCCGGTCACCTTGACCTGGATCTTGTCGCAGGCCGCGGTGATCGGGCCCGCCCTGGTCCCGATCTTGCCGACGTCCAGCCGCGGGTCGCAGTGCAGGGCGAAGATCCGGTCGACCGAGGCGATCCCGCCGGCCGCCATCACGTCCACGGCGCCGCCGGGCACCTCCTCGGCGGGCTGGAAGATCAGCCGGACCTTGCCGGGCAGCACCCCGGCCGCGCGGGCCCGGGCCAGGAACAGCCCGGTCCCGATCAGGATGGTGGTGTGGACGTCGTGGCCGCAGGCGTGGCACGCCCCGCGATTGGTGGACCGGTAGGGGACGTCCTTCTCGTCGGTGATCGGCAGCGCGTCGATGTCGGCGCGCAGCGCCACGAGCGGCTCGTCGGCTGACTGACCGCCGATATCCACGATCAGCCCGGTGCCCTTGGGCAGCACCATCGGGCGCAGCCCGGCCGCCTCCAGCCGCAGCGCGATCCGCCGGGTGGTCCGGTACTCGTGGTACCCGGTCTCCGGATGCGCGTGCAGGTCACGCCGGAAGTCGATGAGCTCCGCCTCGTGCCCGGCCAGGAAAGCGTCCAGCTCCCCTTCCAGGTCATGCTCGGCCATGAACCGCCTCCCCCGGGCCGACGAAGCGATCCGTCGTGAACTCTGCCACGAGCGCGTCCACCACGTCCGGCAGGCTCGCCGCCGCTGGCGACGACAGCTCGCTGCCGCTCGTAAGACGCGCCCTGGTCGAGCACCTCGAAGGCCACGCCGAGCTCCTCCGCGCAGCCCAGCCGCTCCGCCACCGGCTCCAGCTCATGCACCAGCTCGTAGAGCTGGTCACGCAGCGGGGCCGTCGACCCGTAGTCGTCTGTTATCACCATTGCGTCCAGGCCGTACCTGGTTGCGCGCCACTTGTTATCACGGACCACCCAGGCAGCCGGCGAGGGCAGCTTGTACCCCCGGTCGAGCTGGGCGTCGAGCAGGTGAACCAGTGACTGCGCGAGCGCGGCAGCCATGCCGATCTCGCGCAGCGTGGGCAGCCCGTCGAACATCCGGACCTCGATCGTGCCGAAGTCCGCGTGCGGCCGGATGTCCCACCACACCTCCTTGATGCTCCGGATGGTACCGGCTCGCAGAAGCGTGTCCATGTAGTCCTCGAACTCACTCCAGTCCGCTAATAGCTGCGGCGGCCCCGAGGTAGGCAGTCCGCCGAAGATGACGGACCGGCTCGAGGCGAGCCCTGTGTCGTGCCCGCTCCAGAACGGGCTTGAGGCGGTCAGCGCCAGGAAATGCGGCAGGTAGCCGGCGAGCGCATTAACGATGGGTATCGCCTTGCTTCGGTCGCGAATACCCACGTGCACGTGCACGCCGAATGTCTGGATCCTGCGGGCAAGCCACTGCAAATTCTCAAGCAGCTCGGCATAACGCTGAATAGGCGCCATCTTGGCATCCCGCCAGTCGCTGACAGGATGAGTACCAGCACAGGCCAGCATCGTACCGCGCTCGCCGGTTATCCGCTGAAGTTGCGAGATTGTCGCCGCAAGGTCCCCCTTGGCCTCGGCCACGGTGCTGCACATGCCGGTGATGACCTCGACCGCGGACTGCATGAACTCGTACTTCATCTTCGGGATGCTCGCCCGACTCCGACAGGCCGGGCAGCGCGGCCAGCACCTCGCGCGCATCCTGGCGGAGCATCCGGCTGCGCCGGTCGATGAGCTGCAGCTCCCACTCGATGCCCAGCGTGGGCCCGCGGGATGGATTCCAGGAGATCGCGGACCATGCGCTGCTGCCTTTCGGTGCCGGGACCAGCTTGCGGGCGGGCGGCAGGCGGGCGGCCAGGCCGCCGGCCGGGAGCGGTCAGCACACGTCGGCTGGCCGGTAGGTTCCCCAGGCGTCACGCAGGGCGTCGCACACCTCGCCGACCGTGGCCAGTGCGCGCAGCGCCTCGCGCAGCGGGTACAGCAGGTTGTCCGGCCCGTCCGCCGCGCGGCGCAGCTCGCCGAGCAGCCGGGTGACCTCGCCGGCGTCACGGCGGCGCGCGCAGGTCAGCCAGCCGGGCGGCCTGCTGCTGCTCGATGCTCGGGTCCACCCGCAGCGGCTCGTACGGCTCGGCGTCCGGCGTGACGAAGGCGTTCACCCCCACCACCTTGCGCTCGCCGGAGTCGATCTGCCGGGCGATGTGGTAGGCCGACCGCTCGATCTCGGCCTTCTGGAAGCCCTGCTCGATGGCGGCGACCGCGCCGCCGAGCTCGGCCACCTTGTCCATCAGCTCGCGGCCTCGCTCCTCGATGTCGGCTGGTCATCGACTCGATCGCGTACGAGCCGGCGAACGGGTCGACGGTGGCGGTCAGGTCGGTCTCGAAGGCCAGCACCTGCTGGGTGCGCAGCGCCAGCCGGGCCGCCTTCTCGGTGGGCAGCGCGATGGCCTCGTCGTAGGAGTTGGTGTGCAGCGACTGCGTGCCGCCCAGCACCGCGGCCAGCGCCTGCAGGGTGACCCGGGCCAGGTTCACCTCGGGCTGCTGAGCGGTGAGCTGGACCCCGGCGGTCTGGGTGTGGAAGCGCAGCATCTGCGAGCGCGGGTCGGTGGCACCGAACTCCTCGCGCATGATCCGCGCCCACAGCCGGCGGGCGGCGCGGAACTTGGCCACCTCCTCCAGCACCGTGGTGCGGGCCACGAAGAAGAACGACAGCCGCGGCGCGAAGTCGTCCACCGCCAGGCCGGAGTCCAGGGCGGCCTGCACGTACTGCCGGGCGTTGGCCAGCGTGAACGCGATCTCCTGCACGGGCGTCGCGCCGGCCTCGGCCATGTGGTAGCCGGAGATGGAGATGGTGTTCCATTTAGGGATCTCGGCCCGGCAGTAGGCGAAGGTGTCGGCGACCAGCCGCAGCGAGGGCTGCGGCGGGTAGATGTAGGTGCCGCGGGCGATGTACTCCTTGAGGATGTCGTTCTGGATGGTGCCGGTGAGCTGAGCCGGCGCTGACGCCCTGCTCGGCTCGCCACCAGCTGGTACAGCAGCCAGCAGGACGGCGGCCGGGGCGTTGATCGTCATCGAGGTCGACACCTCGCCCAGCGGGATGCCGTCCAGCAGCAGTCCGCATGTCCTCGACGGAGTCGATGGCCACGCCGACCTTGCCCACCTCGCCGTGCGCCTGCGGCGCGTCGGAGTCGAAGCCCATCTGGGTCGGCAGGTCGAAGGCCACCGACAGCCCGGTGGTCCCGGCCTCGATCAGCTGGTGGTAGCGCCGGTTGGACTCGGCGGCGGTGGAGAAGCCGGCGTACTGCCGCATGGTCCAGGGCCGGCTGAGGTACATGGTCGGGTAGACCCCGCGCGTGAACGGAAATGCGCCCGGCTCCCCCAGGTCAGCGTCCGGGTCGATGTTTTGCACATTCTTGGGCCCATAGACGCTTTCGATGGGTGCCCCGGACTCCGATATGCGGCTCATAGGACCAGATTATGGCGTGTGTTGGCGGCATCCTAGGTGGGGAAGGTCACAGCGAGTGACGCGCCGTGGCCCGGCCGCAACATATGCTGCATCGCAGCCCTCAGCGGCGACACGTGCGTAGTGTTCTGGTGCTAATCAGCGCGAGAGGTTGAGGACGGGAATGAGAGCTGGTGCTCGTGTGCGCGCCGCTGCCCTGGCCGGGGCGGCTGGTGTGGTGACGCTGACGTTCGCAGCCGCCGGGCCGGCCGTCGCCGGGCCGGCGAAGCCGGGACGGCCGTCGCACGCCGCGCAGCCCGGCACCGGCGGCCGGGCCCGGCCCGACCGGACCGCCCGGCTGACCATCGGCGGCCCGCTGCTGGCCAGCCGCGGCGTGGTCGTGCACTACCCGGCCGGGCACCCGCGGCGGCTGCCGAAGGTGCCGGCCTCGGCGTACGTCATCGCCGATGCCAGCACCGGTCAGGTGCTGGCGGCCCGCGACCCGCACGGCCAGTTCGCCCCCGCCTCCACCCTGAAGATGCTGACCGCCATCACGCTGATCCCGCGGCTGAACCCGGACGCGACGGTGCTCACCACCCGCCGGGCCGCCATGCAGGAGCCCAACGACGTGGGCATCCTGGCCGGGCACCGGTACAAGGTGGCCGACCTGTTCCGGGCCCTGCTGCTGATCTCGGCCAATGACGCGGCCATGGCGCTGACCCAGGCCACCGGCTCCTTCGACAAGGGCATGGCCCTGATCAACGCCGAGGCCCGCCACCTGCAGGCCTACGACGTGGCCGCCAAGCTGCCCAACGGGCTGCCCGCCGCGGCCAGGTGGTGTCGGCCTACGACGAGGCGCTGATCGCCCGCCAGGCGCTGGCCACGCCGGCGTTCATGAAGTATGACCACACGCTGTCCGCCCGGTTCCGGGTCAAGCACAAGAAGTGGGTGACCCTGGTCAACCAGAACTCCCTGCTGACCGATTACCGGGGCGGCCTGGGCGGCAAGATCGGCTGGACGGTGAAGTCGAAGGCGACCTACATCGGGATGGCCCGGCGCAACGACGTCACCCTGATCGTCACGGTGCTGCACTGCACGCCGCTGCAGGAGATCAAGGCCGGCGAGCGGCTGCTGAACTGGGGCTTCTCGATGGACGGCAAGGTGCGCCCGGTCGGCGTGCTCGTCCCGCCGCTGAAGCCGGCGGCCGCCCGCCCGGCCCGCAAGGCGACCGCCAGGCCGCAGGCGGTGCCGTTCGGCAGCCAGGCGTCGGCCCGGTCCACCGGCGAGGACGCCGGGCTGGCCATCGGCGCGGGCATTGCCGCGGCGGCGGTATTCGGCCTGGGCACGCTCGCGGTCCGGCGCCGGGCGGCGGCCGCGGGGCGCGACCGCTGAGGCGGAAGCCCCGTTCGGGCGTTCCGGACCGCCGGCGCCCAGTCCCAGCGACCAGGCCGCCGCGGACAGCTCAGGTCGGCGGGGGAAGGGTCCCGGCGGTCAGCCCGCCGGCAGGAAGCCGATCCGGTCCCGGACGGCCGCCATGATGGGCCGGGCGATCTGGCTGGCCCGCTGCGGCGCAGCCGGCCAGCAGGGCGTCCAGCTCGGACTCGTTGGCCAGCAGCTTCTCGGTCCGCTCCCGGATCGGGGCCAGCGCGTCGGTCACCACCTGCGGCCAGGTCCTTCTTGAAGGTCCCGTAGCCGGCGCCGGCGTAGCGCTGCTCCAGGCTGGCGACGGTGCTCGCCGCCGAGCGCCGAGAAGATCCGCAGCAGGTTGGTGACGCCGGGCTTGGCCGCCTCGTCGGCGCGGACCTCGCCGTCGGCGTCGGTCACCGCGCGCATGATCTTCTTGCGGATGGCGGCGGGGTCCTCCAGGACGTCGATGATGCCCTGCGGGGAGGACGCCGACTTGCTCATCTTGATGGCCGGGTCCTGCAGGTCGGCGATCTTGGCCACCTCGGGCAGGATGTAAGGCTCGGGGACGACGAAGGTCGTGGCCGAACCGGTGGTTGAACCGCTGGGCCAGGTCCCGGGTCAGCTCCAGGTGCTGGCGCTGGTCCTCGCCGACCGGCACCTGGTCGGTGTGCGTAGAGCAGGATGTCGGCGGCCTGCAGGATCGGGTAGGTGAACAGCCCGACGCTGGCCGCCTCGGCGCCGCCCTTGGCCGACTTGTCCTTGAACTGGACCATCCGGCTGGCCTCGCCGAAGCCGGTCATGGCAGGACAGCACCCAGGCCAGCTCGGCGTGCTCGGGCACGTGGCTCTGCACGAACACGATGGACCGCTCCGGGTCCAGCCCGGCCGCGAACAGCTGGGCGGCCGCGACCCGGGTCCGGCGGCGCAGGTCGGCGGGGTTCTGCGGCACGGTGATGGCGTGCAGGTCGACCACGCAGTAGACGGTCTCGTGGGTCTCCTGCAGGGTCGACCCACTGGCGCACCGCGCCCAGGTAGTTGCCGATATGGAACGAGTCGGCGGTGGGCTGGATGCCGGAGAACACACGTGGTCGGGACATGCGCGGAAGTCTAGTGGCGGCCCAGGTCAGCTCCGTGCTAGCCCGCCGCCCGCCGGTCGGGGGCGTGGCTGGTGACGACCGGGACGATCTCGGGGGCGCCCAGCCGGATGGCGTCGGCGTCCTGGTCGGTGACCGCGTCCTGGGAGGCGCGCTCGGCCGCCACCCGGGCCTGGTAGTTCTCCAGCTCCCTGGCCGACCTGACGGGACTTCCAGCCCATCGGCCCGGCCATCAGCGCGCCGCCTCGGTGCGCGGCCGACAGGCCGCGGTCCCAGCTCTCGATCGACACGTGGGTGCGGCGGGCCAGCACGTCGTCCAGGTGCCGGGCGCCCTCGTGCGAGGCGGCGTAGACGACCTCGGCCCGCAGGTAGTCGTCGGCGCCCGCCAGCGGCTTGCCCAGGCCCGGATCGGCGCGCGATCAGGTCGAGCACCTCGCCGGTCATCGAGCCGTAGCGGCGCAGCAGGTGCTCGATCCGGGCCACGTGCAGGCCGCGAGGAGCGGGCCAGCGCGTACCGGGAGTTCCACAGCGCGGCGTAGCCGTCGGCGCCGGCCAGCGGGATCACCTCGGTGCAGGACGGGGCCACCCGGCCGTCCAGGCCGTGCGCCACGGCGTCCACGGCGTCCCTGGCCATCAGCCGGTAGGTGGTGTACTTGCCGCCGGCGATCATCACCAGGCCGGGCACCGGGTGGGCCACGGTGTGCTCGCGGGACAGCTTGGAGGTGGACTCGGACTCGCCCGGCCAGCAGCGGCCGCAGGCCCGCGTACACGCCCTCCACGTCGTCGCGGGTCAGCGGGACGGCCAGGATCTTGTTCAGCTGGCCGAGCATGTAGTCGATGTCGGTCCGGCTGGCCGCGGGGTGGGCCTTGGACAGCGACCACTCGGTGTCGGTGGTGCCGATGATCCAGTGCCGCCCCCAGGGGATGACGAACAGCACGCTGACCGCGGTGCGCAGGATGATGCCGGTGCTGGAGTGGATGCGGTCCCGCGGCACGACCAGGTGGATGCCCTTGGAGGCGCGGACGTTGATGCGTGCCGCGGCCGCCGACCATCTCCTGGATGTCGTCGGTCCACACGCCGGTGGCGTTGACCACCTGCTGGGCACGGATCTCCAGCTCGCGGCCGGACTCCAGGTCCACCGCCCGGACGCCGGTGACCCGCTCGCCCTCGCGCAGGAAGCCGGTGACCTGGGTCCGCGAGGCGACGCTGGCCCCGTACCCGGCGGCGGTCCGCACCAGGGTGGTCACGTAGCGGGCATCGTCGACCTGGGCGTCCCAGTAGACCAGGGCGCCGGTGAGCGCGGACTTGCTTCAGCGCCGGGGCCAGCCGCAGCGCGGCGTGCCGGGTGAGCTGGCGGTGGCCGGGCAGCCCCCGGGTCTGGCCCATCGACATGCCGAGCAGGTCGTAGGCGGTGACGCCGGCCCCGATGTAGGCCCGCTCCCAGACGTGGTGGGTGAACGGGAACAGGAACGAGACCGGGCGGACCAGGTGCGGAGCCAGCCGCTGCAGCAGCAGCGACCGCTCGGTCAGCGCCTCCCGGACCAGCCCCACGTTGAGCTGCTCCAGGTAGCGCAGGCCGCCGTGGATGAGCTTGCTGGACCGCGACGAGGTGCCCGAGCCGAAGTCCCGGGCCTCGACCAGGCCCACCGACAGGCCCCGGGTCGCCGCGTCCAGCGCGACCCCGGCGCCGACCACGCCGCCGCCCACCACCAGCACCTGGTGCTCGGTGCGGCCGCCAGCGCGGCCAGGGCCGCGCTCGCGCTCGGCCGGGCCCAGCCTTGCTGCGTCCCGCGTCCGCTATCACGAGCATGCACGCTACCGGGCGCAGGTTACCTTCCGGTCGCGCTGGGGGTAACGACGACCTCGACGCGCTGGAACTCCTTCAGGTCGGAGTAGCCGGAGGTCGCCATGGTCCGCCGCAGCGCTCCCATCAGGTTCATCGACCCGTCCGGCCATCGTCGACGGGCCGTGCAGGATCTGGTCGATGGTGCCGATGGTGCCGACCCGGACCCGGGCGCCGCGCGGCAGGTCGGGGTGGTGCGCCTCGCTGCCCCAGTGGTAGCCGCGGCCGGGCGCCTCGGCGGCGCGGGCGAACGGCGAGCCGACCATCACCGCGTCGGCGCCCAGGGCCAGGGCCTTGGCGATGTCGCCGCTGCGGGTCATCCCGCCGTCGGCGATGACGTGCACGTACCGGCCGCCCGACTCGTCCAGGTACTCGCGCCGGGCCGCGGCCACGTCGGCGATGGCGGTCCCCATCGGCACGGCGACGCCGAGCACGGCGGCCGTGGTGTGCCCGGAGCCGCCGCCGAAGCCGACCAGCACCCCGGCCGCGCCGGTCCGCATCAGGTGCAGGGCGGCGGTGTAGGTGGCGCAGCCGCCCACGATCACCGGCACGTCGAGCTCGTAGATGAACTGCTTGAGGTTCAGCGGCTCGGCCTGGCCCGAGACGTGCTCGGCCGACACGGTGGTGCCGCGGATCACGAAGATGTCGGCCCCGGCGTCCATGCACGGCCTTGTAGAAGCGGACGGTCCGCTGCGGCGACAGCCGCGCCGCGGTGGTCACCCCGGACGCCGCGATCTGCTCGATCCGGCGGCCGATCAGGTCTTCCTTGATCGGCTCGGCGTAGATCTCCTGCAGCCGCCGGGTGGCCGCCTCGTCGTCCAGCTCGGCCACCTCGGCCAGCAGCGGCTCGGGGTCCTCGTAGCGGGTCCACAGGCCCTCCAGGTCCAGCACGGCCAGCCCGCCGAGCCCGCCGACCTGCATCGCGGTGGCCGGCGAGACCACGCTGTCCATCGGCGCCACCACCAGCGGCAGCTCGAACCGGTAGGCGTCGATCTGCCAGGCGATCGACACCTCCTCGGGGTGCCGGGTCCGGCGGGACGGGCACGATGCCGATCTCGTCCAGGGCGTAGGCCCGGCGGCCGCTCTTGCCGCGCCCGATCTCCACCTGAGTCACGTAGCTTCGTCTCTCCTCACGCCCGGGCCAGGCGGCCTGGGCTGGACGCCCGGGCCAGGCGGCCGGGGCTGGCTGTCAGCTGGCCGGTGCCGGGCATCAGGCCCGGCGGCCGACGTAGTTCGGCGCCTCGGTCACCATCTGCATGTCGTGCGGGTGGCTCTCGGCCAGCCCGGCCGCGGTGATCTGGGTGAACCGGGCCTGCTGCAGCTCGGCGATGGTCGCGCGCGCCGCAGTAGCCCATCGCCGCGCGCAGCCCGCCGGTGAGCTGGTAGGCCACCGCGGCCAGCGGGCCGCGGTAGGGCACCTGGGCCTCGACGCCCTCGGGCACCAGCTTGTCCTCGCGCAGCACGTCATCCTGGAAGTAGCGGTCCTTGGAGTAGGACCGGCCCGCGCTCGGCGTTGCGCATGGCGGCCAGCGAGCCCATGCCCGCGGAACAGCTTGAACTGCTTGCCGTTGATGAACACCATCTCGCCGGGTCCTTCCTCGCAGCCCGCCAGCAGGCTGCCCAGCATGACCGTGTCCGCGCCGGCCGCGATGGCCTTGGCGATGTCGCCGGAGTACTGCACGCCGCCGTCGCCGATGACCGGGACGCCGCCCGGCCGGGCCGCCCGGGACGCCTCGTAGATGGCGGTGACCTGCGGCACGCCGACGCCGGCCACCACCCGGGTGGTGCAGATCGCGCCCGGGCCCGACGCCCACCTTGACCGCGTCGGCCCCGGCGTCGACCAGGGCCTGGGCACCGGCCCTGGTGGCCACGTTGCCGCCGATCACGTCGACCGAGGTGTTGGCCTTGACTGGGCCACCATGTCCAGCACGGCCTGGGCGTGGCCGTGCGCGGTGTCCACCACCAGGAAGTCCACGCCCGGCCTCGGTCAGCGCCTGGGCGCGCAGCTTGGCGTCCTCGCCGACCCCGACCGCGGCGCCCACCACCAGCCGGCCCTCGCCGTCCTTGGTCGCGTGCGGGAACTTCTCGCTCTTGGCGAAGTCCTTGACGGTGATCAGCCCGCGCAGCCGCCCGGCCGCGTCGACCAGCGGCAGCTTCTCGACCTTGTTGCTGGCCCAGCAGCCGCAGCGCCTCGTCCCGGTCCACCCCGACCGGCGCGGTGACCAGCGGCATCGGGGTCATGACCTCGGTCACCCGGCGACGGTGGTCGGTCTCGAACCTGATGTCCCGGTTCGTCACGATCCCGACCAGGACGCCGTCCTCGCCGGTCACCGGCACGCCGGAGATCCGGTACCGGGCGCACAGCTCCTCGACGTCGGCCACGGTGGCGTCCGGCGCCGCAGGTCACCGGGTTGGTGATCATCCCGGCCTCGGACCGCTTGACCATGTCGACCTGCTGGGCCTGCTCCTCCACCGACATGTTGCGGTGCAGCACGCCGACGCCGCCCTGGCGGGCCATGGCGATGGCCATCCGGGCCTCGGTCACGGTGTCCATGGCCGAGGAGACCAGCGGGATGCGCAGCGTGATCCGGCGGCTCAGCCGCGCGGTCGTATCCGCCTCGGCCGGCACGAAGGTCGAGTGCGCCGGGAGCAGCAGCACGTCGTCGAAGGTCAGGCCGGGCGGGCTGAACTTCACGTCGTCGCTCATGTCACATTCCGTGGGCCGAGTTCAGGATTGCGTTCATCCTAGTCAGCGGCGCTGGCTGAGCTGGACTGGTGTCGCGCCCGCGAGAGGGGCATCCCGGGGCTTTCCGGACCCGGCCGGCCCGGAGCTTTCCGGACCCGGGGCTGACCGGGCCGGCGCCGGGACCGGCCCAGCGGCCGGCGGGACTGTGCCCCCGGGTGGCCCGGGTCGCTCCGGGCCGCCCGAGGGCGCAGCCTGTCCGGCCGCCGGGATCCCTGCCACGGGGGAGCACGGATCCCGGCGGCAGCGCGCGCGCCGCGGCCACGGGGGCGGCCGTGCGCGCCGGGTGATGGTCTCGGTGCGGGCAGCAGGCCAGGCGCCGGCCCGGCTGGCTGCTCGCTCGGGAGCTGGCCCGTTAGGCGAATTGCTCCTCGCGGGCGATGGCGCGCAGCCGGGTCAGCGCGCGGTGCTGGGCGACCCGGACGGCGCCGGGCGTCATGCCCAGCTCGTTGCCGGTCTCCTGAGCCGACATCCCGGCCAGCACCCGCAGCACGAGCAGCTCGCGCTGCTGGACCGGCAGCCGGGCCAGCAGCTTGCGGACCCGCTCGGCCTCCAGGTAGGCCACGGCCGTCTCCTCCGGGCCGGGCCGGTCGTCGGCCGCGTCGGGCAGGTCCTCGGTCGGGATGGCCAGGCTCGAGGCGCTGCGCATGGCATCGGCCACTTTGTGCGATGCGATCCCGAACACGAATGAGGCGAACGGACGTCCCATATCGCGGTATCGCGGCAGGGCGGACAGTAAGCGCAATGCACACTTCCTGAGCCACATCGTCGGCCGCTTGATAATGTCCGGAAATACGTCCAAGCCGGGCCCGGCAGTAACGCAGGACCATCGGCCTGATCTGGCGCAGCAGCGACTCGATCGCAGCTGGCTGGCCGCCTACCGCGTCGGCCGTCAGATCCCGGATGCTGACCTTGCTACCCACGTCTAGCTGCGCGTTCACTGGCTCCCCCTCGACCGGTGTGGCATCTCGCCCTCGGTGCGTCCCCGATTGCGTGATGCCCCGCCACGAGGGTCGGGCCAACATAAAAGAGGCAACAGAACGGTTACATTAATGGGTATCCCAGAGTCGACCCGCCATTTAATTACAATGGGTAATCACTTGATTACTCAGCGTATTTAAAGGGTGCTCAGATAGCGATCTTAACGTCAGGAAAATAGGGCCTAGGGAACTTTCCCTGAGCGGACGGACAAGGCCCCGATACCCGGCCCGCCCCCGGCGGGCCCAGGTCGGCAGGGCCGAGGCCGACGGACGGGCCCAGGAGGCGTGAGCGGGCGGCCTGAGCGGGGCCTGGGCGGGGCCTGGGCGGGACGGACCCGGCCGGGAGCGGGCCCGGGCGCGAGACCGCCGCCAGACATGCAGGAGGGCCCGGCGCAGCGCGCCGGGCCCTCCTGGGTACTGCCGTGTTCGGTAGTGCGGCTGGTCAGTGCCCGTGGCCGTGACCGTGGCCGCCGCCGGCCTCAGCGGCCTCGGGCTCCGGCTTCTCGGTCACCAGGACCTCCGTCGTGAGCAGCATGCCCGCGATGGAGGCGGCGTTCTGCACCGCCGACCGGGTCACCTTGACCGGGTCGATGACGCCCTGCGCCATCAGGTCACCGTACTCGCCGGTCGCGGCGTTGTAGCCGTGGCCAGCCGGCAGGTCACCGATAGCCGCCACGACCACGCCGCCCTCGGCACCCGCGTTCTCGGCGATCCACCGGGCCGGGGCCGACAGCGCGCTGCGCACGACGCCCACGCCGGTCGCCTCGTCGCCGGTCATGCCCAGGTCGCCGAGGGCCGCGGCCGCCTGCACCAGCGCGCTGCCGCCGCCGGGGATGATGCCCTCCTCGATCGCCGCACGGGTGGCGGAGATCGCGTCCTCCAGGCGGTGCTTCTTCTCCTTGAGCTCCACCTCAGTGGCGGCACCGGCGCGCAGCACGGCCACGCCGCCGGCCAGCTTGGCCACTCGCTCCTGGAGCTTCTCGCGATCCCAGTCGGAGTCCGTGCCGTCGATCTCGGCCCGCAGCTGGCGGACCCGCTCGGCGATCTCGCTCTCGTCGCCCGGCGCCGTCCACGAGCGTGGTGGTGTCCTTGGTGACCACCACCCGGCGGGCCTGGCCGAGCACGTCAGTGCCGACGGAGTCCAGCTTGAGGCCGACTTCCTCGCTCACGACCTGGCCGCCGGTCAGCGTGGCCATGTCGGCCAGCATCGCCTTACGGCGGTCACCGAAGCCGGGCGCCTTGACCGCGACGACGGTCAGCAGGCCGCGGATCTTGTTGACCACCAGGGTCGACAGCGCCTCGCCGTCCACGTCCTCGGCGATGATCACGAGCGGCTTCTTGGTCTGCGCGATCTTCTCCAGCAGCGGCAGGAAGTCCGCCATGGCGGAGATCTTGCCGGAGTTGAGCAGGACGTAGGCGTCCTCGAAGACCGTCTCCATCCGCTCGGCGTCGGTGACGAAGTACGCCGAGATGTAGCCCTTGTCGAACTGCATGCCCTCGGTGAACTCGAGCTCCAGGCCCATGGTCGGCGATTCCTCGACGGTGATGACACCGTCCTTGCCGACCTTGGCGAACGCCTCGGCGATCAGCGAGCCGATCTTGCTGTCCTGGGCGGAGACCGTCGCCACGTTCGCGATCTCGCTCTGCTCCTCGACCTCGCGGGCCGACTTGAGCAGGCTCTCGGACACCGCGGCGGCGGCCGCGTCGATGCCGCGCTTGAGCGCCATCGGGTTGGCGCCGGCCGTGACGCTGCGCAGGCCGTCGTGCACCATGGCCTGGGCCAGCACCGTGGCGGTCGTCGTGCCGTCACCGGCCACGTCATTGGTCTTGGTCGCTACCTCGCGGGCCAGCTGTGCGCCCAGGTTCTCCTGCGGGTCCTCCAGCTCCACCTCACGGGCGACGGTGACACCGTCGTTGGTGATGGTGGGGGCGCCCCACTTCTTGTCGATCACGACATTGCGGCCCTTGGGGCCCAGTGTCACCTTGACGGCGTCGGCAAGCCGGTTCACACCGCGCTCCAGCGCGCGCCGCGCGTCCTCGTTGAATTCCAGGCTCTTGGCCATTCAGCACCTCAGATATCGCGGGAATCGTTATCGCGGTTGGGTTAGTGCCGGATCAGGCCCGCCCGGGCGGCAAGAGGCCGGCCAGGGCGCCATCGCGGCAGCCGTGCTCACGCACGCGTGCCCGGCACGGGACCACCCGGGCCGGGCACGAGCGCGTTCCGCGTGCTTACTTCTCGATAATGGCGAGCACGTCACGGGCGGAGAGCACCAGGTACTCCTCGCCGTGGTACTTCACCTCAGTGCCGCCGTACTTGCTGTACAGGACCACGTCGCCGACGCTGACGTCCATCGGAACGCGCTTGGCGCCCGCGTCGTCGAACCGGCCGGGACCGACAGCGAGGACTTCGCCCTCCTGCGGCTTCTCCTTGGCGGTGTCCGGGATAACCAGGCCGGACGCGGTGGTCTGCTCAGCCTCGAGCGGGCGCACCACGATCCGGTCTTCGAGTGGCTTGAGAACAACCTTGGTGGCGGTCGTCACGATCTGACCTCCCCCTCCGGAAAGGGCTAGCTGAATAGTTAGAGAGGGCGACCATGCCAGCCTGCCGTCGCGGGTGTCAGGCCAACCTTGTCGCGTTAGCACTCTACCCTAGTGAGTGCCAGTTCCGAACAGTAACGCCGGGGTGCGCGCCCGTCAAACCCCGCCGGGCCGCCGGCCAGCCAAATTACGGCTGGCCGGCTGCTCGTAATACGCTGCGCGAGCGCGCCGGCGGGCCGGTCCGCTGGCCTGCCCGGACAGCTGGAGGCGCTGGTGAACGGCGATCCCGGCCCGCTGCGGTCGTTCGATCCGGTCGAGGTGGGCCGGCTGGAGGCGGCGGCCTGGGTGGCCTACTACCGCCGGCAGTGGCTGCGGCTGCTGGTGGCATCGGTGGCCCTGGTGCACCGCGCGTTCCGGATGGACTGGCCGCGCACCCTGCACGGCGCCTGGCTGGTGCTTCGGGCCAACCAGCTGTGGGCGCCCAGCCCGAACGACCCGGACGGGGCCCGGCGCTGCATGCGCCGCTTCTACGCGCTGCTGCGAATGGCGCATGGCGGCCCGGCCGACCCGGCGCACGCGGCCCGCCTGGAGGTGGCCTGGTGGGCGGCGCACCGCGAGCGCCAGTACCGGGCCCGGCCCGGCGGCCCGGGCGAGCCGGCGACCCTGAGCGGAGCCGGCCACCCCGATGCTGCCGGGAGCGCGGAGCCGCTGGTCACGGCGCTGACCCAGCTGTATGCCTACCTGTACGGCGCGGCCGAGGCCGACGTCGCGCTGGCCGCCCGGGAGCGGGCCGCGGCCATGGACCTGTCCGATGAATGGGTGGCCCTGGGCTGCCCCGCGGACAGCCCGCTGCTCCCGGCCGAGCGCGCCGCCCTGGTCCGCAGCTACGCCGCGCTGCTCGCCGCCGTGCACCGCCCGCCAGCTCGCTAGGTCAGCACGGTGGTGACGGGCAGGCCGGAGTCAGCGGCGAAGCTGAGGTCAGACGGCTTGGCGCCGCGGGCCACCAGCTCCGCGCCCAGGGCGGCCACCATGGCCCCGTTGTCCGTGCACAGGCCCGGCCGCGGCACCCGCAGCCGGATTCCGGCCTCCTCGCAGCGCTGCTCGGCCAGCGCGCGCAGCCGCGAGTTCGCCGCGACGCCGCCGCCGACCACCAGGTGATCCACACCCTGAGCCCGGCAGGCGTCGACCGCCTTGCGGGTCAGCACGTCGGCCACGGCCTCCTGGAACGAGGCGGCCACGTCAGCCACGGGAACCGGCTCGCCGGCCGCCTCGCGGGCCTCGACCCAGCGGGCCACGGACGTCTTGAGGCCGGAGAAGGAAAAGTCGGACGGTGCCGTCCCGGTACTTGCCGCGGGGGAACGTGATCGCCTGCTCATCACCCTCGCGGGCTGCCCGGTCGATCTGCGGGCCGCCGGGGAACGGCAGCCCGAGCACCCGGGCCACCTTGTCGAAGGCCTCCCCCGCGGCGTCGTCGATCGTGGCGCCGAGCGGCACGATCTCCGCGACCAGGTCGGGCACCAGCAGCAGCGAGGAGTGCCCGCCGGAGACCAGCAGCGCGATGGCCGGGGCGGGCAGCGGGCCGTGCTCCAGCTGGTCCACGGCGACGTGCGCGGCCAGGTGGTTGACCCCGTACAGCGGCTTGCCCAGCGCCAGCGCGTAGGCCTTGGCCGCGCAGACGCCGACCAGCAGCGCGCCGGCCAGGCCCGGCCCGGCCGTCACCGCCAGGGCGTCCACGTCAGCCAGCGTCACCCCGGCCGTGGCCAGCGCGCGGTCGCACCGCCGGGACCATGGCCTCCAGGTGCGCCCGGCTGGCCACCTCGGGCACGACGCCGCCGAACCGGGCGTGCTCGGCGACGCTGGAGGCGACCGCGTCGGCCAGCAGCTCGTGACCGCGGACCAGCCCGACGCCGGTCTCGTCGCAGGAGGTCTCGATGCCGAGCACCAGGGGCGCGGTCATCGCGGGCCGCCCGCGCCGCCAGCGCCGGCCTGCGGCCCGGCCGCGGCCAGGTCCAGCCGCATGACCAGGGCGTCGGCGCCGGACGGCTGGTAGTAGCCGCGCCGGAGCCGACCTGCTCGAAGCCGCGGGAGCGGTAGAGCCGCTGGGCCCGCAGGTTGTCCACGCGTACCTCCAGGAATACCTCGGCGCAGCCGCGGCGGCGGGCCTCGGCCAGCAGCGCCGCGAGCAGGGCCGCGCCGGTGCCGTGACCCTGCGCGCTGCCGGTCACCGCGATGGTGGCCACGTCGGCCTGGGTGCCGCCGGCCAGCAGCCCGGCGTAGCCGACGATCACCCCGCGCCGCCTCGGCGCACCAGGTAGTGCCGGCTGACGGGCTGCTGGGCCAGCTCGCCCTCCAGCATGGGCCGGGACCAGGCCTCCTCGCCGAACAGCTCCAGTTCCAGCGCGAGCACCACGTCGAGGTCGGCCGCAGGCGTCGTCACCGCGGTCCGGCGCGGCGCAGCGGATCGCGGGGACGGCGGGCGGCCGCGGCCGCGGGCGGGCGGGTCACGTGGGTCACCCGCTTGGGCCGGCCCGGCTCCCGGGCATCGGGCCGTCGCAGGTACAGCGGCTCCGCCGGGGCCGGCGGCTGGCCCGCGGCCTGGTCCGCTGCGCGGCCAGGGCAGCCAGCCAGGCTGCGGCCGGGTACCGGGGCTCGATCGGCCGGGCCCCGGTCTCGGGGTAGAGCAGCGCGCCCTCGCCCGCGACCGGCAGGCCGGCCGGCAGGTCGGCTCGCCGGGCTGACCTCCGGGCCGGTGAGCCGCTCGCCGGCCGGCGCTGTAGCGGGCCCAGTACAGCTCCTTGCGGCGGGCGTCGGTGGCGACCAGGAACTCGCTGCCGCCCGCATGCGCCGGCCGCGTCGGCCGCGATCATGTCCAGGGTGCAGATGCCGTCGACCGGGATACCCAGGGCGCTGCCGAGCACCCGCGCGGTGACCAGGCCGGCCCGCAGGCCGGTGTAGGGGCCGGGGCCGGTCCCGACCGCGATGGCGGTCAGGTCCCGGCGGGTCGCGCCGGCGCGGCCAGCACCCGGTCGATGAACGTGGCCGCCAGCAGCTCGCCGTGCCGGCGGGCGTCCACGGCGGACTCCTCCGCCACGACTGCGGCCCCGTCATGCAGGGCCACGGTCACGGCGGGCGTCGCGGTGTCGAATGCGAGCAGTAGCACGGTTGACCAGCCTACGGCCAGTCGCAGAGCCCTTCGTCCGGCGCCGCGCGCGCGGCGGGCCTGGTCAGGCCTTGACGGCGGGTTCGCTGTGCGACCCGGGCGGTTACCGCGCGGGCCACGTCGACGGCGGCGTTATGCACCGCCGCCGCCGAGACCGGCCCGAAGCCGTTGCCGGACGCCTGGGCCTGCAGGGTCACGGTGACCAGCACGTTGCGCTGCCGGGCCAGCGACGGTGACCAGGTCGGTTGGACGTGCCCGGAGTGGATGACCTGGACAGCCCGGTGAACGCCTCCTGGGCCCAGCTCGGGGACGGCGGTGATCTGGGCCGCCGGCAGCGGCGACTTCTTGCGCGGGTGGGCCAGCGCCAGCTGCGTCAGCAGGAAGTCGTCCACGCGCGTTGGCAGTGGCGCTGCCGTTCCCGGCGGCCACCGCGCTGGGCTGGAAGGCCTGAATCGGTGACCTCGAGCACCCGGAACACCGGCTTGCTGTCGACGGTGAAGCTGCACTGGCTGGTCTGGCCGCCGGTCCCGGCCGGGGTGACCTTGCGGGTCTGGCCCGGCAGCGTACTGGCTCAGCAGGGCCGGGCTCACCGAGTGGCAGGCGGACGGCACCGTGGGAACTCGCCGGGCTGCAGGGTGGTGATGAAGCCGGTCTTCGGCGCCGGGCTTGGGCAGGCCCGTGATGGCGGCGACGCCCGCGATGATGACCGCGACCACGATGGCCGAGCCGCACCAGATGTAGACCCGGCGGCGGGACTTGCGCAGCCGGGCCGCCGCGGCCCGGCCCCGGCGGCGGCCGCGCGCCGCCGTCCGGGCGACGCGGAGCCTGCTCCGCCACCTCGCGGCTCCGGCGGGCGGAGCTTCGTCCCGCCCGGCCGGGTTGCGGCGATGCTGAGGCCCGGCCCACGGCGGCGCCTCGCTGTCATCGTCGGCGGCGCGGAACGGGTCGCTGCTGACCCGCTGGTCACGGCCGGAGCGCCGCGGGCGCGCCCGCGGACCCGGCCGCCGGCCGCTCGGCCGGGGTCCGCGCCGGGGCGGTGCCGCCGGATCGTAGTCGGCGTCGGGGTACGCCGGCGCCGGGCATGACCGGCGCTGTAGCTGGCACTGCCCTGGCCCGCACTGCCCTGACCGGGACCGCCCTGACCGGCGCCGGCGCTGGCCAGCCAGATCGGGTTCCGACGGCCATTCGCACCGGGTCGCCGTCGCCACGGCTGCTGATTCGCACGCCTCCTGGTCCGCAGTCCTGCGGTCATCGCGGCTCGGTCCGGCGTGCCGTGGATCGAGCGGCGCGGGCCGCTGGCCTGCGGCGACCGCGACGAGTGACGGGGCGGGAAGCCCTGCTGGGCCACGGCGATCCTCCGGGCGGGGACGCAAAGACATGCGGAACAGCGGCGTGCGGCCGCGGATCACCGCAGTTTAGTGGCGCGAACGGTGCCCCGGGCGGACAAGCCAGAACTAGGACGAGTCGGAAGTGCCGGACGTAGCGGGACCGTGTCCGGGGGACGGCGGGCCCGCTGGCGGCGCCGCGATGGCCTGCCGGACGGCGCCCGCGGCAGCCTGCCAGCGCTCGCCCCAGCCGGTCACCCGGACCGTCCGGGCTCGTCGCCCGCATCGCCGGTCCCCGCATCGCCGGAGCCGGCGGTCCGCGCGCGGGCCCGGCGGCTGCCCCGGCGGCGATGGCGATCTCCAGGAAGCTGGGCGCCAGGCCCTCGACCAGGCCCTCGCCCCACTCCACGACGGTGACCGAGCTGTCCACGTCGGTATCCAGGTCGAGGTCGTCCACCTCGGCCCGGCTGCCCAGCCGGTAGGCGTCGGCATGCACCAGGTCGGGCCCGCCGCGCAGGGACGGGTGCAGCCGGGCGATGACGAAGGTCGGCGAGGTCACCGGCCCGCGCACGCCCAGCCCGGCGCCGATGCCCTGGGTCAGCGTGGTCTTGCCCGCGCCCAGCCCGCCGGACAGGACGACCAGGTCACCGGGGCGCAGCAGCCCGGCCAGCCGCTCCCCCAGATCGCGCATCCGGGCCGCGGTGGGCACGCGACGGACTCTCGTCGACGGGCGTCGGGGCGCTCGCCCACATCCTGCTCCGTTCATGGCTGCGGCCGGTCCTGTCCGCTCCGGGCTGCCGGGCTCGCTGCCGGGGCCAGCAGGCCGCCGTGATCGCCTCGTTGACGACCTCGGGCCGCTCCAGGATCACCACGTGGCCCGCGCCCGGCACCAGTGATCAGCTCGGCGCCGGGGATCCCGCGCGGCCAGCTCGCCGGCCAGCGCGCGGCGGGACGAGCCGGTCCCGGTCGCCGATGAGCACCACGGCCGGGCGCCGCGCCCAGCGCGCCCAGCGCGGCCCGCTGGTCGTGGTCGGCCAGGGCCAGGTAGAACTCGGCGACCACCTCGACCGGCGTGGCCCGGATGATCCGCTCCGGAAGTCCACCATGGCCGGGCTCACGCCGGGGTCGCCGAAGGCCGATGTACCGGGTCGACAGGAAGGCGACGTCGCCGGCCGCCTGGCGGCCCGCTCGATCAGCGCCGCCGGCCGGCCCTGCGACACGCCGCGCAGCACGACGGGCGCGGCCTGCCGGGCGACCGGGCGCAGCGGCGCCGGCAGCCAGCGCGGCCGGGTCGATCGCCGGAGGCGGCGGTGGCGATCAGCACGGTGCCGATGACCTTGGGCTGCCGAACAGGTCGGGCCGCCGGGCGGCCAGCGCCATGATCGTCATGCCGCCCATCGAGTGCCCGACCAGCACCACCGGGCCGCCGCCGGGCGTCGGCCGCGGCCAGCACGGCAGCGAGGTCCGCGCCGAGCTGGCCGATGGTGACGGCGGCGGCTCGCTGCCGCCGGGCCGCCGCGGCCCGGACCGGCCGTGGCCGCGCTGGTCCCAGAACACCAGCCGGGCGGCGCCGTGCCAGCGCCTGCCGCTGGTAGTGCCAGCAGTCCTGGCTCAGCATGTAGCCGTGGCTGAAGACGATCGTCACCGGCGCGTCTCCGGGCCGCTGATCTCGGCGTGCAGCGGCACGCCGTCGTCGGCGAGCACGGTCAGCGGCCGGCCGCGCAGCTGGCCGAGCGGCTCGTCCGCGGCCGGGTCGGGGCGCAGCCGCAGCCGCCCGACCGCGATCTTCTCGGCCGCGATCACCGCGCCGGCGCCGGCCGCCACGCGCGCCGACGGCCAGGCCGCCCGCCTTAGTGAGCCGCCGCCACCTGCTCATCGTCCTCCCGTCCCCGGCTGCACCGCCCGGCCTGATCCTGGCCTGGCCGATGTTACCCCGCGGTAGCTTCGCGGAACCTTGCCGGTGAACCGGGTCACGATCTCGTACGACAGCGTGCCCAGGGCGTCGGCCCACTCCTGCGCGGTCGGCTCGCCCGCCGGTGCCCGGGCCCGAACAGGATGACCTCGTCGCCGGCCTCGGCGGGCAGGTCGCCCAGGTCCAGGATGGTCTGGTTCATGTTGACGGTGCCGGCGATGGTGAACCGCCGGCCGCGCACCTGCACCTGGCGCCGTGCTGGAGGCCAGCCGCGGGATGCCCTCGTTGTAGCCGAGCGGGACCACCCCGAGCGTCGCCGGGCCGCTGGTGACGTAGCCGGTGCCCGTAGGACACCCCCGTGCCGGCCGGGACCCGCTTGGTCTGGATCAGCCGGGCGCGCACCGTCATCGCCGGGGTCAGCCAGTCCGGCGCCCCGCCGGGCAGCGTGGACAGGCCGACGATCGCCCCGCCCGGCCGGACCAGGTCGAAGCCAGGACTCCGGCAGCGTCAGCGTGGCCGGGGTGTTGGCCAGGTGCCGGACCTCGGGCCGGGCGCCGGCCCGCTCGGCCAGCGCGACCGCCGCGCGGAAGGCGGCCAGCTGGGCCGGGATCGAGGGGTGGCCGGGCATGTCCGCACAGGCGAAGTGCGACCAGATGCCCGGTCACCGGACCAGCGCCGCCCGCCGCCTCGGCGGCCAGCGCGGCGGCGACCAGCCCCGGCCAGTCGGCCGCGCGTGGCGCCGCAGCGGCTCATGCCGGTGTCGGCCTCCAGGTGCAGCCGCGCGGGCCGCCCGGCCTGGCGGGCCGCCGCCGCGACCTGCGCCGACCACCGCCGGCCGTGCCCGCGGTCAGGTCGACGCCCGCCGCGATGGCGCCTCGTGCGCAGGGCGCTCCGGGCCGCCGAGCAGGCACAGCACCGGCACGGTCAGGCCCGCCGCCCGCAGCGCGAGCGCGTCCGCGATCTGCACGACCCCGAGCCAGGTCGCGCCGCCCGCCACCGCGGCCGCGGGCGGTCGGGCACCATGCCGTGGCCGTAGCCGTCGGACTTGACCACCGCCATCAGCTGGGCGGCGCCGACGTGCGCGGCGTCAGGGCGGCGGCGTTCGCGGTGATGGCGTCCAGGTCAACGAGCGACCTCGGGCTGACCTTCCATGCCGCCAGTCTGCCAGCAGCGGCAGGCGGCCGCAGGCGGCCAGCTAGGCGGGCTGGCCTGGCGGCGATATCGTGGCGGCGTAGCGCGCCTGGCCTCCGGGATGCCCCGGAGCGGCCGGGACTGGCCGGCCCGGGGCCCGCCGCGGCCGGGCGCGCAGGTCCAGCCTGCTCAGCCTGCCCCGTGGAAGCGAGTCCGTGATGCCCGACCTCATTCCGCTGCCCGTCCTGTTCGGCAACCCCGAGCGGGTCAGCCCGGTATCTCCCCCGACGGCACCCAGCTGGCCTGGATCGCCCCGCACGAGGGCGTGCTGAACGTCTGGCTGGCCCCGGTCAGCCGCGCCGGCGGGCGTCGACCTGGCCGCAGCGCGGGTCATCACCGACGACACCGACCGCGGCATCCGCCAGTTCGGCTGGGCCCACGACGGCCGGCACCTGCTGTACGTCCAGGACACCGGCGGCGACGAGAACTGGCGGCTGCACGACGTCGACATCCAGACCATGGAGCACCGCGACCTGACCCCGTTCGAGGGCGTGCAGACCCAGCTGATCGCGCATGGAGCGCAAGCTCCCGAACGAGATCCTGATCGGGCTCAACCGCGACAACCCGCAGCTGCACGATGTGTACCGGCTGGACCTGGTGACCGGCGAGCTGACCAAGGAACTGGAGAACCCCGGCTTCATCGGGCTGGGTCGCCGACCCGCAGCTGGTGGTCCGGGCGGCGATCGCGCCCGCAGCCCGACGGCGGCTTCGTGCTCATGGTCCGCGACGGCGAGGGCGGCGGCGCGCCGCGCCGGCGACGGCGGGCCCGGTTCCGTCGCGGCGGCGCCGGCCGGCCGCTGGCGGCCGCTGCTGACCGTCCCGGCCGAGGACGCCGGGGACCGACGTCGTGGACTTCAGCGCCGACGGCCAGTCGCTGCTGATGACCAGCTCGGCCGGGGCGCAGACCGCCCGGCTGACCCGCGTGGACATCGCCACCGGCGCGGTCGAGGTGCTGGCCGAGGACCCCGTGGCCGACATCAGCGGGGTCCGGACCACCCCGACACCCGCGAGCCGCAGATCGTCACGCGTGCTCAAGGCCCGGTCGGAGTACGTGGTGCTGGACCCGTCGGTGGCCGATGACCTGGCCGCCATCCAGGGCCTGCACCACGGCGACCCGATCTTCCTGGGCGCCGACGACGACGACGCCATCTGGCTGGTGGGCTTCACCGACGACGCCGGCCCGATCCCCTACTACGCCTACGACCGGGCGACCAGGACGGCGCAGTTCCTGTTCGAGCACCGGCCCGAGCTGTCCCAGTACGAGCTGGCCGCGCATGGAGCCGTTCTCGTTCACCGCCCGCGACGGCCTGACCGTGCACGGCTACCTGACGTTCCCGGCCGGGGCCGAGCGGTCGGGGCTGCCGACCGTGCTGAACGTGCACGGCGGCCCGTGGGCGCGCGACGCCTGGGGCTTCAACCCCGAGGCCCAGTGGCTGGCCAACCGCGGCTACCTGTGCATCCAGGTCAACTTCCGCGGCTCGACCGGCTACGGCAAGGAGTTCCTCAACGCCGGCGACCGCGAGTGGGGCGCCGAGATGCAGGACGACCTCAGCGACGCCGTGGCCCACGCGATCAGCCAGGGCTGGGCCGACCCGGCCCGGGTCGCCATCTACGGCGGCAGCTACGGCGGCTACGCGGCGCTGGCCGGGGCCACCTTCACCCCGGACCTGTACTGCTGCGCGGTCGACATCGTCGGCCCGTCGAACCTGATCACGCTGATCAAGTCGGTCCCGCCGTACTGGGCGCCGATGATCGCCCAGTTCCACCGGCGGGTCGGCGACCCGGACACCGACGCCGACTTCCTGTGGTCCCGCTCGCCGCTGTCGCGCGCCGAGGACATCCGCGATCCCGCTGCTGATCGCCCAGGGCGCCAACGACCCGCGGGTCAAGCAGGCCGAGTCGGAGCAGATCGTGGCGGCGCTGGAGAAGGCCGGCATCCCGCACGACTACATGCTGTTCCCCGACGAGGGCCACGGCTTCGCCAAGCCGGAGAACCGGCTGCGCTTCTACGCGGAGGCCGACCAGTTCCTGGCCCGCTACCTGGGCGGCCGCGCCGCCGATCCGGAGCCCGCTCAGTAATCTGCGCGGCGGGGAGAGTTTCGCGTCAGACCGGCGCGGAACTCCCCCGCTAACGTTCTGGCGGCGGCACGGGCGGCAGCGGCACCCGCAGCGGCGGCAGCCACGCCAGCAGGACCGGCAGGGCAGCAGCGACGACGTTACGGCTGGTGGGACCGGGTGACGCTCCTGATGGCGGCAGGAAGCGCCGTGATCAGGTCCCCGGCGCTGATCGGCGCGTCGTCGGCGGCCAGCCGGCCGGCCACGCCGTGCAGGTAGGCCGCCGCCGCGGCGGCCTGCGCGGGCGGCAGGCCCTGGGCCAGCAGCGCGCCCGCCAGCCCGGACAGCACGTCACCCGACCCGGCCGTGGCCAGCCACGGCGTGCCGGTCGAGTTGACCAGCACCGGGACGTCATCTTCCGGGCTGGCGATGACCGTCGTCGATCCCTTGAGCAAGACGGTGACGCCGAGCTGGGCGGCCGCGGCCGTGACGTGCTCCAGGCGCCGCGCCTCGATGGCGTCCCGGTCGGCCCCGGTGAGCCGGGACAGCTCGCCGGCGTGCGGGGTGAGGAGGGTCGGCGCGGCCCGCGGCAGCAGCTCACGGTGCCGGGCCAGCAGGGTGATCCCGTCGGCGTCTACCAGCACCGGCAGGCTGGTGGCCAGCACGGCAGCGAGCAGCCCGGCCGCGTCATCGCCGGTGCCCATGCCCGGCCCCGCGGCCCACGCCTGGACCTGGCCGGCCTCGCTGATCACCTGCTCCGGCGGGCCGTCCTCGGTGGCGGCCACGACCGCCTCGGGCCAGTGCTGCCGGGCAGCTGTGCGGGCTGCTTCCGCCGAGACCAGCCGGACCATCCCGGCGCCGCCGTGGATCGCGCTGCCGGTGGCCAGCACGGCCGCGCCGGTGTACTGCGCGCTGCCCGCCAGCAGGCCCAGCACGCCGCGGCGGTACTTGTCGGACTCGGCGGCCGGGTGCGGCAGCAGGGCGGCGACGTCGGCGGCCTGCAGCGAGCTGGCCGCGGCCGCGCCCAGGCCCGGGCTCAGCCCGATGTCGATGAGCTCGGCGGCGCCCGGCCCGGCTCGCCCCGGGGTCGATGAGCAGGCCGGGCTTCCAGGTGCCGAAGGTCACCGTCACGTCGGCCTGGATCGCCGGGCCGGCCACCTCGCCGGTGTCGGCGTCCACGCCGCTGGGCAGGTCGACCGCCACCACGATCGCCCCGTCGCGGCGCGCAGTCTCGGTGCGGCTGGCCAGGCCGGCCGCAGGCTCGCGCAGCCCGCCGCGGCCGCCGATGCCCAGCAGCCCGTCGATGATCAGGTCGGCCCGGCTGAGCTCGGCCGGGCCGGCGTCAGCCCCGGCCCCGGGCAGCACCCGGCCGCCCGCCGCCCGCAGCGCCGCCGCGCCCGGCTCGTGCAGCCGCTCGCTGGCCGCCAGCGCCGTGACGACGGCACCCCGCCGGGCGAGCAGCGCACCCGCGTACAGCGCATCACCGCCGTTGTCGCCGCTGCCGGCCAGGATCGCCACCCGGCTGCCGTAGACCTGGCCGAGCAGGCCGGCGCAGACCGAGGCCAGCCCGGCCGCTGCCCGGCTCATCAGCGCCCCGCCGGGCAGGGCAGCCATCAGGGCCCGCTCGGCGGCCCGGACATCGGCCGTCGCGTGCGCGTTTCTCATCTGGGACCTGCCACCCTGGCTATCTCTCCGCCACGACCATCGCTATGCACACGCCGGCATCGTGGCTGATGGACAGATGCCAGGTCGTCACGCCCAGCCGGGCGGCGACCGCGGCGAGCGCGCCGCCCACTTCCAGGATGGGTTTTCCCCGGCTGTCATGGCTGACCTGCGCATCGGTCCAGCGCACCCCGGCCGGGCCGCCCAGGGCCTTGGCCACGGCCTCTTTTGCCGCGAAATATCCGGCCAGCGACGGCAGCGCGGCACCGCGTTCGCCCTCGGCGAACAGCCGCCCGGCCAGGGCCGGCGTGCGCTCCAGCGCGGCCTCCAGCCGCGAGATCTGCGTGACGTCCACGCCTATCCCCACGATCATGGCGCCCAGCCTCCCACGACCGGCCGGGCCCTGGTGGCCCGGCAGGCGCGTCCGGGCACGACCCGGGGCCCGGGTTCAGCCCGGCCGCGCCCCGCAGCCGGGCTTTCGGGGCTGATCCGGAGTTCACCCGGTCAGCCCCGGCCTGCTCAGCCCGGCGACCTCGGGCTGCTCGGCCCGGTGCCGCCGGACTAGCCGGCCTGTCGGATCAGCCCGAGGCCGCCAGCCGGGCTGAGTCCCAGCCCCGCTCCGCGGTCCGGCCCGCTGGCCGTCCGGCCGCGCGCCGCTCGCCGGGCCTGGACCCGACCGCCTGGATGGCCGGGCGGCGCCAGCCTGCCGCACCCGCAGCCGCCGGAACCGGGGCCGGGGGTGCCACGCTGGCTGGTGCCTGCGCCGCAGGCTCGGCCCAGGGTTCCACCAGGCGGTGCCGGACGGCGAACGAGGCGGCTTCCAGCCTCGAGTGCACGCACAGCTTGGTCAGCACGGACTGCAGGTGCGTCCGGACCGTGGTCCGGGACACGCCCAGCTGCCTGACCATGGCTGCGGTGTCCATCCCCGCCACCAGCAGGCTCAGGCACTCCCGCTCCCGGCCGGTCAGCGTCGCGGCCAGGTTGTCGGCATGCGAGGCACGGCGTGCTCGCCGGCCGGTACCGCCCGGGACGTCCACCACCCGCTCGCCGCTCAGCACCCGCTCCAGGGCAGCGACCAGCACCTCGACGCCGCGCGACTGGTGCAGGTAGCCGGAGGCCCCGGCATCCATGGCGCGCTCCGCCGCCTCGGCGTCCGCGTCGGCGCTGAGCACCACGACGATCGTCGTCGGGCAAGCCTCGATAACCGCGCGGATCGTCTTGATGCCCTCGTCAATAGCCAGATTGCAGTCCAGCAGACAGGCGTCGGGACGCTGATGGCGCACGTGGGCGACCATCTCCTCGGGACTGCGGGCCACCGCTCCCACGTCATAGCCGCGCTGGGTCAGGACGGTCGACAGCGCGTCGAGAAATATCGCCTGATCGTCTCCGAGAATCAGTCTCATCGCGACCGCCCGGACAGCGGCAGCCGGATCAGCGTCAGGTCAAGGGGCGCCCTCGCGCCGGACGACCCGCCGGGCCGTCCGCGCGGCCGGCCCGCAGCCAGCGCGTCCCTGGCTCTCTCTCATGCGGCGCCGCCGCATCAGCATCACGGTTCCCATAGCCTCTCCCCCTTGCTAGCCCCCGGAGGCGGGTATGGCGGTTCGGGCCGCCTGCCGCATCCCGGGCCTAACTGACCCTGCTCGTGGCTCATTGCGCCCGGCACGAGTGACTGAACGTACAGACAACGTCGCTAGCGCCGGAATCCTTCATGGAAACATGTTTATCGTCCCAGACTTAGCGATGACTTTACTTCCAGCTCGTGGCGAAGTTGTCGTTTTATTTGCCTATAGGATGTTCTTCTACCAGGAAAAATAATCTTCCGTCTACGAACTAGTAACTTATGGCAAAGCCAGACTCGGCACTGATTGCACCGCAGCCGGAATGGACGGCTGGTGGCCGGCAGATGAATCTTCCGGTACCCCATAAGCCCTGTTCAGGGCATTTCGGGTAGCCGCCGCGTCATACCGGCCGGCCACCCGGTCCCGGGCGGTGGCGGCCATGGCCGCGGCCGCGGCCGGCTCGTCCAGCAGCTCGCCGATCGCAGCCGCCAGCCGGGCCGGCCGCCGGGGCGGGACCAGCAGGCCCGTCTCGCCGGGGATCACCAGGTCAGGAACGGCGTTGACCGCCGTCGCCACCACCGGGACGCCGCAGATCATTGCCTCCACGAGGACCGTCGGCAGGCCCTTCGTAGCGGCTGGGCAGCGCGAACACGTCGAAGGCGGGCAGGATGTCCAGGATGTCAGCGCGCTCGCCGGGCAGCACAAACCGGCCGGGCAGCCGGGCCCGCGCCGCCTGGCCTACCTTCCCGGCCAGCTCGCCCGAGCCCACCCAGACCCCGGTCACAGCTGGCCGGCCCAGCAGGCTCAGCGCGGTCACCAGGTCGCCGGGCGCCTTCTGGTAGGTCAGCCGGCCGACGGCGCCGACCACCAGGCCGTCAGCGGGCAGGCCGAGCAGCGCGCGGGCCCGCCGCCGCGCCGCCTCGGTGCCGGCCGCCCGGCTGGCCCGGGCGCGCTCCGGCCCGTCTACGCAGACCCCGATGGCCTGCACCCGGTCCGGCGCGATCAGTTCCCGGCGCACGGCCTCAGCCGCGACCCCGGCGCCGGTGCACAGGGCCAGGTCGGTGATCCGGCCCAGCCGCCGCTCGATCGCCACGTAGGCCTCGCGCAGCGCACGCGGCTGGAACTGGTGAAACGGGAAGCCGTGGTAGGTGTGCACGATCCGGGCGCATGCCGGCCCGGTGCGCGGCCATCCGGCCCACGGCACCGCCCTTGGCACAGTGCGTGTGCACGACGTCGAAGGACCGCGCGGCGAGCAGGCCCTGCAGCCGCCGCAGCGCCCGCAGGTCGCTGGCCGGGCGTATCGGGGCCCGCAGCGACGGCTCGATGATCACTTCCAGGCCTGCCGCCCTGGCCAGGCCCGCCAGCTCATCGCCCTGCCCGGTGATGATGGTTACCCGGCAGCGATCAGAGTCGACGGCCAGCGCGCCGCGCAGCGCGAGCACGCCGGCGCCGCCCTCCAGCCGGGCGATAACCGTCGCGACCCGCACCGGTCCGCTCACTGGCCGCCCGACTCCGCGGCACGCGGCGGCCCGGCGGCCTCGTGGCCGTCAAGATGACCAGTAACGGGGCTGCGCCGGGCGGTCCCCGGCTCAGCGGGCCGGCGCCGCACCAGACCATCGGAACCGGGGCGGGCCTGCGCCGAGGTGCCGGGCGGCGGGCCGGCCGGAGCCGGGCCAGCCTGCGGCGGGCGGCCCGCGGCCGGGCTCGCGTGCGCGGCCCGGGCGTTCTTCGCGGCCGGCCGGGCCACGCCCGACTGGGCCGGATGCGGCCGGTCTGAGCCCGGTTTCACCGCACGCGGCTTATCCGGGGCGGGTCGCTCGGGGCCAGGCTTGTCGGGGCCGGGGCGGACGGAACCGGACCGGCCCGCTGCGGGCCGGGCCGGTGCTGACCGGGCCGGCTGCCGGGCCGGGCCGAGCGGATCGGGCGGGGCCCCTCCGGGGCCGCCTTCACGACGCGCGGCTTCCCGCCCGGCGCCCGCCCGTCAGCGTGATCGCGAGGCCCGGACGAGCCGGCTGCACGGCCGCCGGCCTGAGCCTGCGCTTCGGCGGGCCGCAGGCCCGCGGCCCAGGCCACGCTCACGGCCTCGATCCGGCTGTGCACCTCCAGCTTGCCGAAGATGCTGCGGGTGTGCGTGCGGACGGTATCGGCCGAGATCATCAGCTCGGCCGCGATCTGCCGGGCCCGCTTGCCCTTGGCCATGCTGGTCAGGACGTCCAGCTCGCGGGGGCTGAGGGTGTCCAGCAGGTTGCTGCTCTCGCGCGCCTCCCGGACGTCCTCGCGCAGCCCGCGCAGAACCTCGCCGAGCATCTCCGGCGGGAACCAGGAATGCCCGCGGGCGACGCCGCGCAGGACGGTCTCCAGCTGGTCGGCCCCCTGGTTCTTGGACACCCAGGCGTCGGCGCCAGCCCGGGCCGCGTCGACGGCGTGCGAGACATCATCATCAGCGCTCACGACGATGATCCGGGCGTCCGGCCACGCCGTCCGGATCCGGCCCAGCACCTCGGCCACCGCGAAGCCCAGCGGCTCGACATCGATCAGCACGATGTCCGGGCGCAGCCAGCGGATGATCTCCGGGAGCCGGGGATCATCGGTCTGGCTGCAGCCGGCCACCCACAGGTCCGGCGCTGACGACAAGCGTGATGCCAGCGCCTCGGTCACCATGCGGTAGTCATCCACCAGCACAAGTCGCAGCACGTCCATTCACCGACTCTGCCGTGCCGGGGCGCCGGGCGCCTCATGCAGATGCAGGAGATGTCGTGATCCCGGGCGGAACAGGTTCGTATTTTTCTGCATGAATACCCCCAGCGCAGTCGCCGTTTCATTGCTCTGCGTAATCGCGGTCTGGCGCCGGCGCCAGACCGCGCCCCCATGGAACCCGTGGCGGCCCTCGCGGCCGCAGCCCGTCGCGATCATGACCGGCCGCAGCCGCCGGAGACGGCAGCCGTCTCATGCGACCAGTAGTCAGGCAGGGCGCTGTAGGGGTTGGATCCGACGAGGTCGGTGATGAACAGGTAGCCGGCGTTCCGCTCCCGGGACAGCTTGACGGCACTGGAAATGGCCGCCTCAGGAGTGGCGTAGATGGTGTGCGCGAACCGGCCGGGACGATAGTCCTTGACCCAGCTGGGAACCGGCAGGTTCACGTAGTTCTTGTACGGGCCCTCGAACACCATCACGACATTGCCGACGGACATGTACGCCCGGGCCGGGAAATCACCCGGATTCAGCCAGATCGTGGCCCCCGGGATGGCCTGGTGGATGTAGCGGGCCAGGCTGCGGTAATAGCCGATGTTGCCTGCGTGCCCTCGGTGGGCGTCTGATCCAGGAATATCCCGGTTACGCCGTACCAGGACTGGTACTCGCGGACATAGCGCTCCGCCTCCGCCAGCGGCCGGGCGCCGTACTCGGTGCCGATGTAGCCGATGACTGCGCGAGCCGGAATCCTGCGCCTGGCTGACCGAGCCGCTGCAGCGCCGGGTCGGGCGACGGGCCGGGGCCCGAGGCCGGGTTGAGGATCATCACGCCGGGCGCGACTGGCCGTCGTGCACCGCCTGGGTCCAGTCCGGCGGCGGGAAGAAGGCCGGGACGAACGACGACTGGCACGGTGGCGGGCTGGTGTCCAGGAACTTCACGCCCACGGCGATCCCGGCGGCGAGCAGCAGGATGACCACGATCACGGGCAGCGCCGCGCGGCCGCCGGCGGCGGCGGCTCCAGCGGCAGGGCCGGGCTCGCGCTCGGCGCGGCGTGCGCGCCGCGGCCCGTCACCGGTCCTCCTGGCGCTGCTGGGCCCACTGCTCGGCGGACGGGGCGGGCACCAGCGCCGGCAGCCGGTTGTACGGGTTGCCGCCGCCGCGGTCGGTGACGTACACAGCAGCCCGCGCGGCGGCGGCCCGCCAGCAGGAAGGCGTTGGCCAGGTGCTCGGGCGGGCACCGAGTAGACGACGTGGTAGAACCGGTCGGCCGGCCAGGACCGCGTCCACTGCGGGCACGGCCTGCTGCAGGTAGACATTCCACGGACCCTCGAAGGTGCCCGAGCATGTCGGCGTGCCGGGCGTAGCCCTCGTGCGGGTGCACGCCGTGGTTGAACACCACGGTCTGCGCGCCCAGCTTGCCGGGCCCGCCGGGCCAGCAGGGCGTAGTGCCGCAGGTCGCCGGCGACGGCCGAGACCCGGTCAAACAGCACGCCGGTGACCCCGTACCAGTCCCGGTAGCGGCTCGATGTCGGCCAGGGCGGCCCGCCACGGGCGCTGGCCGTAGTTGGTGTCCACGTAGCCGGCCACGGTCACGCCCGGCGTCCCGCAGCGGCTGCAGCGCCGGGCAGGTAGGCCGGGTCGGGCTGGTCGCCCGGCCCGCTGGCCGGGTTGAGGATGACCAGCCGGATCTGGTCCGCCTGCGCGGGCCAGCCGGTCCCAGTCGCCGGGAGCGACGGCCGGGTGGAAGTACGCGGGCACCACCAGCCGCGGCACCACGGGCCGCGGCGGCGCCGGCCTGCCTCAGCCGGGCGCGACGGACCGCGGCCGCGACATCCCGTGGCCCGCCAGGTACCGGCGGGCCGGATGTCAGGCGGCTCCGGGGCACGGCACTCCTCCCACAGGTCGGCCAGCGACGCCCGCAGGGCGCGGCGGGGCCGCCAGCCCAGGTCGCGCTCGGGCCCGGCCGATGTCGGCCTTGCTGCCAGGCAGGCCCGCCGAGCGCGGCGAGCCGCCGGAGTCCTCGTGCACCGGGCCGTCGTACCCGCTGATGGCCACCAGCTCCGTGACCAGCGTCCGGGCCAGCACGCCGGTGCCGCTGCCGACGTTGAGCACCGCCCCGGCAGCGCCGGGGCCAGCGGCCGCGGCGATCGCGGCGTCGGCCACGTCGCGGGCGTCGACGAAGTCCCGGACCGCATCCAGCGGGCCGAGCCGGACCTCGCTGCCGCGGTCAGCGCCCGGCGGAGCTCGGCGGCCACCCGCCCGGGCAGGATCGTGTCCGGCGCGCCGGGCCCGACCGGGTTGAAGACGCGCAGCACCACGGCGTCCAGCCCGGTCGCCCGGCCCAGCTCGACCAGCCGGGTAGCGGCCAGCTTGGTCGCCCCGTAGGCGCTGGCCGGCCGGGGCGGCGTCGGTCTCGGCCACCGCGGTCGCCCGGCTCGCTCGGCCCGTACTCGGCGGCCGAGCCCAGGTGCACCAGCCGGATCGGACCGGCCGGTCATCCGCAGGGCCCGGACCAGGGCGCAGGTCCCGGTCACGTTGAGCCGCGGCCAGCGCGGCGATGTCGGCCGCCGGTGGCCCCGGCGCAGTTGACCACCACGTCCGGGGCCAGCGCGGCCAGCATCACGGCCAGCCGGGCCGGATCGTCGGCGGCCAGGTCGACCAGGAAGTGCGCGCGCGAGTCAGGCAGCGCGGACCGGCCCGCGGTGACGACATCCAGCCCCGCCGCCCGGGCGCGGACGTGCACGTGCGGCCGAGGAAGCCGCTCGCCCCGATCACCAGCACGCGCGGGCCCGTTTCCGGCCCGTTAGCGAACCAGCGGCGCGTCGCGGCCGGCCGCGCCTCGCGCGGTCCGCGGTCGGGTCCGGTGTTTGCTCGCCCCGTCGTCACTGAGTGCTCCTGTCACCTGGGCCGTGGTCGTGGTTGGCCAGCGATCACTGCTGGTATCCCGTGGCGGTGTAGTAGGCCAGGTTCGCCGGGTCGCTGAACCACTCGATGGTCTGGCGCAGGCCCTGCGTCGCGGTCCACCGCGGCCGCCAGCCGGTGCGCTCGCGCAGCTTGGTCGCGTCGCAGACCAGCCGCATCACCTCGGAGTCCTTGGGCCGCAGCCGCTGGGCGTCCTCCACGATGTCGGCGTCGACGCCCATCAGCGCGGCGATCTCCTCGGCCAGCGCTGCCGATGGCCACGTCGTCGCCCGGGCCGCAGTTGAACACCTCGCCGAAGACCGCCGAGCCGGGCGCCTCGCCCAGCGTCGATGAACGCCTGCGCGGTGTCGGTCACGTAGGAGAAGTCCCGCGTCGGGTCCAGCGCGCCCAGCTTGAGCTGCCGCGCGTCCCGGCCGGCCAGCTGGGTGATGACCTGCGGGATGACGGCCCGGGTCGACTGCCGCGGGCCGAAGGTGTTGAACGGCCGCAGCGTGACCGCCGGGCAGCCCGAAGCTCAGGAAGTAGGACTCGACCAGCTTGTCCGCGCCGACCTTGGACGCCGCGTACGGCGACTGGGCCTGCAGCGGGTGGGCCTCGCTGATCGGCACGGTCCGCGCGGTGCCGTAGGTCTCGCTGGTGGAGGTGTGCACCAGCCGCGGCGTCTGGCAGGCCCGCACCGCCTCCAGCACGTGCAGCGTGCCGATGGTGTTGGTGTCCACGAACGAGCGCGGCGCGCTGTAGGAGTACGGCACCGAGCCCAGCGCGGCCAGGTGGTAGACCGCGGCCGCGCCGTCCACGAACGACCGCACCGAGCCGGGATCGCGCACGTCGCCGAAGACCACCTCGACCTGGTCCGGGATCTCCGGCGTCCAGCGTGTCCAGCCAGCCGCGCGAGCTGAACATGTTGTACAGCGCCATGGCCCGGACCCGGTGCCCGCGGCGCACCAGCGCCTCGGTCAGGTGCGAGCCGATGAAGCCCTCGGCCCCGGTCACTGCGACAAGTTCCGGCATTGTCCCTTCCCCGATTCCCTTGTCTAGTTCCGGTCCGCCAGTCGGCGGCCAGTGCTCAGAACGCGTGCCGGACGGCCAGCGCCCAGCGCCACGGCCGGCGTACGCCGCCCAGGACGACCAGCAGCCCGACGCACGCGGCCAGCTGCGACAGCCAGGCCCAGCTCCCGCCAGGCCATCTCGAAGGCCAGCGCGGCGGCGCAGGCCACCAGCGGCACGGCCCGCATGCCCAGGGCCTGCAGGGCCAGCGCCAGGAACATCGCGCCGCCCAGCGCCAGGTAGACGCCCAGCTCGGGCAGCAGCATCCGGGCGCCGGGCGGACCAGCCCGGTGGTGATCGCGATCCACGGCCGCGACGCGGTCAGCGCGACGGCGGCCAGCAGGTACTGGCCCAGGCGCACGGCCAGCACCAGCCGGGCCCGGCGGCCGAACGACGCGCAGGTCCTGCGTCGAGCGCAGCAGCGTACCGGGTCCGCCGCCGGTAGGCCAGCAGGCTCCACTCCGCCGCGCCCATGGACAGCGACAGCGGCAGCGTGGCCAGCAGCGCGCCGACGTTGATCCCGCCATGCCCGTCGCGCCCCGGCGACGACCGGGAAGGCCAGCAGGCCGGCGGCCACCAGCCCGAACGCCGCGGCCGGCAGCGCGTTGCGCAGCTCGGCGGCCACGACCAGGCGCGGCCGGCCTGCCCGGGCCGCCGGTCGTCCGGGTGGCCAGCAGCGCCGCCACCACGGCCAGCAGCGCGGTGGCGGCCAGCGCGGCCCAGGCGACGTGCTCCAGCTCGGGCGGCCGGCCCAGGGCCAGGAACGACCGCGCTGCCCAGCGACCCCGGGCGCCAGGACGGGCAGCAGCCACCGCTCCGCGCCCAGCACCAGCAGCACGCAGGCGCCCAGCATGTAGGCGCCCTCGCCCGCGCCGAAGATCAGCACCGGCAGCCGCGCGTGCAGCAGCAGCGCGGTCACCGGCCATGACGCCGCGATCACGATCAGCAGCCCGGCCAGCAGGCCGGCCCGCAGCAGCCGCTTGGCCTGGCCGCGGTCGGTGGTCCGGCCCAGCCGCAGGTAGCCCAGGCTGGCCAGGCCCTGGCTGGCCGCCCACGCGGCCAGCAGCGCGGTGATCAGCGCGGCGTGCAGCGCCCGGCCCGGCCAGCAGCGCGGCGGCGGCCGGGAAGCAGACCGCCGGCAGCCCGTACAGCAGGCCGTGCAGCAGCGGCTGCCAGCCGGGCGACCTGCCACGGGTCCGGCGGCGGCGGCGGCTCGGCGGGCTGCCGCGGCACCTGCATGTACATCTCGCTGGCCAGCGCGAACACGTCGGAGTAGCCGTAGCGCTCGCGGACCGCCTGGTCGCTCATGCCCGTCGAACTCCAGCGCGCTGGCGATCTCCAGCGGGTCCACCGCGGACTCGCAGACCGGGCCGAACTCCTCGCACAGCGCGGCCACGGTGAGCGGCGGCGCGGTCTGCGGTGCCGACGATCGAGCGCAGCTTGGGGATGACGACGGTGTCTGCGTCGGCCTCCGGACGGCCCGGCAGCTGGATGCGAATGTCTCCGGCGCTCATCCGGCGCCTCCAGCGGCGAGCCGCCGGCCTGGCTCGAGCTCGGATTCGGGTGCGGCGGGCTCATCAGGGACCGGGCCAGCTGCACCTGCGCGGCAGGCGCCTGGCTGACCAGCACGGGTCGGCGGGCTGCGGCCGGCCGGCCGGTCGTGACGGGCACCTGCTCGCCGGGTCCGGGCTCGGCGGGCACCGCTGCGGGCGGCGCCGCGACGGCCGGCCGCGACCGGCGCGGCGAGCCGGCCGCTGCCGGCCCGTGGCGCGGCCGCCGGGCCAGCCGGTCGTGGCCAGCACATCCGCCGAGGTCGCGACCGGCAGCGGCTGGCCCGCGCCGAGGAACATGTAGATCTCGTCGAAAGCGCTGATCGCCCGGTCCACCGTGAAGTACTCCAGGGCGCGCAGCCGGGCGGCGGCGCCCAGCCGCTTGCGCATGTCCGCGTCGCGCAGCAGGGTCAGGCAGGCCTCGCGCCAGCTCGGCCGGCTGCCGCGGCGGCACGACCAGGCCGGTGTCGCCGACTGCCTCGGTGACCCCGCCGACATCGGTGGCCACGCACGGCCGCCCGCAGGTCATGGCCTCGATCAGGGTGTAGGGGAAGCCCTCGGTGATGCTGCACAGCACCACGACCTGCCCGGCGGCGTAGGCATCGCGGATCTCCGGCACCCGGCCCTCGAAGGTCACCGCCTCGGCCACGCCGCAGCTCCTTGGCCAGCGCCTGGCAGCGGGCCAGGTAGGCTCCCGGCCCGGCGGCGGCGAGCCGAAGATCCGCAGCCGGGCGTTCGGCAGCTCACGCGCGGACGATGGCGAACGCGCGCAGCAGCGACTCCAGGTCCTTGATCGGGTCGACCCGGCCCGCCCACGAGATCGTCGGCACCTCCGGCTCGCTGTCCAAGGCCGGGAAGTCGGCGGGGTTCACCCCGTTGTAGACGGTGCGCACCCGGTCCAGGTCGGCGCCGAGCTGCGCTTCCCAGCGCTTGTTGTAGACGTTCCCCGGCGTGATCACCGCGGCCTCGTGATAGCCCAGGACGCACAGGCGGCGCAGGAACTGCAGGTACAGCTGCTTGACCGGCCACCGGAACGGGTCCTGGCGGCTGTGCAGGTAGTGCTCGCGCATGTACATGCCGTGCTCGGTGACGACGATCGGCGTGCCGTACCGCCACTTGGCGGCCAGCGCGGGCAGCGCACCGAGCCCGTTGGTCACCGCGTGCACCACGTCCGCGCGCGGCGGCGGGTGCGCCAGCGGCCGCAGCGCGTGCTCCAGCAGCTGGATCGCGGTGACGGCGTCCTGCAGGGTCGGCGCGGCCAGGTCCGGGTCCGGCCACCGGTGCCGCCATGCCTCGCTGAGCAGCCGCACCGAGTCCTCGCTGGCCAGCTGCGGCCGACAGGTTCCCGTACTGGGCGTAGGCGAACATCTCGCGCAGGACATCGCCGAAGGCGTCCTGCTCCTCGTCGGGCGGCGCCAGCAGCACCTCGATCAGCTCACGCACCGGCGGTCCCGTGCGCGGGCGCAGCCACCGCGACCCCGGCGGGGGCGGCGGCGGCGGACCCCACAGCGGGATGGCCGTCAGGCTGGTGACGTTGGCCGGCAGCTCCCAGCGCACCGGCTCGGTCCCGGTCGCCACCAGGGCGACCAGGGAGAAGTCGTACTCCGGCAGCCCGCGGACAAGCTGATCGCACCAGACACTGACGCCGCCGAACTGATGCGGGTAAGTGCCCTCGGCCGTCAGGGCGATGTGCACGTCAGATCAGCCGCCCCTCCCCTTGGCAGCGACGTACGCCTTGTGCAGTCGCCGCTTGATGGTCATCCGGGCCGCGGTGTCCCGCTGCCCGATGTACATCCGCGGCAGCGCCAGCGGCCCGAGCTGGGCCAGCGGCGTCTCAACAGCGCAGGCGTACTGGTAGCCGGCCTCGCCCACGGCGTGCCGGGCCGCCTCGTCCATGGAGCCGTACGGGTAGGCAAACCCCGGGACCGGGGCGGACAGCAAGTCCTCCAGCCGGTGACGGCTGGCGGTGACCTCGGCCGCCTGCCGGCGGGCCGGCAGGCCCGCCAGGTGCGGGTGCGTAGAGCTGTGCGAGCCGATCTCAATGCCCGTCCGCGGCCAGCTCGCGGACCCCGGCGGTGTCCAGCAGCGGCCAGACCGGGCCGGCGTCCCACTCGTTGGTGCCGCCCATCAGGTCGGAGATGATGAAGGCCGTGGCCCCGAACCCGTACCGCCGCAGCTCGGGCACTGCCGCGTCCAGCATGCTGGTGTAGCCGTCGTCGAAGGTGAGCCCGACCAGCCCGGCCGCCCGGCCGGCCCGCATGGCCTCGGTCAGCGTGCCCATGCTCACCCCGCGCAGCCCGCTGCGCTGCAGCCAGGCCATCTGCTCGGCGAACCGGGCCGGCGACACCGCCAGCTGGTTGGGGTCCTCGGTGACATCCGCCACCGCGTGGTACATGAAGATCATCGGCGCGTCGCGCAGCCGCATCGCGTCTCTCCCGCCTGCCGCGCCGGCCCGCGTCGCGGGCCCCGCGGCGGTCATCGTCCCGCTCCCGGTCCGGACAGCGCCGAGCCGACGGTGCGCAGCAAGATGACCACGTCCAGCCACGGCGACCAGTACTCGATGTACTGGTTGTCGAAGCGGCTGCGCTCGGCGATCGAGGTGTCCCCGTGCAGCCCGTGCACCTGGGCCCAGCCGGTCAGCCCGGCCGGCATCCGGTCCCGGTCCTGATAGCGCGGGATCTGGCGGCCGAACTGCTGGGCGAAGTGCCCGCGCTCGGGCCGCGGGCCGACCAGTGACATGTCGCCGCGCAGCACGTTGACCAGCTGCGGCAGCTCATCCAGGTGGGTGGCCCGCAGGAAGCGGCCCAGCCGGCTGCACTGCCCCGGGTCAACGGCCCAGGTGGTATCGGAGTCAGGCGCATCGGTGATCGTGCGCAGCTTGAGGATGCTCGCCGCCCGCCCGCTGCCGGTCACCCGCTGCTGCCGGAACAGCGGCGACTGGCCGGTCTGCAGCCGGATCACGATGGCCAGCCCCGCCAGCAGGGGCAGTGACACCGCCAGCAGGACGGCCGCGACCACGACATCGAACAGGCGCTTGACGCTCATGCTGACCGGGCTGTGCCCGATCCGCCGCAGCGGGATCAGCGGGATCCCCCAGATCTCGTCCAGGCAGGCACGGGGCACGGCCAGGCCGATCTCGTACAGCCGCGGCACGACGCACACGTCGGCGCTCAGCCCGCGGCAGGCCCGCAGCACCTCGACCAGGTCCTCGTCGCGGGTGTCGCTGAAGCAGACGATGACCCGGCGGATCTGCCGCGCGGCGATCACCGGGCCAGGTCCCGCGGACCGCCCAGCCACGGCTCGGCCAGGTCACGGCGGGCGCTCGGCGTCCAGGAAGCCCGCCACCCGCAGGCCCAGTTCCGGATGCTCGCGGAGCTGCTCGGCCAGGTGCGCGCCGAACGTGCCCGACCCGATGATCAGGGTCGGCTCGCCGAGCGCGCCACGCCGGTGCGCGGCCCGCAGGATGGCGCAGGTGATCAGGCGCGCGGCGATGACCATCCCGGCCGCGACCAGCGCCAGCCGCACCGCGCCGGCCGCCGGCACCAGCGGGAGCAGCAGCAGGCCGGGCAGCAGGATAGCGGCCAGGATCCGGCCCGCCTGGTCGCTGACCCGCAGGCAGATCCGCAGCCGGTGCAGCCCGCCGGCGGACAGCGCCACGAGCACGACCAGCCCGTAGACCAGCCCGGAGATGACATCCGGCGCGAATGCGCCGGCCGCCGCCAGCCCGGCCAGGTCGGCCAGGGGGAGCGCCACCACGCCGGCGATCAGGCCGGCCCGGCCGGGCGCCCGGGCGGCCGGCGGCCACTCGGGGCGCGGCCGCGGAACCGGCCGGACCAGGGGCTGCGGCCCGGCACGCGGCTGGCCGATGGCGGCCGGCCGTGCCTCGGGGAGCTCGTTTGTCATCAGTGACCCTTTTCGTTTGCCTGACGGCTCGCTCAGCGGCTAGCGGGCACAGCCGACCGGGACTGGGTACGCGCAGAGCCAGCCAGCGCCCGGGCGACGGTAGTGCGCCGCGTGGTCCGACCCGTACACGAACCGCATGACCGGGCCCATCGTGGGAGCCACGGCCGGGCCGACGACATACAGGCCCGGAACGGCGGACTGGTAGTTCCGGCCGACGGCGATGCTCTCGTCCACCGTGGTCAGCGCCGACCGCAGCTGGCTGCCGATGAACTGGAATCGGGTCAGGTCAGGCCGGTAGCCGGTGGCGGCGATCACGTGATCGGCGGCCACCTCGCTGCGGCTGCCGTCCCGGGTGACCAGCCCGAGCCGGACACCGCCACCCGACGGGGCCGTAGCCGACTGGATCGCATGCCCGGTCCGCAGCGGGAACTGGCCCTCGACCCGGGTGCGCAGCCACGACGCGCCGGCCGGGCCGAGCGCGGTCCGGGCCCGGTAGATCCGGGTCCGCTCGGGCAGCAGCCGGAACAGCTCCGGGTGCCGGGAGTAGAACCAGGTGCTCCAGCCCGAGCCGAGCCCGGCCTCGGGCTCGCGCATGCGCTGCAGCAGCGGGCGGTCGGGGTCCAGCGGCTTGCCGTTCCACCGGACGATGTCCTTGCGGGCGATCAGCTCGACATCCGCGCCGCTCTCGTGCAGCAGCGCCGCGCTCTCCAGCGCGGACTGGCCGGCGCCGATGACTGCGACCCGCTGGCCGGAGAACCGCCCGAGGTCGGTGTGCTCCGAGGCGTGCGTGCACACCTCTTCGGGCAGGTCGCCGAACATCTGCGGCATCCGCGCGAAGTGCTCCACGCCGGCGGCCACCACGACGTTCGCGGCCCGTACCACCTGGCCGTCGGCCAGGCTGACGTCGAAGCCGCCGGCCCGCCGGGCCACGTCACTGACCAGGACCTGCTTCCAGGCCGGGCACGAGCTCGTCGGCGAACCACTGGCCGTAGTTGATGAACATCTCCAGCGACACCGGCAGCCCGTAGCTGGGTACGGGTGCGAGGTCTTCTTGCAGAACGCCTCGAGGGTGTGGCTGCCCTCGGGGTCGGACAGGTTGGAGGCGAAGCCCTGCGACTTGAGGTACATGCCCTTGGGCATGGCCTCGCGCCACAGCCGCATCGGCAGTCCGAACTGGCGGAAACTCAGCCCGGCCGCGCTCAGGTGCGCGGCGACCGACAGCCCGTACGGTCCTGCTCCGACGATCGCAACGTCAACGGCGTCGCTCATGCTGATGCCCCCTCCTTGCTGGCTCGCGGCGCTGTGGGCTGCGAGACCTCGGCTGAACTTGGCTGGGTCGTGCTGCCGCCGGATCCAGGCCCGGCCTGGCGACGGCGGGTATCGCGGGCAGCGCGGCCGCTCGCGATGCGGAAATCAGCCCGCGCGGCGAGCCGGCTCACTGGCCGGGAGGCCAGCCGCCAGCCCATGCGCAGGCACATCAGGCCGAAGGGCCGCAGGTCATCGCGGGCGAACCAGGCAACCTCGTCCACCCCGCGCAGCGACTCCAGCCAGGAACTGATGCTCAGCTCGCCGCGGCGCAGGTAGCCCAGCGCGCCGAGCGGGTCGTAGTTCTCGACCAGGAAGCGGCGGGCGGCCTGCTCGCTGTCGCCGATGGCCTGGCCGGTCAGATCCAGGTAGGCCGCAGTCGCCACGTCGACGCCGGCCACGGTGCGGAACAGCCGGAACTGCGCGCCGAGCCGGGGATTGAAGTCCAGCAGCTTGTACTGGCCGTCGCGGCGGTCCAGGCGCAGGTCCAGGTCCATGATCCCGCGGTAGCCGAGCTTGCTCAGCATGCCGGTGACCTGGTCGCGCAGGTCCTGATTGAGCTCGGACCGGCCCAGGCTGGTGAGCCCGGCGTGCGCCGGGTAGGACCGCTCCTTGACCCCGGTGAATGCAGGCCGGCAGGCCGACGTGGCGTCGCAGTAGCCGTGGAAGAACCAGTCCGTTCCGGCCCCGCCGGGGATGAACTCCTGCAGCATCAGCCCCGCCCCGGCCTGCTCGCACGCCGCGAAGATCTCGCTGAGCTCGCGGTCATCGGTGACGACCGAGGTGCTGCGCAGCGCGCCGGCCTGCCAGGGCGTCGTGAGCTTGGCGATCAGCGGGAACCCGGCCTGGGCGGCGAACTGACGCGCGGCGGGCAGCGAGTCCGGCACGGCCGCGGCCGACCGACGGGATGCCGGTCGCCGTGCACAGCTCGTGCAGCGAGTACTTGCCGGCCACCTGCCGCGGCAGGTCCCGCGGCGGCTCGGGGAACAGGAACGACTCGCGCAGGCTGTCGCCGTGCTCGGCGAGGAAGATCGCGCCCGCATCGTCGGTGGGCAGCAGCACGGCCGGCCGGCCGATGACGCTCGGCCAGCCGGGCCAGGCCGGCCCGGATCCGGTCCGGCGTCACTGGCGCCCGGCTGCCAGAAGCACCGTCCGCGCAGGTACCGGGAGTTCGCAGCGGGTGCCAGCGGCCCCTCGTGCACGCCGTACACCGGCACGCCCAGCCGGCCGAGGCTGCGGATCACGCCGAGCCCGCCGTGATGCATGACGTTCGGGTCCAGCTTGAGCACCACCGCCGGCGTGCTGGTGTCCGCATTCGCCAGCGAGCCGCCCAGCGGCCCGCTCACCGGCGGTCCCCGGCAGCTTTGAGCATCCCCATCTGTGTCCCCCCTCGTGATGCCGGCCGCAGCCGTCATGGCACGTGAGGTCCCGACACTGCCAGGCGACTACCGGTAGGAACATCCACCATCAGGGTGAGGAAACATACCCAGAGCGGCCGAGACCCCTTCTGCCTCACCACGTGTGACGTGCGAAAACGCCGGCGGGCAAAGGGATTTCGCACGCACGAGCCGACCGGCTGCAGGGGGTGAGAAAGCTTCCCGGAACGGGGTGAGGGGCTAGTCCTGCCAGCTCGCCGGGGGCGCTGAAGCGGCCCGGGGAGCCTGGGTGACTGAAAGGGATATTCCGCGCTTAATTAGCGGGGTTGGCGACTACGGCGGCGATGCGGTCGGCGAGCTGGCGGGCCTGACCGGGATCCACGGCCTCGACCATGACGCGGACGGCGGGCTCGGTCCCGCTCGGCCGGACCAGCACCCGGCCGGAGTCCCCCAGCTCAGCCTCGGCCGCGGCAACCGCTGCCTGGACGCTCTGCGAGCCTGCGACCAGGGACTTGTCGACGCCCTTGATATTGACCAGGACCTGCGGATACCGGGTCATCGCGGTCGCCAGCTCCGCCAGTGAGCTGCGCTGGCGGGCCATCTGAGCCAGCAGCTGCAGGGCCGTCAGCAGCCCGTCGCCCGTCGTGGCGTGGTCCAGCATGATGATGTGACCGGACTGCTCGCCGCCGAGCACGAACTTGCCATCCAGCATCGCGGCGATCAGGTACCGGTCGCCGACCGGGGTCTCGACCATGGCGATCCCGGCTTTGCGCATGGCCAGCCGGAAGCCCAGGTTGGACATGACCGTGGCGACGACCGTGTCCCCGGCCAGCCGGCCCGAGTCACGCAGCGCCAGGGCCAGGATGGCGAGAATCTGGTCCCCGTCGACCACCTGGCCAGCGGCGTCGACGGCCAGGCACCGGTCAGCGTCGCCGTCATGGGCGATTCCCGCGTCGGCGCCGTGCTCGACCACGGCCGCGCTCAGCACGTCCAGGTGCGTAGACCCGCAGCCCTCGTTGATGTTGAGCCCGTCAGGCTCCGCGCCGATCGCGATGACCTCCGCGCCCGCCCGGCGCAGCAGGCCGGGCGCGAACCGGGACGCCGAGCCGTTCGCGCAGTCCACGACGACCCGCAGCCCGGCCAGCGGCAGCTGGCCGCCCGCGGCCGGGCTGGTCACGGTGGACAGCAGGTAGTCGAGGTAGCGCTCACCCTGGTCGGCCGCATCCCGCACCCGGCCGAACCCGCCCTCGGGGACACCCGAGGGTCCCGGAGCGGTGCCGTTGCCCGCCGCGCCGCCATGCCCGGCGGCCAGCCGGGCCTCGATCTCGTCCTCGACGGAGTCGGGCAGCTTCACCCCGCCGCGGGCGAAGAACTTGATCCCGTTGTCGGGAGCCGGATTGTGGCTGGCCGACAGCATGACGCCGAACTCCGCGCCCAGCGCCGGCGTCAGGTAGGCCACGGCCGGGGTCGGGACCACGCCGAGGCGCAGCACATCCACGCCGCTGCCTGCCAGCCCGGCCACGACTGCGGCCTCCAGGAACTCACCTGAGGCGCGCGGATCCCGCCCGACCACGGCCACGGGACGCCGGTGGGCATCCCGGGCCAGGGCGAAGGCCCCTGAGCCGGCCAGGACGCTGGCGGCGGCCGCCGCCAGGTCCATGGCCAGGCCCGCGGTCAGCTCACTGCCCGCGACGCCCCTTACACCGTCCGTGCCAAACAGCCGGCCCATGAATCTGTGTGCCCCTGCCCGTCGTGGTCAGCCTGGTCCCCAGCAGCCGCCGCGGCGCGCGGTTAGCGCTTGGAGTACTGCGGTGCCTTGCGGGCCTTCTTCAGGCCGGCCTTCTTGCGCTCCTTGACCCGCGCATCCCGGGTCAGGAAGCCAGCCCGCTTCAGTGCCGGGCGGCTTTCCATGTCGACCAGGATGAGCGCGCGGGCCAGTCCCAGTCGCAGCGCACCCGCCTGGCCGGTGACGCCGCCGCCGGTGATCCGGGCGACCACGTCGAACTGCTCTTCCGCGCCGAGCGTCACGAACGGCTCGTTGATCAGCTGCTGGTGGACCTTGTTCGGGAAGTACTCGTTCAGCGTCCGGTCGTTGATCCGGTACTGGCCGGTTCCCGGCGAGATGCGCACCCGTGCGATGGCCTCCTTGCGGCGGCCGGTACCCAGTGCGTTGCCGGTGACCACGGGCTTGCGCGTGGCCGCGGCCGACTTGGCGTGCGAGTCGCTGGTCTGCGTGGTGTACTCCGACACCGACTCCACGGCGGCGTCGTCGGTTCCGGCGGTTCCGGCGTCAGTGGGCTCAGCCACGATTACTTCCTTCTGCTTCCTGATCGGTCCTGCTGCGGGCCTACTTGGCCGCGGCCCCGCCGACCTGCTCGATCTGCGTGATCTCGAATGGCACCGGCAGCTGGGCCTGGTGCGGGTGCTCAGGGCCGGCGTACACCTTGAGCTTGCTCAGCTGCTGCCGGCCCAGCGTGTTCTTGGGCAGCATGCCCCGGACCGCCTTCTCCACCGCGCGCTCCGGGCTCTTGGCCATCAGCTCGCCGTAGGAGATAGAGCGTAGCCCGCCCGGGTAGCCCGAGTGCCGGTACGCCTTCTTGTCCTGCAGCTTGTTCCCGGTCAGCGCCACCTTCGCGGCGTTGACGATGATGACGAAGTCACCGGTGTCCACGTGCGGGGCGAAGATCGGCTTGTGCTTGCCGCGCAGCAGCACGGCCGCCTGGCTGGCCAGCCGGCCGAGCACGACGTCGGAGGCGTCGATGACATGCCACTGACGCTGGATATCCGCGGCCTTGGGGCTAAATGTGCGCACAGTCGTAAGCCTTCGCGTGTGAGTCCTGAATCCTGGCCCGTGCCCGGGGCGCTCCCTCCCTAGCACGGGAATCCGCAGGCACCGGCCGCAGCTCATCTGCCCGCAGAGGCGGACGCACGGGCATGCCGATACACATGGACGCCAGGAAAGGATACCGGCCGTGTCAGCGGGGGTCAAAGCAAGTGACCTACCGCGCGGAACCCCGCCTGTCGCGGCCAGCGCCGCCATGCTACCCCGCCGGCGGCCCCGGCCGGGCCGCGGGCCAGTTCACGGCTGTCGCCCAGTAGGCGCAAAATGCCCGTCGCGTCAAAGTCGAACGCCGACAGCGATACGCTCGCCGCATGCGCGACCTGGGTGACAGCAACGCCGGGCAGACAGCCCGCCGGCCGCTGGCGCCAGCCGCGCGGGACAGGTCGGGTCGCCGCGCCGCAGCACCTGAGCAGGCAGCACCCGGGCCCGGGTACCGCGATCAGCAGTCGGGTCCCCGGCCCGGCCGGCGCGCTCGGCCGGCATTCGGCGGGCGGGTCGGCAGCGGGCGGGCAGGCACCCGGCGGCGATCCCGCCGCCGGCGGACCCGCATCCGCGGGCGCGGGCCGCACGGATGGCGCGTCCGGCCTGCCCGGCGGGTTCCCGCCTGCCGGCGGCCGCGGGCCCGGCGGTGCGGCGGGCGCCGCCCTGTGGGCGGCAGCCGAGGCCGACGCCGCGGTCGGCAAGGGCCCGGTACGCGGGTTCCCGCCCGCGCCGGGTCAGCCGCCGCCGTTCTACCCGCCCGGCCAGTTCGCCGCGTGGAATCCGCCCGGTGCCCGGCCGGCCCCGAGCCAGGCCGACCGGTCCTGGTACGGCGGGAGCAACCCGGGCGGGCAGGCCTATGACCCCGGCTACCCGGCGCTGGCCGTCAGTGATCCGGCCGCGGACGTCACCTCGACGCAGACCTGGGAGAAGATCCCCGGCACCGGAAATGCCCCGGACAGCGGCACCTGGACGAACCCGCGCGGCACCGCCGTCCCCGCCGCCGGCGGCGTGCCGGGTGCTGGCCTGGCGCCCGGACCCGGACCCGGACGCGGACGGCCGGATCACGCCGGGCCGGACAGCACGCGGGCGTTCGCGGCCGCCCCGGGCCGCGCGGCGGCAGGCGGCGGCAACGGCCCCGCGGAGCCGGACGGCGCTGGTCCCGGCGCCGGGCCGGGCACGGCCACCATCCCGGCGCCGCCCTCGCCCGCCACCCCCAAGCCCGGCTCACGGACCGCCCAGCGAGCCGCCGCACGCGGCGGGCGGCCGCCCCGCAAGCCCCGGCGGTCCCCCAGCGTGGTTCTCGCCGTGTGCGCCGTCCTGGCCTTCGCGGTCGCCGCCGGCGCGTTCTTGTTTGTTACGGCCCGGCATCAGGGCACCACGGTGGCCGCCACGGCCCCGCCGAGTACGCCGCCGCCCGCCAGCCCGTCGCCGTCGGCCAGCCCCAGCCTCGGCCCGTTCGGTCATATCGCCACCCGGAAGACCGACTCGCTGCCGCTGAACATCACCCAGCTGTACCCGGCGACGTTCACCGCGACCGGGCTCACTTTCAAGCGCACCATCAGCCGCCTCGGCAAGACCTGCTCGACGGCCCTAGTCGGCAGCAGCCTGCAGAACGCAGTCAAGGCCGCCAAGTGCACTCAGGTCGTCCGGGCCAGTTACCTGGCGGCGGGCAAGAAGGAGATGGGCACGATCGGCGTGCTCAACCTCAGCACCAGCAAGGGGGCCACGCACGCGGGCCGCGCCGCGGGCGCCTCGGACTTCATCCTGCAGCTGAAGGCCAAGAAGGGCGCCACGCACACGCTGGGCAAGGGAACCGGGATCGAGGAGGCCGCGACCAAGGGCCACTACCTGATCCTGATCTGGGCGCAGTTCACCAGCCACAGCAAGCCCAAGACCAAGGGCCAGCGCAAGGAACTAGCGAATTTCATGAATGACCTGTTCCGGCAGACGGCCAACGTCAGTCTCTCCAGCCGCATGGTGACCGGCTCGCCCTGAGCCGGGCCGCTGCACCCGGCTGCGCCGGCCCGGGCCGGCCTCCGGCGCAGACCGGGCCGCCTGCGCTGGCCCGGCGAACGCAGCCGCACCGGCCGGTGTCGGTGCGGGGTGCGAGACTGGTGAGGTGGACCTGACGCCGGGCTACCGGGAGTTCGCGCCGCCGATGTGGCTGCGGGCCACGCTGTCGTGCCTGTGGATAGGGATCACCTCGCCCGTGCGAGCCGAGCAGACTCTGGTGCTCCCGGACGGCTGCGCTGACCTCATGTGGCACCAGGGCGCTCCCGCCCAGCTGGCGGGCCCGGACACCGGCCCGGCGCCCGTCGTCGCGGCGCCCGGCTCCGTGATCGTGGGCGCGCGATTCCTGCCGGGCGCGGGCGGCACCGTGCTCGGGCTGCCGCTGGCGCAGATCGCCGACCAGCGAATGGACCCCGGCCAGCTTCCGGCCCTGCGCGGCCGCATGCCGTCGCCGGATCTGCCGCCGCACCTGGCGCTGGCCGCCCTGGCCCGGCTGGTCGCCGGCCTGGCCGCCGATCGCCCGGCGGATGAGAGCCTGATCGGTGCCGTCCGCCGGCTGGCCCGCCCCGGCGCCAGCGCGGACGAGGTAGCGGGGACTCTGGAGCTCAGCGAGCGGCAGTTCCGCCGTCGCTGCCAGGCAGCGATCGGCTACGGCCCGCGCACCCTGCAGCGAGTTATCCGGTTCCGCCGGTTCGTCTCTGCCGTCGATGCCGCGGCTAGCGACGCTGCTGCCGCTGACCCTGCTGGCGCCGTCGCGCTGCCCGGCGGCACCGGCCGCCCGCTGCCCGGCAGCCTGGCGGACCTGGCGGTGGCGGCCGGCTGACGCCGACCAGCCGCACCTGACCCGGGAGTGTGTCCGGCTGTCCGGCCTCACCCCGGCCGGGCTCGTCCGGGTCCGGCTCGGCTAGCAGCCCGGCCGCCGGCGCCAGCGACGCGGCCGGACATGCCAGGACGGCCGGGACGGCAGCACTGCCCCTGGGCTGGCCTGGCCGGCCCCCGGTAGGCTCGTTGATCATGACCACCTGCGCCGTGCGCAGAGGGAGAGGCAGACGCGATGAAGTACCAGGTTCTGAACCCGTCCACCGGCCAGGTCGAGCAGGAGTACCCGACAGCCACCGACGCGGAAATCGGCGAGATCCTGGACCGGGCAGGCCGCGGCTATCCGGCATGGCGGCGGACGGCCATGACCGAGCGCGCGGACATCCTGCGCCGGGTGGCTCAGATCTACCAGGACCGGTCCGCCGAGCTGGGCGCGATCATCACCCGGGAGATGGGCAAGACCACAGCCGAGGCCCAGGGTGAGCTGGAGTTCACCGTCGGCATCTACCGCTACTACGCCGATCACGGGCCTGACCTGCTCAAGGACGAGCCGCTGCAGTCCAACACGCCGGGCACGGCCTGGGTCCGCAAGTCGCCCATCGGGGCCCTGCTCGGCATCATGCCCTGGAATTACCCCTACTACCAGGTCGCCCGGTTTGCCGCCCCCAACCTGATGATCGGCAACACGATCATCCTCAAGCACGCGCCGCAGTGCCCGGAGTCGGCCCTGGCCATGGAGCAGATCTTCCGCGAGGCCGGACTCCCCGACGATGCCTACATCAACGTCTTCGCCAGTAACGAGCAGGTCGCCGGGATGATCGCTGACCCGCGGATCGCCGGGGTGTCGGTCACCGGCAGCGAGCGGGCCGGCTCGGCGGTGGCCGCGACCGCGGGCCAGAACCTCAAGAAGGTCGTGCTGGAACTGGGCGGCTCGGACCCGTTCATCGTGCTGGACGGAGCGGACCTGCCCAGCGTCGCCAAGGCGGCCGCCGCGGCCCGGATGGAGAACGGCGGCCAGGCCTGCAACGCCTCCAAGCGGATGATCGTCACCGACGACGTGTACGACGACTTCATTTCCGAGTTCACCGCCGCCATGTCCGGCTACATCACCGGCGACCCCACCGACCCGGCGACGGCCTACGGGCCGCTGTCCTCGGAGCAGGCTGCCCGCAACCTGATGGACCAGATCAACGATGCGGTCAGCAAGGGCGCGACGGTGCACCTGGGCGGAAAGCGGCTGGACCGGCCCGGCGCGTTCGTGGAGGCCACCGTGCTGTCGGGCGTCACTCCCGAGATGCGGGCCTTCCGCGAGGAACTGTTCGGCCCGGCCGCGGTCGTCTACAAGGTGTCCAGCGCCGACGAGGCGGTCGAGCTGGCCAACAGCAGCTCCTACGGACTGGGCGGCGCGGTGTTCTCCAGCGACGAGACGGTGGCCCTGGACGTGGCCGACCGGCTGGATGTCGGGATGGTCTGGATCAACCAGCCCGAGGGTGGCGGCCCGGAACTGCCCTTCGGCGGGACCAAGCGCTCAGGCGTCGGCCGGGAGCTGGGACCGCTGGGCATCGACGAGTTCGTGAACAAGAAGCTCATCCACACCACGCCCGACGGCGAGTAGGCCGTCGCGGCGGTTCCCGGCCCGGGAACCGCCGCGACGGGCAGCGACGGCGGCGGGCCCCGGCCAGGCCGGGGCCCGCCGCCGTCTGCGTGAGCGGGCAGGCAGCCGCCCTACAGCTCCCGGACCCGACGGGTGGCGGCAGCGCGGGCCGCCAGGGCGGCGGGTCCGGGGTAGCGGACCTCCTCCAGGCACAGCGGGTGGGGCGGGGCAACCCGCACCGCGGGGTCGCGGACCCGGGCGCTCAGCACCCGGGCGGGCCAGTCCGGCGGCTGGCGGCCCTCGCCGACCGACAGCATGGCCCCGGCCAGGGCCCGGACCATGTTGTGGCAGAAAGCGTCGGCGACGACGGTAGCGACGGCCACGGCCGGCTCGGGACGGTCCCAGCGCAGTTCCAGGAGCTCGCGGACGGTGGTCCCGTTCTCCTTGCGGCGGCAGAACGCGGCGAAGTCGTGCTCGCCCACGCAGCCACGGGCCGCCGCGTTCATCTGGTCGATGTCCAGCGGGCGCGGGTGCCACAGGGTGTCCTGGCGGCGCAGCGGGTCGGCGGCCGCCGGGTCGTCGCAGACGCGGTAGGAGTAGCGCCGCCACAGCGCGGAGAACCGGGCGTCGAAGCCGTCCGGGGCAACTCCGATGGCCCGCACCCGGACATCGGGCGGCAGCAGGCCGCCCAGCCGCCGCAGGGCCGCCTCGGCAACGCGGGCCCAGGATGGCGCGGGGACGTCGGCGTGGGCGACCTGGCCGCGGGCGTGGACGCCCGCGTCGGTCCGCCCGGCCACCGTCAGCGGCACGCCGCCTGGCAGCGCGAGCAGCCGCCCCAGCGCCTCGGAGACAGTCTCCTGGACGGTGCGCACACCGCCGGGCTGGGTGGCCCAGCCGTGGAAAGCGGTGCCGTCATACGACAGGTCCAGCCGCAGCCGGACGAGGCAGGATGCCAGACCGGGATCGGCCGCTGAGGCCCGCGCCTGCGGGCGTGGCGTGGCCCGGGGGGCCGGGTCAGCGCCGGGAGCAGGGCCAGCGCCAGAGCCAGCCGTGGCGGCCGGGCTCACCGAGCCCGGAACAGGCAAACGGAGCCGGGCGGGCAGGTTGCCTGGCCGTCCCTGGGGATCGGCTGGCATCCTGCCGCCCGGCTCCGCCGGTGCCTCGTTACTCGTCGGCGCCCTTGCTGTCCGACCCGGCCTCGTCGGCCTCGGCCGTGTCGCCCGCAGCCGCGGTGTCCTCGGCCGTGCTGTCCTCGGCCGTGGTGGCCGCAGCCTCCGCCGCGGTGTCCTCGGTCGCCGTGGCCGCAGCCTCAGTGGCCTCGGCCGCCGTGGCCTCGGTGTCAGCCGCAGCCTTCTCGGTGGCGGCCTTGCCGCGGCCGCGGGCCGGCGTGCCGGCGGCGGCCGGACGGCGGGCACGACGGCGGCGCGGCTTGGCGTCGGGCTCCTCGCGGATCAGCTCGATCACGGCCAGGGCGGCATTGTCGCCCTTGCGCGGCCCGACCTTGGTGATCCGCGTGTACCCGCCGTCGCGGCTGGCGAAGCTGGGGCCGATGTCGGCGAAGAGCGTGTGCACCACGTTCTTGTCCGTCACGACCGACAGCACCTGACGCCGCGCATGCAGGTCACCCCGCTTGGCGAAGGTGATCAGCCGCTCAGCGTACGGCCGCAGCCTGCGCGCCCTCGCCTCGGTTGTGGTGATCTTGCCGTGCTCGAAGAGCGCGGTGGCGAGGTTCGCCAGCATGTGCCGCTGATGGGCCGAGCTGCCGCCGAGTCGCGCGCCTTTGGTGGGCGTGGGCATCGAAGAGTTCTCCTCGGATAACTACCGTGCGGGCCATCCGGCCCGTCAGTACTGCTCGGTTTCGACGTAACTGTCGTCGTCGTCGGCCCCGTAGCTGTCCGCGGCCGTGCCCGGGTCGAACCCGGGCGGGGAATCCTTCAGCGCGAGACCCATCTCGATCAGCTTCTGCTTGACTTCCTCGATCGACTTGGCGCCGAAGTTACGGATGTCCAGCAGGTCCTGCTCGCTGCGGGCGACCAGCTCGCCCACCGTGTGGATGCCCTCACGCTTCAGGCAGTTGTAGGAGCGGACAGTCAGGTTCAGCTCCTCGATGGCCAGGGCCAGGTCGGCAGCCAGCGCCGCGTCCGTCGGCGACGGGCCGATGTCGATGCCCTCGGCGTCGATGTTCAGCTCCCGGGCCAGCCCGAACAGCTCGACCAGCGTCTTGCCCGCGCTCGCCACCGCGTCCCGCGGCCGCATGCACGGCTTGGTCTCCACGTCCAGGATGAGCCGGTCGAAGTCGGTGCGCTGCTCGACACGAGTCGCCTCGACCTTGTAGGTCACGCGCATGACCGGGGAGTAGATCGAGTCGATCGGCACCCGGCCGATCTCCTGGCCCGGCTGCTTGTTCTGCGAGGCGGACACGTAGCCGCGGCCGCGCTCGACCGTCAGCTCCATCTCCAGCTTGCCCTTGCCGTTCAGCGTGGCGATGTGCAGCTCGGGGTTGTGCACCTCCAGGCCGGCCGGCGGCGCGATGTCCGCGGCGGTGACCGGGCCCGGGCCCTGCTTGCGCAGGTACATGTGCATGGGCTCGTCGTGCTCCGAGGAGACGACAAGCTCCTTGAGGTTCAGGATGATGTCGGTGACATCCTCGGTGACCCCGGGAATCGTGGAGAACTCGTGCAGCACTCCCTCGATCCGGATGCTGGTGACAGCGGCACCCGGGATCGACGACAGGAGCGTGCGGCGCAGTGAGTTGCCGATCGTGTAGCCGAATCCCGGCTCCAGCGGCTCGACGACGAACCGCGACCGGAACTCGCTGACCTGCTCCTCGGTGAGGCTCGGACGCTGGGCGATGAGCATGACTGTTCCTTTCCGCGCTGCCCGCTATATGACAGCTGCGACTGCGGCTCTCCGGCTGGCACCGGTGAGCCCGTACGGGCGGCCACGCGAGTGACCGCCCGCCACGCCTTACTTCGAGTAGTACTCGACGATCAGCTGCTCCTGGACGGAGGTGTCGATCTGCGCCCGGACCGGGAGGGTGTGCACCAGCACGCGCATCTTGTCCGGGATCACCTCGATCCAGGCGGGGACGGGACGCTCGCCGGCCTCGGCGCGCGCCACGACGAACGGGGTCATCTCCCGCGACTTGGGGGCGACCTCGACGATGTCGTTCTCGCTCACCCGGAAAGACGGGATGTCGACCTTGCGGCCGTTGACGATCACGTGCCCGTGATTGACCAGCTGGCGGGCCATGTCCCGGCTCTTGGCGAAGCCCGCGCGGTACACGACGTTGTCCAGGCGGGTCTCCAGGATCTGGAGCATGACGTCGCCGGTCTTGCCGCGCTTGCGGGCAGCTTCCTCGTAGTAGTTACCGAACTGCTTCTCCATGACCCCGTAGATCCGCTTGGCCTTCTGCTTCTCGCGGATCTGGATCAGGTACTCGCTCTCCTTGGGGCGGTTGCGCCCGTGCTCGCCCGGCGGGTAAGGCCGGATCTCAATCGGGCACTTGGGCGAGTCGCACTTGGCGCCCTTCAGGAACAGCTTGGTCTTCTCGCGGCGGCAGCGCTTGCAGTCCGCACCGGTGTATCGAGCCATCTGTCGCTAACTCCTCAGACCCGGCGCCGCTTAGGCGGGCGGCAGCCGTTATGCGGAACCGGGGTGACGTCCTGGATGGAACCGACTTCCAGTCCGGTGGCCTGCAGCGACCGGATGGCGGTCTCACGGCCGGAGCCGGGGCCCTTAACGAAGACGTCAACCTTACGCATGCCGTGCTCCATCGAGCGGCGGGCGGCGGCCTCGGCCGCCATCTGGGCAGCGAACGGGGTGGACTTGCGCGAGCCCTTGAAGCCCACCTGGCCCGACGACGCCCACGCGATGACGCTGCCGCCGGGATCGGTAATCGACACGATCGTGTTGTTGAACGTGCTCTTGATGTGGGCGTGCCCATGCGCGATGTTCTTACGTTCCTTACGGCGCACCTTCTTGGCGCCGGTTCGGCTCTTGGGAGGCATTCTGCTCCTGACTCCGGAGGTGATCGGTCCGCTGGGGGACTACTTCTTGCCGGTCTTCTTCTTGCCAGCCACGGTCTTCTTCTTGCCCTTGCGGGTACGGGCGTTGGTCTGCGTGCGCTGCCCGTGCACCGGCAGGCCGCGGCGATGCCGGATGCCCTGGTAGCAGCCGATCTCGACCTTGCGGCGGATGTCGGACTGAACCTCGCGGCGCAGGTCACCCTCGACCCGGTAGCTGGCCTCAATCCAGTCCCGGAGGCGGACCAGGTCATCCTCGCTGAGCTGGTGGACCCGGGTGTCCCCGCTGACGCCGGTCTCCTTGAGAGTCTCGAACGCGCGGGTCCGGCCGATGCCGTAAATGTAGGTAAGCGCGACCTCTAGCCGCTTGTCATTCGGCAGGTCAACGCCGACAAGGCGTGCCATCTTGGGCAGTTCTCCTTTGCTAGGCGGAGGTCCTGCGCGCCGCTCCGTGTCCCTGCCCAGGACCCGGCCCCGGCCTCCTCCGGGGGTACTCCGCTGCCGCCGGAGCGGCAGCGGATTGCGGTGCGTGTGTGCAGTTGTGCTGGTACTGCCGCGAGCCGGTCAGCCCGGCTCGCACGGGTGCTGGCTCAGCCCTGACGCTGCTTGTGGCGCGGGTCAGAGCAGATAACCATGACCCGGCCATGCCTGCGAATGATCCGGCACTTGCTGCAGATCTTCTTCACACTCGGCTTGACCTTCACTGTGGGTCTCTCCTCAGGAGCCGTGGCGGGCGGGCGGCCCGTCCGCAGCCCGTTACTTGTAGCGGTAGACGATCCGCCCGCGACTGAGGTCGTAGGGGCTTAGCTCCACGACGACCCGGTCATCGGGCAGGATCCGGATGTAGTGCATCCGCATCTTGCCGCTGATGTGGGCCAGGACTTTGTGCCCGTTGTCCAGCTCCACCCTGAAGAAGGCATTCGGCAGCGACTCCACGACCGTGCCCTCGATTTCGATGGCGCCGTCTTTCTTGGGCATATCCTCCGCGCTTTGCTGCTCGTCGTTACACGTGACCTGCCAGGGCGGGCCGAATCCGGCCGTGCCACGGCAAGCCCCCTGCTGTCATCGGTGGCTTTCCCCCGCGATCCAGGTCATGCTTACGCACGTTGTCCGGATTCGGGCGGCCCCACTATCCTGCGGCCACGGCGGGTACCGGGCCGGCGCAGGCAACAGTTCATGGGCCAGGGCTGAGTCTACTTCAGACCTTCGGGCATTGCGAACCGGGCTAGGTTGCCCGGAACACGTGGCGGATAACCGGGCCGGCCCAGCAATTATTCCAGAACGCGGCGGACCAGGCCAGCCTGGCTGGCCGGCCAGCGACCGGCGGGGCTAGCGCCCCTGGCGCGGCGATCCGCCGTCCGGGCCGCCCGGACCGTCCTCACCTGGACTGCCACCCTGGTCACCGGGCAGTTCGCCGGGCGGGCGGTCGTGGAGGCCGTGCTGGTTGTGCTGGCCGGGATGGTTGCCGTCCGGGTGACCGCCCGAGATCCAGCGGCCGAGCAGAATCAGGCCCCAGGGCGCCACGATCCACAGGAACCACGGGCTGCCCGCGTTGGTCAGTACCCAGAGCACGACCAAGACGGCCGACACGCTGAACCAGGAGCCCCAGGCGGCCTGCCAGCCGGGCGAGAACCGGCCGGGCCGGGCCGGGTCGCCAGCTGCCACCGGGGCCGGCAGGTGTCCTGCGCTCCCCGTGGCCAGCCCCGAGTGCGGCAGCCGGTAGAGGTCGATAGCGGGCAGGTCGGACATCAGCTCGTCCAGGTCGCCGAGGGTCTTGGCGGCGAAGGTCTTGTCCAGCCGCTCGTTGAACTCCTCAGGCGTCAGCCGGCCAGCCGCATGATGCTCGCGGAGCAGCGAGGCAGTCTTATCCCGGTCATCGTCTGACGCCCGGATCCGCGGATCGGCCACCATCTCAGGATTCCCCCGCACTCCCCCGCGTACCAGCGGGCACCGCCCGCCCGGTGCCGCCGGCCCGGCCGGGCCCGGCGCCGTAGCGGCGGCCGCGGACGCGGCCATCCGGCCGCCGGCCAGGCCGCTGACTCCGCCGTCGGCCGCGGTCAGCACCCACGGCCCGTCGGCGGTGATGGCGACGGTGTGCTCGAAGTGCGCGGCCAGGGACCCGTCCTCAGTGACCACGGTCCAGTCGTCGTCCAGCAGCCGGGTCTGCGCGTCGCCGAGCACCAGCATCGGCTCCACGGCCAGGGCCATCCCCTCGGTCAGCACCGGCCCGCGGCCGGGCGGGCCGTAATTGGGCACCGGCGGGTCCATGTGCATCTGGGTACCGATTCCGTGCCCGGTGTAGTCCTCTACGACCCCGAACGGCCCGGCCGACCGGGCAGCGGCCTCGACGGCCGCGCCGATGTCGGTCAGCCGCCCGCCCGGCACCGCGCGGGACAGGCCCTGCCAGAGGGCCTGCTCGCAGGCGGCCAGCAGCCCGGCCACCTGCTCCGGGACCGGGCCGGGCCCGACCACGATGGTCAGGGCCGCGTCGCCGTGCCAGCCGCCGACGATGGCGCCGCAGTCGATTGACAGCACGTCCCCGGCGGCCAGGACCGCGGCGGAGCCGGGGATGCCGTGCACGATCTGATCGTTGACCGAGGTGCAGATGGTGGCCGGATAACCGTGGTAGCCCAGGAACGAGGGGGTTGCACCGGCCTCGCGGATGACCTGCGCGGCGATCTGGTCCAGCTCGGCGGTGCTGATACCCGGCTCGGCGGCCTGCGCGGTGGCCTGCAGGGCGGCCGCGACCACCAGGCCCGCCTCTCGCATGAGGGCCAGCTGGGCCGGCGTCTTCAGCTCGATCGACATTCCCCGTCTGCGCCGCATGCCCCCTCCTGGGTCACTTTCTAAGTTATCTCAGCTGGGCCAGGCCTAGCGGCCAGGGGAGGTTAGCGGACGAAGCGGCGCAGAGCGCTCATGGCGCGGTCGGTGATCTCCTCCACCGGGCCGGTGGCGTCGATGCCCAGCAGCGTGCCCTCATCGGCGTAGAAGGCGATCAGCGGCCGGGTCTGCTGGGCGTAGACGTCCAGCCGGTGCCGGATCGTGTCTTCCTGGTCGTCGTCGCGCTGGAACAGCTCGCCGCCGCAGTCGTCGCACATGCCCTGGCGGGCCGGCGGGTCGAACACCACGTGCCAGATCCGGCCGCATTTGCGGCAGGTGCGGCGGCCCGACAGCCGCCGGACGACTTCCTCGTCGTCGACGACGAGCTCCAGCACCAGGTCGAGTCGCGCGTCCCACTCGGCGAGCATCTTCTTCAGCGTCTCGGCCTGCGGGACGTTGCGGGGGAAGCCGTCCAGCAGGAAGCCGTCCACGGCGTCTTCCTCCTGCAGGCGCGAGCGCACCATAGCGATGGTGATCGCGTCCGGCACCAGGTCACCGCGGTCCATGAAGGCCTTGGCCTGGCGGCCTAGCTCGGTTCCCGAGCTGACGTTGTACCGGAAGATGTCACCTGTCGAAATCTTCGGGATCGACAGGTTCGTGGAGATGAACTGGGCCTGTGTCCCCTTGCCCGCACCGGGGGGCCCGACGAGGACTATGCGCACTACCGCAGGAAGCCCTCATAGTTGCGCTGCTGCAACTGGCTCTCGATCTGCTTCACGGTATCGAGTCCAACTCCCACCGCAATCATGATGCTCGTGCCGCCCAGCGGGAACTGCTGGTTGGCGGCCAGCAGGCCGATGGCGATCACCGGGATCAGCGCGACCAGGCCCAGGTACAGCGAGCCCGCCGCGGTCAGCCGGCTCAGCACGTAGCTCAGGTAGCCGGCGGTCGGCCCGCCGGGCCGGATGCCAGGAATGAACCCGCCGTACTTCTTCATGTTGTCGGCCACCTCAGTCGGGTTGAAGGTGATCGACACGTAGAAGTAGGTGAAGAAGACGATGAGCAGGAAGAACAGCAGCGCGTAGATCGGCTTGTCGCCGGTGACCAGGTTGGTGTTGATCCACTGGACCCAGGGGGCGCTGGAGTTCTGGCCGAACAGCTGCGAGGCGAGCTGGGGGATGTACAGCAGGGACGAGGCGAAGATGACCGGGATGACGCCCGCCTGGTTGACCTTCAGCGGGATGTAGGTCGAGGTGCCGCCGTACATCCGGCGGCCCACCATCCGCTTGGCGTATTGCACCGGGACCCGGCGCTGGGCCTGTTCCATGAGGGCCACGAAGGCGATGATCGCGATCCCGACCAGCAGCACGAGCAGGAACACGAACGCGTGCTTGTTCTCGTAGATCTGCTCCATCTCGCCGGGGATGACGGCGATGACCTGCGTGAAGATCATCAGCGACATGCCGTTGCCGACTCCGCGGTCGGTGATCAGCTCGCCCAGCCACATGATCACGGCGGTGCCGGCCGTCATGCAGATGACCATCGTGCCGATGGTGAAGACCGAGTCGTTGGGGATCAGCTGCTGGGTGCAGTTCGGGATCAGGTTCCCGGACCGGGCCAGGGCGATGATGCCGGTGGACTGGAGGATGGCCAGCCCGATGGTCAGGTACCGCGTGTACTGCGTGATCTTGGCCTCGCCGGCCTGGCCCTCCTGGCGCAGGGTCTCCAGGCGCGGGATCACCACCGCCAGCAGCTGCAGGATGATGCTGGCGGTGATGTAGGGCATGATGCCCAGCGCGAATACCGTCAGCTTCAGCAGGGCGCCGCCGCTGAACAGGTTGACGAGCGAGAACAGGTTGGACTTGGCGGCCGTGGTGTTCAGGCAGGCGCTCAGGGCGTGCTGCGAGACGCCCGGCGTCGGGAGCGAGGAGCCCAGCCGGAACACCGCGATGATGAATACCGTGAACAGGAGCTTCCTGCGCAGGTCGGGCGTCCGGAACGCCCGGAGAAACGCGGTCAGCATGCGCAGTCCTCTGCTTCGTTGGTCAACGTCATCTGCGTCCTCTGCCGCTCCGGCAACGGGTCGGCGCGGTCGGCGCCCGCGCGAGTGCGATACGCACGCCGAAGTCTAACGTCCTCGCAGCACTGCGACAGCCGCCTGAGCCAGCAGCTATCCGCCCGCACAACCGCCCGGGCCAGCCGTGGCTAGCCCGGGCGGAAAGCGAGAGGACGCTCATTTCACAATTCGGTAACGGTGCCGCCCGCGGCGGTGATCTTCGTGCGGGCCGACGCGGAGAACGCGTGCGCCGTGACCCGGAGCGCGGCCGGGGCCTCGCCCTGGCCCAGCACCTTGACCAGCTCGCCGGGCCGGACCGCGCCTCGGGCGGCCAGGTCCTCGGGCGTCACGTCCCCGCCGTCGGGGTACAGCGCTGTCAGCCGGTCGAGGTTGACCACCTGGTAGGTCGTCTTGAACCGCAGGTTCGAGAACCCCTTGAGCTTGGGCAGCCGCCGGTGCAGCGGCATCTGGCCGCCCTCAAAGCCCGGTGCGACCTGGCCGCGCGCCTTGCTTCCCTTGGTGCCGCGGCCGGCCGTCTTGCCCTTCGAGGCCTCGCCGCGGCCCACCCGGGTGCGCTGAATATGGGAGCCCGGCGCCGGGCGCAGGTGGTGGATCTTCAGCCCGGCCCGGCCGCCCGGCGTGGCGTCCTGGCGGGCGTCGGTGTCTGCCATGTCTAGTTAACCTCCTCCACGGCGACCAGGTGGCTGACCACCTTGATCATGCCGCGGACCTCGGGCCGGTCGGCCTTCACGACGACGTCGCCGATCCGGTGCAGGCCCAGCGAGCGCAGCGAGTCACGCTGCGCCTGGTTGCCGCCGATCTTCGACTTGACCTGGGTGACTCTCAGCTCTGCCATGTCGCGCTCCCGCTCAGCTGTTGTCTTGCGGGGCAGCGCTCGCGGCGGCGGCGCGGGCACGGAGCATGGCCGCCGGGGCGACATGCTCGATCGGCAGCCCGCGCCGGGCGGCAATCTCCTCGGGCAGGCTCAGGCCCTTGAGCGCCGCCACGGTCGCATGCACCACGTTGATCGGATTGGACGAGCCCAGCGACCGCGACAGCACGTCGTGGATGCCCGCGCACTCCAGCACGGCGCGCACCGGGCCGCCGGCGATGACGCCGGTACCGGGGCTGGCCGGCTTGAGCAGCACGACCCCGGCGGCCTCCTCGCCCTGCACCGTGTGCGGGATGGTGCCGGCGATCCGGGGTACCCGGAAGAAGCTCTTCTTCGCGGCCTCGACGCCCTTGGCGATCGCCGCGGGCACCTCCTTGGCCTTGCCGTACCCGACACCGACCATGCCGTTGCCGTCGCCCACCACGACCAGCGCGGTGAAGCTGAACCGGCGCCCGCCCTGGACGACCTTGGCCACCCGGTTAATGGTGACGACGCGCTCCAGGTAGGCGGTGCCCTTGTCGGCGGCGCCACCGCGGCGATCGTCGCGACGGTCACGCCGCTCGCCGCCGCCCCCGCCGCCGGTCCTCCGCTGTGGTGGCATTACCTTGTCCTCTTCCCTAGCTCGGTGACACAGTTGCTCATAGGGCCAGCCCGCCTTCCCGCGCGCCGTCGGCCAGGGCAGCGATCCGGCCGTGGTAGGCATGGCCGCCGCGGTCGAACACCGCGGCCGAGATGCCCGCCTGGCTGGCTCGCTCGGCCAGCAGCTGGCCGACTAGCTTCGACTTGGCCGTCTTGTCGCCGGACGCGTCCCGGACGGACGCCTCCAGGGTCGACGCCGAGGCCAGCGTAGTGCCGGTCACATCGTCGATGAGCTGCGCGAACATGTTCCTGGCCGAGCGGCTGGCGACCAGCCGGGGCCGCAGGGCGCTGCCCTCGATCTTCTTGCGGACCCGCAGGTGCCGCCGCTGCCGGGCGGAGATCCGCCCGGCGGTGCGGCCGGTAATGCGCCCGTGGCCCCGCGTCCTGGTGCCCGAGGCGGGCTTGACGTGGACGGTCTTCGTGGCAGCCATGCCTACTTCCCAGCCTTTCCGACCTTGCGGCGGATCTGCTCACCCTGGTATCGCACGCCCTTGCCCTTGTAAGGGTCGGGCTTGCGGAGCTTGCGAATGTTGGCGGCCACCTCACCGACCTGCTGCTTGTCGATGCCCTCCACCACGAACCTGGTGGGGGTCTCGACCTTGAAGCTGATCCCCTCGGGGCCGGCACCGGGACCGGGTGGCTGAAACCCAGCGCGAACTCCAGGTCCTTGCCCTTGGCCTGAACGCGGTAGCCGACGCCGACAATCTCCAGCGTCTTGCGGTAACCATCGGTCACGCCGGTGACCATGTTGGCGATCAGGGACCGGGACAGGCCGTGCAGCGCGCGGATCTCGCCCTCGTCGCTGGGCCGGGTGACGTTGATCGCGCCGTTGTCCTGGGTGACGTCGATCGGCGCCGACACCTCCAGGCTGAGCGTCCCCTTGGGGCCCTTCACCGTGACCTGGCGGCCGTCGATGGTGACGTCCACGCCACTGGGAACGGTGACGGGCATCCGTCCGATTCGTGACATCGCTGGCTCCCCTACCAGACGTAAGCGAGGACTTCCCCGCCTACGCCCTTCCTCTTCGCCTGCTTGTCGGTCATCAGGCCGCCGGACGTCGAGAGGATCGCGACGCCGAGTCCGCCCAGCACGCGCGGCAGGTTGTCCTTGCGCGCGTACACCCGCAGCCCGGGCTTGGACACGCGCTTGAGTCCCGCGATGGACCGCTCCCGGGTGGGCCCGAACTTGAGCACGATCACCAGGTTCTTGCCGACCTCGGCGTCCTCGACGCGCCAGCCCGAGATGTAGCCCTCCTGCTGGAGGATCTCGGCGATGTGCACCTTGATCTTGGAGTGCGGCATGATCACGTCATCGTGATAAGCCGAGTTAGCGTTGCGCAGCCGGGTCAGCATGTCTGCGACCGGGTCGGTCATGGTCATGGCCTGATGGCCCTCCTCGCCGTGGTTTCCGCATCCAGGCGGACCTTCGGCGTGGTCAGTGGGCGCTCGCGCCCATAGTTAATGCTGTTACCAGCTGGACTTGGTGATGCCAGGCAGCTCGCCCCGGTGCGCCATGGTCCGGAAGCAGATCCGGCACAGGCCGAACCGGCGGTAGACGGCACGAGGCCGTCCGCACCGCGAGCACCGGGTATAGCCGCGGACCTCGAACTTGGGCGTGCGCTTGGCCTTGGCGACGAGACTCTTCTTCGCCACTGCTCAGTTCTCCTTGAACGGGAAGCCGAGCCGCCGCAGAAGCGAGCGGCCTTCGGCATCGGTGGTAGCGGTGGTCACGACGGTCACGTCCATGCCGCGCTGCCGGTCCACCTGATCGGGATTGATCTCGTGGAACATCAGCTGCTCGGTCAGCCCGAAGGTGTAGTTCCCCCGGCCGTCGAACTGCCGGTCGCTCAGGCCGCGGAAGTCACGGATCCGGGGCAGGGCGATCGACAGCAGCCGGTCGCAGAACTCCCACATCCGGTCGCCGCGCAGGGTGACGTGCGCCCCGATCGGCATGCCCTCGCGCAGCTTGAACTGCGCGATGGACTTGCGGGCCCGGGCCACGGCCGGCTTCTGGCCGGTGATGATGGCCAGGTCCTTGACGGCACCGTCGATGAGCTTGGCGTCCCTGGCCGCCTCGCCGACGCCCATGTTGACGACGATCTTGGTCAGCGTCGGGACCATCATGACGTTGGCGTAGCCGAACTCCTCGCGCAGCCCGGCGGCGATCTCACTCGCGTAGCGCTGCTTCAGGCGCGGCCGAACCCGCTCGGCGAGGGCCGTTGCGCTGCTCTCAGTCGCCGTATCGCTGGTCATTAAATGTCCTTACCGCTGGCCCGGGAGACCCGGACCTTCTTGTTGTCCTCGTCACGCCGGTAGCCCGCCCGGGTCACCTTCTTGGACTCCGGGTCGACCAGCTGGACGTTGCTCACGTGGATGGGGGCTTCCTGGTTAACGATGCCGCCCTCCTTGGCGCCACGTCGTCCCTGGTAGTCCACCTTGGTGTTCTTGCGGATCATGTTGACCCCCTGGACCAGCACCTTCTGCTTGTCCGGGTAGGTCAGGATTACCGTGCCCTCGCGGCCGCGGTCCTTGCCCGCGGTCACGATCACGTGGTCGCCCTTCTTGATCTTCATGTCACAACACCTCCGGGGCGAGCGAGATGATCCGCATGAACCGCTTCTCGCGCAGTTCCCGGCCCACCGGGCCGAAGATGCGGGTTCCGCGCGGATCCCCGCCGTCCCTGATCAGCACGGCGGCGTTCTCGTCGAAGCGGATGTAGGAGCCGTCGCCGCGGCGCCGCTCCTTGCGCGTGCGCACGACGACAGCCTTGACTACGTCGCCCTTCTTCACCCCGGCGCCGGGGAGGGCATCCTTGACGGTGGCGACGATAACGTCGCCGATGCCCGCGTATCGCCTGCTCGAGCCACCGAGCACCCGGATGCACAAGATCTCCTTGGCACCGGTGTTGTCGGCGACCTTGAGCCGCGACTCCTGCTGGATCACGTCAACTCCTGCTTCTCGCGCGCCGGCCTCGGGGGAGGACTGGCGAGTATGGCTACTTCGCCTTTTCCAGAATCTCCGCGACACGCCAGCGCTTGGTGGCTGACAGCGGGCGGGTCTCCATCAGCAGCACCCGGTCACCGACGCCGCAGGCGTTGTCGCCGTCGTGGGCCTGGTACTTCTTCGTGCGGCGGATGACCTTGCCGTACTTGGGGTGCTTGACCCGGTCCTCGACCTCGACCACGACGGTCTTGTCCATCTTGTCGCTGACCACCAGGCCCTCGCGGACCTTGCGGTAACCGCGGGAGACCGTCTCGGCCTGCTGCTCACTCATCGGTGTCCGCCTCCTCTTCCACCCGCACGATGCCGAGCTCGCGCTCGCGCTTCACTGTGTAAATGCGCGCGATCTCCTTGCGCACGGCATGCAGCCGTCCGTGGCTCTCCAGCTGGCCGGTGGCCGCCTGGAAACGGAGGTTAAACAGCTCGATCTTGGCCTCGGCCAGCTTGACCTCGAGCTCGTCTTCAGTCGAGCTGCGCAGGTCGGCGGCTGCCAGTCCCTTGGCCATCACGCGTCACCGACCTCTCGCTTAACAAACTTGCACTTCATCGGAAGCTTGTGCATCGCGCGGCGCAGCGCCTCGCGAGCGATGTCCTCCGAGACACCTGACAGCTCGAACATGATGCGGCCCGGCTTGACGTTGGCCACCCACCACTCCGGCGCGCCCTTGCCCGAGCCCATGCGCGTCTCCGCGGGCTTCTTGGTCAGCGGCCGGTCCGGGTAGATCGTGATCCACACCTTGCCGCCACGGCGGATGTGCCGGGTCATGGCGATACGGGCGGCCTCGATCTGCCGGTTTGTCACGTAGGAGTGCTCAACTGCCTGAATGCCGAACTCACCGAACGTCACCCTGGTGCCGCCCTTGGCGGCGCCGTGCCGGTCCGGCCGGTGCTGCTTGCGGTGCTTCACCCGCCGCGGGATCAGCATGACTCAGCCCTCCCCGCCTGCTGTCGGAGCCGCAGGGGTCTCGGCCGGTGCTGCCTCAGGCGCGCTGGCCTGGGGTGCCTCGGCCGGGCTGGCCTGGCGGTCGCCACCGCGGTCACCGCCGCGCTCGCCGCTGTCGCCCTGGTCGGGGCGGCGGCGGCGCTGCGGGCGGTCCCGGTCACGGTCGCGGCCGGGCCGCTGGCCCGCCCGCAGCGCGGCTGCGGCGGCCTCGCGCTCGGCGCGGGTCTGCGCGGCCTCGCCGCGGTAGATCCAGACCTTGACGCCGATCCGGCCGAACGTGGTCCGGGCCTCGTAGAAGCCGTAGTCGATGTCCGCGCGCAGCGTGTGCAGCGGCACCCGGCCCTCGCGGTAGAACTCCGACCGCGACATCTCCGCGCCGCCCAGGCGCCCGGCGCACTGCACCCGGATGCCCTTGGCGCCGCCCTTCATGGCCGTCTGCATGGCCTTGCGCATGGCCCGCCGGAAGGACACCCGGCTGGACAGCTGCTCGGCCACGCCCTGCGCCACCAGCTGAGCATCGATCTCGGGGTTCTTCACCTCGAGGATGTTCAGCTGGATCTGCTTGCTGGTCAGCTTCTCCAGGTCGCCCCGGATCCGGTCGGCCTCAGCGCCGCGACGGCCGATGACGATGCCCGGCCGGGCGGTGTGGATGTCAACCCGGACGCGGTCCATGGTGCGCTCGATCTCTACCTTCGAGATGCCCGCGCGCTCCATGCCGCGCTGCAGCATGCGCCGGATGGCAACGTCTTCCGCAACGTAGTCCTTGTACAGCTTGTCGGCATACCAGCGGCTCTTGAAGTCGGTGGTGATGCCCAGCCGGAACCCGTGCGGGTTCACTTTCTGGCCCACTAGCGGGTCCTCTCCCTGCTCCTCGACGCACTGCTCCGGGGAGCACTGCTGGCGGACGCACCGTTGTCGGAGACAATGACCGTGATGTGGCTGGTGCGCTTGTAGATCCGGTAGCCCCGGCCCTGGGCGCGCGGCCGGAAGCGCTTCAGCGTCGGCCCCTCGTCCACCCATGCCCGGCTCACCACGAGCGCATCAGCGTCCACCGGGCGAACCTGGCCGGCGTTGGCGATCGCACTGGCCAGCACCTTGCCCACCGGGTCACTCGCGGCCTGCGGCGCGAAGGCAAGCGCGGCCTGAGCCTCGCTGGCGGGCATCCCGCGGATCAGGTCCACCACGCGACGGGCCTTCCGCGGCGTGACGCGCACGTAGCGCGCCTTCGCCCTTGCTTCCATTGCTCTCTCTCGCTTTCGCCTAGCGCCGGCTGCGCCGGTCGTCCCGCACGTGGCTGCGGAAGGTACGGGTGGGAGCGAACTCGCCGAGCTTGTGCCCGACCATCGCCTCAGTCACGAATACCGGGACGTGCTTGCGCCCGTCATGCACGGCGATCGTGTGACCGAGCATGGCCGGCACGATCATCGACCGGCGCGACCAGGTCTTGATCACGTTCTTAGTGCCCTTGTCGTTCTGCACGTCCACCTTCTTCATCAGGTGGTCGTCGACGAACGGGCCCTTCTTCAGGCTACGAGGCATCGTCTGGTGCTCCTACCGCTTCTTCTTGCCGCGCCGACGGGAGATCAGCTGGTCGCTGGGCTTGTGCGAGCGCCGGGTACGGCCCTCAGGCTGGCCCCACGGGCTGACCGGGTGCCGGCCGCCGGAGGTCTTGCCCTCGCCGCCGCCTAGCGGGTGGTCGACCGGGTTCATGGCCACGCCGCGGACGGTGGGCCGGCGGCCCTTCCAGCGGTTGCGGCCAGCCTTGCCGAGCTTGATGTTGCTCTGCTCGGAGTTACCGACCTCGCCGACCGTGGCCCGGCAGGTGACATCGACCCGCCGGATCTCGCCCGAGGGCATCCGCAGCTGCGCGAACCGGCCTTCCTTGGCCAGCAGCTGGACACCCGAGCCGGCTGACCGGGCGATCTTCGCGCCGCCGCCGGGGCGCAGCTCGATGGCGTGCACCACGGTGCCGGTCGGGATGTTGCGCAGCGGCAGGCAGTTGCCGGCCTTGATGTCTGCACCCGGCCCGTTCTCCACCCGGTCACCCTGCTTGAGGCCCTCCGGGGCGAGAATGTAGCGCTTCTCCCCGTCGGCGTAGTGCAGCAGCGCGATCCGGGAGGTCCGGTTCGGGTCGTACTCGATGTGCGCGACCTTGGCCGGCACGCCGTCCTTGTCCGCCCGGCGGAAGTCGATCAGCCGGTAGGCACGCTTGTGACCGCCGCCCTGGTGCCGGGTGGTGATCCGGCCGTGCACGTTCCGGCCGCCGTGGCCGTGCAGCGGGCGCACCAGAGACTTCTCCGGCTCACTGCGCGTGACCTCGGAGAAGTCGGCGCCGCTCGCCCCGCGCCTGCCGGGGGTCGTCGGCTTGTACTTGCGGATAGCCATGTGTGCTCAAGCTCCTATGGATCGCCCGGCTAGCTGACCGGACCGCCGAAGATATCGATCCGCTCGCCTTCGGCGAGGCTGACGATGGCCCGCTTAGTGTCCGGCCGCTTGCCCCAGCCGAACCTGGTCCGGCGGCGCTTGCCCGGCCGGTTGAGGGTGTTCACGCCCGTCACCTTGACGTTGAAGACGGCCTCAACGGCCTGCCGGATCTGGGTCTTGTTGGTGCCCGGCGCGACGATGAAGGTGTACTTGCCATCGTCGGCCAGCCGGTAGCTCTTCTCCGAGATCACCGGCCGGATCAGGATGTCCCGGGGGTTCGGGGTCTTGTTCACGCCTGGGTGCCTTCCTGATTCGGGGTGGCCCGGGCGACGAAGCTGTCCAGCGCCTCCTGGGTGAAGACCACCTGGTCGCTGACCAGGACGTCGTAGGTGTTCAGCTGGCCCGAGTCGAGCAGGTGGACACCGCGCACGTTACGCAGGCTGCGCCAGGTCACCTGGTCGGCGATGCTCGCGACGACCAGCACGTGCGCCGTCGCCGGCGCCATGCCGATCACGGCGGCCAGCGCCGCCACCGCGTCCTTGGTCCTCGGCGCGTCACCGGAAACCAGGCCGGACACCACGTGCACCCGGCCGTGCCGGGCCCGGTCCGACAGCGCGCCGCGCAGCGCGGCCGCCTTCATCTTCTTGGGCGTCCGCTGCGCGTAGGACCGCGGCTGCGGTCCGTGCACGACGCCGCCGCCGGCGAACTGGGGCGCCCGGATCGAGCCCTGCCGGGCCCGGCCGGTGCCCTTCTGCCGGTACGGCTTCTTGCCGCCGCCGCGGACTTCGCCCCGGCGCTTGGTGGAATGCGTGCCCTGCCGGGCCGCGGCCTCCTGGGCCACGACCACCTGGTGGATCAGCGGCACGTTGACCTTCGCGTCGAAGATCTCGGCGGGCAGCTCGGCGGTCGACACCTTGGCCGCGGCGCTCGTCTTGGCCGGACTCATCTCGCCTCACTCGTGGTCAGCGGCCGCCCGCCAGCGGCGAGCGGGGTCTTGACGGCGGTGCGGACCAGGACCAGTCCGCCAGCCGGGCCGGGAACCGCGCCCTTGATGAGCAGCAGCCCGCGGCCGGCGTCCACGCCGTGCAGGGTCAGGTTGGGTGCCGTGGTCCGCTCGCCGCCCATCCGGCCGGCCATCCGGACGCCCTTGAACACGCGGCCCGGGTAGGCGCAGCCGCCGATGGCGCCGGGGGCGCGGTGCTTGCGCTTGGTGCCGTGCGAGGAAGACATGCCCTTGAAGCCGTGCCGCTTCATGACGCCGGCGAAGCCCTTGCCCTTGCTCCGGGCGGTCACGTCCACCAGCTGGCCGGCCTCGAATGTCTCGGCCGTCACTTCCTGGCCCAGCGTGTACTGGTCGGCGTCGTCGGTGCGCAGCTCCACCAGGTAACGGCGGGGGGTCACGCCGGCCTTGGCGAAGTGCCCGGCCTCGGGCCGGTTCACCTTGCGCGGGTCGATCTCGCCGAAGCCGAGCTGCACGGCGGCGTAGCCGTCAGAATCCGGCGTGCGCACCGCGGTGACGACGCAGGGCCCTGCTGCGACCACGGTGACAGGGACCATTTTCCCGCCATCGTCGAAGACCTGGGTCATGCCGAGCTTGGTGCCCAGGACCCCCTTGATCTGCTTGGTCATCTCGGTGCGTCCCTCTACAGCTTGATCTCGATGTCGACGCCGGCAGGCAGGTCCAGCCGCATCAGCGAGTCGACAGTCTTGGGCGTCGGGTCGATGATGTCGATCAGGCGCTTGTGCGTGCGCATCTCGAAATGCTCCCGCGAGTCCTTGTACTTGTGCGGAGAGCGGATAACGCAGTACACGTTCTTCTCTGTCGGCAGCGGCACTGGGCCCGCGACCTTCGCGCCAGTACGCGCGACCGTGTCGACGATCTTCCGGGCCGAGTTGTCGATGACCTCGTGGTCATAGGCCTTGAGCCTGATGCGGATCTTCTGTCCCGCCATGTGGCTTCGATGTCCTTCGCTTCTGGTGCCGCTGGTGCTGGGTGCCGACACCGCGCTGCGCGGCGGCCTGGCCGTGGCGGCCGGGCCGCCGCGCAGCGACGGTTACTTGAGGATCTTCGTGACCCGGCCGGCGCCGACGGTGCGGCCACCCTCCCGGATCGCGAACTTCAGGCCATCTTCCATGGCAATGGGCTGAATGAGATCGATCTTCATCTCGGTGTTGTCACCGGGCAGCACCATCTCGGTGCCCTCCGGCAGGTGCACGACCCCGGTCACGTCCGTGGTGCGGAAGTAGAACTGGGGCCGGTAGTTGTTGAAGAACGGCGTGTGGCGGCCGCCCTCGTCCTTGGACAGGATGTAGACCTGCGCCTCGAACTCGGTATGCGGGGTGTTGGTGCCCGGCTTGATGATGACCTGGCCGCGCTCCACGTCCTCGCGCTTGGTGCCGCGCAGCAGCAGGCCCGCGTTGTCGCCGGCCTGGCCCTCGTCGAGAATCTTGTGGAACATCTCGACGCCGGTGACCGTGGTCTTCTGCGCCTTCTCCTTGATCCCGATGATCTCGATTTCCTCACCGGTGTGGATCTTGCCGCGCTCGATCCGGCCGGTCACCACGGTGCCGCGGCCGGTGATCGAGAACACGTCCTCGACCGGCATCAGGAACGGCCGCTCAACATCGCGAACCGGCTCGGGAATGTTGTCGTCGCACGCCGCCATCAGCTCGGCGACCTTCTCGCCCCACTCGGCGTCGCCGTCCAGCGCCTTCAGCGCGGACACCCGGATCACCGGGACGTCGTCGCCGGGGAACTCATAGGTGCTGAGCAGCTCCCGGACCTCCAGCTCGACGAGCTCGAGGATCTCCTCGTCGTCGACCATGTCGGCCTTGTTCAGCGCGACCACGATGTACGGCACGCCGACCTGGCGGGCCAGCAGCACGTGCTCGCGGGTCTGCGGCATCGGGCCGTCGGTCGCGGCTACCACCAGGATGGCGCCGTCCATCTGCGCCGCGCCGGTGATCATGTTCTTGATGTAGTCGGCGTGACCCGGGCAGTCGACGTGCGCGTAGTGGCGCTTGTCGGTCTGGTACTCAACGTGCGAGATCGAGATGGTGATCCCGCGCTCCTTCTCTTCCTTCGCGTTGTCGATCTGGTCGAAGGGCGTGAAGGGGTTGATGTCCGGGTACTTGTCATGCAGCACCCGGGTGATCGCCGCAGTCAGGGTCGTCTTGCCATGGTCGATGTGACCGATGGTGCCGATGTTGACATGCGGCTTCGTCCGCTGGAACTTGGCCTTCCCCACTGGGTGTCTCCTCGTTGCGATCGTTCCCCACCGTGGTGGGGCCAGGCGCTCACGCGCTCTGCTTGGTTCTGGTTCTAGTCCTGTTGATTACTGGCTACTCGCCGCGAGCCTTGGCGATGATCTCCTTGGCAATGCTGGGCGGGACCTCGGCATATGAGTCGAACTGCATGCTGTAGTCCGCCCGGCCCTGCGTCCGGCTGCGCAGGTCGCCCACGTAACCGAACATCTCCGACAGCGGCACATGGGCACGGACGATCCGCCCCCCGGACCGCTCCTCCATGGCCTGGATCTGGCCCCGGCGGCTGTTCAGGTCGCCGATGACCTCGCCCATGTAGTCGTCGGGCGTGCGCACCTCGACCGCCATGACCGGCTCCAGCAGGACCGGGTTAGCCAGCGCCGCGGCCTTCTTGAAGGCCATCGACCCGGCGATCTTGAAGGCAAGCTCCGAGGAGTCCACCTCGTGGTAGGCGCCGTCCGTGAGGGTGACCTTGACGTCCACCATCGGGTAGCCGGCCAGGACACCGAACTCCGCGGCCTCCTGGCAGCCCGAGTCGACCGACGGGATGTACTCCCGCGGCACCCGGCCACCGTGGACCTTGTTCTCGAACTCGTAGCCGCCGCCGTCGCCGCCGGTCGGCTCCAGGTTGATGATGACCCGGCCGAACTGGCCCGCGCCACCGGTCTGCTTCTTGTGGGTGTACTCGACCTTCTCGACCTTCTTGCGGACGGTCTCGCGGTAGGCCACCTGCGGGCGGCCGACGTTGGCCTCGACCTTGAACTCCCGGCGCATCCGGTCGACCAGCACCTCCAGGTGCAGCTCGCCCATGCCGGCGATGATCGTCTGGCCGGTCTCCTCGTCGGTGCGGACCTGGAAGGTCGGGTCCTCCTCGGCCAGCCGCTGGATCGCGGTGCCCAGCTTGTCCTGGTCGCCCTTGGTCTTCGGCTCGATGGCCACGTGGATGACCGGCGCCGGGAACGTCATCGACTCCAGGATCACCTGCTTGGCCTGGTCGCTGAGCGTGTCACCGGTGGTGGTGTCCTTCAGGCCCATCACCGCCACGATCTGGCCAGCTACCGCCGCCGGGCGCTCCTCGCGCTTGTTGGCGTGCATCTGGTAGATCTTGCCGATCCGCTCCCGGCGGCCCTTGGTCGAGTTCAGCACCTGCGTGCCGGCCTCCAGGGTGCCGGAGTAAATCCGCAGGTAGGTCAGCTTGCCCAGGTGCTGGTCCGACATGATCTTGAAGGCCAGGGCCGCGAACGGCTCGCTCGGGTCGGGGCGCCGCTCGAGCACGACGCTGTCGTCGTTCACCGCGTGCCCCTGGACGGCCGGGATGTCGACCGGGCTGGGCAGGTAGTCCACGATCGCGTCCAGCATCGGCTGCACGCCCTTGTTCTTGAACGCGCTGCCGCACATGACCGGGGTGATGGCGCTGGCGATGGTGGCCCGCCGGATGGCGGCCACGAGCTGCTTCTCGTCGGGCTCGGTGCCCTCGAGGTACAGCTCCATCATCTCCTCGTCGTTCTCCGAGATGGACTCGACCAGCTTGTCCCGCCACTCGCGGGCCGCCTCAGCGTGGTCGGCCGGGATGTCGACGACGTCGTACTTGTCACCCTTGCCCTCGGTCTGCCACAGCAGGCCGCGCATCCGGACCAGGTCGATGACGCCGCGGAAGTCGGCCTCGACGCCCCACGGCAGCTGGATCACCAGCGGCGTGGCGCCGAGCCGGTCGGTGATCATTTCCACGCAGCGGTGGAACTCGGCCCCGACCCGGTCCATCTTGTTGACGAAGCAGATCCGCGGGACGCCGTAGCGGTCCGCCTGACGCCAGACGGTCTCGGACTGCGGCTCGACGCCGGCCACGCCGTCGAACACCGCGACGGCCCCGTCCAGGACCCGCAGTGACCGCTCCACCTCCACGGTGAAGTCGACGTGCCCCGGCGTATCGATCAGGTTGATCGTGTGCTCGCGCCAGATGCAGGTAGTAGCGGCGGAGGTGATGGTGATGCCACGCTCCTGCTCCTGCTCCATCCAGTCCATCGTGGCGGCGCCCTCGTGGACTTCACCGATCTTGTAGTTAATGCCGGTGTAGAACAGGATCCGCTCGGTGGTCGTGGTCTTGCCCGCGTCGATATGGGCCATGACGCCGATGTTCCGGACGTTGGCCAGATCCGCGGTCTGTGTGGCGGCCACGTGCTTAGATCCTCTATCCCTCGTGGTGGTTCTTGCGGTGGTAGTTACCAGCGGTAGTGCGCGAAGGCCTTGTTGGACTCGGCCATCTTGTGGGTGTCCTCACGGCGCTTCACGCTGGCCCCGAGGCCGTTGCTGGCATCCAGCAGCTCGTTCATCAGCCGCTCGGTCATGGTCTTCTCGCGGCGCTGCCGCGAGTAGGCGGTCAGCCAGCGCAGGGCCAGCTGAGTGCTGCGCGAGGCGCGGACCTCGACCGGCACCTGGTAGGTGGCGCCGCCGACCCGGCGGCTGCGCACCTCCAGGGTGGGCTTGACGTTGTCCAGCGCGCGCTTGAGCGTCACCACCGGGTCGTTGCCGCTCTTCTCCCGGCAGCCCTCCAGGGCGCCGTAGACGATGCGCTCGGCCAGCGAGCGCTTACCGCTCACCAGCACCTTGCTCACCAGCGCGGTGACCAGCGGGGAGCCGTAAACCGGATCGGTGACCAGTGGCCGCTTGGTCGCGGGGCCCTTGCGCGGCATGTCAGCTCTTCTCCTTCTTCGCGCCATAACGGCTGCGCGCCTGCTTACGGTTGCGGACCCCCTGGGTGTCCAGGGAGCCGCGGATGACCTTGTAGCGAACACCGGGCAGGTCGCGAACGCGGCCACCGCGCACCAGCACGATGGAGTGCTCCTGGAGGTTGTGGCCCACACCGGGGATGTAGGCGGTCACCTCAATCTGGCTGGTCAGCCTGACCCGGGCGACCTTGCGCAGCGCCGAGTTCGGCTTCTTGGGCGTGGTCGTATAGACGCGTGTGCAGACTCCGCGGCGCTGCGGGCTGCCCTTCAGCGCCGGAGTCTTGTTCTTGGCTACCTTGTCCTGGCGGCCCTTTCGGACCAGCTGCTGGATCGTGGGCACCGCGTCTCCGTCTTCCTTCAGCCGCGCCTGCCGGCGCGTAGTTATTCCTCTGACCTGCTTCTTTTGCGCCTCGTCCGCCCCCCGCGCTCGGGCGTGTCGCCACGTCCAGGAGCGATTCCTGGCTCACGATGGAGCCCGGACACCGGAGAGGGAGTTCTCTGCTCGCCCGGCCCATGCCCTTCCCCGCCACTCAGCTCGCGGCGAGGCCGGGAGAGAACGGAGGCAGCACGGGCGTGCACGCACCCGTGAGGCACGGGCACGGAGGACTAGGCTACCCAATTCGCAGCGCACTCGCAAAGCGAACGGGGCTGCCATGCCCACAGCTGTTATTCAGCTTATCCGGTGCCCAGAGTATTCCCGGACGGTTTTCACAAGCGTTATCTAGCTGCGCTGCTGGATGGCTGACGACAGCCGCGCGCCGCGCAGGCCGCAGTGCGCGGCTGCGCGGCGCCAGGCCGGTCACATGCGGCAGGCTGCCGCGACCGCCGCGGCCGACGCCTCCCGCCGGGACGAGGCCGGGATGCCGGGCCGCTCGAAATGGACCATGTAAATGTCGGCGGCCTCGGTCGCCGTGCTGGCCGCGTTCAGTTCCGGCAGGTACTGCGACCACCCCTGATTAAAGGTCAGCAGGGCGGCGAGCTGGGCCTGCAGGTCAGCGGCGACGTTACCGGTGACCAGGCCGGCTGGCAGCGGCGTCCAGCCGATCAGCCCGCCGCCGGACTCCGGGTTGCCGCCCGACTCCTGGAAGATGTTCCCGGCGATGCCCGCCGCGGCCAGCCGGGAGTACCCGTGCCTGGTCAGGAAGTGCGCGATTTTCGCGTAGTGCTGCGGCAGCAGCCCGCCGGAGCCCGAGCAGGTATAAGAGTCGCGCGTCCCGCGGGGCTTGCCGCCGCCGGACTTCCCGCCGCCGGACTTGCCCCCGCCGGACTTGCCCCCGCCGGAGTTTCCGCCGCCAGAGTTTCCGCCGCCCGGCAGCTGCCCGAGGCCGCCCCCGCCATGGTGAACATCATGGCCCGGCGACCGGTGCCGGCCCTGATAGGCGCTCGCCCGGCCCGCCGCCTGGTGGCTGGTGGCACTCTGCACCCGGTCGGCGAAGACCTGGCTGGCGACCGCGCCGGCCCGTCCCGGCCGGCTAACCCGGCCGCGCGGGCCGGCGCGGTCACCGCGCGGGCCGGCGGCGCGCTGGCCAGCAGGTCCCGGACCTGAGGAGCGGCGGCCAGCACCCCGACGAGGCCCACGGCCGGGGCAGCCCGGCCAGCTCGCTCGGCTACCCTGGCCACCTGCGACGGGGTGGTGTGCCGCCCCGCCCGCCGGATCTTTCGCTTTCCGTCCGCCGCGTAACTTCGCTCGCGGAAGTTGTCGCTATGCGCTGCACCCAACGAATCCCCTGACCCCGCAGCGACGCCCGGCTACTCGGCACCTGCCGCTCACCGGGCCTGACTGGCGCTCCCCGATGTCCCCGTGTCCCCCGGAGCGCCCCTTCTGAGGGGAGCATGGCAGCCGGGAATCGCGGGCGCAGCCGAAGCCCGCTGAATAGCCCGTCGGGACTAGGCCGGGGCTACCAGGAAAAGGTCAGGGCGCGATGTACCGGGTGACCCGGTACATCGCGCCCTGTCTGGCGGTGCGGTTGCTGTTACCTGTTATAGGCGCCGAAGTCGTACTCCTCCAGCGGGATGGCCTCGCCCGAGGCCTGCCCGAAGGAGTAGTCCACCGGCGAGTCGTAGCTCGTCGGCGGGTAGACCGTCGACCGCGCGTCCTCGGTCGGCTCGACCCGCAGGCTGCGGTACCGCTGCATGCCGGTGCCGGCCGGGATGAGCTTGCCGATGATGACGTTCTCCTTCAGGCCCACCAGCGAGTCCGACCGGGCGTGGATGGCCGCGTCGGTCAGCACCCGGGTGGTCTCCTGGAAGGAGGCCGCCGAGAGCCACGAATCGGTCGCCAGCGAGGCCTTGGTGATCCCCATCAGGACCGGGCGGCCCGAGGCTGAGGTGCCGCCGGCCTCGACCACCGAGCGGTTGACGGCCTCGAACTTCGGCCGCTCGACCAGCTCGCCGGGCAGCAGGTCAGTGTCACCGGACTCCAGCACGTTCACCCGCTTGAGCATCTGGCGGATGATGATCTCGATGTGCTTGTCGTGGATCGACACGCCCTGGGACCGGTACACCTCCTGGACCTCGTGCACCAGGTGCAGCTGCACCTCGCGCGAGCCCAGGATGCGCAGCACCTCCATCGGGTTGACCGCGCCGTAGATGAGCTTCTGGCCCACCTTGACGTGGTCGCCGTCGGCCACCAGCAGCCGGGCTCGCATGGAGACCTGGTAGGCGATCTCCTCCGAGCCGTCGTCGGGCACGATCACGATCTTGCGCGACTTCTCCGGCTCCTCCAGCCGGACCCGGCCGTCGACCTCGCTGATCGGGGCCAGGCCCTTGGGGACCCGGGCCTCGAACAGCTCCTGGATGCGCGGCAGGCCGTGGGTGATGTCCAGGCCCGCCACACCGCCGGTGTGGAAGGTACGCATCGTCAGCTGGGTGCCGGGCTCACCGATCGACTGGGCGGCGATGATGCCCACCGCCTCACCGACATCGACCCGCTTGCCCGTGGCCAGCGACCGGCCGTAGCACTTGGCGCAGACGCCGACCTTGGCCTGGCAGACCAGCACGCTGTAGGTGCGCACGGACTCCACGCCCGCGTCCACCATCTTGTCGATCAGCGCCTCGGTGATGTCGGACTCAGCCGTGGCCAGCACGGTGCCGTCCGGGCCCTCGACGTCCTCCGACAGGGTCCGGCCGGTGCCGGTGTTCTCGATGTTCGGCAGCTTGACCACCGTGCCCGCCGCGTCCTTCTCGGCGATGCGCATGGCCAGCGACCGGTCGGTGCCGCAGTCCTCTTCGCGGACGATGACGTCCTGGGCCACGTCCACCAGCCGCCGGGTGAGGTACCCGGAGTCGGCGGTCCGCAGCGCGGTGTCGGCCAGTCCCTTGCGGGCACCGTGGGTCGAGATGAAGTACTCGACCACCGTCAGTCCCTCGCGGAAGCTGGAGGTGATCGGGCGCGGGATCGTCTCGCCCTTGGGGTTGGACACCAGGCCGCGCATGCCGGCGATCTGCCGGACCTGCGCGTTGTTGCCGCGGGCGCCGGAGTTGACCATCATCCAGACCGGGTTGGTCTCGGGGAAGGCTGCCTCCATGTCCTGCGCCACGTCAGTCGTCGCGTGGGTCCAGATCTCGATCAGGTCCTGGCGCCGCTCGTCGTCGGTGATCAGGCCGCGCTCGTAGTCGAGCTGGACCTTGTCCGCGCGCCGCTCGTAGTTCTCCAGGATCTGCGGCTTGTTCGGCGGGGCCACCACGTCCTCGATGGCGATGGTCACGCCGGACCGGGTGGCCCAGTGGAACCCGACGTCCTTGAGGGCGTCCAGCGCCGCGGCCACCTCGACCTTGGGATAGGTCTCGGCCAGCTCGTTCACGATGACCGACAGCTGCTTCTTGGCCACCTCGTAGTTCACGAACGCGTATTCCCGTGGCAGGGCCTCGTTGAACAGGGTCCGGCCCAGAGTCGTGGTCAGCCGCAGCGGATGCCCCGGCTCCCAGCCCTCCGGCACCTCATACTCGGTCGGCGGCGCGACGTCCCTCAGCCGGATCTGGATCTCCGCCTGCAGGTCGAGCTCACCGCGGTCGTAGGCCATCAGCGCCTCGGGCAGCCCGGAGAACACCCGGCCGGTGCCGGGGGTGTCCGGGGTCAGCCGGGTCAGGCTGTAGATCCCGATGATCATGTCCTGGGTGGGCATGGTGACCGGCTTGCCGTCGGCCGGCTTCAGGATGTTGTTGGTGGACAGCATGAGGATGCGGGCCTCGGCCTGCGCCTCCGCCGACAACGGCACGTGCACGGCCATCTGGTCACCGTCGAAGTCCGCGTTGAACGCGGTGCAGACCAGCGGGTGGATCTGGATGGCCTTGCCCTCGACCAGCTGCGGCTCGAAGGCCTGGATGCCGAGGCGGTGCAGCGTCGGCGCACGGTTCAGCAGCACCGGGTGCTCAGTGATGACCTCTTCCAGGACATCCCAGACCACCGGCTTGGCGCGCTCCACCATCCGCTTGGCCGACTTGATGTTCTGCGCGTGGTTCAGGTCAACCAGTCGCTTCATCACGAACGGCTTGAACAGCTCGACCGCCATCTCCTTGGGCAGGCCGCACTGGTGCAGCTTGAGCTGCGGGCCGACGACGATGACCGAGCGGCCGGAGTAGTCGACGCGCTTGCCGAGCAGGTTCTGGCGGAACCGGCCCTGCTTGCCCTTGAGCATGTCGGACAGCGACTTCAGCGGCCGGTTGCCCGGCCCGGTGACCGGGCGGCCCCGGCGGCCGTTGTCGAACAGCGAGTCGACGGCCTCCTGCAGCATCCGCTTCTCGTTGTTGACGATGATCTCGGGCGCGCCCAGGTCCAGCAGCCTCTTCAGCCGGTTGTTCCGGTTGATGACCCGGCGGTACAGGTCGTTGAGGTCGGAGGTGGCGAACCGGCCGCCGTCCAGCTGCACCATCGGGCGCAGGTCCGGCGGGATCACCGGGATGCAGTCCAGCACCATGCCCAGGGGGCTGTTGCTGGTGTTCAGGAACGCCGAGACGACCTTGAGCCGCTTGAGGGCGCGAGCCTTGCGCTGGCCCTTGCCGGTCCGGATGATCTCCCGGAGGTTGGTTGCCTCGGACTCCAGGTCGAAGCTGCCGACCCGCTCCTGGATGGCCTGCGCGCCCATGCCGCCGCGGAAGTAGCGGCCGAAGCGGTCGCGCATCTCGCGGTAGAGCAGCTCGTCGCCCTCCAGGTCCTGGACCTTCAGGCCGCGGAACCGGCTCCAGACCTCCTCGATCCGGTCGATCTCGCGCTGCGCGCGGTCCCGGATCTGGCGGCACTCGCGGTCCGCGCTCTCCCGGACCTTACGCCGGGCGTCGCCCTTCGCGCCCGCGGCCTCCAGCTCGGCCAGGTCCTTCTCGAGCTTGGTCTGGCGAGCCTCGATGTCCGCGTCGCGGCGCTGCTCCAGCTGACCCTTCTCGACCGTGATCTTTGCCTCGAGCGAGGGCAGGTCACGGGCGCGGGCGTCATCATCCACGTACGTGATCATGTACGCGGCGAAGTAGATGACCTTCTCCAGGTCCTTCGGCGCCAGGTCGAGCAGGTAGCCGAGGCGGCTCGGCACGCCCTTGAAGTACCAGATGTGGGTGACCGGGGCGGCCAGCTCGATGTGCCCCATCCGCTCACGCCGCACCTTGGCGCGGGTAACTTCCACGCCGCAGCGCTCGCAGATGATGCCCTTGAACCGGACGCGCTTGTACTTACCGCAGTAGCACTCCCAGTCCCGGGTCGGACCGAAGATCTTCTCGCAGAAGAGCCCGTCCTTTTCCGGCTTCAGGGTCCGGTAGTTGATCGTCTCCGGCTTCTTGACCTCGCCGTGGGACCACAGCCGGATGTCATCGGCTGTGGCAAGGCCAATCCGCAGGTCGTCAAAGAAGTTGACGTCTAGCACGTTGTTTGTCCCCTGTTGTAGATCGGATCAGACCTTCGGCTCAGACTTCCTCGACCGTGCTCGGCTCGCGCCGGGACAGGTCGATGCCGAGTTCCTCCGCCGCGCGGAAGACGTCCTCGTCGGTATCGCGCATCTCGATCGCCGCGCCATCACTGGAGAGCACCTCCACGTTCAGGCAGAGCGACTGCATCTCCTTGATCAGCACCTTGAACGACTCAGGGATGCCGGGCTCGGGGATGTTCTCGCCCTTGACGATCGCCTCGTAGACCTTGACGCGGCCGAGGATGTCGTCGGACTTGATGGTGAGCAGCTCCTGCAGCGCGTAGGCGGCACCATAGGCCTCCAGCGCCCACACCTCCATCTCACCGAAGCGCTGACCGCCGAACTGTGCCTTACCGCCCAGCGGCTGCTGCGTGATCATGGAGTACGGCCCGGTGGACCGGGCGTGGATCTTGTCATCCACCAGGTGCAGCAGCTTCAGGATGTAGATGTAGCCGACCGCGATCGGGTCCTTGAAGGGCTCGCCGGTGCGGCCGTCGAACAGCCGTGACTTGCCGCTGGACCCGACGAGCTGCACGCCGTCCCGGTTGGGCAGGGTGCTGCCGAGCAGGCCGGTGATCTCCTCCTCGCGGGCCCCGTCGAACACCGGTGTCGCCACCGGGGTGCCCTTCGGTGCGGCGTCCGCGCCGATCGACTTCAGCCGCTTCTTCCAGTCCTGGTCCTCGCCGTCGACCTGCCAGCCGGTGGCGGCGACCCAGCCGAGGTGAGTCTCCAGGACCTGGCCGACGTTCATCCGGCCGGGCACGCCGAGCGGGTTGAGCACGATGTCGACGGGCGTGCCGTCGGCCAGGAACGGCATGTCCTCGACCGGGTTGATCTTGGCGATGACGCCCTTGTTGCCGTGCCGTCCGGCCAGCTTGTCACCGTCGGTGATCTTCCGCTTGGCCGCGACGTAGACCCGCACCAGCTCGTTCACGCCCGGCGGCAGCTCGTCGCCGTCCTCGCGGGTGAACACGCGGACGCCGATGACCTTGCCCGACTCGCCATGCGGCACCTTCAGCGAGGTGTCGCGCACTTCGCGCGCCTTCTCGCCGAAGATCGCGCGCAGCAGCCGCTCCTCCGGGGTCAGCTCGGTCTCGCCCTTGGGCGTGACCTTGCCGACCAGGATGTCGCCGGTGACGACCTCGGCGCCGATGCGGATGATGCCGCGGTCGTCCAGGTCGGCCAGCACCTCGTCGGAGACGTTCGGGATGTCGCGGGTGATCTCCTCCGGGCCCAGCTTGGTGTCCCGTGCATCGACCTCGTGCTCCTCGATGTGGATCGAGGACAGCACGTCGTCCTGCACGAGCCGCTGGGACAAGATGATCGCGTCTTCGTAGTTGTGGCCCTCCCACGGCATGAAGGCGACCAGCAGGTTGCGGCCGAGCGCCATCTCGCCGTTGTCGGTGCACGGGCCGTCGGCGATGACCTGGCCGACCTCGACCCGCTGGCCCTCCGTGGCCACCGGCTTCTGGTTGAAGCAGGTGCCCTGGTTGGACCGGCGGAACTTGGCCACCAGGTAATCGGTGCGGGTGCCGTCGTCGTTGGCCACGGTGATGTAGTCGGCGCTGACCTGCTCCACCACGCCGGCCTTCTCCGCGACGATCACGTCGCCGGCGTCCACCGCGGCGCGGTACTCCATGCCGGTGCCGACCAGCGGCGCCTCGCTGCGCAGCAGCGGGACGGACTGGCGCTGCATGTTGGAGCCCATCAGCGCGCGGTTGGCGTCGTCGTGCTCCAGGAACGGGATCATCGCGGTGGCGACCGACACCATCTGCCGCGGTGACACGTCCATGTAGTCGACGTCATCCGGGCGGATGTAGTCGATCTCGCCGCCCTTGCGGCGGACCAGCACGCGGTTGTCGGCGAAGGTGTTGTCCTCCTTCAGCGGCGCGTTGGCCTGCGCGACGACGTGCCGGTCCTCCTCATCCGCGGTCAGGTAATCGATCTGGTCGGTGACCTTGCCGCCCTTGACCTTCCGGTACGGCGTCTCCACGAACCCGAAGGCGTTGACCCGCCCGTAGGAGGACAGCGAGCCGATCAGGCCGATGTTCGGGCCTTCCGGCGTCTCAATCGGGCACATCCGGCCGTAGTGGCTGGGGTGGACGTCCCGGACCTCCATGCCGGCCCGCTCGCGGGACAGGCCGCCGGGGCCCAGCGCGGACAGGCGGCGCTTGTGGGTCAGGCCGGCCAGCGGGTTGGTCTGGTCCATGAACTGGGACAGCTGGCTGGTGCCGAAGAACTCCTTGATGGAGGCCACGACCGGCCGGATGTTGATCAGGGTCTGCGGCGTGATCGCCTCGACGTCCTGGGTCGTCATCCGCTCCCGGACCACGCGCTCCATCCGGGCCAGGCCCAGCCGGACCTGGTTCTGGATCAGCTCGCCGACCGTGCGCAGGCGCCGGTTGCCGAAGTGGTCGATGTCGTCGGTCTCGACCGGGATGAGGGTGCTGCCGGACTTCATCTCGTCCTCGCCGGTGTGCAGCCGGACGAGGTACTCGATGGTCGCGACGATGTCCTCTTCGGTCAGGGTGCCCTGGGTAATCGGCTGAGCCAGGCCCAGCTTCTTGTTCACCTTGTACCGGCCGACCTTGGCCAGGTCGTAGCGCTTGGGATTGAAGTACAGGTTCTCCAGCAGCGCCTGGGCCGACTCCCGCGTCGGCGGCTCGCCCGGCCGCAGCTTGCGGTAGATGTCCAGCAGCGCGTCGTCCTGGCCGGTGGTGTGGTCCTTCTCCAGGGTGGCGCGCATCGACTCGAAGCCGCCGAACCGCTCCAGGATCTTCGCCTCGTCCCAGCCCAGCGCCTTCAGCAGGACGGTCACGCTCTGCTTGCGCTTGCGGTCGATGCGGACCCCGACGCTGTCGCGCTTGTCGATCTCGAACTCAAGCCACGCGCCCCGGGACGGGATCACCTTGCAGCTGTAGATGTCCTTGTCCGAGGTCTTGTCGACCTGCCGGTCGAAGTACACACCGGGCGAGCGGACCAGCTGCGACACCACGACACGCTCGGTGCCGTTGATGATGAAGGTGCCCTTGGGGGACATCAGCGGGAAGTCGCCCATGAACACGGTCTGGCTCTTGATCTCGCCCGTGCTGTTGTTGATGAACTCAGCCGTGACGAACATCGGGGCGGAGAAGGTCATGTCCTTCTCCTTGCACTCCTCAGCGGAGTACTTAGGAGGCTCAAACCTGTGATCGCGGAACGACAGGGACATCGTCCCGGTGAAGTCCTCGATCGGGCTGATCTCCTCGAAGATCTCCTCAAGGCCGGACTGCTCCGGGAGATCCTTGTGGCCGTGCGCCTTCTCGGATTCGATCCGGGAGCGCCAGCGCTCGTTGCCGAGCAGCCAGTCGAACGAGTCTGTCTGCAGAGCAAGGAGCCCGGGAACCTCAAGGGGTTCCTTGATACGGGCAAAAGAGACACGAGGTGGACCGGGAACTTTAACTGAGGCGCTGCGCGAGGAGGCCAACAGGGGTCCTTCCGAGCTTGAAGCCGACTGTCATGCGCGCACGCGGGACGCCCTGCGGCCAACGCCGCTGTGGGGGTCGAAGATCGCCGAGGACGAGAGAGTGCAGCGCAAATTGGCAGTGTAGTCTAAGGACACACCACTGGTCAACTGTACGCCACTGTTATGTTCACGGTTGCAAGGCAGCATCGCTCCTGCGCAGCGAAACGTCAAGCCCAGAGGGCCCGGTGTCGCCACTTGACCGCACGTGACGAGAATCACAGTCAGACCAGTGTTTATCGTACCGGGTGATGGGGGATAACGGAGAGTTGCGCCCCCGCAAGCCCCTGACCGTCCCGGTCCCGGTCAGGATTGTCTGCGGGCGCATTGTAGGACACGTTCTGTAACGCCGCGCGGACTTCTGGTATTCCGGCGGGCCGCTGCCCGTCCTGTGCTCGCATGACGCTGCCCGCCACGGCGAATCGCCGTGGCGGGCAGCGGGGTGCTGAGGTGGTGCTACTTGACCGTGACCGTGGCGCCGGCGCCTTCCAGGGCAGCCTTGGCCTTCTCCGCGGTCTCCTTGTTCACGCGCTCCAGCGCCGCCTTGGGCGCACCGTCCACCAGGTCCTTGGCCTCCTTCAGGCCCAGGCTGGTCAGGGTGCGGACTTCCTTGATGACCTGGATCTTCTTGTCGCCCGCGGCCTCGAGGATGACGTCGAACTCGTCCTTCTCCTCCTCCGCCTCGGCGGCACCGCCGCCGCCGGCCGGAGCCGCCGCCGCGACGGCGACCGGGGCCGCCGCCTTGACGTCGAAGGTCTCCTCGAACTGCTTCACGAACTCCGAGAGCTCGATCAGCGTCATTTCCTTGAACGCGTCCAGCAGGTCGTCAGTGCTGAGCTTCGCCATGGTGCTTCTTCCTCTTCCGTTCTGTCGTTGCCGTAGCCCGGACGTCGTGACGACGTCAGCTGTCCGTCGAGCTGTCTGAGTCTGCGCTGTCCGCCTCGGAGCCGCCTGCGGCGGGCTCCTCGGCGACCGGTGCCTCGCCCGCGGCCGCGGGCGCCTCGGCCGCCTTCTTGGCCTCCAGCGCCAAGGCCAGGGCCGCCATCTGCTGCGGCAGCGCCGCGAACGTCGCCGCCGCGCCGGCCATTGAGGCCTTCATCGCGCCGGCCAGCTTGGCCAGGAGCACCTCGCGGGACTCCAGGTCGGCCAGCTTGACGATCTCGGCCGGGGTCAGCGCCTTGCCGTCCAGCACGCCGCCCTTGATGACCAGCAGCGGGTTCGCCTTGGCGAAATCGCGCAGGCCCTTGGCCGCCTCCACCACGTCGCCCTGGACGAACGCGATTGCCGACGGGCCGCTGAGCAGCGCGGTCAGCTCGGAGGTGACGCCAGCCTCAGCGGCGGCGATCTTGGTCAGCGTGTTCTTGACTACCGAGAACGTGGCGTTCTCGCCGAGCGACTGGCGCAGCTCACCGAGCTGGGACACCGACAGGCCCCGGTACTCGGTCAGCACCGCGCCTGCCGACGACTCGAACGCCTGCGTCAGCTCGGCGACCGCGGCGACCTTATCCGCCCTCGCCATGGGCCTCCCTTCCGTCCGGGGCTCCTGGCGGGCCCGGATTTATTTCCGGTGCCGGCGGACGGGCTCACCCATGCGAACGCCCCGTACGCAGGCGCACGGGGCGTGGACCAGCGCTCCGCAGTTTCCTGCGGCGCTCCCGGTCGTAGCTTCGTTACCTGCGCGGGCCGCCCGCGTGGCGGGCCTTCAGCCGCTGCGCGTGATGCGCGGCGGCAGCCGGCGGTCTCTGGCAATCAGACAGCGTACGTGCCGGCGGCCTGGCGGGCCAAATCAATCCGCCAGGCCGCGGCATAGTGCTAGCTCGCGGCCGCGTCCTCCAGCTCCTCGGCCAGGTCGCGCGTGATGCTCGGGTCCACGTGCACCGCGGGCCCCATCGTGGTGGTCATAACGATCTTCCGCAGGTAGCGGCCCTTGGCCGCGGCCGGCTTGAGCCGGAGCACTTCCTCCAGCGCGGCCGCGTAGTTCTCGACCAGCGCGCGGTCGGCGAACGAGGCCTTACCGATGATGAAGTGCAGGTTGCCGTGCCGGTCGACCCGGAACTCGATCTTGCCGCCCTTGATCTCAGTCACGGCCTTGGCCACGTCGACCGTGACCGTGCCGGTCTTGGGGTTGGGCATCAGGCCGCGCGGGCCGAGAACCCGGCCGAGGCGGCCGACCTTGCCCATCATGTCCGGCGTGGCGACGACGGCGTCGAAGTCGAGGAAGCCACCCTGGATCCGCTCGATCAGGTCGTCGGACCCGACGTAGTCCGCGCCCGCCGCGGTCGCCTGCTCGGCGCGCTCGCCGGCCGCGAAGACCAGGACCCGCGCCGTCTTGCCGGTGCCGTGCGGCAGGTTGACCGTGCCGCGAACCATCTGGTCAGCCTTGCGCGGGTCAACACCCAGGCGCAGGGCCACCTCGACGGTGGGGTCGAACTTGGTGGTGGAGGTCTTGCGGGCCAGCTCGACGGCCTCGGTCGGCGTGTACAGCCGGTCGGCGTCGACCAGTTCGTCGGCCTTGCGGTAGGCCTTACTGCGCTGCATGTGCGTGTCTCCTTCTGCTGCTGCGGAGGTCGTGGTCAGCGGGCCAGCGCCTGGCCCTGCCACTGAGCGGTCCCCCTGGGGTTCCAGGGGGTGGCCCCTCGGCTAACTCGGTGCGTGCCCCGGGCTAATTCAGCCCTGGACCGTGATGCCCATCGAGCGCGCGGTGCCCTCGATGATCTTGGCGGCCGCCTCGATGTCGTTGGCGTTCAGGTCCGGCATCTTGACCTGGGCGATCTCCCGGACCTGGGCCTTGGTCATGGACCCGACCTTGGTGCGGTGCGGCTCGCCGCTGCCCTTCTGCACGCCGGCTGCCTTCTTGATCAGCTCGGGCGCGGGCGGGGTCTTCGTGATGAACGTGAACGACCGGTCCTCGTAAATGGTGATCTCAACCGGGATCACGTTGCCGCGCTGCGTATCGGTCGCGGCGTTGTACTGCTTGACGAAGTCCATGATGTTGACGCCATGCGGGCCGAGCGCGGTACCGACCGGCGGGGCCGGGGTGGCCGCGCCCGCGTTCAGCTGAACCTTGACGACCGCGGCGACCTTCTTCTTCCTCGGAGCCATCGAACTAAAGTCCTCACTTACCTGTGGTCATGCCCTGACGTGCCTGCGCTGCCGATCAGATCTTGCTGACCTGATCGAAGGAAAGCTCCACGGGAGTCTCCCGGCCGAAGATCGACACGAGCACCTTGAGCTTCTGAGTGTCGGGATTGATCTCGCTCACCGTGGCGGGCAGCGTGGCGAACGGGCCGTCCATAACCGTAACGGACTGCCCCACCTCGAAGTCCACCGCGGCCGCGCGCATGGTCTCGGCCTTCTTGGCCGCCTTCTCCTCCGGGACCGGCGCCAGCAGGCTGGCGACCTCGTCCAGGCTCAGTGGCGACGGCTTGCTGGACAGCCCGACGAAACCGGTCACCCCCGGCGTGTTCCGCACGGCGGCCCACGACTCGTCGGTGAGGTCCATCCGGACCAGGATGTAGCCGGGCAGCACCTTCTCCTGCACCTGCTGCCGCTTGCCGCCCTTGATCTCGATCACCTCATGCGTGGGGACCTCGATCTGGAAGATGTAATCCTCCATGTTGAGCGACTGGGTCCGGCTCTCCAGGTTGGTGCGGACGCGGTTCTCATCGCCGGCGTAGGAGTGCACGACGTACCAGTCGCCCGGCAGCAGGCGCAGCTCGGTCTTGAACTCGATGACCGGGTCGGCTTCCTCGTCCTCGCCTTCGTCCGTCGCAGCCTCGGCGGCGGCCTCGGCAGGTACCGTCTCCCCGGCCTCGCCCGGCTCAGCCTGCTCGGCGTCCGTCTCGGCCTGCTCAGCGGCCTCAGGCTCGGCCAGCAGCGCGGACACGTCGGTTTCGCCGTCGGCAGCACTGTCCTGGGCAGCACTGTCCTGAGCAGCACTGTCGCCGGCGGCGTCGCCGGTCATGGGGTGCTCGGCCGACGGCTCGCCCACCGGCAGTTCGGACTCGGACACAATTACTCTTCTCTCCAGCTCTTCCTGCGCGATTACCCGGCGGTGCCAGGTGTACTGCGATCAGGCCCCCGGCAGCGGAAAGCTCCGCAACCGCGACCTCGTGATCGCGGAGCCCAGCCCGGCTGGTCGCGACCTCAGCCGAAGACGGCAAACACCAGCTTGGTGAACCCGTAGTCCAGGCTCGTGACGATCGCCACCATGATCAGGATGAAGACAAGCGACACCGTGGTGTAGGTGACCAGTTCCTTGCGGGTCGGCCAGACGACCTTCCGCAGTTCCTGGACAACCTCCCGGACGAACCGGGCCGGGGTCACCCGGTCCTGCTTGGCCGGGCCGCCCGACTTGGCTGCCTTCTCGGCCGCCGAGCCACGAGTCTGAGTCGCCATGTCCTCACCTGAGCAACGATCTTCTGTCGGCTGGCGCCGCCATCTTCCCGCGAGGTTCACGGGCCGCACTCGCAGGGCAGGAGGGACTCGAACCCCCAACCGCCGGTTTTGGAGACCGGGACTCTAGCCAATTGAGCTACTGCCCTGTGTCGGCCTGTGGTTGCCAGCCTCACCGTGACCATCAGCCACGTGATGCAAGGCGCGCACGGACCACCTGGTGGGTTACCACCAGAGCCAGAAGTCTACGTGTCCGGGCGTCCTCAGTCGAACCGATCGGCCTGAAGCCAGCAAATGGCCGCAGCGGCGTGGCCCTGCGACGGCCGCGGGCCCGGGTCTGGGACGATGGACCACATGGCTTCCGCTCACCGCAGGATCTCGGCCCGGATATCGGCGATCACCGAGTCAGCGACGCTGGCCGTCGACGCCAAGGCCAAGGCGCTCAAGGCAGCAGGGCGCCCGGTCATCGGCTTCGGGCCGGCGAGCCCGACTTCCCGACGCCCGATTACATCGTGGAAGCCGCCGCGCGCGCCTGCGCCGTCCCGCGGTTCCATAAGTACACCCCGGCCGCCGGGCTGCCCGAACTGCGCGAGGCGGTCGCGGCCAAGACGGCCCGGGACAGCGCCCTGCAGGTCCAGCCCGCCCAGGTGCTGATCACTAACGGCGGCAAGCAGGCCGTCTACCAGGCCTTCGCCACGCTGCTGGACCCGGGCGACGAGGTGCTGATGCCCACCCCGTACTGGACCACCTACCCGGAGTCCATCGCCCTGGCCGGGGGCGTCCCGGTCCCGGTCCTGACTGATGAGAGCACCGGTTACCAGGTGTCAGTCGAGCAGCTGGAGGCGCACCGCACCGAGCAGACCAAGGTGCTGCTGTTCGTCTCGCCGTCCAACCCGACCGGCGCGGTCTACCCGCCGGAGCTGGTGGCCGAGATCGGCCGCTGGGCGGCGGCCGCCGGGATCTGGGTCATCACCGACGAGATTTACGAGCACCTGGTCTACGGCAGCGCCCGGTTCGTGTCGATGCCGGTGGTCGTCCCGGAGCTCGCGGATCGCTGCGTCGTGCTGAACGGCACCGCGAAGACCTATGCCATGACCGGCTGGCGGGTGGGCTGGATGATCGGCCCGGCGGACGTCATCAAGGCGGCCGCCAACCTGCAGTCCCATGCCACCTCCAACGTCTGCAACGTGGCCCAGGCCGCGGCGCTGGCCGCGGTCACCGGCGACCTGTCGGCCGCCGCGCAGATGCGCGCCGCCTTCGACCGCCGCCGCCAGCTCATGACGGCGATGCTGAACGAGGTGCCGGGGGTGGCCTGCCCGCTGCCCGAGGGCGCGTTCTACTGCTACCCCTCGGTCAAGGGAGTGCTCGGCCGGGAGCTGGCCGGGCGGCGGCCCGCCACCAGCAGCGAGCTGGCCGAGCTGGTGCTGGACGAGGCGGACGTGGCGGTCGTGCCGGGCGAGGCGTTCGGGACCGACGGGTACTTCCGGCTGTCCTGCGCGCTGGGCGACGCTGACCTGGAGGAGGGCATCGGCCGGCTGGCCAAGCTGCTGGCCGAGGCGCACTAGCGGCCGCATCCGGGCCGGCGGCTCTGCCAGAATGAGCCGATGTCCCGGCCGCTAGCCGCGCTGCCCAAAGCGCACCTGCACCTGCATTTCACCGGGTCGATGCGGCACGGCACCCTGGTCGAGCTCGCCGCAGAGCACGGCATCCGCCTGCCCGAGGCGCTGGTCACCGAGTGGCCGCCCCGGCTCAGCGCGGCCGACGAGCGCGGCTGGTTCCGGTTCCAGCGGCTGTATGACATCGCCCGCTCGGTCGTCCGCACCCCGGCCGACGTCCGGCGGCTGGTCGGCGAGGCCGCGCAGGACGAGGGCGTGGACGGCTCGGGATGGCTGGAGATCCAGGTCGACCCGTCCGGGTACGCCCACCGGCTGGGCGGCCTGACGTCCCTGCTCGAGCTGATTCTCGAGGCCGCGGCCGCGGCCAGCGCCGAGTCGGGCGTCGGGATCGGCATCATCGTGGCCGCCAACCGGACCAAGCACCCGCTGGAGGCCCGGACGCTGGCCCGGCTGGCCGCCGCCTACGCCGGGCACGGTGTCACCGGCTTCGGGCTGAGCAATGACGAGCGCCGCGGCGCGGTGGCCGATTTCATCCCGGCGTTCCGGATTGCCCGCCGGGCCGGGCTGCGCTCGGTCCCGCACGGCGGCGAGCTGTGCGGGCCCGACAGCGTCCGGGCCTGCCTGGATGACCTGCACGCTGACCGGATCGGGCACGGCATCGCCGCGGCCGCCGACCCCGCGCTGATGGACCGCCTGGCCGCGGCCGGGACGACGCTGGAGGTCTGCCCGGCGTCCAACGTCGCGCTGGGCGTGGCCGCGAGGCCGGCCGATGTGCCGCTCCGGCGGCTGTACGAGGCAGGCGTGCCCATCGCCCTCGGCGCCGACGACCCGCTGCTGTTCGGCCCCCGGCTCGCGGCCCAGTACGAGCTGGCCCGAGTCGTGCACGGGCTCAGCGATGCGCAGCTGGCTGACCTGGCCCGCATGTCGGTCACCGGCTCGGCCGCCCCGCCGCTGGTCCAGGCCGGGCTGCTGGCGGGCATCGACGCCTGGCTGGCGGCTGATGATCAGGACGCGGACGCCCCCGCTACCCGCATGCCGGGCCGCCGGTAGGCCCGCTGCCCGGCGGCAGGCGCAGGACGCTGCGGCCGGCGGAGCGCGAGGCGGGCCCGGCGGGGGGCGGCCGTCCGGGCGGGTTACAGGGTGACGCCGACCAGGGTCGGCTCGTTCACCAGGTCCACCCCGAACGCGTCCCGGACGCCTGCGGTGATCTCCCTGGCCAGGCTGAGCAGGGCGGCCGTGCTGCCGCCGCCCGGATTGGTCAGCGCCAGGGTGTGCTTGGCCGAGATGCGGACCACGCCGCCGGCCGGGTAGCCGCGGGCGAAGCCGGCCTTCTCGATCAGCCAGGCGGCCGATACCTTCACCGCGCCGCCGGGCGCGTCCGGGCCGCCGGGATAGTGCGGCACCTCGCTGTCCGGGCCGAGCCTGCTCGCGACTCGCTGGCGCAGCCCGGCGAACTGGGCGGCCGTCAGCACGGGGTTGGTGAAGAACGACCCGGCGCTGCGGGTGTCCGGGTCGGCCGGGTCCAGGACCATGCCCTTGCTGCGGCGCAGTTCCAGGACCGCCTGCCGGGCCGCCTCCAGCGGTACCCGGTCGCCGGCGGTCACGCCCAGCGCCGCGGCCAGCTGCGGGTAGCGGACCGGCTCGGACAGCCCGCGCGGGCCGGGGGCGTCGGCCAGGCGCAGTCCGAAGCTCACCTCGAGCACGACATAGCGCCCGGTGGCCGCCCCGGCCTCGGCCGCCACCCGCTTGAGCATGCTGGTCCGGTATCCGAACGCACACCGGGCGGGGCTCAGCGAGACAACCTGGCCGAGGTCACGGTCGTAGGCCCGGACGGCGGTGATGGTCTGGGCCACCTCCTGGCCGTAAGCGCCGACGTTCTGGATCGGCGTCGCCCCGGCCAGGCCGGGAATTCCCGACAGGCACTCCAGCCCGGCCAGGCCCTCGTGCACGCTCCAGCCGACCAGGTGGTCCCACGGCTCCCCCGCCGCGACCGACACGACGACGGCGGGCTGGCCGCCGGCCGTTTCGTTTCTGCTCGTCCTGATGCCCTGACTGGCCACCCGCACGACCGTCCCGGCGAACCCCTCATCGGCGACGACGAGGTTGCTGCCGCCGCCCAGGACCAGGACCGGCTCGCCGGCCGCGTCGGCCTCGCGCACGGCCGTGACGATCTGCTCCTGCGTCCCGGCCTCGGCTAGCCGGCCCGCCGGGCCGCCCAGGCCCAGCGTGGTATGCGCGCTGAGCGCGGCCTGCGCACCGAGTACGGACACAGCTGCTCCGGGATCTGAGATGGGCGTGCTGGCACGCGGCCCGCCGCCGCGCCAGCACCCGACGATAGCGGACCCGCCCGCCCGTCGCCCGGCGGGCGACAGCAGCTGTCCACGGGCGGGTCAGCCGCCGGGCGCCGGGTAACTGCCTGCCCGGTCCGCGCGCGCTCGCTAGGCCACCGACGAGCGCCAGGACGGGCAGATCTCGTCGATGAGCGCCTCGGTCTCGGGGGCCATCCGGGGCAGCACCTCATCCAGCGCGGTCCGGGCGCGGACCTCATCGACGACCGAGCGGACCAGGTGCGCGTCCCCGGCCGCGTGCGCGGCCAGCAGCAGATCGCGCCACAGCAGCTCGTCAGCGAAGGCGAGCCGCAGTCCGGCGCGGGCGGCGTCCATGGCCGCCGCTGCCTGGCCGGCCTCCAGCCGCAGGGTGACCAGCCGGTGCGCGGCGTCCGCGACCCGGGCGGCGACCTCGTACTCCAGGCCGTCGGCGGCCAGCCAGGCGTACCGGCCGGGATTGCGCCCGGCCAGCAGCGGCCCGCCCACCAGGTCGAGGGCCCGGGCCAGGCAGGCTTCCTCCTCGGCCAGCGCGGCAGCGGAGCCGGGCCCGGCAGCGGAGCCAGGCGCGCCCCCGGCCGGGCCGGGCAGGCCGCTGGCCGCCAGCTGCACCTGCGCCCGCGCCTGCTCCGCAAGCCCGGCCAGCGCCCGGAACACCTGCCAGTCGACCCGCACGCCCGCCCCCAGGCGCAGCCGCCCGGCGGGATCGGTGTCCAGGTTCGGCCGCCCGGCCGGGTCGGTGCCCAGCCACTCGCGAGCCCGGCCGAACGCGGCCTCGCGGACCTCGGCAGTGACGCCGCGCGGCCACAGCGCGCCGGCCAGCACATTGGGGTGCACGCCGTCCGGGTGCGCGGCCAGGAACGTGACCAGCTCGGTGACCAGGGCCACCCGATCGGGCTCGATGACGCCGGGAGCCCGGACGGCGGCCTGGCCGAGCATCGTGATCTCGGCTGTCATGACCGAGCCCGGCTCAAGCTGGGCGGCCGGCACGGTCCAGGTGCCGGGCTGCAGCGGGTCCAGCGCCGGCCCGGCCGGCTCGGCCGCGGTCCGGAACAGCCCGACCAGGGCGGCGTGCTGGCGCGGCGGCAGCAGCTGAGCCTGCACGTCGAAGCCGAGCAGGTCGGCGGTCAGCTGCCCCTCCCCGGTGAGCTGCCAGGTCCACGCGGCGCCCGGCACCTCGCCGGCCACCACGTAGCCGGCGGCGGCCGCGTGCCGGACCGCCGCCAGGGCCAGCAGCCGCTGCTGCTCCTCCGGCGTCGGCGGGGTCGCCATGATCAGGTAGTGCGGGGCCCAGGCCTCGGGATTGATGCCCAGCGACCGGCCGGTGAGCACCGACCCGATGCCGGATGCGGCCAGGGCGTCCGCCACCTGCTCGGCCCTCGCCTCCAGGCCGGGCAGCGCCTCAGCCAGGGTCGCGACAGCGGTGATCCGGTCGGGCGCCAGCAGGGTCAGGTCGGCGCCGAAGCCGACCAGCGTGATGCTCATCCGGTCCGACCAGCGGTTGGTGGCCAGTTCCACGGCCATGGCCGACAGGGCGGCGGTCACCGTCTCCTGCGGTCCGCTGAGGCAGATCAGGCCGTGCGCGGCCTCCAGGTCGACCAGGACCCGGCCGCCGCTGTCGGTACCCAGCGAAACCAGGCCGGGGAAGGGCGCAGCGGCGTCGGCGACCTGCGCGGCGTCCAGCCGCTGCAGAGCGGCGACCGGCAGCCGCCATACCTGGCCGTCGCCCACGGCGGTCCACGGGCCGGGCGGGGCCAGGTCGGCCGGGGCCACCCACAGGTCCAGGTTCTCCGCGCTGAGGTGGGCCGCGACGACAGTCGGCGCGGTCCGCCCGGCCTGCCCGAGCGCGCTGGACAGCTGCCGCAGGCCGGTGTCCAGCAGCTGCACCGACGGCTCGTGAGCGCCGAGCCGGAGCGCTGCCTCAGCGTCGGCGGCGTCGGCGTCCGGGGCCGCGATCTGGCGGCCGAAGGCGCGCCGCCACAGCTGCTCGCGGCGGCGGCGGCCCAGCGCCGTCAGCACCCCGGCAGCCAGCAGCGAGGCCGCGGCCAGCTCCTCGGGGTAGCTGAGGTGGTGCCCGGCCGGCGTCGCCGGGGCGGCCACGGCGGCCTCCTGGTGGCTGGCCGTGCCGCCCTGGCGGCCCGGCAGGCTCGGCGAGCCCGCGGCCAGGCCGGCGGGTGCCCGGCCTGGTGCTGCGCCTGCTGGCCGGCGTCCTGGCCAGCGCCATCGCCGGATCCGTGCTCGGGACCGGGCCGGACCACCTCGATACCCGGACCGTGCGCGTCCCGCGGCATGTGCAGCACCCAGCCCGGCCGGATCAGGCTGGAGATCGTGAGCTTCGACCCGTCCGGCTGAACCCGGTCCTTGTTCATCTCGAAGATCTCGTGGTACCGCCGGCCGTCGCCCAGGTGGTTATGCGCGATCTCCCACAGGCTCTCGTGGTAGCGCCCGACCGGGGGCTTGACCACGTAGATCTTGGCCACCGCCGCGGCGTGCGCGGCCTGCTCGCCGGCCGCCGCCGGCGTCGTCGCGGCCCGGCCCTCCGGCTGGCCGCGCAGCGACTGGCCAGGGGTGGCAGAAGCAGTAGCAGTAACGGGTCTGGCGGGGGCCGGTGACGCATGCTGGGTCAGCGCCGGGGCGAGCACGGCCGACGCGGCGACCAGCAGCAGCGCGGCGCTGACCAGGCGGTGCACCAGCGTCTGGGTACCGCCGGCCAGCGGCACCCGGGCGGGCATGCCGGCATTGCGGATCGCGGCGCGGATCTCGGCGATCACGCAGCACACCAGCTGCAGCCAGGCCAGCCAGACCAGGACCGACAGCACCTTCATGACCGCGAAGACGTCGAGCTGATGACTGAAATCCGACAGCGACGGCACGGTATGCGGGATCGGCACGCCCAGGAAGGCGACCAGGGCGTAAGGCACGCCGGCCGTCAGCGCGATGAGCGCCAGCACGGCCAGCATCCCGATGACGATGTCGGCCGCGGACCGGCGCCGCTGCGGCGTAGCCGGCCGCGACGCGATGATGGGTGGCGCCATCAGCACTCGGTTCCTTCCGTGATGCCGCACTGGGCGGTCGCGCTCTGGGTGGCGAACTCGTCGGCGGAGCCGAAGATCCCGCCGACGAGGGGCGCCGTGACGACCTCCACCCGGACGGTCGCCGTCTCGCTGCCCGGCGGCGCCGAGCAGGAGTCGATGGCCACGCTGTCGACCCGGTCCACGCCGCTGCTGTCGGCGCGGGCGTAGGAGGCGACCAGCTGGCCGGCCGCCGCGCAGGCGCCGGGGCCGATGCTGGGCCGGCCGGTGGTACGCAGCGCGACGATGTCAATGTCGCTGGCGGCGGCCCTGGCCGCCTGGCCGGCGATGTCAGCGGCCCGCTCGCGGGCGTTCAGGGCGACCCCGCCGTCGACGATGAGGGCGGTCAGGGCCACGACGGCGACGGCGAAGACCACCGTGAAGACGGCCACCGACCCGCGGTCGGAACGCTGCCGCCGGGCCGCTGCGGTGCGCCCGCCGCGCGCGGCGGGCCCCGGCCGCCCCGCTCGCCGGGCACACCGCAGCACGGACCTCGCGTGGCTCAGCATGCGGTCGCGCTCCGGCAGGTGAAGGGATCCAGCGGCGCGACCCCGGTGCCGGTGAACTGCATCGCGGGCCGGAAGCCCAGCAGCGTGAACGGGCTCATGTTCACGTTGCAGCTGATGGTGACCGTCACGTCCTGGCCCGGCCCCGCCGGGCCGGCGGGGAAGCCGGACACCTGGGCGCTGACGCTGCCGCCGAGCACCACCCGGTGCTCAGGTCGGCGCTGGCCGACTGCAGGGCCAGCTGATCGGCCTGGCCGGGCGACTGGGCCAGCGACGCGGCCCGGGCGGCATCCCGCGCGGCGCCGTCGATGTGCCCCTGGGACTCCACTACCCGCCCGGCCGCGCCGATCAGCAGCAGCAGCAGGATCAGGCCCGGCGCGATGACCGCCAGCTCGACCGTCATCGAGCCGCGGTCGGGCGGCCCGGCCCGGCGGACCGCGCGGCGGCCGCGCACCGTGCCTCGGGCGCGGACCGCGCGGCGGGCGCGGGCCGCACCGGTCTGGCCGCGGACGGGGATGAGCATCTCAGCACTCGTTCTGGCCGGCGGGGCGGAAGCACTCAACCGGGCCCCCGGCCGTCTCGGTAACCGTCAGGTTGATCTTGAAGAACGGGAAGACGGTGTAGGCCAGCGGGCCCTGAACCGTCACGTACACATTGGTCAGCGGGCTTCCGTAGGCCCGCGGCACGACCTTGGTCAGCAGGCCGGTGTGCAGGCTTTCGTAGTAGTTCTGAGCCGCTGCCTGCGCGTCCCCCGCCCAGCTGCCCGGACGGCTATTCGCTTCCTCGCGCGCCACCGTCGCCCCGGCCTGCGCCGATGCCAGTGCTACCTGCCGGGCGTTGAACCACAGCCCGAACTGCAGGATCAGCATGCACAGCATCATCAGCGCAGGCGTCAGTACGGCGAGCTCGATCACGCTGGAGCCGCGATCAGAGCCGCCGGACAGCCTGCGCCACCGCATGCGGATGCCGGACATGACGATGCTCGGGTCAGCGTCAGCCGTGGATCTTGTTGCTTTCCCCGGTGACGAAATTACCGATGACCAGCAGCAGCGCGATCGCGATGCCGAGGATCACCGCGGTAATCACCGCGAGCTCCACTGCTGACGCCCCCCGGTCCTGCTCACGCGCTGCGGACCGCAGGCGCTCCAGGTGGAGCCGCAGGAAGGTACGGCTGAAGCCCCAGACTGTGCTCAGCTGCGTCATATCAACCCTCCGCCTTCTGCCGTGCGCACTGCACGGCCTTATGTGCCTAGGAGCACTCCCACCACCGGAAAGGTGAGAAAGATCAGGAAGCCGGCGCACAGCAGCATCTGCGCGACCAGCATGGACTGAGATTTCTCGCCCGCCAGGCCCTCCAGGTCGGCCAGCTGCCGCCGGCGCAGGCTGGCGGCCCTGGCGCTGAGCGACTCGCGCACCTTGGCGCCGTCCTCGGCGACCAGGCTCAGCGCGGCGGCCAGGTCGCGCAGCTCATCGACGCGAACCTCGTCGCCCAGTGCGCCGAGGGCCTGCCACGGCGTCTGGCCGGTGATCCGGGCGCCCGTCAGCGCGTCCCTGATCCGGCCGAGCGCCCAGCCCGAGCCAATCTCGCTGGCCGCCATCAGGGCCTCGGGCACGCCCCGGCCGCCCGCCAGGTTCATTGACACCAGGTCGAGGAACGCGCCGATGGCGTGCCGGAAGTCACGCCGCCGGGCGTCCGCCTTCTGCTTGACCTCAAGGTCGGGCAGGAAGAAGAACAGCCCGGCCAGCACCAGGCCGGTCCAGACGGGGATGACGAACGAGACGTGGATCCCGGCCGCGCTGATCGCCAGCAGCAGCAGCGGGCCGATGATGAAGCCGAACAATCCGAGCAGCACCTTGGTAGCCAGGTAGTTCTCGAACGACTTCCCGATCAGCGACAGGTTCGCGCGCAGCGACGGGAACTCCCAGCCCTGCTCGGCGCAGAACGCGGCCAGCGCCTTGCCGATCCGCTTGCTGACCTCGCTCTCCTGCCCGTCGAGCAGATGGTGCGAGGCACGGGCCACCACGGCCGGCTGCGCGTCGAAGGCAGCAACCTGGCGGGCCAGCGTGGCCCGGCGCGGGATCAGGGCGAAGATCAGCAGGAACAGCGCCAGGCCGCCCACGGCGCCGATGATGAGCGCGATCGTCATGCCGGCCTGCCTCTCGCCGCGCCGGCCTGGGGGGACTCGGCGGCCGGCCGGGCTGCGGGCCCGGCCAGCAGCCGTTCCGCGGACTGGAAGGTGGCCAGCTTGCGCATCCAGATGAAGCCCGCGACGTACAGGCCCACGACGACGACGAGGACCGCCTGCCCGGCCAGGCTGTTGTAGCCCTGGACATAGCCCTTGTTGAACACGGCCAGGCCCGCCGCCAGCCCGACCGACACCGCGACCACGATCTGCGCACTGCGCCGGGTGGAACGGCGCTCGGAATTGACCTTCCGGCGCATGTCTAGTTCCTCGCGGACCGAGCCCGACAGCGCGCCCAGCAAGTCCCGCAGGCCGGGCCCGCGCAGCCGGGAATTGATGATGAGGGCGGCGATGATCAGGTCGGCGGTCGGGTCATCCAGGTCGTCGGCGAATCGCTGCAGGGCCTCGTGCATCGGCACCCGGGTATGCAGCCGGTTCACCAGCCGGGCCAGCGGCTCCTGAAGGGAGGGGGCGGCCGCCCGCAGCGAGGCGGGGATCGCCTGCTCCAGGCCAACCGCGCCGGCAATCGTGTCGCGGAGCGATTCGGTCCAGGTGGCCAGGGCCTCCAGCCTGGTCATGGCGCGGCGCTCGGAGGCGGCCCCGCCCAGGCTGCGCCAGCCGAGCACCAGCAGGACGGCGCCGACTCCGGCCACGATCCAGCCGGTGGCGATCAGGGCCAGGACGCCCGCGATGAGGGCCACCGCACCCCGCGGGCCGGCCAGGTCGCGCAGCTGCCGCTCCAGCCGGGTCGCCCGGCTGCCGGGCTGGCCGGCCGGCAGCCCGCGCAGCGCGACGATCAGCAGCAGTACCGCGGCTCCCCCGGTAGCGCCGATCAGCACGGCCAGCAGCGGGCTGGCCAGCAGCGTCCCGGTCACCAGGGCCCCCCGGCCGCCAGGTAGCCGTGCTCGGCCAGGTCCTCGACGCAGGAGACCGGGGCGTGCGGCACCGCGCGGCCACCGGGGTCCGGCGCGAACACCTCGCTCGACAGCACCCGGCCGTCAATGCCGGTGACCTCCCGGATGCTGCTCACGAACCGGCGCAGCCGGCCGCCCTGGGCGTACTCGTTGCGCTTCTGCACGAAGACGACGAAGTCGATGGCCCCGGCGATCAGCATGTGGGTCGCCTCCACCGGCAGCCGCTCCGCGGCCTGGATGGCGTAGGTCGAGATGCGGTTGAACACCTCCAGCGACGAGTTCGCGTGGATGGTGGACAGCGACCCGTCGTTGCCCTGCGACATCGCGTTCAGCATCGTGACGATCTCGTCACCGAGCACCTCGCCGACGATGACCCGGCTGGGATTCATCCGCAGCGAGCGGCGGACGAGCTCAGCCATGGAGATCGCGCCCTGGCCCTCCATGTTCGGCAGCCGCTCCTCGAAGGCGACCACGTTGGGGTGCAGTTCAGGGAAGTGGTCCAGGCCCAGCTCCAGCGCGCGCTCGACGGTGATGAGCCGTTCCTCGGCCGGGATCTGGTTGGCGATCGCGCGCAGCAGGGTCGTCTTGCCGGCGTTGGTCGCGCCCGCGATCATGATGTTCTTGCGCGCGGCCGTGGCCGCGGCCAGGAACGTGGCGGCCTCCGCCGAGAGCGTGCCGTTGCCGACCAGGTCGGCCAGGAACACCTTGCCCATCCGCGCGCGGCGGATGGAGATGGCCGGGCGGGCGGTGACATCCATGACCGCCGACAGCCGGGATCCGTCGGGCAGCCGCAAGTCCAGCTGCGGGTTGGCCGTGTCGAAGGGACGGCTGGACAGGCCCGAGTAGGCGGCCAGGACCTGGATCAGCTCGACGAGTTCCTCGTCGCTCTCGGCAACCGGCTCGCCCAGGACCTCACGGCCATCGGAGTAGCCCAGGAACACCCGGTCGCAGCCGTTAATGTCGACGTTCTCAATCTGCTGGTCTTCCAGCAGCGGCTGGAGCCGCCCGACGCCGAACAGCGCCGCGTGGATGGCCGCGGCGAGGTCTTCTTCCTCCTGGGCGTTGGGGGGCGTCCGGCCCGCGGTGACCTCGCCGCGCGCATTGTCTTCCAGGACCTGCGCCACCAGCGCCCGGGCGAACTGCCGCTCATCCTCCCCCGACATGGGCGGCATGCCGGTGGCCGCGTCCAGGCGGCGCTGCTCGGCGAGCCGGTCGCCAACTTCGGCTCGCATGCGCTTGACCAGGCTGTGGTCCATGCGGTTACCGCCCGCCCGGCTCGGCGGCGGGAGCCTGCGCATCATCGCGCGAGCCAGCATGCCGCCCGCGGCTGCCGCTGACCGCCTCGTGCTCATAGGACCCGGGCTCATAGGTCGCGTGCTCGCGGGACCCGCGCTCGTAGGACCCGTAGTCGCGGGTGCCGGGCTCACCGGCCGGCTGGCTGCGGGCGGCACGATCCTGACCACCGCGCTCCGCCGGGGCCCACGGGTCGGGCGCGGTCCACCAGTCGGACTGCTCCTGCTGACCAGGACGCTGGCGCGCGCTGCGCTCCGGGTGGCCCGCAGGGGGCACCGGCGGCAGCACAGATCCGCGCAGCACGGCCGGCTGGTCACCGGGGCCAGCCACGGCGGGATCAGCGCCGGCCGATGGCAGCCCCGGCCTGCCGGGCGCGGCTGACGGGTGCGACCGCTGCCAGCCGGGCGATTCGTAGGCCGGTCCTAGCAGCCCCGGTCCCGGCCGGGACTGGCTCGCCGCCCCGGCGCCGGGCTCGCGGCCGCCGTCTGCCGGTGGCGGCGGGACGGCTGCCCCATAGGTCTGATCCCCTGGCACCTGGCGCAGCGGCATCGGGCTGGCCGGCGGCGGGCTTGCCGGGCTGACCGGGAGCGACCCGGGAGGGCTGGTCGGCGGCTGCTGCCCGGCTGAGCTGCCCGGCGGCGGTCGGGCTGGGCTGGACCAGCCGGGGCGGGCGGCGGCGTCCGGCTCCGGCTGCGGCGACCCCCAGCCCAGCGCCACCGGTCCGTCAGAGCCGGGCCGGCCAGACGGGTCCTGGCGCGCGGCCGCATCCGGCTCCGGCCGCGGCGACTCCCACCCGGGTGCCGCCGGGCAGCGGGGGCAGCGCCGCCAGCGGCGGTTCCGCCGGGGCCGGGTCAGCGACGGGCCAGACTTCGTCCCCTGACTGTGGTTCCCGCGGCAGGGGGCTCTGCGGCAGGGGGCTCTGGGGCATGAGGTGCGGCGGCCCGGTGTCGTGCGACGGCACGGGCGGGGCAGCGGAGGCCGGAGAGCCTGCCGGGGGCCGGGAAGCCGGGGGCACGGAGGCGCCGGGGGGCACAGAAACCGCGGTGGGCCAGGAAGCGGCGCTAGCAGCGGGCGGCAGCTGCGCCCAGTCCCGTGCTGGGGGCAGCGGCTGTGCTGGCATGGCCGGCCGTCCTGGTCCGGCCGGGAGGTCGGCCGGCGCGGGCGGCGGTGCCGAATAGGCGGCCGGCGCGGGGACGGCCGGCACGCTGATACTCCGCCGGCCGCGACGGGCCGCCCGGCCGGGCGGCACGGCGCCTGCCGCCGCGCCGGGTGCCCCGGCGCCGGCCACGGCCGGGGCGGGCAGCGCGGCCGGCGCCGGGTTCTCGCGGTACTGGGGGGCGGGCAGGTCGGCGGCCAGCGTGGCAGCGATCTCGCGGGCCGTCCTGATCAGCAGGGACTTGTCGAGCTTCCCGCCCCATTCGCCGCTGAGCAGCTCGGCGCTCTTGGGCTCGAAGGCGAACCCGCCCAGCACGCTGACCGGAGACTCCGCGCGATCCAGCACCTGCCGCACCTCGGCCAGCGCAGTGGCGAAGTGCTTGTAGTCGGCGATAACCACGACGCCGATCCGGCTCGCGGTGCCGGCCCGGCGCCGCAAGGCAGCTTCCACGATGGTGGCCCGGTCGCGCAGCCGCACCATGTCACCGAGGCTGGCCCGGGTGATCAGGACCACGGCGTCGGCACGGGCGAGCAGGTCGTAGAGACGGCCCTCCGGGCCGATGCGGCCGCAGTCGGCGATCACATCGGCCTGCGGCACCCCGGCCAGCGCCCCGCCGACCTGGCCCCACAACGGGTCCAGTCCGGCGCCCTGCTCGGCGTTCGCGGTCCCGACCAGCACGTCCAGGCCGCCACGCAGCTTCTGGGTGTGCTCCCAGACCTGCTCGGGCAGCAGGCCGCGCCGGGCCGCCACGGCCAGGCTCAGCAGGCCGCGCCGCGGGTCGAGGCGGCCGCCGTCGGCCGCAGGCAGCCGGTAGACGACATCCCCGCCCGCCGGGTCGCATTCGGCCAGCAGGACCGGGCGCGGCCAGACGGCGGCCAGCGCCACCGAGGCCGTCGTGACTCCTGGCGCGCCCTTGTCAGCAGCAACAGCGATCAGCGCCATGGATCAGCGATTTCCGCCGGTCGGTGACCCCGACTTCGTGCCGCCGGCCGGCGCCGAGGTCCCGCCCGATGGTGCCCCGCCAGCCGGCGCCGAGCCGCCGGTCCCGGGAGACGCGGTGGTGCTGCTCCCGGCACCCGGCGCCCCGGCCCCGCCCGGCCCCGAAGCGCCGGTACCGGGTGCGCCGCCATGAGCGCCGCGCCCGCCAGTGGGCAGGATGGCGATCCCGACCAGGCCGTTGGAGGCGTTGCAGGCCACGGCACCGGAGTCCGCCGGGCTGAGCGCGACTTCGACGTCGGATATTGCGCCATTGCCGGAGGACAGTGACGGGGTGCTGATGGCCAGCACGATGGCATTGGCGGCGAGGGTGCCGCCGGGGCTGCCGGGGCAGCTCTCGGTTGAGTCGCTGACCTCGTACAAGTTGACATGCTGGCCCACCTGCAGACCGTGCGGCAGCTGACCGTCCTTCAGGGCCAGGCCCATGACGGCCTTGCCCTGCGTCGAGGTGCTCTGGGCGGCCACCATGGCGTTGGTCAGCAGTGTCCCGGCCGGGATGCCGCTGGCCGCGTAATAGCCCGCCACCTGCGATGCCTGGTTCCACGGCACGTACGACAGGCCGGTGTCGGAGGCGATCTGGACCTCGGTCAGCGCGCTCAGCGGGATCTTCTGGCCAGCGCCGATCTCCTGGGTGATCTCGACGGCCGCGACCCGCTTGCCGCTCTGGATGACCAGGTATGCCGTGCCCAGCGCGCAGCCCAGGATCAGCAGCACCGCCAGCGCGGCCAGGGCCGGCTTGCGCTCCCGCGGGGTGGTCGGCAGCCGCCTGCCGGCCGGGGCGGTGGGGTCGGGCCAGGAGGACTGGGGCTCTGCCCCTCCCGGCAGACCGCGCTGCAGCGTGCTCCGGTCACTGGGCATCTGTGGCGTTCTCCCCTGCTGACAGCGTGCCTGACCGCAGCTCGCCCCGGGGCGCCGATGTGCGCCGCTGTCGCTGTGCTCCTATGTCTGCGACAGTCTTGCGCCCGCGAGCGTGCGGCCTGCGATGATTCGGAAGCCTTTCTCACCATAGAGGCAGATGCGACAGCGCACGGGCCATATGCGGGGGAAAGTCGCAGGCTGCCGGTCACGGCCGGGAGTGGCCGCCGGCAACGGCAGGCCGGCCGCCGCGTATTGGTCCCGGCAGCATCGGGGCAATGGCCGCATCGCCGCGCCCGGGGTCCCCGGGCCGGAGAACCCGGGTCGCCGGGGTGAGCGGCTCCATCGCCAGCCCGGCCCTGCCGGGCACGCCTGCCCGGGTCCCGGTCCGGTCTCAGGTCAGCGAACCGCCCGCCCGGCCGAGTCGGGATTGGTAAGGTTCACGCCGTTATAACGGTCGATGACCGGAGGGCGGCCCATGCGACGATACGTCGGCAGCTGGCCCCTGCGGCGGGGGCGGCAATGGCCTGCGCGACCATTCGCGATCGGGCTTTCCGCGCTGGTCGCAGCCGCCGCAGCGAGCCTGACGGCCTGCGGTACCTCCGCGCCTGCCACCTTCCACCCGGCCGCATCGGCGAGCGCGGCGGGCCCGGCCACCCCGGTCCCGTCCGGCGGCTCGCCGTCGGATGCCGGCCTCATCAGCCTGCCGTTCGGGTCCGACGTCCACATCGTCATGCCGCACTTCACCCCGGCCGACGCCGCCCAGATCCCGGCTGTCACCACGGCCAAGAATTTCCTGCTGGCGTTCCTGTACGCCGAGTACCGGGGCGGCACCGACCACCGCTGGCTGGCTTACACCGCCGGGCTCGCGCGCAGCGGCCTGCGGGAGAGCATGAGCGAGCCCGATGTCACCACCGAGTCCTTCCGGGGCACCATCCGGTTCTCGCACATGCAGGCCTTTGCCGACCCGTCCCGGCCGGGCGCGATCGATGTTGCGGAATGCTTTAACAACTCCCGCTCCCAGGACACGAGGCTGCGGACCGGGAAGGTCATCGCCGACCACTCGCCCGCCGATCAGCACTATTACCGCAATACCGATGTGCTGGTCCGCGACAGCAGCGGCCAGTGGCATGTGGCAGCCGTTTATCCCGTCGTTTACTACCCGCGCGCAAAGGAATGCAAGCCTTGATGAAACGGCGCATCGGCATGGCCGCCGTCCTGACGGCCGCGCTCGCCGCCCCGCTGCTCGCGGCCACGCCGGCCAGCGCGGGAGCAGGCGTCGGCTGCACGTCGGGCAACTGCTCGATCTCGCTGAGCAAGCTGATCACCCTGAAAGGCGACCGCGGCCACGCCGGCGGCAGCCGCAGTTCCTACACCATCATCCCGCCGTGCCAGTGGAACCCGATCGGTGACGCGACGACCGGCAGCCAGGCGATCATCTCCGAATGGCAGCCCGACCCGCCGACGGCCTACGGCGTCGACAAGTCCTACGCCCAGGCCCAGCAGCTGGTCAAGAACCCCAAGCCCGGCGAGTGGTACATCCTGCCGGTCAACCCGGAGGCCACGGCCGCGGGCAAGGCGGAATGCCTGAAACTGCCGCTGTACTACTTCGTCGTGCCGGGCGCGACGCCGCCCACGCCCCCGATCCCGCCCCGCGAGCTGGCCGAGTACGCCTACAACCACATGCGGATCCCGCGGCCGGCCATCACGATCAGCCCGGCCGCCAAGGGCTACGTCAACCTGGCCACCTTCGTCTGGGGCAGCTGGCCGGCCAGCCCGACAACCGGCCGGCAGGACACCTACCAGATCACCGCCACTCTCCAGGGCTCGGGCCAGCCCCCGGTGTGGGTGCAGGCCAGGGCGACCCGGTTCACCGTGAATGCCAGCGGGCACGCGCGCACCTACAGCGACTGCGGCACGACCGGCTCGAGGTACCCGGTCGGCCAGGCACCCTCCACCGCCGGGGCCGGGACGGCCCCGGACTGCGGCGTGCTGTGGCAGGGACCGGACGCGCACGCCGCCGTGACGGCCACGGTGGCCTGGCGGGTCACCTGGGGAGAAGGCGCGCCGGGCGCGGGCGGGCGGGTCCTGACTCAGGTCACGCTGACCGGGCCCGCGCAGAACATCCCGGTCAGCGAAATCCAGAGCATTAACGGCGGATGAATGACCAAATACCATTATCAGGGGGTATCAGCCAGCTAAATTCGTCCTAGCGGCGACGGGCCGTATGCCCGTGCGCCGCGCATGCCCGGAGTCTGCGTGCCCGTGCCCGCCGGAGGCGGAGCGAGCATTCTGGCCACCACTCAGAAGGGGAAACTCATGGCGTCGGACGTCAATGTAACTTACGGGGAAATGGAAACGGCTGCGAAGCAGCTCATCTCCGGCCACCAGGAGATCACCAGCAAGCTGTCCGCCCTCAAGACCATGGTCGACGGGCTGGTCCAGGGCGGCTACGTCACCGACCGGTCCAGCAAGGCCTTCGAGGCGTCCTACGAAGAGTTCAACAAGGGCGTCACCCAGACCATTCAGGGCCTGGAGGGCATGAGCAAGTACCTCACCGCCGCGGCCAAGGCGTTCGGTGACACTGACAGCCAGCTGGCGAACGCGCTCAAGTAAGCGTCTGCGGACAGCGCCGGAGGCCAGCACGGGCCGCCTCCGGCGCTGTGCCATGCCAGCAGGCACCGGGCCGGCGGCCAGCAGTTCCGGCCTCCGGCGCTGTGCCGTGCCGGACGGCAGCTGAAGCCCGGGCCGCCGTCGAGCCGTGAGGGAGGGCCGCAATGCGGCTGATGATGACCGCGGTGTCGCCCGCGGCCGGGATCCGCGTGGACGTCGTGCTCGACGCCGATCCGCAGACCCCCGCCGGGGAGGTCGCGGCCGAGCTCGCGGCCCTGCTGCACGGCGATCCTGTCCCGCTAGCCGGGGCGGAGCCGGGCCTGCCCGGCGGCCCTTCCGGCGCCGCGAATGTCATCCGCTTCCCGTCCCGCCACGACAGCCCGGCCGGCGACGGCTTCCCGGCCGGAACGCGGCCCGAGACCGCCGACACCGCGGTGCTGGCCCTGCGGTCCGGCCCGGCCGGCCGCCAGCGCGCGGCCGGCGCCCCGGTTCTGTACGTCGACGGACGGCCCGTTCCGCCCGCTCAGCCCGTGGCCGACTCGCCGCTGCGGGCGGGCTGCGTGGCCAGCCTGGGCGACCCGTCCGGCTGCCTGCCGCCGGAGCCCACCGGCATCGTCGAGATCCGGGTGGCCGGCGGCCCGGGCGCGGGCGCCGTGCACCGGCTCAGCGTCGGAGTGGCCGAGATCGGGACCGGGGCGCACGCGGCGGTGCGGCTGCCTGCCCGCGGCAGCGTGCCGGGCACCGCCTATGATCCCGGCGGCCTGCCCGGCGCAGCGCCGGCCAGCGGCTCGCCTGTCCTGTCCCTGCAGGTCACAGTCGACTCCCGCGGTGCCTGCCGGCTGACCGCCGCCGAGACAGCCGGGGTCACGCTCGACGGCGAGCCGGTGACCGGGCCCGTGGACTGGCGCCCCGGCCAGCAGGTCCTGGCCGCGCGGGTCCGTGCTGGAACTGGCCCCGTACGAGGCTCCGGACGCCGCGCTGCGACCCGCCGAGGATGGCGCGGGCCTGGACTTCAACCGGCCGCCGCGGCTGCTGCCGCCGGCCAGGGACACCAAGTTCGCGCTGCCTGCGCCGCCGGGACGGGAGGAGCGGCGGCCGCTGCCCATCCTGATGGCGGTCGTCCCGGTGATCCTGGGCGTGCTGATGGCCGTGCTGCTGCACGAGGTGTACATGCTGGCCATGTGCGCGCTGAGCCCGGTGACGATGGTCGGGAACTACTTCTCCGACCGCAAGCACGGCCGCAAGTCGCACGCCGCGCGGCTAGCCGCGCACCGGGAGCACCGGGCCCGGATCGAGGCCGACGCACACGACGCGCTGGCCGCTGAGCTCGCCGCCCGGCGGGCCAGCTGCCCGGACCCGGCCACCGTGCTGACCATTGCGACCGGGCCGCGGCGACGGCTGTGGGAGCGACGCCGCAGCGACCCTGACTTCCTGCTGCTCCGGGTCGGCACGGCGGACCTGCCGTCCGGCGTTGAGCTGCGCGACCCGACCCAGGATGAGCACCGCCAGCAGGTGGTGTGGGATATCCCCGGCGCACCGGTCGCCATCCCGCTGCGCGAGCGCGGCGTCATCGGGATTGCCGGCCCGGATGCCGCACCGCGGGCGGTCGGCCGCTGGCTGGTGGCCCAGACAGCCGTCCTGCACAGCCCCAGCGACGTGCAGCTCTGCCTGCTCACCGACTCCACGGGACAGGACAGCTGGGAGTGGGCACGCTGGCTCCCGCACTGCCAGCATCCCGGCGCCGGGGCCGCGGGCACGGCGTTCATCGGCAACGATCCTGAGACGGTTGGCGCGCGGATCGGCGAGCTGCTGGCCATCGTCAAGGAGCGGCAGAAGGCGCAGGCCCAGGCAGGCCGGGGCGAGGTGGCATTCCGGCAGGCCGACATCGTGGTGATCTTTGACGGGTCGCGGCGGCTGCGGGCGCTGCCCGGTGCTATTCAGCTCCTGCGCGAGGGTCCCGCCGTCGGCGTCCGGTCGGTCTGCCTGGACTCGGACGAGCGGCTGCTGCCAGCCGAGTGCCAGGCCGTGGCCGTGATCCAGCCCGATGGCTCGCTGCGCGTCCAGCAGATGAGCTCGGCCGCCATCGGCGCGGCGCGCCCCGATCAGGTAGCGCCGGGCTGGTGCCTGCGACTGGCCCGCAGCCTGGCCCCGGTCCGCGACATCAGCGACGACGAGGTGGGCCTGGGCCTGCCGGAGTCCAGCCTGCTGCTGGATGTCCTGGCCATCGAGCCACCCACCGCGGCGGCCATTGCCTGCCGCTGGGGGGCATCGGGCCGGTCCACGATGGCCGTGGTCGGGGAGTCCTATGACGGCCCGTTCGGCATCGACATCCGCCGGGACGGGCCGCACGGCCTGATCGCCGGCACCACCGGCGCCGGAAAGTCGGAGCTGCTGCAGACCATCGTGGCCGCGCTGGCGGTAGCCAACCGGCCCGATGCGATGACGTTCGTGCTGATCGACTACAAGGGCGGCAGCGCGTTCAAGGACTGCGTCAGCCTGCCGCACACCGTCGGCATGGTGACCGACCTGGACACCCACCTGGTCGGCCGGGCGCTGGAGTCGCTGTCGGCCGAGCTGACCCGCCGCGAGCACATCCTGGCCGCGGCGGGCACCAAGGACATCGAGGACTACACCGCCCGGCAGGTCCGGGACGCGAGCCTGGACCCGCTGCCCCGGCTGGTCATCGTCATCGACGAGTTCGCCTCCATGGTGCGCGACTTGCCCGACTTCGTGACCGGCCTGGTGAATATCGCCCAGCGCGGCCGGTCGCTGGGGATCCACCTCATCCTGGCCACCCAGCGGCCCTCCGGCGTGGTGTCCCCGGAGATCCGCGCCAACACCAACCTGCGGATCGCGCTGCGGGTGACTGACACCGCCGAGAGCACCGATGTCATCGACGCGCCGGACGCCGCGCACATCACCAAGTCCACGCCCGGCCGGGCCTACGTCCGGCTCGGGCACACCTCACTGGTCCCCTTCCAGGCCGGGCGGGTCGGCGGGCGGCGGCCGGGCTCGGCAGCCCAGGTGACCGAGCGCCCGTGGCTGGCCACTACCTCGTGGGCCGACGCGGGCAGGGCCGCGCCGCAGCGCCCGGCCGGGCAGGTACGCGAGGCGGAGGAGATCACCGATCTGACCGTCCTGGTGGACGCCATCCGCACCGCCACCGGCCGCCTGCACATTCCGGCGCCGCACAGCCCGTGGCTGCCCGCCCTGCCCGCCGGGCTGCTGCTGGCCGGCCTGCCGCCCGCCGGCGGCCGGGCCGGGGACCTGCCGCCAGTGCCGTACGGGATAACCGACCTGCCGGCCGAGCAGGCTCAGCGGGCTGCCGTCATCGACTTCGCCGCATTCGGCCACATGATGGCGGCCGGCGGCCCGCGTAGCGGGCGCTCGCAGTTGCTGCGCACCGTCGCCGGGTCGATCGCCGCGACGCTCAGCTGCGCCGATGTGCACCTGTACGGCATTGACTGCGGCAACGGCGCGCTGCTGCCGGTGGCCGATCTGCCGCACTGCGGCGCGGTCGTGCTGCGGACGCAGGCCGAGCGGGCGGTCCGGCTGATCGGCCGACTGGGCCAGGAACTGAGCCGCCGCCAGGAACTGCTGGCCGAGGGCGGGTTCGCCGACGTCGCCGAGCAGCGGGCCGCAGCGCCCGGCGCCGGCCAGGGCAGCGTCCCGCTGCCGCACATCGTCATCCTGCTCGACCGGTGGGAAGGGTTCACGCCGTCCCTCGGCGAGCTCGAAGGCGGCCGGCTGGGCGACGTGATCACCCGGATCCTGGGTGAGGGTGCCAGCGCCGGGATGCACCTGATCATGACGGGTGACCGGTCGCTCATTGCCGGCCGGATCTCGTCGATGACCGACGACAAGCTGGCGTTCCGGCTGCCCGACCGGGACGACTTCAGCTTCATCGGGCTGCGGCCTCGCGAGATGCCCGAGAACATCCCGGCCGGGCGCGCGTTCCGGGCCGGATCAGGAACCGAGACGCAGGTGGCGCTGCTCGCCGCGGATGCCTCCGGGCCGGGCCAGGCCGCTGCGCTGCGCCAGATCGCGGCCGAGGCCGCCAGCCGGGACTCCGCCATCAGCCGGGCGCAGCGGCCGTTCCGGGTCGACGTCCTGCCGTCCCGGCTGTCTTTCGACGAGGCGTGGCAGCTTCGTGATCCGGCGCCGCGGCCGCTCTGGGGCCTGGTCGGCGTCGGTGGCGACGACCTGGCCGCCTACGGCGCCGACCTGGCCGACGGGCTGCCGGCCTTCATCGTCGGCGGGCCGGCCAAATCGGGCCGCAGCACGGTGCTGGCCGCCATGGCCCGGTCCTTCCTGACCGCCGGGACCGGGGTCGTCCTGGTGACGCCCCGGCCGTCACCGCTGCGCGCGCTCGGGACTGATCCTGGCGTGCTACGCCTGTTCGAGGGTACCGACCTGGACGCGGGCGAGCTGAAGACCGCGCTCGAGCAGGCCCGCGGACCCGCCGTGGTGATCATCGACGACGCCGAGGTCCTGCGGGACTGCGATGCCGCCGATGAGCTCCGGGCGATCATCTCATTCGGCGCCGAGCGGCAGCGGGCGCTAGTGTTCGGCGGCAATTCTGAGGACCTGTGCTCGGGCTTCAGCGGCTGGCAGGTAGACGCTAAGCGGGCCCGGCGCGGCTGCCTGCTGTCACCTCAGTCAATCTCCGACGGGGACCTGGTCGGGGTCCGCCTCGCCCGCAGCGCGCTCGGCGAGCCGGTACGACCCGGCCGGGCCTTGCTGAGCACTGGCGACGGGAGCCTGATCACGGTAGCCGTCCCCGTCGGCTGACCTCTGCGACCTCGGTTAATCCGATGTCGGAGTAACTGAAGCCGACCTGCCCGGGTCAGGGATACCCGGAAGGTCCGAGCCGATGGTGCAGGCCCGGCGGCCGACTCGTCCCGACCTCGGTTAATCCGATATCGGAGTATCCGAACCTGAGATGCCCAGGTCAGGGAATCCGGCGGGCCGAACCGATTCGGCTGGTCGCGCAACTGACGGCAGCCGGGACGCTCAGCGCTGGCCGTAGTCCGACGGCAGGCCGGCTGCGGTGTTCTGCGCGGCGACTACCTGCCGGTCCCGCCACCTGCGCGCTCGGCGGGTGAGGATCCATGCTGCCGCGCAGCCGGATGAGCCGAAGCCCAGCATGAGAATCATGAAGGTGATGCCGACGGCCGGCGCGTGGGCCGCGAACCCGGCGATGGCGCCGACCAGCATCACGAAGCCCGCGCCTATCAGTCCGGCGATCATGCGCAGATAGCGCAGCGGGCCACTTTCCATCCCGGCCACTATGACAGCAGGCGATAACGGCCGGCAACGCGATGCCGCCCCGGCCGCAGCGGTCCGGCCGACGCTACCCGCGCGGGATCACCTGGATCTGGCGGGCCAGCTCGTCGATGTCCGCCGTCGCTCCTTCCAGCCGGCCCAGGTCCGGGCAGGCCGTAAACAGGCGGACCGCCGTCTCCAGCGGCTCTGAGCGCCACGCGTAGCCGAGCGACGCGGTGACCGTGCCCTTGTCCCGGAAATAGGACAGGGCCTTCAGCCCGTCGCCGAGGTTCTCGGTCGGGAACTCGGTCACGACGGGCGGCTCCATGGCGTCGCTGACATCGGCGCCGGCCAGCAGCCGGATCTGCGCCTCGCGGTCCCCGGAGGCCTGCCACACGCCGAAACAGACCAGCAGCGGGACCGCGCGCGGGTCCCGCATGTGGATGAGCGCCCAGTGGCAGGAAAGCGTGGCGTAGGCGTTCTGGTGGATGTGCTCGAAACTCTGGGCCAGCGCCGATACCTGCCGCTTGCCGTACTTCAGGCCGGAGTTCTCCCAGCAGGCCCGCGCATAGGCGGACGCCCACCGCTGCCGGTCGACGCCGGGTGAGAAGGCAGGCGGGCACGGCACCCAGAAGGTCTTGTCGAAGTCCGCACTGATCCAGCCCTTCTGGCTGGGCAGGCTGGGGGGACCGGGCTGCTCGCTCACTGGCTGCCTTCCTGCCCGGCCGGGACCGGCTCGTGGCCCGGCTCCTGGCCGGGCCAGGTCCACCGGAATGTGGACATGATCGCATCGAACAGCTCGACCAGGATGCCGGTGAACCGGCCGTCCGGGTCACCGTCCCCCACGGTGGAGAACACGACCATCAGCCAGCGATCTGGCGAGCCGGGAATGGTCACGACATAGTCGACCTGGCGCGAGGCCACCGGGACGTCCTGGCCCGGGTCGGCGGCGGCGACATGCTCAGTCCGGATCCCCGGCGCGCCGTCCACAGTGACCAGGGCGGCTGCCTCATCCGCGGTGGCCAGATAGGCGATCAGCTCCTCGGGCGCCAGCGGCGGCCCCGGATCTCCCCCGGCACCGGGAGCCCCGGCGCCGCCGCCGGGCGAGCCGGGCGCCCCCTCGGATACCGAGAACGAGGCCGGCACCGGCGTCCCGTGCACGTACTCCACCGGCAGGTACAGGTCGACCCCGGACGCCTCGCGGGCCCGCACCGCCATCGCCGACAGCCGTCCCTGAAGCTCCACCCGGGTGCGCACCAGCTTCTCCCGGTCCTGCCCCGTGCCCAGCCGGCCCAGGACCTCGTCCAGGATCTCGCGGATCGCGGCGTCGGTGCCGTGACGCACCGGGATCTTCCGCCAGCCCGGCGGCAGGACTAGCGCATACCCGCTGGCGACGCGGCCAGCGGCCGCGGCACCGGGCGGGCTGGCCTCGTCCTCCGGCTCCCCGCGGAGCTCAGCCTGCGTGTGCTGCGGTTCAGTCTCGGTGTGCGACTGCGGCGACACCTGTCTCCTCTCGCCCCCCGCACGATGCTGCGCAGCTCGCTCCCGCACGAGACTGCGCGGCCGGCGGGCTAGCCCCCGGTGGGCTTCTCGAACGTATTGACGTACCAGTTAGTGAAGCTGTGGATGGGCAGCTGCAGGTTGATCGACGGATTATCGGCGTCCGGACCCAGCGCGATGCCGCCCCCGGCCAGCGAGAAGATCCCCGCGCCGCCGCCGACGCCGGCCAGCCCGCCCATCATCTTGACGATGGTCCGGGCCTGGTCCAGGTTGTCGGCGGCCGAGCCCGCGAACCGGCTCGACACCGAGAAGATGCTCTTGAACGCGTTGGCTTCCTTGCTCAGCGCGCCCAGGCTCAGGGCCGGCTTCAGCTCCGGGATCTCCTCGGGCAGCTTAGCCAGATCCGGAACGAGCTCGTCACTGCCGCACAGCACGTTCAGGGCCCGCTGACCCGCGATGAATCCCTGTGCGGTTTCCTCGCCGCCTTCCGCGATCGCCCGCACCGCGGTACCCAGCAGCCGGCCGCCGCCGAAGGTCAGGCAGGCGAAGGCATCGACGGCGAAGTCCCACCAGGAGCCGTTGCCGGTCGCGGCCAGCAGCAGCCGTCCGCTGGTAGCCGCCAGGGTGGTGAAGAACGCCGCCATCACCAGGGCGTCGACCAGGACATCCAGGCCCGGGACGAACTGGGCGAGGATAAAGGCGACGACCGCCAGGATGGCGCCGATGACCTCCAGGATGGTGCAGATCGTCTTGATCCAGCCCGCGGCTGCGTGCACCGCGCTCTTGATCGCCCCCCACAGCGACCAGTGATCCTTCATCGAGTCATCCGACGCGGAATGAATCTTGCTGGCGCAGGTACTCGCAGAATGATCCCGCAGCGATGTCGCCTTGCCCAGCAGGGCCTTGGCGTCGCTGAGCGCGCCCTGAGCCTTGGTCACCGCATTCTTGTGATCGGTGACCTGCTGCTGCTGCGCGGCGGTGAGGTTCGAGCCCGTGGGCAGCTGCTGGCCGCTGAGCGAGGACAGCTGCGACGACGGGCCGCTGGCCTGGTGCAGCGCCGTCAGCGACATCGACTGCGCGCTCTCCAGGTCCGGCACATAGTCGTTCAGGGCCGAGGACGCCTTCTGGTACCGGCCGACGACCTTGCCGAGCTGACCGGACAGGTCGCTGGCCGCCGACCGGATCTTGTCGGCATACTGGCCCTTGAGCACCTCGTTGGTCCCGCCGCTGGCGATCTTGTTCAGGGCGGTGACCTGGTCCGAGATCGTCTTGGCCACGCCGGCCAGGTGCGCCGCTTCCTGACTGACCGCGGTCGGTTCGCCGGGCACCGGATCGGAGTCCAGCCCGAGTGGCTGCCATTCATAGCCGGGCGGTCGCGCCATTGTCATCACCCCTGCGGCCGGCCTGGCGCCGGCCAGATCGTGCCGGCTAGTTCTTCGGCGTCACGTCGGCGGCCAGCTTGCCGTCGGTCTGCTGAAAGGCCGAGATGGACTCGCTGACCAGCTTGCCGACGTTCCCGATGGAGTCGAGCAGCTTCTTGCGGTGGTCATCCCAGTTGTCGGTGAAGCTGTGCATGGCGTTCTTGACGTCGCCCGAGCCCCACTCGCTGTCGTACGCCCGCTCCTGCGCTTTGAGATCGCTGAACTCCGAGTGCAGGCTGGTCAGCGACTTCTCGGTGCTCCGGAGAATGTCGAACTCAACCTTCAGGTCGGATTGCTGCCCGGACATGACCCCGCCTTCACTGGCGCGCCGGCCATTCGGGCGCGCGAACGCCCATAAAGCTACACAGGATCGGTAACGGCCCGCAGCCATTGTGACCGAGATGATGCATTTTGGCGCCGCCTGCAGCAGAGCACCCGCATCCCGGCCCGGCAGGCCCGCATACTGGACATTCATGAACCCGGTGGCCTGGCTGATCGTCGCCGCGGCCGTCGCCGGACTGCTGGCCGGCCGCCTGGTCGTGCTGGCCGCGGCCTGGCTGCCCGACACCGGGGGCGGCCCCGCGGCAGCGGCCCCTCGCCTGCCGCCCCGGCGCTGCCCGCACCCGGCCGCCGTGACTGCGCCGGCGGCCGCGCTGATGCCGCTGTCGGGCTGGCGTGGCCTGCGCGCGCGGTGCCCGGACTGCGCGGCCCGGCTCGGAGCCTGGTGCCTGCCCGCCGAGCTGCTCACCGCCGCCGTGCTCGCCGTCCTGGCCGCGCGGCTCGGGCCGAGCCCGGCCCTGCCCGCCTACTGCTATCTCGGGGTAGTCGCCGTGGCCCTCGCGGTCATCGATGCCCGGCACAAGCGCCTGCCGGATGCCCTGACCCTGCCGTCGTACCCGGTTGCGCTGGTCCTGCTGGGGGCGGCCGCGCTGGCGACCCCGGACGGCGGGCGGCGGTTCCTGACCGCGCTGATCGGCCTGGCGGCGGCGTGGCTGTTCTTCGTGCTGCAGGCGCTGATCTACCCGGCGGGGATCGGCTGGGGAGATGTGAAGCTGTCCGGGCTGCTGGGCCTGTACCTGGGCTGGCTGGGCCTGGGCACCCTGGTGACCGGGCTAGTGCTGGGATACGTCCTGGCGGCCGTGGCGGGGCTGGCCCTGCTGGCCACGCGCCGGGCCACCCGCACGTCACAGGTCCCGTTCGGGCCGTTCCTGCTAGCGGGGACGCTGGCCGCGATCGTGATCAGCGGGCTCGGGCAGCCGGTGCTCAACCTGTAGCCGGGCGCCCGCAGCCGGGCCTGCGCCCGCGGATCCGGCGGGCGCCGGGCCGCTCAGGGCAGGATGACGACGGCGCGGGCGCGGGACAGCACCTTGGTGCCGGCCGCCCGGGCGGTCAGCGCCAGGGCCACGCGGTTGTCGTCGAGCTTCGTCCTCGACCTTGCCGCTGATCTCGATCGTCGCGCCGGCCGTCGTCATCCGGCACGACGACCGGCGCCGAGAACCGGACTCCGAACTCGGCCACCGTGGCGCCGGGCCCGGCCCAGTCGGTTACGAACCGGCCGGCCTGCGCCATGGTGAACATGCCGTGCGCGATGACGTCGGGCAGGCCCACCGACCGGGCCAGCCGCTCGTTCCAGTGAATGACGTTGAAGTCGCCGGACGCGCCGCAGTACTTCACCAGGCTGAGCCGGCTGACCGGGTAGCTGACCGCCGGCAGCTCGGCCCCGGCCTCGACGCTCGGCGTAGCTGACCTGCTCGCTCACGGCGTCACTTCCCCCGCTCGACGAGTGTGGACACGGCGGTGCAGACGTGCTCGCCAGCCGTGGTACGGATCTCGGTGCGGGTGGTCATCATCGACAGCGAGCCCACCGACCGGATGCTGTCGATGGTGGCCTGCGCCGTGATCACGTCTCCGGCCACGATCGGCCGGGTGTACTGAACTGCTGCTCGCCGTGGACGACCATCGAGTAGTCCAGGCCGAGGCCCGGGTCGGCCATCGCGCTGCCGGCGCCCAGCCATGCTGACCACGATTGCGAACGTCGGCGGGGCGATGACGTCCGGGTGCCCGGCGGCCCGCGCGGCCGCGGCGTCTCGGAACACCGGGCCCGGGTCGCCGATCGCGTCAGCGAACTCCGCGATCTTGACCCGGCTCACCTCGTACGGCGCGGTAGCCGGGTAGGTCCGGCCGGCATAGTCAGGATTAATGGCCATGCGGCACCGCGGGCCGGTACTAGCGGGTCTCGCGGTGCGGCTGGTGCTTGCGGCAGTTCGGGCAGTACTTGCTCAGGTCGAGCCGGTCGGGGTCATTCCGCCGGTTCTTCCTGGTGATGTAGTTACGGTGCTTGCACTCCTGGCAGGCCAGCGTGATCTTCGGCCTGACATCTGTCGCAGCCACGTGGAGTGCCTCTCTTTCCTGCGGGCGACCCGGTCTCGGGTGGCCCTGTTCATGGGGGGATCCGTGCCCCGCGCACAGGTAACTATCGCACGCAGGGATCGGCAGCCTGTTTAGCACCCGGCCAGCCGGGCTTATTCCGTGCCATCGGCGCGCAGGCTGCCGGGCACGTCTCGTAGCGGAGGCCGGACTTGAACCGGCGACACAGCGATTATGAGCCGCTTGCTCTGCCTGACTGAGCTACTCCGCCGCGCAGGTCCCGCCGCCGGAGCCCGGATTCTGGCTCAGGCGGGCGGCCAGAATCCCGGCCGCAGCGCGGGACTGACTTAGGATACCGGGATTTTCCAGCGCCCGCACCGCGGGACACTCCGGGCTTTTCTGCCCGGGCTGGCCTGACCCGGCCAGGCCTAGGCCCAGTCGAACCGGGCGACCTTGCCGCCGGTGACCATGACCGAGCCCGCCGAGGTCATCTTGTCGCGCCAGATGGTGTACCGGCCCGGCGGCAAGCCGGGGTAGATGGCCGCGTAGCCGGTGCCGACGTCAACCGGCCGCTCCCGGACCTGGGCGTGCGTGCGCTGGGCGCACGGGCCGCCGGCCGGGCTGATCTCGATCTCGTGGCCGGCCAGCTCTCGCGGGGTATGCAGGATGAGCGCCCCGATGCCAGGCCCGATGTCGAGCACCACCGTGCCGGGCCCGGTCGGCCCGTGCAGCACTTCGGTCATGACTGAACGTCTCCCGTCTAGCATCCCGGCCACCCCAGGAAGCCGGGCATGATCAGGTACGGCTGGGTTGTCACACCGCTTCAGGAACCTGCGGCCGGGCCAGGCCAGCACGCGACAGGACGCCCGGCTGATAAGGAGATCATCCAGGCGGTCCGGCGAGCTGGGTTGCCAAGCACCTCAGCCACAGAGCCAGGCCCGGGCGGGGCGGGCGCTTCTGCGGCGACCTCTCGATGGTAAACGACGGTCGCACCCGCCGGCGGGCCATTCGCCAAGGCGACTTCGCCCGGGCGATCTGCAATCCGGCCTACCACTGCTGTTTTGCCACTGCTGCCTGGGATTATCTCCAGCTGGCCGGGCCTGATTCCTGATCACGCCAATGGCGGCCAAGTCATTGCCTCTTGGCCGCCGCCTTGCCCTGGGCAGGAACTCAGGAGCTCGTGCGCTTGTACAGCTGGCCGCCCTGCGGGCCGAAGGACAGGGCCGGGGTGAAGTGCGCTTTGAAGTACGCGCGCAGGCCCGGTGTCCAGGGAATCCTGTTGTCCGCCTTGTTCGACAAGAAGACGTACTGGCCGTGCGCGAAGGAGTAGCGCCAGACCGCCACCAGAGCGGGAACCTGGGCCGCCCCCGTCCGGGGCGTCAGGCCGTGGGCCAGGCCGAGGTCGACACCGGTCGGGTCGAGCAGCAGCGGGCAGCCGGGCACGTCCGAGACGAACCTGTCGGCCATGATCGCGTACGACACGAGGTCGGTGACGACGCACGCGCCGCCGGGGACCACCCGCTGCAGCGCCTCGATGTTCGTCATCGGGACGTGCGGCGGCGGCGTATCGCGGAGCCACCGGGCGAGCTCGACCGCCGTCCCCAGCGCGCCCACCACGGCCAGGCACGCGGTCAGGCCGGCCAGCGCGGTGGCCGTGGTCCGCACCCGCCGGGAGACGGACGGGCCGGGGGTCAGCAGCGCGGCTGCCGCCAGCCCGAGGGCAAGGCCCAGGAACGGCGCCAGGAAGGCGCTGAAGTGGTAGTGGAACTGGCTCGGCCACAGGAATATGGCGACGATCAGGATGGTCGAGCCGGTGACGAATACCTCGAGCGCGGACGGCAGGTGCCGGCTGCTCCGCAGCGCCGCGGCGGCCAGGCCCGCCACGATAACGATGGCTTCGGCGACGGCGGCCCCGTAGAGCAGATGCGGATGCGTCAGCGAGATCTGCGACAGGCCGGTCATCTGCTGTGCCCGATACAGCGGGCCGATCCGGATAGCACCGGTCCGGCCGCCGACCTGAGCGGTGATCAGCCCCTGGAAGAACCCGTGCGGGGCCAGCACCGCGAAGGGCACCACCGGGATCAGGAAGCCGGCCGCGACGCCGGCGGCATACCGGAGCAGCCGCCGGGGCGTGCGCAGGCACAGTGCCGCGATGACGATGACCGGGACAATGGCCCAGGGCTCCACGGCGCCGGCGAACCCGAACGCCGCACCGCCCCAGACCAGGCGCCGCCCGCTGGTGGTCAGCTGATCGCGGTCGAACACGGCCAGGGCGCCGAGCAGGCAGAACAGCACCAGCCAGGGCTCCACCAGCACCGTGTGAGCGGCCCGCACGCCGTCGGGGAAAACGGCCGTGACCCCGCAGGCTATGACCACGGCCAGGATGCCGCGGTGCCGGACGAGCAGGCCAGCCAGTGTTGTCGCCGCCGCACCCGCCAGGGCGGTCAGGATCCGGCCGCTCGCCATGCCCCAGGCCGTGCCGGTGATCTTGCTCAGCAGCGCTGACGGGATCATCAGCAGGGTGATCCCGGGTGGCTGCACGAACAAGAAGTCCCGGTACGGCAGCTCGCCGTGAACCAGGCGGACGGCACTGCCGAAATAGGGCCCGTCGTCGTACTCGGTCACACCGAGCAGGAAGCCAGGACGGGTCAGCTGGTAAAAGCGCAGCGCCAGGGCCAGCAGGGTGGCCGCCGCGATCAGCCCGGCGGTCCAGACCCCCGGCCGGCGGTACCACGTACCCCCGGCTCCGGCAGCGCTGCCGTCCTGACCCTGGCCGGTGTCCCCGACGGCCTTGCCGGCCCTTGATCCGATCACAGCTGGTTACCCTCTGCAAGCTGACGGAGTGGCGGGTGCGTCCTGGCGTGACGAGCGCCGGGCCGTTCCCGACAGCCGCCCGCTCAGATCGCATCGCGGACCCTGACCAGCCCTGACGAGGCCCGGACAGCCGACAGTTATCAGCACGATTCGGCACTAGGACGCGATAATTCGCTAACAGTACTATAAGCCACCACCGCGAGGCAGCCGGAGGCACGCGCCGGGCGAGCAGGGAAGCGCGCGCGAGGCGCGCGAGCGAGCCGAAGGCGCGCCGGCGCCGCCTGGACTGACGAGCCTGCGAGGAGGGAAGGCGGCGCCTATCAGGCGCGCCGCAGGCGAGCAGGAAACAGAGCTAACACTCGACGACGTTGAGGGCTAGCCCGCCGCGCGCCGTCTCCTTGTACTTGTCCTTCATGTCCGCGCCGGTCTCGCGCATCGTCTTGATCGCCTTGTCCAGCGACACCTTGTGCTGACCGTCGCCGCGGACCGCCATCCGCGCCGCGGTGATCGCCTTCACCGACGCGATGGCATTGCGCTCGATGCACGGGATCTGCACCAGCCCGCCGACCGGATCGCAGGTCAGCCCGAGGTTGTGCTCGATGCCGATCTCGGCCGCGTTCTCGACCTGCTCTGGTGTCCCGCCCAGAACCTCGGCCAGCGCTCCGGAGGCCATCGAGCAGGCCGACCCGACCTCGCCCTGGCAGCCAACCTCGGCGCCGGAGATCGACGCGTTCTCCTTGAACAGCACTCCGATGGCGCCGGCCGTGAGCAGGAAGCGGACGATGCCGTCATCGTCGGCGCCGGGCACGAACCGGAGGTAGTAGTGCAGGACCGCCGGGATGATCCCGGCGGCACCGTTGGTCGGCGCGGTGACGACCCGGCCGCCGGCCGCGTTCTCCTCGTTGACGGCCAGCGCGTACAGCGTGATCCACTCCATGGCGTGCAGCGGGTCCGCGGTGTCCCCGGCCCGCTCCAGCGTCTCGCGCAGCGCGCGGGCCCGGCGGCGGACCTTCAGCCCGCCGGGCAGCACGCCCTCGGCCGCACAGCCGCGCTCCACGCACTCCTGCATGACCGCCCAGATCCGCAGCAGGCCCTCGCGTACCTCAGCCTTGTCCCGGCGGACCAGCTCGTTGGCCAGCATGATCCCGCTGACCGGCAGCCCGGTCGCCGCGGTGTGCGCGAGCAACCCGGCGCCGGTGCTGAACGGGTAGGGAACCGGCGTCGCGTCCGCCACGATCGCCGGGTGACCGGCCTCGTCCTCGCCGAGCACGAAGCCGCCGCCGACCGAGTAGTAGGTCCGCGCGGTCAGCTCGGCTCCGGCCTCGTCGTAGCCGGCGAACCGCATCGCGTTGGAATGGAACGGCAGCCGCTTGCGCCGGTGCAGGATCACGTCATCGTCGATGGCAAAGCTGATGCCCGCGGTACCAGGCAAGTGCAGGATGCCGGTCTCGCGGACCGCGTCCACCAGCGGCTGGGCCGCGGCCGGGTCGACGAGCTCGGGCTGCTCGCCGGACAGGCCGAGCACGACCGCCTTGACGCTGCCGTGCCCGTGGCCGGTGGCGCCGAGCGAGCCGAACAGCTCGACGCGGATCCGCGCGATCCGGCCCGACAGTCCGTCGTCAGCGACCGACCGCGAGAACATCGCGGCCGCCCGCATCGGCCCGACGGTGTGCGAGCTGGAGGGCCCGATGCCGATCTTGAACAGATCAAAGACGCTGATCGTCATGCCCGCACTCCTGTCTGACCTGCCGCCTTACGATGATCTTCCCCCGCCCTGGCTAGCTCCGCTACCCCGCCGGGGCCCGCTACCCGCCGGGGACCCGGCTACTACCCGCCCCGGACCCGGCTACCCGACGGGTCATAGGGCGGCCGCAGGCCCGCCCGGGCGGCCACCAGCTGGCCGCCGACGTTGACCTGGTAGCTGCCCGCGGCGATGAAGCCGGCGGTGACCGGGGCGCCGGACGGGTCCCGCACGTAGCCCAGCCCGACGGCCGCGCCCACCGTCTCGCCCCAGGCCGCCGAGGTGAGCTGGCCCACCGGGACGCCATCGCGCACGATCAGCTCGCCGCCCCACATCATCACCTCAGGGTCAGCCAGGACAACTGACACCAGGCGGCGGCGCGGCCCGGCGGCCCTGGCCTTCTCCACCGCCTCGCGGCCCAGGAACCCGGTGTCGCCGCCCAGCTTGCAGGCGAACAGCAGGCCCGCCTCAGCCGGGTTGTAGTCAGGAGTCAGCTCGCGCCCGAAGGCCCGGTAGCCCTTCTCCAGCCGCAGCGACTCGATGGCGTAGTACCCGGCATTGCGCACGCCCAGGTCGGCCCCCGCCGACATCAGGTCCGCATAGACGCCGACCGCGAACTCGGCCGGCACATACAGCTCCCAGCCCAGCTCCCCGACATAGGTGATCCGCGTGGCCCGGACGGTGGAGTAGCCCAGGTCGATCAGGGCGCTGGTGCCGAAGCCGAACGCGGCGTCCGACAGGTCGGCGCGGGTCAGCCGGCTCAGCAGCTCCCGCGACCGCGGGCCCATCACGCCGTATACGGCGTACGCCGAGGTCAGGTCGACCAGGGTGGCCCGGCAGCCGGCCGGCATCGCGCGCCGGATGTGATCGCTGTCCCGCTCGGTGGTGGCCGCACTGGCGACCAGCAGGTACTCGGTGCCCGACAGCCGGGTCACGGTGATGTCGGACTCATAAGTCCCCCGCTCGCTGAGCAGCCCCGTGTAGACCGTGCGGCCCGGCGCGACGGCCACGTCGTTGGTGCACAGCCACTGCAGCGCCGCCTCGGCGTCCGGGCCGGTGACCAGGTACTTGGAGAAGGAGGTCTGGTCGAACACCGCCACCGCGCCGCGAGTGGCCCGCTGCTCGGCCGACGACCAGGGCTGCCAGTTCTGCTTATCCCAGGAATATTCGATAACGGGCTCGGCGCCGGGCGGGGCGAAGAAGTTAACGCGCTCCCAGCCCATCTTCGAGCCGAAGCTCGCATTCGCCGCCTGCAGCAGGTGGTAGGCCGGCGAGCGGCGGAACGGCCGCGCGGTCTGCAGCTCGCGGTTGGGCCAGGGGATGGCGTAATGCAGGCCCAGCACCTCGCCCACCCGGTCGCGCAGCCACTGGTTGTTGCCGTTGAAGGCGGCGAACCGGCGGATGTCCACCGCGGTCAGGTCGCCATCGGGCTGGCCGTCGGTGATCCACTGGGCCAGGGCCAGGCCGGCCCCGCCGGCCGAGGCGATGCCTACCGAGTTGAACCCCGCGGCGACAAAGAAGTTCCGCAGTTCCGGTGCCTCGCCGAGAATGAACTGGTTGTCGGGGGTGAACGACTCCGGGCCGTTGTAGAACTTCTTGATGCCGGTCTCGCGCAGCACCGGCAGCCGGGTCACGGCGCTGTCCATCAGGACGCTGAAGTGATCCCAGTCCTCGTCCAGCAGCTGGAACTCGAACGGCACGGGGATCTGGTCGGGCGCCACCCAGGGCTTGGCCTCCGGCTCAAAGCCACCCACGACCAGGCCGCCGACCTCTTCCTTGAAGTAGGTGTAGCCGTCGGGGTCGCGCAGGATGGGCAGGTCCGGGTGCACGCCGGCGATCTGGTCGGTCACGACGTAGAAGTGCTCGGCGGAGTGCAGCGGGACGGTCACCCCGCACAGCTCGCCGACCTGCTTGGCCCACTGCCCGGCGCAGTTGACCACCACCTCGGCCTCGATGTCGCCGGCCGCGGTGCGCACCCCGGCCACGGCGCCATCGCGGACCATGATGCCGGTCACGGCGGTGCGCTCGCGGATCGTCGCGCCGCGCTGCCGCGCGCCCCGGGCCAGCGCCATCGGTCAGGTCGGTCGGGTTGGCGCGGCCGTCGCCGGGCAGCCAGATCGCGCCGGCCAGGTCAGCGGTCTCCAGGATCGGGTACAGCTGCCGGGCCTGCTGCGGGCTGATCAGCTCGCAGTCCAGCTGGTAGGCCGCCGCGGTGGCGACCGTCCGCTGCAAGGCCGCCATCCGGTCGGCGGTCCTGGCTACCGTGACCCCGCCGCACCGGCGGAAGCCGGTGGCCTGACCGGTCTCGCCTTCCAGGCGCTCATACAGCTGCGTGGAGTACTGCACCAGGCGGGTGCCCGCCTCCGAGGCGCGCAGCTGGCCGACCAGCCCCGCGGCATGCCAGGTGGTGCCGCAGGACAGCTGTCCCTGCTCCAGCAGCAGCACATCGGTCCAGCCCAGCATGGTCAGGTGGTAGGCCACGCTGGTGCCGATCACTCCCCCGCCGATGATGATGACCTGGCTGCGGGACGGGACGGTGGGCATGAAAGTCAGTCGCCTTCCTGAACGTCGGACAGCAGCCGGGGAAAATCGGCGGCGGTGAAGCCGGCGGCAGCGCCCTCGAAGCGCTCCATGGCCCAGGACCAGAAGTCGAACTCCAGCGGGCTGGTGGCGTGCTGGATGGCGCCCCACAGGGTCCACCCGTACCGGGACACCAGCCCGAACAGCCGGGCCCGGGCGATCCGGCTGCGCCGCGGCCGCCCGTAGTAGGCGGTCACCAGCTCGGCCAGGGCGCCGTCGGTCAGCCCGCACTCGCCGGCGATGTTGCCGAGCTCGAAGCAGGGGTCGTTATTGCCGGAGTACTCGTAGTCGATCAGCGCGATCCGCTCGCCGTCATCGATGAAGTTGGCGGCCAGCAGGTCGTTGTTGCACGGCACGGTGCCCTCGTGCCGGACGGCCAGCGCCTGGCGCGCCGACTCGAAGGCCGGGGCCAGCTCGTCGTACCCGGGCGGCACGGCCATCCCGGCCGACCGGGCGGCCCGCAGGTAGCGGGGCTGGATCTGGAACATGTCGAAGTCGTTGACGAATCGCTGCGCCTGGTGCAGCCGGCGGACGGCGGCCGCGATGCGCGGGATGTTGGCCGGGTCCTGGACATCGGCGTCCCCGAAGGTCCGGCCGTCCAGGAACCCGAGTACCAGGACGCGGTCCTGCGGCCGGTACTCGATGACCGGAGCTCCGACACCGGCCGCGGCGGCGATAGCCGAGTTGCGGTACTCGTGGTCGCGGTCGATGGCCAGCAGGTCGCCGCCGCCCGACCAGATCCGCGCCACGAACGCGCCATCGGGCGTGATCACCTTGTAGTTGCGGTTCGTCAGGCCGCCGGGCAGCTCGGTGATGACCTGCGCGGCCCGGCCAGGCTGGGCACCCGGGCCAGCACCCCGGCAGCGTCGTGCTGCTCGCCGGTCATCATCGACCTCGCCTCCTCGTCACGGCCGTCACCATGATCCGCGGCGCCGGCCCCTCGCAGGCTATGAGCCCGGGCTGCAAAAGGTCTAGACGCCTCAGGGCCAATTCGGGCCCGAATCCCGCCATGACGGCGCACAAGAGCGAAGATGCCGGACTGCGGGCGGTCATGAGGTATGGACAGTTAGCCAAGGCCAGCCCTACGCTACGCCTCACTCTGCTGGTTTCTGGGGGTTCCAGGGGGTGGCCCCCCTGGGCCAGCCCTCTGCCTCTGCTGGGGGTTCCAGGGGGTGGCCCCCTGGGCTAGCTCAGGTCCAGCCGTAACAGAGAGGACCAGGCCATGGGCGCCGAAACCGACGTCACCGGGGGCGAGCGCGACAGCGCGGACCTTGCCCAGTTTGGCTACAAGCAGGAACTCAAGCGCTCGCTGGGGACATTCAGCTCGTTCGCCGTGGCGTTCAGCTACATCTCCCCCTCCACCGGCATCTTCACCTTGTTCGCGCTGGGCCTGACCACGCTCGGCGGGGTGTTCATCTGGACCTGGCCGGTCGTCGCGCTCGGCCAGTTCATCATCGCGCTGAACTTCGCGGAGGTGTCGAGCCACTTCCCGGTGGCCGGGTCGGTCTTCCAGTGGACCAAGTACCTGGCCAACCGCACGTACTCGTGGTTCACCGGCTGGATCTACCTGTTCGCCGGGATCCTGACTGTCACCGCGGTGGTGGCCACGCTGCCGCTCGCGCTGATCCCCGCGCTGAACGGGCTGGGCTGGAAGAGCCTGGACGGCGGGAGCCTGCACACCCAGCTGATCGTCGCCGCCATCACGCTGATCGTGATCACCGTCCTGAATATCTACGGCGTCCGGCTGGTGGCGATCATCAACAACACCGGGGTGCTGTTCGAGATTCTCGGCATGTTCGTGTTCGCGCTGGTCCTGATGGCTTTCCACAACCACCAGGGCTTCCATGTGGTGACGAACAGCGCCGGCATCCACGTCGCGCCCAACACGTTCCTGGCCGCCATGTTCATGAGCCTGTTCGTGATCTACGGCTTCGACACCGCCTCGACGCTGTCCGAGGAGACCCGCGACCCGCGCCGGGCGGCGCCCAAGGCGGTGCTGGCCTCGGTGATCGGCGCCTTCGTCATCGGCGGCGTGTTCCTGCTGGGCACCCTGGTCGCGATTCCGAACATGGGCGGCGCCATCAAGGGCCTGGACGGCCCGGCGCAGATCATCGAGGCTAACTTCTCCCCTGCGTTCGCCACGATCTACCTGCTGGTGGTGTCGGCCGCGATCTTCGTGTGCTGCCTGTCGATCATGGCCTCCACCGTCCGGCTGTGCTTCGGGATGTCGCGCGACAACCAGCTGCCGTTCTCCCGGCAGCTGTCGCGGGTCTCGCCCACGCTGCACACCCCGGTCTGGACCTGCATCACCATCGCCGTGCTGGCCGCGGTGCCGTTCATCAAGTACTCCGGTGCGGGCATCATCGCCATCGCCGCGACCGGCATGATCTACCTCAGCTACTTCCTGGGCAACATCGTGATCATGCGGGCCCGGCTGAGCGGCTGGCCGAAGACCACCGCGCCGTTCAAGCTGGGCCGGTGGGGCACGCTGATCAACGCCCTCGGGCTGCTGTACGGCGGCGCCATGCTGGTCAACTTCGCCTGGCCGCGCGCGGCCAGCAACCCCGAGCCACGGCAGACCGCCGGCCTGCTCAGCCTGGGTGTCGGATTCCTGGACCGGATCCCGATCCTGTGGACGGTCCTGATCGTGATCGTGATCATCGGCGTCATCTACTTCCTGGTCGCCGGCCGGCACAAGCAGATGGCCGCGGTCGTCACGCCCGCGCCGGACGACCCGCTCCCGGCCGCGGAAGCCACCTGAGCGATAGCTGCTGACCTGCTCCCGGCCCGACGACAGCGCCGGGCCGGGAGCTAAGGTCGAGGCAGCCGCCAGGCGGCAGGCGGCGCGCGGGGAGGACGGTGGCATGCAGGCCGAGCAGGGCATGCTGGGGCGCACGCTGGGCGACGCGCTGGACCGGGCGCGCGGTGACCGGCGCGCGCTGCGCGCGCCGTCCCTGGCCCGGGTCCCGCCCAAGCTGGAACGCGGCGTCGGGACCACCTATCACGCGCAGATCGAGGACTGGCTGGCCGGCGCGATCGCGGCCGGCGAGCTGACCCCCGGTGACCGGCTGCCGTCCGAGCACGACCTGGCCGCCTGGCTCGGGGTCAGCCGGATGACGCTCCGGCACGCGCTCAGCGAGCTGGTCCGGCGCGGGCTGGTGACCCGGACAGTGGGCCGGCATGGCGGCACGTTCGTGGCCGCGGCGAAGCTGGACCAGGACGTGACCACCCTGACCGGGTTCTCCGAGCAGCTGCGCCGGCACGGGATGGTCGCCGGGGCGCGCGTGCTGGCCGCGGCGCAGCGCCCGGCGAGGGCCGGCCGCGGCAGCCGCCCTGGGCCTGGCTCCCGGCGATCCGGTGCACGAGGTGCGCCGGATCCGGCTGGCCGACGGCCTGCCGATGGTGCTGGAGCGCTCGCAGTTCCCCGCGGCGCTGTTCCCCGGCATGCTCGAGTGCCGCCTGGACGGGTCGCTGTATGAGCTGCTGGCCGACCGGTACGGGCAGCGCCCGCACCGGGCCCGGGAGACATTTGAGCCGGTCATCGCCGGGGTGCGGGAGGCCGAGGCGCTGGAGGTCGCTGACGGCGCTCCGCTGATGCAGGTCGAGCGCACCGCGTACGCTCGCGCCGGCCAGCCGCTGGAGTACGCGCGCGACCTGTTCCGCGGCGACCGGACCCGGCTGGTGATCTGGACCTCGGAGCTCACCGGCGAGCTGTAACGACGGCTGACAGGCCGTCCGGCGACCGGTAGCGTCCCTGGCATGACAGTGAAGCTCGTGGTTCTGTACACGCCGCCGGATGACCCCGAGGAATTCGACCGGCACTACGCCGCCACCCACGTGCCGCTGGTGAACGCGATGCCCGGTCTGCTGCGCTTCGAGAGCGGCAAGTTTGCCGCCGCGCAGGGCAAGGCCGAGCCGAAGTACTACCGCGCGGCCGAGCTGCACTTCGCCGACCAGGCCGCCCTCGATGCGGCGACCCGGTCGGAGGAGGGCAAGGCCACGGCCGCGGACTTCCAGCAGATCGCGCCGCCGGGATCGCGGATGCTGGTCCAGGAACTCGACGACTAGCGGAGATGGCGGACAACTCGCCGCCGGCTGCGGGGGACCGGGCGCGGACACCGCGCTCGGTGAGCCGGATCCGCTGATCGCCAGTGTCAGCCGCACCGGGCTGCTGTCCCGCGCCGGCCACCTGGAGTACGACCGCATCCTGTTCTTCAGCGATGCCGTGTTTGCCATCGCCATCACCTTGCTGATCGTGGACCTGCCGGTGCGGGTCGAGGACGCGGTCGCTGAGTCGGGCCGGCACAGCAACGGCATCCAGTCCTTCCACGAGCTGGGCCGGGCCGTGCCGGGCATCATCGGGTTCGGGATCAGCTTCGCGGTGATCGGCCTGTTCTGGCTCGGCCACCACGGAGTGTTCCGGTTCATCACGGCCTTCGACCGGCGGCTGATGCTGCTGAACCTGCTGTTCCTCGGCGTGATCGCGTTCCTGCCGTACCCGACAGCGCTGCTGAGCAGCGTGTCGGCCGGCCAGCGGGCTGCGGTGATCTTCTACGCGGCCTGCGCCGGCGGCGCCGGGCTGCTGGAGACCGCCATCTGGCTGTATGCCATGCACTCCCGGGACAGGCTGATGTCGCCCATGAGCCCCGCGCTGCGCCAGTTCAACCTGCTGCGCATCGTGCGGGTGCCGGCCGTCTTCGTCGTGTCGATCGTGGTCGCGATCGTGTCCCCGCGGGCGGCCACCATCGTCTGGGCCGCGATCCCGGTGACCGGCAACCTGATCAACCAGTTCTACGCCCGGCGCGGGGCGACCGGGGCGCCCGACCCGCCCCCGGCCGACCCGGATTCCGCCGTTTAATGGCTCGCTCACCTCGGTAACACGGTTCGCTCGCGGCTAAGAGGGGCGGGCCGGGCGGCGGGTCGGGATGACCTCCAGGCCCAGCTCATCCAGCCCGAATATCTCCCAGCCGGACTGCCACAGCTCCACCGCGGCCCGGTTCTTGGCCAGCCGCAGGCCGCCGACGCGCATCGGCAGGTAGCGCTCGGGAACCACCGGCGCGCACCACAGCTGCCCCGTCGGCATGTCCGGCACGAACCGCAGCAGGGTGTGCACCAGCAGCAGCGGCGCGGCGGCGGCCCAGGCCTGCGGCGAGCAGGACGTCGGGTACGGCACCGGCGCGCCGAAGTCGTCGCGGGAGAAGCCGGAGAACAGCTCCGGCAGCCGGTGGCCGAAGTGCTCGGCTGCGTCCAGGATCGCCTCGGCAACGCGCTGCGCCTGCTCAACGTAGCCGTAGCGCATCAGCCCGGCGGCGCAGATCGCGTTGTCGTGCGGCCAGACCGAGCCGTTGTGGTAGCTCATCGGGTTGTAGGCGGCCATCGACTGGGCCAGGGTGCGGATGCCCCACCCGGTGAACATGTCCTCCGACATCAGGTGCCGGGCCACCGACGCGGCCTTGTCGGCGTCGGCGATGCCGGTCCACAGGGTGTGCCCGATGTTGGAGGTCAGCGAGTCGATCGGCCGCTTGTCCTTGTCCAGCCCGACCGCGAAATAGCCCCGGTCCGGCAGCCAGAACTGCTCGTTGAACGACCGCTTCAGCTCCTTGGCCTTCTTGCGCCAGAGCCGCCCGCCGGCCAGGTCCCCGGCGGCGTCGGCGAGCTCGGCGCGGGCCCGGTACGCCGCGTACACGTAGCCCTGGACCTCGGCCAGCGCGATGGGCGGCTCGGCGATCGTCCCGTCGGCGAAGTTGATGCCGTCCCAGGAGTCCTTCCAGCCCTGGTTGGCCAGCCCGTGGCTGGTCTTGCGGCAGTACTCGACGAACCCGTCACCGTCGGCGTCGCCGAAGCGCTCGATCCACTCCAGGGCCCGGTCGGCGTGCGGCAGCAGCGCGTCGACCGTCGCCTCCTTGTTACCCCACCGGCGCAGCTCGCCGAGCAGCATCACGAACAGCGGGGTCGCGTCGGCCGTGCCGTAGTAGGCCTTGCCGCCGCCCAGCGCGACGGCCGAGGCCGGCCCGAACCGGACCTCGTGCAGGATCCGGCCGGGCTCCTCCTCCGTGGCCGGATCCTCCCGGCTGCCCTGCCAGGCGGCCAGCGTCTGCAGCGTGCCGGCGGCCAGGCCCGGATCCCAGGGCAGCAGCATCCAGGACGTCAGCAGCGAGTCCCGGCCGAACAGGGCCATGAACCACGGCGCGCCGGCCGCCACCACCGGCCGCCGGGGGTGCTCGGGATCGAAGATGCGCAGCGCGCCGAGGTCCTCGATGCTGCGGTCCAGCACGGCCGACAGGTTGGCGTCGGAAGTGCGCACCTGCGGGCCGCGGCGGCGCCACTTGCGCAGCCGCTTGGCCGGGATGGCCCGGGCCAGGTTCTTGCCGCGCGGGTAGCGCAGCGTCATCGGGACGCCGTCAAAGACCGGCACCGCCTCGATGCTGACCGTCCGCTCGCCGTGCCCGGCGACCGTCATCCGCCAGGTCAGCACCCCGTCGGTAACCGTCGGATCGCCGTCCCCGTCGATCACCAGCTCCTGGTCCCGGCCGTGCCGGCCGCTGGTGATGACCAGGGTCGAGCCGGCCGCGTGCACGCTGGCTGAGGCCTTGGGCTTGGCCCGGCCCTTGACCTCGAACAGGTCGGCGAAGTCAGCGTCGGCAGCCAGCTCCAGGCTGCACCGGACGGTCCGCGCCGCGGTGTTGCGGATGGTGATGTCCTCGCGTAGCCCGTCGCCGACGTAGCGGCGGCGGACCACCAGCAGCGTGCTGTCGGCCTTGCCTGCCCGCGGCGGCATGCGGCCCAGGAAGACCGCCGCGTAGGGCTCGGGATGCTGCACCGACAGCGGCTGCGGCTCCTTGCCGTCCACGGTGAGCTGCCATCGCGACAGCACCCGGGTGTCGCGGACGAACAGGCCCTGCGGCCGGCCAGGCAGGATGTCACCATCCGGCTCGCTGATGCAGAAGGTCGACCCCTCGATCAGCGTGGCCGGGCTGCACGCCCCCAGCCCCTGCGGGGCCGGGGCCGATGTGGCCCAAGGTCCGGTCACCGTGCCACCTCCGTTGTAGCGCCCGACGGCCCGGCAGCCAGCTGGCTGCCGGGCCGTTCATCAGGTGATTACGCGCTGACCAGCGACTCGCCCTCGGCGGAGCCGAGCCGGTGGACGATCTCGCGGTCCAGCACGCGGCGGTAGAACCGCTCGTGGTCGCGGGCCATCCGCTGCAGCGAGAACCGCCGCTCGGCCGCCATCCGGCACTCGTCGCGGTCGATGTCGGCGACCTGCTTGACCGCGCCGACCATCTCCGTCCACGTCCCGGCACAAGAACCCCGTGCGACCCGGGTCGACGATCTCCGGCGCAGCTCCGTTCGGGAAGGCCAGCACCGGCGTGGCCGAGGCCAGCGCTTCCGCCATGACCAGCCCGAACGGCTCGCGCCAGGTGATCGGGTTGACCAGCGCGGTCGCGCCCTGCAGCAGGGCCAGGCGACGGCGCAGGGGCATCTCGGTCGGCGTCTCGTCGTCGGAGTCCAGCAGCGGGCGGACGGCCTCGTTGAAGTAGGCCAGCTCGGCGGCCTCGCGCATCTTGGTGGCCATCTTCAGCGGCAGGCCGGACTCCTTGGCGACGCGGACGGCGTGATGCACGCCCTTGTCGGCCGACATCCGGCCGATGAACATCAGGTAGTTGCCGCCGCCCGGGCCAGCCTCGTGCACGTCCAGGTCGATGCCGTGATGGATGACGGCCGAGACCGGCACGCCGCCTGAGGCGCGGGCCTGGGAGTGCGAGATGCAGACGATCGAGGCATGCCGGGCGGTCTGCGCCCAGATCGGCCGGGTGTCGTCGGTGAATGGCCCGTGGTTGGTGGTGACCACCGGCGGGCGGCGCATCCCGGCCGACCCGGCGATGAGCGGCCCGAGGAGCGTGTGGTCGTGGATCAGGTCAACATCGGCCAGCGCCTCGTAGGCGGCCAGCACGTGCGCCGACTCGGCAACGGTAAGCCCTATCGGCGTCACAGGCTCGCGGTACAGGTACTCGCTGGGCACCGGGCAGGTGGACTCGCCCACGGTGAACAGCCGGACGTCATGGCCGAGCTCGGAGAGCCCGCGGGCGAGGTTGTCGATGACAAGCTCAGTCCCGCCGTAGGCCGGCGGAGGTACAGGCACCCAGGGCGGAGCAATCAGGCCGATCCGCATGTGTGAACTCCTCCTCGTGTTCGCGCCGCGTGACCGTCACGCTTCCCCGCCGCCGCCCGGCGGTTAACGCACCGGGCACCGGCGAGGCGTGGGCACCGAGCACAGCCGCGCGGACCCGCCGCGCGGGGACCTGGCCGGCACCCGCCTGGCGGGCGGGCCGCAGCCGCCGCGGGCCGTCTCAGGCCCGCGCCAGCCTGATTACCAGGTCCGGCTGCCTGCACTCTGCGCACCCACGGGGCGGCGCCAGAGGCAGGCGATACGCCGTTACTTTTGCATATCGTTCCGATAACCGAGAGTGATCTGCCCGTCACAATCTGCCGGCAAACTTGCGTCGGCGCAAAGCTGATCATTACCCGCGTGCGCAAAGTCCGGCCCAGCAAGGGTTTCGCGCTGGCCCGGGCGCTGCCGGGGCGGGTCCAGGGGCGGGTCCGGGGCGGCCCGCGGGCCGGTCAGGCTGGTTCGGGAGGGTCGGCCGGGTGACGGCGGGAGAGCCCGGCCGGGCGGCCGCGGAAGCGGCTAGAAAGTCAGCACGGCGGCACCGGCGAACCGGTCGGCGGCCAGGTCAGCCAGCGCCCGGCCGGCCGCTCCGAACGGGTACGGCGTGACCGACACCTGCGGCCGCAGCCGCTCGCACAGCCCCAGGAACTCCTCCCCGTCGCCGCGGGTGTTGGCCGTCACGCTGCGCAGCTCGCGCTCCTGGAACAGCTCGGCTTCGTAGTTCAGGGCCGGGATGTCGCTGAGGTAGATGCCCGCGACGGCCAGGATGCCGCCCCGGTCCAGGGCCCGCAGCGCGGGCGGGACCAGGCTGCCCACCGGGGCGAACAGGATGGCCGAGTCCAGCGGCTCGGGCGACGGGTCGAAGGAGCCGGCCGCCGAGGCGGCGCCCAGCTCCAGGGCCAGCTCACGGTCGGCCGCCGACCGGGTGAACACGTGCACGGCCGCGCCCTGCGCGATGGCGATCTGGGCCGTCAGGTGGGCCGACCCGCCGAACCCCCAGATGCCCAGGACACCGCCGGGCGGGACCTCGGCCAGGCGCAGCGCGCGGTACCCGATGATTCCGGCGCAGAGCAGCGGGGCCAGCTGCTGGTCGGTGAAGCCGGCCGGCAGCCGGTACACGTAGGCGTCGGCCGCGACCAGGTACTCGGCGTAGCCGCCGGGAATGTCCCAGCCGGTGTAGGCAGAGGCCGGGCACAGGTTCTCCCGGCCCCGGCGGCAGTACCGGCAGGACCCGTCGGTCCCGGCCAGCCAGGCCACGCCGACCCGGTCGCCCGGCCCGAACCGGGTCGGGCCCGGCCCGGCCGCCACGACCTCGCCGACGACCTCGTGGCCGGGCGTAACGTCGGGCTGTTTCGGGGGCAGGTCCCCCTCGGCCAGGTGCAGGTCGGTGCGGCAGACGCCGCAGCAGATCACCCTGATCAGCAGTTCGCCCGGACCGGGCTCGGGCTCGGGTCGCTCGATCAGCCGCAGCGGCCCGGCGCTGGCACCGGACTCCGCCCCGGCGCCCCCGCCGCTGCTCACCGGCCCCGGCTCATGGACCACCCATGCGCGCATTCAGCCAGGCTACGCCGGACGGGCCGGCCGGCAAGCCCCGTTTGGTATCACTTGCGCCCAGTTTGCGGCGGCCGGGTGGCACAATGGCCGGACCTGCGGCGGGGCGGAGGGAGACGGCCATGGACGGGCAGGGCCTGACGGTGCTGTTCATGCCCGAGAGCGCCTACGGGCCGACCAACAACTGCGTCGGGATCGGCGACGTGCTGCGCCGCCGGGGACACCGGGTGGTGTTCGCCGCGGAGGCGTCCTGGAAAGGCCGGCTGGAGCCGCTGGGATTCGGCGAGGACCTGGTCGACCTCGCCCCGCCCGCGACCGGCGAGCAGGACGCGGGGCAGTTCTGGAAGGAGTTCATCGCCTCGACGGCGCCGGAATTCCGAAAGCCGACCATCGAGCAGCTGCAGACCTGGATCAAGCCGGTCTGGGATGAGCTGATCAGCGGCGCCCGGTTCTGCCACGACCAGCTCAGCGCGATCATCGACCGGGTCCGGCCGGACATCATCGTCGAGGACAACGTCATCAGCTTCCCGGCGCTGCTGACCGCGGGCGTCCCGTTCGTGCGGATCGTGTCGTGCAATCCGCTGGAGGTGCCCGACGCGGCGCTGCCGCCGGCCTTCTCCGGGTACGCGGCGGGCGCGGCCGGGGGCTGGGCGGAGTTCCGCGCGGAGTATGACCGGGTGCACCGGGACATCTGGGCCGGCTTCAGCCAGTGGGTCACCGAGCAGGGCGCGCCGCCGCTGCCGGAACTGGAGTTCATCCACCCTGGCGCCCTGAACCTGTACGTCTACCCGGAGCTGGCCGATTACCGCCGGCCCCGGCCGCTGGACCGCTCCTGGCACCGGCTCGACTCCTCCGTCCGGGAAACCGACGCGGCGTTCGAGCTGCCCGCCGGGCTGGCCGGCGGCGACGGGAAGCTGATCTACTTCTCCCTCGGCTCGCTGGGCTCGGCCGACGTCGGCCTGATGCGCCGGATCATCGGCTGCCTGGCCGGCACGCCGCACCGCTACGTCGTGTCCATGGGCCCGCTGCACGCCGAGATCGAGCTGGCGCCGAACATGTGGGGCGCCGAGTTCGTCCCGCAGACGTCGGTGATCCCGCTCGCCGACCTGGTGATCACCCACGGCGGCAACAACACCACCACCGAGTGCCTGCACTTCGGCAAGCCGATGATCGCGCTGCCGCTGTTCTGGGATCAGTACGACAACGCCCAGCGGGTCGACGAGCTCGGCCTGGGCGTGCGGCTGGACACCTACAGCTTCAGCGATACCGAGCTGCGATCGGCCATCGGCCGGCTGCTCGGCGACCGCGGCTTGCAGGACCGGCTGGCTCGCGGCGCGGCGCAGATCCAGTCCCGCCGCGGTCTGCGGCTGGCCGCCGACCTCATCGAGCGGGCCGCCAGGCAGGCCTGACGGGGCAGCGCCAGCAGCGGCCGGGCCGGCCCGCAGCGCACGCTTGACCTCAGGTGCGCTTCAGGTTGCATCCTGATGACATGCAGCACCCCGGCTTTGATGTCTTCGGTTTCCTCGGCGAGCCCGGCCGCCCCGCTAGCGTCGCGACGGTCACCGGCAGCGGTGCCCCGGCCCTGGCCATGATGTGGTTCGCCGTCGAGGACGACCGCGTGTGGTTCCACAGCCCCCGCGCTCAGCCCGCGCCGTTCCTGGCGGCGGCCGCGCAGCACCGGGAGGTCGCGGTGCTGGTCGCCGCCTTCAGCCCGCCCGACGTCCGCCAGGTGCGGATGACCGGGCCGGCCGCGCTGGCCACCGGCGACCACGAGCGGGTCCGCCGCATCTACCGCCGGTACGTCGGCACCTGGACGCCCGGCTGGGAGGAGCAGGCCAGCTCGCCAGGCTACGGCCTGTGGTCGATGACGCCGCGGCGCGGCATGGCCGTCACCTATCCCGGCCTGGAGGGCAGGCCAGAATTCCGCTGGTCAGGCCTGCCGGAACTGCTCGCCGTCCGGGAGCAGGCGGAGCGGCCGGGCGCTCAGTCCCGCTAGCAGCCCGGGGCACGGGCCTGACCGGCGCGGCGGTGCTGCCCTGACCGGGAGCCGGGAACGGGACCCGGAACGGCGGCGGTAATGGCGGCCAGGAACGGCGCCCAGGTCAAGAGCCGTTCACTTGACGGTCATCTCACTGTCATGCAACGGTGGCCAGCGGCCTGCGATCTGACGGGTATGGCAGGTTTTGCCGCCGCCCGGGAGACCGTCGCGCTGCCAGCGCAGTCAGCAACCCAGGAGGACCACCATGACCATCGCGTTTACCCGCAAGCGCGGCTACGCGCTCGCGGCGGCCGCCGCCGCGGCCGTCACCGCAGCAGGCCTGATCGGCACCGGCGTAGCCAGCGCGCAGGGCAGCCAGCACGCCGCCGCCACCGCGGCGCGCGCCACCGCGCAGCCCGCGGCGCACGCGCCGCGCAAGGCCAGCGACATCCCCAATCTCGGCCTGGTGGAACTGAAGATCGAGGCTTACTACGGCGACCCGGACGGCACCGGCGTCGCGTCGGCCACCTCGAACTACGCCAAGCAGACTGACCACATCACGGCCCGGACCGAGCGCTACCTGAAGGCCCGGCTGCGTCATCCCGGCCACCGCAAGCCCGCGCTCGTGCTGGACATCGACGACACCAGCCTGCTCACCTACGGCTATGAGGTGTCGGAGGGCTTCGGCTACACCCCGGCATCCAACCTGGCCTACCTGCAGACGCACACGCTGCCCGCGGTCTTCGGCATGACGACCCTGGCCAACTGGGCTCACCAGCACGGGATCAGGGTGTTCTGGATCACCGGCCGGCACGAGAGCCAGCGCGCGCTGACCAAGGCCAACCTGACCGCCGTCGGCTACCAGGCCCCCGACAACCAGCCGCACCTGTTCATGAAGCCCGACGCCAGCCCGCCGGCGTACCTGACCTGCGGACTGACCTGCACCACCATCCAGTACAAGTCGCTGACCCGCGAGCACATCAAGCACGAGGGCTTCGACATCCTGGCCAGCATGGGCGACCAGTTCAGCGACCTGAAGGGCGGCTTCGCCGACCGCCGGGTCAAGATGCCCAACCCGATGTACTTCATCCCCTAATCTGTCCCCGCAGCAGCCCGGAGTCATCCCGGCCGCCTCCGCCGGCCCGGTGCCGGCGGAGGCGGCCGGCCTGGTTTGGGCCGCTTCACACCGGGTTATTCGATTGACCGTGCGCCGGCAAGAGCGGAAACTGGGCGGCCGTGTCCAGATGTGACGACCTGATCGCTGAAGGCTGCGCCGTACCGGTGGACGGCTGGGACTTCTCCTGGTTCGCGGGCCGGGCCACCGAGGAACGGCCGCCGTGGGGGTACGCACGGCTGCTCGGCGAGCGGATGGCCGCGCTGGCCGGGGTGCCGGGCGCGGCCGCGCTGGACCTGCAGACCGGCGGCGGCGAGGTGGTCGCTACCGTCCCGGCCGCGCCCGCTGAGCTGGTCGTGACGGAGTCCTGGCCGCCGAACATCGAGGTGGCCCGCCGCAACCTGGCCGCGCTGGGCGGCCGGGTCGTGGGCACGGCCGACCCGATGGACGACCTGCCCTTCCCTGGCGCCGCATTCGACCTGGTGTCTCAGCCGGCACCCGGTCGGCATCCGGTGGGACGAGGTCGCGCGCGTCCTGAAGCCCGGCGGCAGCTACTTCTCCCAGGACGTGGGGGAGCACTCGGTCACCGAGCTGTCGGAGTACCTGATGGGTCCGCTGCCGGTGACCGACGGCCCGAGCCGCGCCCCGAAGTGGTCGGTCGCCCGCGCCGAGCAGGCCGGGCTGGTCGTCACCGACCTGCGCGAGTTCCGCGGCCGGATGGAGTTCTTCGACATCGCCGCCGTCGTGCATTTCCTGCGCAAGGTGATCTGGATCGTGCCGGACTTCACCGTGGACCGGTACGCCGGCCGGCTGCGGGCCCTGCACGATCAGATCGAGGCGCAGGGCCCGTTCACCGCGACCACCGTCCGGTTCCTCATCGAAGCCCGCAAGCCGGCGGCGTAGATGACCGGGACCACCGTCAGCACCAGCCCGCCGGGACCGGCCGGCGACCTGGCGGCGGTGGTGCTCGTGGAAGGACTCAGCGATCGCGCCGCGCTCACCACCCTGGCCGCGCGCCGCGGCCGGGACCTCGCGGCTGAGCGGGTATCGGTCGTGGCCATGGGCGGAGCCACCAACATCGGGCATTTCCTGGCCGAGTACGGCCCGCAGGGCCGCGGGGTCCGGCTCGCCGGGCTGTGTGACGCCGGAGAGGAGCCGGACTTCCGGCGCGGCCTGCAGCGGGCTGGCCTCGGGACCGGCCTGGACCGGGCCGGCCTGGAACGGCGCGGCTTCTTCGTGTGCACCGCCGACCTGGAGGACGAGCTCATCCGCGCGCTCGGCGTCACCGGCGTCGAGCAGGTCATCGAGGCCCGTGACGAACTTGGCTCGCTGCGCAAGTTCCAGCTCCAGCCCGCCCAGCGCGGCCGGGACCCGCAGGCCCAGCTGCGCCGTTTCCTGGGCACGCGGTCCGGGCGCAAGATCCTTTACGGCAGCCTGCTGGTCGCGGCGCTGGACCTGGACCGGGTGCCCCGCCCGCTGGACGGCGTGCTCGCCTGCATCTGAGCTGACCGGTGCTGACCAGCCGGGCTAGGAATCCGGGAAGGCCTGCGCCACGATGTCGCGGCCGGCGGCGAGCTGCGGGCCGTAGCCGAAGGTCCCCGACTCGAGCATCTCCCGCCCGGCAGCGGCCAGCGCGCCGAGCGCCGCGAAGGCCAGCGCGCCACCCACCGAGATCCGGCCGGCACCCAGCTCGGCCAGCTCGGCGACGCTCGGCCCGCCCGCCCAGGCCAGCACGTTGACCGGCCGGTCAACGGAGCTCACCACGGCGCGGATGTCGTCGGCCGACCGCAGTCCCGGCGCGTACAGCACGTCGGCGCCGGCCTCCTGGAAACTCTGCAGCCGGGCGATGGTGTCCGCCAGGTCGGCGCGGCCATGCAGGTAGTTCTCGGCCCGGGCCGTGAGCACCACCCGGACGGTGCCGCCATGCGCGGCGTGCGCCGCCGCGGCCACCCGCTCCGCGGCCAGCGCCGGGGCATAGATCGGGTTCTCATCGTGACGGCTGTAGTCCTCGATGGACACCCCCGCCAGCCCGGTCCCGGCCGCCCGGGTCACGGTCTGCGCCACGTCGCCCGGCGCGTCGGCGTAGCAGTTCTCCAGGTCGGCCGAGACCGGCACCTCGGTCGCGGCGACGATGGCGGCCGCGTTGGCCAGCGCCTCGTCCGCGCTGATGCTCCCGTCCTGCCGGCCCAGGGTGGCGGCGAAGCCGCTGCTGGTGGTGGCCAGCGCCGCGAAGCCGAGGGCGGCCAGCACCCGGGCCGAGCCGGCGTCCCAGGCGTTGGGCATCAGCAGCGGGGAACCGGGCCGGTGCAGGTCAAGGAAACTGGCGGCCCGGGCCGCGGCCGCAGCGGAATCGGTCATGGCGTGATCCTCCCGTACTGGTGTCCGGCGACGGCGCGGCCCCGGCGCGCCCCCGCACGTTCATCCTCTCGCGGGGCGCCCGGCGGCGCAGTGTGACAAGTCCCTCAGCACGATCCGGCCGGGCCAGCGCGCCGGCGCCGCCGATCACAGCCGGGCGGCCCGGGCTCGCGCTCAGTTCGGGCTGTAAGGCGAGTAACGAAGGTCGGGGGCCGGCGTGGACGGCAGGGTGCGCAGCATCGTGGTCTCCCTGGCCAGCAGGGACCGCTCGGCGGTCAGCCGGCGGGCCGCGTCCGGCTCGGCCAGCAGGGCCTGCTTGTCGGGCACGTCGACAATCACCGACGCGGCCACGACGTAGGACAGCAGCAGGGGCTCATCGGGCAGGTCGGGCACGCTGATCCGGGTCCCGCCGTGCGCCGCCAGCGCCTCCAGGTAGCCGCGGAACGCGTCCTGGACCGCGTGCGCGGCCAGGCCGGCGACCGCCTCGTCGCCGGCCTGCTCGGGCAGCGGCTCCAGGTCCGCGCACAGGTAGGGGCGACCCTCGTTGAGCCGCAGCAGCCGGAACCGGTCGGTGCCGACGGTGACCAGGTCGAACCGGCCGTCGTCGTGCTCCTCGACCTGACGCAGGGTCGCCGTGCAGCCCACCTCATGCAGGGATGAGACGCCGTGCGCGCCAGTCTCCCGCCCCGCACGGATCGCGATGACGCCGAACCGGCGGGGCTCGGGCCCGGCCAGCAGGTCACGGACGAGCTGACGGTAGCGCTCCTCGAAGATGTGCAGCGGCAGCACCAGGCCGGGATACAGGACGGTGCCCAGCGGGAACAGCGGCAGCGTCTCGCTCATCCTGCGACACTATGCCAGCGTCGCCGGGGGTTCCAGGGGGTGGCCCCTGGGCCAGATGCCAGCGTTGCCGGGGGTTCCAGGGGTGGCCCCTGGGCCAGCACAGCCGGTCAGGCGTCGTAATCGACGGTGACCTCAGCCGAGACCGGCAGCGACTGGCAGGTCAGCACGTAGCCGGCTGCGACCTCGGACTCCTCCAGCGCGAAGTTGCGGCGCATCCGCACCTCACCCGAGCGGACCTGCGCCCGGCAGGTGCCGCATACCCCGCCCTTGCAGGCGAACGGCAGGTCGGGCCGGACCCGCTGGGCACCGTCCAGGACCGGCGTGCCCGGCGGGATGGTCGTCGTGGTCGTCCGGCCGTCCAGGATGACGGTGACCTCGCTGCCGCCGGCTGGCGCCGTCTCGGCATGCTGCTCGGGCTCGGGCGGGACGTCCTCGACATAGAACAGCTCGCGGTGCACCCGCTCCGCCGGGATCCCCAGCTCGGCCAGCACGGCGCTAGCGTCGGTCACCATCCCGTACGGCCCGCACAGCCACCAGTGATCCACGGCGGCGGTGTCGCAGACCGCGGGCAGCAGCCGCCGGAGCCGGCCGGCATCCAGGCGGCCGCTGAACAGCTCGACCTCCTGGGCCTCGCGGGACAGCACGTGCACCAGCTGCATCCGGGCCGGGTAGCTGTCCTTCAGGTCGGCGATATCGTCGGCGAACATCACCGAGTCGGCCCGCCGGTTGCCGTACAGCACGGTGACGCTCGCCTGCGGGTGGGCCAGTGCGGAGGCGGTCATCGACAGGATCGGGGTGATCCCCGACCCGGCCGCGATCAGCACGTGCCGGCCGGGCTGCTCCAGGTCGGGCGTGAACGAGCCCGCCGGCGGCTGCACCTCGATCCGGTCCCCGGGGCGCACCTCGCGTACCAGCCAGCCGGAAAGCGCCCCGCCGGGCACCTCCCGGACCCCGATCCGGGGCGGCCGCCGGCCGGCGAGCAGATCGAGTAGGACCGGCGCTCTTCCCGGCCGTCCACCACCCGGCGCAGCGTCAGGGACTGGCCAGGCCGGAACCGGAACTCCGCGGCCAGCTCGGCGGGCACCGCGAACGTCACGGCGGCGGCGTCGGCGCACAGCCGGTCCACCTGGGCGACGGTCAGCTCCCGGAAGGGCTGCCGTCCGGCGCGGGACGGGCTGGTTTCGGCGCGACTCGCGAGGCTGCTGCCGCCGCTGGTCGGGTTGCCCGCTCCGGTCACGTCAGATCTCCTTGACGTGCTCGAACGGCTCGGCGCACGTCTGGCACCGGTGCAGGTCCTTGCAGGCCGTGGCGCTGAACGCAGCGGTCAGCGTGGTGTCGGGCGAGCCGCAGGCCGGGCAGGCCGGACCCGGCCGGGCCGGACTCAGCGTGAGCGGCACCGGGCCGCCGGCCGGGCGGCGCGGGGCGGGGCCGGGCGGCGCGATCCCGGCCGCGGCGAGCTTGCGGCGGCCCTCGGCGGTGATCCAGTCGGTGGTCCACGCCGGGCTCAGCACGGTGCGGATCTCGACGTCGGCGAATCCAGCCGCGGTCAGGCGGCGAGCCAGGTCACCGCGCATCTCACTGAGGGCGGGGCAGCCGGAGTAGGTCGGCGTGAGCGCCACCACGATCCGGCCCGCCTCGGCCCTGACCTCGCGCAGGACGCCCAGGTCGGCCAGGGTCAGCTGCGGCAGCTCGGGATCAGGCACCGCAGCTGCGATCGCCCGGGCGCGGGCAAGCGGGCCGGCCCCGGACGCGGCAGCTGGCCGCCTGACCCCGGACGCGGGCCTGCCTGCGGCCTGCGCGCTGGCCGGAGCGCTGGTCACCACGTGGCCCCCGGATGCGCGCGGGCGACTTCCTGCAGCTCGGCCACCAGCTGGCCCATGGCCTCAGTGTGCACGCCCGCGCGGCCGCGACGGCCGGCCACGCCAGGCAGGCCGGGGGCGTCGGGCCAGGCCAGGCCAGCCTGCTCCAGGAGCGCGGCGAGGACGGCGTCCGCCTCGGCGCGCAGCCCGGCCGGATCCGGTGCGACGGCGGGCCCCAGGGCCCGTTCTGGATCAGAGATCTCGAATAGCTCGGCGGTCAGCGGGGCTACGGCGGCCAGTCCCGCGACCACCCGGGCCCGCGAGTAGTCCGTGCCGCCGGCCAGCCGCAGCAGCCACTGCGCGGCATAGTCGCGGTGGTAGGTGATCTCCCTGACGCCCTGGGCCGCCACCGCGGCCAGTACCGGGTCCCGGGAGCCGCGCAGCTGAGTGAGCAGGGCCAGCCGCCAGGTGCTGAACACCAGCAGCCGGGCGATCAGGCCGCCGAAGTCTTCGTCGGCGGCCTCGGCCAGCGTGACGTTGCGGAACTCGCTCGCGGCGCGGCCGAAGGCGTAGGCGTCCTCGTCGCGGCTGGTGCCGTCGGCCCGCCCGGCCCGGCTGAGCAGCAGCCGCGCCTGGCCGAGCAGGTCCAGCGCGATGTTGGCCAGCGCCGTCTCCTCCTCCAGCTCCGGCGCGCGGGCCAGCCATTCCTGCAGCCGGTGCGACATGATCAGCGCGTCGTCGCCGAGCATCAGGCAGTAGGCGGCCAGGTCAGCCGCGGGTACGCCGTCGGGGACGGCGGTGTCCACGCCGGCCAGCGGGTCGGCGAAGCCGGTGCCGAAGGCCCAGCGCTGGTCGCCGGTCTCCTCCGCGATGGCCTCGTAGGCGGTGTCGAAACCCATGGTCAGCTCCCCGGCGGGCTAGATGTGCGGGACGGAGTCGGGGATCTCGTAGAACGTCGGGTGCCGGTACACCTTGTCGCCGCTGGGCGCGAAGAACGGGTCCTTCTCATCCGGGCTGGACGCGGTGATGTCGGCGGCCCGGACGACCCAGATGCTGACTCCCTCGTTGCGCCGGGTGTACAGGTCACGGGCGTGATGCAGGGCCATCTGGGCGTCCGCGGCATGCAGCGAGCCGACGTGTACGTGGTTGAGGCCGCGCTTGCTGCGCAGGAACACCTCATACAGCGGCCACTCCGAGCGGGGCGGGCTGGCCGGGGCCGGGTCCGTTCGGGGCGGGCTGGCCGGGTCCGGGCTGGCTACGGGCGGGCTGGCCGGGGCGGGGCTGGCTCCGGCCGGGTCCGGCGGGCTGGCGGGGGCGGTGCTCATGCGGGGACTCCCTCCGGCGCGGCGGCCGGCGCCGCCGGCCCGGGACGGGCGGCCTGGCGGGCCGCGTACGCAGCGGCGGCCTCCCGGACCCACGCGCCGTTCTCGTGCGCCGCCCGGCGGCTGGCCAGGCGCTGCGCGTTGCACGGGCCGTTGCCGGCGATCACCTGCTTGAACTCCGCCCAGTCGGGCTGGCTGAAGTCGTAGTGCCCGCGCCCGGCGTTCCACCGCAGGCCCGGGTCGGGCAGCGTCACGCCGAGCGCGTCGGCCTGCGGCACGCTCATGTCGACGAACCGCTGCCGCAGGTCGTCGTTGGTGTGCCGCTTGATCCGCCAGCGCATCGACTGGGCGGTGTTGGGCGAGTCGGCGTCGGGCGGGCCGAACATCATCAGCGACGGCCACCACCAGCGGCTGGTGGCATCCTGGACCATCTCGCGCTGGCTGGCGGTCCCGCCCATCATGGTCATCAGCAGCTCGTAGCCCTGCCGCTGATGGAAGGACTCCTCCTTGCAGATGCGGATCATCGCCCGCGCGTACGGCCCGTAGGAAGACCGGCACAAAGGCACCTGGTTGCAGATCGCCGCACCGTCCACCAGCCAGCCGATGACCCCCACGTCGGCGAAGGTCAGCGCGGGGTAGTTGAAGATCGAGGAGTACTTCTGCGCGCCGCTGATCAGCCGCTGGGTCAGGTCAGCGCGGTCGGCGCCCAGGGTCTCGGCTGCCGAGTACAGGTACATGCCGTGCCCGGCCTCATCCTGCACCTTGGCCAGCAGGATCGCCTTGCGGCGCAGCGACGGCGCGCGGGTGACCCAGCCGCCCTCGGGCTGCATGCCGATGATCTCCGAGTGGGCGTGCTGGGCGATCTGGCGGACCATGGACTTGCGGTAGGCCTCGGGCATCCAGTCCCGGGGCTCGATCCGCCGGTCCCGCTCGACGATCTCGTCGAACTGCCGCTCCAGCGCCGGGATATCCGGCTCCTGTCCCGGTGCCGGCCCGGCTGACGGGTTTCCCGTACGTGCTTGTCCGGTCATGGCTCTCCCTGCGCGCCGATAAACTGACCGATCGTTCGGTATGTTATCTTACCCGCATGGCGGATGGCCAGGCCGGGCGGCGGCGCGGCCGCCCCGGGTATGACCGGGAATCGCTGCTGGCCGTCGCCGTGACGGTCTTCAACGAGCGCGGTTACGACGGGACCAGCATGGAGGACCTGTCGCAGCGCCTCGGCATCGCCAAGTCGTCGATTTACCACCACGTCGGCAGCAAGGAAGACCTGCTGGGGCTAGCCCTGGACCGGGCCCTGGACGGGCTGTTCTCGGTCGCGGACGCCGCGCGGGCGCGCGGCGGGCCGGCGATCGGACGGCTGGACTTCCTGGTCCGCGGCAGTGTCGCCGTACTGGCCGACCGCCTGCCGTATGTCACGCTGCTGCTGCGGGCGCGCGGCAACACGGTCACCGAGCGGCGCGCGCTGACCCGGCGCCGGGAATTCGATCAGCTGGTGGCCGACCTGGTAAAGGAAGCCGAGCGCGATGGCGACATCCGGCCCGACATTGACCCGGCCGTGACGGCCCGGCTGCTGTTCGGCATGGTCAACTCAGTCGCGGAGTGGTACCGGCCGGGCAGCCCCGACCAAGGAAGCCAATCCCGGCCGCCCGGGAGCACGGGAAGTCGCGGTTCTGCGGGCGAACTCGCGAACGCCGTGTGCGCCATCGCGTTCGACGGGCTGCGTATCCGCCGGCCCGGTTAGCAATCCGCGAATCACGCTCCCGGCGGCAATGTGAGTGCGATCGCCTGGCATTATGGAAGGCGATGAAGAACTCAGCAGCATCCCGTCGTTTCCCCGTGACCGTGACGCACCTCCCGGTCGTGCGCTGCCAGGTCTGCCAGCGCACCCTCGCCCATCAGCCGGGAAAGGCAAGCGAGGTCCTGACCGAGCATTACCGCCGGGTGCACCCGGACAAGCTCGGTCTGCCTGCTAGCTAACCTGACCTGCTCATCCGGGAAGCCTGCAGCCCGCGGAATGCGGGCCGCACCGGCCAGCCGGGATTCAGCGACGGTGGCGCCAGGCTTGGTTTTCCGGCAAGCGCCTGAGCAGGTACCCGGAATTTGTTATCGGCGGGCCACCCGTGCGTTAGCGCAAACATTCCGCGACGGAAAGCCGACATGGCCGGATGCACTCCGGCGCCGGCTCATTTGCCAGGCTCAGTCCCCGGACCGGATGTCGGTATCGTCGTCAGCGACCTCGTGCATCGCAGCTTCCTCCGCGCTGGCCGCGCCGCCATCAATCCCGGCATCGCGCGCTACCAGGTCGGACTCATCGCGCGTGTGCGCTCCCTCGTCCTCGGCGACTAGCCGGCCAGCACGCGGATCCGGCCCGTCGTCTAGCAGCAGCCCGTCCACATCCTCATCGGCGGCATCCGCGTCCCCCGCGACCTGCGCCGGCCAGGCGTCGTCCTCCGGGTCGTCCGCGCTTACGTCGGGCTCCTCCTCGGCCAGCAGCTGGTCCAGCGACTCGCCCGCCTCCTCCTCCGCCTCGGTCGAGCCGTACCGCATGCCTGCCGACCACCGGTCCGCGGTGATGACCCCCGCGTCGAGCGGATCCTCTCCGGGCGGGCCCTCCAGCGTGTCCGACGCGTCGAGCACGCCCTCGTCCTCGATGTCGTCCTGCTCATAGGACTCGGCATCCGCGCCATTGGCATCCTCAGACACGTCTCAGCTCCTCTCGGTGGTGGTGTCCATCGCATCGGTCTCCAGGGTCTCGCCGCGACCGGGCAGGCCAGCCCAGCCGGCGATGCCCGGCATCTCCGCGACCACGGGCAGGCCGGGCGGGATCTCGGCGGAGTCAGTCAGCCGCAGCTTGCGCCGGGCCCGCTCGTAGAACGTCGTGCGGCCGAGCCGGATCACCCGCGCGGCGCCGGGCCGGGGCCGCAGCTCGATCTCGTCACCGGGCGAGACGTGCGCGGCGACCTGGCCGTCGACCTCCACGGCGAGGCGGCTGCTGGCCGGCAGGATCTCCAGGACCAGGCTGTCGCGGACCGACAGGACCAGCCCCCGGTTATAGGCAGAATGCGGCGCCGCGGGCGTCACCAGCAGCGCCTCCACCGACGGGCTCACGATCGGGCCGCCAGCGGAGAAGCTGTAGGCGGTCGAGCCGGTCGGGGTGGCCACCACGACGGCGTCCGCGGCGTAGCTGACGAACGGGTGCCCGGCCACCCGGACCGCGACGGCAGCGCTGGGCTGGCCGGGGAACCGGACCACGGCAACGTCGTTGAAGGCGGTCACAACCTGGTCGCCCAGCACTGCGTCGACGGCCAGCCGGGGCTCGATAGTGAAATCGCGCTCGTCGATGGCCGACAGCGCGCCAGGCAGGTCGGGGACGTCCACCTCGGCCAGGAACCCCAGCTTGCCCAGGTTCACCCCGAGCACCGGGGCCCGCTGCCGGTCGGCCAGCCGCATGGCCCGCAGCATGGTGCCGTCGCCGCCCAGGCTGACCAGCAGGTCAGCACGCTGGCCGAGCTCTTCCGCCGAGACCGCGGTCGCGGCGCAGTGCAGCCGGACGATTTCCTCGCTGATCCCGAGGACCTCTGTGTTGTTCTGGGTGGCCCAGTCCAGGACGGCGTTCACCGCGCCATCGGAGTCCCGCTTAGGATGCAGCACGAGGCCTACCGCGTGCATGTCAGCCGCGCCCGGCCCGGCGCCGGATCTTCCCGGCGGCCCGGCGCACCGGCGGTCGGCGGTGCAGTGGCAGGCGGCCCCGTGCTGGATGGCCTCGTCCTGAATAGCCCTGTCCCAGGGGTATCAGCCTCATGATCCCAAGCTACCGGCCGCCGCGCCGGGCGGCTCCCCGCCCCGCCCTTCCCGCTCGCCCGCCCTTCCGGCCGCCCCGCCCTTCCGCCCGGCCGTGCCGTCACGGTCCCGGCGGCCCCGGACCGGTCCGGTCCCGTCCGGTCCCGTCCGGTCCCGTCCCGCGAGAGAAATGAGGTCATGGTGCAGCGGTATATCGTCACCGGCGCCCCGGGCGCCGGCAAGACATCGGTGCTGCGCGAGCTGGGCGCGCAGGGGTTCGCGGTCGTGGGCGAGGCGGCCACCGACGTGATCGCGCGCGAGCAGCAGCGCGGCATTGCCGAGCCGTGGCGCGACGCCGGCTTTCTCGGCCTGATCACGCAGTTGCAGCGCGAGCGCCTCGGTGCTGGCAGCATGCCGCCGGACCCGCAGGTTCAGCTGCATGACCGGTCGGTGCTGTGCACGCTGGCGCTGGCGCGATTCCTGGGGTACCCGGTGCCGGCGGTACTCGCCGCGGAGACCGGGCGGGTGCTGCGGGAGCAGGTCTACGAGCCGGCCGTGTTCCTGCTCCGCCCGCTCGGGTTCATCGAGGCCACTGCCGCCCGGCGGATCAGCTATGCCGACTCGCTGGTCTTCGAGAAGGTGCATGAGGCGGTGTACGCCGAACACGGATTCGAGCTGATCGGCATTCCAGCGGCGCCGGTAGCCGAGCGGGCGGCCGTCATCGCCGGGTATATCGCGGCCCGTCGCTGAGCGGCGCGCGGCCGTGACCGGCGGCCTGGCTGAGTGAGCGACCGGCCGCTGCGGTGGCGCGGATCAGCCGGCCCGCCGGTGACGCGGATCAGCGGGCCGCCCGGTGGCGCGGATCAGCCGGCCGGCCCGGCGGCCGGAACCGGGCGGGACTCCCCCGCCCGGACCGGATCGCCGCACGCGGCGCAGACCAGGCGCGGGGCCAGCGGGTGGTCGCCGTGGTGCTGCAGGACCACCGGCGGGCCCGCCGGGCCGGCCAGATGGCGATCTCCCCAGCTCCTCAGCGAGACAATCACCGGGTACAGGTCCCGGCCCGCGGCGGTGAGCTGGTACTCGAACCGGTCCGGGTGCCGGGAGTACTGGTGCCGCTCGAGGATCCCGGCGGCCGTCAGCGTGCGCAGCCGCGCGGCCATGGTGTCCCGCGGAGCCCCCGTCCGGCGCACCATCTCATCGAACCGGCCGTTGCCGAGGAACACCTCGCGTACGGCGAGCAGGGCCCACTTCTCCCCCACGATCTCCAGCGTGCGGGCGATGGAGCACGCCCGCGGCTGAGCTGCGGCAGCCGTCATGCGGCCATCATACCTAGTGCATCCAGAAATTGGACTCAGCACGTCGGAGCGAGTTAAGCTGCGCTGAGTTCAGATTACGAACTGATCCGGCCCGACCGACGCAGAGGATGACCCGTGCGCTCTCGCCGCTCCGCGACCACCGCTTCGCCGCCTGCTGCCCCGCCCGCAGGCGGCCCGGCGCCCGCCCGGCCGGCCCCCGGGCGACTGCGGCCAGTACCAGCCTTGGCACGGGCGGCGCGCTCAGCGCCCGACAGGTAACGGCCGTGACCGGGGTGCTGTCGCTCGCCGTGTTCATGTCCAGCCTCGACCTGTTCATTGTCAATCTCGCGTTTCCCTACATCGGCCGCGAATTCGGCGGCCCGAGCCTCGGGTCCCTGTCCTGGGTGCTGAACGGCTACACCATCGTGTTCGCCGCGGTCCTGGTCCCGGCCGGGCGGTGGGCCGACCGGGTCGGGCGCCGGCGCATCTTCACGGCCGGGCTGATCGGCTTCAGCGCCGGGTCCCTGCTGTGCGGGCTGGCGCCGGGCGTGACCGCGCTGATCGCCGCCCGGCTGATCCAGGCCGCCGGTGCCGGGCTCATGGTCCCGGCCTCGCTCTCGCTGCTGCTGGCCGCGGTGCCACCCAGCCTCCGGGCGCGGGCCATCGGAACCTGGTCAGCGCTCGGCGCGCTGGGCGCCGCCCTCGGGCCGGTGATCGGCGGCAGCCTGGTCCAGCTCAGCTGGCGCTGGGTGTTCTGGATTAACCTGCCGGTCGGCCTGGCCGCGGTCCTGCTGGCCAGCCGGGTCATCCCGGAGAGCCGGGACGAGCACGTCCGGGGCCGGCCGGACCTGCTCGGCGCCGGGCTGCTGGCCGCCGCCGTCGGCCTGATCGCGCTAGCCCTGGTCGAGGCGCCTAGCTGGGGCTGGACGTCGGCGCGCTTCGGCGGTGCCGTGCTCGCCGCGGTGGCCTGCGGCGCGGGCATGGTGGTCCGGTCGGCCCGGCATCACTCCCCGGTGATCGAGCTCGGGCTGCTGCGCTCGCGGACGTTCAGCGCCACCTTCGTCGTGTCGATCCTCTACTACGCCGGCTTCGGCGCCTTCGTCCTCAGCACGGTGGAGTTCCTGACCGGCGTCTGGCATTACTCCGCGGTGCAGGCGGGCCTGGCCATCGGCCCCGGGCCGCTCATGGTGCTCCCGTTCGCCCGGCTAGTGGCGCCCCGGCTGGCCGGCTGGGCAGGCGGCGCGGGCCGGGTGGCCGTGCTCGGCTGCGCGGTCAATGCTGGCGCGCAGCTGCTGTGGTTCACCCAGCTGCAGGCGCATGCCGCCTACCTGACGCACCTGCTGCCGGTCCAGTTGCTGGGCGGGGCAGGCGTCGGCCTGACCATTCCGTCGCTGCTCAGCGCGGGCAGCTCGGCGCTGGCCCCGGACCGCTTCGGGGTCGGCAGCGGCGTGCTGAACATGGGCCGGCAGGTCGGCACTGTCCTCGGCGTCGCCGCCCTGGTGGCCATCCTGGCCCACGTCGCGGCCGCCGACCCGCTGGCTGCCTTCCGGCACGCCACCGTCCTGATCACCGCGTTCTTCGCGGCTGCCGGGGTCGTCGGCGCCGTCCTGCTCACGCGCCGCCCGGCAGCAGCTCCGGGGGCCGCCTGACCGGCGCGCCGGGCCGAGGGCAGCTGGTCTCGGATGGCGGCCATCGCGGCACCATCCAGCCTGCCCTCGGCTGGCGCGGAGCCTATCCTCAGGCGAATCGGCGGCTTCCCGGCAGCCGTCCCCGGCCCGGAGAGGCACTGTCATGGCCCCAGCGACCGGCAGTCCCGCCCGCGCCGCGCGCCACCGCGCCGCCACGCGTCAGGCCGCCACCTGCTGCGCTGCCGCCACCCTTCTGGTAGCCAGCCTGGGCCTGGCCGGCTGCGGCGGGCTGGGCCGCGCGGTCAGCGATGTCAAGAAAGCCGAGCACGACGTGTCGGCCAACAAGGCCACCATCGACCAGTTCACGGCCGGGATGACGGCCGGGAAGCCGACCGCGTTCCGGGCCACCTACACCACCACCGGTGATGCGCCGGCGACGGTGACGTACGCCGTGCGGCCGCCGCACGAGCTCGCGTTCCGCGAGTCCCCGGCCACGGGCGGCCGGGTCAGCGTCGACCTGATCCTCAACGCCAGGGGCGAGTTCGCCTGCTCGCCGCCCGCGTCCTCCGGCGCCCGCTGGACCTGCCGGAAGCTGGGCCGGGCCCGGGCGGCCGTGCAGAATCAGGTCCTGGGTTTCTACACCCCCGCGCACTGGGTGACGTTCCTGCGGGACTTCTCGCTGGCCGCCGGGTTCGCCGGGGACAAGGTCGGCTCGGGCCACCTGACCGTGAACGGATTCCCGATGCGGTGCGTAACGTTCCGGGCTGCCGGGATCCACGGCACGAGCCGGATCTGCACCACGGCGCAGGGCATCCTCGGCTACGTCAAGGTCGCCTCGCAGCCCACCAGCTTCGAGATCACGTCCTACACGACCGCGCCGCGCGGCGCACTGTTCCAGCTGCCCAGAGGCGCTCGGATGACGACCGCCCGGGCGGCCGGCTAGTCCCGTCTGCCGTTCGGCGACCCGCCCACGCCGGCCGGCTGCACTCCGCTCGGATGGCCGGCTCCGTGCGGCCCGCCCGGCTGGCCGGGGGCGCGGGAGCCGCCCGGGTGACCGCTCGGTGCGCGCGGACCGTGACCGTTGCCATTGGAGTGGCCGTTGCCGTTGCCGTTGGCGCTGCCATGGCCGTTGCCGTGGGAACTGCCGTTCCCCGGGCTCGTCACCGGGTGGCCGTTAGCGGCCACGCCGTATTCCGGCGGGCTGGCCGCTGCGTCGGCGTGCGGCCCGGCACCCTGGGCGTGGACGGCTGAGTCGCTCCCGGCGGCCCCGTCGGCCGCGGCGCCGGTCGCCGCAGCTCCGTTCGCCCCGGTCGCGGCCGCCACGCCGCCGCCGGCCATCGCCGCGGCCGGCCCGAACCGCACCTTCGCCACCGCCTCGGTGAGCCGGGCCTTGAGCAGCGGCGCAACCGGCCGTTCCACCAGGCGGTGGATCAGCCAGGCCACGGCCAGCATCAGCGCGTAGGTCAGGACCGCCAGCAGCAGCGGCGGCACGGAGTGGCCGAGGTAGGCGAAGATAGTGAACCCGATGTCCTGGTGGATCAGGTACAGCGGATAGGTCAGCGCCCCGGCCACCGTCAGCCAGCGCCAGCTGATCCGGTCCAGGCGGTGTGTGGCCACCACCGCCATGATCACGAAGAACGCGCTGATCAGGATGATCACCTGCGGCGGCGGGCTGGTGTTCGGCTGGTTCACCGCGATCAGCCACGAGTACACCACGATGGCCCACAGCAGCAGGTTGCCGCCGAACTTGTAGATCAGGAAGAACGCGATGCCGGCCACGAAGAACGGCGAGTACGGCGGGTTGATGATCATGTTCAGCACGGGGTCGTGCGCGGTCGCCGCCGGGATCGAGGCTACCGACCACAGCACGCAGAAGGTGACCATCCGCCGGTAGGTGACGCCGCCGATGGCTACCAGGCCGAACAGCAGGTAGAAAGTCAGCTCGACGAAGAGCGTCCAGTAGGCCGGGACCAGGTTCGGGATCCCGTACGCCGACTGGACCATGGTCAGGTTCGTCAGCACCATGGACGGCTTGATCCCCGATGTCAGCTTCGGGAGCAAGATCAGCACAGCGCCGGTCAGGAGGGTGGCCGTCCAGTAGGCCGGGACGAGGCGGACCACCCGGGAGATGAAGAAGTCAGCCTGCCGGCGGCCCCACCCGCTCATGCAGATCACGAACCCGCTGATCATGAAGAACAGCTCGACGCCGGTCCAGCCGAAGGTAGCGGCCTGGTGCAGGAAGTGCGGGAACAGGTTGTGATCCGAGGTACCCCAGGCGAGCACCTCGGTATGGCCCCGCCGGCCGATCTTCGTTTTAGAGACGCCGATGTAGTGGTAGAACACCACCATCGTGGCAGCGAGCAGCCGCAGCCCATCCAGGGCGGCAAGGCGGCTCCGGGCGCCGGGCTGGTGCGTCGGCGCGCGCTTTTCAGCAGTCACAGGCACCGAAGTACCGTATCCGCCAGGTTTCGTTTTGGCCTCATTTCTGGCCGAAACGAGGATTCCGGACACCTCGCCTGAAGTTCCGGAAAGCTGCTGCGCGGGGGGCGCGGGGGGCATGAGTCTCCTTATTTTCAAGAACTCCCGCTACCCGCCACATTGCTGGTCATGCCTGCGGGCAGCAACCGCCCAGTAAACCCGAGACTCCCGGGGGCCGGCTCCAGAGCGCGGGTGCGCAGCCGCAGGACCGGCTGCGAAGGCACGCCGCGCAGCGTCGGCGGCAGCTGATTGACTGGCGCCATGACAGCGGACGTCACCGCGGCGGGCGCCTTCACCGCCCGGCCGCTGACGCGATCCACCTGGCCGGATCTGGAGGAGCTGTTCGGCCTGCCGGGCGGGTCGATAGTCCGGGGCTGCTGGTGCATGTTCTACCGGCGGACCGGCAAGGACAGCGGGCTGAACGCCGAGCGCAACAAGCAGGCCCTGTGCGACCTGGTCAGCGAGGACGTGGTGCCGGGACTGATCGGCTACTGCGGTGACCGCCCGGCCGGCTGGATCAGCCTGGGGCCGCGCTCGGATTACCTGAAGATGCGGCGCTCCCCGGTCATGAAGCCCGTCGATGACGCCGAGGTCTGGTCGGTGATCTGCAGCTACGTGGCCCGGCCCTACCGCGGCCAGGGCCTGCAGCACCGGCTGCTGGCGGCCGGGATCGAGCAGGCGCGCGGCCAGGGCGTGCAGATCCTGGAGGCCTACCCGGTGGACAAGCCCGGCCGCAGCCACGACGACTTCATGTTCTTCGGCTCGCGGGGCCTGTACGAGCGGGCCGGGTTCCGCGAGGTGATCCGGCGCTCGCCCACCCGGGTCGTCATGCGCCTGAGCCTCGCTCCATAGTCCGCTCACCTGCAGGACGCCCTTAGTGGCGGCGTCTTCCCTCGTCGCAGGCTCCTCAGTCCAGACGCCGCCGACGTCCCGCCGGTTCGCTCCATGCTGTTCGCTCACCTGTCAGGACACCGAACCTCCGGCCCCGTTACGGCTAATTCATATTTAACCTGTAGGAATACTTGACATTTGATGGCCCGCGGCCCAGGTTGGGAGCTAGGCAGCGACCGGAAAGGGACTCGTACATGACTCAGGTTCAGGACCACCCGACGGCCCTCAGCTTCCACCAGTCCTTCGAGCACATCACCGTGACCCAGGTCGGCGGCGCGATCGGCGCGGTCGTCACCGGCATCCGGGCCGGCGGCGCGCTCGGCCCGGACGCGGTCGCCGAGCTGCGCGCGGCGCTGCTGCGCCACAAGGTCGTGTTCCTGCGCGACCAGCAGGGGGTCAGCGACGCCGACCAGCTTGCCTTCGCCGGGCTGCTGGGCACCGTCACCCGGCCGCATCCCACGGTGACCGGCGACGGGGTGGCCATCCTGCCCATCGACTCCGAGCAGGGCAAGGCCAACAGCTGGCACACCGACGTGACGTTCGTGGACCGGGTCCCGGCGATCAGCGTGCTGCGCGCCATCACGCTGCCGCCCTACGGCGGGACGACGGTCTGGGCCAACACGGCCGAGGCCTACCGGCGGCTGCACCCCGGCCTGCAGGCGCTGGTCGGCCGGCTGCGGGCGGTGCACTCCAACCTGTACGACTACGCCGCCGAGCGGCCGCAGATCGGCGGGATCGACGTCAAGCAGGAGACCTACCGGGAGCAGTTCCGGCACCTGGAGTTCGAGACCGAGCACCCGGTCGTCCGGATCCACCCGGAGACCGGCGAGCCGACCCTGCTGCTCGGGCATTTCGTAAGGTCGTTCACCGGGCTGAGCACCGCCGATTTCCAGGACCTGTTCGCCCTGCTGCAGCGGCACATCACCCGGCTGGAGAACACCGTGCGCTGGTCCTGGCAGCCGGGCGACATCGCGATCTGGGACAACCGGGCCACTCAGCACTACGCGGTGGCCGACTACGACGACCAGCCGCGGCTGCTGCACCGGATCACCGTGGCCGGCGACATCCCGGTCGGGATTGACGGCGGCACCAGCGTGGTCCGCAAGGGCGACGCCAGTCACTACGCGCCGCTGGCGGCCTGAGTTCGGAGCCGCCCGCCGCTTCTTCGCGATCCTGGCCGTCCTGGTGTAGAGAACCGGCGGCCAGGACCGTCCTTCTGGTGAGTGCGCCAGGATGGGCGCAGGACGGAAGGAGCCGGAGATGACGAAGTTCATGCTGCTGCAGCGCTACGAGGGCGGCGAGAACTGCACGGTCCCGATGACGGAGTGGGCCCCGCAGGACATCCAGGCCCACATCGATTTCCAGGTCGCCCTGAACAAGGAGCTCCTCGAGGCCGGCGAGCTCGTCGACGCGCAGGGCCTGGCCGGGCCGGAGCTGGCCCGGCGGGTAGTCAGCGCCGGGGACGGGGTCCCGGTGGTGACCGACGGGCCGTTCCCGGAGTACAAGGAACTGCTGGCGGGCTACCGGATGATCGACGTGGAGTCGGAGGCGCGGGCCCTGCAGATCGCGGCGCGGGCCTCGGCGGCTCCCGGCCCGGACGGCGTCCCCATCGGCCAGCCCATCGAGGTCCGGCAGGTGATGGGCGTGCCCGAGCCGGAGCTGTGACCGCCGGGTGACCGGGCAGCAGCCCGCGATCGGGGACCTGCTGCGCGAGCTGGCGCCGCAGGTCCTCGGCGCGGTGGTCCGCCGGTTCGGGGATTTCGCCGCGGCCGAGGACGCGGTACAGGAAGCTCTGCTCGCCGCCGCGGTGCACTGGCCGCGGGAGGGGGTGCCCGGCAACCCGCGCGGCTGGCTGATCCAGACGGCGGTCCACAAGATGACCGACCAGCTGCGCAGCGAGCAGGCCCGGCGGCGGCGGGAGGAGACGGCCGCCGTCCGGGAGCCGTCGCCGGCGCCGCCCGAGGCGGTGCCCGACCGCGACGACACGCTGGTGCTGCTGTTCTTGTGCTGCCATCCGGTGCTGACCCCGGCCTCGGCCATTGCGCTGACGCTGCGGGCGGTCGGCGGGCTGACCACCGCCGAGATCGCCAGCGCGTTCCTGGTGCCAGAGGCGACGATGGCCCAGCGGATCAGCCGGGCCAAACAGCGGATCAGGTCCTCAGGAATACCGTTCCGCCGGCCGGACGCCGGCCAGCAGTGGGTACCCCGGCTGCGCTCGGTGCTGCACGTGCTGTACCTGATCTTCAACGAGGGCGCGTCGGCCAGCGCCGGCCCGGATCTGCAGCGGGTGGAGCTGTCGGCCGAGGCGATCCGGCTGGCGCGGATGCTGCACACCGCGCTGCCAGCCGACGGTGAGGTGACCGGGCTGCTGGCGCTCATGCTGCTGACCGACGCCCGGCGCCCGGCCCGCACCGGGCCCGGCGGTGAGCTGATCCCGCTGGCTGAGCAGGACCGGACCCGCTGGGACGGGGCGCAGATCAGCGAGGGCGTGGCGCTGATCACCAGCGCGCTGGGCGGCGGCACGGCGGGCGAGTACCAGCTGCAGGCGGCCATCGCGGCCGTGCATGATCAGGCGGCCCGTGTCGAGGACACCGACTGGGTCCAGATCCTGGGCGTCTACGGCCTGCTGGAGCGGATGACCGGCAATCCGATGGTGACCCTCGGCCGTGCTATCGCCACGGCGATGGTGCGCGGCCCGGAGGCCGGGCTGGCCCTGCTGGAATCCCCCGACGGCCGGCTGGCCGGCCACTACCGGCTGGACGCGGTGCGCGGGCACCTGCTGGAGATGGCGGGCGACACCGGCGGTGCCGTGTCCAGCTACCGGTCTGCCGCGCGCCGGACCACCAGCCTGCCGGAGCGGCACTACCTGACCCGGCAGGCCGCCCGGCTGGCCCGGCAGACCCCGGACGGCAGGCCCGGGAGTCCCGGCCCCGGGAGCGCTGGCCCGGACGGCGCCGGCGGCCGGGCCCGCCCCGCGGGGCGGGCCCGGCCGCCGGGCTGACGGTCGTGCTGACTTACCGCACTACTTCTCGAGGTGCCGCAGCGCGGTGATGAACTGCTGCCCGGCGGGGGTTCCGACGCCGGTCATGTTGTCGTAGCCCTTGAGCGTCACCTGCCCGGTGTAGCCGAACATGGCGAAGCTCTGGTCGTCGAAGGCGGTCAGCAGCTCGGCGCCGCAAGTCTGCTCATCGCAGAACGTCCCGCGGAACAGCGACGGGCTGTGCCTGGTCAGCGGCAGCGCGTCGTGCAGGGCCGTGCTGCCGGCCAGCTTGTAGACGGCCGGGTTGATGAGCCCGAACGAGTGGTGCTGGCCCTGTTGCGCCGCGGCCACGATCCCGGCCACCAGCGGGGAGGCCAGGCTGGTCCCGCCGATGTCGGACTCAGAGAACTGCGGCGGCTTGTTCTTGGGGAAGCTCAGCAGGCCGACCGCGAAACCCGTGAACGGGTCAGCGTCAGCGCTGATGTCCGGGGCGGACCGGACCAGGCCGCCCCGGTTGCCCGGCGCCTTCGCCAGCCTGGCCGGCACGACGTGCTTCTGGTCCGCTGGCTGCTTCCACAAGATGCTGGGACCGCCGCCGGCGGCGCCCTGCTCGCCCTCGTCGACCCACGCGCTGCTGATCAGGAACGACATGTCCGTGGACCAGCCGGTCTCGAACAGCCGGTTACTGGCCTGGCCCAGGCCGAGGGTGGTGCCGCCGACCCCGATGGCGTCCGGGTCGCTGGAGGGTGCCTCGACGCCCGAGCCGTCACCGGAGGAGAAGTACATGCCGACGCCCTCGGCGGCGGCCTGCACCAGGTAAGCGTGCTCGATGTTGGTCAGGAAGGCCGGCTGCGCCTCGTCGCCGCCCTCCCAGGAGTTGGACGCGATCGTGGCCAGCGGGTGGTTGTGGGTGCCGTTGATGACGGCCAGGTCGGCGTCGAACAGGCCCTGCAGCCCGAAGTCACCTTCATTGCAGCTGTCCCCGCCGACGACCAGCTCACTGGCCGACGGGGCCATCGCGTAGGCCGACTCGACGTCCAGCTGCTCCTCGACATCGAACAGGTCACCGCATGCGGTGCCCTGGCCCAGGGACAGCTCGGCGTAACGCTCGCTGGAGGGCGCGGGCAGGCCGTTGGCCGCCGCGTAGTCCTGCAGCGTCAGGAACATGTCCTGGGTCAGGCCCAGCTCCACCAGCGCGACCGTCTGGCCCTTGCCGGTGTTGGTCGTGTTCGCGCCGTAGGCGGCGCGCATCTGGCCGCCGCTGTAGCCGCACACCTCGGTCGGGAACGACGTCCGCCCGAAATGCGTGGGCAGCCCGCCGGCCAGGTGCTGGCCGTAGTACTGCGAGCACGGTGCTGTCTTGGCGGCGGGTGCCGCCGCTGCCCCGCGGGCCCGGCGCGGCTTCGTGGTCTGGCGGATGTGCGGGATGATCGGCGCGGCGTTGCTGAGGCCGGTGATGCCCAGCACGCTCCCGGCCAGCGAGGCGGGGACCGACAACGGGGTCGCGTTAGCGCGCAGCTTGTACGGCCCGGCGTTCGCGGCGGCGGTCGAGGCATACAGCTTCAGCCGGGTGCGGAAGGCGGCATTGATCTTGCTGGCCGCGCCCGTGGCCCGGATGTAGGACCGGCCGGCACTCGCACGGATGCCGGTAAATCCCTTGCCCCGCAGCCATTTCTCGACCTTGCCGGCCGCGGCGGCGCTGGCCCCGAATCGCGCGGCGTAGGCATCCGGCCGCAGGTAATGGTGGAATTGCGCGTTCCCCGGCGTGCTCACCGCGGCGGCGGCGCGCTGCGCCGCGGCCACCTTCGGCCGGAGCCACACCTGGATCGTCAGCCTGGTCGAGCCGGCGACATTCCCGGTGGCCCGGGAGTGGCTGGTGAACGGGGCCACGCTGCCGGCCAGGTGCGTCATCGCTGGCCGCGATGCAGCTCCGGCCGGCCCGGTAGCGCCGAGGATCGTCATCCCGAGCAGCGTCGCTGTCGCGCCGACCGCTCCGGTAACCGCTCGTATTCTGGACATGGTCCCCCTGTCTCAGGTGCGATCCGAACGGGTTGGGGCTGAATGCCCCGTCTCGTTGTACCTCCGCCCGAGCGGTAAGGAAACTCATAGCTTTCCGGATAATGGGCGCTTGGCAATATTGTTATGAAGATGATCAGCCGTGCGTGATTAGTGGCTTTCTGTCACCTCCGCAGCTCAGCCCCCGGCCGCCGGCCCGCCTGCGGCCGGGGGACGGGATGGCCGGGCCCGCTCGCGGCCGGGGCTAGCTGGCCGCCGCGCGGCGGCGCAACCAGGTCTGCGGCTGCCCGGCCTCGGCGGATATCGCCCGCCACGTCCAGCCCGCCGATCGCCGCTGCGCGACGTAGGCGGCGATGCTGTCGCAGCCCAGCTGCGCGGCCACGACCGCCTCGCGCTGCGCGGCGGCGTGCCGCTTGGCCGCATGCGGCACCGGGGTCACCTCGTGCCGCCGCAGCGCGGCCGCCACGGCGTGCTGCGAGACTCCGGTCTCGGCGGCGATGGCGTTGACCGTCCAGTGCCGCCCGTGATGGCGGTCGCGCAGGTATGCGGCCACGTCGGTGAACCCGAGCTCGCGCAGGGCCGGGAGCAGCGGTGCGTCGCGCCGGCTCGCCGCCGGCCGCCCCGGATGGCCGCCGCCCGGCAGCAGGCCCGCGCGGGCCGCGCGGGCCGCGCGGGCCGCCGCGGCGGCCGCCGGGTCCAGGCGGCCGAGGTGCCGCGACAGCCAGTCCTTGTGCAGGCCGGCCGACCGGCTCATCGCGGCCAGGCTGTCCCCGGCGGCCAGCCCGCCGCGCACGTAGGCCCCGATGTCGGGGTACCCCTGCCGCCGGGCCGCCGCGGCCGCGACGTCCGCCAGGTGCCGGTCGGCACGCTCCCGGCTGGCCCGGGCCAGCACATCGGCGGGTACCCCGGCCGCCGCCCGCGCGGCCTTGCGGCGGCGCTGCTCGGGGAACCGGCGGCCGCGCGCCGCGGTGGCAGCGTCGCGGGCCAGGCGGCCATCCCTGGCTCGCTCGCGGCCGGCTGCGCTCCCCTCGCGGATCGCCGGGTCGAAGATCAGCCGGGCGGTGAGCGCCGCGGCTCGCAGCTTGCGGGTCTCCAGCCCCTCGAGGGACGTGCGGCGCTCCAGCCCGAAAGCCTGGCAGTACTGCTCCTTCGTCCAGCCGTGGCCGGCCAGGTGAGCCGCCACCGAGCGCAGCAGCCGGCCGCACAGGTGACAGGTCACCCGCGGGCCGTCGGTCACGACCTCCCCGATCGGGGCATAGAACGGCGTCCCGTCGGCCAGCGCGCCGACGACCGGCTGGACCGCCCGGCGCGCGCCGCGGCCCCCGCGCGCCGCGGGCCCGGCGCTGCTGAGCATGTCAGCGGACAAGGCGGCCCCTTCGTGCTGCGCTCGCCAGTACCCGAGCTAGTCACACTGAGACTACCTAGTTCCCGGCTCCGGCTGCAGCGGCCCGGCCAAGTTCGCGGCTCCGCCGACCGCGAGCCGGGTTCCCCCGGGCCGCGGGTCCAGGTTCGAATAGCTAGGAGGATTCCGCGCCTGACAGACGCGGAATCCTCCTTGCTAATCTCCGCCGCGCGCTGGGAGCGAGCTGGACCAGGAACGTGCTGGGACCGGGGAGGCGGCCGAGACCAGCTTCAGGGGACTATGCAGACGACCGCGATCCTGGTCACCTGGCCGGGCTGCACCGTGGCCATGACGTCGTGCGCGCACGGAGCGGCACGGCCGGCCCGGCCCGCCTGCCGCACCCGCGGCGAACTGCCCGACACCGCATAGCGGCCCGGCACCAGCCAGGTCGAGAACACACCAGAGGAGCTGACCCGCACGGTCGCCCGGCGGTGCCCGGCTGTCGTGAACCACACCGTGCCGCGGATGGGCCGCCGGCCGGGCTGGCGGCCACCGGGCCGCATCGGACCGCCTTCCAGCAGCAGCCGCCCGGTGACCCGGCCCCGGGCCGGGCCGTGCCCGGCGCCGTCTACTCGCGCCGCCCCGCCTGCTCGCGCCGCCCCGCCTGCTCGCGCCGCCCCGCCTGCTCGCGCCGCCCCGCCTTCTCGCGCCGCCCCGGCCGCGTTCGCCGCCGAGCAGCCCGCCAGCAAAGCCGCGATGGCAATTCCGATGCTGATCACCAGACGCGACATAGCGTCCTCCCCGCTGACCGTGATATGTCCGGGCGAACACTTGGACGCACCCGCGGCCAGCGCCGTTCCCGGCAATCGGGAAAACGCGCTGGCCGCGGCGGATGGACCTTGCCCCCGCAGATAGCGGCATGGTCAGGACGGGCCGCTCGCGCCCCTTTGCGGGTGGCCGGGAATGCGCGCCCAAGATCTTCGGGCCCGATGGTGCCGGGCGGGCGGCACCGGGCCCGCGCGTAATGCACCGCGCACCGCCGCCGGGCGGTCCATTTCCCGCTGTGCCCGCGACCGGCTGACCCGTCCGCAATTGCGCAGCATGCCATCGCCGCATCGGCTATATCACACGGCCAGCCCGCCCCTTCGCCGGCTTCCTCCGGAGCAGGGGGGCGTTCCGGACCAGCTATTACGCCCGTTCGCGTAACGCGAGGCGGCGTGCGGTGATAGGCATCCGGCGACTGCCACTACCACGCCCGGCTGGTAAAAGATTGCGTTTCTGCTCGTCAGCCTGGCCACGCCCGCTTAACGTTCTCGCGAATGTCGCGAGTCACTTTGACATCAGGCCTCCGAACATGGACCATTTCCAGCATGGCAAAGACTGTGAGCGTGGTCGTGACCGACGACCTAGACGGATCCCCCCATGCTGAGACTGTTGCGTTCAGCTTCGATGGCCAGAGTTACGAGATCGACCTCAGCGAGAAGAACATCACCAAGCTGAAGAGGTCGCTGCAGCCATTTATGGATGCCGGGCGGCGGACGGCGCACCGGCGGGCGGCAAAGCCGGCCCGTGGCGGCAGCCCGAGAATCGACCGGGCCGCGGTCCGGGCCTGGGCGGCCGAGCAGGGCCTGAAGGTGTCCGAGCGCGGCCGGATCAGCGCTGAGGTGCTGAGCAAGTACGAAGCCACGCACTAGCACCGGGCGCCGTACCAGCGCCGCGGCGGCCCGGGTCAGCCGCCACCGGGCCGGAACCAGGACTGGCCACCTCGCTGCTGGCTGGTCCTGTCCGGCCGGCCCGGGCCAGGGCCGGGCGGCCGACCCGGCTCAGCCAGGCGGGCCGCCCGAGCCAGTGGCCGGGACCCTCAGTCGTGCCGGCGCAGGAACTCCCGCAGCCGCGCCACGTAGGCCGCGCGCTCTTCCACGAACGCCATGTGCGAGCTGCCCTCGAACACGCTCAGCTCAGCGTCGGGCAGTTCCTCGGCGACGGCCCGCATCGCCTCCGGTGTCGCCTCGTCATAGCGGCCCGCCGTGACCAGGGCAGGTACCCGGATCTGCCCGAGCCGGCCGCGGACGTCGAAGTCGCGCAGCGTGCCGGTGACCGGCCCGAACTCGCTCGCCCCCCACATCGCGCCGTAGATGTCGGCGTTCATCCCGGCGAAGGACCGTTCCACGCAGGCGGGCCAGGGCTGCACCCGGCAGACGTGCTCCTGGTAGTACGCCGCGATGACGGCGACGTACTCCGGGCAGCCGAGCCAGTCGCTGGCCTCGTGGTGGTCGAGCACAGCCTGCTGGCTGGCCGGGAGCTGGGCCCGGAGCCGGGCGGCGTCTTGTACCCACTCCGCCACGCTGGCCGGGGCGCTGGAGATCGTCACGCTGCGCGGCGGCTCAGGCTCGCGCAGCAGGTACTCCATGGCCAGCCAGCCGCCCCAGGAGTTCCCGAACAGGTGCATCGTGCCCAGGCCCAGCGCGGCGCGGACCGCGGCCACCTCGGCGACCGCCCGGTCCATCGTCCACAGGTCGCCGCCGCCCGCGGCCGCGGCCGGGTCCAGCGGTGACCGGCCGCAGCCCAGCTGGTCGTAGAGCACCACCGGCCGGTCATCCGCCAGGTCGGCCAGGTTCTCCAGGTAGTCATGCGGGATCCCGGGACCGCCATGCAGGCACAGCAGCGGAACGCCCGGCGCGTCCGGCCCGTGGATGGCGTACCAGACCCGGCCGCCGGGTACCTCAGCGAAGCCTTCTGTGACCGGCCCGCCCGCCGTCTCGCTGCCTGCTGTCATGACTGTCCTCCCGCGTTAGCCGGCGTGCTCGGTCAGGGTGATGCCCGCCAGCGGCCGCCGCCGAGCACGCCGCCGCGGGCCACGATGATGATGGCCGGCACGGCCACGAGCGTGGTCTCCAGGATCATCGCGTGCCGATGGTGGCGGCGCCTCCGCCGGGCCGGGGCCCGCGACAAGCCGCCGGGCCGCCTAATGGTTCTAAGAGCAGACCTTAAGGATCGGGCGCGAAGGTCGTCAACAAATAACGCCAGAAGAGACCATTCCTAACGGGGCCCGGGCGCAGGCCGCCCGGTCGGCTGTCAGCGGCCCAGGTAGGCCAGGACGGCCAGGACCCGCCGGTTGTCGTCGTCGGAGGGCTGCAGCCCGAGGCGGCCGAAAATGGATGCGGTGTGCTTGGCCACCGCCCGCTCGGTGATGACCAGCTGCTGGGCAATGGCCGCGTTCGACCGGCCCTCGGCCATCAGGCCCAGAACCTCGCGCTCCCGGGGACTCAGCGCCGTCAGGGCGCTATTGCCGGAGTTGCGGTCCAGCAGCCGGGCGATCACCTCGGGGTCCATCGCGGTGCCGCCGCCGGCGACCCGGCGCACCGCGTCCAGGAACTGGGCACTGTCCAGGACCCGGTCCTTGAGCAGGTAGCCGATGCCGCCGGAGCCGCCGGCCAGCAGCTCGCGGGCGTACAGCTGCTCCACGTACTGAGACAGCACCAGGACGGGCAGGTCCGGCAGCTGGCCGCGGGCGGCGATGGCGGCCCGCAGCCCCTCGTCGGTGAACGTGGGCGGCAGCCGGACGTCGACGATGGCCACGTCGGGCCGGTCGCGGGTCAGCGCGGCCAGCAGGTCGGTCCCGTTGTCGACGGCGGCGACGACCTCCAGGCCGTGCGCCTGCAGCAGCCGGGTCAGCCCGTCACGCAGCAAGAACAGGTCCTCGGCGATGACGACGCGCACCCAGGTCTCCTTGCTCCTACGGACGGCCAACCCTCCCCCGGCCAGTCTGCCGTGCCGGCCGGGCTGCCCGCACGGGCCCTGGCCCCCCAGCCCTGGGTGTACCTAGGTGCACCCGGGGGCTCGGCACCCGCGGCCGGGCCCCGGGGGCTCGGTATCTCGGAGGATCCGGGCTGCAGGTGCGGCCCGGATCCTTCGGGATAACGCTCACGAGCCCAGGGCGGTGGCCACGATCGCGCGGGCCTCCTCCTGGATCTGCGCCAGGTGCTCAGGACCGCGGAAACTCTCGGCGTAGAGCTTGTAGACGTCCTCCGTGCCGGAGGGCCGGGCGGCGAACCAGCCCGAGGCGGTGACCACCTTGAGCCCGCCGATCGGCGCTCCGTTGCCCGGCGCGGTGGTCAGCGCGGCGGTGATCTTCTCGCCCGCCAGCTCGTCCGCGGTGACCTGGTCGGGCGACAATTTCGCCAGCGCGGCCTTCTGCTCGCGGCTGGCCGGGCTGTCGATGCGCGCGTAGGCGGGCGCGCCGTACCGCTCGGTGAGCCCGGCGTACAGCTCCGACGGCGACCGCCCGGTCACGGCCCGGATCTCCGAGGCGAGCAGGGCCAGGATGATCCCGTCCTTGTCGGTCGTCCACACCGAGCCGTCCCGCTGCAGGAAGGAGGCACCGGCGCTCTCCTCGCCGCCGAAGGCAACCGAGCCGTCCAGCAGCCCCGGCACGAACCACTTGAACCCGACCGGGACCTCCAGCAGCGCGCGGTCCAGGCCCCCGGCCACCCGGTCGATCATCGAGGAGCTGACCAGGGTCTTGCCGACCGCTGCGGCGCCGGGCCAGCCGGGCCGGTTGGCGTACAGGTACTCGATGGCGACGGCGAGGTAGTGGTTCGGGTTCAGCAGTCCCCCGTCCGGCGTCACGATGCCGTGCCGGTCGGCGTCGGTGTCGTTCCCGGTCGCGATCATGAACTCGTGCTGCCGGGCGATCAGGCTGGCCATGGCGGACGGCGAGGAGCAGTCCATCCGGATCTTGCCGTCCCAGTCCAGCGTCATGAACCGGAAGGTGGCGTCCACGTCCGGGTTGACGACCGTCAGGTCCAGCCCGTGCCGCGCGGCGATCTCACCCCAGTAGGCGACGCTGGCCCCGCCCAGCGGGTCGGCGCCGATCCGCACCCCGGCGTCCCGCACCGCCGCCAGGTCGACGACCTGGCCGAGCGCGGACACGTACGCGTCCAGGAAATCGAACTGGCCGGTCGTCTCGGCCGCGGCAGCCCGCGCGTACGGGATCCGGCGCACGCCCGACAGGCCCGCGGCGAGCAGGTCGTTGGCGCGGTCCTGGATCCAGGTCGTGATGTCGGTGCCAGCCGGGCCGCCGTCCGGCGGGTTGTACTTGAAGCCGCCGTCGGCGGGCGGGTTATGCGACGGGGTGACGACCACGCCGTCGGCGCGGTGCGCCGGGCCCCCGGCGTTGTGGGCCAGGATCGCGCGGGACACGGCCGGGGTCGGGGTGTACCCGCCGCGGGCATCCAGCAGGACCGTGACCTCGTTCGCGGCGAAGACCTCCACCGCGCTGACGCTGGCCGGCTCGGACAGCGCGTGGGTGTCAGCCCCCAGGTACAGCGGCCCGTCGATGCCGTGGGCGGCCCGGTACTCGCAGATCGCCTGGGCGGTGGCCACGATGTGGTCCTCGTTGAAGGTGGCGGTGAACGCCGAGCCGCGGTGACCGGAGGTGCCGAACGACACGCGCTGGGCGGGCTCGGCCGGGTCGGGATGCACGGTGTAGTAGGCGGTGATCAGCTTCGCCACGTCCACGAGGTCCTCAGCGGCAGCGGGCTGGCCCGCGCGCGGACTAGTCATGGCCCAATCCTGGCATGGCCGGGCGCCGATGCCAGCGCGGCGCGAGCGTGCCGCCCGGCCCGGCGTCACGTCGGCCCCGGGACCATCGGGCGGGCCAGCGCCGGCCGCTACTGTGGGCGCCTGCCAGTAAGCCGAAGAGTATGCGTCATATCTGGCGCAAACTCTTCGCCTTGAGGAGCCCGGCTGCGGGGCCGCGGCGCCGCGGGCAGGCCGGGGCCGCCGCGCGGGCCGAGCGGGCCGCGCCCGACCGAACGGGGTCGTCATGACTTCCCATGAAGCCGGGGTGCTGCATGCGCCCGGATACGGCGCGACCGCCACGGTTCCGGCCTGGCTGCGGCCGCCGGACGATGTCAACGAGTTGCTGCCGCAGCTGTGGCCGCGGACGGCCCGGCGCAACGAGTCCGGCGCCCTGGAAGCCGGCGGGGTCGACGTGCGGGACCTGGCCGCCCGGCACGGCACCCCGGCCTACGTGCTGGACGAGGCGGACTTCCGGGGCCGGGCGACCGGGTTCCGCGATGCCTTCGCCGCGGCCTTCGCGGAGCTGGCCGGCGCCGATGCCTTCTACGCCGGCAAGGCGTTCTTGTGCACTGAGGTCGCGCGCTGGATCGCCGCCGACGGCCTGGGCCTGGACGTGTGCTCCGGCGGCGAGCTCGCCGTCGCCCTGCGCGGCGGCGTCCCGGCCGGGCGCATTGCCCTGCACGGGAACAACAAGTCGGATGCCGAGATCGACCGGGCGCTGCGGGCCGGGATCGGGCGGATCGTGGTCGACTCGCTGGCCGAGATCGGCCGGCTGGCCGATGCTGCCGGGCGGCTGGGCGTGCGCGCGCCGGTCCTGCTGCGGGTGACCGTCGGGGTGGAGGCGCACACCCACGAGTACATCGCCACGGCGCACGAGGACCAGAAGTTCGGGCTCTCGCTGGCCAGCGGGGAGGCGGCGCAGGCCGCGCGGCGGGCGCTGGCCCGGCCTGAGCTGGACGTGCACGGGCTGCACTCCCATATCGGGTCGCAGATCTTCGACACCAGCGGCTTCGAGGTCTCCGCCCGCCGGCTGCTGCGGCTGCACGCCGAGGTCTGCCGCGAGGCCGGCCGGGAGCTGCCGGAGCTGGGCCTGGGCGGCGGCTTCGGCGTCGCCTACACCAGCCAGCACGACCCGCTGCCGCCCCGGGAACTGGCCAGCGGCCTGGCCGAGATCGTGGCCGCCGAGTGCCGGGCCCTGGGCGTCACGCCGCCCCGCGTCTCGGTGGAGCCGGGCCGGGCCATCGCCGGGCCGAGCACGTTCACCCTGTACTCCGCCGGAACGGTCAAGGATGTCGCGCTCGACCACGGCACGGCCCGCCGGTACGTGGCCGTGGACGGCGGGATGAGCGACAACATCCGCACCGCCCTGTACGACGCGGACTACTCCTGCACGCTGGCCTCCCGGGTCTCGGCTGCCCGCCCGGTCCTGACCCGGGTGGTCGGCAAGCACTGCGAGAGCGGCGATGTCCTGGTCAAGGACGAGTTCCTGCCCTCGGACGTGGGCCCGGGCGACCTCCTGGCGGTGCCCGGCACCGGGGCCTACTGCCGGAGCATGGCCAGCCAGTACAACCACGTGCCCCGGCCGCCCGTCATCGTCGTCACCGGCGGCGCGAGCCGCCCGGTGGTGCGCCGGGAGACCGAGGACGACCTGCTGGCCCTGGATCTGTGACCCGGGCCGTGCCGTCCCCGGCCACCTCGTCTCAGCCGGACCGCGGACTCCAGCGAAACCGGCGGAGGGCCACCACGGCCCCGATCGCGCCCCAGCCCAGAAGGACGCTCAGGCTGTGCCAGTCCACGCCCGCGTGCTGGGCGAACGGGCCGAGCAGCGCCTGGTTGAACGGCCGGACCGGCAGCAGCCCGGCGATGGTGTTCACCACGGCCGAGTGGATCGGGATGTAGGTCCCCGACATGAAGACCAGCGGGAACAAGACCAGCTGCACCACGGCCGGCGCGGCATCGGCGTTGCGGATCAGCGAGGCCACGGCGACGCCGAGCGCGCAGAAGCAGGCCGCGCCGAGCAGCAGCGTCACGGCGATGGCCAGCAGATGGCCGGGGAATGGCACCCCGAATGCCCGGCCGACACCGGCGATCAGCGTGACGTCGACCACGCTGACCACGACGCAGTGCGCCAGCAGGCCGAGGAAGTAAGCCCAGGCCGGCAGCGGGGTGGCCCGTACGCGCTTCAGGATCCCGTTCTGCCGCCGCATGGCCAGGCTGATGGCGAGCTGGCTGTAACAGGCGCCCAGCACCGACACCCCGGCGATGGTGGGCACGTAGTACTGCAGCGCGGACAGCCCGTAGAAGAACGAGCTGTGCTGGCCGGCGCCGCCGAAGAGCAGGCCGTAGATCACGATGATCACGACGGGGAAGACGAAGGTGAAGAACGCGTTCTGCGGGTTCCGCCAGAACGACAGCTGCTCGTACCGGATCTGATGGCCAATGAGGCGCAGGGTGCCGCGCCGGGGCCGGGCGGCCGCCGGGCTGGCCGGCGACCGCAGAGACAGGCTCGTCATCTTTAGCTCTTTCCTTTCCTTTTAGGAGCGATCCGGAGCGGCGCCGCGTGAGGCGGAGGTAGACCGACTCCAGGCTCGGCTGGTCCACCGTGAGCTGGCGCAGCGTGGTGCCGCGCTGCAGCGCCCAGCCGGTCAGCTCGTGCAGGACCCGGGTCGGATCCGCGGCCTCGACCGTGACCAGGCCCCGCGGCGGGCCGGAGGGGGCCGGGGCCGGCGTCGCCGCGAGCCGGCGTTGGCCGGGGGCCCGGCGGTGGCGGCGCGAACCGCGGGCGGCAGGTCGGCGATCGCGGCGCCGTCCGGCAGCGCGAACCGGATCTGGGCCGCGGCCCGGTCCCGGCCGCCGATGTCCGACGGGGTGCCCTGAGCCACGATCTGCCCGTCGGCCAGCACCGCCACCCGGTCGGCCAGTTCCTGGGCTTCCTCCAGGTAGTGCGTGGTGAGCAGGATGGTGGTGCCCGCATCGCGCAGCGTGCGGATCAGCTCCCAGGCGCTGCGCCGGGCGCTCGGGTCAAACCCGGTCGTGGGCTCGTCCAGGAACAGCAGCCGCGGTCGGCCGATCAGGCCCAGGGCCAGGTCCAGCCGCCGCTTCTGGCCGCCGGACAGCGACCGGACCTTCTTGCGCTCCAGGCCGTCCAGGCCGGTCATGGCGATGACCTCGCTGACGGGGCGCGGCGCCGGGTAGTAGCCGGCGTTGCGCGCCAGCGTCTCGCGGACGGTCAGGTACGGCTCGACCGCGACGTCCTGGAGGACGAGCCCGATCTGCTCGCGCAGCGCGCGGGCGGCCGCCCGGCTGCCGGGGTCGTAGCCGAGGACCTCGGCCTGGCCCGCGTCCCGGCGGCGGAATCCCTCCAGGATCTCCAGCGTGGTCGTCTTGCCGGCGCCGTTGGGCCCGAGCAGCGCGAAGATCTCCCCCGCCGCGACGGTAAAGCTGACACCGCGGACGGCCTCGGCACTGCCGTAGCTCTTGCGCAGCCCGGCCACCACCACCGCGCTGTCCTGCGGGACACCGTCCTGCGGCCCGGCCGTGGCCGCCCGGGCCGCGGTAATGTCCGCCGCGGTTGCTAGCTGCGTGCGCACGGGACCTCCACGGTGACGTCGAGGTAGCGTCCGGCCAGCCCGCGGGCACCGGTCACGCCGAACTCGGTCCGGTCGATCCGGGTGGTCGCGCGGACCGTGAACGACCGCGCCGCGACGTCGGTGAACCCGGCCAGCAGGGTCACCGGCCGGGTCACGTCCCGGACCGTCAGCGAGCCGGGAACCGTCAGCCGGCCCGCCGCGTCCCTGCCGCCCGTCGCGGCCGCCGCTGCGCCATCGTGCGCAGCCGGGCCTGCCCGGAAGACCAGCCGGGGAAACTGGCGTGCATCCAGGAAGGCCGCCGAGCGGACCCGATCGTCGCGCTGGGCGTTGTGCGTACGGAAGCTGGCAGCGTCCATGCTCACCTCGACGGCGGACTCTGCCAGCGGCTCGGCGACGTCGACCGTGCCGGAGGTGACGGCCAGGGTGCCGCGTACCGCTCCTAGCCCGAACAGGTGCCGGGTGGCGAAGGTGACGGCGGCCGGGCCGGCCTGGATCTGGTACCGGCCGGGGGCCGGGGTGCGGACTGCCGGGTCTCGTGTTGCTGTCATGGGCCCTAGTCCAGCCGGTCCGGGGCTGACCGCGGCAGAGCCGGGAGTCGGGTCCGGACCCGCCGGAAGGCGGGACTGCGGGCGCCGTCCTGCAACTTTCGTCGGTACTGCAGCCGACGAAGGTCGCGCGGCCGGCGACCGCCCGCCAGCGGTGGTCGGCGTGCTAGTCGCCGCCCGCTACCGGTAGACCGTGATGGCGGCCGGGTCGATGCTGGCCCACAGCGGGCCGCCGTCGTCCAGCCGGAGTCCCTTGACCGCGGCTGGCGGCACCTCGGCGGTCACCGCCACCGGCCCCTCGACGCGGACCCGGACCCGGTCGCCGAGCAGGTCCACGGCACCGATCTCACCGCGCCACAGATTGGCGGCGGCCGCCGGGCGGTCCCGGTGCACGGCCACCGCGCTGGGCGGCACGACGGCCAGCACGGCCCCCGTCAGGCTGGCCGTGGTCACCAGCTCGCCGCCGCTCTCGACCCGCAGCCGCGGGCCGGCGGCCGTCCCCCGCAGCAGCGTCACCCCGGTGAGGTCGGCGACGTAACCCGACCGGGGCCGGGCGGTGACCTCGGCGGGCGTCCCGGTCTGCACGATCGTGCCGTGCTCCAGGACCAGCATCCGGTCGGCCAGCGCCACCGCGTCCAGCAGGTCGTGGGTCACCAGCAGGTGCGCGGCCCGGGTGCCGCGCAGCGCATTCCGCAGCAGGCGCCGGACCTCGGCTTTGGTGGAGACGTCCAGGGCGGCCAGCGGCTCGTCCAGGAGCAGCAGCCGCGGCTCGGTGATCAGCGCGCGGGCCAGCGCCACCCGCTGCTGCTGACCGCCGGACATCGCGCCCGGCCGGGCCGCCGCCACGCCGCCCACCCCCAGCCGGTCCAGCTGCGCCGCGGCGGCCGCCCGGGCCGCCCGCCGGTCCTGGCCGCGGGCGCGCAGCCCGAACGCCACGTTCTCCAGCGCGGACAGGTGCGGGAACAGCAGGTAGTCCTGGAACATCATCGCCACGGCCCGCTGCTCGGGCGCCACGAACACGTGCTCGGCCGGCTGGTCCAGCACCTTCCCGTCCAGCTCGATCCGGCCGCCGGCCAGCCGGAGCAGCCCGGCCAGCGCGCGCAGCACCGTGGACTTGCCCGCCCCGTTCGGCCCGAGCAGGGCCACCACCTCGCCCGGCCCGGCCGAGAAGTCCGCCTCCAGGGCGAGCCGGCTCAGGTCCAGCCGGATGTCGGCCTCCAGCATGACGGCCTCAGCCGCCGCGGGAGCGATCGCGGGTGCCGATCATGACCGCGAGGCTGACCACGACCAGGACCAGGCTGAGCGCGATGGCCTGATCCAGCTGCCCCGAGCTCTGGCTGATGTAGATGGCCAGCGGCGCGGTCTGGGTCACGCCCGGCAGGTTGCCAGCGAAGGTGATCGTCGCGCCGAACTCGCCGACCGCCCGCGACCAGGTCAGGACCCCGCCCGCGAGCAGCGACGGCGCGATCAGCGGCAGGGTGACCCGCCGGAACACCGTGAGCCCGCTCGCGCCCAGGTTGCGGGCCGCGTCCTCCAGCCGGGTGTTCATCGAGCGCAGCCCGGACTCGACGGTGATGACGAAGAACGGCATGGCGACGAAGGCCTCGGCCACGATGACCCCGGCGGTGGTGAACGGCAGCGACAGGCCCAGCTCGCTGTTCAGCGGCTGGCCGATCAGCCCCCGGCGGCCGTAGGCCAGCAGCAGCGCAATGCCGCCCACCACCGGCGGCAGCACCATCGGCAGCGTCGTCAGGCCGCGCAGCAGTGCCTTGCCGCGGAACCGCCCGCGGGCCAGCAGTAAGGCCAGCGGGAACCCGAAGGCCAGGGCCAGCGCGGTGGTGGCCAGCGACGCGAGCAGCGTCAGCCACAGCGCATCCAGCGACGTCGAGCTGGTGATCACGCTGGTCATCGACGACCAGGGCGCGCGGATGACCAGCCCGGTGAGGGGCAGCACGAAGAACAGCGCCGCCACTGCGGCCAGGATCAGCACGACGGGATTGCGGAACTGCCCGGAGTGCCGCACGGCTACTTGCCCGGCATGAAGCCGTACTTCTTCAGCACCTGCTGCCCGGCCGAGCTGAGCACGTAGTTCATGAATGCCGTCGCGCCGCTCGGGTTGGACGCGTTCTTGAGCTTCACGATCGGGTACTGCGCCACGACATTCTGGTCCGCCGGGATCGTCACTCCGGTGACTTTCTTGCCGCCGGCCTTGACGTCGGTCACGTAGACGACGCCCGCATCCGCCTCGCCCAGCGTCACCTTCGTGACGACCGCGCTGACGCTGGTTTCCTCGCTGACCGGATGAACCGTCACGTTGGCCTTGCTGAATACTTCCTGGGAATAGTTACCGCATGGCACCGCGGGAGCGCAGACCGCCACCTTGACGCTCTTGTGGCTCAGGTCGGCGACCGACTTGATGTGCTCCGGATTGCCGGCCCCGACCATCATCTCCAGCTTGTTGCGCACGAATACCTGCGGCGTGCCGGAGGTCTGGTGGTCGCTGCTCACCGTGGTCATGTTCTTCTGGTCGGCTGACGCGAACACGTCGGCCGGCGCGTCCTGGTTGATCTGGGTCGCCAGCGAGGAACTCCCGGCGTAGTTGAACTTCACGGTGGTGCCGGGGTGGGCCTTCTGGAAGTCCTTGCCCATCGTGTCGAAGGCGTTCTTCAGCGACGCCGCCGCAAACACGGTGATGGTGCCCTTGGGCTGGGACGCGGTCGAGCCGCCCCCGCCGGACGAACCGCAGCCTGCCGCCAGCAGCGCCGCGGCTGCCAGCCCGGCTGCGCCGGCCACCGCCGTGCGGCCGGGCCGTCCGGCCCGGCCCTTCCCGCCGCTGACCGCCATGATGTCCCCCGTGGGTAGTCCCGCTGTTCCTACCCACGGAGATTACTGCAAGCTACCTCTCAGTTGCTTTAGGTGACCGCCAGTCGTCGCGCGGCGCGGGTCAGGACAGTTCCTGCAGGGCCCGCACGGCGAGGCTGGCGTGCAGCAGGGCCCCGTCGGCCATGACCGAGTCGTCGAAGGCGGCCAGCGGGCTGTGGTTGTCCTGCGCGGCCTCGTAGTCATCGGCCGGGCTGGACCCCAGGAACAGGTAGCAGCCGGGCACCTCCTCCAGCACGCGGGAGAAGTCTTCCGCGCCCGCGTCCGGGTTGCGCAGCGGCTGGAACCGGTCCTCGCCGAAGACGTCGGTGACGACCCCGGTGGCGAACTCCGCCTGCACCGCGTCGTTGACCGTGGGCGGGTACTCGGTGTTGTAGTGCACGTCAGCCGTCATGCCGTAGGCGGCGGCGATCGACTCGCACAGCCGCACCGACGACGCCGCGATGCGCTCGCGGGCGGCCACCGAGAAGGTCCGGATGGTGGCCTCGAAGGTGGCCTGCTGCGGGATGATGTTGCGCCGGGTTCCGCCGTGGAAGCTGCCCACGGTGACGACCACCGGATCGAAGACATCGAACTGGCGGGTCACCATCGTCTGCAGCGCGGTCACCATCTCGGCCGCCACGCTGACGGGGTCCTGGGCCCGGTGCGGCGCCGAGCCGTGGCCGCCGGTGCCGTTGACCGTCACCATGAGCCCGTCGCTGGAGGCCATCAGGGTGCCGGGCCGGGTGGTGAACTGACCGCGCGGGAACTTCCCGGCGATGACATGGATCCCGTAGGCCCGGCCGACCCGCGGCCCGGCGGCATCCAGGACGCCCTCGGCGATCATGTGGCCGGCGCCGTCCCAGCCCTCCTCGCCCGGCTGGAACATGAACACCACGTCACCGGCCAGCCGGTCCCGGTGGGCACTGAGCAGCCGGGCGGCGCCGACCAGCATGGCGGTGTGCAGGTCGTGCCCGCACGCGTGCATCGCGCCGTCGATGGTGCTGGAGAACTCCAGGCCGGTCGCCTCCTGCACCGGCAGCGCGTCCATGTCACCGCGCAGCAGCACGGCGGGCGCGGGGGCGGCCGCGTCAGCGCGCCCCGTCCCGCGCAGGACGGCGGTCACCGAGGTGGTGGAGGTGCCTGTCGAGATCTCCAGCGGCAGGCCGCCGAGTGCTGCCAGCACGGTCTGCTGGGTCTCGGGCAGCTTCAGCCCGATCTCGGGGCGGCGGTGCAGCTGGTGCCGCAGCTGAATCATGTCGTGCTGCAGCTCGCCCGCGTCGGAACGCAGGGACTCCGTGAATGTCATCCCGGGGCCGGATTAGTGCGCAGCCTCGTACCGGGCCAGTACGTCCGCTGGAATCCGCCCGCGGTCCGACACCTTCAGGCCCGCCTCCCGCGCCCAGGCCCGCACATCAGACTGATCGTGCCGGGCCGGCCGAACGCCCCGCCCGGCCCGCCGCGTGCCGGGCACCTTGCGAGCCGCGCCCAGATACGGCTCCAGTGCCCGCGCGAGCTGGTCGGCGTGCTTCTTATTCAGGTCGATCTCGTAATCCACGCCGTCCAGCCCGAACCTGACCGTGCCCTCGGCCTCGCTGCCGTCAATGTCGTCCACATACAGGATCTGCGTCCGCTGCGCCATTATCAGCCACTCCGCTCAGATTAGGTCTAGCCTCTAGACCATAAGCCTAAGCGATGATGTCGGCATCGCATCCCCTTTTCGCCATCCACCGCCACTTCCGGGGCGAGAGGCAGCAGAAAATTCACCGGGAAACAAACGATCGCTCAGCGTATACACGTGGTGTATACGCTGAGTGTATTATCGCGCCCATGAATGTTCCGCTGACCCTGCTCGGCCTGCTTGAGCGGCAGCCCAGCCATGGCTATGACCTCAAGCGCGACTACGACGCTTATTTCGGCCGCGGCCGGCCGCTGCCCTTCGGGCAGGTATACGCCACGCTGGCCCGGCTAACCCGCGACGGGAAGGTAGTGGCGGGCGACAGCGAGCCCGGCGCCGGACCGGACCGGAAGCGTTATGTCATCACCGAGGCCGGGGCAGCCGAGTTCGAGCGCTGGCTGGCCGAGCCGGTGGCCGCCGAGCCGCATCTGCAGACCATCCTGTTCGCCAAGGTCGTGCTGGCCCTGATGCTGGGCCAGGCCGGCCGCTATCTCGACGCCCAGCGCGCCGCCCATCTGCAGCGGATGCGGGAGCTGACGGAGCTGAAGCGCTCCGGCGGCCTGGTGGAAGGCCTGCTCGCTGAGCACGGCCTGTTTCACCTCGATGCGGACCTGCGGTGGATCGAGGTGACGGCGGCGCGGCTGGATGCCCTGGCGCGGGTTGTGCGGCCGCGCGGGCCGGCCCCGGGCGGCCCGCGGTGAGCGGCGGCCGCCGCCGGGCTCTCAGCGGCCGGGAGGTCAGGGCTGTGCCGCCAGCACGAAGTCCATCTCGGCGACGAATCGGACGCCCGCCGGGTCCTGCTGGCCGGCCGGGCGGAACTCCCGGACCAGTGAGTCCTTCACGCCGAAGACGGCATCGCTGTCCAGGTAGGGATTCTGGGCGTCGAAGATGTGCGTGGTGACCGGCCGGAAGCCGGGCGCCGAGACAATGGCGTGGATGTGGGCCGCGCGCCAGTGCTGCCGCCCGGCCGCCCGCAGCAGGCCGCCAACCGGGCCGTCCACGGGCACCGGATAGCTGACCGGCCGCACGGTCCGGAAGTGGTAGCTGCCGTCCGGCCCCGTCGTGAAGACGCCGCGCAGGTTGAAGCGCGGCTGCTGCGGATCCTGCGTGTCATACAGCCCGTTCGCGGCGGCCTGCCAGACATCCAGGGTCGCGCCGCCCAGCGGCGTCCCGTCCTGACTCAGGACCCGGCCGCGCAGCAAGGCGGGATCGCCATCGCCGCGGCGGCCAATCTGCTCGCCCATCGCCCGGGCCGGGGCGCCCGGCACGTAGAAGGGACCTAGCACGGTCGACTCGGTCGCGCCCGGCGCCGCGTTGACGATGTCCACCAGCGAGGACAGCCCGAGCACGTCCGACAGCAGGATGAACTCCTGCCGCTCGGCCCCGCTCAGCTGCCCGGTAGCGGTCAGGAACTCCAGCCCGGCCAGCCATTCCTGCTGGGTCAGCCGGGTCTCCGCCGCGAACGCGTGCAGGTGGCTGATCAGGGCCGCCAGCAGCTCGCGCAGCCGGGGATCGGCCGCGCCGGCGTAGGCGTCCAGCACCTGCCCGGTGAGCTGCCGGGGAGTCATGGCCGCCATGTTGCCCCTCCTTGCCCGACGTCCCGCCGGGCCAGGAAGCACCGGCGGTGGAGTCATCATCGCAAACCGCCGCGCCCCGGACCGGGCTCAGGTGCACGCAGCCGCACGGCCGCCAGGTGGCCCGCCGGCGGTGTCCGATCCGTTCAAGACGACCGGCCGGCCCGGCCCCTAGCCTCCTCGTTATGAGTGATGCATTCCTGGCGGGAGACCGCTTCATCCAGGCCCAGGGGCGGTTGCTGGAGCGCCGCCTGTTCGCTACCTGCTTCCGCGGCGCCCCGGCGGCCGGCGTGGTCGATGCCGTGCGCGGTTATCAGAACCCTGACGGCGGCTTCGGGCACGGCCTGGAGCCGGACGTGCGCTGCCCGGCCAGCCTGCCCATCGACGTGGAAATGGCCTTCCAGGCGCTGGCCGCGGCCGGCACCACCGACCCCGCCATGATGCAGCGGGCCTGCGACTACCTGGCCGCTACCGCCGCCGAGGCGGGCGCAGGCGGCGCCGTGCCGCCCGCGTTCCCGGTCATCGAGTCCTACCCGCGCGCGGCGCACTGGACCGACTGGACCTATGCCCCCGGCCTCAACCCGACGGCCGGGCTGACCGGGCTGCTGTACCGGCTCGGGTTCGACCATCCGTGGCGGGATCAGGGCACCCGGTACTGCTGGGAGCAGCTCGAGTCGGGCGCCGTCCCGGCCGACGCGCATGCCCTGTCCGAGGTGCTGGTCTTCCTGGAGTACGTACCCGATCGCGACCGCGCCGACGAGCACGCGGCGGTGCTGACCAAGGACCTCGGCTCCACTCCGATGTTCCAGCTCGACCCCGCCGCCGAGGGCTACGGCCTGTCGCCGCTGAACCTGGCGCCGGCCGCGGACTCGCGCTGGCGGTCGCTGTTCACCGACGACCAGATTGGCGCGTTCCTCGACCGCACCGAGCGCCAGCAGGAAGCCGACGGCAGCTGGCCGATCGCCTGGGAGCCGCCCAGCCAGGCCTCGATGCTGGACTGGCGGGGCATGGTCACGCTGTCGGCCCTGCGCACGCTGACCTCCTACGGCCGGCTGAGCGCGCCAGCCGCGGCGGCCGCCGGGCGCTAGGCGGGCTTGCGGGCCACGCCGCCGTGCGCTGACGTGGCGTCGGCCGGGATCGCGTCGCCGGGATCAGGCCGCCAGGTATGTACGTAGACCAGGCCGGGCGGGACCAGTTCCAGCCCGTCGAAGAACGGCGCCACCTGTTCCCTGGTGCGCAGCGTCTGCGGCGTGGACACCCGCTCGTTGTACCGCTTCTGCGCCTCGGCCTGGGCCGGGTGAATGTCGGCAGCCGGGTGCGAGATGGCCAGGTAGCTGCCCGGCGGCAGCCCGGCCATCAGGCCGGCCACGATCTGGTACGGATGCTCCTCATCCTGGATCAGGTGCAGGACGCCGAGCAGCAGCAGGGCGACCGGCTGGCTGAAGTCCAGGGTGGCGGCGGCCGCCGCCAGGATGGGGGCCGGGTCCCGCAGGTCGCCCTGCACGTACTGGGTGGCGCCCTGCGGGCCGCTGGCCAGCAGCGCCCGGGCGTGGGTCAGCACGATGGGATCGTTATCGGCGTAGACGATCCGCGACTCGGGCGCGGCCGCCTGGGCAACCTGGTGGGTGTTATCAGCGGACGGGATGCCGGTGCCGATGTCCAGAAACTGCCGGATCCCGGCCTCGCCCGCCAGGAACCGCACGGCCCGCGCCAGGAACGCCCGGTTCGCCCGGACCCGGTAGCGCAGGCCAGGGGTCACTGCCAGGACGCGCTCGGCGGCCTCGCGGTCGGCGGCGTAGTTGTCCTTGCCGCCGAGCCAGTAGTCATACACGCGGGCCGGGTGCGCGACCGAGGTATCGATCTCGACGTCCGGGCCGTCCCCGGCCGGGGTCAGCCAGTCGCCGGGCTGCTGATCAGACACGGCGTGCTCCTCCGTCGTGGGATCAGCATTCTGTCACGGTCTGCTCACCTGGCCGGCCACCCGGGCCGGGACGGACTGGATGGCGGCCAGCGTCTCGGTCCAGAAGAACGCGGCCATGAAGAACTGCAGCGTGTCGCCCTTCTCCAGCATCAGCCTGCGGTACATCACCATCTTGCCGACGTCGTACCCGGCGAGCAGGTCCTGCCAGTCGGCGTGCTGGCCGGCGAGCAGGAACGCGGCGCCGCCGGCTCGGCCTCAGCCCGGCTCGTGACGCGGCGCGGCCGTCACGGTGCCGGCCTCGAAGTCGAGCACGAGGGTGTCACCGTCGGTGCCCGCCGGGGCGTCGCGCACGGTAAGCGCGAGCTGCCCGGTGACGAACGGGCGGACCATGCCGATCCAGTCCCAGAAATCCTGCAGCTTGCTGGCCTGGTACTCGGCACTGGGCCAGGCATTGCAGGCGGCCTGGCAGTCCCGCGCCCAGGCGGCGGTCAGGAAGGCCGGGCATGTCAGCCGCCCGCCAGCGTCGGCTTGACGGCGGACAGCCGCTCTTCCAGGTCCGGCGGCAGCGACACCCCGACCATGTTGAGCTTGCGCTGCAGCTGGCTGCCGAATAGTTCCGTTACCCGTTCCTCGGTCCACCCCAGCGGCTCGTAGTAGACATAGCCCGAGCGGGCGGCGCTCATGGTCAGCAGCGTGCGCAGGGTGTCATGCAGGTCGGTGACGTAGGCCGGGTCCTCGGCCAGCAGGTCACGCACGAACCGCAGGCCGGCCTGCACGTGCCGGGCCTCGTCGCGGCAGGTGGCGGTGAAGCCGGTGTAGTAGGCGGGCAGCACCCGGAAGTCGCGGGCGTAGTTGAGGGTGATCTTCATGACCGACAGGGCCAGCACACCCTCGATCCAGATCATGTACGTGGTGGCGTACTTCATCTGCAGGTGCTTGTTGTACGGGTCCCGGCGCAGGTCGTCGGTGAGGTAGGCGAGCAGCCCGAAAGGCCCGACGAAGGTCTCCTGGATGTAGGGCCAGGAGCCGTCGAGGATGTCCATGATGCCGTCGCCTTCCAGGCCGACGACCTCGCGGTAGAAGCGGTCGAAGAAGACGGTGTGCCGGGCCTCGTCCTCCAGGTGACTGGTCAGGAAGATCCGGTAGTCCTCGGGGACGCCGAACAGCAGCGGCGCCAGCTCGGCCGCCACCTGGCGCTCGCCGTGGTGGAATCCCGACGCGATGGTCAGGAACGAGTTGCGGGCATCGTCGGACATGCGCTGCGCCCAGTCGGTCTTGTCCCGGCTGAAGTCCAGGTCGTTGACGTTCCACCGCTGGCGCAGGTACCGGTCATACAGCTTGAGGTAGTCCGGCAGCCGCCCGTAGGGCACGTGCACGTACTCCAGCACGTCGTCAATGTCAGCCTGGCCGAGCCCGCTGAGATCATCGCCCTCAATGCGGGCCAGTGCTGCGTCGGCGACGGTCACGGGCGTCTCCCTCCGTAGCGGGCATCCGGTCGTCGCCACCGAGGCGGGACAGATGCCTCAGCTGTGATGCTAACCCCCGGCTGCCGCGCCGATCCTCCCCAATCCGAATGTAATTCGGAACGAGTTCCGCCGCCGGCAGTACAGTCTCCGCACATGGACGAGCCGGGCGGGCAGCAGCAGCCGGACCTCGCCGTGCTCGCGCACCGGGCGATCGAGTTCGCGGCAACAGCGGACGGCGAGCATCCGTATACGGCCGTTGTGGACGCCGTCACGCTGGTCATCCGGGTCAATGACTTCCCGGCCGAGCCGCTGTACACCGTGCTGGCCGGCGGCCGGCCGCTGGGCGACCTGGAGGACTGGCCGGCCCGGTGGATCCGGCCCGAGCTGCCCGCGGCGCTGCGCGAGCTGGCCGCGCAGACCCCCGGCGGGGCGGCGCTGCTGGCGGTGACCGCGCCGCTGGACGCGGCCGCGCTGCACCAGTGGGCCGCCGCGCTGTGCCAGGCCGCGGCGCCGGATGCCCGCGGGGCGCTGCGGGCGCTGCGCTTCGGCGGCGCCCTGACGGGCCGGGCCGGGGACTGGCGGCTGGAGCCACCGCCGGCGCAGACGCGGGAGACCGTCGTGGACGAACGGGACGGGCGGCTGGCCGGGCTGCGGTTCACGCCGGGACCACTCCCGGTGACCCGCGGCGCGCTGGATTCCGAGCTCGGCGACGGCCGCGAGCTGCCCCGGGTGCACTGGGACTCCCTGTACCCGGTGGCGTACCGGGTAGCGGTCGCCGGCGCGCCGTTCAGCTGCGACGTCATCGGCTACTTCCGCGACGCGCCGGAGCCAGGCACCGCTGCGGCGCAGATCCTGCTGCGCCGTCAGCGCGGCGACTAGCCGGACCCGGCGGCGTAGCCCGCGGGCGGCGGCGCCGGGTCGCGGTGCTGCGGCTCGGGCGGTGCTTACCTGACGCCGACGCCGGCGCAGGCGAGCTGCAGGACCGGCCAGTCGCGCTCGCTGAGCGTGTCCGGGTCAGGCCGCCACTGCGCCGCCAGCACCAGGCCGGGCTCGATCAGCTCGAATCCGGCGAACAGCCGGGCGACCTCGGCGCGGGTGCGGAACCGCACGCTGCCCAGGCCCGCCTGCATGGCGGCCTGCACGCCGGCGTGGGCGGGGTCCTCGCTGGCCAGCAGGTGCTGGATGAACAGGTAGCTGCCCGCGGGCAGGGCCTGACCCAGCGCGGCAACCAGCCCGGCCGGGTCCGCCTCGTCCGGGATGTAGTGCAGGATGCCGCACAGCAGCAGCCCGACCGGCTGATCAAAGTCCAGGTGCGCGCGGACGGCCGGACTGGTCACGATGCTGACGGGCCGCAGCAGGTCCCCCGCGGCCACGATCGTTGCCGGATCGCGATCGACCAGCGCCGCGGCCTGGGACAGCACCAGCGGGTCGTTGTCGACGTAGGCCACCCGGGCCGCCGGGCTGGCCCGCCGCGCGATCTGGTGCACGTTGTCGGCGGTGGGCAGGCCGGAGCCGATGTCCAGGAACTGCCGGATGCCGGCCTGGGCGGCCAGGTAGCGGACGACCCGGCCGAGCACGGCGCGCTGGGCCCGGACTCCGACCTGGACGTCGGGCAGCGCAGCGACGATCTGGTCGCCGACGGCCCGGTCAGCGGGGAAGTTGGTGGTCCCGCCCAGCATGTAGTCATACACCCGGGCCATATGCGGCCGGGTGGCGGCTGCTGCGCCCGCCGCGGCGGCCGGCGGAACCTCGGCACTGGCCACCGGGCAATCCTAGGCTGGCCCGCGGCGGGCCGGAAGGCACCGGTTCCCGGGGCCTGGAAACCCAGTTGCCCGGCCCTGCCTCCATTCGCTGAGTATCGGCAGGTGGCAGGCGAGCAGATCTCCGCAGCAGGCCGGCCGCGCTAGTCACGGGAGTGGGCCGGACCGCGGGCATCGGGGCAGGCCTCGCCCTTCAGCTGGGCGCCTCGGGCTGGGACATCGCCTTCTCCTGCTGGAGCCCCTACGACGACCGGATGACCTGGGGTGGCGCGGAGCCAGGCGCGACGCAGGCCATCGCCGCGGCCCTGGCCGAGCGCGGGGCCGCCAGCGTGGCCATCGAGGCTGACCTGGCTGACCCGGCCGTCCCGGCGCAGGTCTTCGACCGGGCCGAGCGTGAGCTGGGCCCGGTTACGGCCCTGGTGATGTGCCACTGCGAATCAGTGGCCTCGGGCTTGCTGGACACCACTGTCGACAGCTTCGACCGGCACTTCGCGGTCAACGCCCGCGCCACGTGGCTGCTGATCCGCGAGTTCGGGCTGCGGTTCCGCGGCGCGGCGGGCACCGGCCGGATCATCGCCCTGACCAGCGACCACACCGTCGGCAACCTGCCCTACGGCGCCAGTAAGGGCGCGCTGGACCGGATCACCCTGGCCGCCGCGCATGAGCTGGCCCACCTCGGGATCTCCGCCAACGTGATCAACCCCGGCCCGGTCGACACCGGCTGGATGACTGACGAGATCCGGGCGGCCGGCCGGGCCCAGACGCCGCTGGGCCGCCTGGGCACGCCGCGCGATACCGCGCAGCTGGTGGACTTCCTGTGCTCCCCGCAGGGTCAGTGGATCAACGGCCAGCTGCTGATGAGCAATGGCGGCTTCGCCTGAGCGGCAGCCGCCGCCGGGCGGTCACGGGCTGGCCGGCCCGGCCGGGCCGATCTCGATCCGCAGCGGGCCGCAGCTCCCGTTGTTCAGCGGCACGTAGTCGACGGCGCAGGCGGTGAGAATGAAGATCAGGTCGCGCCGGGCGACAAAAGTTATCGCCTCGCCGGGCAGGGACGGGGCGACATCGACCGTCAGCCGGCCGTCCGGGCGCGGGCCGGAGTTCTGGAACAGGTTCACCGGGTCCGGCACCACCGGCAGCGAGATCCCGGCCGCAGCGGCCGCGGTCAGGAAGTTGTCCCGGCAGTTCGGATGCCCCGGCAGGCCGCGGCTTTCATACAGCCACTGGTCGCACGACGGGAAGAGCATGTCATGCAGGCCCGGCGACGTATCAGCGGTCAGCCCGAGAATGGGCTCGCCGCGCTGATCGCGGAACTCCTCGCCCACAGCCGGGAACAGCCGCTCGCACCGGTCCCGCGTGTGGCTGGCCGACAGCCACCGCTCCGGCTCGGCGGCGTCGATCGCCCACATGTCGCCGACCTGATGACCGGCCACGTCAACGACGCTGACCTGCTCACCGCATCCGACCCGGGCCGCCTGGCCGGACCGGGGTCCGACCATCACGACCCGGAGTGCGCCGCCTGACCCTGTCACTGCGCCCACCCCCGGCACTCACGTTACGCCGGCGGCACTCCCGGGCCGGGCCGGGGGCGAGCTAGCCCGGCCGGGCTAGGTGCCCGGCCCGCCGGCGGCCGGCCCGGGTGGCGGCTCGCCCGCGTACAGCACCTCGTGCTGCCAGGCACCCGGCGGCTGGTCGTACAGGCGCCAGTACTGCCGGGCGATGCGGTGCGGATCGAAGGCACCACCCGGCGCCACGGCACCGGCGATCGTCACGGTCGCCACGTGGATGCCCGCGGGCCCGTACTGCCGGGCCAGCAGCTGGGTCAGGGCACGGACACCCGCCTTGCCCAGTGACAGGCTGGTGATCTCCGGGTCCGGCTCGGGCACGCCGCCGGTGATCAGGATCGTGCCGCCGCCCGCCGCTGCCATGCCCGGCGCGACGTGCACGGCGGCCGCCAGCGCGCCCAGGACATTCACCGCATAGGCGGCATGGTGCTGCTCGGAGGTCAGCTCGCCCGGCCGGTCATGCCGGATGAGCCCGGCGTTGTACACCAGCGTGCCGGGGGCGCCGAGCTGCCCGGACAGCGTGTCGAGAGCGCCGGTGAGCTGCCGTTCCTGCGCGGCGTCCGCCGTGACCCCGACCGCCTTGATTCCGGCCCTGGCCAGCTCCGCCCGGGCGGCGCTGACGCTGTCCGCCGAGCGCGCGATCAGCCCGACCGGCATGCCCTCCGCGCCGAACCTGCGGGCTATCGCCGTGCCCAGCCCTGGCCCGGCGCCCACGACCACTACTGCTGACACTCGGTCTCCTTGGTAGCTTCCAGACTGGCACACCAGCCCGGCCGGGTCAGCCGGCGCGCGCGTCCGGGATGGCGTCGTAGCCAGCCGCGGGCCTGGCGGCCGGCGCGGGCCGCAGGCGCGGGCGGCCGCGGGGCCGCTTTACCGCGGTGATCGCGCCGCGGACAAAGATCTCGCCGCCCCAGACGCCGTGCGGCTCCCGGCGCTGCAGTGCGCCGGCCAGGCAGGCGGCGCGGACGGGGCACGGCTGGCAGTAGGCCTTGGCCAGCTCCAGGCCCGCGGGCATGTCGGAGAACCACAGCTTCGGGTCCTCGCGCTGGCAGGGCCACCGGATTACCCGGCGCGGCCGCAGGGTCACCGTCATGACGGCGCATCCTCTCCGGGAGCGCCCGGATCCAGCCGTCGCACGGAGATCAAGTGCATCCCCAGATCGCGGATTCTGGCCAGGGCGCCGTGCAGGGCCGACTCATCAGGCAGCGGGCCGGACAGGATGGTCTGGTCACCATCGCTGCTGACCTGCAGGCCGTCAAACCAGGCGGCCCAGTGGTCATCAAGGACCCCCTCGACCCGGATCTCGTAGTGCGTCGGCTCGGTCACGTGCTCCCGTCCCGTGGTGGCGTGCTGATGAGCCCACGCTAGGAGCGCCAGCCGCGGCGTGCGTCACCCGAAAGTGCCGCGACGGGTGGAATCTTCAGCGGGCCGCCCGGCACCAAAGTGCGGCTCTGCGACGTCAGTCCGGCATGTCCGGACCGCCGGCTCCGGGGGCCGGATGGCTAATAACATGGGTCCCTCCAGTAGCGATGCGCCGTACCGCTGGAGGCGCAGAGCGTGCAGGTAGGCATGGCCGAGCCGCCAGCGCAGCCGCCCGCTGACCCGGGCGCGGCGCCGCACGACACCCTGCTGGCCACCAAGCTGCACGTGCCGCGGCCGGGCCCGGGACTGGTAGCGCGGCCGCGCCTGGCCCGGCTGCTCCGCGACGGGCTGGACCGCGGGCTGGTCCTGGTCTGCGCCCCGGCCGGATACGGCAAGACGGTGCTGCTGGCCGGGCTGGCCGACGGCGGCCAGCCGCCGCTCGCCTGGCTGTCCCTGGACTCCGGTGACAACGACCCGGCGCGGTTCTGGCGGCACGTGGTGGCGGCCCTGGACCAGGCCCGGCCGGGCACCGGCCAGCGGCTGCGCCCGCTGCTCGGGCCGCCGGCCCCGGTGTCCTTCGAGCCGCTGATCTCAGCCCTGATCAACGAGCTGGCCGGCGGGCCGGGCGGCCGGCGGCGCGGCGGGAGCCGCGCTGGTGCTCGACGACTACCACGTGATCACCGCACGGGCGGTACACGCAGCGGTCGAGTTCCTGATCGAGCACCGGCCGCCCGGCCTGCGCCTGGTGCTAGCCAGCCGGTCCGACCCGCCGCTGCCGCTGGCCCGGCTGCGGGTCCGCGGGCAGCTCGCCGAACTGCGCGCGGCTGACCTGCGGTTCACCTCAGGCGAAGCCGGCTGCACTGCTGCGCCAGGCGGCCGACGCGCCCGGCCCGGCGCTGCCCGACGACGTCGTCGCGGCGCTAGCGGCCCGGACCGAGGGCTGGGCGGCGGGCCTGCAGCTAGCGGCGCTGTCGCTGCGCGGCCGGGTCGACGCGGCCAGCTTCGTGACCGCGTTCACCGGCAGCCACCGGTACATCCTGGACTTCCTGGCCGAGGAGGTGCTCGAGCAGCAGAGCGCCGGGCTGCGCGACTTCCTGCTGGCCACCTCGGTGCTGGAGCGGCTCAGCGGCCCGCTGTGCGACGCGGTCACGGGTCAGGCCGGCAGCCAGCACCTGCTGGAGGAAGTAGAGCGAGCCGGCCTGTTCCTGGTGCCAATGGACGAGGTACGCGGCTGGTGGCGCTATCACCACCTGTTCGCCGACCTGCTCCGCGCCCGGCTGGGCCAGGAGCCGGGCCGGGCGGCCGGGCTGCACCGGCGCGCCGCCGAGTGGTGCGCCGCGAACGGGCTGGCCGATGACGCCGTCCGGCACGCGATGGCGGCCGGGGACACCGCCTGGGCCGCGCGGCTGATCGAGCAGCATTTCGACCTGGTGTACAACCTGCTCGGGGAGACGGTGACCACCCAGCGGTGGCTCGCTGAGCTGCCGCCGGACGTGCTGCGGTCCCGGCCCCGGCTGCTGCTGGCCCAGGCCCTGATGCTGGCCACCAGCGGCCGGCTGCCGGAGGTCGAGGAGTTGCTCGACGCGGCCGAGCGAGCCCTGGCCGGCTCCGGCGGCGAGCCGTTCGAGCCGTCAGCCGGGCGCGCGGGCAGCATGCTGGTCAACGTTCCCGCGCTGATCGCCCTGCACCGCAGCTACCTGGCCCAGCTGCGCGGCGATGCCGAGGCGACAGCCGCCTTCGCCGCGGCCACGCTAGCGGAGACACAGCCGGATGAATGGCTGCTGCGCTCCAACGTCCAGGGCTTCCTGGCCGTCGCCGAGTGGCTGAACGGCTGCCTGGACCGGGCCGAGCAGGCCTTTACCGCCAGCATCGCGGGCTGGGAGCAGGCCGGCCAGCTCGCCCAGTACGCCTGGGCGGTCAGCCAGCTCGGCCAGGTGCTGCGCGCCCGGGGCCGGCTGGACCAGGCTGCCCGGCTCGCGACGCAGGTCACCAGCAAGGCATGGTCACCGGGCCAGCGACCGGTCGCCGCCGAGGGCGCGGCTCATGTCGCCCTGGCCGAGCTGGCCTGGCAGCGCAACGACCTGGACGTGGCCCGACGGCACGTGACCGAGGGCATCGCGCTGAGCCGCCAGTTCGCTTACACCGGCCCGCTGGCCGCCGGGCTGGTCACGCTGGCCTGGATCCGGCAAGCCCAGGGTGACCAGGACGCCGCGGCAGCGGCGATGGACGAGGCCGCGCAGGCCGCCCCCGGCCCGGCGGGCCTGCTCAACCCGGTACCGGCCCAGCGGGCGCGGCTGGCGCTAGCCCGGGGCGACGTGCCCGCGGCGGAGCGCTGGATCGCCGAGCGCGGCCTGTCCCCCGGCGACGAGCCGGATTACCCGAAGGAACCCGGCCACCTGGTGCTGGCCCGGGTCCTGCTGGCCACCGGTCAGTCCGGTCCGGCGCTGGCGCTGCTGGACCGGCTGCTGCCGGCCGCGGAAGCACAGCAGCGAGCCGGCAGCGTGATCGAGCTGCGGGCGCTCCGCGCGCTGGCCCTGGCCGCCGCGGGCGAGGAGCCAGCGGCGCAGGCCGAGCTGGCCGCCGCCCTGGCCCTGGGCCGGCCGCAGGGCTACATCCGCGTCTTCGCCGACGAGGGCGAGCCGATGGCTGCGCTGCTGTCCCGGCTGGTGGCGGCCCGGCGGGCCGGGCCCGGTCCGCGGGCCGGCCCGCCCGGCGGGGCTCAGGCCGCGATTCCGGCGGGCTACCTGGCCCGGCTGCAGGTCGCGCTGCAGCCCGGCCACGGCCCGTCCGGCGGCCCGCCAGCCGGGAGCAGCCTGGCCGAGCCGCTGACTCCCCGGGAGCTGCAGGTGCTGGAGATGCTGGCCGACGGCCTGTCTAACCAGGCCATCGCCCGGCAGCTGGTGGTCAGCCTGGACACGGTGAAAAAGCATGTCAGTCACCTGCTGGCCAAGCTGGGCGCGGCCAACCGCACGGAGGCGGTCGCCCGGGCCCGCGAGCTGGGACTGACCGGCTAGCTCCCGGGCGGCGCCAGCGACGCCGGTAACGGGATCAGGCCGGTCTCCCGCGCCACGGCCACGGCCTCGGTCCGGTTGGCCGCGCCTAGTTTCGCCAGGACATGGCTGACGTGCTTCTTGACTGTGTCCAGGGTGACGACCAGCTGCCGGGCGATGGCCTGGTTGGACTGGCCGGCGGCCAGCATCGACAGCACCTGCAGCTCACGGGGAGTGAGCGGGTCCGCTAGTCCCGGCCGGCCGGCGCTGCGGGCGGGGTCCCCGGCCGCACGTCGGGATGCGGCGGCGGCGGAGCGCTGGACCCGGTTCAGCCAGCCCGGCGCGACCTCGGTGGCCGCCGCCAGTCCGGCCCGCCGCGCGGTGGCCAGCCGGTCCAGCAGGACGGCCATCGGCTCGCCCTCGTCGGCGAAGACCCGGATGCAGCCCAGCGGGCGGGCGCGGGTGAGGGCACCAGCCAGGGCGGTCAGCGCGCCATCGGGGTCGCCGGCGGCCTCGAGCGCGAGCGCCTGGAGCACGCCGGTCTCGACCAGGCTGCCGGGCCGGTCCTGGGCGGCGGCCGCCGCGTGCAGCCGTCCGAGCAGCGCCCGCGCGGCGCCCGGCTGATCTCGTGCCAGCAGCAGCCGGGCGAGGGCCAGGTAGCCGGCCTCCCGTGCGTAATCCAGCGGATCGTCCGGGCCCAGCCCGGATTCCTCGCCCCAGCGCACCGCGCCGGCCAGGTCGCCCTGCGCCAGCTGCAGCCGGACCTGCTGGGCCGGAACCGGGTTGAGCGGGCTGACCGGCCCGGCCGCGATCCGGGCGGCCTCGCTCATGGCGCTGCGGGCCCCGTCCGGATCGCCGCTGGCCTGCCGGATCCAGGCCAGGGTGGCCAGGCCCGCGGCCAGCGGCGGGCCGTAGACGAACTGGCGGCACAGTGCGACACCCTCGGTCGCATAGCGCAGCGCCGTGTCGAGCTCGTCGCGCTGGTAGGCGATGTCGGCCAGCACGACGTAAGCAGGGCCGGCCGCCGGCCGCGGCGGACCGCCGCCGGGCATGGTGGTCTCCAGCGTCTGCCGGCAGGTCCGCTCGGCCGCCTCCGGGCGACCCTGGGCCCGCTGCACCTGGGCCAGCTGGTAGCCGCCCCAGGCCGTGACGGTCGGCTGGCCGGCCGCCCGCCAGCCGGCGCTGCTGGCCGCGAACGAGCTGTGTGCCGCGGCCAGCCGGCCGCGGCGCCACTCGGCGACGGCCAGGAACCCGTGCGCGATCGACCTCAGCAGCCACTCCCCCGGCTCGCTGCTGGCCAGTGCCAGGGCCGCGAACCGGGCCGTGCCGTCGGTGTCGTCGCGGAACTGAGCCAGGTAGCTGCGATCCAGCGCGATCAGCGCCGGGACGTTGGCCAGCATGCTGGCGGCCCGGCCGACGGTGGGCGTGAAGGGCTCCCCGGCCGCGCCGTCCGCCCGCTCGGCGGCTGCGCCCTCGGCGGCTGCGCGCTCGGCGGCGTCCAGCAGCGGCTCGACCGCCGCCACGTCGCCGCCGGCGTTCGCCACGGTGGCCCGGGCCAGCAGCAGCCGCGGCCGGGACCGGACCAGGTCCGCCGGGAGATCGGCCAGCCACCCGCTGATGGTGGCCTGCTCCCCGCGCAGGTAGAACACCGCGTCGAAGTGCTCCTCGATCAGCCGGGCGGCCCGGCGCAGCTCCCCCGCGGCGCGGGCATGGCGGATGGCCTCATCGGCCAGGCCCTGCTCCTCATACCAGGCGGCGGCGGCCCGGTGCAGCTGCGCGGCCCGGCCGGGCTGCTCCTGCTGCAGGCGGACGCGGAGCAGGTCGGCGAACAGGTGGTGGTAGCGCCACCAGTGCCGGACCTCATCGAGGGCCACCAGGAACAGGCCGGACTGCTCCGCCCGCTCCAGCAGCGCCTGGCTGCCGGACCGGCCGGTGACGGCGTCGCACAGCTCGCCGCTCAGCCGGCCGAGCACGGAGGTCTCGAGCAGGAAGGTGCGCAGCCGCTCGTCCTGCTGCTCCAGCACTTCCTCGGTCAGGTAGTCCAGGACGTAGCGGTGGCTGCCGGTGAAGGCGGTGACAAACCCGGCGGGGTCCGGCTGGCCGCGCAGCGACAGGGCGGCCAGCTGCAGCCCGGCGGCCCACCCCTCGGTCCGGGCCGCGAGCGCGGCGACCACCTCGCCCGGCAGCGCCTGGCCGGGCCCGGCCGCGGCCGCGCCCAGCAGGGCCGCCGCCTCGGCGCCGGTGAACCGGAGCTCGCCTGCGCGCACCTCAGTGAGCAGCCCGCGGGCCCGCAGCCGGGCCAGGGGCAGCGGCGGGTCAGACCGGCTGGCCAGGGCCAGGCACAGGCCGGGTGGCCGGTGCTCGACCAGGAACTCCAGGCTCTGATGGACCGCGGCGGAGGTGATCACGTGATAGTCATCGAGCACGAGCAGCGCCGGGCCGGCGGGCGGCTGGCTGGCCAGCTCGTTAATCAGGACGGCGAGCAGCGGCTCGAAACCTGGCGGCGCTGGCGGGCCGAGCAGCCCGGCTGCCCGGCCGCTGATCCCGGGCCGCAGGTGATCCAGCGCCGCGACCGCGTGCCGCCAGAACCGCGCCGGGTCATTGTCGCCGGCGTCCAGTGACAGCCAGGCGGCGGGCCGCGCGGCCCGCCGGGCCCAGTCGGCCAGCAGCATCGTCTTGCCGTACCCGGCCGGGGCGCAGACCAGCACCAGCCCGTGGCCCAGCCCGTCGTCGAGCCGCTGCGCCAGCCGCAGCCGCGGCACCAGGCCCGGCCGGGGGCCTGGCGCATGCAGCTTGGTGGCGAGCAGGACGTCCGGGCCGGATGCGGCCGCCGCCGGCCGGCCACGCGTCTCCTGCTGCCCGGCACCGCTCACTGCTGCCTCACCTGACCGGTCATCACGTCCCGCCCGTTACTGCGCGTATTCTCCCCGCAGGCAGAAACGGGAGCAATCCGGGGCAGCCCGGCCAGGCAGGGGCCCGGCGGGCAGGGTCCGGCCGCGGCTCAGCCAGAGACCGGGCCTGGCGCGTGCCAGGCGGGCGCGCGGCGCACCAGCGGGCGGCTCTGGCAGTGCAGGTCGCGGCCGGAGCCGCCACCGGGCCGGCCACCGACCGAGCGCCCCGGCCGCCCGCTCCCCGGCGGGGGCGGCGGCCCGGAGTGCCTGCCGTGCCAGGCGTCCAGGGCTACGGCACCGGCCACCATCCAGGCCACGAAGGTGATCATCGTGGGCAGGATGAACAGCGCGTACAGCTGGGCGTTGCCGGTCAGTGAGGCCGTCGCCAGGATCGCGGGGGCCAGCAGCCCGGCGGCGGCCGACAGCACGATCTTGGCCGCCGGCACGGAGGACGGCGGTAGCGGCGGCGGGGGCGGCACATCGGTCAGCCCGGCGGGCAGGTCGGTGGTGAGCCCGGCGAGGTCCCCGAACGTCCGTGCGGTCAGCGTCGAGCTCATCCGCTCGTCGAACTCGTCCTTGGTCAGCCGGCCCTGCACGTAGGCGGCCTTGAGCATCCCGATGACATGGTTGCGGTCGGCGTGCGACGCCCGCAGGCGGCCGCGGCCTGCCATGCCCGCCATCGGGTTCCCCGGTCCGGCTGTCATCGGCACCACCTCCCCGCTTCCATCCAGCGTAACTCCGCCCCGTTCCGGCCGGGCAGGACGGCACCGGCCCGGAGCTGGCCATCCGGCATTCCGGTCTGAATCCGGCTTAGCACCAATAACTGCTGATGAATGACCGGCCGGGGGTGGACACCGCGAGCGGCGTTCTTACGCTGGCGGCAGGACCTGATGCACCAGTGGCGAGGAGCTTGCCGATGACGCCGGAACCGGGCTCGGTGCCGGGCTACCTGGACCCGGCCGGGTGCCGGGTCGCTGACCTGGCCGCCGTCACGAGCGAGCGAACGGAGCTGGCTGGCTACCCGCAGGCCAGCGCCGTCGAGCAGAACGTGCTCGTCTACGACGGCGCGCGGCTGCGCGCGGCGGCGGCCAGCCCGGCCGGCCGCCAGGCGGTCATGGCCGAGCTCGCCCGGGCGCTGCACGACGGGCCGGGCATCGTGCTGATCCCCGGCGCGTTCGAGGACCCGGCCGTCGTCGGCCGCGCCACCGGGCAGTTCCGGGCCATCATCGCCGGCCAGCGGCAGGCCGGCGGCTCGGCAGGCGACCATTTCGCGCGGCCCGGCCAGAACGACCGGATCTGGAACGCGCTGGAGAAGCTGGCGCTGCGTGCCCCTGAGGTCTTCGCGGGCTACTACGCCAGCGACGTCATCGCGACCGTCAGCCAGGCCTGGCTCGGGCCCGGCTACCAGGTCACCTCCCAGGTGAACGTGGTCAATCCGGGGGGCGCCGCGCAGACGGGGCACCGCGACTACCACCTGGGCTTCTGCTCCGCCGAGCAGGCCGCGCGCTTCCCGGCGCACGCGCACCGGCTCTCGCCCGCGCTCACCCTGCAGGGCGCGGTGGCCCACACCGACATGCCCGCTGAGGCCGGCCCGACGATGTACCTGCCGCACTCGCAGAAGTACCTGCCCGGCTACGTGGCTTTCCCCCGGCCGGAGTTCGGTGCTTACTTCGAGTCCCGCCACGTGCAACTGCCGCTGCGCGCGGGCGACGCCGCGTTCTTCAACCCGGCCCTGTTCCATGCCGCGGGCGCCAACCGCACCGCAGGGGTGCACCGGATGGCCAACCTGCTGCAAGTCTCCTCGGCTTTCGGCCGGGCGATGGAATCGGTCGACCGGCAGGCGATGTCGCTGGCGGTCTTCCCCGCACTGTGCGCGATGCGTGACTCCGGCGCCGCGCCGGGCCAGATCGCCAACGTCATCGCCGCCTGCGCCGAGGGATATGCCTTCCCCGCCAATCTCGACCTGGATCAGCCCGCGGGCGGCCTGGCGCCGCCTAGCCAGGCCGACATCCTCACCGCGGCGGTTACCGGCGGCTGGACGCAGCAGCACCTGGCCGACGAGCTGATCCAGTGGGCATTCCGGCGACGCAGTCAGCGGTGACGGCGGCCCGGTCCCGGCACCGGCCGGATGCTGGCCGGCGAGTGGAGCACGCCCGGCCGGGACCGGGCCTCGGACATACACTGCCGTGGTGCCCAGCCGCGCCGAGATCGTGTCGTTCGACGACTCACCGCCACCGCCGGGAGCCAGTGCGTGGGTGGCCGGCCGGGAGCCCGCCACCGGCATCGAGATAGCTGATCCCGACCCCTCCTGGCCGCGGCGCTATGACGAGCTCGCCGGCCGGATCCGCGGCGCCCTGGGCTGGCGCGTCCTGCAACTGGAGCATGTGGGTTCCACCTCAGTACCAGGACTGCCGGCCAAACCCGTCATCGACATCGACCTGACGGTGGCCGACCCCGGCCGCGAGCAGGACTACGTGCCGGCCCTGGAGGCGGCCGGCTTCCGCCTGAAGATCCGCGAGCCGTGGTGGCACGGACACCGGATGCTGGAGGCGGCTGAGCCGGCCGGCAACCTGCACGTGTTCGGGCCCGACAGCCCGGAGCTCGTCCGGCACCGGATCTTCCGTGACTGGCTGCGCGGCAACCCGGGCGAGCGCGAGCTCTACGCCGCCGTCAAGCGCACCGCGGCGGCCCGGGCCAACGCGCTCGGCGAGCACGGGATGCAGTACAACGCCCGCAAGCAGGAAGTGATCCGGGAGATCTACCAGCGGGCCTTCACGGCTGCCGGCCTGCTCCCGGAGTGACGGACACCGCGGCGGGGGCCGTTGCCCGCAGTCCCGGCGCCGCGGTCAGGGTGCGCCGCGGCCGCCTGGCACGTCAGGCTCGCTGATCAGGCCGGCCGGGGCCCGCATCCGCCAGGCGTCGGTGACCAGCTCTTCCAGGCGATCGGCGGCGACCTGATCCAGGCGGAGCATGACCAGCGGCCAGCCGTCATAGCCGCGCGTGGTGAAGAACAGGCCAGGCTCGCCGAGCAGCAGCGCCTGCTTCTCGGCTTCGTCCCCGACGTACAGGACCGCGATGTCGGTCCGGATGACCCGCCCGCGGCCGGGCTGCCGCTCGGGATACGACCAGACGAAGCCCCGGCCGCCCACCCGGAAGTCAAAACCGTCGCTGTCGATCTCCTCGACCCCGGGCAGGGCCAGTGCGAGACGGCACAGGTCGGCGGCGTCGGCCATCGGTCCCTCCCCGGGTCGTGCTGGGCGTCTCGACCCAGGTTAGGCACTCCCGCCGACAGCAGTCCGGCTGCCAGGCCGCCCCGATAGCCGGGGAGTTCCATCTGTGGCAGCGTTGCGGCCATGAGCACTGGCGTGGTGAGCCCCGTCTTCATCGGCCGTGGTGCGGAGATGTCATCTCTGGCCGCGCTGATCGACCGAGCTCAAGCCAGGGAGCCCGCCTTCGCGCTCATCGGCGGCGAGGCGGGCGTGGGCAAGACCCGGCTGGTCCGCGAACTGGCCACGCGGGCGTCCGACGCCGGATTCCTGGTGCTGACCGGGCAGTGCATCGAGCTCGGCGCGGAGGGCCTCCCGCTCGCTCCGCTCGTGGACGCCCTGCGCATGCTCGCCCGCACCATGCCGCCCGAAGCCCTGAGCGAGGTACTGGGCCGGCCGGGCCAGGCCTGGCCCGGCTGCTACCCGAGATCGATCCGCATGCCGCAGTCCGCGCGCCCGGCGAAGACATCCAGAAGGCTCAGCTGCTGGAACTGGTCCTGGGCATGCTGGACCGGCTCAGCGCGGTGCGGCCGGTCATGTTCGTCGTCGAGGACCTGCACTGGGCCGACCAGTCGACACTGGACCTGACCGCGTTCCTGGTCCGGTCGCTGCGCGGCGCGCGCGTGCTGCTGGCCATCACCTACCGGTCCGACGAGCTGCACCGCCGGCACCCCCTGCGCCCGCTGCTGACCAGCTGGGAGCGGATGCGGACGGTGCATCGCACCGAGGTGCCCCGGTTCGACCGCGGCGAGGTCGGTGCCCAGCTCACCGCGATCCTCGGCGACGACCCGGCACCGGACGTCGCCGACCTGGTCTTCGATCGCTCCGGCGGCAACGCCTACCTGGTCGAGGAGCTCGTCGGGGCCGTGCGCGCGGACGGTGATCTCACCGATCTGCCGCCGTCCCTGCGCGACGTGCTACTCAGCCGGGCGGACGCGCTCAGCCCGGACGCGCAGCGGCTGCTGCGCACCGCTTCGGTGGCCGGCCGGACGGTGCCCGATCAGCTCCTGGCGGAGGTCGCCGACATAGGGGAGGCGGAGCTGTTCGCGGCCCTGCGCGAGGCCGTGGAGAATCACCTGCTCCAGGTCGATCCCAGCGGTCACGGCTACGCATTTCGGCATGCCCTGACCAGGGACGCCGTATATGAGGACATGCTGCCGGGCGAGCGGGTCCGGCTGCACGGGGCCTACGGCACCGTCCTGGCCCGCGAGCCGCGGCTGGCCGGAGACCAGTCGCTGCTGCCCGCCGCGCTGGCCTATCACTGGTATGCCGCGCTGGACCTGCCGCAGGCACTGCCGGCCGCTATCGAGGCGGCCCGGCACGCGCTGGCCTCGTATGCGCCCGCCGAGGCCCTGCGACACCTCGAGCGGGCCCTGCAGATCTGGCCCCGGGTCGATGACGCCAGCGAGCGCACCGGCCTGGACCAGGCCGAGGTGAGCCGGCTCGCGGCCGAGGCGGCGTACCGGTCCGGAGCGGTGGGCCGGGCCCAGTCCCTGCTCGCCGACGCGCTGGCCGGGCTGCCCGCCGACTCCGACCCGGTCCGGCGGGCACTGTTGCTGGAGCGCTACGCCGTGGCCCAGCGGGACGGAGCCCGGATGGAGGACGCCGTTGCCTCGCTGGAGCAGGCGCTGGGCCTGCTCCCTCTGGATCAGCCCAGCCGGGCGCGTGCGGTAGTGCTGGCTGCCCTGGCCAGCGCACAGATGCGGCGCTCCGACATGACAGGCGCCGCCGAGCTGGCCCGGCGCGCGCTGGAAGCTGCACGCGAAGTGCAGGCCGGGGACGTTGAGGCGGATGTTGCCATCACTCTCGGTTCTGCACGCGCCTACCTCGGCCCAGCCGAGGAGGGCCTGGAGCACCTCCGCGCGGGGGTGCGGCTGGCGCTCGAGGCCGATAACCCGCCGACCGCGCTGCGCGGCTACGTGAACCTCTCCGATGTCCTGGAATTGCTCGGTCGGCACCAGGAGGCCGCGAAGACAGCACAGGACGGGCTGGACCTGGCCGTCCGAGCCGGGATGACACGCACACTCGGCTCTTATCTGATCGGGAATCAGGCCGAGCCACTGCTGCGCCTGGGCCGCTGGGAAGAGGCCGACCGGCTGACGGCGCAGGCCCTGAGCGCCGAGCCTGAAGGGGTGTTCGGCGCGACACTGCACCAGCTGCGAGCTGAGCTCGCAGCCATGCGCGGCCAGTATGAGGATGCCTGCCATGAGCTGCGCCGCGCCCGCCGGGCCATGGGAGACACGAGCGACGTTCAGTTCACCCAGCCCATGCGGTACGCAGAGGCCATGATTGCGCTCGGTCGCGGTGACCTTCCGGCTGCCCGTGAGGCCATTGCCGGCGGCTAGGCAGCGAACCACAATCCTGGACCGCTCGCTATGCCTGGCCCGCGCTCTGGCTGGGAATGCGGATCGAGGCCGATGAGGCAACGTTGTTTCGCGACCGGCGAGAGGCAGTGCCCGCGCTCACTGAGGAACGCTGCGCCGGGCTGGCGGAGCTGGCTGCCCAGCTCCCCGTCTCCGCACCGCCGTTCCGCGGCTACCAGGCCCTCGTAGCTGCTGAGCAGGCGCGGGCCGCCGGGACCGATGCCCGCGAACACTGGCTGGTAGCGGCGGCCGCCTGGGAGCAGGCCGAGGAGCCCTATCCGCTGGCGTATGCGCTGCTGCGGCTGGCCGAGGCGCACAGTGCCGCCGGCGATCCGCCCGCCGCGGCCCGGGCCGTCCAGCGGGCGCACGAACTCGCTGACCGGACCGGAGCTGAGCCACTGGCCGCCGAGGCCGCCGCGCTGGCCCGCCGGGCGCGGCTCGGCCTTGGCCCCGGCGCGGGCCCAGCGCGCGGCCCGGTGGCCCCTGACCGCGCACCGGGTCTGGACCCGGCCCCAGCCGACGAGCTGGCCCGGTTCGGCCTCACCGGCCGGGAGCGTGAGGTCCTGCACTTGCTGGCCGCGGGCAATTCCAACCCCGAGATCGCGCAGGCTCTGTTCATCAGTGCCAAGACCGCGAGCGTCCACGTGTCCAACATCTTGGCCAAGCTGGGCGTCAGCGGGCGGGTGGAAGCCGCCGCCGTGGCCCACCGCCTGGGCGTGCCGCAGTCCCCTGCCTAACCGGCCGACCCCGCCTGGCCTGCGTGCGCTGAGCACGACAGCCGCGCGTCTAAGGGCCGCGGCTGACCCGGCCGCGGCCGGCTAAGGGGCCACCGCGCGGATCTGAGGACCCGAATCTGTTCCGCTACGGCAGCCGGCCGATGTGCCGTACCGCCCCTTAGCCCGACTGTGGAAGTGCTTCCACGGCACGGACTCAGGGAGGGCCCGAATGAGCATCACGAACGCGCCGGCCGGCACCATCCGGTCGGCCCTGCGCTACCCGGCGTTCCGCTGGCTGCTGACCGGCCTGGCGGTGTCGCAGATCGGCGACTGGCTGTACAACCTGGCCCTGATAGCCCTGGTTTTCGAGCGCACCCACTCGCCGATGTGGGCGGGGGTCACCACCGCCGCCCGGGTGCTGCCAGTCGTCGTGCTGGGCCCGCTCGGCGGGGTGATCGCCGACCGGTTCGACCGGCGGCGCCTCATGGTGGTCTGCGACCTCATCCGGCTGATCCTCATGGCGGCACTGGCGCTGGTCGCAGCGTCCCACCTGCCGATCGTGATCGCTCCGATGATCGCCGCCGTGGCGACACTGGCGGGCTGCCCGTACCTGCCATGTGCGTCCGCTATTACTCCCCGGCTGGTTCCCGATACCGACCTGCCCGGCGCCAACGCGGCCCGGTCGGCCGTGACCGGCCTGGGCGTGGTCGCCGGGCCAGCTCTCGGCGGCGTCCTGCTGCTGCTCGGCTCGCCCGCGCTGCCCTTCATCGCTAACGCAGCTACCTTCGGCCTGTCCGCGCTCGCAGTGCTGGCCATTCCCGCGGGCGCGGCCTTCCGGCCCGGCTCGCCCGAAGGGCGGCCCGCCGGACTGCTGCGCGGTGTGGCCGATGGCGCGGCAGTGCTGCGAGCGCACCCGCAGGCGCTGCGGCTGATTGGTGCCGACATCATGTGCAGCCTGGTCTACGGGATGCAGACAGTGCTGCTCATCCTGGTTGCCCGCCAGGCCGGCCTTGGCCTGCACGGTTACGGATACCTGTTCGCCGGGGTCGGCGCGGGCGGACTGGCCGGGACCGTGCTGGCCAGCCGGGCACTGCGCTGTCCGCACCCTCGTGCGGTGCTGGCCAGCGCGCTGGCCGCCGTAGGGGTCCCGATGCTGGCGCTGGCCGGCACGCGCTGGGCCGCGCTGGCTATCGCGCTGGCCGCCGCCACCGGCGTCGGCGCCATCCTGGTCGAGATCATGACCGAGACGGGCCTGCAGCGGGCGCTGCCCCCTGAGATGTTCGGCCGCGCTTACGGCCTGGCGCTGCCCGCCTCGATTGGCGGCATCGCCGCTGGCTCGCTCATCGCCCCGCTGCTGGTCGGCTTGCTCGGCAGCACCGGCGCCCTGATCGCGTGCGGCGCAGCCGTCGTCAGCTACAGCCTGGTGCTGCTGCGCAATCCCGGCCGCCCGGCTGGCTCGGCCCCGTCCGGTGCGCCGGCCGCCAGCGAAGCCGAGAGCAGACTGATCAACGCCGGCGCATGACCCGGCCCGCACGCAGCGGCGGCGGCCCCCAGCGGGCCGCCGCCCTCGCGTGCGCGGGTCAGCTCAGGTACTCGGCGATGGCGAACGCCGCGTCGCCATGCAGGCGGCGCAGCCGGGCGCTGGTCGCCGTCGGCCAGGTCGACAGCTTGACGACCACCACCCGGGCGGCGCCGTGCACGAATACGTGCTGGCCGTTGATCCCCACGGCGTGCAGGAACGGGATGGCCGGGTCGTCCACCCACCAGTAGTTCCGGTAGTGCGCGCCGGACGAGGCGGCGGCGAAGGCCTGCGGGCCATCGGGCGCGCCGCGGATGGTGTCCTCGATCCACTCGGCGGGCACGACCTGCTGCCCGCCGGCCTGGCCCCGGTCCAGGACGAGCTGCCCGAACCGGGCCACGTCCCGCAGGGCGGCGCAGATGCCGCCGTCGGCCAGGGCGTTGCCGTGCCCGTCTACCGTGATCGCTGCGTCAAACTCCGCGCCCATCGGCTGCCACAGCTCGCGGGCGATCAGCTCGTGCAGGCGGGCGCCGCCGGCCCGCTCCAGGACCCAGCCGAGCACGTCGGTCAGGATCGAGCGGTACCGGAACGGGCCGCCGTGCTCACCATCGTTGACCAGCGTCGGGAAGTAGGCCAGCGCGTCGGACGGCCGGGGCTCGCCGTCATCGGGCCGCCACAGGTACACCCTGTCGCAGGTGCGGACGTCGGAGTCAGGGCTGTCGTAGTCCTCGTTGAACTTAGTGCCGGCCCGCATGTCGAGCAGGTCCCGCACGGTCGCGCCGTCGAAAGAGGTCCCGCGTAGTTCCGGCACGACATCCGTGACCAGGGCAGCCGGGTCGAGCTGCCCGCGTCCGGCGAGTATGCCCGCGAGCATGCCGGTCACCGACTTGGAGACCGACATCAGCAGGTGCGGCGTCGCCGGCGCCAGCCCGTTCCGGTACAGCTCGGTGACCACCTGGCCGCGGTGCAGCACCAGGAAGCCGTCGGTGTAGGTCTCGGCGAGCAGGTCCGCTACGGACAGCTCGCGGTCGCCGGAGGTAAAGCGCAGGGCCAGCAGGTCGCGCTCGGCGCGGGGCAGCGGACGCGCCCGGGCCGGACGGCCGATGGACGCGGTCGGGATGAGCTCGCGGATGTGCTGGAACGCCCACCGGTTGAAGGGCGGGTCCGACCAGTTGGCCAGCGTGACCTGGGCATGGCCGGCAAACGGCGGCGCCCCGGCCATCAGGGCGGGCTCGGCCGGGCCGCCGTCGCCAGGAGCGGCGGCCAGCGGGCGGGAATCTGCGGCCACTGGTACAGCTCCTCACGCGACGGCGGGTCGGGACAGTCCGGTCATCGTAGGACGACCTGCGCCGGCGCAGCGGGCCGCCCCGGCTGCTGCTTGCCGGCTCCCTGTTCTACGTGCTGGGCGGCGCGGTGGAGGTGCTGGCCGGCGACAGCGTGCTGACCGGTCACGAGGGTGACCTGATCGTGGTGCCGCCGGGACTGTCGCATGCGTTCGCGGCCCCGGCCGGCCACGACGGCGAGCTGCTGATCATCATCACGCCGGGGGTCGAGCGCTTTGAGTACTTCCGGCACCTGGCCCGCATCGCCGTGGGGCAGGAAGCCCGCGAGAGCCTGCTGGCCGTCCAGGAGCGCTACGACACGTACTTCCTGGCCAGTGACGCCTGGCAGCAGGCCCGGCAGCGCTGACCGGCCCGGTGCGCGGGCCGGCCCGGCGGCCCGCAGCTAGGACGAGCGCGCCTCGCCGGGCTGCACGTCGCGCAGGCCCCGGTCCATGAAGCCGATCAGCCAGTCAAAGCTCTGGTCGGCGTCCTCGCTCCACTGGAAGGCGTTGCCGGCCTGGAGCACGGCGAACCCGTGCAGGGTGCAGCGCAGCGTCCGGATGGCGTGCACCAGGTCATCCCCGGCGATGCCGTAGCCGTGCAGGACCGCGCCGAAGGAGTCGATGACCCGGGTGCTGGCCGCCAGCAGCGGGTCGTCCGGCCCCGCGAACTGCGCGCCGACCGTCGCGGTGTACCGGCCCGGATGGGCGGTGACGTAGCAGCGGACGGCCCTGGCCAGGGCGGCCAGGGCGTCCCGGCCGGACCGGCCGATCATTGCGTCGCGGATCGCCTCGTCCAGCTCGCGCATGGCCAGCGTCGCGATGCGGTGCTGCAGGTCAGCCAGGCTGGCGACGTGCTTGTACAGCGACGGCGGCCGGACGCCGAGCCGCTCGGCGACCATGCCGAGGGTCAGCCGGGCGAAGCCGGCCTCGTCGGCGAGCTCGGCGCCCGCCCGGACCACCTCGGCGGCGGTCAGGCCGGTCCTAGGCATCGAGCTTGGCGGCGAAGTTCGTGACGGCCTCGGCGATCGGGCCGGGTTCCTCGACGTGCGGGTGGTGGCCCGCGCCGTCCAGCAGCACCAGCTCGGCGGACAGCCTGGCCACCCACCGGCCCTCGGCCGCGGGGTCGGGCCAGTCAATGTCGCCCGTGCCCATGATGACCAGCACCGGGACCGCGACCCGGTCCAGCCGGGCCGCCGCCTCGGCATGCGACTGCTCCAGCAGGTAGCGCTTGATCACGCCGCTGCGGCCGGGCTCGCGGAAGTTCGCCGCCAGCCGGGCCTTGTGCTGGTCAAAATCAGCCGGCCGCTTCGGCTCCCACTTCGGGAAGTAGGACAGGTACAGCGGGACGGCCAGCCCGGGCACCCGCATGACGTTCATCATCTGGCGCTGCACGAACGACATGCGGCCGTCGCGGACGAACGGCGCGGCCAGCACCAGGCCGCGGACCAGCTCCGGGGCCTCCGCCGCGACGTACACGCCGGCGGCCGCGCCGTTGGAGGTGCCGTAGATGATGACCGGCCCGGCGTCCAGGTGCCGCAGCAGGGCCATCAGGTCGCGGGCCATCGGGGTGCTGCCGTACTCGGGCCAGCGGGCGCTGGTCTCGCCCATCCCCCGCTGGTCGATGGTCACCACCCGGAAGCCGGCCTGAGCCAGCAGCGGAGTCAGGAACCGCAGCTCCGACCGCAGGTCGAGCATGGCGGGAGTCGCGACGATGAGCTGTCCGTCACCGCCGGTGTCGTCATAGGCGAGCCGGCCGTCCGGCAGGTCGAGGAACTGAGTGGCAGCCATCGGGTGCTCCGTCCTGAGTTACTTGAGAATAGCCTTATAGCTAATGAGATTAGCTCAACGGCTACTAGCAGTCAAAAGCGGGCAGTACGCAGCAGCCGGGCAGCGGGGTGGTCAGGTCGAGCCGCGCCGGCCACGCGGCCCGTTATGGATAAGTCAGGACGCGGAACCGGCCGGGCCGGCGGCACCGTCACCGAAGTACCGGGGGTTGGCCACGGCCAGCCGGGCAGCGACGCGGCCGGCCAGCCCGGCGTGCTCCGGGATGGCGCCGGACTCCAGCTCGCGGGCCACGATGCCCAGCACGTTGGCGGCGACCCGGGCGTGGAACGACAGCTGCCCGGTGGTGGCGGGCAGGACCTCGTCCGTCAGGTAGCCGCGGACGGCATCCAGCAGCTCGCTGGCGGTGGGCCGGCCGTAGGGGGCCGGGTCCGGCCGGGCCTGGCCGGCCGGGCGGGGGCGCACCGCGGCGGCCTGCGCCGCGGCGTCGGGGGCAAGCAGCAGGAGCAGGTCCCACTCCTGCTCGCACGCCCGGCGGCCGATGGCGGCCAGCTCAACCGACCGGTGCGCGCCGGACAGATGCGCCCCGGCCTGGGTCATGCAGATGATGCCCCAGCGCAGCGTGCCCAGGATCTCCCACCAGCGCAGCTCGTCCAGGCTGACGTCGGGCCCGCCGGCCGCCCGGTAGGCGGCCAGCAGGTCCTCCCGGCTCCCGGTCCCGGCCACGGGCAGCGCAGCGCCGAACCGCCAGGCCTTCACGCACAGCCAGCCGAGGTCCTCGGCCGGGTTCCCGGTGTGCACCAGCTCCCAGTCGATGACGGCGCGCAGCGAGTCCGGGCCGACGATGAGATTGCCCAGCCGCAGGTCGCCGTGTACCAGGACGGGCGGCCGGGGCGGCGGCGGGCTGGCTTCCAGCGTGCTCAGCGCGAGCTCGAAGACCTGGCTGCTGTCACCGGCGGCGGCCAGCGCGGCCCGCAGGCCGGCCAGCGGATCCGGGGCCGGCATGCCGGGCGGCGGGCGCAGCGCGTGCAGGCCCGCGGCGAACGCGCCGAGCTGCCCGGTCAGCACCTCGCGGGCGCGGCGGTAGGCATCATCGCGCAGGATCCGCCGGGCGATGGTCTCACCGGGGACGCGGCGCATGACCAGGCCGGCCGAGCCCCACAGGCCCGGTCCGTCGGTGCACAGCAGGACCTCGGGGACGGCCAGCCCGGCCGCCCGGGCGGCGGTGATGGCGCTGGCCTCGCGGCTCATGGAGCCGGGCTCGCCGGGCCGCCCGGGCGGGTCGCGGCGCAGCACCAGCGGCAGCCGGGCACCGTCGGCGCTGACGGCGTCGAAGGCCCAGGTCTCGCGCGATGCACCGCCCGACAGCCGGGCCAGCGACTCGACGGCGACCGGGCCGAGGGTGCCGCGCAGCGCCGCGGCCAGCTGGCGCGGGTCCATCAGCTCCCGCCCCCGGCCGCGTCCTGCGCTACGCCCTTGGGGGCGCGCTGGCGCATGTAGCCGAACATGTACCCGGCCACCCGGCGCATCTGGATCTCCTCGGCCCCCTCGGTGATCCGGTACCGGCGGTGATGCCGGTAGATGTGCTCGAACGGCTTGTGCCGCGAGTAGCCCAGGCCGCCGTGCACCTGCATGGCCCGGTCGGCCGCCTCGCAGCACAGCCGGTTGGCCCAGTAGTTGCACATCGACACCTTGTCGGAAGCCGAGAACGGCCCGCCGGTGTCCATCAGCCAGGCGGTCTTGTGGATCAGCGCGCGCAGCATCTCGCACTGAGTCTGCAGCTCGACGAGCGGGAACTGGATGGCCTGATTGGCGGCCAGCGGCTTGCCGAACGGGGCGCGCTGGCGGGCGTAGGCGACGGACTCATCGATGCAGAACTGGGCGGCGCCGAGGCTGGAGGCGGCCTGCCGGATCCGGTTCTCATTGAAAAAGTGCTGCACGACCTGCAGGCCGCGGCCCTCGCCGCCGAACACCGCGCCGGCCGGCACCCGGACCTCATGCAGGCTGATCCGCGCGTGATCGGTCGGCATGTTGAACGTCCACAGGTACTCCTCGACGGTGAAGCCGGGCGCGGCGACCGGGGTCAGGAACGCGGTGATCCCGTCGCCGTCGCCGGGCTGCCCGCTGGTCCGCGCGAAGATCAGGTCGTGCGATGCGGCATGCACGCCGGTGTTCCAGGTCTTCTCCCCGCTGATCACCCACTCGCTGCCATCGCGCACGGCGGTGGTCTCCATGAAGGTGGCATCCGAGCCGTGCGCGGGCTCGGTGATCCCGAACGCGAAGCCGCGGCGCCCGGCGGCCAGGCCGGGCACCCACTCCGCCTGCTGCTCCGGCGTGCCGTAGTGCAGCATGAGCAGCAGGCCGACGTTGTTCCCGACGATCATGTGCTCGTTCTGCAGGTCACAGTGCAGGCCGAGGCCTTTGCTGGCCAGATGCTCGCGGATGATGGCCATGCCGAGGTTGGTGCCGTCGCGGCCGCCGTAGCGAGCCGGGAAGGCGTACCGGTAGTGCCCGGCGGAGTCGGCCCGGCGGACCGCCTCGCGCAGCAGCGCCTCCCACTCCGGGCTGGGCAGACCGCCGCGATCCCAGTCGGTCCGGGCGTCCTCGCGGCGGTAGTCGAAGAACCGGATGTTGTCGTCGGCCTGCTCCAGCGGGCGGATCTCCCGCTCGATGAACTCATCGAGCTCGGCCAGGTAGCTGACCAGATCGGCCGGGATCTCGAAGTCCACGCTCTTCTCCCGCCTCGGAAAATCGCTCGGCACCGCTGGCTGCTCCTGGCAAAGTTAACCCGCGATGGCGCCCGGGATGAAGATGCATGACGGAGAGCTCGGCATCGACGCCGGGCTCGTCGGGCGGCTGCTGGCCGGCCAGTTCCCGGAGCTGGCCGGGCTGCCGCTGCGCGAGGTGCGGTCGACCGGGACGGTGAACGCGATTTACCGGATCGGCGACGAGCTGTACGCCCGGCTGCCGCGGCTGGCCTCGTGGGCCGCCGCCCTGGATACCGAGCAACTGTGGCTGCCCCGGCTAGCGCCCGCCGTGTCGCTGCCCGTCCCGGTCCCGGTGGGACAGGGCCGCCCGACGGCCGAGTTCCCGCTGCGGTGGGCGGTCTACCGGTGGATCGACGGCCAGCCCTACGCCGACGGCCTGGTCACCGATGAGGAACGGGCGGCCCGGGACCTGGCTGCCTTCGTCACGTCCCTGCGCGCCGTCCCCCCGGCCGCGGGAGCACCGCGCGGCGGCCGCCGGCCGCTGGCCGAGCTGGACGCCAGGACCCGGGCCGACATCGCGGCCGCGCGCGGGGACATCGACGCCGATGCCGCACTGGCCGCATGGGACCTGGCCCGCACGGCGCCGGCGTTCGCGGGCCGGCCGGTGTGGGTGCACGCCGACCTGCTGCGGCCCAACCTGCTGGTGGCCGGAGGCCGGCTGTGCGCCGTCGTGGACTTCGGCAGCGCCGGCGTCGGCGACCCCGCCGCTGACGTGATCGCGGCCTGGACCGTCTTCGGCCCGGCCGGCCGGGCGGCCTACCGCGCCGCGCTGGCGGTGGATGGCGGGACCTGGCGGCGGGCGCGCGGCTACGCCCTGCACCAGGCCGCCGCGATCATCCCGTACTACCGGGAGACCAACCCGGGATTCGTCACGCTGGCCAGGCGCACCATCGACCAGGTCCTCGCCGACAACTCCTGAACGACAACCGAAGCGGGCCTGATCAGCCGACTCGCTCAGGCGGCGGGGGTTTCGCAGGTAAGTCGAATCCTTCGAGTTGAGTACGCAGCGGGGCGGGGCGGGGTCAGGGCTGCCCGCTCGCCGGCCGCCTGCGCGTGGCGGGACAGCAGGCATTGGGCTCGGCTCGGACCGCCGGGGGCTGCGGGCGGGATCGGCTAGGGTGATCTGATCACGGATAGTGCCTGACCGGTTACGCACTGGCGACCGGGGGCGGGCTCGGCGGCGGGACCCTGGGGAGGCTAGGAGGCTGTGGACGCTGCCGGAGGGCGGCCGCTGTCGCCGGAGGACGCGGCGATCCTGGCGCTGGAGAACACGACGGTGGCCGGGCACACGTGCAAGGTCATCCTGCTGCGCGACCCGGTAGAGGTCGGCGAGCTGCGGGCGGCGGTGGCCCGGCGGCTGCACCGCGCCCCGCTGCTGAGCTTGCGGCTGAGCGACAGGGGCGGCGCGCCGTGGTGGGTACCGGACCCGGATATCGACCTGGCCGCGCACGTGGTGCAGGCCAGCCCCGCTGACGCCGCCGATGATGCGGGCCTCCGGGCGACGGTGGCCGGCATCTTCGAGCAGCACCTGGACCGCTCGCGGCCGCTGTGGCGGATGGACCTGATCCCCCGGCTGGCCAGCGGCGGCAGCGCTCTGACCTGGCGCATCCACCACGCGCTGGCCGACGGCCAGACAGCGATGCAGATGGCCAGCGCGGTGCTGTGGGATGACCCGCCGGACGAGGGCGGGGTCCCGGCCGCAGGCGACCGGCCGGAGGCCGCTGCAGGCCCCGCCGCAGCTGGCCTGCCGACCGCTGCCGACCGCCGGCCGGGCGGCGCCGATAGCCTGCCAGCCGCTGCCCGTCCCGCTGCCGGGCCGGGCCCGGCCGCCGCGGGCGGTCCCGGGCGCCGGGCGCGGGCGGGCGGCGGCCTGGGCCCGGCTGGCCAGCACCGGCTGGAAGGGCTGCGCGCGGTCGCCAGGGAGACGCCGCAGCCGTGGCTGCGCTCGCCCTTCGACGGGCGCATCGACGGCCAGCGGTCGGTGGCCTTCGCCACGGTCGGCCTTGATGACCTGCACCGGGTGGCCGGGGCCGCAGGCGGGGCGACCGTCAACGACGCGGTGCTCACGGTGGTGGCGGGCGGGATCCGGCGCTGGCTGGAGGCCCACCATGGCCACCTCGGCACGATCCGGGTGAAGGTCCCGGTCAGCCTGCACGGCCCGGCGCACCCGCCCGCCGCGGACGAGGCTGCCGCGGACAGTTCCCGCGCAGACAGTGCCATCACGGACCGGGCTGCCGCGGACAGCTCCGGCGCGGCCAGCGCCAAGGCCGGCAACCGCGACTCGTTCTTCTGCCTGGACCTGCCGCTGGGCTCAGCCGATCCGCTGGAGCGGCTGGCCGCGATCCGCCAGGCCACCCGGGTCCGCAAGCAGGGGCATGACGCCCAGTACCTGGACAGCCTCACTCGCCAGCTGGCCCGCACCCCGCGGCTGAGCCGCTTCGCCGAGCGCATCCTGACCCATCCGCGCTCCTTCGCGCTGAACGTGTCCAACGTGCCCGGCCCCCGCCAGCCGGTCCGGGTGCTGGGCGTGCCGGTGCAGGCGATGTACTCGCTCGCCGAGATCCGTGAGCATCACGCGCTGCGGGTCGCGGTGGTGTCGCTGGCCGGGCGCCTGAACTTCGGGCTGGTCGCGGACCCCACCCTGCTGGCCGACGTGGATCACCTGGCCGACGCGGTGCACGCCGAGGCCGCCGCGCTGACCGCCAGCGTCCCGCAGGCCTGAGCCAGCAGCGGGACGGGCGGTCAGTCGCACGGCGGTCAGTCGCGCCGGCGCTCCGTCGGACGGGCTGTCCGCCGGAGCAGGCCGTCAGCGGAAGCTGGCGGCGACCTCCTGCATGAACAGGTCGCAGGTGTCCTTCACCTGCTCCACCGAGCTGAACGAGAAGTCGGGGATGATCAGCTCGTCGGCGCCCGCCTCCTGGTAGCGCGCGACGATGCTGGTCACCTCGGCGGGAGTCCCGGCGATCAGGGGCCGCCGCGACTCCGGGTCCCGCTTGTCCTTCAGCCACTCCTCGTCAGTGGACAGGTAGGTGACCGCCTGGGTGGAGACATGAATCGTGCCCGGGTCGCGGTCCGCCGCCTCGCAGTGCCCGCGCAGCACCGACAGCTTGTGGGTGAGGAGCTCGGGCGTGGTCCAGGCATTCCACTCATCGGCATACCGGGCCACGATGCCGAGCATGCGGCGCTCCCCCGCGCCGCCGATCAGCAGCGGCACCCGGTTCTGCGCCGGGGCGGGCTGGTTCGGCGCGTCGTCGAGCTGGTAGTACTTGCCCGCGAACGTGGTCCGGGGCTGGTCCAGCATCGACCGCAGGATCTGGGTGGCCTCCTCGAACCGGTCCAGCCGCTCGCGCACGGTGCCCAGTTCTATGCCGTAGGAAGCGTGCTCGTTCTCCTGCCAGCCGGCCCCGATCCCGAGGGTCAGCCGCCCGCCGCTGATCTGGTCCGTGGCCGCCGCGATGTTGGCCAGCAGGGCCGGGTGCCGGTAGGTGATGCTGGTGACCAGCGGGGCCAGCCGGACCCGCGGGACCGCGACGGCCAGCGCGGACAGGACGGACCAGCACTCCAGGGTGGGCCCGTCCAGCGGCTCGGGGCCGGGGCCGTTGGGCATGAAGTGGTCGGCGTAGTACAGCCCGTCCCAGCCGGTCTGCTCGCAGTGTGCCGCGATGTCGCGGATCTCTTCCCAGGTGCGGGCCACCGAGGGCCAGTAACTAAAGCGCATGCCGGGCATACTAGGACGCTATGCAGATCGGCGTGGTGTTCCCCCAGACCGAGATCGGCCCCGACCCGGCGCGGTGCGCGCCTACGCGCAGCGCGCGGAGGAGCTGGGCTTCGCACACCTGCTGGCCTACGACCACGTGCTGGGCGCCGACCCGGCGGTGCACCGGGCTGGAGCGGCCCCTACGACGTCACCACGACCTTCCACGAGCCGCTGGTGCTGTTCGGCTACCTGGCCGCGATCACCCGGCTGGAGCTGGTCACCGGCATCATCATCCTGCCGCAGCGGCAGACTGCCCTGGTCGCCAAGCAGGCCGCCGAGGTCGACCTGCTCACCGGCGGCCGGTTCCGGCTGGGCGTCGGCCTGGGCTGGAACCGCGGTCGAGTACGAGGCGCTGGGCAAGGACTTCACCAACCGGGGCCGCCGGGCCGACGAGCAGGTCGAGCTGCTGCGCCGGCTCTGGACCGAGCCCGTGGTCACCTTCCGACGGCGCCGACGAGCAGGTCACCGGCGCCGGGCTGGCGCCGATGCCGGTGCAGCGCCCGATCCCGGTCTGGTTCGGCGCCCAGTCGCCGGCCGCCTACCGCCGGGCCGGCCGGCTGGGCGACGGCTGGTTCCCGCAGGTCCCGCCCGGCCCCGAGCTCGACGCCGCCCGCGCCATCGTGGACCAGGCCGCCGACGGCCGCCGGCCGCGATCCGGCCGCCATCGGGATGGAGGGCCGGGTCAGCTGGAAGGGCGACCCCGGCCAGCTGGCGGACCACGCCGCCAGCTGGCGGCAGGCCGGGGCGAGCCACCTGTCGGTCAACACCATGGGCGCCGGGCTCGCCACCGTCGACCAGCACCTGGCCGCGCTGGAGCAGGCGGCTGCGGCGCTGGACATCACGGCTGGCTAGCCGACCCGCACCACCTGGGCCGCGCCCCCACCGTCCCGCACCCCCAGTACCGGGGAGAGTTTTCACCTCTATGCGGTGAAATCCCCCCGCCGAGGCCCATCGCGGAGACGGGAAGGGCTTAGGTGGCGGGGTGAGGAAGCGTGACTGCCGGACGGGTGCGGGTGCTGGCGCCGCGGGCAGGCGCCGGCGTCAGGCTTGCTTCTTCCGGCGTCGCCGGCCGCGCTCGATGACGGTGTCCGGGCCGGGGAACACCAGGCTGGTGTCGCCGCCGTCGAACTGCACCAGGTAGGGCGGCTCACCGCCGGCCCCGCGAACCTCGACGATCTTCGCCGTCCGCTCCGGCTGACCCACCATGTTGGAGTGGATGTGCAGCCGGTCGCCGACTGCTGCCTGCATCTGTCCCACCTCCCGTAGGCACTGACCTGCACCGCGACACGGACGCACCACGGTTCCCCCTGGTCACAGCCATACCCGGATTTCGGTCATGATCTCCCGCCGGGCCGGGTTATTCAGCGGGCCGTGCGCGCTGGCCGTGCGCACCGGCGGCGGGCGTCAGGCGGCTCGCTGCTGAGCGTCTTCGGTGTCAAGACCAGCGGCGGCCTGGTCCGGGCTGGTCCCGGTACCGGGCGCCGGCAGGCGGAGGCGGCGCAGAGCGAGGGCGTTGACGGCGACGATGACGCTGGACCCGGACATGGCGAGGGCGGCGATCTCCGGTCGCAGCACCAGCCCGAACGCGGGCTCGAAGACCCCGGCCGCAATGGGCAGCGCGATCGCGTTGTAGCCGATCGCCCAGCCCAGGTTCTGCCGCATCTTGCGCAGCGTCCCGCGGCCGATCCGCAAGGCGGTGGGCACGTCCAGCGGATCCGAGCGCATGAGCACTACGTCGGCCGTCTCGATGGCGACGTCGGTGCCGGCGCCGATCGCGATGCCCAGGTCGGCCTGGGCCAGGGCCGGCGCGTCGTTGACGCCGTCCCCGACCATCGCGACGGTCATGCCGCTGGCCTGCAGGTCAGCGATCCGGGCCGCCTTGTCGCCGGGCAGGACCTCGGCGATGACGGTGTCGATGCCCAGCTGGCCGGCGATGCGCTGCGCGGTGGCCTCGTTGTCACCGGTCAGCATGATGACGGCGACGCCCAGGTCATGCAGGGCCGCGACAGCTGCGGCCGAGGTGGCGCGGGCCGCATCGGCAATGCCGATCAGCCCCGCGGCCTGCCCGTCGACGGCGACGAGCACGGCGGTCTGGCCGCCCGCCGCCAGTTCGTCCCGGCGGGCGGCCAGCGCGCCGAGCCGGACCTGCTGCGCGGCCATCAGCCGCTGGCTGCCGACCGCAACGCGCCGCCCGCCGACCCGAGCAGTCGCGCCCTGGCCGGCAACGGCGCGGAACCCGGTAACTGGCCCGGCGCCGGGACCCAGGCCGGCCCGGGACCCGGCCCGGCGACCCGGACCCGCGCCGGACGCGGGCGCTGGGATCGGGGCCCGCGCCGGACCGGGGCTCGGCCCGGCCCGCGGGCCAGCAGCGGCGAGCTGGCCAGAAGTGGCGAGCTGGCTCGCCTGGCGGACGATGGCCCGCGCCAGCGGGTGCTCGGACTGGCGCTCCACGGCGGCAGCCAGGCCCACCACGTCGTCCGCCGTCCAGCCCGCTGCGGCGATGACGGCGGTGACCTCGGGCTCGCCGCGGGTCAGCGTTCCGGTCTTGTCCATGACCACGGCCTGCACCCGGGCCGAGGTCTCCAGAGCCGTGGCGTTCTTGATCAGCACGCCGCGCCGGGCGCCCAGCCCGCTGCCGACCATGATCGCGGTGGGAGTGGCCAGGCCGAGCGCATCCGGGCAGGTGATGACCACGACGGTGATGGCGAACAGGATGGCCGTGCTGACCGGGCGGTCACTGAAGATCAGCCACACCGCCAGCGTGAGCACGCCGCCGCCCAGCGCCACCAGGACCAGCCAGAACGCGGCCCGGTCGGCCAGTGCCTGGGCGGGCGCGCGGGAATTCTGCGCCTCCTGGACCAGCGTGACGATCTGGGCCAGCGCGGTGTCGGAGCCAACCTTGGTGACACGGACCCGCAGCGTCCCGCTGGCGTTGATAGTCGCCCCGACGACGGGCGAGCCCGGCTCCTTGTGCACCGGCAGGCTCTCGCCGGTGACCATCGACTCGTCGACCTCACTGTCGCCGTCCTCGACCACGCCGTCCGCGGCGATCTTCGTCCCGGGCCGGACCAGCAGCAGGTCGCCCCGCTGTACCTCGGCGCTGGGGATCTCCGCTTCCTGCCCGGACCGGATGACGGTGGCCCGCGGCGGGGCCAGGTCCAGCAGCGCGCGGATCGCGTCGCTGGCGCCGCCGCGGGCCCGCATCTCGAACCAGTGGCCCAGCAGCACGAACGCGGTCAGCACGCAGGCCGCCTCGTAGAACACGTCGCCGCCGCCGGTCAGCGTGACGTAGACCGAGTACAGCCAGCCCGAGGCGACCGCCACCGCGACCAGGACCATCATGTCCAGGGTGTGCGCGCGCAGTGCCCGCCAGGCGCCGGCGAAGAAGATCCACGCCGAGTAGAAGATCACCGGCAGGCTGAGCAGCAGCGCCCAGACGTCCTCGCGCAGGCCGAACGGGACCGGCACGCTCAGCCCGAGCACCTCACGGCCGATCGGCGACCAGATCAGGATCGGCACGGAGAACACCGCAGCGACCAGGAACCGGCGGCGCATGTCCGCGATCATGGCCGACATCGACATAGGAGTGCCCTTCCCCGCCCGGCCATCCCGCACCCGCTGCCCCACCGGACCCACGAGAACTGTCCCGATCATCCGGTTTCGGGCCGGTTCTGAAGATCTTGATTCGGAGGAGGGCTTAGCCGGTGACGGAGGCGGAAAAGACCGGGTAGAGCGGATAGACCGGGTAGCGCAGCCAGCGCCGGCCAGGGCCGGCCTGAGGTGGCCAGCGAGAGACTGGCGCCGGCCGCCCCGGATCGCGCCGGCCGACCAGCACAGGGGGAATCGATGACCGCTACTGACGGGCGCGGCGAGCGCCAGGCCGGCGTTCGCGCGCTGGCGGGCGGGCGACGGCTCCGGCTGTCGCGGCTGCTGCCAGGCGACGTGGCGACCTTCCGCGGACCCGGCTGGACGGCCGGGATGCTGGCCGCGGTGAACGTCGTGGGGACTATCCGCAGCCTTATCCACGTCCTTGCCCCGGATAGCGGCGCCCAGTCGATCGCATCGATGGACACCCACGTGAAGGGCGGCGGCAATGTCATTGCCCTGCTAGCTCAGTGGGGCGGTGGCCAGCTGCTGGAGGCAGGCGTGATCTGGGTGGCTCTGTGGCGGTACCGGGGGCTGGTCCCGCTGATGCTCGGCGTCGTGACGGCGGAGCAGCTGCTGCGTGTCGGCATCGGCTCGGCCAAGCCCCTGACCACGGAGCACACCCCGCCGGGAGCGCTCAGCAAGGCGCTGCTGCCGGCCGCCGCCGTCGCTCTGGCCATGTCCCTGACCGAGCCCGGCCCCGACCGCCCGGCACCGCCGGGCTCCGCAGGCGCCGCCGGCCGCTGACGGCGCCAGCAGGGCCCGCTCAGCCGCTGCGCGGCTCGCGCCCGGCCGCGCGGGCCAGCGCGGCTGCCGCGCCGGCGGCCAGCTGCTCGGTGAGCTCGGCGGCCGGCTCGATGCTGGTGATGAGGTCCAGGTCCTCCCCCGCCCACACCGACGCCGCGTCCAGGTCATGGCGCCGGGCGGCCTCGGTGTAGGCGCGCCGGGTCTCGGCACTGGCGGCCAGCTCGTCCTCACGACCGCGCCATTCCGCCAGGAACGCGTTGCGCAGCACCCGGGCGGTGTACTGCGCGGGCCAGGCTGAGCCGCGCGCGATGTCCAGGATCCGGGTGCGCTCGGTGTCCTCGCCCCGGCCGTCCACCAGGGCCTTGCTCACCTCCGCCGGCAGGAGTGCCTCCTGGCAGGCCTCGAAGCGCGTGCCGACCAGGGCGCCGGCCGCGCCGAGCGCCAGCGCGGCGGCGACGCCGCGGCCGTCGGCGATTCCGCCCGCCGCCAGGACCGGCACCGGCGCGACCAGGTCGGCCACGGCCGGCACGAAGGGCAGCGTGGCCCGGCCGCCGCCGTGCCCGCCCGCCTCACTCCCCTGGGCGATGATGATGTCCGCGCCGAGGCGGACCGCCTGCTCGGCCTCGGCCATGCTGGTGACCTGCAGGAGCAGCGGCACCCCGGCGTCCTTGACCGGACCGGTGAAGGGCGCCGGGTCGCCGAAGGACAGCATGATCGCGTGCGGGCGCCGGCTCAGCGTCCACTCCACGGTCGCCACCTCGATGGCCCAGGTCAGGAAGCCGACTCCCCACGGCCTGGACGTCCCGGCGACGACCAGGTCCAGTTCGCGCTCCAGCCAGCCGCGGCCGCCCAGGCCGCCGCCGATCAGGCCCAGCCCGCCGCCGTTGGAGACCGCCGCGGCCAGCTCGCCGCCGGCGATGCCGCCCATCGGGGCCAGCGCGATCGGGTGCCGGATGCCCAGCAGGGTGCTGAATGCTGTCGGCGGCAGCATGTCACCGCCCGCCCCCGCCCCGCTGCTCACGGGCATAGGCCTCCAGGCGGACCAGCTCATCGGCGTACAGGCCGCGCATCACCCGGGGCGCGAACAGCCGCTCGAAGAAGCCGCCGATCCCGCCGGCGCCGTCCCAGGTGGTGGCCATCCGTACGTGCGCGCCACCGTCCCGCGGCGTGACCGTCGTGGTGGTCACCATGCTGGAAAGGGAGTCGGACTCGGTCAGCACCCGGCCCGGCTCGGGCTCGGCCACCTGCATCCGGTACTGCCGGGACCGGCCGCCGGCGTTGACCGTGAACCGGGTGATGGTGCCCGCGCCCACGCCGCCGGACTCGACCTGGAAGTCAGCGAACGCCGGGGGCAGGAAGCGGGGATGGTGCTCGCGCATGTCGGCGAAGTAGCCGTAAATAATCTCCGCCGGCGCGTCCACGGTGCGCTCGGCGGACACGAGGATCGGTGCCATGCAGCCTGTCTACCACCTGACCGCAGCCAGCACCCGCCCTGGATCAGTCGGCACCGGTCAGCAGGCGCCGCAGCGCCTGCGGGTCCGCGCCGGCCACCTCGATGATCTTCGTGCGGCTGGCTGCTCCGGCGACGAGCGTCACCGCGCGGGGCCGGAGGCCGAGAGCCGCCGCCACCGCCGCCAGGGCAGCGGCGGTGGCCTTGCCGTCCACGGCCCGCTCACGCACCCGGACCACCAGCGCGCCGTCCAGTTCCCCGCCGACGCCTGCCCGGGCCGATCCCGGCTTGACGCGAATGGTCACTCGCACGCCACCAGTGTCCCCCGCCGGCCTGAGCGGCCCGGCGGGTAGCACCGTCAGGGCCGGCAGATCCGCTGGACGAGGTCCTGCCAGCCCTGGCCGATCCGCTCGCCGGCCCGGGCGGCCGCCGCGCTGAGCTGCTCCGCCGACAGGTAGAGCAGCAGCGGGCCGTCCAGGGCCGCGGTCAGCTGGACGGCCAGCACGTCCAGGTCGGCCCCGGGCAGGCCGGCCTGCCCGAGCAGCATCCGGATGTGCAGCTGCGACAGCGGCGTCTGGGAGCCGGCCGGGATGGCCTGGCTGCCGTCCAGCGCGGCCCGCGCGATGTCGCGATGCTCGATCAGGAACGCGATCCGGGCCCGGCCGTAGGCGATCAGGCGGTCCGCCGGCGCGGCGCCCGGGCCCAGCGGCGGCGGGCCGGCCAGGACCTGATCCTGGAACTCGCGCTCGTCGTCGTCCAGGAGCGCCTGGAAGATCCCCGCCCGGCTGCCGAACCGGCGGAAGACCGTGCCCTTGCCCAGGCCCGCCCGCTCGGCCAGGCCGTCCATCGTGAGCTTGTCCGCGCCCTGCTCGGCGAGCATCTGGCGGGCCGTGGCCAGCAGCTGCCGGCGGTTGCGGGCAGCATCAGCACGCTCGCCGCCCGGCCGCCCGGCGGCCTGCGCCGCCCACGACAGGACCGGCTGTTCCACGAGCCCACTCTACGGCGGGAATACTAAACGGGGTAAAGTCCGTTTAGCTCGTCAGCCGGCCTGGTCTAGCCAGGCGCCAGTCAGCGCCGCCTCCGGCGGCGCACCCGGAGGAGGTACCGCCGTGAGCATGACCCAGGCACCCGATCGCTTCACCGCCCCGCCCGGCGAGCAGGAGCTCAGCCAGACGGTCGTGGCGCTGGAGGAGCACGGCTTCAGTGTCGAGGTCGTCGACACCCTGGAGGCGGCGCGGGAGACGGTCCTGGCCCGCATCCCGGCTGGCTCGACGGTCATGACCAACACCTCGATGACGCTGGAGGCGGCCGGGATCACCGGCGCGATCAACGACGGCGGCCGCTACGACTCCGCCCGCAACAAGATGATGGCGCTGGACTTCGCGACCCAGGTCCAGCAGATGAAGGCCATCAGCGGCCAGCCCGACTACGCACTCGGCAGCGTGCACGCGATTACCCGCGACGGCACCCTGGTCATCGCCTCGGCGTCCGGCAGTCAGCTCGCCGCTTACGCCTGGGGCGCGGCCAGCGTCGTCTTCGTGGTCAGCACGCAGAAGCTCGTCGCCGACCTGGCGACGGCTCGCGAGCGGGTGTACCAGCACAGCCTCCCGCTCGAGGACGCCCGCGCCCAGGCCGCCTACGGCCAGCACAGCTACGTGGGCAAGATCCTGGAGATCAGCCAGGAGCTGCCGGGCCGCATTCACCTCGTGCTGGTCCGCGAGCCGGCCGGCTACTGAGCACGACGGCCCGGCCGCCGGGGCGGTCACGGCCCGGCCATGGCCGATACCGCCGCGGTCCGCGCCGCGCGCCGGGCCGGGAGCACGGCGGCCAGCAGGGCGGCGGCGGCGCTGGCCAGCACGCACAGGCCGACCTGCGCGTACGGGATCGACAGCAGCCCGCCGCCGTCCGGTGATGCGCTGAACGCGCGCACGATAATCACGCCGAATGTGATGCCCAGGCCGACGCCCGCGATCGCGGCCAGCACGGCCATCAGCAGCGCCTCCGACAGCAGCATCCAGCGCAGCTGAGCCCGGGTCAGGCCCAGCGCGCGCAGCAGGGCGGACTCCCGGCTGCGCTCGAGTACCGACAGCGACAAGGTGGCCGAGATGCCGAGCAGCGCGATCAGGATGGCCAGGCCCAGCAGCGCGGCGATGAGGTCCAGGATCTGGCTGATGCTGCCGTTCAGGGCTGCCTTGTAGTCCGCCAGCGTCTGCACGGCGAGCAGCGGGTCGGCCACCGTGGCAGCGCTGACGGCGGCGCGGGAGGCGGCCGCGGGAACCCCGGCCGCAGCGTCGATGATCACCTGCTGCGGGCCGGCGGGCCGGAAGGCCCGCCGGTAGTCGGCGGCGGAGATGACAACCGGCGGGACCGGCGACTTGTACCGGGCCGCGTCATAGACCGCGACCACGCGCAGCGAGAGGCGCTGGCCGTCCGGCGCGGCGATCGTCAGCAACGCGCCCGGCCGGGTGCGCAGCGGCTTGAGTGCGCTGGTGTCCACCGCCGCCGTGCCCGTCCCGACGGCGGTCAGCGAGCCCGATTCCATGGCGGGCCGGACCATGGTGCCGAGCGCGCCGCTGCCGAACGCGCCGACGGTCGCGCGGGCCCCGTCCGCCCGCGCCGGGCTGGCATAATACGGCGCCACGCGGCCCAGTTGCGGCGATGACTGCAGCGCGCGGGCGACGCCCGGCGGGACGACCTGCCCGTCCTGGCTGGCCCGCACGAGGTAGTCGAACGGGAAGTGGCCCTGGACGGCCGCGTCGGTGGACGCCCGCACCGACGAGACGACCACCGCGAACAGCGTGATGAGCGTGATGCCGATGCTCAGCGCCGCGGTAGTGGCGGCCACCCGATGCGGATTGCGCCGCGCATTGGCCGTGGCCAGCGCCACGATCGGGCCCGCGGCGCGGCCGGGCAGCCAGCCCAGGAACGAGATGACCGGGGGCACGATCAGCGGGCCGGCGGCGAGCACGGAGACGAAGCACAGGCAGCCGCCCGCCGCGATCTCGAGGAAAGCAGCGGTACCGGGCCCGTGCCCGGCGTGACTAGCGCCGGCGTGCCGGGAGCCGCCGACAGTGACCAGGATTCCGGCCGCGGCGGCCACGAGCGCCATCGTTATGCGGGACCAGCCTGCCTTCGCCGTCACCGACAGGGCGGCGGTACTGCCGAGGGCGGCCGCCGGCGCGATGCGCGTCGCCGTCCGGGCGGGCAGCACCGACGCCGCGGTCGTGACCAGCAGGCCGGCGCCCAGCGAGATGGCCACGGCGGATGGCTGCAGCACCAGCCCGGCGGAGGCCGCCGCGGATCCGGCCGTGAGCAGGCGCTGCAGGACCCAGCTCAGCCCGGTACCGGCCACGACGCCAGCGGCGGAGGCCAGCACCCCGGCGGCCAGCGCCTCGGTCAGCGTGCCACCGAAGACCTGCCTGCGGGTGGCGCCGACGCAGCGCAGCAGGGCCAGCTCGCGACCCCGCTGCGCGATCAGGATGCTGAAGGTGTTGGCGACGACGATGCAGGCGACGATCAGGGCGATCAGGGCGAAGATCAGCAGCCCGGCAGTGAGCACCTGGGTGGCGTGGACGGCCGAGTTAGCTTCTGCGGTCGCGAGCTGGCTGCCGGTCAGTACCTCATAGCCGCGCAGCGCCGGCTGCGACCGCAGCCGGGCGGCCAGCGCCGCCGGCGAGATGCCGGGCCCGGCGCGGGCGGCGACCAGCCCGTACCGGGTCTGGCCGGTGACGCTGATCGCGGCGGGGGTCTGGAAGGCCGCGACGGACGAGTTGCCGAACTGAGAGTTCACGCCCAGGCTGATCGTGCCGGACAGGTAGAAGGTCCGCCGCTGCCCGGCCCGGTCCAGCACCTGGATGGCCTGGCCGAGCCGGAAGTGCTCATCGCGGGCGGTCACCTGGTCCACCGCGACCTCATCCGCTGCGACGGGCAGGTGACCGGAGGTGACCCGGAAGCCGCGCAGCTGCGGGTCGCCGGGGACGTTAATGCCGAAGCCGCTGCCGATCACCTTGCCGTCGCGGCCAACCAGCGGCGCAGGCCCGGTCAGCCGCCCGGCCGCGGCGGCCACTCCCGGCACGGCCCGGACGGCCGCCAGAACCGGCCGGGGCATCGTCTGGCCGCCGTACTGGCCGGGCGGGCTGCCGGACTTGCGGGCGGCTACGACGGCGCCGACATTCTTCGCCCCGGCCGCAAAGCTGCCGAAGTAGGCCTGCTTCATCGAGGCCGTCAGGATCAGCGTGCCGGCCACGAACGCGACGCTCGCGACAATGGCGAGCCAGGACACGGCCAGGCGGATCGCGCGGTAGCGCAGGCTGGCCAGTGCGGTGCGCAGCATCGCCGGGCTCACTTCCCGGCCTGCTTCAGCCGGTCCAGCACACGCTGCGGCGTGGGGGCCCGCAGTTCCCCGGCCAGCGCGCCGTCGGCGAGGAACACCACCCGGCCCGCGTAGCTGGCGGCGGCCGGGTCATGCGTCACCATGATCACTGTCTGCCCCAGCTCGCGGACCGACCAGCGCAGGAAGCCCAGGACCGCCGCGCCGGTCCCGGAGTCCAGATTCCCGGTCGGCTCGTCGGCGAACACGACGTCCGGCCGGGTGATCAGCGCGCGGGCGCAGGCCACCCGCTGCTGCTGCCCCCCGGACAGCTCACCCGGCCGGTGCCGCAGCCGGCCGGCCAGGTCCAGGCGCGCGATGACCCGGTCCCACCACTCCGGGTCAGGGCGCCGGCCGGCCAGCTCGAGCGGCAGCCGGATGTTCTGCTCCGCCGTCAGGGCCGGCAGCAGGTTGAACGACTGGAAGATGAAGCCCACCTGCCGGCGGCGGAGCAAGGTGAGTTCCCGGTCAGTAAGCCCGGACAGCTGGGTGGCGCCGATCCGCACGCTCCCGGAAGTCAGGGTGTCCAGCCCGGCCAGGCAGTGCATCAGCGTGGACTTGCCGGAGCCCGAGGGCCCCATGATGGCGGTAAATTCCGCGGCGGCGAACCCGACCGTGATCCCGTTCACCGCGCGGACCGCGGTTTCGCCCGACCCGTACACCTTGACCAGCTCGTCGGCCTGGACCGCGATCCGGGCCGGGGCGGACTTCCTGATCACCTGGGTATCTGTCACCTGGCCCACGCTGCCGCACGCCGCGGCCAGCCCGCGTCGGGCCGCGGGCGGATCTTCCCCGGGCGCGGTAGCCCGGCCGGCGTACGCCTGCAGGCTGACGCGCAGCCGGGCCCCGGCTGGCTACCATCGGCCCGTGGACCCCGCCCTGGACCAGGCACTACCGCGCACGCCGCTGCTGCGCCGCCTGCCGCCGGCCGCCTGGACGACGCTGGACTGGTGCGCGGCCGCCGGCTTCGCGGTCGCTTTGCTGCACACTGTGCCGCTGCTGTATGGCCGCTCAGCCGTGCACCTGCACCTGGCACCCGCAGCCTCGGCCGGGCTGGCCGCGCTGCTGGCCGGGCCCGCCCTGCTGGCCCGCCGGCGGCCGTGGCCAGCACTCTGGCTGCTGCTGGCCGAGGCGCTCGCGCTGGCCGCGCTGCGGACCTGGCCGTGGGTGATCTTCCTGGCGGCCGACGCCCTGGTCTGCTTCCTGGCGGCGCGGGGGCCGCGGCGGGCCGGCCTGGCTGCGGCCGGGGTCCTGGCGGCCGCGCTGGCCGGCGACGCGGCGCTGCAGGAGCTGGCCCGGGGCAGCTTCGGCGCGGGCGATAAGGCGCTGATCCTGCCCATGGCCCTGGTCATCGCCTGGATGGCCGGCAACTCGGTCCGGCAGCGCCGCGAGCACGACAAAGCGCTGGCCGCTCAGGCGGCAGCCCGCGCGGTGACGGCCGAGCGGCTGCGGATCGCCCGCGACCTGCACGACATGGTGGCGCACAGCATCGGGATCATCGCCATCCAGGCCGGTGCCGGCGCGCTGGTCATCGATGACCAGCCGGCCATGGCCCGCTCCGCGCTGGGCGTGATCGAGAGCACCAGCCGGGACACCCTGGCCGGCCTGCGGCGGATGCTGGCCGGGCTCCGGCAGGCCGACGGCGGCCCGCTGCCGACGACCCCGGCGCCCGGCCTGGCCGACGTCAGCCAGCTGGCGACCCTGGCCGGCGATGCCGGGGTCAGCGTAGCGGTGGCGTGGCGGGGTGCCCGCCGGCCGCTGCCGGCCGACATCGAGCTGTCCGCGTACCGGATCATCCAGGAGTCAGTCACCAACGTGGTGGCGCACGCGGGAACCGCACGCTGTCAGGTGGGCATCGAGTACGCCGATGACGAGCTGGTCATCGAGGTCACCGATAACGGCCGGGGCAGCGCGGCGGACGGTGCCAGTCACCGGGCCGCCGGCCACGGGGCCGGCGGCGGTTACGGGATCGCCGGGATGCGCGAGCGGGCGGGGCTGCTGCACGGCCAGCTCAGCGCCGGCCCGCGGCCGGGCGGCGGATTCCGGGTCGCGGCCCGGCTGCCGCTGCCCGCGACGGCCTGATGACCGTCCGCGTCGTCCTCGCCGACGACCAGCCGCTGATCCGCGCCGGGCTGCGGATGGCCATCGACGGGGCGGCCGGCCTGGAGGTCGCGGGCGAGGCCGGGACCGGCACCGAGGCCATCGCCGTGGCCGGCAGTGTCCAGGCCGACGTGGTCGTCATGGACATCCGGATGCCGGGCATGGACGGCATCGAGGCCACCCGGCGCATCACCGCCGGACCCGCCCCGGCCCGCGTAGTCATCCTGACCACCTTCGATGACGACGAGTACGTCTACGCCGCGCTGCGTGCCGGGGCCAGCGGCTTCCTGGTCAAGGACATGGCGCTCACCGACATCCTGGCCGCTATCCGCGTGGTAGCTGCCGGCGATGCCCTGATCGCGCCCGGCGTCACGCGCCGGCTGATCGCGCAGTTCGCGGCCCGGCCAGAGCCGGCTCCGCCACGCCGCGACCTGAGTGGCATCACCGAGCGCGAGCGGGAGGTCCTGACGCTGGTCGGGCGCGGCCGGTCCAATGCCGAGATCGCCGCCGAGCTGCACATCAGCGCGGCGACCGCCAAGACGCACGTCGCCCGGCTGCTGGCCAAGCTGGCCGCCCGCGACCGGATCCAGCTGGTGATCGCGGCCTACGAGGCCGGCCTGGTGTCACCGGGCTGAGGTTACGCAGGGGTGAGCGCGGCCAGCTCGGCGGCCGTGATGCTGCCCGGTTCCCGCCGGTCACGGGCAAACTGGCTGGCCAGCTGCTGGAGCAGCTCGTTGGCCGGGGAGAGAACGCCGTGCTCGCGGCCGAGCAGCACGATCTCCCCGTTGAGGTAGTCGGCCTCGACCGACCCGGTACCGCGGGCCAGGCTCTGCCACGATGAGCTGCCGGACCGGCGGGCCCCGTTGACGGGCTCGATCCGGACCAGGTCACCGCGCAGCTCGGTCAGCTCGGCGGCGGTCATGTAGTCAATGCCCGCCGCCGCGAGCACGGCCGCGCCCTCCGCCTGGGCCCGCTGGCGCAGGTCGGCGGCGGCGTCGGCGATCGGGCCGGGAGCCGGCTCGAGCCCGCACAGCACCTGCACCGCGTTGGACAGGTTGGACAGCAGCTTGCCGTACTTGTAGCGCATCACGTCCGGGCTGACCGGGACCACGAACGTGCTGGCGCTCAGGTCGGCCGCCACGGCGCGGACCGTGTCGTCGGTGCCGGACGGATAGCGGCCCGTCGGCAGCAGGCCGGTCATCGGCGCGCCGGGCGCCTCCACGACCCCCGGCTCCAGGTGCGTGGCGGGCAGCCAGACGCCCATGCCGTAGACGTGGCGGAACCGCCGGAGCGCGAGCCGCTCGCCGGCCGTCCCGTTCTGGGCGCAGAAGACCGGCAGGGTGCTGGCCGCGACTCCGCCGCCGGCCACCGCCTGCCACGCCCAGTCGTCCAGTGCGGCCGCCGCATCCTGCACCTTGGTCGCGATGATCAGCACGTCGCCGGCCCGCAAGGGCAGCTCAGCCGGGCCGGATACGGCCGGGATCGCCAGCGAGGCGGTCCCGGCCGGCGTGGCGAACCGCAGCCCGGACCGGCGCAGCGCGGCGTAATGCGCGCCCCGCGCGGCCAGCACCACCTCATGCCCGGCGGAAAACAGCCGGGCGCCGATCGTGGCGCCGATCGCTCCGGCCCCGATGATGATGTAGCGCATGCGCTCCACCCTCACGCCGCCGGGCCATCGCCGTTGCGCCCGCTCAGGGCGCGGTGCAGGAAGTCGACCTGCAGCAGCAGGAGGTTCTCGGCGACCTCCTCCTGGGTGGCCATGTGGGTCACCCCGGACAGCGGCAGCACGGTATGCGGCCGGCCCGCCGCCATCAGCGCCGCCGACAGCCGCAGCGTGTGCGCGACCACCACGTTGTCATCGGCCAGCCCGTGGATCAGCATGAGCGGGCGGCGCAGGCCCGGGGCATCGGCAATGATCGAGTTGCGCTCGTAGGAGTCCGGGTGCTCGGCGGGATGGCCCAGGTAGCGCTCGGTGTAGAAGGTGTTGTAGAGCACCTGGTCGGTGACCGGAGCACCGGCCACCGCGGCGTGGAAGACATCGGGGCGGCGCAGCACCGCCAGCGCGGCCAGGAAGCCGCCGTGCGACCAGCCGCGGATGCCGACCCGGGCCAGGTCCAGGTCGGCATGCACGGCCCCGGCCGCTTCCAGGGCCGCGACCTGGTCCTCCAGGTTCAGCCGGGCCTCGTCGTAGTGGATCGTCCGGTCCCAGGCGGGGCCGCGGCCGGGCGTGCCCCGGCCGTCGGCGATCAGCACCGCGAAGCCCTGGTCGGCCAGCCACTGCGACGTGAGATAGGCGTTGCTGGCGCTGACCACCCGCTGCCCGGCCGGCCCGCCGTAGGGATCGCACAGCACCGGCAGCCGGGCCGACCCGGCCGTGTGCCCGCGGGGTAGCAGCAGCGCGCACCGGATCCGGTGCGGCCCGGCCTCGAAGAAGGTGACATCCGGGGTGAACGGCGGGACCTCGGCCACCGACGTGATCTCGGCACCCGGCACGCCGTTCCGGCTGACCACGACGCGGGGGCCGGCCCAGGCCAGGGACACCGACGACATCACGAGCGTGTCACCGCCGCGGTCGGCATGGTGCATGCCCGGCTCAGTCGTCAGCTGTGTCACGCCCGCCGGCCCGGCCGCATACAGGTGGATCTGCGTCGGGTCGGCACCGCTGGCCGACAGCAGGACATCCGCGCCGGTGTCGAGCACCTCGCGGACGTTCAGCTCCGGGCCGGTGACCGGCCTGTCGCCGATCAGCAGCTGGCGGGCGCCGTCCCGGACGGCCACCCGGGCCAGCTCGCCGGAACCGGTCCAGGCCGGCGCACCCGAGACGTACTCCACCCAGTCGGGGTCGGTGTCCTCGCACAGCCGGGTGACGCTGCCGTCGTCGGCGACGGCCAGGACCTGCATGGTCTTCTGGTCGCGGCTGCACACCTGCAGCAGCGGCGGCCCGGCTGCCGACCAGTGCGCACTGATCAGGTACGGCATGGCCGCCCCGTCCCAGGCCACCGGCGTCCGGGTGCCGTCGAGACTGATCAGCTCCAGGCTGACCACCGCATTGTCGGTCCCGGCCATCGGGTAGGGCAGCACCGCCGGCGGTCGCTGCGGGTGCACCGGGTCGGCCACGTGCCAGCGCAGCAGCGGTGTGGTGTCGACGCGGGCGACCAGCAGCCGCTGACCGTCCGGGGACCACCAGAAGCCGCGCGACCGGGACATCTCCTCGGCGGCCACGTACTCGGCCAGGCCGTAGGTCACCTCGGAGTTCTCCGGCGCGGCCACCGGCTGATCGCCGGTCCCGTCGGCGCTGACCACGCGCAGGCAGCCGCCGGTGACATAGCCGATGCGGGCGCCGGACGGATCCGGGTGCGGGTCGATCACCGGGCCGGGCACCGGCAGCTCCCGGACCCCGCCGCCGACCAGGTCGGCGGTGAACAGCCGCCCGGACAAGGCAAACGCCCCGAGCCGCACGGCGGCGTCGGTCGAGCAGGCCACCACCCCCGACGCGGCCTGCCTGCTGCGCTCGCGGCGGGCCTGCTCTTCGGGGGGCAGCACCTCCTCGCCGCCGGCCAGCACCTCGCGCGGGTCGGCGATGAGCCGCTCGCGGCCCGAGGCGCTATCCAGGACCCACAGGCAGGTCCGCGGGTCGGTCGCTGACGGCGCGCGCAGGAAGACGATGCGGCTGCCGTCCGGCGCGATCGTGAAGTCATGCGGGGCGCCGAGCGTGAAGCGCTGGGTCCGGGCGTACAGGCGGGGGAAGCTGATCTCGGGGGTAGCCACATTCCGATGCTGCCAGACTGGCGCGGGCCCCCGCGGCCCGGCCCGCGGCAGCGCCGCCCGCTCGCGGACCGGAACCGGATACAGCCGGGCCGCTCGCGGACGAGAGCGGGATGCTGCCGGGCCGGGCCGGGCCGGGCCGGGGCGCGGACCGGAACCGGATACTGCCGGGCTGCCGCTGTGACGGCAGTCCCGCTAGATTTCTGCGATGCCCGATAGCACCCTGCCCCCGCCGCTGCCGATCATCGACGCCCACCATCACCTGTGGGACCTGTCGGTCCGGCCGCAGCCCTTCCTGGACTCGGCTCCGGCGCTGGCCCCGCTGCGCCGGTCGTTCAGCCTGGCGCACCTGGCCCCGCTGGCCGCGGCCGCCGGAGTAGGCGCCACCGTCGTCGTGCAGACCGTCACCGAGCCCGGCGAGACCCCTGAGCTACTGGCGCTGGCTGAGGCCGGCGGCCTGGTCGCGGGCGTGGTCGGCTGGACCGACCTGGCCGCCGCCGATGTCGCCGGCCAGCTCGCCCGGCTGGCCGTCAGGCCCGGCGGCCAGCACCTCGCCGGCATCCGGCACCCGCTGCTGACCGAGCCGGACCCGGGCTGGCTGGACCGGCCCGAGGTACGGCGCGGCCTGAGCGCGGTGGCGGCCGCCGGCCTGGTCTTCGACATCGTTGCCCGGCCCGGTCAGCTGCCGCCCGCGGTCCGGGCCGCGGCCGCGCTGCCCGGCCTGACCTTCGTCCTGGACCACCTGGGCAACCCCGATGTCAGCCAGCCGCCCGAGGAGGCCTGGGCGGCAGCGGTCCGGCAGCTGGCCGCCCTGTCGAACACCGTGGCCAAGGTGTCCGGCATCCTCGGGGTGTCGCCGCCGGGCTCGGCCGGGGAACTGCCGCCGGATGACCCGGGGCGGCTGGCCCACCTGAGGCCCTACGTCGATCTCGCCCTGGACAGCTTCGGGCCGGACCGGCTGATGTTCGGCTCGGACTGGCCGGTGTCGACGATCGACGCGCCGTATGAGTCGGTCGTCGCGGCCGGGCGGGCCGTGCTCAGCGAGCTGAGCCCGGCCGAGCAGGCGGCCATCCTCAGCGGCACCGCCCGGCGCGTGTACCGGCTAGGCGGCGGATAGGCCCGGCCAGCCTCAGGCCGCAGCCTGATATTTCGCGCGCCGGCCGGTGCGGGTGAAGCCGAGCCTGCGGTAGAGCGCGATGGCATGGGGGTTGTCGACATTGACGTCCAGCGTGATGGTGGTCTCCCCCGCCGACCGCATGAGCCGCACGGCCTCGGTGATCAGGCGGGCACCGAGACCCTGGCCCCGGGCCGCGGGCAGCACGCCCAGCTGCGCGATCCAGCCCGCTGCATCACCCACGATGAAGGCGACATCCGTGCCGCCCAGGGTGGCGAGCAAGGTCGACTGCGGCCGGAAGTCGTCATCATCGCTGATCCACTCGATCCAGCGCGCGGCCGGCCAGCCGGAGAACCCGGGCCGCTCGCGGAACGCCGCCGCGTAGACGGCGTAAAAGCGCTCCGGGTCAGCCTGGCCCCACTGCGCTAGCGCCAGGCCATCCGGCCCGGCCGCGGGCGGTAGCTCCGCCGTCCCGGCCAGCTGCATGATGTCCTCCGCGAATACCTGAGTCAGCCCCCGGCTCAGGTACAGCGCGTGCGCGCCGTCGCTCAGCGCCTCGGTCTCGGCGCGCAGCCGGCCCGGACCGGACCGGTCCGCCGCCCAGTCGAAGGCGTGCCCGCCGATCCCCCGGCGCCGCCAGGCCGGATGCACCAGCCCGGTAGTAACCGAGGCCGCAGGCCCGGCGTCGCCGGTCGCACCAGCGGGCGGCCGGCGCAGCGACGATACGCAGATCAGCCGGTCCCCGTCCCAGCCGGCGGATGTCTGCGCTCCGGACAGGTAACTGCGGCGGAGGAAACCGGGACTGGCCGCACCGGGCTGCCCGCCATCGGCCGCCAGGCACGCAGCTGCCAGTTCCGTCACCGCCGGCAGGTCAGCCTCGCCTGGCGGCCGCCAGGACAGTGCTGCTACGCCAGGACTGGTCATCGGTAAGCCTCCGGCCGGGGATGCTGACGCTACTCACCGGCACCGGGCGGGGCAATGGAGCTGCCGGCCGGGTGGCAGCGCGGGAGCGGCCGGCGGCCAGCGCCCGGGACCTGGTCAGCGGGACCGCCAGGCGGCCAGCGCGGCCGCCGCGCCGGCCGCGCTCGCCGCCAGGGCGAGGCCGAGATCGGGCCGGCTGGCAGCCAGCCCGGCGATGGCCGCCCCGGCCGCGGCGCCGCCGTTCATGACCGAGTTGATCCAGGCCTGCGCCTCGGTGCTGCTGCCTGGCGGGGACGCTTCCGCCGCTGCCGTGAACAGCGTGGCCAGGGTCGGTCCCAGGCACAGCCCGGCCAGGGGCGTGGCCAGGGCCAGCAGCTGGCGCGTACAGCCCGGCGGCCGCGAGCACGGCCAGGCCTGCGGTGTAGCCGGCCAGCAGCCGGGGCAGGCGCGCGCGCATGCTGGCCGCGGGAGCCCGGGCCCCCAGCAGCAGGCTGCCGAGGATGCTGCCCGCCGACAGCTCGGCCAGCAGCGGGCCGGCGGCCCACAGCACGTGATGCAGCCGGACGTAGGAGGTGAGGGCCACTTCGGTGGCGCTCAGCGCAACGTTGGCCAGGCCGGCCACCAGCAGCAATTCCCGGAGCGCGGCCGAGCGCAGCGGGCCGAGCGAGAAGCCGGCCGCCGCGCCGCCCGCTTGCTCCCGCCGGAACCCGGAGCCGGCGATAACGACGATCGCGACGCCGGTCAGCGCCAGCAGCACGGCCGCGGCCGCCGCCGGGGCGACCCCGACGGCCAGAGCGCTGGCCAGCACCGGCCCCGTTATGTAGGCGAGATCGAACACCGCGGCGTCGAGGGCGAATGCCGTCTGCACCAGCCGGGCGGGGACGTGCACCGACCACAGGCTGCGCATGCCGGGGCTGAGCGGCGGCATCAGGCAGCCGGCCGCGATCGCGAGCGCGACCCGCTCCGCCGTGGGCTGGCGGGCCGCCGCGGCCAGCAGCAGCCCGGCCACGGCCAGGGCGAACCCGGCGCAGCAGATGGCGGCGACCGGGGCCAGGCCGTGCCGGTCAGCCAGGCGGCCGCGCACCGGGGCGGTGACGGCCAGGCCCACGGTGCAGCCCGCCAGGGCCAGGCCCGCCGCGGTCATCGACCCGTGCTGGGCAGCGGCCAGGAGCACCGTGAGGCTGAGCATCCCCTGCGGCAGGCGCGCGCAGACATCCGCCACGGCCAGCCGGGCCGTGCCGGGCGCAGCGAGCAGCCGCCGGTAAACCCCGAGCCCTTCCGCGACCACGCCTCACCACATCAGTCCGCCTGCTCCCGCAGCCGAGAGCATGTCATCCCCGCCCGCGGTGCCGGCCCGGCGGGTGCTGGCCCAGGTGCCAGCCCGGCGGGTGCCGGCCGGTCAGCCGCCGAGGCGCGCGAACCAGTCCGCGACCGAGCGCTTGTAACCGTCCGGCATGCGCAGGCCCGGCACCTCACCCGCGGTGAACAAGCCCGCCCGCTTGTGCTCGGTGCTGACGGCCGGCGGCCCGGCGCTGGTCACCGGGCAGCCGTAGGTGACGATGACGACGTCGAGGCCGGGGCCGGGGCCGGGGCCGATGCGGTACTGCCAGCAGTCCAGCAGCGGCCCGGCGGTGACCTGCCAGCCGGACTCCTCGCGGATCTCCCGGACGACGCAGTCCGCCGGATCCTCGCCGGGCTCGAGCTTGCCGCCGGGCAGCTCCCACTCCGCCCGCTCGTTCTCCAGCAGCAGGACCCGGTCATTCTGGACGGCAACCCCCTTCACCGACACCGGGAACCGGCTTGCCCGCCAGCCGGGCTCATCCATGTACGAGACCACCTCCGGAACCAGGGTTAGACACAGCGTCCCGGGCGCGATGGACTTGACCCGTAAAGTCGGCGCTGCCCCTTTTGGTGCCGCGGACCCGAGCGGCGTGAGCAAGGAGAAGCATGGCAGCGGAATTCCGGCCCGTGGCCCCGGTGGACCCGACCAACCTGCGGCCGATGCTGTTCCTGGACGTGGCGCGGCAGATCATGCTCAGCGACGACTGGTCGCACCGCGCCGTGTCCGTTGTCATCGAAAGCCACACCGGGCCGGGCCGCTTCACCTTCTACGGCGCCAACCACCCGGACACCATCGACGCCGTCCACGAGCGGCGGGTGGATGTGTCCACCCTGAACCCGGCGGCCCTGCTGACCATGGCGCACCGCGGCACCGGCGCGTACAGCAGCCCGCGGGAGGTAGCCATGATCGCCGTGCTTCCGCACGATGACCAGCTGGGGTTCGCGGTGGCGGACCGCCTCGGGTTCACCAGCCTGGACGACATCGCCGCCGCGCGTTACCCGCTGCGAGTGTCGGTCCGCGGCTCGATTGATGCCTGCACGCCGGTCATGGTCGACGTCGTCCTGCGCGCGCACGGATTCAGTCTCGACGACATCCGGGCGTGGGGCGGCGAGATCAGCTACGACCAGCCGATGCCCAACCATCCGTCCCGCATCGGGCGGCTGGAGAGCGGCGAGCTCGACGCCATCTTCGACGAGGGGGTCGTGCTGTGGGCCAACCAGGTAGCCGCAGCCGGGGCCCGGTTCCTGCCGCTCAGCCCGGATCGCCTGGAGACCCTCCTGGGCCAGGGCTTCCGGCGCGGCCTGATCGAGCAGGCGCGCTATCCCTCGCTGCCTGCTGACATCCTGACGGTCGACTTCAGCGGCTGGCCCATCTACTGCCGGGCCGACACCGACGACGCGCTCGTGGAGCACTTCTGCCAGGCGCTGGCCGCCCGGCGGGACGACATCGTGTGGGACATCGGGGGCGTCCGCCAGCCGCCGCTGCCGCTGGAGCGAATGGTGGCCGAGTCGCCGGAAACGCCCCAGGACGTCCCGATGCACCCGCGCGCCGCGGCCTTCTGGCGGCAGCACGGGTACCTGTCCTGACCGGCCGCACCTTAGTGCTGCCCGGCCCCGGCCGGGCGGCCTGGAAGATTCCACCCCCGGAGTACACCTTCGGGTGACGGCCGCAGCCTTCTGTGCTCGTAGCGTCTGGCCTGGATGAGCAGCAGCGACGAGGCAGAGAGCAGCGGACGCCATGACGATGACCAGCAGCCCGGCGGCCCCGGCGGTACATGCCCCGGAGCCCGGCCGGGCAGCCGAGACTCCCCGGCAGCGCACGGCACGCTTCGAGCGTGACGCCCTGCCCTACCGGGGCGAGCTGTACGGCGCGGCCCTGCGGATGACCCGCAACCGCGCGGACGCCGAGGACCTGGTGCAGGACACCCTGATCCGGGCGTACGCCGCGTTCGCCCGGTTCGAGCCGGGGACGAACCTGCGGGCCTGGCTGTACCGGATCCTGACCAATGGTTTCCTCAACAGCTGCCGGCAGCAGCGCCGGGCAGCGCTGCGCATGTACGGCAGCGAGCCCGACGACTGGCAGCTGGCCCGCAGCGCGGGGCACTCCCCGGCCGGGCTGATGTCGGCGGAGGCCGAGGTCCTGGAACAGATTCCGGACCCGCGCCTGGCGCATGCGCTGCGCGAGCTTCCGGAGGAACAGCGCCTCGTCATGTACCTGGCGGGGGTGGAGGGCTACGCCTACCGGGAGATCGCCGCCATCATGGGGACACCGACGGGCACGGTCATGTCCCGGCTGCACCGCGCGCGGCGGAGACTGCGCGCCCGCCTCCAGGACACCCCGGCGAGTCGTTCATACCGCGCGCAGCAGCCCGTCCGGCCGGATCGGTGACGCAGCCCGGTAGGTCTCGATCGCCGTGCGGATACTGACGCCCACCGCGTGCGCCACCGGCGGCGGGAAGGCGTTGCCGACTTGCCGGTAAGACGCCGTCTTACGACCGGAGAACCGCCAGTCCGGCGGGAATCCCTGGATCGCAGCGGCCATCGGGACGGTCAGCCGGGGCAGGTGATCGAGCGGCGCATCGCGGCCAGGCGGGGCATCGGCGACGCCCTTGCCGTCCACGCCCAGCTTCAGCCACGCGGCCCGGGCCCGGGTGGGCCCGAGGTCCGGCCCGCCGTGCTTGCGGGATCCGCCGACCAGGGTCGGCCCGATGCCATTGGCCTTCCTGGCCCAGGCGTCGGCACCCGGCCACCCGCCGGCGGCCATCAGGTCACGCAGGGTCGCCCCGACGGTGGGCGCCGGGCCCAGCGCGCTCGGCCACCGGAAATACTGGCCGGCCTCCGGGGCCATCGCGACCAGGATGAACCGCGGCCGCAGCTGGGGAACCCCGAATTCGCTCGCGTTGAGCAGCTGCCACCAGACCTGGTAGCCCAGGCCCTCCAGGCGGGAAATGACCTGCGCCCGGTAGCCCGCGAAGCGCTCCGTGGCCAGGCCGCGGACGTTCTCGAGCATGACAGCGACGGGCTCGCACTCCTCCGCCAGCCGCAGTGCCTGCGGGAACAGGTCCCGCTCGTCGTCAGCCCCGAACTGCTTGCCGGCGATGGAGAACGGCGGGCACGGCACGCCGCCGGCCAGCAGGTCGATGCCCCGGTACGGGCGGCCGTCAAAATCATGAACGTCGGCTCGGACCGCGTGCCAGCCCGGCCGGTTTCGCTCCAGCGTCGCGCATGCATCCGCATCGAGCTCGACCGCAGCCGCGTGAGCGAACCCGGCGTTCTCCAGGCCCAGGGACTGGCCCCCGGCCCCGGCGCAGATCTCCAGGCAGGCGAGCTCGGGCACGACGCAACTCTCCCCTCACGCGCACATCGGCTGCGCGGCCGCGCTCACGCGTCTATCCGGCAGCGGCCCGCGCACATCTGGCCCGCCGACGTGCGCGGGCGCAGCGATCACGGGAAGACTGTATCGGCCGGGCGCGGCCCCCGCCCGGCGTCAGTCGCGGCCGGCGCTGAAGGCCGCGTCGAAGGCGGCCTGCGGCGGGTCGAAGTCGAACCGGCGCAGGAAGGTGATCGCCTCGGCGGCGCCCCGCAGCCGGTCCATGCCGGCGTCTTCCCACTCGATCGAGATCGGGCCCTGGTAGCCGATCGAGGTCAGCATCCGGAAGATGTCCTCCCAGCGGATGTCGCCGCGGCCGGCGGACACGAAGTCCCAGCCGCGCCGCGGGTCACCCCACGGCAGGTGGGAGCCGAGGCGGCCGCTGCGGCCATCCAGCCGCTTGCGCGCTTCCTTGCAGTCCACGTGGTAGATCCGGTCGCGGTACTCGGCCAGGAAGGCCACCGGGTCGAGGTCCTGCCAGACGAAGTGGCTCGGGTCAAAGTTCAGGCCGAACGCGGGCCGGTGGTCCACGGCCGCCAGCGCGCGGCTGGTCGTCCAGAAGTCATAGGCGATCTCGCTGGGATGCACCTCATGCGCGAAGCGGACGCCCTCGGCGTCGAACACGTCCAGGATCGGGTTCCAGCGCCGGGCGAAGTCGGCGTAGCCCTCGTCGATCATCGACTCCGGGACCGGCGGGAACATCGCCACGGTGTACCAGATCGAGGACCCGGTGAAGCCCACTACGGTGTCCACCCCGAACGCCGCGGCGGCCCGTGCGGTGTCGGCCATCTCGGCGGCCGCGCGCTGCCGGACACCCTCCGGTTCACCGTCCCCCCAGATCCGGGCGGGCACGATGGCCTGATGCCGGGCGTCGATGGGATGGTCGCAGACGGCCTGGCCGACCAGGTGGTTGGAGATAGCCCAGCACTTCAGGTCGTACTTGGCCAGCAGCTCGTGCCGCCCGGCCAGGTAACCGTCCTCGTGCAGGGCGCGGTCGACCTCGAAATGGTCACCCCAGCAGGCCAGCTCGAGGCCGTCATACCCCCACTCCCGGGCGTGCTGGCAGATCTGCTCCAGCGGCAGGTCCGCCCACTGGCCGGTGAACAGGGTGAAGGGTCGGGACATCGGAGGCTCCCTCGCAGTCGGCTGACATCAGGTCACGGGCACAGGCGTCCAGGCTGACTCGCGCGCGGCGCTCTGCTCGACGGCGGCCAGGACGCGCTGCACCTGCAGGCCGTCCCGGAACGACGGCGCCGGGTCGGTGCCCTCGGCGATCGCGGTCACGAGGTCCGCGACCTCGTGGGTGAAGGTGTGCTCCCACCCGAGCACGTGGCCCGGCGGCCACCAGGCGGACAGGTAGGGGTGACCGGGCTCGGTGACCAGGATGCGGCGGAAGCCGGCCTCGGCGCTGTCATCGGCGCGGTCACAGAACTCCAGCTCGTTGAGCCGCTCCAGGTCGAAGGCGAGGCTGCCCCGGTCGCCGTTCAGCTCGATCCGCAGCTGGTTCTTGCGGCCCGTCGCGAACCGGGTCGCCTCGAAGGTGGCCAGGGTTGCGGACCCTAGCCGGGCGGTGAACACCGCGGCGTCGTCCACGGTGACCGGGCCCGAGCGCGAGCCGCCGCCGGAGGGCTCCGGCAGCGGGCGCTCGCCGACGAACGTGGCGGTGACGGCGGAAACGCCGGTGATCAGCTCACCGGCCAGGTGCTGGGCCAGGTCGACGATGTGCGCGCCCAGGTCACCCAGCGCGCCCGACCCGGCCCGCTCGCGCTGCAGCCGCCAGGTCAGCGGGAACGCCGGGTCCACCAGCCAGTCCTGCAGGTAACTCGCGCGGACGTGCCGGATCTGGCCGATCCGGCCGGCGGTCACCAGCTGGCGGGCCAGCGCCACGGCCGGGACGCGGCGGTAGTTGAAGCCGGTCATCGCGCGGACGCCGCGGGCGGCGGCCCGCTCCGCCGCGGCCGTCATGGCCTCCGCCTCGGCCAGGGTGTTAGCCAGCGGCTTCTCGCAGAGCACGTGCTTGCCGGCGTCCAGCGCGGCGATGGCAACCTCGGCATGCAGCTCACCGGGCGTGCACACATCCACCAGCTGCACGTCATCCCGGCTGATCAGCGCGCGCCAGTCCGTCTCGGTAGCCGCCCAGCCCAGCCGCTGCGCCGCGGCCTCGACAGCGCCGGCATCCCGCCCGCACAGCACGGTCATGTCAGGCTGCAGCGGCAGGTCGAACACGCGCGGCGCGGTCCGCCAGGCCTGCGAGTGAGCCGCGCCCATGAAGGCGTAGCCGACCATGCCGACGCCGAGCGCCGGCCGGCCGGCGGCCTGACGCTCTGTTCCTGCCACCACGTGCCTCCTGTCAGGCTGGTATCCGGTCCGCCCGCCGCCAGTCAGGCCGAGCCTAGGGTGGCCGCCTGCGGGTCCCAGCCGGCATCGGCCGGCTCGGGCACGCTGAAGGTCGACTGCACCCGCTCGAACGAGTGGTGCACGGCGGACCGGTCGATCGCCTCCATCGTTTCCAGCACGTGCAGGCCCAGCTCGCCGGGCGCGCGCAGGCGCCGGTCACCGCGCAGGGCGCGGGCCATGTCCAGCACGCCGAGCCCCCGGCCGTGCGCAGCCCCGGAGGTCGGCAGCACCTCCCACTCGTCGCTGCCGGTCGGGCGGAGCCTGATCTCGCCGTCGAACCGGTTCGGGTCCGGGAGGGCGAGGGTCGCCTCGGTGCCGGTGATCTCGACGAAGCCGTGCCGCGACAAGGGTGACTCGAAGCTGAGGACGCAGGTGGCCAGCCCGCCGCGGGCATACTCGATCAGGGCGGAGACGTGCGTGGGGACCTCGACGGCGAACTCCGTGCCCGCCCGCGGACCGCTGCCGATCACCCGGGTCTCGCTGCTGCGACGGCCCGCTGCCGCGACTTGCTCCGCCGGGCCGAAGATGGTGGCCAGCACGGACAGGTAGTACGGCCCCATGTCGAACAGCGGGCCCGCGCCGCGCCGGAACAGGAACTCCGGATCGGGATGCCACCGCTCGGGGCCGGGACCCTGCAGCAGCGTCAGCGCCGTCTGCGGCTCGCCGATCGTTCCCGCGCTCATGATGCGCCGCGCGGTCTGCAGGCCGGCCCCGAGCACCGTGTCGGGCGCGCAGCCGAGTAGCTGGCCGGCCTGGTCCGCCTCGGCCAGCAGGCGCTGCCCGGTGACGGCGTCCAGGGCCAGCGGCTTCTCGGTCCAGACGCTCTTGCCCGCCGCCAGCGCGGCCGAGGTGATCTCGGCGTGCGCGCGGGGGATGGTGAGATTCACGACGAGCTCCACGTCCGCGCGCTGCAGCGCCTGAGCCGCCGTCCCCGCTTCCGGCACGCCGTACCGGGCAGCCTGCTCCTTGGCCCGTTCCAGATCGAGGTCGGCGCAGAACAGCACGCGCAGATCGGGGAAGGACGTCAGGTTGCGCAGGTACTCGTTGCTGATGGTGCCGCAGCCGATGACCGCGACACCGACGGGCCCGGCCGTCGCCATCAGGCGCCGCCGCCGCGCGGCACCGGCTGGGCCAGTCCCTGTCCGGCCAGCCAGGCCAGGCTGTCGCCGACCGCGGTCATCATGTCGGTCGCGCAGCGGTCGAGCTCGACGATGTGCCATTCCGCGGACGGGCACGCGGCCAGGATCTCGGCCACCGGCATCCGCCCGGCGCCGACCGCGGTCATGTAGTCGTCGCGGTTGACGACGGGACCGTCCTTGACGTGCAGGTAGCGGACGCGCTCGCCCAGCCGGCCCAGCAGCGCGGCCACATCCTGGCCGCCGACCGCCGCCCAGTAGGTATCGACCTCCAGCAGGACGCCGTCATCGAGCTGGCTCGCGAGCACCTCCAGCGCGGGCGTCCCGCCGATCAGGGAGGAGAGCTCGAAGTCGTGGTTGTGGTAGCCCAGGCGCATCCCGTGGTCCGCGATCCGGGCCGCCATCTCGTTCAGGTCGCGCGCCACCGCCGCCACGCTGCCGGAATCGGCGAACCGCGCCGGGTCCAGGTACGGGACGATGATGGTGTCGGTGCCGAGCGTGCGGGCCGCGCGGACGACCGCGTCCGCCTGGTCACCGGCCGGCACCGCATGCGCGCTGCACGCGCGCAGGCCGGCCGCGTCCAGCTCGGCCCGCAGGCCGTCGGGGTCGTTGAGGATGTTGAACGGTTCCACTGCGCCGTAGCCCAGGGCGGCGACCTGCGCCACCACTGCCCTCCGGTCGGTGGCCATCTGCTCCCGGACGGTATAGAGCTGCAGGGCTGGCGGGCTGGCAGTCAAGGTGCTCCTTCTCGAAAACTCCTGGCTTCCCTGACGAGGCTAGGCGCGCCTGCGGAGCAGGTCAATGACGATTTGCGTATCATGAGCGATACTCATAGACACGGCTGGTAGGCATCTTCCCGAACGAAGTTTTCGAAAAGGAGACGCCGTGGCGCGGGACGCCCGCCGCAGCACCCTGGTGGAGATCGCCGCCGACGCCGGGGTGTCGGTCTCGGCGGTCTCCAAGGTCCTCAACGGGCGGGCCGACGTGGCCGCCGGCACCCGGGCCCGGATCGCGAGCCTGCTGCGCCAGCACGGGTACCAGGTCGCCTCCCGGCTCGGCTTCGGGGTCGTCGACCTGCTGATCGCCGACCTGCACAGCCCGTGGGCCGAGGAGCTGCTGCGCGGCACCCTGGAGGCGGCCAACGAGGCCGGCACGAGCGTCATCGTCACCAGCGTGCACTCGGCCCAGGAGTTCGGCGGCTGGCTGGACCGGGCCGCAGATCGCGGAACCGACGGCGCGCTATGCGTCCTGCACCTGCCCCGCAGCCGGGAGCTGCAGCGGCTGGCCGCAGCCCGGATCCCGGTCGTGGCCATTGACCCGCCCGCCGAGCCCGGTGCCGCCATCCGCTCGGTGGGCACGACCAACTGGGCCGGCGGCCTGACCGCCACCCGCCATCTCATCGAGCTCGGCCACCGCCGCATCGCGATCATCGGCGGCCCGCCGGGCCTGTGGTCCAGCCGGGCCCGGCTGGACGGCTACCGCGCCGCGCTGCAGGCGGCCGGGCTGGCGGTGGACGAGAGCCTGCTGCGCCAGGATCACTTCAGCGTGGGCGGCGGGCGGCGGCAGGCCGCCGGGCTGCTCGCCCTGGCCCAGCCGCCGACGGCGGTCGTGGCCGGCAACGACAGCCAGGCCTTCGGCGTGCTCCAGGCGCTGGGCGAGCGCGGGCTGCGCGCCCCCGGCGATCTGAGCGTGGTCGGCTTCGATGACGTTCCGGTGGCGTCGTGGGCCACGCCCGCCCTGACCACGGTCCGGCAGCCGCTGGCCGCGATGGCGGCGACCGCCTTCCGCATGCTGCACTCGGATCCGGCCAGCGCGGCGGGCGAGCCGCATCACATTGAGCTGGCGACCACCCTGGTGCTACGCGACAGCACCGGCCCGCCGCACAGCTAGCCGCGCGGTCAGCCGGGCCGGGACGGGTCGCGCCGCTGCGCGCCGGCCCGCCCCGCGGCTAGCCTGCGCGGCGGCCGCTCCCGGCAGCAGGCCCCGGCCTAAGACGGGAAGTCGGCCTCGAGTACCTTCCGCATCCCCGCTGCGCCGGTGAACTGAAAAGCGCGCCAGCCGGCCGCGGACGCTACCGCGATGTTCTGCGGATCGTCATCGAAGAACCAGATGCGGTCCGGGTCGGCGTTCATGCTGGCGGCGGCCGCGTGAAAGAACCCCGGGTCGGACTTCGTCATGCCCAGGTCCCCGGACCAGAAGATCCTGCCGAACAGATCGTCGAGACCTATCTGAGCTCGAAGAAAGGCCACCCGGTACTTTTCCTGGTTGCTGGCCGCGATGGCCTGCCCGCCGGTGCGCCTCTTCCAGCTGTACACCTCGGCTGCCACCTCCTGGTCGAGCCGGGCGTCGTGGCTGAACCAGTACGCGATGAGCTCCTCGACGGTGACAGCCGGGTGCAGCCCGGGCAGTACCCGGGCGAGGCTTTCCTTCAGGTCACGCCGGCCGACGATCACCCCCGGCCAGTGCACGCCGAAAAACCTGGCCCCCAGGGCCGCTGGATCAATGCCGAGGTCGGCAGCGAGACGGGTGTTCCAGGCACCGTCCAGACCGGCGCTGGGATGCACCAGGACGCCGTCGAGATCCAGCGCCAGGATGCACCCGGACGGGTTACCTGAATTCCGGTCCATCCCGGCGAGGATTCCTTAACTGCCTGCGACGCGTGCGGACCGGGCTAAAGGTAACAGAGCTGGATCTCAGCCGGACCGGGACGTGTCGCGTCGTTCTGCGCCGCCGCGGGCCGGGGCGCCGAGCACCGCGCCGGCGTGCGCCTTGACGGCCGGGTCGCGCCGGGACTTCAGCAGGCTGGCCACGGTGGTGACGGCCAGCACCACCGCGATGACGATCAGCGAGACGGCCGTCGAGATCTCCGGCACGCCCGAGGCCAGGCCGTGGGCCCAGTGCAGGATCAGCTTGACGCCGATGAAGGCCAGGATCAGCGCCAGCCCGGCTGACAGGTACACCAGGCGGTCCAGCAGGCCCGTTACCAGGAAGAACAGGGCACGCAGCCCGAGCAGGGCGAACGCGTTGGCAGCGAACACGATGTAGGCCTGATCGGTCACGCCGAAGACGGCGGGGATGGAGTCCAGGGCGAACAGGATGTCCGTTCCGCCGATGGCCACGAAGACGATAAACAGCGGGGTGACCATCCGCCGGCCGCTGACCCGGGTGAGGAGCCGGCCGCCCGCGTAACTGTCGCTGACCGGCAGGACCCGGCGGGCCGTGCGGATCAGCCCGTTGTCGCCGACATCCGGGTCCTCGTTCCGGTGCCGGTACAGCCGTACGGCGGTCCAGATGAGCACCAGGCCGAAAATCAGGAACATGAACGACAGCGCCGACAGCAGCGCCGCCCCGATCGCGATGAAGATCGCCCGCAGGACCAGGGCCGCGATGATGCCGGAGATGAGCACGCGCTGCTGGTGCTCGCGCGGCACCGCGAAGGTCGACATGATGATCACGAAGACGAAGAGGTTGTCGACGGACAGGCTCTTCTCCACGATGTAGCCGGCGAAGTACTCGGTGCCCGACGGCCAGCCCGCCAGCGTGCCGAAGACCACGCCGAAGGCCACCGCTACCCCGATATAGAAAGCTGACCACGCCGCGGCTTCCCGGTAGCCCACCGCATGCGGGCGCAGCACCGCCAGCGTCAGGTCGAGCCCGAGCAGCGCCACGATCACGGCGATCGTCACCGCCCAGCCCGCGGCGCTGACCCCCACTCCGGACCCCCCTTGCTCTCGCCATCCGCCCGGCCGGTACGCGGCAGCCCCGTGCCGCTTGCTGAGACAGCTCAGTCGGGGTCATACCCCGATCACCGGGCAACCTGTCCACGCGGGCAGTACGCGCCGCGCCTGGCGGCGGCCCCGAGGACTGCCGGGGCCGCCGCCGGGCGACAGGTCCGCAGTTGCCGCGACGCTCGCCGGCTAGCCGGCGAGCAGCTTGATCAGGTGAGCGGCATCGGGCGAGCCGAGCCCGGTGACCGGATCCCAGCCCGTCGCGGCGGAGTAGCCGGTGATGGTCACCGGGTTGCCGTTGGCATCAGACTGGGTGACCGTGTTGTTTCCCGTCGTGACGTCATGGAAGGCAGAGCTGCGCAGCCGGGTGGCCGCGATCTCGTACAGGGCCGGGTTGAGGTAGCCGATCCGCTGGTGCGCGGACTGATCAGCCAGCGCGATGATCGCCGCCCACTGCGGTGAGCCGGCGCTCGTGCCGCCGAAGTCGAAGATCTGGCCAACCTGGGCCGGCTGGCCTTGCGACCAGGCGATCAGCAGGCCGCCGTTAATGTCGCCGCTGTAGGAGACGTCAGGAACGCCGCGCGATCCGTGGACGGGCAGGCCACGCTGGTAAGCGGGCCGCTGGTAGATGGTGCTGAAGCCGCCGCCGGTCGCGCCGAACTCGTCGTTCCATGCGGTCTCGGACACGTAGTGACCGGCGGGCTGGGTCGCATCGAGGTGCGTGCCGCCCACGCCGGTGACCAGCGGGTCCGAAGCAGGCGCGGACACGCTCTGGATCCAGCTGGTGCCGTCGCACGACGGCAGGGCCGCGCCGTCATCCCCGGACGAGGCGAAGACGGTGATGCCCTTGCGGCGGGCGCGCTGGTAGGACCGGTGCACGGCCGCCCGGACAGCCGGGTCCTCGCAGCTCTCCGCTTCGCCGTAGCTCTGCGACAGGACCGACCCGAGGTTGTGCCGGACGACGTACTCATCGGCCGACGCGAGGTCGGTGTCCTGGTCGCTCCTGGCCACCACCAGGTCGATGTGCGCGCCCGGCGCGATGGCGTGCGCCGACTCGACGTCCAGGGCGATCTCGCCGCTCCAGGACAGCTCGTCGGTGTTGCCGGGGTCAAAGACGGGCTTCCCGTCGGGATAGATGACGTTCAGCACCGGAGCGGGCAGCCCGAACGTGGTATCGAAGACCTGCAGATCCTGCGGCAGGGTCGGATAGCCGAAGGCGTCGATGATGACGATCGTCTGGCCGGCGCCCGTCAGCCGGGCGGGGACGTCGTAGGCCGTGGCCAGCTCCTGCGGCGTGTAGCACTCGAGCGCCGCGCCAGGATCCTGGCAGGCGAACGTCGTCTGCCCGGGGCCCTTGACCTGCCCTTCGTACTTGTAGTCCAGCGGGACCGACATTGCCGGCGTCATCCGGTGCCCGTAGCTGGCCTGGCCCGCCGGCGCCCGGCCCGCAGGCACCCGGCCCCGCCGGCACCTGGCCCGCGGCGGCCGTCCCGCCCGCGCTCAGGCCCAGGGCGGTCAGCCCCGCTAAGGCCACCGCCGGCCCGGCAGCTCTCCCCATCCGACCCAGTCTCATCCGCAGCCCTTCGTCTCGGGAACTCCGAACCGCAGGGACGCGCAGCCAGGCCCGCCTGGACCCCCGCCCCTAGGTCCGCTCTCTCCGGATCATGCCGTTTCACGGCCTCCCCCGGAGGTGCTCCGCGCCAATCCCCCCGAACTCTTCGCCGCTCTGAGCTGCGTAAATACCGGAAATCATGACTCGGCGGGACAGCCCAGCAGCAGCTGATGGCGGCGAAATCTGGTTGACCTGCCGGCGCCCGGCCGCCGACGATGGTGATCACCGTCGGCATCCCCGGGCCCGGCGTGACCACGAGAACGAGAGGAGGCGACATGACCGTCCCGCTTTCCGGTTCTGCTCAGAAAGGTCGCCAGACTTGTCGTTTCCTCGCTCATTCCAGTGCGGGCACTGCGGCGTAGACGTCTCGCTCGACGCCCCCGGCACCTCGCACCGCAACCACTGTCCCAGCTGCCTGTGGTCCCGGCACCTTGATCGCAACGTGCCCGGCGACCGGAAGGCTGAGTGCCCCGGCACCATGGAGCCGGTGGCGGTCACCGTTCGCGGCGAGCGCCGGTGGATGCTGATTCACCGGTGCACGCGCTGCGGGCGGCTGCGGATGAACCGCACGGCTGCCGATGACAACGTGCTGCTGCTCATGCAACTGGCCGCGCTGCCCCTGGCCACCCCACCGGTTCCCTGCGCTGGCCCGGCCACCCAGCCGGCCCGCCGGGTGACGGACGCTGCCGGGTGAAGGTTCCGGCGGCCCTGAGGCTGACGCTGCGGGAGATGACCGATGCCGACCTGGACGACATGGCCGCGCTGCTGGGCGATAACGACGTCATGCGCTACTACCCCCGGCCGATGTCCCGGGGCGAGGCGCAGGACTGGATCGCCCGGAACCGGCGCCGTTACCGGGTGCATGGCTTCGGGCTGTGGATCGTGAGCCTGCGCGGCAGCGGCGAGTTCGTGGGCGACTGCGGCCTGACCCTCCAGCATGTCGACGGAGTCGACGAGCTGGAAGTCGGCTATCACGTCCGGCCCGGCATGCAGGGCAACGGCTATGCGACCGAGGCCGCGGCCGCCGCGCGCGACTTCGCCCGTGATGTCCTCGGCGCCCGCCGGCTGATCGCGATCATCAATCCCCTGAACGTGCCATCCCGGCGGGTGGCAGCGAAAATTGGCCTGACCGAAGAAAAACGCGCCGTCGCCCCTGATGGCGCTGAGGCAGTCATCTACGCCACTGGCTGGTGACACGACCCCCAGCGGTCCCGGCGGGGGCGCGCCCGCGGCAGCCGAGTACAGGACGATCGATTTGGAGGGCGATCCCATGCCGAACTGGGCCGAGCAGGTCACGGCGATCGCGACCGCTGTAGGCGCCATCGGACTGCTCAGCGCGATCGGTGCAGTCATCTTCGCCGCCCAGCAGGCTCGTGAAGCCCGCATCGGCCGGCAGGCCGCGGTCGCCGTCGACTTCTTCCGGCGCTGGGACGAGGACCCGCTGGTGGAGACCCGCCGCCTGGTCGCCCAGTACCCGACGCCGGACGCACTGCGCGACGCACTGACCCGGTTCATTGCCCAGAACTCGGTCCAGGCCTACGTCCTGTACCGGGAGCTCGACTACTTCGAGCAGCTGGGTGCACTCGAGCTGCACGGCGGCTTCGATTTCGCGCTGATCAAGACCCTGCTCGGCCGTCGCCTGATCGACCGGTGGGAGCTGTGGCAGCCGTCGATCGATGCGCTCGGCGGGCCCGCTGCTTACCCGATGTTCGACAGTCTGGTCACCAAGATGCGCGCCGCCATGTGACCCGGTACCCGACCCCGCGGCCGCGACGTAACTGTCCCGGCCGCACCCTCACGCGTTCGGGGTTATGAGGTATTTCTGGCCGGTCGCATGGCGGCCGTAGACAGCGATCGCGTCTAGTCCGAGCGCGCCGGCCAGGGACACCTCGCCGGTGTAGCGACTGGCGAAGGTGGTCATGAGCCCGGCGGCGACCCGCTGGCGCAAAGCCGCCACCTTCTCCGGGCCTACCTTGCCCAGGAACGGGGTGAGCAGCCAGCCGCCGACGCCCCACGCCAGGCCGTAGCTGCGGGCCAGCTCGGTCGGGCCGCGGTCCAGGTTGCCGTAGATGTACACCTGCTTGTGGACCGCCGACCCGTACCGGCTGAACTCGGCGCCGGCGCTGATCGCAGCTTCCATGCACGTGAGGATCCGGCTGGCCAGCTGGCCGCCGCCGATGGCGTCGAAGGCGATGGTGGCCTTCGTGGCCGCGAGTGCCTCGGTCAGGTCGTCAGTGAACGTGCCCGCGGTTGAGTCGCATACCCAGGTCGCGCCGGCGGAGCGCAGCAGGTCCGCCTGGGCCGCCGAGCGAACGATGCTGACCAGCGGGATCTGCTCCTCGATGCACAGCCGGCTGAGCATCTGGCCCAGGTTGGAGGCCGCGGCGGTGTGGACCAGGGCGGTGTGGCCCTCCATCCGCATGGTCTCCACCATGCCCAGCGCGGTCAGCGGGTTGACGAATGCCGCCGCCCCGTCGGCGGCCCGTGCTCCGGCAGGCAGTTCCAGGCAGGCAGCGGCGGCGACGCAGCGGTACTGGGTGTACATAGCGCCGCCGGATGCTGCTACCACCTTGCCGAGCAGCGCCCGGGCGGCGTCGGAGGAGCCAGCGGCGACGACGGTGCCGGCGCCCTCGATTGCCCGGCCGGCAGGGACTGCCCGGCCCGCGCGGCCGCGGCGCGGGCGGCTCCGGCCGGCAGCGGCGCGGTGACCACGGGCCGGCCCGGCGTCCCGCTGGCGGAGACCCGGCTCAGGTCCGCGCCGGCGAACAGCATCCCGAGGTCGGACGGGTTGATCGGCGCCGCCTCCACGCGCACGACGACCTCGTGCGGCTCGGGGGCGGGAACACGCACCTCGGCCAGCGACAGCTCGACCGTCTGTGACGTGGTGACCAGCGTGCGTAGCTGCAGAGCCTGCCCGGGTACCTGATCCGACACCTGCGACCTCCGTCATGCGCGCTTACCGGCTGGAAGCGGAGGCGAGCAGCATATGCCGCCCGACGGGAGGCCGATCGGATGGCCGGGCCCGCCCGGATAGCCGGGAGCTCCCGGCTGCCGGATCGCATCGGCCAGGTCCGGTTAGGTAGCCGGCCGGTCCGCGCGGGGCGGGCGCACCCCGGTCAGGGTGATCTCGATGAGCCGGTCGAGGGCAGCGCGCGACGGCAGGCCTGCGGCTGCCGTCAGTGCATGCAGGCAGTAGGCGGCCATCTCCCCGGCCGGGATGTCATCGCGGACCTCGCCGCGCTGAGCAGCCTCGCGCAGCACCGTGGTGACGAGCTCCTGCAGGTGCGCGTGCGCTCGGGTCACGTGCTCGCCCTGGTGCAGAAGGGCCGCCGGATCGCTGCCGTCGTGGCCCTGGCGCGACAGGACGGCGTACTCCCGCAGGACTGCCTCCAGCCGGTCGCCGGGGCGTGCCGCCGCGCTGACGTCGGCGAGGCGCTGCAAGTGCACGGCGATGTGCCGTTCGTGCCAGGCAGCGAGGATCGACTCGATGTCCGGGAAGTACTTGTAGAGCGTGGCCCGGCCGATTCCGCTGTCCTTGGCGATCTGCGACATCGTCACGCCGGTCAGCCCGTGCTCGGCGACCAGGGCAGCCGTGGCGTCCAGGGTGGCGTCGCGAACGGCGTCCCGGTGCGCCGCGATCGTCTCGCTCCAGATTCTCGGCACGCATGAACTATACACTGCGAACGTCATCGAGACATCCTGACTTGACAGATACAAAGTGTCTCGAAAAACTGGAGACCAGTTTCCCCGCCACCCGGATCTGCCACCCGCCAGGAAGGACCACCAGCTCATGCCTGCCTCCGAGGCGAACGTCTCCACATCCCGCGCCAGCCGCTACCTCGCTCAGCTGTGCCGGCACGGCAGCCAGGTGGGACAGCTGTCCCGCCAAGATGCTCACGGTCATGGTGACGGCCACGGCCACGGTGACGGCGGCGCGGCGCCCGCGCCGCGGCACGCCGGCTGGACCAGCGCCGACGGGGTCATCGACTTTGGCTGGGGACGCTGCACTATGCGAGCCACCAGCGAGGCACTGACCCTGCGCGCCGAGGCTGGCGACCAGCAGCAGTTGCAGCGAATCCAGGACGGCATCACCGCACGCCTGGAACGCATCGGGCGCCGCGACCAGCTGAGCGTCACCTGGAGGCAGGACCCGTCCGGCCCCGACGATCCGGCCAGGACGGATGGCTCGGCGACGGCGATCCTGAACGGCCTGATGGCACCCGCCGGGCGGGCCGACCCGTATCCGCTGTACGCGCAGGCACATCAGATCGGGCCGGTCTCGGCTCTGGGCGGCGGCTGGTTCCTGGTGTGCGGGTACGCGGCGGTCAGCCAGGTGCTGCGCAATCCGGGATTCGGGCTGCCCGACCCGCCCGGGCCCGGCTCGGCCAGCGGCGATGGCAGTGCTGAGCTGAGCTTGCTCAGCCGCTCCATCCTCCGGGCCAACCCGCCCGAGCACGCACGCATGCGATCACTGATCTCCCAGGTGTTCACCCCGCGCCGGGTGGCTGAGCTGCGGCCGGCTATCGAGGACGCCGTGGACGCCCTGCTCGACCGGCTCGCCGAGGCCGGCGCGGGCGGCCAGCCGGTGGACTTCATGGACCAGTTCGCCTTCCAGCTGCCCGTGACGGTGATCTGCGAGCTGCTCGGCGTCCCCGCCGCCGACCGCGCCCGGTTCCGGCCGCTGGCGGCCGATCTCACCACGGCGCTGGAGCTATCAGCCGACGTCCCTGATCCCGGCCCGGCCGCCGCGGCAGCCCGCGAGCTGGCCGGCTATTTCGCGGCGCTGACCGCAGCGCGCCGTGCCGCGCCCCGCGACGACCTCATCGGCGCCCTGGTCGCCGCCCGCGACGCCGGCGACGGCCGCCTGTCCGACGAGGAACTGCTCGCCAACCTCATCGTGCTGCTCGTCGCGGGTTTCGAGACCACCACCAGCCTCCTCGGCAACGGCCTGGCGATCCTCTTCGACGACCCGGCGACAGCTGAGGCGCTGCGCGGCGGCACCGTGCCAGCAGCAGGATTCACTGAGGAAGTCCTCCGCTACGACGCACCGGTTCAGGCCGTCACCCGCGTGGCGCGGGCCAGCGACCTGACCGCAGGCGGCCTGCCCGTCCCGCAGGGCAGCAAGATGGTCCTGCTGATCGGCGCCGCCAACCGCGACCCGGACCGGTACCCCGACCCGGACCGCTTCGATCCGGCTCGCGACGACAGCAGGCCCCTCAGCTTCGGCGCCGGGGCGCACATCTGCCTCGGCAGCGCCCTGGCCCGGCTGGAAGCGGCCGTCGCCTTTCCCCGGCTGCTCGCCCGTTTCCCGGCCCTGGCGGCCGCCCCCGGACAGCAGCCCGTCCGGCGGAGCCGCCTCATCCTCCGCGGCTATGAGACCCTCCCCGTGATCGTGACCTGAGGCCGGGACACCGCGGCGAGCTGAGGAATCGCTACGCTCCTCCGGGCTCACCTGCTGGGATGGCCGGTCGTTCCGCGGCTAGCCGGGCGACTGCGCGGGCCCGTGGACACGGTCGCGGGCGCCTGGCATTGTCAGGCCGTCGAGGAGGGTCGGGCGTGCCGGTGATCGTAGTGACGGGAATTCAGGCGGCGGGCAAGTCGACCGTGGCTCAGGCGCTGGCGGAGCGGCTGGACCGGTCCGTGCATGTGCGGGGCGACCTGTTCCGGCGGATGATCATCAACGGCCGGGCCGAGATGGGTCCCGCCAGCCCGCCTGCGGAGGCAGTGCGGCAGCTGCGGCTGCGGTACAAGCTCGCGGCGGCCGCCGCGGACGGCTACGCCGAGGCCGGGTTCACGGTGGTGCTGCAGGACATCATCCTGGGAGTGCACCTGACCGAGATCGTCGCAGCGATCCGGACCAGGCCGCTATATGTCGTGGTGCTGGCACCGCGAGCCGAGGTAGTCCAGGTCAGGGAGGACGCGCGGCGGCTGGCCCGCGGGAAGGTTGCCTATAAGCCGGGTGATGAGAGCGCGGCCGAGCTGGACGCCCGCTTCCGGAGGGAGACGCCTCGTATCGGGCTGTGGCTCGACTCCTCGGACCAGTCTCCGGCCCAGACCGCTGACGAGGTGCTAGCCAGGATCTGGACCGAAGGCGAGGTGCCCGCATCACCGACCGGCACCTGAGCCGTGCACGGGGCAGCGGGGCCGGGACCGCGGAGCTAGGCCGCTAGCCTGCGGACGGCGGTTCGCAGCCTGCGGGCATCCGCCGCCATGATCTTGCCAGGGCAAGCCGGGGTGCGCCCTCACAACGCCTGCGCAGCAAGCTCCTGGCCGGCGAGTTCGGTGAGATGGCGGGCGACGACGAGGTCCTCCCACGCCATCCCGACGCTCTTGAAGACCCGAGGACGACCATGGTGGTCAGCCGGTCCCGAGATCAGGTCGTTGAGCGACACGAGATCCTCAGCCCGCAGAGCGCCCTCCCGGACCGCCTGCACGACGTCGCCGGCCTCCCGCATAGCGGTCGCCACGTCCTCGACAACTACCGTCGCGCGTCCGATCAGTACTGCGTCCAGTTCACGCTTTTCCGGCTCGTGTGAGCCCACCGCGACGACGCAGGCGTCATCGGCGATGAGCCGGCCGTCGAAGACCGGGGTGCTGGCTGTCGTCGCGCAGATGACGATCTCCGCCTCGGCCGCTGCTTCCGGTGAGCCAGCGGCCGCGTCAATCCCGGCCGCGGCGAGCTGCGCGACGAGAGCTGAGACAGCTTCCGGACGGGGAGCAACCACCGTGACGTTAGTGATCGGGCGTTCGGCGCAGACCGCCAGGACGTGGCCGAGCGCCTGGGGGCCGGCCCCGAAGACAACCAGCCGGGAACTGTCCGGGCGAGCCAGGCGGCGCACTGCAGCCATCGAGACGGCTGGCGTTCGCAAGCAGGTAAGGGCAGGCCCGTCGATCAGCGCGACCGGGGCAAGTGTCGCCGAGTTCATCAGCACGTAAATGCCCTGGATCCGCGGCGCCACCGGGCCAGCGGACCGGTCGCGAACCGTCAGCACCTTTATCCCCACGCCGTCGACCGCGCTCGGCATCACCAGCAGCTGGCCGCCGGTCACGGGCAGCGCCGCTCGCGGCAGGTCAGCCGAGATTTCCAGGCGCCCGAGCGCCGCCTCGATGGCATCAGTGACTGCGGAGACCGGTAGCCGTCTGACGTCAGCATCGCTGATCCAGATCAAGCCTCGTACCTCCGCCTCTCGAAGTTCGGGTGACAGTCAGCGACGGGCACGGCTCAGCCGGCGCCTCGCCAGTTCCGCCAGCAGTACCGCCGCATCCGGCACGACCGAGTCATCGAACCGTGCTCTCGGCGAGTGATTCGTCACTGCCGTCAGGTACGCCTCCTCCGGGCAGGCACCGAGGAAGATGTAAGCCCCGGGGACGGCCTGCAGCACGCGGGAGAAATCCTCGGACCCGAAGATCGGGTCATCCCATCGCTCAAACCGGCCGGGCCCGAACAGCTCTGTGATCGTCTCCGCCGCAAACTCGAACTCGGCTGGGTTGTTGATGGTCGCGGGGTAGCCAGGGGTAACGGTTACCTCCGCAGTCAGCCCGTGGGCAGCCGCGACGGCCTCGCAGATCTGCACGCAGCTGTCGAGAGTACTGCGCCGGGACCGGTCGCTGAAGGACCGGATTGTCGCTGAGAACAGTGCTTCATCAGGAATGATCGTTGCCTTGGTGCCAGCCTGGATGACACCGACGGTCACCACGACCGGGTCGAACGGGTTTGTCTTGCGGGAGACAATTGTCTGCAAGGCGAGCAGCATCTCAGCGGTAGCCGGAATCGGGTCTCTGGCGGCGAACGGCATCGAGCCGTGCCCGCCCGATCCCACCACCCGCACGTCGATGGTGTCCGAGGCAGCCATGAGCGGGCCGCCTTTGCCGCCGAAATGTCCTCGCGGGGTCTGCGAGGACCGGACATGAACGCCGTAAGCGGCGTCGACAGGCAGGCCGGCGGCTTCGAGGACACCCGCGTCGATCATCCGGGCCGCCCCGTCGAAGCCCTCCTCGCCGGGCTGGAACATGAAGATGACGTCGCCAGGCAGCTCGCCATCAGCCGTGGCCAGCAGGCGAGCCGCCCCGACGAGGGCGGCAACGTGCAGGTCATGGCCGCACGCGTGCATGGCACCGGGCAGTTCCGACGCGAACGCCTCGCCGCTCAGCTCGGTAAGCGGCAGTGCGTCCATATCGCCGCGCAGCAGCACTACCGGTCCCGCCGGGTCGCCCCGTAGCACGGCGACTACCGAGCTAAGCTCCGCACCGCCTGCCGAGATCTCTAGCCCGAGTCCGTCCAGGGCATCGAGAACAGCCCGCTGCGTTTCGGGGAGGCTCAGTCCGATCTCCGGGCGCCGGTGCAGCCGCCGCCGCAGGGTCGTAACGACCGGCTCGATCTCGGCCGCGCGATCCAGGAACGATTTCATTAGTCCTCGCCTACATCAGTGCCGCACGCACGTAGCTGGTAACCCGGCGGTAAACGCAGTCCCAGATAATCCCGGCGCCCTCAGTTCCCGGATCATGCGTGCCCTCTTCTGGCGCCGCATCGAAGATGGTCACCTCGCGGGCTGGATAGGCCGCGAGAATCCGGGGTATCTCGGCGGGCTCGGCGAGGTTACGGGTCAGCGAGTAAGTCGTTCCGGCGAGGTAGCGCAGCGACGGCACCACCGCATGCGGGGCGGGCTGACATTCCAGCGCAGGCTCACCCGAGTCGCTGGCCCTGGACCCGATCAGCCGCAGATAGGGAGCCGGACCTGCGGTGAGCTGCCCCGCGGCCGGCTGCTGTCGCTGCCACAGAGCCCGCCAGCGCACGGTGTGGGCGACATCGGTCCAGCTGCGATAGGCCGGGTAACCTCTCGGTCCTTTCAGCAGGCGGTCGACGAAGCCATAGGCCGCCTCCGCAGAGTCGATTTCCAGAACCGTCACCGTCTCGGGCCAGTCATTAGTTCCTTCGGCCGGCCCGGCGCGCTGATAGACCGTGCCGCGCATGAATCCTGGATGACTTTCTACTGACTCGGGCATGTGCACCTGGGCCCGCGCCTGGATGTACTGGCCGAGTTCCTCGCCGCGGAGGCTCTCGGGCACATCAACTCCCACCGTCAGCATGAACGGCGCATCGTCCACCGTGTGTCCTCCTCTCGTGGCGGTTGCTACTCGGGTGACTGACGAGCGTCAACCGCTGCGAGGTCGGCAAGGTTGCGCCAGCCCAGTTCGCGAGCACCCGATTCCGCTTCGGTGATCATCTCGGCGACCCGCCGCAGCAGCGGCGTCGCGATCGACTCAGCATCCGCCCACTCGATGATCCGGCCCTGGGTGCTGCGGATCTCTGTCGGCCGGTGATGCACGGCCAGGTCGCGCCAGACGCCTGTGCGCTGCTGCAGGCGGCCGTCCCAGAACTGCGCATGCGCGGCCCAGCACTGCGCCACCGCCGGACCCGACCACGGTTCGTGGCACAGGACGCTGGGCGCAAACCCGTCTACTGTCTCCAGGCGGACACCCCGGGCTTCCGCCACGCGAGCCACCTCGCCCACGAGGTGCGTCAGTGCCGGGCGGTACTCCGGTCGCGCGATGATCTCCGGCACATCGGCGGGTACCAGCGCCGTCGCATAGTAGAACGAGCTCAGGGCCGCCTTGGCCCACAGCCATCCCACGATGTTGCCGGTCAGCTCGACGGGGTGGAATGCTGCTGTCAGGGCTGCCGCGAACGCGGCAAGCTCAGCCGTGTCTCCCCCGCCGAGCATGCCGAGCCGGAAAGTCCCGGAACCGCTGTAACAGACGCGGCCCGGTCCGGCCTTGTAGGCACTGAACGTCATGTGCGCGGCGGCAATTCGACCGGGGCCGAGCAGCTCAGCCGCTTCATACGATCCCCAGCCGTTCTGCAGCGACACTATGAGCCTGCTGTCAGCGTCAGGAATGTCCGCGATCAGGCTCAGCGCCGCCCGGGTATCGGCTGCCTTTACCGCGATGCAGACAATGTCGGGGCGCTCGGTGCTGATCCAGCGGCCCAGCCCCCGCAGTGGCACGGCTGCGGGCCGCACAGTGAAATGTTCCTGGCCCGCTACGTGCAGGCCGCCCTCGGCGATGGCGGACACGTGCGCCTCGTCCGGATCGACGACCGCCACGCTGTGACCGGACCGGGCAAGGTAGCCAGATACAACACCGCCGATTCCCCCGGCCCCGAGGACAGCTACCTTCACCCCCGGCCCCTACTTGATTCCTGGCGAAAACGGAAGGTGCGTCCGGCCGGCGCTGGTTCCGCCGTTGATGCCGATCACCGCACCGGTGGTCCAGGAGGAGCGGTCGGACAGCAGGAATGCCACCATCTCAGCAATGTCAGACGGGTGCCCGCTGCGGCCGAGCGGGATGGCCTTGACCACGTCCTCGACGTAGGCCCGCGCGCCCTGCTGCTCGTAGTCCGCGGCGCCGCCGTCGGCAGAGAACACCTCGTCCAGCACCAGGCCGGGCTCGACGGAGTTAACCCGGATGCCAAGATCCCCGAGTTCCATCGCCAGCGCGAAGGTCAGGCTGTTCACTGCGGCCTTGCTTCCGGAGTAGTGCGCCCCGCCCCGGCGAACCGAGTTCGCCGCGCCCGAGCTCAGGTTGACGATGGAGCCGCCGGTGCCCCGCTCGGTCCACAGCCGCGCCAGCGCCCGGCAGGTGAGCATCGTCCCGCGCGTGTTCACCGCGAACACGCGGTCCCACTCCTCGACATCGACATCGGTGACGGCGGTGTTCGGGTAGATGCCATGGGAGTTCACCAGCCCGGTGAGCGGGCCGAGCTGATCCTCGGCGTAGCTGACCACGCGCGCCACGTCGGCCTGCTCCGACACGTCGCCGGCGACGGCGCACGCCGGACCCGACGCGCGCCGGGCGCCCGCCTGCGCGGACTCGGCCGTCAGGTCCATGGCTGCCACAGCAGCGCCCTCGCGGCTCAGGACCGCCACAGTCTCCCGGCCCAGGCGCCCGCCCGCACCGGTGACCAGGACCGCCTTACCGGCCAGGAGTCCCGGCGTCATCGATCAGCTCCCATCATCGTCATCGGCTCCGCGCCGACCCTCTGTTCATCACCGTCATGGCGCGAAGCGCGGTACTCCTTCGCAGCGACAGGCCGACAAGCACGACCAGGAGCAGGCTGACACCGACAGAAATGGTCGACAGCGCACCGGTTGTGGGGTCCTGGTAGAGCTCCTCGTAGTAATACATCGCGATGGGCAGCGTCTGATGCCCGGGGGTTACCAGGAATAGCGTCGACTCCAGCTGATCGTAGGAAATGATGAAAGCTATGAGGTAGCTCACGACTACAGTCATGCGAATCTGCGGCAGCAGAACGCGCATGAATGTTGTTATCGCACCTGCGCCCAGGTCACGTGACGCCTCTTCGAGAGACACATCGGTCGTTGCCATGGCGGCTGCGCACAGCGCTACGACGAATGGCAGCGATATCAGAGCGTGCGCAAAGACCAGCCCGATGTTCGATCCGTAAATGTGGAGCCGGGCGAACAAGATGAACAGGCCCACTCCGAGGGAGATCTTCGGAACGACAATGGGCGAGAACAGCGCGACGCGAACGCCAGCGCGGCCGGGCACCGCGGACCGGGTCAGCCCGAAGGAAGCCAGCAGCCCGACAATAACCGCTACCAGGGACGATGCAGCGCCGAGCCACACGCTGAACCAGACGCTGTCGAGCAGTTGCGTGCCGTAGATCAGATGGTGATACCAGCGCAGCGAGAATCCCGGCGGCGGGAAGGTCAGGTCCGGCCGGTTGCTGAACGAGATCAGGATCACTGTCACCAGCGGCGCGATAACCGCGACGCACACCAGGACGGTAAATACAGCCAGCAGCACGTGCCGGATCGCCGGGCGCGTCGAGGTGCTCACCGGCCGATCCTGTTCAGCAGCGCGACCGCGATGAGCGACCCGATGGTCAGGACGAGGCCCAGCGCCGCCGCCACCGGCCAGTTCGTCGACCCGGTGTCCTGGAATACGACAAGCGGGATCACCAGGACCCGGCCGCCGCCCAGCATCGAGGGAATCACGAAGTTTCCCAGCGCCAGGGTGAAGGTGAGCTCTGCCGCGGCAGCAGTACCGGGCGCCGAGAGCGGAACAATAATCTTCCTGAGGGTCACCAGCCAGCCCGCGCCCAGATCCGAGGATGCCTCTCTCAGCGATCCGTCGATGCTAGCCAGTGAGGCGTAGATCGGGAATACCGCGAAAGGCAGCAGGACCTGGACGGACGCGATGACGACGCCGGTCAGGTTGAACAGGAGCTGGGGATGCAGCCCGATCTTGCCCAGGATCGCCGGAATCGGTCCTGACTGGCTCAGCAGAACTTGCCAGCCGTAGGCCCGGACAACCACGCTGACCGTCAGCGGCATGAAGATGATCACGCTGAGCACCAGACGCAGCCGACCGCTCCTCATGATGGCCATGGCATACGCGATGGGATACCCGACGAGCAGGGTGAACACGGTCGTCCAGCCCGCCATGTAGAGCGTTTCCCGGCCGATCCGGAAGTAGTACGACTGCCACAGCGAGCGCCACGTCTGCAGGGTGAACTGCCGGATGATGACCTCGCCGCTGAACTTGTAAAAGCTGTAGACCGTAAAGATGGCCAGCGGCGCGAGGAACAAAAGGATCAGGAGCAGCACGGCCGGGGCGACGACCAGTGATCCGGTCACCCGGCGAGGCAGGGGCGGCAGCCTGACCGCGCCTAGTTTCCGGCCGAACCTGGCTGGCCCCCGCGGAACATCCAGCAGGCTCCGGTCATCGGTCACGAGTCCATCACCGGCACGGCGGCTCCGTGCTGCCAGCCGGCAGCAACCTGGTCGCCGCGCGCCAGCAGGTGGACGTCGCCCTGGTACGGCACATCAGCGAACAGCTCGATCGGGTGACCTTCCACCTGGACGCGATAGCGCACCCGCGGGCCCGCGAAGCTGACGTCCAGGACCTTCACCGGAAAACGGATGTCGGTAGTGAGATCCAGGCCGATCTGCAGGCGCTCATAGCGGATAGACAGATGCCGTGAACCGTTCGCCGTGGCGTCGGCCAGCCGCTCGGAGTCTGCTATCACAGCTGCCGCGGTCTTCGGGTCGATCAGGTTCGTGTCGCCGATGAAGGACGCCACAAAAGCGTTCGTCGGATTATCGTAGATACTCTGCGGTGAGCCAACCTGAAGAATGTTGCCGTCCTGCATGACGGCGACATTGTCAGACATGGTCATCGCTTCTCCCTGATCATGGGTGACATAAATAAATGTCATGCCCAGTTCTCGCTGGAGTCGCTTCAGCTCGATTCTCATCTGATCGCGGAGCCGCAGGTCGAGCGAGCTCAGCGGCTCATCCAGCAGCAGCACCCGGGGCTCGGTGGCGAGGGCCCGCGCGAGCGCCACGCGCTGCTGCTGGCCGCCGGAGAGCTGGGCCGGCTTCCGGTCGCTCAGCCCCGTCAGGCCGACGAGCTCGATCAGCTCGCCGGCCCGCGCCGACGCCGCCCGGCGGGATGCTCCCTTGACCCGGAGGCCGTAGCAGACGTTCTCCAGGACGGTCAGGTGCGGGAACAGGGCCCACCGCTGAAACACCATGGCGGTCGGCCGGCGGTTGGGCGGGATGCCGTCGACCCGCTGGTCCCCGACGTGGATCGTTCCCTCGTCGGGCCGTTCGAAGCCGCTCAGGATGCGCAGGAGCGTGGTCTTGCCGCAGCCGCTCGGCCCGAGGAGCGAGAAGAACTCCCCGCCGCTGATCGTGAGGCTGGCTTCACGGACGGCGACAACTTTCCCGAACCTCTTCGATACCCCGCTGATGGATACCTTGCCCGACTCGCCGCGGGACAAATCAGATCCCTCCTGCCGGAGGAGAGGACGGGCCGGGGCCAGACTCAGACATGCGATGCGACATCGCTGTTCCACTGCTGCCGCCAGGCGGCGTCATTCTTGCCCACGGAGGCCCAGTCCGGGAGCACCGTGTTCTTCAGGAGATTCGGATTCGTATAGGGGCCGTTCTTCAGCGAGGCAGGAATGAGCGCATTGTCGACCACCGAGATCTGGCTGGTGTTCGCTGCGTGCCGGCCGGCCACCCCGGGGGTGAGGAACTCGTTGATGATGAACATGGCGGCCTTGCGCGCGGCCGGCGTCAGGTTCGAGGTGATCGCCATGTAGAGCGGCCGTGCCTCGCCGCCTTCCTTCGGCATCACCCACTGGAACGGCTCGCCCGCATTGATCCAGGCCGCCGAGACGTCGTTGGACCAGGCCGCGAGCCAGGCATCACCGGAGCGCAGCAGGTTCTCGAACTGCGTGTTCGTCTGGACCTGCGCGGCGATGTTGCCCGCATTCTGCTGGAAGATCTTGAAGGCGGCGCCCATGTTGCTCGTCTTGCCCGTCAGCGTGTACGCCGCCATCAGGAGCATGTCCCAGTCGTACTCCCAGACGAGCATCTTTCCCTTGTACGCCGGGCTCCACAGATCGGCCCACGAGGTGGGCGGGGTTTTGACGAACTTCTTGTTGTAGATCAGGCCCTCGATTTCTGCCTGGCATCCGATGCCCTTGAGGCTGGCCGGACGGTAAGCAGGCAGAACGTGCTGGTAGTTGGGCATCTCGCTGGGGTGAATGGTGTCGAACAGGCCCGCTGCCACACCCTGGGCGAACTGCTGGGCGTTGTAGAAGCCGATGTCAACGATGTTCTCATCCGGTGTCGCGGCCTTGGCGGCGATCATCTGCGCGAAGGTGTCTGCCCCTTCGATGAGCACCTCGACGCTGGTGTTCGGATGATCCTTGACGTATTTGGCGATGACCGCCTTCGGCTCTGTCGTCCAGCCGGGCGCTGCGAATGTCGTCAGGGTCAGCTTCACCTTGGAGCTCTTCGACGAGCTGCCGCCGCCGCTTGAGCCGCCGCAGGCGGCGAGGCCCGCCGCAGAGAGCACACCGCCAGTCCCCGCCAGGAAGCCGCGCCGGCTCACCGGCCGGCCAGCAACAGCACCGATGTTCTGCATCGCGCCTCCATCCACGGGTTGCGCCGGGCAGATCGCTCGCAGCGCAGTTAAATATTGTCGACGATGTTTGATACTGTACGGCCGTACCTGTCCCGCGTGTCAAGTCCGGGCCGAAAGGAGTCGTATGACCCCTCCCGCCAGGCTCGGGCTGGGCTTGTCCCGGCCGGTCGCCATCACCGAGGCCGCTGACGTGCTGCGCTCGGGGCAGATCAGCGCTGTCGATGCGGCCCGCGAGTCGGTTGCTGCGATCGAGGCATCCCAGCCCGCGATCAACGCGTTCATCCGGGTGACGCCCGACCTCGCCCTGGCCCAGGCCCGGCACGTCGATGAGTTGCGCGCGGCTGGCCGCGATCTCGGTGCCCTGATGGGCGCGCCGGTCGCCGTTAAGGACCTGTTCGACGTGGCGGGCATCCCCACGACTGCCGGCTCGCGCCTTTTCGCCGGCCGGGTCGCTACTGAGGACGCGACGGCCGTCGGGCGCCTGGTGGCAGCGGGCGCTGTGATCGTCGGCAAGGCGAACATGGACCAGTTCGCCATGGGCCCGCACCAGGACGATTACGGCCGGACGAACTGCCCCGCCGATCTGACCCGCTATGCGGGCGGCTCCAGCGGCGGATCTGCTGCCGCCGTCGCCGCCGGGCTAGTGGTGGCCGCGCTCGGCAGCGATGCGGGCGGCTCAGCCCGCCACCCGGCAGCGTGCTGCGGCGTTGTCGGGTTCAAGCCAACCTTCGGGGCGGTGCCCACTGCCGGGGCCTTCCCGACGTGCGCATCGGTCGACCACGTGGGAGCGATCGCGAGCGACGTCGCCGGCGTACGCGCGGTATTCGCAGCCCTCAGCGGCGCTCCGGGGGCTCCCGGGGCTGCGCGGCCGAGTACTCGGCCGCCGCGTATCGCGGTGCTCGGCGACTGGCAGGAAGGCTGCGATGACCACGTCACGCACAAGATCGACTCGGCGCTGGCCGCGCTGGTCGGCGCAGGCGCGGCCCTGACGCCCGGCACGGAGGTCACGGGGTTCGCAGACGCGTCGGCCACTCTGGTCAATATCGTCAGGCCCGAGGCGTTCACCGCGGTGACCCCGCATCTGCCCGAAGACGGGGAAGGTGTTCCGGCGGCGTACCGTGCGATGCTGGCGTCCGCGCGCGAGATCTCCGCTGTCAGTTACCTGCGGGCTCAGGCGAGCAGGGGCCAGTTGCGGGCCGCTATCGATGCCGTCCTGGCCGACCACGACGTGCTGGCCATGCCCACGTCGGCCGTAGTGGCATGGCGCTGGGCCGACATCGACCAGGACAGCATGGGCGTCAGCAATCCCTCGACCCGCTTCCTGCCGTTCGCCAATCTGACCGGCAACCCGGCGATCTCGGTACCCGTCCCGTGTCCGGGGTCGCTTCCTGTCGGTCTCCAGCTCATCGGCCGCCGGGACGCCGATTTCTCCCTCCTCGATGTCGCATCCTGGGTCGAGCATGCTCTCGCGCCAAGCCCGGGATTCTAGAGCCAGGCCGGCGACCGGCCACCCCGTGCGAGTCCACTCCGATCATGATCATCGGCCGGGCCGGGCCGCGGCTCCTGGGACCAGGGACGTCATAGTCTTTCCCGCTCCCTGGGCTGTCCGGCCTGGCTGCCGGCTATGAGACGATGACGAGAAATGACGCACGGCGAGAGAGGGGCGGCGTGCTCAGCCAAGGGCGGACTGGCGAGGCGGGCCTCAGCGACGTCAGGCGGCAGACATCGAGCCTGGGAGATCAGGCTCTGCGGGTTATCCGCGCGAGGATCATCTCGGGTGTCATGCGGCCTGGTGAGCTCTACGCACTCGGGGCTACCGCTGCCGAGCTGGGGGTGTCTGTCACACCCGTGCGAGAGGCCATACTCGAGCTGGCCAGGGAGCGGCTCGTGGAGCAGGCCCGTAACCGGGGGTTCCGGGTCCGCGAAATGAGTGAACGTGAGCTCGACGAGATCGTGGAGTTCAGAAGGATCATCGAGGTGACAGCCGTGCGGCTGGTTGCCGAGCGAAAGCTGCTCACTAGTGCCGGAGAACTGCAGCAGCTGGCCAAGGCGACGGAGAGTTTCGCGGCGGCCGGCGACTGGGTGGGATTCCTCGACAGCGACCGCGACTTTCACCTGGGCATCCTCGGCCACCTCGGCAACGAGAGGCTCCTCCAGACGGCCGGATCGCTCCGGGATCAAAGTCGCCTGTACGGCCTGGATCGCGTCGCCGGCACCGAGGCTCTGATGCAGTCGACACACGAGCACCACACTTTGCTAGACGCGATCGTCGCCGGGCAAGCCAAGGATGCGGCCCGCATCATGGACAGGCACCTGAGCCATGCGAGAGGCATCTGGGCCGGAAAAGCCGAGCCAGCCGCCGGCCGCTAGCCAGAGCTGGCCAGGTACGGCTCGCTCGCCGGCTGCGCCCGGACTGCGCGCGGGGTGCCAGGTCGGTAAATTGTGACGATGGCACGAGACGAGCACCGGTCCGGGCCCGAGCGGAAGGGGTCAGTTCTCTTCGCAGCCGTCATCGGCGGCGTGGCCGGAGCAGCCCTCCTCAGTCACCGGGGCAGGCGTGCCGCGGCGGCCGGCGCAGCTGCCGGAGCCGCCGCGCTGGCCGCTGGAGAGGCCGTAGCCCGGGCGCGGCAGCAGCCGGGCGAGATCCCGGCGCTCTGGCAGCGCATTGCGACGAGCGCGGCGCTGGTCGCGCCGCTCGGCTGGGTCGCCGGGCAGGTGGCGGACCCCGGCCCGGTCGAGGTGGGCGCGGCGACCGGCGCGCTGGGCGGACTGCTGGGCATCCGCCCGCAGAAGGTCATCCTCGGGCCCCTTCTGGGAGCCGCGTCCGGCCGCCTGCTGGAGGCCGCGGCGAGTCCGCGCCGGATGCCCGCGCCGGTGGTCGCCAGCGTCACGATGGCGGCCTACCGGGTCACCTCGGCGCTGGCCTTCCGGAACGCCCAGGTGAGCCTGCTCGCCGAGCAGGTCCGGGCGGAGGACCTGCCCTTCGTCGTGCCGCGGGAATCCAGGTCCCGGTACGTCGGCACCGGCTACGTCCGCACGCTCGCCGAAGCCCTGGGCGGCCGCTATGTCGCCGCCGCCCCGGACGTCGGCATCGTCGCCTCCGTCGACGAGCTGGGCGGCCCGGACTTCGACCCGGCGGGCGTTGACCCGCTCGTGCGCGAGTTCTACGAGCACACGACCAGGTTCTCGCTCGACATCGTGCCGCAGTGGCGGACCTGGGTGCGTCCCGGCTACCTGCTCTACCGGACGCTGGTCGCGCGCCCCCTGGGCCAGGCGAACGTGCCGATGAACCAGCGGGAGACCCAGCGCGGCATCAACAGCCGGATCGACACCATCACGACCCGCGACGAGAACGTCGTGGCGGTCCGTGGCTGGATCCGGTCCTTCGCCGACACCGACGACCCGATCTACGTCGGCATCTACACCACCTACCGGCACGGTGGGCGCGGCTACGTCAGCGTTGGCTTCCCGCTGCCGCACGCCAGCTTCACCGCGACGCTGCTGCCGCGGTCCCGGGCCGACGGCGGGCTTGTCCTGACCAGCGACAGTGACCTGGACCAGCCCGGTCATTACCTCGCTTACATCGACCCGGACACCGCCGACCTCACCGTGCTAGCCGTCCGCGGCTTCGCCGAGCGTCTCGACGTTTACGTGGCAGCTGGCGAGTTGCGCGCCGAGCATGCGTTCTCAGTCTTCGGGCTGCCCTTCCTGGTCCTGCATTACCGGATGCATCGCAAGCCTCCTGCGCCCGCCGCCTGAGCTGCCCGCAGGCCCCCGGCACGGCCGCGCGCTGACGTCGTGCTACTCCTGGCGCCAGCGGGCCCGGCCGAACGCGCTGCCGTACACCTGGTTCCCGTACGGGCCCGTTCCGTAGCTCGTGGTACCCGGCACCGCCTGGTCGATCGCGTTAGCGTAGAAGACCGGCGCGCCGGTCGGCGGCTCAAGCGTGTCGACCTCGGACCGGCTCAGGTCGCACCGGATGTAGCCGACAGTGATCGCCGCGATCTTGTCCGCCTCGACGAACCGCAGCTCATGCGGGCGCAGCGCCTCCAGGTGGCGGGCAGCCGACCGGTGGCCACGGCTCAGGTCGTGCTGGATCCGCCGGTCCAGCCAGTTGCCGTTGCCCACCCATACGACGATGCCCTCGAAGATGTCCTCCTCTTCCACCGCCAGGACATGCTCAAGGAACCCGAACTGCTGCCCATCCCGGGCCAGTACCGGCACCCCCGGCGCGACCCCCGAATACGCAACAGGAAACTCGTCATCCGAATCCATGCGCCCAACCTTCCCATGACCGCCCGCACCCGCCAACCGGCCCGTCATTACAGCTCGGCAAAATCCGGCGCGACCGGCAGGTCGGTGGTGAGCCCGCTGACCATGATCAGCAACTCGTGATCCGGGTCGCAACTCGCTTACTTGTGCGTGGCCAGTCCCCACTGGTTGAACTCATGTCTGAGCCGCAGTGCTGCCTGCTTTCCCAGGGCCTGTCTGACGATCAGCGCAAAGTTGAAGCGCCACGCGTGATGATGACCTTTACTGCTATCCCGGCCGAGCCTCGGCTCACGCAGTACCCGGCCTGGCCCGTAGTCAGGGGTCACGACATGCGCCAGTTCATGCAGGCATGCCTGCTCGCATCCGCCGACGTCATACCGGCTGTCCGTACCGATCTTGATCTGACGCTGAATAGCGTCAGCGCGGCTGACTCCGCTGCCGCCCAGCACGGCTACCGGTCCGGTGTGCCCCGGGAACGCAGCCCTGAACCAGTCCGCTTGCTGGATGGCATGGATATAGCTTGCACAATGATGATGATCTATTACTCCGTTGTTCGTGATCAGCAATGCGGTGGCCATCTTGCTGGTGGGCAAGCCTGCTGCCAGCTGCGCGTTATACGCAGCTTCCTGTAGCTTGGTAATCGCTAACGTCCCTTGCCGTTAAGCCGCCCTGCGGTGTGATCAGGACGGCTGCACTATGGAAGCGAACACCTCGCGAGTCGCCCGGCTCCCGTCATCATCGATCTTCGGGGATCGCGCCCCCCTGTCAAGCCGTGCGCCAGCTGCCGAACCGAACCGCTCCGGCGTGTCAGCCGCGGGCCGAGCCCCCCGGAACCCTGGAAACACCAGTTGACCTGTCTTTAGCATCGTTCTATCATACTGATATCACTTTAATGCTCGGGAGTGGAAGCAGGCGGCACCGTGAGTCTCAACGGCGGGTGGATCAGCTTCGGCGGCGACGCAAGGATCGAGCTCGCGGTCGGCCTGCTGGCCGCGGCGGGCGGCGTGACCTACGCGGGCGTCCGGCTCCGGCACCCCGTCCGTGCCGTCCGGCCGGCTACCTCGGTCGTGGTCCTGATGTTCTCGCTCTGGGCCCTAGCGCTCGTCGCCTTCGCGGTCGGGCTGGCGATCTATGTGCACCAGCTGGTCCGCGACTATCCGCACTACACGCCAGGGGTTACTGACCCCATCACTCCGGTGACGTTCCTGGCCGCGGCGGTTATCTTCTGCATCATCCTGACCCGTGCCGGATGGCCCTTCCCGGCCAGGCTGGGCAGCGCCGCCGTGGCCGCGATGGCCGCACCGATGATCTTCGAGCTGCCTTTCGACATCATCGTGATGGCCCGGACCTATCCGGGGCTGTCCCCGGACCCGGCACTGTACCGGGCGGTGTTCTTCACTCCCCTGTTCCTGATTGAGCTCACCACGTTGTGCCTGCTCACGCTGTCGCCGATGGTGCGGCTGCGGAAGTCCACGTTCTTCTGCCTCGCGCTGATGTTCTGCGTGTTCGCTGCCTGGGCCCTGTCGGGCTTCGGGTACCCGCAGTCCGCGCTGCCCATCACGATGAACGTGGTGTCGAAAATCCTGGCCTTCATCACCGCCCTGACCCTGTTCCTGCCCGGCCGGCTCCGGGACTGGCCGACGGACGGGCCAGCGCCTGCTTCCGGCGAGCAGATCGTGCCGCCAGCGGTGCCGGCCACGGCGGGGCCAGTCATGGCGGCCCCGGCCGGGCCAGTCGTGGCGGGACCAGTCATGGCGGGACCAGTCATGGCGGCCCCGGCACCAGCTGTCCCCTATGCGAACGCGCCCGCAGGGCACGTCGGCAGCACGCCGACGAGGACCCTGCCGACGAAGACCCCGCCGACGAGGACCCCGCAGCCAGCCAGGGAGGCAATCATGGGCGCACCAGCGATCAAGGTGCTCGGCCTGCGCAAGAGCTTCGGCGAGAAGGCGGCCGTAGCCGGGATCGACCTGGAGATCGAGGCCGGCTCCTTCGCCGGCCTGGTCGGGCCGAACGGGGCCGGGAAGACTACCTCCCTGTCGATGATGACCGGCCTGCTGCGGCCGGACGCCGGGCAGATCCTGATCAGCGGCCTCGACGTGTGGGCCGACCCGGCCGCCGTCAAGGCGATCATCGGCGTGGTCCCGGCTGAGGCTCGGCTGTTCGACCGGCTCAGCGGCCAGGAACAGCTGGAGTACGCCGGGCGGCTGCGGGGCCTGCCCGCCGGCGAGGCGCGGGCCCGGGCCGCCCAGCTCCTGGAGGTGCTGGACCTGACCGCCGACTCCAAACGGCTGGTCGCGGACTACTCCACCGGCATGCGCAAGAAGGCCGCTCTCGGCTGCGCGCTGATCCACAACCCGTCGGTGCTGTTCCTCGACGAACCCCTGGAGGGCGTGGATCCCGTTTCAGCTGACGCCATCCGCCGGATGCTGACCAGCTTCGTGGGCTCAGGCTCGACCGTGCTGTTCTCCAGCCATGTGATGGAACTAGTCGAGCAGCTGTGCGATCACGTCTCGATCATCAGCCACGGCCAGATCGTGGCCACCGGCACCACCGAGCAGGTCCGGGGCGGCAAGACCCTGCAGCGGGCGTTCATCGACCTGGTCGGCTCGAAGGCCAGCGAGGAGGGACTGTCATGGCTCGGCTCCTCGTCCAGCTGAAGCTCCGCCTGCTGGCCAACGCACTGCGGTCGTCAGCTGGCGCCAAGGCCTCATTCATCATCAGTACCGCCTTCGCCGTGCTGACCGCGCTCGGCCTGTTCGCGCTGCTGGCCGCACTGCACGGCCAGGGCACCGCCGTGGATCTGACCGCGGTGCTGTTCACCGTTCTCGCGTTCGGCTGGCTGATCATCCCCCTGATGGCCTTCGGCCTGGACGCCACCCTGGATCCGGCGACGATGGCCCTGTACCCGCTGCGGACCCGCCAGCTCGCCACCGGGCTGCTGGCCGCGTCGGCCACCGGCGCATGGCCGGCTGCCAATGTGATCGGCCTGCTCGGGGTGCTGATCGGGCTGGCCCGCGGCGCGCTCGGCATGCTGGTCGCCCTGGTCGCGGTGCTGCTGCAGGTGCTGTTCTGCATCACCCTGGCCCGCTTCGTGACCACCAGCATGGCCGGGCTGCTGCGCTCCCGCCGCGGCAAGGACCTGGCCGTCTTCCTGTTCATCCCGATCTTCGCCGGATACGAGTTCTTCGCTCAGGTGGTGCCGAAGCTGGCCGCGACCGGGAAGCTGACCACAGCGAGCTTCGCCGGATTCGACGCGTGGATGCGCTGGCTGCCGCCCGGCCTGGCGGCCCACGCGATCCAGGACGCCTCGGACGGGCGGCCGGGCACCGCCGTGCTGCGCCTGGGGCTGCTGGCCGCCATCATCGTCGCACTCGGCTGGCTGTGGATCCGGTCGCTGAGCCGCGCCCTGGTCACTGCCGATTCCTCCACCCAGTCATCACGGGTCCGCGCCGGCGCGCTGCCGCTCGGCCGGTACGGCCTGCGCGGCGCGGTGGCCGCCCGGTTCTGGATCTATCAGCGACGCGAGCCCCTCTCGCTCCTCTACTGGGGCATGACCGCCGTCATCACGGTCGCCGCATCCATCAGTTCCATCATCGGGCCCGTGCGCCACCCGGGCGTGACGTTCCTGAGCGCGGTCCTCGGGGCCGCGTTCATCGGCCTCTTCCACGCGAACACGATCGGGTCAACCGGACCTGCCTTCGTCATGGAAGCGACCGCGCTGACCGACCACAACGCGCTGCGCGCCTACCTCTCCGGCCAGAACATCGTGCTCGCCGTGATCGGGATACCCCTGCTCGCCGCGCTGACCTTCGGCCTGGGGGCCGCAGCCGGGCTCCCCACCCTCGGGTTCGAGACCATGCCGGTCAGCCTGGCCGCGCTCGGCGCTGCGCTGGCCCTGAGCAACATCTTCAGCGTCAATGGCGCCTACCCGATGGTCAGGCGGGTTGGCACCCCCATCTACACGTCCGCCCCGGGCTACGGGTCGAGCCGGGTGGCGGCCTCCGTCGGCACGCTGCTCGGCATCCCCGTGCTGACCGCCCCGGTGATCATTGCCGCGGTGCTCACCGCGGGCGGCCCGCTGGCGATCCGGGCTCCGCTGCTCGCGGTCGGCGCCGCCGGCTACGGTCTCGCGCTGGCCTGGGCCGGGGTGCGGATCGCGGCCACCACCGGGGCGGGCAAGATGCCCGAACTCTGCCAGGTCGCGCTGGCCAGCACGGTCTAGCCAGGCCGTCGCAGCTCATTTACTCAGACAAATAGGCGCACGGCGGCAAAGGATCAATGGGTACCTGCGCGGGCGAGCACCTTTTACTTAAATGGCTGAAACAATAATCAGGCAACAACGGCCTGGTGCGGCTACATGATTTCGTTATCCACCTCTCACGGATATGCAAATCATGATGATGCAGACATCAGCGCCGTAGTTTTCATATAAACCAGCCAACCAGCGGGGGAAGACCATGATCCGCATCATCATCACTGGCGGGGTCGCGGCCCTGGCCATTGCGGGGACCAGCGCAGGCATCGCCAGCGCCGGGAGCGCCAGTGCCGCGGCGCCGGCGCCGACGGCGGCACCGACATCGCCGCCGCCCGCCAAGCCCAACTGCGTGAAGCTTGGCATCATGGCCAGCTTCACGCGGCATCAGGCCCCGGCCCAGCCGACCGAGTCGCTGAATGCCTGGGCGGTCCAGCACGGCATGACCGGCATGGCCGTATGCCAGTTCACCAACGCCGCCAAGCAGATCACGGCGTTCAACCGCGAGAGATTCAACCAGTACTTCGACGACAGCAGCGCGGATTCCGGCGTGCCCGGCTCAACGGTGATGCCGTCCAAGCTGGTGTTCTACACCCGATAGCAAGATCCAGGCTGGTGTGCAGCGCCCGGCCATCTGCTTCTCGATCGGAAGCGATGGCCGGGCGCTGCGCATGTCCCGGCAAGTCCTGGCCGGGGAGTTAGCTCGAGGCGATGAACAGATAGCGGTTGAGGCTGAAGAAGTAGTCCCGGCCGAGACTGCGCAGGTCATCGGCCCATGCGCGCACCTCGTCCGCTGTCACCCCGCGGTGACCGGGAACGAACGCGGTGATGAAGCCGATCAGCCCCGCGCTGAAGGTGTCCGGCGAATAGCTGGCGTTCAGCAGCGGGATGGCCCGGCACTGCGTGACCTCCAGGCCAGCCCCGGCCAGCAGCCCGGCGAGGCGGCGCGGCAGGTGCGGGTCGACAAGATGCTCGTCCCAGGCATGCAGGACGCGGCCCATCCGGCCAGCGTCGGAGGATGCCCAGACGACTGAGTCCCAGTCGGTGTCCAGGACGAGCAGGCGGCCGCCCGGCCGCAGGACGCGATGCGCCTCGGCCAGCGCGCGCGGCATGTCGGCGACGTACTCATACACCTGCGTCGAGGTGACGGCGTCGAACGTGCCGTCCGCGAAGGGCAGGGTGGTCGCCTCGCCGGGCTGGAACGTGACCTGGGCTGGTGCCTGCCGCGCGGCCGCCAGCATCAGCATGTGCTCACTGGAGTCCAGGCCCGTGACTGAGCCAGCGGCTCCGACCGCCGCTGCCATCTCGCAGGCGAGGAAGCCGGGCCCGGAGCCGATGTCCAGGACATGCTCGCCCGGCCGCAGCGCGAGCGCGTCGACGATAACGCGGCGCTGCTCGACGATGTCGGGCGTGGTGTACGTGGACTCGACCCGGCGTGAGGTCGCCGCATCGAACTGTGCCGCCGGCATGGCCGTCCCCTCTCCCGCAGCGACCAGGACCTGCTCCTGCACGCTCCCCGCAGACTAGGACGAAGCCGGCCGGGCCCGGCAGGCGCCTCCCGGCACGGCCTGGCGCGGATCCGCGCCCGAGTACGGGAGATGTACCACCATGGAGTTGCATTATGCAAAAAGCAGACTTCGAAGCGTGATGGGTCTTATGCTCTGCGTTGAGGCTTGGGGGGGACCCAGGTCTCGGGCCCAGCGCCGCGGTAGCAGCAACCCGCGGGAGCGCGGCCCTGAGGCATCCGAGGGGGATGGCCCATGTCGCACGCCAGCGCATCCGGCGCACACGCCAGGTTCGGCAAGCAGGTCCGGCGCGGCCGGCGGATCGGTGCCGCGAGCGCGGCGCTGGTGGCGACGCTGGCCGGGACATCTTTAGCCGCGGCGCCGCCGGCGTCCGCATCCGCGGCGGCGACCGAGAACGTCATCGTCACCTCGACCGGGCTGTTAAGCGCGGTCACCGCGGTGCTGGGGCTGAATGGCGTCATCGTGACGACGTTCCACCTGATCAACGGTGTCGAGGCGACGATCTCCCCGGCCCTGGTACCCGTGCTGGACGCCCTGCCGGGTATCTCGGTGACGCCCGACGCCCAGGTCAGTGTGCAGTCCGCCACCGGGTCCACCACGGAGTCCGCCGGGCCGCACACGCCCTCGGATGTCTTCCGCCAGGAGACCGGGGCGGACCAGCTGGCGGCCGCCGGTGATACCGGGCAGGGTGTCACGGTCGCCGTCCTGGACACCGGCATCGACAATCTGCCGGACTTCGCGGGGCGGCTGATCGGCGGCGTGGACCTCACCGGCGCCGGCAGCCCGTACCAGGACAGCTACGGGCACGGCACCTTCGTCGCCGGCCTGATCGCCGGCAACGGCGCCTCCTCCGACGGCCAGTATCAGGGCGAGGCGCCCGGGGCCAGGCTGGTCTCGGTCAAGGTCGCCGGCGCGGACGGCACCACCCACCTGAGCACGCTGATCGCGGGGCTGCAGTGGGCGGTCGATCATCGCGCCCAGTACGGCATCAAGGTCCTCAACCTCTCCCTGGGCTTCCAGTCCGACCAGTCCACGGCCTCCAATGCGCTGGACCAGGCGGCCGAGGCAACGTGGCGGTCGGGCATCGCGGTGGTGACCTCGGCAGGCAACAGCGGGCCATTCAACGGCACCGTCCTGTCCCCCGGCGATGACCCGCTGGTGATCACGGTGGGCGCGCTGGATGACATGGCGACCGCCGATCCCGGCGACGACGAGATGAATAACTTCAGCTCGGTCGGGCCCACCACCGTCGACGGCTGGGCCAAGCCGGACCTGGTGACCTCCGGCCGGTCCGTGGTGAGCCTGGCCGCGCCAAACTCGACCATCGACAGCAGCTACCCCTCCGGCCAGCTCGGCACGGCGAATTTCGTGGGGTCGGGCACTTCCTTCAGCGCGGCGATCACCAGCGGGGCGGCGGCCCTGGTCCTGGCAGACAACCCGAGCCTGACACCGAACCAGCTCAAGGGCCGCCTGCTGGGCACGACGAGTCCCGGTCCCCTGGGCAACCCATTCGTCGACGGCCACGGCGCGCTCGATGCGTACGCGGCGGCCACCGCGGGTCCCGTCACCTTCAACCAGTCCACGGCCGGCGTGCTCCCGACCCTGCTCAGCCTGCTCCTCCAGCTCACCCCCACCAGCCGGCTCAGCACCTGGAACCCGGGCCTGTGGTCGGGCCTGTCGCTGAGTCCGCCGGCCGGCAGCAGCCCGCGCAGCGGGCTGGCATGGGACGGCGGGGACTGGGACGGCGGCGCCTGGACCGGCCGGGCCTGGAACAACGGCTGGTGGTCAGGCGCTCTGTGGAATGCCGGCGACTGGACCGGAAGGGCCTGGAATAACGGGGCCTGGGCGGGCTCCTCCTGGAACGGCGCGGCCTGGTCCGGGGGAACCTGGTCCGGATCCGCCTGGAACTGACCCGGCGCAGCGACGGGCGGGCCGAGACCATGCCCCGTACTACCCGGGCGATAGTCGCACTGTCCATCGCGGGCGGCGCGCTGACCTTGTTCCTCGCGGCCCGGCAGCAGCCTGCCCCCGCGCCGGTCAGCCCCAGCCAGTGGGCCATCGCCGTCGTGCTGGGCCTGCTGACCCTGGCCAGCTGGCTGTGGCCGGTCGTGATCTACCGGGGCGGCGAGTCCGAGGCGTTCAACCTGGACGAGGGCTTCTTCGTCATCCTGGCCCTGCTCGTTCCCCCGCTGGTCACGCTGGCCACCCTGGCCCTGGCCACCATCCTGGCCCAGGCCGCCCGGCAGCGCCCCGTCGTCAAGTCGGCCTTCAACGCCGGGCAGGTACTGATCGCCGCTGGCCTGGGCCTGGCTGTCAGCCGCGCGATCGCCGTGCCGGCGCACCCCCTGACCGCTGGGCCGGTCGCGGCCATGGCCGCCGGGGCAGGCGCGTACTTCGTCGTGAACACCATCCTGGTCGCGGCCGTGGTCGTGTCGATGGGCGCGAGCTGGCGGGATTTCATGACCGACTTGCCGCTGCAGGTGATCTTCACCGGCACCGGCGCGCTGGTCGGAGTGCTCATGGCGCTGGCCATTGAGGTCCGCCTGTGGGCGCTGGCCCTGGCCGTTCCCGGCCTGGTCCTCGAGCGCTGGCTGATCAGCGCCCGGTTCAGCGCCCTGCACGACCGGGCCCGGATGGAAGGGCTCTACGAGGTCACCCTGGAGGCCAACCGGTGCCTGCGCCAGCAGGCCGTGCTCGACACCATCCTGGGAGCGGCACGGCGGCTGCTGCGCAGCCAGGCGGCGACGCTGGCGCCCGACGATCCGGGCCCGGGTCAGCTGGCCGCGCCCATGGTCGTCGCCAGCCGGACGCAGTGGCTGGTGGCGAGCGGCCGGCGCCGGGACGAGCCCGTGGACGAGGCCGACCAGAGCCTGCTGCGCGCCCTGGCGGCCGTGGGCAGCGGGGCGCTCAGCAACGCTGAGCTTTACCAGCAGGTGCATGTCGAGCGCGAGCGGCTCGCCGCGATCACGCTCAACATCGGAGAGGGCGTGTGCGCCATCGACGCGGCGGGGAAGCTGACCTTCGTCAACCGCGCCGCGGCCGACATGATGGAGCTTGACCCGGTCAGCGTCGGCGCCGGCGAGCCGGCTGGCGACGCCGCATGCCCCGCGCCCGACTTCCTGCTCGCTCCGGCCCGGCAGGCGATGAGCACGGAAGCCACCATCAGGGCCGAGGATGCCTGGGCTCGCGGCCGCAGCGGCGGCGCAGTCCCGGTGGCGTACACGGCCTCGGCCGTCATGCGCGAGGGGCGGCCATCCGGCGCGGTGATCACGTTCCGCGACATCACCGAACGCAAGGCATTCGAAGACCGGCTGCACCAGCATGCCTTCTACGACAGCCTGACCGGCCTGGCCAACCGGCGGCTGCTGGTCGATCAGCTGGAGCAGGCCTTACGGCGATCGGTCCTCGACGGCCAGGTGCACGCGCTGATCTTCGTCGACGTGGACCGCTTCAAGAGCATTAACGACAGCCTGGGCCACGTGACCGGCGATGAGCTGCTGGTCGCGATCGCGACCCGGATGAAGAACGCGGTGCGCAGCCACGACCTGGCCGCGCGCTTCGGCGGCGACGAGTTCGTCGTGCTGCTGCTCGACGTTCCCGGCATCGACGTTGCGGTCGCGGCGGCCGAGCGCATCTGCGCCGCGGTTGAGGAGCCCATGGTCCTGGCCGACGGCTACGAGCTGGTGGCCAGCGTGTCCGCTGGCATCGCGCTGACGGAACCGGGCAAGACCGCCGACGACGTGCTGCGCAACGCCGACGTCGCAATGTACGACGCCAAGGTCAGGGGCGGCGGCAGCAGCTACCGGGTCTTTGACCAGACGGCCATGGGCAGCCGCTCGTCCGAGCGCCTCCAGATTGAGGCTGAGCTGCGCAAGGCGCTGGAACGTCACGAGCTGGAAGTGCACTACCAGCCGTTCTACTCACTAAGCGAGCAGCGCATCGTGGGCGCCGAGGCCCTGGTGCGGTGGCGCCATCCCGTGCACGGGCTGATCAGCCCGGTGCGGTTCATCCCCGTGGCCGAGGAGACCGGGCTCATCCTGCCGCTCGGGAAGTTCGTCCTGAGCGAGGCGTGCCGCCAGGCGCGGTCCATGCGCGACCGGCTGCACGCGGACCTGCCGATCAGCGTCAATCTCTCGCCGCGCCAGTTCCAGGAGAGCAGCCTGCTGGCTCAGGTGACCTCGGTCCTCGACAGCAACGGGCTGGCACCGGACCTGCTGATGTTCGAGATCACCGAGTCCATGGTCATGGAGGACCTGTCCGGCGCCCACGAGATCATGAAGAAGCTCAACCGGCTGGGCACTCGCCTGGCCATCGACGACTTCGGTACCGGTCACTCCTCCCTGGCCTACCTCAAGCAGTTCCCCGTGCACGAAGTGAAGGTTGACCGTGCCTTCATTAAGAGCGTCGCGGAGAGCGCGGTGGACTCGGCCATCGTGCGCGCGATCATCGACCTGGCCAGCGCCCTGGGGATGGCGGTCGTGGCCGAGGGCGTGGAGACCGAGGATCAGGCGACCGAGCTCAGCATGCTCGGGTGCCACGTGGCCCAGGGTTTCTACTTCTCCCGGCCGCTCAGCGCCCCCGACTTCGAGATCCTGGTCGGGGCGGACCTGCTGGCCCGCGGGCAGGGCCCGGCGGCGGGCGCGGCCCCGGCCGGGCCAGCGCCGGACCCGGTGCCGCACTGACTAGCCCGTATCCAGCCGGGTGATCTACCCGATCCGGCGCCTTAATCCGGGTGGAATCTGCTGCCGGATCGGCTACCTCAGCATGATGCGCTCGCCATCGATGTCGGCAATGATCTCCAGCCTGCCGCCGAGTGCCCGCACGTAGGCGGCAAGCGTGCGGACCTCAGCTGCGCCCGGCTCGCCGCGCTCAATAGCGGAAACTCGCTCCTGGCGGACGTTCATGCGCTTGGCCACCTGCGCCTGCGTCAGCCCCAGCCGCTCGCGGGCCTGGACGAGGGTGTGAGCACGATTGCGGGCAACAAGCTCGGCTGCTCCGATTTCGACCTCGGTTTCCTCGCCAGGGAAGAACTCGTCAAGAAACGACTCCGCGTCGTAGGAAATGAAAGCTGCAGGCGAAGCCGCAGTCGCCGCCGGCCCGGACCGAGCCGCCGTCAGCCGGGCTGCCGCGACTGGCATCGCCTCCCGATATACGTCGGGTGAGCGGCCCGGATCCGCTACCCGCGCCACGAGAATCGCCGCGTCCCCGGCCTCCACCACGAATAGCAGACCGGCTTGCACGCGGCCGGGGGCACCCGGCCGCAGCTCTCTCATGCCCGGCGGCGCAGGGACGCCGTCCTGATCCGCTGGCGCGGAATCATCCTGAGAAGCTCGCTCAAGGTCCGGAATCGCTTCCGGGATCTCGCTGGCTGCGGGCGGTGTGCGGGTCAGGCCGGCCTTTTCCGCTGCATGTTCATCCGGCGATTCCAGGTCCCTGGCGTCCTCGCCCATGCTGGCGAATGCCTCACGGACCGCCCGGGATGCTTCGTCGGCCGTGTAACTGGCGTTGATCGATTCCTTCCGGGTCCGGAACGCATCGACTTTCACCTGCAGGCGCTGACTGGCGGCGAATAGTCTTTCCTCCTCGCCCTTCAGGACGGAAAGCTGATGACGCAGCGCGGAGAGCCGCTCCTGGACCTCGGCCTCACGGGCTGGCACCTCCGGGGCGAGCCCTTCGTTCCCCGGACCGGGCGCATCCTGGCGCTGCCCGGCAAGCTTCGCGGCGGTCTGCTCTAGCTGACTAACCTGCAGCTCCAGGCGCTTCCGGGAGGTCGCCACGTCAGCGACACCGCGGCGCACCTTCTGCAGGACCTCCAGCTGGCGCTGGTAGGAGTAGTCGAGGGCCTCCCGCGGATCATCGGGCGGCTGGAGCACCGACTCCAGCGGGACGGCCAGCGGCGGCCCGAGAGTCTCGCCCGCAGCGATCAGCGCCAGCACCGCCGCGCCGACCTGGCGGCCGAGTTCAGGTTCGCTGTCCCGGAGGTCAGTGAGCCATTCGCGGATCTCGCTGTGCAGCCGGAGCTCATAGCCCATGACCATCTCCCTAACCCGCCCGGCCAGCGTATCGCCCCAGCTCGGCGAAGCCGGCGCCCTGAGATCCTGCGGCGGGGGCTGGCCGTTAGAGCCTCGTTAGGGACAGGCGGGCAATTGTTAAGGGTCCGTTTAGACGCGCCCTCGCTGCTCAGCAGGGGTCTAGCGTCAGCTGCATCAGCGCGGCGGAAATGATGGTCGCGCCGGCGCGAGCGGCGCGCGCCTTCGCGCCGAGACCGGGGGCGCTGCGGTGACCCAGCTCTGCGACACGGAAGGCATCACCTCCTCCTTTCCTGGTACCGCACCGCGTATGCCAGGAGGCGGGATCAGCATCTGGCCGCTGACCGCGCAGCCGGCGGTGTCGATCGGCGGTGTCAGCCTGGCCGAGATCGCCCGGCGCTTCGGCACTCCCGCGGACGTCCTTGATGAGGAGCATGTGCGGTTCCGGTGCCGCGAGTACCGCACAGCCATGGCCCCCCACGAGGTGGCCTACGCGGGCAGTGCGTTCTGGTGCCGGGGGATGGCCCGGTGGGTCGCTGAGGAAGGCCTGTCGCTGGATGCCTGCTCTGAGGGAGAGCTGCTCGTGGCCGCCGCGACCGGGTTTCCCGCTGAGCGCATTCTGCTGCGCGGAACGGGCAAGACGCCCCGCGAGCTGGCCGCCGCGCTGGACTACGGCGTCGGCCGGATCGTCATTGACTCACCGGGCGAGGTTGCGCAGATCGCGGCGCTCGCCGACCAGCGGCAGCGGGTCCTCGTCCGGGTCATCCCGGAAATCGACGCGCCTGCGCGCCCGTCGCACCCTGCCAGCGCCGAGGATCAGGAGTTCGGCCTGTCGATCGCCTCCGGCGCGGCCGCCGACGTCGCGCACCGCATCGCGCGCCAGCCGTCCCTGGAACTGGCCGGCGCCGATTGCCACCTCGGCTCGCAGATCACCAGCCTGGACGGTTACGAGGCGGCCGCCCGCCGTCTGGTCGCGTTCGCCGCCAGCCTGGGCGGCCTGCCCGAGCTGAGCCTCGGCGGCGGCCACGCCGCGCTCAGCCGGCCCAGCGCGCATGGCCGGGCCGTCACAGCGTTTGCCCGTCGGATAACCAGCGCCATTGAGCAGGAATGCGCCGCGCACAGCATCCCGGTTCCGCGCATCACCATCGAGCCAGGAGGCGCGATCGTCGGCTCGGCCGGCGTGACGTTGTACCGGGTTCTGACCGTGCACCACGGAGCACGGCCCTTCGTCGTCGTGGACGGTGGCAGGAGCGGCAACCTGCAGCCGGGGCTGTCCGCCGGCCGGCACCATGCTGAGCGGGTCGGGGATCCGGCGGCCGGCGACCGGAGGGCGATGACCGTCGTCGGGCGGCATGGCGCGGGGGACGTGATCGTCCCGGAGGCGTGGCTGCCCGGCGACCTGCGACCCGGCCAGCTGCTCGCCGTGCCCGGCACCGGTGCCTGCCACCACGCCATGGCGTCCGACTACGACTACTCCACCCGGCCGCCGGTCGTTGCCGTTCGGGACGGCCGGGCCTGGCCGCTGATCCGCCGCGAGACCGACGAGGACCTGCTGCGCCGCGACGTCGGCTGACCGTCCGGGTGGAGTGGCCGCCATGCCAGGCTGGCTAATGGCAGGCGGCGCTAGCAGCAGTCAGCCCCGCGCCACGACTGGCGCCCTTGCCAGACTGACCAGGCGGCGATCCCGAGGGCGATCACCGGATCGACGGGCCAGGCGCCAGGCCAGATGGCAACGAGGGCCAGGCCAACGAGAACCGCAGCCGCCTGGGCGGCGCACATCAGGTTCTGGATTCCCTCGCCCGCGGTGGCTGCGGAATCGAGCCGGCGGCCGAGTCGTCGCTTGGCGATCCCCAGGACCGGCATGATGGCGACGCTGCTGGCTGTGAGGGCAATCCCTAGCGCTGATGCGGCCACGTGAGAGTGGCTGGCCAGGTTATGAACCGCCTCGACCGCGATGAATGGCGCCAGCAGCCAGAAGCTGACAGCGACACCCTGCTGCGCCCGCCGCTCGGCCGTCTCCGACAGCGTGCGCGACCCGGTGAACCGCCAGACCACGATCACGCTGGCGAGTCCTTCGATGGCGCTGCCCAGCGCCCAGCCGATCAGGGCGATGGACCCGGCGGTGAAGCCGGCAATGAGGCCGATAACGCCCTCGGCGGTCATCCAGGCCAGTGATGCCCAGGCCAGCCAGCGGGCGTACCGGGCGTACCGGAGCCAGCTCGGTTCCTGCCTGTCGCCAGAGCACGTACAGGTATCGCAGCAGGCGCCGACATCAGAAGGCGCATCGGCTGCCGTCCCGGACGGCTGTGCGGGCATCACGAAGCGTGCTTCACCGCCCGCCGCTCAAGGCCGTGCTTCCCGGCCGTGCTGCTGCTGGCCATCGTCAGAGTCTACCGGCGCATGTGCTACCGGCCTGGACCATGAGCCCCCGGTCTGACCAGGGCCTTGACCTCGCTGCATGGCCGCCGGCGCGCAGCAGACAACGATTGCTGCTGGCCGCGCTCAGCTGAGCGCGGCCAGCAGGTCGTCCAGGGCTTCCAGGTTATGCGCGCTCACCACGGCGTCGCAGAAGGGCCATGCGGCGGCCATGCCACCTACCTGAGGGCGGTAGCGCGGGGACTGGGTGCGGGGATTGGCCCACACGATCCGGTAGGCCAGCCGGGCCAGGCGGGCCATCTGCTTCCCGAGCAGTTCGGGATCCCCTGTCTCCCAGCCGTCGGAGATGATCAGCACGATCGCACCGCGGGCCATGCCAGGCGCGCCGTAGCGGTCATTGAACTCCTTAAGCGCAGCGCCGATCCGGGTCCCGCCGGACCAGTCCAGGGCGGCCTCGCCTGCCTTGACCAGCATCTTGTCCGGGCTGGCTGCGGCCAGTGCAGGGGTGAGCCGGGTCAGCCGGGTGGCGAAGCTGAATAGCTCGAGCCTGCTGGCACCAAGCTTCCGCGACCGAGCGCCCTCGGACTGGGCACCGTAGAGCACGTACATGAGCAGGAGCAGGGCCCGCGCGTAAGGCTCCATGGAACCGGAGATATCGCACAGCACGACCAGGCGGCGCGGTCGCATCACCCGCGCCCGATGGGACAGCCTGATCACCTCACCGCCGTACCGCTGGGCCTGGCGCATGGTTCGGCGAAGGTCTGGCCGCTCCCCCTTCCGAGATCCGCGATACCGGCGGGTGCGCCGCGGCGGGATGGCCAGGGTCAGCTCTCGCATCAGTGCAACGAGCTGGCGGAGCTCGGCCGGGGATAGCTCGGTGAAGTCACGGCTGCGCAGCCGCTCGGTGGCCGACGCCACCATGCGCAGGGCCGGACCGTCGGCGAGGTCATCGCTGCTGCCGCCGGACGGCAAGTCGGCCCCGACACTCTGCGCACCGGAAGTCCAGCCGCCAGCATCGGCGGAGGAAGAGACAGGCGAATCCGGCATACTGCCGGTGCCCGGGCGCGGCGGCGCTGACGGAACCGTTGACAACAGCGCGCTGAGGGGCGACGGGCCGCCGAAAAGCGCCGCGAAGACCCGGTCAAAGGTGGGTAGCTGGCTTGGGTCGGACACCATCGTGGCCAGGGCGCAGGCACGCAGCTCGGCCAGAGACGAGGCGTTCATGACCGTGACGGCCTGGGCCAGCCGCTCGCATCGGTCGGGCCCGACCGGCAGGCCCGAGCTGTGCAGGGCGACTCCGAACGCCGCCGCCGTGACGGCGACGTCCGCTGATACCAGGGGCTCAGTCAATGCTGGCGACCACCGGAGCCAGCCCAGCTTGGAGCACCGTCTCCTCATCCTCGGGATACTTCACTACCGTGCTCAGCGTCTGGCTGGCCACCGGCAAGGTCAGCTCGTCCTCACCGAACACGCTGACGGCGAATGCCCAGGCGATGGCCTCGGAGATGCCGGGCGGTTTGGTCAGCTCCAGCGCCCGGAGTCGTTGCACTGCGGTCGCGACCTGGCCGGCCAGTCGCTCCTTCGAAGCCGGTACGCGACGCCGGATGATTTCAGTCACCCGGGCCGTGTCCGGGTAAGCGATCCAGTGGTACAGGCAGCGCCGTTTAAGCGCGTCATGCAGGTCCCGGGTCCGGTTGGAGGTAAGCACCGTCACCGGCGGCAGCGTGGCCTTCTGGGTGCCGAGTTCGGGGATAGTGACCGCCGATTCGGCCAGCAACTCGAACAGGAACGCTTCAAACTCGTCGTCGGCCCGGTCGACCTCGTCGATGAGCAGCACCGCGGGCCGCGGGCCGGAATGGAGCAGTGCGGTCAGCAGCGGCCGGGACAGCAGATACTCCCGGGAGAACAGGTCCTTGTCCTGGATGTGCTCCCCTGCCGCTTCGGCCAGCCGGATGGCTAGCAGCTGGCGCGGGTAGTTCCACTCGTACAACGCCTCGGAGGCGGTTATGCCCTCGTAGCACTGGAGCCGGACCAGCGGCGTATCCAGCGCGCTGGCCAGCGCCTTAGCCGCCTCGGTTTTCCCGACGCCCGGCTCGCCCTCGAGCAGGATCGGCTGGCCCATCTGGACCGCCAGGAACAGCGCCGCGGACAGCTGCTCCCCGGCCAGGTAACCAACTTTCCCGAGAGCCTCCGTCAGGGCCCCAACCCGGGGAAAGCGGGCGTCCAGATCATGGGTCACAAGCGCCGAGTCTAACTGCGCCCCTCGTGAGGCCGGCGCGGAGCAACCTGGTGCGGGGCCCGGGCTACTTGCGCCGGCGGCGCCAGATCAGGACAGCAGCCAGCACAGCAACCAGCCCGCCGACTGGGGCCGCGATCCGTTTGAGCACCGGCAGGCCGGCCACACTGAGCAAGTCCAGTGCCTGCTCGGCCGGGGCCGGGGCCGGGGCGGCGGCCGCCGGGCCGACATGGCCGGAGGCCTGGGCCGTGGGCTCGGGCACCGCCGGCTCCTGCCCGGGTGGCGCCGTTCTCGGTGGCGCCGTTCTCGGTGGCGCCGTTCTCGGTGGCGCCGTTCTCGTTAGCCAGCATGTCCGCCAGGTTGCCGGCGAACACGCCGATCAGCTTTGCACTGACCTCAGCCATCACGCCCCGGCCGAACTGGGCTGGCTTGCCGGTCACGCGCAGCGAGGTGTGCACGGTTACCTTGGTCTGGCCGCCCTCGCCGTGCAGTTCGGAGCGGACTGTGGCCGCGGCGGTGCCGGCTCCTCGGGTCTCTTTGCCGGATGCTTCCAGCGTGACGACTCCGGCGTCCCGGTTCCGTTCGGTGAAGCGCGCGGTGCCTGCGTAGGTCATCGAGACCGGGCCGAGCTTGACCTTGATCCGGCCCTTGATCTCATCACCCTCGACCGAGTCAAGGGTGGCGCCTGGCATACAGGGCGCAACCCGCTCGACGTCCAGCAGCACATCCCATGCCTGGTCCGGCGGGATCGGGACGGCGAACGAGTGCTCTAGTTCCATTCGCTGATCCTAACCGCCGGAAATACCGGCTTCGGACGGCCAATTGCCGCGGGCAGGACGCTGACAGTGCAGGCGACGCAAGAGTCCGCGACTTCCTGATCAGGTCACCCGCCGATAGCGCCCGGCAAGGAGTTTGGCCTGGTCACCGCGACGCGTGCCGATCAAAGCGCAACCCCGGGACGCAGCCGCCACGCTTGCTGTCTCGGCCGTCGGCATACCACGAGGTCGGCCGTGGCGTCGCTGGCCCGGCTCTCCATGATCATGTCTCGCCTCAGTACTGGTGCGACCCCGTCCTGTGGTCTTAGGTTGGCATCTACTACCCGTGTGATTCCTGGGGAGGAAGCACGTATGGCAGATATCTCCGTCACTGTTGATGGCGTCCAATACGAAGATCATGTTGAGCCTCGGCTGCTGCTCGTGCATTACCTCCGGGAGACGCTCGGGAAGACCGGTACGCCCGTCGGGTGCGATACCTCTAATTGCGGCGCATGCACGGTGCTGATGGACGGGGTATCGGTCAAGAGCTGCTCGGTCCTGGCGGTGCAGGCCGACGGATCCGAGGTCACCACCATCGAGGGCCTGGCTAACGGCGGGCTGCACCCGATGCAGCGCGCATTCCACGAAGAGCACGCGCTGCAGTGCGGCTACTGCACTCCCGGCATGATCCTTGCGGCCACCGACCTGCTACGGGATAACCCGCACCCGACCGAAGCGGAAATCAGGGAAGGCCTGGAGGGCAACCTCTGCCGCTGCACCGGCTACGAGAACATCGTCCGCGCTGTCAAGCGCGCGGCCGAGGCAGGAGCGACCTCATGACCGCGACCATCGACGCGCCAGAGGCTGAGCTCGGCCGTGCCCGGCTGCGCAAGGAAGATGCCAAGCTGATCACCGGCCAGACCAACTGGACCGACAACATCAGGCTGCCCGGCATGCTGCACGTGGCCTTCGTCCGCAGTCCTTTCGCGCACGCCAAGATCACCAATGTGGATGTCAGCGGCGCTCTCGGCCAGCCCGGCGTCATCGCGGCGTTCAGCGGCGCCGACTTTGCCGACGAGCAGGGCAGCCTTCCGTGCGCGTGGCCGGTGACCCCGGACATTGTCATTCCCGCGCATCCGCCCATGGCGGTAGACGAGGTGCGTTATGTCGGGGAGGCTGTCGCTGTCGTCGTAGCCAGAGACCGCTTCGCCGCCGCCGATGCCGTCGGCCTGATTGACGTGGACTACGACCCGCTCCCGCCGGTGCTCGACATGCGCACGGCGCTGGACCCGGGCTCGCCGAAGGTGCACGAGGCAGGCAATAAGAGCTACGAGTGGGTCTTCGCGAACGGGGACCAGGACGCCGCCTTCGGTGATGCCCCGGTAGTGATCGAGCGCGATTACCGCCAGCAGCGGCTGATCCCGACCGCGATGGAGCCGCGGGCAGTTGTGGCGCAGTGGATCGCCGACGAGGTGACCTTGTGGTCGGCGACCCAGATCCCGCATGTGCTCAGATTCGCATTGTCAGCGTTCTTCGCCATTCCCGAGCAGAACATCCGGGTGATCGCCCCCGACGTCGGCGGCGGGTTCGGGTCGAAGCTGCAGGTGACGGCCGAGGAAGTACTGAGCGTGCTCATCAGCCGCAAGGTCGGCAAGCCGGTGAAGTGGAATGAGACCCGCAGCGAGGGCAACCTCACCGTGCACCACGGCCGGGACCAGTGGCAGCGGATCAGGATCGCCGCCGACACTGATGGCCGGATCCGCGGTCTGTCGGTGGACCTGCTGGCTGACATGGGCGCCTACCTGATGCTGGTCACGCCAGGTGTGCCGCTGCTGGGCGCGTTCATGTTCCCGGCGATCTACAAGATGGACGCGTACTCCTTCAAGTGCACCGGGGTGTTCACCACCAAGATGCCCACCGACGCCTACCGCGGCGCCGGCAGGCCAGAAGCCACGTTCGCGATCGAGCGGATCATGGACGAACTGGCTACCGAGCTCGGGATGGAACCGCTGGAGCTGCGCGAGCGGAACTGGATCAAGCACGAGGAGTTCCCGTTCACCACGATCTGCGGCCTCACCTACGACTCGGGCAACTACGAGGCGGCTACGGCCAAGGCCAAGGAACTGTTCGACTATGACGGCCTGCGAGCCGAGCAGCGCGAGCGGAACGAGCGGAACGACAAGGTACGGCTGGGCATCGGCATCTCAACCTTCACCGAGATGTGCGGCCTAGCCCCGTCCAGAGTGCTGGGCAGCCTGTCTTACGGGGCGGGCGGCTGGGAGAGCGCCTCAATCCGGATGCTGCCGACCGGCAAGGTCGAGGTCGTCACCGGGTCCAGCGCGCACGGCCAGGGCCACGAGACCGCCTGGAGCCAGATCGTCGCTGATCAGCTCGGCGTGCCGTTCGAGGACATCCGGGTGCTGCATGGCGACACCCAGGTCTCGCCGAAGGGGATGGACACCTACGGCTCACGCTCGCTCGCCGTCGGCGGCATCGCCCTGGCCGGGGCTTGTGACAAGGTCATCGACAAGGCCCGGGTGATCGCGGCCGGGATGCTGGAGGTGTCAGCAGACGACCTGGAGTTCTCAGCCGGGCGGTTCTCGGTCACGGGCGACCCGGATGTGGGGAAATCGATCCAGGAGATCGCGCTGGCCACGTTCGCGGCCCACGCTCTTCCCGACGGCGTCGAGCCCTCGCTGGACTCGGATTACACCTACGACCCGGACAACTTCTCGTTCCCGCACGGGACCCACCTGTGCGCGACCGAGGTCGACACCGAGACCGGGTTCGTGAAGATCCGTTCCTACGTTGCCGTCGACGACGTCGGCGTCGTGGTCAACCCGATGATTGTGGAAGGCCAGGTGCATGGCGGCCTGGCCCAGGGCATCGCCCAGGCGCTGTATGAGGAAGCCGTCTACGACGATGACGGGAACCTGGTCACCACCACGATGGCCGACTACCTGATCCCGTCCGCGGCTGACCTGCCGTCCTACGTCACCGAGCGGACCGAAACTCCGGCATCGAACCGGCTCGGGGTCAAGGGCGTCGGCGAGGCAGGCACGATCGCCTCCACTCCAGCTGTCGTGAACTCCATCGTGGACGCGCTGCGGACCTTCGGGGTCAGGGACGTCGAGATGCCGTGCACGCCCGAACGGGTGTGGCGGGCGATCCAGGCTGCGGAGGGCAGTGCCCAGGGCAGCGCAGCCGAGCAGCACGATGCCCGGCAGAACCTGGCCAGCCAGGGCAACAGCCCGCAGGGGATCGGCGAGATCCCGCAGGACGGAGGCACGGCATGATTCCGGCGAAGTTCGACTACGTCCGGCCCCGCTCTCTAGGCGACGCGATCAGCGCGCTGGCTGGCGGCGGGGAGGACGCGAAGGTGATCGCGGGCGGGCAGAGCCTGCTTCCGCTGCTGCGGCTGCGGCTGGCCTACCCCGAGCTGCTAGTCGATCTCGGCGGCATCGACGAGCTGGCCGGCGTCACCGACGCGGGTGACCAGCTGCTGATCGGCGCCCGGACCACGCACTACCAGGTCGTCCACGACCCGCTGATTGCGGAGCACTGCGGTCTGCTGGCCCAGGCGACCGCCACGGTCGCTGACCCGGCGGTCCGGCACCGCGGCACCCTCGGAGGTTCGCTGGCGCATGCTGACCCCGCCGGGGACCTGCCCGCGGTAGCGCTGGCGCTCGAGGCCACGTTCATCGCTCAGGGGCCGGAAGGGGAACGGGAGATCGCAGCCCCTGACTTCTTCGTCGACTACCTCACGTCCGCCCTGGCGCCAGGAGAGATACTCACCGCGATCCGGGTGCCCAAGTTCGGGCCAGAGTGGGGCTTTCACTACGAGAAATTCCACCGGACCGCCCAGGCCTGGGCCACCGTTGGAGTCGCAGCCCTGGCGCGGCGGTCGAACGGCACGGTCGCCGAGGCCAGGATCGGGCTCACCAACATGGCCTCGGTACCCCTGCGGGCGACCGCGGCTGAGCACGCCGCTGCCGGGGCCGCGGCCACTCGTAGCGCGCTGGAGGCCGCTGCGGAAAGCGCGGCCGAGGGCACCGAGCCACCGGGCGATCTGCACGGCGCTCCCGACTACCGGCGTCACCTCGCGCGGGTACTGACCGGAAGGGCGCTGTCAGCGGCAGCCGGGGCCTAGCCGAACAGGCCTTGCCGGAGGTGCACACGGCGGCCGCCCTCGGAGTTTCCGGCAGTGCTGCGGAGGCTCCGAGGGCGGCCTTCGTGGTTCTGCCGCCGCGCGCCCGGCCGGGGCGATCCCTAACTCACGCCAGCCCACAGGTAGCGGACGCCGATGGCCACGACCAGGACGCCCACCAGCCGCCGGACCAGCGCTTCAGGCAGCCGGGACTGCATCCGGGCACCGGCGTAGGCGCCGGCCAGGCCGCCCGCGCCCAGTGCGATCCCGGTCGGCCAGTCCGGGGCGACTGGGCCCTGCGCGTGCAGGGACAAGATCGTGAAGGTTACGACGCCCGCTACTGAGGTGACGAAGGTGGACGCCAGCGCCGCCGGGGCTACCTCGGCCGGTCGCCTGCCCGTCCCGATCAGGATGGGAGCCAGGATCGACCCGCCGCCGATGCCATAGATCCCGCCCACGCACCCCACTACGGCCGACAGGCCGATCAGGACCGGTGCCGGGATCAGCCGGGACCGCCGGGCTGGTTCAGCCGGGGAGGGCGGCCGGCTCAGGGCCAGCCAGGCGCCCAGGGGCAGCAGGACGGCGGCAACGACCAGGTCGAAGACCTGCTGGCTGGGCAGCAGCTCGACCCGGATCACCGAGCCGGCCACCACGCCGGGCAGCGTCCCGGCGATAAGAATCAGCGCGAGCCGGCCGCCAGTCTGGCCCTGCCGCCAGTACCGGAACAGCCCGCCGGGCGTGGCCACCACGTTGTACAGCAGGTTGGTCGGGGTCACTGCCGGGCTGGGCGTGCCCAGGATGCTGACCTGGAACGGCAGCAGCAGCACCGCTCCGGAGATGCCGGCGGGAGTGGCCAGCGCCGCGACGATGAAGGCCGCGGCGAGCGCCACGACCTCCGTCCACCCCGTTCCGAGCATCAGGCCACGATAACGATCATCTAGGTAGGCAACGGCGTGCTGACAGGGATGTTGCGCCAGGCAAGCAGGGCCTGCGGCGTCCTCCCGGCGGTCAGCCGGTGATGGTGAAGTTGTTGTTGTGGTCCGTGGGCTTGGAGGTAACCGCGACCCTGTGCCCGCTGGTCGTGACGAGGGTGCGGCGAGCCAGCGAGGCGTGGGCCGGCAGCTTACCCAGCAGCTTGCTCACGCTGGCCTTGCCCTGGCCCTGCTCACCCCACCACACCCGGCTGAAGCGAAACGCGATCGAGCTGGTCTTGGTGGTGTGGTCGTAGGCGGGATAGGGCGACTTCTCATACGCGCCGACCTGGCACCGGCTCGCAGCCGAATCCGGGCTGGTCTCGGCCCACTCCTGGCCGCTCTGCTCGTCGGAGATCTCCACCAGGTACCCGGCCGAGCCCTCGTCTTCGATGGTCACCGCCAGCTTGTCGCCCGGCTGGACCTGGAACGCCGTGACCGGCGCGCCGTTCCACTGGCCGAAGGCGGTGTAGAACGCCTGCCCGCCGGAGTTGTCCACCGCCACTCCGCCGTTCACGCCGCTGTTCATTCCGCCGAAGCTGTAGATGTCGTAGGAGATGCCGGGAGTGCCGTTGATGTCGGTGGCGGCGGGCACCTTGATGGTTCCGCTGATCTCGACGTAGACCGGATAGCCGTGATGGTGGCAGCCCGTCTGCCGGTACCCGGCCACGTACAGGCTGTGGTGCGCCTGCGGCACGCTGCGGGCCGGGGCGACGGCCGCCCGGGCGAGCGGAGCCTGCACGGCGAGGCAGGTCGCGACCGCTGCGGCCCCGGCCGCAAGCGTCATAAGTCGGGCACGCATCGTGGTTCCTTCCCCCTGAATGGCCGCCAGCGCAGGTGAGACGTGCGGCCGCCTGGCCTGCGCGTACTCCTGCGTGCACCTCGTGGCGCGGATGACTGGTGACCCCAGGCTCACAGGCCGCTGATGCGCGCACCATACGTAGCCGCCCACAGGAAAGCTCACATGAACCCGGGCGCGGGAGATAGCGCGCCGCACAACGGCCGCCGTACCGTGGGCGCAAAGTCATCGCCGGCCCGAGCGGGGTAGCGCGGCGGTGCGGGCGGCGGGCTGGCGAGGGGCGTTGGCTGTGACGGAGGAGTCTGTCCTGTCATTTGCCGGGCTGCTGCGGCAGCTACGGGGCGAGGCGAAGCTGACCCAAGAGGAGCTGGCGAGGGCGGCCGGCCTGTCCCCGCGGGCGGTTAGCGACCTGGAGCGCGGCGTCAACCGAACCGCGCGCAAGGACACCGCCGTGCTGCTCGCCGGGGCGCTCGGCATCACCGAGGCGGACGCCGTGGTGTTCGTGGCGGCGGCCCGGGGCCGGACCCCGGCCGCGGACGTCCTGACTGCGTTGCGGAACTCGGGTCACCGGGCCGCCGGGGCAACCCAGCGGCTGTGGAACATTCCGGCCCGCAATCCAGCATTCACCGGGCGCGCAGGCCTGCTGGCCGCGGTGCGGGAGCGGCTGCAGGCCGGGCAGGCGGCGGTCGTGCAGGCGCTGTACGGGATGGGCGGGGTGGGCAAGACTCAGCTGGCGGCCGAGTACGCGCACCGGTTCGCCGGAAGCTACGACCTGGCCTGGTGGATCAATGCCGAGCAGAGCGGGCTGATCGGTGACCAGGTGGCCAGTCTGGGCCAGGGGCTGGGCTGCCTTCCGCCGGGGTCGGGAAACGAGGCAGTGCGGGCCGCGGTACTGACCGAATTGCGGCTGCGCCGCCGGTGGCTGCTGATATTCGACAACGCCAGCGCGCCGGCCGACGTGATGCCCTGGCTGCCGGGCGGCGGGCACGTGCTGATTACCTCCCGGCAGCGCGGCTGGGACGAGGTCGCTCACCCGGTCGAGATAGACGTGCTGTCCCGGGCCGAATCGGTCGAGATGCTGCAGCACAGGGTCCCGGAACTCCCTGAAGCCGACGCCGGCCGGCTCGCTGCCGAACTCGGCGACCTGCCACTGGCCATCGCTCAGGCGGCCGGCTTCATGGCTGGCACGGGAATGCCAGCAAGTCAGTACCTGGGCCTGCTGCAGACCCGTGCCGCCCGGCTGCTCGACCAGGCAGTTCCGGGGTCCTACCCGCAGTCGCTGGCGGCGGCCAGCATCGTGACCGCCAGCCGCCTCGCCGCAGATGACCCGGGCGCTGCTGAGCTGGCCAGCCTGTGCGCCTTTCTCGCCCCGGAGCCGATCCCCGAAGACATCTTCACCGCCGCCGCTGACCTGCTTCCCGGCAAGCTGGCCGCGCGGGCTGCCGACCCGCTGGCCTGGCGGCAGACCCTGGCCCGGCTGGCCGGGCAGTCAGTGGCCCGCATCGATCACCGCGGCCTGCAGATGCACCGGCTCACCCAGGCCATCCTCCGCGACCAGCTGCCGCCGGACCGCGCGGCCGCCACCCGCAGCTGCACCGAGGAGATCCTGGCCGCCAGCGACCCCGGCGACCCGCCCGATCCCGGCACCTGGGCTCGGTGGGCGCAGCTGGTGCCGCACGTGCTCGCCGCCGACCTGGCCGCCACCGATAACCCCGCGCTGCGCCAGCTGGTCCGCCGCGTGTGCTGGTACCTGATTGAGCGCGGCGATGCCCGGACGCCCCGTGACCTCATGAGCAATCTTCACCGGCAGTGGCGCAGCCGGCTCGGCGAGGATCATGAGCACACTCTGATGGCCGCGCACTATCTCGCCTGGACTCTCCTGGAACTGGGGCACTACGCCGAGTCCCGCGACCTGAACCAGGAAACCCTGGCCCGGCGGCGGCGCGTCCTCGGCGCCAGCCACCCCGACACCCTGAACTCCGCCCACAATCTGGCCCTCGGCCTGCGCCTGCTGGGTGACACGCAGACCGCGCGCGACCTGAATGAGGACAACCTGGCCCGCCATCGGCGGCTGCAGGGCCATGACGACCCCAGCTCCCTGCGCTCAGCAAGCAACCTGGCCGCCGACCTGCGCGAACTAGGCGAGCTGCAGGCCGCCCGTGACCTGGACCAGGACACGCTGGAGCGGCGCCGGCGGATATTCGGCGAGGATCACCCCGACAGCTTGTACTCGGCCTACAACCTGGCCGCCGACCTGCGCGAGCTAGGCCAGCTGCAGGCCGCCCGTGACCTGGACCAGGACACGCTGGAGCGGCGCCGGCGAGTCCTCGGGCCCGATCACCCCGACACCCTGTACTCGGCCTACAACCTCGCCGCCGACCTGCGCGAGCTAGGCCAGCTGCAGGCCGCCCGCGACCTGGGCCAGGACACCCTCGACCGCCGCCGCCGGGTACTCGGCGACGACCACCCCGACACCCTGCGCTCCGCGTCCGGCCTGGCCGCCGAGTGTCGCGAGCCTGACAGCGCAGCTGATAGCCCGTGATCGCATCGGCGCGGAGACATCGGGCGGGCCGGAGGATCCGTATCCATCTCTAGCCTGACATCAGCCCGGCCAGGCCGTGAGCGAGCGAGGCAGGCGCGGCAGCAGATGCTGCGACGGCTCAGCCGCCGATAGCGGACATGGGCCGGGCGGGCTGCAGGAAGTCGGGGTCGCTGATGCCGTGGCCTGGCAGCTTGCCGGCGACGGCGCTGCGCCACAGGTCGGCGAGCTGGTCGTCGCTGGCTCCGGATCGCAGCGCTGCACGCAGGTCGGTTTCGGTCGTGGCGAACAGGCAGTTGCGGACCTGGCCGTCAGCGGTCAGCCGGACCCGGTCGCATGTTCCGCAGAACGGCCGGGTGACTGAGCCGATGATGCCCACGCGGTCCGGGCCGTCGTTGATCCGGAAGGTCTCGGCGGGCGCGGATCCCCTGGTGTCTGAGTCGTCGGGAGTCAGGGTGAACTCGGCTGACAGGGACGCGAGGATCTCATCGGCGGTCACCATGTCCGATCTTCGCCAGCCGTGCTGGGCGTCCAGCGGCATCTGCTCGATGAACCGGAGCTGGTAACCGCGGTCCAGGCAGAATCTCAGCAGCGCGGCGGCCTCATGATCGTTGATGCCGCGCATGAGCACGGCATTCACCTTGACCGGGGCCAGCCCGGCGTCGGCCGCCGCGCTCAGTCCCGCCAGCACGTCCGCGAGCCGGTCACGCCGGGCCAGCCTGACGAACGTCTCGCGGGACAAGGTGTCCAGGGACACGTTCAGCCGGTCCAGCCCGGCTGTGGCCAGCGGCCCGGCTAGCCGGGCGAGTCCGATGCCGTTGGTGGTCAGCGAGATCTCGGGCCGTGGTTCCAGCGCTGCGGTCGCGGCGATGATCGCGGGCAGCCCCCGGCGGATCAGCGGCTCGCCGCCGGTGAACCGGACCCCGGTGATGCCGAGCCGCCGGACCGCGACGGAGATCAGCCGGGATACCTCGTCGTCGGTGAGCAGGGCCGGCCGGGCAGCCAGTCCAGGCCTTCAGCGGGCATGCAGTAGGTACACCGCAGGTTGCACCGGTCAGTCACCGATACCCGCAGGTCAGTCGCGACCCGCCCGAAAGAGTCCGCGAGCACGAGTCACCTCCTGAACTCCCAGCCCGTCCGATCGTCCTGTCAGCGTACGTGCGCAGGCAGCCTGGCCAGCCAGAGCCGCTAGCCGCCTGCCATGGCGCCGACCACGAGATAGGGCTCGGTTCCGGTGACGACTGGATCGGGCAGCGGGTCGTCGGGCGGCTCGTGGGACAGATCCTGCTCACAGGCGAAGAACCGGATGAAGGCGCGCCGGGGTCCGCCATCATGGCCGCGGATCGTCCCGCGCAGCACCGGGTAGCTATTCTCTAGCGCGTCCAGCACTGACCGCTGGGTCACCGGGCCGGCGATATCGAGGTGCACCTCGCCCTCGATGCGGGCAAGGGTTCGCAGGTGCGCAGGCAGCACGACCCGGATCATGGCAGTGTCTGTACCTCGACCGACAGCACAGCGGGGAGATCACGGACGATCGGCGCCCAGCTGTCCCCGGAGTCCGCCGAGGCGTAGACCTGGCCGCCGGTAGTGCCGAAATACACTCCGCACTCATCCAGCGAGTCCACGGCCATCGCGTCGCGCAGCACGTTCACGTAGCAGTTCTCCTGCGGCAGGCCCGTGGTCAGCGGCTCCCAGTCATCGCCGCCGGTACGGCTGCGGTAGACCCGCAGCTTTCCCTCGGGCGGGAAGTGCTCGGCGTCGCTGGTGATCGGGACCACGAAGATCGTGTCCGGCTCATGGGCATGCACGTCGATTGGGAACCCGAAGTCAGACGGCAGGTTCCCGGAGATCTCCCGCCAGGATTCGCCCCCGTTGTCGCTGCGCATGACATCCCAGTGCTTCTGCATGAACAGCACACCCGGCCGGGCCGGGTGCATCGCCAGGCGGTGCACGCAGTGCCCGACTTCCGCGTCCGGGTCGGGGATGCCCTCGGACTGCAGCCCGCGGTTGATCGGCCGCCAGCTCTGGCCCGCGTCATCGGAGCGGAAGGCACCCGCCGCCGAGATCGCGGCGAACATCCGCCCGGGCGCCGACGGATCCAGCAAGATCGTATGCAGGCACATCCCGCCCGCACCGGGCTGCCAGGACGGACCGGACTCATGGCCGCGGAGCTTGGGCAGTTCCTGCCAGCTCTGCCCGCCGTCAGCAGAGCGGAACAGCCCGGCGTCCTCCACCCCGGCATACACCGTGTCGGGGTCATCTAGCGACGGCTCCAGGTGCCAGACCCGCGCGAATTCCCACGGATGCGGCGTGCCGTCGTACCACTGATGCGTCCCCGGCGTCCCGTCGTAGGCGAACTGGTTGCCTACCGCCGCCCATGTCTTCCCGCCGTCATCAGACCGCTGGATCACCTGCCCCGACCAGCCGCTGGACTGCGACGCGTACAGCCGGTCCGGGTCGGCTGGTGATCCCTTCGCGTGGTAGATCTCCCAGCCCCCGAAATGCGGGCCGCTGACCTCCCACCGGTCGCGCTTGCCATCTGCGGTCAGCACGAACGCGCCCTTGCGCGTGCCGGCCAGCACCCGTACACCGCTCATCGGCTACTCCCCTCAGTCCCGCCAGGCGCGACTGCACGCCTCGGTAAGGCCTGACCTGGCGGTTGTCGCCAACCAAAGGTCTCACGGCCCGCTGACATCCTGACGGATAACAGCGGCCAAACTCATCGCGCTGCCGCCGGGGAATGCTGGCGCTAGGGCTGGTAAGGCGGAGCCACGCCCCAGCCCCAGTGCGGCACGGGAGCCTGCTCCACGACTTCCGCGCCGGGCCGGGAGTTGTGCATGGCCAGCCGGGTGCCCCATTCCAGGTACCCGATCAGCGCCGCGCGGAATTCCGGGTCATCGGGCAGCCCCGCGTCGTCGGCAGCCCGGCTCATCAGCGAGGCGAACCGGAACCGCTGCTCGGCGGTGATCCCGAGGTTGCGGTGGTGGGCGAGCATGGCCGGATAGCCGCCGAACCGCTCGGTGTACTCGGCCGGCCCGCCGAAGACCTCGCACCACCAGGTCGTCACGTGCTCCCGGTGCTGCGCGCTCACCCCGCCCGGGAAGAACGGGCTGAGCAGGTCGTCGCGCTCCACGCGGTCATAGAAGCAGTCGATCAGCCGGGTTATGGCCGGACGGCCCTGCACCCACTCGAATAGCGTCGGCGGCTCACTCATCGATGCAGTGTAACAGTGTAATCATTCCTCCCGCGCGGAGAGCACGGCTGATGGCCCTTCGACGGGCGGTGTACCAAGTCGATCAAGCGGGTGGCCTGGGGTGAACCCCCGGTGGGGCCCGGGTCCCGGCCGGGGCTGGGTGAGAGGATGGCGAACATGAGCCCCGTCTCGCGCGGATTCCACCGCAGGCGCCAGGACCCGGAGCAGGCCGCCGGGCGAGTCCCGCCGGGCCAGTACCTGACGAAGGACTTCCCAGTCCTGTCGGCCGGCCCCACGCCGCACACGGCCCTGGACCGCTGGAGCTTCTCCGTCGGCCGCGACGGCCAGCAGAAGACGTGGAGCTGGGCCGAGTTCCGCGCCCTGCCGAGCCAGGACGTAACCGTCGACATCCACTGCGTCACAAAGTGGTCCAAGCTGGACACGGTCTGGCAGGGCGTGTCGGTGGACACGCTGCTGGACCTGGCCGGGCACGACGGCCCGTTCGCGATGGCCCACTGCGACGGGGGTTACACGACCAACCTGCCGGTAGTCGACCTGACCGGCGGCAAGGCGTGGGTGGCCTACGCCTACGACGGCCAGCCGCTGGAGCCCGAGCACGGCGGCCCGGCCCGGCTGCTTGTCCCGCACCTGTACTTCTGGAAGAGCGCCAAGTGGGTCCGCAGCCTGGAACTGCGCGACACCAACGACCCCGGTTTCTGGGAGAACTACGGCTACCACATCTACGGAGACCCATGGCGGGAACAGCGCTACGCAGGCGACTGACCTGGCAGATCGCGAAGGTCAGCGCGGTAACGACTGAGACCGCGTCGGTGCGGACGATCACGCTCGACGTCCCGGACTGGCCCGGTCACCAGGCCGGCCAGCACCTGGACATCCGGCTGACCGCCGAGGACGGGTACGTAGCCGAACGGTCCTATTCGATTGCCTCGGCGCCAGACGAGCCCGTCGCGATCACCGTGGAGCGGCTGGAGGACGGGGAAGTCTCGCCCTACCTCACTGACGAACTCCGGGCCGGGGACGACTTGGAGCTCCGCGGGCCGATCGGCGGCTACTTCACCTGGGAGCCCGAGGACAGCGGGCCGCTCCTGCTGCTGGCCGGCGGCTCGGGGGTGGTGCCGCTGCGGTCCATCCTGCGGCACCGCGAGCGCACCGGCAGAACCGTCCCGGTCCGGCTGCTGTACTCCTCCCGGACCCTGGACGACGTGATCTACCGGGCCGAGCTCGACCAGCCCGCCCGCGGCGTGGAGGTCATCCACACGCTGACCCGCCACCAGCCGCCGGGCTGGTCCGGCTACGCGCGGCGCGTCGACGCTGCCCTGCTGGCCGAGGTGGCGTGGCCGCCCGCCGAGATGCCGCTGGCTTACATCTGCGGTCCGACCAGTTTTGTCGAGACGGTCTCCCAGGCCCTGGTGCAGTACGGCTACCCGCCGGAGCGGGTAAAGACCGAGCGGTTTGGCGCAACGGGAGGAACCTGATGGAAGCAGTCGACGGAAACGCGATCGGCGGCCTGCTGCACGAGGTCTTCGGCACCGAGATGACCGGCGCCCCCGCAGTCTGCGGGAGCTGCGGCGATGCCCGTCCGGTCGCCGAACTCGCCGTCTACCTGCAGGCACCGGGCACAGTCGTCCGGTGCCGGACCTGCGACAGCATCCTGATGGTCTTCGTCACGGTCCACGACCGGAGGTGCGTCGACCTGCGGGGCCTGGCCGTCCTCGGCTGACGACCACCGGGTCCGCAGGTGTGAGGTGCCTTCACCGGGTCACCCAGTGCCTGGTAGCGGCCAGTTGCCGGGCGAACTCGCCGGGCCTGGCCAGGTGCGGGAAATGGCCGCTTCGGTCCCATACCTCGATGGTGGCCGCCGGCAGCTGCTCGCCGAGCCAGTCGCGGTAGCTGGTGCCGGGCTCGTCGCCGGCGATGTGCAGGTAAGGCAGTCCGGCAGTCCGCAGGGCGGTCATGGCCTGCTCAATCATGGCGGTCACTTCCCTGGTGCGCCCGTCAAGCAGCTGCTGCCAGTAGCCGAGCACGACCTCCTGGCGGGGCCGGCAGTTCGACCGCACCAGATCCCTGGCACCGGACGGCAGCAGCTCCGTGTGAAAGCTGTCGTAGAACAGCTGCCAGACCGCGGGAAATTCAGGCCCGCGCAGGCGCTCCGCCAGCGACTGAACGAGTCCGGCGAACCCATCCAGCTGCAACGGCGCGTCGACATTGATGACGCCCCGGGTGGCGTACTGACCGGCATAAACCGTCGCCGCCAGGGCACCGGCCGAGTGACCGACCATAACGGGCGCCACGATGCCCGCTTCCTCGACGGCTCTGTTGAGTTCACCAGGAACGCTGCCGAGCTCGTAGGAGGCCTGGCCGGGTGACTGCCCGTGCCCGGGCAAGTCGATCGCCAGGATCCGGCGACCCGGATCGATGCGCTGAAGCCCGGTCACCACAGGCCGCCAGATGGTCCGGTCGAAGGTCATGCCGTGCAGCAGCACCAGCGGCGGGCGATCGTCAGCCTGGCCGTAGTCGTCGGCGGCCAGGCCGCCGACCTGCCTGGTGACTGGCCCGTCGAGGTCGGTGGGATGCATATCTCCTCCTTGGATTGACTTCACCCGAGGAGGCGTAAACCGGGGGCGAACGATTCGTTCGCCGCGCTCAGACGCGCCAGCGCGCCGGGCCGCCAGGCGCTGGCTCATAGCGGCAGGCTCGTCCCGTGCGGACCGATGCGGCAAGATGGGCGCCCGCCTTCGGAGCCGCTGCCGAGATGTGGTCCAGGGCGGCGCGGAGGGTGCGCGTGACGTTGACCCTGGCCCGCTCGTCCGCCACGGAAACCTGACGTTTCCGGCCGCCGAGACCGCTGGCCCGGCTCAGTTCCGCCAGCACCGCACGGCGCTCGGCCTCAGCCCGCTCAGCTCGTGCGCTGTCACCCGCGCGGTCGGCCGCGTCAAGCTCGGTGGCGAGCGCGGCCAGGCGGCGCCGGTAGGCGTCGACGGCGGGCTTGTCGAGCACCGGATCGGCGGCGCTGCCGCGCAGGCCCGTACCGCCGGCGGCCAGGTCCAGTGAACTGATCTCGCGGTGCGGCGCGGCCAGCAGGGCTCGCAGGTAGTGCAGGCCGCGGCTGTCGCGCAACCGGGCCTGCTCCCCTCCGGCGGTGAGCACCCAGTCGGTGCCGTCGCGGCGCAGCGTCCACTCGTCGGCCGGAAGTGACAGGGACCTGAGCAGCCCCGGCATGTCGAGCTGCCGGGCGATGGCCCGGGCGCGCCGGAGATGCTCGGCCGAGCGCTCCGCGTCGCTGCCCTGGTCGCGGCGGGTCAGCGCGTCAGCGAGCGCGGCCAGGGTGAGGGCGAGCCACGGCAGGGCACCGGTTTCCTCTTCCCAGGCGGCGGCTTCGCCCAGGAGGTCGGCCGCGTCGTCCAGCCGGCCGAGCTCTATCGCCAGCATCCCGAGATAGTGCGCCACCGGCCCGGTCACCGTGTTCGCGCCGCCACACCACCAGCCGGCCGCGGTAGCCAGCGAGTGCCGCGTACAGCGCCGCGGCGGCCGCGGTATTGCCGGTCGCGGCGGCTACGGTGGCCAGGTCCGCGGCCGCGCCCAGCCAGCGCGGCCCGGAGCCCGCCAGCACGAGGGGCAGGGCGCGTTCGAGCTCCAGGGCCGCCTGCGCCGCATCGCCCGCCGCCAGCAGAACCCGCGCGATCGTCGCCTCGGACAAGTGGCCCGGCACCCGGCGGAATGCCTGGCGCAGCACCTGCACGTCGGCCTGGCTGCTCGTGGCGTCGCCGCGCAGCCCGGCAATCACCCCGCGCATCGTGCCGACCAGCGACCGGGTATCGGCCAGCCCCACCTTCTGGCCCTCCTGGCTGACCTGCTCGATCAGCTCGTGCGCCTCGCCGAACCGGCCACGCAGCGCGGCCAGCACCGCATGCCGGGCCGTGACCATCACCAGGGCCTGCGCGTCACCAGCCGCGCGGGCCTCCCGCTCGAACGCAGCCAGCGCGATTTCTGCCTCAGCTACGCGGCCGAGTTCCATGAGCGCCACGAACCGCCAGAACAGGCCACGGCGCTCCCTGGCCAGATCCGCTGATGCCCGGGCCAGTTCAATGATCTCCGCCGCGGTCTCGAGCCTGTCGCCGGCGCCCTCGGGATCCCACAGCGCATGCAGCCGGGCATCAAGCACTTCAGCCAGAACGGCAGGATCCGCGGACCGCCGCGCCAGCACGACTGCGTCCTGCACCAGGGACCGGCGTCGTCCGGCCGCCGAAGCGTCACCGAGCAGCCCGTGGGCCAGCCGGGCGAGCAGCCGGGCCCTGGTCCGGTCGTCAGCCGCCCGTTGCAGGGCAGTCTCCGTCAGGCTGACCAGGCCGGTATCGACGGTCAGGAAGCCCTCGGCTGACTCCGCGTACAGAGCCAGCTGCACGACCGGGTCGCCGCCGGGCGGCAGGCCAGCCAGCACCGCCGCCAGTGACCGCGCTGGCCCGGGCCGTCCCCGTGACGCTGCCCACAGGGCCTGCCGCACATCGGGGCGATCCTCGCCCGTCGCCGCACCGATCTCCTCCGGGCTCAGCGCACCCAGCCACAGCTCGGAGCCCACCCCGAGCGGGACGCCGGACGTCGCGACCACCGCGACCGGGCCGGCCGCGGCGCGTCCGGCCAGGACGGCGAGAAGCTCGGCTGTCTCGGCGCCGCCCCGGTCGGCATCATCGACCAGGACCAGGCGCGGCGGCCCGGCGCACAACGTCACCGCTGCGGCATCGAGGTCCATGGGGCCCGGCTCGGCGAGCATCCGGGCGACGAGCTCATCGGGCGCTCCGGCGTCTCGCAGCAGCCGGGCCCACACCCGCCCGCCCTGCTCTCCCCCGGCGGTGGTCGCCCGGAGCACCTGGAATCCGCGGCGCCGGGCCCGCTCGGCGGCCGCATCGGCCAGCGCGGTACGTCCTGATCCGGCCGGGCCGGCCAGGACCAGGACCCCGCCGAGCCCGTCGCCCGCGCGCTTGAGCAGCACATCGACCGCTTCTAGCTCGCTACGACGTCCGGAAATCACCACTGCTGCAGACTATTTGGCCGCCTGGCACCGGCGGGGCGGCGAGCCCGGCAAAGATGTCGCCGGCCGGCCCGGCTGCGTCCCGTCGGCCTGCACGCTCTGACCGGTCGAATTCAGGGCTTCGACGGGGTTTCTAGGCGTGCCCGACAATCTCGCAGACATCGACGCCGAGGAAGGTGGCTGGCGCATCGGGCATGCCGCGGAGCTGGTTGAAGGTCGCCTCCGCTGCCCGCGCGTTTTCCTCGGTGTCGAAGAGCCAGAAGGAATGCTGGATGAGGTCACCGCTGATGGTCCGCGCCCAGTAGCCGCCTGCCGAGCCGGTCATGCCCTGCACCATCGGGACACCCCCCGCGTTGATCATCGCGAGTGTTTCATCCGCCCGGTCCGGCTTAATCCTGACCCGCCCGATGACTGCGTACATTGGCCTGTCCTTCCCGTTGCGCTCCGGGGCACGAGCACCCGCCGCCGTTCGCATGCATCCCCTGCGGCCGCTCCCGCGCTTTGGTCATGAAGGCACGATGGCAGCGCGGCGAGCGCAGCGCATCGGCGAGCTCACCTATCTCTGGCCGGCAGCCCGGCGCCGCTGCGCGCCACGAGGGCGGCCGCTTCAGCACGGCCGCGCAGACCGAGCTTGGACAGGATGCTCGCTACGTGATGCTCGACCGTCTTGCGCGAGAGGAACAGGCGCTGAGCTATCTCGGGGTTGGACAGGCCTTCGCCGAGCAGGGCGAGCACGTCCTGCTCACGCCTGGTAAGCCGTCCGAGGTTCTTCGGGCCGGCCCGGGCTGCCTTCACGCCGAGCTCTCGCATCAGCGCGGCGGCGATGTCCGCATCGCGCCCGGCTCCCAGGTCCTCGAAGACCGACAGCGCCGCCCGCGCCTCAGCCCCGGCCACCTGACTGTCCGCTCGCCTGAGTACCTGGGCCAGCAGCAGCCTCGTCTGCGCGGCGCGGTAGGGAATCCCGGCGTGGATGAACGCCGCGAGCGCCGTTTCCAGATGCCTGCAGGCGGCGGGAACGTCGCTCGAGGCGAGCGCGTGGCCGAGTAGTCGCTCGCCGTGCGCGACGATGAGGTGACAGTCGTGGGCGGCGCCGAGCGCGACGAGCGCACGGCCCCGCTCGATGGCCGCATCGCTGTCGAGCAGCGCGATCTCGGCCTCGCCGAGCAACTCGATCACCGCGGCGACATCGAGCCGGTCCGGGCTTGTGCAGGCGAGGCGGCGGCGCAGCACAGTCGCCGCCGCCGACGGCTCGCCCTGCCGCAGGTACAGCGAGCCGACCGCAGCAGCGGCTTCCGCGCGTCCCGCCACGCCATGCAGCACTCTGGCCGCGTCCTCAACTCGTCCCTGCGCGAGCCTGAGCTCGGCCAGCGTCCCGCACGCGAATGCGTGCGGCGCCGGGAAGACGCCCCTCGACAGTGAGATCGCCTCGGTGAGCAGCCCTTCGGCGGCACCCCAGTCACCGTTCTCGAACAGCACCCGGCCGTAATAAGTCCGGCACTCCGCATACAGGAACGGACACCCGTACCGGTCGATGAAACGCGCCAGCGACTGCACCCACTGCGCTGCCCGCTCAAGATCGAAACAGCTGCCGCACACCACCATGGTCATGCAGCTCAGCTGAGCGACCATCAGCGGATCGCCGCCCTCGCCGCCGACCACCCCGGCCATCGCCTCGTCCAGGAGCGACATGCCCTCCTCGGTCCGGCCCTGCTGCACCAGGGCCTGTCCCACCGCATGCATCGCCATCAGCTCAAGACTGGAATTGCCATTCGCCCGTCCGATTTCCGCGGCCTGGCGCGCTAGTGCCTCACTCTCAACGGGGTCATCAGTGACGTAGGCGGTCGCGCCGAGAAGTTCCCCGCGCAGGTTCGGAACCTCGTTCTCGATGATCCGGGCAGCACGGGCCAGCCAGCCGCGGGCCGCTGCCGTGTTGCCGAGGTACCCCTTGTTGTAGCCCACGAGCGAGAGGGCGGTGCCGGCGGCGAAATTCAGGTCGGGCCGGCGGCGGAAGCCTGCATACGCCTTCTCGCAATTGGCGATCGTGCCCGCGATGTCGCCCAGCCAGAACAGCGCGGTCGCCAGGCCCAGGAACGCCTCCGGCACCTCGGCCGCCGCAAGGACAGCGGAAAAAGCATCGCGTGCCCCGCGCCAGTCGCCGGCCGCCAGAGCTTGAAACCCCGCTCCGACCTGGCTCTGGACGACGCTCGGCTCAACGCCCGGTCCGCTGCCCACACCCGCATCGTCCCAGAACATCCAGCGACGAACACCCAGCCGACTGCGAGTCGCCTCGGCTCGGAGCCCAGCGCACCACGCTCGCGCCGGCCGGGGCTAGCGGCGGCGGCCAGGATCAGCTAGCAGCAGCAGGCTGCGCAGCACGGTGTCGAGGATCAGCCCGGCCAGCGCGATGGTGATGATGCCGGCGAAGACCAGCGAGGTGTCCAGGTAGTCACCCGCCTGCATGATCATGAAGCCGAGGCCGCTGGTCGCGGCGAGGAGCTCCACGGCGACGATGCTGCTCCAGGCCCCGGCCATGGCGAACCGCATGCCGGTGAGGATGAACGGGAGCGCGGCGCGGATCTGCACGTGCAGCAGGGTGTAGGGACTCGTGGCGCCCAGGGTGCGGGCGCACAGCCGCAGGTCGTCGGGCACCTCGTCGAGGGCCGCCACGGTGGTCACGGCCATCAGCGGGATGACCCCGACAATGATCAGGACGACCTTGGGCATCTCGCCGATGCCGAGCCAGACGATGAACAGCGGGATGAACGCCAGCGGCGGGAGCGGCCGGAGGACCTCGATGACCGGGTCGATGAGGTGGCGGACGACGCGGCTGGCCGACATGGCCGCGCCGACCGCGATGCCGGCCAGGACGCCGATGACGAAGCCAGTGAGGATCCGGCGCAGGCTGATGTACAGGTCGTACCAGATGGGCTTGCCCTGAGCCGGGTAGGGCCGGTTCAGGTAGTGGACGAACTGACCCACTGTCTGGGTCACCGAGGGCAGGGCGACCTGGTCGCCCAGCAGCATGGCCGCTACCTGCCAGGCAATAAGCAGGCCGGCGATGCCGGCGGCACCGGTCGCCAGGCGCTGCGCCCGGGCCCGGCGGCGGGCCCGCCGGTGGGCCAGCAGCTCGGCGCGCTCGTCGAGCTCGCCGGTCCCGGAAGGCGGGCCCTGCGGGGTGGTACCGGGACGCTCGCGGGTGGCCACGGCGGGCTCGCCGGCCACGGAGTAAGGGGAATACCAGCCAGACACTGCTCAGACTCCGGAGTTAGCAATGGACACGCGGATGCCGTGCTTCACGGCAACGAACTCGGGGGTATCGACATCGAGCGCGTTACGCGGCCTGGCCAGCGGCACGTCGATGATCTCGCGGATGCCGGGCGGCCGGCCGCCCATGATCGCGACGCGGTCGCCGAGCAGGACTGCTTCCTCGATGTCATGAGTGACGAAGATGATGGTGATCTGCCACTGCTCCCGCATGGCCAGCAGGAACTCATGCATGCGCAGCCGGCTGAAGCCGTCCAGCGCGCCGAACGGCTCGTCCATCAGCAGCACCGAGGGCCGGGTCATCATGGCCCGGGCGAACGCCGCGCGGTGCTGCATGCCGCCGGACAGCTCATGCGGGAATGCGTCGCCGAACTCGGCCAGGCCGACCGTGGCCAGGATCGCGTCGGCCTCGTCAGCCAGCTCCGGGTCGTCCCGGTCGTCCCGCCGGGCCGCTCGCTGAGCCTTGGGCCCGAACAGGACATTGCCGCGAGTGGTGAGCCAGGGAAACAGCATGGGGTTCTGAAAGAGCATGCCCCGGTCGGGGGCCGGCCCTGCGACCGGCCGGCCCCCGACGGTCACGGTGCCCCGGTCCGCACGCAGGGCGCCCGCGACGATTCGCAGCAGCGTCGACTTACCGCACCCGGACGGCCCGAGCAGGCACACCAGCTCGCCCGCCGTCACCTGGAGACTGACATCGGCAATGGCGACGGTCGCCCGGCCGGCCCGCCGGAATGTCTTGCCGACGCCGTCGATGACCACGTGCCCGTCCGGGCCGGGACCGGCCGGGCCCGGATGCGATTGCGGGCCCGGGCCGGCCGTAGCCCGGATTGCGTTAGCAGTCACCGGCCAGGGCCTTCTTCACGAACGTCGGGTCGACATGCGTGGCGACCTGTGCCGCCGACGGCGCCGCGGTCAGGCGTCCCTGCCCGACGAGGAACTGGCCGGTCTGCACGTAGGCGCGGACGATCGGGCTGCTGGTGTTGTCAGCCGTCGTGCCCAGCCAGTGCAGCTGCTGGTTCAGCGGGATGAACGGGTAGGCGTGCGTCGCGGCCACGATCGAGCCGGCCGGGACGCCCTGCACCTTCGCGCTCTGGGTCAGGTACTTCGCGCCGTCCGGGCCGGTGAACAGCCGGGTCGCCTGGACTTCCGCGCACACGTACTTCTGCACCAGGGCGGGGTTCGAGCGCACCAGCTTCTGCGATACCGCCACCACGTTCAGGCCGGGGATGCCGAGCTTGGCGATCTGCTCGGCGTTGATGAGCGGGTGCCCGCCCTTCTGCTCCAGCTGGGCCTCGGGCCGGCCTGCACGTACGCTGCCGCCACCGAGCCGCCCAGGTAGGCGGCCGCGGCGGCCTGCTCGCTGGCGAACCCGACAACCGTCACCTTGCTGGTCAGGTGCTGCAGCGCCAGCCAGCCACGCAGCTCATAGTCTTCAGACGAGCCGACCAGTACGCCGACCTTCTTCCCGGCCAGCTGGGCACCGGTGGTGACTGAGGCCGGGACGATCAGGGCGTCGGCGTCGAAGCTCTGCGCGAGGACCACGGTGACCGCGGTGCCCGTGCCGATCGCTCCGACCACCGGCGGGTTGCCGACCCCGCTGATGGCCTGCAGGCTGCCGCTGCGCATCTCCGCGATGGCAGTCACGCCTGCGTCGAACGGCACGAAGCGCAGCCGGGCCGGGATGGTCTTGGCCAGCGACGGCTCGCTGTGGATGATCGCGTCGGAGTTGGCCACCGTGCCCTGGCCCCAGGCGATGGTGAAGACCGGCAGCGGACCGCCGGACGACCCGGATGCGGTCACGAGCCAGGCCACCAGGCCAGGCACCACGATGACGACCACCACGGCGGCACCGTAGATGCGGCGCCGGCGGCGCTTGTAAACGGGCACCCGCGGGCGTCTGGACTCGCTGACCTCGGCTGATGTGCTCATGTCACCCTCGATTCCGTTACGTGTCTGGTCATGCTGCGTGGTCGGCGTAATAGGCTTCGGCGTCGCCCGAGATGGCCACGCTCGGCCGGCCGTCGACGCCGACCGGAACCGGCCCGGCCACCGTGACGCGCTCGCCGCGGCGGTGCTCGGTGCCGTAGTCGAATACCGCGTAGTGCTGGGTTGCCCGGTTGTCCCAGATCGCGAGGTCGCCGACCCGCCACTGCCAGCGGACCGTCTGCTCGGGCCGGGTGATGTAGTCCTGCAGGGTCCGGATCAGATCCCGGCCGGCCTGCGGAGTGAACCCGGCCACCGAACGGGCGAATCCGCCCAGCACCAGCGACCGCTCGCTGGTCTCGGGATGGACCCGGACCGCCGGGTGCTCAGTCACGAAGATCCGCGAGACGAACTCCTGCTGGCGGGCCTCCAGAGCCGGATCGGGCCGCTCTTCCCGCCCCGCCGTGGCCGCGTAGTCGAAGGCGTTGGTGTGCACGATCCGCAGCCGGTCGGCGAGGTCACGCAGCTCCGCGGGCAGGCTCTCGTAGGCCGTGACTGTGTTCGCCCAGATCGTGTCGCCGCCCACCGGCGGGATGACGACTGCCCGCAGCAGGGTGAACGCCGGCGGCCGTTCCACGAACGTCACGTCGGTGTGCCAGTAGTTGGTCCGCCCGCCCAGCTTCGAGTCGATTTCCTCGAGGAACGGCCGCCCTGGCGGTGAGGCCAGCGTCGGATGACCCAGCGTCAGCGAGCCAAGGCGCTGGGCGAAGGCCACCTGCCCGGCATAGTCGAGTTCCTGGTCGCGCAGGAAGATCACCTTGTGCCGGAGCAGGGCAGCCCGGACCTGCGCGGCAGTTTCATCGCTCAGGTCGGCCGCAGCATTCACGCCGCCCACCTCGGCACCGATGTTGCCGGCCAGCCTGCGGATCTCGACTGCCGCGGGAGCGCTGATGGTGTCAGTCATCTTCATGCCTTCCTGCCATCGGGACCGCCGGTCCCGGCGCCTTGCACACGCCGGGTGTCCGGACGCGGTCACGCGGTCAGCATCCCAAGCAGGATTCCTATTGTCAATTATTCCTATCAAGAAAGTAGTAAACAGATCCTGGCTGGCTCCGGAGAGGCCGGTTCGTGACACGCGGATCCAGAGCAAGCCGAGCAAGCTGCCCGGCTGAGCGCCGGGACAACCTCCGCGACTGCGGCGCGTCTAACTAGTGGGACAAGAGGCCGATGCCTCCCCAGCGGATGTTTGTCCGGAGCGGCTCGGCCGTCCAGCGAGCGGCAGTGCCAGCCGGCGAACGGCGACGCGGGGAGATCAGGGATGTCAGTCAGACGGCCCGGCAGAATTATCTCCAGATTGCTGGCCACCGCGCTGGTGACGGCGGGCGCCCTCATTGCCGTCCAGGGCGGCGCATCCGCAGCGGTGACCTGGACCAGCGTGCCACCGGTGAGCCCGGGTGATGAGAGCCTGCTCGATAGCGTGACCGTTCTGTCGCCGTCCAGCGCGTGGGCTGGGGGCTGGTATACCGACGGTGACGCTGTGTTCGGCCTTATCGAGCACTGGAACGGCACCTCATGGAAGCAGGTGCCCAGCCCGAACCCGGGAGGCAATGACGAGACCGATATCTTCGGCATCCGGGCAGTCTCGGCCACTGACATCTGGGCCGTGGGCACGTACCTGACACCCGATAACCCGTACCGGACGCTGATCTTGCATTGGGACGGCACCGCGTGGAAGCAGGTGCCCAGCCCGAGCCCGGCGGGCACCAGCTCCGGTGACGTCAACCAGCTGCTCGCCGTGACCGCCTCCTCCGCCACCAGCGCCTGGGCGGTAGGCGACTACGGTGCCCGCGGGTCGGTGACTAAGACCCTGGTACTGCACTGGAACGGCACCAGCTGGAGGCGGGTGGCTAGCCCGAACCCCGGATCGGCCGGCAACATGCTCCGTGGCGTCGCGGCCTCCTCGGCCAGCGCCTGGGCGGCCGGGACCTACAAATCAGGTGGCGCACAGAAGACCCTCATCTTGCGCTGGAACGGCAAGACGTGGAGACACGTGGCCAGCCCCAGTCCCGGAGCCTTCAGCAACTCGCTGATTGCCGTGCGCTCGTCGTCATCGTCCAATGCCTGGGCGGTGGGCTCCTACTCCAGCCATGCCAACGGCAGCCACGAGCGGGCCCTGGCCCTGCACTGGAACGGCAGCCGCTGGAAGCGGGTGACGACCCCAGACCCAGGCGGCTCCGGCCAGCAGAACAGGCTTTCCGGGCTGGCGGTATTTTCCTCCACCAACGCCTGGGCCATCGGCTCGCACTTCAACGGCACCGCATTCAAGACCCTCATCCTGCACTGGAACGGCACTGCCTGGAAGCACGTAGCCAGCCCGAGCCCGGGGGGCGGCGGCACCCTAGACGGCGCAGGCGCTTCGTCGTCCACCAGCATCTGGACGGTCGGCATCGGCGGGGCCGAAGGTCGGCAGGCGATCGCCCTGCGCTGCTGCTGATAGCCCGGCGGTGACGGAGGTGCCCGCGCCGACCTGGCCAGCCGGTCAGACCCGTCACTACACCCGTCAGCCGAGGTGTCGCGATCGGGCGTTACGTGCTCGCGCCAGGAGTACCTTCATGGTCGGTGGATGGGTCGACAGAGGAGGTCCGATGCCGGGCGCCGACGAGATCCGGGACGTTCAGCGAGCGGCGTGGGCCAGGCTCTCTGCGGGCTGGGAGAAGTGGGACTCGGTCATCAGGGATCAGCTGGGCCCGGTCGGCGCAGCGATGATCGAGCGTCTGGACATCGCTGAAGATCAGCAGCATCTCGATATTGCCGCGGGCACGGGTGAGCCGGGGCTGACCGTCGCCAGGCTGGCGCCGAGGGGACGCGTCGTGCTGACCGACCTCGTGGCGGAGATGCTGGACATAGCCGCGCGGCGAGCCAGGGCGCTCGGGGTCGCCAATGTCGAGACGACGGTGTGCAGCGCCGATGATCTGCCGTTCAGCGACGCCACCTTCGACAGCGTCTCGGTGCGTTTCGGGTACATGTTCCTCCCTGACATGGCCAGGGCGACGGCCGAGTTCGCGCGCGTGCTCAGGCCGGGCGGACGGCTGTGCTCGTCGGTATGGGTCAGGCCCGAGGAGAACCCGTGGACGGCGATCGCCATGCAGGCAATCGCGACCGAGGCGGCGCTGGCGCCACCCGACCCGGACGGGCCGAATATGTTCCGGTGTGCCGCCCCGCGATATGTCAGTGCGCTGTATGACGCCGCGGGGCTGCGCGACATTGCCGAGTGGGACGTCAGCGTCGAACTCGTGACGCGATCGCCCGGCCAGTACTGGGAGATGATCAGCGAGCACGTCTCGCTCGCAGTTGCAGCGCTTCAGCAGGTCGACGAGCAGGCGCGGGAGCGGATCCGGGCCCACGCCATCGCCGCGGTGGCCCCGTTCGAGAAAGACGGCAAGGTCCGGGTCCCGGGTATGGCACGGTGCATCGTCGGAACGAAGTAGGACGCCCGGACTGGAGCGTCTGGGGCACAGTTACCAAGCCCCGGAGCTCGCCCTGGCAGCCGGCCATAGTCGGCGGCAGACCTTCCTCTAGTCCCTGAGGACTGCCGCGGTCTGGGCGGTGTCCTCGGTGCCGCGGTAACGGGCGATCTTGCCGTCCCGGAACTGGAAGAAGTGGTGCAGGTCCATCGCCGCGGTCTTGCCGGTGCTGCGCGATCTGGCCCGGAACCGGACGACGGTGAGAACGTCGGTGTCGTTGGCGGCGAAGGAGACGGGCGCTGGCACGCCTGCCCCAAGCCCGCCGCCGATCGGCTCGGTCGCAGTTCCGCCACCAGCCCACAGGTGATAGCTCACCCGGTCAGTTCGAAACCGTGGTTGACACCGCTGCTGTCGGTGTAGAAGCCGACGATCACTCCGGCGTTGTTGATCCCTTCGGGAGCCGTGCCCTCTGCCCCCGCCGGATCCGTAACGGTCGCGAAATTGCCGGCCCGGTCAGTGAACCCGTGGAATATGCCGCTGGCGTCAATCCATTCCCCGTCGACCTCGCCCGCGTCGTTGAGGGACGCGGCGAAGGTGCTGAACGGCGGCGCGCTCGGATCGCTGATCGCGACGAGCCTGCCAGGCAGGCCGGCGATGGCGACATTGTCGCCATCGGGAGTGATGTAGCTTCCGGTGACCGCGCCGAGGTCGTTGATGTATCCCACGGTGGTCCCCTGGCCGGAAGCGGAGCCGGCGCCGGGGACGTTGATCTTCGTGAACACGCCCTTCCGGTCGATGAAGCCATGTTGCACGCCGTTGGCGTCGACATAGAACCCGGCGACCACGCCGAGGTTGTTCATATTCGCAGCAAACGTGCCCTGACCAGCCCCGGTGCCGGCCCCTGGCACGTTGATCGCCGTGAAGTGGCCGCCGCGGTCGATGAATCCGTGAGCGACGCCGTTGCTGTCGAGGTCGTATCCGAGAACCGCCCCGGCGTCGTTCATGACCGTCACCAGCGTTTGCGCGGCACCCGGAACGTCTACGGTGCTGAATGTGCCGTGGTGATCAATGAACCCGTGGTTGATGCCGCTGGTATCGGTAGAGAAGCCTGTCACCGTGCCGAGGTCGTTGACGCCCACGGCGAAGGTGGCTGCCGCGCCGGGCACGTCGATGGTGGTGTAGCTTCCGCTCGCGGCGGCGTCCGCGGCCGATGACGGGAATGCCAGCGCGGATGCGACCGCGGCGATCAGCAGTATCCGGTACGACATCCTCAGCGACATTGCGCACTCCATTTCAGCGGCTGGGCAGCCCTTTGGGTGACAAACCTTTCGGGTAGTGATAGCGATCTCGTAGCAAACGTGTAGCGCTGTACCTGGTCGCTGGTTGCGTGCTGGAGGTCTCATTGGTTCCGCAGCTTGAGTTCTGCCTGCTCGGACCGGTGGCTGTACGCCGCGGCGGGATCGCGCTGCCCGTGCCACGGGGCAGGCAGCGGGCGGTGCTCGCCGTGCTGCTGCTGAATGCGGGCCGCACGGTGTCGGTCGACGAGATAGCCGAGGCGCTCTGGGGATGCGCGCCGCCGTCGTCGGCCGCGGCGACCATCCGGAACTACGTCAAGCAGCTGCGCCGCGTGCTGGGAGACGCCGGCCAGTCCCCTATCGTCACCCGATCGCCGGGATACCTGATCCAGCCCGGCCCGGAGGAGCTGGACGTCACCCGGTTCGAGGCCCTGCTCGCCGCTGCCCGGACCGCTGCCCGGGAGGCTGCGTGGCTGGCCGCGGCCGATCAGGCGGGGGCCGCGCTCGCGCAGTGGCGGGGCGAGCCGCTGGCTGACGTCAAGTCCGAGGTGCTGTCGTTGCGCGAGGTTCCGCGGCTGGCCGAGCTGCGGCTGCAAGCGGCGGAGCTGCGGCTGGGCGCGGAACTGCACCTAGGCCGGCACGCCGTGGCGATCGCGGAGCTGGAGCGGATGGCAGCGACCCACCCGCTGCGCGAGCACGTGTACGCCCTGCTGATGCTGGCCCTCTACCGCGAGGGCCGCCAGGCCGAGGCGCTGGAGGTGTACCACCGCGCCCGGCGCGTGCTCGTCACCGAGCTCGGTGCCGAGCCGGGCGCCGAATTGCGCGAGCTGCACCAGCAAATCCTCGTTGCCGATCCGGCCCTGGCGGGTACCGGATCCGGGCGCCTGCCGCTGGGCGGTGCCCGGTCAGCGAGCTCCGCCCCGGTACCGGCGGTGCCGCGGGAGCTGCCTGGCCCGGTGCGGCATTTCACCGGGCGAGTGGCCGAGCTGGCGTTCCTGACCGGGCTGCTCGGGCAGCCTGGCGAGCACGCACCGCCGGCGATGGTGATCTCGGTGATAGCAGGGATGGCAGGGGCGGGTAAGACGGCCCTGGCGGTGCACTGGGCGCATCAGATGGCGGAGCGGTTCCCGGACGGGCAGTTGTACGTGAACCTGCGCGGTTACGACCCGGACCTGCCGATGACGGCCGCGGACGCGCTGGGCGGGCTGCTGCGCACCCTGGGCGTAGCCGGGCAGGACATCCCGGCCGCGACCGCGGAGCGCGCGGCACGGTACCGGAGCCTGCTGGCCGGCCGCCGGCTGTTCGTGTTGCTGGACAACGCCGGAAGCGCTGAGCAGGTCCGGCCGCTGCTGCCGGGCAGCCCGTCGTGCATGACGGTGGTGACCAGCCGCGATGCACTGGCCGGGCTGGTCGCCAGGGACGGTGCCCGGCGGGTCGACCTGGACCTGCTGGCGCCGGACGAGGCGGTCGGCCTGCTCCAGGCGCTGATCGGCGAGCGGGCGCAGGCCGAGCCCGCGGCGGCGGCGGCACTCGCCGGACGGTGCGCCCGGCTGCCGCTGGCGCTGCGGGTAACCGCCGAACTGGCCACCGCGCGCCCCGGCGTGCCGCTGGCGGTGATAGCCGAGGAGCTGGCAGATCAGCAGCAGCGGCTGGACGTGCTCGATGCCGGCGGCGATCCTCGTACCGCGATGCGCGCCGTGTTCTCCTGGTCGATCCGCCACCTGGATCACCACGCCGCGCAGGTGTTCCGGCTGATCGGCCTGCACCCGGCTGCCGATTTCGACTGCCATGCCGTCGCCGCGCTCATCGGTGCCACGGCCGGCCACGCTCGCCGCCAGCTGGACTACCTGGCCCGGTACAGCCTCATCCAGCGGGCCGCGCCGGGCCGCTACGGCATGCATGACCTGCTGCGCGCTTATGCCGTCGAGCAGGCCGCTGACCAGGTCAGCGAGACTGCCCGACGGGCCGCGCTGACCCGCCTGTTCGACCACTACCTCGCCGTCGCCACCGCGGCAGCAGATGCCATCTACCCGGTCGATCCGGACCGGCCGCGGACGCTCAGCCCGGCCGGCTCTCCCGTGTCCTTCGCCAGCCCGCCCGCAGCCGCTGCGTGGCTCGACGCGCACCGGCAGGTCCTGGTCGCTGTCACCGCGCATGCCGCCGGTCATGGCTGGCCTGAACATGCCATCGGCATAGCCGCGGCCATCTTTCGCTACATCGACGTCGGCCATCTCGCCGATGCCGCGGTGATCCACGGCCATGCGTGCCGTGCCGCCACCCAGGCTGGGGACAGGGCGGCCGAAGCGGCGGCCCTGACCAGGCTCGGCGTGGCCGATGCCGGGCACGGCCGACTCCAGCAGGCCACTGCCCGCATCAAGCGCGCCCTGGCCCTGTACCGCCAGGTCAACGACCAGGCAGGCGAGGCCGGCGCACTGGCCAGCCTGGGCCTCGTCAGCTATTGCCAGGGCCAGTACCAGGAATCCGCTCGGCACTGCCGCGACGCACTGGCGTTGTACCGGCAGCTCGGCAGCCAGGCCGGCGAGGCCCGGGTGCGGCACCATCTCGGCATCATCGACCTGCGGCAAGGCCGTTACCAGCAGGCTGTCCGCAACCTCCGGCGATCCCTGGCGCTGTTCCGCCAGGCCGCCCTCCCCTCCGGCGAGGCCTACGTGCTCGGCGACCTGGGCGAGGTGGAGCTTCGGCTCGGCCGCTGCTCGCGGGCGACCAGGTATCTCCGGCAGTCCCTCGCGCTGTGCCGCCAGACCGGCACCCGGTTCGGTGAGGCGCAGGCGCTGGCTTGCCTTGGCCTGGCTGAGCTGCGGCAGGGACGGGGCCAGACGGCGACCGGTCTGCTCCGGCAATCCCTCGCCCTGCACAGCGAGATCGGCGATCCGTCGGGTCAGGCCGAAGCACGCAATGGCCTCGGCGAGGCGCTGCTCGCCGCCAACCGCGCCGACCAGGCCCGGATCCAGTACGCCGGCGCGCTGGCCCTTGCCATCCAGGCGGACGACAGGTACGAGCAGGCCCGCGCTCACAACGGCCTCGCCGAAACCTGCCAGGCCGTCGGCGAAAGCGGCCGGGTGCTTCGCCACCGGCAGCATGCCCTTGCTCTCTACACCGCTCTCGGCGCGCCTGAGGCCAAGCAGGTTCGCGCCCGGCTCGCCGCACCGCCTCCTATGCCCGCAGGCAGGTGCTGAGGGTCGTGCACGGCAGGCCGGGATAGGCCAGCCGGATGCTGGTCGCGTCGTGGGTGAGAGCCGCCCGGTCCATGGCGAGAGCGGCGCGTGCCTGGCGGCCGAGCTGGGGCTGAATGCGCCCGACGGTGCCGGCCATGAGCCGGAGGACGGGCGGCGGCACATGGCGCGGGGTGCTGGTGCGCCCGGCGGCCGCCTGGACCGCGGCGGCGAGCTCGTTGAAGGTGAAGTTAGCCGGGCCGCCGATCTCCAGGATGCGGCCGCGGACCGCGGGGTCGGTCACGGCGTGCTCGACGAGGGCGGCAACGTCGGTTACCGAGACGAAGTTGACGGGGTTGTTGCCATGGCCGAAGACCAAGGGCCGGCCCGACCGGCCGGCGGTCTCGGTGAGCAGGCCGATCCACAGCTCCAGGAACGCGGTGGCCCGCACGATGGTCCAGGAGGCCCCGCTGGACCGAAGGTACTGCTCGGCGGCGTGCTTCATGCGGAATAGCTCCATCGGGCTGTTCTGTGCGGCGCCGACGACCGACATCAGCACGACCTCGGCGCCCGCATCCCGTGCGGCGTCGATCAGGTTGATGTTGCCCTGACGGTCAACCGTGGCCGGCGACACCCCGCCGGGCCCGGCGAAGCCCTGGACTGCGGACACCACGACGTCCGCGCCCCGAACGACCGCGGGCAGGCTGGCGCGATCGCGCACGTCGCCGGTCACCACCTCGATGCCGGGGGCGGCGAGGCCGGCGGCCCGCGCGGGGTCGCGGGTCAGGACCCGGACGGGCAGCCCGCGCCCGGCCAGTGCTGCCGTCACGACCCGGCCCAGCCGGCCGGTGCCGCCGGCGACCAGGATCATGCCGGACCGCCGGGCCGGACCTGCTGGCGCACCGCCGCGTCGGCGTCCGCACCATCTTCCTGAACGGGCTCGAGGTAGAAGCGGGCCCACTCGGCGAGCCCGTCCGCCACGCCGAAGATCACCACGCCGCGCATCAGGTGCCGGGAACCGTCGGGCCGGGTGCCGCGGTGCTCCCACTCGGTCCAGACCGTGTCACCGGCCACCGCGGTACTCAGTATCTCGGCGCTGAGGTCCGGGATCGCGGCGAAGATCTGCTCCCAGTTCCTGCGCACCTGCTCACGGCCGGTGAACCCGCGCTGCGGATGGACCGGGGTCGCGTTGCGGTAGCCGGGCGCGAAACACGCCACGAGCCCGGCCAGGTCATGATCGTTGGTGGCCTGGCACAGCCGGCGGGCCAGCGCCACCGGCCCGCCGGTCGGGTCGTCATCCATGCCAGTCCAGCTTTCTGTTACAGTCACATGTAATCGATACGTGACTATGGAACGGAATAGGGTTGACTGTCAAGTCCAGGCGCCGGTACGAGTCACCGCGGCGGGCCGAGCAGGCGCGCCAGACCCGCGCCGCGGTGACTGTTGCCGCGCAGCGACTGTTCCTGCGCGACGGGTTCGCGGCGACCACCATCGCTGCGATCGCCGCCGAGGCGGGGGTGTCGGCGGAGACGATCTACAAGGCTTTCGGCGGCAAGCCGGGCCTGGTCCGGGCCATCTGCGAGCTGGCACTGGCCGGTGCGGGACCGGTCCCGGCCGAGACCCGCTCCGACGACCTGCAGGCAACCGAGCCCGATCCGCGCCAGGTCATCCGGGGCTGGGGCTTGCTCTCCGCCGAGGTCGCCCCGCGGGTGTCCCCGATCCTGCTGCTGCTGCGCGCCGCTGCGGTCACCGATCCGCAGATGGCTGCCCTGCGGACGGAGATCGAGGCCAGCCGCCTGGCCCGCATGACCGGCAACGCACAGCGCCTGCACCAGGCCGGGCACCTGCGGGCCGGCCTGACCGCCGAGCACGCCGGCGAGATCATGTGGACCTACAGCTCCCCCGAGCTCTACGAACTGCTTGTCCTCAGCCGCGGCTGGCCGCCGGGACAGTACGGCGCATTCATCGCCGATGCGATGATCGCCGCCCTGCTCCCGCCCCAGCTGCCCGCGCCCGGCGACAGCCCGCCGCGGTGATGCCACCGCGGCCAGCTGCCCGCACGGCCCGGTTACATACGCGCGGCCGCAGCCCTGGCGATGGTCAGCGCCTTGGCGGCCGGCGGCGGTGGCTGCGAGCCGCTCAGGATGACCGAGACCATGGTGGCGCCCTTGTAGAACTCGACCGACGCCACGAGTCCGCCATGGGAGACGAAGGCCCCGTCGCCCAGGCCGTGCACCACGGCCCAGGTTCCTTTCGGCGCGCTGGTGATCGCGGCCCGGCCCTGGTCGTAGGCGGTCTTGCCCTGGGCATCGGTGGACACGATGAGCGCCCCGTCGCCGTAGACGCACCGTGATCCGCCCTGTGCCGTGGCGGACTTGCCGGGGCCGACGGCCGTGCCGAGCGCCGTTGCGGCATCTTCCTGCGTCACCAGCGTGCACGCGGACGTTCCCCGGCTGGCTGCGGATGGAGCGCCCGCCGTGCTGCTGGCGCTCGCTGCCGATGTCGCCGCTGCGGCCGGCGGGGTGGGCGCGCTGGCGGCCGGGGCGCCGGCGCTCGCGCAGCCGGCCAGGGACAGCGCCAGCCCGGCCAGCAGCGCGGCAGGCCGGCCGGAGCCGGCGTGCCGGGGGAATGGCCTGGTTGTGGTTGTCATGCGATCTCTCTTGACGGGGGGCCGAGTGCGACTAGTCATCGCGGACATCAGGCGGGCGGTCCCGGCGGGATGATCGGGGTGAACACCACCGTGGTCCCGCTAGTGCGGACGCGGCACGGGCTGGGCGGGTGAATGGAGACGATCGCCAGGCCCGGCGGCCCGAGCTGGCTCAGCGGTCCGGGCGGCGCCGTGAACGTGTCGATGGCGACCACGCCGCCCGCGGTAGTGATCGCCGTGCGCGCATACCCGGGGAGGCCCGGCGGGCCAGGCGGAATGGCGAACGGGATCCCGAGCACCAGCGTGCCGGGGGCGGCCGGGGTGAGGTGGACAGTGACGACGTTCGCGGGGCTGACGGCAACAGTGACCAGGCCGAGCGGCGTCTGGACGGTGTCCGGGACGACGACGCAGACATCGGTGCCGGGGTCGCAGGCACTGGCGGCGCTGGCCGGTGACGCGGTGAGGGCAGGCACGGCGCCGGCGGCCAGGCCGGCGGCCAGCAGGAACGACGCGACGCGGCGGCGGGCCGGGTCGCGCAGGCGCGGTGTGATCATCCCCGGACGCTACGAGCACCGGGCGGGGCGCCGCATCAGGGGAATTACGCAACTATGGTCCGGCTGGATCACGCCGGGACCGCGCGGCGAGCTCGGTGCGCGACCGGATCCCGAGCTTGCGGTAGATCCGGCCCAGATGGCTCTCCACGGTCCGGACGCTGGTGAACATCGCGGCGGCGACCTCTCGGTTGGTCTGGCCGGCCGCCACCAGGTGAGCGATCCGCTGCTCCACCGGGGTGAGCTCGCTGTCCAGCCGCCGGCGGCCGCCGATGCTGGCCAGCTCGGTGCTCGCCTGCCGCTCCTGGATCGGCGTCCCGAGCCTGCGGAACAGGGCGCGAGCGGTCTCCAGCTCGCGGCGGGCATCGCTGCGCCGGCCCGCCCGCCGGAGCGTGCTGCCCAGCAGCAGCCGCGTCCGGGCTTCCTCGAAGGGCATGGGCAGCCGCTGATGGCCGGCCAGCGCGCGTTCGAGCAGCCCGAGAGCCGCGGCCCGGTCGCCGGCGGCGGCCAGCAGCAGACCGTGGCAGCGCGCGGCCATCACCATCGACCACGGATGGTGGTTGGCCGCGGCGGCGGCGTCGAGCTGCCGGGTCAGCTGCTGCGCCTCGTCCAGGCGGGCCAGCGCGACCAGCGCCTCGACCGCGTCGGCGTGCAGCCGCATGATGGCCGGCTCGTTAATGCCGATCTCCTCGGACGAGATGAACAAGGCGCGGAGCAGGTGGCCGGCGGCCGCCGGGAAGTCGCCGGCCATCAGCTCGGCGGTGCCCAGGCTGCGCAGGTCTAGCGCCACCGCCGACAGGAAGCCGACGGCCTCGTCCGCGGCGAGGTCATGCTCGCCCAGCGCGCGTGCCGCCGCGAGGTGCCCCTGATGGGCCAGGGCCAGCACGTGGACCGAGGCGGGCATCGGAGCGCGGATCCCCATCCGCTCGGCGTGCTCACGTCCCTCCCTGGCCAGCGCGATGGCCCGGTCGTACTCACCGGCCCAGCACTCCAGGGCGGCCAGGTGGCCCAGGGTGATGGGCAGCGCGCTGTCGTCCCCCTCATCGATGGCGCAGGTTCGCATGGCCTGCAGCCAGGCGCGTGATTCCTCGAACCGGTCGACCGCCTTGAGGTACATGCCCAGGGCGAGCCCGGCCCGGTCGCTGACCGGCACGGGCTCCGCGTGCGCCTGCAGGCCCACGGCCCGCTCCAGGGTCGCGACGGCAAGCCCGCGCCCCAGCCGGAACCGGTGCATGGCGACGTTGGTCAGCGCGTTGGCCAGCAGCCCGCCGGGCGGACTGGTCATGGACTCCAGCAGCTCCACCGCCGCCTCAGCATGGAACAGGTCGGCAGCGGCCCCGGACGGGCTCGTCTCGGCGAACGTGGCATGGCCGAGCGCCAGCAGCAGCCGGTCCTCGCCAGCCTCGGCGAGAGCCTGCTCGCACCACCGCGCGACGGTCGCGTCGCCGCTCTCCCAGGACGCGATCGACGCGCTCAGCAGCAGCGCCTCCACCCGCGCCGGCCCCGGCGGGGTCGCGTCGAGCCCGGCGGCCAGCAGCGCTCGCGCCCGAGCCGGGTCACCGAGCAGGAACAGGTACCGTGCCGCGTCCACGCTCCGGCGCAGCTGTTCCCCGGCGTCGCCAGCCGGCGTCCGGCTGAGCGCCAGCTGCGCGAGCTCAGCGGCAGCGTCGATGCTGCCCCGCCGCCGGGCGTGCCGGGCTGCGGAGTCCAGGGCGGCCGCGACGACGGCCGACGGCTCATCCGACCCCAGCGCGGCGTGCCGGGCGCGCTCCTCCGGATCGGTCACCGTCGTCGCCAGCCGCTCATGCAGCGCCCGCCGGGCGGCCAGGGGCAGGTCCGCGAGCGGGATCGACGCGATCAGCGGGTGGGTGAACCGGACCCGCTCATCCTCGACCTCCACGACACCCGCCGCGACGGCCTCGGCCAGGCATCGCGCGGCCTGGCCGGCGTCTCCCACCGCGGCGGCCACGGCAGTAACCGTGGGCTGCGCGAGAGCGGCCGTCAGCACCAGCGCCTCGCGGGTCGCCGGTGCGAGCCCGTGCAGGCGCTCGGTGACCAGGACCCGGAGGTCGGCCGTCACCGGAAGCGGATCGGACGCCGCGGGCTCGGCGCCCCGGCGGCGCAGCGCCCGGGCCATCTCCAGGCACATCATCGGGTTCCCGCCAGTGGCCTGGTGCAGCCGGGTGAGCGTGGGACGAGCCAGCGTCTGGCCTAGCCGGTCCTGGATGATCCGCTGCATAGTGCCGACGCTCACCGGCCCCACCACCAGCCGCTCCCCCGGCAGCCCCAGGTCCGGTGTGCTATCTCCGGCGGCGTCCGCGCGGAAGGCGGTGCCGGTGCGGGCCGAGGTAATCAGCCGCACCGGCTCCCGGTCCAGCCGCCGCAACGCGAATGACAGCACGCTGCGGGAGCTGGTATCCAGCCACTGGACGTCATCGACGGCCAGCAGCAGCGGCCCGCGGCGGGCCAGCGCGCGGAGCACCCCCAGCACCGCGACGCCCACAACCCGGCTGCCCGGCGCACGGCCGCCGTCACCGGAAATCAGCAGCGCGGCGGACAGCGCGCCTTGCTGGACGGCGGGCAGCGCCGCTAGCTGCGACGAGTCCAGCCCGTCGAACAGGTCACCGAGGCCGGCGAAGGACAAGGCGGCATCCGCCTGGCTGCACCGGCAGGTCCGCACCGCGACGCCCGCGGCCTCGGCGTCGAGCAGAGCCTGCGCCCAGATCGCGGTCTTGCCGATGCCGGCCTCCCCCGCGAGGGTCAGCGACGCCGCGCCATCGGCATGGCCGGCGACAAAATCTCGCACGACCGCCAGTTCCGCATCGCGGCCAGCGATCGCCCCTCGGACCGGCTTCACACAGTCGCCTCCGCGCGTCGGCGACACGGAACCCGCAGTCCTGTACCGCAGGTCAGACGCTATCGCAATGCCGTGCTGACGGACCCGACCGCGCATTCGCGCCAGCCACTCAGACCGGTGCTTTCCGCATCCTGCTCATTGCCGTGGCCCCTAAGGCCGGCATAGCATGATCGTTCGCAGGCGGCCAGGCCAGGCGGCCAGGCTGCGGCAAGGGCTGCTGCGTGACATTCCCCGGCGCCTGCTGGCATCGCATCGGCGGCCTCATCTTCATCTCGATCGAAGGAGACCTGGCCTGATCGAGGAAACGCTGGTCGGACGGGACGCGGAGCTGCGGGAGCTGCATGACGCGGCGCTCCGCTCGGCGGCCAGCCGGCGTGGCTGGATCGGGCTGATCGGCGGCGAGCCGGGTATCGGCAAGACCCGGCTCGTGGCCGAGTGCGCGGGCATGCTGGGGCGGGACGGGTTCGGCTGCGCACGGGTGAGCTGCCCCGAGGATGACGCCGCGCCCCCGTTCTGGGTATGGGAGCAGTTGCTCGGCCAGCTAGGCGCGGGAGGCGCGTGGCGCGCGGGAGCCGGCGAGACCGATCCAGAGCTGGCCAGGTTCCTGCTGCTCGAGACCATAACTGCGGGGATCCGCCAGGCGGCCGCGGATCGCCCGCTGCTGCTGATCATCGATGACCTGCACTGGGCCGACCAGGGCTCTGTGCGCTTGCTGGCCGCGTTCCGGGGCGCGCTTGGCACCTTGCCCGCCGTCATCCTGGGTACCTACCGTGACACCGAGCTGACCGCGCCGGCTCTGCTCGCCGACATCAGCCCCGAGCGCACGCTCACGCTCGGCGGGCTGGCTCCCGGCGAGCTGGCCGCCGCCGTGCGCCTGGCCACCGGTTCCGACGTCCCCGGCGCACTGCTGACCGAGCTGCACGCCCGCACCGCCGGAAACCCGTACTTCGCCGCGGAGGCGATCAGGCTGCTCCGCGCTGAAGGCCGGCTCTACACCTCGGCCCAGCTTCCGGCCGGGCTGCTACCCGGCACCGTCCGGGCGGTCCTGGAGCGGCGACTGGCCCGCCTGCCCGCCCAGGTCATCGAGCTGCTGCGGGCGGCCGCGCTGCTCGGTGACGAGCTCGATCCGCCGCTGCTGGCGGAGGTAAGCGGCGAGCCGCTCACCGTGGTCGCGGCAGCGCTGGCGACAGCCCAGGCAGTCCGGGTCACGGGCCCCGCCCGGTTTGCGCACCCGCTAGTCAGGGAGGTCCTGCAGGCCCAGCTCGGCCCCGTGGACCGGCTGCGCTGGCACACCCGGATCGGCGAGCTGCTTGTCCGGCGTTACCAGGCGGGCAGCACCGGCCCGGCCGCTGCCGCCCGGCATTTGCTGGCCGCCGCGGAACTGGGGGGAAAGGCCGGGCCGGCGGTGGAGTTCGCCCGGCTCGCCGCGGCCGACGCGGCGCGAAGAACCGGTTACGAGGATGCGCTGCGGCTGCTTGACTCGGCGCTGCCGCTGACGAGCACCGGCAGCGACCGCGGTGAGCTGCTGTCCGAGCTCGGCGAGGCGGCGCTGGCCGCCGGAGACCAGGACCGGGCCCGCCAGGCATACGAAGAAGCCGCCGTGCTGGCCCGCCAGATCGCCAGCCCGGGGCTGCTCGCCGCCGCCGCTCTGGGCCTGGCGGGCGGGCGCGGCGGATTTGAGGTCGACCTGCGCGACCCGGACCGGGTGGCCGTGCTCGCCGAGGGGCTTCGGGCGCAACCGGAAGGCGACTCGGCGGCGCGGGCGCGCCTGCTCGGGCGGCTCTCGCTGGCTATGGCGTTTACCGGGGCGACCGCGGAGCAGCGGGAAGCGCTGAGCGCCGAGGCGGTCGCGATGGCCCGGCGGCTAGGGGTCCCCGCAGTCCTTGCCGCCGCGCTGGCCGCCAGATGCGACGCGATATCCGGCCCGGATCACATCGCCGAACGGCGCGCCGCGGCCGCGGAGATCGTGGAGCTGGCCCGGGCCGGAGGCGACTGGACCAGCGAGATGCTCGGGCGGCGGCTGCTTGTCGTCGCGCTCGCTCAAGCCGCCGACTGGCCGGCGGCCGATGCGGAGATTACCGCCTATGCCCGGCAAGCCGGGAAGCTAGCCCAGCCGAGACTGTCCTGGTACGTACCGCTGTGGCGGGGCACCCGGGCGCTCATGCACGGTGATCACGGGCAAGCTGAGGCCTGTGCGACCGAGCTCAATGATCTGGCCGATCGCTCCGGAAGCACAAACGCACGCCTGCTCGCGCTCGTCCAGCGATACGTCCGGCTCATGAGCGAGGACCGGGCCGATGAACTGGCTAGTGTTTTCAGCCAGATACTGGCGGTACTCCCCGACGATCCCCGGATTGCGGTCTGCGCGCGGGCGTTCTTCGACGCTCGCCGAGGGGACCTGGCCCAGGCGCGCGCCGACCTGGACCGGGTGGTGGCCGGGGAAGCGCCCCGCGACGGGGAGTGGCTGCCCAGGTACGTGCAGGTCGCGGTCGCGGCGGTGCTAGCGGATCACCGCGCGGCGGCCGAGCTTGCCTACCGGGTGCTGACGCCCTACGCCAGGCAGTGCGCGGTGGAGGGCATCCTGGCCGGAAGCTGGGGCTCGGTGGCCGCGCATCTGGGGCTTCTTGGCCGCTACCTGGGCCGGGCCGGGGAAGCCGACGCGCACTTCGCCCTGGCCGCCGAGCTGGACGCGGCGGCCGGCGCGGCCCTGGCAGCCCGGACCCGGGAATGGGCGGGCGCCGACGACCGCGCGCCGGACAGCACGGCAGTCTTCCACCTTGACGGGAAGGTGTGGACTCTTCGCTACGCCGGCCGGACCGTCAGGCTGCCGGACAGCAAGGGGCTGCGCGATCTGGCTGTGCTGATCACCCGCCCGGGCGAGCGCACCCACGTCAGCGAGCTGGCCGGCGCCGCTGGACTCCCCGCGGCCGACCTCGGCCCGGTAGCCGACCGGCGCGCGCTGGCGGCCTACCGGGAGCGGCTGCGCCGGATCGACGCCGAGCTCGACTCGCTCGGCGAGGGCTCCCCGGAGGCCGGGGCAGTGCAGCGCGAGCGGGACGCGCTCGTGGCTGAGCTCTCCGCCGCGGCTGGCCTGGGTGGCCGGCCCCGGGCGGCAGGATCGCCGGCCGAGCGGATGCGCAAGGCGGTGACCTACCGGATCCGCCATGCGATCTCCCGCGTCGCCGACGTACATCCGGAGCTCGGCCGGCACCTGAGCGCTTCGGTACGCACCGGGACCTGGTGCGGTTACTCGCCCGAGCACCCCGTTGACTGGCATCGCTAGCCGCGAACTAGCGCCATAGGGGTGTCAGCACAAGCCAGAGCAAGGCGGGAGACATAGCCATGAGCAGGATCTTTATCGCGGCACTGCAGGTGTCGCTGGACGGCTATCTGCAGGGCACCAACGGCGAGGTCGACTGGGTCGACTCGTGGGATGACGCGCTGGGCCTGGCCGCGGGCGCCGACGCGGCCGTCCTTGGCGGCGGCATGTATCCGGGCTACGAGATGCTCTGGGGATCGGTCGCCGCCGACCCGCGGAGCGGCACGGCGATGCTCGGGCGGGAGGTCACCGAGGGCGAGGCCGACTACGCACTCTGGACGCAGCGGACCCCGCACTACGTCGTGTCGACCACCCTGGAGCAGGTCAGCTGGGAGACGGCTCACCTGGTGCGTGACGTCAGCCAGCTGTGGCCGCTGAAGAAGCAGCCCGGCGGCGCTGTCTACGTCATCGGCGGCGCCGCGCTGGTGGCTAGCCTGCTGAACGAGGGTCTCATCGACGAGGTCCGGCTGATCGTGCACCCGGTCATCCTCGGTGGCGGCAAGTCGCCGTTCGCGGGCGTGAAGGAACCGCGGGCGTTGCAGCTCGCGCAGACCAGCGCCGGCCGGAACGGCCGGGTCGTTCTGATGTACCGGGTCTGACATGTCTCTTCCAGAGAGCCTGGGTGCGTTCCTGGCCCAGAGCCGCAACCTGATCCTGGCGGGCAACCGCGCGGGCGGCCGGCCGCACCTTACTCCCAACTGGTTCTGCTGGGATGGTGAGCGGTTCTACGTGTCGACCACGCGCGGCCGGGTAAAGTACGCGCTCTTCCGCCGGGACCCAAGGGCTCAGCTGCTGATCGACGACCCGGCGGGACCCCGTGCGGTGCTCATCCCCGCCACCGTCGAGGTCCGCGAGGATCTCGCGGCCGAGCTGCCGCGCTTTCAGGCCATCCGCGACAAGTACGGAATGAAGCCGCTGGATGCCGGCGATCACCTGGGGTCGCTGATCGCCGAGGGGCGGGTGCTGCTCGCTATCACCCCCGACGGTCCGCCATCGACCTGGACCTCCTGGGGCTTCGGTGCTGATGTGGCCTGAGACCGCGGTGGCACGCCGCCGGCCTGGGTGGCCTGATTACTGTCGGGCCATGGCCAGCTGCATTTCTCTCTCGGTGTCAGTGATGAGGTCGCCGGACAGGTCGATGGTGACGGCGTGCAGCGTGCCGGTGAACCGGAACGGGGACGGGTAGTCCGGCGTGACGGGTGAGCCGGGGTTCGCGCCGCAGGTCAGGCCGCCCGGATTGAGGCCGATAGGCGTGGTGACCGGGAACTCGGCCTGTCCTGCCAGCTGGCGGTCGACGTAGAGTTGCGCCCGGCCGGGGGCTCCCTTGCCCTGGCTGAAGTCTGGCTTCCCGGTTGGCTCGAACTCGAAGCGCAGCTGATGCCGGCCCGCTGGCACAGGTTCGGATGAGGAAACCCGGTACAGAGCGCGGCGGACGTAGTTGTGGACGTAGTGCAGGTTTCCGTTCTGGAGGTAGAACGACCAGCCGCCCACGCCGGAGCCCTGGCTGAGCAGGACGCCTTCGGCGCCGCCCGCCGGGATGTCCACGTCAGCGGTGATGGCATGCGGGCGGTTCAGGACCCGCGGTGCGGCGAAGAACGGCACGGTCTGGGTTCCGGGCCAGTACACGTAGCGGTCTCGCGGTTCGGCGACCTGCGGGCGCTCGGCCATCAGCCGTTCCACCGCACTGCCGTCGATGGGCAGGACGTTGTATTTGCCGGCCTCGACGTACCACTGGGCGATCATCTCGATGAGCTTGTCCGGGTGCTCGCCAGCGAGGTCGCGGTTCTCGGCCGGATCCTCGGCGACGTGGTAGAGCTCCCAGTGATGGGCATCGAGGTCGGTCAGGGTCTCGGCGGTGATCGGCGCTCCGAACGGCTTGCCCGCCTCCGCGAAGGACGGTCCCGGCCACGGGCACACAGCGCGCCACCCGTGATGGTCGATCGAGCGGTGCCCGAACATCTCGAAGTACTGGGTCCGGTGCCGGGTCGGGGCGGCCGGGTCGTCGAAGGTGCGGGCGAGGCTGACGCCGTGGATCGGCGCCTGGGTCACGCCCCTGACGGTTGCGGGCGGCTCGGCGCCGAGGACATCCAGGACGGTCGGGACCATGTCGATGAGATGCGCGTACTGATCCCGGATCTCGCCGCGTGCCGTGATGCCCGCGGGCCAGTGCACGATGAACGGGTCGCTGGCGCCGCCCCGGTAGGTTTCCCGCTTCCACCGCCGGAACGGGGTGTTCCCGGCCCAGGTCCAGCCCCACGGGTAATGGTTGAAGGTCGTGGGCCCGCCCAGCTCGTCGATAGCCCGGATGCTGTCTTCCAGCGGCTCGGGGGCGTTGTTGAAGAACTGCAGCTCGTTGGTGGTCCCGGTTGGCCCGCCTTCAGCGCTGGCCCCGTTGTCGGACACCACCATGATCACGGTGTTGTCGAGCTGGCCGGTCTGCCTCAGGAAATCAAGCACCCGGCCGATGTGGTGGTCGGTGTGCGACAGGAACCCGGCGAATACCTCCATCATCCGCGCGGCGAGGCGGCGGGCGTCCGGGGACAGGGAATCCCAGTCCGGCACGTCGGGGTCATGGCGGGACAGCTGCGCGCCGGCCGGCATGATGCCTAGTTCCTTCTGCCGGGCGAACACCCGCTCCCGGTAGGCGCCCCAGCCGTCATCGAACTGGCCGGAGTACCTGTCGGCCCACTCGCTAGGCACGTGGTGCGGGGCGTGGGTCGCGCCCGGGCAGAAGTTCAGGAAGAACGGCTTGTCCGGCGCGACTTGCTTGGCATCGGCGATGAACGCGATGGCCTTGTCCGCCAGGTCCTCGGTCAGGTGATAGCCCTGCTCAGGGCTGCGTGGTGGCTCGACCTGGTGGTTGTCGTAGACCAGGTCGGGATACCACTGGCTGGTGTCGCCGCCGAGGAAACCGTAGAACCGCTCGAATCCGCGGCCCAGCGGCCAGCGGTCGAACGGGCCGGCCGGGGACTCGAACTCGGAGGGCAGCAGGTGGTACTTGCCGACCATGTAGGTGCTGTAGCCGCGCTGCTGCAGCATCTCTGACAGGAATCCGTTCTCGAACGGGATGCTGCCGTTGTAGCCCGGATACCCAGTGGCCAGCTCGTTGATCGCCGCCGTCGCATTGGCGTGGTGATTGCGGCCGGTCATGATGCACGAGCGCGACGGCGAGCACAGGGCCGTGCTGTGCATGTTGCTGTACCGCAGCCCGCCAGCGGCCAGACCGTCAAGCGACGGCGTGCTGATCGGGCTGCCGTAACAGCCGAGCTGCCCGAACCCGGTGTCATCCAGAACGATCCACAGCACGTTCGGCGCGCCAGCCGCCGCCCGCAGCGGCTCCGGCCACGCCGGGCTCGACTCCTCGGCCGTCCGCCCGATCACACCCGGGAAAGCCGTTCCTGCTGGATACTCCCTCAGCGCCATGTGCCCGCCCCCAAGCTCGGCCTCGCCGGCGCCGCCGGCCGGGCCACCAGTGAACGCCACGGACGGAGCACTTTCCTCACACCCACCGGGTGAGCGGCAGAGTCCCCGGTCAGCTGAGCCGGACCGGACGGCCGGTGGAGGCTAGGCCGTCAAGAGCGCCTTCACCTTCGTGACCGCCGTCCTTACGGTGAGCGCCCATCCGATGGCGCCCACGATCTGCTCGTCAGTCAGCGTCAGCTCGCTGGGCTCGAAGCTGGCGCGGACGGCCTCGATGATCTGCTCGTCGGTCAGCACACCGAACTCCGCCCGGTACCCGCTCGGCCCCATCGCCGTCGCCGTCACGATCTTGGCCGGGGTGATCTTGCTGGCCGCCGCCTTCACATACGCGGCCTTCATGGCAGCCGACTGGCGGCCCCCGCCGTTGTCGCCAGTCGTCGTCCGGCCGATCGGGCTGATGATCGCGGGCTCCGCGATCGCGGTGCTCTCGCGGGCCGGGATCGTGGTGGCGCTCATGGCGGTGCTCCCTGGAGGTGGCGAGGCGGTGATTTTTGTTCCTGCAGTTAGTATATGTGACGGCACGTTTAAGAAATACGGTAGCCAGAGCTTAGGAGCATTTGATTGAAATTGTTCTCTGGATTATTTCCGAGAACAGTTTAATTTTCCAGCGACGGCGAGCCAGACTGCTGCCGCCGCGAAGATGCCTGCAGGCGGAGCAGCTGCGCGGACCTGGCAGGCGGTCGGTGAGTTTCCGCTGGACAGCGCTACTCAGGAATTCGTGCACGACGCGGGCCCGGACGATGTACGGGCGCCCCGGTCGATGACGCCCGTCAGGCTCCGCGTAAGCCAGACCACCTACCGCGACTGCTACTCCGGTAGGGCAGGCAGCCATGAGCTTCTGGTGGCAAACGCCTGGACCAGCATCGTGGATTTGCAGGCGGTCTCGGTCTGCCCGGTCCGGCTGGGCTGGTTCCTGGGTGAGCCCGTATGGATCGAGCCGGCGCGGTGAGCACCTACTACCGCTGCGCTTCGTTCTGGAGCGTGAGCTCGGCGTCAATCCGGGCCCGGCGACGCGAATGTTCGGCTTGTCGGTCGGGCCCGCCGGGTCATACCGTGGCTGGCGTGGGTGCTTGAGAACGAACCCACCGGAGCCTCATGACCGTCACATCAGCGCGCGGCCACACCGTGCCACACCGTCAGCTGGCTACGGCCCTGCGCGGTGACCTGGTCATGCCGGCAGATGCCGGCACGACCGCCTATGGCAGCGTGCTGCCAGCGGATGATCAAGCCGATTACTGACTCGGCGAGGTTAAGCGGTGGAGGCGAAGCGGATGGGGTGGGTTGAGTCCGGCCAGGCCTGGGGGGAGCGCCCGGCTGACTGGGCGTACCTGCTGGAGCCGTACGCGCGGCGCGCCAACGACGTGCTGTTTGACCAGGCTCATGTCGGCCCCGGGACACGGCTGCTGGATATCGCTTGCGGCTCTGGCTACGCCGCTGGCGTCGCGGCCGGCCGGGGAGCCGAGGTGTCGGGGCTGGATGCCTCCGAGGCGCTGATCGCGATAGCACGTGCCCGCACTGCGGCTGGTGACTTCCGAGTCGGCGACATGTTCGCGCTGCCATTCGGGGACGACAGCTTCGACGTTGCCATGAGCTTCAACGGGATCTGGAAAGGATGCGAGGAAGCGCTGGCTGAGGCACGCCGGGTTGTGCGTCCTGGCGGCATGGTCGGCTTCAGTTTCTGGGGGTCGCCCAGGCGTCTCGGCCTGCTGCCGTACTTTGCTGCCCTGGTGGAGCTGTCGCCGGCGGATCACGTCGACGCGACCCTGAACCAAGGGGATACCGGGCGGCCCGGAGTGGCCGAGCAGATGCTCGCGGACGCCGGCCTGGAGTTCGCTGGCCGGGGCACGGCGGAGGCCATCCTCGAACTGCCGGATCTCGACCTCACCGTACGGGCGCTGGCGGCCGCGGGGCCGTCATGGCCTGCCCTGGATCACGTCGGCTATGACCGGTTCGCCGAGACGATCCGCGAAGCGCTGCGCCCGCTCTACATCGAAGGACTCGGCGTCCGCATCGTCTCCGAGTTCGGCTGGATCATCGGGCAGGTCCCTACCGCCTGACACCTCCTCAGGAGATGGCTCCCTCGATGCGGCAGAACGGCACTCGTGACCGTCGGGCTCGTGCAGCCTCACAGCAGGGATCTCAGCACGTCGACCTCGCAGCCGGGCGAGGACGGGACCAGGCCAGGCGGGCAGGACGCCGCTGGTGACGAGCCACTCGCACTCGCCGTCGAGGTGCGACGCGATCTCCTCCAGGCTCCGGCCCGGCCAGGGCGGCAGCACCGGCGGCTGCCGCCACAGCACCTCCGGAACCGGGACCGGCGCCTGGCCATCGCCTCGACCTCGACATCGGTGCGCGCCTGATCAGCGTCGATCTTCAGGAGCACATCCCCGACGCGCAGCGTCGCCCGCTCCTGATGAGCGACAACGACCTCGACCTCCGCCACGCCGGCCATTGTCGCGGGATGACCACCGAATGTCGCCGCGTTTTGCCCCGTGCGACTGTGCGGCTGACCGGGTGCCACTGGCCGCCGGCCTCGTGCACGACACCGGCGCACATTCCGGGCCACGATCTGCTCAAGATTCACCAGCACGGGATCGTCGCTTCCGGCGGCTGAGGCGACCGCTGGATCAAACTGAGAACGCACGTATCCGGTCATTGGAGTAGGGATGCAGTAAGCCCGCTGGCGCGTCACGCTACTTGCAGGGAGCGACACCAATGACCACTGTGGACACAACCGCCGACGGATCCGCCTCAACTGGCGAGGCACCCTTGGTCGGGCCATTGGCCGGCGACCCCTCTATTTTGGGCCTCGGCAGTTTCATTGCCGGGTCCGTGGCCCTCGGCCTATCGCTGGTCGGCGTGGTGCCGGCCGGCGTGCTCGGCGCCCCGCTCGCGATCATCCTGGCCGCCACGGCTCTGGGCCTGCTGATGGCGACCGTCTGGTGCGCAGCCCTCGGCCAGAGCGCAGTCGCCGCGGTGTTCGGCATCTTCGGCACATTCTGGCTCAGCTACGCGGTACTCGTGCTCGGCCTGGACCACAACTGGTTCGCCATCACCGCTACCGCCGTCCTCGCCACGGTGAGACTGTTCCTGCTGACCTGGCTGATTATCATCGTCATGCTCACCGTGTCCACCCTGCGCCTGCCGTCTGCCTTCACCGCGGTATTCGCGCTCGTCGACCTAGCCCTGCTCTTGCTCCTGCTCGCCTTCGAGCAAGCTTCAGCCGCGGGGGTGCCCTCCTCAGCCCTGCTGAAGGGCGGCGGTTACGCGGTGCTGGCCTTTGCCGTCGTGGGCGTCTACCTGTTCTTCAGCGCATCCCAGGCGGGCACCGGCGGCAAGTCACTCCCCCTCGGGCCGCCGCTCATGCGCTGACCCTGCCGATGACCGCGGCGCTGCTGGCGTAGCCACGAAGCAGCCGGCACCGTGCCTCGCGCAGAAGTCACCGGGCTGCCATCGTGCTCCGCTCGGCTGATGGCGCCGGCCCCAGCAGGCCGCGGTTCCGCAGTACCGGCATGATGCCCTCGGCGACCTGGTAGGCCTCCTCGAGATGGGGGTAGCCGGACAGGATGAACTCGTCGATGCCCAGCTCGTGGTACTCAGCGATCCGGTCAGCGACCTCCTGGTGATCGCCCACCAGCGCGGTTCCCGCGCCGCCGCGAACAAGGCCAACGCCCGCCCACAGGTTCGGTGAGACCTCTAGCGAATCGGTGCGGCCGCCATGCAGCTCGGTCATCCGCCGCTGGCCCTCTGACTGGGAGGCCCGCTGGATGAGCTGCGCCCGCTTGATCGCCGCCGGGTCGAGGCCGTCCAGTAGCTGCTGAGCCTCCGCCCACGCCTGCTTCGAGGTATCCCTGGTGATGACATGCAGCCTGATGCCAAACCTGAGCTCCCGGCCCGCGGCCCTGGCATGCTGCCGCACCTTGTCCAGCTTCTCAGCCACGGCGGCCGGCGGCTCGCCCCAGGTGAGGTAGACATCGGCATAGCGCGCCGCGACCTCGATGGCGCCCGGCGACGAGCCGCCCAGGTAGATGTCGGGCCAGACCTTGTCCGGGATGATCCGCGCGCCGCGCACGTCGATGAACTCGCCGCTGAACGTGACTGGCTCGCCGGTCCACAGCTCTCGCACGACGTGCAGGAACTCGCCCGCCCGCCGGTACCTGGCGTCCTTGGGCAGGTAATCGCCATAGCGCTCCTGCTCGGCATCGTCGCCGCCGGTAACGACGTTCAGCAGCAGCCGGCCACCCGAGATGCGCTGGTAGGTCGCGGCCATGTGAGCGGCGAGCGTAGGCGACATCAAGCCCGGCCGGAAGGCGACAAGGAACTTGAGCCTCTCGGTCACCTGGCTGAGGCCCGCCGTCATCACCCAGGCGTCCTCACACCATGAGCTCGTCGGGGTAAGCGCTGCAGAGAACCCGAGTTGCTCTGCGGACCTGGCGATCTGGCCGATATAGCCGATGTCGGGAGCGCGCTCGGAACCACCGCCCTCGGCCACCCTGCTGCCTGCCGCGCCCACGGCGTTACCGAGGCTCAGGTCCGTCCGAGAGTCGCCGTTGGTCGGCAGGAACCAATGCAGAGCAACCCCCATGGATGACTGTCTCCTTGCATCAGTGCGGACGTCCTGCAGTCAGCATGCGGAGGCCGCCGCGCATCCGTCCAATAGTGATTCACGTGGCAGCGATCGTATGTTGCTATCAAGGCACCGGCTGCGCGCCGTCCTCGAGGCCCGGCAGAGCCGAGGAGTCAACTCAGCTGGGGGCAGTCCCGGCTGGCGCCTTGATCCGGTAGGCGGGCGGGTTCTCGCCCCGGAGATGCCGGACGAAATAGTCCCAGCGAATCCGGGTGAAATACGGGTCGTCGGCAAACCGGTGGGAGCGATTGGGAAGCACGAGAAGATCGAAATCCTTATTGGCCTCGATGAGAGCCTCGACGAGGGACAAGGTTCCGGCGAGAGGTACGTTCTCGTCCATATCACCGTGTGCGAGGAGCAGTTTGCCCCGGAGCCGGTCCGCCAGATGGCGGTTGGCCTGCTCAGCGTAGTGGTCCCCGACGGGCAGGCCCATGTACCGCTCAACCCAGACTGCCTTGTCTAGGCGATGGTCGTGGTTGCCCGCAGACGACACGCACACCTTATACACGTCGGGATAGCGGAGGATTGCCTGCGCTGATGCATAGCCTCCCGCCGAGTGGCCGAAGATGCCGATTCGCTCGATGTCGAGATCGGCATACCGCTCACGAAGCTGGGGATAGGCAGCGACATGGTCGGGGATACCTGCATCGGCCAGATTTCTCCAGGCGACGGCCTGAAAATCTCGTGACCTTCCCGGCATCCCCAGGCCATCGATCATCACTACCGCGAAGCCAAGCTCGGCGATGGCCTGCGCATGCCAGAAGCTGGCGGAGATCCCGTCGTCCTGCGCCGCCCTCGCCGAGTCAGCGAACGAGGCGCTGGCCTGGTTCATCTGCGGGCCTCCGTAGATGAAGTCGACCACGGGAAGCGGACGGCGGTCTGGCGCAGCCGGGCGGAACAGGAGCCCGTAGATGTCGGTCTGCCCGTCGCGGCCCTTCACCCGAATGCGGTCCGGAGGCTGCCAGCCGGTGGCAAGAAGACGGCTCGCGTCGCCGTGCTCGACCGGGCAGACCACCGGTCCGCCCGTCTCGCGCACGACCGTCGTCGGCGGCTGATCCCATCTCGAGGCGGTGTCCACCAGGAACGTTCCGGTCGGGGATATCCATGCGCTGTGATCCAGCTCGTCCGGCGTCAGAAGCTCCGGGTCCCCGCCATCCAGGCTCACGCAGTACACGGCGCGCAGGTACGGATCCCGTCCAGCCTCCCGGCCTGAACCTGTGAAGACAACGCGCCGGGCTGCCTCGTCCACATGCAGCACGTCCTGGACTGACCAGGCCCCCGACGTTAGCTGCCGGCGGACCGCTCCGGTTTCACCGTCGTACAGGTACAGGTGGGGCCAGCCATCGCGGAGGGACCACCAGATGACATCGCGGCCGCCACCAGAGACCACCAGGTCCGGCAGTCCCTCCGTCGATTGCCAGCTAATGTCCCGCGGGGCGATGCCGTCGCCCGATTCCTCGCATGCGATCGTCCGCGTGGCGCCGTCGGCGGCCAGCACCTCCAGCAGCCGGTAGCCCTGGTAGCCACGATCACAGATGACCAGGTGCACCCGGTCGCCCCGCTGATCCCAGGTCACCCGGTTGCCGGCCAGCGGGGAGCCGTAGTACAGGGCCGGCACAGGTTCATGGTCGGCGACAACTGCCCGGCCAGAGATGACGTCAGCGATGACCGCCCGGACGACGGGCGTGTCGGTGTCGCCAGGCAGCGGGTAGGCGACTGAGTGCACTACCGGGCGGAGGTGGCCGTCGCGGGGCAGGGACTGCAAGAAGGGCAGGGTCGGCGCACCGGCGAGGTCAAGCTGCTGGGTGAACAGATACCGGCTGTCAGGGGACCAGGAGATGATCGGCTGGCCCGGGTCGCCTAGGCCGGCGGCGGGCAGCGGCGAGGGAAGAGGCATGCCGTACGAGCGCTCGCGGGACCCGTCATGGGTGAGAGGTCGCTCCGAGCCGTCCGCAGTCGACCGCACCCACAGGTTGTGATCTCTGACGAACGCTACCCACCTTCCGTCCGGAGACCGTATCTCCGAGCGTGGATCCTGCTCTCCGAACGGATCACGGCAAAGTCGTCCCGGCTCTGGCTCGTAAGTCCAGCGACTCCCCTCCACGTGGAATGCGACCAGATCGCTGTCTTCGGCGGGATAGATGGCGTCGAACGGAAGGCTCAGGGCGGAGACTGACCTCCCCAGTGCTGCTGAGAGCGCCTCAGCCACTGCCCGGTGATCGAATGCCGGCCCGCGCTCCGCGGTCCTTGCATTCACTGAGATGAACTCGGTGGATCCGGGACGGCCACGGCGGTACCAGAACCGATCCGACGCCCCGATCCAGTGCGGATGGACCGCAAGCCCTGACACTAGGTCGGCCACGTTCCAGGGCAGAAACCGCTCGGCCCGCTCGTAGTCAGCGCCCGCCACTTTCACCCGCTACCTCCCAGTTGTGAAGTACCATGTTACATAGCACTTCTAGGAGATTCTTGCCTCCCGCGCTGCCGGGCTGGGCTGGCTGGACGGACCGGGCCGCTCACCGCAGCTGCGATAGCCGCCTCGCCACCACTGGAACGATGATCGCGTCTGCTTTGATGTTCTTGCCTGGCTGGCAGCTAGCCCGGGTCGACTAGTTTGAGGGATGCCTGACGGGGTGGCGGAGACGGTACCGGCGCTGTGGCGTCATCGTGACTTTCTGCTGTTGTGGGGCGCGCAGACGGTAAGTCAGACCGGTTCGCAGGTGACGATTCTGGCGTTGCCGCTGGTGGCTATCGTGGTGCTCGGGGCCACGGCGCTTGAGGTCGGATTGCTGTCAGCTGCGGCGACCTCGGCGTATCTGCTTGTTGCACTGCCGGCCGGGGTGGTGGCCGATCGGGTCAGCAAGCGCAGGGTGATGCTGTGCTGTGATCTGGCCAGCGTGGCGGTGATCGGCTGGGTGCCGGCCGCTCAGGTAGCCGGGATTCTGACGCTGGGTCAGCTATATCTGGTTGCGCTGCTGGCCAGCTCGCTGAGCGCGTTCTTCCTGGTCTCGTACACCAGCTATCTGCCGTCGCTTATTGATCGTGGGCAGCTGGTGGACGGAAACGGGAAGCTGGCTGCCACGCAGTCGGCTGCGCTGGTTGCCGGGCCAGCGCTGGGAGCGCTGCTGGTCGGTCTGGCCGGAGCGGCGCGGGCAATGGCTGGTGATGCGATTTCCTTCGCAGTGGCGGCCGCATGCCTGTTCCTGATCCGGAGCCGGGAGCCGCGGCCGGGCGGTGCTATGCAGGAGCGGCGGCCCCGGTTCGGGCCGCAGTTGCGCGAGGGGCTCACCTATGTGCTGCGCGAGCCTATTTTGCGCAACTCGGCGGCCTGGAATGGCACGGCGAACTTCTTCGTGATCATGGTGGAGACGCTCGGGCCGGTGTTCTTGATCCGCACAGTTCACCTGCGTCCCGCCTATGTCGGTGTCCTGCTGGCCCTGGGCGCGGTCGGCGGAATCGCGGGCGGTCTGGCATCAAGACCGCTGGCGGGCCGGATCGGCTCTGCGCGACTGTGCTGGCTGGCGATGACGGTATTCGCACTGCCGGGCCTGCTGATCCCGGCGGCTGGCCCTGGCTGGTGGGTGCTGCTCTTTGCGGCCGGCTGGATGTCCTGGACGTTTAGCTCCACGCTGTGTGCGACCGCGCTGACCAGTTACCAGCAAGCGGCCTGCCCGGTCGAGATGCGCGGGCGAGTCAGCGCCGTATTGCGCTGGGTCAGCTGGGGGACGTTGCCGCTTGGCGCCCTGATCTCCGGCGCACTGGGCGCCGCGATAGGTGTTCACCTGACGTTGTGGGTCGCGGTGACCGGCGGCTGCTTGTCCGGGCTGTGGCTGTACCTGTCACCGCTGCGCGGCATGCGCGATCTTCCGGCCACTGGCCTGCAGCCCGCGTAGGGACGTGCCGAGACTGACCGGCCGGCAGGGCAGGTGCTGAGGTCATCAAGTCAGATAGGCCGGGCATTGGGGGCGGCCGGAACTGCGAGCTGGCCGTCCTCCAGGCGGAGCACCGAGTCCGCCAGCTCGAGCAGGGCGCCGTCGTGGGTCGCGACCAGGGCGGTGATCCCCTCGGACTGCACGACGGTGCGCAGCAGCCTCATGATCTGCTGACCGGTCTCGGAGTCGAGCTGGCCGGTGGGCTCGTCGGCGATGAGCAGCTGGGGGCTGGCCGCGAGCGCGCGGGCGATGGCGACCCGCTGCTGCTGGCCGCCGGACAGCTCGCTGGGCCGCTGGCGCGCGTGGTCGGCGAGGCCGACGATGGCCAGCATCAGGGCGACACGCTCCTCGCGCTGGCGGCGGCCGACGCCGGCGATGCGCAACGGTATCCCCACGTTCTCGGCCGCGGACAGCATCGGGATGAGCCCGAAGGACTGGAAGATGAAGCTCACGGTGCCGCGGCGCAGCAGCATCCGGTCGCGCTCGGTCATACCGGTCAGGTCGCGGTCGCCCAGCCGGACGGTGCCGCTGGTGGGGGTGTCGAGCCCGCCGATGATGTTCAGCAGCGTGGTCTTGCCGGAGCCGGACCGGCCGCTCAGCGCGGTCAGCTGGCCCTGGGGGATGTCGAACGAGACGCCGCGCAGCGCGTGCACGGCGGTGCCGCCGTGGCCGAATGTGCGGACCACGTCGGCGGCGGCCACCATGACCGGCTCGGTGTTCATGATCGGCGCGCTCACGGCCGGCCCTCGTCCGGCCACACGCCGATGTGATCGGGCTCGGCCTCCAGCCGCACCCGGTCGCGCATGCCGAGCTGGTCGAGCATGTCGCGGGGCAGCTGCACCCGGCCGGCCCGGTCAAGCACGGCGTACTCGACGGCGTGCCTGCCGCTGCCGTCGGAGATGTCGTGGCGCAGGGTCTCGCTGCTCGTGCGGCCGTCGCGGATCGCCACGGTCCGGCTGACCTGGTCGGACACGGCGGGGTCGTGGGTGACGACCAGGACGGTGACGCCCAGCTCGGCGTTGGCGGTCTGCAGTCCGGCGAACACATCGCGTGCGGTGGCGCTGTCCAGCTCGCCGGTGGGCTCGTCGGCGAGCAACAGGTACGGCTCGTTGGCCAGCGCGGTGGCGATGGCGGTGCGCTGCTGCTCGCCGCCGGACATCTGGTCGGGCCGGCGGCCGGCGCAGTGCCCGACGCCCAGCGCGCCGAGCAGCTCGGCCGCGCGGCGGGCCCGCCGCCGGGGGCTGACCCGGCAGAACCGCATGGGCATGGCCACGTTCTGCGCGGCGGTCAGGTACGGCAGCAGGTTCCGTGCGGTCTGCTGCCAGATGAAGCCGACCTGGCGGCGCCGGTAGTCCAGCCGCTCCCGCTGGCCCAGCGCGCCGATATCGCGCCCGGCCACCTTGACCGTTCCTGCGGTCGGCGCGTCGAGCCCGGCGAGGATGTTCATCAGCGTCGACTTGCCGCTGCCCGAGGCGCCCACGAGCGCGGTCAGCTCGCCCCGCTGGACCAGCAGGTCAAGGCCCTGGAGCGCCTGCACCTCGATGCCGTCGCCGGTGTAGATGCGCACCACCCGGTCGCACGCGACCAGCGCGCCCTCCCCGTAGGAGGTCCTGGCGGCCAGCGCCTCGGCGCCCAGCTCCGCGACGCCGGACGCGGCCATGACGCCGTTCCCGCCTCGTCCCGCTGGAGTAGTCATCGGCCTAGCTCCTTCCCTACTCCCCGATCCGCGCCGCGCGGGCCACGCCGCGGCGCGAGGTCACGATGGCCTGGCCGGCGAGCGTCGCGACCGCGACGAACAGCAGGCCCGCGGCCGCCAGGGCCATGGCGGCCGGCTCCGCGCGGACCTGTGCCCCGGCGCCGGAGCCGGTGAACGCCGCCAGGCTGAGATCCGGCCCCACCAGCGAGGCCAGCGCCCAGGCGCACCCGGTCCCGGCGGCGATGGCGACCACGATCTCCGGCAGCGTCTCGGCGAGAATCAGCCAGCTGCCCTGCCGGGCGGACAGGCCCATCGCCGCCAGCCGCGCCAGCGCGGCGTCCCGCGACCCCGCGCTGAGCAGCAGCCAGACCAGCAGCACCACGATCCCGAAGCCGGCCGCGACGGCCGCGCCGACCGCGTAGGCCACGTAGGCAGCGTGCGGCAGCGGCGCCCTGGCGAGCCCGGCGAGCGCGGCCGAGCGGAACGTGACCGACCCGCCGGGCACCAGCCGGGCGGCGACGGCGCGCAGCCTGCCCTGGTCCAGGCGCGGGCCGGTGATCAGCATCAGGTTGGGCGGCTGCGCGCCGACGTTCATGGCCCAGTTCGGCACCACGATCAGCGCCGGCCCGGCCCGCGAGGCGAGCGCCGGGGCGGCGGGGGCGGTGGCCACCACCCGGAAGCGCACGATGTACCCGGCGCTGCCGACGACCAGCGCCGCCGGGCCGCGGCCGAGCGCGGCGACCGCCGCTCGGGTGGCGACGGCCGGGACCGCGCCGCCGGCGGGCCCGGCGTGCCGGGCGAGCGCAGCGGCCGGAAACCGCGGGCCGGGCGTAGCGGCGATCAGCGCGGCGTACTGGCGCGGGGCGACGGCGGCGATCGCGACCTGGGTGCCGTCCGCGCGCACGCCCGCGGTCAGCGTGATCGCCGCGACGTGCTGCACGCCAGGCACGGCCGCGAGCGCCCGCTGGGCAGCCGACGTCACCGGCAGCGAGGAGTTCACGGTGTCGATCACCGCATCGGCGCCGGCCTGCTGCCAGGACGCCGCGACCTCGCCGCGGGTGATCGCCGCCCGGACCAGGCCGCCGAACGAGATCGTGGCCAGCACCAGGACCAGGGCGAAGGCTGGCAGGATCGCGATCAGCGAGCTGCGCGCGGCGCGGGCCAGGCCGATGTAGGCGACGGCGCCGCGGGCCACCCCGGCCGCGCGCAGCAGCCAGCGGGCCACCAGCGGGTAGCAGCGCAGCGCGACGATCCCGGCCGGGATCGCGACAAGCACCGGCGCCGCGCTGGTCAGCACGTCCTGGCCCGCGCCGGCCACGCCCTGCTGACGGGCCACGACGAGGCCGCCCGCCGCGGCGGCGATCAGCGCCGCCTCGATGACCAGCCGCCGGACCGCCGCGCGCCGCTGCGCGGTGCGGCGGCCGGGCTCGCGCCGCCGTGCTGGCGACCGCAGCCGGGTCGCGACGATCAGCGGCGGCCCGGCCAGGGCGGCGGCCAGCGTCAGCGCGGCCAGCCACCAGGGCAGGGCGCTGGCGGCGCCGGGGGTGACGACAATCGCCACGACCGTCGCGACGGCGGCGGCCGGGATCGCGACCAGCGCCGAGGCACGCAGGGCCGTCGCGGACAGCTGCCGCCTGGCCGCACCCCGCGCGCGCATCAGCTCGAACTCGCTGCGGCGCTGCTCGGCCAGCAGCAGGGCGCCGAGCACCACCACGACGATGCCGATGGCGGCCAGGCTGACCACCAGCAGGCCGAGCACCCCGCTGACCGCGTCGCGCTCGCGGGCAAAGGCGGTCAGGAACCCGCCCAGCCCGGCCGAGAGGGTCACCTTGACCGGCGGGTTCAGGCTGAGCTGGCCGAGCTGGCCGAGGCTGCCGGGCGACAGCTGGCCCTGCAGCCCGCTGCTCTGCGCGGTCGTCAGGCCGGTCACGACCAGCGGGAATCCCCAGGACAGCTTGATCTGGCCGGGATCCACGCTGCCCTCGAGCGCGGGCACCTCGCGCGGTCCCACGAACATCGCGCCCAGCCAGTACGCCGGCGACCTGAACGGCACGTACCTGGTGGGCACGCGGGCTGCGGGGTCGACGGCCCAGAACGCCGAGCCCGGCCTGGCCGGCGCAATGATCCCGGTCACTACCAGGGTCAGCGACGGAGCCAGCCGCAGCCGCGAGCCGACCGTCACGCCGAACCGCCGCGCCGTCGCGGTCGTGACAGCGACCTGGAACTCATGGCCGCGGCTGACCGCCGGCAGCGAGCCGGTGATGTGCCTGGTGTAGCGGGGAAGCGCATCTCGGTAGGCCAGCTCGAGCTGCGGCGGCGTGCTGCCGTCCCAGGCGCGGCGGCCGCCGGCCAGCACCGCCGAGTAGCCAGTCGTCAGGCCGGTCCAGTCCGTGGCGGCCGGCGCCAGCGGCAGCCGCCGGGAGAGGTTGCCGCGCAGTTGCGTGCGGTAGGAGCCGAGCTGGGCGGCCGGAAGCGGGCCGGCGTCGCCCATCCCCGAGTCGCCGAAGCCGGCGCCGCCGAGCACCGCCTTGTCCGACGTCGGCAGCATCCTCAGGCCCGCGCGCAGCGCGCTGGTCGGAACGGTCTGGCTGACGCGCGCCCCGGCCACCGCGACGAAGACGCTCGCGAGCACCAGCAACGCGAGGCTGACCCCGGCCGCCGCCCCGGTGCCGGTGACCGCCATCCAGCCGGCTCTGATCCGGGCTGGCAGGGCGCTCATGCAGTCTCCGCGGCGCGCAGCTCGGCGGCGGGGTCGCGGCGGCGGGCCAGCACGATCGCGGCGATCACCACCGGCGTCACGACCACCGCCAGGGCGATCAGCGCGGCCCAGCCCAGCGGCACCTCGACCAGCACCGCCGGCACCGGGGCGGTGGCGGAGGCGGTGAGCGTGATCGCGGGGATGATCAGGTGCGCCAGCCCGATCCCGACGCCGAGCCCGGCCAGCGCCGCGGGCACGGTCAGCATCAGCTCCTCCAGGCACAGCCCGCGCACCTGGGCCCGCGGGGAGTAGCCGAGCGCGGCCAGCAGGGCGCTCTGCGAGCGGCGGGCCCGGACGCTGGCGGCGACGCCGATCGAGAAGCCGAGCCCGGCGAGCACCGCGGCCGCGGCGGCGATGGCGAGCCCCTCCAGCAGCGGCGCCGCGCTGAGCGAGTTGCTGACCAGGCTGCTCTGGAGGCTGGCCCGGTCGGTCACCGTCGACCCGGCGGGCAGGCCGGGCGGCACGGCGCCGCCGGCGGTGCGCAGCCACCACTGACTGACCGGCAGCGGCGGGTCTGCGCGGCTGACCAGCAGGTCCTGCACCGCGCCCTGGTCCACGATGATCGCGCTGGTGGTGGTCGGGAACGCGGCGACGACGGCGGCGATCCTGACTGGTACCTGCGAGCCGGCGATGCTGATGTCGATCACGGTGCCGGGGTGCAGGTGGTTGCTGCTCAGGAACTGGCGGGTGGCGATGCCGGGGACCACCGGATCCGGCGGGTGCACGGCGAGCGTGAGCAGGCCGGTGAACGAGTCCGGCGGGGTGTAGTACAGCTGGCCGGGGTCCGGGCCGAAGCCGGGGTGGAAGCTGAGACGCTGCCCGCCGCCGGCGGCCTGCCACCCGGCGACCGACGGCGGCTGGGCGCCCGCGTTGCCGCCGTTGATCGTCACGCCGTTGAGGCTGGCCAGGCTCGGCGCCGAGCCATCCGCGCCCCAGTCACCCAGGGCCGCGCCGCGCGCGAACGGCGCCGCGAACCGGCCGGTCGCCGAAGAAGCCTCGGCCACGCTGGCCAGCGTGAGCGTGTCCCGGTGCAGTGCGGCGCTGCTGAGGTGACGATTGCTGGGGTAGTGCGGCAGGCCGTAGGTCAGGGACAGGCCGATCAGCCGCAGTGGGTAGCTGGCCCGGCCGGGCGGCGCCAGCGAGGCGATCAGCGGATGGTCGCGGCCATCGGCCGGGATGGTGCCCGCGGGGACCGGGTACACCGCGCCGCCGGCGTCCTGGATCGAGGCGGTGGCGCTGACCCGGCCCAGGCGGCCCGGCCGGTCCTGTCCGGCCCCGCCGCTGATGCTGGCCTCGATCGCGATCCTGGCCGGCCCGGCAGCGCCAGGCCGGGCCGGGGTGGGATGATCCGCCGCCATAGCTGGCGCGCGGGCAGCGGCGACAGGTCGGGGCGCAACAGCACGGTGCGGGCGGCCTGAGGTGCGCCCGCGGCCAGCAGCGTGCCATGCAGCGCCGTCGGCTCGACGGTGACCGGCATCGCGGCGGCGACTCCCGGCGCGTGGCTGATCGCGCCTGCCCGGCCGAGGGAGGCCGGCCGGGCGGTGGCGACGCGGACGTCGGCGCCCGCAGCGAACGCGGCCTGGTCCCGCGCCGAGCGCTGCCAGCTCTGGTACTGGGCCAGCGCCAGGGTGCCGGTGGCCACGGCGAGCACGGCGAGCAGCACTGGGCCGCTCTGGGTGACGGTGCGCCTGCTGATCTGCCAGCTCGCCAGCGCCGCGCCCAGGTGCCTGCTGCGCGCGGTCAGCCGCTCCATGGCTCTGGCCGCCAGCGGCAGCAGCCGCAGCAGGATCAGGCTGGCGGCGGCCAGCGCCAGCGCGGGCGCGGCGCTGAGCACCGGGTCGATGCCGAGCCCGCCGGTGGGCAGGTGCGCGACCGCCGAATAGGTGCGCAGCTCCCGCACGGCGATCAGCGCCAGCACGATGATGGCGATGTCGCCGCCCGAGCGCGCGATGCCCGCGATCGCCGCCGGCCGCCCCCGCCGGGCCGCGACGGCGCCCGGCGTGGCGGGGCGCAGCGCCGGCCACAGAGTGATCGCCAGGCACAACGCGAGCACGAGCGCGACCGCCAGCCAGGCGCTGCCCGGGAAGCCGGCGAGCCGCAGCCGGGCATCGCGCAGCGACCCGGCCCCGGCCAGCAGGCTGGCCAGCCTGGCGCCGGCCAGCGCGCCGCCCGCCGCGCCGAGCCCGCCGACCACCGCGATCTCGGCCATGGTGATCCTGGCCAGCTGCCAGCCGGCCGCGCCGCGCGAGCCGAGCAGCGCGGTCTCCACGCCGCGGTGGCTGGTCAGCAGCCGGCCGGCCAGCACCAGCGCCGCGGCGGCGAGCAGCAGCAGCTGGAGCGCGCTGATTGCGAGCATCGACCTGGCCACCGCGAGGTTACGGGTCAGGCCGTCGAGGAGACGGGGCAGCCCGCTGGTCACCTGGAGCCTGCCGAGCCGGACGGTGCCCTGGAGGTAGCCGGCCGCGCTGGTGATCCGCGACGCCAGGCCGGGGATCTGGCTGGCCTGGGCTCGCTGGGTGTCCAGGGCCGCGGCCCAGGACGCGGCGCCGACTACCAGGGCAGGCCGCCTGCCGCTGAACGCTGCCGGGCTGACGATCAGCGGCCCGTAGGTGATGTAGCCCGGGGAGACGCTCACCCCGGACGGGCCGACGATGTCCAGGCCCCAGTAGGGCGAGCCGGGGTCGCGCCGCGCGAACGTGCCGCTGACCTGGATCCGCGCCCGGTGGCCGTTGTTCCGGTCCCGCACCGAGAGGACGTCGCCCACCGACGCGCCGAGTTGGGCGGCGACGGACGCGGGCAGCGCTGCCTGCACCGGGCGGCCGGGCCGCGGCGGGCCGGGCCAGGCGCCAGAGACCAGCCGGGCGTGCGCGGTGAGCTGGCCGGGCGCGCCGGCCTCGAGGAGCCGGATGTCCCGGCTGCCGGCCGCGCCGGGCAGCACGAGCGGATCGGACCACAGCGCGCTGGTCAGCCGGTAGGGCACCGCGCCGAATGCGCCGCGGATGGCGGCGCTGACGGCGGGCATGTCGGCCCTGGCGACCGTGGCGTCGACGGGCCCGGAGACGGCTATGCCGGTCTGCGCGGACGACGCGAGCTGGCGGCGGGCCGCCTGCGGCAGCACCTGGGCGTTGAAGGTGGCGAGCGCGGCCAGCAGCGCGGCGGCGATGAAGACCGTCAGCATCAGGCTGGCCAGCAGCGGCCAGGCCGAGGTAATGCGGCGCAGCAGGAACGGCGTTCGCAGTCCGGGCATCAGCGGTAGCTCCTCTGCCAGAAGGCTACGTTTGCTGCCGGTTTGGGACGACAGCCCAGGGCTTATGGTTACCCGACTGTTGAGGTTTCGTTAGCGGCGCCGCTAGAGGCGGATCGCGTGCCTGGCGGCCGCCAGACCCGTTCCACCGGGGCCGCCCGCCCTCGAAGGAGAAACATGGCCTCGAACTGGCGAAGCCGCTCCCGCTAGCTCCGCCTCAGCCCAAGACAGCGGCAAGCCAGCTAAATTACGGGAATCCCGATTGCCTGCACTGGCGGTAACTGGTCGAGCAGGCACGGCGACGAGGTGGAAATATTCGCACGCGGACCCGCCGCTGTGCGCGGCTTAGGGTCGTCGTGGCGCTGCCAGGAAGCGGGCGCAGAACGGGCTTATCTGGCTCGGCCTCGCCTCGCAGCCCCGGCGGGATGGGCAGCTGTCAGGTGGCGGGCCCGGAACTGGCCGGCTTCCTGGACAGGATGCAGAACTCGTTGCCCTCGGGATCGGCCAGCGTGATCCAGCCGCTGCCGTCGGGCCGGCGGTAGTCGGCCAGTTGCACGGCTCCCAGGGCCAGCAGCCGCCGGACTTCCTCCTCGCGGGTGCGGTCGGCCGGCCGCAGGTCCAGGTGCACCCGGTTCTTCACCGCCTTGGCGTCGGGGACGGTGATGAACAGCAGGACCTGGCTCCGGTCCCGCGAGGTAATCAGGCATTCCTCATGCTCGGGCTCATTCGGGTCGTCCGGGTCTTCGATGAAATCCAGGACGCCTGACCAGAAGACCGACTGGGCGTAGGCGTCCAGGGCGTCGAACGAGGTATGCGAGATGCGGCTGGTCATGGCGTCAGCCTTGATCACCTACCAGCTCCGGTCAACCGGTTTCGCCGCGCCAGGCCCGGCCGAGCCCGCCGGGGGACCCGGAAGCGATGACACGCCAACTGGCTGATCCGGCGGCCATGCTGCGCACTCATCTGCCGCGATGAGGACGTCTGCCCTCGGCTCACGCGTACAGAACCAGCAGATCCATACAGGATCATCGACGCAGGCTGAGCTGGCCCTGCCCGCCGCCTCCGCCGAGAAAACCCGTTGCGAGTGGCCGGCATCGAATGTCTGATTGACCGGCCATCAATCCCGGGAGGGAACATGACGCGCATGGCGCTGCCCGCCCCCACATTGCTCACCGATCGCCTTCGGCTGCGCCCCTTCGACGACGCGGATGCGAACGACCTCTTCGCGCTGCACAGCAACGCCGACGTGCTGCGCTACTGGGATGCGCCGCCGTGGAGCGCACGCCTGCGCGCCGAGCGATTCATCACGGCTTGCCGGCAGATGGCACAGGGCGGCACCGGGGCGCGGCTGGCCGTGGATCGTGTCTGCGACGGGACGTTCATCGGCTGGTGCAGCCTGAACCGGTGGAATCCGGACTACCGCAGCGCATCGCTGGGCTACTGCTTTGATGATGCAGCGTGGGGCCACGGCTACGCGACGGAGGCCGCGCGCGTATTGCTGCGGTGGGCATTTGACACGCTGGACCTGAATCGCGTTCAGGCTGAGACCGATACGCGCAACGTGGCATCTGCCCGCGTGCTGGAGAAGCTCGGCTTCGTGCGTGAGGGGACGTTGCGGGAAGACTGCGTCGTGAACGGCGAGGTCTCTGACTCGTGGGTCTACGGGCTGATCAGGCGGGACTGGCGGCCGTCGTCCGAGCCAGTTCCCGCCCGCTGAGTCCTCGGCGATCTGTGTCGCCTCAGGACTCAGAAGCCTCCCGCGAACCCGCCGGATTCGCCCTGGACCGGCACCCAGCTATTGACGAGGTAGCCGGGGCTAGTAGCTGGGACCAGTCTGCGACTGGAACCCTGCCGACTCCTCGGCGAGATTGCCGAGGTCGTCTCCAGATCCCTATAAGCGGATGATAAATTTCATCTATGCGTAGTAAGGCGCCAGAACTGCTACCGATACTGCGATCCAGGCACCTGGCAGAGATACTTACCCTGCTCTTGCTACACCAGGATGCCGAGTTCACCCTCAGCGACGTAGCCGGCAAGCTCGGGATCCCGCTGACCACGGTGCAGCGCGAGGCGACCCGGCTGTCCGGCTCGGGCCTTATACGAGAGCGGCGCGTCGGGCGCTCACGGCTGGTGTCTGCGAACCCGGCCAGCCGCTACACCCGGCCGCTGACCGAGCTGGTCTCGCTCGCGTTCGGCCCACAGTTCGTCATCGGCGAGGAATTCGAGACCCTCGGCGCCGTCGCCGTGGCGATCTACGGATCGTGGGCCGCACGCTACGAGGGCGTCGGCGGCGCTGCACCGAATGACGTCGATGTTCTGGTCATCGGCGACGTGCCGCGGCGCGACCTGTACGAGGCGGCCGAGCGGGCCGAGCAGCGCCTCCAACTGCCGGTGAACCCCGTTCTGTGTTCCCCGCATCGGTGGCTCGCGGCAGAAGACCCGCTCATCCAGCAGGTCCGGACAGCGTCGCTCGTCTGGGTCGTCGGCGAGGAACCGCGAGAAGGAGACGGCTGATGCGCTGGCGCACCGGAGAGGCTACGGTCGAGCGCCTGCTAGCCGCAGGGCACCTCGAGCGGGTGCAAGGCGCGCAGGCGGACGGGGCATCCTGGCTCGAGCGGGCCGGGCGCGGGCTGGAAGCCGCACGGGCCATCGAGGAGCAGGCACCCGACAGCAGTGTCGTTCTTGCCTACGACGCGGCGCGGCAGGCGTGTGCCGGCCTCCTCGCACAGCAGGGGCTGCGGTCCACCACTGCCGGCGGTCACTACGCGATCGAGGAAGTAATCCGGGCACAGTTCGGCCCGGCCCTGCGCGCCTTCGGCGGCCTGCGCCGCAGGAGGAACGAGCTGGAGTACCCCCTGTACCCCACCGAGCAGGCCAGCCCAGCCGAGGCCACAGAAACACTCAGCACCGCCGCGGAAATCATCGATGCCGCCGCAAAGCTCATCCCCAACCTCGGATTCTTCTGACAAACCACAGCAGATCAATCCCCCATCCGCTGCCACGAGCCGGGCACCGGGGCACTCACCTCATCCATGTATCCCCGGCACGCCGAACCGCCGTTCGGCGCGCGAGCACCTATGAACAGCCTGCCGTGATCTGATACCAGGTGATCAGCACACTTCTGGGATCGTCGAAAACAGGAGGCCGGGGCGTTCGCCCCGGCCTCCTGCTGGTGGTGCCGATTAGCCGATGTGCATCGCCCCCGGGTTAGCGCCTCCGGTGCGGCCGGCCAAGGCCGGGAAGGACCCGCGTGCCCTCAGCCTGAACGGCCGTCAGTTTGTTCGGGTCGAGCCCCAGGAGGGCGAGGATCGTCGGCGCGACCTGGGTGGTCTCGACCGACTTGGACCGGACCTGAACCGGGATGCCCGGGCCGCTGACCACCATCAGGACGTGACGGTCGCCGGTGTTCATACCACCGTGCTCGGCAAGCTTGGTCGGTCCCGAGTAGACGACGCCCTCCTGGACCTTGCCGAAGACGTCCGGGTAGTGGCCGTTGCCGACCGGGACTCCGAAGAACCTGGCGGCGCCAGCGCCGGCCCAGATCTGAGCGAGGCCCGAGTGCCGGACCGTGACGGGGTTCTTGTTGACGTCGTCACCCTGAGCGGTGTGGTTCCACAGGTAGCTCTTGACGAAGTCGCAAGCTGCCTGCGAGTTGTCCGACAGATAGGACTGCCACAGGTCGTCGTCGGTACCGGCGACGATCAGGCGCGTGTTGTCCGGGTGCGTCTGCGCCCAGGCGGCGTTGATCGCGTCGATGATCGGGCCGTCCGGGACTGTGATGAGCTCGTTCGGATCCTGCGGCGACTGGCCGTGCTTGGCCGTGACGATGATCGTCGTCGAGCCCGCGAGACCGTCCTTGTGGATCTGCGAGACCATGCGGCCAAGTTGAGCGTCGACGTAGCTGAGGGCGCTCGAGAGGACCGGGCCGGGAACGAGCTGGCCGTTGACCCACTGGTAGCCACCTGGCTCCGGAGCGCTGGTGGTGTAGTTGCCGTTCGCGTCCGGACCGATCAGCGTCGTCGGAGTCGAGCGGATCTTCTGCGCGACCGAGACGGTCTGGAAGTTCATGCCGAAGATCGCCGGGGTGCCGACGTGGGTCTTGCCCGAGTGGTCGAGACCGGCGATCTCATTCAGGATGGCCTGGACCTTGTAGCCGTCGTACTGCTTGGTGGCGGCGTCGATGTGCGCCCAGTCGTCGTCCTGCGGGTACGGGACACCGTTCGGCATGACAGCCTGCGAGTCGATCTCCGGCGAGAAGAGGTCGTCGATGCTCTGGCCGTTCGAGCCCGGACCATTGAACGACGCGTAGACCTCGTGCTTGTCAGACCAGGCGGTGCGCAGGCCGGCGTTGTGGATGACCTGGAAGATCGTGTTGTCGCCGAGGTAGTCCCACGGGGTGATCGGCTTGCAGGTCTTCGGGTCGACGGGGAACGTGCCCGGGTTGAGCGACGTCTTCGGGTTGAACTTCAGGTTCATGATCGCGGCCGGGTTGGTGTCAACACCGTGCGGGTAGATCGAACCGTTCTCGTCGAACGACGGGAAGGTGCCGTTCGCCGGGTCGATGAAGTCGGGGACGTTCGGCAACGCGTCGTCCGGCGAGTCGTAGATGACATCACCACCGGTGGCCGGCTGGCCCGGCGTGCAGGCAGCGCCCGCCTCGTCGACCTTGTGGCTGTACTCAACGTCGTAGTAGACGCCTGTCGATCTGGGGTTACCGCCGGTCATCAGCGCGGTGCCGCCCGGGTCGGAGTCCGACGGGTTGGAGGTCAGCGCATTCGTGTACTCGCTGCCGGTGTGAATCAGCTTGGCAAGCGTCGAGCTCGGGTGGTGGGCGACGTACCAGTCAAGGTCACTCTGGTGCATGCCATCGACCGAAATCAGCAGCACGTGCTTGCTCACCGGTGCGGGCGGGTGCGCTGCGGCGTTAGCCGAGCCCGGCAATGCAGACAGCGCAAGCGCGGCCGCGGCAGCACTCACCGCCAGGCACGTGAAGGTCTTACGTTTGGTCACTGGAACTCCCGTCCGCGCCGACTTGTTCGGCATCCCAGAATTCTTAAGCAGCCAGGGCAAAATCCGCGCGCCGGTGCGGCGAACAAGGCGTGAACCCATCGCAGCCACCTGCCGATTTCTCGCCCCTCGCGGGTCGCTGTCTGACTCTCCGTAATCCCGGAGCCCCGCTGGTTTGATACCTCGACTGTCTAGGCATAGAGTGTCTAGGCATGAGTCAGGATGCGGTACGCGGCCATCTCGACGGGCTGGTGCTGGCGGTCCTCACCAGCGGCCCGGCGCACGGCTATGCGCTGATCGAACTGCTGCGCGAGCGGAGCGGCGGGTTCTTCGAGCTGCCGGAGGGTTCGGTGTACCCGGCGCTGCACCGCCTGGAGCGGGCCGGGCTGGTGGAGAGCGGCTGGTCCGAGGCCGGCGGCCGGCGGCGGCGGGTCTACGAGCTGACCGCCCGCGGTCGCCGGGCGGTGGCGGACCGGCGGCGGGACTGGCGGTCGTTCGCGGCGGCCGTGGATGCGATATGGCAAGGGGCGTAAGCGATGCGTGATGTGATCACGGGCTACCTCGACGAGCTGACCACGGCGCTGCGGGTCAGCGCGCGGCGCCAGCAGCGGATCAGTGCCGAGGTCTCCGACCACCTCGCTGAGCTGATCAGCGCCGAGCGGAACCGCGGGTCTGATGACGTGCTAGCCGCCGAACGGGCGGTCCAGCGATTCGGCGCTCCGGCCGCGATCGCCGCCGAGTTCAACGCAGACGTCGCGCGGCACGGACTGAACCGGGCATCGTGGGCGCTGGCGGGCTGCGCGGCGGCGGCGTTCGCCGCGGCCGGCCTGTCGCTGCAGCCCGGTGCGATCGCCCGGCCCTGGCCCACCGCTCCGGTCTTCTCCCTTGTGATGCAGCTCTGGGTTCAGGTGCCCGTTGCCTGCGGGGCCATCGCGCTGTTCCTCGCCGTTGTCGCGCCGTGCCTGCGCGGGACACCGCTGGCCCGGCGGCCGGCGGCCTTCGCCGGGCGGAGCCTGGCGCTGGCCAGCTTTCTGATGCTCCCGGTCGCCGCCGTGGCCGCGGGAAACCTCGGCACCGCCGCCATGCCCGTCGCCGAGCGGCTCGTGCTGGGCGTGGTCACGGCCAGCGCCCCGCTGGCGGCAATCTGGGGCCTGCGCGCCGCATCACGAGCCTCATGGCTCGGGCCGCGGGCGGATGGAGAGGATGTTCTCGAGGTCATCGCTGCCGTCGGCGGCGCCCTGGCCAGCCGATGGCCGCTCGCGGGCCGGGCGCACCGGCTCGCCGGAAATTGCTGGCGGGCTGCCTGCGCCCGGGCGCCGCGGCTGACCCGGTGGCTGGACCTGCGTCATCATCCGTGGCGGGCCGCGGCGACGACGGCCGTGGCCGCGGGTCTCGTGCTGAAGGCTCCCGACCTGCTGGCCGGCGATCCTGATTTCCTCGACGCCGCCGTCGAGGCCGCCGCGGTATACGCCTGCTTCGCCGCTGTCGGCGGCCTTCTCGGCCTGCGCAGCGCGCGTCCGCGCGACACGCGGAATCACGCGGAGATCGCCACCACTAGCTGAACACCCCACACCGGAGGGCCCGCGAAGGCCGGCCCTCTGGTCAGCCATGCCTATGAACAGGAGCACCCATGGATGCGGTCGCCGTGGCGGCACGCGAGCTGACCAAGAGCTACCGGCGCCGCCGCGCCATCGAGGGAGTCACGTTCGAGGTCGAGCGCGGGCAGATCTGCGGGCTGCTCGGCCCTAACGGCGCGGGGAAGACCACCACCATGCGTGTGCTGGTCGGCCTGTCCCGGCCAGACAGCGGCACTGCCCTGCTGCTCGGCGAGCCGAGCCGGCTCGCCGGAGGCGTCCTCGCCCGGGTCGGTGTGGCCATCGACGGTCCCGCTTTCGTGCCGCATCTGAGCGGCCGGCGCAACCTGGAGCTGGCCTGGCGGGCGAGCGGCCGCAAGTGGCCTCCCCCGGCACTGGAGGAGAGCCTGGAGCTGGCCGGCCTGGGCCGGGCCGTCGAGGCGAAGGTCAAGAGCTACTCGATGGGCATGCGCCAGCGGCTGATGCTCGCCCAGGCGCTGATGGGCGCCCCCGAGGTGCTCATCCTGGACGAGCCCGCCAACGGGCTCGACCCCGGCGAGGTCCGCTCGCTCCGCGAGCACCTGAGACGGCTCGCGGACCGCGGCGCCGCGGTCCTCATCTCCAGCCATCTCCTCGCCGAGATCGAGCTGCTCGCCACGCATTCCGTCGTCATGAACGCCGGTGCGGTCGTCGCGGCGGGGAAGCTCGAGGACCTGCTCGGCAGCCGGCTCGTATGAGTTCGAGGTGGACGACGTCGCCCGGGCCGAGCAGGCGCTGCGGCGCGCTGGCGGGCGTGCACTCCGTCGAAGCACATGGCCAGCTGCTGTCCGTCACCGCGCCGGGCTGCCCGGTGTCTGACCTCAACCAGGCGCTGGTCACCGCGGGAGTAGGGGTCGGGGCCGTGCGGGCCACGCGAAGCCTCGAAGAGGCCTTCCTCGGAATGGTGGGACAAGACGATGCTGGCCGTTGAACTCACGACCCAGCTGCGGCGGATGCGGAGCCTGATCTTGTTCGGCGCTCCTCGTCGCCGTGCCCGTTCTCGCCGGGGCGACCGAGGCGTCCAAGGCCGGGGGCCGGGGCGGCGCCGCCACGTTCTCGGCGCTCAACTTCGCCGAATCCGGCCTGAACTTCATGGACCCTGTGCTGTTCGGCCTGGTCGTCGCGGTGCTCGGCAGCATCCTGGGCGGGGCAGACCGCGACTGGGGAACGCTGCGCTACCTCTACGTGCTGCCGGTGAGCCGCAGGAAGGCTGATGGCAGGCAAGTGGTGGGCACTGGTGATCTGCACCGCGCTGGTTGTCGCCACGTTCCTCGCTGGTCACCTTGCTGACCGGTGTCGCGATCTTCGGCTGGCACCCCTTCCACCGGGGCGGCACCAGCGACCTGTCGGCGGCGGCAGCGACCTGGGCCGTCCTCGGCGCGGCTGGCTACCTGACCATCTGCCTGCTGAGCATCGGATCGATCGCCCTGGCCCTGGGCCTGCTGCTGCCCCGGTCGGTGGAGGCGCTCGGGATCAGCGTCGCCTTCCTCGTGGGCTCGGTGATGCTCGACAACGTCGCGCCGCTGCACGACATTGTCGTGCTTCTTCCAGTGCACTACTGGCTGCGCTGGACCCAGCTGTTCCACGGCGGGGGCGGCGGGCTCATCCTCGGCCTTGCCGCCCAGGCCGCCGCCGTCGGGGTCGCCCTCACCGCCGCCTACGTGATGCTCCTCCGCCGAGACCCCGCCGCGTGAGGGCGCCGCCTCGAGTGCAGGCTGTTCATACCTTGGACCCACCCCGGCACTCCGGCCGGTCCTCTCGAGAGTGACACCGGATGGCCCGGCGGCGGATGACGCGGAGCCCTCCGCCCGGCCACGCTGGGATTCACATCCACCTGGCCGCGGCCACCAGGCTGCGTTCCTGCTCGGTCACGTCGGAGATTGCCTGTGCCGGTACATTGGCTCGCCATGTCCCGCCGGAAGTTTGCTACAGACCTTCGGGCGCCCGGTCCGGCTCGCTCGCCTGACGAGCCTGGCACCCAGCCTGGGCAGCGTCACGATGAAGGGCGGCCCGGCGATCGGCGCGGGCGGCGGCCGGACCTTCATCGCCGTGACGAGCTACGACGAGGACTCAGGCCAGTCCCAGATCCTGGTGTTCTGCTCCGCCGACCAGGGCCGGACCTGGACCGGGTTCCGGTCCCCGGCCAGGCAACACCGCACAGATCTTCCTGCAGCCCCAGTTTGCGGTAGATGCCAGCGGCGGGCTATCCGCACCGGGACCAGTCGCTGGCTCGGCAACTACCAGAGCCTGGCGGCCGCCGCGGACGTCTTCCACCCGGTCTGGACCGACACCCGCGACGGCGATACCCAGATCTACACCGCCGCCGTGCGCGCCTAGCCGGCGGCCTTCCACCTGGCCAGGCCGACGCTCGCCGTAGGGAGCCAGCATGCGGCCGCCGGACCGGGCCAGCGGCCGCGCGCCTGCGATTCCAGAGCGCCAGCGGCGGGCCCTGGGGGAAAGGCCCGGCCGCTGGCGCCGTCAGGCCGCCGGGGAAGGGTCCCTCGGGCGGACATTCTCTGCGTCGCCCGATACGGGCTGAGCGTCACGCTGGGAGACCTGCAGGTAGCCGACCAGGGCGACCAGCGCGACGACGAAGACCGCCGTGGTGGGCAGGTCGCCGAAGCCCACGCCGCTGAGGGAATGCGCCTTGCTGAAGTAGTCGGCGAACGAGGCGCCCAGCGGCCGGGTCACGATGTAGGCGAACCAGAACGTAGCCACCGGGTTCAGGCCCGCCCGCCAGGCGATCGCGGGAACCGCGATGATCACCGCGAACATCACGCCGGAGGCCAGGTAGCCCAGGTGCAGGGTGACCGCAGTGAGGTCACCCAGCGCGGTGCCGAGCGCGAAGGTGGCGAACACCGTGGCCCAGTAGTACAGCTCACGACGGCGAGTGACGACGCTGTGGATGGACAGCGTGCCCTCACTGCGGTGCCACCGCCAGAACACCACCGCGAGCACGACCGCCCACAGCATCGTCGTCACGGCGTACGGCAGCCCGAGTTCCAGGTGCATCACGTCAGCGGCGCCCGTGCCGAAGGTGGCGATGGCCAGGGCCAGGTACCAGTAGGCAGCCGCGACGTACCGGCGGGTGCGGAACTGGAAGAACACGGCGGTCACGATCAGTACCACGTCCACCGCTGCGCCGACCGCGATGTTGTGAGCCAGGGAGTCCGACGCCGCTTCGCCGCCCGCCGTGGTGAGCAGCTTGACCACCCAGAACAGGAAACCGATCTCCGGCACCTTGGCGGCGAGCGGCTGCGGGCTCATCCAGCGGGCAAAAGCTCGCACAGTGGTCTCTCCTCAGGGCAGAAGGCAGGGGCAGCAGGTGACCATCCGGTCAAGAAGGTACTACGAGGACGGTAGTAGATGGGCCACTGGCTGGCGCATAGCGCTAGCCGGATGGGCCTCGCCGATCAGGGGAAGCTGACCGCGACGGTGAGGCCACCCTGAGGGCGAGCGTCCGCGGTGAGGGTGGCGCCGTGGACACCGGCGATGGCGCGGACGATGGCCAGGCCCAGGCCGTGCCCGCTGGCCTGCCGGACCCGCTCGGTGCCGAGCCGCTGGAAGGGCTGGAACAGCCGGTCCACGTCACCAGGCGGGATCAGGGGGCCGGTGTTGGTCACCCGCACGACGGCCAGCCCGTCAGCGATGGCCGTGGATATCTCAACCCGGCCGCCGTCCCGGTTGTGCCGTACGGCGTTGTCCACCAGGTTCGCCACCAGGCTTTCCACCAGGCTCGGGTCTCCGGTAGCGGGCGCCGCGGAAAGGGCCGCGTGGATGCGGATGTCCCGGCGCTCGGCTTCCTGATGGCGGTCCAGGACTACCTGTCCGGCCAGGGCAGCCAGGTCGAACGGCTCCCAGCGCTCGATTCCGCGCTCGCTGGTGGCCAGGGTGAGCAGCGCCTCGATGAGACGTTCCTGCTGCTCGCCGAGCATCAGCAGCTGCTGGCAGGTTGACCGCAGGGCCGGTGCGGTGGCGCCGGGATCGGCGAGCGCGACCTGGAGCAGCGTGCGCTCGGCGGTGAGCGGGGTCCGCAGTTCGTGAGAGGCGTTGGCAATGAAGTGCCGCTGCGCCTGGAAGGACGCCTCGAGTCGCCCGAACAGGCCGTCGAGCGTGTCTCCGAGCTCCCTGATCTCGTCGTGCGGCCCGTCGAGGCCGAGGCGCTGATCCAGGTTGCGGGCGGAGATGTCCCGGGCGGTGGCGGTGATGGTGCGCAGCGGCCGCAGCAGCCGGCCGGCGATCAGCCAGCCGAGCGCCAGCGACAGCACGGCCATGACCGCGAGAACGGCTGCGGGCAGGATGTTGAATTGCCGGCTGCTGGCGTGAACCGCGCTCGCGGCCACTCCGGCGGCGGTGCCAGGGGCGGCCTGGGATGAGTGCCCGTACAGGACGTTGTTCCCGACCAGGACGCCGAGGACGGCGAGCAGGGCGACCCCGAAGATGAGGAACAGTCCGGCGTACAGCACGGCCAGCCGCGCCTGCAACGTCAGCCGTGGCCGGCGCAGCGGCGAGGCCAGGAGCCTGCCGAGGCCCGGGGAGCTGGGACTGGGCATCAGGGTTCTCCGATCCGGTAGCCGCCCTCGCGGACGGTGTGGATGAGTGGCGGGTCGCCAAGCTTGACCCGCAGCCGGCGGATCGTCGTCTTTACCGCGGTCGTGAACGGGTCGGCCTGCTCGTCCCAGACGCGCTCCAGCAGTTCCTCCGCGGAGACCACCCTGGTCCCGGAGGCAAGCAGGCATTCCAGCAGCGCGAACTCCTTGGGGCTCAGATCCAGCCGGCGTCCGGCGCGGAACGCGACCCGGCGGCCGGGGTCGAGCATGACGTCGCTGCTCTGCAAGGTAGGGGGCAGCGGCGCACCAGTCCTGCGGGCCAGAGCGCGGATGCGGGCGGTGAGCTCGGCGAAGTCGAACGGCTTGGACAGGTAGTCGTCGGCGCCTAGGCCGAGGCCATCCACCCGCTCGGCGACCGTGCTGGCCGCAGTCAGCATGAGCACCCTGGTCGCGGATCGCCCAGCCGCCAGCTGCCGGCAGACCTCATCGCCGTGCACGCCGGGCAGGTCCCGGTCCAGCACCACCACGTCGTAGCGGGTGACAGCCAGGTGCTCCAGGGCGTCGGTCCCGTCCAGGACGACATCGACCGCAATGCCGTCGCGGCGGAGCCCGGTCCCGATCGCTTCGGCCAGGACCTCGAAATCCTCGACGACCAGGACTCTCATGACCTCTTCGTGATCCTTTTCGCGGCGGGTGCTGCTCCGCCCGGTTCCAGGGCGAGGCTACGTGACCTGGGCCAGACAATGCCAGGTCACAGGTGTCAGCCCGGTGTCAGCCGCCGGTACCGGGCTGACACCGGCGCAGGCGTAGAACCGCCTTCGAGATAACCAGTCAGTGACCGGAGAGGCGGCCAGATGAGCGAGGCAACGATCGAGGTCCACGGGCTGCGCAAGCGGTTCGGGGCGACAGCGGCGCTGGACGGAATGTCGTTCACCGTCCGGCCCGGGCACATCACCGGCTTCGTCGGCCCGAACGGGGCCGGCAAGTCCACCACGATGCGGGTGATACTCGGCCTGGACGCGCCGGACGCCGGGTCGGCCCTGATCGGCGGCCGCCCCTACCGGAGCCTTCGGCACCCGCTTCGTTACGCGGGGGCGCTGCTGGACGCGGCTGCGCTGCAGCCTGGCCGGTCCGGCCGCAACCACCTGCTGTGGCTGGCCCGTTCGCAGGGCCTGTCCGCCAGCCGGGTTGACGCGGTGCTCGGGCAGGTCGGGCTGGAGTCAGCGGCCAGGCGCAAGGCAGGCGGGTACTCACTCGGCATGCGGCAGCGGCTCGGCATCGCCGCCGCCCTGCTGGGCGACCCGCCGGTGCTGATGCTGGACGAGCCCGTCAACGGCATGGATCCCGAGGGCGTCGTGTGGATGCGCGGCTTCCTGCAGGCGCTGGCCGCCCAGGGCCGCGCTCTGCTGGTATCCAGCCACCTGATGAGCGAGCTGCAGGACACCGCCGACCACCTGGTCGTGGTCGGCCACGGCCGGGTCATCGCCGACACCAGCGTCGCTGACCTCATCGCCGCCAGTTCCGCCGACCGGGTTACGCTGCGCACGCCCGCGCGGGCGGACGCGATGACGGCGCTGGAGCGCGCGGGCGCCGCCACCGTGATCGCGGCCGGCTACGACGAGGTCACCGTCCGCGGCCTTCCGGCGGCGAAGATCATCACCGTGCTGGGTGCGGCCGCCGTGCCGTTCTCCGAGGTCTCGGCGCACCGGGCCAGCCTGGAAGCGGCCTACCTGGAGCTGACCAGCCACGCGGTTGAATTCCGGGCGGGGTCCCCGGGCCACCAGGTCCACGGCATCCCCGCAGATGCCCCGCAATCCCCCGGGCCAGCACCGCGGCCGCCAGGTCCGGCGGGGCATGCTGAGTCTGGGCAGGAGACGGCCCGATGACGCCGGGGACGAGCACCGCTTACCGCTCCAGCCTGCCGACCAGGCCGGATAGCTTCGCCCGGTTGCTGCGCGCGGAGTGGACTAAATTCCGCACGGTGCGCGGCTGGGTCATCGGCGTCATCATCGCCCCGCTGGTGATCGTGGGAATCGGGCTGCTCAATCACAGCTCGTGCGGCGGCGAGGTCACGCCCGGCGGCGCTCCCCGCGTCGGTGCGGGCTGCTCATCGCCGGTCGGGCCCGGCGGCGAGGCCGTGACCGACAGCTTCTACTTCGTGCACCGCCCGCTAACCGGAGGCGGCAGCATAACCGCCCGGATCACGTCCCTGAGATCGGCCGGCCTGCAGCCGTGGGCCAAGGCCGGAATCATCGTCAAGGCCACGCACCCGGCCCGGATCGGCGTACGCGGCCATGATGATCACCGGCCACCACGGGGTGCGGATGCAGTACGACTACACCGGCGACGTCGCCGGGCCGGCGGGGACGGTCTCCGCGGCGGCGCCGCGGTGGCTGCGGCTGACCCGCTCCGGTGACAAGCTGACCGGATATGAGTCCGCTGACGGCACCCACTGGCACACCGTTGGCATGGCCCGGCTGGCCGGGCTGCACGCGACAGTGCAGGCGGGGCTGTTCGCCGCCTCGCCGGGCTTTGCCAGGTCCACGTCTCAGTCGGTGACCGGGGCAAGCGCGGGCGGCGGCTTCGCGCTGGCCACCGGCGACTTCGACCACGTCAGCCTCAGCTCCCGGCGGCCCGGCGGGACGTGGGCCGGCAGCACTATCGGCGGCGGTCCCCGCGGGGCGCTGCCGGGCACCGGCTTCCATCAGGCCCGAGACACGTTCACGGTCACCGGAACCGGCGACATAGCGCCTGATGTCCCGGGGGCGGCCGATGCGAGCGGCGGAGCCGATGTCGGGCAGACCCTGCTAGGCGCATTCGGCGGCCTGATCGCCGTGATCGTCGTGGCCGCGATGTTCATGACGGCCGAGTACCGACGGGGCCTGATCCGGGTCACGCTGGCCGCCAGCCCCCGGCGAGGCCGGGTGCTGGCCGCCAAAGCCGTCGTGATCGGCACGGCCGCCTTCATCGCCGGCCTGGCTGGCAGCGTCGCAGCGGTCCCGATCGGCGAGCAGCTGCTGCGGTCCAACGGCAACTACATCCTGCCTGTCTCCGCGCTCACCCAGGTGCGGGTCGTGGCCGGGACCGCAGCTGTTCTCGCGGTGGCTGCCGTCCTTGCCCTGGCCCTCGGCGCACTCCTGCGCAGCAGCACAGCGGCCATCACCCTGGCGATCGTGGTGATCGTCCTGCCGTACCTGATGGTGAACGCGCTGCCCGCGCTGCCCTCCCCCGCCTCCGGCTGGCTGCTGCGCATCACCCCGGCCGCCGCGCTCGCCATGCAGCAAAGCCTGCCGCGGTACTCCCAGGTCGCCGCCAGCTACACGCCGGGCAACGGCTATTACCCGCTCGCGCCGTGGGCCGGCTTCGCCGTGCTGTGCGGATACACCGCGGTCGCCCTGGGCCTGGCCGTCGTCCGGCTGCGCAGGAGGGACGCATGAGCCAGGGCATGACTCCCGGACCAGCGCTCCCGCAGGACTCCCGGCACGCGGGCTGGACATCCATGCCGGAGGCCCTGCACGCGGAATGGACGAAGCTCCGCACCATGACGGGCCCCGCCTGGCTGCTAGTCGCCGCCGTGGCGCTGACCGTAGCGCTCGGTGCCGGGGCGGATGCCGCGACAAGATGCATGGCCGCGGGCTGCCAGCTCGATCCGGCCAAGACCAGCCTCACCGGCATCTACCTCAGTCAGGCAGCCATCGCTGTGCTCGCCGTGCAGGCCGTCAGCAGCGAATACTCCAGCGGCATGATCCGCATCACCCTTACCGCCCTGCCCTGCCGCACCACAGTCCTGGCCGCCAAGGCGATCACCGTCACGGCACTGGCGCTGGGCGCGGGCGCCGTCGCCGTTCTCTGCTCGGTGCTGGCCGGGCGGCTGATCCTGCCCGGCCACGGATTCACCGCCGCGCACGGCTATGCCGCCTCGCTGTCGCTGAGTGACGGACCGGTGCTGCGCGCCGCCATCGGCACGGTTCTCTACCTGGCCCTGGTCGCGCTTCTCAGCCTCGGCGTCGCGGCTGCCGTCCGGGACTCCGCGGTCGCCATCGGGGTCATCCTGGGCCTGCTCTACCTCATCCCGATCATCGCCACGGTGGTGGGCGCACCGGGATGGCACCGGCACCTGGAGCAGATCGCGCCCATGACGGCCGGGCTCGCCGTCCAGGCCACTACCGGACTGCGCAACCTGCCCGTCGCCCCGTGGACGGGCCTCAGCATCCTCGCCGCCTGGGCCGCTGCGGGCCTCCTCGCCGGCTGGCTGGTCCTTAACCTCAGAGACGCGTGACTCTGGGCCACCTACCGCGCCGCCGGCAACTCGCGTCAGGATGGAGGATTCCTCCGGCGCACAATCGAAGCCTGTCTATGCAGTCCCTTCTATGACCTCAGGAGGCCGGGCGCCCCCGCGGCATGGCGAGGGCGCTCGGTCTTCGCGGTTACGGTGTCACGGAGTTAACGGAGGTGCCCCAGTTGGCGAACGCGTCCCTGGTGCCGCCGCAGGTGGCCAGGGTCAGGGTGAACTGCGGGGGCGCGCAGTTCGGGAACTGGATGTAGTTGGTGGAGAAGAAGATCTTGTTGCTGGACGGGTCGTAGACGCCGGCGCTGTAGTCGCCCCAGCGCGGGCCGATGGGGCCGGGGAAGCCCTGGTACTCGCCGAACCCGTCCTCTGGTGACTGCCCGAGGTCGACGACGCTGACCCTGGAGCTTTGCAGGTTGCTGGCTCCGGCGGGCAGCCGCCCGAAGGCGGTGCTCGGGAAGAAGCCGCCGTGGTCGGCGCCGGTTGGGCCGCCGTTGCCGGTGAGGGTGAAGAACAGCGCCGCGGGGCCGCGGTCGGGTGCGGCGATGTCCGGGAAGGCCAGGTCCTCATGAGCGGGCGACACGTAGCCCTGGCTGGTCAGCGTGAAGACTCCCGACCGGTCAAAGCTCCTGGTGCCGATCTCCCAGAAGGCCGCGCTCTGGTGCACCTCAGGGGCCGACTCGCCGCGGAACGACTGGCTGGTCTCGGTGCTGATCGCTCCCCACAGCTGGCCCTGCGCCTGGGAGGCCTGCGTGAAGTTGTCGCCGTTGGTCGCGATCGGGCCTTCGGGACAGCTGGCCGGCGGGGTCGTGCCGGTGCTCAGGCCGGCCGCGCCGCACTCGTCGCCGAGCGGGATCGGCCCTGTCTTCTGCGGGGCGCCGGCGCCTTCCCCGAAGTAGAAGTTGACTCCGGAGAACAGCTGGCCGCCGAAGTGGAGGTGGCCGCAGGCGGCGCAGCCGAAGCTGTTGAGCGCGCTCAGCCCGGTCCAGTCGAATACCGCGATCCGGTTGTCGCCCTCGCCGTAGTAGTCGAGGTTGTCGAGCATGAACCCGGATCCGCCGTGACTGTTGTCGTACTGGGCCGGGTCCGGCGGCATCGCCGGGATCACCGAGAACCAGCAGGTGACACCGGCCCGGTGGAATCGGTTGTCCGAGAGAGCACGTGCCGTCTGGCGTCGCCAGCTGGCCCATGTTCTCGATTGCGACGTTGAAGAAGGGATCAGCCTTGCCGTTCGGCAGGGTGACCGGCAGGCCGTGCTCGAGGGCGTTCTTGTCGAAGGCGTATTCCTGCGCGCCGTTAAAGCCGCCGCCGCCGATGCCGGGCGTGACCTGCGGGAACTCGTCGTAGAAGAGCTCGAACGCGTCCCTGGTGACCGCGATCTTGGTGAAGTCGTTGAGCAGGAACGGAGCACCGGGCTCGGCCGGGTTGTAGTTGGCATTGAGGAAGTAGTTGTTGTACGGGCCGAACGGGCTTGAGCCCTTCGTCACCGTGATGGCCTCGAAGCACGTGTTGGCCACGCCGGCGAAGCAGCCCGAGAACGGCCCGCCGCTGGCCTCCGTGCTGGCGGAGGCGAACTCGGTGAAGATGAAGTGGCCGCCGTTGCTGTGGTCGTAGGCGCACATGATGTCGCCGCCGCTGCTCCAGCCCCTGCTCGTCAGCCCCATCAGCGTGTCGAGCGGGATGACCGAGGAGACCCGGTTGAGCCGGGTGTTGAAGAACAGGACCTCGCCGAGGTTGTTGTCCTCGACCACGTACCCGTTGCCGGCGCACAGGCCCTGGTCGGCGGGTTCGAGGTCACCGTTCGGGTTGGTGCTCAGCGTGCCGCTGTCCACGGCGTTGAGGCCCTTGACGCCCTTCGCGCCGCCGGGGCTCAGGCTGATCTTGTCGCACCCGGACCGGAGCGGATCGCAGCTCACCGCGGGCGGTACCGGGTCCGGGTCGGCCTTGGCCACCATCGGCGACGGCATGAGGTGGGCGCGTGCGGACGGGTTCGCCAGGCGGGCCGCCGCGGCATTGCGCGCCGCCGTGTCGGCCCTGGCGGCCTTAGCGGCAGCCTTGGCCTTAGCTGATCCCACGGCGAAGGACGCGGTGGACGGCGTGGCGAACGGGCCGGTCAGCAGGTCGCACCCGCTGGCGCAGCCGGTGGCGGCGGGGCCGACGAAAGTGGGCGAGAAAGTTCCGAGGCTGGAGGAGGTGACCGAGAGGCCCGGGGTTTCGCGATGCTGGCCGACGCGCCTGGCGCGGCCGCCGCGAGCATCGAGATCGGTAGCCCTAAGCCAGGAGAGCGACAGACAGGCGGTAGAGGTTTTTCTTGCTGAACGGCATTGTTCCGCACCTTGCCTTCACAGCGGACCTCGCCCCCGGGAGCGTTCAGGCGCAGATGGCGCGCCGCACTCCCGGCGCTCGGGGCTACAGCGCAGGGAGTAACGCTGTCGCCGCATGGCCCGTGCGGCAGCACATGACAGGCACATCGTTATCCCAGGCGTCCAATGAGTCAAGGCTGGATAAAGGCACGCAAGCGCCCGGCAGTGCCGGCCCCGGAGCCACCGGAGCCACCGGAGCCCTCAGATTCACGTGCTGTCGCTCGCTGACCCGGTCATTCTTTCTCCTGCATGCCGAGGGCCCCCGGTGCCGACCGGCACCGGGGGCCCTCGCTACTGACTCTAGAAGCGGATTCGCCAGATTCCGCGGCCGTGCGTCGCGGCGTAGATGTAGCCGCCGGGCCCTGGGTCACATCGTCCACGGCGGCGTTGGGCAGCCCGTGGCCGAGCACCGACCAGCGGGTGCGGGCGCCTTCGCCCGCACGCGCCGTGAACATGCCACCGTCGGTCGCCAGCGCTAGCTCGCCGTGGCTGAGCACGAGCGCGTCGGAGGCGATGTCGGGCAGGTTGCCGGAGATGTCAGTCCACGACTGGCCGCCGTTCCGGGTCTCGAAGACGTGGCCGGTTCCACCGCCTGGCACGAAGCGCCGCGAGTAGCCATTGAAGATGGCATACGCGTGCGCCGGGTTGGCCGGGTCGACGGTCACGCCCGCGATGTAGCGGTCCGGCAGCCCTGTCATGTTCACCTGGTGCCAGGTCCCGCCGTAGTTGGTGGCAATGCCATCGGCGAATGCCGGGCCGGGGTTGCCCCCGCCGCCGACCCACCCCGCGTAGATGACGCTGCCGTTGTTCGCTGACGACAGTGCGGTGACGGCGTTGGCCGCGCCCAGGTCATACACCGGCGTCCATGAGCAGGCGCTTAGCGTGCAGCTGGTGTTCCAGCCGGACTTGCTCACCCACACGAACTCGCCGCCGGTCGCCCACACGTCCGGGTTTTGCTGGTCCTGGATCAGCGGCGTCACGAACCGCGCGTTCTCGTCGCAGTCCGGCCTGGTCGCACCCAGTATCGTGCCCTCGCCGTCGCAGGTCGGGCTGACCGGATCGAAGAACGTGTGACCGCCGTCGGTGGTGGAATACATCGTGCCGTCGGTGTACTCGCCCACCCAGTTGTTGGCGTTGGCCGGGTCGACGATCACGTCGAAGCCGTCACCCCCGGCTGCCTCCGACATCTGGCTGGTCTGATTGCTGACCACCGACGTGCCGTTGTCCTGCATGCCGCCCACTGCCTGCGTCCCGCTGCCGGGCAGCGAGCCGGCCCGCGCGTCGTAGTACTGCATGGTGCGCAGCGTGGCATTCAGGTCCGACCACTGGCCGTCCTCGGCGTCGTCGGACAGCGGCCGGCTGTAGACACCGCCGTCGTTCCCGATCACGATCTTTCCGTTCGCGATCATCATGGCGTGCTGGTCCGGGTGCGTGGTGTTCGGGCACGTGTTCGTCTGATCACATGCGAACGGGTAGTTCCAGTACGGGCTGGCCGTGATCCAGGAGCTGCCGGCACTCGCCGACTCGAACACTTCCTCCAGGCCCGCGTACACGTGATCCGGGTTGTGCGGGTCGACCGCTAGGTCCTCGTTGTACCAGGCCTGCACGCCCGGCTGATAGGTCGGGCTGACCGCGGCGTTCAGCGCCGAGCCCGAATTCCCGAGCTTGGTCGTGTCGGCGATCTCCGTCCACGGTCCGGCCACGCTCGCCGGGCTGCCCGAGGACACGAAGATGCCCTGCAGGGCGGATGGATCGCCGTCGGCCAGCTTAGAGATCGACTGCACGATCGCGTACAGCTTCGACCCGTCCCGCGAGTACGCGAACGTGACCCGGCCCTGGTCGCTGGCGTCGATGTCCCCGCTTGTGGTCACCTTGCTGAAAGTGCGACCGCGGTTGGCCGACTCGTAGAAGCCGTTGAACTGCGTGTTGCCCGGGCCGTGCCAGCCGATCGCGGCGATGACGTCGCGGCCGCCCGTGCGCGGCACCACGGCGACGTCGGTGACCTGCTGGTCGTACGGCGGGTTATCCACCGGGCCGGCCGGGTCGAGCACCTCGCTCCATGAGCCGGTCCGCGGCGAGTACCGGAACAGGCCGTTGTCGGTCGCCGCGAACGCGACGCCGTTACCCCCGAACGCGAGCCGGAACGTCGTGTGCGACGCCAGCGGGCTGATGCCGTGCACGGCGCCCACATTCCGGAACGTCTGGCCGTCGTCGCGGGAGACGTACACGCCGGTGCCGGCGTAAGAGTCCTGGGAGACGTTCGACTCACCCGTGCCGACCCACAGCGAGCCGTCGGCCGGATCGATCGCCAGCGCGCCAATCGACAGCGTCGGCATCGAATCGAACACCGGCGTCCAGGTCTTGCCCTGGCTCCGGGACCGCCAGACCCCGCCGTCCGCGGTGCCAGCGAACCAGGCGCCATCCGGAGCCGCGACCAGCGCGGTGACGCGCCCGGATACCAGCGAGAAACCGGCGCCCTCGTTACCCCAGAACGGGTCGGTGTAATTGCTGGGCTCGGCCTGATAGGGCTGGTCCGTGAACTGCTGCCAGCTCCCGCCTGTCTGCGGCAGCTGGCTGGCCTGCTGCTCAGCACTCGCCAGGGCCGGGCCGTCGATCGCCTGCGCCGGAGCCGTCCGCTCGAAGTCATACTGGGCGTTCTGGTCGGCCAGGTCGTTATCGTCAGGCGTCGAGTTCACGCCAGAAGGGGTGTCAGCCGGCGTGGCGTTCGGGTGCGCCGCAAGGTAGTGGCGCAATGCACTCTGCCGGCTGGCGAAGCCGTGCAGTCCGGGCTTTGGCTTCACCACTGGCGACCCGGCCGCAACACCAGCTCCGGCCAGGGCAATCGCCGAGCCCGCCGCGATCGCCCCGCCAAGGGCGACGCGCAGCGGGCGCTTCGGGTATCGCATTCCGCCTCCATTCGACATCGCTGTCTAGGCCCCAGGCGGACCCACCCGATACTCACATAACCTGTAGAGACGGACAAGAAAAGCTGGTAAATAGCTGAACCAATAGCAAATTCGTTATCTAAGGGCGCCTTGGAACCTGGGTCTGCCGAGAGCTCTGTAGCCAGGCTCGGGAGCCACCAGCACGCCGCGAGAAGCCGGACCGTGCGCGCTCGCGCCCTCCGAAGCCGATCAGCCGCTCTAGACGACCAGAGGCAGGGAGTAGGGGTCGTCGAATTTCTCTGCTGCAGACCCTGGCCGTGCTGGTGCTCGTCGTCGGTGTCTGCCTGGCAGTCGGATTCCGATCCCCGGCCAGCCCGCTGGCCTGGCTGGCCGCCACCGGAGTGCTGATGATGTTCGCCTTCGCGCTGATCTGGCTGTCCACCGCCCTCAGCAACGCGCCGATGTTCCTGACGCTGCTGCCGTTCCTGTCCAGCGCCTTCGTCCCCACCGCTTCGATGCCCCCGGTCTGCGCCAGTTCGCCGAGTACCAGCCGTTCACACCAGTTACCCAGACCATCCGAGGTCTGCTCACCGGCAGGCCGGTCGGCACCCACGCCATCGCTATTAGTCGGGATGGGAACCGCCAAGGAGTTCTCGCCCTGGGGCATAGCCGTGAGCACGACCGCGGCCCGTAGGGTACGACGGGTGATACGCGCTCAGTCCGGGCCGGGCAAGACGCTGCGGGCGGCCATCATCGTCGGCGCTCTCGGCGTGGTGTTCGGGGATATCGGAACTAGCCCCATTTACACACTGCAGACTGTGTTCAGCCCGGACGACCCGCATCCGGTCGCTGCCTCCACCGGGAACATCTACGGCGTGGTGTCGCTGGTGTTCTGGTCGGTGATGCTGATCGTGACCGTGACGTACGTGCTGCTGGCGATGCGGGTCGACAACGATGGCGAGGGGGGCATCATGGCCCTCATCGCGCTGCTGCGCCGGTGGGCTGCGGCCAGCCCGACCCGGATCACGATGCTGCTGGCCGGGCTGGGCGTGCTCGGGGCGGCGCTGTTCCTGGGCGACAGCATGATCACGCCGGCGATCTCAGTGCTGTCGGCCGTGGAAGGGCTGAAGGTGGTGCGGCCGTCCCTCGCGGGAGCGGTGGTCCCGATCACGGTAGTCATCATCGTGTGCCTGTTCGCGGTTCAGCGATTCGGGACCACGGCCGTGGGACGGTTCTTCGGGCCGGTGATGATCGCCTGGTTCACGGCGATCGGCGCCTGCGGCGTGTGGGGCATCACCAGGGAACCGGGCATTCTGCGGGCGCTATCGCCAGGCTACGCTGCCGGGTTCATCGTCGGTCACTTCCCTGTCGCGTTCTTCGCGCTCGCCGCCGTGGTCCTGGCCGTGACCGGCGCCGAGGCTTTGTATGCCGACATGGGCCATTTCGGCCGCGCGCCGATCTCGGTCGGGTGGATCTTCCTCGTGTTCCCCGCCTGCACACTCAGCTACCTGGGACAGGGCGCGCTCATCCTGTCCGACCGGGCCAGCCTGTCCGCGCCGTTCTTCCTGCTGACCCCGGGCTGGGCACGAGTACCGATGGTGCTGCTGGCGACTGCCGCGACGGTGATCGCTTCCCAGGCCGTCATCACAGGCGCGTTCTCGGTGGCCGCTCAGGCCGCCCAGCTCGGCTACCTGCCGCGACTGCGAGTGCTGCACACGTCCCGCTCCACCTACGGCCAGATCTACGTGCCCTGGATCAACTGGCTGCTGATGGTCTCGGTGCTCACCCTGGTACTCGCGTTCCGCAGCTCGGCGGCACTCGCGTTCGCATTCGGGATGGCGGTGACCGGCACGATCACGATCACGACCATCCTGTTCTTCTACGTCGCCCACCGCACCTGGCGGACCCCGTGGTGGCTGCTGGCCGCGGGAGCGATGATCCTGCTGGCCGTCGACCTGCTGTTCCTCGCGGCGAACCTGACCAAGCTCGTGCACGGTGCCTGGCTCCCCCTGGCTATCGCGCTCACGGCGTTCACCGTCATGACCACCTGGCAGCGGGGCCGGCAGCTGGTGACAGCTCAGCGCGCGAGCATGGAAGGCTCGCTGCGCGAGTTCGTCGAGCGCCTCCACTCGCACCCCGAACTCGTCGCCACCGTCGGCGGCACCGCGATTTTCCTCAACCGCGGCAGCGAGACAGCCCCGCTCGCGCTGCGCGCCAACGTCGAGCACAACCATGTCCGCCACGAGCACGTCGTGATCGTCTCCATTGAGATCCAGACGGTGCCCCGGGTCATGGACAGCCAGCGCCTGACCATCGACGACCTCGGCAGTCCCGGAGACGGCATCACCCACGTCACCGCCCGCTTCGGCTACGCCGAAACCCCGGACCTTCCCGCGGCCCTCGCCACCCTCACGCCCCGCCAGACCGAGGGGCGCCTCGACCTGGATACCGCGACCTACTTCCTGTCCAAAATCGAGCTTCGCGCCGGCCGCGGACCGGGCATGGCGCTCTGGCGTAAGCGCCTGTTCCTCGCCACCTCGCACATCACGGCCGACGCCAGCGAGTACTTCAGTCTGCCCCGAGACCGCGTCATCATCCTCGGCGCCCACATCGACGTTTAGCCGAACCCATACCTGGCCCATCGCCGGCGGCGGGCTCGGGCCGACCCCTGGCAGCACACGGCTCGCCAGGCTCACGCGCCGGGCACGGCCAGCCGGTAGCCGACCGACGGGTCGCTCTGCAGGAAGCTGCCGCGCTCATCGCCCAGCTTGCGCCGGATCCGGTAGGCGTAGACCTTCAGGTACTGCTGCTCGGTCACGTAGCCAGGGCCCCAGACGTTCTCCAGGATCATCTGCCTGGTGCAGACCTTGCCCTGATGGCGGGCAAGGTAGGCCAGGAAGTCCAGCTCGCGGCGGGGTGTGCGCGGCACTGCTGACGCTGCACGCCATCGCCGATGAGGCCTGCGCCGGGCTCGGCGTCGCCCTAGCCGCTCCAAATCCCCTCGGGTGCGGCTACCGGGGCCGCGCCCGGGAGCTCCTGGCGCGGCGGGGCACACTCGCGCGAATTTCGCCGGACGCTGTGCTGGTGCTTCCGAAGGCGCGCACGCCCGCAGCGCCAGGAACCTCCATCCGATCCATGTCCCGGTACGCGACCGTGCACGGGCCGAGCGTCGGCGTGCGATGGCACAAGCTGCCGGCCGACCGCCTTCCAGGGCAGCCGTGTGAACCTGCACCTGGACGTCGGCGACCTAAGCGAGACCGGCGGCTGGGGAGACCCCGCACACGCGACAGCCGAGCGCGGCGCGGAGATCATTGCGCGGCTGGTCGACTTCAGCTGCGAGTTCGTCACAGAGTTCCGTGACCCGCAGGACGAGCGGCCAGCGGGTGAGTCCCGCTCATAGCGTGCCGCGCGATCGAGCCTGGCTGACGGCAGGTGACCAGCACCGTCCTGGCTAGCATGAGCCTGCATTCGTAGGATCTCCGAATAGAACAGGACACAACGCTCATGGACATCAGGCTCACGGCCGGCCCGCATGATTGCCTGGGCCCCCTGGCGCGAGGGGAGGTCGTCGGGCGGGGAGTACAGGTCACCCTTGATCATCGGACACCGATGGACCGTACTTTCGATGGCGATCCGCTGCCCGCGAGCGAGGCCTCGCTGAGCCGCTACTTGATGATGCGAGCTAACGGTGACGACCGGTACTGCGGACTTCCGTTCTTCATGTACCGGGGTTTCCGACACCGTTTCTTCTTCGTCCGACATGACAGTGACCTACACGCCCTTCCTGACCTGCGCGGCCTTCGTGTCGGCATAACAGGGTGGTTCGAAACCGGTAACACCTTTGCTAAGGCCACGCTCCGCGACGCCGGACTGGCCGTCGAAGACCTGGAGTGGGCGCTCGGGCCACTCGACGAGCACAGCACGCTGAAGCCGCAGCATCCGAGCGAGCCGTCCTTGCCGCCCTACGTGAGCACCATGGCACCCGGATCGACGCTGATAGGTGACTTGCGAGCGGGGCGCCTCGACGCAGTCGTCGCGCCTTTCCCGCCGGCGCAGCTCGGGCAGCAGGCCGGGGTCCGGCGGCTCTTCGCCAGCTACCGTGAGGCTGAGCATGACTATTTCCGGCGAACCTCGATCTACCCTGCCGGCCACATCGTGGTCGTGGACCGGCGCCTGGTCGTCGGCAATCCGGGACTGCTACTCGGGATCTTCGGCGCCCTGACCGAGAGCTGGGATGCCTGGATCGCCCGGGGCTTCCTTTACGCGGACGCCGCACCCTGGGTGCTGCCAGCGCTTGAGGAGGGAATTGAAGTCCTGGGGCCAGGCTGGCAACAGCACGGCCTGGAGACCACCCCCAACCGGCGGATGCTTCAGGTCCTGGCGGACGAGCAACTGAGGCAGGGTCATATCGCCAGGCCGGCGGATCCGCTGGCCGCCTTCGAGGACTACGCCGCCGCGCTGGCTAGCGAGTGATGGCCATGGCAACCGTTCCCGGGCCCGGGATCGTCGATAGCCTCGCCTCAGTGTCGGGGTGGGTGCTGCCGCTGTTGCGGTGGCTGGGATCCTGGCCGCCGGTGGCCTGGCTCATAGCCTCGGTGCCGTCCCGCGGTGGCGGGGCTGGCCTCTCGGCCGTGCCCTGCTAGGTCTTCAATTCTGCGTGCGAAACAAGCTCCTGACGTGGAGCCCCCTGACGGAATCGAACCGTAGACCTTCTCCTTACCATGAACAGCCGGAGGCTTCGCGACCTGGCCCTATGCGCCCTGACCAGGACGGATACTCGCCAACGCAAGCTACAACCAGCCCACACGATCCCTCGCCAGCGCCGTTCTGCCCCCAGATTGCCCCCGGAAATGATCTACCGCGACCGCTCACTCGCACCCGATGCTCCCCGCGGATACCCAGCACGGAGGACGACGCCCTGCAGCTCAGCGATGGCCCCAGGATCAAGCGGTAGGAACGTCTTCCTACCGCTTGCTAGCATGGCAGCGTGACCGCACGGAAACTGTCGATCTCAGTCCCGCCTGAGGTCGAGGAGACGATCAAGGCAGCCGCCGCCGGCGAGGGCAAGCCGGTCTCCGCCTGGCTCGCCGAAGCTGCCACCGAGAAGGCCCGCACTGCGGCGCTGCAAGCGGCGGGCCGCGCCGCGGCCCGCGAGCTCGTCGCCGAGTACGAGACCCAGCACGGCCCCCTGCCGGCCGCATCCCGCCAGCGCGCCCGCCAGTTCCTGATCGAAACCGGCCTGCTCGATGACCAGCCCGAGGCAGCCGCAGGCTAATGCCCGCCATCGTCTACGACACCGGCGCCCTCCTGGCAGCCGAACGCCGCAACCCCGACTTCCTCGCCCTCCACGACGAGATCACCGCAGCCCGCATCCGCCCCATCGTCCCGGTCGTCGTCCTGGCCCGGGCCTGGCGCGGCGGACCCCAGCACCAGATCTCACGAGTCCTCAAAGCCTGCGACATCCTCCCCGACGACCAGGCCACCGGCCGCGCCGCCGGCCTAGCCTGCGCAGCCTCCGGCACCGCCGACGTCGTCGACGCCATCGTCATCGCCACGGCCGTCCGCCACCAGGCCCCTGTCGTCACCAGCGACCCAGCCGACCTCACCCGCATCGCCGACGCCATCGGCGTCAAAATCCAGCTCTTCCGCACATGAAGCAGGGCCTGACCTGCTTTGACGGACATCCATCATCAGGGTTCGCCCCCGGAAGGATGCCGATCATGCAGATACAAGCGATCCAGGCGGAACCCTAGCCTGACCTGCGGAACCTCACGGAATCGAACCGTAGACCTGCTCCTTACCATGGATCACTCCACGGTCAGGAACTCCCAGGTCAGCCGCCTTGAACAGGCGAAACGTAAGCTGACGCTAGCGGGGGCAAGCACGAAAACGGCTGTCGCAAGCGCAGTTTGCCGCTCGATCTGACACTCACATGGATCTTGGAATCTCGAACCTACGCGTACTCATGATCCAGATCAGCCAACGCGGCCCAACCGGGCACCTGCTCTCCCGCCGCGGAACGTGCATGTCCCTGCGCGGTGTTACCGTCAGCCCATGGCTTACCCGATGCCCGCGGCTCAAGCGCACCTGGGCGACCTCGTCGCCGAGGCAAGGCAGAGCCACCGCCCCGTGACGATCAGCGAGCACGGCCAGCCCGTCGCCGCGCTGATCAGCATCGACGACCTTGCCGACCTGCAAGACCGCGCAGCCCTGGCAGCGCACCAGGCCGACAAGGCAGCCGGCCACACCGGGACCAGCATCAGCGACCTGGACGCCGCACTCGACCGGATCGAAGCCCGCGACCTGGCATGAGCCTGACCGTCGTCTTCCGCGAGACGGCGCTGCGCGGCCTGGCCCGCAGCCGCAGCGACGACAAGGACCTGTTCACCCGCACACGCGAGGCCATCACCCGCCTGGCTGACCAGCCACGCCCCGAGAATGCTGTCGCGTGGGGCGCTACCGGTATCTACAGACTGCACGCCGACGGCATCCGCGTTCTGTACGAAGTCGATGAAGAGGCAGCAACGATCTACATCATCAACGTCGTATCCATCGCCTGAGCCTGCCTGAGTCACCTGGGCTGAACACCGGAAGCTCGTACTGCCTGGTGACCTAGCCGTTACTGACGCGCCGCGGCATTGGCATGTGCAGCACCTGACCAGCTGGGTTGCTGGTCAGGCAGCGGCGAGGCGGATGCTCACCTGGAATCCGAGTGCGCGGAACCCCAGAGCGCGGGCGACAGTCTGGGAGCCGGGAAGCGGGCTCGCCACTGCGGGAGCCGGCCCTGGTCGATCGCATGGCAGCCGGCAGCTGACGCGGCGGCGCGGGCCAGGCCGCGGCCGCGCGCTGCAGGAGCTGTCAGCACGCTCAGATGCGCTGTCCCCCGGGACCAGTCCCGGTAGCCTGCCGCCGCAACGAACTGGCCATGCTCGCGAACTGCGAACGCCGGCGTGGTGATCTCCCCGATACCGCTTTCCCCGACGTCCTCGCTGCCGGCAGCCAGCAGCAACTCGCGGAAACGCGGGTCGCCGGGCCCTAGGCTGGCGCGGCCAGTATCTGCGTCATCACGGCTCCGAGCGTCAGCCACAAGGCAAAAATCGGCAGCTCTCCCCAGGCCACGTTGGGAGCGCCGGAACCATTCGCCCAGGCCCACCCCGAGAACACCGCTAGGCCGATGAGCGCGAAGCCCGTGACCCACGCACCGGCCCACGCGGCAGCGCGGAGCCAATTGTGCGGCGCCGAGCCACGGAGCCGGACTAACCCCGCAACCAGCAATGGCACAGCCAGCAGCAGCCATACCCCCGCTGCCAGCGCGCCGACACCGGAGATCACCCCAGGCTCCCCGTTGTACAGCGGAAACCAGAATTCGTCGTTGGTGCACTGGTTGGTGGTGCACCCCTGCATGGTGCAGACAAAGAGGTAACCAGCCCCACTAGCGCCTATGGCCACCCACAGCATCGACAGCCGCCACATCCAGCCGCGCACGCACAGCCTGCCGGGCGCGTCGGCCCTGCCACTAACCGAACCTTCGCGAGGCATAGGCCCAGGATAGTTACAAGATCAGCTCACCGGGCGTTCTGGACCGCGTCCCCGCCCAGGACCGGGCCGAGCGTGCTCACAGCCATAAATGAGGCAGTCAGCCGACTGGACGCCTACGAAGATCCCGAGCCCGGAAACGAAGCGGAAGATCAGGTCGCCTGACCGCACCCATAACGAGGACAGACCCCTCGGAGATTGGCCCTCCGGGGGGTCTGTCGCACGTGGATCTAGCCCCTAGAAGTCGTAGGGCCAACGTTAGGGCTGGATCATGTAGCACTACTCGGCGCTGCGCTCGCCGCGGTCAGAGGCGGCGATACTGCAATTGGCGTGGCGGCCGGCCTGTCGGCCATCGCGGTAGTCACAGTCGAGCCGCTCGCCGCTCGGCTCTGGTACCTGCCAAAAAGACCCCGGGCCCGTTACCCCTGAGTTCAGCCCTCAGAGAGCCGGCGCCAGCACCGACAGGAGAACGCTCGCCGAGAACCGCCGTTCTGTGTCGTCGACGCTCGCTGATAATCAAGTGACGGCACGACACATATCAGGTCGTTCAGCGCTCGGCGCGCCCGCAGCTTGTGCGCGCTTGGGGTATCGGACTGGGGTCAGCGGGGCGCATAAGTGAGGATCACCGACCCGTTCTCCAGCCTCCTCTCGTCGGTGAGCCTGAGGTCGAGCCCGGAGGTGTCGACGTCCTCGAACAGCCGTTGCCCTGGGCCGGCTACGACGGGCATGATCCAGAAGCGGAACTCGTCGATCAGGTGGTCTCGCACGAGTGTGTTGTCGAAGCGGCTGGTGCCGTATTTGATGAGGTCCTTGCCGGGCTGGTCCTTCAGCCGGGCGATCGCGCTGGATGGGTCGGGTCCGAGGAGGGTGGCATTCCATGCCGTCTGGGTCAGCGATCGGGATGCGACGTACTTGGGCATGGCGTTGATGAGGTCGATGTAGGGATTGCCAGTGATGTGGCCCCAGTTCGCGTGGAACTTCTCGTAGGTCACCCGGCCCATGACGAAGGCGTCGTAATTGCCCAGCTGATCCAGGGACAACGCCGTGTCCTCGGCGTCGAAGTTAGCCCACCGTTCGGGCGCTTCGATGACGCCGTCGAGCGAGACGAGGGTCGATTCGATCAGTTTGCGCATTGCCGTTCTCTTTCTCAAGTGGTTGATCTCGTAATCACGGGCCCAGCTTCGGACGGGCCAAGGCGCCAGGGGTGGCCCTGCGCGTGCGCGCCGATCGGCACACGGCGCAACTGGCGTCAGGCAGGTTAGGTGCCGTCGACGCGGCCGTCGGAGAGGGCGTCCGGGCTTAGGTCAGGCCGGGGCGACCTGCTCGGCTCGGGAGTGACCAGCGCGCTGGAGCAGTACCTCGAGGCCGGGGTCGCGGGCGACCCCCGGCGACGTGCGCGCCGTGCTTGGGCAGGGCGACGGCGATGGCGCAGCCGAGACCCCGGCTGGCGCCGGTGACCAACGCCGTCGTTCCGGAAGTTCTTGCGTTGGCATGCTGGGCTCCCTTGATGCGTATGAGGCGGTGGTTGGCTAAACGTCGGCAGGTGTTGGCTGAGGCTTCTGGGATGTGCGGGCAACCGCCGTGGCTAGCTCGTTGCGGCGGACCAGGAGGTAAGTCACCGGGACCGCGGCCAGGCCGATGACGCCGCAAGCCCAGAACGCCCACTGGAAACCGCTGGTGAGCGCCGCGGCTGGGGCGGCACCCTGCTGGAGCAGGGTGCGGGCGTGGGTGGCGGCGATCGTGGACGCTATGGCGATACCGATCGCCCCGCCAAGCTGCTCGGAGGTGTTGATGAGCCCGGAGGCCAGGCCGGCCTCGTGCTCGGCGACCCCAGCCAGGGCGGCGATCGAGACCGGGATGAAGGCAAATGCGGTGCCGACTCCGACGATGAAGAACGGCCCGGCCAGGCTGGCCCAGAAGAGGCCGTGCACGGGCACCTGGGTTGACCACAAGATGCCGCCGCCGATCATGGCCATTCCGGCCGCCATCACGAGCTTGGCCAAGCCGCGGGTGACTAGCGCCTGCGACAGGCCGGCGAAGGCGACCGAGATGAGCGCCATCTCCAGCCAGGCGAGCCCAGCCTTCAGCGCGGAGTAACCGAGCACCTGCTGCATGTACAGGGTGCCGATGAAGATGTACGCGAAGAAGCTGCCGCCGAGCAGCACGCCCACCGCGTTCGCGCCCGCCAGCGTCTTGTTCTGGAAGATCCGCAGCGGCATCAGCGGCGCCTCCACGCGCGTCTCGATGACTACGAAGGCGGCGAACAGGGCGGCGGACACCGCGAGCAGCGTCACCGTCCTGGCCGTACCCCATCCGACCTGCGGGGCGGTCGAGATTGCGTAGACGAGCAGCGACAGGCCGCCGGTCACCGCGACCGCACCGAACGGGTCGTAGCGCCGGCGTGCCGTGTCGATCCGGCTCTCCGGCACGACACGCGGGGCGAGCAGCAGCGCCGCCGCGCCGATCGGGACGTTGAGGTAGAAGATGTACTCCCAGCCCAGGTAGCGGGTGAGCAGCCCGCCGGCCATAACGCCGACGGCCGCGCCGCTGGCCCCGATGGCTCCCCACGCGCCCAGCGCCTTGTTGCGCTCGGCGCCCTCGGGGAACATGTTCATCACGATCGACAGCGCGGCGGGCAGGACGATCGCCGCGCCGAGCCCCTGCAGGAAGCGCATCGCGATTAGGAAGCCCTCAGCGGTCGCCAGCCCGCAGCCGAGCGAGGCCGCGGTGAAGAGGGACAGGCCGGCCATGAGTATGCGGCGGCGTCCCAGCAGGTCCGCGGCGCGGCCGCCGAGCAGCAGGAAGCCGCCGAAGGTGAGCGCGTAGCCGGTGACGACCCACTGCAGGTCCGACTCCGCCATGTGCAGCTTGCGCCCGATGGTCGGAAGCGCCACGTTGACGATCGCGAGGTCCGCGACCGTCATGAAGAACGAAACAGCCAGCACCGCGAACGCGCGCCAGCGATGGACCTGATCGGGCCCTTGACCCTCCTGGTCGGCGATCGCGCCTGAAGTCTGGTGGATTGACATGCGGGCTCCCCTGATGTGTGTGAGGCCGGGCCCCATCTGCGTTCACCTCTACAGATCCGGGACGCACGGGAGACTGACCGGGGAATCTGCGGGGCAGATAAGGCGCCGCCGGCCGGTTACTTCCGTGGCCGGGCCGGATCTGTACCAGTGACGGCGCAGCACGCGACGCCGGGAGGGAGCAGCCATGGCAGTCAGCGAGGATTTCGCGCGTCTCACGCACCCGTTCCGGCCTGAGTTGCTGGCGCACTGCTACCGCATGCTGGGCTCGGTTCACGATGCGGAAGACCAGGTGCAGGAGACCATGATCCGTGCCTGGCGGTCCTACGGCGACTTCGAGGGGCGGGCGTCGCTGCGGACCTGGTTGTACCGGATCGCGACCAACGCCTGCCTACGCGCACTGGAGAACAGCGGCCGCCGGCCGTTGCCCTCCGGCCTCGGCGGCCCGGGCGAGTACCCGGACGCCCCGCTGGCCGCGGCGCGGCCGGAGGTTCCGTGGCTGCAGCCGATTCCCGACACGCTGGTCAGCGCCGGGGCCACTGATCCAGCCGAGATCGTCGCGTCACGGCAGAGCATGCGGCTGGCCCTGATCGCCGCTTTGCAGTATCTGCCCGCCCGGCAGCGCGCCGTGCTGATCCTGCGCGACGTGCTGCGCTGGCGGGCAGCGGAAGTCGCTGAGTTGCTCGGCACGACGACCACTGCGGTGAACGGCATGCTGCAGCGCGCCCGGGCGCGGCTGGAGCAGGCGGCTCCCGACGAGGACCAGATTCACGAGCCAGCCGACCCGGCTGACCGCGCCCTGCTCGACAGGTACGCCACCGCGTTCCAGAACGCCGACGTCACGGCGGTCATGCAACTGCTGCGCGAGGACGCCGTGTTCGAGATGCCGCCGGAGGTGACCTGGTTCACCGGCCGTGAGTTGATCGCGCGCTTCCTGCGGGCGCGGGTCCTCACTGAACCCGGCCGCTTCCAGATGATCCCCACGGCTGCCAACGGCCAGCCCGCGCTTGCCGCCTACCTGCGCGACCACGACGGCGTGTACCGGGCACACTCGATATGCGTGCTCACCATCGCCGCATCGCGCGTTGCACGGGTCACCTCGTTCAACGACCCGGGCCTGTTCGCGACGTTCGGCCTGCCACAGGTCGTCCCGGCTGCCGCGGTCCCGGTACCGGGCCGATGACCCCGGCGGCCCGGGCGGCATGGCCGGCCGATGGTGCCCGGCTGCTTGGACCATCGGTCAGGTACGCGCTCGGCGCGGTCCTGGCCGTCACGCCGGAGATCCTGCCGCGCCTGACGCCATGCCGGGACTGGGACCTGCGGATGCTGCTCCGGCACGCCTGCGAATCCCTGGCCGCGTTCGGTGAGGGCATCGAAGCCGGACGCGTTGGCCTGGACCCGGCCGCGGAGGACGGGGACCTGGCAGCTGACCCGGCACGGGCGTTCCGCGATCGCGCCTGCCGGCTGCTGGACGCCTGGACCGGCCCCGGCCTCCAGCACCAGGTCGTCGACATCGCCGACTGCCCGCTGGCGGCCAGCGTCATGGCCGCTGCGGCAGCCCTCGAGGTCGCCGTCCACGGGTGGGACGTATCCCGGGCGTGCGGGCAGCGCAAGCCGATCCCGCGCGCCCTGGCCATCGACCTGCTGGCGATAGCCCCGGTGCTGGTCCCCCGCGCCGGTCGGCACCCGCTGTTCGCGGCGCCGGTCGCCGTGGCGGCTACGGCCGGCCCCAGCGACCGGCTCGCCGCCTTCCTCGGGCGCTGCCCGGGCATAGCGCCCATGCCAGGCCACTGACCGGCCAGCCGCGTCGGCAGGTCAGACCCGCACGGAGCGCAGCTCGACGCTGCATTCGTCCGGTTCCGCCCCGGTACCAGCGCACCGGCTAAGGTGCGACATGCGGATTGAGCTATCGGCCTGAGAACGAGGCGGTACCGGCCGGCTGCTGGCCTGAGCCCTGCATGGGACCGGGGGCGAGGTCTGGGGGTCTCGCCAGCTACGAAGCCAGACACTGAACACGGATATCTGCGGAAGCTTAAGAGGCATCTGGCCAGCGACTGGGCTTCGGGTGATTAGGATGCTCTGCTACTAGCTGTTCCACAAATGATTTCTTCTCACGGAGCGGCAGAGCTCCGTCATGGGGATCGTCCGACGTTCTCACAATCCAGGTGTCCGAATAATCACACATAGGACATCCTAGGGTATAAGGGAGCGTGTTGGCCATTTCTAAACCCTTCTTGTCCTTTGCTTGCCCCCTGGCCATAGGTTATGTTCCTGCGACAAGTATGACAACCATGTGCCATATATAAAGTCCGCTCACCTCCTTTGTACATGTGCTGATACGCACTGCCTCCGCCTACATTTTTGTTCCAGTTCTGGCGATGTGAGTTAATAAGGCACCCGTACGAGCCGGACATATATCAGCGGCGGTACGGCGGCCCAGGCGGTCGAAGTAGCACTGGCTCCAGTCCGGCCAGGGCAGCAGCCCAGCCCCGCACTACGACCGACGAGGGCGACCGGGCCTGTACGTCGCGGCCCGCCTCACGCGCGACCAAGGGCGCCTGCTAAACCAGGACTGCGAGGCTCGCGAGCAGCATAGCCAGCCTCTCGATAGGAGGGTCCAGTGAGTCGGCTCGTTCAAGCACTCGGCGCGGGAGGCATGCACTGCACGGGGCTTCTCGCCGGCCGAGCACACGCCCGTCAGTCTTGAGGTCGCGCTGCGCTCTCCTGCAGGCCAGACCCCCGGCGACGTCACCAACTACCTAGGCGGGATCGCCGACGTTCTGGAGCATAGAGAACGACGCCCCGAAGCACGGATGGGCGCCGCTGTCGGCGGGGCCACTGACCTCAATCGTGGTCGCGTGAATCAACCCGCCAGTCCTGGCCCGACCCGCCGCACGGAATGTTGCCCGGACGGTTGCCCTGGCTTGCGGCCGCCGCGCAGGCCGAGACAGCGATTCGCCTGCCAAGGCCCGCGCCTGCCGTCCGGCTTATGCTGGCCGCAGGTGGTCCCGGCCTGCCCGCCGTCTGACGCGGACGGGCAGCGCTACCTGTGCGGTCTCCCGTCGCGCACTGGTCACGGCTTGATGGCCCGGGTGGCGAAGTAACCAGGCATGTACCGGGCCGTGGCGTCGGCGTGGTGCGGGGCTTCCTTCAGGTGGGTCAGGGTGAAGCCCGCAGCGAGCTGGCCGCCGATCTGCCCGGCGAGTGAGTGGCTGTATTCAATTGGCCCGGCCCCGTACGAGCGCTGCCGCTCAGCGTCTGGGAGGTCAAGGGTGCTGAACGGAAGCTGGTGACGCACGGTCAGCTCACCCCGCTCGTCCAGCGCCGTGATGTCGAAGATGAAGATGTCAGGGTTCATGAACCCGGCCATCAAGATTCCGCCCGGGCGCAGCACGCGGAATGACTCCCGCCAGACCGGCGCGAGATCGGGGCAGAACACGTTGGACACCGGGTTGAACACGACATCGAAGCTAGCGTCGGCGAACACGCTCAGGTCGCGCATGTCGCCGAGCTCGGTACGGACAGCCAGTCCCTCGCGGGCGGCGACCTCCCGGTCGCGGTCCAGTTGCCGCGGCGAGTTGTCCAGTACCGTCACGGCCGCGCCCGCTGCCGAGAGCACCGGCCCTTGCTGCCCTCCGCCGGAAGCCAGGCACAGAACCTCGACGCCGGCCAGGTCACCGGGGAACCAGCCACGCGGCACTGGCTGGTAGCCGATCAGGACGACCGACCAGTCGCCGGCTCGCGCCCGGGCGATAACCTCTGGCCCGACCGGCTGCGTCCACTCGTTGCTGTTCTCGACCTCGCGGTCCCATGCGGCACGGTTGTACGCCACGGGATCAAAGCTGTCCGTCACAGCGGCAAAGCTTAGGGGCTGACACCCGGCCACCGACGTGGGCTGGGTACCTCCCAGCGGCGCTCGTAGCCCTGGCCGGATGCGCTCTGCTAGTAGCAGGCGTACGTGACGAGTCGGTTTCGGCATTGGCCAGGAAAGCCCGCCCCGCTGGTACGGCTGCACCCGGCCTTGGCCTAGGGGATGCTGTCAGAACGTTAGAAAATCCTGACCCCAGGTGCCGCCGCTGCGCTGTCCAGTGCGGTCAGGCGGTAGGCGGCGATGCCGCCGCCGCGCTCGACCTCGGCGACAACGTCGGCGGCTCGCTGCTTGTTGCGGCCGGTCACCAGCACGCGGGCGCCCCGGGCGGCGAGCGCCAGGGCCGTGGCCCTGCCGATACCGCTTGTAGAGCCCGTTACCAGGGCGGTCCTGTCCTTGAGATCCTTCATGGCTTGCCTGCTCCTATATGTCTTTGTCTTGTGCCTGGCCTGCGGTCTGCGGCCGGTGTCGTCCTGCGGGGTCAGGAGAACGCGGCGGCGTGGCCGGCGGCGAACTGCTCGAAGGAGAGGGCGGGGCGGCCGAGGATGGCCGGGACGTCGTCGGTGACCCATTCGGCGTCGCCGTCGGCGGTGAGGCTGAACGCCTGGGCATTCTGCTGCGCGACCGGCTCAGGGACTCCGGCGCGGACCATCGCGTCCTTGTTCTCCTCGAAGGTGAGCTCCCGGTAGGTGATGCTCCTGCCGAGGAGCTTTGACAGCTCGGCGGCCACGTCGTAGTTGGAGATCAGCTCGGGGCCGGTGAGCCAGTAGACCTTCCCGGCGTGCGGGGCGGGGGCGGCGGCGATGGCCGCGGTTACGGCGGCGACGTCGCGGGCGTCGACCATCCCGGCGCGGCCCTTGCCTGCCGCGGAGCCGAAGCTGCTGGTCGCGGCGATGGCCGGGGCCAGGGCGAGGACGTTCTGCATGTAGGCGTTGGAGCGCAGCAGCGTGTGCGGGATCCCGGTGGCGGCCAGGCCCGCCTCGATCTCGGCCTGCCCGCGCCGCCGGGCGATCGGCGAGTCGGCCGAGGCCTTGCTGGTCGCCTTGACGACGTGCGCCACGCCGGCCTTCGCGGCGCTGGTGACGACGCCCAGTTCCTGGGCCGGGACGGCCGGGCTGACCAGCACCACCGCGCTGACGCCGGCCATCGCGGCGTCGATGCTCGCGGGCACGCCCAGGTCCCCGGCGGCGATCTCCGCCCCGGCTGCGGCCAGCGCCCTGGCCGTCGCCTTGCCCGGGTCCCGCACCAGCACCCGCACGGGCACATCCTGCTCGCGCAGCAGCCGGGCCGCCTCGGCGCCGACCTTTCCCGCAGTCGTCACAAGAATCACGGTGGATCTCCCAGGTATTGATAATGAGTTCTGCAACCCATTCTGGCCAGCCTAGACTGGGTTGTCAAACTCAGAAACCTGCTATGGTGGCGATCATGGAGAGCCAGGAGCAGATTCGGCCGCGGCTCACCGCCAAGGGGGAGCGGACCCGGGCGCGGATCGTGGAGGCGGCTGCGCGGCTGATCTACGAGCGGGGCGTGGCGGGCACCACTCTCGATGACGTCAAGGCGGCGGCGGGGGTGAGCGGGTCGCAGATGTACCACTACTTCCCCGACAAGGACGAGCTCGTGCAGGCGGTCATCAGCCACCAGGCCCACGTCATCGCCGGGAATCAGCGGCAGGCGGACCTCGGCAGCGCCGAGGGGCTGCGAGCCTGGCGCGACATGGTGATCGCCCAGGCCAGGAGCGGGGAGGGCAAGGGCGGCTGCCCCCTCGGCTCCCTCGCCGGCCAGCTCGCGGAGACCGACCCGCACGCCCGGACCCTGCTGGCCGACGGCTTCGGGCGGTGGCAGGCCGCCATCGGCGAAGCCCTGCGCCGCCTGCACCAGGCCGGGCAGCTCCCGGACGGCACCGACCCGGACGCCCTCGCCGTTACCCTCCTCGCCACGCTCCAGGGCGGCCTACTCCTCGCCCAGGTCCAGCGGGACAGCCGCCCCCTGGAAACGGCAGTCGACACCCTCCTCCATCTCGCCCGCACGCGGCCGCCGTCATCCTCGCTGACGACCGTCCCTACGACGGCCCGGTCATCCTCACCGCCAAAGACGCCGTGACGTACGAGCAGCTCGCTGCGATGGCCTCCGAACTGGTCGGACGCGACTTCAAGCGCGTCATCATGGACGACGACCAGTGGGTCGCCGACCAGATCGTGCACGGCACTCCGCAACCCGTCGCGCAGTTCACCCTCGGCTTCTTCCAGGCCGCCGGGCAGGGCCGCTTCGCAGGCGTCGACCCGCTCCTGGGAAAGCTGATCGGCCGCGAACCTGCCGAGGTCCGCGACGTACTTGCCGAGTAGGCGCCAGCCCAACGCGCGTACGTGGTGGCGGTGCCCTTCTTCAGGCCCCTGCCTCAACGAAGATGGGCCACGGCACTGACCCCGCGTCAGCCCGCGAAGTCCGACTGCCGACTGACTGTAGGTGGTGGTCAGGTTGACCGGGCCACCACAATGATCGCGTCCTGCGCCGCTGGCCGGAAAGCGGCTAATCTGACGGCGGTGACCGTTGAGCTGGCCCTGTTGTCGCGGGTTAGTTATGGCAGCCTGGAGATCACCGGCTCCCGGCTGCAGGCCCTGCTTGCGCTCTTGGCGGAGAATCCGCGCGTAGGGTGCAGCGCCGCCCGGCTAGTGGACGCGCTGTGGCCAGACGAGCAACCTGAGCATCCGGGCAAGGCCCTCCAGATCTTGGTGTCCCGCGCCCGGGCGCGCCTCGGCCCCGGGATTATCGTCAGCACACCGGGCGGGTACCGCCTGTCGCTGCGCGAAGACCAGATCGATGCCTCCGCGGTCGTGCTCAGCGCCTCGGAGAGCGAGAAGCGTTCCCGGGCCGGTGACCACCTCGGGGCCCTCGGGCTCGCCGAGGCCGGGCTCGCGCTGTGTCAGGGCGCCGACGGCTGGGATTCCGGGAAGAGCGACCCGCTGTCTGCGCTGCGTGCCGCCCGGGTTGTGGCCTACCAGTCGCTACGCCGGTCCCGGGCGATGGCGCTGTCGCGCCTCGGGCGGCGCGGCGAAGCCGTCGCACCGCTCGGCGAGCTTTTCCTGCGTGCCCCGCGGGACGAGGAGGTCCTGGCCGAGCTGCTGCAGTCCGAGGCCGCGATCTTCGGGCCGGCCGCGGCCCTGACCGAGTACCACGACTACCGGCAGCGGCTGCGCGACGACCTCGGCAGCGACCCGGGGGCCGCGCTGCAGGACGTGTACCAGTCGCTGCTGGAGGCCAGCGCGCCGGTGATCCGTCGCGGCCTCCGGCACGAGCCGAACCCGCTGCTGGGCCGGGACCAGGACATTGCCGCCGTGGCGGCCCTGCTGCGCACATCCCGGGTCACATCGATCGTGGGCACCGGCGGCCTGGGCAAGACCCGTCTGGCGCACGCGGTCAGCAGCCGGGCGGAACAGCGCGTCGTGCACGTTATCGAGCTGGCGGGCGTGGCCGCCGGAGGCGATGTCGCGGCCGAGGTCGCGGCCGCCCTCGGGGCCGGCGACGACGGCGGCAGCCCGATCGGCCAGCGCAGCGCCCCGGCCGGCGGCCCCGCGGGGATCGTGACAGCCCTCGGTCCGGGACCCGCGCTGCTGGTGCTGGACAACTGCGAGCACGTCGTCCCCGGCGCCGCCGACCTGGTGCAGGCGCTGGTGTCGCTGAGCAGGGATCTGCGCGTGCTTACCACCAGCCGGGCTCCGCTTGGCCTGTCGTCGGAGTCGGTGTACCTGCTGCCGGAGCTGGACCTGCCGACCACGGCCGAGCTGTTCGAGCAGCGGGCCAGGGCAGCGCGGCCCGACGCCGACCTGCCCGCCGCCGCCGTGCGGGAGCTGTGCAGCCGCCTGGACGGGCTGCCGCTGGCCGCGGAACTTGCCGCCGCGCGGGTCCGCGTCATGTCGGTGGCCGAGATCGCCCGCCGCCTCGACGACGGGTCCGCGGTGCTGCGCGGCGGCACCAGGGACGCGCCGCAGCGGCACCGCACCCTGCACGCCGTCATCGACTGGAGCTGGAACCTGCTGGACCCGGCCGGACAGGCGGCCATGCGCGCGCTGTCCGTGTTCCCCGGCGGTTTCACCGCCGATTCCGCCCGGCAGCTGCTCGGCGCCGACATCCTGCCGGTCCTGGAGCAGCTCGCTGATCAGTCGCTCCTCAAGGTCATCGACACCACGCCGGGCACCAGGTACCGGATGCTGGAGACTGTCCGCGAGTTCGCTGGCGTGCGCCGGGAGGACGCTGGCGAGACCGAGCGGGTGATCACCCAGTTCCTGGCCTGGGCTCGCGACTTTGGTGTCGCCCACCACGACTCGATCCTGGCCAGCGACCTCCCTGCCCTCGAGCTGCTCCGAGCCGAGCAGGACAACCTGGTCCTGGCCCTGCGGCACGGACTCGACCGTAAGGACGCCGGGGCGGTCGCCGCGGTATCGGCCGTGCTGGGTGGCCTGTGGAGTATCGAGGCCGCGTTCGCCCGGCTGGGCGCCCTGGCCGCGGACACGGTCCGCATTCTGCCGCCCTACCGGCCCGAAGGCGCCCTGGTCGAGGTGACCAGGGCCAGCCTGGTTCTTGGCGCACTTAGCAGCTTCCTGCTGCGGGAACCGAGCCCGGCGCGGTTCGTGGCCGGCCTTCGGCGGCTGCCGGCTGCCCCGCCGGATACCTTCGCCCGGGCTGCGCAGGTCGTGCTAGGGGCGCTGTTCGTGTCGCCCGAGGCGGACCTGGCGACCCTGCAGGCGCTGGGTGAGAGCGACCATCCGCTGCTCGCGGGCGTGGCGAGCCAGGTGGCCAGTTACCTCTGGGAGGGGGCGGGGGACCTGGACCGCGCGCTGGCGGCGGCGCGGCGGTCGCTCTCCGCGTTCGAGCGCCGGGGCAGCGCCTGGCTCCTGGCGGCCGCGCATTCCCGGATCGGTGAACTGTGCCTGCAGGACGACGACCCCGGCTCGGGTGACGAGGCGCTGCACCACCTGGCTGCGGCGCTGGCGGTAGCCGAGGCGTTCGGGGCGTGGTCCAGCGCGAACCGGCTGCGTGAGGCAATCGTCGGCGCCCACCTGCAGCGCGGTTCCTACGACGAGGCCGAGCGCGAGCTGAAGCTGACCACGCCGCACGCCGGCAACGAGCCCTGGGACATGCAGATGTTCGAAACCGCGATGCGCGCGGAGATCGCGCTCGGCCGCGGCGCGGTTGATACCGGCCTGCACCTGTCGCGCACGGCCGCCGCGACGCTGCGGGACACGCAGCACCCGGGACCCGGCGGCGATCAGGCCCGCCTGGAGCCATGGGCATTGCAGGTTCAGGCCACCGCCGTAGTCGCCCACGCCCAGCACGGTCAGCTCGGCCTGGTCGCCGACATCACCAGGGCTCTGCCCAGCTTGCTGGCAGCACTGACCGCTGAGCCGGGGCCACCATCCGGGACGCTCGCCGCTGCCTATGACCTCGCTGTCTGCGGCTCGCTTCTGCTGGCCCTGGCCATGACCGACATCGACCGGGGCCGCCGGGCGGCTGACGCCGGCTTGCTGAGGTCGGGGGCCAGGATGATCGCGCTGGCCGAGCGCTGCGGCCTCACGAGCCTCCAGCCGACCATGTCCGCGGCGCGGGCCCGGCGAGCGGCGCAGGACGCCGACAGGCCGGCCTACGACGACGCCGTGCTGACCTACGCCGGGCTCGGCCCGCAGGCCCAGCGGGCCGCCGCCCGTGCTGCGCTTCAGGCGCGGGCCGGGCGCAGCGGCTGAGTCGCCGGACAGGTACGTCGGCCGCGGCACCGTTATGGATGACGGGCTGAGCGGACCGCCGTCAGGCGACCTTGCGGTGGTAGGTGGCCATGGCGAGCGTGTACGCGACGATGAGGATGCCCAGGCACCAGGCGAGGCAGACCCAGACGCCGGTGCCCGCCGGGTGCTGGGTGAGCAGGTCGCGGATCGTGTTGACGATGGAAGTCACGGGCTGGTTGTCGGCGAAGGCGCGTACCGGGCCGGGCATGGTCTGGGTCGGCACGAAGGCCGAGCTGATGAACGGCAGGAAGATGAGCGGGTAGGCGAAGGCGCCTGCGCCGTCCACGGACTTGGCGGTCAGCCCGGGGATGACGGCGAGCCAGGTCAGTGCCAGGGTGAACAGGATCAGGATGCCAGCGACCGCGAGCCACGCCAGCGCCCCCGCCCCGGAGCGGAAGCCCATGGCGACAGCAATGAGCACGACGACCACGAGCGAGATCAGGTTCGCGACCAGCGAGGTCAGCACATGCGACCACAGAACGGACGACCGTGCGATCGGCCAGGACTGGAATCGCTGGAAGATGCCACCCTGCATATCGGTGAAGAGCCGAAGCGCGGTGTAGGAGATACCCGAGGCAATCGTGATCAGCAGGATGCCGGGCAGCAGGTAGGTCACATAGGTCTCCGTCCCGTGCCTGATGGCGCCGCCCAGCACGTAGACGAACAGCAGCAGCAAGGCGACCGGCATGATGGCGGTCGTGATGATGGTGTCCGGACTGCGCGTGATGTGGCGCATGGACCGTCCCAGCAGCACGGCGGTGTCGCCGAAGAAATGCGTGTTCATCATTGTTCCTTCTCTTTCGAGCCGTTGCCGCTGACCGCTTTGCCGCTACTGCCCGTGCCGTCGCTTCCGGTGATGGCGAGGAAGATGTCCTGGAGGGTCGGCTGCTTCTCGACGTACTCGACCTCGGCGGCAGGGAAGAGCTGCTTCAGCTCGGCGAGAGTGCCATCAGCGATGATCGCGCCCTGGTGCAGGATCGCGATCCGGTCGGCAAGCTGCTCGGCCTCGTCCAGGTACTGCGTGGTGAGCAGCACCGTCGTGCCGCGTCCGGCGAGTTCCCTGACGGCGTGCCACACCTCGAGGCGCGCCTGCGGATCGAGCCCGGTCGTCGGCTCGTCCAGGAAGATCACCGGCGGATTCCCGGCGAGGCTCATCGCAATGTCGAGGCGGCGGCGCATGCCCCCGGAATACGTCGACACCCGCCGCCCCGCCGCGTCGGTGAGCTGGAATCGGGCCAGCAGGCCGTCCGCGATGGCGCCGGCGCCCTTCAGGTGCCGCAGCCGCGCCGCGAGAACCACGTTCTCCCGCCCGGTGAGGATCTCGTCCACGGCCGCGAACTGCCCCGTGAGGCTGATCGACTCCCGCACGTCCGCCGGCTGGGCAACGACGTCGAAGCCGTTGACGACGGCTCTCCCGGCATCAGCCCTCAGCAGCGTCGACAGGATATTCACGACCGTGGTCTTGCCCGCCCCGTTCGGGCCCAGCAGGGCAAAAATGCTGCCCCGCGCCACATCGAAGTTCACCCCGCGCAGTACCTGCAATTCCTTGTATGACTTCTCCAGGCCCTGCACCTGGATCGCCAGGGCCGGCTGCGCTGTCATCGGGATGCCCCGGCCGCTGTTCCCGCGCCAGTCGGCAGGTCAATGACGTCGAGGACCGGCTTGCATCTGAACGGCTTGCACTGCCCGATGGCCATGATCGCGCTTGTCATGCTTCTCCTCCTGCCACGGCGGCCCGGCGTCCGCCACCACGTCCACGGTGCACGCAACGGGAGTCATCGCGGTTTCACGTTGGTTTCACCCAGCACCTGCTGCGTCGTGAACTGCTCTGACCTGGCGTGACGAGAAAGAACGCCGTATCAGGAGTCGCGTCAGGAGCGTGACAGGCCGTGTGGGGCCAGACGCCGATGGCGGGCTCATGACACTTCGCCCACCGCAGGCTCAGGACAAGCGATCGGGCGTGGGTGATTGTGGGCGCTCTGCGGATGGTCTATTTGATGACCAGGATGTCGCAGCGTGGTCCGGGTGCTGCGGCGATGCGCTCGTCGCCGGTGACCAAGGTAGCGCCGGTCAACTCGGCGAGGGCCACGTAGGCGGCGTCGCAGGGGGTGAGGTTGTCGCGCAGTTCCCACATTCGGGGCAGCAGGGGTGACATGTGCCACCGGTCAACGGGCAGGACCATCAGGTCGACGATGAGGTCGGTCGCGGCGGCCTGGTCGAACTTCCCGCCGCGGACCAGACCTCGGAGCGCGCTGAGTACCTCGGCAGGCCAAACGCGAGCTGATACAAGCGAACATGAGCACAGAACTGGCTGTCTCAAGCTCGGCTTGCCACTCAATCTGCCACTCAGATCGATCTTGAACGGCCGTGCCGGGTCCATGCAACGCGAAACTCGCGTAGAGGTAAGGCGACGGTTTTACAGTCCGTTCGTTCCTGCCCACCTGGCCGCTGACCTGCCACTTCTTCATTCCTCGCCACGTGAAACCCCGGGATCTGTCCGCCCCGCGTCCGTGAACTCCGAGTGGCCCAGGTCAGCGCGCTAAGGTCCGGGAAACTGGCGTTGACCAGCAGCTTTACAACGCTGTCAGGGTCGCTTCGATCCGGTCGAGGCCCTCCTTCAGGTTCTCCATGCTCGTGGCGAAGGAGAGCCGGATGTGCCCCTCGCCGGAGGGCCCGAATTCTGGCCCCGACCGCACGGCCACGCCGCCGGCCAGGAGTCGCGCGGTGACCTCACCCGCCGGCCGCGGGCTCGCGTAGCGGGCCAGCGCGTAGAAGGCGCCCTCCGGACGCATCGCGGCGAGGCAGTCCATGGCATCGATACGCGCGGCAACGAAGTTCCGCCGTTCCTCATAGGCCGCCACCATGGGCGCGGCCAGCTTGGGGCCGATGAGCAGCGCCGCGAGCGCGGCTCGCTGGACGGCGGCGTTGACTGAGCTGTTCATCGTCCGGTGCACCTGGCGGAGGACCGTCGTGACGGGCGGCGGGGCGACGGTATAGCCCACCCGCCAGCCGGTCATGGCATAGGTCTTCGACAGCGTCTGGACATAGATCAGCCGGTCTCGGAGGGCGGGCACCGACAGCGCGGAGACGAAAGGCCGGCCGTCGTAGACGATGTCGGCGTAGGCCTCGTCGGCGAGGACCAAGGTGTCGGTGCCGGACAGGCGCTCGCCGAGCCAGCCGAGCTCCGCGGCGCCGAACACTGCGCCCGTCGGGTTAACGGGATTGCACACGACAATCAGCCGCGCGCCGCCCAGCTCGGCATCCAGCCGGCCCTGATCGAGGTGATGATCGGAACGGGTCGGCACGAAGACCGGGACGCCGCCAGCCAGCTGCACGGCATCGTGGTAGAGCGAGTAGATCGGCTCGGGGAGCACCACCCGGTCGCCGGGATCGACGGTCGCCAGGACGGCAGCGGTGATGGCGGCCGAGCCGCCGTGGGTGACCAGGACGTCCTGCCCGGTGAAGGGCGCGCCGGCGGTCTGGCTGGCCTGCCGCGCGATCGCGTCGCGCAGCTCAGGGTCGCCGTTCATGTCTCCGTAGCGCGTGTAGCCTTCCCGGACCGCCCGGCACAGCGCCTCGGTGATCGGTTCCGGAGTCGCGAAGTCGGGCTCGCCCTGCGCGAGCGACACAGTGCCGACAGGAAGCAGGCCGCCCGCCGGGCGCAGCGATGCCGTTGCGACCCGGGTCACGGCCGCGGAGGGCTGAAAGCGCACCTGGCCGCCTTTCTTCTCACGCCGAGCACGCCAGCCCGGTAACGGTCCGAACGGACCTTGACCTGCACGCCGGCACGAGCTAACGCTCGGAAGTCAACAAACAAAACGTTTTAATGTTAACAAGTCGCATTATTCCAGACGAGGGCGGCCGGAGCCGGGCGGTAGTCCTGCTGGCTTCGGCCGTCCTCGTCGTCGCTAACCTCATCGTGGACCCCCTCTACTCGATGCTCGACCCGGGAGTCCGGCTGGCCTGGACAGACGGGCGCGGCCGGCGGGCTCGACAGCGGAAGGAAATCGGACAGCCATGGATCTGAAGCTTGCCGGCCTGCGAGCGCTCGTCACGGGCGGCACCCGGGGAATCGGCCGCGCCATCGTGGAGACACTGCTCGCGGAGGGAGCTCACGTCGCCTTCTGCGCCAGGGACGCCGGGGCCGTGTCCGCCGCCGAGGCGGAACTGCGGGCCGGCGACGCAATCGTGACCGGCTCGGCGGTGGATGTGGCCGACGGCGTGGCGCTGGCGGCCTGGGTGGCGGAGTCGGCGGCCACCCTCGGCGGGATCGACATCCTGGTCGCCAACGTCAGCGCGATGGCCACGGCCGACACCGAGGAGAACTGGGCTAAGTGCTTTGACATCGACGTGATGGGCACGGTGCGCATGGTGGGAGCGGCGCTGCCGTTCCTGGAGCAGAGCAGCGCCGCGTCGATCGTGACGATCTCCAGCGTCTCCGGGCGCGAGGTGGACTTCTTCGAGGGACCGTACGGCTCGATGAAGGCCGCGCTGGTGCACTACACGCAGGGACTCGCGCACAGGCTGGCGCCCCGCGGCATCCGGGCCAACACCGTCTCGCCGGGCAACACCCTGTTCGAGGGCGGCGCCTGGGGCAACGCCCAGCGCGACCGGCCCGAGTTCTTCCAGACCGTGCTCGACCTGATCCCGGCCGGCCGGATGGGCACCGCGACCGAGATGGCGGCCGCGGTCGCCTTCCTGGCCAGTCCCGTGTCGAGTTTCACCAGCGGGACCAATCTCGTGGTCGACGGCGCTCTGACCCGCGGCGTGCAACTGTGACCAGCGCCGGAGCGGTGGCAGGCGACTCGCGCGCGACCGAGCAGGAGGTTCTGGAGCAGCGCAGCGAGGCCGTCATCGCCGGAGTCGAGGCGATTGACCCCGACCACGTCCTGCACCTGGCCAGCAGCACCCTCAAGGTCGTTCTGGACTATTTCATTAACGGGCCCGGGGCCCGGCCCGGCCGGCGGGTCTTCGCCATGCCGCGCGAGGAGGAAGGCGTGGCTATCGCCGCCGGCCTGGAACTCGCGGGCGCCCGCCCGGTGCTGATCTTCCAGGACAACGGCATCGGGAACCTGCTCACCTCGCTGCTGACCCTGGCCCAGCCCTACCACCTGCCGCTGCTGGCCATCGTCAGCCGGCGCGGCGGCCTGGGCGAGTACAACTCCATGATCCACACCATCAGCGAGCGGTCCGAGGCTCTGCTCGACGCGGCCGGAGTCCGGTGGTTCCAGCTCGACGGGCGCACGCCGGTCCATCGCTGGGCCGCCGAGATCGAGCGAGCCTGGGCCTTCGCGCGGGCCACCCACCGGCCGGTCTTCGTCCTCGTCAACCTCATGGGCTCATGACCGCGCCCAGCCTCAGCCGGGCCGAGGTCCTGCGCTTCATCGACGCCGCCGCGCCAGACGCCCCCGCGGTGCTGAGCCTCGGCGGGATCGCGCGCGAGATGCTCGCCGTGGCTGGCCGCAAGGGCAACCACTTCATCAGCCTCGACGCGATGGGGCAGACCGTCTCGGTGGCCCTGGGTCTCGCGCTCGGCCTGCCCGCCGGCTTCGACGGCAAGGTCATCGCCGTGGAAGGAGACGGCTCCCTGCTGATGGGGCTGTCGGTTCTCAGCACCGTCGGGCACCTGAAGCCGGGCCGGCTCGTGGTGTACATCCTGGACAACGGCGTGTACCTGGCCACCGGCGGGCAGCCGACCGCATCGGCAGACATTGACTTCGCCGCCGTCGCAGACGCCTGCAGCTGGCGCGGGGCCCGCGATGTGCGGACCGCTGAGGAACTTGCCGCCGCCACACAGTGGGCCCTGGAGACAGAGGGGCCGGTCCTGATCCGCGTCAGGATCAGCACGGTCCAGCTCCCGGTCAGCTATTTCCTGGAGGATCCCGCCATCCTGGCCGAGGATTTCAGGCGCTGGCTTCGATCTTCCGTGACTCGTGACCCAGCGCTTCCGCGCGGCGTGCCAGAGCGCAAAGACAGCACACCGTCTTGACCCGGCTTCGGTACCGCCAGGACAGCGCTAGTCCGTGGACCGTCGCACAGCACCCATGCCCGCACTTAGGGCACTGACGGTTCAGCGTTAACGATCGGCCTCCTCAGCCTGCGCCTCCCTGCGAAGCCCAGTTGCCCGGGATGATGCCTGTCGTGGGTGCGGGTGAGGTCCGGCCGTTCCGGCTGGGGTGTTTCGATGCCAGGTCCGGGTTGCTGGTGGCGGCTGATGAGTCGCTGCCCCTGGCGGCCGAGATCGACTGCCGCTCCGGGGCGGTGACCCGGGTGCTCAGCTGGCCTGTGGCGCCGGGGCTGCGGGACCGCCCGGTGGCACTGGACGTGCTGGTGACCGGGGAAGCGGTCCTGATCGCCTCGCCTGCCGCAGGCGGCGTCATCCGGTTCGACCACCACCAGGGTGATCACACGCTCATCTCGCTGGATGCTGATGCGGGGGCGCTGACCGCCTGCGGTGATGCGGTCTGGGCGGTCGCGCGCCCGGACTGGTGCCATACCGGTCCCGGAGAGCCACCGGCCGGCGGCGGGCGGCGGACCCGGCCGGTGGCATGGGAAGGGCCTACGGCTGCGGAGATCGCCCGGGAGGAAGATCGCCGCCGGCGACGGCGACGGGCAGGCCGGGCCGACAGCCCGGCCGCGGGCCGGGGCTGGTCAGTGGCTGAGCGGCGGCGCGCGGAAGGCGACACTGTGACCACCGATCCGCCGACCCCGGTCTGGCGTATCCGCGGGGACACCGCCCGGCGCATCGACGCCGACCTGCAGGGACCGCGGCTGGCCGCCGTAGCGGGCACCATCGCAGGCGTCGGCCAGCTGCCCGGCGACCCGCTGGTCAAGCACGTGGACGCGGGCCACTCGGTCTCCTACCGCTCCCCGGGCTCGGTCATCATGCTGGACGGCGACGGCACGGTGACCCGCGCCGGGCCGGTAGCCGACACGGGCGGCCTCATCTGCGAGGACCACGGCCGCGCCTGGCTCCTGGGGTTCGACGACACCGGTGACACCGGGACCGGGCCGGTACGCGAGCTGATCCTGCCCGGCGGCCGGATAACCGATCCTCTGGGCATCCGGGTGGAGAATCCTGCGGGCGTGGTGAGCGGGCTCGTCGCCGACCTGTGCTGGCGGGCCCCGCCCAGCGACCCGTACGGCTTTGCGACCTGGCGGGAAGCGGTCCTGCGGTTCCTGCCCGTCGACGGCAGCGACCCGGCAGAGGTGGCCTTGCCCGGCCTGCAACCCGACGCCCGCGCCAAGGTCGCTGACGGCCAGGTCTGGATCAGCTCTCGCGGCGAGGACGCGCTGACCGTCGTCACGCCCGGCCACCCGGCCCCGCGCGAGCTGGCTATCTCCCTGGACTGCCGGCCCTGGATCCCGGCCCCGCAGCCGCCCAGCGGACTAGACCTCCGCGAGTTCGAGGACCGGCAACTCGCCCGGTTCCGCGCCGAACTGCACAGCGCCACCTCCAGCCCGCCCGACCGGCACACGCCACTCCTCCCCGGCGTGACCATCGACGTCACCGAGGTGCGCGGAACCTTCCCCGGCACCGAGCTCACCGCCCTCTTCCGGTCCGCCGACCGGCCCGGCGTCCAGTTCGGGCGACGCCGCCGCCTTTACGACGAGCTCGGCAACCCCATCCCCCGCCAGTGGGCCCACGTCTACCTCGCCGAGGACATCGCCGGCGGCCTCCCCTCACCCGCCGAATGCCACCCTGACGGCACCGGGACCACCTGGATCTGAACGCCCGCCCCGGCCCGCCCAACCAGCCCGCTACCACACGTCAGCCATCGCCGAACTAGATGCCCGCGCACAGCCAGCACAGCAAACCGTGGACCGGTATGCGCTCCCTTGCCGACGCTCTGTTCCTCGCATTGCCAGCCACCAGCCCGGCCAAGATCATCGACAACGCCATCATTGGCTTCATGCAAGCGGCAAGCACCCGGCCTAGCCGTTGGCTGAGACTGGTCGTCATGGCACCCAGGCCGCTGGAGATCACCGACCTGCTGTGGCCGGTTGACTCCGGCGGCGCGCCTGTCCCCGTGTTGCAAGCCGATGTACTGGATCAGCTGAGGGCGGCAGGCCAGCGCCGCGCCGCACGGATCGTGTCGGCGATTCCGGCGCCCGGCGGGATCCTGGACCGGGAGTACGTCGATGCCCTTGGGTTCCGCGTGCATTGCGAGCTCCAGCGGCTGGGCGAGGAACTGCAGCTCGCCCGGCGCGTTGCCGCTCTGATCTGCCCGATCGTGGCCAGGCTGGCTAGCCGCGGCGCTGGCCCGGTGTGCGTCGTCGACGTGGGATGCGGGCTGGGATTCGTAGTGCGGGCGCTGGCGGCCTCGGCGGCCCTGGGCCCTGACGTCGAGCTGATCGGTGTCGACCTCAACCCGGCCCTCATCACCGAGGCCCGGCGGCTTGCCGGGCAAGAGGGCCTGGCCTGCCGCTTCGAACAAGGTGACGCCTTCAAACGGCTGGCGGTCGCACCCGGCGGCGCTCCCTGCGTCGTTATCTCCACCGGTTTCCTGCACCACCTGCCCGAGTCCGGGCTCGCGGACTTCTTCGCGGCCCAGGCCGGTGTTGCGGCGTTCGCGCACTGGGACATCGCCCCGTGCCTGTGGTCAACGGTCGGGGCGTGGGTCTTCCACCAGGCGCGCATGCGTGAGCCGGTGTGTCGTCATGACGGGGTCCTTTCCGCCCGCCGCGCCCACAGCGCAGCGGTCCTTCACCAGGCCGCGCAGACCGGAGCGCCCGGATACGACATCCGGGTGCTGGAAGGCTCGCGCTGGCATCCCCGCGCGCTGGATGTGCTGCGGCCGGTCACCGGAACCCGGCAATGACAGCCGCAGTCGCCGCCGTGTTGCTCACCCTGGCGGTTCTCGACGGCGCGTTCGCGGGCTTCCGCTCCTCGGCCGGGCGGACCGGGCTGATCAGCCACCGACGGTCCGACCACCAGGCGGCCCGGCGGGGCGCAGGCCTGGCCTTGCTCTTGCTCGCCCCGATGATCGCCGTCGTATGCGCCGATACTGCCGTCTACCCGGCTCACCTGGGTGACTACACTCGTGCCGGGATGGCCATGCTGGCGGTCTACGGCCCGTACGCACTGCTCGTTCTCGGCGCCCTGGCCTGCTACGCGACCCTGAACTGGCGGCTCAGGTACCTCGCCTCAGCCCTCATCCTCGGGCCCCTCACACTGCTCCGCCCCGGCATAGCACTACTCGGCGCCGCGCTCGGCGCGGCGACATGCGGCGATACGACGGTTGCTGTGGCGGTCGGCCTGTCGGCCATCGCGATACTCACAATCGAGCCCCTCGCCGCCCGGCTCTGGTACGCGTCAACCACACCCAGGCCCGTCATGCAGGACTTCAGCCCTCAGTGAGCCGACGTCAGCACCGACAGGAGAACGCCCACCGAGCCGCCGTTATGCTCGGCGATCTTGGAGTTTGGCCTGGCTACCTGGACGGCTCCCGAAAGGTCGATCTGCGCGCTGATGTCGTCCGGATCTGCCGATGTGCGGTTGGCTCAGGCTGTCCACTCAAGCGGGAGCGCAGCAAACCACATCACGTCACAACGCTCGCCCTGCCAAACGCTGTGGGCACGCATCGTGCCCTCATGCACGAACCCCGCTCGGCGGGCCACCGCGACTGAACCGTCATTCCCCGCAACGATCGTCAAGAAGACCCGAGCCGCCCCAAGCTCGAACAACCAGCGCGTGAGCAGGATCACCGCCCGAGTGGCATAGCCGCGCCCCCTCGCATCTGCTGCGATCCAGTAACCAAACTGCGCCACGTCCTCCTCAGTCCAGTCGTCAACGCCGCAGCAGCCAACCAACTCGCCTGATCTCGCGTCGGTAATCGCGAACGCAACACCACACGGTGCGCCGGTGGCAGCAAACGCACGCCAGCTCCGCACGAACCGATCGATGGCGGCCTCGGCCTCAAGGTTTGAGAGCGGCGGAGCCGGGTGGCCTTGCCGGTCGTGAACTCCGTTATAGCGTTGGATCGCTGGGTCGGCACTTGCCTCCGCCATGAACCGCGCTTCATCTCTCGACCAAGGACGCAAGGTGACCCGGCCGTCGGAAAGGGTCACGATCGGGCCGTTGCCACCAGGCTCGCTCACGCTACCAATACTCCTTGACGCTGGCCGAGACCGAGGTGTCTACGGACTCGCCCTAAGCCCCAACCGGGTTCGGACTCAGACTCTAATCCGACGCACGCACATGCCGCATTGAGATGGCACGTGCGCACGCCGAACTGGATGTTCTGTGAGTCCGAGCATTGGCTCCCTAGCGCGATCCTCGGTGCGCCAGAGTCGGCGATCTGCCTCGGCCCGGCTATCGCCCCGACGGCAAGTTGCATGGGCCTGCGCCACGGGCGCCGTCAGCACCATCGGCCACCGCGACGTCTCACCAGTCGCCGCACCCAGCGCTGCGCAGGAGACCCGCGAGGGCTGTACGGCGTCCAAGAAGACTGCTGGCACGCCGCGGTGGAAGAGCGCCGGACCATCGGGCACGCGTTCGAACGTGCCGGTGCTAGATCGCGACCAGAGCGATAGGCCTGACAGCGGAAAGAGATCTTGCCCCCGGAACTGCCCCCCAGCGATCCCGGCGGGTCTCTCCCGAGAGGCAGAACATCGGCCTGACCTGCAGAACCTCACAGAGCCGAACCGCGGACCTTCTCCCGACGAGGGACCCAGTCTCCGGTTCACCACGAAACTGCCCCCCGATTGACCTGAACCACCGCCGCGCCCCCGGCACGGGGGTGAACCGGGTCATGAGCGCCGTCCTCCCGACCGGAAGCGGCCCCCTCTGGTGGAGCCCGACGTGCAAGCCCATCGTTTCCTGGGGCTTCGCTGTCGAGATCGACTATTAGCTGGCTTCTGTGAGCGGGCGTATGCCGTCGAGGGCATCGCCGATCCGGTCCTTTTCCATCTCCAGGTCATAGCGCGACTGCAGGTTGAGCCAGAACCGCTCCGATGTGCCGAGGTACCTGGCCAGCCGCAGCGCCGTGTCCGCGCTGATGCGCCGCTGGCCGTGCACGATCTCGTTGATCCGCCGCGCCGGGACCCCGATCTCCTTGGCCAGCTGGTACTGACTCACCCCCAGCGGCTCCAGGAACTCCTCCAGCAGGATCTCGCCCGGATGCACCGGCGCCATGACCGTGTCCGCTGCCATGCCCTCTCCCCTGTCAGTGGTAGTCAGTGATCTCCACGTCCTCCGGCCCGGCGTCTGTCCACCGGAAGCAGATCCGCCACTGCTGATTGACCCGGATGCTGTACTGGCCAGCCCGGTCGCCAGCTAGCTTCTCCAGCCGGTTGCCCGGCGGCACCCGCAGGTCCGCCAGAACCTCCGCGGCATCAAGCATCGCCAGCTTCCGCCAGGCCGCCCGCTGCAGGGACGGGTCAAGCTTCCGCGACCGCCTCCGGTCCCAGACTGCCTCGGTGTCCTTGCCCCGGAAGGATCGCAGCACACACCCATAATAACGCAGCACGTTATTAACGCAACACGTTATTAAGGTCGCGGCTCAGAGGGAGGGTCACAGTATGAGTCCGCAAGGAACCGGGAGCCTGCGCCACGACCGCGACAGGGCGTCACGGGTCCCAGGCCGGGAGCGGCTGGATGGCGGTCACGGAAACCACCGCGCTGCACACGGCTCGGCAGGCTCGCCGCGCGGCAAACTCCGGACCTCTTATCGACGCGGGAGACGCTCTACCGCTCCCATCTCTACAGAAACCCCTGCTCAGTTATCACCCGCATGCACCCGTTGTCGCGGGTGCTGGGGTTCTCGAGAGCCAGCCGGATGGTGACGATCCCGTCGTAGGCGCTGAAGCGGGCCGTTCCAGAACGCGCTGTCCTCGTGCCACGGCGTCTCGCGCCCCGTGACGGGGTCCTTGGAGATGAAGTGGCTCGACCAGAGGGCGATGTTCGGGCCGGTCAGGGGCTCGACTGTGTCGAGCGCCTCGTCGCCGAGCAGGAAGTCCAGCAGCCGGGGGTCCCGGTAGTGCGGAGTGTCGAGCTCGTCGGAGAGCTCGTCTCCCCTGTCGGCCAGGTGCTCGCTGAAGATGCTCTCCAGCTCCACGAGCTTCTCCGCGGAGAAGAGCTGGCGGTGGGGCAGGAGGTATCCGTTGGTGCGGAAGAACTCAACCTCGGCGGATGTCAGCATGGCCTTCTCTCCCTGGCCGGCCCGGGGTCTCGGCCATGACCCTAGGGCTGGAGCGTGGTTCGGCGCCGTGAGCGAATTCCGGCGTACTCGACTTATCTTCTGGTTGCGCGGCGGCCCGGTCATGCGCTCCCTCGCTCGATGGCCCGGATGATCTGGATGAACAGCTCCATGTCCGCGACGTAATCCTCGGGCGTCGTCTTCACCGTGCCGTCACCGGTGATAGCGGCGTGGAAGTGCTCAAGCTCGTGGGTGTACGGGTCCTTCAGGTGCGGCCGGAATACCGACTCCCGGTAGCCGTCGCCGTCGGTCTCCTTCACCACGAGCGTGGTCGGGAAGTGCCGGATGTACGGTGTGTCGTACTGGAGGCGGAGCTGGGTTGTGTCGCCGTAGACCTCGATATGGGCATCGAACCGGACCTGGTCGTCGACACCAGTCTCGTAGACGGCCATGAAGTCGTCGTACTCGAGCAGGGCGGCGATGTAGCCGCCGTCGCGCCATTGCCGGGCCGCGGCCACGCGGCTCGGCCGGCCGAGTAGTTCGCGCATCGCGGAGAGGTCGTGGCTGCCGAGCCCGCACAGGAGCCGGTAGGTCCCGCCCAGGACGGGGTCGACATCTCCCAGCGCCTCCTTCACCAGCGCTGCGCCGCGTGCCCGCCGCTCCCTCAGGGCCGCCTGCGGTACATCGCCGGGCCGCACGACGTGCGCCGTCTGGTCGATCATCAGCTGGTTGCGCCCGATGATGTCGTGAACACGGGCGTAGTTCACCCGGCCCAGGGACGCGATCAGCTCCCTGGCGGCTTCGAAGGCCGGGGCGAACCGCCGCATGTAGCCGACCATGACGACCCGGCCTGCCCGGTCCCTGGCCGCGATGACGTCTTCCGCCTCGCGGGGCGACAGGCACATCGGCTTCTCGACGAGCACGTGCAGGTCGGCGTCGAGAGCGGCCACGACGCTCGTGGTGTGGTACTCGTCGCTGTTCAGCACCAGCACGCAGTCAAGGGCGGCCTGACCGACCATCTCGGCGGCGTCGGAGTACCGGCGCTCGACGCCGTATCGGTCGCCGACCAGCTCGCGCAGAGCCGGGGAAATGTCGGCCACCGCGGAGATCTCGTAGCGGTCCGGCAGCGATTCCAGGATCGGCAGGTGCACCACCTGGGCGACCTCGCCCAGGCCGACAACTCCGACGCGAAGCGGACTCACAGGCACGGGCTTGTCGGGCATCGGTGCTCCTTCCGAGGGTCCTGCAAACAATGTGGGCCGCCTTGGCCGGCTCGGGTCACCTGGGTCACGGCAGCCCGCCGATGCGCTCGAGGAAGTAGCAGCGGAACGCATCGGCGACGACGATGGAGCAGTTGGCGGCCGGCTGGCCGTCGGTACCGAGGAGGTCAGTGACCGCGACGCCCCGCGTGCGGTCGCTGCCGCGCCCCACGCTGACCCGCGCCGGACGCCAGGTCACCAGGCCGGGGCGCGCCACGACCGCGACGGCGAGCGGGTCGTGCAGGGCGCAGCTGCCCTGGTCCCAGTCGTCACCGGGGGTGGTCCGCTCCAGGTGGGAGATCCACTCGTCGGTGCAGTCCGCGGCGAACGTCGCGAAGCCCTTCGATGTACGGCGGAGCGCGCCGGCGTCTGCGCGGTCGAGGCGGACGCGCCGGGTCACATCGAGCCCGACCAGCCGAAGGGAGGCCCCGCTGTCCAGCACGACTGCCGCTGCGTCCGGGTCGGCCCAGAAGTTGAACTCGCCGGTCATCGCGCCGCCCCCGGTGTGGCCAAGGAACACACCGCCCATCACCACGATCTCGCGGACGGACTGCGCCACGCGCGGCTCCAGGGCGAGGGCCAGCGCGACGTTCGTCAGCGGGCCGATCGCGACCAGGGTCAGCTCGCCGGGCTCGCGCATCACGCGCTCGGCGATTGCCACTGCCGCGTGGACCGGTGGGCTGCCATGTCCGGACGGCGGCACGAACCTCTCCGTCTGCGCCGGCGATGCGGGGGCGGGCCGGACCAGCGGCCTGCCTGCCCCCCGGACCACGTCGACCTCGCGGCCGATCCGCTGCAGCAGCGCGACTGCCAGGCGTGTGGCATTGTCGACGTCGGTGTTGCCGTTGACGGTCGTCATCAGTTCGACCGACAGCTCGGGCTCGGCAAGCGCGAGAGCCTGGCGTATCCGGCCTCGGAGATCGCGCCCGTGCCGTCATCCTCGATCTGCCACGTGGCGATGGACGAGCCCTAGAGGATGCCCCGACACGCGGCAGCACGCCAGAGTACTGGCATTTTCACACCGAGCCGGGCCTGAGCCGCTGCAGCGTCCGCAGCCACGAGCGGCGCCAGGCCGCTCATCGCGCCGAGGACGCCAGCGCCTCCGCCCAGGAGAACGTTCCGTCTGCTGACGCCTTGCTGAATGCTCATGGTGGCAGCTCCCCTGCGCTCCGGGTCGACCTCTCGATGCGCCGCTCCGCCGCGCCGCTCCGGATCGGAAGCTCGGTGGTGCAAATCGATTCACAACTAGTTCGTGACCTTATGCCCGAGGCTGCGGCTCGGCAAGGGTCATCGAGTCACGGCGCACGGCACCGCCTAGCTCCGCCGAAGCAACGTCCCCGGTCATCGGCCGCCCTCGCACACCTGCGCGGCTTGTCTCTTGCAGAGCGGAGCTAGCTTCCTGTTTTCTCCGCCGGAACGGCGCGGCCGGCCCGGAATCCGGCCAAGCTCGACGCCGGGCGTCGAGGGCCATCCTGGCCAGGAACGGCGGGCCTTCGCGCCGGTACGCCTATCGAGGTGCGCTGCGAACAAGCCGCCCGGAACACTCGACCTGCTCACACCCCATGCCGCCAGCCAGCGCTCCCGGTTGAGCAACCGCCACGCCCGGCTGCTGCGGGGATCTCCGGCGCGGTCTTGCTGTTGCCGTTTCAGGTCAGCGTGCTGGGCACCCCGAGCCCGGCCAGTATCAGGGCCACGCGCCCGCCGGTCTGGTGCTGCCGCCAGTACCGGTACAGCGCCCCTGGGGTGGCGACCACGCTGTAGAGCAGGTTGGTTGGGGGAGACAGCCAGATGCCGAGCGGGACCAGGACGGCCGGCTGGCATCGGCCGCTTCTGCTGTTTGCTGACTAGTGCGGCTGTCCGGTCAGCAGGTGCTGACCTGGGCATGGCACTGACCCGGCCATCCCGCCCGCAGGACCCCGATCGCCCGGCCCGGCTGATCCCGGTCCCCGTCCTGGTGATCCTGGCCGCCGTGGTGGGCTGCGTCGGCGGAATCTACGGCATCGGCGGCGGGTCGATCCTGGCACCCATCCTGATCGGCTCGGGCAGGCGTCCCGCCGAGGTCGCCCCCGCCGCCCTGGCCCCCACGTTCGTGACCTCAGTAGCGGGCGTCATCACCTTCACCATCTTGTCCATCCACCAGCACGGCCCCGTCGCCCCCGACTGGCCAACAGGCATCGCCCTGGGTATCGGTGGCCTGGCCGGCGCTTACACCAGGGCCCGGATCCAGTCCCGCATGCCCGACGTCCTGATCCGCCGCCTGGTCGGCATCCTGCTAGTCGCGATCGGTGCCCGGTACCTGTGGTCTGGCCTGGGCTGATCCTGCTCTGCTCGGCCACCAGTGCCCCGAGATCGCCATACCCATGTCCGCGACCCTGGTTGTCCCCCGGGTAAGGCGGTAGGTTTGGCTGGTGGGGGAGGCCTTCGGCCAGTTCTCAAGTCGCAGGGCCGCTGCGCGCCGGGACCGGACAGCGGTGCGGCTGCCGCCGCGGCGGTCTTCCTTCGTGGGGAGAACCACGGACCTCGAGGAGATCGCCGCCAGGCTTGAACGCTATGCGGTGGTGACGCTGACCGGCGTCGGCGGGGTCGGGAAGACCGCTCTGGCGGTCGAGGCGGCGTGGACCGAGGTATCGGCCGGGCGGGCGGAGTTGGCGTTCTATGTCGACCTGGTCCCGTGCCGCTCCGATGAGCAGGTGATTGCTGCCCTGGTTGAGGGGGTGGGGATCAGGGGGGCCGGCGCGGCGCCAGGACTTGACGCTGTTACCGACGCGGTGTCGGGCCGCCGGTCCTTGCTGGTAGTCGATAACTGCGAGCACGTGCTGGAATCGGCCCGCCGTGCTTGCGATCAGCTGGCCAGTCGGGCCACTAATCTGCGGGTTCTGGTGACGAGCCGTATCCCGCTTGACGTTGAGCCTGAATGCGTGTGGCGGGTGCAGCCCATGGCTGTTCCCGGCGAGGCCGGTCATCCGGTCGCGACCGACGCGGTCACGCTATTTTTCGCCCGGGCTGCCATGGCCGGGATGACGCTGCAGCCCGGATCCGGTGAGCTGGCGCTAGCGGGCAGCATCTGCCGTAAGGCGGGAGGGCTCCCGCTAGCGCTCGAACTGGTCGCCAACCGCCTGCGGGTTGCGTCGCTGACCGAACTCGCGGAGGGGCTGGCAACGTCGCGATGGCCGGCCAGGAACACAGGTTCCGGGCGCCACGACTCGCTCGACGCGTGCCTGACCTGGAGTCACGCACTGCTCCCAGCTGATGCGGGGGTGGTCTTCCGGCGGCTGAGTGTCTTCCCAGCAGGGTTCGATCTTGACGCGGCCCAGGAGGTGGCCGGGACACAGCCCGTCGGGAACGGTCAGGTTAGTGTGCTGGTTGAGCAGCTCGTTACCGCGTCGTTGCTGGAGGCGGACACGAGCGGGACCAGGACCCGGTTCCGTTTCCATGAGCCAGTACGCCAGTACGCCGCGGCGCGTCTCGCCGATGCCGGGGAAGAGGACCTGGCCCGCTGGCGGCACGCCCGCGTTTTCCTGGCCCGGGCCGAGGCGATCGAGCCGATGCTGTTCGCGCCGCAGGCCGAGAAGCATTGCGACCTGCTCGAGTCCGACCGTCCCGATCATGATGCGGCCCTGGGCTGGTTCTTGACCCGCGGGGCCGCCGCGGAGGCGCAGCGGCTGGCGGCCGCGCTGTATTTCTTCTGGTACACCCGCGGATGGTTCGTGACAGGGTTGCGGTGGCTGCGCGCGGCACTGGCGGCCGAGGCACCGGTCGAGCCGCGGGTGAAGCTGCGTACCGAGGTTGGGCTGGCGCAGCTGGCCTTCATCGCCGGCGACTACCTGGCCTCATTCGCGGCCATCGAGTCGGCATTGCCGGTGGCCCGGGTACTCGGTGACGATGTGGTGCTGGCCCGCTGCCTGGCGACCGCCGGTTATGTCTGGTGGCTGCTGGACCCGGAGCGTTCCGCCGCGCTTTTCGAGGAAGGCCTGGAGGCGGCCCACCGGTGCGGTGATGACTGGACCCGCAGCACTGGGCTGGCCGGGCTGGGCTGGGCCCGCTATTTCGCCGGGCACTTCGACGCGGCCACCGGGCCTCTCCAGGACGCCATCCAGCTGACCGCCCACTCGGGGCGGCGGCAGCAGTTCGCGATGGCCGTGCTCGGCCGCGCCGCGGTTGAGCTCTGGCGCGGGCAGCTCGCCGCGGCTGAGGCGTCCGCGCAGCAAGCGCTCGGCGTGCTTCGGGCGATCGGCGATGCCACCTGGACCAGCGCCGCGCTGGCGATCGTGGCCGAGATCGAACGTGCCCGCGGCCGGCTCGAGGCCGCCGGGCAGCATGCTGCCGAGGGCATCGAAGTCGCCGGGATGGCCAACTCGGCCATCAACGTGATGATCGCCACCGGTCATCTGGGCCGCATCCTGCTGGCTCGCGGCGAACCTGGAGCTGCCCCCCACCTCGATCAGGCCGTGCAGCTGGCCCGGGCTTTCGCGGTGCGTCCCCTGCTTGCCTGGTGGCTCGACTCACTCGGCGAGCTCGCTGAGCTGGAAAGCCGCTACGGCGACGCGCAAAGCTGGTACGAGCAGGCCGTAGGCCATGCGGCTGAGTGCGGTCTGGCGGCCGATGCCGCCCGCACCCGCCACCACCTGGGGCGGCTGGCCTGGATGAGAGGCGACCAGGCATCGGCGGTCAACAGCTGCCACGAGGCGCTAGCTGGGCAACTCGAAGCTGGCGACTGCCTGGGGTTGATCGAGACACTGGAGACCCTCGGTGGCCTGCTGATTGATGAGGGACGCGCCCGGCGTGGCCTGCCATTGCTGGCGGCCGCCACCACCGCCCGGGACGGGCTGGGTTTTCCCTGGCGGCCGATGGAGGCCAGCCGGATCGCGGACTGGGCCGCGGCCGGCCGCGAGCATCTCGGTGAGCAGGCGCAACCGATGTGGGAACGTGGCGCCGGGCTCAGCCTCGAGGAGGCCGCTGCGATGGCCCGCCGGGGGCGGGGTCCTCGCCGGCGCCCTGCGTTCGGATGGGCGAGCCTCACCCCCGCTGAGCGTAACGTCGCCGATCTTGTCGCAGGCGGCCTCACCAATCCCGAGATCGCGGCCCGGCTCGGGATACGTGCGGGCACGGTCAAGGATCACGTCTCAAGCGCTCTGCGCAAACTCGGGGTGCGCACCCGGGCCGAGCTGGCCGCCGCGGTCTCCAGCCACCCCGCGATCTGATCCCCCATCCGGGCGATGTTCTTCCCGCCGCGCCGCCAGATGCTGTCTGCATGCCGAACGCAATCGTCAACGGAATCAGCATCGACTACTCAACAGTCGGTGAGGGCCCGCCGGTCCTGCTCATCTGCGGCACCGGCCAGCCTGCCGACCTGTGGTTCGCCCAGGTGAGCGACCTGGCCGCAGCCGGGCACACCGTCGTCACCTTCGACAACAGAGGCTGCGGGCGTTCCGAGGCGCCACCCGCTCCGTACCTGGTAGCCGACATGGCCGCCGACACCGCGGCCCTGATCGAACATCTCGGGCTCGGGCCCTGCGACATCATCGGCTACTCCCTAGGCGGCTACATCGCCCAGGAGCTCGCCATGACCCGCGCTGACCTGGTTCGGCGCCTGGTCCTCCTGGCCGGGGTCGGTCCAGCGCCGGCGTTCGCAGTGGCACGCGCCCGCGCCGCCGTCGATCTCGCCCGCGCCCTTGACCCGCTCCCGCCTAGCTTCGACATCGCCGACCTGCTCCTGTCGCTGCATCCCATGGCCCAGCTCCAAAACGACGATGACGCGGTCAAGATCACCATCAGCCTGATCGAAGCAGCCAAACCGTGGACCAACCCCGGCCGTCTCGGCCAGTACCAGGCCGACCTCGCCTGGCTAGAAGACAGCCACCTGGATCAGGTCGGCCGCATCGAGTCCCCATGCCTGGCCATGGCTTTCGAGCATGACTGCTGGTTCCCCCCGCGGACCGTCCGCGAAGCAGCCCAACGCATCCCCGGCTGCCAATACACCGAGCTACCTGGCCTGGGCCACGGCGCCCCCCTGCTGGCCGCCGATCAGGTCAACCCCATCCTCGCCGAGTTCCTTGACTAAACAGGCCGCATCCTGGCGGACAGGCGGAACCGTGATCCGTCCGCAGTCCGAGCCAGACATCCGACGGCAGCCCTGAATCTGCCGAGCCTGCCGTCAGTCTTATCCTGGACGAGGCCCCGCCAGGACACTCACGAGAGCAGCGAGCCGCTGAGCGCACGATGCTTGATCTCCTGGGACAGGAACTCGGCCTGCGGCTCAGCCCGGCCGGATCGCCGTGCAGGGCCGGGCGCGCGTAGAGATCGACGGCTCCGACGCCGCACGCAGCGTCCTGGTGGAGTGCTGGGCGCACCAGGGACCGCCAAAGTCGGCGCAACGGCACAAAGTGCTGGCTGATGCCTTCAAGCTGACCTGGATCAGCCGGACGCTCGATCCGTCGCCCAGGCTCATCTTGTGCATGGCCGACCCGCTGGCCGCTGCCCCGTTCCTGCCAGATGGCCGGAGCTGGGCCGCATGCGCCCTGCACGACCTGGGCATCAGCATCCGCCTGGTCGACCTGCCCGGCACCATCCGGCAGGGACTCATCAGGGCGCAACAACGCCAGTACCGCTAGCCCGCCCACGGGCGCCGAGACGGAAGGTCACCAGCGCTCAGTCATGTCCGAGGCCGCTGCCCGTAGTACCGTCCCGGAGGTGACCACGCCCGTCTTCTACAGCCGGCTGCCGGCCGCTGGCGGCACTCTGCGGGTCGATCCCGCGCTTGCGAGCTGGGACAAGGCCGGCTCGCCGGGCCAGGCTCGGTCGGCTGCATTCATCGACGATGCCCACGCCCTGATAGCCGACCCGATCCGCCTGACACCTGACCCTCTTGCGCTGCGGCTTGATGTCGGCCTGCCCGCCACAGTGCCGCTGACCGCACTCAACGACCTGGACAACTACGCCTACCCGCTGGTCCCGAAACTGACGAGCCTCACTGGCCGCCAGTTCGCCTGCGTATGGGTCACCAAGCACCATGAGGGCACATCATCGGTCAGCGTCAGCACCGCAGTGCCCGCCAGCGATCCGGGCGGGACGTACTCATTTGAGGTAACCACAGAAGCCTCGGCCAGCACGACCGCCTATAAGAAGCAGATCCGCGACCAGGTCACTAATGCCAGTCCGCTCGCCGGAAACGAAGTCGCGCTCCAGCTCGCCTTCGTCGTCGGCCCTCGCCGCTCCTGGGCCAACCTCTGGAAGGCCACCATCGACTCACTCGGCCCGATCCTCGGCCGAGACACCGGGGCAGGTGAGTGGAATGCACTCGACGGACGTATTACCGACCTCGGGCTGCACTGCACGGTCGACCCAGAAGCAGGAAGCAGGGTCACGATCGCGATCCGCGCATCTGCAACGAACCAAGAGGCAGTACAGCTACCACTTCGCCCAGGCACCACACAGGGATAGCGAGGGCCTGGATTGGACCTCACCAGCTGCCGGCCGAAAGCCTCTGGCTCGTCCCAGTACCTCTTCCGGACGCGGGAGACGTTCTGCAGTTTGGACCTCCGGCAGAAACCCCTGCTCAGCCAGGCCGGGCCAGGCCGCAAGTGCCACTCGAATGGCACTTTTCGCGGAAAAGGGTACTCGGTTGCACGTTCGAAATAGCCCCACTACCTGAGAGCCCCCTTACGGAATCGAACCGTAGACCTTCTCCTTACCATGGAGACGCTCTGCCGACTGAGCTAAGGGGGCGTGCCCGGGCGCTTGCACCCGGTCGGCGTACGCGACCTGCTACCCGAGGGCCTCGCCCGGCCGGGTCTCATTACCGCGCCAGGAGAGCATACACGAGATCGCACCCCGTCCGTGCTGGCGTCAGCGTCAGCCGGCAGGCCCCGCACCGCCTGTTCCGGCAGCGCCCTCCGCCGCCGCCCGGAACGCGTCCAGCACCGCCGGCCAGGCCGCCGACAGCGGGTCAATGACCTCGAAATGCCCGCAGCCTTGTAGCAGCTCAGCCTGCACCCGCCCGCCCGCTGCGTCCGCCGCGCCGGCATAGTCGCGGCTCTGACTGTCCGGCACCTGGTCATCAGCGGTCCCGTGCACCAGCCAGGCCGGGGCGCCGGCCGGAACCAGGCTCATCGGATCAGCCACCCGGTACCGGTCCGGGAACTGCTCCGGGCTTCCGCCCATCAGGGCACCCGCGGCGCCGCTGCCGAGCCCGAGCCGGTAGCAGGCGGCCAGGTCGCATACTCCGGCCAGGCTCACCACGCCGACCCCGACGCCCAGGCCGGCCGCCCCCGGCTGCGGGGCATGCCAGGGTGCGTCCGCCGGCAGCCGCCCGCGACTGGCTGCCCACAGCGCCAGGTGGCCGCCGGCCGAGTGCCCGGCCAGTATGACCCGGTTAGGGTCGGCGACACCGCAGCTGACCTGAGCCGCGACTTGCGGCAGGACGTCGACCGCGGCGGCCACGTCGTCGAAGGTGCCCGGCCAGCCGCCTGCGGGCTGCCCGGTCCGGCGGTACTCCGGCGCGCACACGGCGAAGCCGGCCGCGGCCAGCGCCTCGCTGAGCGGCCCGACATGCGCGCGGTCATAAGCCGACCGCCAGAACCCGCCATGCAGGAAGATCACCAGCGGGCACAGCATCCGGCCGCCCGGACCGGGGCTGCCGCGGTCCCTCCATATTTCGGCCTCTTTGCCCGAATTTAGGACACTTGCCTCGCCGGTTTCGGCGCTCCTAACATCCGGCGGCAGCCGCAAGTCAGCAACCTGCTCCGGGCCGGGCCCGTACCGCAGCACGTGGTCGGGCGGCCGGGCCGCCCTCGTCAGGATGTCGCCTGGTGACACCGCCGCTGGCCCCCTTTAGCGCTCCGCGGCGCCCCGGACCCCTGAGCGCCCGGGCGCTGCACCCTATCCGAGTAACGCGAACCTGAAGCTTAGGTGTCGAACTGCGGCCGATGGGAATCCATAGGTCGGACATGCATACTGTGAGGACCATGGTGGGCAACTGCATTGTGGTGAGTTCGGCCACGACGATGAGGTCGTGCCGGTGAAGGCTCATGTCGTCAGGGCGGTAGCGCTCAGGTCCGCTGCGCTTGGCGCGGTCGCCGGGGCGCTGATCCTTTCCACTAGTTCCACCGTGTTCGGCTCGGTCACCACGCTGCGCGTGGAGGGCGGCTCCCCCATCGTGAAGGGCGCCTGCTCCGCCCGGCCCAAGGCCGCGGTCCTGCTGGATTCCGCTGTCCATCCCGCGAAGTCCCCGAAGGCGTCGAAGTCCGCCAAGGAAGAAGCCAGCCCGGCACGCGGCTACCTCGACGTCCCCGGCGTCATTTGGCAGCGCCTCAGCATCGGGCAGCGCCTCAGCATCGGGCAGCGCCTCTGCTCTCCGGCAGCACCTCCTCCTCGGCCAGCACCAGCTCCTCGGCCAGCACTAGCTCCTCGGCGAGTACCAGCTCCTCGGCGAGCATCAGCGCGAGCGCCACGCCCACCAGCAGCCACAGCTCGTCTGGTCCGCCGACGGCGAAGCCGACCACCAGCCACAGCACGTCCAGCAGCTCCAGCGCCCCGCCGAGCGCCAAGCCGACGAGCAGTAAGGCCTCGCCCACGCCGACGGCGACCAGCACGACTCCGTCGCCCACGCCCAAGCCGTCGACCAGTCACGGCACCTCCAGCGCGGCACCGAGCAAGAGCCCGACCAAGAGCCCGACGAGCTCGCCGAGCAAGAGCCCCACCAAGAGCCCGACCTCAAGCCCGTCGCCAACCAAGACCCCGACCAAGAGCACCAGCCCCAGCCCGACGCCCACGCCGACCAGCAGCAGCCCGACCACCTCGCCGCCGCCCAAGCAGCCGACGGCGCAGCTGTGCACGTCCGTTCAGCCGCTGTCGAGCGGAGCGCAGGTGCGCCCTGGCCACCAGGCCCGTTTCGCGGTCTGGGTGTGGAGCACGAAGGCAACCAGCAAGTCGGTCTCGGTCACCGTCCGCATCGGCAGCGCGCGGCACGTGAAGGCCGCGCACTTCACCGTCTGCCCCAGCTCGAGCAGCTCGGTGTGCGGCATCGGCACGCTGCCGACCGGGCAGGCCGATGAGCTGCAGGCAACCGCGTTCGTGCAGGGCTCGGCGGTGAACGGCGAGCAGGTTCAGCTCACTGCCACCGCGTCCGGCAAGTCCGCGCACTCGTTCGACTCCTCGGGCTCGGTCCAGGTGTCCGCGCCCGCGTCCCCCACCCCGACGCCCACCACGTCCTTCCCGCCGGTGTCCACGACGCTCCCGCCCGTCACCCTGCCGCCCGGCTCGGGCCTGGGCGGTGGCGTGGGCGGCAACGACCCGGTGGGGCTGTTCCCCACGGTCTCCCCCGACCCGAGCCCGAGTGCCACCAACCTCGGCTTCCCGCCGGCCAAGAAGGCAACCCGCGCCCGGGCCGAGACCGCGGCGGCCGTCGTGCCGCTCGACCCCCGGCTGATCGGCGGGCAGCTGGCGGGCCTGGCCGTGCTGGCCGGCGGCATCGCCATCGCCATCGCGCGGCTATCCCTGCGCCGGCCCAAGCCGCAGGACGGGCCCGGCAAGCAGGATCCCGGCCAGTAATCACCCCGGATTGATCCCTAACGGGGCACGGGGTAACAGCGTCCTGCTGACCTGAGCAAGCCCGGCCAGAAAGCGCCCGGCTAGCCCGCCGCCCGGTGCTCGACCTGCGGGCGCAGCTGGCGCATCTCCCCGGCCAGAGCCTCGCCGGTCAGCGTGGTCGAGGCGACCAGGCCGAAGGTGTCGTTGTCCGCCCACGCGCACTCCGCCGGCCGCCCGGACACCCCGGGGACGCAGGCCGCCGCGCCGCCCAGCGAGCCAGCCGCGGTGGTAAAGGCCCCCGGCGTCTGGCCGATGAAGCTCGAGATGAACGAGCTGGCCGAGCTGCCGGACAGGTTGCCGCCGATGAACAAGATGATGTCCGGGCTGCCCTGGCCGCCGGGCCCGGAGTTGCTCTGGTAGACAACGGCGGCCACGTGGCTCGCCTCGCCGCTGCTCTGGGCGACGATGCCGCTGCGCAGCTGAGCGGCGTGCATGCTCGCGGCCAGGGCCGGCGCCTGAACGTAGCTGCCCAGCCGCTGCGGGGTCGTGATCACGTGCGCCGGCCCGCTGCTGCCCGGCAGCAGCACGACGACGGCAGCTCCGATGCCAGCCGCCGCGATGGCCGCGCCGCCGGCCAGGTACCAGCGGCGCGCCTTGCGGCGCCCGGACCGGCGGCCCGCGGCCTGGCCCGCCCGGCTAGGCGCCGGGGCCGCCTGCCCCGGCTGGTCCGCGGCCGGCCTGACCGCGCCCTTCTTGCCCGCGGCCTTCTTCCGGGCTGGCTTGGTTTTGGCCGGCTTGCCCGGCGCCGGAGTTCCCGGGCCGGAGTGCTGGCGGGCGGCCCGGAAGCCGGGCGGTCCTGGCCTGGCTCCTCCCAGGCCGGCCGCGGCGGGGCGGGTCGCGCCGCAGGCGGGGCCGCCGCGAACTGCGCGCTACCAGGCTCGGCCACGTCGGGCCAGCCTGCGTCCAGGGGCTGCGGCTGGCCGGCTGGCCGCTGCGCGCCCGCGGCCGGGAGCAGGCCGGGGGCGGAGTACGGACCCGGCACGGCGAACTCCCCCGTGACCGAGCTGGGCGCGCCGACATCCTGCGGCCCGGCCCCGAGCGGCACCGGCCGCTGCGGCGCATGGCCGAAGGCCGCGGAGCCCATCGCGGCCGGACCGAACGGAGCCGCGCCCGGCGGTACCGGGCCAGCCGGCACCGGCCCGTACGTCCCCGCGCCGTGCGGCTGGTGGCCCGGCGCCCTGGGCTGCCGCACGTCGTCGGCAGGCCCGCGGTTGTCGCGGCCGGGCGCACTGGGTGCCCGGCTCGCCTCGCCCGGCGCTGGCCGTTCGGCTGCGGGCGGGTGCTGCCGCTTGCCGCGGCCGCGCCCCCGGGACTTCTCCTGCTTGCCCGGCTTCTCCTGCTTGCCCGGAAGCTGCTGCTGGCTCGGCCTCGTCAGCGGGCCTGTGTCGCTGACCCCGGCCGGCCGCGACGGACGGGCCGGCAGGTCGTAGCCGTAGTCCGGGGCGACCGGCTCTGGCGCGGCGGCCGGTTCCGGCCGGGCGGCCATCTCGGCGACCCGGTCCTTGCGGCTGCGCTTGCTGCGCCACCCGCCGGGCTGACGGCCGGCGGCTGGGTCAGTGCGGGCTGGGAGGTCAGTGCCGGCCGGAGCGGAGTGGCCCGCGTCAGGCCCGGGCCGGGCGCCGCGAGGGCGGCGCGCTGCGCGCCCGCGCTCGTCATCAGCTGCCGGGATTCCTCGTGCGGCCCGGCCGGGATGGCCTTCTGGCTCCGGCCCGAAGTCCCCGGCATCGCGCCGGAACCCGCCGGTGTCCCGCGCGTCGCGCGACCAGGGACCAGACTCCCGCTGAGCGGGGCCGGGCGGCCGGGCCGTACCCGTCCCGGCCGCCGAAGCCGCCGGTCCCTGGCTCATAGCCAGTTCGCGGGTCCTCCCGCCCCGGATCGACCGGCCCGGGGAAGGTCCACTGCCCCGGCGGCGCGGCGCCGGGAGAGAAGGCCGAGGAATGCTGCGGACGGCCAGCAGGCTGGCCGTGCCCTCGGTCACGTGCGTCTTCCGCGTCCGGCTGCGGCCCGTATGTGTCCGCCGGCCCGGGCGGGACTCCGGCCGCGCCGTGACGGCTTGACGAGCGGCGACCCGCTCCCCGGCCGTCCGGGCGGGGCTCGCGGGGACCGCGGGGCTCCGCCGGATCGTCGTGCCAGGCCGCTTCCCGGCCATCCGGGCGGGGCTGGCGCGACGGCGCGGGATCAGCCCGCCAGGCCCCGTCGTGCTCGCCTGGCCGGGACTCGCGGGACCGCGCCGGATCGTCCTGCCCGGCCACGCCCTGGTCACCGCGGCCGCGGTCACCGCGACCGCGCGGGCCGCGGCGGGAGTCTGCCGCGTCAGGCAGGCCGGCCCGGTCCGGGCCCGGCCGCGCTGGGCGGCTACCGGTGTCCTCGCTGTCGGCTTCGTGGTCCGGGCGGCCCCGGCGGCGCTGGCCGACCGCGCCCTCGGTCTCCCGCGAGCGACGGCGGCCGAAGCGCGACCGGCCAGCCGGCGGCTCCGGATCGGGCTCCGGGTCAGCCGGGATGACCGGCAGCGGGACAGACGGCGGGCCAGATGAAGGCAGGAAGCCGCCGGGGGCGGGCGAGGAGAACCGGTCGGCGCCCGGCGGCTGGGCACCGGGCCGGGCGGTCCGGTTCGGTTCCGGCGCGAAGGCGGCCGGTGCATCCGGGGCGGCCGGAGCATCGAATTGCCCGAGGACCTGCGGTTCGAACGCGGGCGGGGCGTCCGCAGACCAGTCCGGCTGCGGCACCTGCGGGACGAAGGCAGGCGGCGCGTCGGGCGGCGCAGCCGGCTCCGGCACCTGCGGCACGAAGGCAGGCGGCGCGTCGAGGCCGACGGGCTGCCGGGGCGACCTGGACCGGTCCGGCGGGTCGGCACTCCGGCGGCCGGGACGGCTGCGGCCTGCCCGGTCCTCAGCGCCAGGGCCAGTGCCGCCGGCACCATCCGGACGTCCGCGGCCAGGGCCGGGGCCGTCGGAACCCGTCAGGTCGCGGGGATCCTGTCCGAACCGGTTCCGGGGCCGCTCCGCCTCGTCGGCGGCGGGAGCAGCCCGGCCGCCGCCGGTCAGGTAGCTGATCCACTGCAGGTCTTCGTCGTCATCACCGGGCCCGCCGGCGTCGCGGTCTCGGGACCGGCCGAAGCGGCCCCGGCGGCCGGCCGGGGCATCAGCCTGCCGTCCGGATTTCCGGCCTGCCGCGGGGGGTCCGCCCTCCGGCGCACGGTCCTGCGCGTCGCGTTCCCGGTCGCCGTCACCAGCCGGCCACGCGTCCTCGTCGCCGGGACGAGACCGCGCGATTTCCCGCTGATCCATCGGCCTTCCGGTGCTCATGAAAACGAGTGCTCCTGCGACCGACGCGGCATCCCCTGCCAGATCAAAGTCACTACATCATGCGGTAAGCCCGGTAGCGGCCGCACGACATCGCGCGTTCTGGCTGCTCAGCGCGGTGCCACGCGGGCCAGCCGGCGGTCCGCGAAATTCGCTCGGCGGGCGGCGGGCGCACCGCCTACCCTGACCGGCATGGGACGCGACGAGCGCGGCGTGACGCCGCAGAGCGAGGATTTTTCCGCCTGGTACAACGAGCTGGTCATCAAGGCCGAGCTCGTCGATCGCGGCCCGGTGCGCGGCACCATGATCATGCGACCGTATGGCTTCGCGATGTGGGAGCTGCTGCAGGCCGACCTGGACCGGCGGATCAAGGAAACCGGCCACCTCAACGCCTACTTCCCGCTGCTCATCCCGGAAAGCTACCTGCAGCGCGAGGCCGAGCACATCGAGGGGTTCTCGCCCGAGCTGGCCGTGGTCACTCACGCCGGCGGCAAGGAACTGGACGAGCCGCTGATCATCCGGCCCACCTCCGAGACGATCATCGGCGAGTCGATGGCCCGGTGGATCAGCTCGCACCGGGACCTGCCGCTGCTGCTCAACCAGTGGGCCAACATCGTGCGCTGGGAGCTGCGGCCGCGGCTGCTGCTGCGCACCACGGAGTTCCTCTGGCAGGAAGGGCACACCGCGCACGCCACCGCCGAGGAGGCGATGAGCGAGACGATGCTCGCGACCGGCTTCTACCGGGACCTGGCCAGCGAGCTGACCGCGATGCCCGTCGTGGCCGGGGAGAAGACGGCCAGCGAGCGGTTCGCCGGGGCGCAGCGCACGTTCACGATCGAGGCGATGATGCGCGACGGCCGGGCACTGCAGGCCGGCACCTCGCACTTCATGGGCACGAACTTCGCCAAGGCGTTCGGCATCCGGTACACCGCCGCCGACGACACGCTGCAGCTGTGCTCCACCAGCTCGTGGGGCATGAGCAGCAGGATGGTCGGCGGCGTGGTCATGACCCACGGCGACGACCAGGGCCTGGTGCTGCCGCCCGGCGTGGCGCCCTACCAGGTGGTGATCGTGCCGATCGGCCGCGGGGACTCCGAGGCCGCGGTCCAGGCGGCCGCCGCGGACCTGGCCAGCCGGCTGCGCCGCACGGGCATCCGGGTGCACGTCGACGGCCGCTCGCACCTGTCGCCGGGCTTCAAGTTCAACGACTGGGAGTTGCGCGGCGTACCGATCCGGCTGGAGCTCGGGCCGCGGGACCTCGCGGCCGGGTCGGTGCTGATGGCCCGCCGGCTGGGTGACGGCAAGGAGGCGGTGTCGCTGGACTCGGCGCCGGCCCGGCTGTCGTTCGAGCTCACCGCGTTCCAGGCGATGCTGCTGCAGCGGGCCACCGAGTTCCGCGATCAGCACACCGCCGAGGTCAGCTCCTGGCCGGATTTCACCGCGGCGGTCGCCACGGGCTGGGCCAGCGCGCTGCACTGCGGCATCCCGGCGTGCGAGGAGGAGATCAAGGCCGAGACGACCGCGACGCCGCGCTGCATCCCGTTCGACGGCGAGCCGGACAGCGGGCTGTGCGTGCGCTGCGGCCAGCCCTCGGCCTACGGCAAGCGGGTCCTGTTCGGCCGGTCGTACTAGCGCCCCGGTAATTTCGGGTGCTCCTATTTACCTCGCGAACGGCCATCCTGGCTGATCAACCCTCATTCAGCACTTGCCGGCCGGCGCGTTTTGCCTGACCATCAGCGGTAGGGCCATCAGACGGTACTGCCGTCACGGCAGGGGCTGCGCGGGGAGGACGCCGTGGACGAGAGTTACGCTGCGCTGATTCGGGGGCCGTCCAGTACCTTTCCGCGCGGCTACCCGTACCTGATCCCGGTCTGGTTCGCGGTCATCGCCGGGGCGCTGGGCTACGCCTTCGTCCGGGTGATCGGGTACATGGCGTGGTGGTGGGGCGGCCTGGCCGCCGCCGCCTTCGTGCTGGCCGTGATCACCGTGATGGCGGTGCTGGCCACGGTCCGGCACCTGGCTTTCCGCGCGGACGGCAACGGCATCCGGCTGGGCGTGCGCACCATGCGCAAGCGGCCGCGGCAGCGGCAGGCGCACCTGTGGTGGGCGGACGTCCAGCAGCTGACTATCTGGCGCCGGCACTACGGCAGCCTGCTGGAGATCTCGCTGGGCCCGGCCGCCCGGATCGTGCGCCGCCGCAGCCTGCCCCGGCAGGCCCTGCTGATGATCGGCATGCTGATCCTGCCGCTGGGCCTGGGCCGGGGCACGCCGCGGCTCACCGAGCCGCGCACCAGCGCGCCGCAGTACCGGGTGCGGCTGTGCGACGTGACCCCGGAGGAACTGGCCCTCGTGCTGGCCCCGCTGGCGCTGCCCGAGGTGGAGATCGTGGTGATGTCGCGGCGCAACGGGCCGCTGCTGGCCCGGCGCCCGGCCGCCGCCGCGCAGCCCGCCGCCTGATCCCGGCGGCCGCCGGCCGGCCGGGACGGCTGCGCCGCGCGTCCCGGCGGCACGATCATGCCGCGCGGAGTCCGGGCTGCCCGGGCTGTGCGGCTGTTCAGGGCTCAGCTGAGGGTCGTATCATCGCCCCCGAGTGCGCCGCCCTCCGCGACACCGGATGAGCTGGCGATTTTTACGTTTTGTCTCAGGAGAGGACGCGACTACATGGCACACGAGGTGAAGGGCGTCATCGCCAGCGCCAAGGGGGCAGATGTCACGGTCACCACGGTCGTCGTGCCCGATCCGGGGCCAGGCGAGGCCCTCGTCCGGGTGCAGGCCTGCGGGGTCTGCCACACCGACCTGCACTACCGCGAGGGCGGCATCGGCAACGACTTCCCCTACCTGCTGGGCCACGAGGCGGCCGGCGTCGTGGAGGCGGTCGGCGACGACGTCACCGGCGTGGCGCCGGGTGACTTCGTCATCCTGAACTGGCGCGCGGTCTGCGGGGAGTGCCGGGCCTGCCGGCGCGGGCCGGCCGTGGTACTGCTTCGCGACGCACAACGCGAAGCAGAAGATGACCCTGGCGGACGGCACGGAGCTGTCCCCGGCGCTGGGCATCGGGGCGTTCGCGGAGAAGACGCTGGTCGCGGCGGGCCAGTGCACCAAGGTCAGCCCGGAGGTCAAGCCCGAGGTGGCGGGCCTGCTGGGCTGCGGCGTGATGGCCGGCCTGGGTGCGGCGATCAACACCGGCGGCGTGACGCGCGGCGACTCGGTCGCGGTCATCGGCTGCGGCGGCGTCGGCGACGCGGCCGTGATGGGGGCCCGGCTGGCCGGCGCCCGGAAGATCATCGCGGTGGACGTGGACGACCGGAAGCTGGAGTGGGCCCGCGAGTTCGGCGCCACGCACACGGTGAACTCCCGCAACGCCGACCCGGTAGAGGCGATCCGCGAGCTGACCGAGGGCAACGGCGCCGACGTGGTGATCGAGGCGGTCGGCCGGCCCGAGACCTACAAGCAGGCCTTCTACGCCCGCGACCTGGCCGGCACGGTTGTCCTGGTCGGCGTCCCGACCCCGGAGATGCAGCTTGACCTGCCGCTGCTGGACGTGTTCGGCCGCGGCGGCGCGCTGAAGTCGTCCTGGTACGGCGACTGCCTGCCTGACCGCGACTTCCCGATGCTGACCGACCTGCACCTGCAGGGCCGGCTGCCGCTGGAGAAGTTCGTCTCCGAGACGATCTCGCTGGACGAGGTCGAGGAGGCGTTCGCCAAGATGAGCCGCGGTGAGGTGCTCAGGAGCGTGGTGACGCTGCCGTGACGGCGCGGATCGACAAGATCGTCACCTCCGGGACGTTCTCGCTCGACGGCCAGGACTTCGCGGTCGACAACAACGTGTGGCTGGTCGGCGACGACGACGAGGTCATCGTCATCGACGCGGCCCACGACGCGGACGCGATCCTGGCCGCGGTGGGCAGCCGCGGCTGGCCGCGGTGGTCTGCACGCACGGGCACAACGATCACATCGACGCGGCGCCCGCCGTGGCCAGCGCGGCCGGCGCGCCGGTCCTGCTGCACCCGGGCGACCAGGTGCTGTGGCAGATGGTCTACCCCGAGCAGCAGCCGGACGGCGTGCTGGCCGGGGAGCAGGAGCTGCAGATCGCGGGCACCGCGCTGCGGGTGCTGCACACGCCGGGTCACTCGCCCGGCAGCGTCTGCCTGTACGCGCCCGAGCTGGGCACCGTCTTCTCCGGTGACACGCTGTTTCACGGCGGGCCGGGCGCGACCGGCCGGTCGTACTCGGACTACGGGGCGATCCTGGCCTCGATCCGCGGCACGCTGCTGAGCCTGCCGCCGGAAACCGTGGTGCACACCGGGCACGGCGAGGACACCACCATCGGCGCCGAGGCGCCCGGCATCCCCGCGAACTAGCCGTCGCGCCGCAGGGCCGCCTCCCGCAATCGCGCGGGAGGCGGCCCTGAGCTAGCTGCGCCGCGGCCGCGGCCCGGCCGGGTCGCGGCGGCCGGCTAGCCGTCCGTCAGCACCTCATCGGCGACTGCCGTGCGGGGCAGGGCCAGCGCGGCGATCCCGCACAGCGCGAACGCGCCCAGGCAGTACGGCGCCGCGTGGATGAACGCGCCGGCGAACGAGTGCCCGCCGAGGGAGCCGAAGAAGACTGTCCCCAGCAGGGCCACGCCCACCGCGCCGCCAAGCTGCTGCGCCGTGCTGAACAGCCCTGCCGCACCGCCCGCCACCTCGGCCGGCACGGCCGCGAGGACCACGTTCACCAGCGGGATGACCAGTAGCGACAGACCGGCGCCGGCCACCAGCAGGCCGGGCACGATCGGCCACGGGCTGCCCGCCACCGTGATGTCACGGGCAGCCAGGACGACCCCCAGGACGCCGGCCACCATGCCCGCCGCGCCGACCACCAGCACGCGCCGGCCGTACTTGCGCGCCAGCGGCACCGCGAACGGGGCGACGGGGAAGCTGCCCGCGCTGAACGCGATGGCGGTCAGCCCGGCGCGCAGCGGCGAGAAGTGCTCGCCGGTCTGCAGCCACAGGGCGAACATCAGGAAGAAGCCCTGCAGGCCCGCGGAGAAGGCCAGCTGCACGGCCAGTCCGGCCGCGAAAGCCGGCACGCGGAACAGCCGGGGCTGCAGCAGCGGGGCGACCCGCGGCTGCCGCTGGCGCGACTCGCGGACGCCGAGCACGGTCAGGCCGGTCACCCCGGCCGCCAGCAGCGCCCACGTCCAGGCGGGCCAGCCCAGCTCGCGGCCCTCCAGCAGCGGGTAGACGATCGCGACCAGCGAGCCGGCCAGCAGCGCGCCGCCCGGCAGGTCCGGCCGCCGCGCGGCGGCATCCCTGGTCTCGGGGATGAACCGGGCCCCGGCGATCAGGGCGATTGCCGAGACCGGCACGTTGACCAGGAACACCGAGCGCCAGCTCCAGCCAAACAGGTTGGCTTCGGTCAGCACGCCGCCGAGGACCAGCCCGATCGCGGAGGCGAAGCCGAGCATCGCCCCGTACATGCCGAACGCCTGACCCCGCTCCTTCGGCTCGAAGATGGTCCGGAAGGTGGCCAGGATCTGCGGCGCCATGGCCGCTGCGGCCGCCCCCTGAACCAGGCGGCAGGCAATCAGCTGGGCCGGCGACTGAGCCAGGCCGGCGGCCAGGCTGGCCGCGCCGAATAGCCCGACGCCGGCCAGGAAGACCCGCTTGCGGCCGACCCGGTCGCCCAGGCTCCCGGCAATGATCAGGGCCGCCGCGAAGGCCAGCATGTAGCCGCTGATCACCCACTCCAGCTCGGTCGCGCCGGCCTGCAGGTCGCGGCGGATGGTGGGCAGCGCGACGTTCACGATCGTCAGGTCGATCATGTCCATCAGCGCGCCGACGATCATGACGGCAGCGGCAAACCAGCGCAGCCGGTAGGCCGGCGGATGCACCGCCGGGGCGGTATCGGGGCGCGTGATCATCTGAGCATCTCCTCGCTCTGAGCCGGCTGGCGGCCCTGACTCGAACAGCGATCCATATCGAACGATGTTCCTTAACGAACAACGTTCTAACACTAGTCCGCCGTTCTAGTCAACCGCTGTTCGACACTGGTACGGTGTTCTAGTGAGCACCGAGACGTCACCGGCCAGCGCGGGTCACCCGGCCCCGCAGGAGGCCGGGGCTGACAGCTCCGGCCCGCCCGAGGTCCCGCCACCGCCCTGGCAGCGGCTGCCGGACCGGGCCGCCCGGCGTCGTCGCGAGCCGATCAGCCGGGACGCCATCGTCGATGCCGCCATCGCGCTGCTGGACCGCGACGGCCTCGACGCGCTGAGCATGCGCGCGCTCGCCGAGCAGCTCGGCACCGGCGCGGCCTCGCTGTACTGGCACGTGGGGAGCAAGGACGGCCTGCTCGACCTGGTCCTGGACAAGCTCATCGGCGAGGTGACGATCCCGGACGCCGACCCGGAGCGCTGGCAGGAGCAGGTCAGGGAGGTGGCGCGCAACCAGCGAGCCGTCTCGCTGCGCCACCCGTATCTCGTCCGGGTGTCGATCGGCCGCATCCCGATGGGCCAGAACGCGATCCGGCTGTCGGAGCGGACGCTGGCCATCCTGCGGGCCGGCGGCCTGCCGCCCCGGATGGCCGTGCAGGGGCACCTGCTGCTGATCTCGACGATTAACGGGTTCACCCTCGATGAGACCGGAGTCGGCGACCCGCCCGGCGCGCAGCCCGACGGCGCGCCCACTGCGGCGGAGGCGGGCGAGATGGCCAGTGCCTACCTGCGGTCCCTGCCGCCCGAGCACTTTCCCAACCTGGTCGAGCTGGCCGGGGAGTACGCCCTGACCGACGACGACGCCCGGTTCAGCCTGCTGATCGACATTTTCGTGGACGGGCTAGCCCGGGCGGCCTCCAGCGCACGGGCCGCCGCCGGGGGCTAGCCGCGCCGGGACCCCGCCCTGGCCGCGCTCCCGCCGCGCGATGCAGGACAATGGCCTGATGAGTCAGGATCCCGCTGTGCCCGTCATGCCGCTGCCCGGCGGCGGCCAGCTCCCCGTCGTCGGCTTCGGTACCTGGCGGCTGTCCGGCGATCAGGCCGAGACATCCGTTACCGCCGCCCTGCAGGCCGGCTACCGGCACCTCGACACCGCAGTGATGTACGGCAACGAGGCCGAGATCGGCGTCGCGCTGACCGCCAGCGGCCTGGATCGCGCCAAGGTCTTCCTCACCACCAAGATCCGCCCGTCGGACCTGGGCCGGGAGTCTGCCGTGCTGCGCCGGTCCCTGCGCGACCTGCGCACCGACTACGTGGACCTGTGGCTGGCGCACTGGCCGCCGGACCGCCCGCAGGAGCGCCGGCAGCTGTGGAACGCCGCCCGCCAGCTGCGCGACGAGGGCCTGACCCGGGCGATCGGGGTCAGCAACTACGACCTGGATCAGATCGATGACCTGATCGCGGCGACCGGTGAGGCCCCGGCGGTGAACCAGGTCCGGTGGAGCCCGTCGCGCTCCGATCCGGCCGTGCTGGCCGGCCATCAGGACCGCGGGGTGATCCTGGAGGGCTACAGCCCGATCAAGGACACCCGGCTGTCCCATCCCGTACTGACCGAGATCGCCGCCGCCCATGACGTCACCCCGGCCCAGGTCGTGCTGCGCTGGCACCTGGAGCACGGCATCCCGATCATCCCCAAGTCAGCGCAGCCGGAGCGGATCGCGGCCAACCTGGACCTGTTCGGCTTCACGCTGAGCGAGTCCGAGGTGGCCAGCATCGACACGCTCAGCGGGAAGTAGGCAGGCGGCGGGCGAACTCGTCCGCCTCGGCCCGCGAGCGCAGCCGGACGAAGTGCAGGCGGGCCAGGGCCGGGTCAGTGCTGTCGCGCAGGTAGCGCTCGGAGTAGGTCCGGTGCTGGGTCCACGCCCAGCGCAGGATCGACTCCCCGGGATCGAGCCGGAACAGGTTGGACCAGCGCTCGCGGTTGCCGTTCCACAGCACGGCCCCCCGTGCCATCCGGCGCAGCGTCCGCGCAGTCAGCTGGCGCATGATGCGCTGCCGCGGCAGGTCCATCCAGATGACGGTGTCGGCCCGCCCCCAGACCAGGTCCCGGACGGCAGAGTCGTAATTGCCGTCGATGACCCACGCGTCGGCCGCGGCGAACTCCGCCACTACCGCGCGGAACTCCTCGCGCGGCAGCGGCTGCCAGTCCGCCTGGTGGAACACCCCGTCCAGCTCCAGGTGCGGGATGCCCAGGGCGGTGGCGATCCGGGCTGCCGTGGTCGTCTTGCCCGAGCCGCTGTTGCCCACCACTGAGATCCGCTGCATGCGGCTATCCTGCCCGCGCGTGGCTCGCACCGGCGCGAATTAATCTTCGCCCGGCCGTGACGGCCGGCCGCCCCGGCCCGAGGCCGGCGGCTAAGGCATGAGGCTGGCGGCTACGGCTTGAGGTCGGCGGCTACGGCTTGAGGCTGGCGCGCAGGTTCTGCACCCGGGTCTCGGCGCGCAGGAACATGGCCTTGCCCAGCGACCCGCTGGTGTAGCCGTTCTGCAGGCCGTCCAGGCACTGCACGCCCTGGCCGACGTCCTGCGCCGAGCACAGCACCAGGTCCATGCCGGCCTGGGCGGCCAGCAGCGCCCGGTGCTGGGTGGTGCCGTAGGCCTTGAGCGCCCCGGCCTCCAGCGCGTCAGTGATGGTCACGCCGCCGAAGCCCAGCCGGTCGCGCAGCTCGCCGCGGACGATCGTGGAAGACAGCCCGGCCGGGCGCGGCGCCAGCGCCGGGTACCGCGCCCAGGACACCATCACCAGCTTGACCTTGGCCGCGATGGCCGCCTTGTAGGGATACTCATCGATGCTGCGCAGCTTGCTCTTGGACACCTTCAGGGTGACCGGCCCCACGTCGGTGTTCTGGCTCCTGGTGGCCGCCCCGAGGCCGGGGAAGTGCTTGGCCGTCGCCGCCACGCCGCCCGCCTGCTGCGCCTTGATGAAGTCGGCGCCCAGGTAGGAGACCTTGTGCGGGCTCTTGCTGTAGGACCGCTGGAACTGGTCGTCGAAGTCGCCGGCCGTGCGGTACACGTCCAGCACCGGGGCCAGGTTGAGGTTCATGCCCACGCCGCGCAGGTTGGCCGCGGCGCCCGTGCCCGCGTCCTTGGCCGCGGCGGCCGGGTGCGCGGCCGCGCCGATCTGCTTCTCCGACAGATCGGGAGCGCCGGGCAGGCGGCGCACCAGGCCGCCTTCCTGGTCGGTCATCAGCAGCAGCGGCGTGCGCACCGGGTTGGTCGGCGCCGCGTCCGCCTGCTCGAGCTGCTTGATGACCTTGGTGATCTGGGCCCGGCTGGAGATGTTGCCGCTGAAGAAGATGACGCCGGCGGCGTCGCCGTGCCGGATCAGCGACAGCAGCCGGGACGGAACCGTCAGCCCCTTGTAGCTGAAGATCACCCGCTGGCCCGCCAGCTGCTTCGTGCTCAGCGCCGGCGCGGCCACCGAACCGGAGGCCGGATCGCTCCCGCCCGGCTGGCCGGCGCCGGCGGTCGCCGCGCTGCTGCTCGCCGCGCCCGTCGCCTTCAGGACGGCCGGCCGGGGCGTCGCCCGGCGGGCCTGGGATGAGGAGGAGGTACCGCCGACCGCGGCAGTGGCGGAGCAGGCGATGACGGCCACGCCGGCCGCGGCGATGCCGCCGGCCCGGAGCCAGGCTGGTGAAACGCGCACGGGGGCAAACCTCTCCGCGAGCCGGCGCGCCGCGCCGGCTCAGGTAGTGCGTCGCGCCGCGAACGGCGCCGGGGACTCACGCAAGCCTCGACAGCACCGCCCCGCCCGCCCGGCACCAGACCCGCGGCACGAGCCCGGAGCACGCGCGCGGCGCGGAGGCCATCGGACGTCATGCTACGAATAGATAACGTCCGGCGCATCGCAGACACTTCCCCGGCGGGTAAAACCTCGGCCGGAGCGGGCCGGGGCAGGCCGTCCCGTCGTTGACACCCGGCGCGGGCATCGCGGAGACTGCCGGGAAGAGCGAGGATCGGGCCAGCCCGATATCCTATATTCCATGCCGACTTTTAGGGATTAACCCGGACGAACTGCATTCCGGCCACGCAGTCACCAACTGAGGGGCGCAGAAGATGACAGACGACCATGACCACGCGCATGACGGGCATCACGATCCGACCTTCTACCGCTCTCCGCGCGACGCGGCCGCCGCGCCCCCCGAGAAGCTGGCCTACGTCGCCACGTTTGCCCGGCCGGCCGACAAGCCCGACGCGATGGCGGTGGTGGATGTTGATCCTGACTCCGCCACCTACAGCTCCGTAGTCGGCTTCACCGAGCTGCCCAACCTCGGCGACGAGCTGCATCACTTCGGCTGGAACGCGTGCTCCAGCGCCCTGTGCCCGGGCGGCGGCCATGACCACGGCGACCGCCGGTACCTGATCGTTCCGGGCCTGCGGTCCTCCCGGCTGTATGTGATGGACACCCAGCCCGACCCGGCCAGCCCGGTGATCACCAGGGTGCTCGGCCCCGAGGAGCTGGGCAAGCGGGCGAACTACTCCCGGCCGCACACCGTGCACTGCGGTCCCGGCGGGCTGTTCGTGTCCTGCCTGGGCGGCGGCAGCGAGGAAGGCCCCGGCGGCATAGCGCTGCTGGACAACAACACCTTTGACGTGACCGGCCAGTGGGAGGCCGATCGCGGTGACCAGTACCTGGCCTATGACGTGTGGTGGCACATCAACCACGACGTGGCGATCACCTCCGAGTGGGGCACCCCGTCGATGATCGAGGACGGCATCGTCCCCGACCTCCTGCTCGGCCGCAAGTACGGGCACCGGCTGCACTTCTGGGACATGAAGACCCGGACCAACGTGCAGACCGTTGACCTGGGCGACCAGCACCAGATGGCGCTGGAGCTGCGCCCGGCCCACGACCCGACCAAGAAGTACGGCTTCGTCGGCGTGGTGATCAGCGTCGAGGACCTGTCGGCGTCGATCTGGCTGTGGCACGAGGGCGACGACGGCGCGTGGACCGCGCAGAAGGTCATCTCGATCCCGGCCGAGCCCGCCGACGCATCAGTCCTGCCGCCGGCGCTGCAGCCGTTCGGCGCGGTTCCGCCGCTGATCACCGACCTGGCCCTGGCGGTCGACGACCAGAAGCTTTATGTCTCCTGCTGGGGCACCGGCGAGCTCAAGCAGTTCGACGTGAGCGATCCGTTCCACCCGGTGGAGACCGGCTCGGTCCGGGTCGGCGGCATCGTCGGGCGGCAGCCGCATCCGGCGCGCCCGGACCAGCCGCTGAGCGGCGGCCCGCAGATGGTCGAGGTCAGCCGGGACAGCAAGCGGGTCTACTTCACCAACTCGCTGTACGGGTCCTGGGACGACCAGTTCTATCCCGACGGGGTCGGCGCCTGGATGGCCAAGCTCGATGTCGCTGACGACGGCGGCATCAGCTTCGACGAGCGGTTCTTCCTGGAAGGCGACGCATTCCGGGGACGCCGCGCCCATCAGGTCCGGCTGCAGGGCGGCGACGCCTCCAGCGACTCCTACTGCTTCCCGCCGTGACCGGCCGCCGGGCGGCGGTACCGCCGCCCGGCCGTGACTACCAGCGGCCGCGGTGCACGACCTCGTCGAACGGGCGCCGCAGCGGGCTGCGCACCGGCGCCAGCGGCCGGTCCGCGGGATAGCCGAGCGAGATCAGCAGCAGCCACTCGCGGTCGGCCGGGAACCGGAGCACCTGGCGGGCCAGCTGCACGTCCTGGACGCCCGCGTGGCAGCTGCCGATTCCCAGGTCGGCTGCGGTCACCATCATCGCCATGGTGGCCTGGCCGATGTCGAACTGGGCGCGGCGGTACTCGTTATCGCCCGCCGGGGCGACGATCGCGATCGTGGCCGCGGACTGGGCCACGTGCCCGGCCCCCGGCGCGACCCGGGCCAGCTCGCGCAGCTGGCCCGGGTCGGTGACCAGGATGAAGTCCCACGGCTGCCAGTTCTGCGAGGACGGCGCCCGCCGCCCGGCCTCCAGGATCTGGTCCAGGTCGTCGGCGGCGACCGGGCGGTCGGCGAACGACCGCACATTGCGCCGTGAGGTGATGGCCTCCCATGTCTGCATCCCCGCATTCTCTCGCGCCGGCCCGCGGGCGGCGATCCGCGCCACGGCGCCGGCAGAAACCCGCGGCGGGCCAGCCGGCCTGACCCCCGGCTAGCCGGGCTGGCCGGGCCGCAGCAGGCCGCGGTTGTAGGCCGCCGCCACCGCGGCGGCGCGGTCGCCGACGCCGAGCTTGGCGTACAGATGCAGCAGGTGCGTCTTGACGGTGGCCTCGCTGATGAACAGCCGGGCGGCGGCTTCCTTGTTGGTGCAGCCGGCCGCGACCAGTCCCAGGACCTCCAGCTCGCGCTGGCTGAGCGGCTCGGCCGCGGGCTCGGGCGCCCGGACCCGGCCCATCAGCTTGCTGGCCACGGCCGGGGACAGCACGGACTGGCCCAGCGCGGCGGCCCGGGTGGCGCGCAGCAGCTCGGCCGGCGGTGCGTCCTTCAGCAGGTAGCCGGTAGCGCCGGCCTTGATCGCCGACAGCACGTGGCTGTCGGTGTCGTAGGTGGTCAGGACCAGGACCCGGGCCGTCACGCCGCGCCGGGTGAGCTCGCCGATGGCGGTGGCGCCGTCCATCTCCGGCATCCGCAGGTCCATCAGGATCACGTCGGGCTGCAGCAGGCCGGCCAGCCGGACCGCCTCGGCCCCGTTGGCGGCCTGCCCGACGACCTCGAAGCCGTCCTCGTCGCTGAACATCCCGGTCAGGCCATCACGGACGATCGGGTGATCGTCGGCGATCAGCAGCCGGATCACCCCGCCGGCGGTCACCGGTTCCCCCCGGCCGCGCGCGGGGCCGACGACATCGACGGCCAGGCCGGCGGTGCGGGCGGCGGGCCTGGCGTGTCCGGTTCCGCGGAGTCCGCTGCCGCGACGGCCGGCGCGCCCGCGGCCGGGACTCCGGCGGCCAGGACTCCGGCGACCAGGGCCGAGGCGGCCGCCTCGGCCGCGCCCGGCCCGGCGGCCAGCAGCGGCAGGCTGACGGAGATGGTCGTGCCGGCGCCGGGCTCGGACTCGATCGCCAGCGTCCCGGCCAGGCCCTCGGCCCGCTGGCGCATCGCGGTCAGGCCGAAGCCGCCGCCGGGCCCGGGCTCAGCCGCGGCGACGGCAGCCGGGTCGAACCCGGTCCCGTCGTCGCGGATGTCCAGGGTCACCTGATCGCCGATGTAGGACAAGGTCAGCACGACCCGCCGGGCAGCGGCGTGCTTGGCCACGTTGGCCAGGGCCTCCTGGCCGATGCGCAGCAGCACCAGTTCGGTCTCGGGCGGCATGGGCCTGGACGGCCCGGTGGCCATGACGACGGCCTCGATGCTGTGCAGGGCGGACCAGCGCTGCGCCACCGAGGTCAGCGCGTCACCGATGCGGCCGCCCTGCAGGGGCTCGGGCCGTAGCTCGTGCACCGAGCGGCGGGCCTCGGTCAGGCCGTCGCGGGCCAGCTGCAGCGCCGCGTCCCGGTGCCGGCGGCGCTCGCCGTCCCGGGCGGCCTGCTCGGCCGCCTGCAGCTGGGTGATGATCCCGGCCAGGCTCTGGGCCAGCGTGTCGTGGATCTCGCGGGCCATCCGCTGCCGCTCGTCGTAGACGCCGGCCTCGCGGGCCTGGGCCAGCAGCTGCTCGTGCAGGCCGGCGTTCTCCTCCAGGGTGGCCTGCAGCCGCCGGTTGGCCTCGCTGAGCTGCTCCATCGTTTCCTTGCGGCGGTCATTCTGCTCGGAGCCTACGTAGGTGAACCACAAGATGGCGCCGGCGATCACGGTGTTGACGAAGATCAGCCCGGCGTACACCGCGATGGCGCCGGCGGTGGGCTGGGGCAGGCCGCCGTCCTGGGAGGTGGCCGAGGTGAGCCCGACGGCGGCCACGCCCAGCATCCGCGGCCAGCCGAACGGGAGCCAGAAGGTGAAGAAGTACCCGGTGAAGGTGAAGAACCCGAACAGCGGGGCGCGGATGACCAGCGCCGCCATCGCCGCCACCAGGACCAGGAAGAACAGCGCCATCCAGCGCGGCCGGTCCCGCCAGGCCGGGTGCAGGGTGAAGCCCTCCAGCATCCAGGCCGCGGCGAAGGCGGCGATGCCCAGCGTGATCAGCGTGTCCGCGGTGAGCCCGGACAGCGCGATCTCCAGCGCCGAGGCGATCACGAGCATGAGGTACGGCAGCACCGCGAAGGCCGGGCCCTCGAGCTTCTCCCAGGCCTCCAGCCGGGCGGGGCTCGGCGTCCGCCCGGCTTGCGGCTTGTCCCAGTGCATGTGCAGTCCTGACCGCAGCGGCATCGGCACGTACTCCTAGCGGAACATTTACTCCCAGCGGAACAATCTAGCCGCGCCCGCGCCCAGCACCACCGCGTAGATCGCCAGCGTGACCAGGTTCATGGGGTGCGGCCAGTGCCCCTGCCAGGCATCGGTGAGGGCCTGCACGCCGGCCCCGAGCGGGGTGAAGTGGCTGATGTGGCGCAGTAGCGCGGGCATCGCGGCGATCGGCAGCCACAGTCCCGCGAAGAACATCATCGGGAAGAACGTGATGGCCCCCAGCGCGTTGGCCGCCTTGCCGGTCGGCGCCACCGCGGCGTAGAACAGCCCGATGCTGACCAGCGCCAGGGTGGTGAGCAGGGCGGCGACCGCGAAGCCGGCGAGCTGTCCGGGCAGCGCGACGTGGTACGCGATCCGGGCCACCGCCAGCAGCACCACCAGGGTCACCGCGGCCGTCCCGACACAGATGATCAGCTGCGCGGCCAGCACCCGCCGCGGCCCGACCGGGGTGGTGGCCATCCGGCGCAGGACGCCTTTCTCCCGGTACCCGGCCAGCACCGCCGGCAGCACGTTGACGGCCAGCATCGCCAGCACGAAGGCGATCAGGATGGGCACGTAGGCGTCCAGGATGCTGATGTGCGGCGTGGCCTTGCTCACCGGGTCCCGGAAGCCGGGGATGGCCCCGAAGATGATCAGCAGCAGCACCGGGAAGCCCACGCCCCACAGCGGCCCGACCCGCTCCCGGGCAAACAGCTTCAGCTCGGTGATGGTCAGCCGGCGCAGCGCGCCGGCCTCGCGGTGACCGGTCCGGCCCGCCGTCAGGGGCGCGGCGGGGGCAGAACTAGACATGAGTGGGCTCTCCCTTGCTGTTATCACTGTTGCTGTTATCGCTATGGCCGTGACCGGTCAGCGCGACGAATGCGTCTTCCAGGCTGGCCTGCTCCACGCGCAGCTGGCCGGCGACGATCCGGCGGGCGGCCAGCGCCGAGGTGACGGCGCTGAGCACATCCCCCGTGCCGGTGACCACCACGGTGCTGCCCCGCCAGGTCACGCTGCTGACGCCGGGCAGTCCGGCCAGCAGGCTGCTGTCGACGGGCGCGGACGGCCGGAACGAGATGCGCTGCTCGGCGTCCAGGCCGCCGGCCAGCTCGGCGGGGCTGCCCGACGCCGCGACCCGGCCCCGGTCAATGAGCACGACCCGGTCGCACAGCCGCTCGGCCTCTTCCATGAAGTGCGTGACCAGCAGGATCGTGACCCCGCTGTCCCGGACGCCCTCGATCAGCGCCCAGGTGTCCCGGCGCGCCTGCGGGTCCAGCCCGGTGGTCAGCTCGTCCAGCACGGCTACCCGCGGGCTGCCGACCAGCGCCAGGGCAATGGACAGCCGCTGCCGCTGGCCGCCGGACAGCTTCCCGTACCGGCGGGCCTCCAGGCCGGACAGGCCGAGCTGGTCGGCCAGCTGCCGCCAGTCGGCGGGCTTGCGGTAGAACGAGCTGTACAGCTCCAGCGCCTCGCCGACCCGCAGCCGCTCGGGGAGCTGACTGTCCTGCAGCTGAACACCCAGCTGCTGGGTGAGCTCAGCGCGGTCCCGGCGGGGGTCAAGCCCCAGCACAGTGATCTGGCCGCGGTCGGGGGTGCGCAGCCCTTCCACGCACTCGACGGTGGTGGTCTTCCCGGCCCCGTTGGGGCCCAGGATCCCGACGATCTCGCCCTCCTCCACCTGGAGCGAGATGTCGTCCACGGCGACGGTCGGGCCGTAGCTCTTGTGCAGACCCTGCACATCGACAACGGTTGGCATGAGTTTGTTCTCCTTCGTGCGAGCTGGAGGGGGCCGGGCCCTTCCAGCTCGCTGTGCTGGTGTGGTGAGTTCAGGTTCTCGTGGGGGCCGGGTCTAGGGCATCGGCTGAGCGGCTCGTCCGGCGGGGCGCGGGGATGATCATGCGGTGCGCCGGATGGCCGGCCCGGCATCAGCCGATCGGCTGATGCCGCAGGCACTAGGCTGCGGGGATGCTTCGTCGCGCTCCGCGATCCTCACGTCGCGGGGCGTGACTGGCGGATCGCGACGCGGAGGGAGCTTGCTAATGGTGACGCGGGAGACCGCCTGGGCCGCCGGCACGCCGTGCTGGGTGGACCTGGGCGTCGATGACCTCGGCCGGGCCCGTACCTTCTACTCCAGCCTGTTCGGCTGGCAGATTCCCGAGGGGCCGCCGGAGGCGGGCGGCTACTCGATGTGCGAGATGGACGGCCAGATGGTGGCCGGCATCGGGCCGAAGATGGGACCGCCCGGCACGCCGACGGCCTGGACGACGTACCTGGCCACGGAGAACGCCGACGCCACCGCCGAGAAGGTCACGGCCGCCGGCGGCAAGCTGATCAGCGAGCCGTTCGACGTCATGGATGCCGGCCGGATGGCGGTCGCAGCCGACCCGGCCGGCGCGGTGTTCGGCATCTGGCAGTCGGGGCGGCACACCGGCTTCCAGCGGGCCAACGAGCCTGGCTCGCTGATCTGGAGCGAGAACATGAGCCCGGACCTGGACGCCAGCAAGGCCTTCTACCAGGCCGTGTTCGGCTTCAGCTACGGCGACATCCCCGGCGATTTCCGGTACGCGACGCTGGACCTGCCCGGCGGCATGGTGGGCGGCATCGGCGAGGCTCAGGCGGGCCAGCCGGCGCACTGGGGCGCGTACTTCGCGGTGGCCGACACCGACGCCACGGTGGCCCGGGCGGCCGACCTCGGCGGCCGGGTGATCAGCCCGCCCTCGGACACGCCTTACGGGCGGATGGCCACCCTGGGCGACGACCAGGGCGCAGTCTTCTCGGTCATGTCGTCTCCCGGCCGGGCAGGGCTAGCCCCGGCGCTGCTCGTTACTGCTGAAATCTCCGGTCAGGAGGTCCCTACGGGCACCTGCGGGGCGGCAGGCATGAGCGCCTCGGCGGTGCGGCGCGCCGTGCCCCTGGCCCAGCGGCCGGAGGTGAGCTGACCCAGGACCAGCACGGCGCAGCCGCACCCGGCCACGATCCACCAGCCGGGGTGGCTGGCCGCCGGGAACGCGGTGCGGAACGGCCCGGCCAGGGCGGAGACCGACGACCGAGCCGATGACCGCCACGCCCAGCGAGGTGCCGACCTGGCGGCTGGTCGAGGCGACGGCCGGCGGCGACCCCGGCCTGGGCTGCGCGGCATGCCCGACACCGCGGTGTTGGTGATCGGCGCGTTGACCACGCCGAAGCCGATGCCGAAGACGATGTAGGCGGCGATCAGCCAGCCGATCGAGGTGGTCGCGGTCAGCCGGGTCAGCATGACCCCGCTGGCGGTGATGCCCAGGCCCGCCACCAGCAGCGGCAGCCGGGGCCCGCGCGAGCCCACGATCCGGCCGGACAGCGGCGCGAAGATGATGGTCATGGCCGCCATCGGCACGGTATACAGGCCGGCGTGCAGCGCCGAGAAGCCGCGCACGTTCTGCAGGTACAGGGTGTTGAGCAGCAGGAAGCCGCCCAGCGCGGCGAAGGCGGAGACCGCGATCAAGGTGGCGCCGGAGAACGGCGCGCTGCGGAAGAACCGCAGGTCGATCAGGGGCTCGGCGCGGCGCGGCTCGTAGCCGATCAGAGCCGCCAGCCCGGCGGCGGCGACAGCGAAGCAGGCGATGATCTGCGGGCGAGGTCCAGCCGGCGCCGGGCCCCTCGATGATCCCGTAGACGAGGCTGGCCAGCGTGAGGATGACCAGGACCTGCCCGACCGGGTCAGGCCGCCGGGCATGCGGCGCCCGCGACTCGGGCACGAACAGCGCGGTCAGGACCAGCGCGGCCAGCCCCACCGGGATGTTGACCCAGAAGATGCCGCGCCAGCCGACGGTCTCGACCAGCAGGCCGCCGACCACGGGTCCCAGCGCCATGCTGATGCCGACGACGCCACCCCAGATCCCGATGGCCCGGGCGCGCTCGGCCGGCTCGAGGAAGGTGTTGGTGATGATCGACATGGCCACCGGGTTGAGCATCGACCCGCCGAGAGCCTGGATCATCCGGAAGGCGATCAGCCAGCCCAGGCCGGGCGCGAGACTGCACAGCAGCGAGCCGATGGTGAACACGACCAGCCCGGTCTGGAAGGTCCGGCGGCGGCCGACCCGGTCGGCGGTGGACCCCGACAGCATCAGGAAGCTGGCCAGGACCAGGGTGTAGGCGTCGATGGTCCACTGCAGCCCGGACACCGAGGCGTGCAGTTCCCGCTGGATGGAGGGCAGCGCGATGTTCACGATCGTGCTGTCCAGGCCGACGATCAGCAGGCTCATGCAGCAGATGGCCAGGATCAGCATCCGCCGCCGGTAGCTGATCTCCGGCGTGCTCTCCGTCGTGCTCATTACTGCCAGTATGCCGCGCGATGCTTGCTGTTCAGCAACTAACATCCCGGCGGGCGCCGCCGGGGCGCCTCAGGCGGGCTGCGGCGGCAGTGTCCGCTCGGGGTGGGTGGCGGCGAAGTGCGCGGGGAGCAGCAGGTTGCGGCAGCGGTGGTAGCGCAGCGCCCCGCACCGCGGGCAGGCCCGCGCCCGGACCGCGGGATCGAGGTGAGCGCGGTCGTCGGCACTGAGCCGCGGCAGGTACGGCTCGGGCTCGGCTGGCCGCTGCCGGGCCCGCTGGGTCAGCTCGCGCCGGAAATCCTCCTCGGCGGCCTGGCAGTCAGGGCACCGGCAGCCCCGGTACCAGGCCAGGAACGTGCCGTGCGGCGCCGGTGCCGGGGGGATACCCCGCCACCGCTGCTCCTCGCCGCCGGCTCCGGCCATATCCCGATACAACCACCGCCGGCCCGGCGCGGCTATCGGGCGGGCGAGCCGGGCCGCCGCACGCCTCGCGCGGGCCGTCGTACGCTGACCTGATGGCTGATACCGCGGAGTTGCCGGTGCTGGGGTTCCGCACGCCCGCGGACTGGGAGCAGTGGCTGGCCGAGTACCACGGCACGGCGCCCGGCGTGTGGCTGAAGATCGCCAAACGGGGCCCGGGCCAGGCCGCCGGGCCGGCCAGCGTGACCTACGCCGAGGCGCTGGAGGTGGCGATCTGCTTCGGCTGGATCGACGGGCAGAAGCGCAAGCTGGACGAGGAATTCTGGCTGCAGCGGTTCACGCCCCGGCGGCCGGGCGGCCGCTGGTCGAAGATCAACGTCGAGAAGGCGGCCGGGCTGATCGAGGCGGGCCGGATGCGGGACGCCGGGCTGCGCGAGGTGGAGGTGGCCAGGGCCGACGGGCGCTGGGACAGCGCTTACTCCGGGCAGCGGACCATCGAAGTCCCGGACGACCTGCGCGAGGCGCTGGCCGCCAACAAGACGGCCCGGGCCTTCTTCGAGACGCTGAACGGGGCCAACCGGTACGCGATCTTGTACCGGATCGGCAGCGTCAAGCGGGCCGAGACACGGGCCCGGAAGATCGCCCAGTACGTGGCCATGCTGGCCGAGCACCAGACGATCCACCCGCGGTAGCGGCGGGCGGCGGGCGGCCGGGCCGCCCGCCGCGGGCAGCGCGACCTGTCAACCGACGGTTGACGGCCGTTCAGGGCGTCAACCTATAGTTGACGTATGACACCTCCGCCCAGCCTTCAGGAACTCATCGACACCGTCCAGCAGGACTCCCCCAGCGAGGATCTGCTCGACCTTCTCGATCACTGCCCGCAGCACGGTCAGCCAGCTCGAGGACACCGGCGACGCGCTGCTCGGCCATTTCGTGGACCGCTGCCGCCGGGCCGGCCGGTCCTGGTCGGAGATCAGCACCGCGCTCGGCGTGACCAAGCAGGCCGTGCACAAGCGGTTCGCCGGGCCGATCGCCGACCGGCTGATCAGTGCCACTCCGGCGCCCAGCTTCGAGCGGTTCACCGACCGCGCGCGGGCCGCGCTCGGCGCGGCCGAGGTGGCAGCACGCGACCTGCACCGCGACCGGGTCGGCAGCGAGCATCTTCTGATCGGCCTGTTTGCAGCGACTCAGGGCCTGGCCGCCCGGGCGCTGGGCGCGATGCACATCGGCCGGGACGAGGTGCTGGCCGCGCTGGCCAGTCAGCCGCGGCCGCGGCGCAGGGACAGCCGGACGCCGCTCCCCCGGCCGGGGACCCGGCCCCGTCCGGCCGGCTCCCGTTCGCCCCGGACGCGGCCGAGGCGCTCCGCGACACCCTGGCCGTGGCCCTTGAGCTCGGGCACAACTACATCGGCACCGAGCACATCCTGCTCGGCCTGCTGAGCAACCCGGACCAGCCGGCCGCGCGCATCCTGGCCAGCCTCGGCGCCACCCAGGAGGAGACCCGGGTCCGCCTGACCGAGATGCTTCGCGGCTACGCCGCCAAGAAGGCGACGGGCAGCTGACCGGCAGACCCGGCGCCAGCCCGCCTGCCCGGGCCTGCCGGACTTCACGGGGAGGATCGTGCGCCGGCCAGGCGCGGGATCCTCCCGGTGCGCTACCGGGCGGTCAGCCCAGGTCGCGGCGGCGCAGGCCGGCCAGGCCGACCACGGCCAGTGCCACGGCCACAGCGGCCATCCAGATCAGCGGCGTGGCGCTGACCGCGCTGCCGGGCAGCCGGGGCACCTGGCTGAACGGCGAGATGTCCAGCACCCACTGAGACAGGCTGAGCGCCGGGCCGAACAGCGCGATCAGCGCCGCGACCCCGGCCGCTACCCAGCCGCCCGCTACCGACCAGCGGGGCACCAGGCCGGTCAGCAGCACCGCGACGCCCGCCACCGCCAGTGCGGCCGGAAGCTGCGCCAGCCCGGCGCCGATCATGGCCGGCAGCTGGCCGGCCACATCATCGATCCGCAGCCCGTAAGCCAGCCCCGCGCCGGCGCCGCCCGCCGCCAGCACCACGGCCGTGCCCGCGACAGTGACGGCCAGGTGCCCGGCCGCCCAGCGGATCCGGCCGACCGGCCCGGCGATCAGCGGGTCCGCCCGCAGCGCGGTCTCCTCCCCGCGCACCCGCAGCACCGCCGTGGTGGCGTAGGCGCCCGCCGCCAGGCCGGCCAGGCTCATGACCGCGGCCAGGTAGGCGTTAGTGATGCCGGCCTGGCCGCCCAGCTTCTCGAACACCTGGCGGAGCTGATGACTGGTGTCCAGCAGGCCGCCGATCCCCTTGGCCGCCGCCCCCGACGCCCCGCAGACCACCAGGAAGCCGAACGCCCAGCCCGCCAGGGTGCCCCGCTGCAGCCGCCAGGCCAGGCCCAGCGGCCCGTGCAGCAGCGCCCCGGCGCGCGGCGAGCCGGGCCGGGCCGGCAGCAGCCCGCTGCCGACATCGCGCCGGCCGCTCAGCGCGACCGCCGCCCCCGCGACCACCAGGACGGTCGCCAGCGGCAGGGCCAGCACCCACCAGCGGTCCCCGCCGTACGGGCGCAGCTCGCCCGGCCAGCCGACTGGCGACAGCCACGACAGCCAGGCCAGGCCGCTGGTGCCGGCCGAGTCCCCGATGGCCCGCAGCAGGTAAGCGGCCCCCAGGACCCCGAACGCGATGCCCCTGGCGCCCCGCGCCGTCCCGCTGAGCTGGGCGGCTACCGCGGCCACCGCGCCGAAGACCACGCCCGCCTGCCCGGTCGCGGCCGCGAAGGCCAGCGAGCCGGCCGCTGGCAGCCCGAACAGCAGCAGCGCGGCGAAGGTCAGCACCGCCACGGCCACGCTGGCCACGGCGGCGATCAGCAGCCCGGCGGCCAGCGCCGCCTGGCGGCTCACCGCCGCCGAGTCAACCAGCTCCAGCCGGCCCGCCTCCTCGTCGCCGCGGGTATGCCGGACCACCAGGAAGATCGTCATCAGGCCCGCGCCGACTGCCGCGAACGTGCCGTACCGCCAGGTCATCACGGCGCCCAGGGAGGTGCCGTGCAGCTGGCCGTACAGGAACGACAGCGCCGGGTTGCTGCCGACGCTGGCCGCCAGCTCAGCCCGGCTGGCCGCCGTCGGGTACAGGCCGCGCAGCGCGTAGGCACCGCTGGCGGCGATCGCCGTGAGCACGTAGATCCAGGCCGGCAGCACGATCCGGTCCCGCCGCGCGGCCAGCCGGGTCAGCTGGCTGGTCCCGGTCATGCCCCGAACCGCCGGCCGGCGCGGCGCGCTCCTGCCGGGCGTAGTGCCGCAGGAACAGCTCCTCCAGGGTCGGCGGCTGGCTGACCAGGCTGCGCACGCCCGCCGCGACCAGCAGCCGGAGCAGCTCGTCGAGCTGGGCCGAGTCCACCTCGCAGCGCACCCGGGCCACCCGCCCGGCACCCTCGCCGGACACGGCCTGATCGACGACCAGGTCATGCACGCCGGCCAGCTGGTCCAGGCCGGCGGGCGCGGCGGCCAGCTCGGCCGCGATCGAGGTCCGGGTCAGGTGGCGGAGCTGGCTCAGCGTCCCGGTCTCCACGGTCCGGCCGGCCCGGATGATCGTCACCCGGTCGCACAGTGCCTCGACCTCCGACAGGATGTGGCTGGACAGCAGGATCGTGCGGCCGCGGCGCCGTTCCTCCTCGACGCTGTCCCGGAACGCCGCCTCCATCAGCGGGTCCAGCCCCGAGGTCGGCTCGTCCAGGATCAGCAGCTCGGCCTCCGAGGCCAGGGCCGCGACCAGGGCGACCTTCTGCCGGTTGCCCTTGGAGTAGGCGCGGGCCTTCTTGGCCGGGTCGAGATCGAAGCGCTGCAGCAGCGCGGCCCGGCGGTCCTCGCGGATCCCGCCGCGCAGCCGGCCCAGCAGGTCGATCACCTCGCCGCCGGTCAGGTTCGGCCAGAGCGTCACGTCGCCGGGGACATAAGCCAGCCGGCGATGCAGGGCCACCGCCTCGCGCCACGGGTCTCCGCCCAGCAGCCGGGCGGTACCGCTGTCCGCCCGCAGCAGGCCGAGCAGGACCCGGATCATGGTCGTCTTGCCCGCCCCGTTGGGGCCCAGGAACCCGTGCACCTCGCCCGTCGCCACGCTCAGATCCAGGCCGTCTAGCGCTACTGTCGGCCCGTAGGTCTTACGCAGGGCCGCTACCTCTATTGCCGGGGTCACGGTCCTGACGTTACACTAAATTCAGGAAATCATGAATTTGATAAACGAAGGGGTCAGCCGAGCCTGAGCCGGGACCGCTGCGCGCCGGGGCCAGCCCGCACGCGACAACGAGCCGGGCGCGGGAATGGCGCGCGCCCGGACGGCGAGCGGCCAGCGGACCGGGCGCGGGCGCGCCGGACACCGGAGCCCAGGGCGGCCGGGACGAGGCAGCGGTGGGCCAGTTCATCGAGCGGTTCGCCGCGCTGCTGTTCGAGTCCGGGGTGCCGCGGATGCCCGCGCGCATCTTCGTCGCCCTGCTCACCGCCGACGCGGGCCAGCTGACCGCCGCCGAGCTCGGCGAGATCCTGGGCGTCAGCCCGGCCGCGGTCTCCGGCGGCGTCCGGTACCTGGTTCAGGTCGGCCTGGTCGCCGGATCCGGCACGCCCGGCTCGCGGCGGCTGTATTACAGCGTGCCGCACGACGTCTGGCACCGGCTGCTGCGGATGCGCGACGCGCTGATGGCCCGCTGGACCGAGACCCTGCGGGACGGCGCCGGGTTGCGTCGGCAAAAGACGCCCGCCGGCGAGCGGCTGACCGAAAGTGTCGAGTACTTCGAGTTCATGGCCGCCGAGCTGCCCCGCCTGCTGGAGCGCTGGGACGAGCACCGGGCCGCGCGGGGGCGCCCGTCCTGACCTGCGGCAAGGCGCCGGGGGCCGACGGGCACGGCAGCGGGCCGGACACCACCACGGCGGCATGATCCGCTCCCTGATCCCGCCGCCCGCGGGCCCGCAGGGGCCAGCCGGGGCAGCGCGGCCGGCCGGCAGAATTTATGATTGCCGCCCAGCGTTGGTAGAACTGATAGGAACACTGGCGGCTAGAGAGGCTGTGACGTGGGGCGCGATCCAGGGGACCTGTACGAGGTGACTCCCGGCGCCGCCGATCCCGACGGCGACCTGGTGATGCTGTACTACCTCGACGGGTTCATCGACGCGGGCAGTGCGGGCCGCCTGATGGCCACGCACCTGACGAGCGAGCTGGACCACCAGGAGGTGGCCCGGTTCGACGTAGATGCCCTGATCGACTACCGGTCTCGGCGGCCGGTGATGAGCTTCGCTAAGGACCACTGGGAGGACTACGACACTCCCGAGCTGACGCTGTCGGTCCTGCGCGACTCCGAGGGCACGCCGTTCCTGCTGCTCAGCGGGCTGGAGCCGGACCGGGAGTGGGAGGCATTCACCGCCGCGGTACGCCAGCTGACCGCCGACCTGCGGGTGCGGCTGGCCGTCGGCTTCCATGGCATCCCGATGGGCGTCCCGCACACCCGCCAGCTCGGCGTGACCGCGCACGCGACCCAGCCGGCCCTGATCGAGGGCTACCGGCCGCTGGTCGACAAGCTCCAGGTACCGGGCAGCGCGGCCGCCCTGCTGGAGTACCGGCTCGGCCAGGACGAGCGCGCGGCTGTCGGCTTCGCCGTGCACGTCCCGCACTACCTGGCCCAGGCCGCCTACCCGGCGGCGGCGGTCACCCTGCTGGAGTCCGTGCAGCGCGCGACGGGCCTGGTGCTGCCCGGCGACTCGCTGCGCGAGGCGGCGCGCCGCACCGACCTGGAGATCGCCCGCCAGGTTGAGGGGTCCGAGGAGGTTACCGAGGTCGTCCAGGCGCTGGAGCAGCAGTACGACGCCTTCACGGCCGGCCGCGAGAGCCTGCTCGGGGATGAGTCCGAGCCGATGCCGACGGCCGAGGAACTCGGCGCCGAGTTCGAGCGGTTCCTGGCCGAGCAGCAGGGCCGCGGGGATTCTCCGGAGGCCTGATCACGCAAGTCCGGGGGCTGCGGCGCCCCCGGACTGCCGCGTTCCCGGCCGTGGCCCGGCCGGGCAGGCCTAGTTCACCTCGTTCAGCTTGCCGGTCGCCACGTCGAACACGAACCCGCGCACCGCGTCGGTGTGCGGGACGAACGGGCTCGCCTTGATCCGGGCGATCGACTGCCGGACGTCGCCCTCCAGGTCGCTGAACGCCTCAGCGGCCCACGGCGGCCTGATGCCGGTCTCGGCCTCGATGGCGGCCTTGAAGTCGTCGTCGGTGAAGGTGAGCATGCCGCACTCGGTGTGGTGAATCAGGATGATCTCGCGGGTGCCCAGCAGCCGCTGGCTGATGGCCAGCGAGCGGATCGCATCGTCGGTCACGACGCCGCCGGCATTGCGGATGACGTGCGCCTCACCGTCGGCCAGCCCCAGGATGCCGTAGACGTTCAGCCGGGCATCCATGCAGGCAACAACCGCGACGCCGCGGGCGGGCGGCAGCGGCAGCGGGCCGGTGAAGGCCGCGGCGTACTGCGCGTTGTTCTCCAGGAACTGGTCACACTCGGACATGATCGCGGTCCTCTCTGCTGGGGTCAGGCCCCGCCCGGCTTGCGAGCTTGATCAGCTGCGGGCTGCCCGTTACTGCCTATCCCTTATGGCCCCATCCTAAATACCTTAATCCTGACTGGAATAGCGGGGAAGACTGCACGCCTGCGCGGTACGCGCCCGGGGCAGGCACCGGCCTGCCGGGCACGGGCGTGTCACGCGCAGGGCCGGGACCAGGCGCGGGACACTGGCTACCCAGCGGCCACAGGGGCTGGCCGCCCGGGGACAGGCCGCCGCACGAGCGCGGCCGCGGGGGACGGACGACGATGAACCGGTCAGCGGTACGGGAGTTCCAGGCGCCAGACATCAGCGTGCCGCGCGGTGAGCTGGTGGTACCGAGCCAGGTGGGCGACCCTGCGCGCGGCCCGCTGCCGTGCCCGGCCGCGCCGCTGGTCGGCGGATCCCTGCTGCGCAAGGGACTCAGCTGCACTCTGGCCCCGGTGCCCCGGCTGGACGACGCGGGCAGCGACGCCGGCGGCGCGCTGGTCTACTTAGCCACCTGCCCGCAGCGGGACGGCAGCACCGCGGCGCTGGCCGCCGTGGCCGCCCCGGACGACCGGCTGGCCGCGGCCGCAGCCAGCGCGGCGGTCGAGGAGTGGGCCGCCGTCATCGCGACCCGGACCCTGCTGGCGGCCGGCAGTCCCTGGTGCAGCGGCGCGCTGCGGGCGCTGGACGCCGCCCGCACCACCGTCGCCGATCAGTACGGCCGCGGCCGCGTCGTGCACATCTACGGCGAGCTCGCTGCTCCGCCGGAGGCTGCCGCTGACCTGACCGCCCGCGGCGCCCTGCTGTCCGGGTCGCTGGACGGCGCGGCGCCAGGGCGACATCGTGGTCTTCCCCGCGCACGGCGTGCCGCCGGGCGTCCGGGCGGAGGCCGTCTCGCGCGGGCTGACGATCGTCGACGCCACCTGCCCGCTGGTCGCGCACGCCCAGGAGCAGGCCGCCCGGCTCGCCGACCGCGGCGACGACCTGGTGCTCATCGGCAATGCCCGGTACGCGGCGGCCGCCGGGATCACGGCCCAGGCGAGCGGCCGGGCAGCGGTGGTCGAGACCGTGGCCGGCACCGCCACCCTCCAGGTGTCCGACGCCCGGCGCGTCTCCTACCTGCTCCAGCCGGGCATCCCGGTGGAGTCAGCGGCGCCGGTGACGACCGCGCTGCGGTCCCGGTTCCCGTCGGCGCGGGGCCCGAACCCGGATGGCTTCTGCTACGCGCCGTCCGACCGGGCGCAGACCATCCGGGCCATCGCCGGCGGCTGTGAGCTGATGCTGGTCCTGGGCGACCCGGACAGCGCCGATGCCCGGCAGCTGTCGGGGCTGGCCCGTGACTGCGGGGCCCGGGCTCAGGCCATCACCGCGGTCACCGACCTGACCCCGGCCATGCTCAGCGGCGTGACCGTGATCGGGCTGGCCGAGTCCACCTCCGCCCGGACCGCGCTGGCCGGCGAGGTGACCGCCGCGCTGTCCGGGCTGGGCCCGCTGAGCGTGGTCCGCCGCCAGGTCAGCTCCCAGATCACCGGCGATCAGCCGGAGGCGGGCCAGCACGGGGCCGACCAGGACGAGGCGGGCCAGCACGGGCCGGCCAGCACGGGGCCGGCCAGCACGCCGGGGGCCAGCACGCGGCGGCCCGTCCCTGACCGGCCCGCGGCGTCCGGGCGGCCGCCGCTGCCGGGCCGGACGGTAGGCTCCTGCCCCATGGCGGGCAAGCCGGGCGATCGGGACGCTGACCTGGGCGAGCCGGACGCTGACCAGGGCGGCGGCCAGGCCGCCAGGAACGCTCCCGGGCCAGGTCCGGGCTGGGGCCGGCGGACGGCGGCGGGCTGCTCCAGCATGCGCTGGCCGCCGGCGAGCTGGCCATCACCGCCGAGATCGGCCCGCCCCGCGGGGCCAGCACCGCACCCGTCAGCCGGGCCGCGGCCGTGCTCCGGGACTGGGTGCACGCCATCAACATCACCGATAACCAGGGCGCCACCGCCCGGCTGGCGGGCTGGGCCGCCGCGCTGGCCGTCCTCGCGGCCGGCGCCGAGCCCGTCCTGCAGCTCACCTGCCGGGACCGCAACCGCATCGTCTTGCAGTCCGAGCTGCTGGCCGCCTCCGCCGCCGGCATCCCGGCCGTGCTGATCATGACCGGTGACCATCCGCGGCACGGCGACCATGCCGAGGCCACGCCGGTCTTCGACCTGGACAGCACCCAGCTGCTGGCCGTGGCCCGGGCCATGCGCGACCAGGGCCGCCTGATGTCGGGCCGGGAACTGCACCCGCCGCCGTCCTGGCTGATCGGCGCGGTCACCGACGGGCCGGGCGACCCGGACGCCAGCCGGCTGGCCGCCAAGGTGACCGCCGGGGCGGAGTTCGCCCAGACCCAGTACGTGTTCGACGTGCCCGGCTTCGCCCGCTGGATGGCCCGGGTGACCGACCTGGGCCTGGCGCAGCGCTGCCGGATCCTGGCCGGCGTCGGCCCGGTGCTGTCGCCACGCGCCCTGCAGCACCTGGGCCGGCTGCCCGGCGTGCAGATCCCCGACGAGGTCACCCGCCGGCTGGACCAGGCCGGCGCGGTCGCCCGAGGCGTTCCGGGCCGCGGGCGAGCAGCTGTGCGCCGAGCTGATCACCGCGATCCGCGAGATCCCCGGCGTCGCCGGGCTGCACGTCATGGCGCCAGGCGCCCCGGCGGCTATCCCGGCCGTCCTGCAGCAGGCCGGCCTCGGTCCGGTCCGGCCGCCGGACGCCGGACCAGGCGCCGGACCGGGCGCCGGACCGGGTGCCGCGTCGCCACCGGGCCGCTCTGGGGTACAACCCGAGCGGAACCTCACCCGGCCGGGTGAGGCAGCAGCCGGAGGCGGGCCTGGCCATGCGGATTGAGGTGCGGCCGGTGGCCCGGCTGCGCGCCGACCCGGCCGCGACCACGGCCGCGATCGCGGACGTGCTGCGCGCCCTCGGCGACGGGCCCGCCGACCTGAGCACGCTGCGCGTGGTCTGCGACTGGATCCAGTACAGCTCCAGCTTCCGCGAGGCAGCCGACCTGCGCCCGATCCTGGCCGGGCCGCCGCCGCCGGGCTCGGCCGAGCCTGCCGCCGAAGTCGCTCTCGAGCTCGCCGTCGACCTGCGCCGCGCCGCGGGCTCCGACCTGGGAGGGCAGGTCCGCGCGCTGCTCGCGGCGCGGGACCGCGAGCTGAGCTCGGGGCGCCCGGCGCCGGCCCGGCCGGTGCCGCTGGAACCCTGGGGGCCAGGGACGGCCAGCTGCATCTGGCGCTTCAACGCGCTGTACTGGCAGGCCCTGTCGCACTGGGAGCAGTTCACCGGCCGCGAGTACGAGCGCGCGCTGCCCGGCGGGACCAGCGACGCCCGCAACACCACCGCGGTCCGCGACCTCATCCTGGAGCTGTTCAAGATCTGGGACGACCTGGACGCGCGCGGCGCGCTGCCCGCCGAGCTGTACGTGGTCGAGCTCGGCGTCGGCAACGGCGGGCAGGCCCGGACCTGGCTGGATGAGTTCGTGGCCCTGTCGCGCGCGCACAGCCGCGACTACTACCGCCGCCTGCACTACCTGATGGGCGATTACTCCCCGCACGTGCTGGGCCGGGCCCGGCAGGCCGTGGCGCACCACGGCGAGCACGTCACCGCGCTGGTGGTCGACGCCACCCGGCCCGCCGAGAGCCTCGGCTTCCTGCGCGGCCGGGCATTCCTGGTCTACATCTCCAACGTCTACGACAACCTGCCCACCGATGAGGTGGCCCGGATCGGCGGCCGGTCCTACCAGGTGGAGACCCGCGCCGTGCTGCCCGCCGCCGCGGCCCGGCGGATCGCCCGGCAGTGCTCGGCCAGGGTCGCCGCGGTGCCGGACCTGATCGCCAGGCTGCTGCGGCTGGGCCCGGAGCTGCTGTGCGACGCACTGCCGCAGCATTTCGGTGAGCCGCCCGCGGCCCTGGACTTCTGGCGGCAGGCCTGGACCGCGCTGCGGCTGCAGGACCGTTACGTGCCGATCGAGGGCCTGGACTCCTACCGCATCGGCCCCGACCTGACCGGCGAGATGCTCCGCTCGCAGCTGGAGACCGGCGGCGACATCCGCATCCACGTCAACAACGGGGCGCTGACCAGCTTCGCCGACACCCTGCCGCTGCTGCACCCGTTCGGGCGGCTGACCTGTCACGACCTGTTCGTCAGCGACGTCGGCGACTACCTGAGCCGGTTCCACGGCCCCGGCAAGTACGACGGGTCGGTGGTCAACTGGGTCAACGGCCCGCTGCTGCGGCACGTCGGCGGCCGGGCCGGCTTCGAGGTACGCATCACCCCGTTCGCGCAGCGGCCCTCGGCTAACGTCAGCACGCTGACCGCGGCGGTACGGGAATGACCCGCCCCGCCGCCGCGACCGGCCCCGCCGCTGCGACCGGCCCCGCTGCCGTGACCGGCCGGCTGCTGCCGACCACCGTGATCGGGTCGTTCGCCGTGCCCGAGTGGCTGGGGCAGCTCAAGAACGACTACTACCAGCGCCGGATCAGCCGCCGCTACCTGGGCGAGATCCTGGACATGGCGGCCAAGGCCGCGATCGTCGACCAGGACCACGCCGGGATCGACCTCATCTCCGATGGCGAGCTGCGCCGCGACAACGACATCGACTACGTGCTGCCGCGGCTGCCCGGCGTGCAGATCCGGAACCCGGCCAAGTCCGACTACCTCGACTACCTGGACGCGGTGCTCACCGCGCCGCTGCCCGAGCCCGAGCCCGGCGGCGGCGGGCTGGGCCTGGCCGAGGACTTCCGGTTCGCCAGCCAGCTCACCAGCCTGCCGCTGAAGGTGTCCATGACCGGGGCGTTCTCGCTGTCCCGGCGGATCCGCGGCGATGCTTACGCCGACCCGGCCGACCTGGTCCGCGCCCTGGCCCGGCACCTGCACGCCGAGGCCCGCGCGCTGGCCGCGGCCGGCGCGCGGGTGCTGCAGATCGACGAGCCGTTCCTGGCCGGCTACCCGGACCAGGCCGCGCTGGCGGTGGAGGCGGTGAACATCGTCACCGACGTGCCGGGCATCACCTGGGTGCTGCACGTCTGCTACGGCAACCGGTACGCGCGGCCGCTGTGGGAAGGGCACTACGACTTCCTGTTCCCGGCCGTCCGGGAGGCCCGGATCGACCAGCTGGCCCTGGAGTTCGCCCGCCGCGGGGATGACGAGCTGGTGCTGCTGGAGCGCTACGGGTGGGACCGCGGCCTGGGCCTGGGGGTGATCGACGTGCGCTCCGAGCAGGTCGAGACGGCCGAGGTGGTGGCGGAGCGGATCCGCCGCGGCCTGCGGTACGTGCCGGCCGAGCGGCTGTCGGTCAACCCCGACTGCGGGCTGCGCCAGCTCAGCGGCGACGCCGCCCGCGCGAAGCTGGCCGCGCTGGTCGCCGGTGCCGCCCGGGTCCGGGCCGAACTCGGCTGAGGCGGCCGGGGCGGCCCGGGGCCGGGCGGGCATACTGGGGCACTGGACAGCGGCCGGGATCCCGGCGGCCCGGCATGACGTGATGCGGAGGCCTGCATGCTCTTCCCCACATCCCTGGTGGGCAGCTACCCGCAGCCGGACTGGCTGATCGACCGGGCCAGGCTGGCGGGCCGGTTCCCGCCCCGGGTGCGGGCCACCGAGCTGTGGCGGGTGCAGCCGGACTTCCTGGCCGAGGCGCAGCGCGATGCGACCCGGCTGGCCATCGCCGATCAGGAGCAGGCCGGGCTGGACATCATTACCGACGGCGAGATCCGCCGGGAGAGCTACTCCAACGCCTTCGCCACCGCGCTGGACGGCGTGGACATCGACAACCCCGGCACGGCGCTGGACCGCAGCGGTCACCCGAACCCGGTCCCCCGCATCACCGGGCCGATCCGGCGGCGCGAGCCCGTCGAGGTCGCCGACGTCGCCTTCCTGCGGGCGCACACCAGCCGGACCATCAAGATCACGGTGCCGGGCCCGTTCACGATGTCCCAGCAGGCCCAGAACGACTACTACCCGAGCGCCGAGGCCGCCGCCATGGGCTACGCCGAGGCGGTCAACGCCGAGGTCGCCGACCTGTTCGCGGCGGGCGCGGACATCGTCCAGCTCGACGAGCCGTACCTGCAGGCCCGGCCCGAGCTGGCCCGGCAGTACGGTGTCCGGGCCCTGAACCGGGCGCTGGAGGGGATCACCGGCAGCACGGCCGTGCACCTGTGCTTCGGCTATGCCGCGATCATTCACGAACGGCCCTCGGGCTACTCGTTCCTGCCCGAGCTGGCGGCCTGCACCGCGGGTCAGATCTCGATCGAGACCGCGCAGTCCGGGCTGGACTGCGCGGTGCTGGCCGAGCTGCCCGGCAAGACGATCATCCTGGGCGTCCTGGACCTGAACGACATGACCGTGGAATCCGCCGAGGAGGTCGTCCGCCGGGCCGAGCGCGCACTGCCGTACGTGCCCGCGGACAAGCTCGTGCTGGCGCCCGACTGCGGCATGAAGTACCTGCCCCGGGACGTGGCCGCCGGAAAGCTGCGGGCGATGGCCGGCGCGGCCGTGCAGTTGCGGGCCGGCGCCGGTGCCGCGTGACGGCGCCGGCGACCCGGTCACTGGGCGAGCGAGACTTCGCCGCGCCCATCGACGACCGGTATTTCGAGGACTACGAGCCGGGCGCGGTCTATGAGTACGGCTACGCCACGGTGACCGAGGCGGAGATCCTGGAGTTCGCCGGGGCTTTTGACCCGCAGCCGATCCACACCGACCGCGCGGTTGCCGCCGCCGGGCCGTTCGGCGGGCTGATCGCCAGCGGCTGGCACACCGCCGGGATCATGATGCGGCTGCTGGCCGATCACTACCTGTCCAAGGTGGCGAGCCTGGCCTCGCCCGGCATCGACGAGCTGCGCTGGCCGGCCCCGCTGCGGCCGGGTGACTCCGTGCACCTGCGGGCCGAGATCCTGGCGGCCAGGGTGTCGCGGACCAAGCCCGATCGCGGCCTGGTCCGGACCCGCGTCCAGCTGATCAGCGCCGACGGCCGCGATGTCCTGCGCCTGGAGGCCATGAACCTGTTCGGCCGCCGGCCTGCCGGTACAGTCGGGGCATGACCGATCTCGGCGGCTTCGCCGGCCTGGTACGGCGTGATCACGGACTGAGCGTGGTCTCCACCGTGCGCGCCGATGGCACGATCCAGTCGTCGGTGGTCAACGCCGGGGTGCTGACCCACCCGGTGACCGGGATGCCGGTCATCGGGTTCACCACGCGGCGCGGCGCGGCAAAACTAGCCATCCTCCGGCTCCGGCCGCGGGCCAGCATCGTGGTCCGGGCGGGCTGGGAGTGGGCCGCTGCCGAGGGCCCGGCGGACCTGGCCGGCCCCGATGACCCGATGCCCGGCGTGGACGCCGACGCGCTGCGCGTTCTGCTACGTGATGTCTTCACCGCGGCCGGCGGGACGCACGACGACTGGGCCCGCTACGACGCGGTGATGGCCGAGGAAGGCCGCGCCGCCGTGCTGCTGGCCCCCGAGCGGCTGTACTCCAACCCTGGTCAGTAGGACAGCCAGCGGGCCGCCCGGCTAGGCCCGGTAGGCGCGCAGGAACACGGCGATCCCGCCATCGACGATGGAATCGAGCTCGTCATCGCTCAGCCGGATCAGCCCGATCAGGGACAGGTTGTTGATCTGGCCGAAGGTCAGCGCGGACAGGTGATCGGCGGCCAGCGCGGGGTCGGCGATGGCCAGCCCGGCGGCGCCTGGCCCGGCTAGCGTCCTGGCCAGCAGCGGCGTCAGCGACCGCCGGCCCTGCCATTGCTCGATCAGCGCCGGGAAGTGCGGCGCCTCGGTCAGCACCAGCCGGAGCAGCGCGGCTCGCTCCGCGGACCGGCCCGTCTGCCGGGCGATGCCGCCGATGAATCCGCGCAGCCGGTGCTCCAGGCTGCCGGGCCCGTCCAGATGCTCGGCGGCGATACCGCCCACCTGGTCCATGAGCTGGTCATACGTAGCCTCCACGACCGACAGGAACAGCTGCTGCTTGTCGGCGTAGTGGCTGTAGACGGTCCGCTTCGAGACGCCCGCCTCCGCCGCGATCGCGTCGACGCTGGTCCGCTCATAGCCGTCGCGCACGAACAGCGCCAGCGCGGCGGCAGCGATGGCGGCCCGCTTGGCCGGGTAGCGCGGCTGCCGCGCGTCCGCTGTCACGCAGGTCACCCTACTCCCGGCTGGCCGAAGTAAACTAGACGGTATAGTTTAGTTCGCATGAATACGAAAACCCCTCCGGCCGGCGGCCCGGCCGAGCCTGCGGTCCCCCGCTCCCCTGCTCTTCGCCACGGGGCGCCTCGCGACGCGGACACCCCGCGACGGCACACCCCGCGAGCCAGCACCCCGCGACCCGGCCGCGGCGCCGGGCCGGACCGACCCGGCGCTGATCCGGCTCGCGGCGATCCTGCTGGTCGGGGGCATCGCCGCCTTCATTGACACCACGGTCGTCAACGTGGCCCTCGGCGCCATCGGCCGCGGCCTGCACGCCCCCGTCAGCTCGGTCCAGTGGGTGGTGACCGGCTACCTGCTCGCGTTCGCCATGGTGATCCCGCTCAGCGGCTGGGCCCTGGGCCGCTTCGGCGGCCGGCTGACCTGGACGGGCTCGCTGGTGGTGTTCCTGGCCGGGTCGGTCGCGTGCGGCGCCGCGTGGAACATGCCCAGCCTGATCGCCTTCCGGGTCGTGCAGGGACTGGGCGGCGGGATGATGGTGCCGCTGCTGCTGACGCTGCTCGTCCAGGCGGCCGGCGGGCGGCAGCTCGGGCGGCTGATGGCCACCGTCAGCCTCCCGGTCGTGGTCGTGCCGATCCTGGGCCCGGTCGTCGGCGGCCTGATCGTGGCCAGCCTGAGCTGGCGCTGGATCTTCTACGTGAACGTCCCGGTGTGCCTGGCCGGGATCGTGCTGGCCTGGCGGGGCCTGCGCTCGGCCGGGCGGCCGGCCACCGCGGAACGCGCCCGGGCGCCCCGGCTCGACGTGACCGGGCTGGCGCTGCTGTCGCCCGGCATCGCGGCGGTCCTGTACGGGCTAGCGCAGGTCGCCGCGCACAGCGGGTTCGCCAGCGCCATCGTCCTCGGCCCGGTGCTGGGCGGCCTGGCCGCGATCGCGGTGTTCACCGTCCGGGCCGTCCGGCAGCGCCCGGCCGCCGGGCAGGGCACCCGGCGCCCGGTCGAGCCCGTCATCAGCCTGGCCCTGTTCCGGTCCCGGTCCTTCACCGGGTCGGCGGCGCTGATGTTCGTGTTCGGCCTGTCCCTGTACGGCGGCATGCTCCTGCTGCCGCTGTACTACCAGCAGGTCCGCGGCGACAGCGTGCTGGCCGCCGGGCTGCTGCTGGCCCCGCAGGGCATCGGCACGCTGCTGCCCCGCGTCATCACCGGCCGGCTCACCGACCGGCTGGGACCGGGCCCGGTCGTGCTGGCCGGGACGCTGGTCGCGGCGGCGGGCACGGTGCCGTTCGCGCTCGCGGGCGGGCACACCAGCGTGCTGCTGCTCAGCGCGGCCCTGGTCGTGCGGGGGGCCGGGCTGGGCGCGGCGACCATCGCGGTGATGGCCGCGGCGTACGAGGGACTGCGCCGCGATCAGATCCCGCACGCCAGCAGCGCCACCCGGATCACTCAGCAGGTGGGCGGGGCCTTCGGTGCCGCGGTGCTGGCCGTCATCCTGGAGCGCCAGGCCGCCGCGCACGCGGCCGCCGGGGCGGCCGGCCTGGCCACCGCGTTCGGGACGACGTTCTGGTGCTGCCTGGGCTTCACCGCCCTCGGCCTGCTGCCCGCGCTGCTGCTGCTGCGCCCGGCCGCCGGGCCGGAGCCCGCCTGAAACCACATGGCTGGTCCGGGTGCCTTGCAGCGGGCCCTAGCCCGCCGGCGGGTAGAAGACGGTGACGGTGAGGCCGCTGGGGCCGATGGTGACAGTGTTCATGTACATCGCCGGCGGATTGGCGGGGTCGGCCGACACGCTGATGGTCTGCGTCGCGCCGCTAGCCAGGGTGCCCGAGGCCGGGGATATCGCCAGGCCGCCGGGCCCGGAGATGCTGTAGGTCACCGACCCGCCATTGGCGGTAATGGTGAATGACCCCGTGTAGTTACCGCCGTTCGGCCCCTGGCTAAGAGTGATGCTGGACGGGCTCTCGGTCAGCGTGCCCGGGCTCGGCGGCGGCTTCTTGGTCTTGGTCGGGGTGGGCTTCGGCGAGGGCGGGGCGGAGGACTTGGGCGGCGAGGTTGGCCGCCGGGTCGGGGTGGCCGAGGCGGACGGGGTCGGCGTCGGCACGGCCGGCGCGGATGTCGAGGTGGAGGGCGTGGCCGACGCTGAGGTCGTGGTCGGATCGGGGCTGGGCGACGGCGCGGTGGTACCGGGCGCGGGCGGGTCGGTCGTGGCGACCGGGCTGCCCGCCGCCACCTTGTGCGCGGTCGGGCTGTGCCCGTTGTTCCCCAGCAGCACGTAGCTGGTGCCGCCGACGACGACCAGCAGGATCAGCGCCGCTGCCGAGCCCAGGACGAGGGCACGCGGGCGCCGCCGCCGGGGCTGCTCGTACGCCCAGAATGCATCCTCCCTGGCCGCGCCGCCGCCGGAGCCCTCGTCCGGCCAGTCGCCGGCGTCCGGTCCGCCAGGGCCGCCGGCCTCGCCGACGGCCGCGATCTGGACCGGGAAACCGGAATCGGTGAACGGCTCGGCCCGCGCGGCCACGTGCGAGCGGTAGCGCACGGCATCGGGGCCGGAGTCTGACACCAGCCGCAGCACCTGCTGGCGCAGGCCGGCCGGCACCACCGCGAGCGGCAGGATGCTCAGCAGCATCGCCGGGCTCAGCTCGCGGCGCTTGCGCGATCCGCAGATGTCGCAGTCCTCGATGTGCCGGGCGACCCGCTTGCGCAGCAGGACGGTCAGCTCGCCGTCCCAGCCCGACAGCATCTGGTCCAGCTCCGCGCACTGCCGCCGGCCGGTCCGCGCCACCAGCAGCGCGCCGAGCGAGCGCTCCAGCTGAGCCCGGGCCCGCGACGCCAGCGCGTAGGCCTGGTTGTCCGGGACGCCCAGCGCGTCGGCCAGGTCAGCGCCTTCCAGCTCATGGCGCAGGTTGAGCTCGATGATCTCGCGGTCGCCCGGGTTCAGGCCGCCGATCGCAGCCAGCATCAGCGCCTGCAGCTCGCGGCGCTCGGCCGGCCCGCCGACGTCGGCGGTGGCGTCGGTCATCTCGCCGGCTTCGTCCAGCTCAGCCTGCCGCGCGTAACTGCGCAGCCGCCGGTGACACTCGTTCCTGGCCACCGCGTACAGCCACGGGCGCAGCCGGTCCCAGTCCCGCAGCTGCTCGACCTTGGCCGCGGCAATGACGAACGTGTCCTGCACCGCATCGGCGGCGTCGGCCGGCTCGGCGAGCAGGGTCCGGCAGTAGGCGTGCAGGGGCTGGGCGTAGCTGTCGTAGGCCGCCGCCAGGCCGGCCGGGTCTCCCGCGACGATGGCAGCGACAATGTCGCGGTCATGCATGGGGCCACGGTAGGGCGAAAGTGCCGGTCAGGGACGGCAACTTCGGCAATATTTCCGCCGTTCCTGCCGTATTTCGCCACGGCGGGCGGTAGCCGGCGCGGATGCATGACGGTAGCTCCGGGATACAGGACGGCCCGGACCACGCCTGGCCGGCAGCGGCCAGGCATGGTCCGGGCGCGGTGACGAAGCCCCGCGCCGTGGAGCCCGCCCCTCGAGGGCTCCCGAGACGCGGAGCTCCCTGGTCAGGAGAGGGTGCGGGCTGACAGGCCGTCGCGGCCCTGGTGGCCGGCCCGGAAATAGCGCGTGCTGGCGGCCGCGGTGGCGCAGGTCTGCATGCCGGATCTCCTCCCGCTGCCCGCCGCCCGGATGGCGGCAGGTCATGTCGTGGACAGCGGTAGGAGTCGCAGCGAGGCCGAGAGCCAACAACTTTTGCGCAGAAATATTTGCCGGGCCGCCCGGGCGGGAGTTACGCGCTTCCCCGGGCGGCCCGGCGGCGGCCTCAGCCGCGCAGGACGTCGCCGATGATCCCGCCGACGGCGCCGGCCTCGGCGGACCGGGCGGTGTCCCGGGGCAGGTACGGCGCCAGTGAGCTGGCCAGCTGGACCAGCGGCATCGACTGCAGCCAGATCCGGCCCGGCCCGGTCAGCGAGACCAGGTGGAACCCGTCGCCGCCGAACAGCGCATTGGCGATGCCGCGCATCCGGGTGATCTGGAACTGCACGGTGCCCTGGAACATCCCGACGTGACCCGGGTGGACCAGCAGCGACTGGCCCGGCGGCAGGTCGTAGACGGTCAGCTCGCCGGACAGCTCAATCCAGGCCCGGCCCTGGCCCTCCAGCTTCTGCAGCACGAATCCGTCCCCGCCGTACAGGCCGCCGCGGAAACTCTGCTGCAGGCCGACACTCGGGGTAACACCCGCCGTCCCGCACAGCCAGCCGTGCCGGTGCACATAGAAGGCATGCCCGGGGGCGATGTCCACGGGCACGATGTGGCCGGGCACCTTGGCCGCGAACGTGATCGCGCCGGGGCCGGCGTACCGGGTCATGAACAGCCCGCCGCCGCCCATCACCCGCTTGAGGCCCTGCATGAGCCCGCCGGCGCCGCCGCCGGTGCTGGTGGTCTGCGACATCTGAATGCTCGGCGTCATCCACGCCAGCTCGCCATGGGCCGAGATCAGCTGCTCGCCCTGGCCCAGCGAGACTTCAAGAATGGGCATAGTGCTGCCCTTGATTTCTGCTTCCATATCCCGCCATGCCTCCCGCTCACCCAGAAAGAACGCCAGAGCGGCGTTCCCAGGCAAAACGTACTTGTCGGTCAGCCGGCCGCCTAGGCACATCCGGAAAATTTGGGTGGTTCACCTGCACAAAGCTGTGCGACCGTAGGGCGCATGCCTGACTACCGTGCCGTCAACCTGGCCCAGTGGGATGAGCGCGCGCCCGCGCATGCCTCGTCGCCTGACTACGCCGTGGACCAGTTCCTGGCCGATCCGGAGTTCCTCAGCGGCGTGGTCCGCTTCGACCAGCCTCGGCTGGGCGACATCCGCGGCCTGCGCGGTGTGCACCTGCAGTGCCACATCGGTACCGACACCCTGTCGCTGGCCCGGCTCGGCGCGAGCATGACCGGACTGGACTTCTCCCCTGCCGCGCTGGCCCAGGCCCGCGACCTGGCCCAGCGCACCGGCTCAGCGACCCAGTTCGTCGAGGCCGACGCGTATGACGCGGTCAAGGTGCTCGGCGCGGGCCAGTTCGACCTGGTCTATACCGGCATCGGCGCACTGTGCTGGCTGCCCGACATCCAGCGCTGGGCGCAGGTGGTGGCCGGGCTGCTGAAGCCGGGCGGGCGGCTGTTCATCCGCGAGGGGCATCCGATGCTGTGGGCGCTGACCGACCCGCGGCCGGACGGCCTGCTGGTCGTGGACCTGCCGTACTTCGAGCGCCCGGAGCCCAGCATCTGGGATCAGGGCGGCACCTATGTCGCCACCGACACGGTATTCGAGAACAACGTCAGTGCCGAGTGGAACCACGGGCTCGGCGAGACGGTCACCGCCCTGCTGGCGGCGGGCATGACGCTGACCGGCCTGGCCGAGCATGACAGCGTGCCATGGGACGCCATGCCTGGTCAGATGGAGGAAATCGGCGGCGGCGAGTTCCGGCTGACCGACCGGCCGTGGCGGCTGCCGTGCAGCTACACCCTGCAGGCCACCCGGAACCCCTGACGATATGACGCCCGGATAGCCCGGTATTTCCGTTCTGGATCCGCCATTTAGGTAATACCACAATGGCGTATTCGAGCGTGCGTTGTTACTGTCATTCTCCCTGTCTGCGCGTGTCCGCCGGCGTCCGGGGCAGCCGGGCTTCGCGGAAACCGGTGACGAAGCGAGGTACCAGACGATGCGCACACCCGCTCCTGACCGCCGGCGGGCCGTCCCGGGACTGCTCATCAGCAGCGGCCTGGCGGCCTGCCTGGCCACCGCCGGCCTGGCCGGCACGACGGCCGTCACCTCGGCCGCCGCCGCCACGACCACGGTCGCGGCGCCCGCCCGTATCCCCGAGGTTGTGTCCTGGGGGGCCAACTTCTACGGCCAGCTGGGCAACGGGAACACCACCGACAACGACGAGCCGGAGCAGGTCCACTTGCCGGCGGGCACCTACACCCAGGTGCGGGGCGGGAATTCCAGCTTCGCGGTGCGCCAGGGCGGGAAGCTCTACGCGTGGGGCCGCAACGACGCCGGGCAGCTCGGCGACGGCACCACCACGAACCGGAAGACCCCGGTGCTGGTCAAGCTGCCCGCCGGCGTGAAGGCGGCGGCGGTGCGCGCGGGCGGCGACTTCACGCTCGCGCTGAGCACGGCCGGCAAGATCTACGCCTGGGGCGACAACGCGCTCGGCCAGCTCGGCAACGGCTCGACCACCAGCCGCAAGAAGCCGATCCTGGTCCACCTGCCCAGGGGCGTCCGGGTCAAGAGCATCAGCGCCGGGAGCCTGAGCGCCCTGGCCCTGACCAGGAGCGGCCGGGTGCTGGCCTGGGGCGGGAACGGTAACGGGCAGCTGGGCACCGGCAGCACCAAGAACCGGCACACGCCCGGCTACATCAAGCTGTCCCGGCACACGAAGATCTCCGAAATTGCGGAGGGATCCTTGTCCTCGTACGCGGTGACGTCGAAGCACACCGCGCTGGCCTGGGGATTTAACGGTAACGGGCGCCTGGGCGACGGCACCACCAAGCAGCGGAAGAGCCCGGTGCGAGTCCACCTGCCGGCGGGCGTGCAGGTCACGGCCATCGCCGGCGGGGGCGAGCACGCGCTGGCCCTGACCACCGGGCACAAGGTGCTGGCCTGGGGCAGTAACGGCCACGGTCAGCTCGGCGTCAACTCCACGGCCGTGCACCACACGCCCGTCCGCGTGCACCTGGCTGCCGGAACCAAGATCACGGCCGTGGTGGCCGGATACGACTGGAGCATGGCGCTGGCGACCACACACCAGATCCTGGCCTGGGGCTACAACGGCAACGGCCAGCTCGGCAACGGCTCGGACAACTCGAGCCTGGTGCCAGTCGAGGTAGCGACGGCGGACCTGCGGGCCACCGCCATCGGCGCCGGGCCCAACTCGGAGACGGCGCTGGCCATCGGCGGGCGGCTGCCGGTCTAGCTCTGGCCTTACTACCCGCGGATGTCGCTGCCGGGTCGCTGACCTGCAGTGATGCCCGCGCGGCAGCTAGCACCGCGGACCGCGCGCAGGCAGACTGGCGCAGTGACTTCTGCCGGCCCGCGCCCCCGACCCGGTTTGCCGCGCTGGCCGCGGTGGCAGCGGGCGGCAGGCATCATCGCCGCGGCGGCCGTCGCGGCGGGGCTCGCCGCGGTGCCGGGCGCCGGGCCTGCCGCGGCCGCGGGCGGCACCCGAGCGGCGGCCCGCGCTGCTGCGGCCGGCGCGACGGCCAGCAGCCGGATTGCCGCGATCATGAACCGGCCCGCCTACCGGCATGGCCAGTGGAGCCTGCTGGAGGTCAGCGGCGCCAGCGGCCGGGCGATCCGCTCCCGGTCGGCCCGCACCTTCATCGCGCCCGGTGCTGTCGCCGGGCTGTTCCCGGTCGCCGCGGCGTGGTCGGTGCTCGGCGCCGGGCACCGGTTCGTGACTCCCGTCTACGCCGTGGGCAGCCGCACCGGTGACACGCTGACCGGGAACCTGGTCCTGGTCGCCGCAGGCGACCAGGCGCTGGGCGGCCGGACCACGCGCACCGGGAGCATCGCGTACACCAGCGTCGACCATTCCGATGCCGGCAGCACGCCGGGCGCGGCGCTCACGCCGCAGAACCCGCTGGCCGGACTGGACCGGCTGGCCCGGCAGGTACGGCTGGCCGGGATCACTCAGGTAGCGGGAAACGTGATCATCGATACCCGGCTGTTCGCCGCGCCGGCGATGAGCCCGGCCCCGGCTCCGGTCAGCATCAACGACAACCTGATCGACGTGCAGACCCGGCCCGGCCAGGCCGGCGGCCCGGCCCGGCTGTCGTGGCGTCCGCACGTCGCGCCCTACCGGGTGACCTCGAAGGTCAGGACCGGGCCGGCCGGCGGCAGAACCCGGGTCCGGATCACCCGCCGGGACGGCGGCACCGCGATCACCGTGTCCGGCACGATCGCGGCGGGCAGCAAGCCGGTCCTGCGCGTGTCCCCGGTCGCGAGCCCGGCGGCCTTCGCCCGCACCGCGTTCTTCCAGGCCCTCAACCGGGCCGGCGTCAGCATCGGCGCCTCGCCCACCGGGGCAAACCCGGCCGGCCTGCTGCCGCGCAGCTACGCCGGCGCGGCCCGGGTCGCGACCTACACCTCGCCGCCGTACGCGCAGTACGCGCGGTTCATCCTGAAGACCGGCGACCGTCTCGGCGCCAACCTGGCGATCTGCCTGCTGGCCGTGCACGCCGGCCAGCACGACTGCCAGGCCGGCTTTCCGGTGCTGCGCCGGTTCCTGCGCCGTGCCGGAGTCAGCCCCGGCGGCGTTCAGCTGGCCGACGGCGCGGGCACCAGCCCGGCGGACCGGGTGACCCCGGCCGCGGTAGTCGCGCTGCTGCGCTACTGGCTGCGGAGCAGCCAGGCGGGCCGCTTGCGCCGGGCGCTGCCGTCCCCGGGCAAGGACGGGACCCTGGCCGCCAGCTGCACCGCCTGCGCGGCGCGCGGCCGGGTGTTCGCGGCCACCGGGAGCGTGCTCGCCCCGGACCTGCTCAGCGGGCGGCTGACGATCCTGGGCGAGACGGCGGCCGGGTACCTCGATGCCCGGCGCGGTCGCCACGACGTGTTCTTCGCCGGGGTCGACGGCGGCAGCGCAGCTGGCCGGCCCGCGGCCCGGCGCTCGGCCGCGGGCCTGGCCGCCATCGCGGCCATCCTCCAGGAAGCAGCAGCCGGCGGCCGCTAGACAGTACGTTCCCGGCCGTCGGCGCATGGCAATGAGCAAGTAATGAAAAAATAAAGCGGTAGTAATAGTCAGGCTGCCCGGCCAGATGTTACCTTCGAGCTCGCTGGCCGTGCCGCCAGCTCAGGAGGGGCGAGGCGCAGGCCGGGACCGGGGCCGCGAAGCGAGGGACTGACGATGCCGACAGGTACGTCTGGTGCGCTCGTGGCCTGGCGACGCAGGGCCGCGGTCGCGGCCCGCCGGCACACTGGCCGCCGTCAGCTTGTGTCGCTCGCGCTATCCGGCCCGCCCCGCCCGCTCCGCCATTCCCGCCCCGCCTGGCTCTGCCGGCCCGTGCCTGGCCGCCCGCCGCGGGGCTATCTACCGACCATCTGCCGCAGGACTACCGAGGCCGCGTGCCGGCCAGTCCCGGGTCGGCCCGGTCCGGGCCGCCCCGGGACCCAACGGAAAGTAGGGTCCCGCCGATGTTCACTCACCCATCCCCCGAACGGCCCGCCCCCGGTGCCCGGCAGCAGCCCGGCCCGCTGACGGGCCACCGCCGCCGCCTGCTCTTTTCCGGCCGGCCCGCTCGCCGTCCCGGCCGGCGCCGGGCCAGGCTCGGCCTGCTCGCTCTCGGCCCGGCCGTCTTCGCCCTCGCCACGACCGCTGCCGTGGTCTCGGCGGCCCCGCAGGCGGTAGCGGCCGGCTCCGCCGCGCCTGCCGTCCCGGCAGTCGTGGCCTGGGGCAGCAACTTCCATGGCGAGCTAGGCAACGGCAGCACGACGGACAGCAACCTGCCGGAGTTCGTTCAGCTGCCCGTCGGGCCGCGCTACACCGTCGTGCGGTCCCAGCTGGACGCGTTCGCGGTCACCGCCTCCGGACGACTGTATGCCTGGGGAGCTAACTTCGACGGCGAGCTCGGCGATGGCACGACCACCGACCAGCTCAAGCCGGTCCGGGTAAAGCTGCCCGCCGGCGTGAAGCTCACCGCCGTCCGAGCCGGAGCCCTTTTTACGCTGGCCCTGACGACCACCGGCAAGGTGCTGGCCTGGGGCTACAACAAGGACGGTGAGCTGGGCAACGGCGCCACCGGCACCCGCCACCACCCGGTGCGGGTCCACCTGCCCAGGGGAGTCAAGGTCACCGCGATCAGCGCCGGCAACCTGAGCAGCTACGCGCTGACCAGTACCGGCCGGGTGCTGTCGTGGGGCAGCAACGCCGGCGGCCAGCTGGGCACGGGCACGATGAAGGACCGCCACGTGCCGGGGTACCTCAAGCTGCCCCGGCGGGTCACAGTCACCAGCATCGCGGCCGGCAACGGGTCCGGGTACGCCGTCACCTCAGCTGGCCGGCTGCTGGCCTGGGGCCTGAACCACTATGGCCAGCTCGGCGACGGCAGCACCCGGAACCGGCTGGTGCCGGTCCGGGTGCACCTGCCCGCGGGAACCAGGGCCAGGGCGGCCTCCGCCGGGCTGGAGTACGCGCTGGCCCTGACCCGCGGCGGCGCGGTCCTGGCCTGGGGCGACAACACCCTCGGCGAGCTCGGCAACGGCACCACCACGAGCCGGCACACGCCGGTGCGGGTGAAACTCCCGCACGGGACGAAGGTGCGGGCCATGGCGGCCGGCAAGTTCTCCGGCATGGTGTGGGCCGGCGGCCGCCGGATCCTGACCTGGGGCAGCAACGACGTGGGCCAGCTCGGCAACGGCACCTTCACCGACAGCACCCTGCCGGTCCGCGTGCACCTGCCGGCCGGCTTCACGCCGACCGGGATCGGCTACGGCTGGGATTCCGGCTCGCCGCTCGCCGCCGGCCGGGCACCCGAAGCCTAAGAACCAGGGCACTCAGCCCGCTCGTTCTCCCGCAGCACCGGTAAGGCCGCGTGACGGCCTGGTCCTGAGCTGGCCCGGTCGGGCCAGCCGCGGACCCGACGAAATGAGGTAACACCCATGCGCACTCCTGCTCTGGCCCGCCGGCTCACCGCCAGCGGCGCCATCCTCACGGCCCTGGCCGTGATCCCCGCCGCGCCGGCCGCGTCCGCGGCCGCCGGCCGGGCCGCCCCGAAGACCGTCCCGGCTGTCGTGGCCTGGGGTGACAACGACCAGGGCGAGCTCGGCGACGGCACCACGACCAGCAGCAGCACGCCGGTCTACGCCCTGCTGCCGACGAGCCAGCGGTTTACCACCCTGCGATCCGGGAGGTTCGACCTCGCGGTGTCGGCGGCCGGCCGGCTCTACGCGTGGGGCGACAACGCCTCCGGCCAGCTCGGCGACGGCACGACCACCGATCGCCTCAAGCCCGAGCGGATCAGCCTGCCCGCCGGCGTCCGGCTGAAGACGGCACGCCAGGGCGGTGAGTTCACCCTGGCCCTCACTGCCGGCGGCAAGCTGCTGGCCTGGGGCTACAACGGCGACGGCGCCCTGGGCACCGGATCGACCACCAACCACCACAAGCCGGTGTGGGTCAAGCTGCCCAAGGGCATCAAGATCACCGCAATCAGCGCCGGCTACAACAGCGCGCTGGCGCTGACCAGCACCGGCCGGGTGCTGTCCTGGGGCGCCAATGACGCCGGCCAGCTGGGCGACGGCACCGGGACCAGCCGGCACGTGCCCGGCTACGTCAGGCTGCCGAAGCACACGAAGATCACCTCCATCGCGGCAGGCAACGGCAGCGGGTACGCGGTCACGACGGCCGGCCGGCTGCTGGCCTGGGGCCTCAACGTGTACGGCGAGCTCGGCGACGGCACGGTCAGCGACCGGCTGACGCCGGTGTTCACCAGGCTGCCGAAGGGCGTCAAGGTCGTCGCCGCCGTGGCCGGCCTGATCCACACGCTCGCCCTGACCAGCGGTCACAAGGTGCTGGCCTGGGGCAGCAACAGCAACGGGCAGCTCGGCACCGGCTCGGTCGTGAACCACCGCAAGCCCGTCTGGGTCAAGCTGCCGGCCGGGACGAAGGTGTCGGCGCTGACGGCCGGCGAGTTCTTCAGCATGGCCCTGACCACTCGCCAGCACATCCTGACCTGGGGTGAGAACAACCGCGGTCAGCTGGGCGACGGCACGACCACCGACCGCCACCTGCCGGGGCGGGTGCACCTGCCGTCCGGCTTCACCCCGACGCTCATCGGCGCGGGCTTCGAATCCCGCAGCCCGCTCGCCAGCGGCCGGCAGATACCGGACTAGGAGGCCGTGACATGCGCAACGCTGTTCTGGACCGCCTGCTCGGCGCCGGCGGCGCCGCCCTCGCGGCCTTGTCAATGATCCCGGCCGGGTCCGCGGTCGCGGCCAGCGCGGCCGCGCACGCCGCCCCGAAGACCGCCCCGGCCGTCGTGGCCTGGGGCGGCAACGGCCACGGAGTGCTGGGCGACGGCACGGCCACCAGCCGCAGCACGCCCGTGCACGTGAAGCTGCCCGCCGGCCAGCGGTTCGTCACCCTGCGCTCCGACGTATTCAGCCTGGCCGTATCGGCCTCGGGACGGGTCTACACCTGGGGCTTCAACGGCTCGGGTGAGCTCGGCGACGGCACGACCACCAGCCGCCGGACGCCGCGGCGGGTCAGGCTGCCCGCGGGCGTGCAGGTGCAGACGGCGCGGATCGGCGGCGACTTCGCCCTGGCCCTCACCACCGGCGGCAAGCTGCTGGCCTGGGGACTCAACCAGAACGGCGAGCTGGGCAACGGGTCGACCACGGAGCAGCACCGGCCGGTGTGGGTCAAGCTGCCCAAGGGTGTCAAGATCACCGCCATCAGCGCCGGCTTCGACCATGCCCTCGCGCTGACCAGCACGGGCCGGGTGCTGTCGTGGGGCGGCAACTTCGCCGGGGAGCTGGGCGACGGCACCGGAGCCGAGCGGCACGTACCCGGCTATGTCAGCCTGCCCAAGCACACCAGGATCACCTCTCTCGCCGCGAGCGACGACGACAGTTTCGCGACCACGTCGGCCGGCCGGCTGCTGGCCTGGGGCTACAACGTCTTCGGCGAGCTCGGCGACGGTTCGACGACCAGCCGGGAGACGCCGGTCTTTGTCCACCTGCCCGCCGGGGTCAAGGTCACCGCCGCGGCGGCGGGCCTGTTCCACGCGCTGGCTCTGACCGCCGGTCACAAGGTGCTGGCCTGGGGCGACAACACCTACGGGCAGCTTGGCACCGGCTCGACCGCCAGCCACCACAAACCGGTCTGGGTCAGGCTCCCGGCCGGGACGAAGGCCACGGCGCTGGCGGGCGGCGAGTACTTCAGCGTGGTGCTCACCACCCGCGCCCGCATCCTGACCTGGGGCCGGAACATCGAGGGCGAGCTGGGCAACGGCACCACCACCGACCGCCACCTGCCGGTGCGGGTGCACCTGCCGCGCGGCTTCACGCCGACCGTGATCGGCGCCGGCTGGCGCGCCGTGGACGTGATGGCGGCCGGGCGCCAGGCCCGAGGAAAGTGAGATACCACCATGCGCACCTCTATTCCACTCGGCCGGCTCATTGCCGGAGGCGCCGCCCTCGCAGCGCTCATCATCATCCCGGCCGTCCCGGCGGCTGCCGGGACGGCCGGCCAGGCCGCCGCCAGGACGATCCCGGCCGTCGTGGCCTGGGGTTACAACGGACACGGCGTGCTGGGCAACGGCACCACGACCAGCAGCAGCACGCCCGTGCACGTGAAACTGCCCGCCGGCCAGCAGTTCGTCACCATGCGCTCGGACGCGTTCAGTCTCGCGGTATCCGCCTCAGGGCGGGTCTACACGTGGGGCTACAACGCGTCGGGTGAACTCGGCGACGGCACGACGACGAGCCGGCTCACGCCCCGGCGGGTGCAGCTACCCGCGGGCGTGAAGGTGCGGACGGCGCGGGCCGGCGGTGAGTTCGCCCTCGCCCTCACCACCGGCGGCAAGCTGCTGGCCTGGGGGTATAACGGTTTCGGCGAGCTGGGCACCGGATCGACCACCGACCACCACAAGCCGGTCTGGGTCAAGCTGCCCACGGGTGTCAGGATCACCGCCATCAGCGCCGGATACGACAGCGCCCTGGCGCTGACCAGCACCGGCCGGGTGCTGTCGTGGGGCGGCAACTCGGTCGGGGAGCTGGGCGACGGCAGCGCAGCCGAGCGGCACGTGCCCGGCTATGTCAGCCTGCCGAAGCACACCAGGATCACCTCCATCGCCGCGGGCAACAACACCGGCTTCGCGGTTACCTCGGCCGGCCGCCTGCTGGCCTGGGGCTATAACGCGTTCGGTGAACTCGGCGACGGCACGACGACCAGCCGGGAGACACCGGTCTTCGTCCACCTGCCCGCCGGGGTGAAGGTCACCGCCGCGGCGGCGGGCCTGATCCACACGCTGGCCCTGACCCGCGGTCACAAGGTCCTGGCCTGGGGCGACAACTTCTACGGGCAGCTCGGCACGGGCTCCACCACCAGCCACCTCAAGCCCGTCAGGACCGGGCTCCCCACCGGGACGAAGGTCACCGCGCTGGCCGCCGGCGCGCGCTTCAGCCTGGTCCTCACCGCCGGCCACCACGTCCTGGCCTGGGGCCAGAACGGCGAGGGCCAGCTGGGCACCGGCACGACCGCCGACCAGCATCTCCCGGTGCGGGTGCACCTGCCGCGGGGCTTCACGCCGGCCGTGATCGGCGCGGGCTGGCGCGCGGATGACGCGATGGCAGCCGGGCGCCAGGCACCGAACTAGCGACGAGAGACAGGTACCACACATGCGCATTCCTGCTCTGGCCCGCCGGCTCACCGCCGGCGCCGCCATTCTCGCAGCTGCGGCTGCGCTCCCGGCTGCGCCGGCCGCCGCGGCGGCATCCGGGCGGGCCGCCCCGAAGACCGTCCCGGCCGTGGTGGCCTGGGGCGACAACTCCGATGGCCAGCTCGGTGATGGCAGCACCACCGATAGCGGCACGCCGGTCTACGTGAAGCTGCCGGCCAGCCAGCAATTCACCACCCTGCGGTCCGACCAGTTCAGCGTCGCCGTGTCGGCATCGGGCCGGGTCTACACGTGGGGCTCGAACGCCGCCGGCCAGCTCGGGGACGGCACGACCACCAGCCGCCTCACGCCCGGCCGGGTGCAGCTGCCCGCCGGCGTCCGGGTCACGACAGCGCGGCTCGGCTTTAACTTCACGCTGGCCCGCACCGCCGGCGGCAAGCTGCTGTCCTGGGGCTACAACCATTTCGGGCAGCTGGGCACCGGCTCGACCGCCGACCACCACAAGCCGGTCTGGGTCAAGCTGCCGAAGGGCGTCAAGGTCACGGCCATCAGCGCCGGCTACACCAGCGCGCTCGCGCTGACCAGCACCGGCCGGGTGCTGTCCTGGGGCGCCAATGACGCCGGCCAGCTGGGGGACGGCAGCACGGCCGAGCGGCACCGGCCTGGCTACGTCCGGCTGCCGGGGCATACGAAGATCAAGTCCATTGCGGCGGGCGACATGACGGGGTTCGCGGTCACGACCGCCGGCCGGCTGCTGGCGTGGGGGTACAACTTCAGCGGCCAGCTCGGCGACGGCACGACGAAGAACCGGAAGACCCCGGTCTTCACCAGGCTGCCGACGGGCGTCAAGGTGACCGCCGCGGCGGCGGGCCTGCTCCATGCGCTGGCCCTGACCACCGGTCACAAAGTGCTGGCCTGGGGTGACGACCAGTACGGGCAGCTCGGGATCGGCTCGGCCGCCAGCCAGCACAAGCCGGTGCGAGTCAGCCTGCCCGCCGGGACGAAGGTCACCCGGCTGACGGCCGGCGAGGACTTCGGCATGGTCCTCACCGCCGGCCATCACGTTCTCGCCTGGGGCGTCATCAGCTTCGGCGAGATACACACCGCCCGGGTGCCGGGTCCTGGCCGGGTGGTCCGGGTGGACCTGCCGCCCGGCTTCACCCCGACGGGCATCGGCGCCGGCTGGCACTCGCAGAGCCCGATGGTCAGCGGCCGCCAGATCCCGGACTAAACGGGAACTGAGCCCGCGGCACGCACCGGCCGGCCTGGACCGGCCGGCCCGGCCGGCGGGGCCTGCCCGCGGGTCAGTCGCCGAGCTCGGCGCGGCGGCGGGTCACGAACTCGGCCAGCTCGGCGCGGATCGCGTCATCCAGCGGCGGCGGCTGGTACTCGGCGAGCGTCTTGGCGCTGATCTCGCCGGCCCGGGCCGCGGTGTCCTTGCCGCCGAGCTTGAGCCACCGCTCGTAGTTGGCGGTCGAGGACAGCAGCGGCCGGTAGAAGCACTCGCGGAACCGCTCCATGGTGTGCGCGGCGCCGAGGAAGTGACCGCCGTGCCCGACCTCCTCGTGCGCGCCGAAGGCCAGTGATGCCTCGTCGATCTCCAGCGGGGTGAACTCCACCCGCAGCATCCGCAGCAGCTCGATGTCCACGATGAACTTCTCGTAGCAGGAGACCAGGCCGCCCTCCAGCCAGCCGGCCGCGTGCATGACGAGGTTGGTGCCGGCCAGGAACGTCGGCAGCAGCGTCATCAGCGCCTCGTAGGCCGCCTGCGCGTCGCAGGTCTGGCTGGCGTTCAGCCCGCCGCCGGTGCGGAACGGCAGCCCGTAATGCCGGGCCAGCTGGCCGGTGCACAGCAGCCCGATGCCCGACTCGGGGGTGCCGAAGCTGGGCGAGCCGGACTGCATGTCGATGTTGGACAGGAACGAGCCGAAGATCACCGGGCAGCCCGGCCGGATCAGCTGGGCCAGCGCGATGCCCGACAGCGCCTCGGCCAGCTGCTGGACCAGCGCGGCCGGGATGGTCACCGGCGACATCGCCCCCATCAGCAGGAACGGCGTGAGCACGACGGGCTGGGCAGCCGCGCAGTACTCGAACTGCGCGTCCAGCATCCGGTCGTCCCAGCGCAGCGGCGAGTTGCAGTTGATCAGCGAGACGATGGCCGGGGTCTGCTCGATCGTCTCGCGCCCGCCGAACAGGATCTCGGTCATCTTCAGGGTGTCCACCGCGTTCGGCCCGGACACCACGTTGCCCATGTAGATCTTGTCGGTCAGGGTCTGCAGGGCGTAGACCATGTCCAGGTGCCGGGAGTCCAGCGGCGCGTCGTTCGGCTCGCAGATCACCCCGCCGGCGGAGTCCAGCTCGGGGAACGACTGCGACAGCATGGCCAGCCGGCGGAAGTCCTCCAGGGTGGCGTCGCGGCGCACGTCGCCCTCGCGCACGAACGGGCACCCGTAGACGGCGCTGAAGACCATGTCGTCGCCGCCCATGTGCACGTTGTTGGCGGGGTTGCGGGCCTGCATGTCGAACTCGCGCGGCGCCTTGGCCACCTGGGCCATCACGAAGTCCGGGTCCAGGAAGACGGTCTCGCCGTCGGTCCGCTGGCCCGCCTTGCGGAACAGCTCCACCGCCTCCGGCTTGGCGAACTGCACGCCGATCTCCGACACGATCCGGCGCCAGCCCTTGTCGAGCACGGTGACGGCGTCCGGCGACAGGATCTCGTACCTGGGCATCGTGTTGCGGAACATGGCCACCTCTTTGCTGACCAGGGCCAACCCGACCGAGATCGTCTTGACCGGTGCGAAGGGCAAATCTAGGATCACATCGTAGAACAAGGTTCCGTAACGTGGAACTCTAGTGAGAATCCTTCCCGAAAGGTCCAGCCGTGACCAGCCCCAACGGAACGCAGGCGGTGGAGCGAGCGGCCCAGCTGCTCATCCAGGTCGCGCGGCACCGCGATCCGGTCACGTTCACCGAGCTGACCGAGTCCAGCGGGCTGGCCAAGAGCACGACGTCCCGCCTGCTCACCGCGCTGGAGCGCAACGGGCTGGTGCGCCGCGATCCGGCCGGGGGCTTCCGCCCCGGCGAGGTATTCGTCTCCTACGCCTGCCGCGGCGGAGCGGAAGCCGACCTGGTCAGCGTGGCCCAGCCGGTCCTGGACCGGCTCGGCACCGAGACCGGCGAGACGGTCAACCTGGGCGTGCCGCGGGCCGGCGGCCTGGTCGAGCAGATCGCCCAGGTGGACAGCACGTACCTGATCGGCGGCACGAACTGGGTGGGCATGTCGGTGCCGCTGCACTGCGCGGCGCTGGGCAAGGTGCTGCTGGCCTTCGGTGCTGCCGAGCTGCCCCCCGGCCGCCTGGAGCGGCGCACCGCCCGGACGCTCACCAGCCGCGCCGCGATCCAGTCCGACCTGGATCAGGTGCGCCAGCACGGCTTCGCCGTTACTGAGGAAGAGCTGGAGCCAGGCCTGGTGGCGGTCGCCGCGCCGGTGTACCGCGATGACCATGCGGTGGTCGCCGCGCTGTCGGTGTCCGCGCCGGCCAGCCGGGTACGCGCCGCGGACCTTCCCGGGCTGGGCGCCCGGTGCATCAGCGCAGCCCGCGACCTGTCAGCGGTGCTGGGATACGAGGAGGGTGCCTCATGACGCAGGACGAGCTACTCAAGCAGCTCTACGATTTCACCCTGGTCGGCAACGGGCCCGAGGTGCTGCAGCTGACCCGGGCCGGCCTGGACATGGGGATGGGCCCGGAGATGCTGCTGTACGAGGCGCTCATCCCCTCGCTGGAGGAAGTCGGTGCCCGGTTCGAGCGCGGCGACTTCTTCGTGCCCGAGATGCTCATCGCGGGCAAGGCGATGGCGGGCGCGCTGGACATCCTGCGGCCGCTGCTGGCCGAGACCGGCGCCGAGGCCATCGGCAAGATCGTCATGGGCACGGTCAAGGGCGACGTCCATGACATCGGCAAGAACCTGGTCAACATCATGTTCGAGGGGGCCGGGTTCGAGGTCATCGACCTGGGCGTCCAGGTTGCCCCGGAGAAGTTCATCGCCGCGATCGAGCAGCACCAGCCCGACATCGTGGGCTTCTCGGCGTTCCTGACCACGACCATGCCGATGTTCAAGGCCAACATCAACGCGCTGCAGAAAGCCGGGCTGCGCGACCAGGTCATCGTCATGGTCGGCGGCGCGCCGGTCACCCAGGAGTACGCCGATGTCGTCGGCGCGGACGGCTACGCGTCCGACGCGTCCGCCGCGGTCGTCAAGGCCAAAGAACTGCTGGGGCGGCGCCGCGCCCTGGCCCGCGCCTGAGCCGGGAGGGAACTGCAGTGGAGACGGTTGTTTCCTCGGCTACTAAAGAGCTGCGGATCGGCGGGGACAACCCGTTCTGCGTCATCGGGGAGCGGATCAACCCGACCGGTCGCAAGATCTTCCAGGAGCAGCTGCGCGCCGGTGACCTGTCCCGCATCGAGATCGACGTGGCCCAGCAGGTCGCGGGCGGGGCGATGATGCTGGATGTCAACATGGGCGCGCCGCTGGCCGACGAGGCCGAGCTGATGGTCGCCGCGGTGCAGCTGATCCAGAGCCGCACGGACCTGCCGCTGTGCCTGGACTCCTCGATCGTCGAGGTGCTGGAGGCGGGCCTGGCCGCCTATCAGGGCAAGGCGCTGGTCAACTCGGTGACGGCCGAGGACGAGCGGATGGAGGCCATCCTCCCGCTCGTCAAGCGGCATGGCGCGGCCGTGATCGCGCTGCCCAATGACGAGGAGGAGATCCCCGAGGACCCGCGGCGGCGGCTGGAACTGGCTCGCAAGATCGTCGAGGTCGCGACCGGGCGCTACGGCATCCCGCTTGAGGACCTCGTGTTCGACCCGCTCGCCATGCCGGTCGGCGCGGACACCTCGCTGGTGCTGTCCACGCTGGAAACCATCTCGCTGCTGCGCGATGAGCTCGGCGTGAACACGACGCTGGGCGCCTCCAACGTGTCGTTCGGGATGCCCGACCGGCACGCGATCGGCGCGGCCTTCCTGCCGATGGCGGTGGCGCACGGCCTGACCAGCGCGATCATGGACGCGCGCACGCCGCAGCTGGTCCGCTCGGTCAAGGCCGCCGACCTGCTGACCAACCGGGACCCGTGGGGGGCGGCGTGGATCGCTGCGCACCGGGCCCGGCAGGCCGCCGAGGCCGCCGTCGCCGACGCCGCGCCGGCGTCCTAGCCGATGGCCGACACCGGCATGGTGACGCAGGAGCTGACCGGGGCCGCCGCGCCGGCCCGGGTTGACCTGGTCTTCTCCCCGAGCGGCAGCCGGGTCCGGGTCCCGCCCGGTGTCACGGTGTTCGACGCGGCGAGCTGGAACGGCATCGCCATCGACTCGACCTGTGGCGGTCACGGCACCTGCAAGAAGTGCAAGGTCCGGGTGACCGGCGGCAGCGTGCCCGCCTCGCCGCTGGACGCGCGGGCCTTCTCGCCGGACGAGCTGCGGGACGGCTGGCGGCTGGCCTGCCGGGCGCTGGCCGGCGGCGACCTGGAGATCGACGTGCCGCCTCTGGTCACCCGGCCGAAGGCGGCGACCGTGGGGGTCGGCCGTCAGGTCATCCTGCGGCCCGCGGCCCAGAAGCGGTACCTGGAGCTGGCCGAGCCGTCGCTGAGTGACCAGCGCACCGACGCCGAGCGCGTGCTGGCCGCGATGGACGACCTGGAAGTCCGGATGGACCTGCCGGTGCTGCGGGTGCTCGGCCGGGTGCTGCGCGAGGCCGACTACAAGGTCACCGCCGTGATCGTCGACGAGGTGCTGATCGACGTGCAGCCCGGCGACACCACCGGGGCGCTGTACGGCATCGCCTTCGACCTGGGCACGACGACCGTCGTGGCCACGCTGCTGGACCTGTCCACCGGGACGCCGCTGGCCGTGGCCTCGATGCTGAGCAAGCAGCAGCCGTTCGGCGCCGACGTCATCACCCGGATCAGCGCCGTGATGATGGACCCGGCGGCGCTGGGCACCCTGGCCCGGCTGGCCCACGAGACGCTGGCCGAGCTGGCCGGCGAGGTATGCGACCAGGCGGGCATCGACCCGGCCGAGGTCATCGAGGTCGCGGTCGCGGGCAACGCCACCATGACCCACCTGGCGCTGGGCATCGACCCCGAGCCGCTGGGCGTGGCGCCGTTCATCATGTCCACCCGGCTGCTGCCCGAGGTGCTGGCCGCCGACCTGGAGCTGCCGGTGCACCCGCGGGCGCGGGCATTCTGCTTCCCGGCCTTCGGCGCCTACGTCGGCGGGGACATCACGTCGGGGCTGCTGGCCTCAGGCATGGACCGCGACTCCCGGACCCGGCTGTTCATCGACATCGGCACCAACTGCGAGATCGTGCTGGGCAACCGCGACTGGCTGCTGGCCACCGCCGCCCCGGCGGGCCCGGCCTTCGAGGGCGCCGCGATCCGCTGCGGGATGCGCGCCGCCGACGGCGCCATCGAGGTCGTCTCGATGACCCCGGACGAGGTGCGGCTGCAGGTCATCGGCGACGCCGAGCCGGCCGGGCTGTGCGGGTCCGGGCTGGTCGACGCGGTGGCCGGCATGGTCGGGATCGGCCTGCTGGATCACTCCGGCCGGTTCGTCAGCGCCGAGCAGGCCGCCGCCGTGGCGCCTGCCCTGGCCGGCCGGCTGACCCAGCTGGGCAAGGAGCGGGTCTTCGTCCTGCACTGGATGGGTGAGCCGGGCGACGTGGCGAAGTCGGTCTACCTGTCCCAGCGCGACGTCCGCGAGCTGCAGTTCGCCAAGGCCGCCATTGCCACCGGGTGGAACATCCTGCTGGAGGAGGCCGGCCTGGCGCCGCGCGACGTCCAGCAGGTGCTGCTGGCCGGCTCGTTCGGCAGCTACCTGTCGCCGGCCAACGCGATCAAGCTGGGCCTGGTGCCCCGGCTGCCCGCGCTGCGGGTGGTCAGCGCGGGCAACGTGGCCGGCGAGGGGGCCAAGATGGCGCTGCTTTCGGTCCGCGAGCGGGCCGGGGCGCTGGCGCTGCTCGGGGAGGTGAGGTATGTCGAGCTCTCCGACCGCGGCGACTTCAACGACGCGTTCGTCGACCAGCTCCCGTTCCCCCACTGACCTTCCGGCGCCGGCAGGCGCCACGGGGGGTTCCGGGGGGTCGTCCCCCCGGGCCAGCACAGCCCCTTCCGAGGTGGCGGTCATCGCGTGCGGGGCCCTGGCCGGGCACGTGCGGGAGATCGCGGCCCGCCGCGGCTGGGCGGTGCAGGTGCACAGCCTGCCCGCGCCGCTGCACAACCGGCCGGACCAGATCGCCCCGGCCGCCCGGCAGCTGGCCGTGGCCCTGCAGGCTCGCGGCCTGCGGGTGGCCCTGGCCTACGCCGACTGCGGCAGCTACGGCGCGCTGGACGAGCTGTGCCGGGACCTGGGCCTGTCGCGGCTGGCCGGCCTGCACTGCTACGACGTTTTCGGCGGCCAGGACCGGATCGCCGGCCTGCTGGCCGCCGAGCCCGGCACCTACCTGCTGACCGACTACCTGGTGCGCAGCTTCGACAAGACAGTCCGGGCCGGGCTGGGCCTGGACCGGCACCCGGAGCTGTGGCCGGACTACTTCGGCCACTACCGCCGGCTGGTCTGGCTGGCCCAGGAGCGCGACCCCGGCCTGGACGCCGCCGCGGCCGCCATCGCGGCGGAGTTCGGCCTGCCGCTGACGATCATCAGCACCGGGACGGCCGGCCTGGAGCGCGAGCTCGAGCGCTTCGGGGCCGGGCAGGCGGGCGGCACCGCATGAGCCGCACCGGGCTGGCCCGCCTGGCCCCGCTGCTGCGGGCGCCGCGCTATGAGATCCTGCCCGCCCCCAGCGCCGAGCAGTCGGTGCTGGAATGGGTGCCCCGCGAGCTGACGGTGACGGTCACGGCGTCCCCGGCCAGGGGCCTGGAGCCGACGCTGGCCCTGGCCGAGCGGCTGACCGGGCACGGCTACCAGGTCGTGCCGCACCTGTCGGCGCGGCTGGTCCGCGACCGCACGCACCTGGCCGACATCGTGGCCCGGCTGACCGCAGCCGGGGTCAGTGACGTGTTCGTCCCGGCCGGCGACGCCGATCCCCCGGCCGGGAGCTTCCACAGCGCCCTGGACGTACTGGACCAGCTCACCGCGATGGGCCGGCCGTTCGGCCGGGTGGGGATCACCGGCTACCCGGAAAGCCACCCCAAGATCGACGACGACGTCACCGTGCAGGCCATGTGGGACAAGCGCCATCACGCTTCCTACATCGTCAGCAACCTGTGCTTCAGCCCGGCTGTCCTGCACCGCTGGCTGGCCCGGATCCGGGCCCGCGGCATCACCCTGCCCGTCCTGATCGGCCTGGCCGGGCCGCTGGACAAGACCCGGCTGCTGAAGATGGCGGCGGTGTCCGGCGCGGCCGAGTCGGCGCGCTTCGTGGCCGGGCACGCCGAGTGGCTGGTCCGGCTCGGCGTGCCCGGCGGGTACAGCCCGGACCGGTTCCTGGACAAGGCGGCGGCGGGCCTCACCGACCCGGCCGCCGGCGTGACGGGCCTGCATGTGTTCACCTTCAACCAGCTGCGCCAGACCGAGGAGTGGCGGACGGCGCTGCTCAGCCGCCTGGCGGAGGCAGCTGCCCGGTGACTGGCCAGGCCAGCGCTGCCCGCCGCCGCGCTGCCCGGGCCAGGCGCGGCTAGCAGCCCTCGCTCCCGCCCGGGCCGTCCGGGCCGGCTGCCGGGCTCGCCGTCCCGGCCGGCCGCTAGGGTCGCGATTGTGACCTCACCTCGCATAGCCATCGGCCCGAAGCCGTGGGACTCGGTCATCGCGGCGGTCCGGGAGGCGGGCGGTGAGCCGGCCGAGATCGGCCCGGCCGCCGACGCACTGGTCTGGCTCGACGCATCCGACGTCGACGGGCTGACCAAGGCCCTCGCCGACGCCCCGGCGGCCCGCTGGGTCCAGCTGCCGTTCGCAGGCGTGGAACGGGTTGCCGAGGCCGGCCTGCTGGACCCGGCGCGCACCTGGACCTGCGCCAAGGGCGCCTACGCTGAGCCGGTCGCCGAGCACGCGCTGATGCTCGCCATGGCCGGGCTGCGGTTCCTGCGCCGGCGGATCCGGGCCACCTCCTGGGGCACGGCGGCCGGCGAGAGCCTGTACGACCAGCCGGTCACGATCCTGGGCGGCGGCGGCATCGCCGCCAGCCTGATCAGCCTGCTTACGCCGATGCGCGCGGAGGTGACGGTGGTCCGCCGCCAGGGCGGCGCGCTGCCCGGCGCGGCGCACACGCTGCAGACCCCGCAGCTGGCCGAGGCGCTGGCCGGCGCCCGGATCGTGTTCGTGGCGCTGGCCCTGACGCCGGCCACCGAGCACATCATCGGCGCCGCCGAGCTGGCCGCGATGCGCGACGACGCCTGGCTGGTCAACGTGGCCCGCGGCCGGCACGTCGATACGGCCGCGCTGGTCGAGGCGCTCCGCTCGCGGTCCATCGGCGGCGCAGCCCTGGACGTGACCGACCCCGAGCCGCTGCCCGACGGGCATCCGCTGTGGGACCTGGACAACTGCATCATCACCCCGCACACCGCCGATACGGCCGACATGATCCGGCGGATGCTGTCCCGGCGCATCCAGCACAACGTGACGGCGTTCGCCGCTGGCCAGCCGCTGGAGGGCCTGGTCGACCCGGCCGCCGGCTACTAGGCAGCTCCCGGCCGTAAGGCGAAGAGTTTGCGTCACCGGTGACGCAAACTCTTCGCCTTAATCGCGGACGGGGCCGGCCCAGGTGACGGGCAGTCCGTGCGGCGGCGCGTGGCCGAGAACGCGCCTGTGCCCGCCGGGCCAGGTGGTCAGCGTGACCGGGCAGCCGCCGCTGCGCGACTGCTCCAGGTACAGGTAGGCGAACCTGGCGGCAGCCGTCGCCGCCGCGCCGAGGGCGGCCACGCCGGCCGCCAGCTCCGCCCGCTGCGCGGTGTCCAGGTACTGGCGGAAGATCGAGTGCCACAGCACCGTCCAGGTGCCATCGGCCAGCCGGGTCCCGGCCAGCGTGGCGGTCGCCGACTCGCGGCGCACCTCCGCCGGGATGGCCGCGGCCAGGTCAATCGCGCCGCGCAGCCGGGCCAGCCGGGCGGCCTGGTCGGGCCACACGTAGGCGGTCAGGGTCAGGCGGCCCTCGGGGGTGGCCGGGTCGATGGGCGCCAGGTCGCCGCCGGTGCGCTCGATCACCTCGACAGCGGCCTCGGGCGGCGGGACGCCCTGCCAGCCACCGGCCAGGACGACCGGCGAGGACGGGTCGCCGGCGCAGCCCGCGTCGCCGGGAATCCGGAAGTGGTCAGCCCGCAGGTTCAGCCCGGCGCTAGTGCCGACCTCGACCAGCCGCACCGGCAGGGCCGCCGCCGCGGCGATCTGCCGCAGGCCGCCGACCAGCGCGGCGCCCCGGCCGACCTCGTTGGTCTGGGGCGGCCGGGTCAGCCACGTCCTGATCCACTCGGTGCGGGCGGCCAGCGTCTGGCTCAGCGCATCCCAGGCGTCATCGCCGTTCCGGCCGGGGCGGGCGGTGCCGCCCGCCGACGGGTAGAACGCCGCCAGGGCCGGCGCCTGCCCCGACAGGGCCAGCGCGTGCGCGCCGCCCAGCATCCGCAGCGCGAGGACGCTCGCCGCGGGCTCGGCCAGGTAGCCGTCCAGGACCTCGGCGACCACGCCGCCACCTAGCAGGTCCGCCGCGGCGTGCTCCAGCAGGCTGGCATACAGCGGACTGCCCAGCGTCGCGCAGGCCCGCCCCTGCTGCCGCAGCAGCCGGGCCGCGTGCTGCGCGGGCGCGAACGCGGCCTCCGCCGCCACCGGTCGTTCCACGCCCCCAAACTAAAGCTCGCCTCATTTCGGCTCGCCTCCGGGACGCTGTATGGCTCCCCCGGGACGCCCCTGGGGCGCCGTCTTCCTCCTCGCAAGCTCGCCAGTCCAGACGGCGCCGGCGCCCTCCGGCGCGCTGTATTGCCGGCTCGCCTCCGGGACGCCCCTTGGTGGCGCCGTCTTCCCTCCTCGCAAGCTCGTCAGTCCAGACGGCGCCGGGCGTCCCTCCGGCGCGCGGTATTGCCCGGCTCGCCTCGGAGGCGGTGTGCTTGCCCGATCCCGGCGGGGTGATCGCCTGCCCGGCCGCGGCACTGCCATGATGTCCGGATGCGTGAGGATCACGACATCCCGGTTCAGCCGCCGAGCCAGCCCGGCGGGCTGCCTGCGGGCCAGCCCGTCACCGTGCCGCCGGCCGCCCGCAGCCTCCGGCGCCGCCCGGACCGCGGCGCTCCCGGCTGTGGCAGGCGTCCGCTGACCGGGGCATCCCGCTGCAGACCATCCTGGTCACGGTGGGCGTGGTCGCGGTGGCCTACCTCGCGGGCAAGATCATCTTCCGGCTGCGCGATGTCCTGCTGCTGCTGGTCGTGGCTGGCTTCGTGGCCCTGCTGCTGAACCCGCTGGTGGTGGCGTTGCAGCGGTGGAAGGTGCGGCGGCGCGGCATGGCCGTGGCCATCGTCACGTTCTGGGGCGTGCTGGTGTTCATCGGCCTGGCCGTGGCGTTTGGCTATCCGCTGGCCAACGGGATCTCGCACCTGGCCCAGGCGCTGCCCGGCTATGTCGCCGACGCCGAGCACGGCCGGGGCTGGATCGGGCACCTGGTGCAGCGCTACCACGTTCAGAGCTGGGTCAGCAAGAACGCGCCCAAGCTGGTCAGCCTCGGCCAGAACCTGGCCAAGCCGGCCCTCAGCCTCGGCAAGGGTGCCTTCTCGCTGCTGCTCGAGCTGATCACCATCTTCGTGCTGGTCCTGCTCCTGCTGCTGGAAGGCACCAAGATGCGCAACGGAGTGCTGGGCCTGATGGCGCCCGAGCGCGCCGCGCGCTACTCGCGGATCGCCCGCGAGGTCAACCGCTCGGTCACCGGGTACATGCTCGGGAACTTCCTGACCTCGGTCATCGCTGGCGCCGTCGTGCTGATCACGCTGATCACGCTGGACGTGCCGTTCCCGTTCCTGTGGGCGCTGTGGGTGGCGCTGGTTGACTTCCTGCCGCTGATCGGCGGAGCGCTGGCCGGGATCCCGGTCGTGCTGTTCGCCGTGGGTCACTCGCTGACGGCCGGCATCGTCACGCTGGTGGTGTTCCTGGTCTACACCCAGATCGAGAACCACATCCTCAACCCGGTCGTGATGAGCCGCACGGTGAAGGTCAACCCGCTGCTGGTGCTGGTGTCCATCCTGGTCGGCGCGTCGATCGGCGAGTGGATCGGCGGCATTTTCGGCGCCTTCGTGGCGGCGCTGCTGGCTATCCCGGCCGCGGGCGCGCTGCAGGTCCTGATCCGTGAGCTGTGGCAGTCGACGGCGCCCGCCGGCCCGGCCCCGCCGGGCGGCCCAGCCATGCCGGCGGTGCCCGGCATGCTGCCTGGCGGGCCGGCGGTCGGCGCGCAGGGTGACATCGGCAACATGAACGAGGCCTGATGAATAGCGCAGGGCGCACGGAATAGAGCCCGGCAAGGCCGCCGTGAATGCAGCGGAATCAGGCCAGGGAATGCACACATAAACGAGGCCCCCGCATGTATGAGATGCAGGGGCCTCGCTGGCCATACGGTGCGCCAGCCTGCCAGTTTCCCGGCGGGCAGACCCCGCCAGTTTCCCGGCGAAGCCACGCTGTACAGCCGTACCACTTCCGATCAGAACCTCAGGTAATGGCCAGTACCTGACTCCGGCCACGGCCCTGGAGTTGCCTCCCGGGCGATTCCGTTCTTCTGTGGTGAGGACATTTTTACGCCCCCTGCCCGGCCCCGCACAAGGGGTTTCCGGTCACCTTTTCAAGATCTTCTAGCCGTCCACAGCTTCCCCGTCGTTATCCCCCGCCGCGGCGACTTTTCCACCGGATATCCACACGCGCTTGTGCATGAACTGTCCCCGGGCACCGAGCCCGGCCGGCCCCTACGCTAGGAGCATGGCGGCACTCACGATCGGCAGCCTGAATCTGCACTGCGGCCTCAGCGCGGCCGGCTGGCCCTTTGACGTGCCGGCCGCGCTCGCCAGCCTGGACGCTGACGTCATCGCCGTCCAGGAGGCGTGGTGGGCCGCTGACGGCACTGCGCCTGATGACGTCGCAGCCGCGGCGGACAAGCTCGGCGCCGAGCTGATCCGCGTTCCGCTGGCCGGCCGCACCTCGCTGGGCGACCTCGGCATCACCCCGAACCCGGACCGCGGCAGCTGGGGCATCGGCGTGCTCAGCAGGCTGCCGGTGACCAGCCAGGAGACGATCGACCTGGGCCAGGCACCGGGCGACTCCAACAGGCGGGCGGCGCTGATCTGCACGATCGAGGCGCCAGGCGGCTGGCTCCTGCGGCTGGTCAGCACCCATCTCACCCACCGCTTCACCAGTCCCGTGCAGCTGTACAAGCTGACTCAGCAGCTGGCCCGCGGCGACGACCACCTGCCGACCGTGATCGCCGGCGACCTGAACATGCCGCGGCTGGCCACCTGGATCGCCGCCGGCTACGCGCCCACGGTGCGGGGCCGGACCTTCCCGGCGGACCGGCCCGTCATCCAGCTCGATCACCTGCTGGTCACCCCGCAGCTGACGGTGGCCGGGGCCGCGGTGCTCGGGCCGGTTGGCTCCGATCACCTGCCCGTCCGGGCCCGGCTGGACCGGGCCTGACCGCCGGGTCCGGTGCTCCGGCCGGGCCTGCAGCCGCGTCAGGAAGCGTCCGGGGAGCGCCTCAGCCAGCGGCACCGGGCGACCGGGCCGGGAACAGCGGGCCGTGCTCCAGGTGCGGTAGCACGTGCCGGGCGAACAGGTCGCCCTCAGCGGCGTGCGGGTAGCCCGACAGGATGAACGCCTCCATGCCCAGGTCCGCATAGCCGCGCAGGGTGGCCAGCACCTGGTCCGGGTCGCCGACGATGGCCGCGCCGGCGCCCGAGCGCGCCCGGCCGATCCCCGTCCACAGGTGCGGCTCGGCGTAGCCCTCGTCGTCAGCGTCCCGGCGCAGCTCGCCCTGGCGCGCGGTGCCCGCCGAGGTGGTGTCCAGCGACCGGCCGCGGATCTGCTCGCCGGTGGCCGGGTCGAGCCGGGACACCAGCCGTCGCGCGGCCGCCCGGGCCTCCGCCTCGGTGGACCGGACGATCACGTGCACCCGGAACCCGAACCGCAGCTGGCGCCCGTACCGGCCGGCGCGGGCCCGCATGTCGGCCAGTACCGCCGCGGTGCCCGCCATCGTGTCCGGCCACATCAGGTAGACATCGGCGGCCCGGGCCGCCACCTCCCTGGCCGCCTCCGACAGCCCGCCGAAGTAGAACGGCGGGCAGCCGCCCGGCGGCCGGACCCGCGGCGGGTCCAGCGCCACCTGGATGAACTCGCCCCGCATGTCGACCGGCCGGCCGTCCATCAGCTCCCGCAGCACCTGCATGATCTCCAGCGTGCGGCGGTACCGCGGGCCGGATTCCAGCGGCTGGCCCGGCAGCTCGGAGGAGATGATGTTGACCGTCAGCCGGCCGCCCAGGATCTGGTCGATAGTGGCCAGCTGCCGGGCCAGCTGCGGCGGCCACATCTCCCCCATCCGCACCGCGACCAGCAGCTGCATCCGGCGCAGCTGGGCCGCGATGCCGGCGGCGAAGGCCACCGAGTCGATCCCCATCGCATACCCCGACGGGAGCAGCAGGTTGTCATAGCCGGCCTCCTCAGCGGCCAGCGCGATCCCCCGGCAGTGCTCCCAGCTGGACTGCAGCGCAGGATCGCTGACCCCGAGGAACTCGTAGTCGTCGTCGCACAGTGCCGCGAACCAGGACACCTCGCAGGCCATCGGGACGTCATCTCCTCTCGGTTCGCCGGCTCCTCTCGCGTTCACGCTATTCCGTAACGGGGCGCAGCGCAGGACTGGCGGGCACGGCAGGCGCGGCTCAGGCCCGGAGCCCGCTGGCCGGCGGCGGGCGCACCGTGAGTCCCGCCGTTGCCTGGCCCAGGATCGCGTGCCGGGCGACCACGGTGACCGGACCGGCCTGACCCGCCTGCGAGCGGAGGAACGCGCCGCCCACTCCGCCGTAGTCGCCGAACGGGAAGCGCTGGTCGCCGACAAGGACGGCCGGGCCGGTCACCGCCAGCGTGACGTCCCCGGCGATGCCGGGCCGCTGATGCCCGTACGCATCCACCGCGCGGAAGGTCAGCCGGGTCGCGTCGGAGCCGTCGGCGCTGATCCAGGCGTCCTCGATGACCAGTTCCAGCCGGTCCCGCGCCGGGTCAGCGGACATGTGCGCCGAGGCGGCCAGCTCGTCGCCGAGATAGCCGTCGATGCGCAGCTCAGGCCGTCCGGCGCCGTCGGCGGTCAGGTCGGCGGTGACCGGCGGCCAGGGCAGCCGGGGAAAGCGGCCGGTGTCCGGGCGGCCGGTCGCGACATGCTGGCCGGCCACGTAGAACTCCAGCCGCTCGCAGTTGGTCGCGACCATCGCGCCGGGGCCAGGGCCCTGCGGTGAGCCGGGCCCGAAGTCCCAGCAGAACATCGGCACGATGACCGGGCCTGCCGCCGCAGGATCCGCCTGGGCACGGTAGATCGCGGCGCCGGGCTTGAGCACCCGGAAGAAGTCGGCCACGCCCGGCGTCTTCAGGTTCCGCCAGATCCGCTCGCCGCCGTTCAGCGAGGCGTAGTCGAAGGCGCACCAGGCCAGCAGCCCGGCGTACCGGTCGTCGGCGCGGGCCAGGTCATGCACTTCGGCGTGCAGCCGGCCCTGCGCGGCCAGCGCCGGCCCGGGGTCGGTCCACCGGTACAGCGGCGGCCCGGACAGCGCGCCCACCGCCTCCGCGATCAGGTAGGGCACGCCGGGCAGCGGCGGCAGCAGCGTGGCGTGGCCGTCGCTGGTGTGGTGGTAGTCGTCGTAGGCGTAGACGTCCTGGGCCCAGTCCTGCAGATCGTGCCGGTTCATCGCGCCGCTAGTAGGCCGTGAGCCATCCAGCTCACCGGCGATCCGCCGCGTCTGCGCGTACAGGTCGGTCTCGTTGGCGCTCTCGTTGAGCCGGGTTCCCCAGATGATGACCGACGGGTGATTCCGGTCGCGGATGACCATGTCCGCGACGTTGCGCGCGACGATGTCCCGGAAGCCGGGGCCGCCGACGTACTGCCAGCCCGGTATCTCGGCCCAGACCAGCAGGCCGAGCTCGTCGCAGGCATCCAGGAAATGCGGCGACTGCGGGTAATGCGCGCAGCGGACCATGTTGCAGTTCAGGTCGCGGCGGAGGATCTCGGCGTCGCGGCGCTGCAGCCGGGCCGGGGCGGCCATGCCGAGGTAGGGGAACAGCTGATGCCGGTTCAGGCCGAACAGCTGCAGCCGCTGTCCGTTGAGGTAGCAGCCGCCGGGCCGGAACTCGGCCTCGCGGAAGCCGGTCCTGACCTCATGGACATGCGTGCTGGCCGGCCCCGGCCCGGCCGGTGCGGTCAGGCTCGTCCGCACGGTGTACAGCCGGGGCGTGTCCGGCGACCACAGGGTCACCGGGCCGATGCCGGCGATGACGAGCCGGGCCACGGTGACGCCGGGCGCGGTGCAGCTGACGGTGGTCGCAGCCCGGCCGAGCACCCGCGTGCCATCCAGCAGCTCGGCGGTGACCCGCACTGGGCCGCCGGGCACCACGGCCGCGTCGATGGTGGCCTCGACCTCTACGCGGCGGCCGTCGGTCAGCACCGCCAGCCGGGCCGGGCAAATACGTCGGCCAGGAACACCTCGGGCACGACCCGCAGCCGTACCTCCCGGTAGATGCCGCCGGGCTGCAGGTAATCCACCGAGACCGGGCCGCGCGGGCTGCCGTCGGGCGGCACGTCCTGCCAGCGCGCGTCGACGACAACCGCCAGCACGTTGTCGCCGGGGACCAGGGCCGTGGTCAGCTCGGCGGACCAGGGCAGGTAGCCGCCCTCGTGGCGGCCCAGGCAGACTCCGTTCAGGTAGACCGTGGCGCTGGTCATGACGCCGTCGAAATCCGCGAGCACCCGGCCGCCGGCGACGCTGGCCCCGTCGAAGTGCCGCCGGTAGATCCACTCGGCCTGCCACCGGGCGCAGTCCCAGTCACCCCAGGACAGCGGGACGACGGTATGCGGCAGCGTTACCTCGGCAAACCCGGTGTCGTCGAAGCCGGGATGCTGCGCGCCGGCGGCATACTCCCCGCCGAACAGCCAGCCCTGGCTGAGCTCATAGGTGCGGGCGACCGGGCCGGCCCGTAAGGCATCCACAACACCGGAGGGTATCTCCGGCGCGGGCCGTCCGCGGTCAGGGCCGGCCGAGCTCCCCGTCTAGCGCGCGGGCGGACTGGCTGACGAGCTGCCGGGCCCGGATCACGCCCGACCCGGGAGCCGCCCGTGCGGCGCGCGCCCGCCGGGCCCGCGAGTCGTCGTGCACCCGGCCGGGGCCGCCTGCTGGCGCACCGCGGTGCGGCAGAGCCCGCGGGCCAGGCTGTATTTCGGCACGCGCCCGCAGCGCTGTCCCTGGCGGCTCCGGGGGCTCCGGGCCGAGCCAGGACTGCGGCGCGGTGACGATGTTCGCGTCGAGGGTCAGCAGCTTCAGGCCGAGCAGGCGGGCCAGGATCCGCCCGCGGATCACCAGGGCTTCCTGCGGCATGGACCCGCCCTACGCCGTCGTCCTGGACCGCCGTGACGCGTACTCCTCCAGCCGCGCCCCGTAGTCACCCAGACGGTCCGGCACGCCCGAGTCCGCCAGCCGCCGGGAGGCGTCGCCGGCCAGCTCGCGGATCTGGTCGTAGCGCTGCCGGCCCGCCCGCGAGCCCAGCACGTAGCCGATCCCGAACGCGCACGCGAGGGTCAGCTTCATCGCCGCACCCGGCCCGCAGCCGCGGCGCAGCCGCGCCCGGTCATGACTGTGACCCGTGGCGGATGGACGACACGGCCGCGCTGGCGATCGTGACGGCGACGGCCCCGCCGGCCGCGGTGAGCGCCACCTTGCCGGCCTGCCGCGTGCCGCCGTGGGTCATCGTGGCCAGCGCCGTGTCCCGGACGCGGTCCCAGTTGCTCTTTCGCTCGAAGAATTTCATTCCTGTCTCTCCCTGCCTTGCGGTAGCGGGCGGCCGCGGCCAGCGCAGGCCGGCCTCGGTCAGCTAGCTCTGTTCGGCCGCGGCGACGGACGTGACCAGCTCGCTCTTGGTCATCGCGGCCGGCACCGCGTGGCCCCGGCGGCGGCTCAGGGCCTGTAGTTCAGCCTTAGTCAGTGCGTCCAGCGGCACGCCGCCTGCGCTCACGATCGCGGCCGCGAGCTGCGGCTTACTCAGCTCGGAGTCATTGCCGATGCTGAGATCGCCCGCCAGCCGCTGCAGTTCCTTCTTGGTCAGCGAGCCGAGGTAACGGGCGTCGGTGACCTGACCGTTGCCGGGCTTCGCCGGCCGGGCGCCGCGGCGTCCGGACCTGGCGGGCCGGGCGCCAGGTCGCCGGCCCGCGCGCTGGGTCCTGGTGGCCTGCTGGTCCAGGCCGGCCGCGCGGTCCCGGCCCTGACCGCCCAGCCGGTCAGCATCACTGCTGGCCCGGCGGGCTATCTCCCGGGCCAGCTCGGAGGCGCGGCCAGCCAGCTCCCGGGCCTGCGCGAGCGCCTCGTCGGCGGCACTGATCGCGGCCTGAGCCCGTTCCTGGGCGGCCTCGGCGCGCCTCTCGGTGGCCCGAATCCGGTCCGCCGACTGGGACTCGGCCTCCTCGATAGCGCTGCGAGCCTGCTCATCCCCGGAAGCACGCGCGTGCTGAACCTGCTCTTCGAAGTCGGCGGCCAGCTGCGCCATCCGCTCGTCACGCTCGTGCTCGACTTCGGCCACGCGCGCCGCGGCCTCCCGCTCGGCCTCCCGGCGCACCTGCTGGACCTGCTTGTCCGACTCCCGGGCCACCCGCACGGCTTCCTGGGCCAGGTCCCTGGCCTCCTCGGCCATCGCCACCGCGCGCTCTTCCTGCTCGCTCGCGTGCTCCGCGGCCCCATCGGCCCTCTTGATCAGCTCCTCCACCGAGCCGCGGCCGCCGGATGGCAGGGCATCACCCATCGCGTGCCGGGCCGACTTGGCCTTCTTCCGTACGCCGGACGCCGCCGATTCCGCGGCGGCGGTGGCCGACCCGGCCGCCGCCGTGGCCGTCCCGGACACCTGCTCCGCGGCCGAGGAAGCAGCATCCGTCGCATCCGCCGCCACGCCGCCGGCCGGCCGCAGCGCCTTCGACAGCAGCCACGCGGCGTTGACCGGGAGGTCGGTCAGGCCGGATCTCATCACGTGCGGCAAGCTCCGCGCTCGCGCCGTCCTGGCCATCCTTGTCTCCTCCCGCTGACCCCGTTAAGCCCCGATTCGCCCCAGGGCTTCTTATACGCCCGCCCTACCCGGAGTCCGCGCAGGTAGTCGAGAAGATTCGAACTATCCGGCCGGGACGCGCTACATCCCTTGCAGGGCCGGCGATTCGGCACGAAAGATTTCGCCAGGGTCGCGCCGCCGACCGCGCGCTGCGAAACCCGGTGGCCGCCGGGCGCGCGAGCATGCCAGGCTGCCGGTCGTGGACCAGCCCGCACCGCATGAGGGCGTACGGCGCAGCTACGACGCCGTCGCGGAGAACTACGCCGCCAGCTTCGCCGCCGAGCTCGAGGGCAAGCCGCTGGACCGGGCCCTGCTGGCCAGCCTGCTCGAGGAGGCCGGGCCATCCGCGAGGGTCGCCGACATCGGCTGCGGTCCCGGCCATGTCACGAGCTGGCTGGCCCGGCGCGGCGCCGCCGCCGTCGGCATCGACCTGTCACCCGGCATGGTCGCGGTCGGCCGCCGGGAGCACCCGGAAGCCGAGTTCCGGCCGGGCGACTTCCTGGCCCTGCCGGCCGCCGACGGCGAGTTCAGCGCGGCCATCGCCTTCTACTCGCTCATCCACCTCGAGCCGGGCGAGCTAGCCCCGGCGCTGCGCGAGATCCGCCGGGTGCTGGCGCCGGGCGGCGCGGTGCTCGTCTCGTTTCATGTCGGCTCGGACGTCGTGCACCGGGACGAGTGGCTGGGCCAGCCGGTGGACGTGGACTTCCGGTTCCTGGAGATGGCTGACGTGACCGCCGCAATGGAGGCCGCCGGGCTGACGATCCAGATGCGGCTGGAGCGAGCCGCCTACCCCGGCGAAGTCGCCACCACCCGCGGCTACGTCCTGGCCCGCCGCCCGGCGGACGGCTAACCCCGGGCCCGGATCGCTGCGACCAGGGCCGGGATGACCTGGCTCAGGTCGCCGATGACCGCGTAGTCCGCGTGCGCGATGATCGGCGCGTCCGGGTCGGTATTGACCGCGACGATGTGCTTGGCAGTCAGGCAGCCCGCCATGTGCTGGATCGCGCCGCTGATCCCGCAGGCCAGGTACAGCTCCGGGGAGATCTTCGTGCCCGTCTGCCCGACCTGCTGCCGGTGCGGGCGCCAGCCCTGGCTGGTGACCACGCGGGAGACGCCCAGCGTCCCGCCGAGCAGCCCGGCCAGTTCCTCCAGCACCTCGAAGCCCTCGGGCCCGCCGACGCCGCGCCCGCCGCCGACCACCACCCGCGCTGTCGCCAGCGATACCCCGGTGCTGCGCTCGGCCGACTCGGTCGCCCGCACCTGGAGGTCGGTGCCGGCCAGCTCGGGACGGAACGAGCGGACCACGGCGCTGGCCGGGTGCCCGGCCGGCTGAGCTGGCACCGCGTCGGACGCGACGGTCAGCAGGGTCAGCGTGGCCTCCAGCACGGCGTCCTCCAGCAGGCTGCCCGCCCACCGGTGCCGGACCAGCTCGCAGTCGCCGGGCGACGTCCACCGGGCGGAGATGCAGTTTGCCGCGACCGGCTGGCCGGTGATCGCGCCCAGGTGCGCCAGCACCTCGCTGCCCCGGTCGGTCGCCGCCGCGACGACTCCGGCCGCGGCCGCGGACACCACCAGCTCGGCCAGGCCTCTGGCCCAGGCGGCCGGCGCGTACCCGTCCCCGGCCTGCACGGCGTAGACAGCAGCCGCGCCGAAGGCGGCCAGCTCGGTGACGGGCAGGTTCGCCGGTGTCCTCGGCAAACAGCACCGCCGCGACCTCGCCGCCCGCCGACTCGGCCAGCGCCCGGGCGAGAGTAAGTGCGCGCAGCGAGGCATCGGCCGCCGCGCCGTCATCGCCCTGCTCGACCAGGCACAGCACGGTCATGGCAGCACCCCCAGCTCGTCCAGCAGCGCGACCAGCGCGGGCACCGCGCCGGTTCCGGTGCCGAGCACCTCGGCCCGCTTGCGGGCCTCCTGCGGCACCCGCAGGCCGACCTTGCGCAGCCCCTCGGCCTGCCACTCGGGCTGGTAGCTGTCGATCTTCGCGCGCTTGGCCCGCAGCCGGCCGGGCAGCGACGGGTACCGGGGCAGGTTGATGCCTTCCTTCACGCTGAGCACGGCCGGCAGCGGCAGGTCGTAGGACTCCTGCACCCCGCGGTACTCACGGCTGGCCCGCAGCCCGGCGTCGGTCCGCTCCAGCCGCTTGATCCCGGTCGCGACCGGCAGGCCGAGGGCGTGCGCGACCCGGATGCCGACCTGGAAGCCGCCGGTGTCGGCCGACTCGTTGCCGAACAGCAGCAGGTCATAGGGCGCCTCGCCGCTGTCAGCGCGGCGGGTGACGGCACCGGCGATGGCGGCCGCCGTGGCCATCGGCCCCCACTCGCGGCCGTCGGTCTCCAGCAGCAGCGCGTGCTGGGCGCCGAGCGCCAGCATGTCCCGGAGCTGGTCGGCTGCCTCGGGCGGCCCGAGGGTCACCACGGTGACGCTGCCGCCCTCGCGCCCGACGATCTGCACGGCCTCCTCGACCGCGCACTCCTCGTGCGGGCTGACGGTGAACCCGGACATCCGGGTGTCGACGTCCTGGCCGTCGGCGGTGACCACCACCTTGCCGCCGACCATCGGGACGCGCTTGACGAAGACTGCGATCTCCATGTCAGCACCGGATCCGGTCGTTGGCCGGGTCGAACAGCGGCGTCGCCCCGGCCACCGCCACGGTCACCGGGTAGCGCTCCCCGAGGTACTCCACCGCCAGCGCGGTGCCCTCGACGGCACGGTCGGGCGGCAGGTAGGCGAGCAGCAGGTGCTTGCCCACCGACGGGCCCGAGCCGGCGCTGGTCACGTACGAAGGCCGGCCGTGAGCGTCGGTCAGCCGCTCGCCGGCGGTGCTCAGGATCGGCTCGCCGCCCAGCATGTAGCGCAGCTCGCCGGAGGCCGAGGTGTGATCATCGACGGTCAGCGTGCACAGGACGGCGGCGGGCGGCGCGGCCCGCTGCTCCAGGTAGGCCGCCTTGCCGACGAAGTCCTGGGCCTTGACCTTGGGCCGGGCCATGCCCGCCTCGACGATGGTGTAGTCGCCCTCCAGCTCGGCGCCGTAGGCGCGGTAGCCCTTCTCCAGCCGCCCGGTGGTGCCGTAGACGCCGATGCCCACCGGGACCAGCCCGGCCGGGCGGCCCGCCGTCCACAGGGTGTCCCAGATCCGGGCCCCCAGCTCGATCGGCGCGTACAGCTCCCAGCCCAGCTCGCCGACGTAGGAGATGCGCGAGGCCAGCACGGTCGCGCCGCCGAGCTCGATCTCCTGGCAGGTGCCGAAGGCGAAGCCGGAGTTGCTCACGTCGGAGTCGGTGACCGAGGCCAGGATGTCGCGGGCGCGCGGGCCCCACAGGCCCAGCGTCGTCCACGACGAGGTCACGTCGGTGACCGCGGCGGTCCCGTCAGCGGGCAGGTGCTCGGCGAACCACTGCAGGTCGGTCATCCCGGTCGCGCCGCCGGTGACGACCCGGAAGTGCCGCGGGCCCAGCCGCATGACGGTCAGGTCCCCGACGAACCCGCCGGCCTCGTTCAGCAGCGAGGTGTAGACCACCCGGCCCACCGCGACGTCCAGCTGGGATACCGCGACCGACTGCACGGCGGCCAGCGCGCCCGGCCCGGTGACGTCCAGCACGGCGAAGGCGGACAGGTCGACCAGGCCGGCTGCGTCCCGCATGGCCAGGTGCTCGGCGTTGATGACCGGCGACCACCAGCGCGACTCCCACTCGCCGGTCCGCTCCATCAGCTTCCCGGCGTACCGCTCCAGCAGGTTCTCGTTGCTGGCGTACCAGTTCGGCCGCTCCCAGCCGGCGGTCTCGATGAACACCGCGCCGAGCTCGCGCTCGCGCTCGTAGGCCGGGCTCAGCCGCAGCGGCCGCCCGGACTCCCACTGCTCGGCCGGGTGCACGATGCCGTACATCTTGTTGAAGCCCTCGCGGGCGCGGGCCACCACGTGCGCGGTGGTGCGCTGGTGGCCGTAGAACCGGGAGATATCGGCCTCGTGGATGTCGATCTCGGGCGTCACGCCGCTCATCCACTCGGCGACCGCCCGGCCGATGCCGGGGCCTTCCTTGATCCAGCTGGCCGCCACCGACCACAGGCCGCCGACCTCCGGGGTCTCGCCCAGCGCCGGGTGGCCGTCGGGCGTCATCGAGATCAGCCCGTTGATCGCGTACCGGATGCCGACCCGCTCGTCGCCCAGCAGCTCGGGCATCAGCTCCAGGGCCTGCTCGAGCTGCGGGTCGAAGTCATCGGAGGTGAAGGGCATCTCGGTCGGGGACAGCGCCGCCTCCTCGTTGGAGGGGATGTCGCCGGGAGCCACGATGATCGGCCGGTGGGCGTAGGAGCCCACCTCCATGTCGCCGCCGTGCTGGCGCTCGTACATGTTGGTGTCGACGTCCCGGACGATCGGGTACTCGATCTCGCCGGCCGTGTCCGCGAACAGCGGGATCGGCCCGACGCTGATCATCTGGTGCACGATCGGGGTGAGCGGGATCCGGGCCCCGGCCATCGCCGCGATCCGCGGGCTCCAGACGCCGCAGCAGATCGCCACGACGTCCGTGGCGATGTCCCCGCGCGTGGTGCGCACGCCGCTGACCCGGCCGCCTGCGGACGTGTCGATGCCGAGCACCTCAGCCCCGGCCAGTACCTGCAGCGCGCCGAGCTGCTGAGCCTGCTCGCGCATCAGCGTGCCGGCCCGCAGCGAGTCGACCACGCCGACGGTCGGGAAGTAGCCGCCGCCCAGGATCACCGAGGTGTCCAGGTAGGGGACGAGCTTGCCGACTTCCTCGGGACTGAGCAGCTGAGCCGGGATGCCCCAGGACTTGGCCTGGGTGCAGCGGCGGCGCAGCTCCGTCATCCGCTCCGGGGTGCGGGCCACCTCGATGCCGCCGCTCTCGGTGAACACGCCGAGTTCCTTGTACTGCTCGGTCGAGTCCCGGGTGAGCTCCATCATCATCTTCGAGTACTCGATGGGGAAGATGAAGTTGGACGCGTGACCGGTCGAGCCGCCCGGATTGGGCATCGGGCCCTTGTCCACCATGACCAGGTCAGTCCAGCCCAGCCGGGCCAGGTGGAACGCCAGGCTGTTGCCAACGATGCCCGCGCCGATGATGACGGCGCTGGCCCGGCCGGGGAAGTCGTTCATGGAGCTGCTTTCTGCCGATCTGCCCATCTATCTGCTACCGGCCAGGGCCCGTGCGCGAGCACGGGCCCTGGCCGGGCCGAACAGGTCCTGCTTACTCGACCGGGATCTCCTTGTTGATCAGTCCGAGGTCGATGCCCTGCCGTCCGCGGATGAACCGGGCGGCCAGGTACATGATGATCGCCAGCACGTACATCGCGCCCATGTAGACCAGCGACGACTTGTTGTTGACGAAGTAGTTGCCGTTGCTCAGCCACTCGTACAGGTCGAACCCGAGGAACGCGATGGTGACCCAGCCGGCCAGCGGCACGATCTGCACGCCGAGCACCTTAATCCGGCTGGCCGGGGAGGCGGCCCACAAGTCCGGCTTGCGCCACGGCAGGATCACCACGGCGATCGCGCTGAAGAAGTAGGTCACCGCGATGACCAGCGTGGCGTCCAGGGTGTAGGTCCGGAACGTGCTGTTGTAGGCGTAGACCGCGCTGAGCCCGACCGCAGGGAGCAGCATCAGCACCAGCGAGTAGAACGGCACCTTGCGGCGCTCGGACACCTCAGCCGCGCGGTCCGGCAGCACCCGGTCGAACGCCGCGGCGAAGATCACCCGGGTGGAGGACAGGAACAGCGTCCCGACCCAGCCGAAGAACCACAGGCTCATGACCAGGATCAGGATCACCTGGAACGCGGTGTTGTGCACCAGCCAGCCCGCGAACATCACCGGGTAGGGCCAGATCGGCAGCGGCGAGTTCAGCGTTGTACGTCGCCGCGTTGGCGTTCTGGTAGAACGCCCAGCCGAAGGTCTTGGCCGCCAGCAGCAGGAAGATGCACGACAGGACGACGGTGATCCACAGGCCGGAGAACATGCCGGTGAACACGCGCTTGAAGTCGCTCGCGCCGCGGATCTCGCCGTACAGCGTGGCGCCCCAGTTCGGCCACAAGATGAAGAACATCATCGCGGGCACCAGCAGCATCGTCGGGCCGAGCGGGCCGAAGCCGAGCTTCGGCGCGATATAGCCGTCCTTAGCCGCAGCCACGTTCGTGGCGTGGTAGGCGTTGTTGATGCCGAACAGCTTGTGCGACTCCAGGTTGAAGGAGTTGATGAAGCTGGCGTGCGAGTGGGTCAGCAGCAGCACCACGATCACGGCGAAGCCGACCAGGCCGCCGAAGAAGCACCACTTCTGAATCCGCGCGTAGCCGCCCATCCCGACCGACACCAGCACGCCGGCCAGCGCGATGGTGATCAGCGTGACGACGAACATGCCCGTCGGCGTGCCGAACCACGCAGCGCCGCGGTCGCGCCCGAGCCCGGCCAGCTGATCTTGAGCGTGGCCCACAGCGGCTCGAACAGCTGGACGGCCAGGATGTTGCCGTAGATCGGCGCCCACAGCCACAGGATGAACCACCAGCCGGTAGCCGCCATCACGAAGCCGATGCCGCTGCCCAGGATCCGGGTCTGCCAGACGTAGTCACCGCCCGCCCGCGGGATGGTGACGACCAGCCCGGCGTAAGCGATCACGAGGAACGAGACCAGGATCCCCGAGATGATGATCGAGGTGATCATCTGGCCCTTGGGGAACGCCGGGCCGGCAAAGGTGAACTCGTAAATCCCGAGCGTGACGAAGTTCGTGGCCAGCGCAGGCGTAGATGATCGAGTCGCGCACGGACCAGCCGCGGACCAGGCCGGTCGCCTTTCTGAGGAAGAGAGTCGGAGTCTCTCCGATAGATTCCGTCGCCATATTTGCCTCTCAACTCATGGACCGCCGGAAGCCCTGGCAGCCCGTTTCGGGGGTCCCCCGTTAGCCGAGACCTCGGCAGCGTGCGCCAGTTCTCGTCCGCCATTGCGGTTGTGCCCGGCCCGCGAGAGGCCAGGGCCGCGCTATCCGTTCACGAGGATGTACCTGCTGACCTTTCCCTTCTTCGGGTCCAGGTCGATAACCGCGCCCTGCAGGACGCCGTCGCCGTAGACGCTGCCGGGATTGATGGCGAGCGTCCGGCCCATCCGCTTGACGCCGCGGCTCTCGTGAATGTGGCCGTGCACCGACAGCAGCGGCTGGTGCTTCAGAATGGCCTCGCGCACGGCGGTGGAGCCCACCGGCTTCATCACCGCGCCGCCGTGCATCGGGCGCATCTCGTCATCCAGCGCCGGCGCCTCGTCCAGCCCTGTCCCGTAGGGCGGGGCGTGGAAGTTGAAGATGGTGCGCTTCATGTCGCGGCACCTGGCCGGCGATGGCCTCGATCTTGGCCGCCAGCTCGGGCCTCGGGCGCCTCGCGGAAGGTGTCCCACGGCGTCGGGTTGGTCCAGCCCATCGAGATCAGCTGGAAGCCGTCCAGGTCCAGCGACCTTGCCCTCGCCGAAGCTCACGCACGGGGACTGCTCGATGATGTCGTCGATCTCCCAGATGTCGTCGTTGCCGCCGTTGAGGATGCAGGGGATCTGGCCGCCGCGCAGCTTGCCGTCGGCCATGTCGAGCCAGCGGTCCAGCGAGCTGATCATCTCGGTGGTGAACCGCCGGTCGACCGCGCCTTCCTCCTGGCTCAGGTGCCGCAGCTCGTCCGGGCTGACCATGGCCGGGTAGAAGCCGCTGTTGCGGATCCGGGTGAGCATCGCCTCGAGTTCCTGGCGCGTCTCCAGGCGGTGCGTCTGACCCCGGACGGTGACCTGCCAGTAGCCGCCGTGGCTAACGACCGGGACCATGGCCTTGCCGGTCACGTCGCCGCCGAGGACGACCAGTCGGCCTTGTAGAAAGCAGCGGAGTTGAGGAACTTCCGCCAGCAGATCTCGGAGCCGTGGATATCGGTGGCAAAGAAAATCTTCATGTGTGCACCAGGACCTTTGCTGCGCTTGCTGTGCAACGGTGTAGCATCCGGCGCAACCGGGCGTCAAGCACTTGTATGTTCGAAATCGTCATTATTAGATCAGTGGTCCACTTCTTCGGGCAGCTCATACCAGCGAACTCGGTCGCCGACGTTGGAGCGCAGCTTCCACTTCATGCTCTTGGGCGCCGTTTCCGCTAGCTCGGCCAGCTGCCGGGCCTGAGCCAGGGCATCGAACGGCGCCCCGGCCGGGATCAGGTGCGGCTTCTCGGCGGCCAGCCCCGGCAGCTTGGCCAGGCTGCCCGTGACCGTGCGCCACCAGCCCCAGTCCGCGCCAACGAGCCGGGCGAAGCGGTCGGTGTCCAGCGTGGCGCCGCTGCCCGGCGCGCCGCGGCCCGCGGCATGCCAGCCGCCGGCCGCGGGCGCGGCCGCCGCGCCGACCGGCACTCCGGAAAGCAGCTGGAAGATATCCCAGGCGTCCTTCTCATTCAGCTCGACAATCTGCAATTTGGACAGCAGCACGTCGATTGCGTCGACCGTGAACGGCAGGTTGCCGAACGATGGCCGGAAGTCGAGGACATGACACATGTTCAGCCGGTCCACCATGACGTCGATCGGGCGGCCCGACGGCGCATTGAAATACATCTGCCGGTCGCCGTTGAGGTTGTTGAACCGGCGGTCCGGCTGGCACCCGCTGCGCTCCAGGAAGGCGGCGACATCCTTGCGGCCCTTGGACATGCAGGCGAAGTCCATGTCCTGGCCGGCCCGCAGCCGGGGCGGGAACTCGGGGCAGATCACCCGGACGGCCAGGCCGCCGAGCAGCTTGAGGCCCAGGCCGGCCTCGGCAGCCGCGCGGGCCAGGCCCAGTGCCTCAGGTAGCGGGTCGTCCGCAGGGCCGGCCGCGGGCGGGGAAGCTGGCATATCGGTTCCCACGGCTACGCTCCCTGAGACAAGAGGGGATTGCGGTGACGGAAAGTGTCTACGGGAACAATACAGCGCAGCCTGGACAGAAGGTGCCTTGTTGATATTGACTACGGACGCCGCCCGCTTCATCCTTGTTGCGTGTCCGAGAACGTTGTTGCGACGGGCGCAACCTACCAATCAGCCGAGCGCGTTCTGGCGCTGCTGACCAGCTTTGACGATGCGCGCCCCGAGCAGGGCGTGACCGAGCTGGCCCAGACCCTCGGCGTGCACAAATCCACGGCGTCCCGGCTGGCCGCAGCGCTGGAGCGGGCGGGGCTGCTGGCCCGGCACGGCCGCCGCTACCGCCTCGGGCTGGAGACCATCCGGCTGGGCACCCTGGCCCTGCGCAGCTTCGATTTCGTCGCCTCGCTGCGGCCTGCGATGGATCAGCTATCCCGGCACACCGGCGAGACCATTAACCTGGCCGTTCCTGACGGGTCCGGCATTCTGAACGTGGCCGAGGTGCCGGCCACGTTCATCCTGAGCTGCTCGAGCGGCTGGATTGGCCGCCGCACCCGGCCGCACGCGGTGGCCAACGGGAAGGTCCTGATGGCCTGCGGCACGCTCCCGGTGCCGGCCGAGCTGGAGCGCTACACCGACGCCACGATCACCGACCACGCCGCGCTGGCCGCCGAGCTGGCCGGTGTCCGCGCCAGCGGCTACGCCACCGCGGTCGGCGAGCTCGAGGAAGGCCTGGTCGCGGTCGCGGCGCCGGTGCTCGACTCGGCCGGCGCCTGCGTGGCGGCGCTGTCGGTCTCCGGGCCGGCCTTCCGGCTGCACCCGGAGTCGCTGGCCGAGCTCGGCCGGCTCTGCGTCTCCTGCGCCGCCAGCGCGTCATGATCAGCCGCGCCGGGCCCCCGGCGCGCAGCAGCGGTGCGTGCCGCCCGGCCGCGGCAGCCCGCCCCGACGAAGGAGATAGCCGTGCGCGAGTACCAGCTCTACATCGGCGGCAGCTGGCGGCCCGGCCAGGCCGGCACCGCCCCGGCGGTCAGCCCGTCCTCGGGCGAGGTTTTCGCCTCGACCGCCGTGGGCGGCCCGGCCGACGTGGACGCGGCCGTCGCCGCGGCCGCGGCCGCCTTGCCCGGCCTGGGCGGCGGCCTCGCCGTTCGAGCGGGCCGCCGGTGCGAGCAGGTCGCGGCCGCGATCGCCGGCCGCCAGCGAGTCACTGGCCGACGTGCTGACCCGCGACCAGGGCAAGCCGCTGGCCGAGGCCCGCGACGAGGTCGACGAGCTGGCCGTGTACTTCCAGATGGCGGCCGCGGACGCCAAGCGGCTGGCGGGCTCGCTGCCGGCCTCCACCTCGGCCGGGCGGCGGGTCCTGACGGCGCGGGTGCCGCTCGGCGTGGTCGGCGTGATCAGCCCGTGGAACTGGCCCTACACGATGGGCGCCGAGATCCTGGCCCCGGCGATGGCCGCGGGAAACACCGTCGTGTGGGTGCCGGCCCCCACGACCACCGCGTGCTGCGCCGCGCTGACCGAGGTCATCGCAGCCGCCGGCCTGCCGGCCGGGGTGTTCAACTTCGTGCCCGGGCCCGGCGCCGGTGGTGGGCGACGCCCTGGCCGGCCACCCGGGGGTCGCCGGCGTGGGCTTCGTCGGCTCGGTGCCGACCGGCGCCAGCGTCGCGGCCCGGGCAGCGGGCAAGGCCCAGCTGCTGGAGCTGGGCGGCAACGGCCCGATGGTGGTGCTGGCCGACGCCGACCTCGAGCTCGCCGCGGCCGCCGCGCTGGAGGCCGCGTTCCTGTGCGCGGGCCAGAGCTGCACCGCCGGCGAGCGGTTCCTGGTCGAGGCGGGCGTCGCGGGCCGGGTTCGTCGAGGCGGTGGTGGCCGCGGCCAAGGCCGAGATCCGGCTCGGTGACCCGTTCGACCCGCAGACCACGATGGGACCGCTGAACAACGAGCCGACGGCGGCCAAGTTCGACCGGCACGTCGGCGAGGCGGCGGCCGCCGGCGCCCGGATCTGCTACGGCGGGCGGCGGGCCGAGGGCTTCCCGACCGCGCCTCTACGCCGAGCCGACCGTGCTGGACGGCGTCACCCCGGGCATGACCATCGAGCGCGAGGAGACCTTCGGGCCGGTTGTCCCGGTGGTCGAGGTCAGCTCGCCGGCGACAGGCGCTCGAGCTGACCAACGCCTCGCCGTTCGGCCTGACCGCCGCGGTGTTCACCGCCGACCTGGAGCGCGGGCTGGCCTTCGCCGAGCGGGCCAGGGCCGGCTGGGTGAACATCAACGCCTCGACCAACCTGTGGGAGTCGCACCTGCCCGTTCGGCGGCCGGGCGGGCAGCATCAGCGGGCGCGGCCGCGTCGGCGGCAGCTACCCGATGGAGACCTTCACCGAGCCGAAGACCATCGTCTACCCGGCGCCCCGGTACCGCTAGCGCCGGCCGGGCAGCCGCCGGCTGAGTGTCCGATTCGTTCAAGACGGAGCGCGAGGCTGCCACCTACCCTCGACGTCATGGCCGACGACAAGGTGATCAGCAGCGCCGAGCGCTTCCTGTGGGCTTCGGGCCGAGTCCTGGAGCAGCGCCGTTTCGAGTATCTCTTCGGCGGCGAGACATCGCCCGCGGGCGTGCTCACGGCCCTGGACGCCTACCGCGGCCCGGACGGGGGGTACGCGTTCGGACTCGAGCCCGACACCAGAGGCCCGGCGGCCCAGCCGATCTCGGTCCCCGCCGCCCTGCGGGTCCTGGCCGAGACAGACTCGCTGAACGGCGCCCGGGCCACGGAGATCTGCGACTGGCTGGCGAAGAACACCGCCGCGAACGGCGGCGTGCCGGCCGTGCTGCCCAGCCTCCGGCCCTACCCGCGCCCGCCCTGGCTGCCGATCAGCGACGAGCCAGCCGGGGACCTGCTGGCTACCGGCCAGATAGCCGGGCCCCTGCTGCAGCGGGAGTCGAGCACCGCTGGCTGGAGACCGCCGCGGCCTTCTGCCGCGACGCCATCGAGCAGCTGGACCAGACGCACCCCTACGAGGCCGAGGCAGCGATCGCCTTCCTCGACGGGACACCGGACCGGGCGTGGGCGGACCAGCAGGCCCGGCGGCTGGGCGAGCTGGTCCGCGGCCAGCGCATCGTGCTCCTCGACCCGGACCATCCCGAGCAGTCCCGGCTGGCTCCCGGATACGCCGAGGGCGAGTATCACCTGCCGCACGACTACGCCCGCCGCCAGGCAGTCTCGCTCGCAGCTGGTTCACCGGCGCCGAGATCGACCGCAGCCTGCACCATCTCGCCGGTAACCAGCAGGACGACGGCGGCTGGCCGATCAGCTGGGCGACATGGTCCGCGACCACAGAGCTGGAAGCCCGGCCCGGGGTGACCCTCGCGGCCCTGCTGACCCTGCGCGCCTACGACCGCCTGCCCGGCTGAGCCTCGCCGGCTAGGCCTTGCCGAAGTCGGCCGTCATCCAGCGCTCGGGGGTGAGCCGGATCATGACGTCATCGGTGTCCGGGTTGCCGGCCATGAACTTGTCGCCCTCCTCGGTGCCCAGGTAGCGCCGGGCGATATCGCGGCGCTCGGTGAACTCGGCGCCCTGCTCGACGACCGCCGGGCCCTCGACCGTGACGTACCGGTACGGCGGCAGCTCGTACTGGACGCAGAAACTGGCCCGGCCCGGCCGCCCGGATGGCGGCCGCCTTGCGCGAGCCGCCGCCGGTGGTGACGCTGACCACCCCGCCGGGCTCGTAGCTGTACCAGACCGGGACGGCCAGCGGGGCGCGGCCGTCCGGCGCGGCCACGGTGAGCACGCCCACGTGCACGTCAGCGAGGAACTGCTCGCGCTCTTCCCGGCTCATACTCAGCGACATTCACCGCTCCTGTTGCTCCGCCAGCCAGGCCCGGCGACCCGGCGCCACGGGCAGCATCCCATGAGCTACCGGCAGGCCGCCGCCGCGGTCGTGCCGGGCGCCCCGGTCCTGCCCGGCGCCGCGGTCGTCGGGCCCCGGTCCTCAGTCGCGGACGACCTGGAACGTGGCCAGGGTGATCGGCGGCGTAGGCGATCCGGCCGCCGTCGGCGGCCACCTCGCGCAGCGCGTCCAGCGCCGCGGCGGTGATCAGCTCGCCGGGCGCCAGCACCGGGACACCGGGCGGGTAGGGCGCCACCAGTTCCGCGCTGACCCGGCCGATGGCCTCGGCGGCCGGCACGGTCTCGTTGTCGGCGAAGAACGCCTCGCGCGGGGCCAGCACGGTCTGCGGCTGCACGGTCCACGCGGCCGCCGGCCCCGGGTGGCGCGGGGTGCCGCGGTGCCGCTCGATGCTCGCGATCAGCTCCTCGGTGAACGCCGCGACCTGGCTCTCGTCGTCGGCGATGGTCGGGATCGGCCCGAGGGTGTCGCGGGCCGCCATCTCCACCGGCATGCCGCGGGCGATCAGGTCGTCCTCGACCGCGTACCCGTTCGCTCCGGTCCCGGCCAGCAGCACGATCAGCTTGGTCGGCTCGACGGTCGGCCCGTCCAGGACATCCAGGCCCGGCACCTCGCGCAGCCGCTGCCGGGCCGCGGCCACCGAGCGCAGCAGCCGGCCGCACAGCCGCTCGCCGTCGCGGGCCAGCAGCGCCCGGGCCGCGTCGATGCTGGCGTAGATGGAGCCGGTCGGGCTGGTGGTGTGGGTGGCCTCGAACGCCCGGGTCAGCCGGCCGGCCTCCAGCCGCTCGGTGCGGGCCAGCACCAGGGCGCCCTGGCTGTAGGCGGGCAGTGCCTTATGGGCGCTGGTCACCATGGCGTCGGCGCCGGCCGCGATGGCATGCCGCGGCAAGTCCGGGTGGAACCCCAGGTGCGCCGCCCAGGCCGCGTCCACCAGCAGCGGAACTCCCGCCGCGTGCGCGGCCTGCGCGTGCCCGGCCAGGTCTCCGATGGTGCCGACATACGACGGGTCGCCCAGGAACACCCCGCACGCGCCGGGATGCGCCGCCAGGGCCGCCTCGACGGTGGCCACCGCCACCGGTCCCGGCAGCCCGGAGGCCGGGTCGATCTCCGGGCGCACCCACACCGGGCGCAGCCCGGCCAGCACCAGGCCCAGCAGCAGCGACCGGTGCAGCGTGCGGGTGACGATAATCTCCTGGCCCGGCTGGCCGACGGCCAGGCACAGGGCCTGGTTGCCGTGCGAGGAGCCGGCCACCGAGAACCGGCACCAGTCCGCGCCCCACAGGGCCGCGGCCCGCGCCTCGGCGTCCTCCCGCAGCGTGTCGGCGTGCTTGATGGTGTCCACCCCGCCGTACAGCGGGGCGTCCCCGGCGATGACATCGCCGACCAGGTCCCGGCGCTGCTTGTGGCCCGGCACGCTCATCGGCAGCAGCTCGCCCGCGTCGACCCGGCGCATGAAGCTCAGCCAGCCCGCCAGCAGCGGCGCGTCGGCGGCCAGCCCGAGCGGGTCCCGCGGGTCGGGCAGCGGGTGCAGGCCGACCGCATCCGGCGAGGCTGACGGGTCGTGCGGGGCAGGCGAGAAAGAACTCATCCGCCCAGTCTGGCCTGCCGCCCGCCATCCTGACCAGCCGGGACAGACCAGCGCAATCCGCCGGCCAGGCTGGCCGCCACCGGGCCGGGCCTGCCTACCATGGGCAGAGCTGGGCGCCGGCCGGGCCCGGCCGGGCCGGCAGCGGAGGGGTCATGACCACGCATCTGACGCACTGGGGCGCGTTCGAGGCCGCCAGTGACGGCGAGCGGCTGGTGTCGGTGCGACCCTGGGCGGGCGACCCCGACCCGCGGCCGCTGATCGACAATGTCGCCTCGGCCCAGCATCATCCCGCCCGCATCGACCAGCCGCACGTGCGGCAGGGCTGGCTGGAGCATGGCCCCCGGCCGGCCGGCCGCGGCGACGAGCCGTTCGTCCCGGTCAGCTGGGACACCGCCCTGGACCTGGTCGCCGGCGAGCTGCGCCGGGTGTACGCCGGGCGCGGCGGCGAGGGCGTGTACGGCGGCTCGTACGGCTGGGCCAGCGCCGGCCGGTTTCATCACGCGCAGAGCCAGCTGCACCGGTTCCTCAACGGGCTGGGCGGCTACGTCCGGTCCGTCAACAGCTACAGCGCCGGCACCTCCGAGGTGCTGCTGCCGCACGTCATCGGCAGCCCGGGCCTGGTCTTCGGCGGCGCGTCCGCGTGGAGCACGCTGGCCGGCCACGCCGAGCTCATCGTGGCCTTCGGCGGGATCTCGCCCAAGAACACGGCCGTGGCCTCGGGCGGCGTCAGCCAGCACACGACCCGGGACTGGATCCGGCACGCGGCCGGGCGCGGCTGCCGGTTCGTGTCCATCAGCCCGCTGCGCGACGACACCTTCGCCGAGGCCGGCGCCGCAGTGGCTGGCGCCGCGGCCCGGCAGCGACGCCGCGCTGATGCTGGCGCTGGCCCAGGTGCTGGACAGCGAGGGCCTGGCCGACACCGGCTTCCTGGAGCGCTGCACCACCGGCTACCCGCGGTTCGCCCGCTACCTGCGCGGCGAGACCGACGGCGTGGTCAAGAGCCCGGAGTGGGCGCAGCAGCACACCGAGATCCCGGCCGCCGAGGTCCGGGCGCTGGCCCGGGAGATGGCCCGGCACCGGACCACCGTCCTGGTCAGCCTGTCGCTGCAGCGGGCCCGGCACGGCGAGCAGCCCGTCTGGCTGGGCATCGTGCTGGCCGCCATGCTGGGCCAGATCGGGCTGCCCGGCGGCGGGTTCGGGCACGGCTACGGCTCCGAGGCCGACATCGGCGAGCCGCGGCGGCTGATGTCGGCGCCGCGGCTGCCGCAGGGCCGTAATCCGGTCTCCGCCTTCATCCCGGTGGCCCGGATCGCGGACATGCTGCTGCACCCCGGCCAGTCCATCGACTACGACGGCGCGCGGCTGACCTACCCCGACATCGCACTGATCTACTGGTGCGGCGGCAACCCGTTCCACCACCACCAGGACCTGGCCCGGCTGCGCCGGGCCTTCGCCCGCCCGCAGACCGTGATCGTGCATGAGCCGTTCTGGACCGCGACCGCGCGGCACGCCGACATCGTGCTGCCCGTCACCATGTCGGTCGAGCGCGACGACTTCGGCTCCGGCGCCAACGACCCGCACCTGTTCCCGATGCCCGCGCTGACCCGCCCGCACGGTCAGGCCCGCGACGACTACGCGATCTTCGCTGCGCTGGCCGGCCGCCTGGGCACCGGGCCGGCCTTCACCGAAGGCCGCGACACCGCCGGCTGGCTCCGGCACCTGTATGAGGACTGGCGCAGCCGGCTGGCCGACCGCGGGCACAAGATGCCGGACTTCGATGAGTTCTGGGGCAGCGAGTATGTCCTGATCCCGGTGCCCGATCCCGATCAGGTCCTGCTGGCCGGGTTCCGGGCCGACCCGGAGCGCGCCCCGCTCAGCACGCCCAGCGGGAAGATCGAGATCTTCTCCGACGCCATCGACAGCTTCGGCTACCCCGACTGCCCGGGCCACCCGGTGTGGCTGGAGCCGGAGGAGTGGCTGGGCGGCCCGCGGGCGGACCAGTTCAGCCTGCACCTGATCGCCAACCAGCCGCGGACCCGGCTGCACAGCCAGCTCGACGTCGGCCAGCACAGCCAGGCCGCCAAGATCCGCGGGCGGGAGCCGATGCGGATGAACCCGCGGGACGCTGCGGAGCGCGGCCTGGCCGAGGGCGACGTCGCGCGGGTCTTCAACGACCGGGGCAGCTGCCTGACCGGGGTCAGCATCAGCACCTCCGTGCGCCCTGGTGTCGTCCAGCTGTCGACGGGCGCGTGGTATGACCCCGAGCCCGGCGACCCCAGCTTCTGCCGGCACGGCAACCCCAACGTGCTCACCCCCGACCGGCCGAGCTCGCTGCTGTCGCAGGGCTGTACCGGGCAGCACGTCCTCGTCGAGGTCGAGCGGCACCAGGGCGTGGTCCCGGATCTGGCCGTGCTCAGGCCGCCGCCGGGCGCGCCGGGTCCCGGCTGACGGGCCCGCGGCGGGCCGCCTCAGCTGGCTGCCGCGCTCCCCCGCTGGTGCACGTAGAACTCGGCCGCGACCGGCGGCAGCGGGGTATTGCCCAGGATCAGGTCGGCCGACTTCTCGGCGATCATCATCACCGGCGCGTAGATGTTGCCGTTGGTGATGTAGGGCATGACCGAGGCGTCTACCACCCGCAGCCCGTCCAGCCCGTGCACCCGCAGGGTGTCCGGGTCGGTCACCGACTGCGGGCCGGTGCCCATGGCGCAGGTGCACGACGGGTGCAGCGCCGTCTCCCCGTCCCGCTTCACCCAGTCCAGGATCTGCTCATCGGTCTGCACCGCGGCGCCCGGTGAGAGCTCGCCGGCGTTGTACGGCTCCATGGCCGGCTGGTTCAGGATGTCGCGCGCGACCCGGATCGCCTCCGCCCACTCGCGCCGGTCCTGCTCGGTGGACAGGTAGTTGAACCGCAGCGCCGGGTGCACCGCCGGGTCGGCGGAGGTGATCCGCACCGAGCCGCGGGCGTCGGAGTTCATCGGCCCGATGTGCACCTGGTAGCCGTGCCCGCCGGCCGGCGACGACCCGTCGTAGCGGATCGCGATCGGCAGGAAGTGGAACATCAGGTTGGGGTAGGCCACGTCGTCGTTGCTGCGCGCGAAGCCGCCGCCCTCGAAGTGGTTAGTCGCGCCGGGGCCGCTGCGCAGGAACAGCCATTTCGCGCCCACCATCGGCCGGTTGCGCATCTTCAGCGCGGGCGCCACCGAGACCGGCTGCTTTGAGCCGTACTGGACGTACACCTCCAGGTGGTCCTGCAGGTTCTCGCCCACGCCGGGCAGGTCGTGCACGACCGGCACGCCGGCCTGCTCCAGCACGGCGGCCGGGCCGACCCCCGACAGCTGCAGCAGCTGCGGGGAGTTGACCGACCCGCCGCACAAGATGATCTCGCCTGCGGTCGCGGTGTGCAGCTGGCCGCGGTGCCGGTACTCCACCCCGGTGGCCCGCGTCCCGTCGAACAGGATCTTCGTGGTGAAGGCGCGGGTGTGCAGCGTGAGGTTGGCCCGGCCGAGCACCGGGTGCAGGTAGGCCCGCGCGGCGCTGAGCCGGCGGCCCCGGTGCACGTTGCGATCGAACGGCGCGAAGCCCTCCTGCCGGTAACCGTTGACGTCGTCGGTCAGCTGGTAGCCGGCCTCCTGGACGGCGGCGAAGAATGCCGTGAACAGCGGGTTGCCGGCCCGCGCTCCAGCACCAGCGGCCCGTCGCCACCGCGGAACTCATCGGTCCCGGCCAGGCAGTTCTCCATCTTCCTGAAGTACGGCAGGCAGTGCGCGTAATCCCAGCTCGCCATGCCCGGATCGGCGGCCCAGCGCGCGTAGTCCAGCGGGTTGCCGCGCTGGAAGATCATGCCGTTGATGCTGGACGAGCCGCCCAGCACCTTGCCGCGCGCATGGTAAATACGGCGGCCGTTCATGAACGGCTCCGGCTCCGACTCATATTTCCAGTCGTAGAACCGGCTGCCGATCGGGAAAGTGAGCGCGGCCGGCATGTGGATGAACACGTCCCACCGGTAGTCCGGCCGCCCGGCCTCCAGCACCAGGACCCGGTTCGCCGGGTCCGCGGACAGGCGGCTGGCCAGGGCCGAGCCCGCCGATCCGCCGCCGACAATGATGAAGTCGTACTGCGCTGCTGACATACCGCTCCAACCATTGCGGGCCCAGGCTGGAATGGGATGGTATCAGCGCATCTGAAGCCAGCGGCGAAGATCGCCGGGCGGCCCGGGGCGGTCAGTCAGCAGCCCGCGGCTCGCCCCGGTAGGTGCCGAACGACCAGCGGTTGCCCTCCGGGTCACGGACCGCGAAGTCGCGCGATCCGTAGTCGGTGTCGTGCAGCCCGGAGATCACCTCAGCCCCGGCCGCCGTGGCCCGGGCGAACAGCGCGTCGGGCTCGTCGGTCACCACGTAGGCGCCGAAACTGCCCGGCGGGACCGGCCAGGAGTCCTCCTCGGTGGACTCGCGGACCGAGCCGAGCATCACCCCGCCGCCGGGCGGCCAGGACAACTGCGCGTGCTCGACGCGGTCACCCTCCCCGTAGACGACGGTCTCCTCGAAGCCGAACGCGTCGGCCAGGAAGCGGATCAGGGCCCGGGCGTCGCGGGCCCGCAGTGTGGGCCACACCTGCGGTGGCGGTGTCTTATCAGTCATGGGACTAGCCTGGCATCGCCGCTCACCTGCGGGCTTGGACGTTTCGGAACACCTATCCATAACGGGGCCCGGGGCTCACCGGGCCCCCGGCCCAGGCTCCTGGGCGCCGGGGTCCCGAGGGGCGTCGGACACCCGACCTCGGATTATCCGAAATCGGAGTATCCGAAATCGTCCTGGCTCAGACAGGGTCTGGTACGGCTGTGTCGCGCCAGCGCTGCCGGAGGCCGGCCATTGCCTCGGCGGTGATCTCGCCGTGCACCCGCAGCCGGGCCAGCCCGCCGTCCGGGTAGACATCCAGCCGCACCCGGGTCGCCGGGCCGGGCTCGCCGGTGACCATGAACCGGTGCCGGGTGTCAGGCTGGACCCGGGTCCGGGGCAGGATCTCCCGCCACGCCCCGCCGTCGTCGCCGGCCTGCAGCCGCACCCAGCCCGGCGCGTTGCCGACGAAGTAGGAGGTGTCGATCTCGACCCACTGCGGCACGCCCGCCGCGGCCAGCGCGAACACCGCATAGTCGTTGCCGTCGTCGCGGCGCCGGGCGTTCTCCCAGCCGTCGGCCATGCCGGCCGCCCGGCCCGGCCCGATCAGGTGCTCGGCGGTGGAGTAGAAGGCATCCGAGCACTCCGTCAGCCGGCCGCCGTTCTCCAGCGCGGCCAGGTCGATGGTCCCGGCCAGGAACGCCGGGGCGGCCAGCACCTCGCCATGCGCGCGGAACCGGGCCACGCCGCCGTCGGGGTAGATCGACAGCCGCAGGTGCGTCCAGCGGTGCCGGTCGGCGACCGGGTAGTAGTTCGCCGTGTCGCCCGGCGGCCGCGCTCCGGGCCACCAGCGGCTGCCAGGCCAGCCCGGCCAGCTCGGCCGGCGACGGGTAGCCGCCCGCGCTGACTCCCTCGACCGAGATCTCCGGCGGGTAGTTGCCGCGGAACCAGGCCGTGTCGACGACCACGCCGTGCACCAGGCCGGGCACCCCGAGCCGGACGATCGCGTGATCGTGGCCGGGCTCGCGGCGGCGGCGGGTCTCCCAGCCGTCGTACACCTTCCCGCGCGGCCCGAACCGCTCGGCCGCGAACTCCGCCGGGCCGGGCGTGATCAGGTTCTCCTTCTCGGCGAACAGCTCGTCGTTGGCGAACACGACACTGCCGCCGAGCTGCGCGCGAGGCCAGGTCGGGCAGCCGGGTGAAGTCGGGGGCTCTGTCACTCATGGCCGCTCCAGCAGGTGACCAGCCGGCTCGGTCGCCGGGGACCGGGATGCCGCGCAGCCAGGTCCGCCGCACCACGCCGTGCAGCCGGCGGCCGGCATAGGGGTGACCGGGTGCCGGTGCTGCAGCCGGGCCGGGTCGACGGTGAAGCTCTCGTCGGGCGCGAACACGACCAGGTCGGCGTCGCGGCCGGGCGCGATGCGCGCCCTTGCCGGGCAGCCCGGCGATCGCGGCCGTCCGCTCGGCCATCCACCGGGCCACGTCGGTGAGCGCGAAACCGCGGGCCCGGGCGGCGGTCCACACCACCGGCAGGGTCAGCTGCAGCGAGGAGATCCCGCCCCAGGCCGCCGACGAAGTCACCGCCGGCCACGTCGCTTGAGCTCGGGCGGGCAGGGTGAGTGATCAGATACCACGCAGTCGATGATCCCCTCCCCCAGCGCATTCCACAGCTGATCAGCGTTGGCGCGATCACGGATCGGCGGGCAGCACTTGAATGCGGTGGCGCCGTCCGGGACGTCCTCGGCGGCCAGGGCCAGGTAGTGCGGGCAGGTCTCGACGGTGACCGGCAGGCCGTCGCGGCGCGCCGCGGCCAGCAGCGGCAGGCAGGCCGCGCTGGACAGGTGCAGGATGTGCATCCGCGCCCCGGTCCGGCGGGCCACGGCCAGCACCCGGGCCACGGCCGCCGTCTCGGCCTCGTCCGGCCGCGAGCGCAGGAAGCTGGCGTACGCCGGGCCGCCTGGCTTGTCGCCCTGCCGGGCCGCCCGGATCACGGCCGGGTCCTCGGCGTGCACGATCAGCAGGCTGCCCAGGCCAGCCACCTGCCGGGCGGCCTGCTCCAGCTGCGCCTCACCCAGCGGCGGGAACTCCGGCACCCCCGAGTCGAGCAGGAAGCACTTGAACCCGAACACCCCGCCCGCGTGCAGCCGGGCCCGCTGCGCCTCATTGCCGGGGACCGCGCCGCCCCAGAACCCGATGTCCACCTGGATCTGGCTCGCCGCCACGGCGCGCTTGGCGGCCAGGGCGGCCGCGTCGGTGGTCGGCGGGATGGAGTTGAGCGGCATGTCGATGATCGTGGTGATGCCGCCCGCCGCCGCGGCCCTGGTCGCGGTGGCGTAGCCCTCCCACGAGGTCCGGCCCGGCTCGTTGACGTGCACGTGGCTGTCGACCAGGCCGGGCAGCAGCACCTCGTCGTCGGCCAGGTCGATGACCCGCGCGTCCGGCCGGGCGGCATCGTCTGGTGCGCGATCGTAGGGCCCGACCGAGGTGATCACGCCCCCGGCCACCGTGACCGTGGCGGCCCGGATCCCGTCGGGCGTCACCACTCGCCGGCCGCGGATCACCAGGCCACGCTCAGCCGCGGCGACCGCCGCGCGCGGTCCACTGGCACCAGCTGGGCCAGCGGGGTGCGTGGTGCTCCCGGGGTTCGTGGAGGCGGTGGTGGCGGGGGTGGCGGGGTTCGTGGCGGCCGGGCCGGCTGCAGCGGAGTCCGTGGCGGCCGGGCCGGCTGTAGCGGGACCGGTGGTGGCGGGGTCGGCGGCGGTCGCGCCCGCGCTGGTGGTGGTTGGGCTGGTGGAGGTTGGGCTGGTGGAGGTCGCGGCCGGGCGCGGCAGGCGGCCGGTGGCGGCCAGGGCATCCAGGGCGGCCCGGTCCAGGCCGCAGCCGTCCGTCACCTCGGCGTCGTCGGTCGCGCCGCAGTCCAGGCCGCGGATCAGGTAGCCGGCCAGCGCCCGCGCCGTGGCCGGCTCCTCCAGGACGCCGCTCGCCACCCGGCCCGCGTAGCCGGCCAGCCGGGCGCAGGCGCCGGGCAGCCCGGCCCGGAAGAACCCGTAGGTCGCGGCGTACCGGCTCACCAGCTGCGCCGGGTGCAGGTCCCAGCCCTGGTAGAAGCCGCGCTCCAGGGACCGGCGGACCAGCCGGGCATGCAGCCGCCAGGCGGCCCTGACCTCCTCGCGGCCGCCGACGGGCAGCACGTTCGACGAGCCGTCCGACAGCCGGACACCGGTGCCGGCCGCCGCGACCTGGAGCACGGCGCGGGCGTGGTCGGCGGCCGGGTGCTCCATGCTCTGGTAGTCAGCTGCGATCCCGAGCGCCGCCGAGTAGTCGTAGGTGCCGTAGTGCAGCCCGGTCAGCCGGGCCCCGCCCGCGTGCACGCAGCGGGCGATGGTCGCGGCGCCGTCGGCGCCGAGGATGATCTGCGGGGTCTCGACCTGCACCTCGAAGCGGAGCTGGCCGGCCGGCAGGCCGTGCGCCTGCTCCAGCCGCTCGCACAGCAGACGACCATGGCGCGGACCTGGTCGGCCGAGGTGACCTTGGGCAGGGTGATCACCAGGCCGGCCGGCAGCGGCCGCCCGCCGGCGGTCAGCTCCCCGAGGAAGATGTCCAGCGTCGCGATGGCCCGGCGGCGGGTAGCCGGGCTCCAGGCTCTTGCAGCGCAGCCCGGTAAAAGGCGGCGCTATCCCGGCCGCCATCGCCCCGGCCAGGGCGCGAGCCGCCGATTGCGCGTCGGCGTCCTCGGCCGCGCCGCGATCGCCGTAGCCGTCCTCGAAGTCCAGCCGCAGGTCCTCGACGGGCTCGGCAGCCAGCTTGGCGGCGACCCGGTCGCGAACGGCCCGGGCCAGGCCCGGCGGCAGGCCCAGGACGTCAGCGAAGTCGGCCCGGCCGGGCAGGTACTGCGCGAGCGCGGCCTGCGCCGCGCTGCCCCAGCGAGCAGGCAGGCCCGGCTCGAACTGGTCGGCCGGCACGTACACGGTATGCACCGGCTGGCGGCCGGGCCGGTCGCCGGGATACCGGCTGCCCAGCTCCGCGTCCGCCCTGGCCAGCAGCATGTCCAGCTCGGCCCCGGCGGAGTCCGCGAGCCCGCCGGCTGCGCCGGACTCACGCGCCCCGCCAGGCTCACGCGCCCCGTCAGGCCCATGCACCCCGTCAGGTCTAGATGCCCCGTCAGGCTCGTGCGCCCCGCCGGCCTCCGCCGGCGCGGTCATCCGGTCCCCGCGATGTGCTCGGGCCGGATCGGGATCCGGGCAGCTCCAGGCCGGTGGCGGCGCGGATGGCCGCCGCGACCGCCGGGCCGGAGGAGATGGTCGGCGCCTCCCCCACCCCGCGCAGGCCGTAGGGAGCGTGCGGGTCGGGGTACTCCAGCACCTCGATCCGCATCGGCGGCATGTCCGCGATGGTGGGGATCAGGTAGTCGGTGAACGACGGGTTGCGGATCAGCCCGTCGCGGACCTGGATCTCCTCCATGATGGCCAGGCCCATGCCCTGGGCGCTGCCGCCCTGGATCTGGCCCAGCACCGCATCCGGGTTCATCGCCTTGCCGACGTCCTGCGCGCAGTCCAGCTCGACCACCTTGACCAGGCCGAGCTCGGTGTCGACGTCGACCACGGCGCGGTGCGCGGCGAACGCGTACTGGACGTGCGCGAAGCCCTGGCCGGTCTCCGGGTCAACCGGGTAGGTGGGCCGGTGCCGCCACTCGACGGTCTCCTCGATCACCTCGCCGCCGAGCACCTCGGCGATGGAGGCCACCTTGCCCTCGGCGTCCGAGACCACCTGGCCGTCCTCCAGGCGCAGGCCGGCGATGGTCCGCCCGAGCCGGCGCTGGGCCAGGCCGAGCAGCTGCTCGCGGATCGCGATCGCAGGCCGCCTTGACCGCGCCGCCGGTGACGTAGGTCTGCCGGGACGCCGAGGTGGAACCGCCCGAGCCGACCCCGGTGTCCTTGGGCTGGATCACCACGTGGTCCACGCCCAGCTCGGTGCGGCAGATCTGCTGCTCGACGGTGACCAGGCCCTGACCGACCTCGGCCGCGGCGGTGTGCACGGTCGCCATCGGCTCGCCGCCGACGGCCTCCAGCCGGACCCGGGCGGTGGAGTAGTCGTCGAAGCCCTCGGAGAAGCCGACGTTCTTGTACGCCACCGCGTAGCCGACGCCGCGCCGAACGCCCTCGCCGTGGGTGGTGTTGGCCACTCCGCCGGGCAGCTCCCGCAGGTCTGCAGCAGTGCCATCGGTCGGCCCGGCGGGCAGCGGCATGGCCTGCCAGCCGCTGCAGCAGCTCGGCCACCGGCGCGGCGCTGTCCACGATCTGCCCGGTCGGTGCCTCGCTGCCCAGGCTCATCGCGTTGCGGCAGCGCAGCTCGACCGGGTCCAGGCCCAGCTCGGCGGCCAGCTTGTCCATCTGCGCCTCGTAGGCGAACGCGGTCTGCACCGAGCCGAAGCCGCGCATCGCCCCGCACGGCGGATTGTTGGTGTAGACGCCGTAGGTGTCGATGCGGACGTTCGGCACGACGTACGGGCCGATGCCCATCGTGCCCGCGTTGCCGACCACGGCCGGGGTGCTGGAGGTGTAGGCGCCGCCGTCGAGGTAGATCTCCGCCTTGACGTAGACCAGCGTGCCGTCGCGGGTGGCGCCGTGCTCGTAGCGCATCGTCGCCGGATGCCGGTGCACGTGCCCGAAGAACGACTCCTCGCGGTTGTAGACCATCTTCACCGGCTTGCCGGTGTGCAGCGCCAGCAGGCAGGCGTGCACGTGCATGGACAGGTCCTCGCGGCCGCCGAACGCGCCGCCGACCCCGGCCAGCGTCAGCCGGACCTGCTCCGGCGGCAGGCCGAGCGCCGCGCAGATCTGCCGCTGGTCCACGTGCAGCCACTGGGTGGCCACGTACAGGTCGACGCCGCCCTCGCCGTCGGGCACGGCCAGGCCCGCCTCCGGCCCGAGGAACGCCTGGTCCTGCATCCCGACCTTGTACGTCCCCGGTCACCACGACGTCCGCGGCCGGCCCGGGATCGCCCTTGCGGATCTTGAGGTGGCGGACCAGGTTGCCCTGCGGGTGCAGCCGGCGGCGCGTCCCGGCGCCAGCGCGGCCACGGCGTCGGTGACCGGCGCCAGCACCTCGTAGTCCGACCGCGATCTTCTTGGCCGCCCGCCGGGCGATCTCCGGATGGTCGGCGGCGACCAGCGCCACCGGCTCGCCCTGGTAGCGGACCACGTCCTCGGCCAGCACCGGCTGGTCGGCCAGCTCCAGGCCGCACGCGTTGGCGCCCGGCACGTCCTCGTGGGTCAGCACGGCGTAGCACGCCGGGGGTGGCCAGCGCCTCGCCGATCGTCGATCGAGGTGATCCGGGCGTAGGGGTGCGGGCTGCGCAGCGTGACGCCCCAGATCATGTCGTCCATCCACAGGTCGCTGCCGTAGGCGAACTGGCCGGTGACCTTGAGCGTGCCGTCGGGCCGGCGCGGGCTGGCGCCGACGCCGCCGGCACCCGGCCCGCGCAGCTGCTGCAGCGCCCCGCCGGGGACCCGCGCCGGGCCGGTCACCGCCCGGCTCCCGCCGCCGCCCGCTGGCCAGCCCGGTGCCAGCAGCTTCGCGCTGGCGCCGGCGGCGGCCGGCCGCGGCCGCTGCCTCGTCGACGGTGACCAGCTGATCGCGCTCCACCACCGGCCGCCCGTTGACCAGCAGCAGCTCCAGCGGGCGGCCGCGAGCCGAGCACCAGCGCGGCGACCGGGTCGGCGATGCCGGCGTGCGGCAGCGTGTCCAGCCGCCACAGCGCCAGGTCGGCCAGCTTGCCCGGCTCCAGCGAGCCGATCTCGGCTTCCCGGCCGAGCAGCCGGGCACCGCCGATGGTGGCCATCTCCAGCGCCTGCCGGACCGACAGGGCGCGTCGGGCCGCCCGCCGCCCGGGCCAGCAGCGCGGCCTGGCGCACCTCATCGAGCAGCGAGCCGGCCTCGTTGGAGGCCGCGCCGTCCACGCCCGAGGCCGACCGGCACGCCCGGCCGCGAGCAGGTCGTGCGTGCCGGCAGATCCCGGCGCCGAGCCGGCCGTTGGACGACGGGCAGTGCGCCACGCCGGTGCCGGTGGCGGCCAGCCGGGCGATCGCCGCGTCGTCCAGGTGCACGGCGTGGGCCAGCCACACGTCGGCGCCGAGCCAGCCGAGCGAGTCGAGGTACTCGCACCGGCGTGCAGCCGAAATGCTCGGCGCAGTAGTCGTCCTCGTCCGCGGTCTCGGCCAGGTGGGTGTGCAGCCGCACGCCGCGCTGCCGGGCCAGCTGCAGCCGCGCCGGCCAGCAGGTCCTCGGTCACCGAGAACGGCGAGCAGGGCGCGACCGCGATCCGCAGCATCGACTCCGGCGCCGGGTCGTGGAACCGGTCGATCGCCGCGCTGGTCGCGGCCAGGATCTCGTCGGTGTCCTCCACCACGTCGTCGGGCGGCAGGCCGCCGGCGCTGGCGCCCAGGTCCATCGACCCGCGGGTGGGGTGGAAGCGCAGGCCCACGGCGCGGGCCGCCTCGATGGTGGCGCCGAGCACGTCGCCGCCCGCGCGCGGGAAGACGTAGTGGTGATCCATGGTGGTCGTGCAGCCGGTCCGGGCCAGCCAGGCCAGCGCGGCGGTAGCGGCGGCGCCGGCGATGTCCTCGTCGATCCCGGCCCAGACCGGGTAGAGCTGGGTCAGCCACTGAAACAAGGTGGAGTCGACGGCCTGGCCCCGGGTGGCCCACTGGTACAGGTGCTGGTGGGTGTTGACCAGGCCGGGCGTGACCAGGCAGCCGCGTGCGTCGACCGCGCCGGGCGCCGGGCGGCACGGCGGGCGCCGGGCCCGGGCCCGACCGCGGTGATCGCGGTACCGGTGACGACGACGTGCCCGCTGGCGTACTCGGCGCGCTGGCCGTCCATGGTGACCACAGCGCAGCCGTCCAGGACCACGGTGCTGCCGGGGACCACGGGGCTCACGAGCTGGCCTCCGCCGCCCCGGCGGAACCAGGCGCGGTGCCCGCGAGCTGGGCGGCGGCCGGTGCACGGCGGCCAGGATCTTCTCATAGCCGGTGCAGCGGCACAGGTTGCCGGCCAGCGCCTCGCGGATCTCCAGGTCGGACGGCTCGGGCTGCCGGGCCAGCAGGTCATGCGCGGCGACCAGCAGGCCCGGCGTGCAGAAGCCGCACTGCACCGCGCCCGCCGCCACGAACGCCTCCTGCACGGGGTGCAGCGCGGCCCGGCTGGCCAGCCCCTCGACGGTCACCACCGTCGCGGCCCTGCGCCTGGCCGGCCGCCACCAGGCAGGAGCAGACCGGCACCCCGTCCAGGTAGACCGTGCACGATCCGCACTCGCCCTGCTCGCAGGCGTTCTTGGAGCCGGGCAGGCCCATCCGCTCGCGCAGCACGTACAGCAGGCTCTCGCCCGGCCAGACGTCGTCGGCCTGGCGGGGCTCGCCGTTGACCGTCGCCGTGATCCGCATCTGCCGGGTCAGCCTCCCTGCGCGGCGGCGCTGCCGCGACGGTAGTCACTCCAGGCCCAGGTCAGCGCCCGGCGGGCCATCACGGCCAGCGCGTGCAGCCGGTAGGCGGCGGTGCCGCGCACATCGTCGATCGGCGCCCCGGCCGCGCGGACCAGCGCGGCGAACTCGGCGGCCACGGCGGCCGGCAGCGCCCGCCGCGACTCCCATAGCCCGGCGTCGGTCAGCGCCCCGGCCAGGAACTCCTCGGCCGCGGCGGCCCGGCGCGGTGTCGGCGCCGCCGAGCCGATGCCGGCGCCGACTTCGCGGCGGGCCGGGTGCAGCGCGAGGCTGAACGCCGCCACCGCGATGACCATGGCGTTGCGGGTGCCGATCTTGCTGAACTGCTCGGGTCCGGACGGCAGCGGGATGTGCACCGCGGCGATCAGCTCGTCGGGCGCCAGCGCGTTGCGCTTCACGCCGGTGAAGAAGTCGTCGATCGGCGATCATCCGGGTGCCGCGGACCGAGGCCGCCTCGATCTGCGCGCCGGCGGCCAGCAGCGGCGGGTGCGCGTCACCGGCCGGCGAGGCAGTGCCGAGATTGCCGCCGACCGTGCCGCGGTTGCGGATCTGCGGCGAGCCCACCGTCCGGGAGGCCATGGCCAGGCCGGGCAGCCGCCCGCCGAGCTCGCCGATGATCCGCGTGTAGCTGACGCCGGCGCCGAGCCGGACCCGGCCGTCATCGAGGTCCCACTGCGCGAGCTCGGGCACCCGGGTCAGGTCGAGCAGCGCGGGCGGGCGCCGGGCGTCGAAGTTCATCTCGACCATGACGTCGGTTCCGCCGGCCACCGCCAGCGCGTCAGGGTGCGCGGCCCGGTCGGCCAGTGCGTCCGCCCAGCAAGCGGGCTGCAGGAATTCCACGGCACCAGCTCCTCGGGGACATCCTCCCCGGATCAGGGCATCTCACGCCAGAGCCGGATACTCCTCGGCCAGCCAGGTCGTGGGCGGGCAGCCCGCCAGCCCGCGGAACTCCCGGTCCAGGTGCGCCTGATCGTAGTAGCCGCACTCGGCGGCCAGCTCGGCCAGCGACGAGCGCGCCCCGGCCTGCGCACGGCGCATCAGCAGCCGCCGGGCCCGCTCGAACCGGATCACCCGGCCCGCTGCCTTGGGGGTGAGCCCGGTCTCGGCCCGGAACTGGCTGCGCAGGTGCCGGTCGCTCCAGCCCGTCTCGGCCGCCAGGGCGGCCACCGGAGTCTGGCCGCCGGTGCGCATCAGCCGGGCCCAGGCGTAGCCGACCTCGGGGCTGACACCCGGGCCGCGGCCGCGGGCCAGGTCCGCCGATCCGCCGCGGGCGACTGCGGCACTGGCGCACGCCCGGGCCCACAGCAGCTCGTCCACGACGGCGAAGCGCTCCGGCCAGCTGCCTGCGGCCCGGAGCTTTTCCTGAACCTGGCCGGCCAGCGGGCCGAGTACCTCGCTGCCCTCGACGTCGAGGCTGGCCAGCTCGCCGGCCGGCAGTCCGAGGATGGCCCGGGATCCGAGCGGGCTGAGCGCGACCTGGACCCCGGACTGGCGGCCGTCGTGGGTGATCAGGGCCGGGACGGTGTGCAGGCCGCCGGCCAGCGTGGCGAACTGGCCGCCGGCCTGGGCCGGGTCGGGATGTTCGGCCACTTCCAGCGGCTCGTCCAGGGTGAAGATCACCGTCAGGTAGGGCGAGGGCAGCCCGCGATGGCGGCCCGGCCGCTGGCCCGCATCCCGGTAGCCGCTGTAGCGGCCGATCAGCGGGCGCAGCCCGGCCGCCGGGAGCGCCGTCTCATGCTCGCTGACGGGCGGCCCGGCCGGTGCCCGCGCCGCCGCGCGGAGGGCCCCGCTCATCTGGCTATTGTCCCCTGGCCAGCCGCGATGTGGCCAGGCGGGCGTCAGGCGAAGCTAGCCGAGGTGTCCCAGGCGGGCCCGGCCGGCGGCCCGTCATCGCGGGCGGCCGTGCACTGGATGAGGCCATAGGGCCGGTCGCCGGCGTGGAACACCTCGTTCTTGTTGGCCAGCCCGAACGGGGTCAGGTCGACCAGGTAATGGTGCTTGTTCGGGGCTGACAGCCGGATCTCGGCGATGTCGGGCCGGGCCAGCAGGACGGCCTGGCCCATCTCCCACAGGCTCTGCTGCAGGGCCAGGCTGTGCAGTTCCGCGAAGCGGGCCAGCAGGACGCGCCGGACCTGGTCGTAGGCGGTCAGCCAGTCGGTCTGCGCCGCGGCCGGGCCGGCGTACCGCCACCGGGCGGTCAGCGAGGTGGCCAGGACGCGGTCATCGGTCTCGGGCAGCGTGGTGTAGGAGTCGGTGAGGAAGCCGCGGAACTCTGAGTCGGTGGACTTGAGCACCGTCAGGCCGGTCAGCCCGGACACCACCCAGGCCTGCTGCCCGGTGCCGGTCCCCTCGACCGTGACCGCGGTGGTCCTGACCTCCTGCCCGGACCGGACGAACGCGTGCGGGTGCGGGTCGCCGCCCACGCTGATCCGGTCCCAGGCGTACTCCTCGACCTCGACCCGGGCGGCGGTGACCGGCTCGATGTCGCTGGCGAAGTGCCGGGCCAGGGCCAGCGCGTAGTCCTCGATCTCCCCGGTGCCGTGCTCGAGGGCGTAGGCGAACGCGGTGTTCTTCTGCGAGTCGGTGGGCAGCACCTTCGACTGGTCACCGGTCAGGTGGGCCTGGCTGAAGTCGCCGCGCAGCGCCGTGGTGACGTTCAGGTCGCGGATCTGATGCCAGTTGTCGTCCCGGCTGATCCGCACCACCCGGGTCTCTGCCTTGCCGTACTGCTGCGGCCCGAGCACGATTCCCATCTCAGCTCCCGCGGTAGGTGGAGTAGCCGTACGGGCTGAGCAGCAGCGGCAGGTGGTAATGCTCGCCGGGCTGCCCGGCCACCGTGAACAAGATGCTGACCTCCGGGTAGAACGCCGGCTCGTGGCCGGCGGCGGCCAGGTAGGCGGCGGTGTCGAAGACGAGCCGGTACCGGCCCGGCGGCAGTTGGGCCGGCCCGAGCTGCGCGACCCGCCCGTCGGCACCGGTAAGGCCGCGGGCGATCTCGGCCGCGGCGCTGCCGGTGACCTGCTCCAGCCGCACGGGCACCCCGGCGGCCGGCCGCCCGGCCGCGGTGTCCAGCACATGGGTGGTGATCACGCTGGTCATGGCATCACGAGCCGTCCGCCAGCAGCTTGCCCAGGCGCAGCCGGTTGATCTGGGCCAGCTCGGCGCGGACGATGCCGAGCTCGGCCCCGGGGTCGTTGCGCAGCCGCTCGCGCAGCAGGCTGGCCAGCTCGGCCGCGCTGCGGCCGGTGGCACAGACCAGGTAGATGTGCCCGAAGCGGTCCTCGTAGGCCCGGTTCAGCCCGGCCATCTCCTGGCTGGCCTGCTGGCCGGCGCTACGCATCCCGGCCTGTTCCTGGCTCGACCAGGACGCGGCCCGGCTGCTGGCCTCCGGCGGCCCGGGGCGGCGCTCGCCGATGCGCGGGTGCCCGGCCAGCGCCTCGGCCAGGTCAGCATCGGTCATCGTCGTTACTGCGTCGTCGGATGCGGCCAGCACGTCGTCCACGGACCGGTATGGCCGGCCCGCCGCCACCCGCCGGGCCCAGGCCGCGGCGGCGCAGCAGGCCAGCAGCTCCGCGAGCGCGTCCCCGGCCTGCCGGGCGTTGAACCGGGCCAGCGGCCCGGCCGCGCCCGCGCTGCCGGGCCCGCCGGGCGGGTCCCCGGCGCTGTCCCCCGCGGGCCGCGCTGGCGTGCTCATGGAGCTCAGGCTCTCGCGCCGCCGCGGGCCGGGGCAAGCCCCCGCGCGGGCGGCCCGGCGCGCTACCTCGCAGTCCGCTGACACCGGCCCCGGCCGGTCCTACACTCGGCGGGAACCTGGAGGTGACCATGCCCGCTCGCCGGGGCACGCCGCGGATCCTGGCCGTCGCTCGCGGGGATGAGCCCGCTGACTTGCTGCTGACCGGGGGCACCGTCTTCGTGCCCGGCACCCGGGAGTGGGTCAGAACCGACCTGGCCATCGCCGACGGCGTGGTGGCCGGCTGGGGTCCGCGCGAGGCGCGCGAGGTCGTCGACGTCGGCGGCGCGGCGCTGACGCCCGGCTTCATCGACGCCCACATGCACCTGGAGTCGACCAAGCTGTGGGTGGATGAGTTCGTCCGGGCGGTGCTGCCGCACGGCACCACGGCGGTGGCCGCTGACCCGCACGAGATCGCCAACGTCTTCGGGGTGCCGCGGGTCGGCCGCGCTGGCCGCAGGCGGCGGCGGGGCTGCCGTTCACGTTCGGGGTCTGCGCGTCCAGCTGCGTTCCGGCCTCGCCGTTCGAGAGCCCCGGCGCCGAGGTGCACGCCGCGCAGGTCCGCGAGCTGCTGGCCGAGCACGGCGCGCTCGGCGTGGCCGAGGTCATGAACTACCCGGGCGTCATCGCCGGGGACACCGAGCTGCTGGCCAAGATCGCCGCGGCAGGCGAGCGCCGGGTCGACGGCCACGCGCCGGGGCTGACCGGCCCGGCGCTGGATGCCTACCTGGCTGCCGGGATCGAGTCCGACCACGAGTGCACCATGCTGGCCGAGGCACAGGAGAAGCGGCGAAAGGGCATGTGGATCTTCGTGCGGCAGGGCTCGGCCAGCAAGAACCTGGCTGACCTGATCCCGATGTCGTCGAGCACGGGACCGAGCGGGTCGCGCTGTGCAGCGACGACCGGGAGCCGGACACGATCCTGGACCGCGGGCCACGTCAACGACTGCGTCCGGCTCGCCGTCGCCTGCGGCGTCCGGGTCGAGGACGCGCTGGTGCTGGCCACGGCCAACCCCGCGCAGTACCACAACCTGCACCACCTGGGCTGGCTCGCGCCCGGCTACCAGGCCGACGTGCTGTGCTTCGACACTCTCGACGCGGATCTGGCCCGCCCGGGTCTACCAGGCCGGGCGGCTGGTGGCCGAGGACGGGCAGGCGCTGCCCGGGTGCCGTGCCGGCGGCGCCCGCGCCGGACTGGATGCGCGGGTCGGTCCGGCTGGCGCACCTGCCCGGTGCGGCCGGAGCTGACCGCTGGAGCCGCCGCCCGGCGGTCAGGCGAAGGTCATCGGCATCGCCGGCGGCACGCCTGACCACCGCGGCACCTCGTCCTGGACGTCACCGATCCCGGCGGCCGCGGTGGCCCGGATCGCGGTCGCCGAGCGGCACCGCGGCACCGGCCGGATCGGGCTCGGCTACGTGCACGGGCTTCGGGCTGGCCCGCGGCGCGATCGGCTCGACGGTGGCCCATGACGCGCACAACTGCATGCTGGTCGGCTCGGCCGGACCGGACGGCCCGGCCGACATGGCGGTCGCGCTGGCCCGGCTAGCCGAGACTCGGCGGCGGCCAGGTCGCGGTGCTGGACGGCCGGGTGATCGCCGAGGTGCCGCTGCCGATCGGCGGGCTGATGAGCGATCAGCCCGCGCGCCGCGGTGGCGGCGGCGGTCGGATCACCTGGAGCACGTCGCGGCGGCGGAACTGGGCGTCGCGCATCGACGCGCCGTTCATGCACCTGAGCTTCCTGGGCCTGTCGGTGATCCCGCAGCTGCGCATCACCGACCGCGGCCTGGTCGACGTCGACAAGTTCGCCCTGACCGGCGTGGCCGCCGACTAACCCGCCGGGAGCAGGCGGCTGGTGAAGCCGGCCCGGACGAGACGCTGGAAGGCGGCTTGCACCTGGTCCGGGACGGGCTGCGCGATGGCGAAGCCGCGACGCGGGTACTCGGTGACGCGCTGCACGTCGCCCACCATCATGTCGATGACCAGGCGCGGGTTCCCGATGCGCTGGAGATAATCCGCCAGGCTCGCTGGCTCCGACGTGCAGATCGCATCGACCTCCGGCCAGACCTTGCGGCAGGTGGCGTAGGCGCGGCGCTCCATGTAGGGCTTGGAGATCAGCAGCACCGCGCCGGTCGTGATGCCGGCCTGCTGAAGGAGGGCGCGGGAGCACTCGATGTTCTGGCCGGTGTTGCTCGCCGTCGGCTCGACCAGGATGGCGCTGTCGGGGACGCCGAGGCTGACGGCGTGCTCGCGGTAATGAACGGCCTCGCCGCGCGGGAAGGCGCCGTAGGTAGTCGGGGTGCTCGCGCCGCTGAACACCAGGACCGGGATCAGGCCCGCGTGATACAGCCGCGCCGCCTCGGCCGCGACGCCGAGATCATGACTGCCCAGCCCGATCCCGGCGGAACAGGGCCGCAGGTCGTGATGCAGATGGTGGTAGTCCCACAGCACCCCGGCGTCCCGCCAGTCATCCTCCGTCATCGTCCCTCGCTACTCGCAGGCCGCCGGGCAATCCGCTGACCGGGATTACCGGCAGGGCGGCGGCCCTGACCGGTGGTATCAATCTAGATATGAGTACGCCGATCCGGCTGGATGATGAGACTGCAGCCGCCCTGCGCCGACGGGCTGAGCTGGAGCAGCGGCCGATGAAGGACGTCGCCGGGCAGGCGATCCGCGAGTACATCGATCGCCGGGTGAGAACCGACAGGCTAGGCCACATCCTCGACGAGGAACTTGCTCGCTACGGCGACGTCCTGAAGCGGCTCAGCCAGTAGTCGGTGCTTCGCCAGTACCGGCAATCAGGTGCGGTGGGAGCGGGGCCACCAGCGACGGCGGGCGTCAGGCCGGGCAGCTCCCCGGTCTTCGGCCGAGACTCGGCTGTCATCGGACATTCCTGAGGGGCGGGCCTCGGTCCAGCGGATGATCATGGCCTGCTCGTCGACGAGGGCGACGAAGATGGGCGGGCCGAGCGGGATGCGCCGCCACTTCATGATCCGCTCGTTCAGCTCGGCGACGGCCTCGCGCACGTGCTGCTCAGACGCCAGCAGGTGCACGCTCTTGGCCAGCCGCTCGGCCTCCTTGCGCAGCCGCAGCGGCTCGGGCAGCACCTCCTCGGTGTTCACGCCCTCGCGGCGCAGGTAGTCCCGCAGCCAGGCCTGGCCGTCGTCGGCCTCGTTGCTGCGCGGCAGCGGCTTGCCGGCGCCGGGCAGATCGTCGAACTCGCCGCGCTCGGCCGCCTCGTGGATCTGCTGATCTACCCACGAGCGGAAGCTCATGTCTGCGGGCTTGCGCTCAGTCATGGTGCTGACTTTCCCCCGCTATCTGGGCGCATCTCCCATCCGGTACTCGTGGGTGGCCTCGTCCAGCTGGCGCTTGAGATCAGCGTCGATGACGTAGTCGACAGCGGCCAGGCTGGCGTCGAGCTGGTCGGGACGGCTGGCGCCGATGATGGGCGCGGTCACCGCCGGGTGCGCCAGGACCCAGGCGACCGACAGCGTCACCAGGCTGACTCCGGCCTTGTCGGCCAGCTGGCGCAGCGTCTCGACGGTGTCGAACTCGCGGTCGTGCCAGTACCGGTCCTGGTAGTTCTGCGCGGCGGTGCCGAGGGTGAACCGGGAGCCCTCGGGCGGCGGGCCGGTCCGCACGTGCTTGCCCGACAGCAGGCCGCCGGCGATCGGGTTGTAGGGAATGACCCCGATGCCCTCCTCGCCGCAGAACGGCAGCATCTCCCGCTCGATCTGGCGGAACAGCAGGTTGTAGCGGGGCTGGACGCAGTCCATCCGGGTCAGTCGCAGGGTCTCGGTCCGGCCGACGGCGCGCACCAGCTGGTAGGTGAGGAAGTTGGAGCAGCCGATGTAGCGGACCTTGCCGGAGTGAACCAGGTCATCCAGGGCGCCCAGGGTCTCATCGATCGGCGTGGCCGGGTCGTAGCCGTGCAGCTGGTACAGGTCGATGTAGTCGGTCTGCAGCCGGCGCAGCGAGGCCTCGACGGCGGACATGATGTGCTTGCGGGAGTTACCGCCGTCGAACGGCGCGGGCCCGGTCGGCGCGAAGCACTTGGTGGCGACGATGAACCGGTCTCGCCGACCGCGCAGCCAGCGGCCCAGGACCTCCTCGGTCACGCCGCGCGTGGACAGGTCCCCGCCCAGCGGATAGGCGTCGGAGGTGTCCAGGAAGTCGATGCCGGCCTCCGCGGCACGGTCCAGGATGGCCGCCGAGGTGGCTTCATCGCTTTGCAGTCCGAACGTCATCGTGCCCAGGCACAGCCGGGACACCTGCAGGCCGGTCCGGCCCAGTCGCGTGTGCTCCACACCCCGCACGTTACCTGCCGCCTGCCGGGGCACAGCGTCGCGGGGTGAGCCTGCCCCGGCGTCCGGATGGCCCGGCTTGCGCGGCCCTCAGCGGCAGGCCTGCCGGCTGCCCGCCGACGCAGCCGCGGTGCATTCGCCGAGCAGTAGTGCAGCGACCGCCTCCGGGGCCTCATGCATGGCGTCGTGGCCGGTCGGGAGGTCGTGGACCTGCCAGCCGGGATCGGCCTGGAGCCGGGTGCGCAGTTCAGCGAACGGCGTCCGGTCTTCCCATCCCGAGCAGTAGATGAACTCCCGGCGGGGGACCTGGGCGAGCGCGCCGGAGAGCCGGATCCGCTGCAGGAACGAGGCGAGGGGATGGGGACGGCGGCGGGGATCGCCGCCGCCTCCGGCGGCCGGACGGCGTAGCCGGTGGTCGCGGCGCCGGCCGCGAACACTTCCCGGAAATGCTCGTTCGTTGACGACCAGCACGACTCGCCATCGCGCGGTACGTAGGCGTCCAGATGCACCAGCCGTGCGATCCGGCCGCCGGCGCGGTCGGCGGCGGCGGCGATCACCATCCCGGCGTAGCTGTGGCCGACCAGCGTCGCGCCGGTGATGTGGTGGCGATCGAGGTGCCGCACTACATCGCCGGCGTGCGTGTCGAGGTTGGCGGCCGCGACCGCCGCGCTGTCGTCGTCGGGCCGCAGACCGGTCAGGGTCAGGGCGTGCACGGTGTGACCGGCCCGCTCCAGCAGCGGAACCACCGCCTCATACGACCAGGAGCCCTTCCAGGCGCCGGGCACCAGGACGAACGTCGCCATGCGTTTCTCCTTCTATCTCAGGCCGCGGCATCGAGGCACGCTGCCTCGATGACATGTGGTGCGGTCGGCGCGCTCGCGCGACTGAAGACCACTCCGCATAGAGGCAATGTCACCCGATCCAGGCGTGGCTTGCTACCGCTAGGATGCCAACTGATGCCTGTTCGCCGCCAACCTCGCCTGATCGCCGGAGTGACGTCACATGTCTGGCCGTCTGGCGGGCGCCACCTCTGGCCATCCGGCGGAACAAGCACAGTGCAGTCGCACGCACGGGGCCACCTGGTGTATGCAGCCAGCGGCGTCCTGGCCGTGCACACCGAGCGCGGCACGTCGATCGTTCCCGCCAACCGGGTCGCCTGGACGCCCGCCGGGTTCACGCACTACCACCGCGCCCACGGCGACACCGATATGCGGATCGTCTTTCTCGCGCCATCCCTGGCCCGGCTGCTGCCAGAACATCCCGCCGTGTTCCTGGCCTCCGACCTCGCCCGCGAGGTCCTGCTCGCCCTGACCGGCTCCCGCAACTACGACGACACCGCGGCTGGCTACAGCCGCTCCGCGCGCTCTCGCCTGCTTCGCGTCCTCGTCGATGAACTCCGCGAAGCGCAAGAACAGCCACTGCACCTGCCGGAGCCACGGGACGACCGGCTGCAGGCCATTGCCCGGATGCTGTACGAGACGCCGGCCGACAACGCCACGCTGGCCGAGCTCGGGAAGACGATCGGCGCCAGCACCCGCACCCTCAGCCGGCTGTTCCGCAGCGAACTCGGCATGACCTTCTATGAGTGGCGCACGCAGCTGCGCATTTACCACGCGCTCGTGCTCCTGGCCGACGGCCGCGACACCACCCAGACCGCGTACGCCTGCGGATGGGCCAACCCCAGCAGCTTCATCGCCGCGTTCACCCACATCATCGGAACGACCCCGGGCCGCTACCGAGCCAGTCGCGAGACCACCGCCCGCGCACCTCAGCTCCCGGCGGTGGACACGTCCTCGGGGTGAGTGGCCTTGACGGCTAGCAGGACCGACAGGAAATCCTCGCCGAAGTGCGGCCCGTCCCCGCCCGTCCTGGCCATCTGGCGGAGCACCTGGACAGCGAACGGCGGCCGGTCCCACAGGGCCCGCAACTGGTCCTCGGTATAGCCGAGGCCGCCGCCCAGGCTGGCCCGCTCGTACACCTGCTGGTCGGTGAGACCGCTGCCGCCCTCGGGCCGGAAGCAGCTCAGCCCGAAATGACCGCCCGGCTTCAGCGCCCGGTCCACCAGGCTGGCATAGGACTGGCGGCGGTGCGGCGGCAGGTGGTGGAAGCAGCCGGAGTCATAGACCAGGTCATAGGCCCCCCGGCTCGATCGCCGCGGCGAAGATGGAGCAGTGCTGGAAACGCACCGCGGCACCGGCGGCCTCGGCCCGCTGGCGGGCCCAGCCGAGCGCCTCGGCGGACAGGTCGATGGCATCGACGGTGCAGCCCAGCCCGGCCAGGTACAGCGCGTTGCGGCCGTGCCCGCAGCCGAGTTCGAGCACCCGGCCGGCGCCGATCAGGCCGTCAGCGATCCACCCGGCCAGGCTCTCATCGGGCCGGTCGGTGAAGAACGGGATCGGCCGGGACCGGTCGGCGAAGAACTCGTTCCAGCGGCTGCCGTCATCCCCGATCACGACCTGGTCCAGCAGGTTCAGCAGGTCCTCGGTGCTGACAATGAACGGGCTGAGAGAAACTGCCATTCCCTTACGCTAGCTGGCGCTGGCCTGCCCGTCCGGCTGGGCCTGCGGCCCCGCCGGCGGCGGGGGCGGCCCGGCCGGCGAAGGCCGCGAGCGCCTCGGGGCCGAGTTGCTGCTCGGCGGCCTCGACCACGCCGAGGTCAGCGCGGACGTGCAGCTCGGCCGCGGTGACCAGCAGCGCATCCACCGGGGACGAGACGGCGGCCTGCCGGGCCTGGCCGAGACTGCGCAGCTCACGCAGCAGGTGCGTGCGCTGGCGGGCCAGCACTCCGGTCAGCGCCTCGGCGTCGCCGGCCTGCACGGTGGCCATGACCTTGAGGAAGAAGTCGTCCCGGTAGCCGCCGGAGCGCCGGGCCGGCTCGCTGAGCCAGCGGGCTAGCTCGGCGCGGCCCTCGGGGGTAATCCGGTGCACCAGCCGGTCGGGCTTGACGGCCTGCGGCTGGCGCTGCGACTCGATGAGCCCGTCGCGGCCGAGCCGCTCCAGGACCTGGTAGAGGTGGCCGATGTTGAGGCCGCCCCACTGATCTCCGACGGCCTGCTCGAAGCTGCCCTTGAGCTCGTAGCCGTGCGCCGGGCGCTCGGCCAGCAGCGCGAGCACCGCGTGCTGCAGTGGCATGCCGCACCCTCGTCCGGTTGACGGTTCCTACATTGCTACTAGGTAACGATAGAGCCTGATTTGTTGCCTAGCAACTAGGTAAGGCGCACAGTGGCGGCAGGCTGGGGGGCCTGGCCGGGCCGCGCTCGCGGGGGCCCGCCCTCCGGCCGGAACCGGGGAAGGAGTTGCCGTTGCGCCGCCTCGCCTGGGCCCAGCTGCGCTTCCGGCCGGGCCGCACGCTGGCCCTGCTGGTCGGGATGCTGCTGGCCACGACCGCGTTCACCGTCCTGACCGCGGCGTCCCGGACCTCCCAGCTGCGCACCGTCGGGACCGTGTCGGCGCACTTCCGGCCCGCCTACGACATCCTGGTCCGGCCCGCACGGCGCCCGGACGCCCATCGAGCGGGCCACCGGGACGGTGCAGCCGAACTTCATGTCGGGCATCTACGGCGGCATCACGCATGCGCCAGTACGGGCAGATCCAGCGCATCCCCGGGGTCCAGGTCGCCGCGCCGGTCGCGCTCGTCGGCTACTCCCTGCCGCTGGCCGACGTGCCGGTGCGGCTGCCGGCCGCGGCACTCGACCGGGCCCGGCCGCTCGCTGCTGCCGGCTGAGCACCACATGGGTGTCGGCGGCGGCCTGAGCCAGGTCCGCCAGCCGCCGTCGTTTCGTCTACCTGACTCCGGACCGGCTGGCCGCCACCCGGTACCGGCGCCCAGGCCCTGGAACTGCTGCCCGGCGGAGCCCGGGTGCCGGTCTGCCCGCAGCCGCGGGGCGGCGGCGCCTTCGGCCTGGCCCGGCAGGCTAACAACTGGTGCTGGTCGCGGACCGGCGGATCGGGCGACGACGCGCTGACCCGGGCTGAGCGTGCGGCACCCGGGGTTTACTCGTGGCCTGGTCGTTCCCGATCCTGATCGCCGCCGTCGACCCTGCTGCCGAGGCCCGGCTCGACGGGCTGAACCACGCGGTGATCTCGGGCCGGTACCTGGGCGAGCGGGCCGGCGACAAGCTCCCCGGCCACGGCGCAGCGAACACCTTCCCGGTCCTGGCCGCCGCGACAGGCGGTGTGGACGAGACAGCGATAACCCGGGTGCAGCGACTGCCGCAGCCCGCCAGCGCGTGCCCCGGCTGACCGCCGCCGGGATGCGCGCCGCCGCCGCCGAGCCGGGGCAGCCGGTGGCGACGATGCGGACCACCGCCCAGCAGGCCTACCGGCGGATGCTCACCCTCATGAGCCGCACCAACGGCCCGTCAGACGGGATCTTCGGCTACTGGTCAGCCGGGCCGGTCCGCTATCAGCGCGGCCCGGCCGGGACGCTGACGCCCGTCCCCGTGCACAACCCGGCCAGCGTCTGGCGGTCGCCGGTCAGCTCCATCCCCGTGCCGATGGACGAGACCAGTCCCCAGTTCCGCGGCCTGGTCAGCCACGCGCCGGAAGCTAACGAGTTCTCGGGCGGCATCCCGGTGCCGCGGCTGACCGGCATCTTCGACCCGGCCCGGGTGCAGGCGGGCGGGCGGCTGTCCCGCGTCCCGCTCGGTCCCTACGCGCCGGCCACCGCCGCCCCGGCCAGCGCGAGCAGCCGGGCGGCGCTCGGCGGCGGGGACCTGCTGCCCAGCCTGAACCTCGGCGGCCTGGTCAGCCAGCCGGTGAACCTGATCACGACGCTGACGGCGCTGCCCGCCCTGCAGAACCTCGGCTTCTTCAGCGGCAACGTGCATCACGCGGACCCGATCAGCGTCATCCGGGTCAAGGTGGCGGGCGTGACCGGGCCGAACGCAGTATCCCGTGAGCGGATCAACGAGGTAGCCCAGCAGATCGCGGTCCGCACCGGGCTGACCGTCGACATCGTGGCCGGATCCTCCCCCGCCCCGACGACCGTGAGCGTGCCGCCGGCCGGCCCGGGGCAGCCTGCGCTGCGGCTGACTGAGGGCTGGGTCAAGAAGGGCGTGGCCGTCGCCATCCTGACCGCGGTCGACAAGAAGAGCGTCACGCTGTTCGTGCTGATCCTGGTCGTCTGCGCGCTGTTCGTGGCCAACGCGGCCACCGCGGCCGTCCGCGGCCGGCGCCGCGAGCTGGGCGTGCTGGCCTGCCTGGGCTGGACCAGGCCGCGGCTGTTCGCCGCGGTGATCGGCGAGCTGGCCGTGATCGGCCTGGCCGCCGGGATCGGCGGCGGCCTGCTGTCGGTCCCGCTGTCAGCGGCCGTGAACTTGCACCCGTCGGCCGGGCGGGCCGCCCTGGCCATCCCCGTCGCCGTAGCCGTCGCCGTGCTGTCCGGCGCGGTGCCGGCCTGGCTGGCCGCCCGGGCCAGCCCGCTGGCCGCCGTGCGCCCGCCGGTGCTGGCCGTCCGCCGCGGGCGTCATCCGGCCGGCATTACCGGGCTCGCGGTGGCCAACGTGGCGCGGACGCCGGGCCGGACCCTGCTGGGCGCGACCAGCCTGGCGGTCGGCGTGGCCGCCCTCACCCTGGCCGCCGCCATCACCCTGGCCTTCCGCGGCGTGGTCGTCGGCTCCCTGCTCGGCGACGCGGTGGCGGTGCAGATCCGCGGCGTCGACTACCTGGCCATTGCCGCCATCGTGGCACTGGGCGTGCTGGCCGTCGCGGACGTGCTGGTGCTGAACGTCCGCGAGCGCGCCGCCGAGCTAGCCACCATCCGGCAGTTCGGCTGGCCGGAGTCAGCGCTGACCCGGCTGGTGGTCACCGAGGGCGCGCTGATCGGCGCGGCCGGCTCGGCGGCGGGAGCCGCGGCCGGGCTGGCCGCCGCCGCTCAGTTCACCGGCCAGTTCCCGGGCCGCCTGATCGTCGCCGCGGCGGGGGCGGCCCTCGCCGGCGTACTCGTGACCGCGGTCGCGGCGCTGCCCCCGGCGCGCGCGCTGCGCTCGCTGCCCGCGGCCCGCCTGCTCAGTGAGGAGTAACGACATGCCCGACCAGCCCGACCAGCCTGACCAGAGCGACCTGGTGCCGCCCGCGGACCGCACCGGGGCCGTCACCCTGACCGAGGTCACGCGGCGCTACGGGATCGGCAAGGACCAGCAGATCTCGGCGGCCGAGCAGGTCAGCCTGGCGATCGCCGCCGGCGGGCTCGTCGCGCTGACCGGCGCCTCGGGATCAGGCAAGTCCACGCTGCTGCACCTGATCGGCGCCGTCGAGCGCCCGGACTCGGGGCGTATCGACGTCGACGGCACCGAGGTCACCGCCCTGCGCGGCGGGGCCCTGGCCGCCTACCGGCGCACCGTCGGCTTCGTGTTCCAGCGCTATAACCTGCTGCCGGCTCTCACCGCGCTGGACAACGTCATCGCGCCGGTCCTGCCCTACCGGACCTCGTGGCGCAAGCAGGACCGGGCCCGGCAACTGCTCGCGGCGGTCGGGCTGGCCGGCCGCGAGCAGTCGCTGCCCAGCCGGATGTCGGGCGGCGAGCAGCAGCGGGTCGCCATCGCCCGGGCGCTGATCACCAGGCCGTCGCTGCTGCTGGCCGACGAGCCGACCGGGAACCTGGACTCGCGGACCGCCGCCGAGATCCTGGACCTGCTGGCGGACCTGCGCCGCGAGCGCGGGATGACGATCATCATTGCCACGCATGACCCGCAGATCGCGGCCCGGTGCGAGCGGCTGATCCGGCTGCGCGACGGCGCGGTGGCCGACGACATTGACCTGGCCGACACCGAGCCGGCCGCGGAGACGCTCCGCCGGGTGGGCCAGCTGGGGTAACCAGCCGGGCCGGCTGCGCGGGCGGCTGGCTGTTCGGCATGTGAGAACGGCGCTGCTGCGGGAACATGAGGCACACATGCCCGTTTTTCGCTGATTCCGGGAGGCTGTCGGAAATGCCTGGCGTCACTATCTCGGCCGGATACGGCGCTGGCGGCAGCGTCATCGCCCCGCAGGTCGCCAAGCTGCTGGGTTTCCCGCTGCTGGATCGCGCGATCAGCTCGCGGGTCGCCGCGCAGCTGCGGGTGTCGGTGGCCGAGGCCGAAGGCGGCGCGCTCCGCCGGTCCCTGCCCGACCGGTTCATCGCCGCGCTGGCACCGCTGGCCGCGGGCCTGCTGGCCATGGGCACCGACACTGCCCCGAACGAGCTGACGCCGGGCGAGGACGCGGAGGCGTTCCGCGAGCAGGCCGAGGCCGTCATGCGGGCCGCGCTGCGCGACGGCGCGGTCATTCTCGGCCGGGCGGGCGGCGCGGCGTTCCGCGCCGAGCCGGGCGTGCTGCGGGTCCGGCTGTTCGGGCCCGAGACGGCGCGCATCGCGCAGGCGGCCCGGATCGAGGACGTGGACGAGCCGACGGCGCAGCAGCGGCTCCCGGAAGTCGACCGGGCCCGCGCCCAGTACGTGCGCCGGCTCTACCGGGCTGACATCGACGACCCGGCGCTGTACCACCTGCACATCGACAGCACCGCCCTGCCGCTGCAGGCCTGCGCGGAGCACATCGTGGCCGCCTACCGGGGACTGGCGAGCTCCTAGGGAGAGCCGCGGTGGCTAGCCCGGGCGGCGGGCCCGCAGCGCGGCCTGCGTCCGGTCGGCGACCTGGAGCTTGTCGAGAATGCGGGAAACATAGTTCTGCACGGTCTTCAGGGACAGCCCAAGTGCGCGGGCGATCTGCGCGTTGCTGGATCCTTCGGCCAGCAAGGCCAGCACGTCGCGCTCCCGGTCGGTGAGGCCATCGGGAGCATCGCGGGCAGGCCTCGGCCGCGACGTCATCCCGAGCACGGTCGCGGCGGCCCCGGAACCGAAATACGCACCGCCGGCGGCAACAGCTCGCACAGCCGCGGCGATCTGCTCGCCTGAGGCACCTTTGAGCACATAGCCGCGGGCGCCGGCCTGCAGGGCCGCGGCAATGGTGTCATCGTCATCCACCATGGTGAGAACGAGGACGGCCGGGGCACCGGGCTGCTCCATGATGCGCGCGGTCGCGTCGATCCCGGACATCGACGGCAGGCTCAGGTCCATCACGATGACATCGAACCCGCCCGGGCCGGCGAGCTCGATGGCCTCGGGCCCGTCGCTGGCCCGGCCGGCTACCTCGATCCCGGCCGATCCGGTCAGCGCGGCCGCGAGCCCGTCACGGAACACCGGATGATCGTCAACGATCAGCACCCGGATGGTCACGCGGGAGCCGCCGTCATCACCCGCGGCCGGCCGGAGCTGGCCGCCGGGGGAAGCGGCAGCTCAGCGATGACCGTCGTGCCGTCCGCCAGGTCCAGCCGGAGGGAGCCGCTGAGCTCCTCGGCCCGCTCGCGCATGGTGTCGAGCCCGTGGCCAGGTCTGGCACCCTGCTGACTAACGCCGCGGCCATCGTCGTGCACGGCAATCCGCAGGATGTCACCGGCGGCCTCGATGCTGACGCTGCAGGCCGAGGCCCGGGCGTGCCGGACGACATTGGTCACCGCCTCGGTGACGATCCGGAACGCGGCCACCTCAATCCCGGCCGACAGCTCGGGCAGCTCAGCGATGGCAACCTCCATCGTCAGGCCGGTGCTGGCCGTCAGGCGCTGCGCCGCCCGGGTCACCGCGCCGGCCAGCCCGAGCTGGTCCAGCGCCGGCGGCCGCAGCCCTTCGACCAGCCGGCGGATCCCGGCCACTGTGTCGGCCATCTCCTCTCGCAGGGCCGTCAGGTCGGCGCTCACCTCCGCACCCCGGCCCGCCCCGCTGGCGATCGCCTCGAGCCGGAGCACATGCCCGGCGAGCGCGGCACCCAGGCCATCGTGAAGGTCCCGGCGCAGCCGCCGGCGCTCTTCCTCGCGGCCCAGCACGAGGTGCTCGCGGGCCCGCTGCAGATCGTCGGTCAGCTGCCGGGCATGCAGCAGCCCGCCCAGGTGACCAGCCATGTCATCGAGCAGCCGGCTGTCTCGTGCCCGGAGCTGACCGTCGGGTACCCGGTAGTGCAGCCAGCCGGCCGCGCGACCGTAGGCCGTCAGCGTGATCGCGACCCGCTCGGCACCGGGGCTCAGCTGGCCGGCCAGCAGCCGGTCTTGCGAGTCGGCGATCGCCACGTCGCGCAGTCCCAGGCCATCCTCCAGCTCGGTCACCACGTCCGCCAGCAGCCGGTCGACGTCGGCCGTTGCCTCCAGCCGCTGTCCCAGCGTGGCCAGCACGTCGTAGGGCTCATCCCAGCGGCCGAAGGTGACCCGGTTGATGCCGCGCTGCAGTGCGTCGCGCAGGGGCGCGAAGGACACCGCCACGACGGCGGCCGCGATCCACGGAAGCCAGCTCGCCCCGGAAGCATGCAGCAGCGTGCCGACCCCGGCGATGACGAGTGCGTATACCCCGACTACCAGCGCGGAGAGGGTGAGCCACACGAGGCCGCGGTTAGCCGCTGTCTTCAGGTCATACAAGCCGCGGGCCAGCACCGCGAAGCCCAGCGCGACCGGCAGCGGCAGCGCGGCAGCGCTGAAGAGCCAGCCGCCTGCTCCGGTCAGCAGCACGACCGGCCCGGCGACGACCGGCAGCGCCACGGCGGACGCGAACAAGGACAGCTGCTGGCGCTCCAGCGCACCGCCCTGCCGCAGCCGGCGGCGCAGCTGGGCTATCGCCCCGCCCGCCGCGACCGCTCCGAATCCCAGGCTCAGCAGCGAGATCAGGCCAGCCAGCTGCTGCCAGTGCCCTGGCGGCGCGATCGGGTTCCGCAGCCGCGGGAGATTGAGGTTGGCGTCGGCCGCGAGCAGGGCGCCGAGGACTGCTGACCCGATCGCGGCCGCCGCCACGGCCGGCAGCCAGTGCCAGCGGGTCGGCGGAATACGGCCATCCGGGAACACCAGCGGCACCCCGATCACCACGATGAACCATCCCGCGCCGCGGATCGCCGACCCGGCGACCGCCCAGGCGGCTACCGCCGGGATGCTGTGCGGAGCGACCACCACGCCGCGGTAGGCGGCATCGGCCCCGGCGCCGCCGACCGCCCACAGGACTCCGCCGGCCATGGTCAGCCAGCCCACCCGGTTAGCGGGGCGGGCGAATACGATCACCGCGCCAGCCGCAGTGAACGCGACCGCAACGGCAGCGCTCAGCGCCGGGCTGACCAGGGACGTGCCGTCCTCGGCATTGATCCACAAGGACACCGACACCCCGCCCAGCGCAGCGGTGACTGCCGCGGTTACCACCGCGGCAGTCACCCACGCTGACCGTCGGCCCATGGCCGTCATGATGCCGGGCTCAGGCTGCTCCGGCAATGGTCAGGAGGCTGCGGCCGGTGCCGTCCGGACGGCGATCGCCGCCCCGGACCGGGCCTGCCGCAGTGCTGCGATCCCGGTGACGATGAACCAGATCATCCACACCAGCATGGCGTCGTTCACCAGGCCGACTCCGGCACCGGGCACCGCGGCCAGGCAGAGCGCGCTCACGGCGTAGCCGGAATACGAGATCCAGCGCGACAGCGCCCCAGCCGCGCGGGCCGCCGCCGCCAGAGCCAGCGTGAACAGCCCGAGCACCGCCATCGAGAGGAACGTGGCGAAGTAGTGCAGGTCGCTCAGTGCCATCACGGTACCGATCGCCGCGCCGTGATGACCGTCGTAGACTGCCGCCGCCACGGCCGGCAGGCCGACCGCCAGGGTCACCGCCACATAGACCGCCGCGCTGGCCGCGGCCGCTGACGCCCACCATCTCGCCAGCTCAGATCCGCCGCGCAGCAGCTGCGCCAGCAGTGTCGCCGCCAGCAGCAGGACCAGGAAACTGGCGCAGGCCAGGCAGCCGCCGGCGAACTTCGCCGTCATCGAGCCGTGCGCGTAGGCCGCCGCGTACGCGGCGGGCCGGGCACCGACCGTGGCGACCTTGTTCATGGCCAGCCCGGCCAGCATGAGGGCGACATGAGCGATGGCCAGGATCCCCGCCGCCCGCCATAGCCTGCGCCGGCCCTCGGTAAGTTCAGACACCGGAACCTCCTCCGTCGAGAACGTCGATGCCAGCAGCGTGGGCCTGCGGGTTTCCCGGCAGCTAGAGCATCAGCACCCGGGGTGACGGGGAAGTTGTCCCGGCCCTGGACTCCGGGCCGGTATCCCTGCGGCCCGGCCAGGACTAGTTGATGCCGCGCTCGTAGCCTTCCCAGTACGGGGCGCGGAGCTTGAACTTCTGCAGCTTGCCGGTCGCCGTCCGGGGCAGCGCGTCGCGCACCTCGACCGAGGTCGGGCACTTGTAGTGCGCCATCCGGGCGCGGCAGTGCGCGATCAGGTCGGCCTCGGTGGCCGGCTGAGCCTCGCGCAGCACCACCAGCGCCTTGACGGTCTCCCCCCACTTGTCGTGCGGGACGCCGATGACCGCGACCTCCGCGACGGCCGCATGCTGGTAGAGGCAGTCCTCAACCTCCACCGAGCTGACGTTCTCGCCGCCGGAAATGATGACGTCCTTCTTGCGGTCGGAGATGACCAGGTACTCGCCGGCCTCGACGTGGCCCTTGTCACCCGTGTGGAACCAGCCGCCCTCCAGCGCCCGGGCCGACTCCTCGGGCTGCTGCCAGTAGCCGGCGAAGACGTGGTTGGACCGGGCCAGCACCTCGCCGTCCTCGTCGGTCCTGATGCCGACGCCGACGGCCGGCACCCCGGCCCGGGACTGCAGCTTCGAGCGCTCGGCAGACGGCAGCCCGTCCCACTCGGCCGGCGCCCGGTTGATGGTCAGCAGCGGCGCGGTCTCCGTGAGCCCGTAGATCTGGATGAACTCCCAGCCCAGCTCGGTCTCGACGCGCTCGATGGTCTTGGACGGCGGCGGTGCGCCGGCGACGACGATCCGGGTGCGGCCCGCGCCCGGAATGGGCTGCCCGGCCGCCTGCCGGGCGGCGGCGGCGTTCAGGATCGCCGCGACCACGGCCGGGGCGCCGCACAGCAGCGTGACGCCGTGCTCATCGATCCGGCGCAGGATCTGCTCGCCGTCGATCTTCCGGACGATCACCTGGGGCACGCCCATGCCGGTGACCGCGTACGGCATGCCCCATCCGTTGCAGTGGAACATGGGCAGCGTGTGCATGAACACGTCGCGGTCGCTGACGCCGGTATGCCAGCCGAAGATGGCCGCGTTCAGCCAGCAGTTGCGGTGCGTGAGCTGGACGCCCTTGGGCCGGGCGGTCGTGCCGCTGGTGTAGTTGATGCTCGCGGTGTCGTCCTCGTCGCCGGCCAGGCAGCCGGCTCAGCGCCGGCCGCGGCCGCGCCGAACAGCGCGGCATCGGCGCTGCCGTCCAGCACGATCCGGTGCTTGGCGGTCACGCCGCGCAGGGCGTCATCGACCTCCGGGTCGACCAGCAGCACGCTGGCCCCCGAGTGCTCGACGATGTAGCTGATCTCCTCGGAGTTCAGCCGGTAGTTCACCGGGACCAGCACCCGGCCGTAGCCGCTGACACCGAAGTAGGCGATCTGGAACCGCGCGGCGTTCGGGCTGACCAGGGCCACTCGCTCGCCGTGCGCCACGCCGAGCTCGTCCAGGGCGATGGCCATGCCGCGGGCCCGGCTGTCCAGGTCGGCATAGGTCAGGGTTCCGAGCGAGCCGGGTGTGCCGGGCTCGTCGATCACCGCGGTCCGGCCGCCGTACACGGCAGCCCCGCGGCTGAGGAAGTCTCCGACGGTGAGCGGCACCCTCATGGCATCCCCCTCGAGCGGTGGGCAGAAGTAAACGGCCGGTATGCCCGGCCTGCTGCTGCCATTCCTACCAGGCCATGGCCCGCCTGCCCACCCGCGGCATAGCCTGCGCAGATGGAATTCAGCCCAGACCTGCGCAACGAGGTGATCGCGGGCGGTATCACCCTCACTGTCCGGCTCTGGCAGCGGCCCCGGGCACGCGCGGGCGGCCGCTACCCGGTCGGCCCGGCGCAGATTGAGGTGGACTCGATGGAGCTTGTGCCGTTCTCGGCCATCAGCGCCGCGGATGTCCGGCGCAGCGGTGAGGCGGACCGCGAGGCGCTGCGCCGCCGCACCGCGCATGCCGGGCCCGTGGCTGATGACACGCTGGTGTACCGGATCGAATTCCACCTGATTGACCCGGCGCCGAGCTGATCCCCGGATCTGCGGCGGCCCGGCCGCCAGCAAGTAATGGCGGTGCGCCGGATTCCGGGGTGATCGAGATAACTGCGGCGCAGGAATCACGCAGCCGGGCGGCCTGCCGCTTACGGGGCGCCATTCTGGTTATCCGCGATCTCGCCGACGCGAGGATGCCGGGCGCCGGAAACAGCGGGCGACCAGCCCGTCAGGCCGGAGTGACCGGCTTTCCTCACTTCATCAGCGCTGCGCGGCGTTACGGGCAAGAGAAAGGACGGAAATGATCCCGGAGCCGAATCCTGTCCGATCTAGCCCGCATTTACCGGGTAAAGAACAGAACGGCGGGCCGCCGTCTGCGAGCTAACTCCGCCAGCACCGGACGGGCTGGCAGCGATGAGTTCGGGGCGGCGGCGAGGTCGGTAGGTTGCCGGGTGATCCGGCCTCCCGCGGGGCGAACGCGGCTGGACGGGCATAACGCAGGAGGCAGAAAGGGGCACGATGAGCGAGGCGGGCTTCTCGGAGACGGACCTGAAGCGGCTCCGCGAGACGATGACGGACTTCGTCAGCGCGGGCACCGTGCCGGGGCTGGCCCTGGCCCTGAGCCGGGGTGAGCAGGTCGTGGTGGAGGCCATCGGGTGCGCGACGCCCGGCGGCGCGCCGCTGCGGCCCGACGCGATCTTCCGGATCACCTCGATGACCCGTCCGGTCACGGCCGTCGCGGCCCTGCAGCTGATCAGCACCGGGCGACTCGGGCTGGACGAATCCGTCGGCCCGCTGCTGCCCGAGCTGGCGGACCGGCCGGTGCTGCGCCGGCTCGACGGGCCGGTAGCCGACACGGTGCCGGCCAGCCGGCCGGTGACGGTCCGGGACCTGCTGACGTTCCGGGCCGGGTTCGGGATGATCCTGGCCGCGCCGGAGGACTATCCGATCCTGGCCGCCGAGCAGGCTCTGGAACTGCGCTCGGTCGGGCCGCCGGCGCCGGGCCCGGCGCTGGAGCCCGATGAATGGCTGCGCCGGATGGGGACACTGCCGCTGATGGACCAGCCGGGCACGCAGTGGCGCTATGCGACCAGCTCGCAGATCCTGGGCGTGCTGGTCAGCCGCGCCGCCGGGCAGTCGCTGGAGTCCTACTGCGCCGCGCGCATCTTCGGGCCGCTGGGCATGGCCGACACCGGGTTCTGGGTACCGGACAGCGAACTGGACCGGCTGGTCCCGCCCTATGACCTGGACGACGGCGTCCTGGTACCCGCCGACGACGGCGGGCAGTGGACCGGGCCGCGGCCGTTCCCGGACGGCGGCGCGGGTCTCGTCTCGACTGTCGCCGACTACCTCACCTTCGGGCGGATGCTGCTGGGCGGCGGCGCCCTGCGCGGCACCCGGCTGCTGGCACCGGAATGGGTCGCGGCCATGACCACCAGTCAGCTGACCGCCCAGCAGCGGGCCGCGGCCGGCCCGATCCTGGATGGCCGCGGCTGGGGCTTCGGAGTGTCGGTGCTGGACGGCCCGGATGCCGGCCCGCACGGGTACGGCTGGAGCGGCGGCTACGGCACCTCATGGCTGAATGACCCGGCGGCCGGGCTGTCCGGGGTGCTCGGCACCCAGGTGTTCGCGTCGGCGGGCAGCGCCGACGTGGAGGCCGCATTCTGGGCAGGCGTGTACGCGGCGCTGGAGCCCTCCTAAGGCAGGACGAGCCAGAAGTGGATCGCAAGAAGCTGCGCCAGGCCTTCGAGCAGCCGAGGGAATTCACGACCTCGCCGCTGTACCGGGCGCTGAGCCGGACCGTGGCGGCCGACGACGGGCTGCTGGAGCTGGCCGGCCGTGGCCGTCCGGGTCAGTACCCGACTTTCCTGTTCTTCGGAGCGGTGCATCACCTGCTGCTGGCCGGGGCCGGGCATCCGCTGGCCCGGTTCTACCCGTCGGTGGCAGGCCAGCAGGCGCTGCCGCCCGGGCACCCGTCGGCCGGGCCGGCCCTGGTGTCGTTCTGCCGGGAATTCGAGGCCGGGCTGACCGAGCGGATCAGTACCCGGCTGGTGCAGACCAACCAGGTCCAGCGGGCGCTGGCGCTGCGATTCGGGCTGGCCGCGATCGCCGCCGAGCTCACCGGGCCCGCGCACATCATTGAGGTGGGCACGAGCGCGGGGCTCAACCTGCTCTTTGACCGGTACGGCTATCAGCTCGGCAGCCAGCCGTTCGGCAACCCGGCCTCGCCGGTGCAGCTTGCGGCGGCCCGGCACGGCAGCGGGCCGCTGCCGGACCTGGATGCGCTGCCGGAGATCGACAGCGTGCTCGGGATCGACCTGAGCCCGGTGGACGTGCTGGACCCGGACGCGCGCAGCTGGCTGGAGGCACTGGTCTGGCCGGAGAATCACCGGCAGCGCGCGCAGCTGGCCGCCGCCTGCTCGGTCGCCGCGGCCGACCCGCCGCCGGTCCGGGCCGGGGACGCCATCGACGTGCTGCCGAAGATCGCCGCGAGCCTGCCGCCCGGCGCGCCCCGGGTGGTGTTCCACTCGGCTACCCGGATGCACGTCCCGGCTGGCCGGCTGGCTGCTTTCGACGCCGCGATCGCCGGCCTCGGGGCGGGCGGCCCGCTGTGGTGGCTGTCGCTGGAAGGCACCGCCGAACCGGACCCCCGGCCGGCGGCGGCCCGGGCGGCCCGGCCCGGCGCCGGCCTGGTCCTGCGGCGGCCCGACGCCGCGGGTCGCGGCCCGGCGGCCGAGACCATCGCCGTGGTGGACGGCCACCTGGGGTGGCTGGAGACGGTTCCCCGGTAGGCACGCATCGCCGGACTCGGCCACCGTGTGCTCACCAGCGTGGTGAGCGAACGCTCAGAGGCTTGACATTCGCGCAAATAGTATGGAAGGTGCATGTCAGCGGGCTGGTGACAGCGCCGGTGCTGGTCCGGCCGGATTGATTCCTGCGTCTGGGGAGGGCTCTGTGGCAGCAACTGCTCGAGCTGGATCCGGCGGTTACGTCGATCTCGGGCTTGCGGGCATGACGGTCGTCGTCACGGGGGCCGGCAGCGGCATCGGTGCTGCGGCCGCCCGGCGGCTCGCCGCCGCGGGCGCCGCCGTGGTGCTGACCGGCCGCCGGGCCGGCCTGCTGCGCGAGACTGCCGCCGCGATCGAGCAGGAGGGCGGCCAGGTGCTGTGCGTACCGGCCGACCTGGCTGACCCGGCCAGCCCGGCCCGGATCGTCGAGCAGGCGGCCCGGACATTCGGACGGGTCGACGGCCTCGTGAACAACGCGGCGGTCTGCCGGCACTTCCCGCTGCCGGACTGGGACGTAGCTGGATTCGACGAGCACGTGGCCACGAACGTGCGCGCGCCGTACTTCCTGGTCCAGGCGGCGCTGCCGTGGCTGCGCCGCGCGCCGGCGCTGGCCGTCGTCAACATCAGCTCCTCGTCGGGAACCCTGCGCCTGTCGGGCCAGTCGGTGTACGGGATGACCAAGTCCGCGCTGGATTACCTGACCCAGTCGCTGGCGGGCGAGCTGGCTGGTGACCGGATCCGGGTCAACTGCCTGGCGCCCGGCCCGGTTGACACCCCGATCCACGCGACCTGGGCGGACGACCTGGAGCAGGCCTATGCCTGGCTGCGCGGGCAGGTGCCGCTCGGCCGGATCGGCGATCCGGCCGAGGTGGCGCAGTGGATCGCGCTGCTGCTGAGCCCCGTGTCGTCCTTCCTGACCGGGGCAGTGATCCCCGTAGACGGCGGCCAGGTGATCCCGCATGCCTGAACCGCGATAGTGCCGCGCCGCCGGCCCGGCGACGCGGGGTATCGGACCTCTGGTGAGCTCCTGCTCCGGGTGGCCTGGTACTACTACAAGGACGAGCTGACTCAGGACGAGATCGCCCGGCAACTGTCGGTCTCGCGCGCGTCGGTCGGGCGGCTGCTCGACCGGGCCAGGAAGACCGGCCTGGTGTCGATCACCCTGAACACTCAGTACCTGGATGCGTTCGAGCTCAGTGGTGAGCTGCGCCGCACCTTCGCGCTGGGCGAGGCGCTGGTCGTCCCCGACCATGACCAGGAATCGGCCGATCACCACGCGCTGAACACCCGGATCGGGCTGGGCGGCGCGCAGTTCATGAGCACGCACCTGCGGCCGGGCGGCAGCCTCGGCGTGGGCTGGGGCGAGACCGTCTCGCGGGCTATCAGCGCGATGAGCTTCGGCGCGGTCGGGCCGGTCGGCATGGTCACCCTGACCGGCGGGGTAGCGGCCTACCTCGAGGCCATCTGGTCATCGCGGCCCGACGGGACGGCGGAGCCGTCCGGGATTTCCTCGGCCACCGTCATCCCCAGCCCGATCATGGCCTCCACGCCCGAGCTGGCCGCGGCACTGCGAGCCGAGCCGACCATCCAGCACGTCCTGCGGCAGGCACGCAGCGTGGAGCATGCCCTGGTCGGCGTGGGCACCCCCGCGCCCCATGCGACCATCGTGGACATGGGCTACCTCAACCCGGCCGACGTGCTCGGACTGCGTCGCCGCGGGGTCGTCGGCGACATCCTGGGGCAGTTCTTCGACGCTGACGGCACGGTCGTCGACCTGCCCATCCATGAGCGCCGGATCGGCATCGACCTGGCCGACCTGCGGCAGATCCCCAAGGTCGTCGGGGTGGCCGGCGGCCTGCACAAGGCCGAGGCCATCCTGGGCGCGCTGCACGGGGGGTACCTGGACGTGCTCGTGACCAACGAGCTGACCGCTATCCGGCTGCTCGAGCTGGAACGACGCCGGTCATGAGGCTGGCCCGGGGGGTGGCGGCCGGCGGGGCGCTGGCCGGCGCCCGGCCAGGCCGGGCTCTTGCGCGATCCGGGTACGTGATCAATAATCCGAAATGAGCAGATGCCCGCAATATGAGCATACGCTCAGTCTGCGCTAGGAGGCCAGATGACCTGCAGCTTCGCCGACCGCGGCGTCGTAGTGACCGGGGCTGCCCAGGGGATTGGCGCCGCCATCGCCGAGTACTTCATCGCGCGCCAGGCCCGTGTCGTGCTGATGGACATGGATGAGCAGCTAGCCGCGCAGACCGCCGCCGGGCTAGGCGACGGCGCGCTTGCCATCGGCGGCGACGTGAGCCACCGCGCCGACGTGCAGCGGGCGGTGCGTGCCTGCGTCGAGCACGCAGGCAGCATCGATGTCATGGTGGCGCACGCCGGGATCGCCACCGTGGCCCCGCTGCTGGAGGTCACCGACCAGCAATGGCAGCGGGTTCTCGACGTGAACGTCACCGGCGTGTTCCTGTGCGCGCAGGAGGCAGGCCGGGCCATGCGCGGCCGGGGCGGTGCCATCGTGGCTACGGCGTCCACCAATGCTGTCCAGGTCGAGGAGAATCTTGTCGGTTACAGCGCCAGCAAGGGAGCCGTGGTCACCTTCGTCCGGGCCGCGGCCCTCGACCTGGCCCGGCATGGCATCCGGATCAACGCGGTCGCACCAGGCGTGGTGAACACCCGGATCGCCCAGTGGATCATCAATGACCCCGTGCTGGGTCCCGAGTACCTCAAGAAGATCCCGCTCGGCCGGTTCGCCGAGCCGGCCGATGTGGCCCGGGCGGTCGGGTTCCTGGCCGGCCCGGACTCGGAGTACATCACCGGCCAGACGATGGTGCTAGACGGCGGCCAGACGCTCGGCATCCCGCTGGACGGGGTCGAGGCGGACTTGCCGGGCCTGCTCCCGCCCAGCCAGTAACGCCCCGAAGCCAGGACTAGGAGGGCAGCCGCTGTGGCGAAACCGACACCGCCCGCGCCGGTAACGCTGCGGGAGTTCGACGAGACCTTCGAGTCGGTTAAGAACTGGGGCCGGTGGGGCCCGGAAGACCAGCTCGGGACACTGAACTTCATCACGCCCGATAGCGTGCGGGCCGCGGCGGCGCTGGTCCGCTCGGGACGGCGGGCAACGATGGCAATCCCGCTGAGCACCGTGGCCGGGCCCGACAACCCCAGTCCGGTCATCCGGCATGTCGTTCAGGGCCACGACATCGACCTGGGCAGCACCCTGAGCTTCGCCACCGACTTCTTCGGGCTAGCGTTCCACGGCGACTGCCACACCCACATGGATGCCCTGTGCCACATCGCCTACCAGGGCAAGGTCTACAACGGACTAGCCGCCCGGGAGGTCATCACGTCGCAGGGGGCCACGGCGCTGGACGTGATGGCCTACGGCGACGGCCTGGTCGGCCGCGGTGTGCTGCTCGACGTACCCCGGTTCCGCGGCGTGAAGTGGCTCGAGCCAGGGGAGGCGGTGACGCGGGCGGAGCTCGAGGCGATCGAGACGGCCGAGGGCGTGACCCTCGGCGAGGGCGACATCATGGTCTTCCGTACCGGGCACCACCGGCGGCGGCTGGAGCTCGGCGCCTGGAGCAACGACTATCCGCCGGCCGGCCAGGGCAAGGCCGGGCTGCACATCGACACGATCCCGTGGATGCACGAGCGGCGCATCGCCGCGTTCCTGCCAGATGGCGACGGGGAAACGGTGCCGAGCAACGTCGAGGGCATCTTGTACCCGATCCACCCGCTGCAGATCACGGCGATGGGCATGTTCGCCTCCGACAGCCTGCAGCTAGAGGACGTCGCCCGCGCCTGCGAGGCGGAGGGCCGCTTTGAGTTCATGGTCGTCGGCCTGCCGCTGCGGCTGCCCGGTGCGACCGGCTCGCCCTGGAACCCGATCGCCATCTTCTGACCGGACAGGAGTCACCGTGGTCCCGAGCACAGCCTGGCGAGCCCCTGACCGGGCGGCTCAGACTGCTGCGGGAGGCGATCCGGCGGCCGCTGCCGCTGGATTATCACCCGCTCTACCGCTTCTACGCGGGCGGCTCCATGACCCGCGCGTTCCGCGGTCTGCCTGACCGGGCCGACGACTGGTGGTCGGAGGACTGGGTTGGCTCGTGCACGCAAGCGGGCAACACCGACCCGCAGGGCCGCCCCCAGGGCCTGAGCACGGTCGACGTGCCGGGCGCCGGGCCGGTGCCGCTCCGCGAGATCATCGAGGCGCTGCCCGCCGAGATGGTCGGCGCGAGCTTCGCCGCGCGGTACGGGCCGGTGTCCGGGTTCCTGGTGAAGCTGCTGTCGCCGGCCGGCCAGGTGCCGCTGCACGCCCACCCCACTCGCGCCTGGGCTCGCCGCCACCTTGGCTCGCCGTACGGCAAGACGGAGGCTTGGATCCTGCTCGAGACACCGGGCGACGGCCGCGAGCCCGCTTATGCCGGGATCGGCTTCGTGCCCGGCATCGACCGGGACTGGTTCGCCGCGGCCGTACGGTCCCGCGACCGGCAGGCGGTCCGCGGCTCCTTGCACCGGACCGAGATCCGTCCCGGCGAGGTCTACGTCGCGCATGCCGGAATTCCGCACTACCTCGGACCGCGGCTGTCCTTCATCGAGCTCCAGGAGCCCAGTGACCATATCGTCATTCCGGAGACCGGCGGAGACGATGATGATGGCGCGACCATGGGCCTGGGCTGGGACCTGGCCCTCGACATGATCGACTACACCGCCGCCGACGCGGCCGCGACGCTGGAGCGAGCCCGCCAGCAATCCCGCGTGCTGCGCACCAGCCATGCGTCCCGCGAGGTCCGCCTGCTCGGCGATGACGTGCTGCCCTTCTTCGACGCGACGGCGCTGGAGGTGGCCGACGACATAGAGGTCAATGACGGCCGGCTCAGTGTTGCCATCGTGGTGGCGGGCAGCGGCGTTCTCGAGACCGACTCGGGAAACCATCCGATCCGGCGCGGCCATGCCCTCGCCCTGCCAGCCAGCTTGCCCTTCCGAGCCCGGGCCGGGGCAGAGCCGCTGCGCATCATCCGCTGCCTGGGCCCGGCGGCGTGACGGCCGCCGGCCAGGTCCGCTGAACCCGTTCCGGGAGGCTACCGATGCCCGATCTCACGCTCGTCCTGTCCCAGGCCCAGGACCGAGTCAGACAGCAGTACGGCGCCGCCATCGGCCGCTGCCGCGCCGAGCTCATGACGCCCGCCCTGGTGCTCGACCTGGACGCGGCCCAGCGCAATATCGACAAGATGGCCGGCGAGCTGGCGGACCTGGGTGCCACCATCCGCCCGCACTACAAGACGCACAAGAGCACCGAGCTGGCCCGCCGTCAGCTGCAGGCCGGCGCGAGCGGGCTGTCCATGGCTACCGTCTGGGAGGCTGCCGTGCTGACTGCAGCTGGCCTGGATGACCTGTTCGTGGTCAACACGGTGGCGCACCCGGACAAGATCGCGACGCTGGCCAGGCTGGCCCGTGGTAGCCGGATCCTCGTTGCCGTCGACGATGCGGCCAATGCCGCCGCGCACTCGGCCGCCGCGACCGAGGCCGGCTCGAGTACTGGGTGTCCTGGTGGAGGTCGACACCGGCATGGATCGATGCGGTGTGGATACCGGTCAGGATGCGCTAACGCTGGCCCGCCAGGTACTGGACCTACCGGGACTGCGGCTGGAGGGCATCACCGGCTACGAGGGGCATTGCTCGCTGACCTTTGACAGCGAGCTGCGGCATCAGCGCCAGCGGGAGGCGATGAGCTTCTTCACCGGCGTCGCTGAGCTCCTGCAGGACGCCGGCATCCCGTGCCCGATCCGCTCGGCGGGCGGGATCGCAACCTGGCGCTGGACTGCGGCCTATCCCGGCATCACCGAGATCCAGGCCGGCACGTACGTGGTCATGGACAACTTCCACGGCAAGATGGTCCCCGGATTCGAGCACTCACTGACGATCCAGGCCACGGTGATCAGCCGCCGCAGCGGCAAGGTGATCATCGATGCGGGCAGCAAGTCGGTCGCCGCGCCGGACGAGGTGACGATCGCAGGCTACGACTATCCGGTCGTCCGCTTCGATGAGGAGCACGGCATCTTCGCCGCGCCCGGCGGCTCGCCGCTGGCAGTCGGCGACCCGGTAACACTGGTGCCGGGCTACTCGCCGTCCACCGTGAACTGGTACGACGCCTATCACGTCATCCAGGACGATGTCGTCGTTGACATCTGGCCGATCTTCCCGCGCGGCCCCGGCCACCACGGGCTGGCCTAGCGATCCGAGCCCCGGCCCCGGGCGGCACAGCCGCCGGGGGCCGGGGACCGGGCGCGCGAGCTAGGCGACGGCTTCGGCCAGGCCGGCGGCGGCCAGGCTAGCGGCCGAAGCCGGCGGGGCAGCGGCAGCCGGCGCAGCCGCGACCCGGGTCTTGCCGGCGCTGCCCGGGGCGCCCGGGGCGCCGCTGCCGGCAGCGGCAGCACCGCGCGGCCCGCGGCCGGACGGCCGGCTCGCCTCGGCCGGCTCAGCGGCGGCAGCCCGCTTCTCCCGCGGCCTGACGGCCTTGCGGGCAGGCCGGGCCGTGATCAGCAGCTCGCTCACGGGCCTGTCGGTGGCCAGCTTGTCAAAGGCCGCCAGGTCCACGGCCACGTGCCGCGGCTCGTCCTCGCCCGGCAGGTACAGGTCGACCAGGGCGACCCGGACCGCCGCTTTCTCGACCGCCCGCGCCTCATCGGCCAGCACCTCGATCTCGACCGCAGCCCCGGCCAGTTCCGGATGCTCCTGGATCACGATGCGGGCCACCGCGGTCTCGTCGGTGATGAGCTCGCCGCTCAGGTCGCTGAACTTAACCATCTTCTGACCCACTGGGGTGCCTCCCTGGATTGGCGGATTGCGCATCTCTGCGGCGTCGACAGCGTATCAAACATACGTTCGGTAAGAATGGCACGCCACCCAGGAAATCGAATGCGTGACCGACATGGTAGCGCGGCCGCCAGGCCGGCGGCGGCGGCCCGCCGGCCGCGCCCGGCCGGCGGTGTTTACGCACCCCGCGCAGCCGGTGGGCGAAGATGGAGCTATGGATCTTCCCGTGCAGCCGCCGGTCGCGCCGATGCTGGCCAAGTCCGTCAAGACCATCCCGGAGGGCCCGCTGAGCTACGAGCCCAAGTGGGACGGGTTCCGCTCGGTCATCTTCCGGGACGGCGACGAGGTCGAGATCGGCAGCCGCAACGAGCGCCCGATGACGCGTTACTTCCCCGAGGTGGTGGCCGCGATCCGGGCCAGCCTGCCCGAGCGCTGCGTCGTCGACGGCGAGATCGTCATCCCGGACTCGGCGGGGCGGCGGCTGGACTTCGAGGCGCTGCTGCAGCGCATTCACCCGGCGGCCAGCCGGGTGAACCTGCTGGCCGAGCAGACGCCGGCCGCCTTCGTGGCGTTCGACCTGCTGGCGCTCGGCGACGAGGACTGCACGCCGTGGCCGTTCGAGCGGCGGCGGGCCCTGCTCGAGGAGGCCCTGGCCGCGGCCCGCGCGCCCGTCTACGTCACCCCGGCCACCCGGGACCGGGAGCTGGCCGTGCAGTGGTTCAGCCAGTTCGAGGGCGCCGGGCTGGACGGCGTCGTGGCCAAGCCGCTGGATGGCCCGTATGAGCCGGACAAGCGGGTGATGTTCAAGGTCAAGCACGAGCGCACGGCCGACTGCGTGGTGGCCGGCTACCGGCTGCACAAGAGCGGGCCCGACGCCATCGGCTCGCTGCTGCTCGGCCTGTACGACGATTCGGGACGGCTGGCCAGCGTCGGCGTGATCGGCGCGTTCCCGCTGGCCCGTCGCAAGGAGCTGTTCACCGAGCTGCAGCCGCTGGTGACCGAGTTCGAGGGGCATCCGTGGAACTGGGGCGCCGTGCAGCAGGGGGTGCGGCACCCGCGGGAGTCCGAGCACAGCCGGTGGAACGCCGGCAAGGACCTGTCCTTCATCCCGCTGCGGCCCGAGCGGGTGGTAGAGGTGCGGTACGAGCACATGGAAGGCACCCGGTTCCGGCACACCGCCCAGTTCGCCCGCTGGCGTCCGGACCGCGAGCCGGCCTCGTGCGGCTTCGCGCAGCTGGAGGAGCCGGTCAGCTACGACCTGGCGGAGATCCTGCCGCGCTAGCCGGCCCCGTCGGCCGCCTAGCGCGCGCGGCCGGGCAGGCGCGTCCCCGGTGCGGGCCGCCGGCCGCCGGGTCCGTGACGACGCACCAGACAACCTTGCCCCGGCCGGCCGCCCGGTAGACGCCTGCGGAGTCGCTCAGCGCCTCGGTCAGCAGCAGCCCGCGACCGCCCTCGGCGTCAGCGGGCTGCCCGTGCCGCCAGGCTGGCAAGGCCGGCAGGGACGGGCAGCCGTCCCACACCTGGATCCGCACGCCCGGGCCGGCCGGGATGAGCAGCAGCCAGATCGCGGCCAGCCCCGCGCTGGCGCTGGCCCGGATAGCGTTAGTCACCAGCTCGCTGACGAGTAACTCAGCGGTATCCGCGACCGCGGCCAGGCCCCAGCCGTGCAGCACCTTCCGGGTGTGTAATCGCGCCGGCGGCACGGCCGAGGGCTGCGCCGCGATCTCCAGGAACGAGTGCAGATGGAAGGCGCGGCCAGCACCGGAGTCAGGCTCGGGCGACCTGTGTGTTCCGCCAGCCGATCGCCGTGCAGTGCTGGCCGCGCCAGCCCGGCCAGCACTGTCCGCGCGAGCTCCGCGCGCAGCGGGGGCAGCGCTGGTCATGCTGTCGGGGCAACCCGTCATCTGCGGACCTTCCGGATACATCGTTCGACCGGCATGGTCAGCCGACGGTCTGCGACACTCTCAGGATCCCGCTGTCCTGGCCACGATGGCAAGCGCACTTTGGCAATTTGCCAAAAATTGATTGGAGCGACGAATGCCCGTCCGTCCCAGCCCGACAGTCCGCGGGCGGCGCCTGAAGTACGAGCTGCGCCGCCTGCGCGAGCAGCGGGGTCTCACCATCGAGCAGGTAGCCGAGCAGTCGGGCGGTGACTGGACCGCCTCGGCCATCTCGCGCTGGGAGCGCGGCGACCGGCGGATCCGGCCGGTTGACCTGCGCGCTCTGCTGGACATCTACGAGGTTCAGGGGGACAAGCGGGAGGTCCTGCTGACCCTGGCCCGGGAGGCCCGGACGCGCGGCTGGTGGCAGTCCTACTCCAGCGACGCGATCCCCGAGTGGTTCCAGGTCTACCTCGGCCTGGAGTCGGAGGCGGCGACGATCCGCGAGTACGACGCCGAGCTGATCCCGGGGCTGTTCCAGACAGAGGAGTATTACCGGGCGTTCGAGCATGCCGCGCCGGCCGCGCGCGATGCGCAGGCGATTGAGCACCGGATCGCGGTGCGCACGGCCCGGCAGCAGCGGCTATTCGCCGATGACGGGCCGGAAGTCTGGACCGTTCTGAATGAGGCAGTTATCCGTCGTGTCGTCGGCGGGCCTGAGGTGATGCGCCGGCAGCTTGAGCGTGTCGCAGAACTGGCTGAGCGTCCGAACATTAGCGTCCAACTGCTCCTGTTTCGCTCCGGAGCGCATCCGGCTATGGACGGATCGTTCACGGTTTTGGGCTTTAGTGAGGCGCTAGACCCCGATGTGGTCTACCTGGAGAGTCAGATGGGTAGCCTCTACCTAGAGAAGGAGCCCGAGGTGGAGCGGTATCGGGCTATGTTCACGCACCTTGTGGCTTCGGCTGTAGGCCCGGAGGAGTCGCGCAGGATGATCGCTGAGGCCGCGGCAGCAACCGGCTAGGCGGCCTCGCTGGGAGGACATAATGACCAGCTCCGATGCTGACCTGACTGATGCCGTCTGGCGCAAGAGCACACGCAGCAACAGCGGCGGCAACTGCGTCGAGGTCGCCCGTAACCTGCCCGGCGTTGTCGCCGTCAGGAACTCCAGGCGCCCCGGCGGGCCGGTCCTGACCTTCAGCCCGGCCCAGTGGTCAGCGTTCCTGGCCGACGTCCAGGCCGGCGAGTTCAGCCAGTAACGACCCGGCGCCAGGCCAGCCGGGCGGCCTGGGCGGCCATCGCTGCCCGGCACGGCCCGTTGAAGATGATGAAGTCACCGAAGGCATGCGCGCCCGGCCGTCCGGCGACTGACCGGGCGGCGTCGCGCACCCGGCTGAGCTGCGCGACGGTCATCGGCAGCGGCGGCTCGTCGGGCTGATAGGTCGTGCCGACCGGGTAATCGCGGTTCGGCCGGCGGGTCATCTCGATGTGGCAGCCCATGACGTGGGTGACCGGGCGGCTGACGGCGAACTCCGTCATCCGGTCCAGGCTGGCGATGAACTGGCCGATGTCAGAGACATACAGGCGGCCGGGATAGACCGTGTCCCCGGTGAGCAGGAAGCCGGTGCGCGGGTCGAAGACGGTGATGGCCGCCTGGTGATGCCCCGGGCTGCCGGTGATCTCCAGGATCCGGCCGCCGAGGTCAAGCGGCACGATCTGCGCGGGCCAGCCAGTGAACCCGAAGAACTCCTGCACCGCCGCCAGCTCGCGGCCGACGACGGTCGTGGCGGGCCGCCCGGTGAACTGGCCGTCGGCGGCCACGTGGTCACCGTGCCCGTGCGTGTGCGCGACGATCAGCTCATAGCCCGCCCGCGGATGGCTGGCCAGCCAGCCATCCAGCAGGTCGTCGATGGTTGCGCGGAGCGGGAACCGGTCCGGCCCGGGGGTCGCCCCGGTGTCGAGCAGCAGGGCCCGGTCCGCGCCGCAGAACAGGTACAGGAACGGCGCCTCGTAGTGCACCGCCTTGTTCTGCCGCAGGATGAAGGTGGCCTCGTCGCAGGCATGAACCTGGATGGCGGGCCCGGTGTCGCGGGACCGCCGCCGCGAGCCGTGCAGCCACCGCACATCCAGGTTCACCGGCCCCGGTGCGCGGTCATCCGCCAGTCTGCTCGTCATCCGCCGAGCCTAGCCCGGCAGGCATTGATCTCATTTATGATACTGTTCTCAAAATTGAGAACGTAACGCGCCAGGAGCGAAGGAGCCGTGATGCAGAACCAGGCAGCCCCCGCGAGCACCGACCCGGGCCGGGGCGGCGCACCGCCGCTGGGCCAGCATTACGAGGTAGCCGGGCGGCGGCTCGCGCTGCAGCGCTCGGGCTCCGGCGGGCCGGCGGTGGTCGTCCTGCCCGGTGCCGGCCTGGTCGGGCTGGACTTCTGGAACATTCACGACCGGATCGCCGGGCTGACCACCAGCGTGCTCTACGACCGCGGCGGCACCGGCTGGAGCGATCCCGTCTCGCTGCCCCGGTCAGCCGCCGAGGTGGCCGGTGAACTGCGCGACCTGCTGGCCGCCGCCGGCGTAGCGGCGCCGCTGGTGCTGGCGGGTCACTCGCTCGGTGCCTGCTACGCCCGCCGCTACGCGCAGCTGTACCCCGGCGAGGTGGCCGGCCTGATGCTGCTGGAACCGGGCCACGAGGACATCATGTCCTACCTGCCGCCGCAGGCCGCCGAGCTGGCGGAGCGGATGAAGGCCGCCCAGGCACAGCTGACCGGGCTGACCGACGAGCAGGTCGCGGCGGCGCGGGCGCAGCTCGGCGAGCTGTACGCGTCCTGGCCCGCGGCGGTCCGCGGCCCGCTGATCGACAACCACCTCGGGGCCTGGCGGACGGCGATGGACGAGACGGCCAACCTCGAGACCGACATCTATGCCGAGCTGCGCGACGGCGGCCCGCTGCCGGATGTCCCGCTGATCGTGCTCACCGCGACCGGGATCAACCCCTACTGGGCGAAGTTCGCGCCCGCGGAGGTCGCCCGCCAGGCTCAGCAGGGCGTGCACGCCATGCACGCGGCGATGGCCGCCGCGGTGCCGCGCGGTGAGCATCGGCTGCTGCCCGGAGCCTCGCACCAGGTCGCCCACGTGCAGCAGCCGGACGCCGTCGTCCAGGCCGTGGCCGACGTGCTGAGCCGGTCCCGCGCCTAGTGCACGACGCAGCCCCCGGCCGGGCTGTTCTGCTGGCCGGCTGAGCTAGGCGAGCTGGCCTGGCCGGGCGGCGCGGCCGGGAACGCCTGCGCCAGGGCCCTGGCGATGTCGCGGGACCGGGCGGCATAGCCGGCTGAGGTGAAGTGGATCCCGTCGCTGATGAACCACCTGGTCTTGACCACGTCCGCCCAGTCGTAGACGCGCATGCCCGGGTACCTGGCGCAGGCCCGCAGCAGCGCGGAGTTCCACTCCTGCATGTCGGACTCGGAATAGGGGCCACTGCCGAGCAGGGACTTGACGTTGATCCACAGCACCGGCTGGCTGCCGATGAGCGACATCATCCGGCTGATCCGGGCGGCGATCGGGACCACCGAGCCGACCGCCACGTCGGCCGTGTCGTTCGTCCCCAGCGCCAGCACCCAGCAGCCCTGGTACCCGTTCCTGAGCAGCCGCTGGGCCACGGTGTAGGCGTTGGGCGCGCCCTCGAGCGTCTCCACGATCGAGCGGCCGCCGGAGATCTCCCAGTAGACCTTGCGGACGCCGATGCGCGCGTACCTGGCGGACAGCCGCTGCGCCGGGTTGGGCAGGTAGTCGCTGGAGATGAGCCCGTCCGAGGTGGAGTCGCCGATGTGCACGACCTGCTGGCAGGAGGTACGCAGCCGCTTCTTGCCGGCCGGGCCGTCCAGGGCCTGCTTCGTGCTGCCCTTGCCGCCCGACAGGGACTGGACCCGGTCGGAGGTGCCGCCGGCGTTCGGCAGCGCGGCGGCCGACGCGCTGCTCTGCTGGCCGGGCGTCACCGCCGGGATGACGCCGGCCAGGCAGGCGCCCGCCACCGCGATGACGCCGACGCCGCCGGCCAGCGCGGCCCAGCCCTGCAGCCGGACCATCGGATTCTGCTGGGCGCTGGCGCGGAGCCGGGCGCTCAGGCGCCCGAGCGCGCCATGCCGGATCGGCTCCTCGACCAGCCGCCAGGACACCGCCGCGGCCGCGATGCTGGCGGCCACCTGGAGCCCCTCGCGCAGCAGGGTCTCCTGCCCGTTAGCCGGGGTGGTGAGCACGATGATCGGGTAGTGCCACAGGTAAATGCCGTAGGAGCGGACGCCGATCCAGCGCACCGGGGCCACGCCCAGCACCCGGCCGAGCCGGGCGGCGGGCGAGGCCACCGCCGCCACGACCAGCACGGTCGCGAACGACAGCAGCACCATCCCGCCGGGATACAGGAACGCGGAGTACTCGGTGCTGCGCCAGATCAGCGCGCCGATGACGAGCAGGCCGACGACGCCGACACCGTCCAGGCACCAGCTGCTGGCCGCGCCGATGTCAGCGCGCAGCTTGCGGCTGGGCCACAGGAACGCCAGCGCCGCCCCGATCAGCAGCCCGAAGACCCGGGTGTCGGTGCCGTCATACACCCGGGTCGGGTCGTAGCCGGGGTGATACAGCATGGCCATGGCCAGCGCCGAGGCACCGCGCCAGGAGCAGCGCGACGCCGGCCAGGCCGAAGTACTCCCCGGAGGCGGGCGCCTCCCGGCGGCGCTGCCGGGTCAGCCGCAGGCCGATCAGCAGCACCCACGGCCAGATCAGGTAGAACTGCTCCTCCACCGCCAGCGACCACAGGTGGCCCAGCGGCGAGGGCGGCCCGAACCGGGCGAAGTACGAGGTGTGCTGGGCGATCAGCCACCAGTTGCTGACATACAGCACGGCCGACCAGACCATCCCGCGCAGCGCGCTGAGCTGGGAGCGGTCCAGCAGCGCCACCCAGCCGATGACCACCACCAGCATCAGGAACAGGGCAGGCAGCAGCCGGCGGGCCCGGCGCTGCCAGAAGTCCACCAGTTGCAGCCGGCCGGTCTGCTCGCGCTGGCCGAGCAGCAGATCGGTGATCAGGTAGCCGCTCAGGGTGAAGAAGACGCCAACGCCGAGTAACCCTCCCGGTGCCCAGCTCGCATTTAAGTGGTACGCCACCACCGCGAGCACGGCTAGCGCCCGCAGCCCGTCCAGGCCAGGCAGGTAACGCTGGCCGCCGCGAACCGGCTCGGGCATGATCCCCCCTAGATCAGCTGCCGAATGTGGTCCGCAATGCCGCCGTCAGCGCAGCCGCGCCAGTGCTGCGCGCATGCGCTTGCCCCCAAGGATGCGCGCGGGATTCACGGCCGCCGACGGCCATGCAGCATTGCCGGAACGGTCCCGAAGGCTACTAGACCTGTCACGGAGCTGTCACGCATTGCGACCGGAAGCCGGCTCAGTGTAATAAAAGCGAGACGGCGGGGCGGCGGCCGGATGGCCGCCGCCCCGCCGTCAGACGGGTGCGGTCGGGACGAACTGCCCGCTAGACCCGGGCGGTGTCCTTGCGGAACCGCCAGACTGCCCCGCCAGCGAAGATCACCAGCCAGGCCACCGCGTTGAGCACCCAGACCAGCTTCACGTCCCCGCCGATCACCGGGGCGTGCACCAGCTGGTTGAGCCCGTACAGCGGGGTGTACTCGGCGATGGTCTGCAGGGCCGGCGCGAACTGGTTCAGCGGGATGAACAGCCCGCCGCCGAAGGCGAACAGCACCAGGGCGAACGACAGGATCTGCATGACGTTCTCGGTGGGCAGCAGGTAGCCCATGAACAGCCCGAACGCCGCGAAGACCAGGGCGCCGACCCACACGCTGAGACCGCAGACGAGCCACAGCACGCCATCGAGGTGCGGCACGCCGGTAGCCCGGCCGACGACGAACACCGCGACCACCGAGCCGAGCCCCAGCACCATCGCCGTCAGCATCTTGATGACGATGTAAGCGACCGGGGACAGCGGTGTCAGCCGTAGCTGACGGCTCCAGCCCTCGGCCCGCTCGATCGACACCATCGCCCCGCCGGAGGTGGTGGCCAGCACGCCCCCGTACAGGGCCATGCTGATCATGATGAACGCCGACTCGTTCCCGTGGGCCAGCCTGTCGTGCGCATAGGCGCTGTTCAGCCCGAAGATCAGGAAGAACACGATCGGCAGCACCATGGTGAACAGCACCGTGCGCCGGTTGCGCAGCAGCCGCCGCACTTCCAGCTTGAGCGCGGTCAGGTTGAACCCGCCCAGCGGCGGGGCGTGCCGGCTGCTGATGTCGGGGACGGCGGCGGTACTCATCGGGCTGCTCCTTCGGTGGCGGCACCCGTCGCGTTCCCGTCGCCGGTGAGGGCGAGGAAGGCGTCCTCGATGCCGCGGGCGATGATCTCCATGTCCCTGGCCGGGGTGCTGGTCAGCAGGTACCGGGCCACGGCGTCGCTGTCACTGGCGTGGATCAGCACGGTGTCGCCGCGCAGCTCCACGCTGTCCGCGCCCGGAATCTGGCGCAGCTGGGCGGCGTCGGCACCGGGCAGGGTGAACCGGACCGTGCGGCCCGCCGACAGCGCCTTGATCTGCGACGCTGTTCCGTCGGCCACGATCTGGCCGTGCGCGAGCAGGATGATCCGGTCGGCGTAGGCGTCCGCCTCTTCCAGGTAGTGCGTCGCGAACAGGACGGTCCGCCCCTTGGCGGCGTCCTCCCGGATCGCGGCCCAGAAGTTGCGGCGGCCATCGACGTCCATGCCCGTCGTCGGCTCGTCCAGGACCAGCAGCTCGGGGTCGGACAGCAGGGCCATGGCGAACCGCAGCCGCTGCTGCTCGCCGCCGGAGCACTTGCCCACCCGGCGGTCAGCGATCTCGGTGATGCCGGCCCGCCGCAGGACCTCGCCCGGCGGCTCGCTGGCGGCAAACAGGCTGGCGGTGTACTCGACCGTCTCGGCGACAGTCAGGTCCTTGAGCAGCCCGCCGGTCTGCATGACCGCGGAGATCAGCCCGCGGCTGATGGCCTGGCGCGGCTGCAGGCCGAATACCGAGACCTCCCCGGCGGACGGCCGGGACAGGCCCAGGATCATGTCGATGGTGGTCGTCTTGCCCGCTCCGTTGGGACCCAGCAGGGCGACGATCTCACCGGCGCTGACGGTCAGGTCGACGCCCCGGACGGCCTGCACTGAGCCGAAGTTCTTGTGCACGCTAGCGAGATCGACGGCGAGGGGGTGGCCGGATGCGCGCGCTTGGGCCGCAGCCGCTGTGCTCGTCGTTGTCATGGGTCCAGTTTGTCAGCGGCCCGCCGGACGGCGCGCGGACCGCTGTCATGACCTGACCATGACAGCCGTCATGGCCGGTGGCTCAGCCGGGCGAAATCCGGTGGTGCTGCCCGCGCGGTTAGCAGATGATGGCGGCCGGGTGATACCCGTCTTGTTCCCGGCCGACCGGAGGCTATGGTGTCCGCGCCCCGAGCTGACATGTTCATCGACCCCGCTGCCGATCCGCGAACCGAGCCGCCTGAGCAGGGCAGCGAGCGGGACACTCTGACCGGCTTCCTGCGCTGGCAGCGCGAGACCCTGGAGCTGAAGTGCTCAGGGCTGGACGCCAGTGCTCTCGCCCGCCGGTCCCTGGAGCCATCCACGATGTCCTTGCTGGGCCTGGTGCGGCACATGGCCGACGTGGAGCGGTCCTGGTTCCGGCGGGTGATGGCGGGCCAGGACGCGCCGTACCGGTTCTCCTCCGCGGGCGACCGCGACGGCGACTTTGACGGCGCCGTGGCCGACCCGCAGGTCGTGGCGCAGGCGTGGGCGGCGTGGCGCGAGGAGATCGCGTTCGCCGACCAGTTCGTGGCGCAGGCGCCGGATCTTGGCCTGGTGAGCCAGGTCGCGGACCCGGACCGCGGCGGGATGTCGCTGCGCTGGGTGCTCACCCACATGATCGAGGAGTACGCCCGCCACCTCGGGCACGCCGACCTGCTCCGCGAGCACATCGACGGCGCCCTCGGGCAGTAGCTAGCGCGCGTCCAGGTACTGGCGGGCCAGCTTCGGCGGGGCCATGGCCAGCCAGCCGTCGGTGATCGCCTCGCGCAGGGCCCCGGCGGAGACGGCCGGCAACTGGATGAGGATCGCGGCGTACCCGTCGAAGTGCGGGATGGTGAAGAACCCGGCCGGGTGCGCGCCGAGCACGGCCTCCTTCTCGCCGAGGTCCTCGACCCGGGTGGCCAGGATGGGCCCATCGGGTGGCTGCTGATCGCCGAACCGGCGAAGGTCAGCCTTGCTGAACGGCCGCTCCCAGGCGAACGCCTTGCCCGCGACGAGCCAGGTGCGATGGCCGTGCCGCTCGCTCTCCGTGACCTCGGGCAGCTCCCGCGCGATCCGGGCCGCATCGTCGATGGTCGCCATCCGGCTACGGTACGCCGGCGGCCGCGCCATGCCGTCGCAGGCCGCACGGCGAGCGCGGCGCGAATGCCTAAGATCGTGCTATCCGGGATCACGAGCCCGGCGGGAGGCAGGAGACAGCGTGGTCAATGTGGTGATCACCGGCGGGGCCGGGTTCCTGGGCGCGCGGCTGGCCCGTGAGCTGCTGGCCGCCGGATCGCTGGAGGTCGCGGGCGCGGCGGCGCAGCCGCTGGCCGCCGTCACGCTGATCGACCAGTTCCCGCCGCCGGGTGACCTGGCCGCCGACGAGCGGGTGACGGCGGTCCGCGGCGACGTCAGCGAGCTGCCCGAGGGCGGCCGGGCCGCCCTGGCCGGGGCGGACGTGATCTTCCATCTCGCGGCCGCTGTCAGCGGCGAGTGCGAGGCGGACTTCGACCTGGGCATGCGGGCCAACCTGCGCGGCACCGAGGCGCTGCTGGCCGCCTGCCGGGCGCTCGGGACGCAGCCCGTGGTCGTGCTGGCCAGCTCGCTGGCGGTGTTCGGGGCCGATCCCGGCCATCCGATGCCCGCCGCCGTCGACGATTACACGCTGCCCACGCCGCAGTCGAGTTACGGCACGCAGAAGGCCATCGCCGAGTACCTGCTGGCCGACTACACCCGCAAGGGCTTCCTGCGCGGCCGGTCCGTCCGCCTGGTCACCGTCAGCGTCCGGCCGGGCAAGCCCAACGCGGCCGCGTCCGGCTTCCTGTCCAGCATCATCCGCGAGCCGCTGGCGGGGCAGCGAGCGGTCTGCCCCGTGGACCCGGCGACCGAGGCGGCGCTGGCGTCGCCAGGCCGGGCGATCGCCGGGCTGCTGCGCGCCGCCAGCGCGGCCGAGTCCGACTGGGGCGGCCGCACCGCGGTCAACCTGCCGGCGCTGACGATCAGCGTGGCCGACATGATCGCCGCGCTGGAGCGCGCGGCCGGGCCGCAGGCCAGCGCGCTGATCGACTTCGTGCCGGACCCGGATATCGAGCGGATCGTGCACACCTGGCCGGTCCGGGTCCAGGCCGGCCGGGCGGCCCGGCTGGGCCTGACCGCCGACCCCGACTTCGACTCGGTAATCCGGGCGCATCTGGCCGAGACCCACGGCTGACCGCGGCAGCGCCGCGGCCGCGGGACGCTGCGGCCGCTATTCCCAGAGCCGGACGGCCTGGTCGTCGCCGGCGGTGGCCAGCAGGCCGCCGGCCGGGCTGAAGGCCAGCGCGCGCACCCAGTCGCCGTGCCCGGTGAGCGTGCCGGCCGAGGTCCCGGTGGCGACGTCCCACAGCCGGACCGTCTTGTCCTTCCCGGCGGTGGCCAGCAGGCCGCCGTCCGGGCTGAACGCGACCCCGGCGGCCCAGTCGGTGTGCCCGGAGAGCGTGGCCACGGCCACCCCGTTAGCCACGTTCCACAGCCGGGCCGTGGCATCGCGGCTGACGGTGGCCAGCATCCGCCCGTCCGGGCTGAACGCGACCCCGGTGACCGCGTCGGTGTGCCCGGTCAGCTTGCGCACCGGCATCCGGGTGGCCACTTCCCACAGCCGCGCGGCACCGTCGGTGCCGGCGGTGGCCAGCAGGCTGCCCCGGGTGTTGAAGGCCACGCCGCTGACCCAGCCAGCATGGCCGGTCAGAGTCCCGGCCGCCGCCCCGGAGGCAGCGATCCACAGCTGCGCGGTCTTGCCCGAGCCGGTCCCGGCCAGCAGGCGCCCGTCCGGGCTGAACGCGACGCCGCCGGCCCAGTTGATGTCCTTGCTCAGGGTCCGCGCCCGGCCGGTGCTCAGGTCCCAGATGCGGATCGTGCGGTCATGGGAGGCGGTGGCCAGGCTGCGCCCGTCCGGGCTGAACGCCACTCCGCTGACCGGGCCGCCGTGCCCGGTCAGCGTGCCGGCCAGGACGCCGGTGGCGACGTCCCAGAGCCGGACGGTCATGTCCTCGCCCGCCGAGGCCAGCAGGTTGCCATCCGGGCTGAACGCCACGGCGTACACCCACCCGCCGTGCCCGGTCAGCGTCCACAGCTGCGTGGCGGGAACATAGCCGTGCCGCGGGCCGCCTTGCCGGGCCAGCGTGATGTCGGCCAGCCCGGCCAGCAGCGCGGCCAGGTCCTCCGTGCGAATCACCTGAACCGAGTCCCCGCCCCAGGCCCCGGCGTTGTAGCGGGCCGAGACCACCCCGACAACAATCAGGCCCGTGGCGGCCGGCTGGCTGGCCAGCACCGGGGCCCCGCTCATCCCGCGGGTGACACCGCCCGCGGCGACCTGGCTCAGCGGCACCTGCCCGTTCCCGGCCGCCGCCGGGACGGCCGCGCCGGCCCAGCGGCCGTCAGCGTCGATGTAGGGGTAGCTGTGCTGGCCATCGTTGAGGACGGGCGTCCCGGTAATGACCACGGGGGTGCCGATCATGACCTCGTCGCTGGCGGCCAGGGCCGGCACGCATTCGGGCAGCGGGTCGTCGGTCTGCAGGACGGCCAGGTCGTGGCCGGGATCCAGGCGGGCCACGACGGCGCGCCGCGGGGGACCCCCGGCCAGCGGGTCCAGGGCGACGACTGCGCCCTCGTGCCCCCCGCCCATGGCCGCCAGGACCTGCCAGGCGGTCACCAGCACGCCGGGGACCACCTGAAAGCAGGTGCCCGCCGGATCACCGTTACCGTCATAGAGCCGCGCCAGGTACGGCGCGACTGGTGCCTCAGCCATTCTCTTCCTGGTCCAGTTAGCCGATTGTGCCCACATCGACACCGGAAGGGCCACCATAGCCGACTATGCCCGGACTTCCGCAAGGGCGTGCGCGGCAGCCTCGCCGCTCAGGGCCGGCCGCTCGTCATAGCTAGCCGGGCGGCGCCGGCTGCTCGCCGGCCTGGCGCAACGTCGCTGTTGTCCGGCAGGTCCCGGCCCGGCACCGCCTCCGGGCGGCGGCCATTGGCGTTCCGGGCGCGGAGGTCACGCACGGCGCCCTTGCGGGACAGCCGGGCTGAGGCCAGCCGCTGATCGCCGTCCAGCAGCCAGATGCTGACCTCGTTAGCATCCCGGCTGGCGGCCAGATACGGGTCGCAGCCGGGCCGCACCGGCCGGTGATACTCCAGGTCAGCGCCGTCCGGCAGCCAGTCGAGGCCGGCCAGGACATCCTCGACCGCGGCCCAGTGAATCGCGTTGTTGACGTGCCCGGCAGTGTCGAAGTCGCTGGCCCGCAGCGGCCAGGCGCCACCCGCAGGCGAGGCGGGCGGGCGCGGGTGGGACAGCCGGACCGACACCGTGCGGCCCTGCGCGGCCCCGTCGTAGAGGCGGTGAAACTGCGGGCCGAGCGGAGCGGGCCGGCCATCGGAGCGGGCCACAGCCGCCCACACCGCCGTAGCCTGCAGCAGGTCGCCCTCCGGCCCGGACACGATCGTCGTCCGCTCAGCCCACCGGGGCCCGGTGGCCGAGCAGAAGGTATGCAGCCAGATCCGGCTGCCGAAGCGGGGGAAATCCCGGACGGTCACGGCGGTTTTGCGGACCAGCCAGGAATAGGGCTCATCCCAGCCCGCGTCATACAGGTCGTCCTCGGCGGCCTGCTGGAGATACCGTGCCAGCGCATCGAACCGCAGGCGGCCGGCCGGGGTCACGTCCGTGCTGCGGACCAGCCGCCTGGTCGTGTAGACGCGGCCGGACCGCGGCCGGGACAAGAACGTGCGCATGCAGCTCCGCAACCCCAAATCTGGCCAGATCACCGTGGGAGCCCGGGCCCGGGTCGTGCACGGCTCGGCCCCATTGTCTCGCACCCGGCCACCGGCCTGGCCTCGCCCGGTCCGGGTCCCTCCGGCGCGGCGGCAGCCGACGCTGCGGCCGTAAGGTCGAAGGGCTGCTCACCGCCGCGCCCGGCCGCGGTGCCCGGCGGCGCGGCGACAGGAGGATGCCCCGTGAACCGCACCCCCGCCGATGAGCTCGACCTCGCCTCCCCGGCGGGCCGGGCCGCGGTCCGCGAGCGGATCGCCGCGCCCGGCTATGACCGCGGCCAGCTGCAGACCGGCATCGTGCACTTCGGCGTCGGCGGCTTTCACCGCGCCCATCAGGCCATGTACCTGGACCGCCTGCTCAGCGATCCCGGCAGCCGGGCCGCAGCGCTGGAATGGGGCATCTGCGGCGTGGACGTGCTACCCGCCGACCGGCCCAAGAAGCTGGCGCTCACCGCCCAGGACAGCCTCTACACCCTGGTACTGAAGGCGCCGGACGGCAGCACCGAGCCGCGGGTCATCGGCTCGCTGACCAGGTACCTGTTCGCGCCGGAGGAACCGGACCAGGTGCTCAGCGTGCTGACCGACCCGCGCACCCGCATCGTGTCGCTGACCATCACCGAGGGCGGCTACAACTTCAACCAGGCCACCGGCGAGTTCGACGCGGCCAGCCCGGCGGTGGCCGCCGACCTGGCGCCCGGTGCCGTGCCGAGCACCGTGTTCGGGTTCGTGACCGAGGCGCTGGCGCGCCGGCGGGCCGCGGGCACGCCCCCGTTCACTGTGATGTCGTGCGACAACATTCCCGGTAACGGGGCTGTGGCACGGCGGATGTTCGCCGCGTTCGCGAGCCTGCGCGACCCGGCCCTCGGCGCCTGGCTCCGGGCGGAGGTGGCCTTCCCCAGCTCGATGGTCGACCGGATCACCCCGGTGACCACGGCCGCCGACACCGAGCAGCTGCGCACCGAGTACGGCATCCGCGACGCGCTGCCGGTGGTCTGCGAGCCGTTCACCCAGTGGGTGCTGCAGGACGACTTCCCGGCCGGGCGGCCGCCCTGGGAGCGCTGCGGCGTGCAGCTGGTCGCGGACGTGACGCCGTATGAGCTGATGAAGCTGCGGCTGCTGAACGTCGGCCACCAGGCGCTGGCCTACGCCGGTTACCTGGCCGGCTACCGCTACGCGCACGAGGCGGCGGCTGACCCGGTCTTCGCCGCCTTCCTGCGCGGCTACATGCAGGCCGAGGGCCGCCCCACCCTGCCGGAAGTCCCCGGCACTGACCTCGACGCCTACATCACCGGGCTGCTGGAGCGGTTCGCCAACCCGGCCATCCGCGACACCCTGGCCCGGCTGGCCGCATTCAGCTCCGACCGGATCCCCAAGTGGCTGGTCCCGGTGATCCAGCACAACCTCGCCGCCGGCGGCCGCGTGCAGCGGTCGGCAGCGATCGTGGCCAGCTGGGCCCGGTACGCCGAGGGCACCGACGAGCAGGGCGAGCCGATCGAGATCGTCGACCAGCGGCGGGGGGCGGTGCTGGCCAGCGCGGCCGCGCAGCGCGCTGACCCGCTGGCCTTCATCCGCGACGAGCAGCTGTTCGGCGGGCTGGCCGCCCAGCCCGGATTCACCGGCCCGTACCTGGCGGCGCTGGAGTCGCTGCGCGCCCGCGGCGCCCGGGCCACCTATCAGCTGCTGAACTCCGGCCCTGCGTAAACTCGCGGCATGCCGCAGATCGCCACGAATACCCGCGTCGGCCTCGACGAGCTCCTGGACTTCATCCGCCCCCGGCACCAGGCCGTGCTGCTTACCTGGCGCGCCGACGGCTCCCCGCAGGCCTCGCCGGTCACCTGCGGCGTGGACGAAGCGGGCCGGATCGTCGTGTCCACCTACCCCGAGCGGGCCAAGACCGGCAACGCCCGCCGCGACAGCCGCGCGTCGGTGCTGGTGCTGTCGGATGACTTCGGCGGCCCGTGGGTGCAGGTCGACGGGGATGCCGAGGTCCTGGACCTGCCGGAGTCGGTGGAGCCGCTGGTGGAGTACTTCCGCAGCATTTCCGGCGAGCACCCGGACTGGGACGAGTACCGGGAGGCCATGCGCCGCCAGGGCAAGTCCCTGATCCGCGTCACCCCGCGGCGCTGGGGCCCGGTGGCCACGGGCGGCTTCCCGGCCCGCCTGGGCAGCTGACCCGGCCGGTGCCGGGGGCGGGACGCCTAGCTCCGCCCCCGGCACCGGCCAGCATCAGCGCACGGCGTCGGGCGGCGGCTGCAGGTCGGTGGCCGACAGCCGCTCAGCCTGTGCCGCTTCCATGGACTCGCCCATCGCTGCTCCTGCCATGGCCAGGTTCTGCGCCCGGCTGCCGCGGTACACCAGGGCGACCACCACCGCGCCGACGACCAGCCAGCCCAGCACGATGAACGGGGCCAGGGAGACCGGCCAGGCCGGCAGCGGGACCACCGAGTAGTACACGACGACGGCCAGCGCGATGGATCCGATGGCCGGGATGATCAGGTGCTTGCCCCAGCTGAACTCGCCGGGGTGCTCGCGGCGGTAGAACACGAACAGGCCGATGTTGGCCATGATGTAGACGAAGGCCAGCGCGAAGGTGAACCAGGTACCGGTCACGTTATAGACGTTGGTCACCCCGATGATCAGCGGCAGGATCAGGCCCAGCGCGACGTTGACGACGGTCTGGGTGATGATGGCGTTGCTCGGCGTCTCGAACTTCGGGTGAACCTTGGTCAGCGCGGCCGGCAGCGCCTTGGCCCGGGCCATCCCGTACAGGAACCGGGTCGAGGCGTTCGTGCACGCGATGGAGACCGCGATGGCCGAGTTGAACAGCGCGAACAGCACGATCAGCCAGCCATCACCCCAGTACTGCTTGCCGAGCACGAACGCGGGCAGCTCGGCCGAGCCGGCGAACGAGCCGAGGCGGGCGGTGCCCCAGCCGGTGGTCTGGCCCCAGGACACAACGACCAGGAAGATGCCGAGGATGATGATCGATCCCATGACCGCCCGCGGGATGGTGCGCTTGGGGTCGCGGCTCTCCTCGGCCAGCGGCGCGGCCGCGTCCCACCCGGTGATGGCGAAGATCGCGAAGACCACGCCGAGGAACAGGCCATGCAGGTTGCCGGAATGGCCGATCGTCGTGAGCCACTGGAAGTTCACCCCGCCGGGGCCCGGGTTGGCCAGGCCCCACAGGCCCAGGGCGAGCACGATGACGCCCTCGATGATGCCCAGGCCGATGATCAGGTTGACCGACAGTTCCACGCCGCGCCAGGCCGTGTAGGCAACGAGCGCGATGAGGAAGATCATGAACCACCACCACTCGAACGTCACCCCGTACTCGACCTTGAGCACCGACTGCAGGGTGGAGCCCATGAACGAGCCAACCTGGGCGATGACCACCGGGTAGAACAGCAGGTACACCCAGGCGACCAGGAAGCCGGCCCGGCCGCCCAGCGACCTCGACACGTAGGTGTAATAGCTCCCCGTGGAGGACAGGTGCCGGCTGAACTGGGCCAGCACGTAGCCCAGGAACAGGGCGATGATGAACGCGCCGAGATAAGCCAGCGGGGCCCCGACGCCCGCGTTGAGCACGATGAACGGGACCGTGAACATGCCGGCGATCGCCGGCGCGATCGAGGTGACGCTCTGCATGAGCACACCGGGCAGCGAGATGACTCCCGCCTTGAGCGCGCCGCCCTCGGGCGCGGTCGCCTGCGTGCTTCCGGGCGTACTGCCTGCGGTGTGGGTCATCGTCGGCTGCCTCTCGTTGCTTAGGTCGGAAGATGCGGGCGCACGAGCTGCTCGTACGCCTCCTGCGGCTTGGCGGACTCGTGCACGACGGCCCCGACGGCGGCGAGCATCGCCTGCGGGGCAGCACTCTGGAAGATGTTGCGGCCCATGTCGACGCCCGAAGCGCCCTCCTGAACCGCCTGGTAGGCCATGGTCAGCGCGTCCAGCTCGGGCAGCTTCTTGCCGCCGGCCATGACCAGCGGCACCGGGCAGGCCGCGGCCACGGTGTCGAAATCCTCGGTGCAGTAATAGGTCTTGACCACGTGCGCGCCGAGCTCGGCGCAGATGCGGGTAGCCAGCCGCAGGTACCGCGCATCGCGGGTGAGCTCCTTGCCCACCGCGGTGACGGCCAGCACCGGGATGCCGTAGCGCTGGCCCGCATCGACCAGGGCGGTCATGTTGGCCACCGACTGGGTCTCGAACTCGCCGCCGATGAAGACCTGGACCGCGACCGCGCAGGCGTTCAGCCGGGCGGCGTCCTCCATGCTGACCGCGACCTGCTCGTCGGACAGCTCCTTGAGGATGCTCGGGCCGCCGCTGGCTCGCAGCACGACGGGGGTCCCGCAGGCGGCCGGGATGGTCGACCGGATCATGCCGCGCGTCGTCATCAGCGCGTCGGCGCCGGGCAGCAGCGGCACGATCGACAGGTCGACCCGCTCCAGGCCAGTGGTGGGGCCCTGGAAGTAGCCGTGGTCGATGGCCAGCATCACCGTCCGGCCGGTCGCGGGGCGGAAGATGCGGGCCAGCCTGCTCTGCATGCCCCAGTCCAGGCTGGCGCTGCCCTTGAGCCCGAAGGCCTCCTGGCGCGCGGGTACCGCCGGCTGGAAGCGGCTGCCGCTGGTGAGGTCCTCGTTGTCGGCCATGATCTCGTCTCTCCCGGGTTGTGCGTTGGGGGCGGCTGGTGCGGTGGTCAGTTCGGTCGATGGCCCGGCCCGGCCGGGCCGGGGCGGCTAGGCGCCGGCGGCCCGCCACAGCGGGCTGAGCAGGCCGTCCTCGGACATGGCCAGCATCCGGCGGTAGGCGTCCTGCCAGACGGCGTAGCGCTGGTCGCCGACGGCCACGGCGGCCGGGGCAGGCTCGAAGGTCGCGGCCCGGGTGCGCAGCTGGTCGCGCAGCTCGGTCACGCTGGCGTAGATCCCGGCTCCGGTGCCGGCGCACAGGGCGGCGCCCAGCGCGCTGCTCTCGGTGACCGCGGGCACGTGCACCGGGATGCCCAGGGTGTCGGCCATGATCTGCGGCCACAGCCGCCCGCGGGCCGCGCCGCCGGTGAACACCAGCTCGCTGAACTCGCGGCCGGTGATCTCGGTGATGATGTCCCGGTGCCCGCGCGCCACGAAGGCGGCCGCCTCCTCCAGCGCGCGCACGCACGCCCCGGTCCCGGAGGCGGCGGGATCGCCCAGGTCGAACTGGAGGAACGAGGGACTGGCGTGCACCCAGCGGCCCGCGTTCATCAGGTTCGACATGATCGCCAGCACCCCGTGCGGCCGCACCGGGACCTGCGCCGCGAGGTCCTCCATCAGGACGTAGGGATCGATGCCGCGGCGGCTCGCCTCCGCCACCTGCGCGGCGCAGAACCCGTCGCGGAACCAGCGCATGGCCATGCCGCAGTAAAAGCCGATGCCCTCCAGCATCCAGCTGCCGGGCTCGACGTGGCACAGGGTCCGCAGCCGCGTCTTCGGGTCGATCAGCGGCTCGCTGAGCAGCACCGTGCTCTGCCAGAAGGTGCCGCCCACGACGGTGTACTCGCCCGGCAGCGCGCCGCAGCCGAGCAGCCCGAGCTGGGTGTCGGCGCCGCCCGCGACCACCGCGGTGCCAGCCCGCAGCCCGGTCTGCTCGGCGGCGGCCGCCGTCACCTGCCCGATCACCGTGCCGGGATCAACGACCGGGGGCAGCACCTCCGGCGGCAGCCCGCAGGTCTGCGCGATCTGCTCCGACCAGGACCGGCGGGACAGGGTGAACATCCCCGTACTGGACCCGCAGGACGGCTCGGTGACCTGGACTCCGGACAGCCGGTACAAGATCCAGTCGCTGAGCAGGCCCAGGCCGCCACCGCGGCCAGGATGGCGGGGCGGTGCCGGGCCAGCCAGCGCAGCCGGGCCGGGGCCGTGATCGATACCCAGTCGCCGGCCTCGGCGTAGATCTTGTCCGCCGCGCCCTCGGCAATCAGCTCGGCCGCTTCCGCCGCCGACCGGCTGTCCACGTTCGGGCAGGCCCAGATCTCCTGGCCAGCCGCGTCGTACAGCACCACGCCCTCGCGCATGGATGTCGCCGATACCGCCATCACATCGGCGCCGCTGGCCCCGGCGGCGCGCAGCGCCTCGCCGATGCAGGCGGCGATGGCCGCCCAGCCGGCGACCACGTCGAAGTCCTGCCCGCCGGGCACGCCGGCTGGCTCGCGGTGGGTCCACTCCCGGGTGGCCACGGCGGCCTGCTGGCCGTCCGGGGTGAACAGCAGGGCCCGGCAGCTACCGGTTCCGGCGTCGATGGCCAGCAGGTACCGGGTCATGACGAGCCCCTTCCGGCCGGCAGGACCTGCGGCGGGGCCTGCGCCCTGAGGACCTGCGGGTTGACCAGGTTGGCCGGTACCCGCCCGGCCAGCAGGTCAGCGACCCCCGCAGCGGCCAGCTCGGCGCCCCGGCGCAGCGTCTCGGCGGTGGCCCCGCCGATATGCGGCGTGACGAACACGTTGGACTGGCTCAGCAGCGGATGGCGCTGCCCGGCAGGCGGCGCCTCCATCACGTCCAGCGCCGCGCCGCCCAGCTGGCCACGCTCCAGCGCCGCCTGCAGGGCCTGCTCATCGACCAGCGACTCACGAGCGGTGTTGATGAACAGCGCGCCGGGCCGCATGGCGCTGAACAGCTCCGCCGAGAACATGTGCCGGTTGTCCGGCATAGCCCTGGCGTGCACCGACACGATGTCGGACCGGCTGAGCAGCTCCGCGAGGGGCACCAGCTCGACGTCGGCCGGGCAGGCCGGCGGCTGCGGGTCGTAGGCGAGCGGCACGAATCCCAGCGCCCGGGCCCGCCAGGCGACCTCGCGGCCGACGTTGCCGTAGCCGACCAGGCCCAGGGTCATCCCGGGCGCCTCCCGGCCGAAGAACTCCCCGCCCTCGAAGACCGAGTCGGCGAATCCGCCGCCGTCGGCCAGGTGACGGGTGGCGCGCGGGACCGCGCGGATCAGCAGCAGGGCGAAGGCGATAGTCAGCTCAGCAACGGCTTCGGCGTTCTTGCCCGGCGTGTTGACCACCGGAATTCCCCGCTCGGTGGCCGCGGGCACGTCGATGTTGACCGGCCCGCCGCGGGCGCAGCAGACCAGCCGCAGCGGCGCCGCGTCGAGCACCTCCGCGCTGACCGGGGCGCCGTGCACGATCAGCACGTCATGACCGGCCGCCGCGCGGGCGACCGCGGCCGGGTCGCCGGCGTACTCACGCAGCGCGCGCTCGGACTCGGTCCGCGGCGGCGGCACCTCCGGGCTGCCGATCTGCAGCTCCGATACCGTGACGGGCAGCCCGGCCAGGGCCGCGGTGAAGGCCGGAACCGGCATGTACGGATCGCCGACCACCAGGACGCGCAGCTGATCCGGACGGGTCACGGGAAGACGTAGGTCGGCTCGAGATCGATGGCGTGCCCGCTGCCGGACTCCAGTACGAATTTCACCAGCGGGCCGGTGTCCAGGTAGTAGAACTCGATGGTCTCCCCGATCCGGCCGCCCATCAGCACCTCGGCGCCGCGCTCGCGCCAGTGCTTCTTCAGCGCGTCGCTTTCCGCCACCGTGTGCTTCATGCAGGCGATGTGCTGGACACCCTCGCCGCGAGTGTCCAGGAACTCCTGGTAGATGCTCGGGCCGCTGACCGGCTGGATCAGCTCGAAGCCCAGGCCGTCCACCGAGGTCTCGGCGCCGATCATGCGGAACTCGACCGGCTCGCCTCGCACGACGGTGTCATGCAGCAGCGGCGGCTTGTAGTCAAAGACCTTCCACGGACCCCAGCCGAGGTTCTCGGCGTAGGAACGCATCGCGGACTCGATGTCGGCCACGACGATCGCAATCTGGGTGATCGACATGGGGACGGCTGGCGGGACGATGCGCGCGCCGTTACTGCCTGGCATCTGCTTCCTCCTGGGGGTGTGCCGGGGCCGAGCCCGGGTCTGGTGCCCGGCCTGAGTCACTGAGCAGCCGCATGATGCGGTCGAGGTTGCCGGCCGGGTCGGCACGGTCGTAGATCGCGCTGCCGCTCACGATGAGGTCGATCCCCCAGCCGGCGATCTGAGCAGCGTTCCCGGCCGTCACGCCGCCGTCCACGCCAACCAGAACCTCGGCCCCGGCGGCGCGGGCCAGCTCGCGCACCGCCAGCACGCGGCGGCGGGTGTTCGCCGCCGGGGCCTGGCCGGACCAGCCGGGGTTCACCGCGAGTACCAGGATCAGGTCGGCCAGTTCCAGTACGGGCTCCACGGCCTGCACCGGGGTGCCGGGATTGATCGCGACGCCGCGCAGGAAGCCGGGGCCCGCGCTGACCAGCTCGGTCATCTCCTGCATGGTCCGGTGCAGGTGCACAGTGGCCTCGGCGTGCACGGTGATGATCGCTGGCCCGGCCGCCGCGACCTCGGGCAGCAGCCGCCGCGGCTCGGTCACCATGAGGTGCGCGTCGAGCGGGATGCCCGTGCCGGCCACGGCCGCGAGGAAAGCCGGGCCGACGGTCAGCTGCGGGCAGAACGAACCGTCCATCACGTCGACGTGCGCCCACCCGGCCGTGCCGCGCAGGATCTCCAGCTCGGCGCCGAGCCGGGTCAGGTCGGCGGTGAGCACCCCGGCGCTCAGCCGCGGGCCGCCGGTCATGCCGCGCCCGCCTGGCCGGCCAGCCGGGCGGTGCGGGCGGCCAGCGCGTCGATGGCCGCCGCGCCGGTCACGGCACCAATCTCCAGCTCGTAGCGCCGGGTCTCGCCGGGCGCCAGGTGCAGCAGCTCGCCGCGGGCGCGAGCATCCAGACGGCCCGCGTCGCGGTTAGTGCTCGGCTCCATAGCAACCACGTAGGCGCCGGTGCCGAGCTGGCGCCAGGTGATGTGGTGCGGCAGGGCATCAGGCCGGTAGCGCTGGAAAACCGCGAGGCCCGCCGCCCGGTTCACGACCGCGGCCGTGACCAGGCCGTCCGGGCCAGGCTGCATGTCATGCTCGTAGCATTCCTCGACGAAGTCGTGCCGCGGCGCCGCCAGCGTCCGGTACCCGGTGCTGGCGGCGGCGCTGACACAGGTCCCGGCGGCCGCCGGGTAGGCCAGCTCGGCCCCGGCGTCAACGACCGGGAAGCCGACGTTGCAGTGGTAGAGCATCATGTGCGGGCAGGGTGTCGGGCCGGCGTTGGTCACCGTGTCGGTGATCCGCAGGCTGAGGCCGCCGAGGTCGGCCTCGACCCGGCGGCGCAGCACCAGCTGCTCGCCGAACAGCGCGGCCTGGGTGACCTCGCCCTCCGCCCACAGCACGCAGTCGTCGCCGTCCCAGGAGGTTCCGTAGCCGGCCAGCCGCGCCGGCAGCGTGGTGTAGCGGCCGTGCAGGCCGTAGCGCTCCGCCGGGCGATGCGGGTAGTTGAAGACCGTCGCGTCGTCAGTGCCGCCGAGCAGCGTGTGGTCCAGGCCGCAGGTGGACACCAGGCCGCCGGGGAAGCCGCGGAACCACTCGATCCCGGCCGGGTCGCAGTACCACGGGCCGATCACTCCGGCCGGGGCTGACCAGGCCAGCGGCCGCCCGCCGAGCCACGCCCGGCCGATGTCGAAGCCCCGGTCGACCAGGATCTCAAAGTCAAAACCCGCCCCGGTGGCGCAGCGCAGCATCCGCACGCCGCGCTCAGCGCCATCGCCGCCCTCCACGAGCTGGACCCCGGCAACCTGCTCGAGCCGGCCCAGCCGGGCCAGCAGCTCCGCCCTGGTCCACGACCGGCCCCACAAGGTCACCACAGGATCACCTCGGCCCGGCCTCCTCCCCGTACTGCCTGCTACGCGGAGCATTCGCTCAACAAGTGGGCATTCGCTCGTTAGCTGAGTATCGGCCGATACGGGGGCCCTGACAAGACTCCTGAACAGGTAATTTCGGTCAGACGGCAGAACGGTCTGACCGGTCAGCCGGCACCGGCGTGCCTAGCTGCGCGCGGACCGGAGCAGCCGCAGGGCAACCAGTTCGTTGGTCACGAGCACGTCAAGATAGCCGCCGCGCAGCGCGCCCAGGATCGCCTCGACCTTGTGCAGCCCCCCGGCCACCCCCACCACTTTGGGGATCGCCGCCAGCTCGGTCAGCTCCACGCCGATGCGCCGCTCGTGGATGGGCAGGTCCACTACCTGGCCCGCAGCGTCGTAGAACTGGCCCAGGATGTCGCCCACCACACCCCGCTCGCGCAGTTCTCGCATCTCCTCGGCAGCCAGGTAGCCGATCTGCACCAGGCTGGCATCGGCGGTCGGCGTGCCGACGCCGACGATGGCCTGCTCGACGGCGCACGCTTCCTTGAGCACCTGCTGGATGGTCGGCTCGGTCTTGAGCGCGGCCGCCAGTCTCGCGGTGGAGGCCACGATCGGCGAGGGGATGATCGTGGCCGTCGTGGCTTCCTGCTCGGTCACGCTCTCGGTCTTGGAGGACAAGATCGTCTGCAGGTAGCCGTCGACGCCGCCGGTCAGGGTGACCATGTGCACGGGGCCGACGGCGCCGAAGTTAGTCGCGCCGATGACCCGCGACACCGTCTCCCCCCAGCCCACGCCCAGCGAGCCGCCGGGGCGCAGGTGGGTGCTCATGAACTGGGCGCCGCCCACGCCGAGCCTGGCGTTGAGGGCATGGTGGTCGGCAGGCTCGATCTGATGATCGGGCACGACCAGCGCCTCGGCCAGGCCGAAAGCCTGCCGCAGCCGGCTGCTGACCTCGAAGGCGTCCAGGTGATCAGCGTTCAGGTTGATCGAGACCAGGCCGACCCGCCGGGCCCGGTCCAGCATCCGGCCGACCGAGGCCCGCGACACGGACAGCCGCTTGGCGATCTCATCCTGGGTGAGCTCGTCCTTGTAGTAGAACCACGCGACCCGCAGCAGCAGTTCCTCAGCATCGGAGCGGCCCGTGTCCGGGCTCCTGTCCTGCTTCACGCCAACCCCCTGATGGCCGGGTTACTACCAGTGTGACCCCTGCCGCACGCGGCGGAGTACGGGGATCCCGAAGTGGCCGCGGCTACCCGGCCGCCAGCGAGCCGTCAAACGCGGCCGGGTCAGCGAACCGGTCCAGCACGTTCCCGGTCAGGCGCCCGACGGCGCTCTCCCGGCCGTCCGGGTCGCGCAGCGCGCCGCACCAGGCAATCGACCCGGTCGACAGTACCGCGCCACCGCCCGGCGTCTCGAAGAAGACGATGTCCGAGCGGACCAGCTCGCTGACGCTGCCGCCCTGCCGGGAGTCCGCCGTCATGACGTCCTCGACAGCACCCTGGTAACCGTCGCTGAAGCCGTGAGCGGTGGCCACCACCACCGCGTGGGGCGGCGTACCCAGGTCCGGGTCGGCCCGGTCGATCTCGAAGCGCCGGCCCGCCGAGCACGGATCCGTTCCCGGTCAGCGGCTCGGCGGCATCGAGCCCGTCGACGATGAAGGCGGCCCGGCCGCCGGCCACGCCGGGATGCAGCCGGTACGGCAGCGAGACGTCGAAGCCCTGCGCGGTGAAGCCGACCCCGGCCAGCGCCTGCGGGGCGCGCCCGCGCAGCCGCCACAGCCCGCCGCGCTCGCCGGTCATGGCCTGATGGCACTCCCCCGGCGGTGACTGCCAGACCCGGGTCCCGGCCATCCCCCGGCGGACCTCGATCACCCACGGATCATCGGCGGGGGCCGTGGTTACCCAGTAGAAGCCGTTGCCGCCCAGGTACATGAGCCGGCCGCCGCCGGCCAGGTACGCCTCCAGGCCATCGAGCATCTGGCTGCTGGTGTACTCCGGGTGGCTGCCGGTCAGCACGACGCGGTAGGGCGCGAGCGCCGCCGCGCCGCGGCGATGCAGGTCGTCGTCGGTGATCACGTCGACCTCTGTGCCCCGGTCGGCCAGCCAGCTCAGCAGCTCCAGGTCGGCGCTGAACTGGTGCGGCCCGCGGACCAGCGGCAGGTGGTAGCCGGGCCGCAGGTTCAGCACCGGGCGGCGCCAGGAGGACAGGCAGGTTCCGCTGCCGTCGGCGTGCAGCTCGTACAGGCTGAGCAGCCGCTGCTCGGCCATGAACCGGTCCCGCCGGGTCACTGGCAGCGCGGCCGCCTCGGTCTCTGAGGACTTGATCGGGTGTTCCCAGGAAGCGTGCTCGTTGGCGTAGGCCAGGTAGCTGAAGGTCGGCAGCAAGACCGCCGCGGCCAGCCGGCGGCCGGGTGCCCCGGCCGCGGTCACGATCAGCGGAACGATGTCCTCGTGCCCGGTGCCGTCTTCCCTGACCACGTCGAGCGTCCCGGTCGCCGGGCCCAGGCCGGTCAGCCGGATGCCGTAGACGCCGCTGTCCCACCCGGCCGGGACTTCCAGTGACAGGTCGGTGTCCCAGCCGGCATCGCCCAGGTCGTCTTCGTGAAAGTGAACCGCGCAGTACTGGTCGGGGGCGGCCGCGAAGCCGTCCGTGCCGGGCGTCCAGTTCCGCCCGGTCACGCCCAGCGTCGGCTGGTTGACCAGGACCCCGTCGCAGCGCGCCGGGCCGACGTCGGGCACCCGGTGCGGCGGCAGCACCGCCGACGGGCCGGGCCGCCATTCATGGCGCAGCCCGCCGATCCGGGCCGGCGACGCGTCGGCCGCCAGCGCGGCCAGCTCCGTCACGGTGAGCGGCACGCTGAACAGCCGCGGCGAGTCGACCTTCCCGTTGAAGCAGTCGCGGACCCGCCGGGTGCCGGAGCCGGCCAGCGCCGCGCCGGCGATCAGCACCGCCGCCGCCGGCACCGGGGCGGCCACGCTGCCCTGCGTCGCGGCGGCGGCCAGGTCGCCGGGCGGGAAGGGCGGCGCAGCCCGCCCGCGGCGTGTGACCACCAGCGTCACCGAGCCCGTCGCATCCCATGCGGCGGCCGCGAAGTACCAGGTCCGCTCGGCCAGCGGCGGGCCGGCCACCAGCTCGGCCGCCGCCTCGCCCGCCGGCGTCAGGCGCGCGAAAGCCAGACGGCCGTCGGCGCCAGCAGCCAGTTCCCAGCCGCCATCCGGGCCGTGGCCGGCCAGCAGGACCTGCCGCCTGCGCAGCAGGGTGGGCCACAGCCATAGCTGAGCCGTCCCGCCCGCCTGCGCATCCGGTGGCGGGTCGATATCAGCGATCAGATAGGAACCGCTGGCCAGGTCCTGGTGCCGGCCCGGGTACCGCACGCCAGGCGGGAGACCAGCCGGGCTGGGCGGCTGGCCCGCTCCGTCCAGCCGCACCACCTCGGCGGTGAACTCCGGCAGCGTCGTGCTGACCTTGACCGCCACGGTCTGGCCCGGACGGACAACCCACGGCTGGGCGTACCCGACTAGCTCCACGTTCAGTTCCTCCGCTGGTTAGGGACGGCCGGATCGGGGCCGGGCGGATCGAGCTGCTGGCCGGCCGGGTCGGGGCCTGCGCCCGCTGCCGTATCGGCACCGGCTGCCGGGTCAGCGCCGGGCGCGCCGCCGGTCCAGCAGGCCTGCAGGAGCTGCGTCCCGTCCAGCGTGACGCGGGCCTCCGTTACTGATGACTGCCGCCGGGCGGCCGCGCGAACAGCCACGTCCACACGCTCCCCGGCCGGCATCCGGATGCTGATGTCAGCGCGCGCGAGCAGCGCGGCGCCGTCGGGGCGGCTCTCGCGCAGGCGGGCGGTAAAGGTCTCGGCCAGGCGGAGCCGGGCCCCGGATGGCGGGGCCAGCTCCGACCGGATACCGAACGTGACCTCGACCTCGCCGGCGGCCTTGTCCCGCACGACCCGGTACACCGGCTCACCGCCCGTGGCCCAGCCTGTGTCCCGGCCGGGCGGCGGCAGCGTCACCACAGCCGGCTGGCTGTCTCCGCCGACGGGCACGCGCAGCACGGACTCCTGCCCGGGGCCCCACCCGGCCAGCAGCACCGGGTTCACCGGGGCAGGCCACAGGTGCGGGAAGTTCGCGCAGGCCAGGCTCAGTCGCAGCCGGTATCCGGCAGGCACGGTGCAGGCGGCGGCGCCCAGTGTGATGGTCAGCGGCGCGAGGGTTCCCGGTGCGGCCCCGGCGGGCAGCCGCGCCCAGCCGGCGGTGATCAGCGTCGACCGGCCGCCGGGAGCCACGGCGGTCAGCCGGGCCGCCAGGAAGGCCTCCCTGACGGCCGGGCCGGCGGCCGGGTCGTGCCCGGCGTGCAGGCTGGCCTCCGGACGGCCGGCGACCAGCACCGCGTCGGCCAGCGGCTCGCTGGTGAAAGTGAGGCTCCTGGCGTCGTCGCTGCTCTGCTCCTCAGGCCAGCCGTGACCAGTCCCGAAGGGATCCCAGATGCCTGCCGCGATGCCGACGCCGGGGTCACCGTGATAGACCACCTGGCCCGGGCGGTCAGGTGGCCGGGCCAGCAGGCGCGAGCCGGCGAGATAGAACTGCAGCCTGGTGCCGCCCGGCGGCGGCCACGCCAGCGCCGACCGCCACCCTGCACCGGCCTTCTCACCACGGGCCTCGTCACCCCCGGCCTCGTCACCGCCGGCCCGGCCGGCGAAGAACACCACCGGCGGGCCGGGCGCCGGGTCCGGCGGCTGGCCCGGGCCCTCGGCGGCGGCGGGCCTCAGGTGCGTGTCCCACCAGTCGGCCATCGCTTCGGCCCAGTCCCATGGTCCGGCATCTGACAAGTGCGGCAGGACGTGCATCCACGGGCCGACGACCAGCCGGCGCGGTCCGCGCACCTCGCCGAAGGTGCGAATGATCGCATCGGAGTAGGCGTCGGCCCAGCCGGCGATAAGCAGCGCGGGCACCTCGATGGCCGTTGCGTCCACCACCCGCGAGTGCCAGTACTCATCCGGACCCGGGTGGGCCTGCCAGGTCACCGCATGCGGTGACCCGGCGGCCAGGCGGCGCAGCCGGGATTCCCAGACCGCGCGCCACCGCCCGGCGGGATCCTGCCGGGTGGGCGGGCACAGGCCGAGCGCGACCATGTGCGCGGCCCACGCGTACCGGCCGAGCATCGACAGGCAGCCGCCCGGCGCGATGGTGTCGGCGTACACGTCGGTCCCGGCGTAGACCGCGACGATCGCGCGCAGATGCGGCGGCCGCTGCGCAGCGGCCGCCAGCGCGGTCATCCCGCCGTAGGAGACGCCCCAGGCCCCGACCCGGCCGTCACACCAGTGCTGCGCGGCGGCCCACTCGATCACCTCGGCCAGGTCGCGCCCCTCGCGCGGCAGGTCAAAGCTTTCCCCCGCGCCGTGCGACGCCCCGGTTCCGGCCATGTCGACGAGCAAGGTGGCATAGCCCCGCCGGGCCAGCACGAGCCTGGTGCCCTCGAACACGCTGCCGATGATGTCGTCCGCGCGGTAGGGGTAATAGCTGACCAGCGCCGGGCCCTGGGCCAGGCCATCTGGCCGGAGCAGGCTGCCGGCCAGTTCGGTCCCGTCCGCCAGCGAGATGGTGACGGCCTGCTCGGCCACTAGATGCTCTCGATGTCGGCGACGGCCGACGGGCGGATCACGACCTCAGTCACCGACATGCGGCGCGGCCGGGCTATCAGCCACGCCACCGCGTCCGCAATGTCGCTGGGCTCCAGCGCGCCGCCCGCCTCGACCAGCGGCCGGACCGCCGGACTGCCGCGGGTCAGCGGGGTGTCGACCAGCCCCGGCTCGACCAGCGCGACCCGGATGCCCGCCGACTGCAGTTCCTTGCGCACGGCGTGCCCGAGGCCGACCACCCCCCACTTGCTGGCGATGTACAGCGGCTCACCGACATAGGTGTCACGGCCTGACGCCGAGGCGATGATGACGATGTCGCCGCGCCCCGCCGCCACCATCAGCGGCGCGACCGCCCGGATAGTGGCGGCCGCGCCCAGCAGGTTGGTCTCGACCACAGCCTGCCAGCGTTCCGGCGACCCGCTGGTGATGCTGGACTGGTCGGCCACCCCCGCGCTGGCGATGAGTACGTCGATCCCGCCCAGCTCGGCTGCGATGGCGGCGATCGCAGCCGCCAGGGCGGCGTGGTCGCGGACATCGGCCACCGCCGGGTGCGCGCTCACCCCGCCCGCGCGCAGGTCCGCGACGGTCGCGTGCAGACCAGGCTCGGGCAGCCCGACGACCACGACCTCGGCCCCGGCACGGCCGCAGGCAAAGGCGCAGGCCCGGCCGATGCCGCTGGCCCCGCCGGTGATCACCACTACCGGCGGCCGTCCCGCACCGCCGGCCGTCATGCCACCGCCGTCGTCGCGCCGGTGATGAGCCCGACCAGGTCCATGCCGGTCACCTTCGACGCCTGCATGTCCAGGTCGGCGACTTTACGCCCGAGCCGCAGCACCGCCACCCGGTCCGCTACCCGAAGCACGTGCTCCATGTTGTGGCTGACCAGGAGGGTCGCCACGCCCTCAGCCTTGAGCCGCTCGATGAGCGACAGGACCACCTCGGTCTGATGGACCCCGAGCGCGGCCGCTGGCTCGTCCATGATCACCACACGGCTGCCCCACAACACCGCGCGGGCCACGGCTACCGCCTGCCGCTGGCCGCCCGATAGCGCGCCCGCCTTGGCGGTGAGCGGCGGCATCCGCAGCGCCAGCCGGTCGAAGGCCGCGGTAACTTCGCGGCGCATCCGGCCCTTGTCGATCCGGCGCAGCGCCACGGCCAGGGCGCCCGGGCCGTAGGGTTCCCGGCCGAGGTACATGTTCTCCACGATGGACAGCGTCGGGACCAGCGCCAGGTTCTGGAACACCGTCTCGATGCCGGCCTGGCGGGTGGTGCGCGCGCCACCCTCATCCCACGGCCGGCCGCCGACTCGGATCTCGCCCGAGTCCGGCCGGGTCACCCCGGATATGACCGAGATGAGCGTGCTCTTACCCGCTCCGTTGTCGCCGACCAGGCCTAGCGTCTCGCCCGGGCCGAGCGACAGCGATACTCCGCGCAGCGCCACGACCGGGCCGAAGCGCTTGGTGATGTCAGTGACCTCCAGAGCGGGGACTTGCCCGCCGCCCGCCGCTGCCTCAGCCACGGCCTGCCTCCTTCGTGCCGGACGCGGCGGTGCCCGCGCCGGCCGTACCCGCGCCGGTCGTACTCGCGCCGTCCGGCTGGGCGAGCGCCGCGGGCGGCCCGCCCGGCTCGTCTGTCTCCAGCGCCTCGGCCTCCGCGGATTCGGCCACTGGCACCTTCTCCAGCCGCTGGTACACCACGTCCAGCGCCGCGGCCACGACCAGCGCGCCACCGACGGCCAGGTCGGCCACGTAGGGCCCGACGTTGATCAGGATGAGGCCGTCATCGAGCACCCCGATGAACAAGATGCCCGCCAGCGTCCCCCACAGCGAGCCGCGGCCGCCGTTGAACGCCACGCCGCCCAGCAGGATGGCGGTCAGCACCTGCAACTCCAGGCCCACGCCGATCTGCACCGAGGCACCGTCCAGCTGCGCGGTGATGATCAGGCCGCCCAGCGCAGCGGCCATCCCGGACAGGATGTAGATCGTGCACGGCAGCCGGCGGGAGGCCACTCCCAGCGCCTTCGCCGCGTCCCGGTTGGCTCCGATAGCAGTCAGGTGCCGGCCGACCCGGGTCTCGTACCAGATATAAACACCCACGGCGAAGACGGCGAAGAAGATGATGACCGGCACCGGGATCCCGGCCAGCGTCCCGTCCCCGAGCTGGTCGAAGGCGTCCCCGAAGCCTGAGCGGGTGACATCGCTGGTGATGGTCTGAGCCAGTCCCGCGGCGCCTGCGAAGCCGCCCAGGGTCACGATGACCGGCGAGAACCCCAGGTAGGAGATCAGCACGCCGTTCATCGCTCCCCAGGCGGCCCCGACCGCGACCGCGCCGATTGCGGCGACCAGGACCGGCCACCCGAAGACCTTGGCGAACTCCCCGAACACCGCCGCCGACAGGCCGGCCACCGAGCCCACCGACAGGTCCAGGTTGCCCGACACCAGCAGCATGGCGCCGGGCACGGCCACCATGCCCAGCACCGACACCTGCTCCAGGACGACCAGCAGGTTGCTCTGGGTGAAGAAGCTGCCGGTGGCCGAGCTGAAGTACAGCGACAGCAAGATCAGCGCGACGAACAGCCCGCCGCCTTGCGCCGACCCGAGCCGGTGCAGGGATCCGTGCGACAGACGAGGGCCTGCCACTAGCTCACCTCGGCCAGCAGCCGCTGGTTCAGCGCCTTGGTGTCCACCGTGCACAGGTTGTACGGGAAGTTGATCTTCGTCGAGCCCTTGCCCTCGATGCAGTCGGCCGCCGCTTTGATCACCGCCTGGCCGATGCCGATCGCGTCCAGCGCGCCAGTAGCCCGGATCGGGCCGCCGGAGTCGATCGCCTTGATGACCGGTGCCGAGCCGTCAAAGCCGCAGATGAACATGTCGCTGAGCTGCTTCTGCGACGGGTGCGTGCCGGTGAACGCGCGCAGCACGCCGTCGCAGCCCTCATCGGCGATGCAGATCGCCACGTCGATGTCCGGGTGCGCCTGGAGCATGGACTGGAAGGCCGGGAAGGTGTCCGGGGACAGCACGCCCTCATGCTGCGCCACGACCTTGGCTCCCGGCGCGACCGCCTGCAGGGCCTTGACGCAGCCGTCCACCCGCTGGCGGCCGGTGAGCTGGATCTGGTGGGTGAGCAGCGCCACCTGGGCCTTGCCGCCGAGGTTCTTGTTGACCCACTGGCCGGCGTAGTTGCCGACCAGCTTGGCGCCCTGCAGGTTGTCGAAGATGACCCAGCCGTCCACCCCCGGCAGGGCATTGTCGGAGTAGTCCAGGAACTTGGTGCCAGCGGCGTGCGCCTTCTTGATCAGCGGGATGATCGCGTTGTTGTCCAGGGGCAGCGCCACGATCGCGCCCACTCCCTCGCCGATCCAGGTCTGGATTTCCGACAGCTGCGCATCCAGCTGGGAGTTTGCGTGGCTCTCCAGCAGCTCGTAGCCGCGGGCCTTGCACTCCTGCTGCGCCCCGGCCATCAGCGGCGCCCAGATCGATGCGCTGGTGTCGGGCTGGCTGAAGCCGATCTTCTTGCGGTTGGCCGAGGACTTGGAGCCGCCGCCGGACGCGGACGGCTTGGTGGTGCCGCAGGCGGCCAGCACGGGCGCCCCGATCGCGAGCCCGGTGGCGGCCACACCCGCCCGGCCCAGGAAACGCCGCCGCGACAGCGCGCCGGATACGGCGCCGCCGCTCCATCCGGCGGCCGGGCTGATCGCCGGCGGGGTCGTTCCAGCCTGCTGCTCACGCTCATTCTGATTCATGGGTCCGCCTCCGCGGGTCGGTGCAGTGCCGGGGCTAAGGGGGTAGCTGAGCGGGGCTATCGCGGGCCGCGGCGGATACCGCGAGCCGACCGATGCTGAGGGCGCGAGCAGGCGATCCGCATCGTTGCGAGCATTTGCTCGCCCGCCGCGCGATTGTTCATCTGCACAGTATGCGCGTACCACATGTAACGGGCAAGAGCCTGTTTATCCCTCGTTAACCCCGGCCGTCCCAGGCCAGCGAAAGATTCCCGCCTGCTCGCGGCGAGCAGGCGGGAATCTGGCGGAACCCGGACAGGCGGGGCCGGATGGCCCCGGGCCTCACGGCTGGTAGGAGCCGGGCACCCAGGCCCGGGTGGCGACCGAGATCGCGTTCCAGGCATTGATGGTGACGATCAGCGCGACCAGGGCGGCGACCTCCTCCGCCGCGAACTCCGCGGCTACCGCGGCATAGCTGCTGGCCGGGACGTGGTCGGCGGCCAGCAGCGTCACGGCCTCGGTGAAGGCCAGCGCGGCGCGCTCGCGCGCGGTGAAGTACGGCGTCTCGGCCCAGGCCGGCAGCGCGTACAGCCGCTGCTCGGTCTCGCCGATGGCGCGCGCGTCCTTGGTGTGCATATCTATGCAGTACGCGCACCCGTTGATCTGCGAGGCGCGGATCCGGATCAGCTCGCGCAGCTTCGGGTCGATGCCGGCCCGGTCCAGTTCCTTGGTGGCGGCGCCGTCCAGGTGCCCCATGGCCCGGGCGAACCCCGCGGCGCGGGCGTCGAAGTCGAGGCGGACAGGGATCTGGGTGGTGGTGTCAGTAGTTGTGCTCATGACCACCACGCTACGGTCGTTATGGCCCACTGGTAAGGTCCACATTGATGCAGAAAACCTGGGCCACTTCTGAGTCGCCCGGATCCGGCGAGACGCCGCCCGATCCCGGCGTGCCCGGCCGCAAGGGTGCCGGGAGCGACCTGCACCTGGAGCTCGCGCCGGGTCGGCCGGTCCGCCGCGGCCTGGAGGACAGCCTCCGGGCAGCCATCCAGGCCGGCCGGCTGGCGCCGGGCGCCCGGCTGCCGTCGTCGCGGGCACTGGCCGCCGACCTGGGCCTGGCCCGCAATACGGTCGCCGACGCCTACGGCCAGCTCATCGCCGAGGGCTGGCTGGCCGCCGAGCGCGGGTCCGGCACCCGGGTCGCCGGGCGGGTGGTCGCCCGGCCGGCCAGCCCGCCGCCGGCCCCGGACCCGGCGGCTGCGCTGCGGCACAGCCTGCTGCCGGGCACGCCGGACCTGTCCGCGTTCCCGGCCAGCGCCTGGCTGGCCGCCGCCCGCCGCGCCCTGGCCACGGCGCCGTCTTCCGCCCTCGGCTATGCCGGCCCGCGCGGGCAGCCCGAGCTGCGCCAGGCGCTGGCCGAGTACCTGGCCCGGGCCCGCGGCGTGCGCGCCGACCCGGAGCACCTGCTCATCTGCGCCGGCTTCACCCAGGCCCTCGCGCTGCTCACCCGCGTGCTGGCCGCGCGCGGCGCGACAACCATGGCGGTCGAGGCCTACGGTCACCGCCATCACCGGCAGGTCGTCACCGCGGCCGGGCTGACGGTCCGGCCCGTCCCGGTGGATGCCGGCGGTGTCGTGCTGGCCGGCCTGGACGGCGCTCAGGCCGCGCTGCTCACCCCGGCCCATCAGTTCCCGACCGGGGTGCCGCTGGCCGCGGCCCGCCGCACCCGCGCCGTCGGCTGGGCGGCTGAGACCGGGGCGACGATCATCGAGGACGATTACGACGGCGAGTTCCGCTACGACCGCCAGGCCGTCGGGGCCATGCAGGCGCTGGCACCCGGCAGCGTCGTTTACGCCGGCACCGCCAGCAAGACGCTGGCTCCTGCGCTGCGGCTGGCCTGGCTGGCCGTCCCGCCCGGCCTGACCGCCGAGCTGACCGCGGCCAGGGAACTGGCCGACCGGCACGGCCCGGTCCTGGACCAGCTCACCCTGGCCGGGCTGCTGCGCTCCGGCGGCTATGACCGGCACGTGCGGCGGTGCCGGCTGAGCTACCGGCGACGGCGCGAGTACCTGGCGGCGGCGCTGCGCGAGCAGGTGCCCGGCGCGCGGCTGGCCGGCGTGGCGGCCGGCCTGCACGCCGTGGTCGAGCTCCCGGCCGGGCGCGCCGAGGACGAGGTGATCGCCGCCGCCGCGGCCCGCGGCCTGGCCGTGGCCGGCCTGAGCGAGTTCGCCGCCGGCCGCAGCGCGCCCGGCGCCCGGCCAGCGCTGGTCGTCGGGTTCGCCGCGCCCGCCCCGAGCGCGTTCACGACGGCTATCGCCCGCCTGTGCGCGGTCCTCGCGCCGGGCGCCCGGTAGAGTGCGCAGCGGCTGCCGCGTCCCGCGGGCACCGCACCGCCAGCGGGCGCCGGCACCAGATAGCGATCATCGCGACACCTCCAGGAGGTCATCATGCCGGCTAAGGGAAGCGCGGAGTGGAAGGGTGACCTGCCGACCGGATCCGGCACGTTTACCGCCGGTGACACCATCAGCGGGGAGTTCTCCTTCAAGTCCCGGTTCGAGGACGGTCCCGGCGCCAACCCCGAGCAGCTGATCGCGGCGGCGCACGCGTCGTGCTTCTCCATGGCGCTGTCCAACATGCTGGCCAAGGACGGGCACCCGGCGGACTCGGTGCAGACGAACGCCACGGTCACGCTGCGGAACATCGACGGAGCTCCGACCATCGCCCGGATCGACCTGGTCACCACCGGCCGGGTCCCCGGCCTGAGCGGCGCCGAGTTCGCCGAGGCCGCCGCGGCCGCCAAGACCGGCTGCATCGTGAGCAGGGCGCTGGCCGGCGTGCCGGAGATCACCCTCGACGCGACCCTGGCCAGCTGACCAGGCGGCCCGGCAGCATGGCTCAGCCCAGCAGCCGGCCGCCGCTGCGCAGCATGTCGTACGGCCCTGATGTGCTGGCGCCGCAGCCGCGCCGCCCGGTCGAGCTGCCCCGCGTCCCGGCCGAGCGCGGCCTGGTCGTCGAGGATGGCGCGGGACAGTTCTGCGGCGCGGTGATGTTCTGCGAGAAGGACGCCGTCACCCTCGAAGACCGGTACGGCAAGCTGCGGGTCTTCCCGCTGGACGAGGTCTTCCTGCTGGACGGCCAGCGGGTCCGGCTGGTACGTCCCGGCCCGGCCCGGCCCGGGGGCCAGGGTCGTACCGCCTCGGGCTCGGTCGCCGCCCCGGTGAGCCGGGCCCGGGTCGCGCGGGCCAGCCGGATCTACGTCGAGGGCCGCCACGACGCCGAGCTGGTCGAGAAGATCTGGGGCGATGACCTGCGCGACGTCGGCGTGGTCGTGGAGTACCTGGGCGGCGTGGACGACCTGCCCGCCATCGTGGCCGAGTTCGGGCCCGAGCCGGGACGGCGGCTGGGCGTGCTGGTCGACCACCTGGTGGACGGGTCCAAGGAGAGCCGGATCGCCGCGCAGGTGTCCTCCCCGCATGTGCTGATCGTCGGGCACCCGTACATCGACGTCTGGGCGGCGGTCAAGCCTTCCGTGGTAGGCATCCCTCGCTGGCCGCACGTGCCGCGCGGCCAGCCGTGGAAGGAAGGCGTGCTGGCGGCCCTGGGCTGGCCGGAAAACACCGGCGCCGGCTGGCAGCGCATCCTGGGCGCGGTGCGCTCCTTCACCGACCTGGAGCCGGCCTTCCTGGGCCGGGTCGAGGAGCTGATCGACTTCGTGACCGCGCCCGGCAGCGCTTAGTGCGGCCGGGCGGGTGCCGGTGTAGCCACGGGAGCGCAGGACCCGGACGATCTGCGCGGCGATCTGGCACGGCCGCTGGGTGACATCGCGCCAGCCGTAGCGAAGCGTCAGGATCCCCTCAGCGGCAGCGGCGTTGTCGCGGTAGATATCGGCCCAGCGCCGGTCGCCGGGATGAGCTACCCGGCCGTCGGGTTCGACCGCCAGGTCGTAACCGTCGTACAGCACGTCCCGGTATTCCGTGCGCTCGCCTCGCCGCACCTGCGCCTGGCGGGCACCGAGTGGCAGGTTAGGTCGAGCCCCATTCCGCTACGATGACGCGGCGCGCCAGAACAGCTCCAGCGATGCGCTGGCCTGTGCATAAGGCCGTCCGGGACGCGGCCCCCGGGGGTAATCCGGGCGAGCCGGTCAGGCGGGCCGGGTGGTGCGCAGGCAGATGGTGACATCCAGGTCGCGCAGGCTGTCCAGCATGTCGTCGGTGTACTCGGTGCCGATGTCGGTGAGCACGTAGCCCAGGTCGTCGCGGGTACCGAGCAGCTGGCCCTCGATGTTGACCCGGTGCTCGGCCAGCACCTGGTTGATCGTGGCCAGCACGCCCGGCACGTTGCGGTGCAGGTGGGCCAGCCGGTGCGTGCCCGGCGTCCGCGGCAGCGCCACCACCGGCAGGTTCACGCTCAGCGCGGAGGTGCCCGCCGCCAGGAAATCGTGCAGCTTGCCGGCCACGAACTCGCCGATGTCCTGCTGCGCCTCCTCAGTCGACCCGCCGACGTGCGGGGTCAGGATGACATTCGGCAGGCCGCGCAGCTCGGAGGCGAACTCCTCGCCGCGGCTGCGCGGCTCGGCGGGGAACACGTCCACCGCCGCCCCGGCCAGGTGGCCGGACTCGATGTGCCGGCGCAGCGCGCCGTGGTCCACCACGAACCCGCGGGACAGGTTCAGGAAGATGCCGCCCGGCCGCATGGCCGCGAACTCGGCCTCGCCGAACAGGCCGCTGTTGCCCGGCCGGCCGTCCACGTGCAGCGTGACTACATCACAGATCTCCAGGAGTTCCTCGAGCGTGCCGCACCGCCGGGCATTGCCCAGCGCCAGCTTGTCGGCGGTGTCGTAGAAGAACACCGTCATGCCCAGCGCCTCGGCCAGCACCGACAGCTGCCCGCCGATGTTGCCGTAGCCGACGATTCCGAGCCGCCGCCCGCGCACCTCATGGCTGCCGGCCGCCGACTTGTCCCACAGCCCGGCGTGCATCTGGGAGTTCTTGGGCGTCAGCCGGCGGGTCAGCGCGATGATCTCGGCCAGGGCCAGCTCCACCACGCTGCGGGTGTTGGAGAACGGGGCGTTGAAGACCGCCACGCCCCTGGCCGAGGCCGCGGGCAGGTCGATCTGGTTGACGCCGATGCAGAACGCGCCGACCGCCAGCAGGTCCGGCGCGGCGTCCAGGACCCGCTGGGTCACCTGGGTGCCGGAGCGGATGCCGAGCAGGTGGACGCCGCCGACGGCGGCGATCAGCTCGTCCTCAGCCAGCGCCCGGCTGACCGTCTCGACCTGGTAGCCGTCCTTGGACAGCCGGGCCGCGGCGTCGGGGTGGATGTTCTCCAGCAGCAGGGCACGTAGTTGCACTCCAGCAGCCTATGTGAGCCCGGCCGGAGCCCTCCCGGGGCGCCAGCCCGCCCGGGCTAAGATCATTCCTGAACATAAGCTCACACACCCGGGCGGAATGTGCAGCATGCTGGCAGTGCTCCGGAGACAGCGCATCCTCGATGAGCTGCAGCGCAACGGATCGGCGCTGATCTCAGTGCTGGCCGAGCAGCTGTCCGTCTCTGAGATGACCGTCCGCCGCGACCTGGCCGGCCTGGAGCGCGACGGCCTGCTCGAGCGGGTGCACGGCGGCGCGGTGCTGGCCCAGCGGGGTGTCGAGGAGCCCGGCTTCGACAAGAAGGTCCTGTGCCAGCAGCCGGAGAAGACCGCGATTGCTGACGCCGCCGCGGCCATGATCAAGCCGGGCTCAGCCGTGGGCCTGTCCGCGGGCACCACGACCTGCATGCTGGCCCGCAAGCTGGCCCAGGTCCGGGGCGTGACCGTGGTCACCAACTCGGTGCAGGCGTGGACCGAGCTGCAGCGAGTCGGGGACGGGCGGTCGCCGGTCATCCTCACCGGCGGCGACTACCGGACGCCGTCCGACGCGCTGGTCGGGCCGACCGCCGACGCCACCCTGCGCTCGATGTATGTCGACCTGCTGTTCCTGGGCGTGCACGGGATGGACCCGGTAGCGGGCCTGACCACGCCGAACATCTCCGAGGCAGAAACCAACCGGACGTTCATCGCGCACGCCCGCCGGGTCGTGGTGCTGGCCGACCACACCAAGTGGCGGACCGTTGGCCTGCACATCATCGGCCCGCTGTCGGCCGCGGACACGGTGATCACGGACGAGGCGCTGGCCGCCGAGGGCCGCGAGGCGCTGTCGGCTCAGGTGGACGATGTGCGCGTGGTGAGCGTCGCGCCCTGAGTCAGCTGCCGGGCCGGATCTCGCCCGAGCCGCGGGCCAGCAGCCGGGTCGGCAGCTCGACCCGCCGGGCCGGCCCGTGCTCGCCGGCCAGCCGCCGGAACAGCAGCTCGGCCGCGACGCGGCCCATCTCGGCGGGGTCCTGGGCCACGACCGTGACAGCCGGGGTGAGCAGGTCAGCCAGCTCGAAGTCGTCGAAGCTGACGACCGCGGGCCGGGCCCCGGCCCGGGCCAGCTCGCGCAGCGTCAGCACGGCGGACCGGTTGTTGCCGCAGAACACGGCGGTGACCGGGGCCGGCCCGCCGAGCATGCCGGCCACCGCCCGGCTGATCCCGGCCGGGGCAGGCGGCGCCTGCGCGACCCAGGACTCGCTGACCGGCAGCCCGGCCTCGGTCATGGAGTCCAGGTAGCCGCGGTAGCGCAGCCGCGCGGTGTAGATGCCGGCCGCGTCGCCGATGTAGCCGATCCGGCGGTGGCCGTGGCCGATCAGGTGCGCGACGCCGGCCCGGGCCCCGGTGATGTTGTCGGTGAGCACGGCGTCCGCCTCGATCATGCCGGCCGGCCGGTCCACGAACACCGCGGCCATCCCGGCCTCGATCTCGGGGAGCAGGTAACGGTGGTCGGCCGCGGCCGGCACGATGATCAGCCCGTCGACGCGCCGCGCGCAGAAGGCCAGGGACAGCTGCTGCTCCCGGCCCGGCTGCTCGTCACTGGATCCGGTGAACAGCAGCGAGCCGTGCTGGTGCGCCACGTCTTCCACGGCGCGGGACAGGGCCGAGTAGAACGGGTCGCCGATGTCCTCCAGGACCAGCCCGATGGAGGCCGTCTGCCCGGTGCGCAGCAGCCGGGCGCCGTCATTGCGGCGGAAACCGAGCTCCTCGATCGAGATCCGGACCCGGGCCGCCCTGGCGGGCGCCACTCCGGGCTCGTCGTTGACCACGCGAGACACCGTCTTCAGCGCCACGCCGGCATGCGCGGCGACATCCTTCATCGTCGGGCGGCCCCGGCCCCGGGGCAGCTGGCTCGGCATCTGTCACTCCCCCTCTTCGGGGGTCAGCTTCGCAGGATCCCGGCCGTTCAGCAAAAGTGCGGAAAGCGGTCATCCTGCCTGGTAACGGCCGATTGCCGGACGTCTGGCCGGTCGCCGGGACAACGCTGTCGGCGGCCCGAGCTCGGCCGCCGGGCCCGGCTAGGAGCTGACGAGCTGGCCGGGCCGGACGCCGGGCACCGGAGCGCCCGAGCGCCACACCGGGACCCCGCCGACCAGGACCAGGTCCACGCCCGCGGCCGCCTGCCGCGGCGCGGCGTAGCTGGCCCGCTCCGTCAGGCCGCCGGGGCCGATCACGCACAGGTCGGCGGCCAGGCCGGGGGCGATCCGGCCGCGGCGGCGCAGGCCGTAGACATCGGCGGCCCGGGCGGCCAGGTGCCGGGCCAGCAGCGGGTAGCCGGCCGCCGGCCCCGCGGCCAGGTAGTGCGCGGCGAGCCGGGCGAACGCGCCGTAGCCGCGCGGGTGCGGGTGCTGGCCGGCGTAGATGCCGTCCGAGCCCGCGCACTGGCGCTCCCCGGCGGCCAGCCACGCGATGTCCGCGGCGGCCAGGCCGGGCCGGTCCAGGTGCGCTCCGACGCCCAGCTCCGCGCGGGCCAGCAGGTCCAGGGTCCACTCCCCCGCACCGCGCCCGGCGCGGTGCGCTGCCTCGGTCACGCTCAGCCCGGCCCAGCGCGCCTCCGCAGCCGGCAGGCAGCCCAGGTAGACGTGGCTGAGGAACTCGTCGCTGAGCGGCTCGGCGGCCAGCAGCGCGGCCCGCTGCCGGGGCTGCGCCAGCGCGGCCAGCGTGCTGGCCGTCCCGCGGGCCTGCACCTCGGCCGGGAGCACCAGCATGGCCAGGATCGAGCTGGACCGGCGGTAGGGGTAGCTGTCGTAGGTCAGCGGCACGCCCGCCGCGTCCGCCGCCTCGAAGGCGGCGGCGATGTCTTCCGGCGCGCCCCACAGGTGCGAGGCGTGCACCCGGACCCCGGCGCGGCGGCCGACCTCGGTCAGCTCAGCCAGGCCGGCGCCGACCGCCGGGCCGTAGCCGCGCAGGTGCGAGACGTAGGGCCGCCCCGCAGCGGCCAGCGGCGCGGCGACCGCGGCCAGCTCCTCGACTCCGGCCAGCCGGCTCGGCAGGTAGTCCAGCCCGCTGGACAGGCCGACGGCGCCGTCGGCCAGCGCGGCCTCGACCTGCCGCCGGGCCGCCGCCAGTGCCGCGCGGCCGAGCGGCGCCGCGGCCGGGCCGGCCACGTTGTGCCGGATGGTGCCCTGCGAGGCGAGCACGGCGACATTCTGGGCCAGCCGCCCGGACACCGCTGCGCCGAAGTCCGCGACACTGAAGTCGCGGGCCGGCTCCAGCGGTCCGTTCACCGGCCCGAAGTACTGGCTCAGGTAACCGGCGGTGGCCCGGCTGGCGCCGATCCACGACTGCCCGTCCTGGCCGACGACCAGGGTGGTCACGCCCTGGGCCAGCGCGCCGTCCACCCGTCCGGCGGACAGCAGCGGGCCTTCGGCGTGGGCGTGCGCGTCGATGAACCCGGGGCAGATCACGCTCCCCGCAGCCAGCTCAGTGACCGTGCAGCCGTCCGGTGCCGCCAGGTCCGGCCCGACAGCGGCGATCAGCGGCCCGTCGGTCAGCAGGTCAGCCCGGAAGGTCGTGGCCGCGATCCCGTCCGCGACCAGGCCGCCGCGCAGCAGGACCGGCACGAGTCAGGCGGGGTGGCTGACGGCGGCCGGCAGCAGGGCCGCGACCGGGGTGTCGGCCAGCAGGTACCGGATGACCCGGCCGTCGCGCTGCGCCGTCACGATCTGCGTGGCGCGCAGGTAGCGCAGCGCCTGCGAGACGGTGGTGTCGTTCAGGCCGGTAGCCGCGGCCAGGTCCGAGACGCTGATCGGCCCGGCCGCGCTGATGCAAGTCAGCAGGGCAAGCCGGGTCGGGTCGGCGAGCACGGCGAACTGCTGCGCGCGGACCCGGACGGCGCCGGGGTCGCCGAGGGCGGCGATGGCCTGGCAGACACGTTCGGAGTCGATAATCCGGTGATCCGCGCGATCGGCGGGCAGCAGGTGCACGACCTCAGTGTGCCAGAACCGCGCGAATCACTCGCTATTGCTGATCATCCAATCAGACTTGACGACGGCAGCGGAGCCTCGGTAACTTCCTCGTGCCCGGGCCGCAGGCCGGGGTGGCAGGCAGTCCAGCGAAGCCGGTGCGAATCCGGCGCTGTCCCGCAACGGTGATGCCCCATCGGGGATAAGTCCGGTCGCCTGGGCTGCCCGCGGCGACGACACCAGTCCTCGGCGGAAGGGCGGTTCGCGCGGCCGGGCACTCGCCCCCGCCTGATCCTGCCCGCGCTCCGCTGATCAGGAGGCGCAGCGGGTTGGACGGCACGATTCAGCGGCGCGGCGGCCGGCTCCGCGCGGGCAGGGCCGCGCTGAGTGCGGCCGAGTGGGGACGATTCAGCGCGATGGCGCTGGTCATAGCGGCACTCAACCTGGGCGGCTGGGGCATCTTCGTGCTCGCCGTGCTGCCGCATCACTTCCGCTACCAGGGCCTGGGCCTCGGGCTGGGCGTGGCCTTCACGGCCTGGACACTGGGCGCCCGGCACGCCTTCGACGCCGACCACATCTCGGCTATCGACAACACCACCCGCAAGCTCATGTCGGACGGCCGGCGCCCCCTGGCCACCGGCTTCTTCTTCGCCCTGGGCCACTCGACCATCATCGTCGTGGTCGGCGCCGGCCTGTCGGTTGCCGCCAAGGCAGTGTTCGGCGCGGTGGTGGATCCCGGCTCGGGTTACGAGACGGTGGGCGGGGTGGTCGGCACCTCGATGGCAGCCGGCTTCCTGTACCTGATCGCCGCGCTCAACGTGGTCGTGCTGGCCGGGATCTTCAAGGTGTTCCGCGGGCTGCGGGCCGGCCTGTTCGACGAGGCAGAACTCGAGCGGCAGCTGCAGGCCCGCGGGCTGATGTGGCGGTTCTTCGGGCGGCTGATGCGCTCCATCACCAAGACCTGGCACATGTTCTTCGTCGGGCTGATCTTCGGGATCGGCTTCGACACCGCCACCGAGGTGCTGCTGCTGGCCGCCACCGCGGCGGCCGCCACCCAGGGGCTGCCGTGGTACGCGGTGCTGGCCCTGCCGCTGCTGTTCGCCGGCGGGATGACCCTGTTCGACACCCTGGACGGCTGCTTCATGAACTTCGCCTACGGCTGGGCGTTCGCCCGCCCGGTCCGCAAGGTGTACTACAACCTGGTCATCACCGGCCTGTCGATCGCCGTCGCCTTCCTCATCGGCACCATCGAGATCGTCGGGCTGCTGTCCAGCGAGCTGCACATCCGCGGCAGGTTCTGGAGCTTCATGACGAACTTCGACATCAACAAGGCCGGCTTCGTGATCGCCGGCCTGTTCGTCATCGTCTGGGCACTGGCCATCGGCTACTGGAAATTCGGCAAGCTGGACACCCGCTGGGCCCCGGCCGCGACCGACCCGGCCGCCGACCAGTAAGGCTAGGCCGGCACCTCGGCGAAGCCAGGCTGCTCGGGCCCGTGCGGGATGTCGATGCGCTCCTCGCCGGTGCGCAGCGCGCGCAGGATGACCCGGCCGACGTACTCCGGGCTGTGCGCGATCATCCCCGGCCGCATCTCGACGCCGAGCTTGAACCGGCTGCCGGCGAATTCGGTGGCGGTGATCGAGGGCAGCACGACCGACACCGCGATGCCGTCCCCGGCCAGCTCCTGGCGGGCCACCGCGGACAGCATGTTGACGGCCGCCTTGGTCGCCGCGTAGGCGCCGACTCCGGGCGGCGCCCCGCGGGTCGTGCCGGAGCTGATGTTCACGATCCGGCCGCCGCCCCGGCCGCGCATCGCGGGCAGCACGGCCTGCATCATGGCCACGACGGCGACCACGTTGAGGTCCAGCACCGTCCGGAACTCGTCCAGGCTCAGCTGCTCCAGCGGCGTGTGCAGGCTCACCCCGGCGTTGTTAACGAGCCCGTCGACGCGGCCGTGCCGGTCCAGCGCGGCCGCGACGAGCTGGCCGGCCGCTGCGCGGTCGGTGACATCCGCCGGCAGCGCCAGCGCGCCGTCCAGCTCCGCGCTGAGCTGCTGGAGCCGGTCCGCCCGGCGGGCGACCAGCACCGGGTGCGCGCCCGCCGCGTGCAGCAGCCGGGCGGTCGCCGTCCCGATTCCCGACGAGGCGCCAGTGACGATAACGACCTGGCCGGCCAGGTCCGTGTCCTCCACCCCGGCATTGTGACCTACCGGTCAGGCGGCCGGGCGAACCGGGCAGCCGGGCCGGGCCCGGCGCCGCCTGCTGAGGGCGGGCCCCGCCGCGCTGGCCAGCAGGCTGGTCCGCCGCGGCCTGCTGGCCTGCTGCGGCAGGCTGGTCCGCCGCGGCCTGCTGCCGGGCGGCGGCGCGGCGGTCGATCCGGGTGAGCGCCGGCAGCGCCACGGCGCCCGACAGCACGGCCGCCAGCCCGCCCAGGACCAGGGCCCAGCGGGCCCCCGCGTCCTGGCCGACCCAGCCGACGATGGGCCCGCCGACGGGCGTCGAGCCCAGCCAGGCCAGCGCCCACAGCGCCATAACCCGGCCGCGCATGGTCGGCACCGCAGCCAGCTGCAGGGTGGTCTTGGCCAGCGAGTTGAAGGTGATGCTGCCGTACCCGACGAACAGCAGCGCGGCCATTTCCAGCGGCAGCGTCGGAGCCACCGCCGCGGCCAGGATGGCCACCCCCCAGCCCAGGGCGGCCAGGCACAGCGCGCGGGCCCGGGGCCGGGGCCGGGCGGCGGAGACGAGGCCGCCAGCCACCGCGCCGACGCCCATCACTGAGGCCATCAGGCCGTAGGTGCGCGCCCCGCCATGAAAGGCGCTGCGCGCCATCAGCGGCAGCGAGACCGGGAACTCCCAGGCCAGCGTGCCGATCACGGCGATCATCAGGAGCGGGATCAGCAGCTCCGGCGTCGCCCGGACATAGCTGAGCCCTTCCCGGACCTGGCGGCGCCGCCGGGGCACCTTGCGCGCCGGGAACAGGTCCGCCTTGCGCATGGCCGCCAGCGAGATGACCACCGCGGCGAACGACAGGGCGTTGCAGGCAAAGCAGAGGGCCAGCCCCAGCGCCGCGGCGATCACCCCGCCCAGCGCCGCGCCGAAGATGCGGGCCATGTTGATGGAGACCGAGTTGAGGGTCACCGCGTTCGGCAGGTCGCCGGGCGGCACCATCTCGGAGATGAAGCTCTGCCGGGCCGGGTTGTCGAACACGTTCACGAAGCCGAGCGCGATGGCCAGCAGGTAGACCGTCCACAGGTGAATGGAGTGGGTGGCGATCAGCACCGCGAAGACCCCCGCCAGCACCCCGGACAGGGTCTGGGTGACATACAGCACCCGCTGCTTGTCCATCCGGTCGGCGAACAGGCCGCCCGCCGGGCCGAAGAAGAACATCGGCCCGAACCGGGCCGCGGTGGTCAGGCCCAGCTGGGTCCCGCTGTGCGTCATCCCCAGGACCAGGAAGGACTGGGCCACGGTCTGCATCCAGGTGCCGGCCACCGAGACGAGCTGGCCGCCGAAGAACAGCCGGTAGTTGCGGTAGCGCAGCGAGGAGGTCATCTGCCGCGGCTGGAACTGCAGGCGGCCGAGCAGGGAAATGTCGCGCACCTCATTCATCACTCATCGTCAATGTTAGCTCGGCTAACAATACACTTAGCATTGCTAACAAGCGATCCGGTCCGGGCAGCGGGCCTGTCAGGCCGCCGGGCTAGCCGACGACCAGCGAGTCGGACCGCTGCCGGGGCCCGACGGCCACCACGGCCAGCCGGGATGCGCCGGGCTGCCAGGCCGCTAGCTGCACCTTGGTCGTGAAGCTGAGCTCGGCCACCAGGCTGTGGCCGGTGCCGGGCCAGCCGAAACCGGCCAGGGCGTCGCTGCTGACGAAGGTGCCCGGGACCAGAGTGAGCCGGCCGCTGGCCGGGGCGGCCACGGCCAGCCGCATGCCCAGCCCGCCGCCGTCGCCGCCGGGGCCGGAGCTCACCTGCAGCGCCAGCAGCCGCCCGTCGGGGCTGAAGGTGCCGCCCGCCGCGCTGCTGCCGGGCGGCAGGACGATCCGGGCGGTCCGGCCGGTGGCCAGGTTCAGCACCTGGAGCCGGCAGCGCGGGGTGCACTGCTGCCCCCAGGCGACCTGGCCCGGCCCGGCCGCGACGACACCGGGGAACTCCCGGCCGCCGCGCGGCGCAGCCGGGTTCCACAGCCGGTCGGCGGTCAGGTTAGCCCGCGGCCGGAGCGGGGCCAGCAGCAGCCCGCCGGCGGTACCGCGGACGATCAGGTACCCGGCCGGCAGCCTCAGCCGCGGGCCGATCGCCGCGCCCGTGCTGCTGACCTGCTGCGCGGTGGCCGAGCTGGCGCCCGGGTCAGCGCCCGGCAGGTAGCTGATCAGCCACGCGGCCCGGGGCGCGGCGGCAGGCGCCGCCGCGCTGGCCTGGCCGATCCGGGTCACCGCGCCGGCCTGATCGCCGAGGAAATAGACCGGCCCCGGCAGGCCCGCACAGCTGCCGCACTGGCCGGCGGCCGGGCCGGGCGTGATCACCCAGCCGCCGCCGGCCCGCGCGAACTGATAGCCGGCCGGGTCCGGCGGCAGGCCGCCGATGAACTGGGTACGGCCGGTGGCCGGCCACAGCCAGGCGGGCTGCACTCCGCCGACGGGCAGTCGCAGCTCCGCCGACCACGGCCGGGTCGGTCCGGTGATCCCGTCCGGGCCCGCCGGCCTGCCCGGCGGGTCGCCCACGATGCCGCCTACCGCGGGCAGCGACCCCGACACCGCCTGGCCGCCGCGGTGCCGGCCGGTGCCCGGGGTGATGCTCGACGACGACCAGGACCACCACGGCGACGGCAGCCAGGACCGCCATCCAGCGCAGCCACGGGCGGCGCGGGCCTGGCTCGCCGCCCTGGCTGAGGATGTCGCTCATCGCCGCTCCCCGGTGGCCCCGGGCTGGTCATGGTCCTGCTGACGACCTTACGCGGGCGCGGGCTCGGCGTAAGCGCTGGCCACGGTGTCGCGGCTGAACACCCGCCAGGTCAGCGCCGTCACCACGATCGCGACCGCGAATCCGGTCCAGTACGGCGCGGTCACCCCGAACCGGGTCGCGACCGCACCGCCGAGCAGGGCCCCGACGCAGTTGCCGCCCGCCGCGATGAACAAGGTGGTGCTGCCGGTCCGGCCCAGCATGGACGGCGGCGTCAGCCGCTGCCGCAGCGAGTTGCCGACGATGTTCCACAGCGAGCTGTGCACCCCGAAGGCGAACAGCGCGATGCCGACCACCAGCCAGCTGGTCGAGGCGGCCAGGGCCAGGTGGGTGGCCGCCTCGACCAGCAGCCCGATCCGGATCGTCCAGGTCGCGGTAACCCACCGGATGAGCCGGTCGCCGAGGGCAGCGCCGAGCAGGCTGCCCACGGCCATGCAGGTGAACAGCAGTCCGTAGCCGACCGAGCCGAGGTGCAGCCGCTCCCTGGCCAGCAGCACCAGGACCGCGAGCGCCGCGGTCAGGGTCACGTTCAGCAGCCCGATCAGGACGGCCATCGTGCGCAGCAGCCGCTGCCCGAGCAGCCAGCTGAACCCCTCGCCGACGTCGGCCCACACCGAGCGCACCCGGCCTGCCCCGGCCGTGGCCGCCCGCGCGGGCTCCGGCCGGTAGCTGCCCGCGACCAGGCCGATCAGCACGGCGCTGACCGCGTAGGTGACGGCGTTAGCCAGGAAGGGGAGGCTGACCGCCACCGCGAACAGGAAGCCGCCCAGCGGGCCAGCGACCATGTTCCCGGTCAGGGTCTCGCCGCCCTGCAGCCAGCCGTTGGCCCGCTCCAGTCCTTGCCGGGGCACGACCGCCGGGACCATCGCCTGGCTGGCCGACCGGAAGACAATCTCCCCGGCGTTGATGATGAACAGCACCGTGTACAGGGCGGGGATCACGGCATGCCCGGTAGCCACCGCCACGGTCAGCACCGCCATCGCCGCGACTCGCACCCAGTCAATGACCAGCATCAGGCGCCGCCGGTCCACCCGGTCGACCAGCACGCCGCCCGGCAGCGCGAACAGCAGCCAGGGCAGCCAGGAGACAGCCGAGACGCCGGACACCAGCAGCGGGTCGCTGGTGTGCGCGGCCACCAGCAGCGGCCCGGCGACGAGGGTCAGCCCGCTGCCCAGCGCCGAGGTGGTGCCAGCGGCCCAGAGCTTGGCGAACCGCCAGCTCAGCTGCTCAATTGCGGCCCTGATCACGAGGGACGAACCTACCATTTGGCCCCTAACGGGGCCGCTGAATTACCCGGCGGCCGGTTACCCGGCGGGGAGCTGCTGACCTGTCACGACGGTCGCCGCCAGCTCGGCGGAGCGGATGATGCGCGGCGCCAGCCCGTTGCCGCGGAAGATCCTGGCCGCGATCGCGGCCTGCTGCTCGCTGACCTCGCTCAGCAGGTACCCGCCCGGCGCCAGCCAGGCTGGCGCCCCGGCGCTGACCCGGCGCAGGATGTCCAGTCCGTCCGGCCCGCCGTCGACCGCCATCCGGGGCTCGTACTCGCGGGACTCGGACGGCAGCAGGGTGATCTCGGCGGCCGGGACGTAGGGGACGTTGGCGGTCAGGATGCTCACCCGCCCGGCCAGCGCAGCCGGAAGCGGCTCGAACAGGTCTCCGCAGTGGACCTGGCCGCCGGCCGGGGCGAGGTTACGGCGGGCCCAGGCCACCGCGGCCGGGTCCAGGTCGGCGGCGTGCAGCTGCTCCGGCACCCGCCCGCCGTGCTGCAGCGCGGCCGCCAGGGCGGCACCGATGGCGCCCGAGCCGCAGCACAGGTCCACGATGACCGGCCGGGCCATCCCGCGGGCCAGGGCGGCTGCGTGCCGGACCAGGAACTCGGTGCGCGGCCGGGGCACGAACACGCCGGGACCAACGGCGATCCGCAGGCCGCAGAACTGCGCCCAGCCCAGGAGATGCTCCAGCGGCTGGCCGGCGACGCGGCGGCTGACCAGGTCCGCCAGCTCCGCAGCGGTCCCGGCGGCCGACACCAGCAGCCGAGCCTCGTCCTCGGCGAAGACGCAGCCCGCGGCGCGCAGCCGCGCCGCGACGGCGGGCTCGTGCTGCGCTGCGGCGGCGGAATCGGACACCGGAAGCGCCTTCCCTCAGTTCCGGGCAGGCGCTGACCGGCGCCCGGGGCAGGCCACAGTACCCGAGGCGGGCGCGGCGCTAACGTTGCGCAGGTGGAGGAGAGTCAGGCCTGCCCGTGCGGCTGCGGCGCGCAGCTGCCCGGCATGGTCGCCGGACGGGAGCGGGGGCTGCGTGACGAGACCGCGGCGGCGGCCCCCGCGACGCTGCTGCCTGGCCCCCAGCACGCCGGGGCGTTCCTGATCACCGGGGTGCCCGGGGCCGGGAAGTCGACGGCGGGACGGCTGCTGGCGCTGCATTTCGATCAGTCCGCGCACATCGATATCGACATGGTCTTTCATCACTTCACGGTGGCGGGCCGCGCGGCGCCCGAGGACACCGGCCCGGCCGCGGCCCGGCAGGCCGAGCTGGCGGTCGCCAACGCGGCGGCCATGGCGCGCAACTACGTGACCGAGGGCTACGTCTGCGTGCTGGAGGGCGCGGTGGCGACCCGGGCGCAGGTGCGGGCCGGGCAGCAGGCCCTGGCCCCGCATCCGCTGCACCTGGTGGTGCTCGCGCCGCCGCCGGAGGTCAGTGCACGGCGGGACGCGCAGCGGTCCGGTAAGCACGTAGCGCCGTACTTCGGGCACCTGCCGGCCCTGCTAGCCAGCGAGCTAGCCGGGCTGGGCCTGTGGCTGGACAACGGCGGGCAGTCGCTGCCCGGGACCGTCGAGGAGATCTGGGCTCGCCGCGCCGAGGCCCGGCTGTGACCGGCGACGCGCAGCTGCAGACCGCCATCGACGCGGCACTGACTGGTCAGCGTGGCACGGCCCTCAGCGCCGGCGTGCAGCGCCTCATGACGGCCTACCGGTCCGGTGCCTACCCGGACAGGCCGCTGCTGGCATCCGACCGGGATGCCGCTGCCTACGCCGCCTACCGGATGCCGGCCACGGCCGCCGCGGTGCGGGCGGCCATCACCGAGGTGCGGCTCGCGCTGCCGGGCTGGGCCCCGGCCAGCGTGGCCGACCTGGGCGCCGGCACAGGCGGTGCGGCCTGGGCCGCGGCGGCCGAGCTGCCGGGCCTGAACACGGTCGCCCTCTATGAGCAGGCCGCGGCGGCGATCAGCCTGGGGCGGTCCATCTGCGCGGCATCGCCGGCCGCGGCGCTGCGGCAGGCGACGTGGCAGCGCTGGCAGCTGCCCGCCGCCGGCGACACGGCAGCCGTGCCCGTGACCGACCTGGTGACCGCGGCCTACATCCTGGGCGAGCTGAGCAGCTCCCAGCAGGGCCAGCTCACGGACCTGGCCGCCCGCGCCAGCGCCGTGCTCATCGTGGAGCCGGGAACCCCGGACGGGCATCGCCGGGTGCTGGCCGCCCGGGCGCGGCTGCTGGCCGCCGGGCTCACCGTCGTGGCACCGTGCCCGCACCAGCTGGCCTGCCCGGTCGCGGTGCCCGGCGACTGGTGCCACTTCGCGACGCGGGTACAGCGCTCGGCCCGGCACCGCCAGGCCAAGGGCGCCGACCTGTCGTATGAGGACGAGAAGTTCAGCTACGTCGCGGCGGTACGCGCCGGGGCGCCGCCGGCCGAGCCGGCCCGCTGCCGCCGGCGGCGCGGGTGATCCGGCGGCCGCAGCTGCGCAAGAACCTGGTCCTGCTGGACCTGTGCACGGCCAGCGGGACGACCGGGCGGCAGCTGATCGGCAAGAGCAGCGCCGACTACCGCCAGGCCCGCAAGGTGACCTGGGGAGAAGGCTGGGGCGGCGGGCCAGACCCCGCCGGTCCCGGCACGGCCAGTCCCGGCGACGCTGGCCGGTAGCGGACGCACTGGCGACAATGGGGAAATGGCGGACTTCGGCGGCACGGCGGAATTCACCACCTGGGACGGCGAGCCGGTCAGCCGGGAGCCACCGCACGGAGCGACCATCGTCGTGGCCAGCCGCGCGCCGGAGGGCTGGCGGTACGTGCTGCTGCACCGGGGCCGTCGCGGCCCCGCCTGGGACGGTGACTGGGCGTGGACCCCGCCGGCGGGGTCCCGGAAGCCGGGTGAGGAGCTGGCCGCCTGCGCGGCCCGCGAGCTGGCCGAGGAGACCGGACTGGCCGCCCGCCCGGTGCCGGTCCTGACCAGCGACGTGGCCTGGGCCGTCTTCGCACTGGAGGTGCCCTGGGGGACCGAGGTACGCGCCGACGGCACCGAGCATGACCGGTTCGAGTGGGTGAGCTATGCCGAGGCCAGCCGGCGCCTGCGACCGCTGCCGCTGGTCACCTCGTTCCGGGCCGCGTGCGAGGCGGCCGGCTTCAGCTAAGGAGAACTGGATGGCCGGGCCCTCAGGACTCCCCGGCCGGAGCTGATGCGGCCTTCTTCCGCCGCCCCGCCTCCGGCGCGGTCCGCGGGCTCCTGACCGCTGAGGAGCTGGCCCGCTACCACGCCCGGACGGCGACGATGGCCCCGCCCGACCTGCTGGCGTGGCTGCACCGGGAGAGCTAGGAACCGTCCCAGTGCGGCGGGCGCTCGGCGCGCAGCCGCTCCTCATCGTCGGGCTCGGGCGGGTCGCCCCAGCCGGTGTCGGTCTCATCCGCGCTGCGCGACGGCAGCGCCGGGGTGTCGTCACGGGCCGGCGAGCCGGTCCCGGCCGAGGTGCCGGACGTAGCGGGATCGGACGTCATGACTTCATCATCGCGCACCGCCCGGCCGGGCCGGGCCAGCCGGGTCGTGCTAGCCGTACGCCGAACCGGAGATGCGCTGGCCGCCGGGCCGCAGCTGGCCGCGCACCGCGCGCTGGGCCGGTCACGCCGGGCGGACCGGGATCGTGACCAGGAGCGAGGTGCCACCACCCGGCGGACTGGTGACCTCAATCCGGCCGCCGACGGACTCCACCCGGTCACCGAGGCCGACCAGGCCCGATCCGCGCGACGGGTCGGCCCCGCCGACTCCGTCATCGCGGATGAGCAGCCGCAGGTTCTCGCCGGTCACGCCGATGTCGATCTCGACCACCGTGGCGCGCGCGTGCTTAGTCGCGTTGGTCAGCGCCTCCGAGACCACGTAGTAGGCAGCGACCTCGGACCGCTCGGGCAGGCGGCGCGGGACATCCAGGCGCAGGGTCACGGTGACGCCCGCCCGGCGGGTGAGGGCCCGGACGGCCGGGTCGAGGCCGCCGCGCTCCAGGATCGCGGGATGCAGGCCCCGGGAGATCTCCCGCAGTTCCTCGACGACCTCGGTCAGGCCCTGCGCGGTCCGCGCCCACTGCCGGGCGGCGCGGCCGGGATCGGCTGGTACCTGAGCGGCCGCGACGCGCAACTCGAGCGCGAGCGAGATCAGCCGCTGCTGCGTCCCGTCATGCAGGTCCCGCTCGATCCGCCGGCGGCTCTGATCGGCTGCGGCGACGACCCGGGCGCGGGAGTCCGCGAGCTGGGCGCGGCTGTCGGTGTTGGCCACCGCCATGCCGACCAGCTCAGTGAACGCCAGCAGGCGCACCTCGGTGCCGGGCGGGTAGGCGCCGGGCTCGCTGGAGAAGGCCAGGATCGCACCCCACAGGCGCCCCTCCACGACGATGGGGCTGCCGATACCCGACCGGATCCCGTGCTCCGCGGCCCAGGCCGCGGCCGGCCCCAGCGAGGCCGGGCGCTCGCCGACCCGCACCGGCCGCCTGGTCCGCAGCACCCGGCCGGCGACGCTGTCCTCGCCATGGGGCCAGCGTGATCCGACCGGGGGCATCAGGCCCGCGGCACCCGGCTGCGCCCAGCCCCCGATGACGGTCACCGTGCCTTCGGTGTCGTACTGGCCGACCACCATGCAGGCCGCGCCGAGCACCTGGCCCGTCTCGGCCGCAACCGCCCTGAATACCTCGCCCGGCGGGACCCCGCGCGCGACCAGTGTCGCCACCCGCCGCAGCGCCGCCTGCTCGTCAGCGATGCGGCGCAACTCGTCGCTGCTGGACTGCAGCGAGCCCGCCATCTTGTTGAACGCCCGCTCGAGCGCGCCGACCTCGCCAGGGCCGTTCTCCGGCATCCGGACGGCCAGGTTCCCGCCGGCCACCCGCCCGGCCATCGCCGACGCGCGGCGCACCGGTCCGACGACGGACCGGGTCAGGTAGCCGCCGGCGAACACGATGAGACCGATCGAGCCCGCGATGCTGATGGCCGCGGCGACCGTCGCCCGGCGCGCGGCCGAGTCCGCCTGATCCTGATGCGCCTGGATGTTCGCCCGCTCGAGATCCCGGAAGTCCTCGAATCCCTCCCGCAGGTCGTCCACCCGGCCCTTGCCCTCGGTGGTCACGGCCGTCGTGCGCGCGGAGTCGAGGTCGCGCTGGGCCGTGGCGACCAGCGGCCTGGCGTACTCCCGGATATAGGTATCGGCCGCCTGCGTCAGCTGTCCCACCCGCCGGGCCTGCCCCGCATCCTCGCCGCCGGCCAGGTCCTCGAGCATCCCGGCCTGCTCCTTGAACCCCTCCTGGGCCTGTTTCCAGGGCAGCAGGAACGCGGGCTCACCGGAGATGATGAACCCGCGCTGCGAGGTCTCGATGTCGATGACCAGCCGTTCCAGCCGGTTGCTGGCCGCCAGCACAGCCAGGGAATGACTAGCGCGCTGGTCCGCATCACGCAGGCCGCCGATGGCGAGAACCAGGAGGGCGAACGCGCCGCCGATAGCGGCCGAGAGCAGCGTGATGACCGCGACGGTGCGTCCGGTCAGGCCACCTGCCTGCCGGTGCCGCCGCGCGGCAGCTTCTCCCCGTTCCCCCAATGTCCGCCCCTCTGACCAGCGATAACTGGCCGGTAATCTGGACCCCGTAGTGCTGTCACTGTACGGCGATCCGGCAAAGCGGGCGAAACGAGGACGCGGGCATAGTGGGACAGACACGGACGCGTGTCGTGCTGGCTGACGATGACACGCTGCTCCGCGAGGGGATCGCCAGCCTGCTCCAGCACGCGGGGTTCGAGGTGGCCGGCCAGGCCCAGGACGGGCCGGGGCTGCTGGCCCTGACCCGCGAGCACCAGCCGGACGTGGCCATCATCGACATCCGCATGCCGCCCGGATTCCGCGCCGAGGGACTGGACGCGGCCCGGGCGATCCGCGAGGAATTCCCCGGCACCGGCATCCTGCTGCTGTCCGCGCACGCCGAGGTCGACCAGGCGATGGAACTGCTCGCCGCCGGCCAGCGGGTGGGCTACCTGCTCAAGAGCCGGGTGACCGATGTCGCCGAGTTCTCCGAGATCGTCAGCAGGATCGCCGGCGGCGGGTCGGTCGTGGACCCCGGCCTGGTGGCCGAGCTCATCGCCGAGCCGGCGCCGGGACAACGTGGCCGGGCAGCTCACCGAGCGGGAGCGGGACGTGCTCGCGCTGATGGCCGAGGGGCGCTCGAACGCCGGCATCGCCCACCGGCTGTTCATCACCGAGGGCACCGTAGAAAAGCATGTCCGCAGCATCCTGACGCGGATGCAGCTGCCCGAGACCAGCGACGATCATCGTCGCGTCCTGGCCGTGCTGGCGTTCCTCGACTCGCGCTGAGCGATTCGCTCGGGCAGGTATCCCGGCTCAGGCCGCCGGGCGGCCCGGGTCACCGAGGATGCCGCGGATCGCGGCACCCGACAGATTGGCCTTGGACAAGAACGAGACGGCCGGGCTGGCCGTGATCATGTCCGCGAAGTCGTCCTCGGCGTAGGCCGAGATCAGGATCACCTGCGGTAGCCCGGCGCGGCCGGGGACGGCGATCTGACGGGCCACCTGAAAGCCGTCCTCCCCGCCCAGGTCAATGTCGACGAGGGCGACATCGGGCCGCAGCTCACGGCAGCTGCGGCAGGCGTCAGCACCCGTCGTCACCGCGCTGACGACGCTGATGCCCTCACTGGTCAGCAGCTCGCGGGCGGTCTGGAGGAACTCGCGATTGTCATCGACGATGACGCAGCGCACGGTCATGTCTTCCACACTGCCCTACGCGCCCGTCCCTGACATTGCCGCCAGCCGGGACTTCCGGCCCCCCGCTAGCCCCCGGGCAGAGTGGGCGCTAGCAGCGCAGACGTCCGACGCCGCCGCGCCGAAGATGGAATCAGCAGAGGTTCACAGGCTGCCGGTGCAGCGGTGTATCGCACCGGACCAGGCTGCTGAGCAACGGGCGGCGCCGCACCGTGACTACTGGCCGGAGGCTCACATGACGGGATATCTCCTCAGCCGGGCGCCGGGCGCCCTGGGCAGCTTCCTGCCGCCGCAGCGCCCCGTTCCAGAACCCCGTGACCACACAGAACCCCCGATAACGACGGGGCCGGCACTGGGCCCGGGACTACCTCCCCCCGGTTCCGGGCACGACCGGTGCCGGTCCTGTCCACCACCTGCCAGCACGCAGCGGGCCACGGCCCGGCAGCTGCGGATGGCGGCCCGCCCGGCTGCCGTCCCTCAGGCGCGCGCCATCGTGCGGGAACTGCTGCGCGAGTGGCAGCTGGACGCGATGGCTGATGAGGTCACGCTTCTCCTGTCGGAGCTGATGACCAATGCGGTGCAGGCCTGCACCGCCGGGCCGGATGGTCCCGAGATCGTGGCCACGATCCGGCTCGCGGGCACCGTCCTGCTGCTGGAGATCTGGGATGCCAGCCCGGCCCCGCCGGTGGTGCAGGAAGCCGACCTCACCAGCGAGTCCGGCCGGGGCCTGCTCATGATCGAGGTCATGAGCACCAGATGGGGCCATCACCAGCAGGACGGCGGCAAGGTCGTCTGGTGCGAGGTCGCGCTCCCCGGCTAGCGCGGCCCGGCTCCGTCCCGCACCCCTGACGCGCAGCCGGCCGCCCGGCGGCGAGCCTCGCGATAGGTTCTGTCCGGAGATGACAGGCGATGTGCTGAAAATCGTGATTCCCGGCGGCACGGGCCAGGTCGGCGCGATCCTGAACCGGGCGCTGACGGCTGCTGGTCACGACGTCGCGGTGCTGACCAGGCGGCCGGCCGGGCCGGCCAGGTCGCCTGGGACGGCCAGACTCTCGGGCCCTGGGCCAGCCTCATCGACGGCAGTGATGCCGTCATCAACCTGGCCGGGCGCAGCGTCAGCTGCCGCTACACCAAGACCAATCTCACCGAGATGATGCACTCGCGGGTGCGCTCGGCCCGGGTGCTGGGCCAGGCCATCGCCGCCGCCAGCAGGCCGCCGCGGGTCTGGCTGCAGATGAGCACGGCGACGATCTACGCCCACCGTCTCGACGCCGCCAACGATGAGGCCGGGCTGATCGGCGGCTGGGAGCCGGGGGTTCCCGGTTACTGGGGATACAGCGTGGACATCGCCACCGCGTGGGAGCGCGAGCTCGAGGAAGCTCCGGTGCCGCGCACCCGCAAGGTGGCGATGCGCTCGGCGATGGTGATGAGCCCGGACCACGGCGGCGTGTTCGACGTCTTGTCCCGGCTGGCCCGGCTGGGTCTCGGCGGCCCGGTCGCCGGCGGGACGCAGTATGTGTCCTGGATCCACGACCGTGATTTTGCCGCCGCCGTCCAGTTTCTCCTGGAACGTGATGACGTCTGCGGAGCAGTCAACCTGGCCTCGCCCGGCCCCGAGTCCCAGCGTGATTTCATGCGGGAACTGCGCGCTGCCCGGGGCCAGCGGGTCGGCCTGCCGGCCACCAGGTGGATGGCCGAGCTGGGCGCGCTGGCCCTCCGCTCCGACACCGAGCTGCTGCTGAAGAGCAGGCGCGTCGTGCCGGGCCGGCTGCTCTCCGCGGGCTTCGACTTCTCCTTCAGTACCTGGGCCGACGCGGCCCGCGACCTCGTGCGCCGGGCCCGGAATAGTGCCGGGCCGGAAGCGGCGATCCGCCAGCGCTGAACCCGGGTACAGAGGGTGGAGTAGCCGGGAGCCCGGAGGAGGAACGGCGATGGCGACGTGGACGGCTGATGAGCTCAGCAAGATCGGGAGCGCCGACGAACTGCAGATTGCCCCGCGGCGGCAGGACGGCTCGCTCGCCCCGCCCCGCACGATCTGGGTCGTCCGGCACGGCGACGACCTGTATGTCCGCTCGGTCCGGGGCCGGTCGTCCGCCTGGTTCCGCGGCACCCAGGTCCGGCATGAGGGCCAGGTGGAAGCCGGCGGCGTGCGCAAGGATGTCAGCCTCGCCGACCCCGATACCGACGTGAGCGCCGACCTCGACGCTGCCTACCGCAGCAAGTACGGCCGCTACGCCCAGAACGTCGTGGACAGCGTCCTCAGCGCGCAGGCCCGGGCGGCCACGCTCCGGCTCGCGCCCCGCGCCGGAGGCTGACGAGCGGATCGACGGTCAGAGCCGGGCGGGGCGACCCGTTTCGCTGATGGCTCCGGCCGGGCCGGCCAGGATCCGCCGGATCTGACCATCGGCGGCCGGCAGGCCCACGGCCAGGCGGGCGAACTCGGCGGCCAGCCGGTGCCAGAGCCGGCCCCGGCGCAGCATCGCATGATCACCGCCGCGCAGCTCGATGGCCGTGACCGCCGCCGACTTCCCGGCCTGCCGCGCGTACGCCCAGGTGTCCGCCGGGCTGGTGACCCGGTCCGCGCTGGCGTGGACCAGCAGGATCTCCCGGCCCGGCAGCGGGACAGCCGGGTCGTCCGGCGGGATCCAGGGCGCCAGCCCGCCCACCGCTGTCACCAGCGGATGGTCCGCGACCCGGAGCGCGGCCCGGGCACCCATCGAGTGGCCGATCAGGATCACCGACGGCGGGCCCGCGGCGCCCGCAAGTTCGTCCAGGACCCGGCGGAGGTCGGCCGCCGGCGAGGCGGCCGGGCTGTTCCAGCCCCGCATCGCGAACCTGTGCCGCCGGACCACGGCAGCGGAGCCGCGCAGCGCGGCCCCGACGGCAGCGGCCACCGGGATCATCCGCAGGACGGCGAGCTGGGCGGGGCTGGTCGGCCTCGTGCTGACGGAAGTACCCCCGTGCAGGACCAGCACGACGGCGCCGCCCGGCGCCCCGGCGTCTGCGTCCAGGAGTAGCTCCAGGTGGCATGGGGGCTGCTGCGGACCAGGTGCCCGCTCGGCCGAGGTTACCGGTCCTCAGCTGACCCGCGGCGACGGGGACCGGCCGGCTAGAACTGCCACCGCGTCGCGCCGCCGGGCTCGGCGGTGGCCACCGCCGACGCGGTGCGGGCGGCCAGGCGGTATACGTGCCACGGCGGCGGCCCCGCCGAGGGCGCGCTGAACTCCGCGGTGAGCGCGACGCCGGAGTCATCGGCGCGGGCGGGCCAGCCGCCCGCCGCCCAGCGTGCCGCAAGGTCCGCGACGACGCCCCGGTCGGCGACCAGGACGGCCTCGCCGTTCACGGCCAGGTCGAAGTCCCGGGCCGCGATGCTCAGCGTGCAGCGCGGGTCCCGGGCCAGGTTCTTGCCCTTACGAGTGTGCGGGCCGGTCTGGAACCACCAGCCGCCATCCGCCCACAGCGCGCCGACGGCGGCGACGTGCGGGCTCCCGTCCGGGTTGATCGTGGCCAGCCAGGACGTGTGCCGGTCCGGGCCCCCGGCACCAGGGACCTGGTCCAGGCCCGTCTCCAGCTGGGCCTCGATCCGGGACCAGTCGAGCAGCGGCAGGTGATACAGGTCAGCCAGGTTGGTTGCTTCCATGACTGCTAGACGCTACGGGTTCCCCGGACTCATCGAGTGTCGTCGCGCCGGGAATCACGCCCGCCGAGAATGCCGGCCGTTGCCGCCGCCGCGCTGAGCGGCGTCTTGTCCCGGAAGCATGCACTCATCGCGAACCGCCCGATGGGTGCAGTCTCCGCCGTTATCAGCGGCTCAGGAGTCCAGGATCACGGGGCGGCGCAGCGGCGGCGACAGCCCGGCGGACAGCCCGTTCATTGACGAAAACGCAGACAAAGATCATGCTGAAGGCCCGGAGGCAATTCCCTCCGGGCCTTCCACTAGTAGCGGGGGCAGGATTTGAACCTGCGACCTCTGGGTTATGAGCCCAGCGAGCTACCGAACTGCTCCACCCCGCGCCGCGTTGCCCCCCTACTTTAGGGCCGGCGGGCAGGACTGGCAAATCGCCAGGCCAGAGCCCGCGCCAGACGACCAGGCGGCTTCCGGGGGCCTGATTCACGACTCGTCAGCGGACAAAGGCCCGTTTACGCCCAGAGGTATGTACGCTTGCCGGGTGCTGAACAGGCTCAGGTCGAACCCGTGGCTCCGCGTCGGGTTCGTCGTCTTCGTCGCCGGCGCCTGCACCTACGGCATTGTTGCCGAGTGGCCGCAGACGCATGCCGCGCTGGCCAGGATGAACTGGTACCCGGTCATCACGGCGGGCATCGCCGCGGTGGCCGGCTCGGGCTGCATGCTGCTCGCATGGCGGGCGCTGCTGGCCGACCTGGGCTCCCCGCTGAGCAAGCGCGCCGCGACCCGCATCATGTCCGTCGCGCAGCTCGGCAAGTACCTGCCCGGCGCGGTGTGGGCCTTCGCCGCCCAGGTCGAGCTGGCCCGCGACCATGAGGTGCCCCGCCGTCGCTGCGCCACGACGGTGATCACGTCGGTAGCGGTAACCCTGGGCATCGGCCTGGCCCTGGCCGCCTTGACGCTCTCGCTGACCTCGTCGGCGGCGGCGGTGCACTACTGGTGGGCGCTCGCCCTGGCGCCGATCATCCTGATCGGGCTCTACCCGCCGGTGCTGGGCCGTGTCATCGACCGCGTCATGGCCCTGATCCGGCGGCCGCCGCTGGGCCGCTGGCCAACCGGCCGGGGCATCATCCGGGCGGCGACCTGGACGACGGCGGGCTGGCTGCTGTGGGGCGTGCAGGCCTGGCTGCTGCTGCGTGATGTGACCGGCAAGGGGCTGGGTGTCCTGCTGCTGTCGGTCGGCGCCTACGCGCTGGCGTGGTGCGCGGGCACCATGATCGTGATTTTCCCTGGCGGCATCGGGCCGCGCGAGCTGGCGCTGATCGCTGCGCTGGCCCCGGTCGCGCCGCGCGGGTCGGCGGTAGTCGTGGCCGTGCTCTCCCGGGTCCTGATGACCATCTCCGACCTGCTGTGGGCCAGTACCGGGCTGATCATCGGCAAGGTGATGGCCCGCTCGATGGCCGAGCGGCACGCCGCCACCCGGCCCGGCCCGGAGCCGGCTTCCTACGGCCTGCCGTCCTATGGCAGCCCGCCGGCGGGCGCGCCCCTGCCGCTGCCTGCCGCGGCGCCCCGGTCCCGGACCGACCTGGGCTGCGCCTCCGCCCCGGATCCGCTGCCTGATTAACACCCAGCCATAACGGGGCTTCGCGGCTCCGCATGCCCGCGAGCTGTCGTGCCTAGAGCGACGGCGCGACCTGCCCGTGGCCTGTCGCGGCCTCGAAGGCGTGCGCCACGCTCAGCAGCTCCCAGTCCGCCCGGCGCCGGCCGACCAGCTGCAGCCCGACGGGCAGCCCGCCGGGGGTAAACCCGGCCGGCACGGAGATGGCCGGCAGGCCGGTCGCCGAGATCCGGTAGGCCGAGGCCATCCAGTCCAGGTAGGTGTGCTGGGGCTGGCCGCTGATGTCGTGCACCCAGTCGAGCTCAACGTCGAAGGGCGCCACCTGACTGACCGGGCAGGCCAGCACGTCTACCGCGGCGAAGAACTCGCTGATCCGGCCGGCCAGCCCGGCCAGTAGCGCGTTGGCCCGGACCAGGTCGGCCACCGTCAGCTCCCGGCCGCGCTCGGTGTTCCAGGTCACGTTCGGGCCGAGCTGATCCGGGTGATCCCGCAGCAGCTGGTCGAACTGGCCGAGGAACCGGAACGCGCGCCAGGTCCGGAAGGCCTCGTCGGCGCCGGCCAGGTCCGGCGTGGCGTCGACGATCTCGCAGCCCAGGCTGGCCAGCACCGCGCGGGCCGGCGCCAGCGCGGCCAGCACGTCCGCCGCCACCGGCAGCCCCAGGTCGGGGCTCCAGGCCACCCGCAGTCCGCGCAGATCCCGGGCCAGCAGCTGCGGCACCTGAGCCGGCGCCGTGATGGCGGGCGGCGGCGCGTCCAGCGCCAGCGGCACCCGCGGGTCCGGCCCGGACTGCACGGCCAGCAGCAGCGCCACGTCGGCCACCGTGCGGCCCATCGGTCCCTCGACGCCCAGCACGTCGGCCACCTCGGCCGTCGGCCAGCGCGGCACCCGGCCCGGCGACGGGCGAAGGCCCACGACATTGCAGAAGCTGGCCGGGTTACGCAGCGAGCCGCCCAGGTCACTGCCGTCGGCCAGGCAGATCATCCGCGCGGCCAGCGCCGCTGCGGCACCGCCGCTGCTGCCGCCCGCGCTGCGGGTCAGGTCGTAGGGGTTGCGGGTGGCCCCGAACACCGGGTTGACCGTATGTGAGCCCGCCCCGAACTCCGGGGTATTGGTCTTGCCCAGGCTGATCGCCCCGGCACCGGCCATCCGGGCCACCATCAGCTCGTCCCGGGCGGGCACCCAGTCGGCAAACAGCGGAGAGCCGTAGGTCGTCCGGACCCCGGCGGTTTCCAGCAGATCCTTGTGCGCGACCGGCAGCCCGTGCAGCAGTCCTGGCTCGGCTCCCCGCGCCAGCGCCTCGTCCGCGGCCGCGGCCCGCTGCAGTGCCGTCTCGAAAGTGCGGGTCACGATCGCGTTGACGGCACCGTCCACCGCCTCCACCCGCTCGATGTGCGCGGCCGTCACCTCGCGGGCCGACACCTGGCGGGCCCGCAGCAGCCCGGCTAGCGTGATCGCGTCCAGCCCGGCCAGCTCCCGGCCGTCAGCGGCGGCGCCGCGGCTGCTCTCCGGCCCGCCCGGCTGAGTCATGCACCCACCGCGCCGGCCTGCGGGACCGTCATCCAGATGACGATATGGACACCGGTCGGGGCGGTCGGCGGACTGGTCAGCTGCCGGGGATCGGTCGTTGTGTGCAGGTCGACCACCTTCACCGGGCTGCCGCCGAAGGGCGTCAGCTGACCCGGCCTGCTGCCCACCAGCACCGGATGCCGGCCGGCCGCCATGATCGCGCTGATGGCGGTCGCAACCGCGGCGGGCTGCTGGCCGACCATCCAGGCCGCCGGTATCCCGCACATCCCGCGGATCGCCTGAGTGAACCGCTGGGCGATCAGCCGGTCGACGATGACGACCGAGGAGTCCCGGCGGATCGAGGAGCACAGCTGCTCGACTGCGGTGAGCTCGCCCGCGCCGGTCCGCGTGAACGCCATGCCCTGGGCGCTGGCCCGCAGCCCGCCCGACCGGCCGGTGTGGGTCAGCCCGGCCCCGAACGTGGTCGCCGCGGTCGGCACGACCAGCGCCGCGACGCAGAACAGCCCGGCGACCGACGCGGTCACCGGCCGGGCGCCGCGCCCGCGGGCATGACCGGTCAGCCAGCGCGATGCCCACAGTGCGCAGACAACCAGCCCCGGCAGCGCCACCACGACCAGCCGGCGGCTGGCCCACGGCTGGTCGGGCACGATCTGCGGCTGCCACAGCACCGCCGCCGAGCCCGCGCAGATGATCGCCAGCGGCAGCGCCCAGTTCCGCCAGGCCCCCGGCTGGTCCCGCCAGGTGAGCAGGGCGCGCAGGCAGTGGTGGGCGAGCAGCCCGATGCCGAACGCGCCGAGCAGCACCGTGGGCAGCCCGATGTACCAGATCACCCAGTACAGGGTCTGGTCCGCGTAGGTGCGGGTCGGGTCCAGCGGCAGCCCCTGGGCCCGCTGCAGCCCGGCAATGTAGTGGTAGACGGCCAGCCCGGGGATGCCCCGCGCGGTCTGTACGTAGGGCCGGACCGCGAAGCCGATCAGCGCGGCCACCGCCAGCAGCCCGCCCAGCGCCGGCAGCCACCGGGCCGGCCGCCGCAGCGCGCGCTTCCTGACCCACGCCCGGGCGCGGGGAATGCGCAGCAGCTGGACCGTGGCGATGGTCAGCGCGACCAGCCACACCGCGATGACGCCGATGAGCTCCAGGAGGTGGGCCTGGGTGTCCAGGAACGGCCGGGACAGCACGTACCCGTCAATGAAGCCGCAGACGGCGCCGAGCGCTACACCGCAGCAGAACGGGCCGGCCATCGGCCGGCGGGCCGCCACCAGCAGCCCGGCGAGCGGGATCGCCGGCAGGAGGTAGACCAGCGCGTCCAGGCTGACCAGGATGCCCAGGCCCAGCGCCAGGCCGGCCAGCCCGGCCATGACGGCCTGCGGGGTGAGCCAGTCGGCCCAGGTCCTGGTGCGCAGCAGCCGCCGCCAGCCCGCCGGCGGCACCCACGCGGGCAGCGGCGGCTCGGCGCGGGCCGTGAGTGCGTCGGTCAGCAGGCACAGCCCGCCGAACAGCAGAACCTGCAGCGCCGGCTCGGCCAGCGAGGTCCGGGAGACATACTGCTCGGGCAGCGCCAGGCCGAGCACGACCGCGCCGGCGGGCGCCCACTGCGGGCCCACCAGCCGGGCGGTCAGCCCGCCGAAGCTGAGCACCGCCAGTCCCCCGAGGACCGGACCGATGGCGGCGGCACCCGCGACGCCGTGCGCCCAGAAGCCGCCCGCCAGCAGCATAGGCAGGCCGGACATGAACGAGGGCACGACTGAGGTGCCGTGCGAGAAGAAGCCGATGCTGGAGAAGCCCAGGCCGGGCTGCGGGCCGCCGAAGGCGTGCAGGGACTGCGGGATGGGCAGCGATCCGTGCTGGGCTAGCCAGTACCCGGTTTGCAGGTAAGCGCCCTGGTCACGGAGGACGGCGACCGACTCGGAGTGCTCGACGAGCTGCCAGGCAGCGAAGCCGGCCGCCACGGCGACGGTGGCCATCAGGCCGAACCAGGAGGCCCAGTTGCGGTCCGCCGCATTGCCGGGAATCAGCCGCGGCCACCGGCCGGGCACCACGCGCAGCCCGTTGACGACCAGCGCGACCAGCAGCGGCCCGGAGATCAGCAGCATCGGCACCGGCACGAAGTCGCCAGCCAGCAGCAGCGGCAGGCCGGGCAGCAGCCAGGCGATGAGCAGCAGCGGCGGCAGGGCGGTCAGCCGCGCGAGCGCCAGCCCGGCGACATCCTCGGTGTCCGCGGGAGCGGGACCCGGGCCGGCCGCGGCGCCTTCTTAGTGTTCCTGGACTTCCTGGAGTTCTTGGCGTCCTTAGCGGGCGGGGCTGCAGCTGGCGGCGGGGCCGCCACTGGCGCCTCGCCCGCAGCGGGCGGCGCCGTTTCCGGCGCGGCCACGACCGCCACCGACGGATCCGCCCGCCCGGCCGGGCGCAGCCGGCGGCCCGCCCGCGACAGCAGGCCGCCCGCGGCGCCGGAGTCAGCAGCTGGGTGTCGGTTTCAGCATCGGCATGGTCAGCCTCAGCGGTGCGCCGTTCCGGGCTATCTGATGGGGGCACGGCTCCCACTGTAGAGGGGCCATCGCGCCCCGCCACGTACCATCCCGGCCAGTATTCTGCGCGTCAGCGGGCTCAGCCGCGGTTTGCGCTGCGTATCCGGCCGACGAGAGATAGCGGCCGGGATACCCCTTTATTCCTGGATCTTTACCCGCCCGGGGCGTTCCTCCCGGAAAGACCAACTACCATAGCGCGCGACCCTACCCGCGCGGCCTCTAACGGGCTGTAACGACTGGCACCGGGGAGTTATGCGCCACTATGACGAGCCCGCCAACGGATGGCAGGAACCGGCACAGCGTGCCGGGCGAGGCAACCCGCGCCCCCCGCAGCGGTCCCGGCTCATGCTGGCCAGCGGGATCATGGCCGCAGTGGTGGCACTCACGCTGGTCGGCGGCTCGCTGTACGCCTACGCCAAGTACCGCTCGGTGTGGGACAGCATCAAGCGGGTCGACGTGTCGAGCGACATCAACGGCATCAAGAACGAGCCGCCCGCGGACCCCAACGCCGTCAACATCCTGCTGATCGGCTCGGACAGCCGCAAGGGCGTCAATGGCAAGATCGGCGGCCAGGACCAGGGCCAGCGCTCCGACACGGTGATGGTCCTGCACATCGCGCCCGGCGCGGGCCGCGCGACGGTGCTCAGCTTCCCCCGGGACTCGGTCGTGCCGGTGTACGGCTGCACGGCGGAGAAGGGCAGTCCCGGTCAGAACGAGGACCTGGAGCAGGTCGAGCAGATCAACTCGACCTTTTCCAACGGCGGGCCCGGCTGCCTGATGAAGACGATCATCGAGCAGACCCATATTCACATCGATGACTTCGTGGAGCTGACCTTCATCGGTTTCGAGAAGGTGATCGACGACCTGCACGGCGTGAACGTCTGCCTGCCCGCCGCGGTCGATGACCCGATGTCGGGCCTGAAGCTGAAGGCGGGGCTGCACCACATCTACGGCGGCCAGGCGCTGGCCTTCTGGCGCACCCGCGAGGACCTGGGGATGGGCTCGGACCTGCAGCGGATCCAGCGCGACCAGTTCCTGATGGCCGCGCTGCTGCAGGGCATCGAGAAGAGCGGGCTGCTGACTAGCCCCAGCAAGCTGACCTCGGTCATCGGTGACGTGGCCAAGAACATGACCACCGACACCGGCCTTGACCAGTCCCGGATGCTGACCATTGCCGAGGGCGCGAGAGACCTGGCGTCCAAGAACGTGCAGTTCATCCAGGTCCCCACGATGACCTACACCGGGAACCCCAACTGGGTGCAGTTCACCCCGGAGGCCACGCAGCTGTTCTCGGCCATCGCGCACGACACCAAGCTGCCCGACAAGGCCAAGAAGCCGCCGAGCGCGACGCTGACCTCGGTCAAGCCGGCTCAGGTGAAGGTTGAGGTGCTGAACGGCTCGGGCATCGACCAGCAGGCGGCCGGCGCCGCCAGCGCCCTGAGCGAGCGCGGCTTCGACGTGACCGGCACCGGCCCGGCGGACAACTTCAACTACACCAAGTCCGTGGTGGAATACGCCTCGGCCGCCGACAAGCCGGCCGCCGAACTGGTCAAGAGCAAGATCAGCGAGGTCGAGATCCTGCACAACCCGTCGCTGACGCCGGGCACGATCGAGCTGATCCTGGGCTCCAGCTTCACCGAGCTCAAGACGACCGGACCCAAGACCTCGGACCTGACGCAGACCTTCGGCGGCATCACCGGGGACACCAAGATCTGCAAGGACCAGAGCGCCTTCAGCGGCCCGGACGGGGAATAAGAGTCAGATAACCGGCGGCCGGCCGAGGCGGGTCATGCGGGTGACGGTGCGCAGCGAGATGGGCTTGCGCGGGCCCGGGTCCATCCGCCACCCCTCGGCGAAGCCCGCCAGCCACTCGCGCAGCGGCGCCCAGGACCGCTCGCGGGCCACGGTGATGGCGAACCAGTCGGCCAGGAACACCGCGGCCAGCAGCCAGGGCAGGTTGCGCCGGGCCAGCAGCACCCGGTTGCGGGCCTCGGTCCGGTAAAAGCCCGCGTGCCGGCTGTTGGGCACCGGCGGATGGCACATGCGGGCCGCGGCGTCGTACTCAATCCGGTAGCCGTGATCCATCAGCCGCCAGGCGATGTCGATCTCCTCGTGCATGAAGAAGAACGCCCCCGGCAGCCCGCCAACCTCCAGGAACGCTGACCGGCGCATGGCGCACGCCCCGCCGCTGAAGGTCGTGACCTCCGACGACCGCCCGGCATCCCCGGCCCCGACCCGCGGCACGTGCCAGCGCGCGCCGGGCCCGCCGTCGGGGTCCACCACGCGGAACGCCAGCACCGCCAGCTTCGGGTCGGCGGCGAACCGGCCGCCGACATGACCGGCCAGGTCGGTGTCGGGGTACCAGCCGTCATCGTCGAGGAACAGCACGACGTCCCCGGTGCAGGCCTCGACCCCGGCATTGCGGCCGGCCGGGATGCCGACGTTCTCGGGCAGCCGGAGCGTGATGACCCCGGCGGGCAGCGGCGGCAGGTCGCCGCCGTTCCCGATCACCACGACCTCGACGCCGTCCCCGCGCAGCGCCGTGGCGCTGGCGACGGCGCGCTCTAGCTCTGCGGGGCGGTTGCCCATGGTGAGGATGACGACCGACAGTTTCACCGCAGCCGCCGCGAGGCAACGATGGCGGCCAGGTGCGCGATGACCATGAGGGCGGCGACGGCCAGGCAGGTGACCAGCAGAACCCGGGTGGCCAGCAGGCCGCCGCGGATCTCGTCGGCAATGGCCGCCGCCAGGATGAGCAGGGACAGCTCGACGGCCTGGGTGATGCGGTGGATGCGCAGGACGCTGGCCAGCCGCCGGGCCACGGCCAGGCCGCCGCCGCGCGGCTGCAGCGCGTCGTTGGCCATCGCGGCGGGCAGGCCTTCCTTGGCCCGCGCGACGATCACGATGTCGGTCTCCGCCTTCACGATCATGGCCAGCAGCGCGGCGGCCAGGCCCGCGCTGATGTAGCTGCCGGAGGTGGTCAGGTGGCCCTGCGCGCGTACCCCCAGGCCGACCAGCAAGGCGGCCTCGCCGAGGTAGTGGCCGACCAGGTCCAGGTAGATGCCGGTCGCTGAGGTCCGCTTGCTCCACCGGGCCAGCTCGCCGTCGGAGCAGTCGAACAGCAGGTAACCCTGGATCAGCACCGCCCCGCCGATGGCGCTGGGCAGCCCGCCGATGGCGATCACCACGCCCGCGGCGATCCCGCAGGCGATGTAGGCCAGGGTGACCGCGTTGGGTGACCAGCCCAGGCGCGCGAACACCCAGGTGGCGCGGGGCGAGAACTTGCGCATGTACACGCGCCCGGCCCAGTGCTCATCGTTGAGGCGGTCCAGCACCGCCTGTGGCTGGCCCTGGGCCTTCAGGTCAGCCAGCGATGGCCCTGGCATACTCCTCCACTCGGTCAGCGATCTGCGCCTCGGTCAGATCGAGGCGCTCCAGGATGGTGTAGCGGCCGGGCCGGGTTTCCGGTGCGAAGGCGACCGCCTTGGTGAACTCGGCATGGGACAGGCCGAGATCAGCCGGCGTGCGGGGCAGGCCGTGCCGGCCCAGGCAGTCCGACAGCACGCGGGCCTGCCGCTCGTCATCGCGCAGGAACGCGCAGAACACCGCGCCGACGCCGGCCAGCTCGCCGTGGCTGGCCGTACCGGGGTACAGCTGGTCGATGGCGTGCATGATCTCGTGATCGCCGCCGCTGCCCGGCCGGCTGGACCCGGCCACCGCCATCGCCAGGCCCGAGAGGATCAGCGCCTCGGCGAGCAGGGTGAGGAACTCATCGGACATGGCGTCGCCGGGCTGGTGCAGCACGGCCTGGGCCGCGGACCGCGACATGGCGGCGGCGAGCCCGTCCACGTGCTCGCCGGTGTCGATGGCCGACAGTTCCCAGTCGGCGACGGCGGACAGGTTCGCGACCATGTCGCCGATCCCGGCGGTGGCCAGCGGCTGCGGTGCGCAGCGGACCCGGTCCAGGTCGACCAGCACCGCGACCGGCATGACAACGCCGTAGGAGCCCTTGCCCGACTCATGCTCCAGCGAGCTGATGGGCGAGGCGATGCCGTCGTGGGACAGGTTGGTTGCCACTGCGACCATCGGGATGCCCGCCATGTTGGCGGCGAATTTCGTCACGTCGATGGTCTTGCCGCCGCCGATCCCGGCCAGCGCCTCGTAGTTGCCGGCCCGCAGCCGCTTGCCGAGCTGCACGGCACTGTCGTGGCTGCCGTCGGGAACCCGGAAGATCTCAGCATCCGACAGCTCCAGCTCGGCGGCGATGCTGTCACCCTGGCTCGGGCCCACGGCCACCGCCACCCGGCCGGAGGTGGCGATCCGCCGGTCGGCCAGGACATCTCCCAGGCTGGCTACCGCGCCGGGGCGCACGTCGATCACCATCGGCGCGGCAAGCATCCGGGCCAGCAGCGGCATGGGTCTCCCTGTCGAGCGAATGAACCAGCGGTGGCCGGGCGGCCAATCGCGAGACTAGTGCACCTGCGGGTAAGTCCGGCACCGTTCGCAACGCCCTCGCGGCCGGCCCGGACGACCCGGACTAGCAGCGCGGCGCGATGTCCCGGGCCCGGCGCAGGTCGCGGTGATCATCGACCTCGACCCACTCGACCTCGCCGATGGGCGCCACGGCGACCTCGCCGCCGCGGTCGGCCAGTTCCTGGTACCCGTCCTCGTAGTACAGGCCCGGGTCGCGCCGCCAGGTCGCCTCCAGGGAGTCGGCCAGCGCCGCCGCGGCGGCGCCCTGGATCAGCGTCGCCCCGATGTACTCGCCGTGCGCCTGCGCCGGGTCCATCTGCTTGGTGATCCGCCGGACCAGCCCGCGGTCATCGACGATGACCTTCATCTCCTCGTCCGCGAGCTTCTTGACGGTGTCCAGGGCGAGGATCAGGTCGGCGTGACCGCCAGCCTGCTGGGCAGCCAGCAGCGTGCGCTCGATGCTCACCGGGTGCACGGTGTCCCCGTTCACCAGCAGCACGCCCTGGCTGAAATGCTCCCGGGCCAGCCACAGTGAGTAGGCGTTGTTCCATTCCTCGGCCCGGTCGTTGTGCACCAGCTCGAGGCTGACGCCGTGCCGCTTCTCCAGGTCGGCGACCCGGTCGGCGACGGCGTCGGCGGCGTACCCGACCACCACGACGACATCGGTCAGCCCGACGGCAGCCAGGTTGCGCAGCGAGATGTCGAGGATCGTGGTGTCCTCGCTCACCGGCAGCAGGGCCTTCGGGAGATTGTCGGTGTCGGGGCGCAGCCGCCGGCCGGCTCCGCCGCAAGAACCATGCCGATCACCGGCAGTCCCCTTCCCGGAGCCCGTTTGTCATGAATTTCCAGCAGATGAGCACACCAAGATACGCCGCCAGGGCGAGGTAGGCGAACGTGGTGATCCCCATCGCGGCACCCAGCCCGCAGGCGATCATACGGCCCTCCCAGCCCAGCCAGGAGCCGCGCTCGGGAGCGGCCGGCCCGGCGCCGTCCGGGCCTGCGGCGACGGCTTCCGCCGCCGGGCGGGCAGCGCCGGCGAGCCGGGTGCGCCGAGGTCGGCATAGCGCAGCGCGATGACCGCGCACAGCGCGAACGTCACGGGGAGCGGCACCCGCTCGGCGGTGCCCAGCGCCCAGATATAGAGGTACTGGGCGCCCTGCAGCACGGCCGGGACCAGCCAGTCAAAGCGGCCGCCGTGCGGGTGGCTGGCGCCGGGCGCGGCGACCAGCATGATCAGCGCCGGGGCCAGGATGAGCAGGCCCGGCAGGTCGCCCAGGCCGAGGTGGGCCAGCATCGCGACGGCGGCCAGGGCGAGCAGCGCGGGCGGCAGCGGCACCAGCTGGCCGCGCACGAGCCGGCCGAACCAGCGGGCGATGGCGCCATCGTCGCGGCAGCGCGCCACCATCGCCAGCTGCCGCGCCAGGCCGGGCGAGCCCGGCGGTGCAGCTGGCCCGGCGCCGTCATCGGCGGGCCCGGCGGCCCCGCTCTGGCGGGCGTACTCCAGGCTGCCCGCGCTGAGCCCGCGGGGAGCCGGGGCCAGTTCCATCCGCAGCACCGGGATCGGCTGACCGCCGGGCCGGGCGGCGGCCTCGGCCGGCTCGGCCGGCCGGGCCGGCTGCAGGAGCACCGACAGCCCGCCGGGCTCGCTGCGCGGCCGCTGCGGCCGGGCGGGCGCCTTCCGGTCCCGCCGCCGGGCCGCGGTCCCGCTGCCGATGCCGTAGCCGATGGCGATGATGCCCCAGTCCAGCAGGGCGAGCAGGCTGGCGCGGGCGCCCCAGAGCGGGGCGATCGCCACGATCAGCAGCACCCGCCCGCCGGCCGGCATGGCCAGGATGGTCAGCACCGCGCGCCACGCCGGGCTGTCGCCGGGCCGCGGCGTACTGCACGCGGTCATGGTCTCGCGGACGGCGACCAGGCCCAGCACCGTGGCGGCCAGCGGCCACATGCCGGTCCAGTCCTGGGCCAGCGCGCCCAGCGCCAGCCCGGCCAGGGCGGCGATATCGCCCAGCCGGCCGCCCAGGGCGACCACCCACGCTCCCCGCCCGCCCGGCCCGGCGATCTCCCGGGCCGTGAACGCGGCCAGGTAACTGGCGCTGAGCGCCAGTGCCCCGTTGAGCTGGGCGGGCCTGCTGCCGGCCGAGAACCAGGCAGCGGCGCAGATGCCGAGGGCCAGCGAGATCCCGGTGACGGAAGTGGCCGCCAGGGCCTGCCGGTCAGCCCACCGGATCAGCCGCGCGTGCAGGTCACCGACAGCATCGGTGAAGGTCCCGCCCGGCCCGGCCGGGCCTGCGGGCACGCCGCCGAGCACGCTGCTGGCGGTCCCCTCGGCCGGCCCGGCCGCCGGCCCGCTGTGCCCTGCCCCGATTGGATCCTCCGCTATGCCGCCCGGACCGCGCCCGGGCCTTTCCTGCTCAGAACGGTGCCTGCCGAGAACTCAGTAAACAGCGCCCGCGCAGCATGGTGCTCAGTAAACCGTGCTCTATAAAGATGCTGCTCACCAAACACGTTGCTCACCAGCCACGGTGCTTACCTCAACACTGCTCATTTACCCAGGCGCCAAAACCCGGCCCATTTACCCTGCGAGCCTCGGGGACGCCTTCGCTGTATTGCCGGCTCGCCTCCGGGACGCCCCTGGTGGCGCCGTCTTCCCTCGTCGCAGGCTCCTCAGTCCAGACGGCGCCGGGCGTCCCTCCGGCTCGCTGTATTCCGGCTCGCCTCCGGGACGCCCCTGGTGGCGCCGTCTTCCCTCGTCGCAGGCTCCTCAGTCCAGACGGCGCCGGGCGTCCCTCCGGCTCGCTGACGCGGCCCGGTAGGGTCCGCTCATGCGGACAGTCGCTGTGGTGCTGGCCGGCGGCAGCGGCAGCCGGTTCGGCGGGAGCATGCCCAAGCAGCTCCGCCAGCTCGCGGGCCGGTCCCTGGTGGAACACTGCGTGGCCGCCTTCGACCAGGCTCCGGCCGTCGATGAGGTGCTGGTCGTCACGCCCGCGGACCGCACGGCCGCCGCGGCAGCGGAGCTGCGCGGCTACCGCAAGCTGACGGCCGTGGTGGCCGGCGGGGCGACCCGGTCGGACTCCACCCGGCAGGCCATCACCGCCATCACCCGCGCCGCCAGCACCGGCGCCGCTGCGCCGGACTGCAATGTGCTGTTCCACGACGCCGCCCGGCCGCTGGTGGACCAGCGGATCATCGCTGACTGCGTCACGGCGCTGGGCACCTGGCAGGCCATCGGCGTGGTCGTGCCGAGCTCCGACACGATCGTGGAGACCGACGGCAGCGTGCTGGGCCGGGTGCTGCCGCGGGCCACGCTGGCCCGCTGCCAGACACCGCAGGGATTCCGGCTGTCGGTCATCACCCGCGCCTATGAGCTGGCCGCCGCCGACCCGGGATTCAGCGCCACGGACGACTGCGGGGTGGTGCGCCGGTACCTGCCCGGCATCCCGATCGGCGCGGTGCCGGGCAGCGAGCGCAACCTCAAGGTCACCTACCCCGGCGACCTGGCCGTCGCCGAGGCGCTGCTGGCGGACCCGGCGCCGGAGGCCCCGGCTGACCGGCGCGGGTGATCAAGATCCCGGACGCGCGGCCTTGGTCGCGTTAAGGTACTGAACGCCGACGCTGTGTAGCCAAGTCGGCGCATGCCGGGCATTCAGCCTGGCAGCGGAGCCGGTCGCGCCTCGGGGGAAGACGCCATGAAAGTCACGCTGGCCTGCGCCGTCGCACTCGCCGCCGCGCTTGCCTGGCTAGCTGAGCCGCTCGCGGCCCCCTCGTCGGCCGCCTCCGTGCAGGCCCCGGCGGCCCGCGGGCAGTCCGCCGCCGCGTTACCCGCGACCCGGATCAGCGTTCCCGGCCGCGGCGGCGACCGGGTCTACCAGGGCGTCGGGGCCATCCTGGGCGGCGGCGGCAACGCCCGCTACCTGATGGACTACCCGCCGCGGCAGCGCACCCAGATCCTGGACTACCTGTTCAAGCCGGGCTACGGGGCAGCCCTGCAGATCCTCAAGCTGGAGATCGGCGGGGACGCCAATTCCAGCGACGGCTCCGAGGCGAGCACCGAGCACAGCCGGGGAAACGTCAACTGCAAGGCCGGCTACGAGCTGTCCATCGCGCAGCGGGCGCTGGCCCTGAACCCGCGGCTGAAGATCTACGGCCTGCAGTGGACGGCGCCAGGCTGGGTGAAGACGCACTCGGGGACGCGGTTCACCGCCCGCGACATCCGGTACCTGATGGGCTGGCTGGGGTGCGCCAGCCGGCGCGGGGTAAAGGTCAGCTACCTGGGCGGCTGGAACGAGTCCGACACCGGCGTGCACCACCGCTGGTTCGCCGAGCTGCGGCACGCGCTGAACACCCACGGGTTCCGCCGGGTGCAGATCGTCGCCTCGGATTCCAGCGGCAACCACGCGGGCTGGCACTACGTCGGCGACCGCTCGGTGGCCATCCTGGGCGCGCACAACGTCTGCGGAGTGCCCACCGGGATCGCCGGCCCGGCGACCACCTGCTCCTCACCGTGGTCGCGGGGCCACCACCCCCGCCAGCCCATGTGGGCCAGCGAGCTGGGCGGGATGGACGCCGGCGCCCAGACCGGGTGCCGGGTGCCGTGCGCTCCGGCCTTCGACCGCGCCGTGGTCCGGGGCTATGTGGACGCGCGGCTCACCGGGTTCCTGGAATGGCCGGTGCTCGACGCCATGCCGCCCGGCCTGCCGTTCGAGAACCGCGGCCTGGTGACGGCCGACCAGCCCTGGTCGGGTCACTACCGGGTCAACGCCATGACCTGGGCCATCGCCCAGCTGACCCAGTTCGCGTTCCCGCCGGCGCCATCGGGCAAGACCCGGTGGAGATACGTCAACTCAGCCAGCGGACTGCTGCGCGGCCACCGGGCCAGCGGCTCGTACGTCACCTTGCTGCGCAGCACCCGGCACACGACCGGGCACCATAAGAAGAGGCGCACCACCAGCCGGGTCACGGCCTGGAGCACGATCATCGAGGCCACCACGGCGACCACGGCGCAGCGCGCCAGCTTCCACGTCTCCGGGGCGCTGGCCCGCCACGTGGTGCACGTGCGGGCCAGCGACTTCTCCGGCAGCGCGGACAGCTCCCGCTGGTTCGTGCGCCAGCGCAGCATCCATCCCGGCCCGGGCGGCCGCTTCAGCCTCCAGGTCCGGCCCGGCTGGGTCTACTCGCTGTCCACGACGTCCGGGCAGGGCCGCGGCCGGGGCCACGGCCGGGCGGCGGGGGCGCTGCGGCTGCCCTTCACCGAGAGCCTGGCGGGATCGGGACGGGCCGGCGGTGCCGACGACGAGCCGCCGTACCTGGCCGCTCAGGATGGCGCCTTCGAGCTGACCCGGTGCCGGGTCGCCGACGGCCGTGATCACCGGTGCACCGGACAGCAGGCGGCCGCCACCCCCGTGTTCTGGCATAACGGCAGCGCGGTCGCCGGCGCCCACTACCCCTACGCCGTGATCGGCGACCAGAGCTGGGCTGATTACAAGGTCAGCGTGGATGTCCTGGTCCCGCGCAGCGGGACCGCGGGAGTCATCGGCCGGTTCAGCTGCCGCCGCAGCGTGCCGGATGTCGGCCAGTTCAACGGCTACGTGTTCGATGTCGCCAGCTCCGGCGCGTGGCGGCTGATCCGCAATGCCGACCCGGCGCCCGGCGGAAGCTCGCGGTCCAGCGCGACCGGCTGCTCGGGGGGGCCGGGCGTCCGGCAGACCCTGGCCTCAGGGACGCTCGGTCACCAGCTGGGCACCCGGACCTGGCACCGGCTGTCGCTGGCGATGTCGGGCAGCGCCATCACCGCCTCGGTCGGCTCCCGGGTCGTCGCCCGGGTGTCGGACTCGTCCTGGCTGAGCGGCCTGGCCGGCCTGGAGGCCGGCGCGTTCCGGTCGCTGTGGCCGCACGCTCAGTACAGCCACCTGTCGGTCACCCGGCTGCCGTAAGACGTCAGGACTGCTGCCGGGCCGTCACGCCGGAGGTGGCCAGCCCGCGCGGGACCAGCCGCCGCGGGCTGGTCAGGAACCCGGCGCCCCACGACATGTGCATGGTGGCCAGGACGGCAGGCAGCCGGGCGGCGACCCGCGGCGGCAGCTGCCGGGCGGCCTTCGCGGCCACGGCCAGCACGCCCGCGGCGTAGACGGCGGGCACGGCGAATCCGGCGGTGGCCGCGACGGGCCAGGAGCCCGGCCGCCCCGGCGGCCAGCCCGGCGACCCCGGCCAGCCCGGCCAGTGTCCCGGCCGCGATCAGGGTGACCGCCGCGGGCGGCGCCGCGTACCTCAGGTTGATCGTCCCGGTGTGCTGGCGGGCCACCACGCGGCGCCAGCGGCCGTAGTGGAAGTACTGGTGGGCCAGCGCCGGAACCGACGCCCGGGGCCGGTAGGTGACCCGCATGGCGGGCTGGAACCAGATCATCCCGCCGCATCGCCGGATCCGGTGGTTCATCTCCCAGTCCTCGGCGACCAGGAATTCCTCGTCGTAGCCGCCGGCCTGCTCGATGGCCTCCCGGCGGTAGACGCCCAGGTAGACGGTATCGGCCGGGCCGGCCTGGCCGCCGGTGTGGAACCGGGAGGCACCGACGCCGAAGGGCGAGGTCATGGCCCATGCCACGGCCTGCTGGAAGGGCGTGATGCCCTCGGCGGACATGATCCCGCCGACGTTGACGGCGCCGGTCTCCTGCAGGGTCTGCACGGCCAGGCTGAGGTAGTCCGGGGGCAGTTCCGCGTGCCCGTCGACCCGGGCGATGACCTCGTGCCGGGCCGCCTTGATCGCGGCATTCATGGCGGTGGGCCGCTTGCCGGTCGGATTGTCCACGACGGTGACCCGCGGGTCAGCGGCCGCGATCTCGCGCGCGATCTCCGTGGTCCGGTCCCGGGACGGGCCGAGCGCCAGGACCAGCTCCAGCGGGCCCGGGTAGTCCTGGCTCAGGATGTGCGCCACCGAGTCGGCCAGGTACCGTTCCTCGTTCAGCACCGGCATAACCACGGAAATCGGTGGCGCAATGGCGTCTGCCGCGGCTCCGGCAGCCCGCTCGGACGTATTGGTCATGGTGGTGGTACGGTACCGCCCCCGTAGCCGTCGGGCGACTCGGGGGCGGATACCTGGTGAACAGTTTTCGCAGCTTTTAGAGCGCTGTGTCCTCCAGCATCTCGGTCACCAGCGCGGCGATCTGGGAGCGCTCGGAGCGCACCAGAGTGACGTGCGCGAACAGCGGGTGACCCTTGAGCTTCTCGATCACCGCGACGACGCCGTCGTGCCGGCCGACCCGCAGGTTGTCCCGCTGGGCGATGTCGTGGGTCAGCACCACCCGGGAGCCGGCCCCGATCCGCGACAGCACGGTCAGCAGCACCCCGCGCTCCAGCGACTGGGCCTCGTCGACGATCACGAACGAGTCATGCAGGGACCGGCCGCGGATGTGGGTCAGCGGCAGCACCTCCAGCATGTCCCGGCGGAGCACCTCCTCGATCACGTCCGGCGAGGTGACGGCGGACAGCGTGTCGAAGACCGCCTGGGCCCACGGGTTCATCTTGTCCGCTTCCGAGCCGGGCAGGTAGCCGAGTTCCTGACCGCCCACCGCGTACAGCGGCCGGAAGACCACCAGCTTGCGGTGCTGGTGCCGCTCCATGACCGCCTCCAGCCCGGCGCACAGGGCCAGCGCCGACTTCCCGGTCCCGGCCCGGCCGCCCAGCGACACGATGCCGACCTCGGGGTCCAGCAGCAGGTCCAGCGCAACGCGCTGCTCGGCGCTGCGGCCGTGCAGGCCGAACGCCTCCCGGTCGCCGCGTACCAGCCGGACGGACTTGTCGGGCTGCACCCGGCCCAGCGCGCTGCCGCTGCCCGATACCCCCGACATCAGCACCAGCCCGGTGTGGCACGGCAGCTCGGCGGCCGCCGGGCTGTCCAGCTTCCCGTTCTCATACAGCTCGGCGATCTCGCCCTGGGTGACATCGAGCTCGGCCATCCCGGTCCAGCCCGAGTCCGGGGGCAGCTCGGCGCGGTACTCCTGGGCGGTCAGGCCGATAGCGGCCGCTTTCACCCGCAGCGGCAGGTCCTTGCTCACCAGGACCACGTCGTGTCCCTCGCCGGCCAGGCTGCGCGCCACCGACAGGATCCGGGTGTCGTTGTCCCCCATCCGGAACCCGGCCGGCAGCACCGTCGGGTCGGAGTGGTTGAGCTCGACGCGGATACTGCCGCCCTGGTCGCCGACGTCAATGTCGGCGTCCAGCCTGCCATGCTCGACACGCAGGTCATCGAGCGTGCGCAGGGCCTGACGGGCGAAGTAGCCCAGCTCCGGGTGGTGGCGCTTGGCCTCCAGCTCGGTGATGACTACGACGGGCAGGACCACCCGGTGCTCGGCAAATCTGCCGATAGCAGCCGGGTCGGCCAGCAGCACGCTGGTGTCGAGGACGTAGGTACGCCTCGGCTGATCCTGCTGCTGGGCCGGGCTGGTGAGGTTGCGCCGGGACTCCCGGCGCGCTGCGGATGTGGGCACTCGCTCTCCCCTGGGCGCCTGGCACGGCGCCGCCTCTGGACACAGACGTGTCGGCGGGACCGGGACCGGCCAGCGATGGGCCGGGCGCCGGCCCTTCGCTCATCTCGCCTGCGTGCCAGGACGCGAAGCTCGAGGATCTCGAGGGCCTTCCCGAAGGGCGGCTAGGCACCGCCCGTCAGTTCAGAAGGTACCCGGCGCGAGCGTGGTGCGGAAGTACCGTAACGATCTGTTCACGAGGGCCGTCAGGCACCAAAGCGGCGGTTTCGGGCGGCATAGGAGCGCATCGCGCGCAGGAAGTCCACCCGGCGGAAAGCCGGCCAGTAGGCGTCACAGAAGTAGAACTCCGAGTGCGCGCTCTGCCACAGCAGGAAGCCGCCCAGCCGCTGCTCGCCCGACGTCCGGATGACCAGGTCAGGGTCGGGCTGCCCGGCGGTATACAGGTGCTCGCCGATGTGCTCGACGGTCAGGATCTCGGCCAGTTCCTCGATGGTGGTGCCCCGGGTGGCCTGCTCCTGCAGCAGTGAGCGGACCGCATCGGCGATCTCGCGCCGGCCGCCGTAGCCGACCGCCACGTTGACCCGCAGCCCCGAGTTGCCGGTGGTGGCCTCGGCCGCGTCCTTGAGCGCACGCGCCGTCTCGGCGGGCAGCAGGTCCAGGGCGCCGACCGCCTTGACCCGCCACTGCTGGGCGGCGATCTCGGCCACGGTCTCCTCGATGATCCGCAGCAGGGGCTCCAGCTCAGCGGCCGGGCGGCTCAGGTTGTCGGTGGACAGCAGCCACAGCGTCACGACCTCGACGCCGGCGTCCTGGCACCATTCCAGCAGCTCGAAGATCTTGTCCGCGCCGGCCTGATGGCCGCGGCTGACGTCGCCCAGCCCGGCGGACCGGGCCCAGCGCCGGTTACCGTCGCACATCACCCCCACGTGCCGCGGAATCGCGCTCGGCGACAGCGAGGCCTCGAGCCGCCGCTCGTAGAGCCGGTAGACCAGACCGCGCGCTCTCATCCGGCGTCCTTTCTCGGTCCCGCCGCGCGGGCGAGGGATGCCCGCCCCGCGTCCTGGTGGCTGCTCTGCTCCCTGCGTAATTCCCGTTCAGCGGCTCGCCATCGCCGCCACCGCTGTCGCCAGGACGGACCCGTCCGGCTGTGTAAGAACGTTATCCAAGAATGCGACCAGTTCGGCCGAAGTCAGGACGGCTCGTATTCCTATTCCGGTCGAGCCCCAGGCCTCGACGACCGCACGCCGGCGTCAGCCGCCAGTTCCCGCCGGACAGCCGGTGCTGGCCCCGCGCCGCCCGGACCCCCGGCCAGGAGCGCTGCCGCGGCAGCAGGCCGGCCAGCCGGCCGGGCCCCGCGCCGCCGCACTCACTGATCCAGTCGGCGCTGGAGCGCAGCGTGCAGCGCAGTTCCCCGCTGCCGCCCAGGTCACCGCGGTCCCGCGACCGCAGGGCGAAGTACTCTGACTCACCCGGCCGGTAGTCACGGCGCCGCGACGGGGCGGGGAACCGGTCATCGGGGTCGGGCCAGAGCTGAGCCTGCTCCGGGTCGTGCCGGGCGGCCCGGACGCGCTCGGCGAGCTGGGCCAGCCGGTAGCCGCAGCGCTCCCCCACGGCGGCAAACGGCTCGGCGTCCCTGGTCAGCTCCAGGGTGATCTCATAGGGCTGGCCCGCCCGGTCCCGGCACGCGACCGCAGCCACAGACAAGACAGAACCATCAACACAGCGTAGCGCCCCCATAACGGAACGTTAACATCGGTCCGGCAGGAAACGGCACTGCCCACGCCGCGCGCGGGCCGTGCCGTCCCTGCCGTTCCCGTCATCGGGCCGGGCTGCTAGCCGATCGACTTGACGATGGCCGCGTCCAGGCCGCTGAAGGAGGCCAGGTACTCACGGCGCTCCTGCTTGATCCGGGTCACCATGGCGTCGTACTCGGCCTGCCGCCCCTGCCGCTCGTACAGCTTGCGCGGCTGCAGGATCTCGATGTCGTCGATGCCGGGCACCGCGGCGGCCACCTCGTAACCGAAGTCGGGGTCGGCGACCCACTCGATGGTGCCCGAGACGATGGCCTCGACCATGGCCGAGGAGTAGGGGATGGTCACCTTCTTGGAGGTCGCGTCGTCCTTGCCGCCGACCCGGCCGGTGTTCAGCACGAAGACCTGCAGCTCGCGGGTGTCGAGCAGCTCCAGCATCCGGTTCCCCATGTCGGCCATGTCGCGCGGGAAGAACGGGTTCGTGCCCGGCACCCGCAGGAACTTGCCTTCCTCGTCCTTGCCGCCGGCCGAGGTGCCGGTCGTCTCGCCGAGCATGAAGTAGGCCGCCGCCTGGGTGCGGTCCAGCCGGGCCACGCCGGGGACGATGTTCTCGTTGCGGTTCAGGATGAGCAGGAAGTCCGCGGGCGGCACCTCGTTGCCCGGCCACGGGTCCACGTAGGAGAACGGCCAGGTGGTGCGCCCGTTCTTGGTGTAGGAGGTGTCGAAGAAGTCGACCTTGCCGTCGGCGTCGACCGAGACGTTCTCCAGGTAGGCGTCCGGCTTGGTGGTGGCGTTGTAGATGGCGGGCTCATAGCGCGGGTCCAGGCCGAAGGTCTTGGCGAAGCAGCCGTTCTCGGTCGTGTACACGCGCCCGCCGGGCATCAGCGCGATGAAGTCGTCCTGGGCGGGACGGCTGCCCAGCTGGGTGGTGAACGTCGTGGTGGTCTTGCCGGTGCCCGACAGCCCGACGATCATGACCGGGTGTTCTGCCCGTTGACCGGGATGACCTTGCAGCCCGCGTGCAGGGACAGGCCGCCGCGGTTGTAGACGATGTTGTTCCACATCCGCAGGCCGCCCTTCTTGGACTCACCGAAGTAGTCCGAGTTGAGCACGCGGGTGATGTTGTCGCGCAGGTCGACGGCGATCAGCCGGTCGTCGGGGTAGCCGGGGGCGGCCAGCCGCGGGGTGTAGATGACGGTGGTGTCGGGCTCCCACGTCTCCGGGTCGTAGTCCTCGCCCACCGGGTAGTAGAGCTGCTGCTGCATGCCCGCGACGTTGGCGTGCGCGGATTCCATGATCAGCCGGGCCCGGGTGCGGAAGGCCGGGTCGGAGCCGATGTAGCCGTCGACGACGACCACGTCCGTGCCCTCAAGGTAGGCGTCCTGCTCGGCCGCCACCCGGATGTACTCCTCGCGGGTGATGGTCTGCTTGGTGGCGTTGGTCGAGTCGTCAACCACGAAGGTCGACCGGGTGCTCCGGGAGTCCACCCTGGCCTTGACGACGACATTGTCGAACTCGGTGACCTGGCTGTTAGGCATCTGCTCGGTCAGCTCGCGGAGCCGGGCGGCCGTTGGGTTCCACTCCACCGACGCGGCATTCACCTTGTACACCACGACTGATCCTCCTAGGGGGCTCGCTTCGTCGCGGGGGTCCGCCCGGACACAGGAGGAAAAACGTCTTGGCCAGGCGGGATCAGGGGAGTGTACCCAGCACGCAGGTGATTCAACAGTGAGGAGCCTGAGCCGTTCGTCACACTGCCGGTGCCCGCGCCCCGCGGCCGGATAATTCACGGCGCTAACGGATATCGGGGCCGAGTCATGAGCCCCGGCACCGCGGTAGCCCGGGGCGACTCCGCGGTACCCGCGCCGGGCTCGGCGCCGGGCGGGCCCGGCCGGGCGGGGCCGTCGCCGGCCAGCCCCGTTACTGGCCCGGTCCCTCGGCCCTGACCTGCTCAACCTTCTCCAGCGCGGACCGCAGGTCGGCCAGCCAGGAGTCCTGGTGCTCGCCGACCAGCCGGACGCACCAGGCCAGCGCGTCACTGCGGCTGCGGGCCACCCCGGCATCGACCAGGGTGTCGAGCACGAGCCGCTCGGACTGGCGCAGCCGCGTCATGACCGGGACCGAGAACGTGGTGAACATCACCTTGTACCCGGCGCACGTCACGCCCCAGGAGATCTTCCGGCCGAACTTGTGCTCCGCCTCACGGGCAATCTCGATCCGCAGCTGGCGGGTCTCCTCGCGGAACCGGCGGCTGCGCCCCTCGGCCGCCGCGGCCTGCTCAGCCGGGGACGCCTCGCCGGGCGCCTGCGGGTCGGCCAGGGCGCCGACGACGGTGATCTCCTCGCGGTCCACCCGGATCTCCGGCGCACCGGTGAACCAGTCGGCCGGCATCCGGCCGGCGAACCAGCCGCGCAGCACCTCGGCGGCGGAAGCGGCCGAGCGTTCCTCTGTAGTCATGTAATGATGATTACACTGAATACAGCGCATGGCAAGACGGCAGGGGACGGGCAGGCGAGGGCGGGAAAGGAGGAGCGGGGCCTGGCAGGAGGGGGGACGGCGGCGGGCTCAGCCGGCCGGGTTGCCGGCCACGGCGGCCGCGATCCGCGGGAGAACCTGGACCGCGCCGGCGAACTCGCTGCCGAAGTCGGCCTTCACGATCTCCACGTTCATGCCGGGCTCGGGGGCCTGCTCCATCATCCCGTTGCCGAGGTAAATGGCCACGTGCGAGATGTAGGTCGGCGCCGTCGCATCGGTGTGGTAGAAGAGCAGGTCACCCGGCTGGAGCTGGCTGAGCGAGACCCGCGGCCCGGTCCGCGCCTGGTCGACGGCCACCCGGGGCATCAGCAGGCCCGCCTGGCGCATGGACCACTGCACCAGCCCGGAGCAGTCGAACGACATCGGCCCGGCCGCACCCCAGACATACGGCATGCCGACCCGGCTCATCGCCGCCTTCAGGAAGGCGCGCACCTGCGCCGTGGTCAGCGCCGGGCCGTCGGCCGCGGTCACCGAGGTGGCACCCGCCGCCCCGGCCGCGGACGCCTGGGCCGATACGACCTGACCCGGCTCGACCTGGCCGGCGAGCTGAGCGACGCCCGCGCCGCGCGGCAGGACCGCCTTGACCTTCTTCATCAGCTCGGCCAGCTGGGCGTGCGGCGCGCTGATGACCAGCGCGTTGCCCGCCGGGATGCCGAGCGAGCGGGCCACCGCATCGGAGACGACGGCATCCACGCCGGAGATGCCGACGGTGCCGAAGCCGCCGACCCGCAGTGCCTCCGGGCGCTGGCCGGCCACGTGCACCGTGCCGCCCAGCGGGAGCTTGTCCTGCTTGCCCATGGTGTAGGAGACGGCGATGCTGCCGCCGGCCACGCTGCGCCACAGTGCCGTGGACCGGGCGACCGGCCCGGCGGCGAAGGCGCGGAACTGGCCGGGGCTGACCCCGAGCATCTGCACGAACTTGCCGTTGACCCGGATCGTGGCCGCGTCCAGCGGGGTGCTGGCGGTGATGCCCGGCAGCTTGCGGATCTTCGCGACCACGGCGGGGCGGAGCGTCTGGGGGGCGACCACCAGCAGGTCGGCGGGGTGCAGCTGGCGCAGCGCCGCCACCCGGGGTGCGCCGGGGAGCGTCTGGGCGACCGGCACCGGGGACGCCGAGGCGTGCGGGGCAGCCGTCCGGCCCGGGGGCACGGGCAGCGACCGGCGAGCCGAGGCGGTGGCGGCGCCGGCGCTGCCGGGAACCGCGAGCGCGGCCGCAGTCCCGAGGACTGCCGCCGTCCCCGCTACCGAACCCAGGCGACGCACGCGGTCGCGCACCGGTACTCCTCTCGGGCCGCGGACACCGGGCCCGCCGTGTTTCTGCCTGTTCCACGATGCACGCCACAGGCGCGTACGTCCATACCGGAATGCCCCGTACGAGACGCATCATGCCCTCGCCTGACGAAGTCTTGGGACTGCGCCGCCTAACGGCTGGTAAACGTTCGGGAGGTTCGCGCTGGCCTTCCCGCTCGCCTGCGGGGGCGCTGTGCGCCGGCGCCTTCCCTCGTCGCAGGCTCTCTGTTGTCCGCTCGCCTGCGGGGGCGCTCTTAGCCGGCGCCTTCCCTCGTCGCAGGCTCTCTATTTCCCGCTCGCCTGCGGGGCGCTGTAGCCGGCGCCTTCCCTCGTCGCAAGCTCCTCAGTCCAGGCGCCGGCGCGCCCCTCCGGCTCGCTCGGCCGAGGCGCCTGGCGGCGCCCGGCGCGGTCAGGTGCGGAGCTCGGCGCGGAGGGCGTCGGGGTCGGTGACGGGGGCGCGGCAGGTGAAGGAGCGGCAGACGTAGGCGGCGGGGGCGCCGCCGGCCAGGCCGCGGCCGGCCAGCAGCGGGATCGCCGCCGCGCCGGCCCGGGCCGGATCGCCCAGCGCGATGACCGTGCCGGCCGGGGCCGCCAGCACTGCCGTGCGGTGCAGCTCGGCGGTGCGCCGGTCGCCGGGCGGGCCGACGACCGCCACCTCGACCGGGCCGGCCAGCGCGGCCTCGGCCACCGCCAGCCCCCAGCCCGCCGCGCGCGGTGCCCGGCCGGCGAATGCCAGCGCCGGGCGCAGCGCGCCGAGGGCGGCCTTGCGGTGCCGCTCGGAGCCGGTCAGGGCCGCGTAGCTGAGCAGCGCGCCAGCCGCAGCGAAGGCGCCCGACGGGCTGGGCCCGTCCGCCGGGTCGGCGGGCCGGTACAGCAGTTCGCTCGCCGTCATCGGCGGTGTCGTAGAACCCGGCGCCCGCGCCGCCGAACCGGTCCAGCACGGTGTCCAGCAACTGCCCGGCCAGCCCTGTCCAGCGGTCCTCGCCGGTGACGCCGGCCAGCGCGATGAGCCCTTCCGCCACGTTGCCGTAGTCCTCCAGCACGCCCGGGCTGACCCCGGCCACGCCGTCCCGCGAGGTCCGGGCCAGCCGCCCGCCGTCCAGGTGGATCGCGGCCAGCAGGCTCGGCGGCGTCCCGGGCGGCTTCGATGAAGCCCGGCTGGCCCAGCACCAGCCCGGCCTCGGCGAGCGCCGCGATGGCCAGGCCGTTCCAGGCCGCGACGACCTTGTCATCCCGGCCCGGCCGGGTCCGGCGGCCGCGCGCCGCAGCCAGCGTGGCCCGGATCCCGGCGAAGGCCGCGCGCGTCCGCCGGGTCCGCCCGCAGCTGCAGGACGGACGCGCCGTCCTCGAAGGTGCCCGCCCGGAGTGACACCGAGCACCTCCGCCGCGTACCCGCCGTCGCCGGCCCCGAGCTCGGCGGTCAGCTGGGCAGGGGTCCAGACGTAGAAGGCGCCCTCGGCGCCGTCGCTGTCGGCGTCCAGCGCCGCGGCGCAGCCCGCCCTCGGACGTCCGCAGCTCGGCGATCATGCAACTCGCAGGTCTCCGCGGCCACCCGGCGGGCCAGCTCGTCGCCGGTCAGCCGCCACAGGTGGGTGTACAGCCGGGCCAGCAGGGCGTTGTCGTAGAGCATCTTCTCGAAGTGCGGCACGACCCAGCCCGGCGTCCACGCTGTAGCGGGCGAACCCTCCGGCCAGCTGGTCGTACATGCCGCCCCGGGCCATGGCGGACGCCGTTGCAGCGGCCATCTCCAGAGCACGGGCGTCGGCCGCGCGGCCGGCTCGCTCGCTGTGCCGCAGCAGGAACTCGCAGACCATGGACGGCGGGAACTTCGGCGCGCCGCCGAAGCCGCCCCGGACGGCGTCGTACTCGCCAGCCAGCGTGGCCACCGCCGCATCGCAGGCCGCCGCGAGCGGCCCGGCACCGTCCTCGGGCCCGGCGCCGGTACCCGGCACCGTCAGGTTCACGGCCGCGGCCGACTGGCCGGCCAGCGCCGCGGCGATCTCCCGCGCCTGGCCGCCACGTCGGCCTGGTCCTCGCGCCAGGCCCTGGCCACCCCGAGCACCAGGCGCTGGAAATGCTCCCGCGGGTAATAGGTACCGCAGTAGAACGGCTCCCGGTCCGGGGGTCATGAAGACCGTCATGGGCCAGCCGCCCTGCCCGGTCATGGCCTGGGTGGCGGTCATGTAGATGGCGTCCACGTCCGGCCGCTCCTCCCGGTCAACCTTGACCGCGACCAGATGCTCGTTCATGATGGCGGCTGTCTGCTCGTCCTCGAACGACTCGTGCGCCATGACGTGGCACCAGTGACAGGCGGAGTAGCCGACCGACAGCAGGACGGGAACGTCACGCGCGAGCTGCCGCCTGAAACGCCTCCTCGGACCAGGGCCACCAGTCCACCGGGTTGCCTGCGTGCTGGAGGAGGTAGGGGCTTGTCGCGTCCGCGAAGCCGGTCTGCCATGCTTCCATCCTCTAACGCCGTAGCGGGCAAAGTTTGCCCGGCCGGCGTAAAGCTAGCCTTAAGCTGCGCGTCAGGGGGGCCGCAGCAGGGCAGGCTAGGCTATGGGCGCCCGGTCGGGCGGCCAAGTCAGATTGAGCTGGTGAGGGCGTTCACTATCGCCCGCTACACTGCCACGGACGCCACGGCTGGGAGCGCCGGAGTCCAGCTAGCTCCCGCGGTCACGATGGCCGCTGCGGGCGTCCCTTCAATAGCAGGAACGGTTGGTTGGGAGTACGTATGCGCGTTCTGGTCCTCGGCGGCGATGGGTTCTGTGGCTGGCCGACCTCGCTGTACCTGTCGGATCGTGGCCACGACATCACCATCGCGGACAATCTGAGCCGCCGGAAGATCGACATCGAGCTTGAGGTGGACTCGCTGACCCCGATCCGCCCGATCGGCGAGCGGATCCGCGCCTGGCGGGAGGTCACCGGCCGCGACATCGGCTTCGTCAACATCGACCTGGCCACCGAGTACGACCGGCTCGTCGTCGCTGCTGGAGGACTTCGCAGCCGGACGCCATCGTGCACTTCGCCGAGCAGCGCGCCGCGCCGTACTCGATGCGCACTGAGAAGACCAAGCGCTACACCGTCGACAACAACGTGCGGGCCACCCACAACCTGCTCACCGCCCTGGTCACCACCGGCGTCGACGCCTCGCTGGTGCACCTGGGCACGATGGGCGTCTACGGCTACGGCTGGTCCGGCAGCGCGCCGATCCCCGAGGGCTACCTGACCGTCAAGGTCGCGACCCCCGACGGCGAGCTGGAGCGGGAGATCCTGCACCCGGCCAACCCGGGCTCGGTCTACCACCTGACCAAGACGCTCGACCAGCTGATGTTCTCGTTCTACGCCAAGAACGACGGGCTGCGGATCACCGACCTGCACCAGGGCATCGTGTGGGGCACCCAGACCGAGCAGACGATCAAGGACGAGCGGCTGATCAACCGGTTCGACTACGACGGCGACTACGGCACCGTGCTGAACCGGTTCCTCATGCAGGCCGCGATCGGGCACCCGCTGACCGTGCACGGCACCGGCGGCCAGACCCGCGCCTTCATCCACATCCGCGACACCGTCCGGTGCATCGAGCTGGCCATCGCCAACCCGCCGCAGGCCGGCTGACAAGCCGCTGGTCCGCAACCAGGTCACCGAGACCCACCGGGTCCTGGACCTGGCCAAGATGATCGGCGACATGACCGACACCGAGATCGCCTACCTGCCCAACCCGCGGCGGGAGGCCGAGGAGAACGAGCTGTTCGTCCGCAACGACCAGTTCCTCGCCCTGGGCCTGAAGCCGACGACCCTGTCGGAGGGCCTGCTGGAGGAGTGCACCGACATCGCCGCCCGCTACCGGGACCGCGCCGACCCGGCCAAGATCATCGCCCGGTCCGTGTGGCGGGCCGGCATGGAGACGGCTGAGGACCTCCTCACCGAGCTGCCCGCCGAGTAGTACCGGAGCTGCTGGTCAGCCCGGGTCCGGCAGCTGCCGGACCCGGGCTGATTCACGTACGGGGCAGGCACGCGCGGCTGCTACCGTGCGTGTTTGACTACTCCCCGCCCTGAAGGGCGGGGATTCCGGCCCTCGCGGGTTGGGGTTCCTGTTTCACTGCGGTCTGCACGGGAGGAGGTTCCTGGCCGTGTCTGATGTCCGCTCCGCAGGCATCACCGTCCTTAAAGACGGCTGCCGCCAGCCCGGCGGCAAGAATGTTCCGAGCGGCATTCAGGTCCCGGTCATGGCGGGCGCCGCAGGCCGGGCACGCCCACGCGCGTGTCCCGAGGCTAAGTTCGGCGAGCAGGAACCCGCACGCCGAGCACGTCTTGCTGGACGGAAACCACCGGTCCACCGCAACAATTGTCCGGCCGTGGCGCTGCGCCTTGTACTCCAGCTGACGCCGGAACTCAGCCCACCCGGTGCGGGAGATCGCGCGGGCCAGGCTCCGGTTGCGGAGCATATTGCTGACGGCGAGGTCCTCGACGGCGATGGTGTCGTATCGCCGGATCAGGCCGGTGCTGGCCTGGTGCAGGAAGTCGCGGCGCGCGTCGGTCACCCTCGCGTGGGCGCGGGCGACCTTCCGTCTGGCTTTGGCCCGGTTGGCGGATCCTTTCTGGCAGCGGGCCAGCCGCCGCTGGTGTCGCTGCAGCCGTTGTTCGTGCCGATCCATGTGGCGAGGGTGCGGGATCCGCTGCCCGCCGGACAGGACCGCGAAATCCTTCAGCCCCAGGTCGACGCCCGTGGCCTGACCGGTGGCCGGGAGCGGCACCGGGTCCGGGATCTCAGCCTGGAGGGTCACGAACCACCGTCCCGCCGCGTCCCGGGTTACGGTTACCGAGGTGGGGTTGAGGTCGGCCAGATCGGTGCCGGGCCAGGTCCAGGTGACCTTCAGCGGGTCGATCATCTTCGCCAGGTGCAGGCCTGTGCCCTTGATCCGGAACGCCGACCGGGTAAACGTCGCCGACTGGCGGCCGCGCCGCGACTTGAACCGCGGGTAGCGGGCCCGCTGAGCGAAGAACGACTGGAACGCCGCGTGCTGATGACGCAAGGCCTGCTGCAGCGGAACGCAGGACACCTCCCCCAGGAACGCGAGCTCCGGGTTGCGCTTCATCGCGGTCAGCGCCGCATCAGACTGAGCGTAGGAGATGGATCTGCGGTCAGTGGCGTACGCCGCCTGACGGGCGGCCAGGGTCCGGTTCCAGACCACCCGCACGCACCCGAACGTGCGGTTCAGCATCACCTGCTGGGCCGTGTCCGGGTAGGCCCGGCACCGGTACGCCGTCCGCATGCACCAAGTATAGGACTTATAGCACTAGGGGCATTCATGACACGCCGCACGCCATTCCTCCCCAGCCTGAAGACCGGGGCATCCTGGCGAGGTCACTGGTGACCACACCGCCGTCTGCTACGCCGCCTGCGGCGCGCGGAACCCGTGTTCGCGGTACCCGGCAGGCCGAGGCCCTGTCCGGGGTGCTGGACGGCCTGCCCGGTTTCTGCAGTGCCCAGCAGATCCACGCCGAGCTGCGCAGCCGCGGCGAGCACATCGGGCTGACCACCGTCTACCGGCACCTGCAGGTGCTCAGCGAGGACGGCCGGGTCGACGCCATCCGGGACGCCAGCGGCGAGACGCTGTACCGGCGGTGCCGCAGCGGCGCGCACCACCATCACCTGACCTGCCGGAAGTGCGGGCGCAGCGTCGAGGTGGAGGGCCGCGCGGTGGAGCGGTGGGCCGAGCAGGTGGCGGCCGAGGCTGGCTTCACCGACGTCGGGCACACGGTCGAGCTGTTCGGGCTGTGCCCGGACTGCGGCGGCGGCGCCAGCTAACGACTGCGGCGCCCGGCCTCCGCGGGCGGGCCGACGTGATCGGCCAGCCAGTGCGCCAGCGGCCGCGCGGCAGTCAGGAACCCGGCCACCCGCTGTCGCGCGGCCGGGGTACCCAGCCACGCCGCAGCCGGCCACTCCTGCCAGGCGATCAGGCCCTTGCAGCGCAGCAGCTCGATCCGCTCGTGGTCGGCCGGGTAGCCGCGCGGCGTGGTCTTCAGCACCTCATGGCCGCGCACCTCGATGCCCTGCTCGCGCACCGCGGCGGCGACCCGTTCCAGCTCACCGCCGGGGACGTCGTCCGCCACCGCCCGCCGGTAGCGCTCCAGCTGGTCCGGGGTCATCTGGTACATGCCGGTCCCGGCGGCCAGGCCGCTAGCCGACAACTGGACGTAGCCGTCCCCGATAGTGGCCGCGATCGCCGTCTTGTAAGGCGATTTGTCCTTACTGAACCGGACGTCGCGATAGGGCCGGAAGACCTTCGTCTCGCCGAACTCCGGACCCAGCTCGGCGAGCAGCTCGTCCATCGGGCCGCGCACCTGCGTGTCGTAGAACTCCCGGTGCGCCAGCCAGTACGAGCGGGTGTTGTCCGCCTCCAGCCCTTCGTAGAAATCCAGCGCTTCCGCCGGCCAGCCCGCGAATGCCATCGCTACCTCCCGGCAGCCAGCCTGCCACTCAGGACCGACAGCGCGGCCACGAGATGGCGCCGGCGGCGACCACGTGCAGGGCCAGCGGCGGGTGCACCTGCTTCTGGCTGGGCGCGTCGGTGACCAGCAGCACGGAGCCGGAGCCGGTGGCGTACCCGTACCGCGGCGTGACCCTGGTGTAGGCACCGGTCCGGGTGCTGGCCAGGTAGGTGGCCTTGGTGGTGGTCCAGGCCAGCGTCCCGGGGGCCATGGCCAGGCTGGCGAAATCCACCCCGGCGGGCAGCCGGAGGGCCAGCCGGGCGGGCTGGTCCTGGCGCGGCGAGTAATACAGCGCGGTCAGGTCCGGGCTGAGATAGGCGGTCCGGGTCCCGTCGGTGGCGACGAACTCGGTCCCGTGCACCGCGCGCAGCGCGGCCGGCAGCGGGACCAGGCGATGCCGGGACAGGCTGTAGGCCCGCAGGGTGGTCTGGGTCCCCGGCGCGTCGGACTCGGGCCAGACGACCAGGCCGCCGTCGAACAGCGGCGGCTGGGTGTGGCCCTGGCGGATCGTGGTGACCTGCCCGGTGGCGAGGTTGGCCAGCCGGATCTCTACCAGGCCGCCGGGGCCGTACCCCTGCGCCCAGGCCGCGTAATGGCCGCTGACCGCGGGCGCGTGCCACGGGCTGGGCCAGGGCGTGCCGCCCGGGCCGGCGATGGACTTGCCCAGCGTCAGCAGCCGCCCGGTGGCCGCGTTCCACGCATACATGGTGAACCGGTCCAGGCTGCTGAGGGAGTAGGTCTGGGCCCAGGCCAGCCACTGGCCTCCCGACGTCCCGTCGGCCTGATCGGTGGCCGCGTTGGCGAAGGCCCGGATCGGGCGCAGCTTGCCGGTGGCCAGGTTCACCGCGGCCACCCCGGTGAAGCGGGGCGTCCAGGCCGACACGAAGGCGACCCGGCCGTCACCTGATACGCCCAGCGGCTGGATCGCCGCCTGGCGCGACCCGGGCACGGCCCGGTTCAGCGCGGTCCGCAGCGCCCGGCCGGGGCGGGCGGCGCAGAAGTGCAGCGCCGGAGCCTGCGCGACCTGCTGTGGCCCGGCCGGGCGGACCCCGGCCCGGCCGGCGGCAGCCGCCGGATCGGGATGCGTCCCGCCGCCGGTGCTGGCCGCGGTGATGATCACGGCCAGGGCCGCGCCGGTCAGGGCGGTCCCGCCGGCCAGCCGCGCCCCCGCCGCCGGCCGAGGCGGCCGATGCCGCTCAGCGCGGCCCGGCCAGGCGGTGCGGCCCGGCGACGGCCGTGGGCCCCGGCCGGGTGCTGCCCGCGGCGAGGCCCGGCCGGCCGCGCGATACGCGGCGGTGCCGCCTTGCCGTGCCGGCCGCTACCAGGCGTAGCCACGGGCACCCAGGATGGCGACGATCGCCGTCGAGGCCATCGCGGAGTAGGCCGGGACCCCGGTGCTCCAGCCGATGCTGGACGCGCCGTGCACCGAGTCCTCATAATCCGTCACCGCGCCAAATTTCTTATAGCCGCGGATATCGAACCAGTGAAAGATTGTCTGATTTACCGGATTCCCGACCAGGTGCGGCCCGCCGGCTACCTCGTAAGCATTTCCGGCCAGCGGCACGCCACCATGGTGATTGACGTCCGTTACCAGGTCGGTCTCAAAGGTCTGCACCTGCGCCCTGGTCGGAGACCACGGCAGGGCAACCGCGACATAATTATTCTTCTTCTGATTGCGGTTCAGCACATTCGGGACGGGATATCCCGACGCGTCCGACCAGTTGGTCCCGCTGCGGGTCGTGCCGAGCTGCCGGGCCGCCTTCACCTGGGTGACCTGCTTGCCCATCTGCGCGAGCATCTCCGACACCGTTGCCGGACCGCAGTAGTAGCCGTTGATCTGGGCCCGCTGAGTGGCGGGCAGGTCGCGGGACTCCGGCAGGCCGGTGCGGCAGGCGCGCGAGGTGCACTTGGCCGCCGCGCTGATGTTGTGCCGCAGCATGTGCAGGAAGTGGCGGGCCATGACCTGGCGTGCAGCGTTGGCCGAGAGCATCGTGCCGGACATCGCCGGGGCGGCCATGCCGCGCTTGGACCGGGCGGCTCCGGCGTCACGGACCAGGGGGGCGGGACCCGCCGCGGCGGCCCGGATGGCGCTGTGCCCAGCCGGCGCCCCCGACACCCCGGCGGCCAGGGCCGGGGCTAACGGCGCGGCCGTGGCCGTCCCCAGGCCGAGCACCCCGATTCCGGTGGCCATGATTATCCGGGCAGCCCACGCCGCAGACCCCATAATTCCTCCGCTCTCCTCTGCAGGCGCTGAGATAGCCACCATGCCGACAACAGATACCGGGCCCCCGATTCTCCGCCGAAGTGCGCATTCGGTTAATTACCGGACGCTCAGCGAAGTTATTAATGAGGCTATGCGAATAGCGGCCTAGTCGTCCGGGCAATTGAAATTCTCCGGGCAGTGGCAGTGCGGAAGGCCGGCGTGGAAAGGCTTCTGCATCTATGTCCTGCGGCCGGGTCGACTGCGGACGCTGGCTCATTCCGGATTTACCGGGCCAGGCGCGGCGGATCCGCGCCGCGCAGGTCCGCCCGCTGGTCCAGCCATAGCTGGCCGCGGCCCGGCTGTCCGGAGCCTGCCGGGCGGGACCGCTGCGGCGCCTTCGCGCCCCGGTCATCGCCGGGCATATCGGTTATTGACGCGCCGATATGCGCTCAGTATTCTCAGGTCAGAAATCGATTACTGAGCCTGGGCGCCCCACCAGCGACGCGGGCGGGCCGCAGGCGCTGACGGCGCTGGAATCGGCTGCTGCATCAGCCAGCGCCAGCGCCCGCGACAGCAACTGGATGAGGCGGATGACATGAGCGAGGACCTTCTCGCTGGCGTCGGCGGACTGTCGCGGCTGGTTGCCGCGCAGTCCCGGGCGATATCCCCCGAGAACTTCACCGGCGGCAAGGGTGTAGCCGCCAGCGCCGATGACGGAGCCGCCGCCGCAGCCGCCCGCGACCTGGGGCGAGGCTGGAAGGTCTCGCCCTTCGTCGAGGTCCCGGCCGGATCGGTCTTCCCGCTGGCCGAGATTAACGGCCCCGGCATCATCCGGCAGATCTGGCTGACTCCGGCCGGCTGCGCCTGGCGGCACCTCATCATCCGCATCTACTGGGAAGACCAGGAGCAGCCCAGCGTGGAGTGCCCGCTGGGTGACTTCTTCGCCAGCGGCTGGGGCGGGCTACCGCACAGCGGCCATGGGCAGATCTCCTCGCCGCCGGTCTGCGTCAATCCCGGCAGCGCGCTCAACTGCTTCTGGGAGATGCCGTTCCGGCGGCGCTGCCGGATGACGATCGAGAACCTCTCAGCGGACCCGGCCCGGATCTACTACCAGGTCAACTACGAACTGCGGGAGGTGAGTACTGATGCGGCTTACTTCCACGCCCAGTTCCGGCGCAGCAACCCGCTCCCGTACCGCGCTGACCACGTCATCCTCGACGCCGTCAGCGGTCACGGGCACTACGTGGGTACCGCCCTGGCCTGGGGCTCGCACAGTAGCGGCTGGTGGGGAGAGGGCGAGGTCAAGTTTTATATCGACGGCGACGATGAGTGGCCGACTATCGCCAGCACCGGAACCGAGGACTACTTCCTCGGCTCGTACAATTTCTGGGTCAGCGGGCGGTACCAGACGTTCACCACGCCATACTCCGGACTACCTCAGGCGATCATCCCGGACGGGAGCGATCCGGGGTTCACCCAGAGCAGGTTCAGCATGTACCGCTGGCATCTCACCGATCCGGTCCGGTTCACCACCGACCTGCGGGTGACCGTCCAGGCGCTGGGCTGGCGCTCCGGCGGGCGCTATCTTCCGCTGCAGGACGACATCGCCAGTGTCGCGTTCTGGTACCAGGCACTGCCCACCCCCCGCTTCCCCGCCCTGCCGGACGCGGATGGGCTGGAGGTCATTTAGTAGGGTTCCGGGTAATCGATATCTCAGGGAGCGAGATGCCGCGGCACGCCGACGCTGCGCAGCCTGGTGGGACCTCGCGGCCAGCGCGGATACTTGATGTAGCCGAGCTGGCTGCGGTATCGGTCGCCACTGTGTCGCGGGTTCTGAACGGCGACCCGAACGTGGACGCCGAGCTCCGCGAGCGGGTGCGCGTCGCTGTCGCCCAGCTCGGCTACCGGCCGAACCGGCTGGCCCGTAACCTGCGGCGGCAGCAGATGGACGCGATCGGGATCGTAGTCCCCGACATCGAGAACCCGCACTTCGCCGAGATCGTCCGGATCATCGAGGTCAGCGCGCTGGCGCACGGGCACCGGGTGCTGGTCTGCAACACCGACGAGGACGGCGACCGGCAGGCGGCCTGCCTGCGGATGCTGGCCGACGAGCGGGTCAGCGGGATCGTGCTGTCGCCCTCCGATCCGGATGGCAGCATCGACCAGCTTCGTGATCTGGGCATCCCGGTGGTGGCCATCGACCGTGCGCTGAACAAGACGGCTACCGACACGGTCGTGGCGGACAACGTGCCGGCCGTCCGGGGCGCCACCGCCCGGCTCATCGATGCCGGGCACCGCAGCATCGCCTTCGTGGGCGGCCTGTCGGAAGTAGAGACGGGCAGCGAGCGGCAGGAAGGCTATCTGGCCGCGATCGAGAGCGCGGGCCTGCGCCCGGTGCTGGCCAACGGCGGGTTCCGCCGCGATGCCGCGCACCAGGCGGTAACCCGGTTGCTCGGCCGCCAGGAGCGGGTGAGCGCCCTGGTTGTCGCCAACAACCTGATGGCCCTCGGCGCCCTGAGCGCGGTTCGCGACTGCGGCCTGCGCGTGCCCCGGGACATCGCCATCATCGCCGTCGACAATCCGCCCTGGGCCGAGCTGCTCGACCCTCCGCTGACCGTACTGGCCCAGCCCATCCGCGAGATGGCCACCCAGGCCATCGACCTGCTCATCCAGCGTCTGCGCGGCGAGAGCTTCCCGCCCGTGCGGCAGGTGCTGCCACTGGAACTGATCCTCCGCCGCTCGTGCGGCACGGCGCAGCCGGGTTAGCCCCGGCCGGCCGCCGGGCCGTCCCCGCACCCGACTAGTGGAAAGGGCCCCCATGGCACGCATTGCGCTTGCGACTGCTTCTGACGGCCGGGACTTCGTACACGAGGAGGTGGGCCCGTTCGGACTCGACGTGCAGCGCCGGCTGGCGGCCGCCCTGCGTGAGCGGGGTCACGAGGTACTGACCGGAGAGGGCGACCTGAGCTCCAACTCCGAGGCGGTCCGGCTGGGCCGCGAGCTCGGCGCGTCGCACCCGGATCTCACGCTGATCAACTATCCCGTCTGGGCGTTCCCGCATTTCTCACTGCTGTTCGCCAGCCAGGGCAGCGGGCCGCTGGCGTTGTTCTCCAACATCGACCCGCAGTACCCGGGCATGGTCGGCATGCTCGCCGCCGGCGGCGGCTTCGATCAGGTCGGCCGCCCGCACACGCGGACCTGGGGTGACCCGGCTGACCCGGCCGTCATCGGCCGGATCAGCCAGCTTGCGACGGCGGCAGCGGTGGCCCAGGGCCTGCGCGGGGCGACCTTCGGCCGGATCGGCGGCCGTCCGATGGGGATGTACACCACGGTGGCCAACACCGACCAGTGGATGGCGCAGTTCGGCATCGACATCGAGGACATTGACCAGTACGAGCTGGTCCGCCGCGGCTCAGCGACCGACCCGGCCGCCACCAGGGCCGCCCGGGAATGGCTGGAGAAGCACTGCGGGGGCGTCCACTACGACGGCGCCAAGCTGACGCCTGAGCTGCTGGAGCGACAGATCGGCGTCTACTACGCCGTCCGCGAGCTCGCCCGAGAATGGCACCTGGACTTCTGCGGCATCAAGGGCCAGCCGGAGATGACCAACAACTGGTGCACCATGGACATCGCCGAGGCCTTCCTGAACGACCCCTACGACTGGGACGGCCCGAAGCAGACCCTGGTGTGCTCCACCGAGTCCGACATGGACGCGGCGCTGACGATGCAGATCCTCAAGGGCCTGTCCGGTACGCCGGTACTGTTCGCCGACGTCCGGCACTACGAGCAGAGCCTGGACGTCTGGGACCTGTGCAACTCCGGCCAGCACGCCACCTGGTTCGCCGCCCGCAGCGACGACCCGGCGGAGAACCTGGCACGGGTGCAGCTGTATCCCGAGGTGCTGTACTTCCCCGCCGGCGGCGCGTCGGTGCACCACATCGCGGCGCCGGGCGAGATGACCTTTGCCCGGCTCACCCGGAAGTCCGGCCGCTACCGGATGCACCTGCTGCGCGGGGAGTTCACCGAATTCGACACTGAGACCACCCGGCGGCTGGCTCAGCAGTCCACCTTCGAGTGGCCGCACGCGTTCGCCCGGTTCACCGCCAGCGCGCCGGAGTTCCTGAGCCGGTTCAGCGCCAACCACATCCACGCCGTGCCCGGCGACTACACCGGCGAGCTGCTGGCGGTCTGCGATTTCCTGGGCATCGACGCCGATGTGATCGGCGACATCGGCTGAGCGCCGGGCCGGCCGCCTACCCGGCCGGCCCCGGCGTTCTACCCGGCCGGCTCCAGCGTCACGGTGGTCCCGGCCGTGATCTCACCGGCCGACTTGGGCCGGTAATCCGCGCCGCCGATGACAACCCGCTCGAGGCGGACGGACCCGGACGCCACCTCCAGCTGAGCGGCGCCGGAGTCCTGGTGCAGGGTGCCCCACGCCGAGCCGGTGGACCAGAACCAGCGCGACGGCTGGGCGGCCCGGGCGAACGTCATCACCGCGGACCGGCCGTCGTAGGCGAAGCCGGTCAGCGCGACCACCAGGCCCCAGCTGGCCATCGCCCGCGCGTAATGGTGGCCGCACTCGGCCTCATCAAACGGATTGCGCCGGGCGCCGGTGAACCGCTCTCGCACCGCCGCCACGACATCCAGGGCCAGCTCGGTCTCGCCCTGCTGGATCAGGCCCATGGCGTAGACGTACTCCAGTCCGGTCCACGCCTCGGGCCAGTACGGCATCGGGTGCTCGGGCAGGCCGCGCGGATAGGACTCCACGATGTGCCCGCGCTCCCCGTGCACGGCATAGGTGCGCATGTAGTTCGTCCAGTTCCCGAAGTCGGCCACGTAGTTGAGCTGGTGGATGGCCGCCAGCGCGGCCTGAACATGCCCGGTATCCAGGACCGGGCCGAGCCCGGTCAGCCGCGCGTAGGTGTCGCCGAGGAGCTGATCGGTGATGCAGCCGGTGCCGATCTGGAACTCTGGCTGATCGGCGCGCTCGGCCCCCATGGTGTCGGACCGCAGCCGCGGAGCGATCGTCGCGAAGTCCTCCGGCGCGATGACCTTCTGCTCGTAGTACTGGCCGTTGAACAGGCGGTCCTCAGTCAGCTGCTGGCCCGACGCTAGGACGCCACGGCAGGTGGCAGCGAACTCCGTGTCGCCGACCGCCTCAGCCATCGCCACGCCCGCGGCGAGTGCGGCCAGATACCAGCCCTGGATGACCGGATTAGGCCCGTAGTACTCAACGTCCATCGTGTTGTGCTGCGCTCCCTCGCAGAGCCCGTCCCGGTCTGCGTCCCAGCCGCCCTCGATCCAGGCGAACTCGATGGAGGCGCGGCAGGCCGGCCACAAGCGGCGCAGCCAGTCGTCGTCGCCCGACAGCTGCCACTCCCGGTGCAGCTTGACCACGCAGCCGAACTGACCGTCAGCCGCAGTGAGCTGATGCTCGGTCGCCTGGCTCAGCGGCAGCCCGATCCGGAAGCTCATGGCCCCGGAGTCATCGGTCGCGTGCAGGTATTCCAGCTCGCGCATCTGCCGGGCCAGCCCGCCAAACAGGTACCCGGTAGCCAGGTCGTAATTCCAGACATGGGTGCACGAGCCCAGGCAGGACCCGGCGTCGTCCAGGCAGCCCTCCCAGCCGAAGGGCATGCCGTCGGCGGTTCGGAAGTAGGTCTGGCTGCGCAGGGTGCTCAGGTTGAACAGCGCCGCCTCCTTAACCGGCGCGCTCAGGTCGGCCGACCAGAAGGCCGACACGAACCGCTCGGTCACCGCCTCCAGCTCGGCCAGCCGGGGTGCCTGCGCGACCAGTGTCGCCCAGGCGTCCGCCGCGGCGGACGTGTAGTGATTGCCGACCGTCTGCGGCCCGGCCAGGCCGCGCGGGCCCACGCCGCTGTGCTGCCACGAGCGGCGGTTGGGGAAGTGCCAGCCGAGCAGGAACACCGCCTCGGCCGTACCGCCGGGCTCGATCCGGCGCCGCACCCCGACGGTCCCGGCCATCGCGGGTGAGCTCATCGGGGCGTCGTCCAGGCCGAACAGGCCCGCAGCGGGTGTCCCGGTCTCGGCGAAGCCCTGCCACATGGCGAACAGGCCCTGGTTCCATTTGCCCATGCCCCAGGCCGGGCCGGTCCAGCTGCCGGGACCCGCCGCGGCGGCGGCAATAGTGCCCCATTCCTCGTGATCGGGGTCCATGGCGGCGTCCGAGAGCAGCACGCCGGCCAGGCCGTCGGCGGTGCGCGGCTCGGCGACCGGGCGGCTGGGCTGCTGAGCAGCCCGCAGGGCATGCCCGGTCATCGCCTCGGCGGAGAGCATGATGCTCGCCTCCACGGGCTCGCTGGCCTGCGAGGTCAGCGTGACCCGGAAGATGGCCAGCGGCAGGCCGCTGGTCTCGGCATCGCCGGGCGACAGCGGGTTGAAGGCCTGCACGGTGGCCCGGAGCGGGAAGGCCGGGTCAGCCAGCAGCACCCGCCCGAACGGGTACGCGGCCTGGAACTCGCAGCCGGAGAACCGTGGCACTCCGGCCAGCGGCGCCGCGGAGCCGGACCAGCCCTCGACCTCCTCATCGAAAAGCGCGCCCTCCAGGATCCGCGCCTGCGGGGCCACGCTCGCGCCACTGACCTGGCAGGCAAGGAACGTCAGTGGTGAGATGAGTCCCTTGGACGGATGGTTCTCCAGTTCCCAGTCCCGCAACTGCCCGCGGCCGCCGAAGCCGATCGTGCCGGTGCCGATCCCGCCCAGTGGCAGGGAGATCCGGGACCGGTCCCGGCCGGAGTAGGTTCGCGCCACTGGCCAGCGTGCGTCGGACATTGCACTGCCTTCCCTTCTGAGGTGACGGTCGCGCCGGGCTGCCGCGGCGGCGCTAGCGCGAGATGCCGCGGTAGCCGATCCCTTCCATCAGGCGGCGCTGCAGGAAGATGAATCCGATGACGCAGGGCACGCACAGCACGGACAGGCCGGCGAAGATCGCGCCGATCGGCCCGCCGCCGGCCGCGGCCTCCAGGTTGTACAGGGCCAGCGGGGCCGGCATGCGGCTCGTGCTGTTGATGAACAGGTTCGGCCAGAAGAAGTCGTTCCAGATGTACTGGCCGGTGATGACCATGACGGCCGAGATGGCCGGCCAGGACAGCGGCACCATGATGTGCCGGATGATCTTCAGGTGCCCGGCGCCGTCGATGCGGGCCGCATCGTCCAGGTCGATCGGGATGGTCCGGAAGTGCTGGCGCAGCAGGAACACGCCGACCACCTGGATGAGGGCCGGGATGATCAGGCTCAGCTGGCTGTTGAGCAGGTGCAGGTACTTGACCACGACGAACTCCGGGACGGCCGAAACCTGGCTGGGCAGGGTCAGCGCGGCCAGGAAGAGCGTGAAGACGACCTCCCGGCCGCGGAACTCCAGGCGGGCGAACGCGTACGCGGCCAGGACGCTGACCGTCGCCGAGCCAATGACGACGGCGGCTGTGATCACGACCGAGTTGATGATGTTGATGGCGAACGGAGCCGCGGAGAACAGCGTCTTGTAGCTGGTCAGGGTCAGGTGCGTGGGAAACCAGACCGGCGGAAGCGAGGTCTGATCGCGGGTGTTCTCGAACGACATCAGCACGACCCACACCACGGGCAGCAGCATGACCACGCCGGCCAGGGTAAGGAACAGCCCGAGCGCGGTCCGCCCGGCGAGACCGCGGTACCGGGCACTGTGGCGCCGGGCGACGGGCAGCCCGACCGTGCCGCTAGACGCGCTCATAGTGGACCCACTTCCTGGCGAGCACGCCCATCACCACCACGAAGCTGATCAGGATCGCAACGTTGATGAGCGATACCACCGCGCTGTAGCCGAACTGATAGTTCTGGAAAGCCTCGCGATAGATGTAGAGCAGGACCGTCTGAGTGGCGATCCCCGGGCCGCCATTGGTGTCAATCAGCGGCCAGGTGAAGATCTCGAAGGCGCCGATGAACGCGGTGGCCGAGGCGATGAAGGTGGCCGGCGACAGCATCGGCAGGGTGATGCGGCGAAAGCGCCCCAGGGCGCTCGCGCCATCGATGGATGCCGCCTCATACAGCTCCGCCGGGATGGACTGCAGCCCGACCAGGAAGATGATGAAGGTGAAGCCAATTGTGGCCCACACATCGATAATCACCAGGCCAGGCAGCGACCAGGTCCCGGAGGCGAGCCAGTTCGGCGGGCTCAGGCCGATCTTGTGCAGGTAGTAGTTCAGCGGCCCGGTCCCGTCGGCCATGAGGTAGGACCACATCAGCGCGACGACGCCGGCTGACATCAGGAAAGGCGTCACGATCGCGGTCCTGGCCCAGTACCGGATCGCCCGCGAGCGCACGGTGGTCACGGCCAGGGCCAGCCCCAGGCCGAGAACCAGGTGCACGGCGGTGGTCATGATGTCGAACAGGAAGGTGTTCCACAGGGTCTGACCGAGCTGCGGGTCGCGGCCGACCATCTTGTAGTTGCCCAGGCCGACCAGGTGCGGCGGCGAGATCAGGTCCCACTGCACGAACGAGATGACGACGATCCCCACCAGCGGGATGCCGATGAACGCGATGTACAGCAGCAGCGCCGGGCTGAGCAGCAGGTAGGCGGTCAGCGGCTGGCGGCGGCCGGCCCGGCGACGCGGGCGGCCGGGCTTGCGCACCGCGCTTCGCCCGGCCGCGCGCTCCTCGCCGGCCTGCCGGCGGGCCGAGGTTACCGGCCTGGCCGCCGCGGCGGCCAGGCCGGTGCCCGCCGCGGCGGGTCGGGCTGCACTGCTGGTCAGCGACTTCGCAATGCGCAAGCGCACGGTCGCCGCCTCCTCCCGGGATCAACGCGGCAGCAGCCAGGGACCCGCCAGCCCCTGCCCGCCGTTCCGTGGGTCGGCCGCGTGCCTGCTCAGACCGACTGGGCCATGAGCTGGGTGACGCTGGTCTGCATGGTCTTCATCCCGGCCGCCGGAGACGCGGCCCCGGTCAGGATCTGCTCCCAGGCGGTGCTGATCTCGCTCTCGACCGCGCTGCCGTTCGGAACGCCGACGATCATGGTGGAGTAGGCCAGCTCGTTGCTGAAGTTCTCGGTTCCCGGCGGGAAGTTCTTCAGGAAGTCCTTGTTCCGGGCCACCGACTGCCGGATCGGCATGTCACCGCCGAAGTTCACCACCGGGCCGTGCTGGAACTCCTCGGAGATAGTGAACTTGATGAACTCCCACAGCGCCTTTTTGTTGCGCGTCTGCTTGAACATCGGGAACCCGCCCACGCCGATCGGCGTACCGGAGGTGGTCTGCTTGGGCCAGGGCACGATGGCGAACTGCTGGTTGATCTGGTCCTGGTGCAGCGGGATGGCGGTATTCGGCCAGATCCCGGCGCCGAACATGCCGAGCTTGCCGACCGCTGCCTCGTTGAAGGCGTTGTAGGAGCCGCCGGGCTGGTTCACCAGCTTCCGGCTGACCAGGCTGCGCACGAACGTGGCGGCCTCGATATTGGCCGGGCTGTCCGCCGTGCACTTGGTCTGGTCGGCGTTGAGGATGCCGCCGCCGTTGGTGAGCACCCACGGGTACACGTCCGTGAACGGCCCGGGCACCGGCGCGCCGATGGCGAAGCCCAGCCGGCCGGACGTCGAGGCCAGCTTGACTGCGGCCTTCTCGAAGTCGGACCACGTCCAGTCCGGGGCGGGCTCGGTGATGCCGAGGTCCTTGAACAGCTTGCGGTTGTACCACATCGACATGACGTTGTAGCCGATGGGGATGAAGTAGGTCTTCCCGTTGAGGTTGTCGAGCTGCCGGAAGCTGGCCAGCATCTGCGGGCTGACGTCGGAGTAGAAGCTGCTGACATCCGCCTTGTCGGTCGCGATGTAGGAGTCGAGCGGCTCCAGCACACTGCGCTTCTCGAACAGCTGCATGCCCTCGGTGGCGATGTAGGCGCTGTCAATCGCCTCACCGCCGGCCAGCCGGGTGGAGACCTCCTGGAACACCGCCACCCAGGTGTTAGTCGACGTGTTCGTGGTGAACGGCTTGACGGTGATCCCGGTCTTCTTGGTAAAGGCGGTGAGGTACTTGGTCGTCTGGGCGAAGTCCTTGGGCGTGACCGGCAGGCCGATGGTCAGGACGTCATCGGCGGTCGATCCGCCGCCGCCGGATGATCCGCAGGCGGCGAGCAGCGGCCCGCCCGCGGCGGCCAGTGCCGCGGCTTTGCCTGCGGCGGACAGGAAGCTCCGGCGGCCCATCCGGGAACCGGGCTGGTAGCTGTGGCCGATCGGTCTGCCTGCTGGGGGTGTGTTCATGAGGGGCATTCCTTCCTTCACCGCGGACTGCCGGCCCTGTCTGAGCGACCCGGCCCGTCAGACCGCCGGTAACCGGTCCGTCTCGCCAGGGCAGCCGAGGCTGACGCCTGCGTAACGCTCGTGTGACCAGGCCTGCCAGGGTCCGGAGCGGGCTGGCGCGCGGCGCTGAGTGCGGGGCTCCGGGAGGCGGCTGCAGGAGGCTGCACGCTCAGCCGGACCGGGTCCGGCTGAGGTGCCTGCGCGACGGATCGACGTGCGGGAGCCGGTCTCTGGCTGCTCGATGCGGCGCATTTTCGTAGCCAAGCCCCTCCGCTCGCGACCCTGCTTGCGGGCGACTACGCCGATCCCCAGAAGGGCGGGTAATCGATTACTGCATGATTTCCGAGTCACGGACGACTGTCAATACCGCTAATGGAACTTACTGCGCGTTAGCCCATGAATCCGGATAGCAGCCGCGATCGGCCCGGCGGCGCTAGAGAACCGAGGACAGCCACTGCTCGACGTTGGAGATGTGCACCGTGGCCCAGGAGCGGGCCACCTCGGCGTCGCGGGAGGCCAGCGCGTCCAGGATCGCGCGGTGCTCGGCCAGCGTGCGCTCGCGGGCTCCGGACTGGGTCAGCCCGCGCCAGATCCGGGCCCGGGTGGTGGGCGCGGAGATCGTGTCCAGCAGCGAGCTCAGCACGGAGTTCCCGGAACAGGCCGCGATCCGCCGGTGGAACTCCAGGTCGCTGGCGACCAGGTCATCGACCTCGGGCTGCGGGCCCAGGCTGTCGAGCAGCACGCGCAGGTCATCGATCTCGTGCCCGGCCATGCGCTCGGCGGCCAGTGCCGTGGCCGCGGGCTCCAGGATGCGCCGGACCTGGAGGAACTCCAGCACGCTGGCGTCACGGTGGAAATCCACGATGAAATTCAGGGCCTCGAGCATGACCGCCGGCTCAAGGCTGGTCACGTACGTTCCGTCACCGCGGCGCACGTCGAGGATGTTGATCAGGGCCAGGGCGCGGACCGCCTCGCGCAGCGAGCTGCGGGACAGGCCGAGCTCGGCCGCGAGGTCGGCCTCCCGGGGCAGCCGGTCCCCGGCCCGCAGCGCCCCGGAGACGATCATTGACTTGATCTTCTCGATCGCCTCGTCGGTGACCGCCACGGCCAGGGCCTCCCGTCTCACCTCGTCCGCAGCGCGGCATCGCCGGCCTGATGACCCCCGGCGACGGCGGAAGGTCCGATGTTTGCCCTGAGTATCCCACACGGCCGGCGGGCGCTCCCGCGGCCGCGGGAGCGTCGGATCAGTTGCACATTACGGCTGAGACTTAACTAAATACGTGCGCACCGGCAGAATGTCCGGCAGGTGACCCCGACTCCCCGGTAGGCGGACTCAGGAGGACTTCGCATGTCCCGACGCTCGCTGCATGCCGCCATTCTCAGCTCGGCGACCGCGCTGGCCCTGGCCGGGCTCGGCCTGGCCGTTCCCGGCGCCGCCCTGGCCGGGCCGGACCACGCCGGCTGCTCGGCCGGAGCGCACACGCTGTCCCCGCCGGGCTCGCATGTCTACCCCGACACCGGCAATGGCGGGTACACCAGCGTGCACACCGACGTCGGCCTGGTCTACAGCGCGTCGGCTAACCGGTTCCTGCGCGGCACCCACGTGGTGCTCACCGACCGCGCCACCCAGTGCCTGACCAGCTTCAGCCTGGACTTCGAGCGGACCTCGGTGAATGCCACGGCCGGGCCCGACATGAAGGTGCGCGCGGTCACCGTCAACGGCCGGCCCGCGCACTTCCAGTTCGTCCAGCCCACCTACCCGGGTGACCCGCACGGCCAGGACGACCCGAACCCGCTGGCTCACCAGGCATCGGAGCTCAACCCGGTCGGCGGCCCGCAGCACAACCCGCTGCCGCCGGCCTGCTCCCCCGAGCTGACCTCGACCAGCGCCGCCAAGCAGAACGACAAGAACGGCACGCCCTGCCCGGCCAACAAGCTGGTGATCACGCCGGGATCGCCGCTGCACGACGGCGCGGTCTTCACCGTCGCGGTCAGCTACACCGGCCGGCCGGGCGTGCACAACGACGGTGACGGCACGACCGAGGGCTGGTTCCGGGCCAAGGACGGCAGCTTCGTGACCACCGAGCCGGTCGGTACCGAGGACTGGATGCCGCTCAATGACTACCCGGCGGCCAAGCCCACCTATGACTTCCACGACACCGTCAGCACCGGCAAGACCGTGCTGGCCAACGGGATCCTTCAGTCCCGGACCCGCCACCAGCCCGACGCGCAGTTCCCGCATGGCTCGGTGACCTGGCACTGGCATTCCCGGGCCCCGATCGCCAGCTACCTGGTCGAGGACAGCATCGGCAACTACCACCTGACCCAGCGGACCGCCGACAACGGCACCCGGTACTACGAGGCGCAGGACACCGCGATCAGCGCCCAGCAGCAGCGCAAGAACCGCGCGATCATGAACCTGCAGCAGAACATCACCGAGTTCGAGAGCCAGTTCAGCGGATCCTTCCCGTTCACCTCCGATGGCGTCGTGGTCGGCACGCCGGAGGCGAGCTTCGAGGAGGAGATGCAGACGATGATCACCTTCGCGGGCGGTGAGATCGACACCGACACCCTCTACCACGAGAACATGCACCAGTGGTGGGGGGACAACGTCAGCGAGGGCGGCTACACCATGACCTTCTACAAGGAGGGCCTGGCCACGCTGGCCGAGTTCCTGTACGCGGCACGGCGGGCGGAGAACAAGGCGGGCGGGCCCTATGCCAAGGCCGGCCAGGCCGCGTTCCAGGCCAGCCTGGTGCACGAGTTCAACGCGGCTTACGCCGCCGCAGGCGGGTTCTGGACCATCGCGCCGTCTAACCCGACGCCCTACAGCCTGTTCGACGGCGACCCGACCTACGAGCGCCCCGGCATCAGCTACATTGCGCTGCGCCAGATCCTGGGCGCGGACAACTTCACCTTCGCCCTGCGGCAGATCCAGCGCGACTTCGGCGGCCGCGCCATCACCGAGCCGCAGCTGGAGGCGGAGTTCGCCCAGTGGCTGCCTAACCCCAGCGCCGCCTGCGGCGCGCAGCTGCACCGGTTCTTCAGCCAGTGGTTCGACACGGCCTACCCGCGCGGCGGCGGCTCGCACCGGCCGCACGTCACCGGGCCGGGCCTGCACGGCGGCGGCTTCTACACCGTGCCCGGCTGCACGCACCGCTAGCGCGGCAGCAAGCGGCCCCGGCCGCGGAGATCACCCTCCGCGGCCGGGGCCGCTGCCGTGAGTCAGGCCGGCCTCACTGCACCGTGAGGACGAAGTGAGTCGTGTTGCTCTGGCCGGTCTGGTTGTCCTTCGCGTGCACCGTCACGTGGAAGGTGCCCGCCGCCTTGGCCTGGCCGGTGATCTGGCCATTGGTGGACTTGGAGATTCCGCTGATGCGCAGGCCGGACGGCAGCCCGGTAGCGGTGTACTTCAGCCAGTCCGCCGACGCCCGCCGGTCCAGCCCGCTGATCTTCAGGCTGAACGACTTCCCCTTATGCGCGGTCTTCGCGCCCGGGTCCACCAGTGTGACCGGGTTGACGTGGTACGGGGACAGGCCATAGGCGCCGTTCGGCGTGCCGACCCCGGTCGGCCCGTCATAGCCCTTCTCGGCATGGCACAGGTAAGCCGGGGAGCAGGTCCCGTTCGCGCCCGCGGTGATGTCGTGGAACGACTTGGGGTGCGAGTAGATGTAGGACGCGGGGTAGCTGCGCGCGGCCGGCTCGCCGGCCAGGGCGTAGATGGCGGTGATGATCGGCGTCGCGGCGCTGGTGCCGCCCATCTCCACCCAGCCGCCGTACCCGTAGGTGTCGTAGACGGCCACCCCGTTGTTCGGATCGGCGATCGCGGCGACGTCGTTCTGGGTTCGCCGGGTGCAGGTGTCGCCGGCCTTGTGCTGCCAGGACGGCTTGGGCTGCAGGCGCGAGCAGCCGGACTGGGTCCCGTCGAAATTGCTGTTGGCGGCGGTGCCCCAGACGGTCTCCGTCCACGCCCGCGAGCCGGACTTCTGGTGCACCAGCCGGGTGCCGCCGACCGAGGTGACGGTCTGCACGACGCCGGGGTAGCTCTGCGGGTGGGTGCCGAGCGACGGCGGAGCCGAGGAATTGAGGTACCCGTAGTCACCTGAGGCGAAGACAATCGCATGGCCGGAATGGCGGAAATAGTGGTTGAAAGACCCTTCACCACTGAACTCGGCCGTACTCCAGCTATTGGAGACATACCGGGCCAGGCCGGCCGCGGTGTTCTCGGCGATTCCCAGGGACCTGGTATAGGGGCGGTAACCCTCCACCAGGGTGATGTGGCACTTAGGGCAGATGGCCGAGACCATATCCAGGTCCAGTGACTCCTCCAGCCCCCAGTCCCGGTCCGGGGACGGCAGCGGGGCGGAATGGCCGTTCTGGTTGATGATGTGCAGGCAGCCGTTGGCCTTGGTGCAGGCGCCCAGGCCGTAGTGACTGCGGTAGTGGGCCAGGTCGCTGGCGGCGTTCGGGTTCTTGTAGGCGTCGACGATGGCCACCGTCCGGCCCTTGCCCCGGTTAGCCGCCGTGAGCAGGCCGTACGCGGAGCGCAGGTCACCCGGCCCGTAGCCGCGGACGGTCACGTCGGTGCCGGTGGCGGCCGGCGCATTGCGGGCCGTACTGGCCAGCTTGATGACCGACTGGCAGGTCACGTAGCCAGGCCGGCTGTCGACCGGGCAGACCTGCTCGGTGCTGCCGTGCTGCGGGCCGGCCGTCGCGGGGGCAGCGCCGCCGCGAGCCGCGCTGGAGGCCGACGCTCCCGCGGGCAGCACGGCCAGGCCGGCCGTCGCGGCGAGTAATGATAATGCTGTTACCGTCAGCCGGGTTTGTCGCATTATCTGCACGAAATTCCTCCGTATCCGCGGGGTAGACGGATTGGCGGTCCCGGAATGGATACCGTGACGCTGAGTTTTTAGCAGACCTCCGCGGCGGCCGTCGCCGGCACTGCATAAATTCAGCGAACTATGATCACGCGGTCAGATCGCGCCCAGCAAAACGGCCCCGGTCGCGGAGATCGCTCTCCGCGGCCGGGGCCGCTGCTGTTAGCCGCCTGGCGCCGCCTGCTTACAGGCCGCCCAGGCCGTTCGGCGTGCCCACGCCCGTCGGGCCGTCATAACCCTTGCGGGCATGGCAGAGGTAGGCCCGTGAGCAGGTGCCGTTCTGGCCCTTGGTCACGTCGTGGAACTTGCCGGGGTGCGCGTAGATCTTCGACGCCGGGTACTGCGCGTGCGGAGCGCCCGCCAGCGCGATGGCGGCCGTGATGATCGGCGTCGCCGCGCTGGTGCCGCCGAACTGGAAGAAGGTGCCCCCGGTCCGGAAGGTGTCGGCAATGACCACGCCGGTGTTCGGGTCAGCTTCCGCCGACACGTCATTCTGCGTGCGGTGCTTGCAGGTGAACCGGGAGTGGTGCTGCCAGGACGGCTTGGCCGCGAACCTCGAGCAGCCGGACTGGGTTCCGCCGTCGGAGTCGCTCTTGTTGCCCCAGACGGTCTCGGTCCACGCCCGTGAGCCGGACTTCTGGTGCACCAGCTTGGTGCCGCCCACCGAGATGACGGTCTTCTCGACGCCCGGGTAGCTGGCCTGCGGGTGGCCGTTGTCGCCTGCGGCAAACACCAGCGCATGCCTGGGGTGGTTGAAGAAGTGATTGAAGTGGGACTCGGACCCGAACTCCGGGCCGCTCCAGCTGTTGGAGACGAACGACGACCGGTGCGCGGCGGTGTTCTCCGCGATGCCCATGGACGAGGTCCTGGCGGAGTTGGCCTCGATGAGGGTGATGTGGCACTTCGGGCAGATCGCCGAGACCATGTCCAGGTCCAGGGAGATCTCCTCCGCCCACAGCTTGCTGACGCTGGGCAGCGGGCTGGTCTTGCCCCGCTGGTTCAGGATGTGCAGGCAGCCGTTGGCCTTGGTGCACGCCGGGAGGCCGTAGTGGCTCCGGTAGGTGGCCAGGTCGGCGGCGGCGTTCGGGTCGCGGAACGCGTCCACGATGGCGACGGTCCGGCCCTTCCCCTTGGTGGCCGCCGCCTTCGTCAGGCCGTACGCCGACTGCAGGTCGGCCGGCCCGTAGGGAACCGTTCCGAGGTCCGGCACACTGACCGCCGGTGCGTTCGGAGCCGAGCTGGTCAGCTTGACGACCGACTGGCACGAGACGTAGCCGGGCTTGGCGACCGGGCAGACCTGCCGGGTGTCGCCATGCTGCGGGCCGGCCGCCATCGGGCTCACCTTGCCCACCGCGCTAGCCGCCGGATGGCCGGCGGCAGCCGACGCCATGACCGGCATCGCGGCCAGGCCGAAAGTCGCGGCTGCCGCTGACAAAACTGTCACCGTCAGCCTGGTGTGTCGCATTACCTGCACGTAGTCCTCCGTATCCGCGCGGTCCCCTGGCCGGATTGGCTGTCTCGGAGTGGTTACCGCGACCTTGAGTTTTTAGCAGACCTTTGCCGGGACCGCTCCGGGCCGCGCCTAAAGTCAGCGAATTGTGACCAAGCGGACAGTGATCATGTTCATGGCACACAGCAACCGGCCCCGGCACGAAGATCACTCTCCGCACCGGGGCCGCCTGCGGCTGGCCGGCCTTACGACACTGAGATGGTGAACTTGGTCGTGTTACTCCGGCCGGTGTGGGTGTCCTTCGCGCGGACCGTCACCGTGAAGGTGCCGGTGGCCGTGGCCGTCCCGGTGATCCGGCCGTTGGTGGACTGGGAGATCCCGCCGATGCTCAGCCCGGCAGGCAGCCCGGTCGCGCTGTAGCTGAGCGACTTCGTGGCCGCGCGCCGGTCGAGCCCGGTGATCTTCAGGCTGACCGCCGTGGTCAGGTTCGCGGCCTGCGCGCCCGGGTCGAGCACCGTGATCGGGTTCACGTCGCTGGCCGACAGCCCGAAGGTGCCGTTCGGCGTGCCGACGCCGGTCGGGCCGTCATAGCCCTTCTCGCCGTGGCACAGGTAGGCGGGCGAGCAGGTGCCGTTCTGGCCCTTGGTGACGTCGTGGAACGACTTCGGGTGCGAGTAGATGTACGACGCCGGGTAGCTGCGCCTGGCCGGCACGCCCGCCAGGGCGTAGGTGGCCGTGACGATCGGCGTCGCCGCGCTGGTGCCGCCGACCTCGAACCACGTGCCGCCCGTCTTGTAGGTGTCGAGTACGGCGACGCCGGTGTTGGGGTCACCGACCGCGGCGACGTCGTTCTCAGTGCGCTGGGTGCACGTGTCGCCGGCCTTGTGCTGCCAGGACGGCTTGGCCGCCAGAGCCGAGCAGCCCGACTGGGTCCCGCCGTCGGAGGCAGTGGAGTCGCCCCAGACCTTCTCCGTCCACGGGCGGGAGCCGGACTTCACGTGCCGCAGGCTGGTCCCGCCGACGGCGGTGACCAGCTGCAGGTCGGTCGGGTAGGCCGGCGTCGCCGTGCCGCCGTCGCCCGAGGCGAACACGATCGCGTCGCCCGGGTGGTTGAAGTCGTGGTTGAAGGAGGCCTCGCCGGTGAACTCCGAGCCACTCCAGCTGTTCGAGACATACCGCGCCTTGCGGGCCGCGGTGTTCTCGGCAGTGCCCATGGAGCTGGTGTTGTTGGTGTTGCTCTCCACCAGGGTGATGTGGCACTTGGGGCAGATTGCCGAGACCATGTCCAGGTCCAGCGACTCCTCGACAGCCCAGCTGGCGTTGGCCGCCGGCAGGTGGCTGGAGCTCCCGTTCTGGTTCACGATGTGCAGGCAGCCGTTGGCCTTGGTGCAGGCGCCGAGGTGGTAGTGGCTGCGGTAGCGAGCCAGGTCCTTGGCGGCATTGGGGTCGCGGAACGCATCCACGATGGCGACCGTGCGGCCCTTGCCCCGGCTAGCCGCCTTGAGCAGGCCGTACGCGGAGCGGAGGCTGCTCGGGCCGTAGCCGAGGGGCTTGACGTCAGTGCCGACGGCGGCCGGCGCGTTCCGGGCCGCGCTGGCCAGCTTGATGATCGACTGGCAGGTCACGTAGCCGGGCCGGCGGTCAACCGGGCAGACCTGGCGGGTGTTGCCGTGCTGCGGCCCCGCGGCCGCCGGCGTCGCAGCACCGGGCGTCGCCCCCGACGCCGATGCCACGGCCGGCATCGCGGCCAGGCCGAAAGTCGCGGCCGCGGCTGACAAAACTGTCACTGTCAGCCGGGCATGTCGCATGAGCTGCACCTATTCCTCCGCATCCGCGCGGTCCCCTGACGGATTGGCAATCTCGGAGTGGTTACCGCGACCTTGAGTTTTTAGCAGACCTTTGCCGGGACTGCTCCGGGCCGCGCCTAAATTCAGCGAATTGTGACCAGGCGGACAGTGATCATGTTCACGGCACACAGCAACCGGCCCCGGCGCGAAGATCACTCTCCCCGCCGGGGCCGGTTGCGGCCGGCCGGCCTACGACACCGTGATGGTGAACGTGGTGGTGTTGGTCCGGCCGGTGCTGGCGTCCTTCGCGTGCACCGTCACCGGGAAGGCGCCGGTGGCCGTGGCCGTCCCGGTGATCCGGCCGTTGGTGGACTCGGAGATCCCGCTGATGTGCAGCCCGGCGGGCAGCCCGGTCGCGGTGTAGCTCAGCGACTTCGCCGCCGCGCGCTGGTCCAGCCCGGTGATCTTCAGGCTGAATGACTTGCCCGCGTGAGCGGTCTGCGCGCCCGGGTCGAGCAGCGTGATCGGGTTCACGCCGCTGGCCGACAGGCCGAAGGCACCGTTCGGCGTGCCGACCCCGGTCGGCCCGTCGAAGCCCGTCTCCCCGGTGCACAGGTAGGCCGTCGTGCAGGTGCCGTCCGAGCCCGAGGTGACGTCATGGAACGCCTTGGGATGCGAGTAGATGTAGGACGACGGGTAGCTGCGCCGGGCCGGAACGCCGGCCAGGGCGTAGGTCGCGGTGACGATCGGGGTCGCCACGCTCGTCCCGCCGTACAGCCACCAGACTCCCTCGGCGGGATTCGTCTCGCTGTCGTAGACGGCCACCGGGGTGTTCTCGTCCGCCTCGGCAGCGACGTCATTCTGGGTGCGCCGGGCGCAGGTATCGCCCGCCTTGTGCTGCCAGGACGGCTTCGCCGCGACGGCCGAGCAGCCGGACTGGGTACCGGACCAGACCGTCTCCGTCCACGGCCGCGAGCCGGACTTCTCATGCACCAGGCTGGTGCCGCCGACCGAGGTGACGATCTGCTGGTCGCCGGGGTAGGACTTGCCTTCTGCGTAGCCGGAGTCACCGGAGGCGAACACGATCGCGTCGCCCGGGTGATTGAAGTAGTGGTTGAGCGAGGCCTCGCCCTTGACCTCCGAGCCGCTCCAGCTGTTGGACACGAACCGCGCCCGGCCGGCCGCGGTGTTCTCCGCGGTCCCCATGTCGCGCAGCCTGGAACTGCTGGCCTCGACCAGCGTGATGTGGCACCGGGGGCAGATCGCCGAGATCATGTCCAGGTCCAGCGACGTCTCCCCGATCCAGCCGAACTGGTTGGCGGGCGGCAGCTTGGGCAGGTGCGTGGTCTTGCCGTTCTGGTTCACGATGTGCAGGCAGCCGCTGGCCGTCGTGCAGGCGCCCAGGTGGTAGAAGCTGCGGTAGTGCGCCAGGTCGCTGGCCGCCTTCGGGTCGCGGTAGGCATCCACGATCGCCACCATCCGGCCCTTGGCCCGGGACGGGGACGCCTTGGTCAGGCCGTACGCCGAGCGCAGGCTGCCCGGCCCGTAGCCGGAATGCGAGGCGGCGTTGCTGACGGCGGCCGGGGCATTGCGGGCTCGCGAAGTCAGCTTGATGATCGACTGGCACTGCACGTAGCCAGGCGCGGGCCGCGGGCAGCGGGCCTGGCCGTCACCATGCTGCGGGCCCGCCGCGGCCGGGGCGCCGGCGCCCGGCGTCACCCCTGACGCCGACGCCACGACCGGCATCGCGGCCAGGCCGAAAGTCGCGGCCGCGGCGGACAAGACAGTCACCGTCAGCCGGGCGTGTCGCATGAGCTGCACCTATTCCTCCGCATCCGCGCGGTCCCCTGGACGGATTTGGCAATCTCGGAGTGGTTACCGCGACCATGAGATTTAGCAGACCGCCACCAGAGCTGCCGCCAGCACCGAATAAGTTCAGCAAATTGTGATCGCGCGGACCCATCCCGTCATGACCTCGCCCCGGCACCGCCGCTGCGCGGTGCCGGGGCGAGACGGTTTGTCAGTTGTGGCCGAGCACGGGGTGCGGCACGTACGGCTCTTCCAGGCGCCGCAGTTCGGACTCGCTGAGCGACAGGTCCACCGCGGCCAGCGCGTCTTCCAGGTGGCCGGGCTTGGTCGCCCCGACGATCGGCGCGGTCACTCCGGGCCTGCTCAGCAGCCAGGCCAGCGCGGCCTGCGCGGGCGGGACGGTGCGCTCCGCGGCCACCTCCCCGAGCCGGTCCACGACGTCGAAGTCCGCCTCGGAGTACAGCGTGTCCCCGAACGGGTCGGAGTTCGAGCGCGCCGTGCGCCGCTCCCCCGCCCTGGTCCGGTTCCCGGCCAGCACGCCGCGGGCCAGCGGGCTCCACGGAATGACGCCGACGCCCTGATCCAGGCACTGCGGAATCATTTCCCGCTCTTCTTCGCGGTAGATGAGGTTGTAGTGATTCTGCATAGCTACGAAACGAGTTGTTCCGGCCTTCTCGGCGGTGTGCTGCGCTTTGGCAAACTGCCACGCGAACATGCTGCTGGCGCCGATATAACGGGCCTTGCCCGCGCGGACCACGTCGTCGAGCGCCTGCATGGTCTCCTCGATGGGCGTGCGGTCGTCCCACCGGTGGATCTGGTACAGGTCCACGTAGTCCATGTTGAGCCGGCGCAGCGAGGCATCGATACCCGACAGGATGTGCTTGCGGGACAGGCCGCGGCTGTTCTCGCCGGCTCCCATCGCGCCGTGGACCTTGGTCGCGACCACGGCGTCGTCCCGGCTGATGTACTTGGCCAGCAGCCGGCCGGTGGCGACCTCGCTGGCGCCGCGGGAGTACACATCCGCGGTGTCGAAGAAGGTGACCCCGGCCTCGACCGCCGCCTTGACGATGGGCTCAGCGTCATCCTCGCTGAGCACCCAGGCCCGGTCACTGTCGTTGCCGTAGCTCATCATGCCCAGGCAGATCCGCGACACCTGCAGGCCAGTCGCGCCGAGGCTGACATATTCCACGTCGGTTCTCCGTCGCTTTGCGGGGTTCGGCGTACCCGTCAGCATGACCGTATCTGGGCGGGAATCACCGCCGGCATCCGCCCGCGGGCTATCAGCCCGGTTGCTGCTACGTTCTGCTACCAAGGCACTACAGATTGTCATCACCCTAGTCGGGCGGCGCGCATACCTGGGGAGCGGACATGCCGGGCGCTTCATTAACGAGACTGCCAGTCCGCGTGGCCATCTGCGCCGGAGCCATCGGGGCCGCCGTGCTGGCCACCGCCGGCGTGGCGGTGCAGGCGCAGGCCGTTCCGGCGGCCGGGCATCAGCAGCCGGCCTGCGCGGGCGGGCCGGCCGCCGCGGCCGCCACCGGGGGCATGACCCTGCTGCGCCCCGCCGCACCGCCCGCCGCAGCCGCGCCGAAGGTCTCCTCGGTGGTGCCGGCCCAGGGCGCGCCGGGCTGGACCGTGAGCCTCGCCGGCACCGGATTCCAGCACGTCACCTCCGTGAGCTTCGGCGGCGCCAGCGCGGCCTTCACGGTGATCAGCAGCACCCGGATCACCGCGACGGTGCCACCCAGCGCCCGCAGCGGCCCCGTCACCGTGACCACCACCGGCGGCAGCGGGAAGAGCCCGGCCTTCACCGTGACGCCCCGGCAGACGCTGCTGCCCGGCGAGACGCTGCCCGCCACCGACGCGCTGGTGTCCTTCGACGGTCACTTCACCCTGACCATGCAGGGCAACGGCAACCTGGTCGCGTCCGTCACCGGCACCCAGCACCGGCTGTGGGCGTCCGGGACCGCCGGGAATGCCGGCGCCTACCTCACGATGCTCAGTAACGGGAACCTGGTGCTGTACTCGGCCAGCGGCGACAGCACCGTGTGGTCAACCAAGACCGCCGGCCAGGGCCCGGCCCGGCTCACCATGCAGGACGACGGCAACCTGGTCGCTTACAAGGGCTCGGTGCCGACGTGGGCGTCGAACACCTTCGACACCACGCTGGAGCCGGGCGAGACGCTGCAGCCGGGCTGGTACCTCACCTCCGGCAACGGCTACACGCTGACCATGCGCAAGGACGGCAACCTGGCCGAGACGGCAGCCTCGGGCCTGGTGTGGTCCAGCTCCACCTCGGGGCACGCGGGTGCGACGCTCACCATGCGGACGACCGGGAACCTGGCCATCCACCAAGGCGGCACGACCGTGTGGGCCAGCAAGACCACCCGGCACCCCGGCGCCCGGCTGGTCGACCAGCGCAACGGCCAGCAGGCCGTCCGCTACCAGGGCAAGGTGCTGTGGGCGAGCGCCACGACGACTTCGCCGCCGCCGCCGACCAGCCTCAAGCTGGGCAAGTGGCCCGGCACGGGTGGCACCGCCGCGGCCGCGAAGTACTTCGGCTACCCCTATCCGCACCCGCCGGCCTGCACGAACGGCGGCGCGTGCGAGGCCGATAAGTGGGCCTTCTACCGCGGGCAGTGCACCTCGTGGGTGGCCTACCGGCTGAACCAGCTGAACAAGGTCGCGTTCAGCAACTCCTTCGGCGGGCAGGGCCGCTGGGGCGACGCGGTGAACTGGGGCCCGCAGGCGCGCAAGCTAAAGCTCACCGTCGACAGCACGCCGGTCGCCGGCTCCGTCGCCTGGTACGGGGCCACCAAGGCGGCTCCCGACGGGCACGTGGCCTACGTGGAGAAGGTGAACTCCGCGACCTCGTTCGTCATGTCAGAGATGAACTACGACTCCGACAACGGCTTCTGGGTCCACACGATCACCAAGTCCACCGGCGACTGGCCCACTGCCTTTATCCACTTCGGCAGCAAGTAGCAATCAGGCGACGAACGGCGTGCCGGAGTCGGCGGTCATCGGCCGCCCGGCAGCGGCCCAGTCCTGCATGCCGCCCGCGACGTTGACGGCATCCCAGCCCGAGCCGGCCAGCGCGAAAGCGGCCCGCGCCGAGCGGGCACCGGAGCGGCAGATCACGTAGACGGTGGTGCCCTGCGGCACCTCCGCCGCGCGGGCGCTGAGCTGGCCCAGCGGGATGTGCGTGGCACCGGGAACATGACCGGCCGCCCACTCGTCATCCTCGCGGACATCCAGCAGCCACGCGCCGTCCGGAACACTCGCTGCCGGGATCTCCGCAGCCGACTCCGCCACTTCAGTCCACCTGCTCCCTCGTCATAGCTCCGAACACTCTACGGGCAAACGCGATCACATGCAGTCACAAAGTGGTGACGCTCATGTCCGGCCGATTCTCCCCTAACGGGGTTATACATAATCGAACCTCAGGCACCCACCCGATAGGAGACGCTGTGCCAGGCGATACCCTCCAGATCCGCGAAGCCCGGCCGGACGAGCTGACGGCAGTCGGCGACCTGCGCGTCGCTGCGTACGTGGCGGGCGGCTTCCTGGCCGCCGATTCCCGGTACGCGCCGCGGCTGCGGGCGCTGGGCACCGATGCCCCGGCCACCATCCTGGTCGCCGTCGAGCCGGGCGGGGAGATCACCGGCACGATCATGCTGCAGACCTGGCCGGACGCGCACGAGCTCGTGACCAGGCCCGAGGAAGCCGAGATCCGGGCGCTGGCCGTCGCCCCCGGCGCGCAGCGCGGCGGCGTCGGCCGGGCGCTGCTGGCCGAGCTGATCCGGCGCGCGGTCCGGCACGGCGCCCGGAACCTGCTGCTGTCCACGCTGCCGGACATGCGGGCCGCGCACCGGCTGTACGAGCAGGCCGGATTCCGCCGCCTGCCTGAGCGGGACTGGTCCCCTGAGTCCGGCACCGAGCTGCTGGTCTACGCTCTCCCGCTCGACGGGGTGGCCGCATGAGCGGCGGGCTGTCCGGCAAAGGCGCGGTCGTTACCGGCGGCTCGCGCGGGATCGGCGCGGCCATCGTGCGCCGGCTGGCCGCCGACGGCGCCGCGGTCGTCTTCAACTTCGCCCGGAGCCCGGACCAGGCCGCGCAGGTGGTGCAGGACGTCCGCGATGCGGGTGGCCGGGCCTGGGCCCTGCGGGCCGACCTCGGCCTGCCGGGCGCGGTGGACGAGCTGATGGCCGCCGCCGACCAGCACCTGGACGGACTCGACATCCTGGTGAACAACGCCGCGCTGGAATTCGCCTCGGCACCGATCGCGGACACCACCGAGGAGGTCTTCGACGCGGTCATGACCGTGAACACAAGGGCCACTTTCCTGGCCATCCGGCACGCCGCCCGCAGCATGCGCGACGACGGCCGGATCATCAGCATCTCCACCCTGAACACCACTCGTCCAGCACCGGGCATCGCCCCGTACGTGGCCAGTAAGGGCGCCGTGGAGCAGCTCACCCGGGTGGCAGCGGTGGAGCTGGGCGCCCGCGGGATCACCGTTAACGCGATCTGCCCCGGCGCCACCGACACCGACATGCTGCGCCATGCCAACCCTCCGGAGGCTCTGGCGGAGGTGCCCGCGCTAACCCCGCTGGGCCGCCTCGGGCAGCCCGCCGACATCGCCGACGTGGTCGCCCTGCTGGCCAGTGCCGACGGCCGCTGGCTGACCGGGCAGATCATCCACGCGACCGGCGGCCTGGGCTAGACGGCCCGGGCTAGACGGCCCTGGCTAGCGTAGGCGGGCGGAGCCCCCTGGGCCTGCGCGGGATCCGCCGGGGGCTGGTCCGCCGGCGGCTGGCCCGGCGCGGCGGCCTTGATGTCCTGCTTCCGGTGCCGCCGCGCCGTCCGGCGCAGCTGCATAATCCGCGCCGTTCCCGGCACGACGACCAGCAGCACCCCTAGCACCGCGGCCAGCAGCAGGGCCACTCCCAGTGGCAGGTGCCCCTTAGCCCCGAAGAAACTGATCACGATGGTGTGGCTGTTCTCCAGGATGAAGATCAGCAGCACAAGAAGGACCAGCGCAAACAGGGCCAGGGCGACCCAGACGCCGCCCACCCGGGTGCGCCGGACCTTGTGATGAGGCGGGGGAGGCGCGGCGGGCTGCGCGGGCGCAGCGGCCTGCGGGTCCTGGCCGGCCTGCGCCTGCTGCGGTGCTGCGCCGGACTCGGGCGCGGGCGCGGGAGCCTGCTGCCCGCTGCCTGGTGTCATGGTCATCTAGGATCAGCCTCCCCGGATTAGTTGTTCGGCGGCCAGTGCCCACATAACGCGGGCCTAATCATGGCGCTGCCGTAGGCCGGCGGCGGGGAGGTGCCGGGCAGCCGGAGATGCGACGGTATGTCTTAGTGGCCCGGCGGCTGGTCTGACGCGCTCGCGGCGGCACCGGCCTCGGCCTTGTGCCGGGTCTCCTCTTCCAGGCGGGCGGCCGTGTTGACCTTGCGCAGGTGCTTGGCCATCGACCGGAACACGAAGTACAGGATGACGCCCATGCCCGAAGACGACCAGGAAGCCGAGGGTGCCTGGCTGGTCAAACGCGCTCGGCGACGCCGCGGCCAGCACTGCGTCACAAGCTCACCCTCTCCCGGATCCCGGCGAACAGGTCGTCCTCCGGAATCTCAGTATCCACGACTGACCTGGCCAGATGATAATCCTCGGTCGGCCACGCGGCGCGCTGGACCTCGATCGAGCAGGCGAACCACGAGCCTGCGGGTCGATCTGGGTCGCGTGGGCCAGCAGGGCCTGGTCCCGGATGGCGAAGTAGTCGGCGCACGGCACCCTGGTGGTGATCTCCAGGCGCGGGCGGCTCGTCCGGGTCGTCCTTCCACTCGTCCAGCCGCTCGGCGTACGGGCGACTCCAGGCCGCGGCCGGACCATCTCCTCGTGCAGCGCCATGCAGCGGGTCCCGGTGGAAGGTCAGGAAGTAGTAGAGCTTGAGCGGCTGCCAGGGCTCGCCGCAGCCCGGGTACCGGTCCGGGTCGCCCGGCCGCCTCGAAGGCCTCGACCGCGACCTGGTGGGTCTTGATGTGGTCGGGGTGCGGGTAGCCGCCGTTCTCGTCGTAGGTGAGGATCACGTGCGGCCGGAACTCCCGGACGGCCTGCACCAGCGGGCGCGCCGCGCTCCTCCAGCGGGTCCAGCGCGAAGCAGCCCTCGGGCAGCGGCGGCAGCGGGTCGCCCTCGGGCAGGCCCGGAGTCGGTGAAGCCGAGGAACCGCTGGCTCGACGCCGAGGATCTCGCGCGCCCGCGTCCATCTCGGCCCGCCGGACGGCGGGCCAGGTTGGCCCGGACCTCGGGTCGCTCCATGGCCTTGTTCAGGATGTCGCCCGCGCTCGCCGCCGGTCAGCGTGCAGACCAGGACGCTGGCGCCCTCGCGCACGTAGCGCGCCATCGTCGCGGCGCCCTTGCTCGACTCGTCGTCGGGGTGAGCGTGCACGGCCATCAGCCGCAGCTCGCCGCCGCCCGGCGGCGCACCGGCCTCCGGCCCGCCGCGAGCGGCAGGCAGCGCTGGCACCTGGGTCGAGGCTAACGGCAGGCAACGGCAATCCCTTCAGTCACCGCATGACTCGTATATCAGGCACAGCCCGCATAACGGGCGACACCGGCGGCAGGTCTCGCTCTGCGCGAGCAGCATGCGCCCGCGCGCCCGCTGCGAGCGGCATCGCGGTGAACGAACACACGAGGAGGCTATTGTGCAGCACAACAAGGCCAGCCGCGGACCGGCATTCCCGCGATGGTCAGGCGGCGCAGCGGGTTCCTGCCCGGCCGGTCAAGACCATTGACAAGGTGCGACTTAGCTCGCGGAGCCTTGTTAGCCTCGAAGGATTACCCCCAACCGGGTCCGACTGGACCCAGCGGAAGAGCAAGCTCCGCACCCACGCGAGGAGTACCCGTGACCGAAACCCGCGATGACACCGTCACCTGGCTCACCCAGGAGGCGTACGACCGGCTGAAGGCCGAGCTCGATCACCTCTCGGGTACGGGCCGCATCGAGATCGCCAAGAAGATCGAGGCCGCCCGGGAGGAGGGCGACCTGAAGGAGAACGGCGGCTACCACGCCGCCAAGGAGGAGCAGGGCAAGCATGGAGGCCCGGATCATCCAGCTCACCCACATCCTGGACAGCTCCCGGGTCGGCATCGCGCCGCGCACCGACGGCGTGGTCGGGCCCGGGCATGACCGTGACCGATCCGGTTCGCAGGGCAACGACGACGAGGTCACGTTCCTGCTGGCCTCGCGGGAGGAGAGCGGCGCGCCGATCGACGTCTACTCGCCCCGGTCGCCGCTGGGCATGGCCATCTCGGGCAAGAAGGTCGGCGAGACCGCCACCTACAACCTGCCCAACGGCCGCGCCGCCACGGTCGAGATCCTCGAGGCCGTCCCGTACGGCGGCATGTAAGCGAGCGCAGAGCCTGGATCTGCCAGGGCGGCCTGCCCTCCAGCGGCCGCCCTGGCAGATGTTCTGTTAGCCCAGGGGATATCCCCTGGAACCCCGGGTCCGGAGGCGCTGCGCCCCGGACCCCCGGCAGCTAGCTGGCGAACTCCGGCTCGGCCTGCGCCGCGGCTCGCCGGCGGCTCGGCCCGGCCGCGCAGCGGGATCTCCTTGACCAGCCAGGCCAGCACGAAGACCAGCGCCGCGGCCGGCACGGCCCAGATGAAGACGCCGTCCACCGCCGTGGCTGATGGCGAAGAACGCGGCGTGCCGGACGGCGGCGGGCAGGGTGTTGATGGTGGCCGGGTCCAGCTGGCCGCCGCCGGCGCCGCAGGTGCGCGCCCGGCAGCCGGGCGCTCATCGCGTCCAGTCAGCCGCCGGGTGAAGATCACGCCGAACAGCGAGACGCCGATCGAGCCGCCGATCTGCTGGAAGAACGTCCGCGAGCTGCTGGCCACGCCCATGTCGCGCGGCTCCACGCTGTTCTGCACGATCAGCGAGGTGATCTGCATGAGGAAGCCCATCCCGATCGCCCAGCACCGCGAAGTAGGTGCCGGAGGTGAGCCGCGAGGTGTCCGGGCCGAGGTGGCGTGAGCAGGTACATGCCGACCGTCATGCATCGCGCCGCCGATGATGGGCAGCACCTTGTAGCGCCCGGTCCTGGTCGTCACCTGCCCGGCGATCAGGGAGGTCACGGTGGAGCCGAGCATCATCGGGATCAGCAGCAGGCCGCTGGCGGTGGCCGAGGCGTGCTGCACGGTCTGCTGGTAGAGCGGCAGGAAAGTCATCGCCGCCGAACATGGCCAGCGCCGAGCAGGAAGCTCATCGCCGATGGCCAGCGAGAAGTTGCGGTTCCGGAACACGTGCAGCGGGATGACCGGCTCGGCGGCCCGTGGCCTCGATCGCGATGAAGCCGGCCGTGGCGAGGACCGCGACCACGCCCAGGGTGATGATCTGCGGCGAGCCCCAGGCGTACTGGTTGCCGCCCCAGGTGGTCAGCAGCACGATCGCGGTGGCGGCGATGGCGAGCACGGCGGCGCCCAGGTAGTCGACCCGGTGCTCGACCCGCTTGCGGCGGCAGGTGCAGGGTCAGCGCCAGGTAGACCAGCGCCGCGCCGCCGATGGGCATGTTGATGTAGAAGATCCAGCGCCAGGACAGGGCGTCGGTGATGTACCCGCCGACCAGCGGGCCGGCAATCATCGCCAGCGTCATCGCGCCCATCATGTAGCCCATGTACTGGCCGCGCTCCCGGGGCGAGACCATGTCGCCGATGGTGGCGATGGCGCCGACCATGCAGGCCGCCCGCGCCCAGGCCCTGCATGGCGCGGAACGCGATCAGCTGGTCCATCGTGTGCGACAGGCCGGACAGCGCGGAGCCGATCAGGAAGATCACGATCGCGATCATCAGCAGCCGCTTGCGGCCGTACAGGTCGCCGAGCTTGCCGTACAGCGGCGTGGTGATGGTCGAGGCCAGCACGTAGGCCGTGACCACCCAGGACAGGTGGTTGAGGCCGCCCAGGTCGCCGACGATGCGCGGCAGCGCGGTCGAGACGACGAGCTGGTCGAGCATGGCGATGATGAGCGCGAGCAGCAGGCCCGGCAGCACGATGAGAATCTCGCGGCGCGGGCCGGTCTGCGGCTGACTGGCTGGCGATGACCCGGCGTCGGCCGCCTGGTTCTCGGTCACGATGTGGCCCCTCGATCTGCGCGCGGGCGAGCGCCCCGGATGTCGCTTACTTGCCGACCGGCTAGTATTCTTGGAACACTAGGACACTAAGAGTCGTTAGCTTACCGGCCGTCAAGTAAATTGGCGGGACAGGCGGCCGGGATAGTGACCACGACGGGCGGCGGGAAGCGGTGCGCACGATGAGCGAGCCAGCGCGCGGCCAGGAGCACGCGAGCACGCATCCAGGCGGTGGCCGTCGACCTGTTCACCGAGCAGGGCTACGACAAGACCTCGCTGCGCGAGATCGCCGAGCGGCTGGATGTCACCAAGGCCGCCTGTACTACCACTTCAAGTCCAAGGAAGACATCGTCGCCAGCCTGGTCGAGGACTACGTCCGCTCAGCTCGACGAGCTGATCGCCTGGGGCGCGGGGCCAGCCGCGGACCGCGCCGGTGCGCGAGCGAGATCCTGCGGCGGTACGTGGCCATCGTGGCCGACGGGCGTCAGGTGTTCCGGATGCTGCACCAGAACCAGGCCGCCGCGCACAGCCTGGCGGCCGCCAAGGGCCGCGGCGAGCTGTTCCGGGAGCGGCTGTCCGCGCTGATCGAGGTGCTGGCCGGGCCGGACGCGCCGCTGGCCGACCGGCTCCGCCCGGCGATGGCGCTGGGCGGCATCAGCATGGGCCTGATGTTCTTCGCCGATCAGGTCGCCGATGACGGCGAGCTGTCCTCGGCCGTCCTCCAGGTCGCCTGCGACCTGGCCGGCGAGCCACCGGAAGCCGCGCGGACCAGCGGCAGCACCCGGTAGGGGACCGGGGCGGCCAGCGCGATCACGGTCGAGGTCCGCAGCACGCCGGGCACGTCCACGATGGCGTCGATGACGCGCTGCAGGTCGGCGTTGTCGCGGGCCACGACCCGGCACAGCATGTCCCCGGCACCGGTGATGGTGTGCGCCTCCAGCACCTCGGCGATACCCGCGAGCTGGCCGGCCACCGGCTCGTGACCGCCGGCCTGGCGGATCTCCAGGGTCACGAACGCGGTGACGCCGTGCCCGATGGCGGCCGGGTCGATGTCCGGCCCGTAGCCGGTGATGACCCCGCGAGCCTGCAGCCGGTCCAGCCGCGCCTGCACGGTCCCGCGGGCCACCTCAAGCCGCCGGGACGCCTCCAGCATGCCCACCCGCGGCTCGGCCGCCAGCAGCTCGATCAGCCGCGCGTCCAGCTCGTCCAGCGTCCCCTCGAGCCGGTTCATCAGTCCTCCTCCGGACGCTCAGCAGGGTGTACAAGATAACTACCCCCAGTCCGTTATGGCTAGTCAAATTGTACTGCTATTTGCATGACAGTTGCACATGTTGTCGCCCAGGTCGATGCTGGCGCCAGCAGCGAAAGGAGCATCGCGATGAGCGCAGCGCAGCAGGAGGACGAGTTCCCGGTCCTGGGCATGGACGCCGTGGTGTTCGCCGTCGGCAACGCCCGGCAGGCCGCGCACTTCTACACCACTGCGTTCGGGATGCGCTGCGTCGCCTACCGGGGCCCGGAGACCGGCTGCCGGGACGAGGCGAGCTACGTGCTGGAGTCGGGCAACGCCCGGTTCGTGTTCCGCGGCGCGGTACGCGCGGGGACGGCGCTCGGCGCGCATGTGGCCGCGCACGGCGACGGCGTGATCGACCTGGCCATCGGGGTTCCCTCCGCCGAGGCGGCCTATGAGTACGCGGTCGCCCATGGCGCCACCGGCCTGGCCGAGCCCGGCGTGCACGAGGACGCCCGCGGCAAGGTGGTGCTGGCCGCCATCGCCACCTACGGCGACACCCGGCACACGCTGGTCGAGCGGGTCAACTACTCCGGCCCGTACCTGCCGGGCTTCGTCCCGGCGAGCGAGCTGCCGGGACCGGGCCCGTTCTTCACCGAGGTCGACCACTGCGTGGGCAACGTCGAGCTGGGCCGGATGGATGAGTGGGTGGGCTTCTACGGCCAGGTGATGGGCTTCACCAACATGAAGGAGTTCGTCGGTGACGACATCGCCACCGAGTACTCGGCGCTGATGAGCAAGGTGGTGGCCGACGGCACCCGCAAGGTCAAGTTCCCGATCAACGAGCCGGCCGCCGGCAAGAAGAAGTCGCAGATCGACGAGTACCTGGAGTTCTACGGCGGCCCCGGCGTCCAGCACATCGCGCTGGCCACCGACGACATCATCGCGGCGGTCCGCGGCATGCGGGCGGCCGGCGTGGAGTTCCTGGACACCCCCGGCAGCTACTACGACACGCTCGGCGAGTGGGTGGGCGACACCCGGGTGCCGCTGGAGGAACTGCGGGAGCTGAAGGTGCTGGCCGACCGGGACGAGGACGGCTACCTGCTGCAGATCTTCACCAAGCCAGTCCAGGACCGCCCGACGGTGTTCTTCGAGCTGATCGAGCGGCACGGGTCGCAGGGCTTCGGCAAGGGCAACTTCAAGGCGCTGTTCGAGGCGATCGAGCGGGAGCAGGAACGCCGCGGCAACCTGTAACCGGCGCGTGCCCTGGCCAGGGCCGGTTTAGGGCATCATGGCTGCATGACCCAGCCACCTAGCGGGGAAAACCCGCAGGATCCCGGAGCCTACCCGCAGTACCCGCAGGGGCCGCAGCCCTATCCGGGACCGGCACCGGGGTACGGCCAGCCGGGCTCCGGCCAGCCCGGTTACGGCCAGCCCGGTTACGGGCAGCCGGGCTCCGGCCAGCCGGGATACGGCCAGCCGCAGTACGGGCAGCCCGGCTACGGTCAGCCTGGCTACGGGCAGCCGGGGTACGGGCAGCAGCCCGGCTACGGCCAGACGCAGCCCTACGGCGGGCCGTACCAGGCCGCCTACGGGTCAGATCCCGCGCTGGCCGAGCGGTGGCGGCGGCTGGTGGCCTGGATCATCGACTCGCTGATCCTGGGTGTCATCGTGGGCGTGCTGCTGATCCCCAGCTTCATCAAGCTGGCCCGCCGGCTGCAGAACATCGCCAACCGCTACCCCGACATCAACACGCCTGCCGCGCAGACCGCCCTGCACAATGCCACCAGCGGCATGTTCGGCCGGTTCGCGCTCATCGGGCTGGCGGGCCTGGTCATCTCGCTGGCCTACTACTGGGCCCTGACCGCCTTCGGCGGGGCCACGCTCGGCAAGCGCGCGGTCGGCACCCGGGTCGTGTCGGCCGCCGACCGGACGCTGGTCGGGCCAGGCGCGGCCGGGATCCGGGAAGCGGTGTTCATCATCGGGCCGGCCATCCCGTTCGTCGGCTTCTTCTTCTGGCTGATCGACAACCTGTTCCTGACCTGGGACCTGCAGCGGCAGTGCCTGCACGACAAGATCGCCGGCACCGTCGTGGTCCGGAAGGAAGCAGTCGCCGCCGCCCGCCCGGCGGCCTGGGGCTAGCCGAAGATCAGCGTGTAGCCGGTCTTGCGGAGCTGGCTGATCACCGTGTCACTGTGGCCGGGGCCGCGTGTCTCCACCTGCAGCATGACCTCGGCCTCGTCCACGTTCAGGTCAGCAGTGACCCGCTCGTGCACTACCTCGATGACGTTGGCGCCCAGGTCGGCCAGCTCGGACAGCAGGGTGGCCAGGGCGCCGGGCCGGTCCGGCAGGCGGCAGCGGAAGGCCAGGTAACGGCCGGCCGCGGCCAGGCCGTGCCGGAGCACCTTGGCCAGCAGCAGCGGGTCGATGTTGCCGCCCGACAGCACCACCACGACGGGCGGCTCGAACAGCGCCGGATGCTCCAGCAGGGCCGCCACCCCGGCCGCGCCGGCCGGCTCCACCAGCTGCTTGGACCGCTCCAGGCAGGCCACCAGGGCGCGGGACAGGTTCTCCTCCGAGACGGTGACCACCCGGGCGGCCAGCTGGCTCAGGATGGCGGTGGGCAGCTCGCCCGGACTGGCCACGGCGATGCCATCGGCCATCGTCGCCCGGGCGGTGACGCTGACCGGGCGGCCGGCCGACAGGGAGCCGGGGAACGGGGCCACCGCCTCGGCCTGGACCCCGATCAGCTGCGCCCCGGGCAGCCGGTCCGCGGCCGCGATGGCGATGCCGGCCGCCAGGCCGCCGCCGCCCACCGGGACCGCGATCGTGCGGGCCTCCGGGCACTGCTCGGCGATCTCCAGGCCGACGGTGCCCTGGCCGGCGATCACATCGGGGTGATCGAACGGGTGGATGAAAATCGAGCCCGTTTCCTGTGCCAGTTCCCGGGCGCGGGCCAGGGCGTCCTCCACGCACGTACCGTGCAGCACGACCTCGGCGCCGTACCCGCGGGTGGCGGCCACCTTCGGCAGCGGCGCGCCGGCCGGCATGACCACGGTGGACCGCGCGCCCAGCGCGGTGGCCGCCAGCGCGACCCCCTGCGCGTGATTGCCGGCGCTGGCTGCGACCACGCCGCGGGCGCGCTGCTGCAGGCTCAGCCGGGCGATGCGCACGTACGCGCCGCGCACCTTGAACGAGCCCGTGCGCTGGAGGTTCTCGCACTTCAGGTAGACCGGGCCGCCGACGAGGTCGGACAGCGCGCGGGACGGCAGCAGCAGCGTCTGCCGGATCGTCCCGTGCAGCACGGCGGCCGCGTCGACGACGTCGTCGACGGTCACCGGGAGAGGCGTTGACACCATGCGTGCAGTGTCCCACCGCGAGGGGGCCCGGTCAGTCCGGCGTCCAGTACCGGTCCGCGGCCAGGATCAGCGCAGCCGCCCCGACCAGCCCGGCGGCCTGGCCGAGCGCGGCAGGCACGACCTGAACCCGGCGGGCGAAATCGAGCCGGGCGTGCGCGGTCAGGGCCTGATGCAACGGGTCGAACAGCAGCGGCCCGGCCTGCGACAGCCCGCCGCCGACCGCCACCACTTCCAGGTCGCACAGGCTGGTGGCGGACGCGATGGCGATACCCAGCGCCCGCCCGGCGCGGCGCATGGCGGCCAGCGCCGCCGGATGCCCGTGCGCGGCGTCCTGCGCCAGTTCCCTGGCGGTAGCACCGGGCTGGTCCGCCCGCCAGCCCCGGGCCTGCGCCCACGCCGCGAGCGCGGGCCCGCGGGCGATGGCCTCGGCGCAGCCCCGGCCGCCGCAGCCGCACACCGGGCCGTCTTCGGGATCCACCACGATGTGGCCGATATGACCGGCGTTGCCAGATTTGCCATTCACCAGGCGCCCGTCCAGGATCAGGCCGCCGCCCACCCCGGTCGACACGACCATGCCGATCATGCAGGACCGGCCCCGGCCCGCACCGCGCCAGTGCTCCCCGGCGGCCATGCAGATGGCATCGTTGTGCACCCGGACCGGCAGGCCGGGCAGCCGCTCGGCCAGGCGTTCGCGGAGAGGGAAATCGCGCCACGTGGTCAGGTTCAGCGGCGACACCCGCCCGGCTGGCCACTCCATCGGGCCACCGCATCCGCAGCCCACTCCGGCCAGGTCGGCCGGCCCGGTGCCGGCCTCCTCCAGAACGCTGCTGAACAGCGCATCCAGGGTGCGCCACAGCTGCTCAGCATCCACCCCGGCCGGGGTCGGGGTACGCGCCCGGGTCACGATCCGGCCACCGGGGTCCACCACGGCGGCGGCGAGCTTGGTGCCCCCGATGTCGAGGGCCAGCGCTGGTCGTGCGTCGGTCACCCGTGCCTCCCCGAGGTGCGCGGCTGGCCAACCTCGACATAGTGTCGAGTGGTGCAGCCTAGGAGCCAGTCTCACTCATCAGACCAGCAGCCGTCCTCATCCGCCCCGCCGCGCGCCGCCACCGTAGGTGAGCTGCGCGCCAGCGGTCACCAGCTCCGCAGCGTCAAGGCCGAGATGCGCGACAACCTGCTGGCCGCCCTGCGGGCCGGCGAGGACGCCTTCCCCGGCATCATCGGCTTCGGCCAGACGGTCCTGCCGCAGCTGGAGCGGGCCATCATCGCCGGGCATGACGTGATCCTGCTGGGCGAGCGCGGCCAGGGCAAGACGCGACTGATCCGGACGCTGATCCTGCTGCTGGATGAGTGGACGCCGGTCATCGCCGGCTGCGAGATCAACGACCACCCGTACGCGCCAGCCTGTGCCCGGTGCCGGCGGCTGGCCGCCGAGCAGGGCGATGAGCTGCCCGTCGCCTGGCGGCACCGCGGCGACCGCTACGGCGAGAAGCTGGCCACGCCCGGACACCAGCGTCGGCGACCTGGTCGGCGACATCGACCCGGTCAAGGTGGCCGAGGGCCGGACCCTGGGCGACCCGGAGACGATCCACTTCGGCCTGGTACCGCGCACCAACCGCGGGATCTTCTGCCTGAACGAGCTTCCTGACCTGGCCGAGCGCATCCAGGTGGCGCTGCTGAACGTGCTGGAGGAGCGCGACATCGGGGTCCGCGGATACTCCCTGCGGCTGCCCCTGGACCTGGTCCTGGTGGCCAGCGCCAATCCCGAGGACTACACCAACCGGGGCCGGATCATCACCCCGCTGAAGGACCGGTTCGGCGCCGAGATCCGCACCCACTACCCGACCTCGCTGGACTCCGAGCTGGCGCTGATCCGGCAGGAGGCCCAGGTGTCGTGGCGCCGGCGGGACCCCTGGCGCGACACTGCCCGAGCACCTCATCGAGGTCATCGCGCGGTTTACCCGGCTGGTCCGGGCCTCGCCGGCCGTCGACTCACGATCGGGCGTGTCGGCGCGGTTCGCGATCGCCGCCGCCGAGGCCGTCGCTGCCTCCGCGGTCCGGCGGGCGGCGATCTCCGGCGAGGAGCAGCCCGTGGCCCGGGTCTGCGACCTGCCCGCCACGATCGCCACGCTGCGCGGCAAGGTGGAGTTCGAGGTCAGCGAAGAGGGCCGGGAGCAGGAGGTCCTGGATCACCTGCTGCGCCGGGCCACGGCCGAGACCTTCCGCGGCCGGCTGGGCAGCGCCGACCTGACCGGCCTGCTGGCCCGGTTCGGCGAGGGCGCCAGCGTCGAGACCGGCGACCTGCTGCCCGGCTGCTGACCTGCTGCGCCGGATCGGCGAGGTGCCGGGCCTGGCCAAGATCATGGAGCGGCTGCAGATGGACGGCGGCGAATCGCTGGGCCAGGCGGCCGCAGCGCTGGAGTTCGCACTCGAGGGGCTGTACCTGATGCGGCGGCTGTCCAAGGACTCGGTCGACGGCGGCGCGGTCTACCGGACCTGAGAGCGGCGAGAGGCTACATGAGCGGTTACCGCTACGGCCCCTATGACGGCGGGCCCGATCCGCTGGAGCCGCCCTACGACGTGCGCGGGGCGGTCGATGCCCTGGGCGAGTCGGTGCTGGAGGGCACCGACCCCGCCGCAGCGCTGCGCGACCTGCTGCGCCGCGGCATGTCCGGCCACCGGGGCCTGGAGGACATGCTGCGCCGGGTTCGCGAGCGGCAGCGCGAGGTCCGCAGCCGGGGCCGCCTGGACGGCATCCTGGAGCAGGCCCGGGCGATGCTCGACACCGCTATCGGCCAGGAGCGCGCCGAGCTGTTCCCCGATCCCGGCGACGAGGCCCGGATGCGCGAGGCCGAGCTGGACGCGCTGCCCTCCGACACCTCGCAGGCCATCCGGCAGCTGGCCGAGTACGAGTGGCAGTCCCCCGCCGCCCGGCAGACCTTCGAGGAGCTCAAGTCACTGCTGCGCCGGGAGGTCCTGGACAGCCAGTTCCGCGGCATGAAGCAGACGCTGGCCGAGCCTGACCCCGAAGCCCTGCAGCGCGTCAAGGACATGCTGGCGGCACTGACCGACATGCTGGAGGCCGACGCCCGCGGCGAGCACGAGCAAGCCGACTTCGACGACTTCATGGCGGAGTACGGCGAGCTGTTCCCCGAGTCGCCCGCCAACCTGGAGGAGCTGGTCGACTCGCTGGCCCGGCGGATGTCGGCCGCGCAGCGGCTGCTGGACTCCCTGACCGAAGAGCAGCGCAGCGAGCTGTCCGGGCTGATGTCGCAGGCCCTGGAGGACAGCGGCCTGGCCGCCGAGATGGCCCGGCTGGCCGATGCGCTGCGGGCGCGGCGGCCGGACCTGGATGCCGAGGGCTGGCCGCGGGCCCGGATGACCGGGCAGGAGCCGCTGGGTCTGGGCGATGCCACCTCGGCGCTGGCCGAGCTGGCTGACCTGGCCGAGCTGGAGGACGCGCTGCGCCAGGACTATCCGGGCGCCCGGCTGGACGACGTCGACGAGGAGGCCGTCCGCCGGGCGCTCGGCCGGCAGGCCGTCGACGACATGGAGGCGCTGCGCCAGATCGAGCGGGAACTGGAACGGCAGGGCTACCTGCAGCGCTCCGACGGCAAGCTGGAGCTCACGCCCAAGGCCGTCCGCCGGCTGGGCGAGACGGCCCTGCGCAAGGTGTTCGCCGAGCTGCCCGAGGGCAGCCACGGTGACCATGACCGGCGCGGCGCCGGGCAGGCCGGCGAGCTGACCGGCAGCACCCGGCCGTGGGTGTTCGGCGACGAGCAGCCCATCGACGCGGCAGCGACGGTCCGCAACGCGCTGCTGCGCGGCACGGCGCTGCGCGGCACGGCGGAACGCGGCACGGCGGAACGCGGTACCGCGGAACGCCAGCGCGGGCCGGCGGTCCGGCTCGACGTAGCCGACTTCGAGGTCGAGGAGACCGAGCGGCGCGCGACCGCGGCGGTCTGCCTGCTGGTCGACCTGTCGTACTCGATGGAGCTGCGCGGCACCTGGGGTGCGGCGAAGCAGACCGCGCTGGCCCTGCACGCGCTGGTCCGTACCCGCTACCCGCAGGACGCCATCCAGGTCATCGGGTTCTCCAACTACGCACGCGAGCTGCGCGAGACCGAGCTGGCCGGGCTGACCTGGGACATGGTGCAGGGCACGAACCTGCACCACGCGCTCGTGCTGGCCGGCCGGTTCCTGGACCGGCGGCCCGAGCACAACCCGGTGGTGCTGATCATCACCGACGGGGAGCCGACTGCGCACCTGCGCCGGGATGGCCAGTTCTGGTTCGACTGGCCGCCCTCGCCCGAGACGCTGGAGCTCACGCTGGCCGAGGTGGACAAGATGACCCGGCGCCAGGCGGCCATGAACATCTTCATGCTGGCCGACGACGAGCGGCTGACCGCGTTCGTGGATGAGGTGGCCCGGCGTAACGGCGGCCGGGTGCTTCAGGCGATGCCGGAGAGCCTGGGCGAGTACGTGGTCAGCGATTTCCTGCGGACCCGCCGCGAGGGCATGCGCTGACCACTTTTTACCTTTTACCGCCCGGCTATTAACCGGCCGCGTGGAAGGCCTGCTCCTGACAGCCTCGTGCCACTTCGCCTGGGGGGCCGATCGGGGGGCTTATCGTGAGTTCTGCAGGTATGGGCCGCCGGTGGACGATGGCCGCGCGCCAGGGCATCGCCGCTTTCCTGGCCATCGCGGGCATCGTTGCCGTGGTTTTCGGGCTGCTGTACCTCTCGGTGGGCAGCAAGCTCCCGCATCTGCTCCTGGGCCACCCGCATCACGGTCATCACCTGCGGCGGGCCGAGATCTGCCTGATCGGCGGCGGGGCCTGCCTAGCCGTGGCCTGGCTGCTGCGCGGCCGGAAGCGGAGCTTAGCCGCGCGACGGCCACGACGGCCGCGACGGCCGCGATGGCCAGCACGGCCAGGCACGGCCCGGATGGCCGCCGCTGCCCTAGGATCACTGCATGTCGTTTACCGACCGGCTGGTCCTCTGGCTGCACATTGCCTTCGCCATCTTCACGATTGGCCCGATCAGCGTGGCCATTATGTCCACGCCCGCGTTATATCCGGGCGCGTAACATCGCCATTGTCCGGTATCTCCGCCGGACGACCCAGATCTTCGGGCTGATATCCCTGGGCGTGCTGATTTTCGGGATCATCCTGGGCCAGCAGCTCGACCTGCTGGCCAAGCCCTGGCTGACCGTCTCGCTCACCCTGTTCGTGGTGGCTATCGCGCTGCTGGTGATCATCGTGCGCGACCAGCGCCGGGCCATCAACGCGCTGGAGAAGGCGGCAGCGGAGGAAGCGCCCGGCATCGGCCAGCCGACTGCGGCGGCCGCGGCAGCTGTCGGCCCGCAGGGTGCCCCGGCCGGAGCGGCCGGAGCGGCCGCGGCGGGCGAGCAGCCGACCGCGGGCCAGGCGGCCGGGCCAGCCGGCGCAGCGGCCGGCGGGGCGGCCACCCGGAGGGAGCGGCTCAGGCGGCCCGGCACATTGCGTCAGTGGAACGCGGCCGCATCACGACGATGGGCGCCGTGGTCACCGTTATCTGGCTGGTGATCCTGGTCCTGATGGTGTGGCAGTAGGCGGCTAGCCGAGCGCGGTGCGCAGGTCTTCCAGCAGGTCGTCGCAGGACTCCATGCCGACCGACAGGCGCACCAGGTCGGCAGGCACCTCCAGCGCCGAGCCGGCCACCGAGGCGTGCGTCATCCGGCCCGGGTGCTCGATCAGCGACTCGACCCCGCCCAGCGACTCGGCCAGGGTGAACAGCCGGGTCCGGCCGCAGATGGCGACCGCGTGCTCCTCGCCGCCGCGGGCCCGGAACGACACCATGCCGCCGAAGCCGCGCATCTGCTTGGCCGCGGCCTCGTGGCCGGGGTGGGACTCCAGGCCGGGGTAGTACACCTCGGCCACCTGCCGGGTGGCTGGCCAGCATCTCGGCCACCCGCTGGGCGCTGGCGCTGTGCCGGTCCATCCGCACGGCCAGGGTCTTGATCCCGCGCAGGGTCAGCCAGGCGTCGAACGGGCCGGCCACCGCGCCGGTCGCGTTCTGCAGGAAGGCCAGCTGCTCGGCCAGGCCGGCGTCGGCGACGACCAGCGCCCCGCCGACCACGTCGGAGTGGCCGCCGAGGTACTTGGTCGTGGAGTGGACCACCACGTCGGCGCCGAGCGGCGAGCGGCTGCTGCAGGTAGGGCGAGGCGAAGGTGTTGTCGACCACCAGCAGCGCGCCGGCCTCGTGGGCGATCGCGGCCAGCGCGGCGATGTCGGCGATCGACAGCAGCGGGTTGGTCGGCGTCTCGACCCAGACCGAGCCGGGTCGGGGCGCTCGCGCCAGCGCCGCGCGGACCGCGGCCGGGTCCGACATCGGCACCGACTCGTAGTCCACGTCCCAGCCCGCGAGGACCTTGTCGAACAGCCGGAACGTGCCGCCGTAGGCGTCGTGCGGGATCAGCACGCGGTCGCCGGGCCGGCAGACCGCCCGGACCAGGCAGTCGGAGGCGGCCATGCCCGAGGCGAAGGCCAGCGCCCGGCGTGCCCGCCTCCAGCGCGGCCAGGCACTCCTCCAGCGCGCGCCCGGTGGGGTTGGCCGACCGCGAGTACTCGTAGCCGCCGCGCAGGCCGCCGACGCCGTCCTGCTTGAAGGTGGACACCTGGTAGATCGGCGGCACGACGGCGCCGGTCACCGGGTCGGGCTCCTGGCCGGCGTGGATGGCCAGTGTCTCGAATCCGTCCCGCTGGCGTGGTGTGCCCCATGGTGGTGTGCTCCATTGCCGTCGCCCCCCTGGCCGCTGAGCGCGGCCGCTGTGCCGCAGGCGGACCAGTGTAGCGACGATGAACGTTGTGATTACTGTGGCGCTCGTGACCGGCGGCGGCTAACCGCGGCTAGCCTGAATGGCCGGACAGGAACGTCAGCACATCCTGGCGGGTGATCATTCCGGCGGGCTTGCCGTCGACCAGCACCAGCGCGGCGCCGGCCTGTCCGAGCGCGGCCACCGCGGCGCTGATCGGCTCGCCCGAGCCCACCGTCGGCAGCGGCGGCGACATCAGCCCGGCCACGGCGTCGCTCCGGCCGCGCCCGGCCGGTCACCAGCGCGTCCAGCAGGTCGCGCTCGACGATCGAGCCCACCACCTCGGCCGCCATCACCGGCGGCTCGGCGCTCAGCACCGGCAGCTGCGAGACGTCGTACTCGCGCAGCGCTCTCGATGGCGGTCCGGACGTCGTCGGCGGGATGCACGTGCACGAACGGCGGCAGCAGGCCCGGCTTGCGCTCGACCACGTCGGCCACCCGCGGCTCGGCCGTCTCCGCCGTCAGGAAGCCGTAGTCGGCCATCCACTCGTCGTTGAAGATCTTGCCCAGGTAGCCCGCGGCCGCCGTCGGGCAGCAGCACCACGATCACGTCGTCCGGCCCGGCCGTCCCTGGCCACCTGCAGCGCCGCCACCACGGCCATGCCGCACGAGCCGCCGGTCAGCAGCGCCTCCTCGCGGGCCAGCCGCCGGGTCATCAGGAACGAGTCGGCGTCGCTGACGGCGATGATCTGGTCGCAGATGCTCTTGTCGTAGGTCTCGGGCCAGATGTCCTCGCCGACGCCCTCGACCAGGTACGGCCGGCCGGTGCCGCCGGAGTACACCGAGCCCTCCGGGTCCGCGCCGATGACCTGGACCCGGCCGCCGGAGACCTCCTTGAGGTAGCGGCCGGTGCCCGAGATCGTGCCGCCGGTGCCGATGCCGGCCACGAAGTGGGTGACCCGGCCCGTCGGTCTGCGTCCCAGATCTCCGGGCCGGTCGAGTGGTAGTGCGAGGCCGGGTTCTCCGGGTTGGCGTACTGGTTCGGCTTCCAGCCGCCCGGCGTCTCCGCCGCCAGCCGGTCCGAGACCGAGTAGTAGGAGTCCGGGTGGTCCGGGGACACCGTGGTCGGGCAGACCACCACCTCCGCGCCGTAGGCGCGCAGCACGCTGATCTTGTCCTGGCTCGACCTTGTCCGGGCAGACGAACAGGCACCGGTAGCCCTTTTCCGCGGCCACGATGGCCAGGCCCACCCCGGTGTTGCCGGAGGTCGGCTCCACGATCGTGCCGCCCGGCTGCAGCTCGCCCGAGGCCTCGGCCGCCTCGACCATCCGCAGCGCGATCCGGTCCTTCACCGACCCGCCGGGGTTGAAGTACTCCACCTTGGCCAGCACCGCGGGCGCCGGACCGGCGCTGCCGAGCTGCCTGGTCACCCGCCGCAGCCGCAGCAGCGGAGTGTTCCCCACCAGCTCGATCAGGGAGTCGTGCACCTGCATCGTGCAGCCACCTTGTCGTTCGGTCCCCCGACGGTATCCCACGCGCGGGGCGCCGACCGCAGCCGCTGCCCTGACCTGGGCGCACCTGGCCCGGGCCAGGATCGCGCTGGCATCCGTCACGCAGCGCGCAGGAAATGCCCGATGGGCGAGGTGAGGACTATGTCCGGCGTTGCATAAGCTACCGTCCGGTTAAGTAGCGAACCTTCCCAGGGAGTCATCATGGCCGAGGCCGTCGTCGTCGCCATTGCCCGCTCGCCGATCGGCCGGGCCTTCAAGGGCTCGCTGGTCAGCATCCGGCCGGATGACCTGACCGTCCAGATGATCGCCGCGGCCCTGGCCAAGGTGCCGCAGCTCGACCCGGCCGACATCGACGACATCATGCTCGGCTGCGGCCTGCCCGGCGGCGAGCAGGGCTACAACATGGCCCGCGTCGTCGCGATCATGCTCGGCTACGACACCGTCCCCGGCACCACGATCACCCGCTACTGCTCCTCCTCCCTGCAGACCACCCGGATGGCCTACCACGCCATCAAGGCCGGCGAGGGCGACGTGTTCGTCTCGGCCGGCGTCGAGTGCGTCAGCCGGTTCGCCAAGGGCAGCAGCGACGGCATGCCGGACACCAAGAACCCGGTCTTCGCCGACGCCGAGGAGCGGACCGCCGAGGCGGCCAAGGGCGGCGGCAACTGGCACGACCCGCGCGAGGACGCCGAGATCCCCGACGTCTACGTCGCCATGGGGCAGACCGCCGAGAACGTCGCCCAGCTGCGCGGGATCACCCGGGCCGAGCAGGACGAGTTCGGCGTCCGGTCGCAGAACCTGGCCGAGAAGGCGCTGGCCAACGGCTTCTGGCAGCGCGACATCACGCCCGCCACGCTGCCCGACGGCACGCGTGGTGTCCGCCGACGACGGCCCGCGGCCCGGGACCACGCTGGAGAAGGTGTCCACGCTCAAGCCGGTGTTCCGCCCCGACGGCACCGTCACGGCGGGCAACTGCTGCCCGCTGAACGACGGCGCGGCCGCGGTCGTGATCATGAGCGACCGCAAGGCCGCCGAGCTGGGCATCACGCCGCTGGCCCGGATCGTCGCCACCGGGGTCAGCGCCCTGTCGCCGGAGATCATGGGCCTGGGCCCGGTCGAGGCCTCCCGCCAGGCGCTCGGCCGGGCGGGCATGACCATCGACGACATCGACCTGGTCGAGATCAACGAGGCGTTCGCCGCCCAGGTCATCCCGTCCTACCGGGAGCTGGGCATCGACATCGACAAGCTGAACGTCAACGGCGGGGCGATCGCGGTGGGCCACCCGTTCGGGATGACCGGCGCCCGGATCACCTCCACGATCCTCAACAGCCTGCAGTTCCACGACAAGACCTTCGGCCTGGAGACGATGTGCGTGGGCGGCGGCCAGGGCATGGCCACGATCTTCGAGCGCCTGTCCTAAGCACGCACGTCGCAAGCACGCACGCCAAGCCTGCCGGCTGACCGCCGGCAGGCTTTGTGCTGCCCGGCCGCGGTCAGGCAGCGAGGGTGCCGGGCGGTCCGTGGCTATGCAGGACCTTATGCCGGTCCGGGCTGGTGGCGGTGGTGGTGCCGTCGGCGTTGAGCCGGAGGGTCCAGCCCCACCGGTGGATAGCGATGAGGTGGTGGAAGGCGCACAGCGGCACCAGATTGCCCAGGGCCGTCGGGCCGCCCTCGGACCGGGGGATCAGGTGATGGACCTGGCAGTGCCGGCTGGACTGAGTGCAGCCGGGGAACGCGCAGTGCGGGTGGCGGACCGCGACCAGGCGGCGCAGGTAGGCGGGGATCTTGTCCGTGCGGCCGATGTCCAGCGGCAGGCTGGGCGTGCCGAGCCGGAGGTCGGCCAGCCCGGTGCGCAGCCGGGCGGTCAGGCCGCCGGGGCCTGATAGCAGGTCAGTAGCAGCAGCCAGGATCAGGTCAGCGATCTGCTGGCGGTAGCTGGCGTGCTGGCAATTGCTGGCGCCGCCCGGCGGTCCGAACTCCCGGGTAACGAGGCCAGGCACGGCCCCAGGGTCGCCACGGCAGGTGCAGCCGGCCGGGCGGGCGACAGCGAGCGCGGCGACGAGCTGGTCGAGTGCGTCGGGGTCGATGGCGCCGGAGACGACTGGGGTGATGGCCGCGTCGCAGGCATAGGCCGCCGCGGCGCTCTCGGAGAGCCAGCCAGAGGTGCCCGCTGCCGCACCGCGCGCAGCCAGCCACGCATCATCCGCCCAGGGTCTGGCGGACGGGCCTCGCGGATTAGCTCCCCCCGCTTCGTCGGTCGCGGCCGGGCCGGCTGTCCGGTCCGCGGGACCGCCGTCAGCGGCCGTGGCGGTACCCAGCGGGGCACCCGCGTGCGGCCTGCCCGGACCCGAGTCGGCCTGAACGAGGTCGCGGAGCTGACTGAGGGTCATGTGCAGCAGGATCTGGGCGGGCTGGCCGGCGGAGTCCGGGATGCCGCTGGTGATCAGGCGGCGGCAGGCTTCCTCTAGGGCGTCGTGGTCGCGCTGTACGCGGGTGCGCGTGTCCTCGGGGCCGGCCTTCTTGCCAAGCGAATCCAGGACCGCGGCCAGGGCGGCCGCGCAGGCCGGAGTGAGCTGCCCGGTGAGCCGGCCGTGGCCGCGCCAGTGCAGGTCAAGTTGCAGCGAGCGCTCAGCGAAGCCGTCGTCGTCATCGGAGTCGGGTCCCGCGGTGCGGGCGTACATTTCCTCGGCCAGCGCCGACAGGCCGGCCAGGTCCACCCCGGCCGCGGCGGCACCGAGAAAGATCGTGTCGGCGTCGTCGCGGACATCGGGCGGCAGCAGGTCCGACCAGTCACACAGCTGCCGCGCCCAGGACCCTGATACCGCTGCCGCGGCTAACGCGGCCGCGATCTGCGGGTGTACCGCCAGGCGACGCATCCATGCGATCGACACGCCCGCCGCCGCCTTCGTGGTCCGGGTATGCCAGACCAGCCACGACTTTGCCGACCGGGCTCCGTCATCCTGAAACACTGCGCGAGCATGGAACACGCCGAGAATCCGGGCCTGCACCGCGGTCTGGGCGGCTGCGGTTTGCTCCAGGCCCTTCAGGCAGTCCGCCAGCTCGGCATCGGGCAGCGATCCCGCATCGGCCGCGGCGAGGAATTGGAGGCCCGACCGGATGGCCGCCAGCGCCGCACCCGTCCCCGAGAATGCGGGAGAGGCACATGGCCCGCGCTGCACGGCAGGTGGCTGGCCGTGATGGGCCGGATTAGGCTCGCGCATTCCGCACCTCCCTCAGGCTCGGCTCGCTCCCATTCGGACTAGGCCAACGGGCAGCTATTCGTCTTAGTTCCTATGTTCGATAGATTACCGAAGGGATCCGACAGTTTCGCTCGCATATCCCGACTCAGTTCTGCACCCTTGCCTTTCGATCAGCCCGAGTCGCTGCCTTTCGATCGGCCTGAGCCGCGCTCCGGTCCGCGCGGTGGCGGCCATGGCCACCGGTGCTCCTCTGTCTCCTGCGCAGCTCACCGGGCTGGGGCCGCCGGCCTGAGGGCCCCCGGCAGCCCGCCCGGTCCGTTATGTCGGCCTCGGCCCGTGCTGTGCTGGATCGCGGAGCGGATGTCGCTGACGGGGGCCAGCCTGTTTCTCAAACGGGAAATAACGGAACGGTGACAATCGGGGGTTGTCAGACCGGCCCCGGTAGTGCAGTCTCGACTCCAAGAGGACTCACCCCGGAGGTGCGATTTGTCCCTGACCCACTCCCCGGAGCTGCACAAAAACCTGATCGCCCGCATCCCGTCCGTCACCGGACTGCAGCTTCGAGAGTGGTTCAGCCGGCTTGAGTCCGGCCCCTCGTTCCTCCGACGCGCTGAACGCGCGACCTGGCTCGCTGACGAGCACGGGCTATCGCATGGCTACGCCAGCGCGATCGTGCACGAGTACGAGCTTCAGCGCCGCATCCGCCTCAACGGCGCCTGACGCCGGCCACAGGATCGAGCCCGGTGGAGATCGCGCTCGCCGCTGACTTCCTGCGCCGCCATCACCGGGCCGTGCTGGCGACCACCCGCGCTGACGGGCGGGCGCAGTTGTCCCCGGTGGTCGCCGCCGCCGACGAGGACGGGCGGATCCTGATCAGCACGCGGGAGACCGCGGTCAAGACCAGGAACCTCGCCCGCGACCCGCGTGCGTCACTGTGCGTGATGAACGACGGCTTTTTCGGCGAGTGGATCCAGGCCGAGGGCACGGCCGAGATCATTCACCAGCCGGATGCGCTTGAGTTGCTCGTTGACTACTACCGCAAGATTTCCGGCGAGCACCCCGACTGGGACGACTATCGTGCGGCCATGCGCCGGGAGCGCCGGGTTATTGTTCGGGTCACCATCACCAGGGCTGGTCCCGACATCGGCGGCTGAGTTGCCGGGCGTTAACAGGCAGGCCGCTGGAAGTCAATAGAAACACCATGGAGAACTGGCCACTCAGGACGACGTCCGAGCCAGGCCGCCCTGACCCTTTCATGATCAGTTAAGGCCCGGGCCGGGTGGCGTTAGCAGTGCCATACTGACTGAGCATTCAGCTTGCCGTTCCGCCATCATCTCGGAACTGGTATATCGTACATAATACCTGCTCATTAGTACCCCCGGTCGGAGTCGAACCGACACTGGGGACCCTTTTAGGGGGCCGGCCTCTTCCCTTGGGCTACGGGGGCTTGGTGATAATACCTCGCGCCCTTCGGATATCTCTAGAGCCGCGGATAAAGGTGGCCCGTTTTCCGGCCAATGTCGCCTATCTAATTGATGTGATCCTGCCAGTTATCTACGGCGAGTGACCATTGTGTCATTGTCATTACCCTTCGTAATCGACTGGTCGCCTATGCCACAACTGGCTGGGCACGGGGAACCCTTTGCACGTGCGAACTAACGTGCAATGGCGCAGGTGAGAGACTCGCCAGGGCGAAGTGGCGGCCGCCGCAATGAGCTGCACTGAGCAGCATCGCCGGCCCTCGCCGGCAGCTACCGGCCAGCAGCTACAGGCCAGCGGCCTGCCGGGCCCGGCCCAGTACATCGTCGAGCATGGCCTCGGTGACCCGCCCGGTGAAGGTGTTCTGCTGGCTCGGGTGGTAACAGCCGAGCACCAGCAACTCGCCTGACTCGTCCCGGGCCGGGACGCGGACCTCAGCGCCGTGGCCGAACGCGGGCCGCGGCCGGGGAACGGCCCACTGCGCGGCCGTCAGCCGCGGCCAGAGCGCCGCCCAGGCGAACCCGCCCAGGCAGACGATGACGCGCAGCCCGGCGCTGAGTTCCAGCTCGGCGGCCAGCCACGGGGCGCAGGCGTCCCGCTCGGCGGGCTCGGGCTTGTTCGCCGGCGGCGCGCACCGCACGGCGGCGGACATCCGGGCCCCGATCAGGCGCTGGCCGTCACCTGCCGTGACCGAGGTCGGCTGCGCGGCCAGGCCGCAGCGCCACAGGGCCGCGAACAGGAAGTCGCCGCTGCGGTCGCCGGTGAAGATGCGCCCGGTCCGGTTGCCGCCATGCGCGGCCGGGGCCAGGCCGAGGATCAGCAGCCGGGGGTCTCATCTCCCCAGCCGGGCACGGGACGGCCCCAGTACGTCTCGTCCTGGAAGGACCGCCGCCGGGTCCGGGCGACTTCCTCGCGCCAGCTGACCAGCCGCGGGCAGGCACGGCACACCGACTGCCGGGCGGCCAGCTCGCCCAGCGACCCGGCGCTGGCGGCCAGGTCAGCCACCTCCAGCGGGGTCAGCGGCGACGGGAGTGGCAGCGGTGGCCGGATCCTCGGGCCAGCCGGTGCCGGGCGGTACCGCGGCCGGGGGGACCGCAGACGGCCCGGCCGCAGCCTGCCCTGCCGCGGCCGGGCCCGGTTCCTCAGGCGCCATCGGGGGCGGCCAGGGACCAGGCGATGCCGTCCAGGATGTCGTGCTCGCTGGCGATGACCTCCGCGAAGCCCAGCCGGGTCAGTATCCGGTCCAGGACCAGCGCGCCGGCGCCGATGACGTCGACCCGGCCGGGGTGCATCGGCCCGATCGCGGCGCGCTGCTGACGGGTCTGGCCGAGCAGTTGCTGAGCTGACCCGTGCACCTCGCTGGCCGGGATCCGGGCGTGGTGGATGCGCGCCGGGTCATAGCTCGGTCAGGCCGAGCGCGATGGCGGTCACCGTGGTGACCGAGCCCGCCAGGCCGACCAGGGTCGCTGCCGTCGGTCACCGGGACCGCCGCGCGGCCGCTTCGATGGCCGCGTCGATGTCGGCGGTGGCCGCGGCCACCTCGGCGGCGGTAGGCGGGTCGCCCGTGCAGGTGGCGCTCGGTCATCCGGACGCAGCCGATGTCCGTCGAGACAGCCCGCAGCTCCGGTTCGGGCCCGGAGCAGGCCGGCCCGGACGCGGCTCCGGAGCCGGGCCCCGAGCCGGGCTCCGGCCCGGAGCCGGGCGCGCCGGAGCGGCGGCTGGCCGACGACGAACTCCGTCGATCCGCCGCCGATGTCCACGACCAGGTACGGCGGCGGCAGCCCGCCGGCCGTGGGACCCGCTGGCCCGGCCAGTTCGGCGGTCGCGCCGGTGAACGACAGGCGCGCCTCGGCCGCGCCGCTGATGACCTCGGGCGGGACGCCGAGGATGCCGATCACGCCGCTGACGAACTCTGCGGCGTTGCTGGCGTCCCTGGTGGCGCTGGTGGCCACCATCCGGACGGCCGTCGCGCCGGCCTGGCTGATGGCCTCCGCGTACTGCGCCAGCACGCCCAGCGTCCGGGCCAGGGCGTCGGGCGCGAGCCGGCCGGTGGCATCCACGCCCTGCCCGAGCCGGACGATCTCCATCCGGCGCGACAGGTCGGTCAGCTCGCCGCGGCGCGGGGTCAGACGTCGGCGATCAGCAGCCGCAGCGAGTTCGTCCCGCAGTCAATCGCCGCGACCCGGCGCGACCCGGCGCGCGGCGCGGGGAACACCGCGCTGTCGGCGGTGGCCCGGCTGGCCAGCCCGGCCACGGTGCCGCCGACCGAGCCGTTGGCCGGGCCGCCCTCAGCTGGTCCGGTCGTCATCGCCTGCCCCGTTCCGGCCGGCACCGGCCTGGTCACCGGCTGGCACGCACGGTCCCGGCAGCCACCAGGACCCGGCGGCCCGCAGCGCCTCCCGGCCGAGCGGGTTACTGCCCGGCACGGCCAGCTCGTGCGCCGACCAGGGCGTGCAGGCACTTGACCCGGTCCGGCATGCCGCCGGCGCTGACGCGCGGTGGCCGGCAGCGGCTCCAGCCCGGCCGCGCGGGCCACCGCATCCCGGCGGGCCAGGTAGTCCTCGTGCGCGGCCTGGTAGTCCCGCCGCAGGCCCGGGTCGTCCGCTCAGCCGCGCCGGTCATCTCCCGCATCACCCCGCCCGCCTCCAGGCGGCTGATGGCAGCCGCTGCCCGGGGGCAGGTCAGGTAGTACAGCGTGGGGAACGGGGTGCCGTCGGGCAGCCGCGGCGCGGTCTCGCACCACGTCGGGCAGCCCGCACGGGCAGCGGTGCGCGACGGCCCGTCACCCCGCGCGGCGCGCGGCCCAGCTGCCGGGCCACCACGGCCAGGTCGCGCGGCCGGTCCGGGTCGGTCACTTGCCGATACCCTGTCCGCCTGCTGGACTGATGACCACAGCCGCCCGTACCACGGCGTGACGTCGACGTGCCCGTGCGGAGCCCTGCGCCGACCGCTTGTTCCCGCTGATGATCACGTAGCAGGTCTGGGCGGGCAGGCACATGTGCAGCCGGTCCCGGGCCTGCTGCTCCACGTAAGCCGGGCTGGCCAGCTCCCGGCGCTGGGCCTTGAGCTGGCGCAGCTGGGCTGTGATCTGGGTCTGCTGCGCCTTGAGCTGGTCGATCTGGCGGAGCTGGGCGAGGTACTCGCGCACCGGGTAGGCCAGGCTCAGCGCGATCGCGCAGACCACCACGATCAGCACGGCGGCCCGGCTGGTGAACCGGGGCCGCGCGCGCGCCGGCCAGCTCTCGCCGGCCGCATCCGGGAGTCTGCGTCTGACGTCATTTGCCGCCGGACGTCGCGCGGGAAGGCCGACCGTCCGGCGTAGGCGGCCGCGTCACCCAGCATCTCCTCGATCCGGAGCAGCTGGTTGTACTTGGCCACCCGCTCGGAGCGGGCCGGGGCGCCGCTCTTCATCTGGCCGCAGTTCACCGCGACGGCCAGGTCGGAGATCGTGGTGTCCTCGGTCTCGCCCGAGCGGTGGCTCATCATGCAGGCGAAGCCGCTGCGGTGGGCCAGGGAAACGGCGTCCAGGGTCTCGGTCAGCGTCCCGATCTGGTTGACCTTGACCAGCAGGGCGTTGGCCGACCTTCTCGCCGATGCCGCGCCGCAGCCGCTCCGGGTTGGTCACGAAGATGTCGTCGCCGACGAGCTGCACCCGGTCCGCCGAGCTCGGCGGTCAGCTCGCGCCAGCCAGCCCAGTCCTCCTCGTCCAGCGGGTCCTCCAGCGAGACGATCGGGTAGCTGTCCAGCCAGCTGGCGTAGACGCCGGTCATCTCGGCGGCGGTCTTCTTGCCGCCCTCGAAGGCGTAGGCGCCGTCGGCGGAGAACTCGCTGGCCGCCGCGTCGATGGCCAGGGCCACGTCCTGGCCCGGGGTCAGCCCGGCCTTCTCGATGGCCGTCCACGATCAGGTCCAGCGCCTCGCTGTTGCTGGGCAGGTCCGGCGCGAAGCCGCCCTCGTCGCCCACGCCGGTGCTCAGCCCGTTCTCGCTTGCAGCACCGCCTTGAGCGCGTGGTAGGTCTCGGCGCCCCAGCGCAGCGCCTCGCTGAAGGTGGCCGCGCCGACCGGGGCGATCATGAACTCCTGGATGTCGACGTTGCTGTCGGCGTGCGCCCCGCCGTTGAGGATGTTCATCATCGGGCACGGGCAGCACGTGCGCGTTGGGGCCGCCGAGGTAGCGGAACAGCGGCAGGCCCGACGACTCGGCCGCGGCCCTGGCCACGGCCAGGCTGACGCCCAGGATGGCGTTGGCGCCGAGCCGGGACTTGTCCGGCGTCCGGTCCAGGTCGATCAGCTCCTGGTCGACCAGGCGCTGGTCGTCGGCGTCGTAGCCGAGCAGCTCGGGCTGGATCTCGTCGATGACGCCCTGAACGGCCCGGGTCACGGCCTTCCCGCCGTAGGCGTCGCCGCCGTCGCGCAGCTCGACGGCCTCGAATACGCCCGTGGACGCGCCGCTCGGCACAGCCGCCCGGCCGAGGCTGCCGTCGTCGAGAACTACCTCTACCTCGACCGTCGGGTTGCCGCGCGAGTCGAGAATCTGCCTGGCGAAAATGCCTTCGATGGAGGCCACAGTTACAAGCTCCTGACGGTGGCACCGGGGGAGGTGCACGGCTCACATGATATTCAGTCCGCGAGCCTAGTGGAGGCGGCGCCGGCGCTCGCACGGGCCACGCCGGGCTAGTCCCGGGCGGTGCGTGCTTACCGGGCAGGCCGGGCCCGGCTGCTCCCGCCGCCTCCCAGGCCCGGACCTGGTCCCGGTAGGCCCGGGCGGCCGCGCGCAGCTCCAGCTCCGGGTCCAGGCCCGCCGCCCGCGCCCGGGCCACCAGCGCGAACAGCTCGGCGCCGATCTCGCTGACGCCGCCGGTCCCCGGCCAGCTCGCGGCTCGCCGGTGCGCCCGCGGCCGCTGCGCCCGGCGCTGCAAGGCGGCCGCCAGCGACAGCGCCGGCTGGCCCATCGGCACGCCGTCCAGCGCCGAGCCGGGCCCGCCGCCGGCCGCCTGCCGCTCGGCCGCCTTGATCGCGTCCCAGTTGGCCGTTGACCTCGTCCGCGCCCGGACACCGTGACGTCACCGAACACGTGCGGGTGCCGCCGGGTCAGCTTGTCGATGATCCCGTCGGCGACGTCGTCGATCGTGTAGCCGGTGCCGTCGGTCGCGCTCGGCCGCGACCCGGGCGTGGAAGACGACCTGGAGCAGGACGTCGCCCAGTTCCTCGCGGACAGCGCCGCGGGTCGCCGCCGTCCAGCGCCTCCAGCGCCTCGTAGGTCTCCTCGAGCAGGTACGGGGCCAGCTCTGCGTGCGTCTGCTTGGCGTCCCACGGGCAGCTCAGTCCGCAGCCGGTCCATCACCTCGACCAGCGTCCAGCAGCCGCGCGCCCGCCGCCTGGCCCGATCGCCCGGCGGCGCCGCCGTCGGCCGCTCGGGTCGCGGTCATGCTCAGCAGGGCGGCGTCAGCCGCGGCTTGGCGCTCGGCGTTGGCGCGATCGGCGAGGGGCGGCGCCGCGGCCAGCTTGCTGGCGGCGCCGGGACCACCGAGAAGGTCGCCGTAGTCATACTCGCCGTACTGCGGGTTCACGCTGGATGCCCAGGTTCTTGGCCGCCAGGCACTGCGCGTGCGCGATCCGGGTCTGCAGCGCCTGCTGCCCGGCCTGCGCGGTCGGCGTGCGTGCCGCCGTCGAGCCGGGTCTCGAACGCGGTCAGGATCGCGAAGTACCGGCCCAGCTGCGGCAGCAGGTCCGGCGGCACCGCCGCCGGCGGCCGAGACGTAGGTCCTGGTCGTCGACGTTGCTCTGCTTGGCCTGCGCGTGTCGAGCCGCGGTCAGCTGGTTCTGCACGTCGGTCGGGGTGACGGCTGATGCCGTGCTGCTTGGCCAGCTTGTCGAAGATCTGGAAGGTGATCAGCCAGGTCAGCACCTGCTGCGGCGCCTGGGCGCGCCGGCCGCTGGGGCTTGATCCCTTCTTCTTGTCGGCCGGTAGGCCGCGTTCAGGTTGGCGACCTCGTTGGTCAGCGTGGCCGAGCGTGATCCGCTGCTGGCTGGTGGTCGCGGCGGCGCCCAGCTTGACGCGAGCCCGCCGCAGGCCGGCCACGCGCCAGCGCCGCCGGCGGCCACCGCCGACGGCCAGCTGCATCGAGGTGCGGCGCACGACGACGTTCCTCCTCATGCGAGTGCTTCCTCGCCTGACGCCTTCGGCTCGGCGGCCGCAGCGCTGAGCACCGCCTCGATCAGTTCCTCGCACCAGGCGAGCAGGTCGGTGTCGCGCAGCGGCGGGGCGCCGAGTGACACGGTCTGCCCGGTGCCTGCCCGCGCGCTGCCCGACCGCGCGCGCCGGGCACGCCTTCGGCACCGGTACGAGCATGGTACGCACTGCCGGCTTCAGCAGCGTCCGCGGGTACAGCCGCTGCACCCGGACCTGCTTGGAGTCGGGCAGCTCCACCGGCGAGAACCGGATGTGGTTGCCCTGCAGGGTGATGTCGGTCAGCCCGGCCCGGCGGGCCACGGACGCGCAGCCGCGCCACCGTCAGCAGGCTCTCGACCTGGGCCGGGACCGGCCCGTACCGGTCGGTCAGCTCCTCCCGGACGGCCGTCGATGTCGGCCGGCGATGTCGATCGCCGCGATCCGGGTGTAGGCCTCCAGCCGGAGCCGCTCCCCGGTCACGTAGTCGTGCGGGATGTGCGCGTCCACCGGCAGCTCGATCCGGACCTCGGCGCGCTCGGCCGGCCCGTCGCCGCGCAGCTCCCGGACCGCCTCGCCGATCATCTTCACGTACAGGTCGAAGCCGACCGCGGCGACGTGCCCGGACTGCTCGCCGCCGAGCAGGTTGCCCGCGCCGCGGATCTCCAGGTCCTTCAGCGCGATGTGCATGCCCGCGCCGATCGCCGGTGTGCTGCTGCAGCGTGGACAGCCGCTCGTGCGCCGTCTCGGTCAGCGGCTTCTCCGGCGGGTACAGGAAGTAGGCGTAGCCGCGCTCCCGGCTGCGGCCGACCCGGCCGCGGAGCTGGTGCAGGGCGGGCAGGCCGTAGGCGTCGGCCCGGTCCACGATCAGCGTGTTGGCGTTCGGGATGTCCAGCCCGGACTCGACGATCGTGGTCGACGACCAGGACGTCGAACTCGCGCTCCACGAACCCGGCTCATGACCTTCTCGAGCGTGTGCTCGTTCATCTGCCCGTGCCCGACGCCGACCCGGGCCTCCGGCACCAGCTCGGCGATCCGGGCCGCGACCTTGTTGATCGAGGTCACCCGGTTGTGCACGAAGAACACCTGGCCGTCGCGCAGCAGCTCGCGCCGGATCGGCGGCCGCGATCTGCTTCTCGTCGTAGGGCGCCGACCGAGGTCAGCACCGGGTGCCGCTCCTCGGGCGGGGTCAGGATCGTGGACATCTCCCGGATCCCGGAGATCCCCATCTCCAGCGTGCGCGGGATCGGGGTGGCCGACATGGCCAGCACGTCGACCTCGGTGCGCAGCTGCTTCAGGTACTCCTTCTGCTCGACCCCGAACCGCTGCTCCTCGTCGATGATCACCAGGCCGAGCCGGTCGAACCGGGTCTCCGGGCGACAGCAGCCGGTGCGTGCCGATCACGACGTCGACCTTGCCCTCGGCCAGGCCGGCCAGCGTCTCGGCGACCTCCCGGTCGCTCTGGAACCGCGACAGCGGCCGGACCACGACCGGGAACGGCGCGTACCGCTCGCTGAAGGTGGCGAAGTGCTGGGCCGCCAGCAGGGTGGTCGGGGCCAGCACGACGACCTGCTCGCCCGTCCTGCACCGCCTTGAACGCCGCCCGGACCGCGATCTCGGTCTTGCCGTAGCCGACGTCCCCGCAGATCAGCCGGTCCATCGGGACCGGCTTCTCCATGTCGGCCTTGACCTCGTCCACGGCCGCCAGCTGGTCGGGCGTCTCGACGTACGGGAACGCGTCCTCCAGCTCGCGCTGCCAGGGCGTGTCCTGCGCCGAACGCGTGCCCGGGCGAGGCCATCCGGGCCTGGTACAGCCGGATCAGGCCCGGCCGCGATGTCCCGGACCGCCTTGCGGGCCCGGCCCTTGGCCTTGGCCCAGTCCGCGCCGCCGAGCCGGTGCAGCGCGGGCGCCTCGCCGCCGGAGTACCGGGTCACCTCGTCCAGCTGGTCGGTCGGCAGGTACAGCCGGTCCGGCGGCTGCCCGCGCTTGCTCGGCGCGTACTCGATCACCAGGTAGTCCCGGGTCGCGCCCTGGACCGTCCGGCTGGTCATCTCCAGGTACCGGCCGACGCCGTGCTGCTCGTGCACGATGTAGTCGCCGGGCGTGAGCTGCAGCGGGTCGATGCCGCCGCGGCGGCGGCTCGGCATCCGCTGCGCCTGCCGGGTGCCCGAGCGCTGCCCGGCCATGTCGGCCTCGGCCAGCACCGCCAGCCGCACCGACGGCCAGACGAACCCGGCCTCCAGCAGCCCGGTCGCCACGCTGGCCAGGCCCGGCCTCGGGCGCGTGCGCGCAGGTCCCCGCCGCGGTCCCGTGCGCCCCCAGCCCCTCGCCGCGCAGCAGCTCGGCCAGCCGCTGGGCCGGCCCGTGGCCCTCGGTGACCAGCACGACCCGCCACTGCTCCGACAGCCACCGGCGCACGTCGCCGAGCACCCGCGCCGTATCGCCGCGGTAGGCCTCGGCGCCGGCTCTGCCTGTATCCGGAACGCTGGCCGGTCGCCCCGTCGCCGGCTCGCCGGTCTCGCCGGCGTCGGCCGGCGTCGCGCCTGCCCGGCCGCGGCCGCGAACGGCGTGATCGTCCACCACGGGATGCTCCAGGTCGGCCGCCGATGCCCGGACGTCGGTGATGGCGCGGAACGCGGCCCCGCCCAGGTCGATCGGCACCTGGCCGCCGGCGGCCGCGTTCACCCAGGACGCCTCCAGGAACTCCTGGCTGGTGCGCGACCAGGTCGGCCGCGCGGGCCCGGATCCGCTCGGGGTCGCAGGCGACCACGATGCCGCCGGCCGGGCACGTAGTCCAGCAGCAGCTCCATCCGGTCGCACAGGGTCGGCGCGAACGCCTCCATGCCCTCGACGGTGATGCCCGTCGGCCAGCTTGCTGAGCACCTCGCCCAGGCCCGGGCCACTCGGCGGCCAGCTCCTTGGCCCGGCCCGCACGCCCGGCGTCAGCAGCAGTTCGCGGCACGGCGGCGCCCACAGCCCGTCCGCGGCGACCTCCAGGCTGCGCTGGTCGGCGACCTTGAAGTAGCGGATCTCCTCGACCTCGTCGCCGAAGAAGTCGACCCGCAGCGGGTGCTCCTCGGTCGGCGGGAACACGTCCAGGATCCCGCCGCGGACCGCGATCTCGCCGCGCTTCTCGACCAGCTCGACCCGGGCGTAGCCGATCTCGACCAGGCGGCTGACGACCTCCTCCAGGTCGGCCTCCTGGCCCGGCGCCAGGCTGACCGGCACCAGGTCGCCCAGCCCGCCCGCCATCGGCTGCAGCAGGCTGCGCACCGGCGCGGCCACGGCCAGCAGCGGCCCGGTCCGCGGGTCGGACGGGTCGGGGTGGGCCAGCCGGCGCAGCACGGCCAGCCGCTGGCCCGAGGTGTCGGAGCGGGGCGACAGCCGCTCGTGCGGCAGCGTCTCCCAGGCCGGGAAGTAGGCCACCGACGTCGGGCGGCAGCAGCGAGCTGAGCGCGGCGGCCAGGTCCTCGGCCTCGCGCGCGGTCGCGGTCACGGCCAGCACGAACCGGCCGGCGTCGGCTCGCCGTCCTGGCTCGCGCCGGCCGGGTCGGCCGGGCTGGTCGCGCCAGCGGCGGCGAGCGCAGCGGCCGGAGCGCGCGGGCGCGATCAGGTCACCGCCGCCGGCCGCGCGCAGCGCGGCATGCTCCAGTGCGCTGCCGAGCTCCGGGTCATCGCTGATGGCCCGGAGCAGGCCGGAGAGGCTCATCGCATCCTTACTCTGCGCGCGGCGTGCCCGGCGTGCGGGCAGGCCAATTGGCCCGCAGCCGACGCGCGAGCGGGCTGCGAGGTACTGCAGTGCGGCCGGAGTGGCGGCACGGGTCACCAGCTAGTTGGGCCGGGCTCGGCCGGACACTGGGCTAAAACGACCGGATGACTGCGCCGCTCGTCGGCACCGTCGAACGGGCCCGCTGCGGCTATCCAGCCACGGGCAGCGCAGACACGCTGAGGCGGCCAGCTGGACGGGTATCTCAGCACACTAACGGTAGTCGGAGGACTACGCTCTGGAACCGTGGCGATCAGCGGGAGCGGATCCCGGGCGCGCTGCCGCGGCGCGAGCGATCGCCGAGCACCGGGCGGCCGCCGGGCTGCCGGTGCCGGCACGGCGCCGGGCTGTTCACCCGGGCGGCGCTGGACTACGCCGCGCACCGGCCGGGCCAGGCCCTCGGTGATCTCCAGGCCGGCTGCGTCACGGCCGGCGGCGACCTCGACCTGGCCGCGCTGCGGGCGCCGCGGCCACGAGCTCGCCCTCACCCTGATCGACGACGACAACGCAGGTCACCCGGGCGGCGGTGGCCCGGCCGCGGCCGACCCGGAGCGGCCGTGGTCCTGGGCGACCTGCGCACCGTGCCGCTGCGTCCCGCGCTCGGCCGACATCGTGCACTGCTGCCTGCTGCTGGACCGGATCAGCCACGCCGAGCTGGTGCTGGGCCGCCTGGTCGACGCGCTGCGGCCCGGCGGCCTGCTGCTGCTGCGGACCGCCGACCGGGACAGCGCGGCCGGCTTCCTGGACCGGCTGCTGCCCGGCCCGCTGCGCGCGCGGCCTGGCGCCGCCTGCGGCCCGGTGAGCCCGGCCCGTACCCGGCCGTCTACGAGCAGCTGACCTCGCGCGCGCGGGATCCAGGCTGTTCGCCACCCGGCACGGCCTGGTCATCGCCCAGCGCGAGGCCAGCAGCCGGCTGGACGGCCGGCGGCGGCACCCGGTCATCCGCGGCGCCGCGCGGCCTGGTCGCGGCGCTGTCCCGCGGCCGGCTCACCGCGGCCCACGATGAGCTGCGCTACGTCATCCGCAAGCCCGAGGACCGGTTCGCCCGCGTCCTGTGAGCGGCGGCGCCGGGGCGCGTGTAGCCTCGCGTGTATGCCTCAGGTTGCCCGGCAGGTGCCGCGGGCCGGGCAGCTCGGCTCGGCACCCGCGGAGCGGGGCGCGGGCCGGGCGGACTGCGCGGCGCGCGGGCTCGCGACGGCAGGACAGGCAAGTGACTGCGCAGGCCGCAGGCTGATCCGCGCAGCTGGCCAGCGCCGGCGACCTGACCGCGATGCCGGTGCTGGACGCTCACGCCGAGCCCAGCTCGCCGACCTGGAGCTGCTGCTGTCGGGCGCGTTCGCCCCGCTGGCCGGGTTCATGACCACCGCCGACGTGGCCGCCGTCACCGACTCCTGGCAGCTGGCCGACGGCACGCCGTTCCCGGTCCCGGTGACCCTGGACGTCCCGCCGGCGCCGTCGCCGCCGACGCCGGGCACCTGGCGCTGGCCGACCCGGAAGGCACCCCGCTGGCCGTGCTGCAGATCACCGAGCGCACGCCCGCTCGGGACGGCGGCCTGGTCCGGCTGGCCGGCCCGGTGACCGCGCAGCGCGTTCCCGAGCACGGCCCGTTCCGGCGGCTGATGCTGACCCCGGCGCAGGCCCGGGCGCAGGCGCCCGGACGGCCCGGTGCTGGCCTGGGCGGGCCGCGGGCCGCTGCACGGCCGCCAGATCGGCCAGCTCCGGCACCTGGCCGGCCAGCTCAAGGCGCGGCTGCTGGTCCTGCCGCTGGTCGGCGGCCCGGCCGAGGTGGTGACCCGGCCCGAGTCCCTGGTCCGGGCCGCGCTGGCCGCGGCGGGCAGCCTGCCCGCCGACACCCGGGTCATCCCGGTCCCGCTGGCCCCGGCCGCGGGCCGAGGGCACCGCGGCGACGCGGCCAGGTCCGCGAGCTCGCCATCCGGGCCCGGATCGCCGCCGCCTACGGCGCCACCCACCTGATGGCCGACGCCGGCGCGCTGACCGGCCTGTCGCCCGTGGCCGGCGGGCTACCAGCTGCCCGGCGCGCCGATCCTGGTGCTGCCCGCCGGCGACTGGGCCTACGACCCGCGCGCCGAGGTCTGGCGGCCGCTGTCGCTGATCGAGGCCGGCACCGAGCAGGAGGACCTGTCCGCCGACCAGCTCGGCGACCTGCTGGACGCCGGGGCGCCGGTGCCCGAGTGGTTCACCCCGCCCGCGGTCGCCCGGGAGCTGCGCCGGGCCCGGCCGCCGCGCTCGAGCGCGGGTTCGTGCTGTTCCTGACCGGGCTGTCCGGCTCGGGCAAGTCCACGATCGCCCGCGACCTGCGCGACGTGCTCAGCGAGCGCGGCGACCGGCGGGTCTCGCTGCTCGACGGCGACCTGGTCCGGCAGCCTGCTGTCGGCCGGGCTGACGTTCTCCCGCGAGGACCGCGACCTCAACATCACCCGGATCGGCTACGTGGCGGCCGAGGTGGCCCGGCACGGCGGCATCGCGATCTGCGCGCCGATCGCGCCGTTCGCCAGCGCGCGGGCCCGGGTCCGGGAGATGGTCAGCGAGGTCGGCGACTTCCTGCTGATCCACGTCGCCACGCCCGTGGAGGTCTGCGAGGCCCGCGACCGCAAGGGCCTGTACGCCAAGGCCCGGGCCGGGCCTGATCACCCAGTTCACCGGCATCTCCGACCCCTACGAGGAGCCGGCCGACGCCGACCTGGTGATCGACACCTCGCTGCTCACCGAGCAGGAGGCGGTGGCCGCGGTGCTGCGGCTGCTGACCGTCCGGCGGCTGGCTGGCCGCCGACAGGTCCTGAGCTCACGGGCCGGCGGCCGGCGCCTAGTCGCGCGTCCTCGGCCCGGCTGCCCTCGTCCAGGCGCTCGCGGACGCTGGTGATCCGCCGGGAGATCGACCCGGCCATGGCCTCGCGCTAGCGGGACAGCACGAAGTAGCTGATCGATGGCGCTGACCACGGCGGCGACGCCCGACGAGCAGGATCCCGCGCGCTCCGGCCAGGTACAGCAGGCCGAGCGCGGCGGCGAAGACCGCCAGCCGCAGCACCGTGTAAGACATGTGGCACGCATGTGAACCCAGCTTATTGCCCGTCCCGCCGTGCTGGCGCGCCGGGCCGCCGGAGCCGCCGCGCCAGCTCGCGGGCGGGCCGGGAGGCCAGGGCCGCCTGGGCGACCACCGCGCTGATCAGGATCACCACGATGGGCCCGCCGCCCAGCGGGCGGCCGAACGCGGTCACGCCGATGAGCGCACCGGCAACCAGCCACGAGCCGCGCAGGTACTGCAGCCAGGTCGCCCGCCTGGCAGCGGCCCCGGCGACGGGCGGCGGCCGGTGCGGCGCCGGCTCGGAGATCCTGACGATCAGCTCCGGGCTCACCTGTGCCTCGACCGCCTGGACCGCTCGCCGGCCCCGGGCCAGCCGCCGCGGGTCGATGAACAGCGCCTGGCCGGCGACGGGTATGACCTCGGCGGGCCCGTCCGCCCACCGCGCCAGCAGCGCGACATCGGCCCAGCGCACGGTCCGCCGAAGTCCCGTCCCGGACTCGGCCATCACGCCGTCGCGGCCGACGGTCAGGCAGGCTCCGGAACTGCCCGCCGCCCGGTAGCGGCTCCCGGTCACCGGCTCATCCGGCCCGTCGGCCAGCGCGGGCATCCGGTCCCGGACCGGGGCCAGCACGCGGGGCGTCGCCACGACAAGCGTGCCGAGCAGGTCCGCGGCCAGGCTGGCCACCTCGGAGCCGCCGACCGCGGCGGCCAGCTGCACCTGCTGCGCCGCGCTCAGGGCGGGCAGCCCGGTCAGGACGCGCTGGGCCGACCGGCGGAGCACCTCGCCCGGCCCGGCCGGGCCCTGCAGCCGGGAGCCCATGACGGCGGCCTGGTCCGCCACCTCGGCGGCGCTGCAGCCCGCGCTGGCCAGCTCTTCCAGCGCGGCGACCATGGTGCCGGCCACCCGCGCCTGCTCGCCCGCCGGTGCCCCGGCGGCCAGCCAGCAGTGGTACTGATCGGCGCTGACCGGCTCGGTGACGGCCGCCGTCAGACGGCCAGCAGGCCCGAGCCGGTGCCGGAGTCGCCCGGTGAGCACGAACCGGGTTATCGAGCCCGCGGGGACCTGCGGCACGATCAGGGACAGTCCGGCGGCGACGTTCCCCGGCGCGAGGTAGTAGCCGGGCGGCTCGGCGACCGCAGGCGGCAGCGGGGCGGCGACGGGCGCGGGCCCGGCGGGCAGCTCGATCCGCAGGCCGGCGGGGGCCGGCCCGGCGATCCACAAGACGGCGTTCCCGGCCACGAGCCAGTGCCGCCGCCAGGCGTCCAGAGCATTCCAGCCGAGCCGGAAGAGACCGTACTCCGGGTAGCCGGCCAGCCCCGGCCCGGCCGGGCCGTATCGGCGGGCCAGGGCCCCGCCGGGCCCGGCCGTGGCCCGCGGCCGGGCGCGCAGCTCCTGCTGCAGCGCGCCGAGCTCGCCCGCCACCTCCGCGCTCTGATCGGCGGTCAGCTCGCGGCTGATCCCGGCTACGAAGGCGGCGATGCAGGCCGGATCGGAACCGGTCATGGTAAATGTCGTGAACAGGCCATCCACCTGCGCGGTGCAGCCAGCGCGCCGGGCCGCGAGGTGCGCCACCAGGCTAGTGATGCCGCCGTCGCGGAGCTGCTCGTCGTACCGGCCGACCCGGAAGACCAGGCCTGCCGCGCAATCCGGCGAGTCGGCCCGCAGGATGGGGACACCGCCGGACCGGTCGGTCATCATGCCGCATCTCCCGTTCCGCCGCGAACATGCTAAATCGCCCGGCTATCCGGCGATAGCCTGAGCCGCTGCGGGCGCGCTCGGCCGGGGCACGGTCGCGCGGGAAATGGCCTGTCAATAAATATGTAACGAGATAAAGACAATCTGGCCTTTCTCGGCCGGTGCCTTACACTCAGCTCATGGATACCAGCGTTGCCGCAGGCCGCGACACCGCCGGCGGCGGGTGAGAGATGGCAGCCGGACCGGTCGACCGCAACAGCCCTATCCCGCTGTACTTCCAGATATCCGAGAACCTGAAGGCCACCATTGAGTCCGGCGCGCTGGCGCCCGGCGAGCGACTCGAGAACGAGCTCGAGCTGGCCGAGCGGCTCGGCGTGAGCCGCCCCACCGTCCGGCAGGCCATCCAGCGGCTGGTCCAGCAGGGCATGGTGGTCCGCCGCCGCGGCCTGGGCACGGTCGTGCTGGCTCCGCGCATCATGCGCCCGCTCGCGCTCAGCAGCCTGTACGACGACCTGCAGGCCAGCCAGCGAGCGCCCAGCACCGCGGTGCTGTCCGCCGAGCAGGTCGAGGCCGACGAGACCATCGCCACGGTGCTGGCGATCCCGGCCGGCACCCCCGTGCTCAGCGTCGAGCGACTCCGGTCGGCCGACGGCACGCCGCTGGCCATCATGCACAACTTCGTGCCGGCCCGGCTGCTGCGCGGTGTGGAGGCCGACCTGGAGAAGACCGGGCTGTATGAGCTGCTGCGCGCCCAGGGCGTCCAGCTGCACGCGGCCGAGCAGGTGATCGGCGCCCGGCGGGCCACCCAGCGCGAGGCCCGGCTGCTGGAAGCCGCGCGCACCGCGACGGTGCTGACCATGACCCGGACCGCGTTTGACCCGGCCGGCCAGCCAGTCGAGCACGGCAGCCACGCCTACCTGGCCGACCGCTACTCGTTCCAGATGAGCCTGCTGGCCCAGTAGCCCCGTTAGATGTAGGGCTTCTGGCGGCGCCGGCCGGACTCATACGCCGCGCGGGCCTGCCGGGTGGAGTCCAGGCCCGATACCTCGGCCACCGGGACATCCCACCAGCCGCCGCCGTCCGGGGCCGGGATGAGCGGATCAGTCTCGATCGCGATCACCGTGGTCCGGCTGCCGGCCCGGGCCGCCGCCAGCGCGTCGCGCAGCTCGTCGATGGTGGCGGCGCTCATGACCTCGGCGCCCAGGCTGGCCGCGTTGGCCGCCAGGTCGACGGGCAGCACGTCACCATCGAGCCGGCCGCCCGGACCGCGGAACCGGTAACTGGTACCGAACCGCTGCGAGCCAACCGACTCCGACAGCGCGCCGATCGAGGCGAAGCCGTGGTTGTCGATCAGCACGATGGTGAGCTTGACGCCCTCCTGGACGGCGGTGACGATCTCCTGCGCCATCATCAGGTACGAGCCATCGCCGACGAGCACGATCACCTCGCGGTCCGGGGCGGCGAGCTTCACCCCCACGCCGCCGGCGATCTCGTAGCCCATGCACGAGTAGCCGTACTCGACGTGATACTGCTTCGGGTCGCGCGCCCGCCAGAGCTTGTGCAGGTCGCCGGGCAGCGAGCCGGCGGCACAGACGATCACGTCAGCCGGCTCCGCGGTCCGGCCCGCCTCGTTGACCGCTCCGATCACCTCGGCCTGGGCCGGCCGGGGCCCGTGTCGCAGTGTGTAGCTCTCCTGAACGACCTCGTCCCACTGCGCGGCGAGCTGCCGGGCGCGCTCGGCGTACTCCGCCGCCACGGTCCACCCGGCCAGCTCGGCGCCGAGCGCCTGCAGCGCGGCCCGCGCGTCGGCGGTGACCGCCAGCCCGGCGTGCTTGGCCGCGTCGAACGCCGCGATGTTGATGTTGAGGAACCGGACGCCGGGCGCGGCGAACGCGGTCCGTGAGGCGGTAGTGAAGTCGCTCCACCGGGTCCCGATCCCGATGACCAGATCGGCGCCTGCGGCCAGCTCGTTGGCGGCGGTGCTACCGGTCGCGCCGATCGCGCCCGCGGCCGCCGGGTGGTCGTAGGGCAGCGCGCCCTTGCCGGCCTGAGTCTCGGCCACCGGGATCCCGGTGATGGCGGCCAGGTCGGCCAGCGCCGCCGTCGCCTCGGAGTAGATGACGCCGCCGCCGGCCACGATCAGCGGCCGGGCCGCGGACCGGATCAGCGCCACCGCCCGGCCCAGCGCGGCGGGCTCGGGCACCGGGCGCGGGATGTGCCAGACCCGCTCGCGGAACAGCTCCGGCGGCCAGTCGCGGGCCTCGGCCTGGACATCCTGGGGCAGGGCCACGGTGACGGCACCGGTCTCGGCCGGGTCGGTCAGCACCCGCATGGCCGCCAGCAGGGCAGGCGGCAGCTGCTCGGGCCGCCAGACCCGGTCGAAGTACCGCGACACCGGCCGGAAGGCGTCGTTGACGCTGATGTCCCCCGCCGCCGGGTACTCCAGCTGCTGCAGCACCGGGGCGGCCGGCCCGGTGGCGAAGATGTCGCCGGGCAGCAGCAGGACCGGCAGCCGGTTGACGGTGGCCAGCGCGGCCCCGGTGACCATGTTGGTGGCACCGGGACCGATCGAGGTCGTGCAGGCCAGCGTGGACAGCCGGTTCCGGGTCCGGGCGAAGGCGGCGGCGGCGTGCACCATGGCCTGCTCGTTGCGGGCCTGCCGGTACGGCAGCAGGCCCGGCTGCGCCAGCTCGGCCTCCAGCAGGGCCTGGCCGATGCCGGCCACGTTGCCGTGCCCGAAGATGCCGAAGCAGCTGTCGATGAGCCGGTGCTCCACGCCGTCCCGCTCGCTGCGCTGGGCCGCCAGGAACCGGACGAGGGCCTGGCCGACCGTCAGCCGGATGGTGTCCGCGCCGCTCATGACGCCACCCCGGTGAGCGGCAGCCGCGGGTCGGCCGGCTGGCTGGCCCAGGTCCCGCGGACCCAGCCGTGCGCGGGATCATCGCAGGCCCGCCAGTCCCGCTCGCCGGGGCCGGCCATCACGTTGAGGTAGTACAGGTCGTAGCCCGGGACCGCCATGGACGGGCCGTGCCAGCCGTGCGGGATCAGCACGACATCGCCGCTGCGCACTTCCGCCAGCAGGTCAGCCGGCCGCTCCGGCGTCCCGTAAACCCGCTGGTAGCCGAGGCCGGGGTGACCCTGCGGGCCGCCGGAGACCTCGAAGTAATAGATCTCCTCCAGCTCCGTCTCCGCCGGGCCGGCGGTGTCGTGCTTGTGCGGCGGGTAGGAGGACCAGTTGCCCGCCGGGGTCAGCACCTCGCAGGCGATCAGCCGGTCGGCGTCCAGCACGCCGGGCATCGCGAAGTTGTTGACCTGGCGGGAGCAGTTCCCGGCGCCGCGCAGTTCCACCGGGACGTCGGCGGCGGGCACGTGCCGGAACGGCCGGGCCCGCCGGGCCCGCGCGCTGGCCAGCGCGAACCGCCCGCCCGCCGTGCTGGTGATGGTCAGGCTGGCGTGCCAGGGCACGAACGCATAGTCGCTGACCCCGGCGAACACGCCCGGCCGGCCAGCCAGCTCCGCGCGGCCCGCCCCGCCGTCACCCTCGGCCGCAACGGTGCAGGATCCGGCCAGCGGCAGCACGACCGTCTCGTCGTCGCTGGCCGGGCGGCTGTAGCGGCCGCCGGGCGGCAGCTCGAGGACGCGCAGGCCGGAGAAGCCCCAGCCCGCCCGCTCGGGCGTGATGGCCACCGTTTCCGGAAGCTCTCCGGTGCTGCCCGCGGGCAGGTGCCAGCTCATGATGCAACCTCCAGCCCGGCGTGGACCATGCCGACGGCCGCGTCGACCGCCCCGGCCACGTCCTCGTCCTCCGGATATAGCAGCGCCCGCCCGGCCACGAAGCCCCGCACGCCCGGCAGGGCCAGCGCGGCGGCCCAGCGTGCGTGCGTCTCGTGCACCGGGCCGCCGGGGTCACCGCCCAGCAGCAGGGCCGGCAGCGTGGCGGCCGCCATCACCTGCTCCATGCCGTCCACGACCGGCAGCTTGAGCCAGGTATGACGGCTGGTCGCGCCCAGCCCCGAGGCGATGGCCACCGACCGGACGACGGCCTCAGCCGACAGGTCGCTGACCACCCGGCCGCCCGCCCGGCGGCACCAGAACGGCTCGACCATGGCCATCAGGCCGCGGCCGGCCAGCTCGGTGACGGCCCGGCCGCAGGACTCCAGCGTCGCGGCCGTGCCCGGATCGGACAGGTCGATCCGGGTCAGCATCTTGCCGCCGTTCAGGCCCATGCTGGCGATGGTCGCGCTGTCGTAGCCGGTGAAGCGGTCATCCAGCTCGAAGCTGGCGCCCTGCAGCCCGCCCCGGTTCATGGACCCGATCACCACCTTGTCCTCCAGCGCGCCCAGCAGCAGCAGGTCCTCGATGATGTCGGCGGTGCCCAGGACGCCGTCGACGCCCGGCTGGCTGAGCGCGGTGAGCAGCCGCTCCAGCAGGTCGTCCCGGTCGGCCATGGCCGACGGGTTGCCGCCCACGCCCAGCGCGCCGCGGGCCGGGTGGTCGGCGGCCACGATCATCAGCCGGCCGTCCGCGCGCAGCAGCGGGCGGCGGCGGCGAACGGCGGCCAGCTCGGCGATCAGCTCCGGCCGGGTGGCGCGGAGCTCGCGGAGCTCATGCAGCCGCTCGCTAGGCACCGGCGGCTGCCAGGAAGTCCAGCACCTCGGTCGTCGTGGGCATGGCCGTCGAGCACTCCAGGCGGGTCGTCACGATGGCACCCGCCGCGTTGGCGAAGCGCATGGTCTGCTCCAGCGGCCAGCCGGCCAGCAGGCCATGACACAGTGCCCCGCCGAAACCGTCCCCGGCACCGATGCCGTTGACCACCTCGACCGGGACCGGCGGGACCTCGACGACCTCATCCGCGGTCTGCGCCAGCACCCCGCGAGGGCCCTGCTTGACCACGGCCAGCTCCACCCCGAGCTCCAGCAGCCGCCCGGCGATGACCTGCGGATCTGCAGAGCCCACCGCCACCGCGCATTCCTCGAGGTTGCCGACGGCCACGCTGGCGTGCGGCAGCACCGCGCGCAGCTGGCGGCCTGCCTCCGCCGCCGACGGCCAGAACGAGGCCCGGTAGTCCAGGTCCAGCACCGTCAGCTGACCGGGCTCGCGGGCGGCCAGCGCGACCGCGTGGGCCGCCCGGCTCGGCTCCTGGGACAGGCCCGTGCCGGTGGCCCAGAAGATCCGGGCCGCGGCGATCTGCGCCATCGGCAGCCCGGCCGGCTCGATCTCCAGGTCCGGCGCCCTGGGATAGCGGTAGAACCAGATCGGGAAGTTGTCCGGCGGGAAGATCTCGCAGAACGTCACCGGCGTGGGCGGCCCGGCGACGGCGGACACGAACGCGTCATCGACACCCAGCCGGCCCAGCTCGGCGTGCACGTAGCGGCCGAACGGATCCTCGCCGGTCCGGGTGATCACCGCCGACCGCAGTCCGTGCCGGGCCGCGGCCACCGCCACGTTGGTAGCGCTGCCACCCAGGAACTTGCCGAAGGTGGTGACCTCCTCCAGCGGCACGCCGACCTGCAGCGGGTAGATGTCGACCCCGACCCGGCCGATGGTCAGGACGTCGTAGGGCCCGGTCCCGGCCGGACCGGTCACGGCGGGCCCCGTCACGACAGGCCCTGCAGGTAGGCGATGCTGGCCCGGACATCGCGCTGCGGGCCCGGGCCGTCCGGCTCGGCGGCCAGCACGGTGTCCTGCTCCAGCACGTACCAGCCGTCGTAGCCGGCCGTGGCCAGGGCGCCGACCAGTCCGGCGATGTCGGCGTCGCCGGTGCCCAGCGGCCGGTACAGGCCTGCTGCCACCGCCGCGGCGTAACTGGTGTCCCCGTCGCGGACCCGGCGCGCCCAGCCAGCGTCCACGTCCTTAAGGTGCGCGTGCGCGATCCGGCCGGGCGCCTGCCGGGCCAGCTCGGCCGGGTCGGTCCCGCCGATCAGCAGGTGCCCGGAGTCCAGGCACAAGCCGATCGCGCTGCCGTCCAGCACCCGGTGCACCTCATCCCGGCGCTCGATCATCGTGCCGACGTGCGGGTGCAGGGCGACGGTCAGGCCCGCCTGCGCCGCCAGGGCCGCGGCCCGGTCCAGGCTGTCCAGCAGCGTCGCCCAGCCCGGCCTGTCCAGCTCCGGCCGCGCGTCATAGCCGGCCCGGCCGGTGGCCGCGGCCAGCACCAGCACGTCCGCGCCGGCGGCAGCGAACTCGGCCAGCGCGCGCTCCACCTGGCCGGCCGGGTCGGCCGCCTGCTCGTGCAGCACGACGGCCAGGAACCCGCCGGCCGCCGTCAGCTGATGCCGGTTCAGGATCGCGGCCCGGTCCGCCGGGTCGGCGGGCAGGAAGCCGGGCGGCCCGAACTCGGTCGCGGTCAGGCCCAGGTCGCGCATCTGGGCCAGGACCAGTTCCGGTGCCAGCTGGTACCCCCAGCCGGGTACCTCGCACACCCCCCAGGAAATGGGTGCTCCGGCCAGCCGCATGCGCTCGCTTCTTCCCGTCCCGCGGCCAGCTACTCCCGCCGCCAGGGTCGGGCCGGCGCCGCTCACGGCCGGACCTCGGCCAGCGCGACCGGCGCGTGCCGGGCCCGCGACAGCTCGCATGCCTCGGCGACATAGAACGCCTCCAGGGCGTCGGCCATGGTGCACGGGCTCGGGCCGCCGCCGGCCGCCAGCGCGATGAAGGCGGCCAGCTCGGCCCGGTAGGCCGCGGCGAACCGGTCCAGGAAGTTCGCCTGCGGCGGGCCCGCCGGGAAACTCGCACCAGGCTCAGCTGAGGCCAGCGGCAGCCGGTCGTCCAGGCCGGCGCAGAGGCTGCCCGCCGAGCCCAGGATCTCCAGCCGGACGTCGTAGCCGGCCGCGTTGTAGCGGGTGTTGGAGACCAGCGCGATGGTGCCGTCGTCCAGGGTCAGCACGGCGCCCATGGTGTCGACGTCGCCCGTGTCGCGGAAGAAGGCGGCGCCGCGGTTCGCGCCCAGCGCGTAGACCTCGGTCACCTCGCGGCCGGTCACCCACCGGATGATGTCGAAATCGTGCACGCTGCAGTCCCGGAACAGCCCGCCCGAGGTGGCCACGTACTCCGGCGGCGGCGGCGCCGGGTCGAGCGTCGTCGCGCGCAGCGTGTGCAGCCAGCCGAGGCGGCCGGCCTGGACGGCGGCCCGGGCCGCGGCGTAGCCCGCGTCGAAGCGGCGCTGGAAGCCGATCTGCACCGGCGCCCGGCTGGCCGCGGCCCGGCTGATCACCTCCAGGGTGCCGCCGATGTCGGGCGCCACCGGCTTCTCGCAGAACACCGGCAGCCCGGCGGCGATCCCGCGCCCGATGAACTCCGGGTGCGCGTCCGTCGCCGTCGCAATGACCAGGGCATCCAGGCCGGAGTCCAGCAGCTCGGCGGCGGTGTGCACGGCCTCGGCGCCCAGCCGCCCGGCCACCGCGCGGGCGCGGGCCGGATCGGCGTCGGTGACGATCACCGACTCCACGCCGGCGAGCTGACACAACGTCGCGGCATGAAACGCGCCGATGCGTCCTGCTCCGGCGAGGCCGATGCGCATGCAGTGTCCTCCGTGGCGGTGATCTGGCCGCGGCTCGATCCGGTCGGCGGCGGGCGCCGCGGGCGCCGCCGCAGAGGCCAGCTTGGCCGCCGGGCGCAATCTTGTCAAGAAGTTGTCTTTATGTCATTACATTAGTGATTCTGCTCACATCATCCGCAGATCCGGAGTCAGGCGGCGGCACGGCGGGACGCGGCGCGGGCCGGGTCGCAGTGGCCATACCCCCCTTGGGGTAACAAGGCTCACCAGAACAGATTTTTACGGAATCTAAGGATAAAAACACAGCTTGTCGCTATCTTCTGCGACACTTGGGACAGCTGTCCGCTCGCAGCGGCAGCGTCCGGGGATCCAGGAGGGGACCATGGAAAGTACCAGTGAGCGGCTGCTCACTCCGGGAGAGGTGGCTGCACTCTTCCGGGTTGATCCGAAGACAGTCACGCGCTGGGCCGCTTCCGGGCGGATCAGCAGTATCCGCACTCCCGGCGGGCACCGGCGGTTCCGCGAGTCTGAGGTCCGGGCACTGCTCGGGGTGGATTCCGGCCCGGCCGAGCACGTCGGGTGACAGTGGCTGCGTGACAAGAAATACCGGATGACGCTCTGCACGGCAGACCATCGCACCCGGAGCCGGCCGGCAGCCCAGCTGCCTCAGCCGCCCGCCGGATCCTGCGGAGGCCCCCCGCCGCCGTGCCGGGCCAGGAAGTCCAGGAATTCGCGCCGCAGCGGCTCATCCCCCTCCTGCCAGCGTCGGCGCCGCTCCTCATGCTCATCCTCGGTCAGGGCCTGCTCGGCGAACCGGGCGTAGTCAGCGTCTGACGGGCCGATCTCGACATAGGCCTCGCTGAGCACCGCGCCATCGTCGCTGATCGCCGAGTCGGGGACCAGCAGATTGCCATTGGCTAGCCGGATGACATACATCGCTCGTTTGCCTACTCCATCAGATGCCGTATCGCATGTTGAAATAGAGCATCACGTTCAGCGCCGCCCTGGTGTCACCACCGAGCATATCGACCAGGGCGGGCCGCTGCCGGGATGCGATGGCCGCGAATGCGTCCGCGAAGAATTCCCGGCGTCCGAGAATCCCGTGCTGCGCGTGCAGATTGCTCACCAGATGCGGCTGGCACTGCGCATAGAGCGCGCAGAACTCATCAGAGTCGGACTGCCACTGGTCGGCCGGCCCGTCGATGTCGTCCAGCGCATGACCAACCTCATGGCACATCACGTCCGGCGTCGGGGACGGCCGGGAGCCGACCACGATCTTGCGCTCGCCGTAGGCACCCGCGCACGCATCCCAGGTGGCCCGGCCCGACGGCAGCGCAACTCCGTGCAGCCGCCCCATGTCGTCCAGGTCGGGCACGCCGCCCCCGCCGACGTGGATCGCATCCAGTCCGGCGGCCAGCCGGTCCTTGATCAGCCGGGGCAGGCTCGGCGAGCCGGTCGATGGCCGTGACGGCCTCGGCCGGCGGCTCGGCGGTCCACTCCCGGTGCAGCAGAGCCTCCAGGCTGCCGCAGTCGCGCCAGCCGTCCGCCGTCCGGTTGCCCTGCGCGATCTCATACCACGGCAGCCGGGCCGCCGCGGCCGGGGCGGTCCGGGCGGCAGCGCTGCCTGCCTGCGCCCGGGGCGCGGCAGCGCCGGCCGGGCGCCGGGGAGCCGCATGATGCGATGCGGCCCGGCTGGCCGCGGCGCGGCTCAGGCTGGCGCGGCCGGGCGCCGCGGGCCCGGCCGGGGCGGCCGGGGCGGCGGCGGTATCGGCGGCGGTGCGGATGGCAGCCCGGGCTGATCCCCAGGGCCTGGCCTCGCCACTGGCGGCCGGGCGGCCGCCAGGTGGTGCTGCCGGGATGGCGGGCGGCGGACCAGGGCGAGGCGGCGGACCGGGATGCGGCGGCGGAGCGGTTCGAGGCGGCTGACGGCTGCCAGGCGTGCGCGGCCCGGCGGGCGGCATTCCGGACGGCTCACGGGCGTCCGTGGCCGTACCGCCGCCGCGCCCGGAGCCACCGCGCGCACCACTTCCGCGTGTACCGCCCGCGTTCGCTGCGCGTCCACCAGCAGAGCCTGCGCTGCCAGAGCCCGCGCCGCCGGCCAGGCTAGCCGCGGTCGCCGGGTCCGGCTGGCTGGCACCGACCGGAACAACGGCAGGCGCGGCCGCGCTGGCCGCGCGAGCACCGGCCTGGTCCGCGCGCCGCGCGCGCCGCCAGCCGCCGCCGGGCCAGCGACTCGTGCGGCGGTGGCTGCCCGGCGACCCGGGAGCGCGGGCCGCCGGGTCAGCGACGGCTGGCCGTGAGCTGGCCGCGACGCGCAGCCGGCCGCGCCGCCTCCGGCCGAATAACCAAAGCCGCATGCGTACTCCCTGAGTCACCGAAGGGGCCAGGCTATGCCGGATCAGCCCAGGACGTCACCTGCCGTGGCAGACCATACGTAATTATGGTCAGTCCCCATGACGACGACGGAGTGCCGCAATTCACCACGAACGCGCAGGCTGAGCAGCTAGGCTGCCGCCATGGTCCTGGGTTGCGTACTATTTGCCCTATTTACGGTCGGGGTCGTCGTGCCGTGCATGATCGACGTCGCGACCTCGCCGCCCTGGGCGATCCGCACCTTGTCGCGGCGGACCTGGCTGGCCATCCTGGTGCTGTTCTCGGTCGTCGGCTGCGCGGCGTGGCTCATCGTCGGCCGCCCGCGGCGGATGCCGATGCTGCCGCGCCGGACAGCCGCCGCGGGGCTGGGCATGAGCCCGGCCGAGGCGTTCCGGCGGCATCCCGCTGGCCGGGCCATGGGCATGGATGCCGCTGAGGACCGCGACGAGGACTACGCCGGGACCCGCTGGGCGCCCCGGCCCCTGGGACCCGACGATGACCCCGACTTCCTGCTGGAGATCGAGCGCCGGATCCGCGAGGCCAGGGACGACCGCTAGATTTCCGGCGTCCCAGGGGCGGGCCCCCTAGCACTGGGGTTCCAGGGGGTGGCCCCTGGGCTAACAGCCAGTCCCCCGGGACAACGTGTGAATCCTGGGGGGTTGGGGCCCCCCAAAATCGTCACGTTGTCAGAATCCACCACGTTGCCGGGGGCGCCGGGCCGGAAAGAGTCCCCGAGTCCGCCGGGCGCTAGCCGGTCAGGCCGGCGTAGGAGTGCAGGCCGGTGACCCACAGGTTGATGCCGACCAGGTTGAACATCAGGCAGCCGAAGCCGACCAGCTGAATGTAGGCCGCCTTGCGGCCGCGCCAGCCGGCCGTGGCCCGGGCGTGCAGGAATCCGGCGTAGACCACCCAGGTGATGAACGACCAGGTCTCCTTGGGGTCCCAGCCCCAGTACCGGCCCCAGGCGTGGTCAGCCCAGATCGCGCCGGCCATGATCCCGAACGTCCAGACCGGGAACGCGAACAGGATGGTCCGGTAGGACAGCCGGTCCAGGATCGTGGTCCCCGGCAGGTGCATCATCAGGCCCGAGCTCCGCGACGGCAGCCCGGCGGCCAGCCGCCGCTCGTTCCGCTCGGCGATCAGGTACATGACCGTGGTCACGGCCCCGACGATGAACAGCCCGCTGGCCACGATCATCGCGGTGACGTGGATGGCGATCCAGTACGAGTTCAGCGCCGGCACCAGGCTCCCGGCCGGGGTGTAGACGACGGTGACGTCCAGGGCCAGTGCGAGAACCACCGGGAGCAGCACGAACAGGCCGATGTAGTAGGCCCGGAAGCGGATCGAGACGGCCACCATCACCAGCACCGCCATGCAGGCGATGGCGGCGATGAACTCGTACATGTTGCCCCACGGCACGCGGTGCTCGGCGAGGCCGCGGGTGACGATGGCGGCCACGTGGGTGAGCAGCGCCGACGCAGGTCAGGGCGAAGGCGGTGCGCAGCCAGAAACCGGACGGCCACCGGCTCGCCGGCCCGGTCGTGGCGGCGGCGGCGCGGCCGCCCGGGGCGGTACGGCGGCGGCTGCCCGTGCCGCCGGCGGCGGCTCCGACCAGCTCGGGCACCTGGACGGCCGCCGGAGCGACCAGCCGCTCCTTGCGGAAGGCGAAGTCACAGGCATAGGCGAGCATGCGCCAGTGCGTAGAGGAGCACCGTGGTGAGCAGGCAGGCGTTGCTGGCGTCGGCCAGGCCCTGATTGATGATGACCGGCATGAGGGTCTCACTCTCCCTCTCGGGTACTGCTGGACGTGTCTTGGGCAATGGTGCCAGCCGCGGCGGCGTCCGCCGCCGGACTGGCTGAGTCTGGACTGGTGGCAGCCGGGCTGCCGTCCTGGGCGGTGCGCAGCTCGGCCGTGAGCTCGGCGAATTCGACCTCGAATCCGCCGGCCGCGTCCGAGCGGGCCAGCCCGCCCACCTCGACGAGCGTGCGCCCGTCCGGCCCGGGGCGGCCCGGACGAACACCCGGCGGCGGCGCACCATGAACGACAGGATGAGCCCGGCCAGGGCGAGCACGCCGGAGATCAGCGCCGGGAAGCTGGCCCGGGTCGTAGGTGATGGCCAGGCTGATCCACTGCCGGTAGCCGGTGAAGGTGATCTTGCCGGCCCCGTTCGGCAGGGTCATCGACTGGCCGACGGCCAGCGGCCGCGGCGCGATGGCCAGCCGGTGCATCTGGACAGGTCGATCTGGTAGACCGACTGCGACGTGCCCGTTGTTCATGTCGAGGTTGCCGGCGTAGGACGACCAGGCTGACCCGCGGGTTCTGCGGGGCCGGGAAGTCAGACTCCAGGCGGCCGCCCACGTCCACGGCGGACGGCAGGAAGACGCCGGCGAAGCCGAGCTGGGTCGGCGCGGCGTCCGGGGCCTTCACCACGCCCTCCGAGGTCAGCCCGGACTGCTCGACCGCGATGAACGGAACGGGGCCGTTGAAGACCACCTTTCCCTTCCCGTCGGTCACCCGGAACTGCGGGCGCGTAGCCGTGGCCGATCAGGTAGATGCTGGCGCCGTCCACCGCCAGCGGGTGGTTCACCCGCAGGTCGTAGTGGCGCACCGGCGCGCCGGTCCGGCTGGTGTAGCTCAGCTGGGCGTTGAAGGTCTCCGGCTCGTCAGGTCTGCGGCCCGCTGGACACGTACCGCGCGCTGAAGCGGTCCAGGGTCACCGAGAACGGCGCCAGGTCGGACGCGGACACCAGGCGGCCCGGGTGCAGCACGTCCAGGGAGACCGGCGTGTCCGAGAACGACTGCCCGGCGATGAGCAGCCGGTTGGCCTTGTAGCCGAACAGCCCGCCGAGCCCGACCGAGATCAGCAGGGCCAGCAGCGCGATATGGAACAGCAGGTTGCCGACCTCGCGCAGGTAGCCCTTCTCGGCCGACACCCAGTCGTCGCCGGTGCGCAGCCGGAACCGCCGCCCGCCGAGCATCCGGCGCGCCGAGTCCAGCGCCTCGGCCGGCGCCAGCGCGGTCACGATAGCTGGCCGACATCGGCAGCCGGGCCAGCCGGCGCGGCGCCCGCGGCGGCTGCTGCCGGGCCGAGCCGATCTGGCGGAAGGTCCGGGGCAGCACGCAGCCCGCCAGGGACAGGAACAGCAGCAGGTAGATGGCCGCGAACCAGGGCGCCGCGAAGACGCTGAACAGCGACAGCCGGTTCAGCAGCGGGGCCAGCGCGGGATGCGCGTCGTAGTACTGGGTGACCGCGGACGGGTCGATGCCCTCCTGGGGCAGCACCGAGCCCGGCACGCTGGCGATGGCCAGCAGGAACAGCAGGATCAGCGCGGTCCGCATGGAGGTGAGCTGCCGCCAGCCCCAGCGCAGCCAGCCGCCGCCCCCGCGCCGCACCGTGGCCGGGAACGGCACGTCCTGGACCACCGCGTCCCGGGCTGCTTCCTCTGCCGCCTCGGCCGCGGCGGCGTCGGGCGCCACGGTGCCGGTGTCGGTCACGTCGCTCATGGCGTAGCTCCGGCGGCGGTGGCCGGGTGGCTCGCGGCCACCGGCAGGATGATCTTGCGCAGCGAGTCGTAGCTCGAACTGCCGATGACCCGCGCGGCGATCCGCCCGCTGCGGTCGATGACCAGCGTGGTCGGGATGGCCGCCGGCGGCACGGTGCCGCGGAAGGCCAGCGCGATCTCGCCGCCCGGGTCATTCAGGCTCGGGTAGTGAATCCCGAAGGTCTGCATGAACGCGTCGGCGCTGGTGGGGTCGTCCCGCATGTCGATGCCGAGGAAGCGTACTCCGCGCGGCTGCAGCCGGGTGGCCAGAGCGGCCAGGTCGGGCGCCTCGGCCCGGCACGGGGCGCACCACGAGCCCCAGAAGTTGAGCACGACGACCGAGCCGCGGTAGTCCGGACAGCCTCAGGTGCGCGCCGCTCAGCGTCGTCCCCGAGATGTCGGGCGCCAGCGGCCGCGATCCGGGCTTGTAGATGCTGGTGCCGCTGCCGCTGACAAAGCTCTGGCCGCTGCTGTGCGGGGTGTTCTGGCCGATCGCGCCGCCCGAGCAGCCCGCCACCGCGAGGGCGGCGGCCGCGCCGAGCGTCAGCGTCAGCCCGGCGGGCCAGCGGCGCAGCCCGGAACGCCCGGCGGCACGAGCCGTGCGGCTCGCCCGGTACGCGGGGTAGGGCTGGCGGGGCACAGCGTGATCTCCTACAGGCGGTAGTATCGCGCCCCATTGTGCCCGACCTGCCCCGCGATCATCACGGCGGGGCAGCCCGACGGGCCGCACGGGCATGCCGGCGGGCCGCTCAGGCGCCGGCCACGCGGCTGCCGCGGTCCCCCGACGGCTGCGCGTAGCTCACGCCGGTCACCCGGCCGCCGGCGAACGTCAGGCTCGTCACGCTGCCCAGCGCGCACTGCCGCCGCCGCGGGTCATGCCACAGCCGCCTGCCCTCCGCGGCCAGCCGGGTCGACCCAGATGGGCAGCTGGTGGCTGACGCAGACCGCCTCGTGGCCGTCCGCGGCCCGGGCCGCGTCGGCCGCCGCGGCCAGCATCCGGGCCGCGACCTCGCGCGTAGGGCTCGCCCCAGGACGGGCCGGAACGGATTCCACAGGTAGCGCCAGTGCCGCGGCTGGCGCAGCGATCCGTCGCCGACGCCGAAGCGCATGCCCTCGAAGTGATTCGCAGGCTCGATCAGCCGGTCGTCGGTCACGGCCTCCAGGCCGAGCTCCGCAGCGATCGGCGCCGCGGTCTCCACCGCGCGGTCCAGCGGCGAGCAGCGCAGCACGGTCACGTCCCGGCCAGCCAGGAAGTCGGCCGCGGCCTTGGCCATCAGCCGGCCGTCGCCCGACAGGCGATAGCCGGGGATGCGCCCGTAGATCACTCCGGCCGGGTTGTCCACCTCGCCGTGCCGCACCAGGTGCACGATGGCGGAGCCAGCGGGCGCGGCTGCGGGCGGCGGATGCGGGGGGCTGATCTGCTGTCATGGCGCGCACAGCCTACCGGCCGCCGTCCGGTGCACAGCCGACCGCGGGCCAGGCCCGACGAACCCGCCCAGGTAGGCTGATATCAGCATGCGGCTGCGCCTAGGGTTCCGTGCCTGACTCGCCCCCGATCCCACAATCAGGGTCAGGCGGACTGGACCGAGCGGCGCCACGAACCCGCCAGCGCGGGCCAACACCTCACGGGAGAAAAGCCTCGAGGGCTCTGGTTGTCGTGCCCGGAAACGGGCTGACGAGGCAGGAGCCGACCCGTGAGTATGACCGCCCTCGGACTCATCTTGATCGCCGCGCTCGCGCACGCGAGCTGGAACCTGTTCAGCAAGCAGGCCTCGGCCGCCGCCGGCACGCTGTTCATCTGGCTGGTGGCCGTAGTGGCCACGGTCGCCTACGCACCGGTCGTGGCCGCGTCCGTGCTGATCCAGCGCCCGCACCTGACCGCAGCGAACTGGCTGTTCATGGCCGGAACTGGCGTGCTGGAGGCGGGCTATTTCCAGTTTCTGCAGGCCGGCTACCGGCTGGGCGACCTGTCGGTGGTCTACCCGGTCGGCCGCGGCACCGGCGCGCTGCTGGCCTCGCTGGCCGGGATCGTGCTGCTGAGCGAGCGGCCCGGCCCGGCGGGCATCGCCGGCATCGCGGCCATCGTGGCCGGGATCACGCTGATCGGCCTGCCCTCGCGCCGGGCCAGGCGCCGCGAGCCGGCCGCCGCGCTGACGGCTGTCGCGCTCGCGCTGGCCACCGGCACCTTCATCGCCTCGTACACGCTGTGGGACAAGTACGCGGTCGCCACGCTGGGCACGCCTGCCGTGCTGCAGGGCTATGCGACGTTCCCGGTCATGCTGACTGCCTTCGCGCCCTACGTGCTGCGCCGCCGGGCCGAGCTGGCCGGGGTCTGGCGGTCGTTCCGGCTGCAGGTGGCCGGGGCCGGGCTGCTGGCACCGCTGGCCTACATGCTGGTGCTGGCCGCGCTCAGCTTCACGGCGGTCAGCGCGGTGGCGCCGGTCCGCGAGGTAAGCGTGCTGTTCGGGGTCATCCTGGGCCGCCGGGTCCTGGGCGAGGGCGGGCTGGCCCGCAAGCTGGTCGCGGCGGCGGCCATCGTGGCCGGCATCATCGCGATCGCCTTCGGCTGACCCGGCCCGCACCGAGCGAGCCGGAGGGGCGCCGCCTGGACTGAGGAGCTTGCGACGAGGGAAGGCGGTGCCTCCCGGGCGCCCCGGAGGGCGAGCGGGAGGCACCGCGCGCCTCGTTAGGAATCTGTTCTCAGCTGATCTCGATGTAGTGCTGCCGGTCGCTGGCCACCTCGCGGATCTTCCGCAGCCGGGCCTCGACGGCGGGCACGTCGACCTCGTCCAGCGCGTAGACGCCGGACAGGTCGGCGGCCAGGCCGTCGGCCTCGCCCACGATGGTCCAGTCGAACTGCAGCAGTTCCTCCAGGCCGATGTGCCGGACCCGGTCCCAGACCTTGTCGGCGTTGAGCAGCGGCAGGCCGCGCACGGCTGGCCGAGGCGTCCTCGATGGCCTTGACCAGCCGCTCGCAGCCGGCGGATCGGCGCCATCACCTCGGCGGGCGGGAACGGCTGCTCCCGGGTCGAGGGCGGCACCCGGTCCTGGCGCCACTCGCTGATCAGGTCCCGGAGCCGGGCCGAGGCGGCCGACAGGCCGTGCCCGACCCGCTCCCGGACCAGCAGGTCATCGGAGCGGAGCCGGCCCTTCTCGGTATAGACATCCGAGGCGAGCAGGCCGCGCACCTTGTCGGCCAGGCTGTCGGACACGGCGCTCAGGCGCCCGGCCGGGCGTGCGCGCCGCCGAGGACGTCAGTCCCGTTGGGCATGCCCACCGAGCCGAACGCCGCGCCGGTGAGGCCGATATTGAACGGCTCGCCAACGGCCATGTTCGGGGCCGACACCAGGCCGCGCTCGGCCATCTTCATGGCCACGTAGTAGCGCACGGCGTCGATCTCGGACAGGCCGAACGCGCGCAGCGAGATCAGCTCGCGCATCCGCTCGTCCCGCGGCCGCATGAGGACCTTGACGTCGTTGAGCATGACGCCGTAGATGGTCAGGAAGTCCTGCAGGTGCCCGCGGACCATCTCGGTGATGTCGTGGATCCGCTCGTTCACCTGCTCCAGCGGCGTGACCTGGACGAGCTGGTTGATGGCCTGCTCGACGACCGGGCCGGCGTAGGAGTTCAGCATGTCGGTGGTCAGCACGTGCCCCGTGTAGGGCATGTGCGTCACCAGCTTGACGGCGTCTTCCTTGCTGTCGACGTGCACGTAGTAGTCCACGTCGTAGACCAGCTCGGCCAGCTCGCGGGACAGTGCCACGCCCTGGGCCTTGACCACGCTCTTGGCCCGCGAGACGAACAGCGCCTCGTACTGCCACGGTGACTGGCCGCCGTAGAAGGCCTGCTGGAAGTTGCCGAGTATCGGCCGCTGCGGGGTCTCCACCGGGTACTGGCCGGTCTCGTAGACATTCAGGATCGCACCGCGCGACTTCAGCACGCAGAAGTGGTTACTCTCCACGGTCAGCAGGCTGCCGTTCATGATGTCGGAGCCGGGGTAGTGGTACATCAGGATCCCCGGGCCCATCACCTCCGTGCCGTCCGGATTCAGCGTGCTGATGACATTGCGCACCGCCATTTTCGGGCTCCTCCCGTGTGGTCCGAGCCCCAGTGCCCGGTCACCCCACGGACATTTTCATGGCTAACCGCCCGCACCGCCAGCACACCGGCAAACCCGTGATAAATCCGAGGCAGCGGATGCCGGAAAGGACTGACGTGACCGATTCCCGGCCTGATCAGGGTCGCTGCGGCCAGTCGTCAGGTCAGCCCTGCGCGGCGGCCGCCGCGCGGGCCGCCGCCGGCAGCGCGGCGGCGATACGGCCGATGGCCTCCTCGTCGTGCGCCGCTGACAGGAACCAGGCCTCGAATGGCGACGGCGGCAGGTACACGCCGGCTCCAGCATCGCGTGGAAGAACGCGGCGTAGGCGGGCACGGACTGGCGGCGGGCGTCGTCGAAGTCGCGCACCGGCTCGGTGACGCCGAGGAAGAACGAGAACAGGCTGCCGGCCTGCTGCAGCCGGAACGGCACGCCCGCGGCGGTCAGCGCGTCGGCGGTCAGCTTGGCCACCATGGCGGCGGCCTCGTCCACCCGCCGCGTACACCTCCGGCGTGCAGGCCCGCAGGGTGGCCAGCCCGGCCGCGGTGGCCAGCGGGTTCCCCGACAGGGTGCCGGCCTGGTAGACCGGGCCGGCCGGGGCCAGCCGGTCCATGATCTCGGCCCGGCCGCCGAACGCCGCCGCGGGCAGCCCGCCGCCCATGACCTTGCCGAAGGTCATCAGGTCGGCCGGCGACCGGCATCGCGGCCGTACCAGCCGGACCGGGTAACCCGGAACCCGGTCAGCACCTCGTCCATGATCAGCAGCGCGCCGTGCTCCCGGCACAGCCGGGCCAGCAGCTGGTTGAACTCCGTCCGCGGGCGGCACGATGCCCATGTTGGCCGGGCATGCCTCGGTGATGACGCAGGCGATCTGGTCGCCTCGCTCGGCGAACGCCTGCCGGACCGCCGCGGCGTCGTTGTAGGGCAGCACGACGGTGTCGGCCGTGACCGCGCCGGTCACGCCCGGCGAGTCGGGCAGCGCGAACGTCGCCACTCCCGAGCCCGGCCGCGGCCAGCAGGGCGTCCACGTGGCCGTGGTAGCAGCCGGCGAACTTCACCACCAGCCGCCGCCCGGTGTAGCCGCGGGCCAGCCGCAGCGCCGACATGGTGGCCTCGGTACCCGAGCTGACCAGCCGGACCTTCTCGACCGGCGCCCGGCTCGACGAGTTCCTCGGCCAGGCTCACCTCGCCCTCGGTGGCCGTGCCGAACGAGGTGCCGTGCAGCGCCGCCGCCCGGACCGCCTCGACCACCGGCCCGAACGCGTGCCCCAGGATCATCGGCCCCCACGAGCAGACCAGGTCGACGTAGCGGTTGCCGTCAGCGTCGTCAAGGTAGGGGCCGCTGCCGGACGCCATGAACACCGGCGTCCCGCCTACCGTGCCGAACGCCCGCACCGGCGAGTTCACCCCGCCGGGGATCACCGCGCGTGGCCCGGGCGAACAACGCGTCGCGACGACTCGCTGGCCACCATCCCGGCTCATCAGCCGACCTCCTCGCATACATCAGCCAGTACCTCCAGCAGGCGCAGCCCGTCCGGCAGCGGGCTGCCGGCCGGGTCCCGGACCCAGCGCGCGGCCGGGCCGCTGCCGTACCGCGACGGCGGCGCCAGCACGTAGCTATCCCGGCAGTGCCAGCGCAGCCCGGCCACGTCGGCCATGATCTCCGGCTCGCAGTCCAGGTGACAGGACCACCACTCGTCCTCGTCGGCCGGGGCGCCCCTGGTCGCACGAAAAATGGGCCCGGTCCCGGCGCTGATCGCCACCGGGCCGGGCCGGACGCCCACGCGCTCCATCCGGGCCAGCGCGGCGGTGCCGACCTGCGCCGGGACGTCCAGCACGTCGAACACGCGGCCCGTGACCAGGATCACGTTCGCCTCCGGCGCGGCCTGCCACAGCCGGGCCACCTGATCGGGGTCTATGCTGGCCTGCATCTGCCAGGCGGGCGAGATCGGGTGCGCGCCTGGCGCCGGGCAGCCGACCCGGTCGCACGAGCAGGCCCGCACCTGCCCGCTTGAGCGCTTGCCCGGCGGGTAGGCGCCCGTGCAGACGGGCCAGCCCAGGGCCGCGTACCGCACGGCGGCCACCGCCGTCCGCTCTCCGGCCCTGCGCCGCCTGCCGCGCAGCACCGACTGGACCAATTAGCTCACTCCCGCTCCGGCTCCGGATTTACCTGGGCCCTACATCATTGATAATGCCGGGCCGGCCTGAGTCCCCGCGACCGGGGTCCCAGGACAGATGCATAACGGAGATGCTGGAGCGACAGCCGCGCGCCCCGCCGGACAGCGGGGCGCGCGGATTACTGAGGTTCCTGACGGCCGGTGTGGCCGGTGAGGCGGCTAGAGCTGACTGGCCAGCCCGGACAGGCGCTGGGCCAGCTCGCGGTAGTCGCGCAGCGACGTGCGCAGTTCCTCGGTGCCTGTCGCGTCGGCGTCCCAGCCATCGCGCAGGGTCTGCTCCCGGTTCCTGGCCGCCGCCATCAGGGCCGTCAGGGCCCCGGTGGTGACTTCAGCGGCCTGCTCAACAGCTGACCGGGGGTCGTCCACGAACCGGGCCTGGATCTCGGGCCACGGGTCGCCGCCTGCAGCTGTCCCGGCAGCGGCCTGCTGGGCGCCAGCCGCGGCCGGCACCGGTGCGCCGTTGGCGGCTGAGGTGGCGGTGACCGGCTCGGCGACTGCCTCGTCGGCGACCGCGGACTCGCCCGTGAGCGGCTCGCCGGCCGCAGCCTCGTCCGTGACTGGCTCGTCGGCTGCGGCCTCGCCGGTGACGGCCTCGTCCGTCATGGGATCGTCCGTGACTGCCTCGTCCGTGACTGCCTCGGTGCCGCGTGACTGGCCTCGTCCGTGACTGGCTCGCCGCCGGGCATGGCGAACGCCCCGTGGCCTTCGGCGGGCCCGTCCCTGACGTCGTCGTGCGTCAGCTCGCCGGAGTACCGGTCATCACCGGCCAGCTCGCCGGGATCACCTTCGTTGGTTTCGGCCGCGGCCCCGTACCTGCCCGACTCGGTCATTCCGGTCTCATCGGCCCTGGTCTCGTCCGGGGACATGATGTTGTCCTCTGTGACGACGATGACGTCGTCGTCCCGCTGCTCGCTGGTCGAAGTCACGTAGCTCACCTTCTCCGCGTGGACCGGCTCGTGCTGACCGGCTGAGTCTCCGGGGCCGGCACCGGCTCGCCGTCCGGCTCTTCCCGGACAGGCTCGGCGCCGGTCGCCGGGTAGTCGAAGTCCTGGACGGCGTAGTCCGGTCCGGCGTCGGCCGGAACCTCGCTGGCCGGCATGGTGTCCGTCCCGATGGTGCCGGCCTGGCCGGTTCGGGCCGGGTCAGCCGTGACCGGCTCGCCGGTCCGGGCCGCCGCTGCCCCGTCCACCTCATCGGCGCGAGTGCCGGCTGGCATCTCCGGATGGGCGGCCTCGCCGCCCGGGTCGCCGAGCAGGTCGCGGAAGAGCGTCCGGTAATGCACCATGGCCTGGCGCAGGTCCTCGGTGCTGGCCGTGCCGCCCGCCGCCCGGCCGCTGAGCTCCTGCGCGGTCCGGAACTCGTCGATCGTGCCCGCGTGCTCCACCGACAGGTCGGCCGTGATCTGCTCGGCGTCCTCCGTCGGGTAGCCGCGCTCGGTCATGACGCTGGTGATCAGGCTCTGGGCGCTGGTCACCGCCTGCGCCGGGGTGTCTACGAACTGTTCCTGGATGGTCCGCCACTCGCTGGCGTACCGGTCCCGGGCGCCCGCGTCCAGCGGCCGGATATCCAGCTTCCTGACTCGTCTTTCTCGCTCAGTGAGCTCGGCCTCAGCCTTGCGCCTGCTGTCGCTGCTCTCGACTGCCCGGTCGTACTCCGGGCCGAAGCGCTGCTGCAGCCGCCGGCGGCGCATAGCCATCGAGACCCCGGCGACTACCAGGGCCACGATGATGACCACGATGACAATCGCCACAACGGTTCCGGATGACATGGGAACCTCCTGCCGGTTTGTATTGAGCCGCTGAACTTCCCGGCACTTATCCGGTCAAACAGCAGAGCTCCGCGGCAGGCGGCCAGGACGGCCGGGTAATAGCGGCGAATGCGCTGGTCAGGGAGCGACGCGCGGCTAACGCAGGCGGCGCGCGACTTCGGCGGCCCAGTAGGTCAGGATGATGTCGGCTCCGGCCCGGCGGATCGCGGTCAGCGTCTCGTCAATGATCCGGTCCCGGTCCAGCCAGCCGTTCGCCGCGGCCGCCTCGACCATCGCGTATTCGCCGCTGACCTGGTAAGCCGCCACCGGCAGGGACACCGCAGCGGCCACCTGGCTGATCACGTCCAGGTAAGCCAGCGCGGGCTTGACCATGACGATGTCGGCGCCCTCGGCCACGTCCAGAGCCACCTCGCGCAGCGCGTCCCGGGCGCTGGACGGATCCTCCTGGTAGGAAGCGCGGTCGCCGAACTGAGGCGCGCACTCGGCGGCCTCCCGGAACGGCCCGTAAAAGCCGGAGGCGTACTTGGCCGAGTACGCGCAGATCCCGACGTCGCTCTGGCCGTCGGAGTCCAGCGCGGCGCGGATGGCGGCGACCTGGCCGTCCATCATCCCGCTGGGCGCAACCAGGTGCACGCCCGCGCGGGCCTGGGCGACAGCGATGGCGGCATAGCGGTCTAGCGTGGCGTCGTTGTCCACCTCGCCGGAGCTGGTCAGCAACCCGCAGTGACCATGGTCGGTGTACTCATCCAGGCACAGGTCCGCCATCAGGACCGTGTCGCCGCCCACCTCGGCGGCCAGGTCGGCGAGCGCGAGCTGGACGATGCCGTCCGGGTCGTCGGCAGCCGAGCCGCGCGCGTCCTTGACCGCCGGGATCCCGAACAGGATGAGGCCGCCCACGCCCGCCTCGACGGCCTCGGCAGCAGCTTTGCGCAGGCTGTCCCTGGTGTGCTGCACGACGCCGGGCATCGACGACACCGGCTGCGGCTCGGCGATGCCCTCCTTGACGAACATCGGCAGCACCAGGTCCTCCGGGCGCACCCGGACGGGGGCGACCAGGCGCCGCAGCGGCGCGCTGCGGCGCAGCCGCCGCGGCCGGGCGGCGGGGAAGCTCGCGGTCATCTGCTCCTGCCTTGCTCGGGCTACCTGATACGCCGGCGGGCGCCGCGACGGCGCTCGCTCGGCCGCCGCAGCGGCTCGCTGGCCTCCAGCGCCGCGTCCCGGATCCCGGCGCCGTGCGCGGCCAGGGCCTCGACTAGCGCAGTGACCGACGGATTCGGCGCCAGTACGTCGACGCGCAGGCCGAACTCCGCAGCGGTCTTGGCCGTCTGCGGCCCGATCACGGCGATCACCGTGACCGCGTGCGGCTTGCCCGCGATGCCGATCAGGTTCCGGACCGTGGAGGACGAGGTGAACAGCACCGCGTCGAACCCGCCGCCCTTGATGGCCTCCCGGATCGGCGCGGGCGGCGGCGCCGCGCGAACCGTCCGGTAGGCGGTCACATCCTCGGCTTCCCAGCCCAGCTCGGTCAGCCGGGCGACCAGCGTCTCGGTAGCGATGTCAGCGCGCGGCAGCAGCACCCGGTTGATCGGGTCGAGCACGTCATCGTAGGCGGGCCAGGCGTCGGCCAGGCCCTCAGCCGACTGATCGCCGTCCGGGACCAGGTCGGGCATGATCCCGAAGTCACGCAGGGCGCTGGCCGTCTGCTCGCCGACCGCCGCGATCTTGACCCCGGCGAAGGCCCGCGCGTCCAGGCCGTACTCCTCGAACTTCTCCCGGATCGCGCGCACGGCGTTGACCGAGGTAAAGCCGATCCACTGGTACCGGCCGGTGACCAGCCCCTTGACCGCGCGGTCCATCTGCTGCGGGGTGCGGGGCGGCTCGACCGCGATGGTGGGCACCTGCTCGGGCACCGCGCCCTGGGCGCGCAGCAGGTCCGAGACGTGCTCGGCCTGCTCCTTGGTCCGCGGCACCAGCACCCGCCAGCCGAACAGCGGCTTGGTCTCGATACCAGGACAGGGTCCGCTGGGCGGCGACGCCCTCGCCGACCACCGCCACGGCGGGCCCGTTGGCGGTTAGCGGGCTGACCCCGGCGGCCTTCAGGTCGGCGGCGACGCGTGCCCAGCCGGGCGACCACCGTGTACTGGTCGGTCGTGGTGCCGTTCCAGGTGATCGCCAGCGGGGTACTGTCCGCCCAGCCGGCCGCGATGAGCATCTTGCCCAGGTCGACCGGGCCGGCCTCGGCACCGAGGATGACCAGCGTGCCGTGGCCGGCGGACACGCCGCTGACACCTCGCTGGCGTTGATGATGCGGACGTCCCCGCTGCCGTCAGAGGTCAGCGGGATGCCCGGCGTAGGCCGGGACGGCCGTGGCCGCGCGACAGGCCGGGCACGATCTCGAACGGCAGCTTGGCCTTGGCGCACGCCTGCGCCTCGGCGGCGGCGTTGCAGAACATGAGCGGGTCACCGCCGAAGACCCGGACCACCTGCTGCCCGGCGCGGGCCGCCTTGACCAGCATCTTCGGGTCGTCATCCAGCCCGGCGGAGTCCGCCAGCGTCGCGCCTTCCTTCATCAGGTGCGCCAGCCGCTCGCTGACCCAGGGCGCGGCCACCACCAGGTCGGCCTGGCCGATCAGCGCGGCAGCCCGGACGGTGAGCAGCTCACTGTCCCCCGGGCCGGCCCGATGAACGCGACCAGGCCGGCGGGCGGCCGGGAGCCGGGCTCCCGGCCACCGGCGTCCTTGCTCCGGGCCGCGCTGCTCCTGGCGGCGCCGCCCTTAGCCGCGCCGCTCCTGGCGGTGCTGGTCGCCGGCTTCTCGCTGGCTGACTTCTCGGTCGTGGTCTTGTCGCCGGCCAGCTGGCCGGGCTTATCCGTCGCGGGTGTGGGGTTCATTTCTCATCGTCCCCGTTGCTGATGTGTCCACCGGACACGGCCGTATACCGTCCCGCGCCGCGGCGGAGCAGATCGGCGGCCACCTCCTGGCCGAGGCGCTCAGCCTCGGCCGCCGGGCCGCTGGCGCTCCCGCGAAGCGCTGTTCCCCCGTCGGCTGCGACGACTACGCCGTCCAGCCGCAGAACTTCCGTGCCGGAAGCATACGCGCCTACCGGGGCCAGGCAGCCTGCTTGCAACGCCGCGAGCAGGGCGCGTTCTGCCGTCGTGGCGGCCCGGCTGACCGGATCCTCCACCTGTGCCAGCAACTCGGCCAGGTCCTCCCGGTCGGCGCGGCACTCCACCGCCAGCGCGCCCTGGCCGGGAGACGGGAGCATCTCCTCGGGCTCGAAGATCTGGGTGACGGCGTCCAGGCGGCCGATCCGGGTCAGGCCGGCGTAGGCGAGCACGACCGCCTCGACCTCGCCCGATCCCACCTTGGCCAGCCGGGTGCCAGCGTTGCCGCGGACCGGTACCGGGACCAGGTCGGAGCGGAGCATCAGCAGCTGCGCCGCCCGGCGCGCCGAGCCGGTGCCGATCCGGGCCCCGGGCGGCAGATCAGCCAGCTTGGCCCCGTCTCCCGCGGCCAGCGCGTCGCGCGGATCATCGCGTACCGGGACCGCGGCCAGCACGATGCCCTCGGCCGGGGCGGTCGGCAGGTCCTTGAGTGAGTGCACGGCCAGGTCCACCTCGCCGGCCAGCAGGCTGGCCCGCAGCCCGCTGACGAACACCCCGGTGCCGCCGATCTGGGTCAGCTGGGCGGAGCTGGCGTCTCCGTACGTGGTCATGCCCACCAGCTCGACGGCGCGGCCCGTGCGCTCGGTGATCGCGCTGGCGACCTGAAGCGACTGGGCCATGGCCATCGGGCTCTTCCGGGTGCCGAGCCGCAGGGCCGTCACGGGGTTTCCTCCGCTATCCTGTGCCGGTCCGGCGGGTGCCGGACCAGGATGGGTATCAGCCGACTGCTCGAAGCCGGCCAGGCCCGCATCGGCTCGCGCGACAGCGCGCACCGCGTCGGGATCGAGATCGAACAGCACGCGCAGCGCCGCCTCGTAGGATTCGCGCGCCCGGCATGCCCACCAGCTCCTTGACCCGGACCGTCGGGGCATGCAGCAGCTTGTCGGCGATCCGCCGCATGGACCGGTCGACTTCCTGTCGGACCCGCGGGTCCAGGCCGCCCAGCCGCCCGGCTAGCCGGGCCAGCTCGGCGTCCACGACCTGGGCCGCCTTCTCCCGCAGCGCCACGACGGTAGGAGCCACGGCGGCGGCACGGCCCGCCGACACGTAGGTCGCGAACTCATCGGCCACGATGGCCCGCACCCGGGCGACGTCGTCGTCCCCGGCCAGGGCCTCGCCGTCGCCGGAGGCCGCCAGGGTCTCCAGGTCGATGACGCTCACGCCGGGCAGGTCAGCCGTGCCCGCCTCGACGTCCCGCGGCAGCGCCAGGTCCAGCAGGACCAGCTCACCCGGCCGGTCCCGGCGGGCCAGCGCCTCGCGTGTCATGCGCGCGGTGATGACGCTGCCCGGCGCCCCGGTGCAGGAGATCACCAGGTCGGCGGCCGCCATCAGGCCGGGCAGGTCGGACAGGTCGGCCGGGATTCCGGCGACAGTGGCCGCCAGCCGGCGGGCCGGGACCGGGGTGCGGTTGGCGATCACGATGCCGGCCGCGCCGGCCCGGGCGGCGCCCGCGACGGCCAGCGCGCTCATGGAGCCAGCGCCGACCACCAGCACCGAGCGGCCGGCCAGCATCGCGCTCCCCTGGCCGCCCAGCGGGGCACCGGCCGCAGTCAGGCCCACGCTGAGCAGATTCGCGCCCGCGCGGTCGATGCCGGTCTCGGCATGCGCGCGCTTGCCTGTGCGCAGCGCCAGCGCACCGAGCTCGGACAGGGCCCGGTCGAGCGTGGCCTGCTCGCGGGCCAGGCCCAGCGCCTGCCGGACCTGGCCGAGAATCTGGCTCTCGCCGACGACCATCGAGTCCAGGCCGCAGGTCACCGCAAGCAGGTGCTGCACCGCACGGTCCTCATAGTGCACGTACAGGTACGGCGTGAGCTCGCTCAGCGGGACGCCCGAGTGCCGGGCCAGCAGTTCGCAGATGGCCGCCACCGCGCTGTGGAACTTACCGACATCGGCGTAGATCTCTACCCGATTGCAGGTGCTCACCACCAGGCAGCCGGCGACATCCTCGGCGTGCCGGACGTCGCGCAGCAGCTTGGCTCGCGCGTCACCGGTCAGCACCGCCTGCTCCAGCGTTCCCACGGGAGCGCTCTTGTGGCTGAGCCCGACGACCAGAATGCTCATGTGCCTACCGCCTGAGCCTCCACTCCGGTGTCTCCGCCGAGCGTCAGCGCCGGGCCGGCCTCGCCGGCTCGCGGCCGCCCGTGCGCCGGGCGCGGCGCTCCTGCCACTCGCGCTCACCGGGGCTGGACACCCCGGCCAGCGCGCGCCGCTGCGCGTGGAAGGCGAGAATCTGCAACTCAATGGACAGGTCGACCTTACGCACATCGACGCCGGAAGGCACGCTCAGCACGATAGGCGCGAAGTTAAGGATGCTCGTGACGCCCGCGGCCACCAGCCGGTCGCAGACATCCTGGGCGGAGGGCGCGGGCGTGGCGATGACGCCGATGGACACCGCCTGCTCCTGCACCACGGCCTCGATATCAGCGGCGCTGCGCACCGTGTGCCGGGCTATCTGAGTACCGACCACGCCGGAGTCGCAGTCCAGCAGCGCGGCGATGCGGAAGCCGCGGGAGGCGAAGCCGCCGTAATTGGCCAGCGCGCGGCCCAGGTTGCCGGCGCCGACGATGACAACCGGCCAGTCCTGGGTCAGTCCGAGTTCCCGCGAGACCTGGTACACCAGGTACTCCACGTCGTAGCCGACGCCGCGGGTGCCGTAGGAGCCGAGGTGGGACAGGTCCTTGCGGAGCTTGGCCGAGTTGACCCCCGCCGAGGCCGCCAGTTCCTCGCTGGACACGGTGGCGATGCCGCGATCGGCCAGCGCGTACAGGGCGCGCAGGTACACGGGGAGGCGAGCAACGGTGGCCTCCGGGATGCCTTGACTGCCGTGTGCTGGGGCTGAACGGCGGGACATGCGCCGGCACTCCTGGGAATCGACGCCACGGGCACGACGATCCTGCTGGCCTGCCCGCTGAAGGTTTCTCGTTTCTCACGGTACGCCCTTGTGAACGTTTGCACAAAGTCAGGCGTTATTGCCCTGCGCTCTCAGCGCTCCCGCGCTCACCTCGGGTCCCGCAGCTCACGCCGGTCACGAGTGCCCCCGCTGGCGCACTGCCGCGCTGGCAGCTAGCCCAGCGCGGCGCGCAGGCGGGCCTCGTCGACCCGCCAGTAGTCGTGCTGGACGCCGTCAATGAATGTGACCGGGATCATCTCCGAGTACTGGGCCAGGTCGTCCGGCGACTGGGTTATGTCGCGTTCTGACCAGGGCACGCCGAGGTCGGCCGCGACCCGCTCGATGACCTCACGGGCCTGCTCGCACAGATGACAGCCGGGCCGCGACAGCAGGGTGACCTGGCGTGCCGCGCTGCCCGTCACCGCCGGCTCCGCCCGGGTTTCCGCCGCCGGGGCCAGAGCCGTTGCGGCCCGAGCCGTTGCGCCCGGAGCCGTTGTGGCCGGCCGAGCTGCCGTACTCCTTGGTGTAGTCGGGACGCTCGAAGCCCGAGGTGTCGTAGCCGGGCTCCCCGAACAGGTCGGCGATGGACGGGAACGGCGAGACCTTGGCCTGCTGCAGCCCCAGCTCGATGACGTTGGTGGCCAGCACGTAGGGCCGCCGGTCCTCCTCGAACTGGGTGATGTAGGGCTGCACCTGGTGCCGTTCGAAGGCGGCCCGGTCGGCATACACCTCGTACAGGATGCGCTGCATCGGAGCGGAGGGGACGGCGTGCACGATGAACACCAGGGTGTCCGGCTCGCTGCCCCGGACCTTGGCCACCACCCCCTCGGTCAGCTGGTCGAACTCCCCGACGCGATCCTCGATCAGCGTATAGATGGCGATCTGGCCGAACAGGTCCGCGCGGCTGGCCTCCGGGCGGGCCGCCGGCGCAGGCGGCGCGGCCAGGTCTCCGGCCGCGGCCGCCGGGCGCGCCTGCGTAGCCAGCCCGGGCCGGGCTGTACGGGTCCTGGCTGCCGGTCTCGAACTCGCCCGGGCCGTACACCGGGTCGAGCTCACGGCTGTCGAAGTCGCCGCCGGGCGGGCCGGGGTAGCCGTTCGCGTGCCGTCCTGCCAGCCGTATCCGGTGTCGTCGCCCGGCAGCGGGCCGCGAGCAGCCCGGCCGGCTCATCCCGGTACAGCGCGCCGTAGGCGTCATGCTCGCCGGTCTGGTCCGGACCCGGCCAGCCCGGGCCGGCCCAGCTGTCATCGTCGCGGCGTGCCGTAGCGGTCACCGTCGTCGCCGGCGTCCCGGTCCGGCCCGCCGCGCCCGGCCGGGGCCGGGCGGCCCGCGCCGCGCAGCGCGGCCAGCGGCACGCGGTCAGCGGCTACTCCGCCGTACCAGGTCAGTCCGGCAGCCAGCAGGCACAAGATGGTGAACAGCGAACTCAGCGGGATAGTCACGCCGGCGTGATGGCTCAGGCCCGGTGCCTCGGCCGGAATGGCCAGCACCAGCACCGCGACGACCACGCACGCCGCCGGCACCAGGACACGGCGCGCGGCCCCGTCCCGGCGGAACGCCGCGATGCCGAACAGCACCAGGGCCACGATCACCGTCACCAGGCCCAGTCCGTAGGCCATCAGGTTGGTGGGGATCAGCTGGTAGTGGTTCTCCGGCACCGGCCAGTTCTTGGTGAAGGCAGCCCCGCTCAGCGGGTCGGTCCCGAGAATCACCAGCGCGACGAGCCCGAGCGCCGGGAGGAACAGCCGCGAGGCAAACCGGCCCGGCACGCTCCGGGCCACCAGCTCGCTCAGGCCCATGACCAGCGCCAGCGGGGCGATCAGCTGCGCGCCGATCTCCATCGCGCGGAAGCTGACGTCGCTGAAGCCCATCAGGTAGCCCAGCGCCTGCGCGCCCAGCGAGATCAGCAGCCCGAGCAGAGCGATCAGCCACGCGATCAGGTCGCCGCGCGGAGCCCGCATGCAGCGGGCCAGAGCATGCCAACCCCGATCGCCGCCACGACAGCGCCGACCCCGGCCACGACCAAGGAGATAGACATTGCTGCCTATGGTGCACGACGCGGCGCGGTGATGCGACCATACCCCTGACCTGGCGGCCGGCATCGCCGTCCGGCAGCCGTGTCGCGGCCGCCGCGCACGGCGCGTCGCGGCGCGGCGGCGCAGGTCAGGCACGCTGGCTCGGCGCGCCTGCCAGTGCTGCGCGCGCCGGTAGGCTCGCAGGTATGAAAAGGCTGCACGCAACCCGGGTGAGCGGGCGAGGCTGGGCGGCCCGGGCCGGCCGGGCCGCGGCCGCCGCCGCGGATGTCGAGCAGCCGCCGCCCGCGCCCGACCCGTCCGCTGCGGCCTTCTTCGACGTGGACAACACCATCATGCGCGGCGCCTCGATCTACCACTTCGCGCGCGGCCTGGCCGCGCGCAAGATGTTCGGCACCCGGGACATGGCCAGCCTGGTGTGGGGACAGCTCGCCTTCCGGCTGCGCGGCGCCGAGAACGCCGACCATATCGACGCGGCCCGGCAGGCGGCGCTGGCCTTCGTTGCCGGGCACAAGGTCACCGACATCGTCGCCCTGGGCGAGGAGATCTACGACGACACCATGGCCGACCGGATCTGGCCGGGCGCCAGAGGCCTGACCCAGCGCCACCTGGCGGCGGGCCAGCGGGTCTGGCTGGTCACCGCCACGCCGGTCGAGCTGGCCAACATCCTGGCCCGGCGGCTGGGGCTGACCGGGGCGCTCGGGACGGTCGCCGAGTCGGACGGCGGCGTGTACACCGGGCGGCTGGTCGGCGGCCTGCTGCACGGCGAGGCGAAGGCCGCCGCCATCCGCGCGCTGGCCGACCGGGAGGGCCTGGACCTGGCCCGGTCCAGCGCCTACAGCGACTCGATCAACGACCTGCCGATGCTGAAGCTCGTCGGCCATCCCGAACGCGGTGAACCCCGACGCCGGAACTGCTGGCCGAGGCACGCGAGCGCGGCTGGCCGGTACATGACTTCCGGTCCGGGCGGCGGGCCACGCATGATCGCGCTGCCGGTGGCCGCCGGCGCGGGCGCCGTGGCGGGCGGGGATGGCCGCCGGCGCTGGCCGTCCGGCGGCGCCGCCGGTGAGCCGGGCAGTCGCCGCCGGTGAGCTGCGACAGCTAGCCGAACGCCGGGCCGCGCTCGGCCACCAGCGCCTCAACCCGGGCCTGGATCATGGCCTTGACCGAGTCGGCCAGCTCGGTCAGACCTGCTCGTCCGCTCGGCGTTGTCGACCGCGTCGCCCGCCTCGGCACCGGGTCGCCGAACTCGATGATCCAGTTCGACGGCAGCGGCACCGCGCCCAGCGGGCCGAGCCACGGGAACAGCGGGGTCAGCGGGAAGTACGGCAGGCCGCAGCAGCCGGGCCGCCCGCCTCGGAGTTCCCGATCATCGGGTAGATCTCCTCGGCGCCGACGATGGCGCACGGGATGATGGGCACGCCCGCGCTGATCGCGGTGCGGGCGAATCCGCCGCGGCCGAACCGCTGCAGCCGGTAGCGCTCGCTGAACGGCTTGCCGGTGCCCTTGAAGCCCTCGGGGAACACCCCGACCAGTTCGCCGGCCGCCAGCAGCCGCTGCGCGCAGTCCGGGTCGGCCCGGGTGTGCCCGCTGCGCCGGGCCAGGTCGCCAGCCCGGGCAGCTCGTAGACCAGGTCGGCGCCGAGCAGCCGCAGGTTGCGGTGCGCGGGGTGGTCGGCGAACATGCCCGCCTGGAGCATGATCGCGTCCAGCGGCAGCACGCCCGGAGTGGTTGGCCACGATCAGGGCCGGCGCCGGCGGCCGGGCACATGCTCCAGGCCGCGCATCCGCACCCGGAACCACTGCCGGTACAGCGCCAGGGCGGCCGGCATGAGGACCGCACGCATTCAGCTCGGCGATCGAACCCGAACTCGTCGACCTCATACTCGCCCGCCAGCCGCCGCCGGGCGAACTCGCGCCAGGCCGCGCCAGCCGGAGCCGCCAGGATCCGGCACCTGCCCGGCCCGCTGTCGGTCACGGCCCCGCGCAGCCGCCGGCTACTTCTTGTTCCTGCGCTGAACGCGCGTCTTGCGCAGCAGCTTGCGGTGCTTCTTCTTCGCCATCCGCTTGCGCCGCTTCTTGATGACTGAGCCCACGGATCACCCTCTCTTCCCTGGCGACGGGCATGCCTGCGCGCAGGCCCGCCGCGCCGGGCGGCCGGGCACACGCCAACGCCACAGAGTACCGCCGCGCGGCCGCTGTGCCCGGCATCGCGTGGCAGGCCAGGCGCGTCCGTCGCGGTCATGAGCGCCCGGTCAGTCCGACCCGACGAAGGCATCCCGGAGGTAGTGGTTCACGGCCTGCTCGGGCACCCGAAACGATCGGCCGACCCGGATCGCCTCCAGCTCCCCGGAGTGCACGAGGCGGTACACGGTCATCTTGGACACGCGCATGATCGTGGCCACCTCGGCCACGGTCAGGAACCTGACGTCACTGAGCGGAGTCACTTCTGCTGCCATCGATAGCCCTCTCCTGGCCAGGCAAGTGCGCCTGGCGAGATTTAAGCGCACCAGTCACGCCCGTCTCCAGCGTAAGTCCTGTTTGGAAAAGGGCAACCCTGACGAGCCCGGCCAATTCGCCCCGGCCGGGATTACCGCGCTGGCCATAAGCAGAATGTGGCTCCAGGGCCAGAATGACGTAACCATCAGCGGCGGCGAAAACCCGCCTGGCGGTCATGCCATAATCCGCACCGCCCGGCGGAAGGGCTCTCACCTGCGGCGCTAGCCCTCGCCCAGTTCCCGGCCACGGTCGCGGGCGGCCTCGATCGCGGCCAGGAACGCCGCGCGCACGCCGTGCCGCTCCAGTTCCCTGATGGCATTGATAGTGGTGCCGCCGGGCGAGGTCACCGCCTCGCGCAGGATCACCGGGTGCTCACCGGAGTCCCGCAGCATGGTGGCGGCTCCGAAGACCGCCTGCTTGACCATCTCCAGTGCGGTAGCCCGCGGCATGCCGAGCAGGATGCCGGCGTCCACCATCGCCTCGACCAGGAAGTACACGTAGGCCGGGCCCGCTGCCCGACAGCGCCGTCGCCGCGTCCTGCTGGGACTCGGGGATCCGCAGCACCTTGCCGACCGGGCGGAGCAGTTCCTCCGCCCGGCGCAGGTGGTCCTCGGTGGCGTGGGCCCCGGCCGAGATCACGCTCATCGCCTCGTCGACCAGCACGGGCGTGTTGGACATGACCCGGACGACGGGGACCTCGCCGCCCAGCCTGCGGCTCGATGAACCGCGGTCGGGATGCCCGCCGCTACCGAGATGACCAGCTTGGCCGGCCGACACCGCCGGCGCTGATCTCGGCCAGCAGCGCGGCCATGTCCTGCGGCTTGACGGTGATCAGCAGCGTCTGCGGCGCGCTGCGGCCGCGGCGACCGGGCTCAGCACCTCGATCCCGTAGCCGTCGCGCAGCTGCGCGGCACGGTCGCTGCGCCGGACGGCCGCCACGACCTGCGCCGGCGAGGTGCCCGCGCGCAGCAGCCCGGAGGTCAGCGCCTCGCCCATCTTCCCGGCTCCCAGGACAGCGATCACCTGACCGACCCTATCGCGGCGGCCGCGCAGTCCCCGGCGGCGGACTGAATGAGCTGATCATGAAAAGCGCTGCTGCTGATCATGAAATCGGCCGTCGAATGAGCGGCCGGAATGCCGCCGGGAATCCGGGGCCGGAATAGGCGCGGCGCGGCGGCCAGCCGCAATGCGGCGGCCGCCATTTGCCGGCTCAGCGGCCGCGCGAGGCGAGTCCGCGCAGGAAAAAGGCCAGGTTCGCCGGCCGCTCGGCCAGCCGCCGCACGAGGTAGCCGTACCAGTCGCTGCCGTAGGGGACATACACCCGGACCTGGGCGCCGCGCGCCGCCAGCCGCCGCTGCTCGGCCGGGCGCATGCCGTACAGCATCTGGTACTCAAATCCGGAGTGCTCCCGGCCGGCCATGGTCGCCTTGACGCCGCCAAGCTCGATCAGCCGCGGGTCGTGCGTGGCCAGCATCGGGTAGCCCGGGCCCTCCATCAGGATCCGCAGGCAGCGGGCGTAGGACAGGTCCACGTCGTGCTTGGCCGCGAAGGCCGACCTCGTCCGGGGCCCGGTAGGCGCCCTTGCACAGCCGGACCCGCGACCCGGCGGTGGCCAGCGCCTCGCAGTCGGCCGGGCTGCGGCGCAGGTAGGACTGGATGACGCAGCCCAGGTCCGGGAAGTCGGCGCGCAGCTCGGCGACCAGCCGCAGCGTCGCGTCCACCCGGGTGTGGTCCTCCATGTCCAGGGTGACGGTGGTGCCCGCGTTCCTGGCCGCCACGGCGATCCGGACGATGTTCTCCAGCGCCGTCTTCTCGCCGTGCTCGGGCAGGCCCAGGCCCACCGCGGTGGCCTTGACCGACACCTCGGCGCGGCCGCCCGCCGCCAGCCCGGCCGCACCCAGCTGGCCCAGCAGGCGCGATGTACTCATCAGCGGTAGCGGTGGCCTGCTCCCGGTCCTGGGTGTACTCGCCGAGGTAGTCGATGGTGGCCAGCAGCCCGCTGTCCGAGCAGCCGCGGCGATCACCGGCAGCGCCTCCTCGCGCCGTGCTGCCCGCCACGAACCGGGCGACCACGTCACGGGTGACCGGCAGCGTGGTGATGAGCTCACGAATCCTGGTGCTGGCTGACGCGGCCAGCAGCGCACGGCGCAGCACTGCGGTATACCTCCGGGAGCTCAGGTCGCCAGCTGTCGGGCCTGCCCCGGTTTCGGGCCGGCGGGCCAGATTCTAGGGTTGGTGACGGTTCGGGCCGGCACCCGGGGCTAGCGACCGCGGCCGATCAGGTCACCGCGCGGCCGCCGCAGCGTGACCTGGACGTTCGCTCCCGCGTCCGGCGAGACGATCACCTCCTGGGCGGCCGCGATGCCGTCGGCGGTCAGCGCAGCGTCCACCGGCACCGTCCGCTTGATGACCGCCAGCGCGACCGGGCCCAGCTCGTAGTGCCGGGCCGCCGAGCCGACGAAGCCGACCTGAGCCGCCTCGTCGCCCGCCAGCGTGACCGGGTCGCCGTGCCCGGGCAGCCGGTCCTCGCTGCCATCCAGCTGCAGCCGGACCAGGCGGCGCGGCGGGTGGCCGAGGTTGTGCACCCGCGCCACCGTCTCCTGCCCTCGGTAGCAGCCCTTGTTCAGGTGCACGGCCGTATCGATCCAGCCCATCTCGTGCGGGAGGGTGCGATGGTCGGTGTCCAGCCCCGCCCGCGGCACGCCGGCCGCGATGCGCAGGGCCTCGCGGGCCCAGGTCCCGGCTAGCCGGGCGCCGGCCGCGCGCAGTGCCGCGACCTCGGCCGCCAGCTGATCCCGGCCGACGATGACGCTGGCGTCGAACGCGCCCGTCATCGTCGCGACGGCCGTCGCGGGCAGGTGCGCGGCCGCATCCGGGCCCGGCAGCTGCAGCACGGCGTAGTCGGCGCTGACATCGGCGGGCTCCACGCGCAGCAGGAACTGCATCGAGGCCAGGAACTCCAGCAGCGCCGGGGCGGTGCCCGGACTCGACGTGCAGCCAGGTCGCCGTGCCGTCGTCGGCCAGGGTCAGGTGATGCTCCACGTGGCCCTGCGGGTTCAGGATCAGGGCCTCGGCGCTGCTGCCGGGTGCGAGCTGGTCCAGGTGCTGGGTGGTCAGGCTGTGCAGCCAGGACAGGCGGTCCGGGCCGGTGATGCGGATGACGTCCCGGTGCGAGGCGTCGACCACGCCCCAGGACGCGGTGATCCCGCGCTGCTCGGCGAACGGGTCACCGTAGTGATCGGCCACGCCGGCGTCGGGCCCGGCGGCCGGCACGGCGCCGGGCTCAGCAAGAAGCGGACTGTCCATAATCGCCAGCGTATCCGCCCGGCCGGGCCAGGCCGGAAGCTAGCCCTGGCGGCAGGACGCGCAGCGGCCGAAGACCGTCAGGTGGCCCACATCAGTCTCGAATCCCTGCTCGGCATCCAGCGCCGTTACCAGCGAGCTGACGGCAGCCGGATCCAGCTGGGTCACCCGCTCGCACTCCCGGCAGACCAGGTGCACATGCTGGGCCTCGGCGGCCAGGTGATAGCGCGGCGCGCCATGCCCGAGGTGGGTGTGGGTGACCAGGCCGACCTGCTCCAGCAGCTCGAGCGTCCGGTACACCGTGGAGACGTTGACGCCGCGGGCGGTATGCCGCACATCGGTGTAGATCTCCTCGGGCGTGGCGTGCTCCAGCCGGGTAACCGCCTCGAGCACGAGCTGGCGCTGGGGGGTGACGCGGTATCCGCTGGCCCGCAGCGTGTCATCCCACGTCTGCGACATACCTCCAGTGTAGTGAGCGCGGGCGGCCGCGCGCCCGGCGAAAACGGGCCGGAAATACCCGCTTGCGGGGGGCCCGGCTGGTGACGTAGCGTTCCGGCTAACGCGGGAAAGGAGGTGGTCCGGAACTTATGCATAGATCTTGGACTCGCGAGGTGGCTGTCAGCTAGCCGCCGCCTGCGTGGGCGCTGCCTGGCAGCGCTTCACCGGCCGTCCTGCGGTTTGCGGCGGCCGGCGAATACACGACAGACACCGGTCCCCCGGGCTGACCGGCCCTTGTCCAGCCGGTCCCCGCGTGATGTGCGCCTTCGGGCTGCTGATCGCGGGAGTCGCCCGGGGTTCTTAATTTCCCGGCTGTTCCCGGCCGCCGTGTCCCGGCGATTTCCGGATATGGTGCCCCCGTGCAGACCACTCTCCGGTCGGGCGCCATCGCGATCGCGGCTATCACCTCCGGCGCCGTCCTGATGACCAGCGGGGCCGCGCCCGCGCTCGAGGCGGCCGCCGTCCCGGCCCGGCCCGCCGCTGTCACCGCCGCCCGGACTGCCGCCGCCGTCCGGGTCGGCCCGCTCGGCACGGCGCACGTCCGGCCCGGCGCCAGTTCCGTCAACTCGCTCAACTCAGCCGGCTATGCCGTCAGCCGGGCGCGCACCCGGTTCCGCTTCGCGGCGGCCACCTTCTTCGTGCCGTACCTGAACTGCCGCCTGTCGCCGGGGTCCTACTCCGCCGGCTGGGTCGGGCTGGACGGGTTCGTCGGGACGCCCGACTCGGCGGAGCAGGTGGGCGTGGCAGCCAACTGCAGCGCGCGCGGCCGGGCGAAGTATCACGCCTGGTTCGCGATGTACCCGCACGCCAGGAGCCCGCTGCGGGTCTCGGTCCGGGCCGGTGACTCGGTCACCGCCAGCGTGTACTACGACCGGAGCACGGCGAGGTTCTCGCTGAGCCTGGTCGACAGCACCACCGGCGGGCACGCACGGGCCCGGGCGGCCTGCCCGCCGGGCGTCCGCTGCCCGCGCGACTCGGCGGAGATCATTACCTCCGCGCTGACCGCCGGCTCGGGCAGCGCTCTGACGATCCGGCCGCTGGCCGACTACGGAGCCGTGAGTTTCACCAGCATCGCCATCACTGACCGCGCCGGGGACCACGGCAGCGTGCGCTCCGCGCACTGGGGCGCGACCCGGATCGTCGAGACGCAGCAGGCCGCGCCGTTCCGCGTCATCGCCCGGCCCACCCTCGTTCACGGCGCCACCTTCGCCACCTACTGGTCCCGGGCCCGCTAGCCTGCCGGGCGCTCGGGCCCGGCGCTGGCGCCCGGCGCTCCGGCCGGGCCGCCGGCCGCCAGATTGCTAAGGCCAGACTTATCAGGTTAGCCTTAGTACATGTCTCAGGACCCCGATCCCGGCGATCTCGCCGACGAGCTGCGCGTCAGCCTGGGCCTGCTGATCCGGCGGATCCGCCAGGTGCAGGCGGACGGCGAGCTGACCATGCCCGAGACCTCGGCCCTGGCCCGGCTGGACCGGGGCGGACCGGCCACCGCCAGCGCGCTGGCCCGGCGGGAGCAGATCAGCCCGCAGTCGATAGGCGCCACGCTGGCCAGCCTGGAGGCGCGCGGCCTGCTGGAGCGTCATCCGGACCCGGCCGACGGCCGCCGGGTGGTGCTGTCGGTCACCGCCGCCGGGCAGGACGTGCTGCGCACCCGCCGCAGCGCCAGGACCCAGGCGCTGGCCCGGGCCCTGGCGGCCGGCTTCAGCCCGGCCGAGCTCCGCCAGCTGCAGGCCGCCGCCCCGCTGCTGGAGCGACTGGCGCAGCAGCTGTGATGCCGTCCCGGCCGGGCGCCGGGCGCCCGCCGGCGGTACCACCGGGCGGGCCGGCAGCCCCGCCCGGCGACCGGTATAAGTGGGTGGCGCTGTCCAACACCACCGCCGCGGTGTTCATGTCGGCGCTGGACGGGTCGATCGTGATCATCGCGCTGCCGGCCATCTTCCGCGGCATCCACCTGGACCCGCTGGCGCCCGGCAACGTCGTTTACCTGCTGTGGATGATCATGGGGTACCGGCTCGTCCAGGCGGTCCTGGTGGTCACCGTCGGCCGGCTCGGTGACATGTACGGCCGGGTCCGGATCTACAACGCCGGATTCGCGGTCTTCACCCTGGCCTCGGTCCTGTTGTCGTTCGACCCGCTGTCCGGTGCCCGCGCCGCGCTGTGGCTGATCGGCTGGCGAGTGCTGCAGGCCTTCGGCGGGTCCATGCTCACCGCCAACTCAGCCGCCATCCTGACTGACGCCTTCCCGGCTGACCAGCGCGGCTTCGCGCTCGGCCTGAATCAGGTGGCCGCCATCGCCGGCCAGTTCATCGGCCTGGTCGCCGGCGGCGTCCTGGCCGTGCTGGACTGGCGGGCGGTGTTCTGGGTCAACGTGCCCGTCGGCGTCTTCGGCACGATCTGGGCCTACCGGCGGCTGCGCGAGACCGGCGAGCGGCACCGCGGCCGCATCGACTGGTGGGGCAACGTCACCTTCGCCGTCGGCCTGTCCGCCATCCTGATCGGCATCACCGACGGCATCCAGCCCTACCAGGGGCACGCCATGGGCTGGAGCAGCCCGGTGGTCATCGTGCTGCTGGCCGGCGGCGTCGCGCTGCTGGCTGCCTTCGCCGTGATCGAGAGCCGGGTGGCCGACCCGATGTTCCAGCTGTCCTTGTTCCGGATCCGGGCCTTCACCGCCGGCAACATCGCCGGGCTGGCCGTGGCCATCGCGCGCGGCGGCCTGCAGTTCATGCTGATCATCTGGCTGCAGGGCATCTGGCTGCCGCTGCACGGCTACGACTTCAGCGACACCCCGCTGTGGGCGGGCATCTTCCTGCTGCCGCTGACCGCCGGCCTGCTGATATCCGGCCCGGTGTCCGGGCGGCTGTCCGACCGGTTCGGCGCCCGCGGCTTCGCCACGGCCGGGATGGCGGTGTTCGGGGCCAGCTTCATCGGCCTGATGTTCCTGCCTGCCGACTTCCCGTACTGGGCCTTCGCCCTGATCACCCTGGCCAACGGCATCGGCGGCGGGATGTTCGCCGCGCCCAACTCAGCCTCGATCATGAGCAGCGTCCCGGCCCGGCAGCGCGGCGTGGCCTCGGGGATGCGCTCGACCTACCAGAACTCCGGCACGGCCCTGTCCATCGGGGTGTTCTTCTCGCTGATGATCGCCGGGCTGGCCGGCACCCTGCCGCGCACCCTGACCGCGGGGCTGCGCCAGCACGGCGTGCCGGCCGGCATCGCGCACCAGATCGGCACGCTGCCGCCGGTGTCCTCGCTGTTCGCCGCCGTGCTCGGGGTCAATCCGGTGCAGCACCTGCTCGCCGCCCGCGGCGTCCTGGCCCGGCTGCCGGCCGCCAGCCAGCGCGCGCTGACCGGCCGGGCATTCTTCCCGCACCTGATCGAGCAGCCGTTCCATCACGGGATGGTGGTGGTGTTCAGCGTCGCGGCCGGACTGTCGGCGGTGGCGGGCGTCGCGTCCCTGCTGCGCGGCCCGCGGCCGGGCGCCTAAGCCGTGCGCTTGAGCTGCGCGGATAGGTGCGCCTGCAGCGGCTGGCCAACCGCAGCCATGTCGTAGGCCCAGCCCAGGTCGGTGCCGATCAGCCCGTACAGCCGCCGGCCCGCGGTGACGTCCCGGGCCGTGGCGGTCCGGACCACCGCGTCGGTGGCCATCTCGATCTTCGTCCCGGTCACCTGGCCCAGGTAGATCTCGGTGATGCCGCTGGCGTGCGCGAGCACCACCTCCAGCTCACCGCCCTCCTGCGGCCGCCAGAAGCCGGTCTCCATGGCCAGCGGCCGGCCGATCTGCCCGTCGGGCTCCAGCAGCCAGGACCGGCTGGCGTAGATCAGGTACGGCTTGCCGTTGTGGCTGAAGGAGACTTCCTGGCCGAAGTTCGCGCTCTCGATGGTCGGGTAGCCGACCACGCCGGCGCCCTCCCACCGGCCCAGCAGGAACCGCAGCGGCTCCACGCTCGGGTGCAGGGCAGGCTCAGCGGCACCAGAATCGGAATTCATCCCGACACGATAAGCGCTAGTCGCGCGGCGCCGGGTCCCGGGACCCGGCGCGCCGGCAGGCGGCCACGGCCAGAGCCGCGGCCAGGGCGGCCATCGCCGCGAAGGCCGCCACCAGGATGACCCCGCTGACCATTGCCGGCATGGCCGTCGAGTCTAGGATTCCGGGCCGCCTCCGCAGCCGCGCCACGCCGGGCCCGCCCCCGGGCTAGGGTCCAGGGCATGAGCACGCGTTCGCTGGTGGTCAAGGTGACCGCGGGCACGGAGGACGCCGAGCGCTGCAATCAGGCCTTCACGGTGGCCGCTACCGCAGCGGCCAGCGGCGTCCCGGTGTCGCTGTGGCTCACCGGGGAGGCCGCCTGGTTTGCCCTGCCCGGCCGCGGCGGCGAGGTCGTCCTGCCGCATGCCATGCCGGTGGCCGACATGCTGGCCGGCATCCTGGCCAGCGGCACCGTCACCGTCTGCACGCAGTGCGCGGCCCGCCGCCAGATCAGCCCGGCCGACGTCCTGGCGGGAGTCCGGATCGCCGGCGCCGCGACCTTCATCGCCGAGGTCATGGCCGACGGCGCGCAGGCGCTGGTCTACTGACGCCGGTCAGGCTGGCGCGACCGCCGCCAGCCGCTCGGCGCGCAGCCGGCGCGCCCAGTCCTCATCGGCGTCCGACAGCGGCGGCAGGGTCCCGGTGACCCAGCTCAGCAGCAGGTCGGCCAGGGCCGGATTGCGCACCAGGGCCGGGCCGTGCAGGTAGGTGCCGAGCACCTTGCCGGCGTAGGCGCCCTCGGTGCCGTCACCGTTGCCCACGCCGAGCGTGACCCGGGCCAGCGGCCGGGCACCGGGGCCGATCCGGGTGACGCCCTGATGATTCTCGAATCCGGTCAGCCGGCCGGCGCCCAGTTCCGGATCGACGTCCGCGACGATCTCGCCGACCCCGCGGCGGTCGCCGCGGCCGCTGGCAATGTCGATGATCGACAGGCCGTCCACCGGCTCGCCCTCCACGCCGCCGAACTGCGTGCCGATGACCTGGTAGCCCGCGCACACGGCGAACACCACCGCGCCGCTCGCCGCGGCAGCAGCCAGCCCGCCGTCGGCGGCCAGCCGCCGGGCGGCCAGGATCTGCGGCAGGTCCTCGCCGCCGCCCAGCAGGTAGATGTCGCCTTGCTGCGGGACCGCCTGATCGGAGTTGACCTCAGACGGCCTCCACGTCGACAGCCCCCGCAGCTGGGCGCGCCGCTGCAGGACCAGCAGGTTGCCGCGGTCGCCGTAGGTGCTCAGCAGGTCCGGGTAGACCCAGACCAGGCGCAGCTGGCTCTCCCGCCCCCGCCCCCGGACTGGGGGTTCCAGGGGGTGGCCCCCTGGGCTATGCCGTCCCCGGACCGGGGGTTCCAGGGGCTGGTCCGCCGGGCTCTCGGGCGCGGCATGCCGGCCCCGGCGGGCCGGCTCCGGGCCGGATCCGGCCGGCGAGGCGTACCCCCGCCCGCTGTCCTGCCGGGCGTGCCCGGCGGTCACTGCGTCCGCCCCAGGACGCCGCGGATCTGCTGGAACGCGGTGTAGTTGGCGATCACGTCGAGCTGGCCGGAGCGAGTCCGGCCGATCGCGTCATCCAGCCCGTCCACGAGGTCGAAGATCACCTGATCGGCCTCCAGCCGTACGGCCAGGTCCAGCCGCCGCTCGCCGGCGACGAAGACCGGGCGCTCCCGCAGCACGCGGTAGTCCACATCCCACAGCCACGAGGTGTCCTTGCCGTCGGGCACCTGCGCGTTGACCGCCAGCAGCACCGGGCCGTCGCCCTCGGTGAGCACGTCGAACGCCTCCAGCCAGCCGGCCGGGTTCTTGGCCAGCAGCAGCCGGACCTTGACCGCCGCCGCGCTCGACCAGGGTGTACCGGCCGGCCACGGAGGTGACCGTGCGCAGCAGCGGCAGCGCGTCGTCGACGCTGATCCCGAAGTGGTCGGCAACCGCCAGGGCGACCACGGCGTTGGACCGGTTCGCCCGGCCGGGCAGCGCCAGGCCGAGCTCGCGTACCTGGCCGAGCGCGTCGATGACCGAGCCGTCGTCCAGCACCCACGGCGTCGGCGGGCGGGCGAACGCGCACTCCCCGCACCGCCAGCCCAGCGTGTCGCGCTGCAGGTGCGAGCCGCATTCCGGGCAGCACCAGGAGTCCTCGTGCCAGCGCTGGCCGGCCGCGACCCAGGTCACGTGCTGCGCCGCGCCGGCCGCCCAGGCGATCAGCGGATCATCGGCGTTAGCGATGACCAGGCAGTCGCGGGCCGCCGCCAGCGCCTCCCGCCAGCGCCGGGCGATCAGCCAGATCTCCGCCGCCCGGTCCATCTGGTCCCGGCTCAGGTTCAGCAGCGTGACCACCCGCGGGCTGGTCGCCCTGATCACCGCGGGCAGGTACCGCTCGTCGGTCTCCAGGACCGCGTAGGGCGCCTCCGGGCGCCCGGCCCAGGGCCGAGGCCAGGCCCGCCTCCATGTTGGCGCCGAAGGCGTTGCTGGCCACCTCCTGGCCCAGCGCGCCCAGCGCCGCGGTGATCAGCCGGGTCGTGGTGGTCTTCCCGTTCGTCCCGGTGACCAGGATCGACCTGGCGGCCGGCGGCCAGCAGCCGGAGGAGTTCGGGCTCCACCCGCAGGCCCAGCACCCCGCCGATGACCGATCCGTCGCCGCGGCCGGTCAGCCGCGAGACGCGTGCCAGCCGCCCCGCCGATGCCGGTGGCCAGGCGCGCGCGCAGCGGAAGCTTGCTCATGGCCGCCGATGCTATCCGGCCACGCGGCCGCGCTCGCGCACCGCCAGCGCCACGGCCTGATCGTCGGCCCCGATGATGAACCGGCGCGGCCAGGACAGCACCGGCTCCAGCCAGCCCGCGATGCCCATCTCGCCCGGCCGCCTTGCGCAGCTGCCCGCGGTGGCTCACCCCGATCGCCACCGAGGCCAGGTCGTCGATGAAGCCACGCTGGTCGTCCTCGCCGAGCAGCACCGTCCAGGCCGGCAGCCGGTTGCGGGCCAGCTCCATGGACAGCGGGTGGCGGCGCAGCCCGCTGACCCGCTGGCCGATCTTCACGTCGGGCCGGTCGGCCAGCCCCGGCAGCGCGAAGTCCAGCCGCGGCGCGGGCGCGAACGGGTCCGGCTGCGGGCCGCCCAGCGGGCAGGCCCGCTCGATCTCATGCAGCCACTGCAGCTGCGGGATCACCCAGTCGGCGCCCGGCGCGCGTGCCCGCGCCCTTGCCGCCGTCCAGCAGCCGCCGCGCCATCGACGCGCAGGAGGCGGCGAACCGCTCCGGGTCATAGCACGACCGCACCGCGGCGGCCCGCCCGGCCAGCGGCCGCTCCAGCGCCGTCGCCAGCAGGCACTCGCGCAGCCGGGCGTCCAGCTCCAGCCAGCGGTGCCGCAGCAGGGCGGGCACCCGGGGCAGCGGCCGGTTGGTGAGGTGGGCCAGCACCAGGGCCTCGGCCCAGACCCGCAGCCAGGCGTCGTCGGGCGAGCTGGCCAGCATGTCGGCCGCGCGGATCTCCAGCAGCGTGCAGGCCCGGCCGGCCGTGCAGGACGGCCCGCAGGCGGCCGACCGCGCGGCCGCGGATCGGCGGCGGCTGCGCGGTCGCGCCGGCGACGGGCCGCTCCCGGCGGCCGCCGTAGCGGCACCCGGATCCGCACCGGCCGGTCCATCCCGTCGGCGAACACCGCGGCGAAGCCCGGCCGCAGCGACACCACCTGCCGGGACTGATCGTCGTCCAGGTTCATCGCGGCGCCCACGACCTGGCGGTCGTCGCTGGCCGGCAGCCGGTGCACGCACCTTGAGGGCGGTGTTCTTGACCACGTCGGGAACGAGCTTGGCCGGGATCTGCTCGGCGATCACCATGCCCTCGCCGTAGGCGCGGATCTCCGCCAGCAGGCTGGCGAACAGCTCCACGGCGTGCGCGCTGGCGCCCTCCCGGCCCGCCCGCAGCAGCCGGTGGGCCTCCTCGATGACGATGACGTGCCGCAGGCCGTCCACCGGGCCGGTCCTGGCCCGCATCCGCAGATGCTCGACGATCCGGATGATCAGCGTGCCGATCAGGAACGCCTTGTCCTCGTCGTTGGCCACCTCCTCGATGGCCAGCACGACGTTGCGGCGCAGCAGCGCGCCGATGTCGGCCGGGTGGCCGCCCTCGAAGAACCGGCCCGCCGAGCCGGTGCGCAGCGACCGCAGCCGCACCCCGACGAAGCCGCGCACGTCGGCCTGCAGTTCCTGGCCGTAGCCCACCTCCGCGATGACCTCCAGCGCCGCCGCCTCCAGCCGGGCCAGCGTCGGGACGGTCGGCGGCGCGACCGCGCCCGGCGCCGCGCCGCCCGTCACGGTGTCCCAGCCGCAGTCGCGCGTAGGCCCGCTGCAGGGCCTGCGACATGATCTGCGGGAATGGCTCACGGGCGTCGAAGGCGGCCAGGAACAGCGCCCGGACCATGTCGATGTGCGCCTGCACGGGATAGCCCGGCTCGGGCGCCAGCGGGTTCACCGATACCGGGATCGCCGCCGGGTCGGCCGGGTTGATCACCGTCACCGGAGCGGTGCCCTCGATCCGCCCGGCCATCGCGGCGTACTCCGACTTGACCGGCTCGATCACCAGCCAGTTCACGCCGGCGGCGGTGAGCTGCTCCAGCATGTGCCGGACCGTCTGCGACTTGCCCGCCCCGGTGGCGCCGGTGACGAAGGCGTGCCGGTTCAGGGTGGACAGCGGCACCCGGAACTGGCCGACCGGCCGGTCCTGGCCGTCCAGGATGGCACCCAGCTCGATGGCCTGCTCGTCACCGACCTCGCTGGTCACGTCGAACCGCCCGCTCTCCAGCACCCGGATGCCGGGCACCTCACCGCGCGGCAGCCCGGTCAGCGCGGCCAGGGCCCCGGCGGTCGAGGCAAACGGCACGGCCGACCCGTCCCGCGGATCGCTCAGCTTGGCCGCCAGGGCGTCGGCGAAGTCATAGCCGCCCTCGGCGCTGCGCAGCCGGTACGGATGAGCACGCAGGTCGGCGGCGCCGACCAGGACCGGCGCGATCAGGCTCAGCTCCTGCTCGCTGGCCGCGCCGGCCAGCACCCGCACGTCCCACAGCCCGGCCTCGCGGTAGGTGTCCAGCTCGGCCAGGCGGCGCTGGACGCGGTCGGCGTCGAACCGGGCCTGCTCCTCCTCATACCGGCGCAGCACGTTCAGCTGGGACCGCAGCTCGTCGGTCTCGGCGTCGATCAGGTCCGTCGGGTCGGCCACGATCAGCCACCCGAACGGCCGGCCCATCAGGGTCTGCAGCGCGGCCTCGAACAGCGTGGGCCCGTCGTAGCGCGGGGGTGCTCGCAGCGGGCTCGGGCAGCGCCAGCCGGCCGGGACACGGCGCCCAGACCAGGCGATCCAGGTCGGCCAGCAGATTGCCGGTGACCGGCAGGCCGCGCGCCCCCCACGGGAACAGCAACTCCTCCAGCAGCTGCGGGCTGCCCGGCGCGGGGCCGGTCTCCGGCAGCAGGCCGGCCGCGAGCCGGCCCGCGGTCCCGTCCAGCAGATCGGCCGGGCCGGGCAGGGCGGCCGCGGGAGCCGGCAGCGGCCCCGCGTTGGTGATGAGCTCCAGGGGCGCGCCGCCGCCGCGCGACAGCCAGCCCGCGATGAACGGCCGCCGGTGCGCGGCCGCGTTGAGAGCCGCGGGCAGGATCGATGCGTAGTCCCGGTCGGCCGTGCCGCCGGGACTGCCGGAACTGATCGCCTGAACCCGGTACCACGGGCCCGTTGCGCCCCCGCCAATGCCCGCAGCCTGGACCATATTGCGTGCATATCAGGCCGGTGACGGTCCGTGCCACCCGATTGGCCGCTTTGGCGGCACCGGCCCGCTACAGCGCGACAGTGCCAGTGATGCAGGTCACGGTGCCGCCGCCGACCCAGACCTGGCCGTCGTCGTCGCGGGAGATGCTCACCCGGCCGCGGCGGCCCAGGACGGTGCCCTGGCTGGCGACATACGGCGCGCTGATCCGGCCGGCCGGTCAGCCACTGCGCCAGGGAGGCATTCAGGCTGCCGGTCACGGGATCCTCGGTGGTCGCGGCGTCCTTGCGGAAGAACGCCCGGACCTCCAGCGCCTCCGGCGACCCGGCCGGGTACGGGCCGGCGATGCCGAGGTTCAGGTCGGGGTCCAGGGTGCCCGGGCCGGACCGCGAGCACGGCGGCGGCGCTGTCCAGCAGGACGGCGACCCAGCCCGGGCCGTTGTCAGCCCACTGCAGGTCAACGATGTCGGCCGGGGCCAGATTCAGCATCGCGGCGACCCGCTCGGCCAGCGGCGCGTCGACCGGGCCGCTGCGCACCAGCGGCGGCGCGGCGAAGGCCAGCCCGGCCCCGGTGCGCCGGAGGGTAATCAGCCCGGCCTTGCACTCCTGGACCACGACGTCGTCGCGGGCCGGCTGGCCGCCGGCCTCCAGCCACGCGTGGCAGCTGCCCAGGGTGGGATGCCCGGCAAACGGCAGCTCGCTGCCGGGCATGAAGATCCGGACCCGGTAGTCGGCCCCGGCGGCCGCCGGCTCGAGCAGGAACGTCGTCTCGGACAGGTTGGTCCAGTTGGCGAACTGCTGCATCTGCTCATCGGTCAGCCCGTCGGCGCCGTGCACGACGGCGACCGGGTTGCCCTGGTACTCAGCGGTGGTAAAGACATCGACCTGGCGGAAATCACGGCTCACGCGCCGAGTCTAGGCCGGCCCGCCGGGGCCGCCGGCGGCTGGCCCGCCCTATGTCAGCCGGGCGGCCGGCTCAGGAGCGGTCGTAATGGCTGGGCGGGTACGGGTCGCGCCGGTGCTCGACCTCCAGCTCGTCGGCGTCGGCTTCCCGGCGGATCTCGGCCCGGGCCTCCTGATACTCATCGGAGCGGGTGATGTCCGGCTCGGGCGGCGCGTCGGTGGCCGGCGGTACCTCGTCCGGGTCGAACGCATCCAGGCCGGCTTCGACCCGCTCTTCCTCGGTCAGCCGCTCCAGCCGGTCGTCGTCGGGGCGGGCGGGTGCGCCGCCGTGCTCCCGCCGGTCCCGGTGAAAGGCCTCGTCGGGCGTCTGCTCGGTCATGTCGCCTCCCGTGTGTCCGGGTCGGGCCGGAGGCGGCCCCGTCCTCCCGACCCTACGCCGGGGCCGGGCGGCGGCCACGGGGCCGGGGCCCCGGCCGCCCGGACCCCGGTCAGGCTGACCGGGGCGGCGGCTCGCAGGCTGCCGATGGCCGGGTTGGCGTCGGCCAGCACCACCTGCCGGCCGCCCGGGCCGGCGTAGCTCAGCAGCACGGCACTGGGCGGCAGTTGCTGCAGCTCGTGCTGCTCGACGAGGAACTCGCGGGACCGCTGCGCGCCGGCGGCCAGCGAGGTGCTGCCGCCGAGCGCGCGTGACGTGCTCGCGCCCCACGCGGTGCTGGCGCTGATCTGCTCGGTGACCGACAGCGAGCCGGCCACCGCCCGGGAGGCGCTGCGGTCCCGGCTGGCTGAGCCCGGCCCGGCAAACGGCGCGAACCCGCCGCGGCTGCCGCGGCTGCGCCCGGCGCTGTCGGTGACCGACGCCGAGCCGGCGACCGAGTCCGCGGCCGAGACCGTGCTGGTGTAGGAATCGCCGGCCGTCACCGTGACCGAGTCGCCGACGGTCTGGGTCAGCTGGCTGAGCACGAGCCGGTGCTCGGTGCCGATCTGCTCGGCGGCCGCCCGCGCGTCCTGGGCGTTGCCCAGCCGCATGAAGGCCACCGCCGCGTTGCCCCGGCCCAGCCGGTCCCGCACGTGCGCGGGCAGCGACCGGTAGCCCACGACCAGGGCCACCCCGGCGCTCTCGCAGGCGTCGGCCAGCCGGTCCAGGACCGGCGGTCCCAGCCGCTCCGCGCCGAGCACGACGATGACCTGCGCGGGCTCCCCCGCCGCCGGGGCCCGGCGCAGCGCCTGCGTCAGCGCGACGACCAGGAAGCCGGCCAGCATCGGGCCCGCCGCCGCGCCCGCCGCCCGGTCCAGCCAGGCCAGCCGCAGCGGGCTGGGCGGCAGCCCGGCCAGCGCCCGGCCCAGCGGCTCCAGCGGCCGCAGCCGCGCCTCGGCGGCCCACGCCCGGTCGATGACCACGCGGTCGGCCGCCGCCCGGCCGAACAGCCGGGCCAGCCGGTCCAGCTGGGCGGCGGTCAGCAGGCCGGCCCGCACGTCGGCCCGCGGGTCGCCGACCTGAGCCAGGACCCGCAGCGCGGCCGTCAGCTGCGCGATCGTGGCCTCCGCGCCCAGGATCTCCAGTACCCGGCCGAGCAGCGCGGCGTCAGCCGCCGGGTCCGCAGCCGGGCCGGCCGCCGGCCGGCGCTCGCGCCGATCGCCGTGGCGAGCACCTCGGCCAGCTCGGCGGGCGGCAGGCCAGCACCCAGGTCGAGCCGGGGCAGATCGGCGGGCAGCACCCAGACCAGCGGGTCGATGCCGCGAGCTCGTGCCACGGCCAGCAGGTCAGCGGCGACCGGCCCCTCGGTCAGGTCGAGCACGGTGACCTCGCCGCCAGCGGCGAGCAGCGGTGCGGCCACCGAGGTCAGCAGCGCTGACCAGCCGGCGAGTGTGCCGCCCGCCACGTCGATCCGGTGCAGGCCGGCCGGCAGCCACACCGGATACCACTGCGGCTGGCGGGCGAAGGCGGCCCGGCGCTGCCGCCAGCTGCGCTCCTGGCGGGCATGCTCGGCTCGCCGGGCGTCCTGCTCGCGCTGCGCCGCCGCCCGGAACTGCCCGACCCGGACGTCCTCGGCGGCCAGCCGGTCCCGCAGTTCGCGGCGGTCGCGGTGCAGCACGCGCAGGCTGGCCGCGGCGGCCGCGAGCAGCCCGGCGGCGCTCAGCCCGGCCAGGCCCGGCGGGCAGCAGGCCGGCCAGGCCGCCCGCGACGGCGGCCGCGCCCCCGGCGGCGCTGCAGGCGCAGGCCATCCGGTGCGGCCGGGCCAGCCGGACCGCCTCCTGGTACTGGGCCGCCCGCCAGCCCGCGCTCACCGCGATGGCCGGGGCCGCCGGGGGCGGGGCGGGCCGGGGGCCGGGCTCGGGGAGGGCGGGAGCATGCTGCCAGCCCAGGCACAGCCGGCCCGGCCGGACGTCACCGGCCGTCATGACTGCTCCGCCGGCGGGACCGGCCGCCGCGGCACCGGGCGACAGGCGGGCCGGATCCCGCCCTCGCGATCCGCGATCGTGAACTGGCTCGCCGGCTGCCGGCACAGCCGCGCCGCCTGCTCTGCCCGGGCGGCAGCCGCGCCGGGCAGGCTCCAGGCGGCGACGCTGTCCGCGACCCGCGCGTCCGCGGGGCCGCCGGCCACGACGGCCGCCACCCGGCCGGCCAGCGCCGCCGCCGCGCCGGCGCTGGCCGTGGACAGCAGGACGGCGGTTCCGGTGGCCGGCCCGAGTTCCAGCAGCCCGGCCAGGGCCGGTGGCCGCGCTACCTCGCAGCCATGGATCCAGACCAGGCAGTCCCCGCGCAGCCCCTGCTCGCGCAGGCGGCGCAGAACGGCCGTGAGGCTGCTCACGGCACGCTCCGCGGCCAGCGCGGCGGCCTGCGACGGCATGGCCGGGTCCAGGCTGGCCAGGACGACCTCGCGGTCCCGGACCGCCTGTCCGAGGGCCGCCGCTAACCGGGCACCGGCGGTCGCCTCGTCGGCTGGGTGGCCGCCCGCCAGGCGGCCCGCGGACGGGCCGCCAGCGGGCGCCCTGGCGGACGCGCGGCCACCCAGCCGGGCCGGCGCCCAGCAGCCCGGCGGGACCGGGCGGAACTCGGTCAGCGGCGCCGCCGCGGCCCGGCAGGCCGCCGTCAGCTCCCCGGCCAGCCAGTCGCTGGCGGTCAGGTCGACGACGACCATCGTCTTGCGCCGGGCGATCGCCGCGCTGGCGGCCGGGAAGCCGAGCCGGACCGCGGCGTCGATCCCGGCACCGGTCACCAGAACCCCGCCGGCGGCCGTCGCCCAGCTCAGCTCGGCGAGCCGGCCGGACGCGGGATCCAGGCCGAGGCCAAAGCCAGTCCGCGTGGCGGTGTGACCGGCGGCCAGGCTGGACCCGCTCTGGTGCCGCCGGATGACCGCAATGAGCCCCGGCCGCCAGGCCGGGCCGGAGCCGAGCCTGCCGGGACTGGCCCGGCCGGGACCGGGCCAGCCGGGGCGGCGCCGCGCGGCCAGCCAGGCCAGGGCGCCCGCCTCGGCCGCCGCTATCAGCAGGCCGGCCGGCAGCTGGCCGGGCAGCTGGTGGGCGGCCTGCGTCAGCGCCGTCCCGGCGTCCCGCAGCTGCGCCGGATGACCGGGAACGCCGGCCAGGTAGGCCAGCAGCCTGGCGCGGCCCGGCGGCCAGGCCGGCCAGCGCGCGAGGTAAGCCGACGGCTGCGGTCCAGGCCGCTCCCCGGGCGGCCAGGATGGTCAGCCACAGCGGCCGCCACCGGGTCAGCCGCCCGGTGACGACGGCGGCGCCGGCCAGGGCGAGGACGGCCGGGGCGAAGATCAGGTGGGCCGCCACCGCGGCTACCCCGGCCGCGGCCCCGGCGGTGGCACGGCGGGACCGGGCGGGCGGGACCGGTAAGCCCGGGTAGGGCAGCTGCTGCTCAGCGGCACGGGCAGGAGTCGCGGACATAACTGGTCAAGATTCCCAGTCCTCCACGGCGTGTGTCCAGGCGCCGGTGAAACTCCCCTCGCCGCCATCGGACAGCGGCTGGTGCGGGGACTGCAGCACGACCCGGAACATGTCCGAGCGCAGCACCGCCACCGTCAGCGCGACCGGCCGGGCGCCGGCCGGGTCATCGAACCGGACGGTGACGATCGTGGCCGGCTGGCCGGCCGGCAGCCGGAGGCTGCGCGCCACGGCCGGCGGCGGCGGCTGCATCTCGATGTGCAGCGCCCGGGGCAGCGCGGCCGGGCCGGCGAGGGCAGCCCCCCGAGGGCTGCCCGCACCGGCCGCGGGGCCCGCGCTGCCGGCACCGGTGTGCGGCAGCAGGCTGAGCGAGTCCGGCAGTGCCATCGCGGCGTCCGGGCCGGGCTCGCCGCTGGGCAGGTAGGTCGTCGAGCAGGCCGCCGGCTCGCCGTCGGCCGCCCACAGGAACCGGACCACGCACACGGCATCGGAACTCTCCAGGCCCAGCGCCCAGCCGATGTCCTCGGGCACCCGCCGCCACGACACCTGGCGGCTGCGGCAGGTCAGCTCGCTGCCCATCGGGTCCAGCGTCGAGGACCAGCCCGGACACGCCCTCGAGTTCCAGCAGGTACTCGGCCGGGCTGGCCCGGTAGAGCTGGCCGTCGGCCAGCCGCCGGATCAGGTGCCGGCTGACCAGGTCCGCGACGGCGCTCTCGATCTCGGCCGGGCTGACGTTGTAGCGGCGCGCGAGTGCGGTGTGCCGCGGCAGCCGCCAGCCCGGCTCATGGTGGACCAGCGCCGCGGCGAGCCTGCTGGCCAGCACGTCGCTGGCCGGGCGGGGCGCCCGGTCCGGTTGCTGAGCGCGGCTGAGCCTCGGCCGGCTCATCTTCCCAGCGTCCTGCGGCCACCACCGGCTCCCCTCGCACTCACTCCGAGTGCCGCCGGGACCGGGCAATGATCACACGTCCCGCGACGATGATGAGCAGCACGAACACCAGCAGGATCAGGGCCGCGTCGTAGGACAGGTCCTGCGATTCCTTGCCGTACTGATAGAAGGAGAAGATCGGGTAGGTCAGGAACGCGACCGGCGAGTGGGTCAGCGCCAGCGACGGATTCTGGTCGCTCCAGCCCGCGGTGGTCAGCAGCGGCGCCGTCTCGCCCACCGCAATCGCCATCGCGACCAGCAGGCCGGTGATGATGCCCGGCAGCGCGGCCTTGAGCACGATCTTCCGCAGCGTCCAGGCCGCCGGGATGCCGAGCGCCTCGGCGCCTTCCCGGTAGGAGCTGGGCACCTGGCCGAGCGACGACTCGGTGGCCTTGGTGATGTACGGGATCGCGATGACCGTCAGCACCAGGACGGCGGGCAGCAGGCTGAAACCCCAGTGCAGGCCCACCACCAGGGCGACGTAGCCCACGTAGCCGAGCACGATGGACGGGATGCCGGCCAGCACCTCGTAGGCGCCGCGCAGCACCCCCTGGTGCCGCCCGCGGGCAAACTCGCTCAGGTACAGGCCGGTGAGGATGCTGACCGTCCCGCCGATCACCAGCACGCAGACCGTGATCAGCAGGGTCCCGAGCACGGCCTGCTCCAGGCCGCCCGTGGTGCCGGTGGTGCGGGTCGTCAGCACGCTGAAGCTGAAGTTGGGGACGGCGCGGACCACGATGCCGCCGGCCAGCCAGATCGTGGGCACCACGACCACGGCCAGGGCCAGGAAGCACAGCCCCCAGAACACGTAATTGGCGATCTTCCGGCGCACCGGCACCTCGGGCCACTCGAAGGCGCCGACCTGCGAGCCCGGCGCGACGGCGCTGCGGCGGTTTGCTCCGCTCATCTGCTACAACCCCCTGCCGACCGGCAGCGCGGTGCCGGACACCCGGCGGACCAGCAGCCGGGCCACGACGTTGGTGGCCAGCGTGATGACCATGAGCACCAGGGCCAGCTCGGCCAGGCTGCGCACGCTGAACTTGCTGGCGTCGCCGAAGGCCGAGTCCAGCTCGTTCACAATCGTGGCGGCGATGGTCGTCATAGCGCCGTACAGGTTTCCGGGGATCTCGCCGAGCGCGAACCCGCAGGTCATGGCCACCGCGATGGTCTCACCCAGGGCCCGGCCGAGGCCGAGGACCACGGCGCCGATGATGCCGCTGCCGACCCACGGCAGCGTGACCCGGCGGGCGGTCTCGAAGTCGGACATGCCCAGCGCCTGACCGCGCCCTCGCGGGGCAGGATCGGCACCTGCCGGATGAGGTCGCCGGCTGGTGGCGGCGACGATGGGGATGACCATGACGGCCAGCACCAGGCTGGAGATCAGCAGCCCCTGGCCGTTGCCGGTACTGCCGGGAAGTAGCTTGAACACCGGGATGTCAGGGAAGTTGTTCGCGATCCACGGCGCGATGTCGTGCGCGATGAACGGGCCGAAGGTCAGCACGCCCCACAGGCCGATGACCACGCTGGGCATGCCCGCCAGCAGTTCCAGGAACAGCGCCGACCAGGCTGGCCAGCCGCCGCGGCAGCCGCTCGACGATGACCAGCGCGGCGCCGACGGATACCGGCACTGCGATGAGCAGGGCGATGGCCGAGGTCAGCAGCGTGCCGACGATCTCGGGCAGGACACCGAACTGCGACCCGGACAGGTGCGCGACGCCGCCGGTCTTGACGATGACCGCGTTGTAGCCGCCGCCCTGGTTCCACATGCTGTGCGGTGAAAAAGCCCCACCCGTTCAACTTGATCGCCGGGATAGCCTCGACGGCCAGGGTGGCCAGGACGAAGGGAGCCCAGCGGCCGGCAGCAGGGCGAACACGAAGCCCACCCAGCGGACCGTCTTGTCCCCGCCGAAGGAGATGCCGCAGCCGGCGGGGAAGCGGGCCGTGGCCCGCCTCCCCCTCCGGCCTCAGCTCAGAGGCTGACGCAGCCAAGAGTCAGCTGCCGATCTTGGCGATCTGCGCGTCGGACTGGGTGGCCACGCTGGACGGCAGCGGCTGGAAGTCCACCGGGTCCAGGTAGGTCGTCGCGTCCTGGCCCGTCGTGCACGATCCAGTGCAGGAACGCCCGGATGTCCTGGGCCTGCTCGCCCTCGGACTGCTTGGTCTTCACGATGGCGTACTCGTAGTTGATGATCGGGTAGCCGCTTGGGGGCCGGGCCGTTGATCATCGAGATCGTCTCGTTGGCCGGCGTCTTGGCCGGTGAACGCGGCCGCGGCGGCCTTGATGGTGGCCGGGGTGGGCTGCAGGAACTTGCCCGCGCCGTTCTTCAGCGTAGGCCTCGCCCAGGCCGGCCGCCTGCGTCTTCTGCAGGTAGCTGATGCCGATGTAGGCGATGCAGCCCTTGTTGGCCTGGCAGCCCGCCACCATGCCGCTGTTGCCGGTCTCGGCCAGCGAGCCGGAGACCGACGGCCAGCTGATGGTGGTGTTGACGTTGGCGGCCGGCCAGCCGGCGGAGTCCTGTGCGTTCAGGTAGCTGGTGAACAGGAAGGTGTCGCCGGAGCTGTCCGCGCGGTGCAGCGGTGATGATCTTCAGGTTCGGCAGGCTGGCGCCCGGGTTGAGCGCCTTGATCGCCGGGTCGTTCCAGTTGGTGATCTTGCCGGTGTAGATCTTGGCCAGCACGGTCGGCGTCGAGGTTGAGCGTTCTTGACGCCCGGCACGTTGTAGTTGACCTGCTGGGCCGAGATCGCCAGCGGCGATGTTCATCAGGCCCGGCGTACTGCGACTGTCTGCGCGCTCGACAGGTAGGCGTCGGACGCGCCGATGTTCACCGTGCCGGTCGACGCGTCGGTGATGCCGGTACCCGAGCCCGTACCGCCGGTGGTGATGGTGACCGTGGGGTCCCGCCGCTGGGCGTGTAGAGCTTCTGGTAGGCGGTCGGCCAGGCGCCGAACAGCGGGAACAGCAGCGTGCTGCCGGTCTCGGTGATCGATTTCGGGGTCTTGGCCGGCGCTGTCGGCAGCGCGGGCCCGACCATGGCCGCCGCCGAGGCGGACGGTGCTGAAGTTGACGATGAGCTCGAGCTGCCACCGCTGCTGCCGCAGGCCGCCGCGAGCAGCGCGAGCGGAGCCAACAGCGGCCGCCGCGTACACCAAACGAAGTCGTCTGGCCACCGGGGAATACTCCTTTACTCATGCACGCTGAAACGTGCGCATACACGACTCGCACGCGGGTGCGTGCGATGAGGCCAGCGCCCTAGCGCGCGGTCCTTGCCCCGGCTGGCGAGGGATAGCCGCCCTCGCCAGCGGGTGGTCCTTGTCAGCCGAACCGGCCGCTCACGTAGTGGGCGGTCTCCTCATGGGCTGGGTTCTCGAACAGCTGCTTGGTGTCGGTCCGGTCTCCACCAGCCGGCCGCGGTTGAGGAAGATGGTCCGGTCGGCGATCCGGGCCGCCTGGGCCAGGTTGTGCGTCACGATGATCACCGTCAGCTGCGGGACCAGCGTCCGGACCAGCTCCTCGATCGACTCGGTGGCCATCGGGTCCAGCGACGAGGTCGGCTCGTCCAGCAGCAGCACGTCCGGGCTGATGGCCAGCGCCCGGGCCAGGCACAGCAGCTGCTGCTGGCCGCCGGACAGCCGGAACGGGGAGTCCTTCAGCCGGTCGCGCACCGCGCTCCCACAGCCCGACCTCGGTGAGCCGCTGCTCGGCGATCGCCCGCAGGCCGGCCTTGCTGGCCATCCTGTGCGCCCGGCCCCGGCCGTCACGTTGTCCATGATCGACATGGGGAACGGGTTGGGCCGCTGGAACAGCATGCCGACCTTGCTGGCGCAGCGACATCAGCTCCACGCCCGGACTGCCAGATGCTGCGCCCGTCCAGCATGCACGTCGCCCGCGTGGCGGTAGCCGGTGACCTTGTCGTTCATCCGGTTGAAGGTGCGCAGCAGCGTGGTCTTGCCCGATCCGGTCGGCCCGATCAGGGCCGTCACCGCACCGCGCTGCACATCCACGGTGATGTCGGACAGGATGGTCGCGCGGGCCGAAGCTGAGCGTCAGGCTCCGGGTCTGCAGCACCGCCTCACCTGCTGACTGCTGCACACCCGTGCCCCCCGCCGGCTGCGGCAAGCTGTCAGCAACCGCGACGTTGGGCGCTGAGCTCGGCGCCTGGCCTGCCGACTCCGGGAGCTGGCTGACCGGATCAGCATCGTTCGACATCCGCTATCTGCCCCTGTCCGACCTAGCTGTCAGGTGGCGGCCCCGCCAGAAACTGGCCGACTGAATCCGCCGTAGCCATTTCTAGGCGGTCTAGGTGTCCGGCAGTTGAACGGAGAAGTGGACTTGCAGCGCGACGTACAGATGACAAGACGGGGAACTCCGGCCGCCCGGCGAGCGGCCGTCCGGTGCACCGGACGCAATCGCGGCGGCCCCTCCCGTGCGGCACGGGAGAGACCGCCGCGATCGTTTGCTAGCTCCGGCCCGGGGTCAGACCGCGACCTCCAGGTTGGCGATCTTGCCGGTGGCAGCCGAGACGGCCTGCTCGGCGCGGATCCCGCCCGGCGCCAGGACGCGCAGCGTCCAGGTGCCCGGGGCGGCGAAGAACCGGAAGCCGCCGTCGTCGCCCAGCGGCACCTCGGCGACGAACTCGCCGTCGCTGTTGAGCAGCCGGGCGTAGCCGGTCCCCACCGGGGCGCCCTGCCTGGGTCACCCGGCCCTGGACCACGGCCTGGTTGCCGGCGTCGGTCAGCGGCGGCCGCCGGCCGGCGCGCCGCAGCCGGCCGCAGTCGCCTGCTCAGCTGCGCTCATGACTCATCCCCGGTCTTGATCGGGACGCCGACCAGCGAGCCGTACTCGGTCCAGGAACCGTCGTAGTTCTTCACGTTCGGCTGGCCGAGCAGCTCGTGCAGGACGAACCAGGTGTGCGCGGAGCGCTCGCCGATCCGGCAGTAGGCGATGGTGTCGGTGCCGAAGTCCACGCCCGCCTCGCCGTACAGGGTGCGCAGGGCGTCGTCGGACTTGAACGTGCCGTCCTCCTCGGCCGCCTTCGACCACGGGCACGTTCCTCGCGGTCGGGATGTGCCCGCCGCGCTGCGCCTGCTCCTGCGGCAGGTGGGCGGGGGCCAGCAGCCGGCCGGCGAACTCGTCCGGCGAGCGGACGTCGACCAGGTTGTCGGTTGCCGATCGCGGCCACGACCTCGTCCCGGAACGCGCGGATCGAGGCGTCCTGGTCGCGGGCGGTGTAGCTGGTGGCCGGGCGCTGCGGCACCTCGGTGACCAGCTCGCGGGACTCCAGCTCCCACTTCTTGCGGCCGCCGTCGAGCAGCTTGACGTTCTGGTGCCCGTACAGCCTGAAGTACCAGTACGCGTACGCGGCGAACCAGTTGTTGTTGCCGCCGTAGAGGACGACGGTGTCGTCGTTGGAGATGCCGCGCTGCGACAGCAGGGCCGCGAAGCCCGTCCCGGTCGACGAAGTCGCGGCGGACCGGGTCCTGCAGGTCCTTCTTCCAGTCGATCTTGACGGCGTTGCGGATGTGGCCCTTGTCGTAGGCGCTGGTGTCCTCGTCGACCTCGACGAGCACCACGCCGGCTCGCCGTTGTGCGCCTCGACCCAGTCGGCGTCCACGAGGACGTCGGAACGACTCATAGTCAAACCTCCTTGTCAGCTTCGGCCGGGACCAGCTTGCGGCCGGCCCGGCCAGATACGTCGGATGAGCAGGTACATCTCGCAGCCCAGGCACAGGCCGAAGATGCCGTTCAGGAATGCGGCGACGAGCCCGGCGGCCGCGGCCGCCATGCCCAGCGGCTGCCAGCCGGCGGCATAGCCGATGACGCCGATGATGCTGATGACCAGGCCCACGCCCTGGGCGAACCGCGGCGGCGCGGCCGGCTCCAGCTCGGCGGGCGGGCCGAGCCGGGGCCGGACCAGCCACCGGTAGACCAGCCCGTACGGGCGGCCGGGCAGTGCCGACACCGCGCCGATCGCGAAGAACAGGGCCTGCACGGCCAGCAGCCACGCGCTGCTGGTGATCAGGACCACGGCGAAGACGACCATGGTGATCAGGGCGCCGAACCGCGGGCCTCTCGGATCGATCTCCATCTGGTCCACCTCTTTGAGCTCATGCCCCGTGGCGATGTGCCCCCGCGCTGTGGTTTCCCCGTGGTGGTGGCCCGGCCGGGCGCACCGTGGCCGGCCACCTGGGTGCGGTACCCCGGGCCGGCGGCTACGTGCCCCGGGACGTCAGGCTCGGCGGCAGCCGGGGCCAGTCAGTCAGCTGGCCGGGAACCGGACGGGCAACAGATGGCCGTGGCGACGCGGCAGAAATCCACGGCCCGGCGCTTGGTCAGCAGCCTGGTGAGCTTGAGCTCGCGGCGGGTCCGGATGGTCTGGATCACGTCCCCGATGCTATGCGCGGCCACGGCGCGGTGTCACTATCTGGTTTCCAGACCTGGTGGATAGGAAACTCGGCGTGCCAGGCGGCCGTCGCCCAGGGCGGCCGAGCACGTCGGCCTTGCGCGGCTGGCCGCTGGCCCGGCGCACGATCCGGCCGTCGGCCGCCAGCACGAAGACCGTCGGCGTGCGCAGCACGCCCAGCTGGCGCACCAGGTCCAGGTGCGACTCCGCGTCGATCTCGACGTGCGCGACGCCGTCGGCGCAGGCCGGCCACCTCGGCCAGGATGACCCGGGTGGCCCGGCAGGGCGCGCAGAAGGCCGAGGAGAACTGCAGCAGCGTGGCCCGCTCGCCCAGCGGGCGGCCCAGCTGGGCGGCGGTAAGCACCGCGGCCCTGCCGGCGGCCCGCCCGGCTGACCTCGCCGCGGTCCGTCCGGGCCGACCGCTGGGCCAGGCGCATCCGGCCGCTGGTCGCCCGCCAGGCCAGGCCGAGCGCCGTCGCCACGGCCAGCGCCACGGCGCACGCCACCAGTCCCGCTGTCACGCAGCTGTTCAGCACGCCGAGCCGCCCGTGCATTCCCGGCTACCGCGGATCCAGCTATCAGTCGTTAGTCGGGAATGTTGATCAGCGGTCTTGCCCGGCCGCGGTGATCTGGAAGCCGTGCACGCTCTCGGCGGCCACCGTCGACGACATCGAGTACCAGTGCTCGCCGTAGCCCGGGCCCACCGTCCAGGTCCCGGCGACCGACCAGTGGCTATCGCCGCTCGTCGACCCAGAACTTGCAGGTGGTGCCCGCCGGGATGCCCCGACACGGCGACCCGTCATCGCGGTCCGCCCCACGGCGTGGGGCTGTACTTCACGAGCGCCGCTGACCTGCCCGTTGCTGGCCGTGGCTACGTCCTGGGCCATGGCGGGCCGATCGGAGTGCTCGTGAGCGCTGAACACGGCGGCGGTGCCGCCCGCCGCGATGGCGACGGCCGCGGCCAGGGCCAGGGCCGACCGCCAGCGGCGGTTCCGCCGCCGGGCCGTCACCCGCCGCAGCAGCCCGTTCAGCAGCTCGGCGGGCGGCTCGGCCATGTCCGGCAGCGCCGAACGCCGCCGCTGACCATCCGCTCGGCGTCGGCCACGCGGCACGCGGCTGAGCAGCGCGGGCAGGCCCGCCAGGCCGCTCAGCTCCTCCCGGCAGTCCGAGCAGTCCTGACAGGTGCCCGTCCACGATGGCGCGCTCGGCCGGGTCGATGGCGCCCACCACGTACACGCCCAGCAGCTGGCGGATCTCGCGGCAGGCCGGGCCGGCTCATGTCTGATGCCGTCATGGCGCAAGCCCCCGTTCCTCCAGTGCCAGCTTGAGGGCGCGGAGCGCGTAGAAGGTCCGCGACTTGACGGTACCCGCCGGGTATGCCGAGGACGGCGGCCGCCTCGGCCACGGACCGGCCGTGGTAGTAGGTCTCCAGCAGCACGCCGCGGTGCTCGGCGCGCAGCGACCTGATCGCGTCGGCGACCGCCCAGGACTCCAGGGCGCGCTCGGCCTCGTCCGGAACTGACACCAGTTCCAGCGCGCCCTCGCCGACCTCGTGCGGCCGGGCCTTGCCGGGCCCGGAAGGAGTCCACGGCCAGGTTGCGCGCGACCGCGAACAGCCACGGGCCGGGCCGGCCGATCGGCGATCGCCTCGGGATGCTGCCAGGCTCGCAGCAGTGTCTCCTGCACGATGTCCTCCGCGCGCTGCCGGTCCCCGCTCATGAGGTGCAGCGCATACCGCAGCAACGGGCCCGCGTGCTCGGCGTAGAGCGCGCGCACCAGTTCCTCGTCGGACGCCGGCCCGCGCTGCTGCGCGGGCGCCGCTCTTCTGCCCAGCCACGTCTACAGGAACGTGCCGCGGCCTCTTCCGGTTCACGCTCATCCTGCTTCGTCCCAGGTAGGCCGGTTAAGCCGGGCTCGCGCCCGGCTCGCCGCCCGGCTAGCCGCCCGCGAACGGCGGCAGCACCTCGATGACGGCGCCCTCGGCCAGGATCACGGCCTCGGCCGCCCGGCTGCCGACCGGGTGGCCGTCGATCAGGAACGACGACCGGGCCAGGACCGCGCTGAGCGCGCTCCGGCCCGCGAAGGCGCCCGCGTTCTCGCGCCGCTCCCCGCCGATGACGGCCAGCGCGGCGGCCAGCGTGTCCGCGGCGACGGTCTCCTCGGCGACGCCCGCGGCCTCCTTCGCCGCGGCCCAGTAGCGCATGGTGACGATGGCCATGTCAGCTATCCTCGCTCATAACGACCCCGGACAACGGCGACCCCGGGTTCTCACGGGAGTCCATGGGCGTAGCTACCCGCGGCTGACGCGGGCCGGAGGTGGCAGCGGTTGAGCAATGTGCTCTTGCTGACTAGCGGCACCGAGCCGTCCGCCGAGATCCTGCCCTCGCTGACCCTGCTGCCGCACGCGGTCCGGGTCGCCCCGGCCGTGCCGGGACCGGCCGGGCGGCGGCCCGCAGCCCGATGCCGTCCTGGTCGACGCGCGCCGCGACCTGGTCGCGGCCCGGCGGCTGCTGCAGGCGCTGCGCGGCGGCCGAGCAGCACGTTCCCGGTGCTGGTCATCGTGACCGAGGGCGGCTGGGCCGCGGTCACCGCGGACTGGGGCGCCGACGACGTCGTGCTGCACACCGCCGGGCCGGGCGAGGTCGACGCGCGGCTCCGGCTGGCCCTCGGGCCGCGCCGCCGGGCCGGTTCCCGAGCAGTCCGGCGAGATCCGGTCCGGTGAGCTGGTCATCAACGAGGCCACCTACTCGGCGCGGATGAACGGCCGCTCGCTGGACCTGACCTTCAAGGAGTTCGAGCTGCTGAAGTTCCTGACCCAGCAGCCCGGCCGGGTCTTCACCCGGGCCCAGCTGCTGCAGGAGGTCTGGGGCTATGACTACTTCGGCGGCACCCGGACCGTCGACGTGCACGTCCGCCGGCTGCGGGCCAAGCTCGGCGCCGAGAACGAGTCCCTGATCGGCACCGTGCGCAACGTCGGGTACCGGTTTGTCCCGGCCAAGGGCGGTGGCCGGGGCCGGCGACGGCGACGCCGGTCCGCCGGCGCCGGACGCCGGCGACGCCGCCGGCCCGGCGGACGCCGAGACCGGCGCGAGTCCGGCCGCGGGCGGCTCCGCCGGCCCGGCCCGCCGCATGCCCCGCCCGGACCCCGAGCCGACAGGCAAGCACCGTGCCCTCACCTAGTCCCGCGCCGCCCGGCGGCCCGGACTGCCGGCGTCCAGGTCCGCGCCGGCCGCTGACCGCCGAGCGAGGCGGCCGCCGTGCTCGGCCTGGTCCGAGCACGCCGCCGAGCAGGACGGCGTCGGCGCCGCTGTCGGAGCACGTCCTGCTGCACCTGCGCTACGGCGGCGAGCCGCGGCGCGCCGCGCGACCTGCTGGTCTGGCAGCGACGGCCAGCTGGCCGGGTACGGCGCATCTGGACCCGACCGACCCGGTGCGAGCGGCCCGAGCGGCGAGCTGGTCATCGACCCGGCGTTCCGGCGCCGCGGGCCTCGGCCTGGCCTGGCCGCGCGCTGATCGCCGAGGCCGGGCGCGCAGCGGCCTGCGGCTGTGGGCGCACGGCGACCTGCCGGCGGCGCGCCGGCCTGGCGGCGGCGGCCGGCTTCGAGCGCACCCGGTCGCTGTGGCAGATGCGCCGGCCGCTGGCCGAGCCAGGTCGACGAGCCGCAGCTGGCGGCGGGCATCACGGTCCGGACCTTCCGGGCCGGCCAGGACGAGGACGCCTGGCTCGCGCTGAACGCCGCGGCGTTCGCCAGCCACCCCGAGCAGGGCGCCTGGACCCGGGCCGACCTGGACCTGCGCGAGCGCGAGCCCTGGTTCGACCCGGCCGGGTTCTTCCTGGCCGAGCGCGGCGGCCGGCTCGTCGGCTTCCACTGGACGAAGGTCCACCGGCGGAGGGCGCGGCGGCGCCATCGGCGAGGTCTACGTGGTCGGCGTCGACCCGGCCGAGCGCGGCACCGGCCTGGGCCGGGCGCTGACCCTGATCGGGCTGCGCTACCTGCGCGACCGGGGGCTGGCGAGGTCATGCTCTACGTGGACGAGTCCAACGTCGCGGCGATCCGGCTGTATGAGTCACTCGGCTTCACGCGCTGGCACACCGACGTGATGTTCAGCCGGGCCGGGCGGTTAGCCGACGGCCGGGCGGCTGGAGTCAGCTGCGGCAGACCGGCGCGGCGGCGGCAGGGCCGGACCCCGAGGACGTCGTCCAGCTCGGCCAGCGGTCAGCGGCCGGTCGCTGGCGGCCACCGCGCTCAGCACCTCGGCGTACAGCTCGATCTCATCGAGCGCCACCAGGTCGTGGACGCGCAGGTCGAGATACTCCCCCATCGCGCCCACCTCCGTTGCCGAGCGGACACACGACGAGGCTAACCCGTACCAGGCTAGGCGACCGCGAGGAGGCCCGGTCGCGCATGACCCATCGGGGCCATTTCTGCACCACCCGCAAAGCTGCCGATACCGGCACCGTGCCCGATACGCCGAAGCGCTTGGTCCGATATGTCAGCTAAACCGGCGGAAACGGACGTCCGTTCGGGTCATCCGGGCTAGCTATGGGCCACTCCGGCCGGGTCACTCGGGCGTGGTCACCGGCGCGTCGTCCCACTGGACGGCCTGATGCCGGGCGGCCCGGCTGACGTAATGCGCGGCGGTATCGGCGAACCGGCGCCGGTCAGCGTCGGTGAGCTCCCGGACCACCCGGCCGGGCACCCCGGCGACCAGCACGCCCGGCCGGGAACTCCCGGCCGGGCAGCACCACCGCGCCGGCCGCCACCAGGGAGCCCGCGCCGATCCGGGCCCCGCCCAGCACGATCGCGCCGATCCCGATCAGCGCCCCGGCCCCGACGTGCGCCCCGTGCACGGTGGCCCGGTGGCCCGAGGCTGACCCGGTCCTCCAGCACGACGGGCTCGCCCGGCGTCGACGTGCAGGCAGCACAGGTCCTGGATATTGCACTCGGCGCCGACGATGATCTCGTCCTCGTCGGCGCGCAGCACCGCGCCGTACCAGACGCTGGCGGCCCGGCCCAGCCGGACGGCGCCGACGACCACCGCGCCGGGCGCGACCCATGCCTCGGGGTGGATCGCCGGGACCCGCGTCGCCCAGCGACCCGATCAGCCGGGCAAGGGGCCATCTGCCACCTCCGACCCGTCCGGTGACAGCGACTGGCCCGCTATCGGTCCGTGTACGGCCTTGAACAGAATCAGGACAAAACATCGTTTCGGTTGCGCGGCCGGGCCCTTCGGGACAGAGTCGTCCCGGACATCTCAGCATTGCACGCGCGCGTCCGGGCCGGCCGCGGTCCCCTGCCGATCCGGGCAGGCATCGCAGCCCAGCCGCAGGCCCGGCACCGCCGCAGCGGTTCAAGCTCGCAGAGCCGAGCCGGCCGGGTCTGCCTGAACCACCGACGGGTGTGAACCATGAGCGAACACAGACGACTACCACGCCGACCCGAACCAGGAAGACCTGTTCGAGCGCGAGATGCGCGGCTACAGCCGCCGGCGGGTCGAGGAATACGTGGCCAAGACCCGCGAGCCGAGGCCCGCGACCTGGAGGACCGGCCGGCCCAGGCGCTGGACGCGCACCGAGCGGCTCCGGCATGAGCTCGCCGACCGTGCGCGAGGCGCCGGCCGAGAAGCCCGCCGCACGAGGAGATCAGCGAGCGGATCGGGCAGATCCTGAAGCTGGCCGACGACGAGTCGAAGGCGCAGCGCAACCGCGGCCGACGAGGAAATCGCCAAGCTGCGCGAGGACGCCCGGCTGGAGACCGTCAAGCTGCGCGAGGATGCCAAGGCCGAGACCGACAAGACCCGCGCCGAGGCGCACGAGCAGGCCGAGCGCATGCTGAGCGCCGCCCAGGAGCAGGCCGAGAGCACGGTGGCCACCGCGACCGCCGAGGCCGACAAGGCCCGCAAGTCGGCCCGGTCCGAGGCCGAGCGCGCTGTGACCGAGGCGACCAAGCAGGCGGAGAGCGCGGTGTCCACGGCCAAGGCGCAGGCCAAGCAGCAGCTTGATGAGGCGACGGCCCGCGCCACCGCGATTCACGACGGCGCCGAGCGCCGGCTCAACCTGCTGATGTCCCGGCACACCGAGGCGATCCGCCGGCTGACCGAGATCCGCGACGTGGTCACCACGCTGGTCGCCGGCGAGGCCGCCCGCGGCTCGCTGGAGGAGGAGGTCGCCCGGGCGGTGGCCGCCGCGCGGCCGAGGGCAACAGCGGCGCCCAGCCGCGGCCAACGGCGGCCGCCGCGGCACGCGCGCCGAGGCCGCCGCGTCACGGCCGCGCCGCGGCCGCCAGCCCGGCGCCGGCCGCCCAGGCCGCGCAGCCCGCCGCCCGGCGCCCCGCCGCGGCCGCCGAGCGCGCAGGCGGCCCAGCGGTCGCCCAGGCCAGCCCAGCGGGCAGCGCAGCCCCGGCGGCCAGCCGGCGCGGCAGCGGGCGGCCGCGGCCCGGCAGGCGGCAACGCCGGCCAGCCGAGGCCGCCCGGCACGCGGCGGCCAGCAGCCGCGCCGACGGTGACGACACGGCCGAGCAGCCTGCGGGCCGCCGCGCCACGCGGCTACGCCGCCGGCGCGCGGCCTGCCGACACCGACGAGCATGCCGGGCGACCTGCGAGTAGCGGCCAGCGCCGGGTCGACGCAGTCGGCCTGCCAGCGTCCTCACGGCAGCGCCACTGGCGTACCGGCAGCGGCGCGCCCGGCGCGGACGGACGCCGACTCAGGCGCAGCATGTCCAGCCGGCGCAGGATGACGCCCTCGCGCAGCGCCCACGGGCAGATCTCCAGGTCAGGCAGGCTCGAACAGGTCCATGGCCGCGTCGGCGACGATCGCGCCCGGCGGCCAGCTGCGGCGCCCGGCCCGCGGAGACGCCCGGCAGCTCGGCCCGCTCGGCGACGGTCGTCCCGGCCAGCCGCTGCGCCAGCTCGGTGACGTCGGCGTGCCGCAGCATGCGCCGGATGTAGGGGCCGTCGCTGGACGGCGCGGCGCCGGCGATCCGGGCCAGCTGCCGGAACGTCTTGGACGTGGCCACCGCGTAGCGTCGGCCGGCCCTCCCGCAGCACCGCGCCGGCCGTGGCGGCGATCTCGGCCCGGACATGCTTGCGCAGCCGCCGGACGTCGTCGGCGGACGGCGGGTCGCCGGGCAGCCACTCGCGGGTCAGCCGGCCGGCGCCGAGCGGCAGCGAGATCGCCACGGCCGGGTCCTCGTCCTAGCCCGGCCGCGATCTCCAGCGAGCCGCCGCCGATGTCCAGCATCAGCAGCCTGCCCGACGACCAGCCGAACCACCGCCGCGCGGCCAGGAAGGTCAGCCGGACCTCATCCGGTCCCGGCAGCACCCGGATCGTCGACCTGGGTCTCCGCCTCGATCTGGCTCAGGATCTCGTCGCCGTTGGCCGCGTCCCGCACCGCCGAGGTGGCAAAGGCCAGCATCTCGTGCACGCCCTTGTCCTCGGCGATGCCGCAGCGCCTCCTCGACGAACGCGCGCAGCTGGCGCGCGCACTCGGCGGTCAGCCGGTTCTCGCTGTCCAGGTGCTCGCCGAAGTGCAGCTCCGCCTTGTGCGAGAACGCGGGCAGCGGCCGGGCGCCCTGGTGGGCGTCCACCACCAGCAGGTGCAGCGTGTTCGAGCCGACGTCCAGCACTCCAAGTCGCATGCCTTGACGCTACTTGACGCCGCCCGCGCCGGCGGCCCGGCGGCCCGCAGCCCGCGGGAGCCGCGCGCCGGGCGGGCCCGGCAGCAGCGGTATGTTCGGGATATCGGGACGTCGGGACCAGCCCGCAGGAGGCCTTGCATGACCGCCAGCGCCGCCACCGCAGTCCAGGTGGAGACCAGCCCCAAGCGCGTGCGCATCTACCTGTCCGGCGAGCTCGTCGCCGACACGCGCGAGGCCCTGCTGGTCTGGGAGATTCCCGTACTATCCCGTGTACTACGTCCCCGCCGCCGACGTCCGCGCTGAGCTGATCCCGGCTGGCCGCGAGCAGGTCCCGGAACTAGGCGAGGCCGAGATTCTGCACGTCAAGGTCGCGACGGCCACCGCCGAGCAGGCGGCCCGGCGGTACCCGGACTCGCCGGTGCCGCAGCTGCGCGACGCGGTCCGGTTCACCTGGGGTGCGATGAGCGAGTGGCTGGAGGAAGACGAGCCGGTCTACGTCCACGCCCGCGACCCGCACAAGCGGGTCGACATCCTGGCCAGCTCCCGGCAGGTCCGGATCGAGATCGACGGCGTCATGGTGGCGGACTCGCGGCAGCCGCGGATCTTGTTCGAGACCGGCCTCCCGCCGCGCTACTACCTGCCGCTGGCCGATGTCCGGATGGACCTGCTGCGCCCGTCGGCCACCGCGACGTCGTGCCCGTACAAGGGGACCGCCGCCTACTGGTCCGTGGATACCGGCCAGGACCTGCACGCGGACGTCGTCTGGATATACCGGGCCCCGCTGCCGGAGAGCCAGAAGATCGCCGGGCTGGCCTGCTTCTACAACGAGAAGGTCAGCCTGTACCTCGACGGCGAGTTGCAGCCGCAGCCGCAGACGCCGTTCAGCTGACGGCGTCCAGCTCCTCGATCCGGGCCGGTGACGGTCCGCGGCGCGCGGCGATCTCCGCCGCGGCGGACTCGGCATCCCGCAGTACCCGCAGGATGTTGCCGCTGGCCAGCAGGGCCAGGTCGGCCTCGCTCCAGCCGCGCCGGGCCAGCTCGGCAAACAGCGCCGGGTAGCGGGAGACGTCCTCCAGGCCAGCCGGCAGCTGATCCACTCCGTCGTAGTCGCCGCCCAGGCCGATGTGCCGGACTCCGGCGACCTCGCGGATGTGCTCGACGTGGTCGGCCACGTCGGCCAGGGTCGCGCCCGGCCGCGGGTGGCGGGCGGCCCAGTCGCCCTTGACCACATCGCGCTGCGGTCAGGTCCCGGTAGTCCAGGCCGCGGCGGTTCATCTCGTCCTTCAGCCCGAGCTCCCAGTTGCGGCAGCTCCTGCGACACGAAGGCGGGCACGAACGTGACCATGCAGATCCCGCCGTTGCCGGGCAGCCGGGACAGCACCTGGTCCGGCACGTTGCGCGGGTGATCACAGATAGCCAGCGCGCTGGAGTGCGAGAAGATCACCGGCGCCTCGGCCGTGTCCAGCGCGTCGGTCATGGTGGTCACCGCCACGTGGGACAGGTCCACGAGCATGCCCAGGCGCTGCATCTCCCGGACGACCTCGCGGCCGAAGGCGGTCAGCCCGCCGTGCGCCGGCTCGTCGGTGGCCGAGTCCGCCCACGGCACGTTGCATGTTGTGGGTCAGCGTCATGTACCGGACGCCGAGCTGGAACAAGCGCCCGCAGCACGGGCAGCGAGGAGGCAATGCTGTGCCCGCCCTCGGCTCCGATCAGGCACGCCAGCTTGCCCGACCCGGTGGCCCAGTCCACATCGCGCGGCTGTCAGCGCGAGCTCCATGGCCGCCGGGTACCGCGCGGATGAGCTGGCGGACCAGGTCGACCTGCTCGATGGTGGTGGCGACGGCTGCCTCGCCCTGCAGCTCGGCCGGGCACGAAGACCGACCAGAACTGGCCGCCGACCCCGCCCGCAGCCAGCCGCGGCAGGTCGGTGTGGGTGAACTCGACCGGCGCGGAGATGTCGGTCCGGGCCGGGTCCAGCGAGCCCGCCTCGCGCAGCGCCCAGGGCAGGTCGTTGTGGCCGTCGATGACGGGCGAGCGGCTCAGCAGGTCACGGGCGGCGGTCAGGGCGGGGGTTTCCTCGGCAGAGATCACGGGCCTACCTTAAGAGGAGACGCCGGCGCCGGTAGCGGCCACCCGAGCGCGGATGTCAGGATGGAGCGGTGGATCTCCGACGACTGGTGCTGCTGATCGCCGCGATCACGCTCGCCTGCGCGGGCCTGGGCCTGTGGCTGGGCAACACGGTCGCCGACGACACCGGCTCCATCGTGCTGATCACGCTGGGCTGCGCCGTGCTCGGCTCGTTCGCGCCGGGCACCATCCGGTGGATCGCCGACGGCACCCGGCGCCGCGACCGCGCCCCTAGCACCAGCCGCCGGGCCGCTGCGAACGTGACATAGTTTCCGGTATGGGACTGGACTTGCAGCGCCTGCTGGGCGTCACGCTGTACCGGGCATTCGACACTGACCGCGACGGCCGCATCCTGGCCGGCAGCGACGAGACCGGCTCGACGCAGCTCATCGAGATCTCGCCCGGACGGCAGCGTGAGCGCGCTGACCGCGCTGCCCGGCCGTGCAGCGGCCGCTACGTGCCCGGCGAGCGGACCGTGATCGTGTCCCACGACGACGGCGGCAACGAGCGGCACCAGCTGTCGCTGCTCGCCGCTGACCGGCGCCGGCGGCCGGCCGGGCCGGGCGACCTGCAGCCGCTGGTGCGCGACCCCCGCTACATCCACCTGCTGGCCGATGTCGGCGCCCGGCCGCATCTGCTACTTCACCAACCGGCGTAACGGGGTGGCCTTCGACCCGGTCGTCCGCGACCTGGCCACCGGCGCCGAGCGGACGCTCAGCCTGGGCGATCACTCCTACGGCGAGGCGGCCCTGTCGCCCGACGGCCGGTGGCTGGCGCTGGCGGTGTCCTCGCCGGTGACGGCCAACGCCGAGCCACGTCCTGGTCGCGGACCTGGCCGGCGACCCGGGCTCGCGAGCAGGTCATCGAGGTCACGCCGCCGGACGCGCCGGCCATGAACGACCTGCTGTACTGGCTGCCGGACAGCTCGCGCGCTGATCGTGACCTCGAACTCACGGACCGGGAGTTCACCGCCGTCGCCCGCTACCAGCTGGCCGGCGGGCAGTGGGACTGGATCGTCACCGACGATGCACGCCGACCTGGCCGGGTCGCTGTCCCCGGACGGGACCGTGCTGCTGGTCGAGCGCAACGACGACGGCGCCTCGGACGCTGGCCCTGCATGACGGCGCGACCGGGCGCGCGGCTGCGCGACGGTGCCGCTGCCCGCGCGGGCTGCGCCATCTACGACGGGCCGCTGCCGCCGCCGCGCTGGTCACCCGACTCGGCCACCGTGACGGTCTCGGTCACCGGCGCGCGGCTGCCCGGCGACGTGCTGCGCGCCGACGCCCGGACCGGCGCGGTCCGGCAGGTCACCCGGTCCGCGGCCAGCCTGGGCGGCAGGCCGGACCGTCGGTGCCCGAGCGAGCACCGGGTACCGACGCCCGACGGCGAGCTGGTGCCGTGCCTGGTCTACCGCGGCGCGCCGCCGGCCGACCCGGCGCTGGCCGGCTCGGCGGTGCTGGTCGTGCACGGCGGCCCCGAGGCGCAGGCCCGGCAGAACTTCAACCCGTACGTGCAGGTCCTGGCCGCGGCCGGGCACACGGTGCTGGTGCCGAACGTCCGCGGCTCGACGGGCTACGGCAAGCGCTGGTACTCCCTGGACGACGTCGAGCGCCGCCTGGACTCGGTGGCCGACCTGGCCGCGCTGCACGCCTACCTGCCGCAGCTGGGCCTCGACCCGGCCCGGGCCGCGCTGTGGGGCGGCTCCTACGGCGGCTACATGGTGCTGGCCGGGCTGGCGTTCCAGCCGGAGCTGTGGGCCGCCGGGGTCGACATCGTCGGCATCTCCTCGCTGGTGACGTTCCTGGAGAACACCTCGGCCTACCGGCGCGCCTACCGCGAGCGCGAGTACGGCACCCTGGCCGCGCGACCGCGAGTTCCTGCTGTCGGCCTCGCCGCTGACCAGGATCGACCAGGTCCGGGCGCCGCTGTTCATCATCCACGGGGCCAACGACCCGCGGGTGCCGCTCAGCGAGGCGGAGCAGATCCACGCCGCGCTGACCGGCCGCGGCCAGGAGTGCGAGCTGCTGGTCTACGCCGACGAGGGGCACGGCCTGGCCAGGCGGGCCAACCGGGCCGACGCCGTGCCGAAGGCGCTGGCCTTCCTGGCCCGGCACCTGGCCGGCTAGCGCCGCCGCGCGGCCCGGCTCAGCGCTGATAGGCGGTCAGGAAGGCGCGGGCGATGACCGCGTACCCGGCGGTGTTGGGGTGCTTGTTGGGCCCGCGCGGCGGCGCGGCGCAGGCCCAGGTCCAGGTGCAGACGTCGGCCACGTTGCGCGGCAGCTGGCCCAGGCCCGGCAGCCGGGCCGGCCCGAGTTGGTGCTGCGGATGTCCCTGCGACGTCGGCCAGCCGTCGCCGTGGCCGAAGACCTGGCTAGCCCGGTCGAAGGCCTGCGCCCAGCCGGCTCGGCGCCGCGGGCCGCGCCACTGGCGATCGGGCACGGTAGTTCATCCTGATGACGCACCTCGATGCCGCTGCGCGCAGCCGGGCCAGGATCGGCGCCCAGGCCGACGGCCGTGGCCGGGACCGGCCCGCCGTGCAGGAGGCGGCGACGGGCGCCGGGTTGGTAAAGCACGAGCCGGGGTCGTTGGCGCCGATTCCAGGGTGATCAGCGACCGTGCCGCGGTGCCCGCGCAGGAAGGCCACTGCCTGATCCAGCTGGGCCCGGCCGGTAGGCACAGTGCCGTCCGCTGATCATCGAGCTGGTCGTCTCGCCGGCAGCCCAGCTTGACCAGCCGCACCGGCGGAGCCGCGAGCTGGCGGGCGCCGGCGGCACGCATCACCCTCGGCCGGGGGCCTGCACGCCCAGGGACCGAGTCGCGACCCGGCGGCCGGCAGACCTGCCAGAGCTGCCCAGCGAGAACGCGGCCAGCAGCCGACGAGGGCCGGGCAGCAGGCCGGGGTCGAGCCTTGCAGGCGGCAATATCCCGGCGGCTGGCGCCTTACTCGCGTCCGGGGCGAGGTGCACTACCGGCACGGCGGCGCGGGCCGTCCACGGCAACAGGGGGCAGCGCAGGTGGCAGCGACCGAGAGCAGGCAACAGGAAGTTCCTGATCCTGGCGGCGATGATCTTCGCGGTCGCCATGACCTTCATCGACCAGACCATCGTGTCCATCGCGGTCCCCAAGATCCAGTCCGAGCTGCACCTGACGCATCAACGGGGTGCAGTGGGTGGTCAACGCCTACCTGCTGGCCCTGGCCGCCGCGTTCACCTTCGGCGGCCGGCTGGCCGACATGATCGGCCACCGCCGGATGGTCATCATCGGCATCGTGACCTTCGCGCTCGCCTCGACGGCCTGCGGCCTGACCCCGAACGGGTCCTACGCCGCGGCCTGGATCATCGCGTGGCGCGTCATCCAGGGCATCGGCGGCGCGATCATGTACCCGGCGGCGCTGGCCATCGTGGTCGTCGGCGTTCCCGGTGCGCGAGCGCGGCCGGGCGATGGCCATCTTCTTCGGCGTGGCCGGCGGCCTGACCTCGATCGGCCCGATCCTCGGCGGCTACCTCAGCGAGTGGACCTGGCGGGCCATCTTCTGGGTCAACGTGCCGGTGGCCATCATCGCGCTGGTCCTGCATCGCCATCGCCCGGCCGGTCACGCAGAACCGGCCCGGCCGGCTGGACTGGCCGGGCCTGGTGCTCATCGCCGGCGGGGTCGGGCCTGGCCGTCTTCGGGCTGCAGCAGACCCAGGTCTGGGGCTGGGCCAACGCCACCATCATCTCCTGCATGGTCGGCCGGGGTGCTGCTGCTGGTCGCCTTCGTGCTGGCCGAGCTGCGGGTCCGCCAGCCGCTGATCGACGTGCGGATCTTCGCCGATCCGGGCGTTCTGGGTCGAGAACGTCGTGCTGTTCACCTCGATGATCGTCTTCATCCCGATCTTCTTCTTCGCCAGCATCTACGCCCAGGTCGTCGCTGGGCGACGGCGCCGCAGGAGGCGGGCCTGTACCTGCTGATCTTCTTCGCCGGCTTCGCGCCCGGCGTCCAGGTCGGCGGCCGGCGGCTGGACAAGCAGGGGGCCAAGGGCGTGGTCGTGGCTGGGCTGCGCGATCGCCGCCGTCGGGCTGGCCCTGTGGGCGAGCCGGGTCACCGCAGCTGAGCCTCGAGCACACCAGTGGTACTTCATCGTGATCGCCGGCTTCGGCATGGGCCTGATGGTCGGCCCGGCCAACACCGACGCCATCAACCAGGTCGGCCGGCTGTCCTACGGCGAGGCGACCGGGATCACCCAGACCGTCGCGGAACTTCGGCGCCAGCTTCGGCCTGGCCGCGCTCGGCACCCTGCTGGTCACGCGTCGAGCGCAGCCACCTGGTCAGCGGCCTGGAGCAGCTCGGCCTGCCGTCGGCGACGCGCGCACAGCGCCGCGGCCCAGCTCGCCGTCCACCCACGGCAGCGGCGGCCGCCGGCCGGGGTACCGGCCGCCCTGGCCCGGCAGGTCTTCCACGCCGCCCAGCTCAGCCTGGCCGAGGGCATGCGCGCGGTGCTGTACGCGATGGCCGGGGTGATGCTGGTGGCCGCCATCGTGGCCGGCCGCCGGGCTGCGCCGGGGCCTGCACGCCGCCCCGGAGTCCCAGACCGGCCCGACCGCCCGCGACGACGCGGCGGCTCCGGCGGCGGCTCCGGGCGCGCCCGGCCGGCGGCGGGGGCGACTAGCGCACGGGCTAGCCTGGCCCGCGATGCCCCCGTTTCGTTAAGGACGCTCGTGCTGGACCCAGCTGGCGCCACCGCGGCCCGAAGCTACCTGTACGTGCCCGGCGATCGTCCCGGCCGGCTGGCCGGAGCGCTGGCTCGCGGCGCCGACGCGCTGATCGCCGACCTGGAAGACTCGGTCGCCCGCGCGGCTAAGGACCGCGCCCGCGACACGGTGGCCTGCTGGCTCACGGGACTGCCCGCGGGCGGCCCGCCCGGGCAGGTGTGGATCCGGGTCAACGCTGACCTGGCGGCAGCCGACATCGGCATCGTGTCCGCGGCCGTGACCGGCGTGGTCGTGCCGAAGGCCGAGCCGGCCCTGCTGGCCGAGGTGGACGAACTGCTAGCCCGGCGCGAGCGCGATACCGGGCTGGACCGCGGCCGGCTGCGGGTGCTGCCGCTGATCGAGACCGCGGCCGGCCTGCTCCAGGCAACCGCCGTCGCGGCCGCGCCGCGGGTGGCGCGGCTGGGCATCGGCGAGGCCGACCTGGCCGCCGAGCTGGGCCTGCGGCCGGGGCCGGACCGGGAGGAGCTGGCCCCGATCCGGCTGCAGGTCGTGATCGTGTCCGCGGCGGCCGGCCTCGCGGCGCCGGTCGCACCCACGTCGACGGACTTCCGCGACCTGACGGCGCTGCGCTCCTCGACGCAGGCGCTGCTGCGGCTGGGCTTCCGGGCGCGGACCGCCATTCACCCGGCGCAGCTGCCGGTGATCAACGAGGTCTTCACCCCGTCGGCGGACGAGGTGGGGCGCGCGCGGCGGCTCGTGGCAGCGCTGGAGGCGGCCGAGCGCGACGGCGCGGGCGTCACCGTCGACGAGGACGGCGCAATGGTCGACGTGGCCGTGGCGCGCTCCGCCCGTGAGGTGCTGGCCAGGGCGCAGGCCGCTAGCGGATGACCCCGGCGGCGCGCAGCCGGGCCCGGTCGGCCGCGTCGTAGCCCAGGCCGCCCAGGACCGAGTCGGTGTCGGCGCCCAGTTCGCGGCCGGTGTGCCGGATCTGACCCGGGGTCTGCGACATCCGCCACAAGACGTTGTGCATCAGCACCGGGCCCAGTTCACCGTCGTGCACCTCAGTGATCATGTCCGTCTGCCGGATGTGCGGGTCGGCCACGATGTCGGCTGCGTTGTAGACAGGCGCGATGGCCGCCCCGGCCTCGGCGAACTCGGCCAGCACCGCGTCCCGGCTGCGCTGCCCGATCCAGTCGCCGACCAGCTGGTCGAGCAGGTCGGCATGCTGGGCACGGTCCCGTCCGCTGGCGAACCAGGGTTCGTCGATGACCTCGGGATGGCCGACCAGCCGCATGACCCGCTCGGCGATCCGCTGCGCGCTGGTCGACACGGCCACCCACGCCCCGTCCGCGGTCTGGTAGGTGTTGCGCGGGGCGTTGTTGGTCGAGGTGTTCCCGTGCCGCTGCTCGACGATCCCCAGCTGGTCGTAGACGGTCGGGCCGGGGCCGACCGCGGTCATGATCGGCTCCAGGATGCTGATGTCGATGACCTGCCCGCCAGCCCCGTGCACGTCCCGGTGCCATAGCGCCATCATCGCCGCCGAGGACGCCGCGATGCCGCAGATGCTGTCGGCCAGCCCGAACGCGGGCAGCGTCGGCGGGCCGTCCGCCTCGCCGGTGAGGTGAGCGAACCCGCTCATCGCCTCCGCCAGCGTGCCGAACCCCGGCCGGCGCGCGTATGGCCCGGCCTGGCCGAAGCCGGTGAGCCGGACCAGCACCAGGCCCTCGTTTATCTCGCGGAGCTGATCCGGGCCCAGCCCCCAGCGCTCCAGGGTGCCGGGCCGGAAGTTCTCTACGATGACATCGGCGGTGGCGGCCAGCCGGCGGAATACCTCGGCGCCCTCGGCCCGGCCCAGGTCCAGGCCGACCGTCTGCTTGTTGCGGCTGATCTCCTTCCACCACAGCGGGATGCCGTCCTTCTGCCGGCCGTGCCCGCGCATGCTGTCCCCGGCCACCGGGTGCTCGATCTTGATCACGTCGGCGCCGAAGTCGCCCAGGACCTGGCAGCACAGCGGCCCGGCGATGATTGTCGAGGCGTCGATCACCCGCAGCCCGTCCAGCGGCATCATGTCCGGCTCACAGGACGCCGAAGCCCAGGGCCACGCCGACGCCGATCAGCGCGACGCTGCCGACCAGCCCGCCGTACTCGCCCAGCGCCGCGCCGACCCGGCGGCCGATCTCCACCCCGAGCAGGGTCATGCCGACGCCGACGACCGCGAAGGTCGCGACCGCGAGCAGCAGCGGCACCCGGTAGGCCCCGAGGGCGAGCCCGACGACCAGGCTGTCCAGGCTCAGCACCGCGGCCGTCAGCCACAGCCGGGCGCTGGCGGCGCCCGGCACGGCGCGGGGACTGTCCGGCGACCCGGCCCGGCGCTCCCGGATGGCGGTGACCAGGCCGGCCAGGCCGGTCAGGCCGAGCACGCAGGCCGCGACCGGCTCGGCCGCGGTGCCCAGCACGGAGCTGAGCCGGGCACCGAGCGCCAGGCCCACCAGCGGCATCAGCCCGGCGAACAGGCCGAAGATCAGGGCGACCTCCAGCCGCCTGCGGCCGCCGGCGCCGGTCATGCCGAATGCTGCGGCCACCGCGAAGTTATCCAGCCCCACCGAGATGGCCACGACGAAAACGGCGGTCACGGGCTACCGGTCCTCAGCATCGGTCAGCCACCAGGCCGCCCGCGGTCAGGGCAGCCGCCAGGCGGCGCTTGAGCAGCAGGTAGAAAGCAGCCATCGGCAGCAGCATGACGAATCCGGGCGCGGTGATCAAGCTGTAGTCGCGGGCCGCCTGCCGCCTGGTCCGCTGCCGGCGCCCGCCGGCGCCCGCCGGCCCGGCTTCGCCGGGGCGCCGGGAATGGTCCAGACTAGGGGCTCTGGCATTGAGCCGAAATGGGGGGAATTCATGTCGGCCATGCCTCCCGTGGTCATTGTGGGGGCGGGCTCTGCCGGCCTGGCCGCCGCGGCGGCCCTGGGCAAGGCCGGCGTGGAGTCCGTCATCCTCGAGCGCGGGCCGAGCGTCGGCACGTCCTGGCGGAGCCGCCACGCGGAGCTGCGGCTCAACACCATCCGGTGGCTGTCAGACCTGCCCGGACTGCGCATCCCGCGGTCGGCGGGACGCTGGGTCAGCCGGGATGACTACGTCAGCTACCTGGAGCGCTTCGCGGCCGCGCACCGGCTCGACATCCAGTTCGGCGTGCATGTGCAGCGGCTCGACCCGGTGGACGGCGGCTGGCAGATCGCCAGCTCGACCGGCAGTCACCTGACCGGCCAGGTGGTAGTGGCCACCGGATATGACCGGGTGCCCTGGCTGCCGGACTGGCCCGGCCGGCCCGGCTTTACCCAGCCCGTGCTGCATGTCTCCGGCCTGCAGCGCGCCTCGGACCTGGCCGGCCTGCGCGTGCTGCTGGTCGGTGCGGGCAACTCCGGGGTGGAGATCGCCGGGCACCTGGTCGCCGCGGGGGTCGCGGAGCTGTGGGTCTCAGTCCGGACGCCGCCGACCATCGTGCCGCGGGTCCTGGGCGGCGTGCCGCTGCACCCGGTGAGCCTGCCGCTGCGGCCGCTGCCCGAGCGCGCGCGCAACGCCGTCATCAGCCGCGCCGCCCGGCTCGCTTTCGGCGACCTGACCCGCTACGGCCTGCCCGAGCCGCCGGTCGGCGCCTACACCCGGCTGCGCACCACCGGGGTGACCGTCGCGGTCGACGACGGCTTCGTGGCCGCCCTGAAGGACGGCCGCCTGGAGATCGTGCCGCAGGTCAGCCGGCTGCAGGGCGGCCAGGTAGTGCTGCGCGGCGGCCGCATGCTGGCCCCGGACATCGTCGTCGCGGCCACCGGCTTCCGGCGGGGCCTGGAGCCCCTGGTCGGGCATCTCGGTGTGCTGGACGCGGGCGGCCTGCCGCGGGCTGGCCCGGCGGGCCGCTCGCGCGCGGCCCCCGGCCTGTGGTTCATCGGGTACCGGAATGCGATCGAGGGCAACCTGCGGCTGCACCCGGGCGAGGCCCGCCGCATCGCCCGCGCTCTGGCCGGCCGCTGACGCGCCGGCAGGCCCGGGTGCAGCAGCGGCTTACCCGCCCCGACGGCCTGCCGCCTGCCGCGGCGACCTGACTGGTCAGCCGGCAGGCCCCGCCGGTTCCTCGGGGATGAAGAACATCCGCAGCTGCATCAGCCGCGCCCCGGCCGGGACGTCGCCCGCCGGGTGCCCGTACTTGCGCAGCAGCGCCAGGTACTCCTCGCGCAGCGCGATGAGGTCGTCCTCGGTGTAGTAGCCGTCCGCCCGGGAGGACCAGGCCCAGCCGTGATGCTGGCGGACCTCGGCGATGAACCGGCGGACCAGGGCCAGCTCACCGGGGATCTGGGTGTCCCGCCACTGATCCAGTGCCGCCCGCTCCTGCGGGCCGAGGCTGTCATAGTCGGGCTCGCGCAGGTCGACCGAGCTGGTCTGCCACCATCGCTCCCGGCCCCGGGCCCGGTCGGGCACCTCCTCGATCACGCCGGCATCAGCCAGGATCCGCAGGTGGTAACTGGTGGTGCCGGTGTTCTCCCCCAGCGCGCGGGCGATGGTGGTGGAGGTGGCCGGCCCGCCGGAGGCCAGCTGCCGGAGCATCGCCCGGCGCAGCGGGTGCGACATCGCCTTCCAGCGCGCGGTGTCGCCGGTGACGCGGCGCGGCGACAGGCTCATGCCCGGAGCGTAGCAGGACTTGCAGAGAATCCTCTGCAGAAAATAAGTTGCAGAGCTTTCTCTGCATGCCTAGCGTTACCCGCATGCAGAAGTCCGCGCTCCAGCCCGGCGGCCGTGACTGCCGCCCCGCCCCGGCCGCTGCGGGCGGCCCCGCCGACGAGTTCTGGACCCGGTACGGCGACGCCATCGACGACCGCGTCGCCGAGCTGCTGGACGACCTGCTCGACGAGCGGGAGGCGAGCCGGGCTCTCCGGCCGCGCCGCCGGATCCTGGCGGTCTTCGGCGGCGTGGTCATCGTGGCGGCCGTGCTGGCCAGCATCGCGCTGCGGGGCAGCGAGATCGCCGTGTGCACGGTCTGGGCGCTGATGGGCACCGCCTGCCTGGCCGCCGCCCTGGTGGCTGGCCGCCGCGGCTAACCCGGATAGCCCGGCATGGACGGTACCGGCGGGAACTGGGACCGGTGCCAGGCGATGAGAAACCCGATCAGCGCGGCCACCGCGAGCAGGCCCAGCCCGAGGCCGATGTAGCCGAGGATCAGGCTGGCCAGGGCGAGCCCGGCCCCGCCTTCCCGGGTCCGGCGGATCTGCCGGCGGGCCAGATGTCCCAGGATCACCGCAGGGATCGCGGCCAGGAAGAAGAACAGCAACTGCCCGATAGCGCAGATGATCGCGGCGATGGCGAGCTGGTTGACCGGCCGTGAGCCAGACGGCCAGAGCGGCGGCGGTCCGGGCGGCGGTCCGGGCGGCGGTCCGCCAGGCGGGCCAGAGCCAGGCGGCCAGGGCGGTGGCGGTCCGCCAGGCGGCCCAGATCCAGGCGGCCAGGGCGGCGGTCCGGGCGACGGTCCACCGGGCGGGCCAGAGCCAGGCGGCCAGGGCACTCCGCCGGGTGAGCCAGGTCCAGCCGGGCCGGGGCCAGCCGGGCCGGCCTCGACGGGGTCCGAGTCGTCTGCCGCCATCGCCCTGCCCCTGGCTGCCGCGCCGGCCGCCCGCCGACGATGACACGAATCTTACGCAGCCTGCCCGGCCGCGGCCATCGGCCCGGCGGGAGCTGCTCCGGCCGGCCCGGCTAGCGTGGACCGCGCCGCTGAGGAGGAGTCCGGGCATGCTGCCACCCGATAGTCACGTCCATACCGAGTGGTCCTGGGATGCCGTCAACGGCTCGATGGAGCGCACCTGCGCCCGGGCCCGGGAGCTGGGCCTGCCCAGCCTGGCCTTCACCGATCACGCGGACTTCACCCGGTGGCCCGTCACGCCGCAGGAGGCCGCGCAGCGGCCGCCCGGGCCGGACGCGGCGGCCAGCCAGGATGGCCGGCGTGCGAGGCCGCCGCTGCAGGTCGCCGGCTACCTGGCGGGCCTGCAGCGCTGCCGCGACCTGTTCCCGGATCTGCGGATCCTGTCCGGCCTGGAGCTCGGCGAGGCGCACTGGCACGTCGCCCAGGTGGCCCGCCTGCTGACGGCCGGCGACTTCGACCGGGTGCTCGGCTCGGTCCACGGGCTGGACCAGGCCGAACCACAGGGCGTCGACTTCCTGCTCGCGCGCCGCGCGCCGGGCGAGGTGATCCGGGCCTACCTGACCGAGATCCTGCGCCTGGTGGAGTCACCGGCCCCGTTCGGGGTGCTCGCGCACATCGACTTTCCCGTCCGGTACTGGCCCCGCCACCTGCCCTTTCTGGCCGCGGACTACGAGCAGGAGTACCGCACGGTGCTGGCCGCGCTGGCTGGCTCGGGCCGGGCGCTGGAGATCAACACCAAAGTGCCGCTGGCACCGGAGATCGTGCGCTGGTGGCGGGACGCCGGCGGCGCGGCGGTCACTTTCGGCAGCGACGCTCACGAGCCCGGCAGCCTCGCCCGGGGCCTGGCCGACGCCGCCGCGCTGGCCGAGTCCTGCGGGTTCCGGGCCGGACGGCATCCGCATGACTTCTGGCGGCGCTGACCCGCCTGCGCCGGGCCGGGCCCGGTAGCCGGCTCGCGGCATGCCTGCCGAAATGGTGCCAGCCAGGCGAAATGTAGATTGGGTGGCTCGCTGGCGGGACGGGCCGCAGCCGGCGGCACGACCAGGGCGGCGAATGCAGAAGGGTGCATATGCGGGCAGCAGGCGGACCGGCGATGTCGCCGGTGATGAGCGAGCCGATCCCCGGCGTGACCGCCCGCGACGCCGAGCGCGCCGCCGCGGAGATCTTCGGGGTGACCGCGACGGCCACGATGCTGCGCAGCGAGCGGGACCGCAACTTCCTGCTGGCTGCCGCACCCGCACCGCTGGTCCTGAAGGTCTCCAACTCCGCGGAGCTGGACGAGGTCGTCGACCTGGAGAACGGCGCACTGTCCCATGCCCGGCAGCACGCACCGCAGCTGCCGCTGCCCCGGCTGGTCCCGGCTGCCGACGGCCGCCTGGTCAGCCGGGTCACCGCCGACGATGGCCGCAGCCACCTGGTCCGCCTGCTGACCATCGTGCCGGGCCGGCCCGCCGACGAGACCTTGCTGGGACCGGGGTTCGCCTTCGAGCTGGGCCGGGCCAGCGCAGCCCTGGCCCGCGCACTGCGCGGGTACGCTCATCCGGCCGCTATCCGGTACCTGGAGTGGGACCCCCGGGTCGTGACGCGGCTGCGCCCGGCCCTGGCCGCGCTGCCCGATCCGGGCCAGCGCGATCAGCTGCTGGCCCTGGCCGACCGGCTCGCCGACCTGCCCGGCCGGACCGCGGGCCTGCCGGCGCAGGTGGCCCACGGTGATGTCACGCTCAGCAACGTGCTCACCGAAGACGGCCGCACGGTCAGCGGGATCATCGACTTCGGCGACATTCACCACACCGCCCGGGTCTGTGACCTGGCGATCAGCCTGACGGCGATCCTGCGGGTCGCACCCGAGCCGTGGCCGGCGGCCAGCGAGTTCCTGCGCGGCTACCAGGGCGTCACGCCGCTGGAGGAGGACGAGGTCGAGGTCCTCGGCGACCTGGTGCTGGCCCGGCTGGCCGCCACCATCGCCATCTCGATCCTGCGCGGCGGCTCGGACCCCGGGCACGCCGCCGCCGTCGCCGAGCTGGACCGCGGCAGCTGGTCGGTGCTGGGCACGCTGGGCACCGTGGCTGCCGCCGAGCTCACCCGGCGGCTGCGCCGGATGACCGGGCTGGCCCGGGTGTCTTCGGTCCGGGCGCCCGACCCCGGCCTGCTGGAGCGGCGCAACGAGCTGCTCGGCGGACGACGGCTGTCGCCGCTGTTCTACCGGCAGCCGCTGCAGCTGTCCCACGGGCAGGGACCGTGGCTGTGGAGCAGCGACGGCACCCGTTACCTGGACGCCTACAACAACGTCCCGGTCGTCGGGCACGCACACCCGGCGGTGGCCCAGGCCATCGCGCAGCAGTCCCGCGCCCTGAACGTCAGCTCCCGGTACCTGCACCCCAACCTGGCCGAGCTGGCCGGGCGGCTGCTGGCGACGCTGCCGCCGGAGCTGGACACCTGCTTGTTCATGAACTCGGGCAGCGAGGCCAACGACCTGGCCTGGCGGATGGCGGTGCTGGTTACGGGCCGGGACGGCGCCATCGTGACCGACTCGGCGTATCACGGCGTCAGCGCCGCTACCGCGGCGCTGTCGTCCAATACGTGGCTGCCCGGCCAGCGGCCCGGCCACGTGGCCACGTTCGAGCCGCCGCGCGCCGCGGACGGGATCGCGCCGGGCCGCGCGCACGCCGCCGGGCGGATCGCCGCCGCCCGGGACTGGCTGGCCGGGCGCGGGCTCGACGTCGCCCTGGGCCTAGCCGACCCGATGTTCACCAGCGGCGGCATCCTGAACGCCGGGCCGGACTTCATGGCCGGGCTGTGCGACGCCGTGCATGAGGCCGGGGGATTGTTCCTGGCCGACGAGGTGCAGGCCGGGTTCGGCCGGTCCGGATCGGGCCTGTGGAGCTTCGCCCGGCACCAGATCACCCCGGACTTCGTCACCCTGGGCAAGCCGATGGGCAACGGGCACCCGGTGGCGGCGCTGATTACCCGGGGCGAGATCGCCGCCCGCTTCGCTGAGGTGGACGAGTACTTCTCCACGTTCGCCGGGAACCCGGTGTCCAGCGCCGCCGCCCTGGCCGTCCTGGACATCATCGAGGAGGACGGGCTGATCGCCGCCAGCGCCGCGACCGGGCAGCTGCTGCGCCAGCGGGTCGCCGAGGCAGCCGCCGGGCTGCCGGTGCCGGTGCAGGTACGCGGCTCGGGCCTGCTGGCCGGCATCGAGCTCGGCGGCCTGCCCGCCGGGCTGACGCCGCGCCTGGTGGAGCGGCTGCGCCAGGAGCAGATCCTGGTCGGCAGCACCGGGCCCGGCGGGCGGGTCCTGAAGGTCCGCCCGCCGCTGGTGTGGACGGCCGAGCACGTCGAGGTCTTCACGGCCGGGCTGCGCCGGTCGCTGGATGACGTGCTGTCCGGCTAGCCGGCCTCTGCTCAGCCCCCGTCCCCGTCCCTGGCCCTGGCCCTGGCCCTCTGCCCTGACCGCGCTTCACCCGCGCGCTGTCACCGACGGCTGCCATGCTGGGCGGGTGAGTTGCGGCCGGGGGGCCGGCGCAGCGCCTGACAGCGCTCGCGCCAGCCGGCTCGCGACCGCCGAAACCGGGGAGGTCAGGATCATGCTCAGCACTAGTTTCCTGCCGGGGGCACCCAACTGGGTGGACCTGGGCACACCAGACACCGACGCCGCGGCAGCCTTCTACGGCGCGCTGTTCGGCTGGCAGTTCCAGTCCGCCGGGCCCGATGCGGGCGGCTACGGGATGTTCATTAAGGACGGGAAGACGGTGGCCGCGGCCGGGCCGCTGTCTCAGCCGGGTGCCACCCCGTCGTGGACGCTGTACTTCTATGCTCCGGACGCCGATGCCGCGGCCGACGCCGTCCGGAAGGCGGGCGGGACCGTCCGGGCGGAGCCGATGGACATCGGCGCCGAGGGCCGGATGGCCCAGTTCAGCGACCCGGCAGGGGCCGAGTTCGCCGTCTGGCAGCCGGGCCAGACCACCGGCCTGCAGGCCGTCAACGACCCCGGCACCCTGTGCTGGACGGAGCTGCACACCCCCGACGCGGCCGCCGGCGCCGGCTTCTACGAGTCGGTGTTCGGCTGGGTTGGCGAGGGCATGCCGATGGGCGACTTCAGCTACACCGTCCTGCGGCCCGCGGCCGGCGATGACTCCAGTGGCCACGGCGGCATCATGCCGATCAGCCCCGCGATGGCCGCCGGCGGCGCGCCGGCCCAGTGGTGGCCGTACTTCGAGGTGGCCGACTGCGACGCGACCCTGACCGAGGCCATCAGCCAGGGCGGCACGGTGATCGTCGCCGTCCAGCACATTCCCGGCGTCGGGCGGTTCGCCATGCTGGCCGACCCGGCCGGAGCGCCGTTCGCGATCATCACCAGCTCCTCGTCCTGAGGGCGGCCGCGGGGCGGCCGGGAGGTCACCGCAGCTGGGGCACCAGCCGGCGGGCGTTGCCGGCGTAGACCTGGTCCAGCACGTCCGGGGCCAGGCCCAGCCCGGAGATCTTCCAGCGCCCCATCGGCGGCGGGTCATCCAGCCCGTGATCGAAGGCCTCGTCCAGGGTCTGCAGGAAGCGGAAGTAGATCGCGTACACCCGGGTGTCGAACGGGATCTCGTCGGTGCCGAACAGGACGCGGTCCGGGTGACGGCTGACCAGGTCAGCGGTGGCCCGGGGCTGGCGCCCGAGCTCGGCGATCCGGGCCCCGGTGTCGATGTGGAAGTTGGGGTAGCTGTCCAGCATCCGGCCGACCCAGGCCAGGTTTTCCGCGTAGCAGCCGACGTGCACGCCCACGAAGGTCGTTCCCGGGTGGGCGGCGACCAGCGCTTCCAGGCTGTCGATCAGCTGCTCGAAGGACGGGAACTGGGGGCCGGCGAAGGACCAGTCTGGCCGGCTGAGCAGCTGCTCGAGCCGCTCATTGCGCTCATCGACCGGGTCGAAGAAGGCCACCGGGTCGGCGGCATGGATGAAGATCGGCAGGCCGAGCTCACCCGCCGCGGACCACACCGCGGCCAGCCGCTCGTCGCCGGGCAGCACCAGCTCGCCGCGGTGATCGCGCAGGTGCAGGCCCAGGTCTTTCCAGACCTTGACCCCCGCCGCGCCGGCGCTCGCGCTGGCGCGCAGCCCGGCGGCGAGCCGGTCGCCGAAGCCCGGCTCGGACAGCTCCCGCCAGTCCAGGTGGCAGCAGGTCGCGAACCGGCCCGGGTAGGCGTGGTCATAGCGCTCCAGATTGGCGGTCAGCTCGCTGCCCCACCGGCCATCCAGGTTGACGATGCCGGTGATGTTGCACTGGTCCATCTCCGCCACCAGCCGGGGCACGTCCGGTACCATCCAGGATCCGTCCGGGCTGAGCCACCGGCCCAGGTGGGCGTGGGAGTCGATCGCCGGAACAGCCGCTGACGGAACCTGGTGCCCGGCCGCGACCAGCCGGGACCGCGGCCGGTAGTCCCGCAGCGGCAGGTCCGGCATCCGGCCGGGACCTGGGTCAGTGGTCATGTCGCCTCCTGCGTCGTCACGTGCGCGAGCCGCTGCTGCTACCCGGCCAGCTCGCCCAGCCACGGTTTCTCGGCTTCGAAGAGCCGGTCCACCATCTCGCGGATCTGCGGCAGTGTCAGCAGCGCGCCGGTGAGCGGGTCCAGCGCGGCCGCGGCGTAGACCAGCGCCCGGCTGCCCTCCAGCGCGGCCTGCACGACCAGGCGCTGCACGTTGATCTGGACCGTGTTGAGCGCGGCGCACGCGGCGGGCAGCTCGCCGTAGGCGGTCGGCCGGACGCCCAGATCGCTGACCAGGCAGGCGACCTCGACGCAGGCGCTGGCCGGCAGGTTGGCGATCAGGCCCCGGTTCGGGACGTTGCCGTAGATCACCCGCTTCGTGCCGGTGACCATGGAGTCGATGATGTACGCGCCGTACTCCTCCGACGGGCGCAGCCCGGCCTGGCGGGATTCCTCGACAAACGCGTCGACATTGTGGTCGCCGGGATGCGCGGCGCAGATGTCGTAGTAGTCCCAGCGCGCCGGCAGGTAGCTGGCGACCAGCGCGGGGTTCTTGCGGAACCAGGGCCAGTACTCGCTGGCGTGGTGGCTGGACTCGCTGTGGAAGTAGCCGGTGAGGTTCATCAGCTCGGTCCGGACCCGCTCGTTGCGGCCCTGATAGATATCGTCGTCGCTCAGCGCGCCGTCCGGCACCGCGGTGGCGCGCCCGCCGTGGCGGTCGCTCATGGTCTCGCGGATGCGGCCCAGCAGATCCTCGCGGCCGTGCCGGAACGTGGTGAACCAGGCGGTGTGGTTCACCCCGGCGCAGTCGAAGGTCACCTCGTCGTAGGGCACCTGCAGCTCGCGGGCCAGCAGCCGGGAGGTGTGCTGGATGCTGTGGCACAGGCCCACCGTGGGCACGCCCATGGCCTCGGTGGCCCAGCAGTTCACTGCCATCGGGTTGGCGTACTGGATGAGCAGGGCACCAGGGCACACCTCCTTCATGTCGGCGGTAATCCCGCGCAGGGCGGCGATGGACCGCAGCCCGCGGAAGATGCCGCCCGGGCCCAGCGTGTCGCCGACCGTCTGGTCGATGCCGAACTCCCGCGGGATTCCGACGTCGTACCCGTAGGCCTCCAGGCCGCCCACCTGGAAGGTGCAGATGACGAAGTCGGCACCGGCCAGTGCCGCACGCCGCCCGGAAGGCACCTCGATCCGGGTGCCCAGGCCATGCGCGGCCACCAGGCCCCGGGCGCCCCGCTCGGTGATCGCGGCCCGGTCCGGGTCGATGTCGTACAGGCTGATCACGCAGTCCTGCAGCGCCTCGAAGGACAAGATGTCGCGCACGAGCGTCAGCGGGAACACATAGCCGCCCGCTCCGATGATGGTGATCTTCGGCATGCTGTCTCCGCTCACTTGACGCCGCCCGCCAGCAGCCCGGACACGATCCACCGGTTGAGCACCAGGACCAGCGCCACCGGGATCAGGATCGCGAGAACCGCGACGGAGTTCTCCAGGGTGAAGGCCACCTGCCGGGTGGCCACCAGGGCCGGCAGCAGCACCGTCACCGGCTCGGTCGTGATGCCGTTGGACAGCACCAGCGGGAAGGTGAACTGCGACCAGCTGAACAAGAAGGTGATGATGCCGGCCGCCGCCACGCCGGTCCGGGCCAGCGGCAGGGCGATGGTCCGGAAGGTCCGGAAGCGCCCGGCGCCGTCAATCCAGGCGGCCTCCTCCAGCGTGACCGGGATGGCGTTGAAGGCGTTGTGCATGATCCACATGCCCAGCGGGATCGCCCCCGAGGTGTACACCAGGATGATGCCGAGATAGGTGTTGTCCAGGTGCACGTAGGACGCCATCTTGTACAGCGCGATCAGGGTGGCCAGGCCGGGCAGGGCCAGGGTGGCCAGGACGGTGTAGAACAGCAGCCGGCGGAACCGGAACTTCAGCCGCGCGAAGGCATAGCCGCCCAGCGTCGCGATCACGACCGTCGCGACGGTGGTGCCGACCGCCTCGACGGTGCTGTTGACCAGCGACCGCACGACCTGGCTGGAGACCGGGCCGGCCCCCAGGGCCTGCGCGTAGTTGCTGAGCGTGCCCGGCACCGGCAGCCAGTGCGACGGCGCGCTCTGCGCCGCCCCGTTGGTCAGGAAGCTGGTGTTGACGGCCCAGTAAATCGGGAACAGCGACCACACGAGCATGACGCCGATCACGATCCACCGGATCCAGGCGGAGCCGCGCCGCATCAGAACTCCACCTTCCGGTAGGTCACGGCCGCCGCGGCCGCCGCCAGCACGATGATCCCGATGGTGAGCACGACGCTGAACGCATACCCCTGGCCGAAGTTCAGGTCCTGGAAGGTGATGTAGTACACGGCGCTGACCAGGGACTCGCCGCTCAGCGCGTTCTGGTTCAGCACGTATACCGGGTCGAAGATGGTGGTCGCCGTGATGATCGACTCGATCAGCGCGACCGTGATGCCCGGCCGGGCCAGCGGCAGCGTGATCCGGCGGATCTTCCGCAGCGCCGAGGCCCCGTCGATATCCGCGGCCTCGTACAGCTCATTCGGGATCGCCTGCAGCGAGGCCAGGATGACCACCGTGGCCAGCGGCGTGAACTGCCAGACCTGGACCAGGGTGATCACGAAGATCTCCTGGACCGCGTGCGTGCTGACCCAGATGTGGTAGTGGCCGATCAGGTGCACGGACTTGAGGAACGAGTTCAGCACGCCGAAGTTCGGGTCGTAGATCCAGCTCCAGATGACCCCGCCCACGACTCCGGGCAGCGCCCAGGGCAGCATCGCCAGGGCCAGCAGCAGGCCGCTGGCCCTGACCTTGCGCTGCAGGGCCACCGCGAAGACCAGCCCCAGCACCATGGACAGGACGACGCCGAACACGGTGTACAGCAGCGTGTTGCGGAACGCGGTCTGCAGGTTGGGGGTATGCAGGATGGCCGTGTAGTTGGCCAGGCCGGTGAACTTGCCCGGCCCGATCAGGGGATCGACCCGGAACAGGCTCTGGGCCACCGTGATCCCGACCGGGAGCAGGGCCAGCAGCGCGATCATGATCATGACCGGCGCGACCATCGCATACCCGGTCAGCGCCTCAGACCTGGACCGGCGCCCGCCCGGGCGGCGCGGCGCCCGGGCGGGCGAGGCTGGCGCCGGCTGGGACCAGGCCAGCCGGCGCCGCCGCGAGACATCGGTGCGTGAGCTCACCTGCCGGGCCGCCTCACTGCTTGCGCAGCGACTGCACGGTCGAGTAGATGGCCGCCACGGCGGCTGCCACCGACTTCTGCCCGGATGCCGCCGCGTGGATGTTGGTGTTCACCGCGTCGCTGAACTGCGGATACCAGGGCGGCGCCCCGCACGGGAACACCGGCCGGGCGTGCTGCTTGGCCAGCGTGTCCAGCTTCGGCTGGCCCACGTTCGGGAAGGCCTTCTCATACGAGGCATCGGCGGCCGCGTTGCCCGGCACGCCGACCGACGAGGCCAGCCGCAGCTGCCCGGCGGGCGAGGTGAACCACTTGATGAACTTCGCCGCGCCGGACGGGTTGTCCGCGCTGACCGGGATGCCCAGCCCGTCGGGGTCGGTGAAGTTGTTGGCGGGCCCGCTGACCCCGGGGGTGTCGATGTACTGCACGTCCCCGAGGACCGTGGAGTTCTTCTTGTTGTCGTAGAAGACCAGCACGTTGCCCGAGTAGTCGGAGAACAGCGAGGCCACCTTGCCGTGCGACATCTCGGCCTCGACCGGGTCAACGATCTCGTTGATGTCGCCCGGCGGGATCAGGCCGGTCTTGTAGGCGTTGACGATCCAGGCCACGGCCTTATACCCGGCTGACGAGGGGCTGCCGAAGGTCGGAGCGTAGCTGCAGGTCAGCGGCGTGCCGCCGAACGCATTCGTGAGCTCGTAGAAGTAGGTGGACAGGTACTCGGCCGCGGCCAGCGGCATGCCCAGCGGGTGGGCGACGATGCCCTTGGCCTTGATCTGCTGCAGATCGCTGGTGTACTCCGCCATGGTGGTCGGCATCTTGGTGATCCCGGCCGCCTTGAAGATCTTGGTGTTGATGGTCGTGACCAGGAACTGCGAGTCGCCGGGGATCCCGTAGAAGGTGCCCTTGCTGTTGATGAACGCTCCCATGGCCGGGAAGCCGGCCTTGAGGGAGGCGGCGCTGAAGTACTTGTTCAGCGGCAGGAACCACCCGGTCCGGGTGTACTCACCGGTCTTGGACCAGTCGACGTCCGTCACGTCGGCGAAGTAGGTCTTCGACTCGGCCGCCGCGGCGATCTTCGTCTGCAGGCTGCTCCACTCGACGTTGGTGTAGTTGACATGGATGCCGGTCTGCTTCTCGAACGGCGCCCACACTGAGGCGGGCAGCACCCCCAGGGAGAGCGCCAGGTTGAGGGTCTTGCTCGACCCGGCGCTCCCGCCACTAGTGCTGCCGCATGCGGTCAGCGTGAGCCCCGCCGTCACGGCCAGGGCACACATTCCTGCGCCCAATCTCTTTTTCACTGCCGGCACCGCTCCTTTCCGCAATGCACGATGCCCAGATGCGCTAGGTGCGCCTCTGCTGTCTGTCTTGGTCCGGATCGCCCGCGGCCGGGCAGCCGCGGGCGGTGTGCGCTGCATACGTCACTGCCGGGCATCACCCCGCCTCGGCCTGCGGCCCGGCGGCCGGGGTGCCGCGCAGCCGCTCGCGCAGCCGCGCCGGGATCACCCGCCCGGCGGCCGCCGCGGCGGCCAGCACGCCGGCCACGTCCAGGCCGGCGCTGATGGTGTCCGGGCTCTGCACCTTCAGCGCGGACACGACAGTGGCGAAGCTGTTGGCCTCGGCCAGCCCTGTCCCGGCGGCCAGCCCGGAGATCACCGCGCCCAGGTGGGCGTCGCCGGCCCCGGCCGCGTTGCGGGCCGTGGTCTCGATGCCCTGGTCGGCGATCAGCTCGCGGCCGTCCCAGGTCCAGCTGCCGTGCCGGCCGGCGGTCACCACCAGGGACAGCTCCGGGTACCGGGAGCTGACCAGCTCGGTGGCCGCCTGCGCTACCGCGGCGGGGCTGTCGGCGGGGTCGCAGCCGGCCAGCGCCGCCGCCTCGTCGGAGTTGATGGCCAGCACGTCGAGCTGGTCCAGCAGGCGGCGGGCCGCCTCGGTCCGGAGCTCGGCGGTGACGAAGCTGCCGACGCGCAGGAAGGAGTGCTCACCCGCCTGGCGCAGCAGCTCGGCCCGGGCGGCCAGGGGCACCTCGGGGACCGACACGGCGATGCCCCGGCCGGCGAAGCGCTCAAACACCGGCCCGGCGGCCCGCACATCGGCGGCGCTCACCTCCGCGCTGGCTGAGTTGAGCGCGGTCAGGTTCCCGCCCTCGCCGCCCGGATAGGTGAAGCACACCGAGAACAGCGTCGGCCGCTCTTGGTCGGTAGCGACGTGCGAGGTGTCGATGCCGGCGGCGCGCAGGTCGGCCAGCACGCTCTGGCCGGCCTGGTCCGGCCCGACCCGGCCCACCGGGACGACCGCGAAGTCCTCGCTGAGCAGGACGCTGACGTAGTGGCAGACGATGTGCAGCTTGCCGAAGTCGCGGCTGTCCAGCAGGTACCCGCCCCGGCTCTCCTCGCGGCCGATCGTCTCCTCGCCCGCCAGGGCAAAGAAGATGCCGGTCCCGAGACCGCCAGTGCCGATCAGGACGTCCGCGCCACCGAACCCCATCACACCCCCAGGTCCCACTCGGGATGCAGGGAGATGGGGTGCGTGGCCGTCTCCCTGGTGGCGGTCAGCAGCGCATCCGGGTGCTCCTGCAGCAAGGTGATCGGGTAGTCGGCGACCGGGTCGCTGAACAGCCCGACCCGCAGCGCGGTCTGCTTCCACGCGCCGGTGTCAGAGAACAGCCGGATGCGCCGCGCCCCGAGGATCTCCCGCATTCCGAGCGTCACCGACATGGGCGGCACGAACTGGTAGGCCACGCCGAACTCGCGCTGCGCCAGCGCCACGATCGTGTCCGGGTTGTTCTCCTGCACGCGAGCGGTGGAGGCGCGCAGGTCAGCCACGCTGAGCGGGCTGTAGGGCTGCCGGCGGGCCTGGTTGTAGGCCACATGCCCGTCCTGGCCCCAGCCGCCGTAAGCCAGGTCGGCCGGGTCATCGGCCAGCAGCTGAGCGATCTGGTCGACGTTGGCCGGCGAGGGCCAGTGGCGGCTGGCCGGCGGCACCCGCAGCGCGGGATCGACCGGGTCGTAGAAGCTGGCCTCCATGAAGGCCCGGAAGTTGTACGGATGCCCGGCCGGCAGCGGGCGGGCCTGCCAGTCCAGGCACTCGTCCATGTGGAAGACCACCAGGTGCGCCAGGCTGATGCGGCGGGCGTTCACCAGGTCGGTGAAGGGCTGATACCAGCCGCGCGGCCCGCACGGGATGATGGCCCGCAAGGTGGTGCCGGCGGCCGCCGCCGCCGTGACGGCCCCGGCCAGCTCGGTGGCCATCAGCCGGGCCATCTCGGCCCCGTCCGCGCAGATCCGCAGCGGCGTCCGCAGCCCGGGATGGCCAGCCAGCTCATCCACGGGCACGCTGCACCACCGGTGCAGCTCGCGCAGGTCCAGCGCCATGCTCGCTAGGTCCTTCCTGCCGGCCGTGACCGGCTTCGTCTGACGGGCGGGCCCTCAGCCGCCCGAGAAGATCCGGTCCAGCGCGATATCCACGCCGTGCTGGATCGCGCCCGCCACCACCGATTCCTCGCCGAAGGAGGACAGCGCCAGTTCCGGCATGACCGGGACCAGGCGGGCCAGCTTGGCGTGGATCATCTTCAGCAGCGCCTCCCCGGCCAGCGACAGGCCGCCGGAGATCACCGCCAGCCGCGGGTTCACCACGCACACCGCCGAGGCGATCCCGCAGGCGATGCGGAAGGTCAGCTCCTCGGCGACCGCGATGCCCTGCGGATCGCCCTCGGCCGCCGCCGCGAACACCGCAGCGGCGCTGACCTTGCTGATGTCACCGTCGGCCAGGTCGCGCAGCCGCGGCCGGCCGGGCCCTGCGCCGCGGCGCGTCCCAGCCGCGCGAAGGCCGAGCCGCCAGCGGCCCACTCGAACGTGCCGTACGCGGTGCCCGGCGGCGGTTCCTCGCCGAAGCTCAGCGGCAGGTAGCCCAGCTCGCCGGCCGCACCGTCGTTCCCGGTGTACAGGTGGCCGTTGAGGACCAGCGCCCCGCCGATGCCGATCCCGATGTGGACGTAGAGCATGTTCGCGACGTCCTGAGCGACGCCGAGCGCGACCTCCGCCAGCGCGGACAGGTCGGCCTGCCGCCGGACGATGACCGGGCCGGTGACGGGGAGCTTCAGCTCCTTGTGCAGGTCGATGCCGTCCCAGTCCTGAATCTGCGGGGCCAGGCTGATCCGCCCGGTCTCGGGGTGGATGACACCGGGCGTGCCGACGACAGTGGTCAGGATGCTGTTCCCGTCCACCTCGGCGGCGGCCAGTGCCTTGCGGAAGGTACTGCGCACCGCGCGCAGGATCGCGGCCTTGCCGGTCAGGTTGTGGCTCTCCTGCCGCGCCGAGGCGATCACCTGGCCGCTGAGGCTGGCCACGACGGCGAGGATCTTCTCCGCGCCGATGTCGATGCCGACCACGCGGCCGGCCGTCGGAGACAGCCGCAGCGAGGTGGCCGGGCGGCCGATGCGGCCGTCCAGGTTCGGGTCGCGGACCTCCTCGACGAACCCCGAGGCGATCAGCTCGTCGGTGATCTCCTTGATCGTGGACTTGGCCAGGCCCGTGGACCGGCCCAGGTCAGCGCGGGTGGTAGCCGCGTTACGGCGCAGCTCCCGCAGCATCAGCTGCATGTTGCGCAGCCGGACCGTGCGCACGCTCGATGCCCGGCCGAGGTCAGCGCTGAGGGTCTCCCACAGGCGGTCCTGACCGCCCGCCGCGCTGCCCTGCGGACGCCCGGCAGCCGCGGCCCGGCCGGCCTGGTGGCCAGAGTCTGTGGCTCCCATCAGCGCCCCTGCCTAGAAAGTTCGGACGACAAGCGAACTAAGTCTGGAGCTCAGTCGTTCTGCTTGTCAATGCCCGGTCTGTCCCCGGCCTCAGGAGGGGCGAGCGTACGGCGCCGCCTCGGTGGTGCCGGCTTTCGACCGGTCCGGCCGTCCCGCTGACCAGGCCTGCCCGCCCATGTCCGGGTTTAGTGCGCGATTCCGGCTTCCGGCTGCGGCGCCCGGCTGGCCACCCGATACTGAGCCAGTGATCGGCGCTGACTTCGGGGCCCGGCTGGCCGCGGCCCGGGCCGGCGACGAGGCGGCCTTCGTCTGCCTGTTCCGCGACGTGCAGCCGGCCCTCCTGCGTTATCTGCGGCTGATCGCTCCGGGCAGCGCCGAGGATGTGGCCGGCGAGACCTGGCTCCAGGTGGTGGCCGGCCTGCCCCGGTTCTCCGGCGGCGAGAAATCGTTCCGCGCGTGGGTCTTCACCATCGCCCGGCACCGCGCCATCGACTGGGGCCGGTCGCAGGCTCGCCGGCGCACCGTGCCCCTGCCCGACGGCGCCGCCGGACCGGAGCCGACCTCCCCCGACACCGCCGACCTCGCCATCGAGCGGCTGTCCGCGCAGGCGGTCCTGAGGCTGCTGGCAGAACTGCCGGCGGATCAGGCAGAGATCATCATGCTGCGGGTCGTGGCCGGGCTGGCCAACCCGGACGTCGCCGTCATCGTCGGCAAGTCGCCGGGCGCGGTCCGGGTCGCGGCGCATCGCGGGCTGCGGCGGCTAGCGGGCATGGTCGACCGGGCGGGTGTAACGCTGTGAGCGCCAGCGACGCTGACCCTGACGAGATGACGGAGTTCTCCCTCGCGGGCCGGGATCGCCCGAAGCTGGACGAGCGGCTTCTGGACACCATCCTGACCGGGCAGCAGCTTCTCCCCGACGCGCCGGGCCAGGCCACCGTGGTGGCCGAGATGCTGGCCAGCCTGGCCGGCCCGGTGGACTCCGGGCCGCTCACCGGCGAGGACGCGGCGCGGACAGCGTTTGCCCGCGCCGCCCGGCAGCCAGGCCCGGCCCGGTGGCGGCCCGGCAGGCGGCCAGGGCGGCTCACGATGAGGCTCGCCGCCGGGCTGGCGGCGATCGCCGCCGGGACGAGCGCGGCGGCCGCGGCGTATGCGGGCGCGCTGCCCGGTCCGGTCCAGGACCTGGCTCACGTCGCCATCGGCGCGCCGTCACCGCGGGCACCCGGGGCCAGCGGCCGGCATCAGCCAGGCACGGTCCGGCCCGGCACCCCGCCCGGCTCACCAGCGGCGCCGCGCGCCGGCGCCGCTCCCCCGGCGGTGACAGGCACCGGGAAAGCCAGCAACCGCGACAGGCCCGCGGGCCACGCCACGAACACGCCCGCGGGCCACGCCAGGGGTCACAGCAAGTTACCGAGCCGCAAAGCCGGCGCCCGCACCAGGAAGCGGGCCCGCGCCGCGCCGGCGAATGGCCGGAAAAAGCAGCACAAGAATAAGCTCCGCGACCGGAACAAGCACCACCGCAAGTCCGCAGGCTAGGGCCAGCTGACCCATTCAGAACGCGGTCCGCCCCGTACCGCCGCGGGCGGCCCGGGCGTTGTGCTGCGTTCACCTGGCCGCCATTCTGATAGGCGACGCTATGTCGGCAATCTGATTAGTTACTCCCAGTATCGGAGGGTGCCGTGCGCAAGCCCCGAGCTCGCGTGACCGCTGCCATGACCGCCGTCTGTACCGCGGCGCTGACCTCGGCCGGGCTCGCGGCCTGGGCCGTGCCTGCGCAGGCTGCCTCGTCCGGCATGGTCCTCAATGAGGTGTACGGGGGCGGCGGCAACAGCGGCGCCACCTACAAGAATGACTTCGTCGAGCTGGCCAACCGGGCCTCGGCGGCGAAGCCGGTCGACGGCTGGTCGGTGCAGTACATCTCGGCGGGTGCCACCGGCAGCTGGCAGGTGACCGCCCTGACCGGGTCGGTCAGCGCCGGCGGCCTGTACCTGATCGGCGAGGCCGCCGGCACGGGCGGGACGACCGACCTGCCGGCCACCCAGGCCACCGGCACGATCAACATGTCGGCGACCGCAGGCACCGTAGCGCTGGTGGACAACAGCACGGCGCTGACCTGCAAGACAGCCGCTGACTGTGCGGCCGATCCGGACGTCGTGGACCTGATCGGCTACGGCACGGCCGTGATTGACGAGGGCAGCGCGGACGCGCCGGCGCCCGGCAATACCACCTCCGACCAGCGCACCAGCGCCCCCGACAGCGACCAGAACGGGACGGACTTCGGCACCGGAGCGCCAACGCCCGGCGCTGACAACAGCGGCGGATCAGGCGGCGGCGGAGGCGGCGGCACCCCAGGGCCGCTGCAGATTCATGACATCCAGGGCGGCAGCTGGCTGTCGCCGCAGGCCGGCAACACCGTCACCAACGTGCCGGGCGTGGTCACCGGCGTCCGCGCGACCGGCTCGAGCAAGGGCTACTGGATCCAGGACACCACCCCGGACAACGACCCGGCGACCAGCGAGGGCATCTTCGTCTTCACCGGCAGCGCCCCGACCGTGAGCCCCGGTGACGACGTCCTGGTCTCCGGCAAGGTGCAGGAGTTCTACCCGCTGTCCAGCGGCGACACCGTGGCCGCGACCTCGAACCTGTCGATCACCGAGATCGACCAGACCAGCGTCAGCACCCAGTCCACGGCCAATCCGCTGCCCGACCCCATCGTGCTGGGCCCGGACACGGTCCCGGACACCTACGCGCCCGACCTGGGCGGGACGAACATTGAGTCCGCCAAGATCCAGCCGGCCCGCTCGGCGCTGGACTTCTACGAGTCCGTCGAGGGCATGCGCGTGGAGGTCGACAACGCGCGCGTGGTGGGGCCGTCGGACTCCTTCGCCGAGCAGTACATCACCACCAAGCCCGGCCAGGACGTCAGCTACCGTGGCGGCACCCTGCTGACGGCCGAGAACGCCACGCCGTCCGGCCGCCTGGAAGTGGTGGCCGCCGACGGCAGCAACCCGGAGGTGAACGTCGGCGACGAGTTCACCGGCGCGACGATCGGCCCGGTGGACTACTCGCAGTTCGGCGGCTACCTCATCGCTGCGACGACGCTGGGCACCGTGCAGCACAACAACCTGGCCCCGGTGGTGGCCGCCGGCCCCGGCAAGAAGCAGCTGTCGATCGCGACCTACAACGTCGAGAACCTCGCCCCGTCCGACCCGGCCAGCAAGTTCCAGGCCCTGGCCAAGGGCATCGTGACCAACCTGGCCAGCCCGGACATCATCGCGGTGGAGGAAGTCCAGGACAACGACGGCGCCACCGATGACGGCGTGGTGGCTGCCGACCAGACGATCGCCAAGCTGACCGCCGCCATCACCGCGGCGGGCGGCCCGGTCTACGACTCGCGCGAGATCGACCCGGTGAACGACGCGGACGGTGGCGAGCCCGGCGGCAACATCCGGGTCGTCTTCCTGTACAACCCCGCGCAGGTGACCTTCATCGACGCCGGCGGGTCCGGCGTGAACCGGTCCACGACCGGCACCCAGGTGGTCAAGCAGAAGGGCGAGCCGGCGCTGACCCTGTCGCCGGGCCGGATCGACCCGGCCAACCCGGTGTGGACGTCCAGCCGTAAGCCGCTGGTGGGCGAATTCTCGTTCCGCGGCAAGGACGTGTTCGTCATCGCCAACCACTTCGACTCCAAGCTGGGCGACCAGAACGCTGACGGCCGCTTCCAGTTCCCGGCGCAGTCCTCGGCCATCCAGCGGGCCGGCCAGGCGCTGACCGAGCACGACTTCATCAACCAGATCCTGGCCATCGACAATAAGGCCGACGTCGTGGTCGTCGGCGACCTCAACGACTACCAGTTCAGCCCGGCCCTGTCGGTGCTGAAGACCGGCACCTCGGACGGCTCGGGCACGCCCACGCTGACCGACCTGATCACCACGCTGCCGGCGAACCAGCAGTACACCTACGATTTCGACGGCATCAGCGAGGTGCTCGACCACATCCTGGTGACCAAGGGCATCGGCGCCTACACCTACCAGGTGGTGCACCTGAACGCGGAGTACGCCAACCAGACCAGCGATCACGACCCGCAGGTGGTGGACGTCACGCCCTGACCGGTGCGCGCTGATCCGGCCGGCCCGCGCGGGCCGGCCGGATCAGCGCCGCCCAGCCCGGGCCGGCTACCGGCCGATGTGCGTGCCAGTGATCGAGGTGAACTGGCAGATCAGCGCGGCGGTGAGAAACACCAGGCCGAGCGCGATCTCGTTGAACTTGCGCAGCTCCCGGCCGCCCGCCGCGAAGGCAAACATGATCAGCGCCGCGACGGTCAGGATCAGGGCAAGGGCGTCCATGCGGGCTCCTTGAGAGTCAGCCCCAGAGGTCTGGGCGGTAGCGAGCGGTCGTTTCCAGGTCGTCGACGTAGGCGGCGGCCTGATCCGGCGGCAGGGCGCCGTGCTCGGCGGCCACGTCGGCAAATGCCTCGCGCACGGCGCCGCGCACGGGCTGCGAGCCGCAGATGTAGGCGTAGCCGCCATCGGCGAGCAGGCGCCAGATCAGCGCGCCCTGCTCCCGGATCCGGTCGGGCACGTACTGCCGCGGCTGCCCGCGCGACTGCGCGACGTGGACGTGGTTGAGCACGCCCTCGGCCGCGAGCTGCCCGATCTCGTCCCGGTAGATGTAGTCCAGGCCGGCCGACCGGATGCCGGTGAACAGCGCGGCCTCGGCCAGCGGCTGCCCGGCCCGCCGCAGCGCCAGCCGCTCCCACAAGAACGCCCGCATCGGCGCGAACCCGGTGCCGGCCGAAACGAAGATCATCGGCTTGGTCACGTCATCTTGCAGATGGAAGCCGTCGGCGCTGCTGAGGAAGACGGGCAGGCGGTCACCTTCGCGCAGCCCGTGCAGGTAGCGGGAGCTCATCCCGGAGAAGTGGCCATCCGGCTGGCCGGGAATGCCGGTGACGGCCAGGCCCACCGTCAGGTGCGCGACGCCATCGCCGTGGATCTGCGGGCTGGAACTCGCGGAGTAGTAGCGCGGCCGCAGCTGCTGGGCCACCCGGAGGAACTCGAAGATGTTCAGGTCGCAGGACCCGAACTCATCCAGCAGCCCGACCACGTCAAGGCCGCCGGCATCGATGGCCGCGCGCAGCGCGGAGGGCGGTCCGTCCGGCTCAGCCAGCACGTCGCGGATCTCGCCCAGCCGGGCCCGCTCGCCAGGGTCGGCCGCCTTGTCCCGCAGCAGCTCGGCCAGGGCCACCGTGGGACGGCCGGTGATGTCGACGAGGCTGGTCAGCACGTTGCGGACCTGGAGCACGACGCCTTTGGGCACCACGCTCACATTCATCGTCTCGGGGATCCGGAGCAGCCCGTCGGGCGCCGCGCCCAGCTGCCCGACCAGCCTCTCGACCCGTTCCGGATCGTTGCGGGGGCAGATTCCCACGTGGTCCCCGGCCTGGTAGCGGACACCAGGCGGCAGGCTGATCTCCAGGTGCCGGGTCCGCCGGGGCGACTCGGGGGCCTGCAGCTCCCGGCAGGCCACCACCCGCGCCTCGACCGTGTCCAGGCCGGCCGCGTTAGTCAGGATCGCCGGGGCGAGCATCGCCCGGGACAGGCCGCTCTGTGATTCCGCCCGGCGGCGCGACCCCGGCGTTATCAGCCGCATGACGGACGACACTCCCGCGGCCCGGCCGCCCGGCGGCAGCACGGCGCCCCCGCCCGACAGCGACCTGCGCATGGCAACAATCGAGTCACCGCTGGTCAGGACACCCGCGCTGGCCTTCTCGGCAGCCAGCCGGGCCGCCGCCGCGGCCGTCGGCCGGGCTCCGGACAGCTCCAGCAGGACGGGCCAGATCCGGCTGTTCCAGTCTGCGTGCATCCGCTCCCACACCGGTGAGCCCACGTCGGCGTAGCCCAGGTCGGTCAGCGGCGCCGCGCCCAGGTCGGCCAGCTTCTTGTGCACGTAGCGGGGAAAGGCGAGGAACGCGTTCCACTGCGTGTTGCCCAGGCCCCAGACCAGGTACCGGCAGTTCCGCCAGTCAGGTGCGCCCGGCTCAGCCTGCTCCAGCCAGGCCCGGAAGGCCGTGGCGTTCGCCGGCGGGTTGGAGGTGTAGGTCGAGGTCATGACGACCAGCAGCCAGGGCTGCGCGCGCGGCGGCGCGGCGGTCAGCTCGTTCAGCGTCATGACGTCGGCGGTGTAGCCGTGGAAGTGGCTGCGCTCGGCGAAGCGCTCCGCCAGCTCCTTGTTCGCGCCGAAGTTGCTCCCGTAGGCGATCACCAGATGCCGGAACTCGCTCGTCTGGGGTATCTCGGTCGGATCGCCCCAGTCGCCAGCGGCCGGCCGGGCGGATGCGGGCGAGGATGCGGGCGCCGGCGGCGGGACCGGGCCAGCCGCAGCGGGGCGGTCCCGCAGCGCCGTCAGCCCGGGCGGCGGGTGGCCGGGATCGCGGGCCAGCCGGATGACCGGGACGGCGGCCGGCTTGGTCGTGACGATGGTGTTCTTGCGCACCGTGGAGCCGGGGGCCGGGCGCAGCCGGTAGTGCCGGTAGATCTCGAACAGCACCACGCGCAGCATCATGAACGTGACCTCTTGGGCCATGCACTGCCGCCGGCGACCGAGAACGGTATGAAGGCGTGCCGCGGGCGGCCGACCACCCGGTCCATCGCGAACTGGCCGGGGTCGAACCGGCCGGCGTCGGATCCCCAGTAGCGCGGGTCGCGCTGCGCGGCCAGGGTTCCGACCAGGATGATGTCGTTCTTGCGCACCCGGTAGTGGCCGAGCATCCCGTCCCGGAGGCTGCGCCGGATGGTGACCGGCTGCGGCGGGTAGATCCGCAGCGTCTCCTTGATCACCTGGGTCGTGTAGGTCAGCTTCAGCAGATCGTCGTACTGCAGGTCATAGTCTGGGTCGCCGCCGGTGATCTGGTCGATCTCGGCGATCAGCCGCTCCTCGACTTCCGGGTGCGTGCCCAGGACGTGGGCCAGCCACGCGCCGGTGATGGACGGCCCGTTGAAGCCGTTGGACAGGTGCATGAGGATCTGGTCCCGCACCGTCTCAGCATCGAGGAACTCACCCGTCTGCGGGTCCGCCGTGGTCACCAGCCGGCTGAGCAGGTCGGTCTGCTGGCCGAGCGGGCCGGTGTGCTGGCGGGCGCGGACCAGGGCGTCGGCTGTCTTGACCAGTTCCTCGTTGTGCTGGCGGTAGCGCCTGACCCGCGCCCGCCGCGCGGGCCCGGCCAGCAGCGTGAAGTCCGGGCGCGGCTCGGCGACCCGGGCGATGCTCTCCTTGGTGCTCTCCGGGACAGCCACCGCGAACGGGTGCGGCTCGCCGCTGCTGCCGTCGAGCAGTCCGAAGTTGTAGTTGCACGCGCCGCGCCCGGACACCTCCAGGGTGTAGCGCTCCATCCAGGTCCGCGCGTCGACCGGCTCATCGTCGGGCAGCTGCGCCCAGGCCGCGACGAGCTTGCGGGCCTGCTCTTTCATCCGCTCCAGCTGGGTGCGCTGATGCTGCGGTGAGTACCAGGGCAGCATGACTCGCCGGATCTGCTCGGTGCGCTCACTATCGCCGATGACCGAGATGCCGGCGCCGCGGGAGTTGCTCAGCTGCGCGAAGAAGTTAATCTCCTCGACGCGCTTGCCGAACTGGTCCTCATTGTCGGCCACCTCGTCCAGCAGGCCGGGATCGGATACGACGACCAGGCGCCATTTCTTGGTCGGGATTCCGACCGCGTAAATGTGCCCGAACCTGCGGTAGTAGGCGAGCTGGGAATCGTTGTCGTTCAGGATGTCGAAATTGGCGAATCGCTCCCCGTTCGGCACCAGCCAGCGGATCGCGTACGGGATCTCCAGCGGCTCCTGCGCCGTGACTGCGGGCGGGGCGGGCGGCGCCGCAGGCGGGGCGGGCGGGGCGACAGGTGCGGGCGGTGCTGGCGGTGCGGCGGCCATGGGAGCGGGCGGCGACGGGGCAGGCCCGGCAGCGGGCTGGCTGCCGGGCGGGGCGTAGGCCCCCGTCTCGGCGGCGGTGCTGAGGCCGGCGTCCGGCACTTCCGCCAGGTCCTGGCCGGTCACCCGGAACGTGGCCGGGCCGATGCTGACCAGGTCCCCGTCGGCCAGCCGCGCGGCGCTAACCTGCTGGCCGTTGACGAAGGTGCCGTTGTTGCTGCCCAGGTCCTCGATGCTGCAGGCGTCCGCGGTGCTGCGCAGCACCGCGTGGTGCCGGGAGACGGCGGGATCGGCGACGATCAGGTCGTTGTCCGGGGCGCGGCCGATGCGCAGGGTCCGCTCCGCCGGGGCCGGCGGCGCTGCCGGGCAGCGGGCCGGCGGGCTGGCGGCGATCTGGGTTGGCGGACCCCCGGGTCCGGCGGGCGGGGCAGCGACCGTGCAGTTCAGCAGTACTCCGCTGGCGGGGTGACCGAGCCGGACCTGGCACTGCCCGGTGATCTCCAGCTGGTCAATCCGCTGGCCCTGGACGTAGGTCCCGTTGGTGCTGGCATTGTCGGCCAGCAGCCAGCGGCCATCCTCGAACCGGAGCACTGCGTGCTGCCAGGAAATCCGGGCATCGCTGATGACGATGTCACCGTCCGGGTCGCGGCCGACGAGATAGGAACGATCGGGCAGCAGGCTCCGGTCGGTTCCCTCCGACTGCACCAGCAACGCTGGCGCAGACCCCTCATAAAGGGGGTTCTCGATGATCACGCGCCAACTGTAAGGCGATTGCCGGGAAAGGAACATGGGTAGCCCTCCCCATTCTCTCGGTACGGTGCAGGGATGATGCCTAACAGGTCTGTCCCGTCGTCGACAGTCATCCCGGTCCTGACCTATCCCGACGTCGGCGCGGCCGTCGCCTGGCTGACTGCCGCGTTCGGATTCGCCGAGCGGCTTCGGATTCCCGACAACCACCGGTCCCAGGTCCGGGTCGGCGATGGTGACCTGATCGTCGCTGACGTCCGCGGCAGCCGGCAGCCTCCGCAGCCCGGCGTGGTCTCCCAGTCGGTGATGGTGCGGGTGGCTGATGCCCGGGCGCACTGCGAGCAGGCCCGGGCGCACGGTGCGCAGATCATCATGGAGCCGACTGACTTCCAGTACGGCGAGCGGCAGTACACCGCCCAGGACCTGGCCGGCCACCAGTGGACGTTCACCCAGACGCTGGCCGACGTCGCCCCGGAGGAGTGGGGCGGAGAATCTGTTACGGCTAGTTAATAGGGGCCATATCCAGCCGGGCGCATCCCCCGGATGACGGATTCACAAGCCGCGCCAGCAATGTCATACTGCCGCTACCGAGCAGGGCCGGAGGAAATGAGCGTAACCGCGGACCGCGTGCGCCCGGCCGCCTATATCCGGGCGGCTCCGGGCGAGGATTTAGCATGGCTGCGCGCGGCTGTCACCGAAGGTGCCCAGCAGCGCGGCTGGCCGGCGCCCGAGGTATACGCCGAGGATCGCCTTGACCCGGACGCCAGCAGCACTCCGGTGCTCTCCCAGCTAGAGGCCGCCATCGAGGCGGGCCGCCACGATGCCCTGCTGGTCACCGACCCGGGCGCGATAACGGGCTCGGCCCGGTACCTGGTGAGCCTGCTGTTCCGGTGCACGCGCAACGGAGTCGTTGTCGGGTTCCTGATTCCGGCTGCGCCTGCCGCGCCGCCCGCTGCTGCGCAGCCGCCGCAGGACGCCGCGGAGGCGCCGAATCCGCTGTCTGCCGAGGAGACCTGGGACGTGCTGGCCCGCGCTCGCCTGGAGGCTCTGGCCGGGCTGTTCCCGGACTGGCGGATCTGGCTCGACCAGCGCGGCTGGCACGCCCAGCGCCGGCAGAGCCCGTATCTGCAGGTCGTCAGCAGCGGCGCCCCGGCCTACTGCGTGCACTCCCGCACCGCGACCGAGCTGGCCGCTCAGCTGTGCTGGCAGCAGGCCGCTGACCGGCACGCCCCCGATGGCTGCTCGGCCCGCTAGGCCGTAGCGGCTGGCCGGCCAGCCGCGGGATCAGCTAACGCGCCGGGCGACCGACAGGCCGGCCAGCACCGCGGAGGCCAGCGCAGCCGCCGCCAGCGCCAGGTTGACCAGGGCGAAGCCGTGAACCGGCGACCCGTCGCCCCGCACCAGCGTCAGGTACAGCGCGCCGAACGCGGCGGTACCGACCACGCCGCCGACCCGCGTCGTGGTGTTGAACAGGCCGCTCAGGTCGGCGGCCTGGCCGGCGGTCACCGAGCTGGTGAGATGGCTCAGCATCCCGGTGAAACCGGTGCCGAGGCCCAGCCCGGCCACGCCGAGCAAGGTCATCAGCAGCACCCCGCTGGTGTCGCCGGCATACAGGCTGACCCCGATGGCGGCGAAGCCGATGGCCAGCAGCACGGTCCCGGCCGGGGCCGCCAGCGCTCGCAGCCGCGCCGAGACCCGGCCCAGGACCGGTCCGGGAATCCCGAACGCGGCAACCCAGGACACCAGCGCCAGCCCTGAGTAGCCTGCGCTCTTGCCCAGGCCCTGCTGCAGGTACAGGGCAAGGGTGAACATCATCGCGAAATAGGTGCCGGTGGCGACCGTCTGAGCGGCCAGGCCCAGGCCAACCGGCGGCCGGGTCAGCAGCCGGAAATCGACCAGCGGCTGACCGCCGCGCGCGGCTACCCTCCGCTCCACGATCCGCAGCACCGCGAACGCAGGAATGCTGGCCGCCAGGCACGCCCAGGCCCAGGCTGGCCAGCCGGCGTCCTGACCGAGGACCAGCGGGAGCACGAGCAGCAGCAGGGCCGCGGCCAGCACCGTCATGCCGGCCAGGTCGAGTCGCTGCGGCTGGCGGCGGCCGGCAGGCAGGCACCGCCCGGCCATCCAGAACAGCGCCACGCCGGCCGGGACGTTGATCAGGAAGCCCGGCCGCCAGGTCGCGCCCAGGATGTCCGCGGATATCAGCAGGCCGCCCAGGCTCTGCCCGGCGACGGCCCCGGCAGACAGCACCAGGGCGTACAAGCCGAGGGCCCGGGTCCGCGCCCGGCCGGCCAGGCCCACCTGGATACCGGTCAGGACCTGCGCCGTCATCAGCGCCGCGGCGCCGCCGGCCGCTATCCGGGCCACAATGAGAGTTCCGGCGCCGGGAGCGATCCCGCAGGCCAGCGAGGCGACCGTGAAGGCCGCCAGCCCGGTCAGGAACATCTGCCGGTAGCCGCGGCTCTCCCCGAGCCGCGCGCCCGTCACCAGCAGGGCCGCGTAGGCCAGCGTGTACCCGGAGACGATCAGCTCGAGCGCGCCGCCGCTGGCGTGCAGCCCGGCCTGGATCGACGGGGCCGCGATGTTGGCGATGGCCACGTCCACGTTGCCCAGGAACAGCGCGCCCAGCAGCGCGGCCAGGGCCCAGCCGGGCCGCGACGCTGCGCGATCATCCGCCGCGGCACGGCCCGCCTGCCGGGCGGCAGCCTCAGTTGTCACGCTGTGATTCACCCAGTGCACCCTTCATCCGGTGGTGACGACGCCTCCTGCAGACGGTGCCGGGCACCGGAACGTGAGGTGCGCTGGTCATCTCATCCCGCGGATCCGGGGTCTTGACTTGAAGCGTGCTTCATCTTGTTGACTGAGCACATGAGCGAGCCGACAGGAACACGTGAGCTGGATGCCGCACTGATTGCCTACCTCGGGAGCCAGCTGCTGGGCCGGCTGGCCACGGCGGGCGCTGATCACAAGCCGCACGTCGTGCCGACGTCGTTCCGCTACAACGCCGAGCTCGGCACGATCGACGTCGGCGGGATGCACGTCGCGACCACCAAGAAGTACCGCGACGTGCAGGCCAGCGGATACGCCGCGATCGTTATCGATGACCTGGCGTCCACCGACCCGTGGACGCCGCGCTTCCTGGAGATACGCGGCCGCGCGGAGGCGATCCCCGATGGCGGGGCGGACCTCGGCCCGGGGTTCGGCGGGGCATTCATCCGGATCTACCCGGAGAAGGTCAACACCTTCGGCATCAGCTAGCGCCCGGCCGGCCTCCGGCAGGCCGCCGCCGGCCTACATCCGCAGGTAGTCGGTGAGTCCGGCCAGCATCTCGGCCGTGCCCTCGCGCCGCATGACCGGCGCCCGGGCGCCGTCGATGCCATCCAGGTAGGCGCCCTGCTCGGTCCAGGTCAGGGTCGTGCCGCTCCCGGTCTTGGCGAGCTCGATGGTGGCCACCGACACCGAGATCCGCACGCCGTCGGCGTACATCTCGTAGCTGTAGACGAGCCGCTGATCCGGCACGATGTCGTAGTAGAGCGCGTCGTAGCGGTAGGTCGTGCCCTCCCACACATGGCTGAAGCGCTCCCGGCCGCCGACCCGGAAGTCGAACTCCGCCGGGCAGCTGTGCGCCCCGCTGGCCGGCTCCAGGTCGCCGGTGTCGCCCCAGTCGTTCTTGGCCTCCTCCGAGGCGAATGCGGCGAAGACGCGCGACGGCGTGGCCGGGTAGGTCCGCTCGATCACGAACGTGTCATGAATAACGGAACTCGTCGTCATCGGTGCTCCTCAGGCTTCCAGCTGGCTGGTCAGCGGTCTCGGCCAGGTAGTCGCCCAGCCTGTCGAGTCGGCGCTCGACGGACGTGCGCCGCTCCGCGATCCAGGACTCCGCGGAGCGCAGCGCCGCCGGGTTGATGCTGCAGGTGCGAGTGCGGCCCGTCTTCTGCGACCGGATCAGCCCGCTCAGTTCCAGCACCTGCACATGCTGAACCACGGCCGCCAGCGTGATGTCGAGCGGCCGGGCCAGCTCGGAGACCGAGGCAGGGCCCCGGCTCAGGCGTTCCACCATGACCCGCCGGCCAGGATCCGCTAGTGCCTGGAACACCCGGTCCAGGTCGGCGAGTTGGTTAAGCATGTACTTGAGTATCCAGGGACCCGGACTCATAGTCAAGCAAGCGCTTCAGTATCAGGGCGACGGGGTCGCGCCGTCGGCCACCCGGCGCAGTAGCTCAAGGAAGCGCCGCTGCTCAGCTGCTGACAGCGGTGCGAGCAGCCGGTCCTGAATACCGGAGATCACCTGGTCCAGCCGGACGAGCTCCCGCAGCCCCGCGGGGGTGATCGAGACCAGGTTGCGGCGCCGGTCGCCGGTGTCCACGGCGCGCTCGACCAGACCCTGGTCCTCCAGCTCGGCCAGCACGGCCGTGACGTCGCTGCGGTCAATGCTCGTGCTGCGGCCGAGGCTGGCCTGGCTCACCGGGCCGCTCTCCTCCAGCGCGGCCAGCAGCCGGTAGTGATAGCCGCGCAGGTCGCCGCCGGCCGCCTCGAAGCCCTCGCTCAGCAAGCCGGACGACCGGAGGTAGGCGCGGGAGATCAGCCAGGTGGCCCGGTCGCGAACGCGCGCCGGGCCGGCAGCCCGGCATGGCTTGGCGGAGTCGTCATGGCACCTCAATCTAGCAGTTTGTTGGCCACGCCAACTATCTGTTACGTTGGTAAGACCAACGTTGGCTTGACCATCAATTACCAGTCGGCAGCGGCGCCGTCGGCCCGCCGCCGGAGCGAGAGGGTTCTCATGCAGCACGGCACCTCGCCGTTCGCGCTGAGCACAGGGCCGGGGAAGCGCCTCCTGATCCTGCTGTGCGCGGTGGCGTTCCTGGATTTCGTGGACGCATCCATCGTCAATATCGCGCTGCCGCACATCCGCGCGGCCCTGGGCTTCTCCACCCAGGAACTGCAGTGGGTGCCGTCCGGCTACCTGCTCACCTACGGCGGGTTCATGCTGCTGGGCGGCAGGCTGGCCGACCTGCTGGGGCGCCGCCGGGTGCTGCTCGCGGGGATCGGAATCGTCGGCCTCGCCTCGCTGGCCGGCGGGTTCGCCGGCAGCGCGGAGGTGTTCGTGGCCGCCCGCCTCGCGCAGGGCCTGGGTGCCGCGCTGATGCTGCCGGCCGCGCTCTCCACGCTGACCACGGCGTTCCGGGCCGCCGCGGACCGGCAGCAGGCGCTCGGCGTGTGGGGCGCAGTCGCCGGGCTGTCATCGGCGATCGGCATCCTGCTGGGCGGCGTGCTGACCGAGGGGCCGGGCTGGCGGTGGGTCATGTTCGTCAACCCGGTCGCCTGCGCGGCGCTGATGCCGCTGGCGTGGCGGATGCTGCCGCGCGAAGCGCGGGCCGAGCGCCGCCCGACGCCCGACCGGCTCGGCGGCCTGCTGATCACGAGCGCGATGCTGCTCCTGGTGTTCGCCCTGGTCAAGGCGCCTGACCAGGGATGGGGCTCGGCCCGCACCTGGTGGGAGTTCGCTGGCTCCGCCGCGCTGTTCGGCGCCTTTGCCGTGAACGAGCACGCCGTGGCCAGCCCGCTCCTGCCGCTGAGCATCCTGCGGGTCCGCGGGCTAGTCGCCGCGAACGTGACCGGGCTGATCGGGTTCGCGGGCATGCTGTCGATGTTCTTCTTCCTGACCCTCTACATGCAGAACGTGCTCGGCTACTCCCCCATCGCCGCGGGCGCCGCCTACCTGCCGCTGACCGTCGGCATCGGCGTTTCCTCCGGGATCGGCGCGAAGCTGCTGGCCAGGATCGGCAGCCGGGCCGTGATCTGCGGCGGGGCGCTGACCGCCGCCGCCGGGCTGTTCCTGCTGGCGCAGCTGCCGGTGCACGGGACGTACCTGGCCGACATCCTGCCCGGGCTGCTGGTGTTCTCCCTCGGCGTCGGCCCGGTCTTCGTCGGCGTGACCAGCGCCGCCAACGCGGGCGTGGCCCCGGACCAGGCGGGCCTGGCGGCGGCCATCCTGAACTCCGCCCAGCAGACCGGCGGCGCGCTCGGCCTGGCTATCTTCTCGGCCGTCGCCGCCAGCCAGTCGAGCCACCTGCTGGCCGCTGGCGCGAGCGCCGCTGCCGCCACCACCAGCGGCTTCCATCGCGCCCTGCTGACCGGCGGCGGGTTCGCCGTCGCCGCCGCGCTCATCGCCCTGCGCACCGCCAGCACGCGCACGGACGCCCTGCACGCCGCGCATGACCGCCCTGGTGTGCCGGCCGCCCCGCCCGGCAGCCTGCCGCCGGCGGCTACGTCCGGGAGCACCACCGCCGGCCGCCGGTGACGGCCCGGCCCGAGAAGGAAGAGGTATCGCAATGACCAGTCCCGCACCCGCCGGCCAGCCCGCTGCCGCGCCCCGGCCAGCTGCCGCGCCCCAGCGCGAGCACGTGCTGATTGTCGGCAGAAGCCAGGCCGTGCTCGCCGGCACCATCGCGCTCCTGACCGACCGCGGATACACCGCATCCGCCACGAACCGGTTCGACGACGTCCTGGCCGAGTTCGAGGTCCGGGACCTCGACCTGGTGGTGTTCGGCGGCCAGGTCCCGGCCGTCACCCGCGAGCAGCTCAGGGCCGGCATCGCCGCGGCTAGCCCCGGGGTCATCTTCGTCAATGGCCTGGCCGGCATCGCCGGCCTCATCGTGGCGCAGATCGAGGGAGCCTTCGCCAGCCGCCGCCCGCAGCCGCCGCAGTCCGTGTCCTACCATGCGGCGCGCCGGACGATTGAGATCTGGCTCAGCCAGCCCGCCGACGTGACGGTCACCGCCTGGTGGCAGACATCCTTCGTCCCGCCCGACCCGAAGAGCGACTCGCGGGTACTGCTGGACCAGCATCTCGGGCCCGGCTCCCATGCCGTCACCGTTCCGGACTCGATACCGGCCACCGCGGCGTTCGCGGCCATCCAGGTCGGCCCGGCGACCCATGCAATGCGCCTCGGCGGCTGACCGCGCGGCCGCCGGCGGGCGCGATGCCCGCCGCGGCCGGGGACAGACCGGGGCCGGCGGACAGACCGGGGCCGGCGACAGACCGGGGCCGGGGACAGACCGGGGTCGTCAGGGCACGGTCGCGAACTCGTCATCTCGCGCGGCGCCGTCCGCTGGTCCCGCAGCCGCCGCGCTCCGGCCGGTGCGGTCGATCACTGCGATGACCAGGGTGAGCGCCGCGAAGATGACCGCGGCGACCGCGCCCGCGACATTCAGGCCGCTGGTGGTGGCCGCGTGCGCCGCGTGCAGCAGCGCCGCCGCCTGCGGGGCCGGCAGGTGCTGGCTAACCGCGGTCGCGCTGGCCAGCGTCTGCCCGGCGGCGGCCGGCGCGCCAGCCGCTACCAAGTGCGCCATCTGACTGCGGTAGATGCTGGCGCTGACCACGCCGAGCGCGGCGATGCCCAGCGCGCCGCCGATGTAGTTGCTCATCTCCGACATCGACGCGGCCGAGCCGGCCCGCTCGGGCGGCACGGACCCGATGACCAGTCCGATGCCGAGCGCGAACAGCGGACCGGTGCCGAGCGCCAGCACGGCGATGCCGGCCATCACCAGCGGCAGGCCGTGCCCGCTGCCGACCAGCGCCAGCAGGACGCAGCCCAGCACGGACAGGGCCAGACCGCCGGCGATGGCCCGGGCCGGACGCACCCGGCGGGCCAGCGCCGGCGTGCTCATCGTGCCGACCGCCACGCCCAGGCCCATCGGCGCGAACAGCAGCGCCGCGGCGAGCGGTGAGAAGCCCAGCACGCTCTGCAGGTACTGCGTAACCAGCAGGCCCAGTCCGGCCATCGCGACGCCGGCGAGGACCAGCGCGACCAGGATCGCGGTGAACGGGCGGCTGGCGAACAGCCGCAGGTTGAGCAGTGGCTCGTCGAGCCGGAACTGGCGGCGGACGAAGACCGTGCCGGCCAGCAGTCCGACGGCGATCGAGACGAGCGGGATGGCTGTCTCGTGCACCCCGCCGATGGTCAGCTGCTTGAGGCCGTAGACGACCGGCAGGACCGCAGCGAGGGACAGCCCGGCGCTGGCGATGTCCAGCCGGCCAGCGTCCGGATTGCGGTACTCCGGCAGCAGCGCCGGCGCGGTCAGCAACAGCAGCCCCATCGCCGGGACCGCGGCCAGGAACACCGATCCCCACCAGAAATGCCCCAGCAGGAAGCCGGCCAGCACCGGACCGAGGGCGCCGCCGGCGAACTGGCAGGTGGCCCACACCGCGATCGCCTTCCCGCGCTGCCGGCCGTCGCGGAACATGTTGCTGATCAGCGCCAGTGTCGACGGCATGAGGGTGGCGCCGGCGATGCCCAGCAGCGCCCGGACGGCGATCAGCATCTGCGGCGTCGTCGAGTACGCCGCGACCACCGACAGCACGGCGAAGGCCGCGGCGCCGATCAGCAGCAGCCGCCGGCGGCCGATCCGGTCGCCCAGCGTGCCCATCGTGATCACGAACCCGGCGACCAGGAAGCCGTAGCTGTCAGAGATCCACAGTTGCTCGACGCTGCTCGCGCCCAGCTCCGAGCTCAGCCGCGGCAGCGCGAGGAACAGCGCGGTCAGGTCCATCGCGACCAGTAGTGTCGGTATCACCAGGACGGCCAGCCCCAGCCATGCGCGGCGGCCGGCCAGGCCTGCCCGTTCGTCAGCCATCTCTACTCCCTGTTGATGAGCGGATCTGGGGTGCATTCACCGGCCGGTCGGAGCGGCAGGGCGATTCTTGACATTCGCGGGTGGGAAAATCTGGCTGGCGCGACGTGTCAAGACATCGGCTGCGGCTCCGACTCAGGGGGGACGGGCCCGCCGGGCCCCGCAGCACAACGAGGAGCAGCCATGAAATTCCTGCTGATCATGCACATGAACCCCGCCGTCTGGAACGCGCTGACGCCGGAGGAGCAGGCGGAGGTCGGAGCCGGGCACGGCGCGTTCATGGACACGATCACCGCCTCGGGCGAGATGATCACGACTCAGGCCCTGGCCGACCCGTCGCAGAGCGTGGTCGTACGTGTCCGCGGCGGCCAGCCGGCCGTCACCGACGGCCCGTACCTGGAGGCCAAGGAGCACCTCGGCGGGTTCTACCTGATCGACTGCGAGAGCAGGGAACGAGCGATCGAGCTGGCCGCGATGATCCCGGACGCCCGGATCGAGGGCCTGGGCATCGAGGTGCGGCCGGTGATGTTCATGGCCGGGCAACTGGCCGTCTGACCGACGACAGTGACGAACGGCAAGATGACCGAGGACCTGCTGCGCGAGCTGGCGCCGCAGGTCCTCGGCATCCTGGTGCGCCGGCACGGGCAGTTCGAGGAGTGCGAGGACGCTGTTCAGGAGGCAGTCCTCGCCGCGACGGTGCAATGGCCCGCCGACGGCGTGCCGGAGAATCCACGGGGATGGCTCATTACCGTCGCGTCCCGGCGGCTGATCGACCAGTTCCGCGCCAGCCATGCCCGCCGGGAGCGGGAGGTAACCGCCGCCGTCCAGGAGCCAGCGGCGGCCGCCGAGCCGGCTGATGAGGCCCCGGCCGCCGACGACACCCTGCTGCTGCTGTTCTTGTGCTGTCACCCGGCGCTCACGCCAGCGTCGCAGACAGCGCTGACGCTGCGCGCCGTCGGCGGGCTGACGACCGCCGAGATCGCGCGCGCGTTCCTGGTGCCCGAGGCTACGATGGCGGCCCGGATCAGCCGGGCCAAGCAGCTGGTCCGCTCGGCCGGCAGCCGGTTCAGCATGCCGGCGGGCGACGAGCTGGACGAGCGGCTGCGCGTGGTCCTGCACGTGCTGTACCTGATCTTCAACGAGGGGTACACCGCGTCGTCGGGCACCAGCCTGCACCGCGGCGACCTGGCCGGCGAGGCGATCCGGCTGGCCCGGATGGTGCACCAGCAGCTGCCCGAGGACGGCGAGGTGGCCGGGCTGCTCGCGCTCATGCTGCTCACCGACTCACGCAGGCACACCCGGGCCGGCCCGGACGGCGAGCTGATCCCGCTCGCCGACCAGGACCGGGGCGGCTGGGACGCCGGCCTCATCGCGGAGGGCACAGAGCTGATCGCCGCGGCGATGGCCCGGTCGCCGCTCGGCCCCTACCAGCTGCAGGGAGCGATCGCCGCGACGCACGCCAGTGCCGCCCGGCCGGAAGAGACCGACTGGCAGCAAGTGCACACGCTCTACAAGATCCTCGAGCGGATCGAGCCGAACCCGATGGTCACGCTCAACCGCGCGGTGGCCCTGGCCGAGACATCCGGGCCCCGGGCCGGCCTCGCCCTGCTGGCCGAGCTGGCCGCCGACAACCGGATCGCCGGCCACCACCGGCTGCACGCCGTGCGCGCGCACCTGCTCGAGAAGGCGGGTGACCTGCCCGCCGCTCAGGATGAGTACCGGCTGGCCGCGCGGCTGACGGCCAGCCGCGCGGAGCAGCGCTACCTGGAGTCCCGGGGCCGCCGGCTCGGCCCTGGCTAGCCCATTGCCTCGTTGTCACCTCGAGCAGCTCTGAGTCTCACCCGGGAGGTCTCACCCCCGCGGCACGCCCCGGAGCTCGACGACGGTAAAGATCGTCACCGACATCCCGATCAGGACTGCGCCGAGACCCCGGGCGACGGTCAGCGGGTCGCCTAGCCACCAGACGGCAGTGGCCAGCCCGAAGACCGGAATCAGGTTGACGATAATGCTCGCCGGGGCGGCACGAACCCGGGCGATGGCGTAGTTGTAGAGCAGGAAGCTCGCGGCGTAGCCGATGACTCCGGCGAAGACTGCGGCGAGCCAGTACCGTGCGGCCACGTGGCCGGGTGCGGTTTCGATGTGCATGCGCCACACGACGGCAACGGCGGGCAGCACGAGGATTGTCGCGGCGGTGAACTGGCAGGCGGTCACCGTGAGCGGGTCGGACTCGGTCCCCATTCCGCTGGCCACGATCGTGTACGCCGCGGCGCTGAGCACCCCGGCGAGCACCAGCAGGTCGCCCACGCCAGCGCCCGCCAGCGATCCCGTGCCCGCCAGGGCGGCAACGCCGGCCAGCGCCAGGACGAGCGCCACGACGATGCGGCCAGTGATGCGCTCGCGCAGGAAGACGGCCGCCAGCAGGACGATGAAGACCGATTCCAGCCCGGACAGCAGCGCGCCGTTGGCGGCGCTGGTCCGGGCCAGGCCGAGCAGGTCGCCGGCGTAGGCGAGCGCTGGCTCGAACAAGCCCAGCAGCGCCGCCTGCCGCCACGGCAGCGGGCCGGGGCGGCCGCGCAGGATGACGGTCGTCCACAGCACCGCGGTTCCGGCGATCAGCGAGATGGCCAGCAGCGTCACCGGGCCGAAGCCGCGCAGGGCGTACTTGGTCACGCTCACCGCCGCGCCCCAGAACAGCGATGCGACGACCAGCGCGGCGACCGGCAGCCTGGTCATCACCATCGCGCTGCCCCGGCTCGTCATGGGGCTAGCTCAGCGCGGCCACCAGGGCCGCCGCATCGGGAGGCATCCCTATCTTTGCTGCTGGCCCCCGGCCGGGGCACGGGTGGCCGCACGCGGCCAGAACGCGGCCCGCGACGGCCTGCCCCCGGTGACGACGGGCGCACGGGGGGCCCAGCGGCCGGCCCGGTGCAGCAGCGTGCCAGGCCGGCCGCCGAAAGATAGGCAGGCGGCAGCCGAAGAATAGGGAGGTCGCACGGATGCAGCCGGCTGCTCCCTGAGAGAAAATCCTGGATATGCGGCTGCTGGAACGGGATCCGGTGCTGGCCTCGCTGCGCCAGTACGCGCACGAAGCGGGGCAGGGCGAAGGGCGGCTTGTCCTGATCGCCGGCGAGGCGGGCGCCGGAAAATCGGTCCTGGTCGAGCAGTCCCAGCGCGAGCTGCCCGGCGCGCGCTGGTCGTGGGGCGCCTGCGACGGTCTCTCGACGCCGCGCCCGCTCGCCCCGCTATTCGACCTGGCCCGCGATCTCGGCGGCGCCCTGGAAGGTCTGTGCCAGGGCCAGCCCGAGCGCGAGGAGCTGTTCGCTGCCCTGCTGAGGCAGGTCACCGGCGACGACCGGCTCGACGTGATCGTCATCGAGGACATCCACTGGGCGGACGAGGCGACGCTCGACCTGATGCGATTTCTCACCCGCCGGATCCGCACGGCGCGGGTACTGGTCATCGCCACCTACCGGGACGACTGGCTGGCACCATCGAGCCCGCTGCGGCTCGCGCTGGGCGATCTCGCCGCCCGGCGGTGGACACGCCGGCTCGAGCTGCCGCCGCTGTCGATCGAGGCTGTCCGGACGATGGCGGCCGGGACCGGCCTCGACGCCGACCGGCTGTACCAGCTGGCGGGCGGTAACCCGTTCTACGTCACCGAGATGCTCGAGGCCGGAACACCCGGAGTGCCGCTATCGGCGCGGGATGCGGTCCTCGCGCGCACCGGACGGCTCAGCAGCGCGGCCCGGCAGGTGCTCGAGACCGCCGTGCTGATGGGCCTGCGGATCGACCCGGCCCTGCTCGCCGGGCGGCAGGCCGAGCTGGACGAGCTCACTGCGTCCGGGCTGCTGGCCGATGAGGGGATCGGGCTGCGCTTCCGGCACGAGATCGCCCGGCTGGCCATCGCGCAGCAGATCCCCGCCCGCCGGCAGGCAGTGATCCACGCCGAGATCCTCGCCGCGCTGCTCGCCAGCGGCAGCGGCGACGACGCGCGGATGGCCTTCCACGCGGAGGGGGCTGGCCATGAGGAAGCAGTCGTCCGGCATGCAGCACTGGCCGCCAGGCGAGCCGTTGATCTCGGCTCTCACCGCGAGGCCGCGGCCCAGTACGAGCGCGCGCTGCGCTGGTCGGCTCACGCCGCGCCGTCCGCGCTGGCCGAGCTCTACTCTGGCCTGGCCGAGGAGGCGACGCTCAGCGACCGATCGCAGGCGGCGGCCGACGCCGACGAGCAGGCCCTGCGGCTCTGGCGGCTGCTCGAGGACCGCCGCCGCGAAGGCGAGTCGCTGCAGCACTACTCGCTGACTCTGAAGCATCTGTGCCGTGGCGAGGAAGCGGTAGCGGCCGCGGTCGAAGCGATCAGCACGCTCGAGCCGCTCGGCGAGACGCGCGAGCTGGCCCGGGCGTACGCGTCGCTGGCCGCCTTGCGGATGACCCGCAATGAGACCGGCGAGGCGATCGAGCTGGCCCGGCGAGCGCAGACGCTGGGCCGGTCACTGGGCGCCGCCGACGTTGTCGCCGATGCCCTGAACACCGAGGGCTGCGCCGTGTCCGCGACCGACCCGGGCTGGATCGAGCTGATGCGCCGCTCGCTGGAGCTGGCACTCTCTCGCAACCTGCCCAATCAGGCCGGCCGGGCCTACGGCAACCTGTACGGCATCTCCTGCGATCAGTTCCGGTTCGACGAAGGTGAGCAGTACTACCAGGACGGTCTGGCCTACTGCGAGCGGAACGACCTGGACGCCCACTCCTACTTCCTGCGCTCGAGCCGGACCGCCGTCCTCGAGCACCGCGGCTGCTGGGACGAAGCGGTGGCCATCAGCTCCCAGCTGCTCGAGGAAAGCTCGGCCGCCCCGCTGAACCAGATCTGCGGGCTGACCCAGATCGGCGTGATCCGCGCGCGGCGGGGGGAGCCGGGGGCCTGGCCCGCCCTGGACAGCGCGATCGCCGGCGCGTCAGCCGCCGGACAGCCGCAGTACATCGTGCCCGCCCGGCTCGCCCGGACCGAGGCATTCCTGACCGAGGGCCGGGTCGAGGAGGCGCGGCACGAGGCGGAGCTGGCCGCCGATGCCGCGCTGGACATCGACGAGTGGATGCGCGGGGCACTGCGCCGCTGGCTCCGCCGGGCCGGCTCCGGCCGGAACGTCGACGGCCCGGTTGCCGAGCCCTGCCGGCTCCAGGAGTCCGGCAGGCACGCGGCGGCGGCGCGTGCGTGGGATGAGCTCGGCTGCCTCCTCGACGCGGCGCTCGCGCTGCTGGACTCACCAGACGAAGACGACCTGCGCGACGCGCTGCGGCGGCTCGATGAGCTAGGCGCCAGGGCGACGGCCGGCCTGGCCCGCCACAAGCTGCGCCAGATAGGCGCGCGGTCGGTGCCGGTCGGCCCGCGCCGGGCGACCCGGGCGCATCCCCACGGGCTCACCCCGCGTGAATGCGAGGTGCTCGAGCTGATCTGCCAGCGAAAGACCAACGCCCAGATCGGCCGCGCCTTGTTTATCTCGGCCAGGACAGTCGATCACCACGTCTCGGCCGTGCTGGCCAAGCTGGGCGTCGAGACCCGGGCGGCGGCCGCTGACCGGAGCCGGAACCTTCCTGCCTGATCGAGCCGGTCCTGACCAAGCCTGACCCGCAGCCGCTACGAATTACTGACGGGCAAGGCGGCGGCGGGAAAGCGAGGATGACCGGATGACCGGACTGGTGCTCATCGGGGTGGTCGCTGGCTTCCTGGCCGGCATCTCGCCCTGCATCCTGCCGGTACTCCCGGTCATCCTGGTCGCCGGGGCGACCGGCTCGGCCGGCGTCGCGGCGCAGGCCGCGACTGACGCGCCGCCGAAAGCCGGGGTCGCCAGGGCGGTGGCCGTCGTGGCCGGCCTGGCGCTGAGCTTCAGCCTCCTGATCCTGGCCGGCTCGGAGATCATCTCGCTGCTGCACCTGCCGGAGGACTCGCTGCGCGACGCGGGCATCGCGCTGCTGATCCTGGTCGGTCTGGGCTACCTGATCCCGCCGCTCGGCGCCCTGCTCGAGCGCCCGTTCGCCCGGCTCACGACACGGCGGCCCAGCGGCCGCGGCGGCGGGTTCGTGCTCGGGCTCGCGCTCGGAGTGCTGTACGTCCCGTGCGCCGGGCCGGTCCTGGCCGCTATCACCGTGATCGGCGCCACGCACCGGGTCGGGCTGACAGCCGTGTTCGTCACGGCCGCGTTCGCGGTCGGCACCGCGGTACCGCTGCTTGCGGTCGCGCTGGCCGGCGAGCAGCTGTCCCGTCGGGTCAGCGCGCTGCGCCGGCGTGCCCCGCAGGCCCGGCTGGTCGGCGGCGCGGTGCTGATCGTGATAGCGGTGGCGATCGCGTTCAACGCCTTCCAGGGCCTGCAGCGGGACGTGCCCGGCTACTCGACCGCGCTGCAGGGCTCGGCCAAGGTGCGCAGCCAGCTCAACTCCCTCGGCCGGGTGAAGGCCACCTCGCTGACCAAGTGCAAGCCGGCTCCGCTCAGCTGGTGAACTGCGGCCCGGCTCCCCAGTTCACCGGCATCACCGCGTGGCTGAATACGCCGGGCGGCAAGCCGCTGACCATGGCTCAGCTGCGCGGCAAGGTGGTGCTCGTCGATTTCTGGACCTACTCCTGCATCAACTGCCAGCGCACGCTGCCGCACATCGAGGCCTGGTACCGCAGTTACGCCAAGGACGGGCTCGTGGTGGTCGGCGTGCATACCCCGGAATTCCCGTTCGAGCACGTCGTCTCGAACGTCGCGACCGAGTCGGCGGACTTCGGCGTGCATTACCCGGTGGCGATCGACAACGGCTACGGCACCTGGAAGGCCTACGACAACGAGTACTGGCCTGCTGACTACCTGATCGATGCTCAGGGCAACGTGCGGCACGTGGGCTTCGGCGAGGGTGACTACTCGCAAACCGAGCAGCTGATCCGCCAGCTGCTGTCGGCCGCGCATCCGGGGCTGCGGCTCCCGGCACCGACGGACGTGCCCAACCTGACGCCGACCGGCGAGATGAACCCGGAGACCTACGTCGGCTACGAGCGGCTGCAGTACCTCGTGCCGGCCGTCAACGTCGCGGAGAACGCGCCCGCCGCCTATCACTTCCCCAAGACGCTCCCGCTGGGCGGCATGGGCCTGTCCGGGACGTGGACGGAGCACGCGGAGGAGGCCACCGCCGGCCAGGGCGCCGGGCTCGAGCTTCGTTTCATGGCTCGGAAGGTCTACCTGGTGCTGGGCGGCAGCGGGACCGTGCAGGAGAGCATCAACGGGCGGTATACCGCGACGATCAAGGTCAGCGGGGTGCCGCGGCTCTACACGCTGCACCAGTCCGCGGCGACGAGCACCGGCACCCTGCTCCTGCGGCCCTCACCCGGCGTGCAGGCCTACGACTTCACCTTCGGCTAGCCCGCTGGCTCATGGCATGCTCGGCAGGACGGCCGCAGGCGGGGAGGAGCCACCGGGATGTTCGAGAAGTTCACTGACCCGGCCCGGCACGTCCTGCTCCGGGCTCAGGAAGAAGCCCGGACCCTGCGCCACCCGCAGATCGGCACCGAGCACCTCCTGCTGGGCCTGCTCGACGACAAGGGCGGCGTGCCAGCCCGGGCTCTGAAGTCGTGGCGGATCAGCCTCAAGTCCGCGCGCCAGCAGGTCGAGCGGCTGGCCGGGCGGGGCGAGCAGGTCCCAGCGGGGCATATCCCGCTCAGCCCGCAGGCGATGACGGCGCTCCAGCTCGCGCTCAGCGAGTCCGCCGATCTCGGCCACGACCGGATCGGCCCCGAGCACCTTCTGCTGGGCGTGGCGGCCGCGGCTGAGGGCATGGCGGCACAGGTGCTGGCGGCTCTGGGGGCTGACCCGGAGCGGATCCGGCAGCGAGTGCTCGAGCTCTCGCCTCTCGCTGTCCCGGCCGGCTACGACCACGTCTGGCAGCCGGGAGCGGAAGCCTGACTCCCGGGCCGACTGCTAGGAGGTACGCACTACGGCGATCCCGGCGAGGGTCGGCACGATCACGTCCGCGCCGTCCAGCGCGGGCGTCGCGAACCGGTTCGCGACACCGACGTCGACCTGCCCGAGGCTCCGGCCGGTGGCCGGGTCAAGCCCGTGCAGCACGCCGGCGCTGGTGTCCAGGGCCCAGATGCGGCCGCCGCCGATCACCGGCGATCCGGTGATCGAGCCGGACGCATGCCACAGCACATGCAGGTGCCCCGCGCCGTCGACCCGGACCGCCCGGACGCCGTCCGTGCAGGGCAGGTAGACGACGTTCCCGCTGACCGCCGCCCCGCCGTAGGACGGGCAGATGTTCTGCATGTCGACCTGGCCGCCAATGCCGCCCAGGTCGCCTTGCCGCAGGACATACACCGGGCCGGACTTCCCGCCGAGCACGGCCCACTTCCGGCCGATCAGCGCTACCCCCTGCGAGCCGAGGCCGACGTCGCCCTGATTGTTCGCCGCCCAGTCGGCCGGGGCGAACGAGCCGGTCAGCTTCGCGTTCGCGTCCAGCTCGAGGACGGAGTTGGTGTGATCGTAGGCGTCACCCGGAAACGCGGCGCCATTGGCCGACACGACCAGCAGGTGCCCGCTGGCGGTCACGGTCGGGCCGGCCGGGTTCCAGATGCCGCCGCCCCGCCTGGTCGGCGGGCTGTAGAAGATGACGTCGTTGCCGCCGTCGAGGGGGACGCCGACGACCCGGCCCTTGTAGTCGCCGCAGTCGCCGGCCTGCGCGCCGTAGGACACCCAGACCCGTTTGGCGAAGATCGCGAGCGCGCCGCGCTGCTGCATATCCCGGGCGCTGACGCCAGGCAGGTCGACGCTCTTGCGCCACGCCACCTTGCCGGACGCGGCATCCAGGGCATACAGCTCGTGGCGCACCGATCCGCCCTGCTCGGCCACGACGTAGACGTGCCCGGTCGCGGCGTCGTACACGGGTGTGCCGGTGATGCCCAGCGGGTTGATGTCGCCGCACTGCCGCTGCTCGGCAGGCGACGGCGACCCGAGACTGGTCTTCCACACCTGCCGGTAGGACTGATCGAAGGCGTACACGCTGTCCTGCTCGGTCGCGACGATCGTCAGGTCACCGGCGACGATCGGCGAGGCGTAGACCGCGCCGTCCAGCTTCAGTGAGTGGACACGTTCCGGTTTCCCGCTGGCCGCGGGCATGGTCGCCGACACGCCGGCCCGGCTCATCGTCGCGTGGTAGGCAGGCCAGCCGGCGGCGCCCGCGGCCGGGCCCGGCGAGGCGTGCGTGGTGCTCGGCGACGCCGGCCCCGGCGGCGTCGCGGCCGGCGATGCCGGGCCGGCGCTGGAGCAGGCGGCCAGCGCCAGCGCCGCGATAACCGCCAGCGCCGTCAGGCGTGCGCGCATGTCACCCAGTGTGCCATCCCGTCGCCGAGCGCTATCGCTGGTAGCTTGCGTGTCAGCTGCGCGGGTCGTCCTGAGGGTTGAGGTAGGTCAGGCTGATCGGCCCGATCGCGGTTACCTGCGTGACGTACTCGCCCGACCTTGCCCAGTGGAAGTGGGCCGTGCCGCCGGGCAGCACGACGACGCTGCCCGGCGGATAGGCCTCCAGCTTCTCCTCATCGAACTGATCGCCCCGGCCGATGTAGAAGACACCGGATATGACCGTGTAGACCCGGTCCTCCCGGTGCCGGTGCGGCATCAGCTGCACGCCGGACGGCACCTTGACCCGGATGACGAACGGACCGGGCTCTGACGGCTGACCCACCACGACGGCCAGGCGGGCGGATGGCGGGAACGCGGCGAACGGCTCCCAGGGGATGTCCTCGGGCAGGACCGACCGGAAGTCGGCCTGTCCCGGCTGATGGGTGGGGCTCATCGCTGCACGCGCCTTGGCATGCTCACATGGTTGTGAAAGGGCGCCCGCCGGTCAACTCAGCGGGAGCTGCGGCGAGCCAGCCCCGGGATACTGCCCAGGTGCACATCATCCTGCAAACGCCGCGGCTGGCCATCCGCCAGTTCACCGAGGACGACGTGGACAACCTGCTGCACCTCAACGGCGACCCGGAGGTGATGCGCTACCTCGGCAGGCCGCCGCCCCGGGAGGTGCTCCGGGACGAGATCATCCCGTTCCATCTGGGCGTTTACGAACGGCTCGACCGGCTCGGGACATGGGCGGCGGAGTCGCCCGACGGCGAATTCCTGGGCTGGTTCCACTTCCGCCCTGGCCCCGACGGCGATATCACCAACGTGGACCTGGGCTACCGGCTGCGCCAGGCGGCGTGGAACAAGGGCTACGCCACCGAGGGCTCCCGCGCCCTGATCAGCATGGGCTTCACCAGCCTCGGCGTGCAGCGCGTGTTCGCGCACACGATGACCGTCAACAAGGGGTCCCGGCGGGTGATGGAGAAATGCGGCCTGACCCTCGTGCGCACTACCCCCTACGACGGACCCGGCGCCGACGTCATCGACGGAGTCGAGCACGGCGAGGTTGAGTACGCGCTGACCAGGCCTGAATGGCAGGCGCGAGCCGCGGGCGATGCCCGCAGCTGACGACAGCCGGCTCGCATGAAACCGGGCCGCCCGGACCCGGCGAAAGGTAACAGGCGGCCCGGGGGAACACAAGGTTCCTGCCGTGAACTGTACCTGCCCGGCCGGGCGGGGCCGCCCGTCAGGAACGGGCGTCCGCTGCTGGCGACCTGTTGCGAATGCGGCCGGCACGCTTCGGGATCCACGCCCACAGCGCTGCCGCGGCGGCGAAGCCGACGAAGCCGCTCACGACGATGCCCGCGCCCAGTCCGGCGGCGGCGGTGACGGCCGACAGGATGACCGGGCCGACGCCGGATCCGGCATCGGCCAGCTCGCGCCAGATGCCCAGGAAAGTGGGCCGCCCGACCGCGGGAGAAATGTCGGCGGCCAGGGTGTTGACGATGCCGGAGCCGATGCCGTTGCCAAAGCCCATGATCATCGCGGTGCACGCCAGGGTGATGGCGCCGTGAGTGAGGGGCATGAGGACAAAGGAGATTCCCATGATGAGCACGCACGGCACGGCCACCCAGCGGCGACCGTAGACATCCATGACCTTGCCCGCGGGGTAGAAGGTCAGGGCGTCGATAGCTCCGGCGACGCCGTAGATGATCGAGTTCGCCGTGGGGGACAGCCCGATATGCGTCGCCCACAGCGGGATGACCACCTGCCTGGTCTGCCGGATGGCCGACAGGAGCAGGACACCAGAGCCAAGCGTGACGAATGTGCGCCAGTACCGCTTCAGGATGCTCCACGAGGTCACCTGCGCGGCAGCCGCCTTGTGCTCGTCGCTCAGCTCCAGGTCAGGCACCCGGTAGACGATGACGGCAGCGGCGGCCATCGCGACGAGGCTGACACAGTAGGCGCCTGGCAGCCCCCATAGCTCCACGGCGCCGGCCCCCAGGAAGGGGCCGAGGAATACCCCGATGCGCAGGGTCCCGCCGAGAGTTGACAGCGCCCGGGCGCGCATGTGCGCCGGCACCACCTCCGTCAGGTACGACTGCCGGGCCAGGCTGTAGACAGAGCCGGCGGCACCGATCAGCAGGATCCCGGACCCGAATACCAGCAGCGATCCTGCGTTGTCGCCGAGGTTGACGAGGCACAGGGCCAGGCCGGCCGCGGTGGCGATCGCGGCCACGAGCATCGCCTTCCGCTCGCCGATCCGGGTGGCGAGGATCCCCGAGGGAATGTTCGTCACAATCGAGCCGATGCCGAGCAGTGCGCCGATGAGGGCAGCGATCGAGGTGCTGGCGCCGCGGTCAATAGCGCTGAGCGTGATGACCGGCAGCATGGACCCCTCGGCGAGGCCGAAGAGAGTCGCCGGGGCGTAGGCGGCTACCGCGATCGAACGGAGCTGGAACTCCTCGCTCACGTCAGCAACACATTCCGCACGATATCGCCCGGAGCAGGCACGAGTTGTCCGGGGCATCGCCGGCCCGCGCCAGCAGCCGCGCGCGCAGCCCGCTGTGGTCCGGGTGGCAAGATGGGCTGAGTGCCTGCCCGTGCGCTATTTCATACCGCGCCGCGCCGCGTGGAGATCCGGGAACTGCCCGCCCCGCGGCCTGCGGACGGTGCGGTCCTTGTCCGCACCCTGTGCTCGGGCATCAGCGGTGGCACAGAACGGCTGGTGTACCGCGGCGAGGTCCCTGCCGAGCTGGCGCTCGACGACACCATCGGCGCGCTGGGCGGCACCTTCGCCTATCCCTTCGCCTACGGGTACGCGTGTGTCGGCGAGGTAGCGGAGTCCGGCCAGCTGGTTTTCGCGTTCCATCCGCACCAGGATGTGTTCACGGCGCGGCCTGCTGACCTGATTCAGCTGCCTGCCGTCGACCCCGCGTCCGCGACCTTGTTCCCGCTGGTCGAGACCGCGCTGCAGGTGACGCTCGATGCCGGGACCGGATATCGCGACCGGGTCATCGTGCTCGGCGCTGGCGTCCTCGGGCTGCTGACCGCTCTGCTGCTGCAGCGCTCCGGGTGGCAGCCGCTGATTGCCGAGCCGCAGGCGTGGCGCCGCGACCTGGCCGCCAGCCTCGGCGCCACCGCCGCGGCGCCGGAGGACCTGGCAGAACAGAGCGTCCCGCTGGTCATTGACGCTAGCGGTAACCCGGACGCGCCGGCGATGGCACTGAACATGCTGGCCCACGAGGGAACCCTGCTGATCGCATCCTGGTTCGGCGTCAAGCCAGTGGTGCTGCCGCTCGGCGGCGCCTTCCACCGGCGGCGCCTGACCATCCGCAGCACTCAGGTTTCCACGGTGCCGGCCCGGCTGTCCGGGACCTGGACCCTCGCCCGGCGCCGCCGCGAGGCCGTTGAACTGCTGGCCGGGCTACCGTTGGCCCAGCTGTGCACCCACGTCTTCGCCTTCGGCTCCGCAGCCGACGCGTTCCAGGCCGTGGACCAGGGGATACCTGGGCTGATGCACGCCGTTCTTGACTACGACAGGAGTGCTGCCGGTGACCTGTGAAGTCGGCCTGAGCCGAAGCGTCCGTGCTTCCCACATCATGCCGGGGATGGCCGGGCCAGAGGGCCAGCTGCATTCCCATGATTACCGGATCGAGATCGTCGTCGACCGCGAGCAGCTCGACGACCGGGGCATGGTCTGTGATCTGGATGTGCTGGAAGCGGCCCTGACCGAGCTGACCGGCCGGGTCGAAGGCCGCAACCTGGAGGAGATCCGGCCGGCCGAGGCCGAGGCGGTCACCGTCGAGGTGTTCGCCCGCTGGGTACATGACACTCTCTCCCCCACGGTCGCTGCCGCAGGGGGCGAGACGCTGGCCGTGCGGGTGTGGGAAACTCCCGTCGCGTTTGGCGGATATCGCGCTCGCTGCTGATCAGGCCGCGGCTGGGCGGCTGAACCGATCTGCTGACATGCTCGTATTGCCTGGCATGGAAGGGCAAGCTTTCGTCATCCTCGCGGGATAGCCATATGACACTGGGCTGGGACAACCCAACCGCTGATCCCACCACCACCGTCTTGCTGCGGCACGGCGACACCCGACTGTCACCCGAGCACCGCTTCAGCGGGCGGCGCGACCTGCCGCTGAGCGCCAGCGGGCTCCGGCAGGCGCGGGCGGCCGCCTGCCGCCTGGCCACCGGTGCCCCGATCGATGCCGTGGTCAGCTCGCCATTGCAGCGTGCTGTCGCGACCGCCGCCATTGCGGCCGGCGAGCTGGGCCTGGCCGCCGCAGTTACCGACGATGATCTCCGGGAGACCGACTTCGGGGACTGGGACGGCTTCACCCTGGCCGAGATCCAGCAGCGGTGGCCCGCCGCCGCAGCAGCCTGGCGACGGGACCCCGAGAAGGCGCCGCCAGGCGGGGAGAGCTTCGCCGACACCGCTGACCGGGTAAACCGGGCCTGTGACCGGCTGCTGCGGGACCACGGCGGCAAGACCGTGCTGGTAGTCAGCCACATCACCCCGATAAAGATCCTGCTGTGCCGGGCTCTGAGCGTCCCGCTGGCCACTCTCTACCGGCTGTATCTCGGCTCGGCCAGCATCAACGAGATCCAGTGGCACGGCCGCGGATTTGCCGCCGTCTGCCGCGTCAACGACACCAGCCACCTGTCCTGACGCACCGGGCGTCTCCCTCCGCTGCCAGCGCAGATCCGCATATGCCAGGCACTGTCGTACTTCGATGGTGAACCGAAGCGTCCGTGCCGTCGTGTCCAGCATGGAGGGACGTGCCGCCTCCGGGGCGGCCGCGTCGAGAGCTGACCGCGAAGGACAGTGATGTCGTGATGAGTGGCGATGCTGAGATGAGCCAGCAAGGTTCGCGGAGGGGGCTGCGCGCCGGCCTGATCGGAGTCGTGGTCGCCGGGCTGGCGATCGACGCCTACGTTCACCTCCACCTGGCCGCCCCCTATGACGGGGTGAAATCCAGCGTGCTCACCCAGGGTGATCTGTTCCGCGCGGAGGCAGCGCTGGCGATCATCGCCGCGCTAGCCCTGGTGGTCCGGCCCCGGCGCTGGACGGCACTGATCGCGTTCCTGGTCAGCGCAGGCGGCTTTGCGCTCGTGCTGCTCTACCAGTACGTCAACGTCGGCTCCATCGGGCCGCTGCCGAACATGTACGACCCGGTCTCGTCCCCGGAGAAGACGCTCAGCATCGCGGCCGAGGGCATCGCCGCTCTGGCCGCGCTGATCCTGCTCGCCCTGCTGGAGCGCCGCACCGCGCGCGCCGGCACCGCGGCCGGGGCTGCCGCACCAGCGTCGGCCCGCCGCCCCGGCTAGCCGAGCGCAGGTAGCGGGCCGCCGGCGCGGGCAGCACGCGAAACCCGCGCCGCCGGCCTGGCCTACCGCCTGGCTGCTGCGGATCCATGGGCCGCAGCGGTATGCGACGAGACCGCCTTGCTGAACGTGTGCAGGAACTGGTTGCGGAAGGCGTCCATGGGCTCGAGCGGGGCAGCGGGACCGGGCAGCAGCCCGTCCTGCCAGCGCCAGGAGGCGATCTGCCGGAACACCGAAGGGTCGCGGGCGACGATCGAGATCGGCACGTCGTGGCTGGCCCCGGCGCCGCTGACGGAGGTGTGCGGCTGGTGGTCGCCGAGCAGGATGAGCACCAGGTTCGGGTCGTTGAGCTCGGTGACCCATGAGGTCAGCGCCGTCAGCGAGTACTGGATCGACTGGCCGTAGAACTGCCGCACGGTATTGGGGTTCTGCCAGACCGTCGTCGCAGGCTCGCTCTGCGCGGGCTGAGGGTCGAATATCGAGCCGTTCCCGACCTTGTTCCAGGGCACCATGGCCGGCAGCGGAGCCCAGGGCGTGTGCGAGGAGACCAGGTCGATCTCGGCAGCCACGGGCTTGTGGCCCGGGGCGAGTTCGAGCCGCTGGAACTCGGCCAGGGTGTACTGGTCGGGCATCGAGGCGTAGCTGAAGGTCGGGCCGTGGTAGGCCACGTTGCGCCGGTCGAAGAGCTGGTCGTAGTGGTAAAAGGACTTGCCGGCCGGCCAGGGGTAGTCGTCAGAGGGGTCGTCGCTGACGGTGTGCCATCCGGCCCGGCCGAAGGCGTCGCTGAGGGTGAACCGCTTGCTGGCCGTGAGCTGGGCATACCGCTGTGTGCTATCCACCCACAGCCCCGACTGCAGGGTGGAGTGGGCGAGCCAGCTGATCCCGCCGAAGGTCGGGGAGGTGAGCCAGGCGCTCTGGGAGGACCAGCCGGCCTGGGACAGCGCGGCGGTGCGCTGGCGCAGGACGGCGTCGACGCCGGGCGAGAAGCTCGTGCCCCGGACGGCGACCTGCCCGTAGCTCTCGACGAAGGCAATGATGACGTCCTTGCCGCGCAATCCGGCCAGCAGGCTAGCGCCGGGGATTTTTGCTTCGGGGTCGGAGCTGCGGATGGCCTGCTCGAAACGACGCGAGTCGCCGAGTGCGGCGCTGGTATCGCGCACCTGGTCGACGGCTAGCCCGGCGGCGCTGGTCGAGGCGACCGGGGAGCCCGGGATGAACTGCAGGGACAGGCCAGCGCACAGACCCCAGATTGCGGCCACGCCGGCCAGACCGCGAGCCGTGCCGCGGCGATGACGGGCGGCCACGGTGGTGATGCGAATCGTTGCCGCAGTAATCACGACGATCATCAGGATCAGAGCGAGCCCGAGCGCGACCAGCGCGACGTTGGCGAGGGTGTCGCCGATGGCGTCGCGAACCACGCCCAGGGCCGGCCCGATGCTGCCCCAGTCGTGCACCGGGTTGAAAGCCCGGTCGAGCTCCTCGTAGAACGCCATGTTGAGGATCTTGGCCAGGGTCAGCACGCCGAGGAGGATTCCGACGACGGCGGCCACGATCCGTCGCGGCCGGGCCGGCAGCACGAGCGCGATAGCCACCAGGACCAGCACTTCCACCGGGATCCGGACGAAGGCGGCGGGGGTGAACTGCCAGGCGCGGTCGGGCACCAGGAGGTCGGCCCACACCACCACGACCGCCAGCACGGTGCTGGTCACCCGCAGCGCCTGGCGAGTGCGCGGGCCGGCACCGGCGCGGTACAGCCAGATCACGTCGCGCCCGAACGACTCGGCCAGCAGCAGCAGCGCGGCGGCGACCGCGATCATCCCGGCTACGCGGTCGAGCAGCCCGGATGCGGCGACGGTGAGCACGATGCCCTGGACCGCGGCCACGACCTTGCGCCAGTACCGGGGCGGCAGCGTCGCGGCCAGCCACGGGATCAGCCAGCTCGCCAGCAGCAGGGCGTAGCGGGCAGCGCCGATGACCAGCACCCACCAGCCGTAGTCCCGGGACACGAAGATGGCGAGCAGGAGGATGAGGAAGGCGTCGACCTCGCCGTCGATGCGGGCGCCCAGCGGGGTGGCGGTCCCGGTCCGGCGCGCCACCTGCCCGTCCACCGCGTCGAGGGCGAGCGCGACGGCGGAGATGGTGACCAGCGCCGTGATCGACACCGGCCGGCTGAACGAGTCGGCAACCAGGCCCGCGACCCCGGCAACCAGCACCGCCCGGGTCAGGGTGACCCAGTCGGCCGGGTGGATCGCCGGCTGGTCGCTGCGCATGCGGGCGGCGGCCAGCAGCGCGGCCGCCGCCGAGCCAGTAGCCAGCCCGGCGATCCAGCCAGCTAGGCCGAGACCTGCGGTGGCGGACACGACGCCGAGCAGGGCGGCTGTGGCGAGCATCCCCAGAATCGTCGCGAGCCGGATCGTCCGCACTGCGCCTCCGTCTCCTTATGTGCGGCGATCTGCCGCCATCCCTGCCGGGGAAAACGGGTCTGCGGTCACCCTGGTTCACCACGGCCGGCCGCGAGGCCGCTGTGCTGCCGCCGCTGGCCGGGTGAACTATGTGTCCGGCCGATTCGTGTTACCCAGTGTGGCCCTCCTGAAGTCAGTCCCGGTCCGGATCGGTCCGGCCGCCCGGCACTTCGGCATGCCGGTGCTGCGCCTGGCCGCCGGCGCCGCCGTCCTGTGGTTCCTGGGGCGGCAGGTGGGAGCTGCGCCGTTCCGGGACGGGCTGCGCGCGGTTACCTGGCCGGCGATCGTGGCCGTGCTCGCGCTCACGGCGCTGACCACGGTGTGCTCGGCCTGGCGGTGGCGGGTCGTCGCCCGGGCCCTCGGCATCAGCATCGGCCTGCCCGCCGCCACCGGTGCCTACTACCGTTCCCAGTTCCTCAATTCCGTGCTCATCGGCGGGGTCCTCGGCGACGTGCAGCGGGCGGTCACGCACGGCCGCCGGGCCGGCGACATGGCGCGAGGGGTGCGCGCCGTGGCGTGGGAGCGGCTGACCGGACAGGTCATCCAGGCGATGGTGACCGCCGTCGTGCTGCTGGCCTTTCCCTCGCCGGTCCGGCCCGCGCTGCCCTGGATCCTGGCCGGTCTCGCGGTGGTAGCCGGGTGTGCGGTGCTAGTGGTGCGCGGGGGCACTCGCCGCGGCCAGTCCCGGCTGCCCCGCGCCGCCCGCGCCCTCGTCGACGACCTGCGCGGCGGGCTGCTGGCCCGTGACGTGTGGCCCCGGCTCACCCTGGCCTCGGTCGTCGTCGTCGCCGGGCACACGGCCGCGTTCGTCATCGCGGCCAGGGTCGCCGGCTCCACCGCGCCCCTGGGCGAGCTGGTCGCGCTGCTGATGGTGGTGCAGACCGCGATGGTGATCCCCCTGAGTATCGGCGGATGGGGTCCCCGGGAGGGCGCTGCCGCCTGGGCCTTCTCCGCCGCCGGGCTCGGCGCGGCCACCGGGATCACGGTCACCACCCTCTACGGGGTGCTCGCACTGATCGCGGTTGCACCGGGCGCCGGGCTGCTGCTCAGGGACGCCGCTCGGCGCCACCGCCAGCCGGCACCTGCGGCGGAGCCGGGACGCTCCGGTCAGGCCGCCGCTGCGGGCCGCTCGCAGCCGGCCGGCCATCCGCCGGTGACCGGCGGCACGCCGCTGACGGTGCCCCCGACCTGGTCCGAGGCCGAACGGCTCGTCCCGTGACCGGAGCGGTCCAGGACGCAGCGATCCGCCAGCGTATTCGCATCCCGCTGCGCTTCGCTGACGACTACTCCACCACCGCCACGGTCGTCAGCTTCACCGGCCTGACCGACGCGCAGCAGCACGTGGCCCTCGAACTCGGCCAGCCCGCCGCGGCCCGGCTGCCGCTGGTCCGCCTGCACAGCGAGTGCCTCACCGGTGATGTGTTCGGCAGCCAGCGCTGCGATTGCGGGCCGCAGCTGCGCGAATCGGTCGAGCGGATCACCGCGCACGGCGGGTACGTGCTGTACCTGCGCCAGGAAGGACGCGGCATCGGGCTGTACGACAAGCTCGACGCCTACGCGCTGCAAGATCGCGGCCTGGATACCTACGACGCGAATCTCGCGCTCGGTCACCGGGCCGACGAGCGTGACTACACCAGCGCGGCCCAGATGCTGCGCGCGCTCGGGGCCAGCCGCATCGGGCTGCTGAGCAATAACCCGGACAAGGGCGCTCAGCTGGCCCGGCTGGGCATCACGATCGCCCGGCAGGTCCCCACCGCGCTGCACCTGACCGGCGCCAACGCCGCCTACCTCGCCACCAAGGCCCGGCGCGGCGGACATGATCTGCTGTCCCGGGGTACCGGGCGCTCGGTCGAGCCCCACCGGCACCTCGGCCCGCTCGCCGGTCCGGCACACCTGGGGCCCTAAGGCCGGTGAGTGGCATCCGCGAGCAGCCGCCGGCTCGCACCGCGCCAGCCGGGCCCGCCACGGGCCCGGTGGCGGGCAGCCGCCCGGAGCGCGTCGTCGCCCTGGACGGGATCCGCGGCCTCGCCGCCTTGTTCGTCGTGCTCAACCACATCTTCGAGCGCGCGTGGCCGGGCTACCCGGCCCATCCGGCGCCGTTCTGGGCGGCCTGGATGGTCTACGGCCGGTTCGCGGTCGTCATATTCATCACGCTGTCCGGCTTCTCGCTGGGCCTCAGCCCGGCGCGCTCCGGATGGCGGTTCACGTCGATCACGTCGTATGCCCGCCGGCGGGCCTGGCGCATCCTGCCGCCGTACTGGGCCGCGCTCGGTTTCAGCCTCGTGATGACCTGGTACGTGCTCGCCCAGCCCGGCTGGCCGGTGCCCACCGGCAAGTCCGTCGTCGTATACGGCTTGCTCGTGCAGGACGGCTTCTCCGCGGGCAGTCCCAACCGGGCGTTCTGGTCGATCGCTATCGAAGCCCAGCTCTACGTCCTGCTGCCGTTGCTGCTGCTGCTCGCCCGGCGGGTGAGTGCCTGGGCCATGGCGGGCCTGGTCGCCGCCATCGTCGTGACGACCGGCCTGCTGGGGTCGCATATTCCGCTGCTGAACACGGCCCTGGTCAAGTTCACCCCCGACCTCGCGGTGCTGTTCGCCGTCGGCCTGCTGGCCGCCGGGATCGTCAGCGCCGGCGAGCGCACCCGGGCCCGGCCCTGGCCCCGTTACGCGCTAGCCGCCACGGCACCGGTCATCGCCCTGATCGTGATCAAGGGCTCGGCATGGTCGAACCTTCATCTGTTCTGGCTCGATCTGGCCTGGGCTCCGGCGCTCGGCTGCTTCCTCGCCGCGATCGCCACCGCACGCCCGCGGCCCGTCGTCCGGTTCCTCAGCAGCCGCCTGCCGCGGAGCCTGGGCTCCTGCTCCTACAGCCTGTACCTGACGCACCTGCCGATCGTCATCGCGGTGTCGTACGGCCTGGTGCTGGGCCGGGTCGCCACCGGTACGCCGACCTTCTTCGTGCTGACCGCGACCGTGCTGCCGGTGACGGTGTGCTTCGCCCGCCTGTTCGCCGCCGCGTTCGAGCTCCCCTTCCAGCGGCACCGCGGGTGGATCCCGCTGCGGCAGGCGATGTCGGCCCGGCTGCGGCAGCTGCGGCTAGCCCTCGCCTGGCCGATGGCGGACCGCTAGCCGGGCGAGCGGCCTGCGAAATCAAGCTGGTGGGCGATGTACACCAGCTCCCCCGCGGCCAGCTGCCGGCGGCGCACGGCCAGCCAGTCAGCCAGGTCTGCCGGTTCCACCCGGTCCTGGCGATCTCCCAGCGCGTTCTGGATCGTGTCCAGGATGCTGCCCAGGAAGTAAGGCTCATCCGCCGGGTACGTCCCATCCGGTCCTGGGCTGACAACCCAGTCCGACGACCCCGCCGCCAGTGCGGGGGCCCCCGCGGCCCGCAGATGGTGAAACAGGCGGCGGCCCGTCCGGCTTTCCCCGGCCGGCCGGCCGTAGCGAACGCGCTCATCCATGTCGCGGTGGTAAGCCCGCATGACCTGGTCGTCGTGCGGATGGCCGGGCACGAAGATGCTCTCGCCGTCGTAGTTGATCGTGAACCAGTAGACCCCGCCGGGGACCAGCAACCGCAGCAATCCGGGCAGCACGGCCGGCACGTCCACGAGATCCAGGACGGCGTTGGCGATCACCACATCGGCCAGCCCCGCGTGACCGGCCTCCAGGTAACTGCCGAGCTCGGCGTGCACCAGGCGCACCCGGAGCTCACCCAGCCGCAGCCCGTCCGGCAGCAGCGCGCTGCGCACGCCCCGCGCGGCCGCCCAGTCGCACAGCCACCGGCGCGAGCAATCCAGCAGCTGCTGATCCGCGTCCAGCAGGATGTACTCGCCGGCGCTGACCGCGCCCCAGTCCAGCAGGCGGGCCACCATCGTGCCCAGGCCGGCGCCGACCTCCAGCACCCGCGGCGCGCCCGCAGGCATCAGGCGGCGCAGCTCGGCCAGTACGTGCCGGTTGAGCGCCCGGTCATCCACGGTCGTTTTCGCGGCCAGGTAGCGGGCGTAGCCGGAGGTCGCCGACGCGTCGTCGATGCCAGTCATAGCTTCTCGGCCACCATCGCGAACTTGCGCGCCCGCCCGCTGCCGAGCCAGTCACTCCACAGCCGGTGGCTGGTGATCAGGTCGGCGGTGGCCTGCATCCCGATCTGGCCGGCGATCTGAACTGAATCAGCTTCATAGCAGCGAGCCAGCGCCGTCGCGATCGCATGATGGGCGGAACTGTGCTCCTGCCGCCAGGCCACCGTCAGCCCCGCCTCGCGCAGCAAGCCCGTCAGCTCCGCCAGCTCGATGAGCCAGACCGTGTCAGCGCCGGGCATCGCCGCCCGCTCCGGCCGGGTGAGCGGCCGGCCTTCCTCTACCGTGAAAGCGAAACGCCCGCCTGGCTCCAGCACCCGCGCCACCTCAGCCACCAGAGCCTTCTTGTCGGGGAAGGCCAGCATCGTCTCCAGCAGGAGTACCACCTCGAAGGGGCCCTCAGGCAGCGGCGGCAGGTGAGCTAGCTCGAAGCGGCAGGGCAGATTCCGGGCCAGCTGCCGGGCCGTGGCCAGGGAGCTGGCCGACTGATCGATACCCAGGTAGCGACAGCCCGACTCCGCCGTGATCATCCTGCCGGGGCCGGCCACCCCGCAGCACAGGTCGAGCACGCAGACGCCGGGGCCGACTCTGGCCTGGAGAGCCAGCGCCGAGATCTCGCCCGCCTGCATGAAGCTCTCCTGGCCCACATACTCGCCCGCGGGGAAGGCGGTCGCCCTGGCCCGCTCTAGCGCGCGTCGAACTGTCTCCACCGTTTCTTCGTACCATCCTGTACCGGGTATGACGGATCGGCGGCGGACGCGGTTCAGTCCAGCCGCAGGATGGAGGCTGGCTGCATGGGGCGGGCGCTGGGGAGGACCGGAAACATCGTGCGGCTCCACGTAGTCGTCCCTGCGGGATTCGACGATCCCGGCCAGCCTTCCGGCGGCAACATCTACGACCGGCAGGTCTGCGCCCGGCTGGCCGAGGCCGGCTGGGATGTCCAGGTCACGACCGTCGCCGCAGCGTGGCCGGTACCCGGCCCGGAGGCCCGCGCCGACCTGGCCCGCGTCATTTCCGCAATTCCCGACGGCGAGACCGCCCTGATCGACGGGCTCATCGCCTCGCCCGCGGCAGCGCAGCTGCTGCCTCACGCCGCCCGGATACGCATGACGGTGCTGCTGCACATGCCACTGGCCACCGCCCTCGACACCCATCATGATGCCAGCGAGCTGCGCTCCGAGCGGACCGTGCTCCGCGCGGCGGCCGGCGTGGTCGTTACCAGCGAATGGACCCGCCAGCAGGTGCTGGCCCACTTCGCGATCCCGGCCCGCCGGGTGCACGTCGCCCGGCCCGGCGTCGATCGGGTCGCAGCCCCGCCCCGGCCCGTCCGCGGCCACCTGATCTGCGTCGGAGCCCTCGGCCGCCACAAGGGGCAGGACCTCCTCATCGAGGCCCTCGCCGACCTCGCTGACCTGGACTGGCAGTGCGTGCTGGCCGGCCCGCTCGACCGTGACCCGGACTTCGCCCGGCAGCTGCAGACCCGTATCACGCGCCTGCATTACGGCCACCGCGTCCGGCTCGCGGGTGTCCTGACCGGCGCGGCGCTCAGCCACTTGTACTCCACCGCCGACCTGCTCGTCGCGCCATCCCGCTCCGAGACCTTCGGCATGACTGTCACCGAGGCGCTCGCCCACGGGCTGCCCGTCATAGCCGCCGCCGTCGGCGGGCTGCCCGAAGCACTCGGCACCACCCCTGATGGCGGCCATCCCGGCCAGCTGATCCCGCCCGGCGATCCCGCTGCCCTCGCCGCGGCGCTCAGAGACTGGCTCAGTGACGAGCGTCACCGAGACCGGCTACGCACCGCCGCACGACAGCGGCGGCCGACCCTGCGCGGCTGGGAACAGACCGCGCACGACCTGGCGCACGCACTATGCGTCTAGACCAGGCCCGCGCCCGGGCGCTGTTCGCCGCATCGCCGGTACTGCGGCTGGCCACCGCCGACCGGGCCGGCCAGCCCCATGTGGTGCCCTGCACGTTCGTGCTCGACCAGCAGGACCGGATCACCATCGGTATCGACCACAAGCCGAAGACAACACCGAACCTGCGACGGCTCCGGAACATCCACGAGAATCCGCGCGTGAGCGCGATCGTCGATCACTACGACGACGACTGGAACCAGCTGTGGTGGGCCCGGGCAGATGGCACGGCAGCCATCGAGCGGTCAGGCGAGCGGCACCGCTCCCACTGGGACCAGCTCACCAGCAAGTACCCGCAGTACCGCGGTCAGGTGCTAGCAGGCCCGATCATCCTGGTGGCCGTCGAGTCATGGTCCGGCTGGGCGTTCAGCGACGACTAGTGCCTAGTTCCGGGGCTTCCGGGATCGGCAGGTCATTCGCCTGGCGGCTGGTTGCGGACGCGGAAGCGAAGGACCGTGACGGCTCCATGCCGCGTGCTGTCGAGGGGTTCCAGGTCGATCCTGGCCAGACCCGGGGAGGAGTAGAACCGGATGCCGTCGCCGAGCAGCACCGGCAGGACATATACCAGGATCTCGTCCACGAGTCCCCGCTGCAGGCACTGACCGGCCACGTCAGCGCCGAGGATTTCGAGGTTCTTGCCGCCCGCCGCGTCCAGTGCCGTGGCGACCGCTTCCCCGATGTCACCGCTGAGGTACGTGACGCCCGGGGCCGGCGGGTCCGGTGGCTGGTGGGTCAGGACGAATGAGGGCCCGGAGAAGGGGTAGCTCTCGTCGCTCGATGCTCCGCCCCGCTCCTGGTCGGCGTCCATCCTGTCGCCCACCATGTCGGTCCGCCGGCCGACGAGCATGGCGCCGGTAGCCGCCGCGATCTCCGCCAGCCACGCCGCGTCCGGCGTCACGAAGTCGAAGATCCAGTCCATCGCGTCACCGGGACCGGCAATGAATCCGTCGAGTGACATCGACCTGTTCACGACGACCTTGCCGCTCATCGCACGACCACCCAGCCGCCGAACTTGATTGTCACAGCCGCGTCTCCCGGTTCTGTTCGGGTTGTCCTCAGGGTGCGTAGGTGATGACGTTGCCGGCGCCCGGATCTCATCGGCCCGACAAGATCGGCGCCCTGTGACGGGCGCTCAGTCGAGATCGAACTCGTTGCCCTCGATGTCCTGCATCACGATGCACGACTCGTTGTCGTCATCGGCAGGCAGCAGTCGCACGCGTACCGCGCCGAGCGCGACCAGCCGTGCGCATTCGGCCTCCAGCGTGGCCAGGCGCTCTTCACCCACGAGTCCGGTGCCGACCCGCACGTCAAGATGCACCCGGTTCTTGACGACCTTGCCTTCGGGAACGCGCTGGAAGAACAGTCGCGGGCCCGCCCCTGAGGGATCAGTGCAGGCGAACCATGAATTCTGCTCGTCAGCAGGCAGCGAGCGATTGTAATCGTCCCAGGTAGCAAACCCCTCCGGGGGCGGCGGAACGACGTACCCCAGCACCTCGCACCAGAAGCGGGCGACGCGCTCAGGGTCCGCGCAGTCGAAGGCGACCTGGAACTGCTTGACCGATGCCATCGGTCCACCATAGAGGCTCGGCAGCGCCACCCGATGGTGGCAGGCTACCGGAGGCGGCCAGGTCAGGAGATCGCGATCCGGCGGGCGCGAAGCGCACGGTAGAAGGGTTCGTGGTGAGCCCTGTAACGGGCCAGCATCGCGTTATTGGCCGTTGTGATTTCGTAGCTGGCGGCGGACTGCGTGAACCCGCTGCTCTGACTAACTCGCGCATGCCAGCGGGCACTCTGCCGCCACTCGTCGCGGTCGCCGGGTGCCCAGTGCAGGGCTGACCGGCGAAACGGGATGCCGGTGGCGGCGCAGTAAGCCGTCATGGTCGCGGCCGGGTCGGCGATCAGGTCATCCGAGTCCACGACGAGCGGCTGAGCGCCGCCAGCAGCAAGAATGGCCAGGTAGAGCTCGTAAGCGTACTCAAGCCCGATCTCAGGCAGCGTCAGGCTCGGGCCCTGGAGCGCGTAACAGGACGCGGCGATCTCGGCGGGCGCGCGGATGAGGAACGTGTGCGTGACCTCGGTGAGGAATCGCCGGTCCGCAAGCACTGCAAGGTGGCGGCGATCGGTGGTCTCCTTGACGAACACCGTCTTCGTCCGGGCGAGGCTGAGCAATGTGGAGATCAGCTCCGCGGGATCATCTACCGGATGCCCGTTTACGTCGGTTGAGCCAGAGTCGCCGATGTTGTCGAACGGCTCGTGCAGCGCGACCAGGCCGCCGTGCTCCAGCATGTACCGGAAGAACGCGGTTGAGCGGGAGCGCGGCGCTGCCCACAACGCGATCAGGCCGGGCCCGGAACGATTAAGAGTTCTGCGGTTCACGGCTAAGCCGGCCCGGGGTGTTCGGCGCCGGCGGTGCCCGGGCGTGCCCGGCCTTTCCTAGCGAAATACCGGCCGAGCGCGATCGAGCCGAGAATCCCCAGTCCGGTCGCGACCAGCGGCAGGATCTGATCGTAGTTATAGGCGGTCGAGAATACAGTCAGGCGGATAATCAGCGCGGTCACGGCGGCCTGGGTCAGGAACAAGGCTGCCCACCAGTAGCTGATGACATACATTCCCGTGCGAAAGTCATGGTAGGCGGCCCACATCTTGTCGAAGGTCGCCATGCCGTCATGGGTGCCGTCCGTGCCATACCGCTGGGCCATGTAGAAGACCAGCGGTTTCCGGGCGAGGACGCACGAGCCCAGGAAAATCAGGCCGACGAGGGCGGTGGCCGCGCAATCCTTGTAGAGCAGCACCTTGGGATTCGTGCTGCCGATGAGAGCGATGATCGCGGATATAGCGGTAAATGCGAAGATCGACGCCGATGCGCCGCTGAACTTGCGCGCTTTGATCCAGATCGCCAGCCCGCCCATCACCGGGCCGATACCGCCGACTAGGTAACTGACAACGTCGCTCGCGCCCTGCGCTTTGGCAAGGTGGAACAGTCCGATGCTGCCGCCGATCTCAATTAAGGTGACCAGGGCGTTGAAGATCATGCCCTTCTTGGCGGGATGATCCTTGAGCCCTTGAGCAATCTCATCATGCACAGTCGGCACGCTGGGGGTCATATCCCAACGGTACGAGCTACTGTCAAGACCTGTGGATCAAGATCTTTAGGCGGCTTCCTTCCCGCCCTTCTCGCCTGGCCCGCTCCGCGGCCACCGCGGTCACTCACCTGGTTTGACGCCTACGAGGATGACGGCGTGGACGAGGACAGGGCGGTCTCCCTCTGGTGTCGCGCAAGCTTGATCCGGTTCGCGCGGAACCGGCCGCAACCTAGTCAGGACCGACAACCCGAGCAATCCTGCATCCGCGTTCTCAGGAGCTAAATACAGGAAGCGGCGGAAGATCGGCGGCGCGGCCGAGGTCGCAGAATGGCTGCTGTGTTGTCTTTACAGATACGAACGCGCCGATCCAGTTGAGGATCACCGGCTTGGGCATCGCCTCAGCCGACGGGGCGATGTGCTTGCCGGGCGGATCCACAAAGACTGCCCAGTAAAGCGGCGACCCAGAGGTCACAGGCCCGGTGACGAGTCCGGCAACAAGCACTCGCGTGCCGCGGCCTTCTCGGCACTCACTGATGACGGCACGCGCTGCTGTTGCCTCGGACATCGGGACTTTGGTGCCAGGTGCGGCCAGGTGAAAAGCGGGGTTGTTCTGGTTCTGGACGTTCGCGTCAGCAACGATGCGGCTCAGCGGAACCGAGTAGCCCGGCGGTTCGGCGGCCGTGGTCGCAGATGCGCAGGCTCCGATGACCAGGGCAACGGCAGAGAACGCGATAACCTGCCCGATCTGCACCACCAGATCATCCCATGAAGGGGAGACCCGTCTTGCCCGCGATGTCTCGTGGACACTCGGCCCCAGGCGGGGGTCCGGACTCATCTGAGACCTTTGACGTCTCCGGCCAGGAGCGGGAAGAAATGACCGGCGATCTGCCTGAGGACGCTGACGATGAGCCGGGGCGAAAGGTCAGCGGCCGGGTCGTTGAGTTCGGCCGGGAGCTGCACTCCCATCTGCCGGGCCCTGGCGATGAGGGCAGGTCCGATGCCCATGCCCAAGGTGCTCAGGCCCTTGCTCACCACCTCGGGGTCCATCGTCCAGTCGGGCACCGGACGCGCGGTGATGGCCGCCCAGGTTCCCGGGTCGCGGGGCGCGGGGCGAGAGAAGACGTGGTCGAAGGTGCGGGCCGAGGCGTCCCGCTGGGTGAACGCCTCACCTAGTCCCCAGGTCTTCCGCAGCGTGGCGATCAAGGAGGTGTGGCGGTACTCCTCGTTGTACACCGACCCCGGCTCGATCCACGGCGACAGGATGACGGCCGGTACCCGGTACCCGGAGCGGTCGAAGGTGAAGCCAAGCTCGCCAGCAGGTGCGGACGGGTCCGGCGGCGGGACCGGCCCCGGGGGCACGTGGTCGTAGGTGCCTCCGGGCTCGTCCCACCCGATCAGCAGAGGGGTGTTCCACACGTTGGCGCCGGCGCCGGAGGTGGCGGACCGGTAGGCGCGGTACACGCGCTCCAGGAAGGCCTCACCCGACAGCATCGAGGACGGGCTGTCCATCGACAGGTCCACGGTGTCGGAGAACGAGCGGCCGAAGGCGGGGTGGTAGTCGCCGTGGCCGGACAGCATGTTCGGCTCGATGAGCGAGAAGTCCGGCAGGGTGCCTGCGGCGGCGTCGGTCTCGAACTCGGCGAAGGGCACGAAGTGGGTAGCCAGCCGGTCCTTCAGCCGGGGGAAGTGGATCACCCCGGTGAATGAGAGCGGCATTGGCTCCATGACGTAGACCTTCCAGGTCCTGCCGTGGGCCTCCAGTCGGTCGAAGAGCGTCTCAGCGTCGTTCCTGGTGAACCACTTTCGCATCGGGCTGTTCACGACGAGCCCCGACGAGGTGGCCGCCGTCCAGAACGATCGGTTCATGAAGGTCTGGGACGGAACTTCGCAGAACCAGTGGTCAAACACCCCGAAGTCGCGGGCGATGCCGTTGAGCACCGGCAGTTGCTCCGGAGTGCAGCCGGTCATGATGTGGGCGTACTCCTCATAGGTGGGCTGGCGGCCGGTCTCCCCGGTGAAGGTCGAGATGTAGTCGGTCACGAACCCGTCCATCGTCGGTACCGCCCCCGGCGGCGGCGCATTCCATGGAGGCGCCGCACCCTCGCCGATCTTGAACCGGTTGTGGTCGTCAAGAATGTTGAACAGCTGGGTGTTGGTGTGGAAGTACTCCTCACCCGAATCCGGGTTCGGCGAATCCAAATCGGTGGCCACGGTGTACGGAACCACCTTGCGCTCAGCGCCGTGCCCGGCCCAGCCGGGAATCGGGTTGCTCAGGTCCTTGCCGATGACCCCGTCGAAGTTCTTGCCATCCTCGGGGCCGTACAGGTGCCCCAGCACATTGTCCAGGGAACGGTTCTCGAACAGGACCACCACGAGGTGATCTAGCGCATGGGACCTATCCACTGCGGGCATCAGCCATCTCCCCCTACCCCACCCGGCCGTCACCGCGGCCAGTTCCTGGCACCAGCAGCGTTCATGAGCTCGCGGTCCGTCAGCGGCCACCAGGTAGGGATCATGCCTCTGTCCAGCTCTCGAATCCTCACCCGCCAGAGGCGATCCCGGTTTGCCGCCGGCCTGGGGGACAAGCTGGCTTTCGCCAGAGCGCAGCTCGCGGATCGAGCCATAACATCACTAGTGGGGGCGAACAGCTGTCAGCTACGGCCTGCCCCAAGACGGGGGCAGAATGGTCATCCACCAGATGCGTGATCTGGAGGTGGCTGTCATGACTGAGCTACTTAGCCGGTGGCGTGATCCTGTCTGGAATGAGCGCTACGAGGGTGTCCCGGCCCGGCTCGTGTCCCGGCTGACGGAGATGGCTCTGGAAGCCTCGGCTGCCGCGCTGGGGCACCACATCTTTTACGAGCGCGTTCACTGCCTCCTGGTGGTGGCGAGCATCGCCGGGCGGACAGATCTCGCAGCTATCCAGTTCGACGAGCCGCCATCAGGCGATGAGAAGCTCCTCGGCAGCGTGTTCGGCCAGGCCTTCCATCAAGGATGTTCGCTGGCCGACGTCGCGTTTGCCGCCGAGCTCCCAGCCGAACAGGTCGTCGCGATCGGGAAGCGCACCATCCGTCGCACAGGCTGGCTCAAACGAATCTGACCAAGGCCGAACCCACGGATTAGATGCCTAGCGTGAGTGATGCAACCTGGTGGTCAGGGCCGGGGTCGAACCGCCGACCTTGCGTTTTCAGGGATAGAGACCGTCCCAGCTCAGAGCTGTCGTGGGCGGCCCGCGTGCCCCTCACGTGCACCATCAGTGCTTCACGATGATCGATCGCGGCAGCCGAGCGGCATCGCCGCGAGCTGCTAGATCGGACAGGGTAGAAGCTAGGGCAAAACCAGGAATGCTAAATGCCGCTGGCGGAGCTAAGGATTCCTTACTGACCATTCAGCCCGTAGACTTCGAACTGAGCCGTTCTTCTAACCGGCTAGGAGTGGCGATGTCCTGGTCCTACCAGGCGGTCGGATGGCTCCTCATAGTCGTGGGGGCCTGCGATGCCGGTTGGGCCCTGGCTTCCCTGGCCACAGGCCGGACCCCCGTGCGGAAAGGTTACTGGCGAGACGCTGCCGTTCCCCTGCTATGGGCTGCTCTCGGGCTGGCAGTGATCACCAACTGGTATGAGTACGACGCACTCATGTGGCCGCTGATCATTTTCCTGTCGGTCTGCTTGATCGGGTTTCTCATCCCCTACATCAGCATGTGGCGCTGGTCCCGTAGCAGGCGCCGGGCAGGTGGCCCAACGGCGGAGTCGGTCTGACATCGCCACGTGCCATTGGCGTCATTAGGACCGGTCAACTGCGGTCACTGCCTGAGCGCCAGATGCCCGGGTCCGCGCTGACTGCCCAGGCTAGACGGCGATTTGCAAGCAGGTGCTCGTGCACTCCACGTGCCTCATCGACCGGCGCCTGGCAGTTACACGCGGATACCAGCGGTCAATCTCAGATTCCGGCTGCTGACGCCCGTAGTGGCCTCTGCGCAGATCAGCGCAGGTGCACGTAGGTCACGATGTGGTGGTCAGGGGCGGGCGCCCCGCGGCATGGCCGGGCGCGTCCAGAACGGCATGCAATCCGGCACTATGGTCAGGCGCGGGCAAGCCGGTCCGACACCAGGCGGTTGAGGCTCACATGCTGCTCGGCGGCTTCGCGGGCCAGGCGGCGGTGCACCTCTGACGGAACACGCACGACGAACCGGCCCGAGTAGGTGCGTTCCGACAACGGCTCCGGAATCGGCTCGCCGGATGCAACCAGGTCGGTGAGCACGTCACGCACGACATCGGCAAGACCCGCGAGCGCTTCAACCGGCGTGGCCGCGAGCCAGGACAGCGACGGGAACTCCGCGACGGTAGCGACATGCTCGCCGTCCTCAACCGACCACGCGACTCGGTAGGTGTAATGGGTTGCCTCAGGCATCGTCGTCCCCCTCCATGTTCCTCTCGGCTTCCAGCCTGGCGATCGCGTCGAGCACCTGCCGCACCTGATATGCCTTGGCCTTGCCGTCCTTGCCGCGCTGGATGTTCACGCGAGGATCCCCTTGCCAGGGCGTCTTGTAGACCTTGTGCGACGTGCCGTCCTGCCGGGGCTCACCGAAGTTGTCGGCGCAGACCCTGGCCAGGTCATCGAAACGGACGCTCTGCGGCGAGCGCCGCATTTGCTCGATGATCTTGGCTGTCCTGGCCACGCCTTGATAGTATCAATAGTGATACTACTCGTCAAGATCCACGCGTGCCCTGGGTAACCTGCGCAGAGGCGCGCACCGCAACCAGCTGTACGGCTGCTGCCGGGCGCCTGGCTGTCGGGGCGTGCCGTTAGTTTGGCTCTCATGAGCGAGATGCCTGCTGGTGACACCCATTACCTGATCCACCACCACGGCGAGGTTGTCGCGGTCGTGATGCCTATCGCTGAATACCAGCAGCTGCGCCAGGCAGCGGAGGAGCAGCGGGTCAACGAGGAGTTCAGCGCCGCTCGCGCCGGGTACCTGGCCCGACGACAGCCCGGCCCGATCCGCTATGTCTCCCATGACGAGGCAGGCCGCCGACTCGGCCTGCCCGCCCGGTGAGCTACCAGATCAACCGAGAGACCCGGCCATACACCTGACGACGGGCTTCCTCAGACCCGGTGACCACTCACCTGGGTTCGGCGCCTATGAGGAGGACGGGGAGGTCGTAGAAATACTTGTACCCGGCGAGCCGTACGGAACGGCGCCCAGGAAGTGATGCCGATCAGAGTGGGCTCAGGATCATCAGAACTTCGTCGCGGTCATCGCCCGGACCAAACCGGAGTGCTCCAGGCCAGCGTCCTATCTCCTGCCAGCCGAGTCGGCTGTAAAAGTCCTCAAGTCCCATCCCACCCCGTGCGGCGAGGTGAAGCTGCTCTAGTCCCATTTCCTCGCGGGCGACCTGCCGGGCACGACTCATCAGGCCAGTCCCAATCCCCCGGCCACGGAAGCGGGGATGGGTTTGAACCGAGTTAACGGTTCCCCAGTGCATGACCACCGGGTGCGAATCTCGGCGAATGTTCAGCCACCCCGCAAGGACACCATCAGCCATCGCAAAGAGGAGCCGATTGAAACACGGATCCAAGTCCCCTATCAGCCGGTCCGCTACTGGTTCCACCTCCCTGCCGCTTACAGGCGGGAAGGGAAAGCCCACCGCTCCGCCACCGTTGCTAACGGTTATCCAGCACGCGATCAGGTCTCGTCGAAGCTCACGGGTGACGTCATCGGGGTCGACGGCTTGCTGGAACGAGAGCGCAAGATCATCGATCATGCCAAGAATGTCTCCTCAAGCTGATGATCTCGGCGTGCGATCTGCGTGCGACTTCGAGCGGCGCATAGCAGCCACGAACGGTCTGCAGCGGTTACTCGCAGTACCGGCGCTGGAGCTGGTTACTCGCGTTCGTACTGGTCAACGCAGCGTCAATGAGGTGGTCAGGGGCGGGGTCGAACCGCCGACCTTCCGCTTTTCAGGCGGACGCTCGTACCAACTGAGCTACCTGACCGTGGCCGGGCTTCCGGCACCGGATCTACTAAGCGTGGCACCGACCCGAGCGGTCCTGACGGGATTTGAACCCGCGACCTCCACCTTGACAGGGTGGCGAGCACTCCGAGCTGCTCTACAGGACCTTGCGTGCTGACTTGCGCCAGCAGTCTGCCATACCGTGCCCCCAACGGGATTCGAACCCGTGCCGCCGCCTTGAAAGGGCGGTGTCCTAGGCCGCTAGACGATGGGGGCTCGACGGGGTTGCCGCCCTGCCCGTGGCGTCCGCCGTCGGGGACGCGCTCAAGCATAGGGGACAACAGGCGCAGGCAGCAAAGCGTTCCCCGGCGGCCGGCGTCGAGGCTGCTCAGCCAGGCCCGGGACCGGCCCTAGGACGGCCGGTTCTTGTTGATCATCCCCTCGAGGATGGATTCGTTCTCCCCCTCCTCCGGGACGACCGCCCAGGCCACCACGTAGACCAGGGCGCCCGCGCCGCCGAAGAACGAGGCGACCACGAAGATCAGCCGGACGAGGGTGTAATCAAGGCCGAAGTAGCTGCCGAGCCCGGCGCAGACACCCGCCAGCAGCCGGCCCTGTCGCTTGCGCTCCAGCGTCTTGCTACCAATGTTGCTCATATCACCATCATGCCTGACACCCCCGCGGCAGTGTCCCGGCTCGCCGGGGCGCCATACGCTAGCGGCGAGCCCTGCCACCGGCGAGCCCGCAGAGAGGACCAGCCATGCCGCGCAGCAACGATCCCGCCGCCGCAGTTGACCTGCTCCGCATCGACGACGAGCTGACCGACGAGGAGCGGCTGGTCCGCGACACCGTCCGGGACTTCGCCGTCAAGCGGATCCTGCCCAACGTTGCCGACTGGTTCGAGGCCGGGATCCTCCCCCGCGAGCTGGCTCCCGAGCTCGGCAAGCTGGGCCTGCTGGGCATGCACCTGACCGGCTACGGCTGTGCCGGGATGGGCCCGATCGCCTACGGGGTGACCTGCCGCGAGATGGAAGCCGCCGACTCCGGCCTGCGCAGCCTGGTCTCGGTTCAGGGGTCACTGGCCATGTTCCCGATCTGGAAGTACGGCTCGGAGGAGCAGAAGCAGGAATGGCTGCCCCGGATGGCGGCCGGCGAGGCGCTGGGCTGCTTCGGGCTGACCGAGCCCGACCACGGCAGCGATCCCTCCGGGATGACCACGGTCGCTGTCCGGGACGGGAGTGACTGGATCCTGAACGGCGCCAAGATGTGGATCACCAACGGGTCGGTCGCGGACATCGCCGTGGTGTGGGCCTCGACCGAGCACGGGATCCGCGGCTTCCTGGTCCCGCGCACGGCGAAGGGCTTCGGCTCGCGGAACATCCACAAGAAGCTGTCGCTGCGCGCCTCGGTGACCTCGGAGCTGCACTTCGACGACGTGCGGCTGCCGGACAGCGCGATGCTGCCGGGGGTGCAGGGGCTGAAGGGCCCGCTGTCGTGCCTGTCCGAGGCGCGCTTCGGCATCATCTGGGGTGTCACCGGGGCGGCCCGGGCCTGCTTTGAGTCCGCGGCCGAGTACGCCCGGACCCGCGAGCAGTTCGGCCGCAAGATCGGCGGCTTCCAGCTCACCCAGGGCAAGCTGGCCTGGATGCTCGCCGACCTCCAGCGGGCCCAGCTGCTGGCGCTGCACCTGGGCCGGCTCAAGGAAGCAGGCAAGATCACCCCGGAGCAGGTCAGCCTGGGCAAGATGAGCAACGTCCGGACCGCCATCGACATCGCCCGCCAGGCCCGGACCATCCTCGGCGCCAACGGCGTCACGCTCGAGTACCCGGTCATCCGGCACGCCAACAACCTGGAATCGGTGCTCACCTACGAGGGCACCGAGGAGGTGCACACCCTGGCCCTGGGCCAGGCCATCACCGGGATCTCCGCCTACCGCTGACGCCCGGCCTAGGCGAACTTCACGGTGACGTGCCGGAAGCCCAGGGCGGTCAGCATGCTGGTCATCATGGCCGAGGTGTTCCTCCGGGCATCGGTGATCAGCGGGCCGCGCTGGGCCGCCGCCTGGATCTGGCGCTGGGCGGCCTCGTAGACGGCCTGCTGGCTGTTGGGGTTGCCGCCGAAGAAGCCGGCCAGCCGGTCGGCCAGGCCCTGCTGCTCGGCGTAGACGTAGGACTGCTTGACGTTCAGTACGGCCGGCTCCAGCCGGGGCTGCGGCAGGGTCACGGTGACCGTTTTCCGGTCCGCCGACGTCTGGATAGCCGAGCCCTTGAGTCCGCCGAAGTCGACGTAGGCAATGTCGGTGCCGTCCCCGATGAACAGGGTCTGGCTGCCGGCCAGGAATGACGGCAGGAATGCCGTGTGCCGGGTGAGGTCAACGACGACCTGGTACGAGCCGCTGGCCGCCTCGTACCGGCTGAGTGCGGTGATGGACTTGAGCACAACGGGGCTGTCTCGCTCCGTTGTGGTCTCGGTGAACGGGTTGCGCAGCGTGGGCAGCACGTGCACGACCGACAGGACGAGCAGCAGGACGGCCACTGCGACGACGGCCGCCGCCAGCGCGGCCAGCCGGCCGGTCCACCCGGTTCCGGGAATGCGCACCATGACGTGCCTCCGGTCGATGCGGGGCGTTCTGGGTGAACGCCCGGTGCGGTAGCGGCCGGTCAGGTACCCGGTCCGGCGCCGACGATTCATGCCCCGCGTTTACGGACGGCCGGGAATGGCACTTAGCTGGCGGAAACTCACCTTCAGGGCGCGGAGGGCAACATGGCCGGGCGAGGCGACGGGCCATCCAGGAGAACGGTGGCGGGCGGGCTGTCGCGGGGCCCGTGGAACTGGCAGTGGCGCCGTCGCCGGCGACGCCGGCTGACCGGGTGCCTGCTGTGGATCGCGACGCTGCTGCTGGTCCTGCTGGTGCTGTCGCTGCTGTTCGGCGGCTTCCGGAAAGGGACCAGGAGCGGCAGCGGCCCGCTGGTCCGCACGCCGGCGGCGCATGTCGTGCTGGTACAAAGAGGAACAGGCTAGGGGCACCGGCCGGTCCGGCCCGCGGGCGCAGGCGCCCGGCTGAACGGGAGGGCAGGCATGGGTGACTCGCTGGCGGCCGTGCTGGACGAGGTGGCTGCCGGCCGGTTCCCGGCGGCGGACGGCGGCGTGACGATCGTGCCGCAGCCCTCGCCTCGCGAGGCCGGCGTCATCGCCTTCACCGCGCACGCGGTCATCTTCGTGGACGCCGAGCCAGACTGGATCCGGGCGCAGCTGCCGCCCGGCGACCTGTCCGGCCCGCTGACCCCCGCGTTCATCCAGGCGCTCTGCGGCCGGACCGGGCGGCGGGCGCACAGCATCGACATGCTGAACCTCGCCGCGCCGCTGCCGGGCCCGCCCCCGCTGAGCCTGTCCCCCGCGGCCGACCTGGCCCACCCCCGGCTGGCCCGGGCTCAGCATTACCGCGACGAGGTCGCGGCCTGGCGGGCCGACGGCGGCATCGTCGTGCTCGGCCGCGGCGTGGCCGGCCGCTGGGAGGCCTCGATCGAGGTGGACAGCGAGCACCAGGGCCGCGGGCTGGGCCGTGCGCTGGCGACGGCCGCGCGGCACCTGGTGCCGGACGGCGAGATGCTGTGGGCGCAGGTCGCCCCGGGCAACGCGGCTAGCGTGCGGGCGTTCCTGGCGGCCGGGTTCCGGCCAGTCGGCGCCGAGGCGCTGCTGACCACTAACCCGGAGTAGGGCACGAACCGGAGTACGGGCCAGTACGGCGGGCAGCGCCGGGCCGCGTGAGAAGATCCGGCCGTGGCCGACGACCCCGATCCGCTGTCGCTGCTCGCGGCGCTGATGTCGCTGACGGTGGTCAGCGGGCTGGTCGACGCCGTCAGCTACCTGGGCCTGGGTCATGTCTTCACGGCCAACATGACCGGCAATGTGGTCGTGCTGGGCTTCGCGGCGGCCGGCGCCGCCGGCTTCTCGGTCCCCGCCACGCTGACCTCGCTGCTGGTGTTCCTGGCCGGCGCCGCGCTGACCGGCCGGGTCATCCGCCGGATCACCGGCCGGCGGCGGCTGCTGCTTACCACGATGACGGCCGAGGCGACGCTGACCGGCGCGGCCGCGCTCATCGCCCTGCTGACCGGCAGCACCGGATCGGGCTGGCCCCGCTACACCATCATCGCGATCCTGGCCCTGGCCATGGGCATGCGGAATGCGGCGGTGCGCCACCTCGGCGTCAAGGACATGAACACCACCGTGCTGACCACGACCCTGACCGGGCTGGCCAGCGAGTCCGCGCTGGCGGGCGGGCCGAGCCCGCGGTCCGGCCGGCGGGCCGGCGCGGTGATCGCGATGCTGGCCGGGGCCGCCATCGGGGCCCTGCTGTTCCTGCGCGTCGATGCCGCACTCCCGCTGCTGGCCTCAGCGGCCCTGACCGCTGGCACCGGGGCTGCTTACGCCTTCAGCGCCCGCACGCCGGCGCCGGCCTGACCGGCCGGGTGCTCAGGAGGCAGGCCCGTCCGGCCGGGCCGCCGCCGCGAGCATTCCCTCCAGCGTGGCGGTGAGCAGACGGCGAACCCGCGGCTCGACCTCGACGACGGCATGCGCCAGGCGCGGGTCGCTGCGATACAGCGCGGCGACCTCCGGGCCGGGCGTCGCCATCTGCCAGAACGCCCCGGACAGCGAGGTCGCGGCCGCGATCACGTCGACGCCGTCGCGCTCAGTCAGCACCGGCAGCCGCCGCCGCAGCACGGCCACGATCGCCTCGACCTCGGTGAGGGTGACGAGCTTGAAGGCGCGCACCGCCTCCAGGGAGACGTTGCGCTCCAGGTTCAGCGGCGCCTGGGCCAGCAGATCGCAGAACATGCCGCGGTCGGCGAGCGTCCCGGCGAACACGGCAGCGACCGCGCCGGCGGCCGGCGCGGGCAGGTCCTCCAGGCCGGCGCGCAGCGCCGCCGACCAGTCCCGCCAGCCGTCGGCGGTGAGCCGCAGGAAGATCTGCTCGCGGGTCTCGAAGTAGCGCAGCAGCGCGGACTTGTGCATGCCGATGGCCTCGGCGATGCCGGTCAGGGTGATCTCCCGGATACCGCGCTCGCTGCCGAGCCGCCGCGCCGCGGCCAGGATCGCTGCCTCGCGCGCCTGCTTCGCGACGACGCTGCGGGCCCGCTGAAAGCCCCGTGCCTGCTCACGACTCTCCGCCTGCTGGGAGTCCTGTGCCTGCTGAAGGTCCGGCGTCACCACGCTCTCATCATAGCGCAACGGAGTTGCATTATTAAGAGAACGGTGTTGTACTAACTCCCATGCAGCAGACCTGGTTCATCACTGGCTCCAGCCGCGGCTTCGGCCGGGCTCTGGTCCGCGCGGCCCTGCAGGCCGGCGACTCGGTCGCCGCCACGGCCCGCCAGCCCGGGCAGCTCGACGACCTGGTGGCGGAGTTCGGCGACCGCATCAAGCCGATCGCGCTGGACGTCACCGACGCAGCCGCGGCCCGGGCCGCGATCGCCACCGCCCGCGAGCACTTCGGCCGGCTCGACGTGATCGTCAATAACGCCGGCTACGCCAATGTGTCCCCGATCGAGACGACCGCCGACGAGGACTTCCGCGAGCAGTTCGAGACCAACTTCTGGGGCGTCTACAACGTCTCGAAGGCCGCGATCCCCGTGCTCCGCGAGCAGGGCGGCGGGCTGATCATGCAGTTCTCGTCGGTGGGCGGGCGGGTCGGCGGCTCGCCCGGCATCGCCTCCTACCAGGCCGCCAAGTTCGCCATCGACGGCTTCAGCCGCGTGCTCCAGGCGGAGACGGCGCCGTTCGGCGTGCGGGTCATCGTCGTCGAGCCCAGCGGCTTCCGCACGGACTGGGCCGGCTCCTCGATGATCATCCGGGACATCCCGGAGGCCTACGCCACGACCGTCGGGGCCATCAACACGCGCATCCGGCAGAACCCGGCCGGCCCGCCCGGCGACCCGGCGCGCGCGGCCGGCATCCTGGTGCAGGTGGCCCGGCGCCGGGATATCCCGTATCACCTGCCGCTCGGGGTGATCGCGGCCGAGGCATCGATCCGGCACGACGAGCAGCTCCTGGCGCAGGACCGCCGGTGGCGCGAGGTGAGCCGGTCCGCGGACTCCGGCGAGCCGTACCCGGCCGAGTTCCCGCCCGACTCACCCGACTCACCCGCCTGACCGTCACGGCCGGCCCGGCCGGGCCGTGCCCCCTGCCGGGCAGCGGCCAGCGGCTGGCAGGATCGGCGGCATGAGCGACGCGCCCCCCGTGACCGACAACCGCGCGGCCGCCCGGTTCGAGCTGTCCTCCGGCGGCCACCGGGCCGAGCTGACCTACAAGGTGCGCGACGGGCGGCTGGTGCTCCGGCACACCGGCGTGCCCGCCGAGATCGAGCACCACGGTCTCGGCGGCCAGCTCGTCGCGGCGGCCGTGGCCCGGGCGGCCGCGGAGGGGCTGACGATCGTCCCGCTGTGCCCGTTCGCCCGGGACTGGCTGGAGCGCAACCCCGCCGCGGCCGCGACCGTCACCGTGGACTGGGGCGATCACCCGCCCGCGACGCCTGCTGCTGGCTGAGATAAGCGGCGGCCTCGGCCTGGCCGTTGTGCTCGGCCCAGCCCGCCGGAGTGGCGTGGTAGCCCGGATCTTCCAGGGCCGGGTCAGCACCCAGCTCCAGCAGCAGCGCGATCATCGCCATGCTGCCGTTCCACGCGGCCTCGTGCAGCGCGCTGTTGCGCGCCCCGGCCCGGCGGAGCTGGCTGACGTCATAGCCCGGCCTCGGCCAGCAGCCGGACGGCAGCGGGCCGGTCCTGCTCGGCGGCATCGGCCAGCAGGTCCGGCTCGCGCATGATCGCCTCGGCGGCGATGCCGGGGTCGGCCGCGCGCATCGCCCGGGCCCGGCCCGCGTCGCCGGCCATGCAGGCGCCGAGGAACTCCAGCACCGGATCGGGCCCGGGCACCGGCGCGGCGGCCGCCAGCAGGCCGGTGATCTCGGCGCTGCCGCCGATGGTGGCCCACTGCCAGGCCGTGTGGCCGCCGTCGGCCGGGTGCCGGATCCCGGCGCCGGACGGGTCCGCGCCGTGCTCCAGCAGCAGTGCGACCCGGCCCGGCAGGTTCTTGCGCACCGCCTTGATCAGCTCCTGGTCCAGCATCTGCCGCGGCGAGTGCAGCACCGGAGCCAGCCGCTCCTGCCAGGGGCCGCCCGTTCCGGTGCCCAGCCCGTAGCGCAGCAGCAGCCGCAGGTACTCATCGCTGTCCGGCGGCGACTGCAGCCCGCAGTTGTACAGAGCCTGGCCGTCATTCGCATCCGCACCCGCCTCCAGCAGGGCTGCGGCCAGCTCGCGGGCCGCCGGATGCGCCGGCGGCGCGCCCTCGCCGCGCCCGAAGGCTCCGGTCAGGGCGGTGAAGGGGGTGGGCAGGCCGGCCCACAGGAAGCCGGCGTTCGGATCAGCGCCCGCTGCGAGCAGCCGCCGGGCCACCTCCGCAGTGGACCGGCCCGGGACCGGCGGGATTCGCGAGTAGCAGGCGTACAGCAGCGGCTCCCAGCGAAACGGCCCGGTCAGCTGCCGGGCCAGCCCGGGATCGTCACGCAGCCGGGCACTGACGTAGCCCAGCTCGCCCGCCGCGGCGGCCGCCGCCAGCGAGGCCGTCGCCACCTCCGGGTGCCGGGCCAGCAGTGCCTCGGCCTGCTGGATCCGGGACGGGTCATAGCCGTCGTAGATGAGGCAGGCCAGCCGGGCAAAGTCGTCGCCCAGCTGACTCAGCGCCGGGCCGGTCCCGGCCGCCCCGGACGACGCGGGCGCGGCGGCCGCTGCCGCCCCGGCCGATCCGGGCGCGGCGGTGGCCGCCGGGGCCGCCGGCCAGCCGGCGGGGCGGATGGCCGGCTCCAGATGCGGCGAGCGGGTGTACTGCTCGACGTAGGCCAGGTACTGGCGCAGCCGGGGCCAGCTGCCGAACCCGTACTGGCGGGCGATGACGAGCTGGGCGTCGGCGCGGGAGAAGGCGGCCAGCAGCGGGCCGCCGTCGGTGATGGAGCCGAGCCGGGGATGAAACTCCGCGACCGTCTCCAGGGCCCCGGGCACCCCGGCGCGGACGAGCCGCTGCAGGGCCCCGGCCTGCTTGCGCAGGTTCTCCAGGCTCGGGCGGTCGGGAAGACGAAGGACAGGCACGATGGCCTCCTTTCCGAAATGCCTGCGGTCCGCCTCATCAGGCCGGAAAAGAGGTCAGCCATGACGTCAAGCTGTGCTGCCAGGCGGGCTTAGCCCTTTCCGCGGACCCGGTGGCGCCCTGCGCGCTCCTGCTCAGCCTAACTCCGGACCCCGACAGGCCGCTGAGCCAATCCGGCCCGCTTGCTGAGCCACGGCGGCGACCACGGCCCCGGCCTGGGTGCGCACCGCGCGGCTGGCCCCGGCCGCGGCCAGGACGCTGGCCCGGCAGCCCGCGATCATGATCACCCGCGGCCGGGCGCCAGCCAGCCAGCCGGCGATCGCCGCCGGGTCGGCCGGCCCGGGCGGCAGCGCCAGCAGTGGCCGGCCCAGCTCCCGGGCGGCCCGGGCGGTCTCCCGGCAGCCGTCGCCGCCGGCCGGGTCGAGCAGGATGACGGCGTCCGCCAGGGACACGCAGGCCCAGGTCCGGAAGCGGAAGCTGGCCGGGCCCAGCTCATGGAACACCGCGCCGCGCAGCCGGGCCCGGCGGGACCGGGTCAGCGGGCCGTCCTCCTGCCGGAAGCCGCGGGGGAAGACCAGCTGAACCGGCAGGCCAGCCTCGAGCGCGGCCCGGGCCGCCCAGGTGTCCACCCCGGTCTGCCCGCCGGTCAGCACGGACACGCCGGGCGTGCCCCGGACGGCCGCCCGCAGCTCCGCTTCGGTTTCGCCAGCCGTCATCGCACCCCCGGAGTTCGTTATGCCCGCGCTGGGGCCGGCTTGCCCGGCTGCTGGCGGAACAGAGAGACTGACATCGCCGCCGATCTTGCCGGCGGTCACGATGTGACGAAGACCAGGAGGCCGCGGTGCGGATCGGAAACCTCGACGGGCGGGTCGTGATCCTGACCACTAACGGCGCCGTCGATGTGCAGCGGGCCAGCGACGGGCGGTTCGGGCCGGAGCCGCAGAGCGTCTACGAGCAGTGGGCGGAGTTCACGGCGTGGGCCGCCGCGGCGGGCAGCACCGCGCTAGCCGAGCCATTCGACGTCGAGCTGCTGGACGCGCCGTCACCGGCGCCGCGGCAGGCGTTCGGGATCGGGCTGAACTACCGCGACCACGCCCAGGAGTCCGGGCTGGCGGTGCCCGATTACCCCAGCGTGTTCACTAAGTTCCCGAGCTGCCTCACCGGGCCGCACGGCGAGATCGAGCTGCCGCCCGACGGTCACACCGACTGGGAGGTCGAGCTCGTCGCGGTCATCGGGACGGCCGCCCGGCATGTTGCCGAGGCCGACGCCTGGAGCCACGTCGCCGGGCTGACCGCCGGCCAGGACATCTCCGAGCGCATCACCCAGCTGGCCAGCGCGCCGCCCCAGTTCAGCATGGGCAAGTCGTTCCCCCGGTTCGGGCCGACCGGCCCGTGGCTGGTCACCATGGACGAGTTCGCCCGCCCCGACGACCTGGAGCTGGGCTGCGCCATCAACGGCGAGGAAGTCCAGAAGGCCCGGACCAGCTACCTGATCATCTCGGTGCCGCAGCTGATCGCGAAGCTGTCAGCGGTGCTGACGCTGCTGCCCGGCGACATCATCTTCACCGGCACGCCCGCCGGCGTCGGCATGGGCCGCAGCCCGCAGCGCTGGCTGGCACCCGGCGACGAGCTGGTCACCTGGATCGAGGGCATCGGCGAGATGCGGCACCGCTTCATCGCCGGCTAGCGGCAGGCCGCCGGCGGCCGGAGCTAGTGCTCGTCCTCTGGCGGCGGCGCGGCGTCGTGCCGATGGCCGCGCCTCGGGCTGGTATCGGCGAAGTTCGGGTACAGGTCCTCGGCCCGGCGGTCGGTCTTGCGGGTCAGGAAGCGCGTCTCGACGCCCGCGATCAGGGCCACGGCGTAGGCCAGGAAGGCCAGCCCGAGCACGATGATGATGTACTGCCACCACATAAATGCCACCTCGGTTCGCGGCAGTAATTGGTTCTGTCAGTCCGCTACCCGCAGCACGCCGGGTTATGCGGCCGGTCAGCTCGCCGCGACCGTGGCCCGGCACGAGATGAGAGGAGCCGCCGTGCCCGCGTGGATCTGCCGGACCTGCGGTGTTCAGTACCCGGACACCGAGCAGGTTCCCGATGGCTGCCCGGTCTGCCAGGACGAGCGGCAGTACGTCGGCTGGGGCGGCCAGCAGTGGACGACCATGGCCGAGCTCGGCGCCGAGCGCGCGGTGGTGGTCCGCGAGGAGGAGCCGGACCTGTTCGGCGTCGGCGTGGAGCCATCGTTCGCGATCGGCCAGCGGGCGCTGCTGGTCCGCACCCCGCACGGCAATGTCTTGTGGGACTGCGTGTCGCTGCTCGATGAGGCGGGCCGGGCCCGGATCGCCGAGCTGGGCGGCATCGACGCGATCTGCATGTCGCACCCGCACTTCTACGGGGTGAACGTCGAGTACGCGGACGCCTTCGGCGCGAAGATCTACATCCCCCGCGCCGACCAGCAGTGGGTGCAGCGGCCGTCGCCGCGGATCGAGTTGTTCGACGACGAGGCCGAGCCGGTGCCGGGCGTCACGCTGGCCCGGATCGGCGGCCACTTCGACGGCGCGGCCGTGCTGCACTGGCCGGCCGGCTCCGACGGCAAGGGCGCGCTGCTCACCGGGGACACGATCACCGTGGTGCCAGACCGGGACTGGGTCAGCTTCATGTGGAGCTACCCCAACCTCATCCCGCTGGACGAGGCGACCGTGCTGGACATCGCCCGGCGCACCGAGCGGTTCGCCTTCGACCGGGTGTACGGCGGCTGGTGGGGCCGGGTCGTGGTGCAGCCGACGGGGCCGGCCGCGATCCGCCGCTCGGCCGAGCGGTACGTGGCGCGCTTCACGGCGAGCGGCCGTACGCCGGCGGGCCACGCCGGCGACGAGATTCCGTTACGGATTATCGAAACGAGCATCGCGCGACTGCCCGCCGGGAGCGAGCCCCTGGCCACTCCCGGCGGGCAGCGCGCGCGGCGCGCTAGCCGCAGCTGCTGGCGTAGATGAAGGGCTTGACCGAGGCGCTGTTCATGTTCTGCGGGGTGACCGCGATCAGCGGGGTGGCGATGTTCTTCTGCACCGGCTTGCCCTCGATGGCGTTCAGGCCCTGCTGCACGGCATCCGCGCCCTCGACGCCGGGCTCCTGGGCGATGGCCAGCTGAACGCTGCCGTTCTTGAGGTCGGCGACCTGGGTCGGGTCGGCGTCGAAGGTGGCCAGCTTGACCTTGCCGGTCTGGTGCGCGTGCTGGATGCCGGAGGCGGCGCCCTCGGCGGTGATGACGTTGGCGGCAAAGGCACCGCTCAGGTCCGAGTGAGCCGAGATGTCACCCTCGATGAAGGACGTGGCGGTGCTGACGGAGTCCGCGTCGTCGTTCTGCTCGGGCAGCAGCTTGACGCCGGGGAACTTGGCCGCCATCTCCTGCTGGAAGCCCTGGACGCGGGCGTCGGTGGTGGACACGCCCTTGGCCACCGAGATCACCGCCACGGTGCCCTTGCCGCCGATTTCCTGGCCCAGCGAGTCGGCGGCCAGCTTGCCGCCGGCCGCGTTGTCGGAGGAGATCCGGGACAGGCCCAGGCTCGGGTCGGCCACGGAGGTGTCGACGAAGATCAGCTTGGTGCCGCCCTTTGACCACCTTGAGCAGGTCGGGATTCAGCGCGGCGCTGTCGGTCGGGGCAACCAGGAGCGCGTCTGGCTTGCTGACCTGGGCGGCGTCGATGAGCGGCTTCTGCTGCGGGACGCTGAAGGTGGCCGGCCCGGTGACGGTGAGCTTGACGCCGAGCTTCTTGGCTTCCTTCTCGGCGCCGCATTCCATGGTCACGTAGAAGTCGTCGCTCTTGGTGCCGACGATCAGCTCCATGGACTTCTTGGCGCTGCTACTGCCGCCGCCGCCTGAGGACCCGCAGGCGCTCACCAGGCCGGCGGCGAGCACGGCGGCGGACGCCCAGCCGATTGAAGTGGAAATTCTGCCCGGCATCGTTTCCTCCTGTGTGGATGAATCGCCCGGTGGGGGCGGGCGATGTCGCCGGCCGGGTGCGCGCGAACCCAGCCTCAGGCCCGCTCGCGCAGCCGGCGACGGAATTGGTCGAGGTACACGGCGGCCGCGAGGACAACCCCGATGGCCACGTCCTGCCAGTACTGGTTGATGGTCAGAATCACCAGCCCGGTGAGCAGTACCTCCGGGATGAACACGCCGATCACGGTGCCGAGCATCGAGCCGCGGCCGCCGAACAGGCTGGCCCCGCCGAGCACGACGGCCGTGATGACCGTCAGGTTGTCGGTGGTGTGGCCGGCGATGGTGGTGGAGTCGAAGTTGGCCAGGGCCAGGATGCCGGCGATGCCCGACATCCAGCCCGACAGCGCGTAGACCTTGATCAGGTGCCGGTCGACGGCGATTCCGGCCCGGCGCGCGGCCTCGATATTGGAGCCGATGGCGTAGGTGTAGCGGCCGAACCGGGTGTAGGCCAGCAGCAGGCCGAAGATGATCGCGACCGCGAAGCTGATGACGATCAGCCACGGGATCCCGGCAACGCTGCCGAGGCCGATGGTGGTGACAAGGTGAGCGGGGACGGTCCGGAAGTCGGCGCCGCCGGTGATCAGGTAGGCCGCGCCGGCGGCAACGCCGAATCCGGCCAGGGTGGCGATCAGCGGCGGGATCTTGGCCTTGGCGACCAGGAAGCCCTGGACGGCCCCGTAGCCGGCGCCGCTGGCCATGCCGAGAACCGAGCCGATGGCGATCGTGCCCCACCCGGCATTCGTGCCGCCGTGATGAATGCAGTACAGGTCGGTGACGACTCCGGCCAGCACCAGGACCGAGCCGACCGACAGGTCGATCCCGGCGGTCAGGATGACGAAGGTCTGGCCCGACGGCCATCACCAGGTAGGTGGCGGCGTTCTGGGCGATGAGCGAGAAGTCATCCAGGGTGAGGAACTTGCCAGGCTCCCGGATGGTGAAGAACGCCATGAGGATGACCAGGGCGAGCAGCGTCCAGGTCTCGTTGGCCACGGCCACGCGGTGCCGCAGGTAACTCAGTACGCGGGCCGGGCGCTGACCGGGGCCGGCGGCGCTGGCGGGGCGTCAGTCGTCATGGTCAGCCTCCTGCGGGTCGTCGGCGCTGTCCTGGGTGGTGATGGCGCCGGTCATCGCGCCGACCAGGTCCTCCACCGAGGCGTCGGCGGCAGCGAACCGGGCCACCCGGCGACCCAGCCGCAGCACCTCGATCCGGTCCGAGACGGCCAGCACCTCGGGCATGTTGTGGCTGATCAGCACCACGGCCACGCCGCGATCCCGGACCCGGCGGACGGTGTCCAGGACCCGGCCGCGCTGCACCACGCCGAGCGCGGCGGTCGGCTCGTCCATGAAGACCACGCTGCTGGCGAAGGCCACGGCCCGGGCCACCGCCACGGACTGGCGCTGCCCGCCGGACAGGCTGGCGACTGGCGCACCGGGGTCCGGCAGGTCGATGCCGAGCTCGGCGAACGCGGCGACCGCCTGACGGCGCATCTGCTGGCGGTTGAGCACGCGCAGGAACGGGACCCGGTAGATCTCCCGGCCCAGGTGCAGGTTGGCGGCGGCGTCCAGGTCGGGGGCGAGAGCCAGGTCCTGGTAGACGGTCTCGATCCCGTGCTCACGGGCGTTCAGCGGGCTGGCCAGGTGCACCGGCTGGCCGTTGATCAGGATCTCGCCGCTGTCCGGCCGGATGGCCCCCGACAGCGTCTTGACCAGGGTGCTCTTGCCCGCGCCGTTGTCGCCGATCAGGGCGGTGACCTCGCCGGGCAGCACGCTGAAGCTGGCCCCGTCCAGGGCGCGCACCTGACCGTAGTGCTTGGTCAGGTTCCGTGCCTCCAACAGCGGTCCGGCCATCGAGTCCACTCTCGCTGATATCGTTAACATCAGATTCGGCCAATTGTTACGTCGGCCTACAGGTCCGGTCAAGATGGTTTCTAGAACTATTGACATCGATGTCTTCTCTTGACATACAGGGCAGACGCCGGTAGTAGCTGACACGGGGACACGTCACGGCTCAGGCCGCCCGGCGCCCCGCCCTGACCTGCTACGCAGCTGGCCAGGGCGTCTAGGCTGTTATCGTTCCCACGCGCAGGAGGCTGTCTGTGTCGAGTCGCCGGACCATGCGGGACGTCGCGCAGGCGGCCGGCGTCAGCGTCATGACGGTGTCCCGGGTGATCAACGGGCAGCCCGGGGTGCTGCCCGAGACCGCCGCGCGGGTCGAGCACGCCATCCGGCGCCTCGGCTACCAGCGCAACGATGCCGCCCGGCAGCTCCGCCGCCGCGGCCAGCCGACCCAGATCATCGGGATGCTCGTCGACGACCTGGCCAACCCGTTCTTCGCCGCGCTGGCCCGGGCCGTGGAGGACGCCGCCCGGCGGCGCCACTACGTGGTGCTGATCGGCAGCTCGAACGACAGCCTGGACCGCGAGCGGGAGGTTGTCGCGGCGTTCTTCGCCCGGCAGGTCGACGGGCTGATCCTGGTCCCGGTGGCGGGCAGCCACAAGTTCCTGGCCAGCCAGATGGCCCAGGGCACCAAGGTCGTCTGCGTCGACCGCCCGGTCGCCGGGCTCGACGTGGACCGGGTGCTGGTCGACAACCGCCGGGCGGCCGGCGACGCGGTCCGCCACCTGCTGGAGCTGGGTCATCGCCGGATCGCCTTCCTGGGCGACCGGGAGGACATCTGGACGATCAGCGAGCGGTACGCGGGATTCTGCGCGGCGCTGGCCGGCCAGGGCCTGGAGCCCGATCCGCAGCTGATCCGGCGCGGGCTGCGCAGCCGGGCCGAGGCGGCCGCCGCCGTGGCCGAGCTGATGATCCTGGCGCAGCCGCCGACGGCGCTGTTCACCAGCAACGACCTGACCACCATGGGCGCCATCGACAGCGGCCACGGCCGGTCGGCCGCGCTGGTCGGTTTTGACGACTTCGCGCTGGCCGACAAACTGACGCCGCCGGTGAGCGTAGTGACCCAGGATCCGGCCGCCATGGGCGGCGCGGCCGCCGAGCTGCTGTTCTCCCGGATCGCCGGGGACACCTCGCCGCCGCGCGAGCTGATCCTGTCCACCCGGATGGTGGCCCGCGGCTCGGGCGAGGTTCCCGCTGCGGTGCTCTCGGCCGGTGACCGGGCGGCCCCCGCCGCCAGCTAGACCAGGGGTCGCGAGTCCAGTCTGCGGGTATGCGACTGGAGACCACCCGGGAGGAACGACTTGACCAGGCCCGCTGATCGCAGCCTTGTCGTGACTGGCGTGCCCATCGACTGTGTCTCAGCGCCGGACGACGCCAGCGAGGCCTTCGGCACGGAGCTGGCGCCAGTGGCGCTGCGGGAGGCCGGCCTGGCCGCCGCCGTAGGGGCCGCCGACGCCGGCGACCTGCCCGTGCGGCTGGTCGGCCGGACCCGCGACCCGGACACGGGGATCGTCGGCTGGCCGTCAGTCCAGGAGCTGACCAGCGCGGTGCGCCTGCAGGTCCGCGAGGTACTGGCGGGCGGCGGGATCCCGGTCATGGTCGGCGGCTGCTGCACGCTGCTGCCCGGCGCGCTGGCGGGAGCCCGCGATTGCCTGGGCCCGCTCGGGCTGGCCTACGTAGACGGCCACCTGGACACCTACGACGGCCAGACCTCGCCGACCGGCGAGGCAGCCGACATGCCGGTATCGGTTATCTCCGGAAACGGCCCCGCCGCCTGGTCCCGGCATGTCGGGGCGCCGCTGGTCGGCCCGGGCCAGCTGGCCCTGCTCGGCCCGCGCGACCGGGCCGAGGCCGCCACCCTGGGCTCGGCGCTGCCCGAGGACTGCGGCCTGGACACCGAGCTAGGCCCGGCGGAGCTGCGCGCGCAGGGAATGGCGGTGGCCGGCCGGGCGGCTGCCGACCGGCTGGCCCGGCGCGCCGGGCGGTACTGGCTGCACCTGGATGTGGACGTGCTCAGCGAGGAGGTGTTCCCGGCCACCGATTACCTGATGCCCGGCGGCCTGGACCTGGCCGAGCTGCGCGAGCTGATGGGGCCGCTGGTGTCCCGGCCGGAGCTGGCCGGGATATCCCTGGGCTGCTATAACCCCGGCAAAGATGATGACGGCGCGGGAGCGCACGCCCTGGTGACGCTGATGCGGGGGCTGCTGTCGTAACCGGCCCGGCGAGGGCGGCGGCCAGGATGCAGCGGCGGGTGAAGTGAGCGATCCGCCGGCCATCCGGCCAGTCCGGACCGGTACCCTGACGCTCCGGGATAGCTGAAACGCCAGGATCTTTCTACGATTGACCCGCAGGCGGCCGGCCTGTCCGGGGCGTTAGCTCAATGGTAGAGCAGCGGACTTTTAATCCGTGGGTTCTGGGTTCGAGCCCCAGGCGCCCCACCTGCGAAGCGTTGTTAATGATCTTGCTGTCAAAGATCAGTGCCAGCCAGGGTGCCAGCCACGGGGGCCCGACGGTCCTATCCCCCGGCGCGCTCGGCGACGTGGACGACCTCGCATGCGTGCGGCTCGAACTCGATCAGGCCGGCGAACCGGCGGGCGAGGGCCTGGAACTCGGCCGACCGCTGCATCGCGGCGAGGTGCTCGGCCGTCTCCCACTGCAGGTAGTTGACGACGCGGGTGCCGTCGGCGCTCCGGTGCACGCTCGCAGAGATGAACCCGGGAAAGGCCCGGGCCACGTCGTCGACGATCTCGATGTTGATCTGCACGACCTCGTCCTGGTCGGCAGGCTGGCAGCGGAAGGTATTGATGAAGGTCGCGTACGCAGCGTCGCTGCGGATTTCGGGCATCGCTCTGGCTCCCTGCTCGCTCCCGGGCTCAGATAGCAGTCAGCCCGGCGCGCGGCTGAGCCGGGCGCCGGGCTGGCTTTTATATGGTGCGCGGGCTAGCGGAAATCGCCAGCTCGGATACTGCCGGTGAACGCCGCCCAGCCCTCGGGCGTGAACGCCAGCGCAGGCCCGGCCGGGTCCTTGGAATCCCGGACCGCGACAACACCGGGCAGGTTCCGCGCCACCTCCACGCAGTTACCTGAGCCCGACCTGCTGCTCTTGCGCCAGATGGCGCCGGAGAGGTCCTGCTGCATAGCTACCTCCTGTTACCAGCCTTCCCGGATGATCCCAGCGATCACCGAGACCGAGGCCGCCGGCGGCTCTGCCAGGGCCCGAAGGTGCTCCACGATCCTATTGAAACGCCGGACGTCCGCCGGGCCCTCCAGGAAGAGTTCGGCGGCCTGGCTCTCGACATAGACGACATCTACGTCGGGATCACCGAACCGCAGGATCGCGAACGACCCGGCCATTCCCGGATGGCCGCCCACGCGGTACGGCACGACCTGCAAGGTGACGTGCGGGAGGTCAGCGACCTTAACCAGGTGCTCCAGCTGAGCCCGCATGATGACGGGCCCGCCGACCGGCCGGTGCAGCGCGCCCTCGTCAACGATCGCCCACAGCCGCGGCGGATGCTCTCGGGCCAGCACGGTCTGACGGCTGATCCGGGCCTCGACGAGCCGGTCGACCTCGTCCGGGGTCGCGCTGGGGGCGCTCGCCTGGACGGCGGCGCGGGCGTAGTCCTGCGTCTGGAGCAGGCCGGGCACGAACAGGCTCTCGTAGTTCACGACCGACTCGGCCTCGCCCTCGAACCCGATGTAGGTCCGGTACGGGGTGGGCAGCTCGGCCGGGAACGACTGCAGCCAGCTCTGCTCGTCAGCCTGCCGGGCCAGGTCGTAGAGCTCGCCGCGGCCCTCCTCGGGCACGCGGTACAGCTCCAGCAGCGCGGTTAACGTGCGCCGCTGCGGGCGGGCTCGCGCGGTCTCCAGCCGGTACAGCGTGGCCTCGTTGATCGCCGTGTGGTCGTAGACATCCTGGCGGCTCAGCCCGGCCGCCGTTCTCAGCCGGCGCAGCTCCGCCGCCAGCCGGCGCAGCCGCAGGGTGGTCGGCGGTCGCTGCGCGGGCATGGCGCTGATATTAGCGACGCCGTCAAGCCATTCGCCTGAATGTAAACGCCTACCTTGCGTTCCCAATCCTGCAGGAGCACACTGGGCGTACGCACCGCGCCATTACGCTGGGGACGAAGCGGAGCACCTATGAACGGCGGGACCGGTACTGCCCACCGGCCGACATCCGCTGGTGCGCCCAGGCCCGCCGCCGACGGCGGCCCTGCTTTCCATGCCGCCGGCCGGGCGACCAGACTGGACCTGGGACCGCTGCCGGGGGCGCCGGGCTGCGCCCGGGCCCATGCGCGGGCCGTCCTGCTGGGCTGGGATGTCCCTGGCGTGGCGATCGGCGACATCGAGCTGGCCGTCTCTGAGCTGGTCACCAATGCCGTCCAGGCCACCTGGCGGCTGAACCGGACCGTCCCGGAGCCGGTCACGGTGCGGATGACCGAGGAAGGCCAGGACGTCCTGGTCGAGGTCGCCGACGCCAGCACGGACAAGCCGGATCCCTATGCCCCGGAGGACGCGGTCGATCGCGGCCGCGGCCTGATTATCGTCGCGGCGCTCAGCGCCGCGTGGGGGTCCTACCCGCGCGGGCCGGCCGGCAAGGTCGTCTGGGCCCGGCTGATCGCCAGGCCCGGGCACGCCCGCCCCGCCCCCGCCTGACCCGCCGGCCGTCAGCGCCCGCACGTTCCCCGCTCTGCTGTTTCGGTCATCGCCGGACTGGCTGCCTTTACCCAGCTCAGGGCGCCCCTTATCGATAAGTGTTGTCGTATAAGCGTGGCTTGGCACAGAAGGAACTAGACGCCCCGAAAAAGCTGTCAGATGATATGCGTCTAATTCTTTATATCGCTGTCAAATACGCCGCGCTTCCGGGCATCCAGCCCGGCCCGGCTCGCCTGGCAGCCGGGCTGCGAGGGAGAGCTAGATGGCGCCAGGGGGGAACAGGCTGGTCAGGCCGGAGGGACGGGCGCGGCGGAAGGCAGCTGCGGCCGCCGCGGTGCTGGCCGTAGCCGCCAGCGGCCTGGCCGCTACTACTGCCCTGCCCGCCGCCGCGGCGGCGGGGGCGCGCACGGCCACCCCGGCCGCGAAGTCCTCCACCCTGTGCTCGGTGCGGCCCACGGGCAAGTCCGCCTCGTCCAACCCGGGCGCCTACGTCAGCGGCAAGCGCTACTGGGTGGAGGATGACCGCTTCGGCTCGCTGGACGCCAAGATGTGCCTGACCGTGGTCCGGCACGGCCGGCCGGCGTTCCGGGTCAGCGCCTCGCAGGCCCGCAGCCCCGGGTACCCCGTGCAGGCCTACCCGTATATCCAGTACGGCTGCTACTGGGGCTGGTGCACACCGGGCTCCAACCTGCCGGTCCGGATCAACAACATCAAGTCAGCCACCTCCGCCTGGTACACCCGCGAGCATGCGAGCGGGACCTGGAACGCCGGCTATGACCTGTGGCTGAACTCCAGCAAGCTGGCCACGGCGCATGCCAACCGCGCCGAGGTCATGATCTGGCTGAACGCCACCGCCTCGCACTACCGGATCGGCGGCCCCGAGCACACCCGGAAGGTCAAGATCCGCCACACCTGGTACTACCTCTCACACTGGCGGACCGGCGGCAACGTCATCCCCGGCGGCTGGGAGTACGTGCAGTTCCGGCTGGTGCACTTCAGCTGGCACACCAAGAAGATGCACATCGGCGCGATCCTGGACGCCGCCGTGCGGCGGCACCTGATCTCCAAGTGGTGGTACCTGCAGGGGATCCTGGCCGGCGACGAGATCTGGTCGGGCGGGACGGGCCTGCGGACGACCTGGTTCTCCGCGCACCTCACCACGTTCCATCCGGTGAAGGTCAACGCCGACAACGGCACCGAGCCCGGTCCCAGCGGTATCCCGGTCCCGCTGACGGGCCTGCAGGGCCAGTAGCCCGGAGCGGCACAGCCCGCACCAGCGCAGTCAGGGCGGCCCCGGCAATTCACGCCGGGGCCGCCGCGGCATTCCCTGACGCCTCTAATACCGGTCTATTCAGTAGGCTATTAGCGGCAATTCCGGCCCGTCATCCGCGCATTCCCGGCAGCGGCTGGTGGCGCCTGAAGAAGACCGGCTGCCGCCCGCGGATCACCGCCATTGCTCAGCCGCTTTAGCGGGCGGCGCTGGCCTCGATGACCGGCCGGCCCGCCGCTGATCGTTACGGTAGGCAGATGGCAGCGGATGCGGACCTGAGCCCGGTGGCGGGCCCCGCGGTACCCGGCAGCGCGCAGCCGTCCCCGGCCGAGGTGGCCAGCGCGCTGCGCCGGGCCGGGCTCGCTGACGTGAGCCACAGCGCCCTGCGCCGGGCCCTGTACTCCAGCGACGCCTCGCTCTACCGCGTCGTGCCGGCGGTCGTGGCCTGCCCCCGCGATGCCGCCGAGGTGGCGGCGGCGCTGACCGCCTGCGCGCAGCTCGGGGTACCGGTGACCAGCCGGGGCGCCGGGCACGTCGATCGCGGGCAATGCGATCGGGACCGGGGTGGTCCTCGATTTCCGGCGGCACCTGAACCAGATCATCAGCCTGGACCCCGGCGCGGGCACCGCCACCGTCCAGCCCGGCGTCGTGCAGGCCGCGCTGCAGCGGGCCGCCGCCCCGCACGGCCTGCGCTTCGGCCCGGACCCGTCCACCCACGATCGCTGCACCATCGGCGGCATGATCGGGAACAACTCCTGCGGCTCACGGTCACTGCAGTACGGCCGGACAGCCGAGAACGTGCTGGCGCTGGACGTCCTGACCGGTACCGGCACGCCGCTGCGCCTGGCCGGCGCCGCCCGCAGCGGGCCGCCGGAGGCCGCGGACGGGCCAGCTGGCATCCGCGATCCGCAGCTGGCCGCGCTGCACGAGATCGTGGCGGGCGGGCTGAGCACGATCCGGACCGAGTTCGGCCGCTTCGGCCGCCAGGTTTCCGGCTACGCCCTGGAGCACCTGCTTCCCGAGCGCGGCTTCGACGTCCGCCGGGCCCTGGTGGGCAGCGAGGGCACCCTGGGCATCATCACCGGCGCGACCGTGCGCCTGGTCCGGGATCCCCCGCACCGGGTCCTGGCCGTGCTGGGCTACCCGGATATGGCCAGCGCGGCCGACGCGGTCCCGGAGATCCTGCCGCTGCGGCCGGCGACCTGCGAGGGAATGGACTCGCGGCTGGTGGACGTGGTGCGCCGCCGGCGAGGTAACAACCGGGTCCCCGACCTGCCGACCGGCTCTGGCTGGCTGCTGGTCGAGGTCACCGGCGACAGCCAGGACGAGGCCCTGGCCGGAGCCCGGCGGGTACTGCGCACCGCGGGCGCCGTGTCGGGGCTGCTGGTGACCGACCCGGGACACGCGGCCGCCCTGTGGCAGATCCGCGAGCAGGGCGCCGGGCCTGGCCAGCCGCACGGCGGGCGGCGCGCCGGCCTACCCCGGCTGGGAGGACTCGGCGGTCCCGCCGGATTCGCTGGGCCGGTACCTGCGCGACCTGGAAAACCTGATGGCGGCCAGCGGGCTGGACGGAGTCCCCTACGGGCACTTCGGGGACGGCTGCGTGCACCTGCGGCTGGACTTCCCGCTGGGCCAGCCCGACGGCCGGGCGGTGCTGCGCGACTTCCTGCGCGAGGCAGCCGTCCTGGTCACCCGCTACGGCGGGTCACTGTCCGGGGAGCACGGCGACGGCCGGGCTCGCAGCGAGCTGCTGCCGGTCATGTACTCCCCGGCGGCGATCCAGCTGTTCGGTCAGGTCAAGCACATCTTCGACCCGGCCGGCCTGCTCAACCCGGGGGTACTGGTGCAGCCCCGCCCGGTAGCTGCCGACGTTCGCGCCGCTGAGCTGGCCGGTGCCGCAGGCGCGACCCGCTGGGTTGCGGGCCGGGGCCGCCGGGCCCTGCCCCTGCCGCACGACGGCGGAGACTTCTCCGCGGCCGTGCACCGCTGCTCGGGCGTGGGCAAGTGCGTGGCCAGCACGACCGGGACGACCCGGGTAATGTGCCCGTCCTACCAGGCCACCGGCGACGAGCGGGACTCCACCCGGGGCCGGGCCCGGGTCCTGCAGGAGATGGTGAACGGCACCGTGGTGACGGGCGGCTGGCGGGCCGGCGAGGTGCGCGAGGCCCTCGACCTGTGCCTGTCGTGCAAGGCATGCTCAGCCGAGTGCCCGGTCGGCGTGGACATGGCCGCCTACAAGTCCGAGGCACTGCATCAGGCCTACCGGCGGCGGCCGCGGCCGCTCAGTCACTACGCGCTCGGCCAGCTCCCCCGCTGGGCGCGGCTGGCCGCGCGGGCGCCGGGCGCGGCGAACGCGGTGCTCGCCCGGCCCGGCCTCGGCCGGGCGGCCCGGCTGGCGGCGGGCATCGACCAGCGCCGCGCGCTGCCGCCGTTCGCGGCGCAGACCTTCCGGTCCTGGTTCCGGCAGCCCGGCCGGGCGGAGGGCCAGCCGCGGCGGCGCCCCCGGAACTCCGGTCGTCCTGCTGGTCGACACCTTCACGGACTATTTCGCCCCGCAGATCGGCCAGGCCGCGGTCCGGGTGCTAGCTGCGGCCGGCTACCGGGTGACGATCAGCCAGCGGCCGACCTGCTGCGCCATCACCTGGATCAGCACCGGCCAGCTGGGCGCGGCCCGGCGCATCCTGCGGCGCACGGTGGGCGAGCTGAGCGGGCCCCCGGACGTGCCGGTCGTCGGGCTGGAGCCGTCCTGCACGGCGACGCTGCGCTCAGACGCACCCGACCTGCTGGGCACCCCTGAGGCGGCCAGCCTGGCCAGCCGGGTCCGGACGCTCAGCGAGCTGCTGGCCGGCACACCCGGCTGGGCGCCGCCCCGCCTGGACGGCACAGCCGTGGTCGCCCAGCCGCACTGTCATCACTCGGCCGTCATGGGCTGGGACACCGATGCCGCCCTGCTGCGCGACGCCGGCGCCGAGCTCACCCGGCTCGGCGGCTGCTGCGGGCTGGCGGGCAACTTCGGCATGGAGCGCGGGCATTACGAGGTATCGGCGGCGGTGGCGCGCACGGCCCTGCTGCCCGCCGTCGAGGCGGCCGGCCCGGGCTCAACGGTGCTGGCGGACGGGTTCTCCTGCCGGACGCAGCTCGCCGATCTGGCCGGGCAGCCGGGACAGCACCTGGCCGAGCTGCTGGCCAGCCGCCTGGCCGAGGATCGCGCGCCGTCGCACAACGCCATTTCTGAGCACTAACTGGAAGATTCCGGCAAACGGCGCCGGGCGGACGGCTAGCATGATGCGCCATGCGGCTTCCGGGCAGACTGAGCGTCATTCTTGCTGTTGTTGCCTCTGGGGCTGTGGCTTCGGCCTGCGCGGCCGCGCCCAGCGCAACGGTCAGCCCGGCGGCCCAGGCCCGCCCGGCCAGCACCGCGAGCGGCACAGGTGCCGGACAAGGCGGCTCGGCTGACGCGGTGTCCGCCGCCGCGGCCCCGGCGGCCGCCGCGCCCGCGGCATCGGCCTCCCCGAGCGCGCCGCCCACCCCGAGCCCCGCGCCGCCCGCGAAGCTGCTGCCGCCGGCCGGCAATCCCGGCGGGCACGCCCCGGTCCCGCCGGCCGCGCGAGCGGTCAGCACCAGGAACCCCGACCACGTGATCGGCCACGGCACCCCGGCCGGCTGCACCTCGCATGCGGTCGTCAAGGCCGTGGCCGAGGGCGGCATCATCAAGTTCAACTGCGGCCCGGCGCCGGTCACGATCAAGATGACGGCCACCGCCAAGGTGGTCAACACCAGCAGCCGGGTGGTGCTGGACGGCGGTCGCAAGATCACCCTCAGCGGCATGGGCAAGCGCCGGATCCTGTACATGAACACCTGCGACCAGAAGCAGGTCTGGACCACCAGCCACTGCGATAACCAGGCCACGCCGCGCCTGACGGTGCAGAACATGACCTTCACCGGCGGCAATGCCACCGGCCACGGCATCACCGGCGGCAGCGGCGGGGCGATCTTCGCCAGCGGCGGGCGGCTCAAGGTGGTCAACTCCCGGTTCCTGAGCAACCGCTGCTACAGCAAGGGCCCGGACCTCGGCGGTGCCGCCGTGCGCGCCCTGGAGCAGTACAAGAACCGGCCGGTCTACGTGGTGCACAGCACCTTCCGCGGCGGGGTCTGCTCCAACGGCGGGGCGCTGAGCAGCATCGGCGTGTCCTGGACGGTGCTGAACACGCTGATGGCCCACAACCGGGCGATCGGCTGGGGCGCCAACCCGGCCCAGTCCGGCTCACCGGGCGGCGGCAGCGGCGGTGCCATCTACAACGACGGCGACACCTACACGCTGACCCTCAACGGCACGGTCATCCGGTTCAACCACGCGCGCGAGGGCGGCGGCGCGATCTTCTACGTCAGCAACGATCACACCGGGACGCTGCGCATCGCGCACTCGACGCTGCACGACAACCCCAGCGCCGGGTTCCACAATTACCCGGGCACGATCTTCTTCCTGGGCAAGGGCAAGCCGGTCATTACCGACTCCCACCTCGACGGCTAGCCGTCCGGCCAGGGAATCCTTCACTCCCCGCGGGTGATGCGCGGGCGGCCTGGCCGGCTCACGGTGGCAGAGACCACCTTCTTGCCGGCGGGCCCGCCCGCTGGCCTGAGCCCATGGGAGCGATCATGGCTGCCCTGACCGTCTGGAAGTTCCCCTCCCCTGCCGGGGCTGACTCCGCCCTGGCCAAGCTCGAAGAACTGCAGGGCCGCGCGCTGATCCAGGTCCATGACGCGGCCGTGGTCAGCTGGGAGCCGGACAAGAGCAAGCCCAAGACCCACGAGCTGCACAGCTCCAGCAAGATCGGGGCGCTGGGCGGCGGCTTCTGGGGCCTGCTGTTCGGCCTGATCTTCTTCGTCCCGATCCTGGGCCTGGCCGTCGGCGCCGCCAGCGGCGCGCTGTTCGGCTCGCTGGCCGATACCGGCATCAGCGACTCGTTCATCAAGAGTGTCCGGGACAAGGTCACGCCGGGGACCTCGGCGCTGTTCCTGCTCAGCTCGGACGCGGTCTACGACAAGGTCAAGGACGAGTTCCGGGGCACCGACGCCGAGCTCATCCAGACCAACCTGTCGGAGGACCAGGACGCCCGGCTGCGCGCGGCGTTCGCCAACGAGAGCTAGGCCCGGAGCCACCGGGGGTTAGCCCCGATGCTCGCGACGGCGGCCGGACTTGCCGTCCTGGCCGCGATCTCGCCTGCGGCGATCCTGGCCTGTGCGGTGTACCTGGGCTCGGAGCGGCCGCGGCAGGCCACGCTGCTGTACCTGGCCGGCGCGGTCTGCATGACGCTGGTCATGGCTCTGATCGTGCTGTTCGTGCTGCGCGCGGGCGGGCTGAGCCTGCCCTCGCACCGCACGCCGCGGTACGGGGTGCGGCTGGCGCTGGGCGTCCTGGCCCTGGGCGGCGGGGTCTACATGGCCCGCCGCAAGCCCCGCCAGCGTGACCCGGCGAAGCCGAAGAAGCCCGGCCTGATCGCCCGGACCATGGCCCGGCCGGGACCGCTGGCCGCGTTCGTGACCGGGATCATCGTCTTCACGCCGTCGGCGAGCTTCATCGCCGCGGTGCAGGTCATCGCCACGGCCCGGGCCAGCGTGGCCTACAGCGCCGCCGTCCTGGCGATCGTCGTGATCATCAACGTGACGTTCGTGTGGCTGCCGTTCCTGCTCTACCTGGCCCGGCCGGAGTCCACCACCCGGCGGCTCAAGGCCTTCGATGACTGGCTGCGCGCGCACGGACATAAGCTGGCGGTCGGGGCCCTGATCGTGGTTGGCGGCTATCTCATCGCCAACGGCCTTTACGGGCTGGTGTGACAGCAGGCGAGCGCTCGCACAGCCCTCGCACAAAATTACTGTTCATACTCACACATGCTGTGGTTGACTGCTCAGCATGGATGTGCGGAACCGGCGGCGCGCGCTGCTCGACGTGCTGCAGCGCGACGGGGAGGTTCAGGTCCGGCAGCTGGCCGCCGAGCTCAGCTGCTCGGAGATGACCGTCCGCCGCGACCTGGACCTGCTGGAGCACGACGGGATCGTCCGGCGGGTGCACGGCGGGGCCGTCCGGGTCCAGCTGCGCCGCGACGAGCTGCCGTATGCCGCCCGGGAGCTGGAGGCGGTGGAGGCCAAGCAGCGGATCGGCCAGGCGGTGGCCGGGCTGATCGCCGACGGCGAGACCGTGATCCTGGACTGCGGCACCACCACCCTGGAGGTCGGCCGGGCGCTGCGCGGCCGGCCAGTGACCATCCTGCCGCTGGGCCTGCGGATCCTGGCGGAACTGGCCGACGACGACGCGGTCAGCCTGATCTGCCCCGGCGGGGATGTCCGGCCGGGTGAGCTGACGGTGACCGGCGACCTGGCCGAGGTGGCCTTCGAGCGGCTCCGGTTCGACACGCTGGTGCTGGGCTGCTGCGGTCTGGACGCAACCGAGGGAGTGACCACCCACGTGCCCGCTGATGCCCGGGTGAAGCGGGCCGCGGTCGCTGCCGCCCGGCGGACGATCCTGGCCAGTGACGCCAGCAAGATCGGGCTGGTGACGTTCGGCCGGGTGTGCCCGCTGGCCGCTGCCGAGCGGCTGGTCACCGACGCCAGCCCGGCGCAGGCGGAGCCGCTGGAGGCAGCCGGACTGCCGGTGCAGCGTGTCTGACCGGACCCTGCGCACCCGCCGGATCGCGGTGACCGCGGTCTTCATCGTGCTCGGCGGGGCCGAGGGCAGCTGGGCGGCCCGGATCCCGGCGATCAAGGCCGGACTGCACCTGTCGCCGGGCCTGCTCGGCCTGGCCCTGCTCGGGCCGGCGGTGGGCTGCGTGCTGGCCATGCCCGCCACGGGCGCCATCCTGGCCTCGGTGGCGCCGCGGCGAGTCACCCAGTTCGGCCTCGTGCTGCTGGCCGCGATGCTCCCGGTTACGACAGTGGCGGGCTCGGCCTGGCAGCTCTTCCTGGTCCTGGCCGGCTGGGGCGCGGGCATCGGCATCGTGGACGTGTCGATGAACACCGAGGGCGCCGTGGTGCAGGATCAGCTGGGCCGCCGGGTCATGTCGTCGTTCCACGGCGCCTACAGCGTCGGCGGGCTGATCGGGGCCGGGCTGGGCGCCATCGCCGCCGCAACGGGCCTGTCGGTGCGCGCGACGTTCGTGATCGCGTCGATCGTGATGCTGGTCATCGGGACAGGCGGCGCGCAGGCCTTCGCGGCCCGGCCCGCCCACCACGCAGCCGGGCAGGCCGACGGCCCGGCGGCGCCACGCGACCCGCGAGCCCGCTGGCCGCGCTGGTCCTGGACGCTGGCTGCGCTGGGCGCCATCTCGTTCGCCAGCTTCCTGGCCGAGGGCTCGGCCACCAACTGGAGCGCGGTGTACCTGCACTCCTCGCTGGGCGCCTCGCCGGCCATCGCGGCCATCGGGTTCACCGTGTTCGCCTGCACCATGACGGCCGGGCGGCTGGGCGGCGACTGGCTAGCCGACCGGGCCGGCCCGGTCCGCCTGGTCCGCCTGTCGGCCGGCGTCGCGACGATCGGGTTCGGCGCCGCGCTGATCATCAGCCAGGTGTGGGCCGGGCTGGCCGGGTGGGCGGTGCTCGGCGGCGGGCTGTCGGTGGTCGTGCCGCTGGCGTTCACCGGCGCCGCCGCGCTCGGGCGGCCGGGGCCCAACCTGGCCATGGTCACCTCATGCGGCTACCTGGGGGCGCTGGCCGGCCCCGCCATCATCGGCGGGCTGGCCGAGCTGACCAGCCTGCCGGCCGCGCTCGGCACGGTCGTGGCGCTCAGCGGCATGATCGTGCTGCTCGCCGGCGCCGTCCGGCCGCGCCGGATGCCGCCCGCGGCGGACACCGCCGGCCCGGCCAGCGCGGCTGGACCGGAACGTGCGGCCGGGCCGGCCGGCGCGGGGACGGCCGGGCGGGCCGGGCCCGGCGTTACTGATCCAGGAGTGAGCTGAGCGCGGCCACTGACTCCGGCGTGCTGCGGTGCAGGACGCCGCGGATGCCCAGCTCGCAGGCCGCCTCGATGTTGGCGGGCACGTCGTCCAGGAAAGCCACCTCGGACGGCGGCAGGCCGAGCCGCTCGCACAGCAGCAGGTAGATGCGCGGGTCAGGCTTGGCCAGCCCGACCTCGTGCGAGTAGAGAACCGGCTCGAAGTTCCCGGCCAGCGGATAGCGGCGGAACTCCTCGCGGCGCGCCCCGTCCCCGGAGTTGCTGACGATCGCCGTCCGGTAGCGCGGCCGCAGGCTGAGCGCCCAGTCGAACAGCTCCGTGTCCAGCTCGCCGCAGTACCAGTCCCACAGCTCCGTCATGAACTGGTCGGCCTGGTCCGGCGTCAGCGCCAGTGCCTGGCTGTACTGGCGGCGCACCTCTGTCTCGTCCTGGGCGCCGGTGACCGTGTCCTGCAGGCTGATCGTGGCGATGGCGGCCTGGAAAGGTGACTCGTCCAGGCCCAGCCGCACGCGCCAGGACCCGAGCAGGGACCCGATGGGCGCGACCTGCTCAAGTACTCCGCCGAGGTCGAATGCCACCGCCCGGATCGCCATGAAACGGGAAGCTTACCGGGCTGCCGGCGGGCCGGGATGCGCCGCTGCGCGGCAGCACCGGGCTTCGCCCGCGAGCAGGCCCGGGGAACAATGACGGGATGTCGCCGCACGGAACTGACGCCTACCGCGACCTGACCGGCCTCCCGCCGCTGGTGGCCCGGGCGGTCAGCGCCGCCCGGCAGGCCGGCTTCGGCAACTCCTGCCTGCCCGCGCACGGCCGCCTGCTGCAGCTACTGGCGGGCGGCGTCGGGGAGGGCGTGATCGGCGAGACCGGGACCGGCTGCGGCGTCGGGCTGGCCTGGCTGGCCAGCGGGGCCCGGACCGGCGTCCGGCTGGTCAGTATCGAGAAGGACGGGCTGCGGGCCGACCTGGCGCGCAGCGTCTTCGCCGGCGTCCCGGCGGTGACGGTACTGCACGGCGACTGGCGCGAGCTGCAGGCCAGCGGCCCGTTCGAGCTGCTGGCCATGGACGGCGGCGGCCAGCGCAAGGGCGCGGCCGAGGCGCCCCTGCGCCCGCGGGAATGGCTGGCGCCGGGCGGCATGCTGGTCCTGGACGACTTCACCCCGGTGGCCGGCTGGCCGCCGGTGCGGGACGGCCAGCCCGACACCGCCCGGCTGCACTGGCTGCAGCACCCGGACCTGCTGGCGACCCAGATCCGCACGCAGCCCGATGCGTGCAGCATCGTCGCTGCGCTGGCGCTGAGCACCGCAGGCGGCTAGTCAGCGCTGGCCAGGGCCGGGCCTGTGCCGCCCGGCGCCAGCTCGCCCGGCAGCCCGGCGCCGCCATCCTCGGCCGGGGCGCGGCGACGGCGCGGCCCGATCGGGATGGCTCCGCTGGCGGCCAGCACGCCACCGCAGACCAGGACGGCGCCGCCCACCTGCAGCAGCGTCGGGACCTGGCCGAGCACGATCGCGGCCAGGCCGAGCGAGGCCGCCGGCTGCAGCAGGAGCAGCAGCGAGGAGATCGCCGCCGGCAGCCGGGGCAGCGAGGAGGTGATGAGCAGCCAGCCGATGGTCTGGCTGCTGGTGGCCAGCAGGAGCAGCCAGCCGAACGACGCCCACGGCATGGTCAGGCTGAAGCCGCCGAAGGCCAGGCCGAGCAGCAGCGCGCTGAGCGCCGAGCCGGCCGTGGCGTCAGCCAGCGGCCCGGCCACGTGCGCGGTGCCGGACGCGGTCTGCCGCAAGATCATCAGGAACCCGGCGTAGGACAGCGAGGTGCCGAGCCCGAAGATGATCCCGGCCAGGGCATGCGTGCCGCGCCCGCCGCCGTCGGCCAGCCCCGAGACCAGGACGACGCCGGCCAGCACGACCGGCAGCGCGACCAGGAACCCGCGCCGGGGCCGCTCGCCGAGCAGGGCCCAGGCGGCCGCCGCGACGAACAGCACCTGCAGGTTCCCCAGCACGGTGGCGACGCCAGCGCCGAGGTCGGCGATCGCGTGATTCCACAGCACCAGGTCCACGCCCAGCAGCAGGCCGGCGGTGACGGCGCCGAGCCGGGCGCGGACAGCCCGCGGCCCGCGCCGCCGCTGTTCCAGCAGGGCCAGTGCGATCAGCGCGGGCAGGGCCAGCGCGCAGCGGTAGAAGGCAACTGTGGCCACCCCGGCGTGCGCCAGGGTCACCAGCACCGCCGAGGAGGAAATGCAGGCCGCGCCGAGCACCGCCGCCAGCATCGGCTGCCGGGTCAGCGCGGCGATCCGGGCACCGCGGCCGGCCTTGCCTGCGCCGTTGCCTGACATGACCGTTCCCGCATATGGTGCTGACACGATCGCAGCCTACGAGATCGCCGTGACAGGAGTCAAAGTGCTGTTTGATGCTGACCAGCTCGAGGCGCTGGAGGCCTGCGCGGAGCTGATCAACACCGGCCGCTCCCGCGCGGGCGAGGGTCTGCGGACCACAGCCGACGTGCAGGAGTTCGGCCGCCGGTATGCCTTCCATCCCCGGCCGTCGGCGGCCGACGTGCCGCGGCTGCGCGCGCACCGCGACCGCCTGGACGCCGCCGCCGCGGCCTGCGAGCGCGGCGACACGGCCGCGGCGACCAGCCTGCTCAACGCGCTGCTCGCCGAGACCGGAGCGGTCCCGCAGATCGTCTCCCACGACGGCCGGGGACCGCACATTCACGTGTCCTGCGCCACCGCGCCGCTCGCCGACCGGCTCACCGCCCACCTGGCGATGGGGCTGGCCGGGCTGGTAGTGGCGGGCGAGACCGACCGGGTCCGCAGCTGCGCCGCGGACGACTGCCGGGAGGTGTTCATCGACTTGTCCCGCAATCGCTCGCGGCGCTACTGCGACAACCGGACCTGCGGGAACCGGGTCCACGTGGCGGCCTACCGCGCGCGCAAACTGGCCCGGCACTAGGCTTTTGCGGACAGCCATCACGATCGGTCTCGGGAGTGTGCATGCGGCTGCTGGTCACCGGGGGCGCGGGGTATATCGGCAGCGTTGTCGCTGCTCAGCTGGTTGCCGCGGGCCATCAGGTCGTGGTGCTCGACGACCTGTCGACCGGGCACGCCGACGGCGTCCCGGCCGGGGCCCGGTTCATCGAAGGTGACCTGCGCGATGCCTCCGCCGGGGTGCTGGCCACCGGCATCGACGCGGTCCTGCATTTCGCGGCCCGGTCGCTCGTCGGCGAGTCCATGGCCCGGCCCGCGCTGTACTGGGAGCACAACCTCGGCGGCTCGCTGGCGCTGCTGGAGGCCATGCGCGCGGCCGGAGTACGGAACATCGTGTTCTCCTCCACGGCCGCGGTCTACGGCGAGCCCGAGACCGTGCCCGTCACCGAGGCCGCCCCGACCCGGCCGACCAGCCCTTACGGCGGGTCCAAGCTCGGCGTGGACACGGCGCTGGCCGAGTACGCCCGGATGCATCAGTTCGGCGCGGTCAGCCTGCGCTACTTCAACGTGGCCGGCGCCTGGGCCGAGCGGGACGGCCGCTGGCTCGGCGAGCGCCACGACACCGAGACACACCTGATCCCGAACGTCCTGGCCGCCGCCGGCGCGCCGCCGGGCGACAGCGGCCTGGCCATCTTCGGCGACGACTGGCCCACCCCCGACGGGACGTGCATCCGGGACTACATTCACGTGTCCGACCTGGCCCGCGCGCACCTGCTGGCCCTGGCCGCCTGCGCGCCGGGCACCCACCAGGTGTTCAACCTGGGCAGCGGCACCGGGTTCTCCGTGCGCGAGGTGCTCGCCGCCTGCCGGGAGGTGACCGGCCAGGACATCCCGGCGCGGGTGGCAGCCCGGCGGGCGGGCGACCCGGCGGTCCTCATCGCCTCCTCCGGGCGGATCCAGGCGGAGCTGGGCTGGCACGCCGAAAGGAGCCTGACCGACATGGTGTCGGATGCGTGGAGCTTCAGCCGGGCGGTGCGCAGTGCCCGCTGAGCCGCGGCCCTGGTCACGGACGGCCAGGTTAGAGGTGGCGACCGGACAGCCGGCGGAGGCCGGCGCCCCGGACGGGGCGACGGGCCTGTTTGCCCGCCAGTACGGGGAGGAACCGCGGGCGGCCTGGCATGCCCCCGGCCGGGTCAACCTCATCGGCGAGCACACCGACTACAACGACGGGTTCGTGCTGCCGTTCGCGATCGGCGCGGGCGTTATCGTCGCGGCGGCCCGCCGGGATGACGGGCTGCTGCTGCTGGCCTCCCGGCAGGCCGGCGGTGACAGCACCCGGGTGGTGCTCGACGGCCTGGCGCCGGGCGGCGTGACCGGCTGGGCCGCCTACCCGGCCGGGGTCGCGTGGGCGCTGCGCGAGGCGGGCTACCAGTTCGGCGGGGCGAGCATCGCGGTCGACTCCGACCTGCCGCTGGGCGCGGGGCTGTCGTCCTCGGCCGCGCTGGAATCCGCGGTCGCGCTGGCCCTGACCGAGCTGCACGGCCTGAGCGTGCCGCGGCCCCAGCTGGCCGCGATCGAGCGGCGGGCCGAGAACGAGTTCGTCGGTGCGCCCACCGGGATCATGGACCAGTCGGCCGCGCTGCTGTGCCAGGCCGGGCACGCGCTGCTGCTGGACTGCCGCAGCGGCATCGGCACCGCCGTCCCGCTCGATCCGGGCGCGGCCGGGCTGAGCCTGCTGGTGATCGACACCCGGGCCCGGCACACGCACGTGGACAGCGGGTACGCCGACCGGCGGCAGGCCTGCGAGGACGCCGCGCGGGCCCTGGGCGTGCGCTCGCTGCGCGACATCACCGACAGCTCCGAGCTGGCCGGACTCGACCCGGTGCTGCGCCGCCGGGCCCGGCACGTCGTGACGGAGAACAGCCGCGTCCTGGCCACCGCGGCGCTGCTGCGCAAGGGTGAGCTGGCCCGCACCGGGCCGCTGCTGACCGCCTCGCACGCGTCCCTGCGTGACGACTTCGAGGTGTCCTGGCCGGAGGCTGACGCGACCGTCGAGGCCGCCATCGAGGCGGGTGCCCGCGGCGCGCGGATGACCGGCGGCGGGTTCGGCGGCTCTGTCGTCGTGCTGGTGCCGGCCGAGAGCGAGCTAAGAGTCCGGGCCGCAGTAGCCGCGCGGTTCGCCCGCGAGGGCTGGCCCGAGCCCGCCTGCACGGTCGTCGCGCCGTCCGCCGGCGCGCGCCGGGTGCGCTGACCGCCGGCCGCACGACCGGCTAGGCGGGCTTGCGCAGGACGTGCTCGCCCGCCGGGCCGGTGCCCGCCGCATGGGCACCCGGCCGCGAGCGCCGCAGCTGCGGGGCCCTGATCACAGCGGCGGTCAGCGGCAGGTAGCCCGCCGCCATCACGATGACCGTGATCCGGCTCCCGGCCGCGGCTACCAGCACCCCGCCGAGGGCCGAGCCGAGCGGGAACCCGGCCGCCCCGAGCGCGCCCGCGGCGCCCTGCACCCGGCCCCGGACCGCGGCCGGGATCAGGCGCTGCGTCGTCGCCGCGAGGACGGGGAAGACCGCGCCCTCGGGCACGGCGGCGGCACTGGCCAGGGTTACCCCCAGCGCCCGCGAGCCGGCGAAGACCAGCGGGAAAATAGCCAGCCCGCGGGCGGCCAGCATCGCGGCCAGCGCAGGCCCGGGGCCTAGCCGCCCGGCGAGCGGCGCGAGCAGCAGCGTCCCGCCCAGCGAGGTCACCTCGGCGGCCGAGACCAGCAGGCCATACTGCGCGGGTCCCTGATGCAGGGTGAGCTTGCTGAACGCCGGCAGGAATACCTCCATCATCCCGTGCAGGAATAGCACCCCGACGCTGACAGCGGTGAGAACGGCCACCGGCCGCAGCTGCCACAGCAGCCGGAATCCGGCCAGCAGTCCGGCGGGCCCGGAAAGCGCAGCCACACCAGCCGGGCCGGCATTCTGCGGCCGGCCCGGCATCAGCCGGGCTATTGCGGCCATGACGAGGAAAGTAAGCGCGTCGGTCAGCAATACCGGCGCTGCGCCGGCGGTGCCGAGGGCAAGCCCGGCCAGGACCGGGCCGAGGCCGGCCAGCACGGTCCAGCTGCCCGACAGCAGCCGGCTGGCAGCATCCAGCCCGGCCGCCGGCACCAGCATGGGCGTGGCCGCAGCCTGGCCCACCTCGGTCGCCGGGGACAGCAGCGCCGCCGCGACCGAGAATGCGAGCAGCTCCCCGAGCCGCACTGGCCCGCGCCAGGCCAGCGCAGCCAGGCCCAGCATCAGGGCGCTGCGGCCCAGGTTGTCGGCGAGCATCAGCGCACGCACGCCCAGCCGGTCCAGCAGGTACCCGATGACCGGGGCGGCCGCGGCGGAGACGGCACCGGAACCGAACACCACCAGGCCCACCGCCCGCGGGCCGCCGGCGCTCAGCGCGAGCCAGGAGATGATGACGAACGTCATGCTGTCGCCGAAGCGAGAGACGGAAATGCCGCAGAACAGGTAACGGAATTCACGGCGGCGCAGTACATCAGAAAAGCGCGGGCCACGAAGGCGTTCCGGACTCATGAATTCATCCCTCCGGCCGGATACCGGTGGCAGCCTATCCCGCCCAAATTAATCATGGCAAACCTTTACCGACACCAACAGCCAGCACATTTAATTAATTAAAAATGGCAGCAGCTCCCTGGAATTAAAGGCCGGCCCGCGGCCCGGCCGACGGCATCCCGGGCCGGGGCCCGCTCGCCAGACCAGGCCGCCTGCAGGCAGACTGGGAGAAGCCGGGAGATCTGCTCCCGGGCCGGCCAGCCGGCCGGCGCCAGCCGGCGACGCCCGACAGGGCGCCGGCGCCCGGGCTCAGGAAGGCGGCGTGTTCTGGTGAGGTTCGTCTTCAGCCCGCCTGCGGATGAGGCCGCCGGGCTCCTGACGCTGCCCTGGGACGAGCCGCTGGCGCAGTGGCGCGACAACCGGCTGGTGGAGATCCGCCAGCGGGGCATCTCCCGGCACGTGGTGCGGTTCGTGACCGACGGCGGCGAGCTGTACGCGCTGAAGTCGATCAGCGAGCGGCTGGCCCGGCGTGAGTACCGGCTGCTGCGCGACCTGGCCGAGCTGAACATCCCGGCCGTCGAGGTGGTCGGCATCGTGGTGGATCGCGGCCCCGACGCCGACGCCGTCCTGGTCACCCGCTACCTGGACTACTCCACCACCTACCGCGCCCTGTTCTCCAACCCGCGCGGCGGCCAGCCCACCGACCGGCTGATCGACGCGCTCGTGGAACTGCTGGCGCGGCTGCACCTGTCCGGCTTCTTCTGGGGCGACTGCTCGCTATCCAACGCGCTGTTCCGGCTCGACGCCGGCGCGCTGGAGGCCTACCTGGTCGACGCCGAGACCAGCGAGCATCACGGCTCGCTCACCGACGGGCAGCGCGGCTGGGACCTGGAGCTGGCGGCCGAGCGGGTCTTCGGCGAGCTGTGCGACCTGCAGGCCGGGGAGCTGCTGCCCCCCGAGGTGGACCCGTTCGAGGTCATCGACAAGCTGCAGCGCCGGTACGCACGGCTGTGGGACGAGCTGACCAGGGAAGAGGTCCTGCAGCCCGACGAGCAGCGGTACCGGATCGCCGAGCGGCTGCGCCGGCTCAACGAGCTCGGCTTCGACGCCGACGAGGTCGAGCTGATCAGCACCGGCGAGGGAACCCGGCTGCGGGTCAGGACCAAGGTGGCCGAGTCCGGCCAGCAGAGCCGGGAGCTGTTCCGCGAGACGGGCATCGTCGCCGACGAGAACCAGGCCCGGCGGCTGCGCAATGACATCGCCAGCTTCCGCGGCTACCTGGAGCAGCAGCAGGGGCACCCGGTCTCGGAGACCGTCGCGGCGCACCGCTGGCTGGAGGAGGTCTACGACCCGGTCGTGGTCGCGATCCCCGAGCGGCTGCAGGACCGGCTGTCACCGCCGGAGATCTTCCACGAGATCCTGGAGCACCGCTGGTACCTGTCCGAGGATGCCGGCCGGGACGTCGGCACCACCGCCGCCGCCCGGTCCTACTTCGACACCGTGCTGCCCGCCGTGCCGCAGCCGCTGCGCTCCGCCGGGGACGGCACGCCGGTCATGGACGCCGACGAGGACGAGCTGGCGCTGGCCGCCGCCACCGCGGAGGCGTCCCTGGCCGACCCCGACGACTAGCTGTCTCGCTAGCGGTCCCGCGGCGCGACCAGCAGGGTCTGCAGCGCCCGCCCGCACGGCCCGGCGCGGTCCGACAGCGTGCTGACCGCCTGCCCGGAGCCGTCGGGGCCGGCGGTGGTGGCCGCGTCGAGCAGCAGCCATTCCCCGGCCGGGTCGCGCTCCAGCACGACCTTCAGGTCCACGTTCAGGAAGATGAACCGGAACGGGTCCAGCACGGCGCTGATGCCGCTCCCGGAGTCGGCGACCAGCAGCGCCCGGCACATGGGTGACATCTCCTCGCCGGGCAGCAGCGGGATGGTCGGCCGCAGCCACGCCGCCGCCGGGCCCGGCTCGGCCTGGCTGCCGGCCACGTAGCGCCAGTCCATCGCCGACACGTAGCCGTCGGTGACCGCGCCGGGGAACCGGATCGGCGACTCGGTGCGCTCCGCCGGGATGGCCGGCTGCGCCGCCGCCGCGGCGCTGAGGTCGCTGGCCGGGCTCGCGGACTTCTCCAGCCGCCAGCCGCGCGCGTGCAGGACTTCCTGCCCGGCAGACTCCAGGACCGTCTCCAGCAGGGTGACCCGCCGTCCCGGCCGGACGATCCGGGTCCGGGCCGTCAGCAGCCCGACCGGCACCGGCCGCAGGATATCCACCGCCACGCTGGCCAGCCGCTGATGCCCGGCCGGCTGATACGCCTCCATGACCCGGGCGGCCAGCGCCGACGGCGGGCCGCCGTGCTGCGCCTCGGTACTCCACGGGCCGATCGTCGACTTAGTGGCCTGGAACGCATCAGGGCCAGCCGGCTCGAAAGAAGACACGGTGCACGGCACCGGACGCTACCGGCTACCCGGGCGGGCGGCGTTCGACGGCGGCTACCGCCTGCTCATCGCTGACCAGTAGGCGAGCCGCTGGCCCGGGCTCGTGAACGTTATCCCGAACCATCCTGGCTGCCCGCACAGCCCGGATGCTCGACTTAATCCCAGCTCACCGGGCGATCGCGCGCAGATCCCCGACCTGCTCGGCGTACCAGGCCGAGGACAGGTGCTCGGCGATCTCGCGCAGCGTCCAGTTCGGCTCCCGCGGCGCATCCCAGGCCTGCGGGCCGGCCGCCGCGTAGCGCAGCACGAACAGCCGGGCCAGCCGCCGCAGCCGCTGGCCGGCCTCGTTCAGGTCTTCCTCGGTGACCGGGGCCAGGTCACTGGCCAGCGTCACCATGCTGGCGTGCCAGTGATCGGGCTCGGTCGGCACGCCGGCCAGCAGCGCCTCGACCTCGGCCAGGTGGTCGGTCAGGTGATCGGCCTGCCGGCGCAGCACCTTGTTCGGGGTGTAGACGCGCTCGCCGTCCTCGCTGGCCCGGGGCTCGCCGTCCCACTCCGTCCAGGTGCTGGCCAGGGCCAGCGTGCGCTCGACGGCATCGGCGATGCCCTGGGCCGGGCTGGCCGTCACGACGGCCGCGTTCTCGGTCAGTGCCATGACCGCACCCTAGGCCGAGGACGTTTCGGCCCGCGCCGAACTAGCCGTGCGTGAACGACTTCAGGACCTCGCCGACCGACCCGTCTATGACGGTCTTGACCGGCCCGACCCCTGCGGCCAGGTAGGTCACCAGCTTGATAGTGACCGAGTGCCCGGCGACCTTCTCCCGGATGGTCTCGATGACAGCGCGCGCGTTGTAGGTGCCCGCCGGAACGGTGACCGTCTTCGATCCGCCGCTGGTGACGGTGATGTGGGCGGTCACATGACCGACGCCTTTGTCCGACAGGTGCAGGGTTGACTTGCGAGTGGTCCCGGGAGCACTGCCCGCGACCGACGGCCAGTAGACGCCGCTACCCGAGTCGACCTTCACGCCGGTCTCGCCGATCGAGCCGAACGGCACCGAGATCGACCCGTCACTGTGGAAGACATAGACGTCGGTGAAGCTGGCCAGGCCGGGCTCGATCGTCTTCATGGTGACCTTCTTGCCGTCCGCGGCCGGCCCGACCCGGATGATCTTGTTCGTCACGATCGCCTTGCTGGTCAGTCCAGACAGGACGGACGACTTGTAGACCCAGGTGTTGCCCTGGGCCACCGGGAAGTAGTCCGAGCCAGCGGAACTGCCGCCCGAACTGCCCGAGCTGCCCGAGCCGCCGGAACTGCCCGAGCCGCCGGCGGCGGCAGCCGCGCTGGCCGATGCGGCCGGGCCGGGCTGGCCCGCGCCGGAGGCCGAGCTCTTGCAGCCCGCGAGGGCGGCTGCGACCGCGGCCGTGACCGCCAGGGCGGCCAGCCCGCTGGACCGGCGCGTCGTGCAGGTGGGGTGCGTCATCGGATCGTCCTGTTCTGCTGGCGGCCGCCGGGCACGGGCGGCCTCTCAGCTACAGGTGACCAGGCACCAGTAACGCCTGTGTAATGCCCGGCTCCGGCAGGCAGGCCAGCACGGTGGCCGGTGGTGGTGCTACCGCTCCTGCCGCGCTGGTCCTGTCACCATTGCCGCGCGGCGGCCGCTGACCTTTACTGGACAAGTCGAGCGGCGGACGGCCGGCCGGGACCGGGCAGGGGGGAACCAGGCATGCGGATCGCCCTGGCCTGGGTGCGGCTGGAGCTGCCCCGGCGCTGGCGGTCGCTGACCGTCCTGGCGCTGCTCATCGCCCTGGCCACGGCCACGATCCTCACCGCTGTCGCGGGCGCGCTGCGCGGCCAGACCGCCTACAGCCGGCTGGCTGCGCGCACGCTGCCCGCCACGGTCACGGTGCTGCCCAATCAGCCGGGGTTCAACTGGGCACCGGTCCGGGCCCTGCCGGAGGTCGCGGCGCTGGCCCGGTTCCCCGTGATGTTCGGGTTCGCGATTGTCCTGCCCGACTCCTCCGTCGCCGCCAATGCGCAGTTCCCGACGGTGGACGCCTCGACCCTGCACACGATCGAGCGGCCGGTCGTGCTGGCGGGCCGGCTGCTTGACCCGCGCCGCCCCGATGAGGTCCTCATCACCCATCAGCTCGCCGTGACCGCCGGCCTGCATCCGGGCAGCGTCCTGACCCTGGCGCTGGCCAGCCCGCGGCAGGTTGACCACGGCTACGAGGGGAGCCCCGGGCGCCCGCGCGGGCCGCGGATCCGGGTCCATGTCACCGGCGTCATCCGCTCGCCCTGGTACAGCGACAACCCGGGAACTCCGGGGCGGTCATCTCCTCGCCCGCCCTGTTCGCCCGGTACCGCGCGAACTTCCTGGGAACGGCCGGGCATGTCTACGTCAATGCCCTGATCCGGCTGACCGGCGGCGCGGCGCAGATCCCGCGGTTCCGGGCCGACCTGGCCCGGCTGACCGGCCGGGACGACATCGACGTATGGAACAACTCGGTGTACTTCGGCGACCCGGTCCGGCGGGTGACCGGGTACGAGGCCGCGTGCCTGCTCGCCTTTGCCGTTGCCGCGCTGGCGTCGGCGCTGGTCCTGGTCGGCCAGTCGATCGCCCGGTATGAGTCGGCGACCGTCGCCGACCTCCAGGTCCTGCAGGCGATAGGGCTGACCCGGCAGCAGGGTGTCGCCGCCGCGGCCGCGGCGCCGCTGCTGGCCGGCATCGCCGGTGCGACCGCGGGCGTGGGCGCCGCGATCGTGGCGTCGCGCTGGATGCCCATCGGCGCTGCTGCGATGTACGACCCGCACCCGGGGGTGGACGCCAGCTGGCTGGTCCTCGGAGCGGGCTGGGTGCTCGTCACGGCCCTGGTCCTGGCCGGAGCCGCGGCCGCGGCGGCCGCGGCGTTCCGGGCCGGCCAGCGGCAGGCCCGCACGCGCCGGTCGGCCGTCGCGGCGGCGGCCGCCGGAGCCGGCCTGCCGGCGCCGCTGCTCATCGGGGCGCGGTTCGCGCTGGAGCCGGGCCGCGGCCGCCAGGCGGTGCCGGTCCGGCCCGCGCTGGTGGGCGCCATGACCGGCGTGCTCGGGGTGCTGGCGGCCTTCACCTTCACCGCCGGGGTGTCCGATGCCGCCACCCATCCCGAGCGCTTCGGCCAGACGTTCCAGCTCGGCGCGTTCCTGGGACTCAACGGGCAGGACGGGGGGCCCGCCGGTCCCGCGCTGCGGGCCGCGGCCGCCGACCGCGATGTGACCGGTGTCGATGACGCGCGCATCGGCGGGGCGCAGTCCGGCCAGTTCTCGGTGGAGAGCTACACCTACGCGCCGGTGGCGGGCAAGGCAATGCCCGTGGTCATGCTGGCCGGGCGGATGCCCGCCGCGCCGGACCAGATCGTGCTCGCGCCGATCAGCGCGCAGGAACTGCACGCCAGGACAGGATCCGTGATCCAGCTGGCCGGGGGCGGCCCGGACCGGCGGGAACTCGTCACCGGCATCGGGTTCGTGCCCGCGGGACCGCACAATGACTACTCCGACGGAGCCTGGCTGACCGCGGCCGGGTATGACCGGCTGTTCGCCGGGGCGCACTACGGGTTCAAGTTCCACCTGGCCACCGTGACGCTGCGGCCGGGTGCGGATGTGGCCGCCGTCGCGCGCCGGCTCGACGCCGCCGCCGCCCGCGCGGGCTATCGCCACATCGGGTGGACCCCGCCCAGCCCGCTGACCGACGTCCAGGTGATCCAGGATCTGCAGGCCCTGCCGCTGGCCCTGAGTGCGTTCCTGGCCCTGCTGGCCATGGCCGCGATCGGTCACGCCCTGAGCTCGGCGGTCCGGCGTCGCGCCCAGGACCTGGCCGTGCTGCGGGCGCTGGGCATGACCCGCCGGCAGGTCCGGCTGGCCGTCGCCACCCAGGCGAGTGTCCTGGCCCTGGCCGGGCTGGTGTTCGGCGTCCCGCTGGGTATCGCGGCCGGCCGGCTGATCTGGCATGCGGTGGCCAACCTGGCGCCGCTGGACTACCACCCGCCAGTGGCCGTCTACGCGCTGCTGCTGATCGGGCCCGCCGCCCTGCTGGTGGTCAACCTGCTGGCGGCGTGGCCGCAGCACCGGGCCGCCCGGCTGCGGGCCGGCCAGGTGCTGCGGGCGGAGTAGCCGCCGGCCCTCGGGCTAGCCGCCGGCGCAGTGGCTGGCCGGCGGCGGCACGTCCAGCGTGGGGTTCCGGCCGAAGAACCCGGTCGGCTTGAGCATGAACCCGCACCGGGCCACCGGCATCACCGGCCAGTCCTCCGGGCGCGGGAAGTGCGCGGGCCCGAACGTGTGCCACACCACGATGTCCTGGCCGTCGATGTCCCGGTCGCCGGCCACGAACGCGGCTAGCCCGGCGCCGCCCGGATGCTGGTTGACGATAGTCGCCCGCCGGGTAGCGCTGCGATGGCTCGTACCGGGTCACCCACAGGTGGTTGGTCGCGAACCGGGCCCGGGCGTGCACCGACGAGCCGGGGTCGGCCAGCAGCACCGGCGCGGCCTCCGGGTACAGCGTGTAGCCGGCCGGCTGGCCGAACCGGTTGCGCTGCTCGGTGCTGATCACCCGCCAGGTCCGGCCCCGGCTGGCGTCGGCCGCGCCGGGCGGCCTCGCGACTCGCGGGCGCAGCCGGGTCACGGTCTGCACGATCGCGTTGCCGTACGGGTTGTCCGGGCCGATCGGCACGCCGCTGACGTCCACTTCCTCCACCGCGTTGGCCTGGCCGTCCACCGTCATGTCCAGCCGGGCGCTGAACAGGTGCTGGTGGACCGGCGCGCCGAGGCCCGGCGCGACCTGCGTGGAGTACGGGTTGGTCCCGTCGTGCGCGGCCGGTGAACAGCACGCCGGTCATCTTGATCTCGCACTCGATGCGTGCCGTCCAGGTAGAAGTACCAGTAGAAGCCGTAGTCGTAGTTGCCGACCGTGGTGAAGAACGACACCACCAGGCGGCGCTGGCGGCGGGACTGCGACGAGCCGTTGAAGATGTCGGTGTGCTTCCACAGGATGCCGGTAGTCCTCCTCGTGGATGCAGATCGCGTTGCGGATCACCCGCGGCTCGCCGGTGTCGTCGGCGACCGTGGCGTCCAGGTAGGTGATCTCGCCCAGGCAGTCGCAGCCCAGCTCCAGCGAGTTGGCGAACTTGCCGACCAGGTACTCGCCGGAGTCGAAGTAGGTCTGCCAGTACCGGAACCGCGGATCGCCGTAGGGCACGACCATCTCCGGGATGGACGCCCGGTACAGCACCGGCCGCGCGCGGCCGCCGTCGTCGATGCTGACCTGGTGCAGCGTCAGGCCCTCGCGGGCGTCGAAGCCGACCCGCATCGACCAGCCCTGCCACTGCAGCAGGTGCCCGTCCAGGGTGAAGCTCGGCCCCTCGGGCTGGGTGATCTCGATCGGCCGCAGGCCGTGTCGCGCAGCGGCCCGCGCACCGCCGGGTCGTCGTAGTCGCCGGACTCGGCGGGCACCGGCGCGTCGAACTCGTCGACGATCCGGAAGACCCGCCTCTCGACCAGGTCGACGTAGGCGCACAGGCCGTCCACCGGGTGCGCCCAGGCCAGGTCGTGCTCGCGGGCCTGGACGAAGGCCAGCACCCGGACCATCCGCCGGCCCTCCTCCTCGGGCACGCCGAACGAGCCCGCCGTCAGCGGGCAGGCCCGGATCTTGGCTGACGTCGGTGAGCCCGCGCCGGGCCATCGCCGCCTGCCAGCCCGGATCGGCCCGGACGATCTCCTCGGCCAGGCGCGAAGTCGTTGTCGATGATCGGCAGCTGGCCGTCGGTCACGCGGGTCCAGGACGGCGCGGCTGACGACCTGGCCGCTGGTCAGCGACACGCACCACGTCGCTGGACTCGCCGGTAGACGATGTCGATGAGGAACGCCCGCAGCCGCCGCTCCGGGGCCGGGCCGCCGCCGCGGCCGCCAGCACCTCGTCCTTGGCCGGCTCCTCCAGCCCGTAGTAGGCGAACCGGACCGGCTCGGCCAGCAGCCCGGCCGCGGCCAGGATCTGCCGCCCGGCCAGGAACTCCCCGGCGGTAGCCGGGCTGAGCGGGTGGGCCGGGGTGCGCCGGGAGCGCGCCCGGCGCGTGCGCCGAGCTGGTCGCCGTGTCCGTCATGGTCGAAACTCCCATGATTCGAAACGGATTGCTCCCGGCGCACCCGGCCGCCCGAGCCGGCTGCGGTCCCGGCCTACTCGTCGGCCACGATCGAGCCGGCCCGGTCGCCCAGGGTCGGGTCGCGCCGGTTCAGGATGAAGGCGTAGACCGCCGCGAGCACGACGATGACCAGCGCCGCGTACGGGAACCAGTTGTAGGGCGCGGCCTGGCCCGGCTTGCACAGGTAGTACACCGGCACCGCGATGGCGATCATGCCCGAGGACCGGCAGGATCAGGTGCTTGAGCGACGTTGAACTCCTGCGGCCGGAACTTGCGGTAGTAGAACGGCAGGGCCAGGTTCGACAGGAAGTAGACGACCAGGATCAGGATCGTGCCCATCGTGGAGGACTCGACGAAGAAGTTGATCGGGTCCATGCTGCCGGTGTGGCCGCCGATCAGGTGGCCGAGCGCCCAGACCACGATGATCAGCGCCGGCGATGGCGACGAACGCGTAGATGGCGTTCATCGGGGTGCGCCGGGTCGGGTGCACCTTGCCCAGCCAGCGCGGCAGCAGGCCCTCGCGGCCGGCGTTGAAGATCAGCCGGGACTGCGAGTTCGCGGCCGAGATGAGCACGCCGAGGGTGGAGGTCATGCCCGCGAAGTAGCCGCACAGCGGCGAAGAAGGCCAGGACGCTGTGGGCCACCGTGAGGAACGGGATCTCCGCCGCGCCCAGCTTGGTCGCGCTGTAGCCGAAGCCGCTGATCGTGGCGTAGGAGAACAGCACGTAGCTGACCGACCATCAGGGCGATCGACAGGAACACCGCCCGCGGCACGTTGCGCCGCGGGTTGCCGGTCTCCTCGGCCAGCGCGGCCGAGTTCTCCCAGCCGATGAACAGGTAGATCGCCAGCGGGAAGCCGGCCGCCAGGCCGCTGAAGCCGTTGGTGATGTGGCTGGGCTCGAACGGGCACGAAGCTCAGGTGCCCGCCGTTCTTGATCAGCGCGGCGACCGACACGACGACCAGCACCAGCATCTCGAAGCCGAAGAACAGGCCCGGCCAGCTTGGTCGAGACGGCCACGCCGCGGACCATCATGACCACCGCGCCGGCCGACCAGGATGACCGACAGGATGCCCCACGGGATGTTCCAGCCGAAGTAGTAGTTCAGGGTGATCGACAGGAACCCGCCGCAGATGGCCAGCACCGACGAGATGGCGATGATGTAGCCCACCCCGCACAGCAGCGCGGTGGTCACCGCGCTGGTGCCGCCGAAGGTCTTGCCGACGAACGTGATGAACCCGCCGGTCGACGGCTGCGCGCGGGAGAACTGGGCCAGCGTGTTGCCCAGCAGCGCGATCGGCGATGCCCGCCGACGATGATCGTCAGCGGCGCCGCGACCCCGGCCGTGCAGCACCAGGAAGCCGATCCCGAAGTAGAAGCTGTAGGCCGGGCCGATGTTGGCCATGGTCGACGCCGAGATGTCCACCAGGCCGAGCGCACCGCGATGCAGCCGGTCAGCCGACTCGGGCGCCTTGGTTTCGGAGAACGGAACGGAGGCCGCTTCGCTCATAGTCACTCCTCATATCTGCCGCCGGGGCGGCGGCCTGTTAACGACGGTGGCTGCCCTGCATTGTGGGACATGAGCTGTCTTTGCGCGGAAGAGCTGCGTGACCAGCTAAGATCAGTACGGGTAGTGCGCCGGGCCCGGGTTGACGGTCAGCCAGCGCCGCTCGGTGAACTCCTCGATGTTGGAATCGCCGCCCGACCGGCCGCCCAGCCCGGACTGGCCGATGCCGCCGAACGGCGCCAGCGCCTCGTCCTGCGGCGTCGCGTCGTTGACGTGCACCATCCCGGCCCGCAGCCGGCGGGCCACCTGCAGCGCCCGGTTCGGGTCGCCGGACAGCACCGAGTCGACCAGCCCGTAGGCGGTGTCGTTGGCCACCTCGACGGCCTCGTCGTCGCTGTCCACGACCAGCGACGGGCGCGATCGGCGCGAAGATCTCCTCGGTCCACAGCCGGGACTGGCGGCTGACGCCGGTGACCACCGTCGGCCGGAAGAACGGCCCGTCGGTGCTCGCCGCCGGCGACGATCTTGGCGCCCTCGGCCACGGCCTCGTCCAGCAGGGCCTTGGCCCGGTCGAGCTGCCGGGAGTTGATCATCGGGCCGAGCCCGACCTCCTCGGTGACCGTGTTGCCGACGGTGATGGCCTCGGCGCGCGGCGGCCAGGCCGGCCACGTAGGCATCGGCGGCGCCGCGCTGCGACGATGTGCCGCCCGGCGGTGATGCAGGTCTGGCCCTGGTAGTGGAACGCCGACCAGGCGCCGATCATGGTGGCCTGCTCGAGCGTCGGCGTCGTCCAGCACGACCAGCGCGTTGTTGCCGCCCAGTTCCAGCGAGACCTTCTTCAGCAGGCCGCCCGCCGTCGCCGCGATCTGCCGGCCCACCGTGGTGGAGCCGGTGAAGTGGATCATCGCGACGTCCGGGTGGGTGACCAGCCGCTGGCCGACCTCGACGTCGCCGGGCAGCACCTGGAACACCCCCGCCGGCGCCCCCGCCGCCGCGAACAGCTCGGCGATGGCCAGCCCGCCGCTGACCGGCGTCTCCGGCGACGGCTTGAGCAGCACCGACGTTGCCGAGCGCGATGCGCCGGCGCGATCACCCGCATGCCCAGCACCAGCGGGAAGTTCCACGGGGTGATCGACGCCGACCAGGCCGAGCGGCAGCCGCTCGGACAGCGAGAACCGGCCCGCGTGGCCGGTCGGCAGCACCTCGCCGGTCGCCCGCGAGGCCAGCGCCGGCCGCCTCGGTCAGCTCGCTGACCGCGGCGCCGATCTCGTAGTCGGCCTTGCCCCCGATGCAGCCCGTCTCCCGCATGATCAGCTCGCGCATCGGCTGCTGGCCCGGTCGGCCAGCGCCGCGGCCACGTCGCGCAGCAGCGCCGGCCCGCTCGGCGTAGGTCCGCTCGGCCCAGCCCGGCTGAGCCGCCCTCGCCGCCGTCGACCGCGGCGTCCACGTCGGCCTCGGCGGCCAGCCCGGCCGTCGCGAAGATCTCGCCGGAGGCCTTGTCCCGCACCTCGATGGTGCCGCCGGCCGCCGGGCGGCTGAAGGCCCCGCCGACGAACATGGCCTCGTGCCACTGTGCCTGCTGGATCAGAACCCACGATTGTCTCCGCATCTGGGCTGAGGCCGGAGAATCCGCCTGTGACGAGGCGCCGCTCCGCCGCTGCCCAGCGGGCGGGCGGCCTTGGCAAGCGCTTTCCATTTTCTGGCGAAAGTACCTGAGCGGGGCAGAGCCGCGCAAGAGTCCCGGAGTCCGGATACCGGCCGCTATGACCGGCCGCCCGGCCGGGCCGGCTACCGCGAGCGGGGTGACGAGCCGCGAGGCGGCCGACTGGACCGCGCGCAGGTGGCTGGCCGCGCGCAGGTGGCTAGCCGCGCGCGGGTGGCTAGCCGCGGGCGGGCGGCTAGCCGCGCGGCGGGCGGGGCAGGGTGCTGTCGCGCAGGATGACCTCGCCGGGCACCGGGACGATCCGCGGCTGCGCGCCGGCCGGTGTCGGCCAGCACCAGGCTGGCCGCCATCTCCCCCATCCGCTTGAGCGGCAGCCGGACCGTGGTCAGCGGCGGGTAGACGTCGCGCAGGGTGAGGATGTCGTCGAAGCCGGCCACCGCGATGTCGGCCGGGGCGGCCAGGCCCTCGGCCCGCAGCCGGGCCAGCGCCCCGACCGCCATCACGTCGTTGACCGCGAACACGCAGTCCGGCCGGGCGCCGCCCGCCAGCAGGCCGCTCATCGCCTCGTAGCCGCCGTCCCTGGTGAACTCGCCGTGCACCACGCTGCGCGGGTCCAGGTCCACCGACCAGGCGCCCAGCCCGGCCGCGAAGCCGTCCAGCCGGTCGCGCGCGGTGAGCAGGCCGCGCGGGCCGGCCAGCACGGCGAAGCTGCGGTGCCCGAGCGCGACCAGCGCGCGGGCCAGCGCCTCGGCGCCGGCCGCGTTCTCCGGCATGATCGTGTCCACGCCGAGCAGGTCCTGGCCCGACGCAGACGACCCGGCCGCCGGACCGGCTGAAGGCGCTGATCTCGGCGGCCAGGCCGGCCCGGGCCGCTCGTCGTCGGACCGGCTGCCGATCAGGATCACCGCGCGGGCCCGCTGCGCGCGCATCAGCGAGACGTACTCGCGCTCGCTCGCCTCGCCCGCGGCGGTGCTGGAGATGCACACCAGCAGCCCGCGGCTGTAGGCGACCTCGATGAGCCCGGCGGCGATGGAGGAGAAGTACGGGTCGGCGATGTCGTGGACGACGACGCCGACGGTGCTGCTCTGGCCGGTGGCCACGGCCCTGGCCTGGAGGTTAGCCAGGTAGCCGAGCTCGGCCACGGCCTGGTTGACGCGGCTGGCCATGGCCGCGCTGACCCGGCGCGAGCCCTCGTTGACCACCCGGGACGCCGTCGTCAGCGACACCCCCGCCCGGTCGGCGACGTCCTGCAGCGTCGTCCGCGCCGGGGCAGCGCCGGCCGCCGCCGCACGGCCCGGCGCAGGGCCGGCCGCCGCCACGCCGTTCGCACGGCGCCGGCGGCCACCCTGGCTCACGTCTGTCACTGCTGTCACTCCCGCTTGGCCGCGCCTGCAGTTCGCTGCCCCTGCTGGTGCCCGGCCCGCGGCGGGCCGGGCACCCGGTTGACCCGGCTTTACGCGTCAGCCTAATCTTTGGAAAGTGCTTTCCCGACTCCGCCGGGCGAGACCGCCGCGGAGGACACTAGGTGCCCCAGAAGGGTGACTGATGTCGCGCAAGGTCGTCCACGTTGCCCTGAACGGCGTCACCGGCCGGATGGGCTACCGGCAGCACCTGGTCCGGTCCCTGCTCAGCATCCGCGAGCAGGGCGGCGTGCCGCTGGACGACGGGACGGTCGTCTACCCCGAGCCGGTCCTGGTCGGGCGCAGCGAGCAGCGGCTGCGCGCCATCGCCGAGCGGCACGGCCTGGAGCGCTGGACGACCAGCCTGGACGAGGTCCTGAGCGACCCGGCCGTGGCGGTCTACTTCGACACCCAGGTCACCTCCGCCCGCGAGCCGAGCCTGGCCAGGGCCATCGCGGCGGGCAAGCACGTGTACACCGAGAAGCCCGTGGCCGACTCGCTGGACGGCGCGGTGCGGCTGGCCGCCGCGGCGCGCGACGCGGGGATCGTGCACGGGGTGGTGCAGGACAAGCTGTTCCTGCCCGGCATCATCAAGCTCCGGCGGCTCATCCGGGACGGGCTTCTTCGGCCGGGTGCTGTCGGTGCGGCTGGAGTTCGGCTACTGGGTCTTCGAGGGCGACAGCATCGCCGCCCAGCGGCCGTCCTGGAACTACCGCAAGGAAGACGGCGGCGGCATCGTGCTGGACATGTTCCCGCACTGGCAGTACCTGCTGGAGGACCTGTTCGGGCCGATCACGGCGCTGTACGCGCGGCACGCGACGCACCTGCCCCGGCGCTGGGACGAGTCCGGGGCACCGTACGAGGTCACCGCCGATGACGCCGCGTACGCGCTGCTGGAGTTCGGCAGCGGCGCGTTCGCGTCGGTCAACTCCTCCTGGGCGGTGCGGGTCAACCGCCGCGAGCTGGTCGAGCTGCACGTCGACGGCACGCACGGCAGCGCGGTGGCCGGGCTGCGCAACTGCGCGGTCCAGCACCGGGTGTCCACCCCGATGCCGGTCTGGAACCCGGACCTGCCCGACCCCAACGACTACCTGGCCCAGTGGACCGACGTCCCGGACAACGCCAGCTTCGACAACGGCTTCAAGGTGCAGTGGGAGCTGTTCCTGCAGCACGCCGTCGAGGGCAGGCCGTTCCCGTGGGACCTGACCGAGGGCGCCAAGGGCGTGCAGCTGGCCAAGCTGGCCCTGCAGTCATCGGCCGAGGGACGGCGCCTCGAGGTGCCGCCGCTGACCGTATGACGGCCGAGATCAGGCTGCCCGGCCGGGCGGCGCCGCTGCCGGTGCCGGCGCCGGGCTGGGCCGCCAGCTACCCGGCGCCGGCCTCGCGGCGGGTGTACGCCGCAGCGCACGTCGCGGCGACGCCCGACGGCGAGATCGACTGGGCCGCCACCATCGCCTTCCGCGAGTACCTGTGGGAGCACGGGTTCGCCGTCGCCGAGGCCATGGACACCGCGCAGCGCGGCATGGGGCTGTCCTGGCCGCAGGCCCGCGAGCTGATCATGCGCTCGGCCGCCCGCGCCGCCGAGCTGCGCACGCCGATCGCCTGCGGGGCCGGCACCGACCAGCTCAGCGACGGCCCGCACCCGCTGCCCGACATCATCAGCGCCTACGCCGAGCAGCTCGCCGCGGTCCAGGACGCGGGCGCGGAGGTCATCCTGATGGCCAGCCGGGCGCTGGCCGCCAGCGCCCGGTCCCGCGAGGACTACCTCGACGTCTACGGCCAGCTGCTGCAGCAGGCCCGGCAGCCGGTCATCCTGCACTGGCTGGGCGATGCCTTCGACCCGGCGCTGCGCGGCTACTGGGGCAGCACCGACTTCGCCGCCGCCGCCGACACGGTGCTGGAGCTGATCCGGCGCGCCGGCGGGACAGGTCAGCGGCGTCAAGCTGTCCCTGCTGAACGCCGGCCACGAGGTCGACGCTGCGGCGCCGGCTGCCGCCCGGCGTCCGCATGTACACCGGGGACGACTTCAACTACGCCGACCTGATCCGCGGGGACGAGCACGGCCACAGCGACGCGCTGCTGGGCGCCTTCGCCGCGATCACCGCCCCGGCGGCCGCCGCGCTGCACGCCCTGGACGCCGGCGACCTGGCCGGCTACGACGCCGCGATCGGCCCGACCGTCGCGCTGAGCCGGGTGATCTTCGAGGCGCCGACCTACTACTACAAGGCCGGGGTCGCGTTCCTGGCCTGGCTCAACGGGCTGCAGCCCGCACTTCGCGATGGTCGACGGCCTGCAGACGCGGCGATCGCCGGAGCACCTGTGCCGGGTGTTCGAGCTGGCCGCCGCGGCCGGCGCGCTGCGCAGCCCGGAGCTGGCCGTCGAGCGGATGACGCAGTACCTGGACCGGGCGGCCGCGTCATGAGCGGCACCGCCAGGACCGGCGCGCTGCGCGGGCTGTCGCTGAACCAGGCGACGGTGCGGCCGCTGATCCGTCGCGCAGGCCGCGGACCTGTGCGCCCGGCACGAGATCCCGGCCATCGGCCTGTGGCGCGACCCGGTGGCCGAGGCCGGGCTGGCCCGGTCGGCGGCCATTGTCCGGGCCGCCGGGCTGCAGGTCTCCAGCCTGTGCCGGGGCGGGTTCTTCACCCACGCCGACCCGGACGCGCGTGCCGCGGCCCTGGCCGACAACCGCGCGGCCATCGCCGAGGCGGCGGAGCTGGGCGCCGGCACGCTGATCCTGGTGTCCGGCGGGCTGGTGCCCGGCAGCCGGGACATCGGCCTGGCCCGCCGGATGATCGCCGACGCGATCGGCGGCGCTGGTGCCGGACGCTCAGCGGCTCGGCGTCCGGCTCGGCATCGAGGCCCTGCACCCGATGTTCTGCGCCGACCGCTGCGTCATCTCGCGGCTGGGCGAGGCCCTGGACCTTGCTCTGTGCTTTCCGGCCGACGCCGTCGGCGTGGTCGTCGACACCTACCACGTGTGGTGGGACGCCCAGCTCGGCGCCGACCTGGCGCGCGCCGCCGGCCGGATCGTCAGCTACCAGCTCAGCGACTGGGTCCTGCCGCTGCCACAGGACACGCTGCTCGGCCGCGGTCATGTCGGCGACGGGTGCATCGACTTCGGCCCGATCACCGCGGGCGTCTGCGCCGCCGGATATGACGGCTACGCCGAGGTCGAGATCTTCAGCCAGCAGGTCTGGGACGCGCCCGCCGACCAGACCGCCGCCACCGTGCGCCAGCGGTATGACCGCCTGCCATCGCTGTCGCCGCGCGAGCCAGGCGGACCAGGCCCGGCGGCATCGATCAGCTGACCGGCCGGGCGTCCTCCAGCGCGGCCACCGTCCCGCCGGCCAGTGCGGCCAGCGACTCGGCAATCCGGCGCGCGACCGCCGGGCGTACCTTCGCCTCGACCTCAGCGGGCGTGCAGAAAGCGAAGCTGGCGAGTTCGTCGGCCTGCAGCGTGATCGCCGCGATCTCCTGCTCGCGCAGCACCCCGCCGTCGTAGAAAATGACCAGGGCCTCGGTCCGGCCCGGCTCGGCCGGGACCCAGTCCACCGACAGGATGCGGCCGGGCGGCCGGTCCAGCCCCAGTTCCTCGGCGACCTCCCGGCGGCAGGCGGCGTGCGGCGACTCATCGGCCTCCACCACGCCGCCGGGCACGACCCAGGCGTCCTGGTAGACCGGCTCCACCAGCAGTACCCGGCCGCCCTGGTCCCGCAGCAGCGCTCCGGCGCCCATCCGCTTGCGCGGCAGTGACGCCATCCACTCGGTCAGCTGCACCTCATCAGGGCTGCGCGCGGTCATGAGACGACACTAACGACCCGGCCCGCCCGCCGCGCCGGCAGTGCTCACCGGGGGCCACGTCCTTGAACCCCGAAGAATCCCGGTAATCCGGGACCAAGGGGGCCGGCCCGCTGCCGCCCGCGGCACCGCGCCGGCGACGTAGCCTCGCTCATCATGACCGACGCTCCGTCTCAGCAGCCGCCGCAGTTCAGCCTGCAGGTGCCCGATGACCTCACCGCCGGCGCGTACAGCAACCTGGTGGCCGTGTGGCACACGCCGTATGAGTTCACGCTGGACTTTGCCGTGACCCAGCCCGCCCAGGTGATCACGGACGACACGGGTGTCCGGCAGTCGGTGACGCCGGCCCGGGTCGTCAGCCGGGTGAAGATCCCGCCGGCCGCGGTGTTCGAGCTGATGCAGGCGCTGAGCAAGAACGAGCGGCTGTACGAGGAGCGGTTCGGCCCGATTCGGCAGCCGGCGCCGGGCCGCCAGGACCCGCCGATGTACCCGCCCGGATCCTGAGTCCGCCGGGCCACCGTCAGGCCCCGGGGCCGCTGTCCGGCGCCCGGGCCGCTATCCGGCACCGGGCCGGGGGCGGGCCGGGCGGCGCCGGGCCGGCGGTGCGGGCACGGCCAGCCGCGGCCCGTCCATCCGGGTGCCCGCCTGCTTCACCCGGCGCAGGATCGGCGAGATCTCCAGTTGCCGCACCCCCGACACCACGCTGATCCGTGTCGTCACGTACCGGTAGAGCTCCTCGGTGTCCCGGCAGACAACGGTGCAGTACACACTGGCCGAACCCGTGATCGCCGCCGCGAACGGCACTTCCGGGTGCCCGGCCAGTTCCGCCCCGATGCCCGCCAGTGCCGCCGGCTCGACCGTCAGGAACAGGTAGGCCGACGTGCCGAAGCCCATCAGCTGAGTGGCCAGGTCGACGTCGAAGTAGACGATGCCCGCCCGCTGCAGCGCCGCCAGGCGGCGAGTCACCCGGGCCTGGGTCCAGCCGGTCACGGCGGCTAGCGCGGCATAGCTGGCCCGGCCATCACGAGCCAGCTCCGCCAGCAGCGGCCCGTCGTCGGGCTCCAGCGTGGCACTGTCCGGCCGCGGATCGCGGTGCGGCGGCCTCAGCTCCGGCATGCCCGGCCGCAGCAGCCCGATCTGCCCGGCCGTCAGCCGGCCTCCGTAGCCATCCCAGTCCCCGGACGAGCCGCCGACGTAGCGGTGCAGGACCGCATGAGCCGACATGCTCAGCACCTGGCTGGTGGCCGGCAGCCGCTGCAGCAGCAGGTCATCACGCTGCTGGTCGGTACGGGACCGGACCGAGCACACGATCTCCGAGCCGCCCGCGCTCAGGGTCACCCAGGACACGTCGTCGCGCCGGGCCAGCGCCTCGGCCAGCGGGCCAGCACCGCCCGGCCGGCAGCCGACCCGGACCACCCACTCCGACTGGCCGGCGGACCGCGGGTCCACCAGGCCGATCACCTGCAGAAGCCCGTCGGCGCGGAGCCGGCGGTAGCGCCGGCCGATGGTCTGCTCGGACACGCCGAGGACTTCGGCGGCCCGGCTGAAGCCGACCCGCGGGTCGACCTGCAGCGCCTGGATGATTTTCCAGTCCAGATCGTCAAGTACGGCGGTATCCCACGATGACTGAGAGCTCACGGAGGAAATCTACAGCTTCGGGCTGATGGATGGTCAGGGTGGCCGGGCAGCCGTCAGAGTCAGCAGGGTCCCCGGACCGCGGGATACCCGGCGCACCGGATGCCGGGCCGGCGGGGACCCGGACCGAGAGGAATCAGCCCGATGCGCAAGTGGATGCCCCTCATCGCGGTCTGCCTGGGCACGTTCATGCTGCTTGTTGACGTGACCATCGTGACCGTCGCGCTGCCCGACATGGCGGCCAGCCTGCAGACCTCGTTCTCGGCCCTGCAGTGGGTCGTGGATATCTACGCCCTGATCCTGGCCGCCCTGCTGCTGGGCATGGGCGCGGTCGCCGACCTGCGCGGCCGCCGCCGCCTCTATATCGCCGGCCTGGCCGTCTTCGCGCTGGCGTCGCTGGCCAGCGGCCTGGCCAGCAGCACCGGCGTGCTCATCGCCGCCCGCGGGCTGCAGGGCATCGGCGGCGCCGCCATGTACGCCACGACGATCGCCCTGCTCAGCGCCGCCTACCGCGGCCGGGACCGGGGCATCGCCTTCGGCGTCTGGGGCGCGGTATCCGGCGCCGCGGCGGCGGCCGGGCCGATCCTGGGCGGCCTGCTGACCGAGAGCCTGTCCTGGCGGTGGATCTTCTTCGTGAACCTGCCGGTCAGCGTGATCGCGATCGGAATGTCCCGGCGCGCGCTCAGCCCCGACAGCGCGGCCGGGAGCCGCGGGCTGGACCTGCCGGGGGTGCTCACCTTCACCGTCGGCGCCGCAGCCGTCACCTACGGCCTGATCCGGGCTACGGCACACGGCTGGACCGCCGGGCTGACTCTCGGGCTGCTCGCCCTCGGCGTCATCGCGCTGGCTGGCTTCGCATGGGTCGAGCACCGCAGCACGGCACCGCTGCTGGACCTGGCCCTGCTCCGCCGGCCTGCGTTCTCCGGGGTGCTGGCCGCGGCCCTGCTGCTGAACGCCGCCGCGTTCGCCTGCCTGCCCTACTCCTCGCTGTGGCTGCAGTCCGTGCTCGGGCTCAGCCCGGTGCGGGCCGGGCTGGAAGGGGCCGCGCCGCTGTCCCTGGCCGCGTTCGTGATCAGCGCGCTGATCGGCCGGTTCCTGCACGGCCCCAGTCCCCGCTGGATCATCGGCGGCGGGCTGCTCCTGATCGGCGCGGGCGCGCTCGTGCAGGCCAGGGCAGGCGCGGATGCGGGCGGCCTGGTCCTGCTGCCCGGCCTGATCGTGGCCGGCGCCGGCGTCGGGCTCGCCACGCCCACGCTGGTGTCCACCGCCATGTCCGCGGTGCCGCAGCGCAGCGGCGGGATGGCGGCCGGCGCGGTGAACACCGCCCGGCAGCTCGGCTTCACCTTCGGCGTGGCCGTCCTGGGCAGCGCCTTCGCCGCCCGGACCCAGAGCGTGCTGACCGCCCGCGGCGCCCCGGTGTCAGTCAGCCGTGGCGGTCGCCGGCGGCCAGGCCCGGGCCGTCCTCGCGGATCAGCCGGCGGCGCAGCGCGGTCACCTCAGCGCTCTTATTCACGTCGCCACGGCCGCCGGGCTGAATAGTGCGCTGCTGATCGCCGGCCTGCTCGGCCTGCTGGGCGCGGCGGTGGCGGTGGCCACCATGCGCCGCCCGGCAGCCCAGCTCTCGCCGGCAGGCGGCGGCCGGCGGGACGCGGCCGGCAGCGGGACGCCCGCTGACCCGGAGGCGGAGTCTGCCCGGCCGCCGGCAGGCGCTTCCGCCTGACCGCGACGCCGAGCTTGCCCGGCGGCCGGCAGGCGCCTCCGCCTGACCGCGACGCCGGTCGGCCCGCTCGCCTGGCCTGATCGGCCCGGCCGGGGCGAGGCGCGCGGAAGCCGGCGAACCAGACCACGGGCGGGCGTCCCCGGTGTCCGCTGCGCCATGCCACGATTGTCCGCGAGCCTGACCGCGCCGCTGCCGTCGCAGTGGCCCTGGCCCGACGGAAAGGTCCCGCAAGAGTGCACAAGACCACGATCCGGCTCGCCGACGGGCGGCAGCTCCGGTACTACGACGCGGCCCCCGGCGAGCCCCGGGACGCCGCCGACCGCCGGGACCTGCCGCCCGCGAACTCCGCGTCGCAGCTGCGCTATGAGCCGTTCCTGGACACCTGGGTGATCTACGCCAGTCATCGCCAGGACCGCAGCTATCTCCCCTCGGCCCAGGACTGCCCCCTGTGCCCGTCGGCTGACCACCCGACCGAGATCCCGGCGACCGACTACGAGGTGGTTGTCTTCGACAACCGCTTCCCGGCGCTCAGCTCCGCGCCGCCCGGCATGGAGCCGGACGCGACACCGGCACCAGAGGCCGGCGGCGGCCAGCGTGCTGGCCGGGCGGCCGGCCGCCGGGCGCTGCGAGGTCGTCTGCTACACCTCCGATCACGACGCTTCCTTCGCCGGGCTGCCGCGCGAGCGGGTCGAGCTCGTGCTCCGGGCCCTCATCGACCGGACTACGGAGCTGTCCGCGCTGCCGGGCGTGGATCAGGTGTTCTGCTTCGAGAACCGCGGCCGGGAGATCGGGGTGACCCAGCCGCACCCGCATGGCCAGATCTACGCCTACCCGTTCATCACGCCGCGGACGGACAAGGCGCTGTCCGCAGCGCGGGCCTACTACCGGCGGACGGCACGCAACCTGTTCGATGACGTGCTCGCCGCTGAGCAGGCGGACGGCACGCGGATCGTCACCCAGACCGAGCACTGGATCGCTTTCGTCCCGCACGCCGCCCGGTGGCCCTATGAGATTCACCTGTATCCCCGCCGCCGCGTTCCGGACCTGGCCAGCCTCGGCACGGCCGAGCTCACCGACCTGGCCGGGATCGAGCTGGACATCTTCGGCCGCTTCGCCCGGCTGTTCGACCAGCCCGCCCCGTACATCGCGGGCTGGCACCAGGCGCCGGTCCGCTCAGGCCGGGAGTTGTTCGCGCTGCACCTGGAGCTGTTCACGTCCCGGCGGGCGAGCGACAAGCTCAAGTACCTGGCCGGCTCGGAGTCAGCCATGGACGCGTTCGCGAGCGACGTGATGCCCGAGGCCGCCGCCGCCCGGCTGCGCGAGGTCGGCGCTTAACCGTGCCAGCCGCGGTCACCCGGCCCGGACGACGGCGGCGCTAGGCGTCGAAGTCGTACCGGAACACGTAGGCCGATGCATCCGCCGTCATCTCGCTGACCTCGACGATCTGGCCGTCTGCCGTGTAGGCCGTGCGCGCGATGTCGACCACCGGCGTGCCGGGCGGCAGCTCCAGGCGGCTGGTCTCCTCCGGCTCGGGCATCCGCGAGCGCAGGTCCTCACGGAAGCGCGCCGGACCGTGACCGAGCTCCCGCAGCCGAGCGTAGACGCCGCCCGGGCCGGGGTCGCGGTACTCGATCATCGTCCCGGCGGCCAGCGCGGCTGGCAGGTAGGACACCGCCAGCAGCACCGGCTTGCCGTCCAGGACGTACCGGCGGCTGCGCGCGATCACCTGCGCGCCGGGCTCGTCGGGCAGGTCCAGCAGCAGCCGGATGTGGTCGGGCGGGTCCGCCCGGCGGATCTCGAGCTGATCCACCGCCAGCTCCCGCCCGGCCGTGTCCTCGGCCCAGACCGACCGGCCCGAGCCCCATCCCCGTGATGACAGCCGGCTGATACCCGGCCGGATGACCGGCCGGAATTCGCGGACGTACACCCCCGAGCCCTTACGGGCCACGGCCAGCCCTTCATTGATCAGCTGGGCCAGCGCCTGCCGGGCGGTCATCCGGGCCACCTGATAGTGGCGCATCAGGTCGTTCTCACCGGGGAGCCGGCCGGCCGGGCGGTATTCGCCGCGGCCGATCGCGGCGCGCAGGTCGCTGGCGATTACCCGGTATTTGCGTTCTTGAGGCGGGCCATTTGAGTTCGGCATGATCCGGCCTCCTTGCGTCTGGTGGCGCAGTGGTTCTCTAGAGAGCCACATTAGCAAGGATGCGGCTGATCAGCCGATCTGGTGAGGAATGACGTACCAGAAGAGGCCATTGAGAACCTAGATATCTCTAGAGAACTGAGTTAGCGTCTAAGAGAGCCGGGGAATGCCGCAGCACTGGGCCCCTGGCCTTCTGATTTACGGGCCGCCGCCACTCCGCCGCGGGAATGGCGGCGAGCCCCGGGCAGAAGGGCCGCACATGAGCGCAGCAGTCGGTACCGCCAGGCGGATCGCCGGGACGGACTTCCTGGCTGCGGAACGAGGCCCGGCCGCTGCCAGCGCCGTGGCCGTGGCTACCGCCTGGCGAGTGTTTGCCGCCCAGCCCCTTCAGGTCGCGTGCGCACGCCGCTTCGTCGCCGGCGTGCTGTCCGGCCTGCGCGCCGCTGACGACGTCGTGCTGTGCGTCTCGGAGCTGGCCAGCAACTCGGTCCTGCACAGCAGCTCGCGCGAGCCGGGCGGGCACTTCGTCGTGCGCGCGCTGGTGAACGGGCCGGCCGGATCCGCGCCGAGGTCGAGGACCGGGGCGGGCCCTGGACGTGCCCGCCCGGGCATGACGAAGAGCACGGCCGCGGCCTGCTCATCGTCGGCGGCCTGGCCACCCGCTGGGGCATCACCGGCAGCGACGCCGGCCGCGTCGCCTGGCTCGAACTCGACCCCGCCTGATTCGGCGACCCTCCGCCAGCAGCCTGCGGATGGCGGGACCGACAGCACTTAGCTATAATTCTGTACATGACGGTACTGCCGGTAGCTGAGGCCCGAGCCCGGCTGTCTCAGGTGATCGAGTCGGCTGTGGCCACCCACGAGCGGACAACCATCACCCGGAACGGGGTCCCTGCAGCGGTCCTGCTCTCCGTGGACGACTACGAGTCCATGCAGGAGACCATTGACATCCTGGCTGACCAAGACCTCATGGCAGCAATCAAGGAAGGACTCGCCGACATCGGCGAGGGGCGGGTCCATGACCAGTCTGACGTCGCGCAGGCGATGCGCGAGGCCGGGCGGGCGTGAGCCACTACCAGCTCAGTATTTCGGCCCGGGCCCGGCGTGATCTCACCGTCCGGTTGCCCGAGAAGGCCGCCATCGCAGCCTGGGAGTTCATTACCGGCCCGTTGCTGGAGAATCCGCACCGAGTCGGCAAGCCTCTCGACCCGCCGATGGCCCCCGCATGGTCTGCCCGACGGGGCGAGTACCGAGTCATCTACCTGATCGATGACGGCCGGATTATCGTGCAGGTGGTGACCGTCCAGCACCGCCGCGACGCTTACCGGCCGGCTTAGCAAACGCCTCACCGTGAGCGGCTGCCATCAGCACGGCCTAGTGAAATTCGTCTCCGGGAGCAACTTGCTGCCTGACGAGGGGTGAAAGGCTAGCGGGATGTCTGATCTCAGCGAGCTGCGCGACCGGATGCGGCGGTTCACCGATGACCGGGACTGGGGCCAGTTCCACGATCCGAAGTCGGTCCTGCTGGCCCTGGTCGGCGAGGTCGGCGAGCTGGCCGAGCTGTTCCAGTGGCTGCCCGCGGGCGAGGCCCGCCAGCTCGCGGAGTCCGAGCCGCTGCGGACCAGGGCGGGCGAGGAACTGGCCGACGTGCTGCTCTACCTTGTCCGCCTGGCCGACGTGCTGGGCATCGACCTGGCCGACGCGGCCCGGCGCAAGATCGCCGACTCGGAGCAGCGGTTTCCGCCCGCTACTGTGACCGGCCGGGCGCCGGAACGCAGTTAGGCCGGGCGGCCGGACCGGTGCCGCCGGCGAGCGACAATAGGCACATGAACCCCACGTTCAGCTACGCCGGGCTGCAGGCCGACAGCCGGGATCGCACTCGCACCTTGTTCGGCCAGGTGATGTGGCTCGTCGCCGCGGCCGCGGGCTTCTTCGCGCTGGGCAGCTACGCCGGCCGGAACCTGACCTCGGGCTGGACCTTCGTCTCGTTCATTGCCGCCTTCGCCTGCCTGCTCGCCATGCGGTTCGCGTCCGGCCGGTCAGCAGCGCTGAGCACCGGCCTGCTGCTGGCCGTCGGGTTCCTGCTCGGGCTGGCCATGGCCCCGCTGCTGACCTACTACGCCGCCACGAACCCGCAGGTGCTGTGGCAGTCCGGCGGCGCGACCGCGCTGTTCATCGCCGGTTTCGGCGCGGCCGGGTATGCCACCAGGCGGGATCTGTCCGGGCTGGGCCGGGTCTGCTTCTGGGCCCTGCTGGCGCTGATCGCCTTCGGCATCGTGCTGATCTTCGTCAACGTGCCGGGCGGCTCGCTGATCTACTCGATCCTGGGCCTGGTCATCTTCGCGGGCCTGACGATGTTCGACTTCCAGCGGCTGCGCCGGACCAAGAACATGGACTCGGCGCCGGTGATCGCGGCGTCGATCTTCCTGGACGCCCTCAACGTCTTCCTGTTCTTCCTGCGGATCTTCAGCCGGGGCCGCTAGCCGGGCCAGGGCCGGCCGCGGGCCGGGCGGCCGGTACCGTGTCGCCATGGCCAGCCTGGCGGAACGCGCGATGTCCTTCGGCAGCATTGCCGATGACTACGACCGGTTCCGGTCCGGGCCGGCGGATGCGGCCGTGGACTGGCTGGTCCCGGCGGACTGCGCGGTCGCCGTGGACGTGGGCGCGGGAACGGGCAAGCTGAGCCGCGCGCTGCAGCGGCTGGCCGGCCACGTCATCGCCGTCGAGCCGGACGACCGGATGCGGGCGGTCCTGCAGGACCGATCCCCCGGCGTCGAGGTCCTGGCCGGCCGGGGTGAGGCCATCCCGCTGCCCGACGAAAGCGCCGACGGCGTGTTCATCTCCTCCGCGTGGCACTGGATGGACCCGGAGCTGGCGCTGCCGGAGATCTGCCGGGTGCTGCGCGACGGCGGGCGGTTCGGGGTGCTGTGGACCAGCCGTGATGACTCGGTGGGCTGGGTGCGCGACCTGAACCAGCTGCGGGAGCCCGGCGAGCGCTCGCCGGCCGGCAACCCCGGCACCGGGCAGCCAGCCGACGGTGGTCCGACCGCCCGGTCACTGCGGCACGCGGTGCAAATGCCCGGCGGCGGCACGCCGCTGCACAACGTCGTCACCGACACGTTCAGCTTCACCCGCCCCATGACCACCGGCAGCCTGGTCGAGATGCTCGGCACCTACAGCGGCCTCATCACGGCCACCCCGCAGGACCGGGCCGCCCGGCTGGACCGGGTCCGGGCGGCGCTGGAGCAGCGCTTCCCCGGCAGCGAGCCGATCGAGGTGCCGATGCGGTCCTGGTGCTGGCGAGCCGACCGCGCCAGCCGGGCCGGCTAAGGGGACGGCCGGCTCAGGCGGGACCGGGCTGGCCGCCTGCTAGTGCACCTGGCCGAGCCAGCTCTGGTACTCCCCGGCGAATGGCTGCACGCCGCCGGCGATGGCGTCCTGCAGCCAGGCGGCCGACTGCTGCGCCTGGCGGATCACCTCGGCCGGGTAGCGATAGCGGACCTGATGCTCGGCGAACTCATCCTCGTCCACGAGTGCCACCCGCTGGTCGGCCCGGAACCGGAGCACATCCAGGTCCAGGTCGACCATCGTCACCTCGGCCGGGTGCGGCCACTGCGGCGGGGTGGTGATGTCGCAGTACACCTCGGCACGCGCGGGCTCGCCGTTGAACACCGCCGTCCACCAGGCGTCCCGCGGGAACAGCATCACGTAAGGCTGCTCAAGGACCACCGGCGGCTCGTGGCCTCGCTGGGAGACGCCGCCGCCGGGCGCGCCGAGCCAGGTTCCGTGCCCGTCCTCGCCGAGGTAGTGCATGGTCTGGTGCCAGTGCAGGCTGCCGTCGTACTTGGTGTACACCACGCGCACGTCATGTCCGCTCACGCCGTAACCCTGACATAGCCGGGCAGGGCCGGGCCAACCCGAGCGCTCGCGGTGAGATAGTGACAGCCGGGTCCGGCGCAGCCGGCCGGGCCAGAGCAGGAGCGAGCGTGGACCTGCCGGGGCGCAGCGAGATCGTGATCATCGGCGGCGGTGTCGTGGGCTGCAGCATCGCCTACCACCTGGCCCGCCGCGGCCGGACCGACGTCACCGTGATCGAGCGCCGCCGGCTGACGGAGGGCAGCACCTGGCACGCGGCCGGGCTGGTCGGCCAGCTGCGCACCTCGGCCAGCCTGACCCGGCTGATGCGCGCCAGCGTGCAGGCCTACCAGACGCTAGAGCGCGACACCGGGTACGCGACCGGCTGGCACCCGGCCGGCAGCCTGCGCGTCGCCGCCAGCGACGACCGCTGGCACGAGCTGCGCCGCCTGGTCACCGCCGCCCGCAGCTTCGGCTTCGAGGTGCACCTGATGTCACCGCGCGAGGCCGGCGACTGCTTCCCGCTGCTCAGCCTGGCCGGCATCCGCGGCGCGACCTGGGTTCCCTCCGACGGCTACGCCGACCCCAGCCAGCTCACCCATGCCTTCGCCACCGGCGCTCGCGCCTGCGGGGCCAGGTTCGCCGAGAACTGCCCCGTTACTGATATTGAACTAAACGGGGCCCGCGTGGCGGCGGTGCATACCCCGGCCGGGCGCCTCGAGTGTGACGTCCTCATCAACGCGACCGGCATGTGGGGCGCACGCACGGCCGCCCTGGCCGGGGTCAGCCTGGCGGTGGGCGCGGTCGAGCACCAGTACGTGGTCACCGAGCCGATCGCCGGACTGCCCGCCAGCCTGCCGACGCTGCGTGACCCGGACGGGCGGTTCTACGTCAAGCCCGAGACCGGCGGGCTGGTGGTCGGCGGCTGGGAGGACGGCAGCCGGGTGCCGTGGCCCGAGATTCCGATGGACCTGGGCCCGGAGCTCTTCGCGCCGGACTACGAGCGGTTCGAGCCGCTCGGCACCGCCGCGACCGCCCGGATGCCGGCGTTCGGCGAGGCCGGCATCCGGGCGTGGGTCAACGGCCCGATCCCGTTCTCGCCCGACGCCGAGCCGCTGATGGGGCCGACGGGCGAGGTCGCCAACCTGTTCCACTGCTGCGGCTTCTCCGCCGGGATCGCCGCGGCCGGCGGTGCCGGGCAGGCGATGGCGGCGTGGATCATCGACGGCGACCCGGGGCTGGACCTGTGGCCGTTCGATGCCCGGCGATTCGGTCCCTCGCACAGCGTGCCCGGCTACCTGGCGGAGCGGCTGACCGGTGCGTACGCGAGCTACTACCAGGTCGGCTACCCGAACCGGGAGCTGGCGGCGCCGCGCGGCCAGCGGCGCAGCCCGCTGCATGACGTGCTGGCCGCCCGGGGCGCGGTGCCCGGCACGAAATTCGGCTGGGAGCGGGCTAACTGGTTCGCCCCGGCGGCGCCCGGCGATGCGGCGGGCCGGACGGCAGGCGGCCGGGCCGCCGCCGAGGAGCTGACGTTCGGCCGCAGCCGGGCCTGGCCGCACGTGGGTGCCGAGCACCGGGCCGTCCGCGAGGCAGCCGGGCTGATCGACCTGACCTCGTTCGCCAAGTACGAGATCAGCGGGCCGGGCGCGCTGACCTTGCTGCAGCGGCTGGCCGGCGCGGAGCTGGACGTGCCGCCGGGCCGGATCGTCTACACCCAGCTGCTGAACTCCCGGGCCGGGATAGAGGCCGACCTGACCGTCACCCGGCTGGCCGCCGACCGGTTCTACCTGGTCACCGGCGCTGGCTTCGGGCGGCACGACATCGGCTTCGTGCAGCGCCACGCGCCCGCCGACGGATCGGTCACCATCACCGACGTCACCTCGGCGCGGGCCGTGCTGTGCCTGACCGGGCCCGCGGCGCGGCAGATCGCCCAGCCGCTCAGCCGCGCCGACCTGGGCAACGCCGCCTTCGGGTACATGACCGCCCGGCAGATCGACCTGGGGCACGCGCCGGTGCTGGCCCTGCGCTGCGGCTACACCGGTGAGCTCGGCTGGGAGTTCCACGTCCCGGCGGAGTACGCACGAGACCTGTATGACCGGCTGCTAGCCGCCGGCGCGGCGGCCGGGCTGCGCGATGCCGGGTACCGCGCGCTGAACTCGCTGCGCCTGGAGAAGCACTACCTGGCCTGGGCCGCGGACATCACCGCCGAGGACAACCCGTACACGGCCGGGCTGGGTTTCGCGGTCCGGCCGGACAAGCCGGGGCTGCTGGCCGGCCCGGCCCTGCGCCGGATCCGGGACGCCGGGCCAGCCCAGCGCCTGTGCTGGTTCACCACCGGCCCCGAGGTCGTCATGCACGGCGCGGAACTGCTCCGGCACCCCGGCGCCGCCCTGCGGGCCACGGTGCGCAGCGCCGGCTTCGGCTACACCGCCGGGCGCACGATCTTCTCGGCCTGCCTCCCGGCGGCGGCAGCAGGCCCGGTGCCGGACGGCGGGGAGGCCGGCTTCGAGGTCGAGGTGGCCGGCGAGCGGTACCCGGCGCTGCGGCACACCGCGCCGCTCTACGACCCGGCCGGGACTCGCGTCCGCGGCTAGCCGGGGCAGCGCGCGACGACGCCGCGGGAAACGGCCGGCGCCGCACGGGAAAACGGGTGGCGGCGGGGCAGGCCGGAATGTGCCGAAGGTCACATTTCCGTTACGTCATGAGTCCTGACGAACTTTCAGGCAACGTCCTGCTGCCCTGCGGAGTGTACGGAGGTAAGGGACACCCGAGGCGGACCGGACAGCAGTCCGGGAGAGAGGGGCTCAGATGAGACGACCAGGAACCAGGCCGGCGCTGCCCGTGGCAGCGGCCGGCCTGCTGGCGCTCGCGACCGTGGCGGGGACCGCGGCCGCCGGCGCGCCGGCGCTCGGCGCCGCGACACCGGCCGCGGCCGTCGGGCCGGTCCTCAAGCTAGAGCGGGCGCAGGCGAGCATCTCCGTGCCCCGGTTCGGCAAGCAGGTCTACCTCGACCCCGGCATCTGGGTCGACTCGCTCGGGGCTACCCTGCGGCTCAATGTACGCAAGACGGCCTACGGCCGGCCGCTGACGATCACCGAGCAGATCGCCACCCCGTTCGGCACGACCCGCTACCGGCGGCTGCCGCACTGGACGCTGGACGGCTGGAACGGGCTGAAGAACTTCGCGCAGCTGACCGTGCGCAACCACGCCGGGGACGTGGTGGGCAGGCAGAAGATGACGTTCTGCCCGGACTCCTACGACCCGGAGCGCACCGGGCCGGGCAGCCCGGTCAAGGACCGGTTCCCGCAGCAGTGCGCCGCCGGCGACCCGTTCGGGCTGGGCGAGGTGTGGGGCATCACGCGCGGCTGGGCCGTCGATCCGGCGGAGAATTTCGGCAGCGTTTTCAAGCTCGCCCTGGGCACCTACAAGGTCACCGAGACGATCCGCCCCGCGTTCGCCCGGCTGTTCCACATCACGGCCAGGAACGCGACGGCCACGGTCACGGTGCACGTGGTCAAGGGCGGGGACGGCGTCGGCACGCGGCCGCGGCAGGGGCCGGCCGCGGGTACGCCGCTGCCCACGCTCCCGAAGGTGGCCACGCTGACGCGGGCGCCGCGGCGCGCGCTGCCCGACCTGGTGGCGCTGCCGTCCTGGGGGATCAATGCCTCCAACCGCAAGACCGGCCTGTCCTACATCAACTTCGGCGCGACCGTCTGGGTGGGCGGGCAGTCCCGGCTGGACGTCGAGGGCTTCCGCAAGTCGGGCTCGAACACCATGCGGGCTTACCAGTACTTCTACCGCCACGGCCACATCGTCGGCCGGATCCGGGCCGGGACGATGAGCTTCGACTCCGAGCATGGCCACAACCACTGGCACTTCGAGCAGTTCGCCAAGTACGTGCTGCTCAAGGCGAACAAGCAGGTGGCGGTGCGCAGCCGGAAGGTCGGCTTCTGCATCGCGCCGACCGACGCGGTCAACCTGCTGGTGAAGGGCGCTGACTGGCAGCCGGGCTTCCTCGGGTTCGGCGGCCAGTGCGGCTCGCCCACCGCGCTGTGGGTGCAGGAGCAGATGCCGGTCGGCTGGGGGGACACCTACTTCCAGTCGGTCGCCGGGCAGTCGTTCAACATCACGAGCCTGCCCAACGGCACCTACTACATCGAGATCATCGCCAACCCCGAGCACGTGCTGCATGAGGTGACGCGGTCCAATGACATCTCCCTGCGCAAGGTGATCATCAGTGGCACGGCCGGGCACCGGCACGTCCGGGTGCCGGCCTACCGCGGCCTCGACCCCGAGGGCTGAGGCCGCTCAGGGCTGGTGGCCGGCCGGGCTGTCCCCCGGCCGGCCGCCACGCCCGCCCCGGCCTGCGCGGCGGCCGTGCTCGCCGTCCGCGCGGCGGCGGCCACGTTGGCCGGCATGGCGCCGAAGATGACCCCGTGGAAGGGCCGCAGCGTCCACCAGTACAGGTGGCCGAGCAGCCCCCGCGGATGGAAGATGGCCCGCTGGCCGTAGCACACCGCCCCGTCCTCGGTTCGCACGGTCAGCTCCAGCCAGGCCAGGCCGGGCAGCCGCATCTCGGCGCGCAGCCGCAGCAGCCGGCCGGGCTGGATCTCCTCGACGCGCCAGAAATCCAGGGCATCCCCGACCCGCAGCCGCGCCGGATCGCGCCGGCCGCGGCGCAGCCCTACCCCGCCGGCCAGCCGGTCCAGCAGGCCGCGGGCCTGCCAGGCGAGCGGCAGCGAGTACCAGCCGCTGGCCCCGCCGATGCCCTCGATGACCCGCCACAAGGCCTCGGCGGAGACGTCGACGCGCTGGGTCCGCTCGTCGACGTACAGGCTGCCGCCCGCCCAGTCGGGATCGGTCGGCAGCGGGTCGCTGGGCGTTCCGGGCACCGACGCGGATGACCACCGGGTGGCGACGTCGGCCTCGCGGACCCGCCGGATCGCGAGCCGGACGGCCTCGTCGAATCCGGTCAGGCCGCCCGGCGGGTCGGCCACGAACCCGGCGATGTCGTGCTCCTTGACGGTCACCTCGTGGCGCAGCGATTCCACCAGCGGCCGGGCCAGCGCCGCCGGGACCGGCGTGACCAGGCCGACCCACAGGCTCGACAGGCCGGTGCTGAGCACCGGGACGCCGATGATGACCCGGCGCGGCAGCTCCGCGACCGCGGCGTAGCGGGTCATCATCTCCCGGTAGGTGAGCACGTCCGGGCCGCCAATGTCGAAGGCCCGGCTGACCGTCGCCGGCAGCTCCGCGCAGCCGACCAGGTAGCGCAGCACGTCCCGGATGGCGATGGGCTGCACGGGCGTACCGACCCAGCGCGGCGTGATCATGGCCGGCAGCCGCTCGGTCAGGTACCGCAGCATCTCGAACGAGGCCGAGCCGGAGCCGATGATGACCGCGGCCCGCAGCACCGCCACCGGGACGCCGGAGTCCAGCAGGATGCGGCCGACCTCCTCGCGCGAGCGCAGGTGCGCCGACAGCGGCCCGCCCGGCGTGAGCGCGCCGAGGTACACGATGCGCCCCACCCCGGCCTGCCGGGCCGCGGCCGCGAACGTCCGGGCCGTGCGGCGGTCCTGCTCGGCGAAAGCGCGACCGCCGTTCATGGCGTGGATCAGGTAGTAGGCCACGTCCGCGCCAGCCAGCGCCGGGCCGAGGGCGGCGGCGTCGCCGGCGTCGGCCTTCGCGATCTCCACCTCGCCCGCCCACGGCTGGTCACGCAGGCTCGCCGGGCTGCGGGTCAGGCACCGGACCCGGTAGCCCGCGGCCAGCAGCTCGGGCACGAGCCGGCCGCCGACGTAGCCGGTCGCGCCGGTCACGACGCACAACTTGGGTGTCACCTGGACCTCCCCGGCAGGCCGGGTAGTCCGGCCTGCCGGGGGTACCTGCCCAGCTCAGTCCCGATCACTCCGGGTACCGGGCCGGGCCGGGCGTGCTGGCGGCAGCCCCGGGCCAGCGCGCGGGGCGGGCTAGTTGTCGCTGGAGGCGGCCCACAGATTGATGCCGGCCTCCACGGCATGCCGGTCGATCTCGGCCAGCTCGGCGTCCGTGAAACTGCTGCGCCCGGCGGCCGCGAGGTTCTCCTCGAGCTGGGCCACGCTGCTGGCGCCGATCACCACCGACGTCACCCGCTGGTCGCGCAGCGCCCAGGACAGGGCCAGCTGGGCCAGCGACTGGTCGCGGGCCTTCGCGATCTTGGCCAGCGCCGCGACGTGGGCCAGGTTCTTGTCGGTCAGCTGCTCGGTGGACAGCGACGAGTCCCGGCTGGCCCGCGAGCCGTCCGGGATCCCGCTGGCGTACTTGCCGGTCAGCACGCCCTGAGCGAGCGGCGAGAAGGCGATGCAGCCCATCCCCTCGCGGTCCAGGACATCAAGCAGCCCGCCTTCGATCCACCGGTTCAGCATCGAGTACGACGGCTGATGGATGAGCAGCGGCGTGCCCATGTCCCGCAGGATCGCGGCCGCCTGCGTGGTCCGCTCCGGGGAGTACGAAGAAATCCCGGCGTACAACGCGCGGCCGGACCGCACCGCGGTGTCCAGCGCGCCCATCGTCTCCTCCAGCGGCGTATCCGGGTCGAACCGGTGGCTGTAGAAGATGTCGACGTAGTCCAGGCCCATCCGCTTCAGCGACTGGTCCAGGCTGGCCAGCAAGTACTTGCGCGAGCCCCGGTCACCGTAGGGCCCGGGCCACATGTCGTAGCCCGCCTTGGTCGAGATGATCAGCTCGTCCCGGTAGGGCCGCAGGTCCTCGCGCATGAGCTGGCCGAAGTTCAGCTCCGCGCTGCCGTACGGGGCGTCCTGGCTCCCTTGCTGCGCAATTACCTCGGCAGGGGCTGCACCACCGTAGTTGTTGGCCAGATCGAAGTGCGTGACGCCCAGGTCGAACGCGCGGCGCAGAATGGCTCGCTGGGTCTCCAGCGGGCGGTCGGTACCGAAGTTGTGCCACAAGCCCAGGGAAATCTCGGGCAGGTCGATGCCACTGCGCCCGCAGCGGCGGTAGTCCATCTGCTGATAACGGTCGGGTGCCGCAACATATGTCATGGCCTGAGTCTGCCATTCGGGCCTGTCAGGCCCGGCCTCGTGGTCCGTCCCTGCGGCTACGGTGTCGGCGTCGGGGTCGGCGTCGTCGGGGTCGGCGTCGGGGTCGGCGTGGTCGGTGTCGGCGTCGGGGTCGGCTTCTTCGACTTGGTCGGCGTCGGCGACGGCTTGGGCTTCGTCGGCGACGAGCTGTGCCCGGACGGCGGCTTCGTGACGGGCTGCGTCGTCGGCAGGATGCCCGTGCCCGGCGGCAGGCTGGTGGCGGAGTTCTGGCCCGGCGCGTGCTTGCGGGTGTGCTTGCCGGACCGCTGCGTCACCAGGGGCGCTGTGCCGCTGACCGCCGGGCTCGGCGTGCTGACCGCAGCCGGGCTGGGGTGCGAGGCAGGGTGACTGGCCGGAGAATCGGCGATCTTCGCGGCCACCATGATGCCCGCGACGATCACGAAGATCGCCAGCGCCGAGATGGCCGCGGCGCGGGGCCGGGTGACCCAGCTCTCTGACCCGCCGCCGTCCTGCTCGCCGATCGTGACCACGTCAGCCGAGTCCGGCTCGTCCGTCTCGTCTGAAACGCCGGTGTCGCCGGGGGAGCCAAATATCCAGGCCGGGGCGCCGCCGCGGCTGGCATCCCCGGTGCTCCCGGCACCGGTACCGGCCGCCAGGGCGCTGCCGGAAGCAGCCGCGCTCGGGTCCCGGGCACCAGCGTCCTGAGCGCTAACGTTCTCGGGGCTGACGCGCTGAGCATCAGCCTTGGTTGCCGCGCTCGCCGCTGCGGCGCTGCCCTGGGCGGCCACCGTGACCGTCGCCGGGTTCGGCGTCGCGTCCAGGCCCGGACTCGCCGTGGCGGCAGTTGCGGACTCCCGCCGCCACCTGGCGTGGCCCGAGCTGGCCAGGCCCGAGCTGCCCGAGCCTGCGCCATCCGGGCTCGCGCTGCTTTGGCCAGCGCTGTCCGGACTCGTACTAGCCGGGCGGGTGTTTCCGGGGCTGATGCTCCCCCGGCTGATGCTTCCGGGGTCAGCGCTTCCGGGGGCGGCGCCACTCGGACTGGCGCTCCCCCGGCTGATGCTTCCGGGGTCGGCGCTCCCGGGGGCAGTGCCACTCGGACTGGCGCTCCCCCGGCTGAGGTTTCCGGGGGTAACGCTCCCAGGGACGGCGCTGCCCGGACTTGTACTCGCTGGGCTGGTCCGGCCCGGACTGACGCTCCCGAGGCTTCCGGGACTTGTGCTGCCCGGAGTGGTAATCCCGGGACTACCGCCAGCGTGCGGGGCGCTGCCCGATGCCCGGCTGCGGGAAAACACGTCGCTGGACGCCGCGCTGCCAGAACCTGCGCTCTTCGGAGCCCCGCTGTCCGGGGCCCGCCTGTCCCGGACGCGGCTGTCCAGGCTGCGGCTGTCCCCGGCCGGACTGTCCGGGACCCGCCTGTCCCGGCCCGGGCTGTCCAGAGTGCGGCTGTCCAGAGTGCGGCTGTCCCGGGCCTGACTGTCCTGGGCCCGGCCATCCGGAGTCTGCCGGTCCTGAGCCTGCCGGTCCTGAGCCTGCCGGTCCTGAGCCTGCCGGTCCTGAGCCTGCCGGTCCTGAGTCGCGCCAGCCGCAGCTGCAGCCGCAACGCCGGCCGCCGATCCCGCTGCTGCGGCCGCCGCCGCACTGACCTCGGCGGCGCCGCCTGGGCTGCCACGACCCGCACTTCCGGTACCCGCACTGCCGCGATCCGCACTGCCGCGATCCCTGCGGCCGTCGGCCGGGCCGCCCCGGCCTGTGCTGCCCGCACCGCGCTGACCTGCGCCACCGTCGGCCGCACCGTCCGGGTCTGCACTGCCGTTGGATGAGCCGCCCTGGCCCCCGCTGCCGTTGGCCGTACCGTCCCGGCCTGCGCTGCTGTTGGCCGTACCGTCCCGGCCTGCGCTGCTGTTAGCCGTGCCGCCGTGGCCGGCGCCGCCCGCGCTGCCATTGGCCGCGCTGCCGCTGACCGCACTGCCGCCGGTCGCGCTGCCGTTGTCCGTGGCCGCTGCGGCGGTCCCGGCGGCCGGCGGGACAGCGCGGTCGGCGGGAGCCTGACGGCGGGCCTCGTCCCGGGATGGCGTCGCGTGCGCGCGGCCCGGAGCCCGGCCCAGCTCCCGGGCCGCCCGGCTGAGCTGCTGCCGGAACGGCCGTGGCATGCGGCCGATCGCCAGCACGCTCAGCAGCTCCGGTCCGAACCCGCGACTGGCCACAATGCGGCCGCAGATCATGCAGCTCTCGCTGTGCTTCGTGACCTTGACGCACAGCTTGTCGGAGGGCGGCTGGGCGGTGGGATACGACCCGCCCAGCATCTTGTCCAGCCGCTCGCAGCCCGACCAGCCCGCGTGCAGCAGGAGCACGGTCGCCGCCAGGCGGTCGAATCGCGCGGACGCCTCGGCCCGCTCCTGGCCTGCCCGCCGTCGTGACATTCCCATCGCCACGGCGATGTCATCGTCTCCGAGACCATGCCGGATCGCCAGGCCGAGGATTTCGCGGGCCTGCTCGGGCAGTCCGTCGAGCACCTGCGTCACGGCCGACACCTGGACGCGGAGTTCCTCGGCCTGCAGCTCGGTGATCTCAAACTCGGCGGTCATCGCATCCGCGACGGCCTCTTCCGCCCACGGCCCGCTGCCGGCGGAGCGGCCCGCTCCGCCGGAACCGTCGTTCGCCAGCTCGGCGGCGTGGCGGCCAGCCGGACCAGGACGCCCGGCGCCGACCGAGCCGCCCGCCGCCTGAACCCGGGCGACGCATTCCCGGCGGACGGCGGCATAGAGCCAGGGCCGGATGTTCTCAGCGCGCCGGCCGGTTGCGCTCTGACCGGCCGGATCGGCGTCGGCGCGGGCCTGGTCCGTCCAGACCTGGGCCTGCTCGGACCAGGACCCGATCTGAGCCAGGTCAGCGCGCCGGGCCCGGACCCGTTCCGCACGCGCCTGGTCCGCCCGGACCTGGCCGAAGTCTGCGTGCTCAAAATGGGCGGTGGCGGCAATCAGCGCTTTCTCGGCCGCTTGCCCGGCCACAATCGGATCGGCCGTGAGTTCCTGGGCGTAATCGAGAAGATACTCCCCGTATGCACGACCCAGAGCGATAAATCGCCCCCGTGGATCGCTTGTCAGCGAACGGGGCATATGCCGATCCTCAGACGGAATTCGCCCGATCTGAACGGTCATGAATCCTCGTATGCCTCATCCACGACGCGCGCGCCAGCGCATCGTGTCGTCAATCTCCCAGTTACCCGCCCCCGGCGCAAGGCAGATCAGCGGCTGGAGTGCTCCTACTGAGCCGCATGACCTGCGCCCAGCTACCCCGCGGATCGCTGACTATCCGAAAACTGCTTGCCCGGATAAGCCTACATTCGTCTGGACACGCGCATCCCTCCCTCCACAGAACGCACACATCTCACTCACTTAACGCGCACGGGCCGATGGTCTGCTGAAGACGTTGCGCAGAGGGGAAGCCCGCCGAACATCCCAGCCGCTCTCATCGGCGGGCACCATCTCCCCGGGTCTCGGCCATGACCTCGCTGAGGCTCGTGGCGGAGATGTGCACTCGTGCTCTCACGCTGACCCGGGACCAGCCGTGCTCCCGCAGGTGCCGGGCCTCTGCTCGTGCCGGGAATCTGCATGTACCCGGCCGCTGCGCGTCATCCGCCGACCTGGCCAGGTCGGCTTTTTTGCTGCGTGCTTCCCCGGCTGACGCCCAGAACTGCGTCCAAGCGGTGTCCACACCAGCGACAGGCCGCCGGATTTACTCACGCCGCGGCGGCCCCGCAACCGTGAGGACATCCGATGACGCACGCTGCACTCGATGCCTACGACCATCCCCGGCAGGCCCGCTCCGGACCCGGCGGCCGCCGCTGGGTAGTGGCGCTGACCTCGGTGTCGTTCTTCATGGTCGCGCTGGACGCGCTGGTGGTGATCACGGCCCTGCCGGCCATCCGGGCGGGCCTGCACGCGAGCATGGCCACGCTCGACTGGGCGGTCAACGCCTACAACCTGACCTTCGCCGCCGGGATCGTCGGCGCCGCGGCGCTCGGCGACCGGCTCGGCCGGCGGCGTGTCTACGTCGGCGGCCTCCTGCTGTTCACCGCCGCCTCGGCGGCCTGCGCGCTGGCCCCGGACGCGGGCAGCCTCATCGCGGCGCGCGCGATCCAGGGCCTGGGCGCCGCCACGGTCACCCCGCTGAGCCTGACCCTGCTGACAGCGGCCTTCCCGGCCGCCCGGCGCGGTGCCATCGTCGGCATCTGGGGCGGCATCGCCGGCCTGGCCGTCGCCAGCGGACCGCTCATCGGCGGCGCGGTCGTGCAGGGCCTGGACTGGCACTGGATCTTCTGGGTCAACGTGCCGATCGGCGTGGCTGCCGCGGCGGCGTCGCTGGTGCGGCTGCCAGCGGGCCGCGGGCCGGCGCGCGGGCTGGACCTGCCGGGGATGGTCCTGGTGGCCGGCGGCTCGGCCGCGCTGGCCTGGGGCCTGGTCCGGGCCGCCAGCACCGGCTGGGCCGACCGGTGGGTGATCACTGGCCTGGTCGCGGGCACGGCGGCGCTGGCTGCCTTCATCGCCTGGGAGCGCCGCACGGCCCAGCCCATGCTGCCGCTGCGGCTGCTGCGCATCCGGGCCTTCGCGGCCGCCAGCGCCAGCGGGTTCCTGATGAACGGGGCCATCTTCTCGGCGGCGTTCCTGTGCTCGCAGTACTTCCAGCTCGGGCTCGGCTACTCGCCGCTGGCCACCGGACTGCGATTCCTGCCCTGGACCGCCACTCCGATGATCATCGCGCCGCTGGCCGGGGCAGTCGCCGACCGCATCGGGACCCGGCCGCTGATGGCGGCCGGGCTGGCGCTGCAGGCCGGCGGCCTGGCCTGGATCGCGCTGGCCGCATCGGCCCGCACCCCGTATCCGGAGCTGATCGCGCCGCTGATCATCGCCGGCATCGGCATCTCGGCGGCCATTCCCGCCACGGCGAGCGCGGCCCTGTCCGCGGTGCCGCCTGAGGACCTGGGCACGGCCTCCGGGGTCCAGAACACGCTGCAGCGGTTCGGCGGCGTGTTCGGGATCGCCATCGTCAGCGCCGTCTTCGCCGCCGGCGGCCACCTGGGCAGCGCCGGCGGCGTGACCGCGGGATTCCGCCCGGCGCTCGGCGTCGCGGCCGGCCTGTCCCTGCTCGGTGCCGTCATCGCGCTGGCCTTCGGTGCCCGCCGCCGGGCCGCTGCCGTCCGGGACCCTGACCGCGGCGCGACGCAGGCGGACTCAGCGCAGCCGGCTGCCGCCCGCTAAGCACCGGGCAGGCCCGCGCCCCGGCCGGGGCGCGGGCCTGCCTGGCCAGGCTGGGGCTAGCCGCGCAGCTGCTTGGCCGCCGCGTCCAGCGCCGTGGCGAAGACCTCGGCGATCTGGTCGATTTCCGGCTCGGTGATCACGAACGGCGGCGACACCTGCAGCGCCACGCCGCGCAGCAGCCGGGTAATCACGCCGCGCTCGCGGATGTCGGCTACCAGGCGCGCGCCCAGCCCGGGGTCAGCCGCCCGCGCCTCAGCGTCGATCTCGACCGCCGTCAGCAGGCCGGTGCCGGTGCGCACCTCGGCCACCAGCTCGTGTCCGGCTAGCGGCGACAGCTTCGCGGCCAGCACGCTCTCCAGCTCCGCGACCCGGCCCACGAGCTGCTCGCGCTCCAGCACCTCCAGGTTGGCCAGCCCGACCGCGCACGCAGTGGGATGGGCCTGGTAGGTGTACCCGTGCCGGAAGACCTCCGCCGAGCCTGCCCGCCAGAACGGCTCGGCCACCCGCGGGCCGGCCAGGACCGCGCCCAGCGGCGCATAGCCGGACGTCAGGCCCTTGGCCATGGTCATCATGTCCGGCTCCAGCCGGTACCGCTCGCTGGCGAACCACCGGCCGAGCCGCCCGAACCCGGTGATCACCTCGTCCGCCACGAACAGCACGTCCTGCTCGCGGCAGATCTCCTGAACCCGGGCCAGGTAGCCCTCGGGCGGCAGCAGGATCCCGCCCGCGCCGACGACCGGCTCGCAGAAGAAAGCAGCCACCCGGTCAGCGCCGGCCTGCCCGATCATCTTCTCCAGGGCCGCGGCGTCGTCCCAGGGCACCCGCTCGACCAGCGGGATCAGCGGGCTGAACGCCTCGGTGTTGGCCGGGATGCCGCCCAGCGCGGTGCCGTAGGCGTTCACGCCGTGATAGGCGTTCGACCGGCCGATGATGACCTGCTTGGCCGGCTGGCCGGCCGCGCGCCAGTAGGCCCGGGCCAGCTTGGCCGCGGTGTCGATCGCGTCGGAGCCGCCGCCCGGAGTGAAGAACACCTTGGCGTCGCTGACCGGCGCCAGGTCCGCGATCCGGCGGGCCAGCGCCTCCGCCGGATGGCTGGTGAACGTCTCGAAGGTCTGGTAGACGGCGAGCTGGCGCATCTGGGCAGCGGCGGCGTCGGCCATCTCGGCCCGGCCGTGCCCGATGTTGCAGTACCAGAGGCTGGCGATCGCATCCAGGTAGGAGCGCCCGGTGTCGTCGGTCACGGTGGATCCTGAGCCGCCCGTGATCGTCACCAGGCCGCCCCGCTCGGCGAGCCCGGCCATGCTGGCGTAGCCGTTCCACATGACAGGCGGCCCGGCCGCGCCCTCGCTTCGATCCGTCACCGGTCATCTCCTTCCCGAGCCACCTGAACCAGGAGCATCGCCGCAGCTGGCGCACTCAATCTACAGGGGCGGATTCGGGCCATCCGGGCCCGGTCAGCCGATCATGGTGCGAGCACCGCGAACGACTCCGGCGGCATGGTGACCGCGGTTCCGGCGAGCGTCACGCCCGGCCGCGACGCGGCCAGCACGCTGGCCGGCGGCCCGGCAGCGGGACCCGCAGCGGCGCGCCGCCCAGGCTGGCCACGATGAGCAGGCCGCCGCGCTGCGCCACCAGCCACCGGGCCTGCTCGTCGAAGCTGACCTCGATCTGGGTCAGCCGGGGGTCGCTGAGCTCGGGCCGGGCCCGGCGCAGCGCGATCAGCTCCCGGTACCAGGCCAGCAGCTCGGCGTGCGGCTCGCTGCTGAGCTGGGCCCAGTCCAGCCGGGACCGCGCGAAGGTGGCCGGGTCCTGCGGGTCGGGCACCACCGCGGCGTTCCAGCCGTGCGCCGCGAACTCGCGGCGCCGCCCCTGCGCGACCGCCTCGGCCAGCCACGGCTCGGGATGATCGGTGAAGTACTGCCACGGCGTGTCAGCGCCCCACTCCTCACCCATGAACAGCATCGGCGTAAAGGGGGCCGTCAGCATCAGGCCGGCGCCTGCCTTCACCAGGGCCGACGGCACCAGGTCAGCGATCCGGTCGCCCGCTGCGCGGTTGCCGATCTGGTCGTGGTCCTGCAGGTAGCCCAGGAACCGGCTGGCCGGGGTGGACAGCACGTCGACCGGGCGGCCGTGGCTCCGGCCGCGGAACGAGGACCAGGTGCCGTCGTGGTAGAACACCCGGGTCAGTGTCTTGGCCAGCGCCGCCAGCGAGCCGAAGTCGGCGTAGTAACCCTGCTGCTCGCCGGTCAGGGCGGCGTGCAGCGCGTGGTGGAAGTCATCGCTCCACTGCGCTGCCAGCCCGTACCCGCCGGCCTCCCGGGCGGTGACCATCCGCGGGTCGTTGCGGTCGGACTCGGCGATCAGGGTCAGCGGCCGCCCCAGCCCGGCGGCCAGCGTGTCTACCTCGGCGGCCAGCTCCTCCAGGATGTGCACGGCCCGCTGGTCGACCAGCTCGTGCACGGCGTCCAGGCGCAGCCCGTCCAGGTGGTAGTCGCGCAGCCACATCAGCGCACTGCCGATCACGAACGCGCGCACCTCGTCCGAGCCCGGCTGGTCCAGGTTCACCGCCGGGCCCCACGGGGTGGTGCGCACGTCGGTGAAGTACGGCCCGAAGTCGGCCAGCCGGTTCCCGATGCCGGCGTGGTTGTACACCACGTCGAGCAGCACGCCCAGGTCCCGCGCATGGCAGGCATCCACGAACCGCTTCAGCCCGTCGGGCCCGCCGTACGGCTCGTGCACCGCCCACAGGCCGATCCCGTCATAGCCCCAGCCATGCGTCCCGGAGAAGGCCGCCACCGGCATCAGCTGGATGACGTCCACGCCCAGCCCGGCCAGGTACTCCAGCCGGCCGATCGCGGCATCGAACGTGCCCTCCGGGGTGAACGTGCCGACGTGCAGCTCGTACAGCACCGAGCCGGCCAGCCGCACGCCCCGCCAGCCGGCGTCGCTCCAGCTGAAGGCGCCATGGTCATACCGGCGGCTGGGACCGTGCACGCCGGCCGGCTGCCATGGCGACCGCGGGTCGGCCAGCGGGTCCCCGCCGTCGAGGCAGAACGAGTAGTCCCGCTCCGAGTCCGCCTGCGGAAGGCTGGCCGACCACCAGCCATCCGCGGCGGGTGCCATCGGGTAGCGGCGGTCGGCCGCGGCCAGCTCGACCCTGGACGCGTTCGGGGCCCACACGCGCATCTCGCTCACGGGGGAACCCTAGGAGATAGCGGCCCGGCTGCCGTGCAGCGGCACGGGCTAGCCGGACTGCGGCGCTGGCACCAGCAAGGCCACCGGCAGCCGGGTCAGGAGCCGGGCCAGCGGGATCCGCGGGCCGTCGTGCACCGCGCCGGTCAGCACGTCCCGCCAGGCCTGCGCGAGCCCGGCTGCGGCCGGCCCGGCCAGGCCGGCGGCGGGCCGGAACGGCCGCTCGGGCAGTACCAGCTCGGTGCCGGCCCAGCCGCCGCGCTGACGCAGGCCGCCCGGCAGCCGCGTGACGACGGTGACCGCGTGGCCGCCGCGCGCGAACGCGACAGCGTGACCGGCGGCCGGCCCGACGGCGCCCAGCGGGTCGTAGCTTCCGGCGAACCAGCCCGGATGCTCCCGGCGCAGCCGCAGCGCCCGTGAGGTGACCAGCAGTTTCTGCCGGTCCAGAGCAGCGCCCGCGCCGTCTGGCCCGGCCGCCGGGCGCGGGTCGTCGGTCAGCGGGCCATCCAGCTCCGCCAGCAGGTCCCGGCGGCGGGCGAAGTCCACGGGGCGCCGGTTGTCCGGGTCGACCAGGGCGAAGCCGCCCAGCTCGCAGCCCTGGTACAGGTCGGGCACGCCCGGCATGGTGAGCTGGATCAGCTTGGCGCCCAGGGAGTTGACGGTCGCGTCGGGCTCGATCCGGGCCACGAAGGCGGCGATCCGGCTGGCCAGGCCGCCGTCCGCCGCGGCGGCCACGGTGTCGGCCAGGACGGCCTTGGCCAGGCCCAGCACGGCGGCCTCGTAGTCGGTGTCCGGGTCGGTCCAGGACGTCGCGGACTTGGCCTCGCGCATCGCCTTGCGCAGGTACTCCGTGAGACGGCCAGGCTCGATCGGCCAGGCGCCGGCCAGCGTCTGCCACAGCAGGTACTCGGTGTCGGGCTCGGGAAGCCGGACCTCGCCGAACTCTGCCGCGCTGAGGGCAGCGGCCCGGTCATGCCAGGCGGTCGCCTCGGCGGCCCACTCGGCCGGGCGCTCGGCCAGCACGGCCAGCCGGGCCCGCAGGTCCTCACCGCGCTTGGTGTCGTGCGTGGCCAGCGTCGTCATGGTGGCGGGCCAGTCCCGGGCCAGCCGGGTGGCGAAGGCATGAAACTCCGCCGGACTCGCCCCGAGCCGGGCAGGCTCACCCCCGACCTCGTTGAGCGCCGTCAGCCGGGACCAGCGGTAGAACGCGGTGTCCTCCACGCCCTTGGCCATCACCGGCCCGCTGACCTGCTGGAACCGCACCGCCAGCTCGCGCGCCGGGCCGGCGGCGGGCGGGTCCAGGAGCACCGCAGTGAGGGCCGTCAGGGCCGGGGCCAGCCGCGCGGGCAGCCGGGCGCGGGCCTGTCGCTCGGCGTCGGCCAGCTGGCTCACGGCGGGCCGCAGCACGGGCTCCCCGGGGATCACGTAGGCCCGGTACACCGGCACGGCGCTGACCAGCTCGGTGAGGATCGTGCGCAGGTCGGTGCCGGTGCAGCCGGCCAGCTCCGGGTGGCCGCAGCGGGCCGCGAGCCGGACCAGGCGGGCGACCTCGGCGGCGAGCAGGCCGCCGGCCACCTCCCGCCGGGCTGCGGCCGCGACCGGCGCGAACGCGGCAGGCCCGCCGGTGAACCGGGTGTAGTCGCGGGTCAGCGCCGGCCGCCGGCCGGGTCGGCGAACAGGTTGCCGACCACGGCCAGGCTGTCGTAGCCGGTGGTGCCGGCGCACTCCCAGGCCGGCGGCAGCTGCTCATCGGTGGCCAGGATCTTCTCGGTGACGACCCACGCGCCGCTGGTGGCGGTGGCCAGCCGCTGCAGGTAGCAGCGGGGCTCGGCCAGTCCGTCCGGGTGGTCCACCCGCAGGCCGTCGATCAGCCCCTCGGCGACCAGGCCCAGCAGCACGCCGTGCGTCGCGGCGAACACGTCCTCCTCCTGCACCTGGACGCCGATCAGCGTGGTGACGTCGAAGAACCGCCGCCAGTTGAGCTCGGCGGCTGCGGTGCGCCAGCTGGCCAGCTCGTAATGCTGGGCGGCGAGCAGGTCCGGCAGCGGCAGTTCCGCGGTGCCGGGGCGCAGCGGCAGGACATGCTCGAAGTAGCGCAGCACCGGGCCGTCCTGCGGCCAGGCCGGGTCGCCGCCGGGGTCGACGGCCAGGTCGGCGACGCAGGCCTCCGGCGGCCCGGCCAGGATCGGCAGCAGCAGCCGCCCGCCCCGGGCGGCCCAGTCGATGTCGAACCAGTGCGCGGCGGCGGAGTCCGGGCCGTCGCGCAGCACCGACCAGAACGGCCGGTTCTGCGACTGCGGCGGCCCGATGCCCATGTGATTGGGCACGATGTCGGCCACGATGCCCAGCCCGTGCTCGCGGAAAGCCGCGGCCATCGCCCGGAAGCCGGCCTCGCCGCCCAGGTCGGCGCTGATCCGGGAGTGGTCGACGACGTCGTAGCCGTGCGCGGAGTCGCGCGCGGCCTGCAGGATCGGCGACAGGTAGACATGGGTCACGCCCAGCCCGGCCAGGTAGCCGGCGATCTCAGCGGCGCGGGCGAACCCGAACTCGCGGCGAAGCTGCAGCCGGTAGGTCGAGCCCGGCCACGGGCCCGCTGGGCTAGGCACGGCGCAGGACCTGGAGCGAGCGGTTGCCGACCTCGATCGTGTCCCCGGCCCGGACCGGCGGCCGCCCGCACCGTCCCCGGCCGGCCCGTCCGGCTCCGGCTCGGCCGCGGTGTCCAGCACGCGCTGCCACTGCTCGCCGTACCGGGCGGCCGGGACGGCGAACTTCAGGTCGGCCTCGCTGGCGTTGAACAGCAGCAGGAACGAGTCGTCGCGGACGCGCTGGCCGCGCGGGTCAGGCTCGCTGATCCCGTCGCCGTTCAGGAACACGGTGAGTGACTTGGCGAACCCGGCGTCCCAGTCCTCGCCGGTCATCTCCTCGCCGCCCGGGGTGAACCAGGCGATGTCCCCGACCTGGTCGGCCGGCCCGGCGAGCGGCTCGCCCTGGAAGAACCGGCGGCGGCGGAAGACAGGGTGGCTGGCCCGCAGCTTGATCAGCGTCCGGGCCCAGTCCAGCAGCGAGTCCGTTCCGGATTCGTCTTGTGCTGCCTGACCGGATCGCGACCCGGCGTCCGGCGGCCAGGCCACCCAGGAGATCTCGTTGTCCTGGCAGTAGCCGTTGTTGTTGCCTTGCTGGGTGCGGCCGAGCTCATCGCCGGCCAGCAGCATCGGCACGCCCTGGGACAGCAGCAGCGTGGTCAGGAAGTTGCGCTGCTGGCGGGCCCGCAGCCCGGTGATGGCGGGGTCGTCGCTGGGTCCCTCGGCGCCGCAGTTCCAGGACCGGTTGTCGTCCGTGCCGTCCCGGTTGTCCTCGCCGTTGGCCTCGTTGTGCTTGTGGTCGTAGCTGACCAGGTCGGCCAGGGTGAACCCGTCGTGGGCGGTGACGAAGTTGACCGAGGCGACGGGACGGCGGCCGTCGCTCTGGTACAGGTCGCTGGAACCGGTCAGCCGGGAGGCGAACTCGGGCAGGGTGGCGGACTGGCCGCGCCAGAAGTCGCGCACGGTGTCGCGGTACTTGCCGTTCCATTCCGACCACAGCGGCGGGAAGTTGCCGACCTGGTAGCCGCCGTCGCCGACATCCCAGGGCTCGGCGATCAGCTTGACCTGGGAGACGACGGGGTCCTGCTGGACCAGGTCGAAGAACGACGACAGCCGGTCCACCTCGTGGAACTGCCGGGCCAGCGCGGCGGCCAGGTCGAACCGGAAGCCGTCCACGTGCATCTCCAGGACCCAGTACCGCAGCGAGTCCATGATCAGCTGGAGCACCTGGGCGTTGCGCATGAGCAGGCTGTTGCCCGTGCCGGTGGTGTCCATGTAGTAGCGGCGGTCGTCATCGACGAGCCGGTAGTAGGCGGTGTTGTCCAGGCCGCGGAACGACAGCGTCGGGCCGAGCTGGTTGCCCTCGGCCGTGTGGTTGTAGACGACGTCGAGGATCACCTCGATCCCGGCTTCGTGCAGGGCGCGGACCATGGCCTTGAACTCCTGGACCTGCTGGCCGCGCTGACCGGTCGCGCAGTAGGCGTTGTGCGGCGCGAAGAACCCGATGGTGTTGTAGCCCCAGTAGTTGGACAGGCCCCGCTCTTCCAGGACGCCGTCGTCGACGAACTGGTGCACCGGCATGAGCTCGATGGCCGTGATGCCCAGGGCCTGCAGGTGCTCGATGATCGCCGGGTGCGACAGGCCGAGGTAGGTACCGCGCTCGGCCTCCGGGATGGCCGGGTGCAGCCGGGTCAGGCCGCGCACGTGCGCCTCGTAGATGACGCTGTCGTGGTAGGGGATCCGCGGCGGCCGGTCATCGGTCCAGTTGAAGTAGGGGTTGACGACCACCGACCGGGGCACGAACGGCGCGGAGTCGGCCTGATTGCGCTGGTCCGGGTCGGCGAACTGGTAGGAGAAGACCGCCGGGTCCCAGCGCACCCGGCCCTCGACGGCCTTGGCGTACGGGTCGAGCAGCAGCTTGGCCGGATCGCAGCGCTGCCCGGCCGCCGGGTCGTAGGGCCCGTGCACCCGGTACCCGTAGCGCTGGCCAGGCCCCGCGGACGGCAGGTAGCCGTGCCAGACAAAGCCGTCCACCTCGCGCAGGTCGGTCCGGGTCTCGGTGCCGTCATCGCCGAACAGGCACAGCTCGACGCGCTCAGCCGCCTCGGTGAAGACCGCGAAGTTGGTGCCGACCCCGTCGTAGGTCGCGCCAAGCGGGCGGCTGGCGCCGGGCCACGCGGGCGCCGCCTCCGGCGGTGCCGGCTCTGGCCCGGCTGCCTCGTGCTGGCCGGGTGCCGTCTGGTCTGGCAAGGTTCCCTGTCCCGCCTTCCTCAGGTGCTCTCAGGTCCACGGTAGGGCCAGGCGGTGTCACCGCGACCCGGGTTCCGGGCCGGGATCGGGCGGGATCTGCCGCCCGGCCGCCGCCGGCCCGGTCAGTATCACGCGCCGCAGCTTCCCTGCGATGGCCGCCGCAAACGATGGCGGCGCGGCGCGGCGCCGCGTACCGGGCCGGGTGTAAAGCAGGCATTCCGGGGAAACTGCCAGCCATGCTGATCGCGACCGGCCCGCTGCGCCGCGCCGTCGCGCGGGCTGGCTCTCGTGCCGCGGCCCGCTCGGCCGGGCGGCTGCCCGGCGCGGCACCTGGCACCGTGGCCCCGCGCCGGATGGCTCGGGGCTGGATGGCTCCGGGCTGGATGGCCCCGGGCTGGATGGCGATGGCCGCGGCGGTGCTGGCCGGCGCCGGGCTGCTCGCGGCAGCAGGCTGCGCCCGCGCTGCACCGCCCGGCTTTCCCGGCGGCCCGGCCAGCAGCCCGGGGAGCGCCGGGCCGGGCGCCGCGCCGCGCACCGTGGCGGCGGCGCTGAACGGCCGTCAGCGGGCCGCGCTGCAGGTGATGAGCGGCGCGACCAGCGTCACCGTGGGCACCGCCGCGCTGGGCGGCGACCTGATCCGGGCGAGCGTGCAGGCCGGCGGCGGGGTCCGGCCGCAGCTGGTCCTCAGCGGGAACACGGTCCAGCTGTTCCTCGCCAGCGCCGGGACCAGCGGCCCGGCTACCGTCCGGATCACGCTGAACTCCGCGGTGACCTGGCGGCTGACCTTCAGCGGCGGCTCCACCCTGACCGCTGTGTTCCTGGGCCACGGGCGGCTGCGCGGGGCCGACTTCACCGCGGGCTCGAGCCAGATCACGCTGCGGCTGCCGCGGCCGCGCGGCACGGTCCCCATCGTGCTCGCCGGCGGGGCCAGCCAGGTCACGGTGACGGCTCCGCGCGGGGTGGCGGCCCGGCTGCGCCTGGACGGCGGCGCGGGCAGCGCCTTGCTGGGCGGCCACGCCTACACCGGCATAGCCGGCGGCACCCTGCTCACCCCGCCCGGCTGGACGGCCGCCGTCAGCCGGTATGACATCGAGGCCCCGGCCGGGATCTCCGCTATCACAGTCGGCCACTGGTAATCCCGGCCGGCGCGGCGCAGCCGGCGATACCGGGGCATGGCAGGATGCGGGAGATGCCTGATATGCCCATGGACCTGGTTATCCGCGGCGGGACGGTGACCGGGCCCGGTCACCGCGAGATCGCCGACATCGGCGTGCGCGACGGGCAGATCGCCCAGCTCGGCGGCGCCATGACCGGCGCTGCTGAACTCGACGCCGACGGCCTGCTCGTCGTCCCCGGCGGGATCGACGCGCACGTGCACCTGGTGTGCGCCGCGGTGGCCGCGGCGGTGGCGGCCCAGTATCCCGGCGAGCCGGCCTGGGTCGATGACTTCTGGTCCGGCTCCCGCGCGGCCATCGCCGGGGGCATCACGACGGTCGGCAACATGACCTTCACGCTGCCCGGCCAGTCGATGACCGAGGCGATCGAGCGCGAGAAGGCGAGTGCCGCGGCTGAGGCCGGCGTCGACTTCTTCCTGCACCCGGTGCTGGCCGGCCTGGGCGAGGGCAGCGCTGACGAGATCGGGCGGCTGGCCGCCAGCGGCCACACCAGTCTCAAGGTCTTCCTGTCCGATCCGGACTACGCCGCGGGCACGCCGGGCCTGGCCGATGCCATCGCCGCGGCCAGCCGGGCCGGCGCCCTGACGCTCCTGCACTGCGAGGACGCGGGCATGCTCCGGGACGCCGGCCGCGAGCTGATCGATGCCGGGCACGGCGGGATCGAGCATTTCCCCGACGCCCGGCCGGTTAGCGCGGAGGTCGAGGCGATCGACCAGGCCGTCGACATCGCCCGGCAGACCGGCGCCCCGGTGTACGTCGTGCACCTGTCGTCAGCGGCCGCGCTGGACCGGTGCGCCGCGGCGCGGGCCGCCGGGCTGCCGTTCTACGTCGAGACCCGGCCGCTGTACCTGCACCTGACCCGCGAGCGGTTCGCGGAGCCGGACGCGGCCAAGTACGTGGGTGCTCCGCCGCTGCGCGAGCCGGCTGACCGGGACGCGCTGTGGCAGGCCTGACGGCGGGCACGATCGACACGCTGTGCAGCGATCACGCACCGTGGACGCTGACGGACAAGCTGGACCCGGACCTGAACGTGGTGACCGCCCGGCAGGGCGTGGCCGACCTCGAGACGCTGATGCCGATGCTGTTCTCCGAGGGCGTGCTGACCGGCCGGATCTCGCTGGACCGGTTCATCGAGCTGACCTCGGCCAGCGCGGCCCGGCTGTTCGGGCTGTACCCGCGCAAGGGCGTCATCGCGGTCGGCTCCGACGCCGACCTGGCCCTGTGGGACCCGCAGCTGAGCCGCACCATTGACGGCGCGCAGATGAGCTCACGGGCCGGCTACTCGGTGTATGACGGCTGGACGGTCCAGGGCTGGCCGCGGTTCGTCACCCGGCGCGGCCAGGTCGTGCTGGCCGACGGCGAGTGCCTGGCCCGGCCCGGTCAGGGCCAGTGGCTGCCGCGCGGGCGGACCAGTCCGCCCGGCCCGGCCAGTCCGCCCGGCTCGTAGCGCTCCCTGGCCCGGCCCGCTGGCCCGGCCCGGCTCCCTCGCGGGGCCCGGCTTCCTAGCCCGGCCCCGGCTCCCGGACCACCTCGGCCGGGTCCTTGTCATCACGCAGGCCCTTGTAGGCCGGGGCGCGCAGCCGCCCGGCGCTGGTCCACTGCGTGAACGCCACCTCGACCACCAGCCGGGGCTCGGCCCAGACCGCCAGCCGCGCATGCTCAGGGGGCACCTCGGTGGCAAACGGCGAGCTGTCCCGGCGCAGCGGCGCCAGCCGCGCGGCCAGCAGCTGCAGCGTCTGCCGGGTGAAGCCCGTCCCGACGTGCCCGGCGTAGGCCAGCCCGGTGTCGCCGTACACGCCGATCAGCAGGGAGCCGATCTGGCCCGAGCGGCCGCGCTCGCCCGGCTGCCAGCCGCCCACAACGGCCTCCTGGCGGTACACGTTCTTCACCTTGATCCAGCTGCCCGACCGCTTGCCCGGCTCGTAGCGCGAGGCCAGCCGCTTAGCCACCACCCCTTCCATGCCCTGCGACACCGAGGCGGCCAGCACGTCAGCACCGGACTCGCCGGTGAAGGCGGGCGGGGTCTGCCAGCTGCGCCCGTTCAGCGCGAGCTCATCCAGCAGTTCCCGGCGCTGGACGTAGGGCAGGTCCAGCAGCAGGTGCCCGTTCAGCGCCAGCAGGTCAAAGGCGATATAGGTCACCGGCACGTGGCGCACCAGCAGCCGGGCCTCAGCGGCGGTGCTGATGTTCATGCGCTGCTGCAGTGCCTCGAAACTCGGCCAGCTCTGCCCGCCGAAGGCCACAATCTCGCCGTCCAGCACCGCGGCGGAGGCTCCGCCCTCCCGCACCGCGCTGGCCAGGCCGGCCGGGCCGGCCAGCTCCGGGTAGGCGTGGGTGATGTCCCGGCCGGTCCGTGAGGTCAGCCGCAGCTGGTCCCCGGTGGCGGCGGCGATGGCGCGCAGGCCATCCCACTTCATCTCATAGGCCCAGCCCGCGTCGTCAGCCGGAAGCTGGCCGCCGGTCGCGAGCATGGGCCGCAGCCCGGACGGCGGGTCCGGTGGCTCCCGACTCCCCGTATCGGTCACACGGCTATCAGTACCCGGCCGGGCGGGGCGCTAGCCAGGCCGCCCCGGCCGGGCGGCCTTAGCCCATGGACTTGGCGCCGTCCAGAGCCTCACGGATGATGTCGGCATGCCCGGCATGCTGGGCGGTCTCGGCGATGATGTGCAGGAAGACCCGCCGCGCCGACCAGGTGGCGCCCGGCTCGAACCACGGCGCCTCGGGCAGCGGCTGCGCGGCATCCAGGTCCGGCAGCGCCCCGACCAGCTCGTCGGTCCGGCTCGCGACCTTCTCGTACTCGGCCAGGATGGCGGCCAGCGTCTCGCCCGGCAGCATCCGGAAGGTGTTCGCGTAGGCGGCCATCGCCGCCTCGTCCCGGTAGTCGAAGGCCATCACCGACGGGCCCTCCTGGATGAACCGGACCCACTGCTGCTCGGTAGCGGTCACGTGCTTGATCAGCCCGCCCAGGGTCAGCTCACTGACCGTGGTGCGCTGCGCGCCCTGCTCGTCGATCAGCCCGCGGACGGTGTTCCGCAGGAAGTACCGGTGCCGGTCCAGGCTGGCCACCAGGTCAGCCCGCTCGCCGGTCGAAGTCTTCTCGCCTGCCGTCATCGCCTGCCACCCATCGTCATCGGTCCCCCGCTACGCCTGCCGGGCTGGCTGCTGTCTGAGGGGTCCCACGTTACGGCCTGGCACTGACACTCCCCGTGCTTGCGTGAGCCGTCCTGCCGTGTCGGCCACGATCCCGCCAGCGGCGGGTTCGCGCAGCTCAGGCCGGGGTCTCGTGCAGGGTCTCGCCGCCGGAGAAGGTAGTCCCGACGCTGCGGTAGTAGCCGCCGATCAGCTCCCGCGGCGCCAGCCGGGTCAGCTCCTCGACCGGCGAGTCCAGCAGTTCCAGCTCAGCGGTCCCGGCGAACGCCGGGCCGAGCTCGACGCCGGTTCCGCGCATGGTCACGATCTCGGTCACCGAGTCCCGGCCATCGGCCTCGATCCGGGGCAGGTACCGGTGGTGCAGCATGGGCAGCGCGTTGACGAACCCGGCACCGTCCGACGGCCCGGTGATGGTGAACCGGGCATTGATCAGGCGGCGGTCAGCGGCGGCCACCGTGGCGCCAAACCGGCCGCCGGGCTGCAGCCGCGGGCCGGCCCGGCCAACCGTGACCGGCCGGGTGAGGTAGATCGAGCCGAGCTTCTTCGGGTAGCCCTGCAGGTGGCCGCGGGCCAGCGCGAAGTCCTTGTCCACCCAGATGTAGACGCACCGCGACCACAGCCGGCCCTGGTACCGGCAGCGGACCACCACGAACGCCTCCTTGTACTGCAGGCGCACCGGATCCAGCACTTCCTCGAAGCTGTCCGAGCAGGACTGCCAGTCGGCGAACACGATGGCTACCGCGCCCGGGTCCTCCGAGTCCAGCGGCAGCTGCAGCGGATCGGGGAGCAGTTCGGCGACCGCCGCCGGATCGGTCCGGTACTCGATCGTCAGCAGGTCACCGGAGTAGTGCCAGGGTGGAGCCGGGAGCAGCGAGGACGTGCCGGTCGCCGTCCGCGGGAAAAGGAAGCCGTTGAGCCGCGCCACCGCATCACCATAACATTCGGTTCCAAACAAAACGGATGCCTGCCGGATCCGGGCCGGCCGGGCAGCCGGGCCAGCCGAGCCCGCCGGAGCGCAGAGGGAGCACGCCATGCCAGCCGTCCAGACCCGCCGCATCCTGCTCGACGGCATTGCTGCCGAGGTAGCGGTCAGCAGTGCCGCCCCGGGCGCCGCCATGCTCCTCGCCGCGGATGGCCGGCAGCTGAGCGCGGACGATGCCGTGCACCTGCCGCCGTGCCAGCCGACCAAGATCCTCTGCGTCCACCTCAACTACCGCAGCCGGATCACCGAGTTCGGCTCCCGCACTCCGGCCACGCCGACCTACTTCCACAAGCCGGTCTCGGCGCTCAACAGCCACGGCGGCGCCATCGTGCGCCCGGCAGGCTGCCAGTGGCTGAACTACGAGGGCGAGATCGCCATCGTCATCGGCGCCACGTGCCGGAACGTCACGCCCGGGGACGCCGGCGCGTACGTGGCCGGCTACACCATCGGCAACGACTTCGGGCTGCATGACTTCCGCGACACCGACGCCGGCTCGATGCTCCGGGTCAAGGGCTCGGACACGCTGTGCCCGCTGGGCCCCGGCCTGGTCCGCGGCTGGGACTTCCGGCACAAGTCCATCCGGACGACCGTCAACGGCCGCCAGGTGCAGTCCGGCAGCACCGACGAGATGCTGTTCGACATGCACTACCTGATCGCTGACCTGGCCCGGACGATCACCCTGGTGCCCGGCGACGTCATCCTGTCCGGCACCCCGGCCGGGTCCCGGCCGGTCCAGCCGGGCGACGCGGTGTCGGTCGAGGTGGAAGGGCTCGGCACGCTGACCAACACCATCGTGACCGGCCCGGCGGCCATCCCGGCCGACGTCGGCGCCCAGCCGTCGTCCTCGGAGGAGGTCATGTCGACGGCCCTGGGCGGCGACTGGGAGTTCCGCGGCATCCGCCCGCCCCGCCGCGACTGATCCGGTAGGTGTGATCGCATTGCCGCGCCGCGGCCTGCGCCGGGCCGCGGCGATGCGAGGCTGGGCCTATGCCCGATCGTGCTCCGCTGACCGACGCCGAGGCGGCCGCGGCGGTCGCCCGGCTGAGATCACTGCGCCAGCACCAGCGCCAGGGCCAGCGCTCGCCGCACAAGCCGCTGCTGGTCCTGCTGGCCCTCGGGCGGCTCACCGCAACGGGCTCCTGCGCCGTGCCCTGGTCCGCCGCCGAGAGCACGCTGGCGGACCTGATCGCCGAGTTCGGGCCGCCGTCCCGGACCAGCCGGGCACAAAGCGCCGCGTACCCGTTCACCCGGCTGCGCGCCGACGAGGTGTGGCAGCTCGACCGCGATGTGCAGATGGATCTGGTCGGCCCGCTGGCCACCGGCCATGTCACCGGGCGGCTCGAACCCGCCATCGAGGCCGCGCTGCAGTCACGGCCGGGCTTGCTCCGGGCGACGGCACGGGAGCTGGTGCTGAGCAACTTCCCGGAGACGGTGGCGCCTGACGTGCTGGAGGCAGCTGGCCTGAACCCGGATGAGGTGCTGGGCACCGGCCTGTCCCCCGGCGAGGCAGGCACCACCGCGGGAAGCCGGCGCCGCAGCGCCGGGTGGCGGGCAGCTGTCCTGCAGGCCTGGGACCGCCAGTGCGCGTTCTGTGGTTATGACGGCCAGTTTCGCGGGGCGAGCGTCGGGATCGAGGCCGCCCACGTGCGGTGGTTCGCCTTTGACGGGCCTGACGCTCTGGACAACGGCCTGGCCCTGTGCGCCTTGCATCACAAGCTGTTCGACCTTGGCGCCCTCGGACTCGATGACAGCCAGCGGATCCTGGTGTCCGCTGATTTCACCGCCCGGACCGGGGCCGGGCGCACTGTCTACGAGTTGCACGGGCGCCCGCTGACCGCGCGGCCCGGAACCGCGCTGCCCGATGCCAGCCACGTGCGCTGGCACCGCAGGCAGGTGTTCAAGGGCCGCGCGCTGGCCGCCTGACCCCCGGCTGAGCCAGCGGCCTGGCCTCCGCCGCAAGGCTCATCATGGTCCGGACCGGGCGGGCGGGTGCCGTCGCCGTAGCCGGGGCGGCCTCCGCCGCTGAGCCCGGCCTGCCACGTACGATCTGTCCATGCCAGGACGGCTCGCCACCGGTAACGCCCGCGATCTCGTGCAGGCCGAGCGCGATATCCGCAGCCGCATCGGCGGCCAGCATCTCGACTTCGCGGCCATGGCCGCGGTGTCGAACATCTACCGGGCCGCCAATGTGGTCCGCAACCGCATGGAGCAGAAGGTCCTGGCTGATGAGGACCTGTCGTGGGCGGCGTTCACCGTGCTGTTCGTGCTGTGGATCTGGGGCGATCAGCAGACCCGGCACCTGGCTGCCGAGGCGGGTGTCACTAAGGGCACGCTGACCGGCGTGCTGAAGACGCTGGAGAAGCGTGACCTGGTCCGGCGCCGGGCGCATGAGGGAGACGGCCGGCTGGTGCTGGTCGCCCTGCAGCCCCGGGGCCAGGAGGTCATCGAGCGGCTGTTCCCGGCCTTCAATGCCAGCGAGACGATGGTCAGCTCGGGGCTGACCGACGACGAGAAGACTCAGTTGGCCGCGCTGCTCCGCAAGATCATCCGAACCGTCGAAGGCGACTGACACTGGCGGGTCGGCTGGGACTGGCGAGTCAGGCGGGAGCACTCTAGGGGGCAGATTTCAACAACGTGGTGAATCTGAGGGGCCTTCACCCCCCAAAATCGTCACGTCGTCAGAATCCACCACGTTGCCGGGGGCGCCGCCGTTCCTGCGGCAGGCCGTTGGCACGTCGGGCGGGTCGTTGACACCGCGGGCGGGCTGAGCTTAACGTTTGGAAGCAAACAATCAGCGGCCGGCTGGGCAGGCGGGAGATCGAGCTGAGCGAGAACACGCGAGTCGCCGACGTGGCCGTGAGCCTCGACCACTACATCGGCGGTCAGCGCGTGCCCTCGCAGTCCGGCCAGCGGTTCGCCGACATCAGCCCGATCGATCAGCGGGTGCTGGGCGAGGTCGCCCGTGGCGGGGCCGCTGAGGCCAGCGCAGCCGTCAGCGCGGCCGCCGCGGCATTCGGGACGTGGGGCGCGACCACGCGGCAGCAGCGGGCCCGGTACCTGCACCAGGTCGCTGACGTCCTGGAGCGGCGCATCGGCGAGCTGGCCGCGGTCGAGACGGCCGACAACGGCGCGCTGCTCCGCTCGCACCTGCGCGGGGTCATGCCGCGGGTGGTGCACAACTTCCGGTTCTTCGCTGACTGGCTGCTGCGGCTGCACCACGACGACTTCGATACCCGCGGCCACCGCAACCAGGTCAGCTGGGACCCGGCGGGCGTAGCCGTGCTCATCACGCCCTGGAACGCACCGCTGATGCTGTCCACGTGGAAGGTGGCCCCGGCGCTGGCCGCCGGCGCGACGGTCGTGCTCAAGCCGGCCGAGTGGGCCCCGCTGACCGCGTCGCTGCTCGCCGATGCCACGGCCGAGGCCGGGCTCCCGCCGGGGGTGTTCAACGTCGTCCAGGGCATCGGCGCCGAGGCCGGCCAGGCGCTGGTCGCCGACAGCCGGGTGGCCCGGATCAGTTTCACCGGCTCGGTCCCGACCGCGCGGCACATCGCGGCGTCGGCCGCGGCCAGCCTGACCCCGGTGAGCTTCGAGCTGGGCGGGAAGTCCCCGTTCCTGGTCTTCGCCGACGCCGACCTAGACCTGGCGGCTGACCTGGCCGCCGGGCAGTACGACAACGCGGGGCAGGTCTGCCTGGCCGGGACGCGGCTGCTGGTCGAGGAGCCGGTCGCGGCGGAGTTCACCCGTCGGCTGCTGGCCCGGATCCGGGAACTGCGCCAGGGCGACCCGCGCGACGAGAGCACCGACATCGGGCCGCAGATCACCGCCGAGCACCTGGCGCGCGTCGACGGGTTCGTACAGCGGGCCCGGGCCGCCGGCGTGCAGGTGCTAACCGGTGGCGGCCCGAACACCGAGCTCGGCGGGCTCTACTACCAGCCGACCCTGCTGGCCGGCGCCGAGCCCGGCACGGAGATCCTCACCGCCGAGGTGTTCGGGCCGGTGCTGACGCTGCAGACCTTCGACGGCGAGGACCAGGCCGTGGCGCTGGCCAACGGCACCGAGTACGGGCTGGCCGCCGTGGTCGTGACCGGCGACCCGGACCGGGCCCGCCGGGTCAGCGCCCGGCTGGTGGCCGGCACCGTGTGGGTGAACTGCTTCTTCGTGCGCGACCTGCGGGCGCCGTTCGGCGGCTCGCGGAATTCGGGCATCGGCCGCGAGGGCGGCAACTGGAGCTTCGACTTCTACTGTGACGTCAAGAACACCGTGACGTCCCCGGACGGCTGGGCCCGCGACCGCGGGGCGCCGGGCGACGGGACTACCCCCGGCGAGGTGCCGCATGGATGAGCAGTTCGACCGGCTGCGGGTGCTGTGGCCGGATCACCTCGGCCTGGCCCGCGGCAAGTACGTGCCGGCCCGGATGGCCGACCGCGGCGCCCGGCACTGCACCGGCGTGTGGGCGCTGGGCTACAACCGCGAGATGGAGCCCGGCACAACCGGCTCGAACTACTACGACGGGCTGCCCGACATGGTGGCGCAGTTCGACCCGGCGCAGATCCGGCCCGGCTGGGAGGACCGCACCGGGGTGGTCGTGGCTGACCTGGCTGAGCACGGCGAGCCGGTCACGGTGTCGCCGCGGGCGGCGCTGCGCCGCGCGGTGGCGGCCTGGCAGGACCGCGGCCTGCAGCCGATGGCCGGCATCGAGCTGGAGGCGTTCCTGCTGGAGAGCGACGGGGCCGGCGGCTGGCGGCCGCTGGACACGCCCGGCGCGTTCGTTTACGGCACCGGGACGGCGGTCGACCCGGGCGGCGTGATCGACGAGATCTGGGCCGCCGCCGACCGGGCCGGGCTGCCGGTCGAGGCCATCAACAGCGAGTACGACACCCCGCAGTTCGAGTTCACGCTGGAGTACACCGACGCGCTGCGCGCGGCCGATGAGGCGTTCTTGTTCAAGGTGCTGGCCCGCGAGGTCGCGGCCCGCCGGGGGCTGGTCTGCACCTTCCTGGGCAAGCCACTCTCCGACCGGGGCGGCAGCGGCCTGCACGTCAACCTCAGCATGACCGGCCCGGACGGCAGCAACGCCTTCGATGAGCCCGGCGGCGACCACGGGATGTCCGACCTGGCCCGGCGGTGCGTGGCCGGGCTGCTGGAGCATCACGAGGCGCTGGCGGGCCTGCTGGCGCCGACCGTCAACGCCTACAAGCGGCTGCAGCCCGGCGCGCTGGCGGGCTGCTGGGCCAACTGGGGCTATGACCATCGCGGCGCGACGGTGCGGATTCCCGGCGAGCGGGGCCGGGCGGCGCGGATCGAGCACCGGCTGGCCGACGGCGCGGCACCGCCGCACATCGCCGTGGCCGCCGTGCTGCAGGCGGCGCTGCTCGGCGTGACCGGCGACGCCGCACTGCCGCCCGCCGAGACCGGCGACGGGCTGGAGCACGTGGACACCGAGCGCTGCGTGCCGCCGGACCTGGGCTCGGCGCTCGACGTCCTGGAAGCGGACAAGGCCCTGTGCGCGGCGATCGGCGCCGACCTGGCCGCGCAGCACATCTCGGTCAAGCGCGCCGAGTGGCGGCGGTACTGCCAGGCCACGACGGACTGGGAACTGCGCGAGTACCTGCCGTTCCTCTAGGCAGGCGGCACCGGTAGGCGGGAGCAGGGATGCACGGGAAGGGAGCCGGCCGTGGGTGAGATCGTCGGCGCGGCGCTGGTCGCGCACGTGCCCACCATCGTCATGCCCGAGGCGGAGCGCCGCGAGCTCAACGACGGCCAGGACACCACGCTGGTCGCCGGGCTGAACCGGATCCGGGCCGAGCACCTGGACCGGCTGGCGCCCGACACCATCGTGGTGTTCGACACGCACTGGTTCACCACGTTCGAGCACTGCATCAGCGCCCACGAGCGGCGGTCGGGCCGCTACACCTCCGACGAGCTGCCGCGCGGCATGGCGGGCATGCCCTATGACTACCCCGGCGACCCGGAGCTGGCGCGAGCTGTCGCCGAGGTGGCGGAGGAGACGCCGGACACCTGGGTGCACGCCAGCTCGGATGAGTACCTGCCGGTGCACTACCCGACCATCAACCTGCTGCCGTTCCTGCAGGGCACCGAACGCTGGGTCAGCGTCGGCGTCTGCCAGAGCGCGCTGACGGAGGACTTCCTGCTGTTCGGCGACGTGCTGGCGCGCGCCGTCGAGCGCACCAGCCGCCGCGTCGTGCTGCTGGCCTCCGGCGGCATGAGCCACCGGTTCTGGCCGCTGCGGGAGATCCGCCAGCACGAGGCCTCCGACCCCGCGCACATCATCTCGCCGCAGTCGCGCGCGGCCGACCAGAAGCTCCTGGAGCATTTCCGGAACGGGGATCACCGCTCGGTCATCGACGGCATGCCGGACTATGCCCGGGTGGCGCCCGAGGGGTTCTTCGGGCACTACCTGATGATGACCGGAGCCATCGGGGGGCGGGACTGCGCGGCGGCCGGGGTGCAGTGCTCGGACTATGAGTCGGCGGTCGGCACCGGCCAGGTCGACATGTGGTTCGAGCGCCCGCCCGGCGGCTGGTCCGTCCCCGTAAGCCCGGTCAGCTGACGGGGGCGCGGCCGGCGAGGCGCAGGGCGGCAGCGACCAGCCGGTCAGCGCGGGCCGCGGCGGCGGGCTCCTGCGCCACGGTCGCGGCGAGGAACTCCGCCGGGTCCTGCCCGGCCCGCGCGGCCTCCGCGAGGCCGCCGTCGGACAGCCACCGTTCCAGCTGCCGGCCGTCTACCTCGGGGTGGAACTGCACGGCCAGGTTGGCGCGCAGGGTGAAGGCCTGCACGCTGACCTCGTTGCGGGCCAGGATCGTCGCCTCGGCGGGCGGCAGGCACTGGTCACCGTGGAACTCCAGCCACGGGCCAGGCTCGATGACGTCCGGGTCGAGCGTCTCGATCATCGTCCAGCCGACCTCCTTGCGCGGGGCCGCCGTGACCTGCCCGCCGAGCGCCGCCGACAGGGCCTGCGCGCCGAAGCAGATGCCGAGCACCGGGACGCCGGCCCGGTCGGCCTCACGCAGCCAGTCCAGCTCGGCGCCGATCCACGAGCCGATCGTGGCCTCGTCGTAGACCGACCAGACGGCGCCCAGCACCACGATGTGGTCCACGCCGTCCAGCGCGGGCAGCGGGCCGTCGCCGGGGAACAGGTGCGTGCTGAGCTGCGCCCCGCGCGCCGCGAACGCATCCGCGATGAATCCGGCCTCGTCCACCTCGTGATGCCGCACGACGATCACCCGCATCTGCTGACCTCCTCCACCGGGCCATTGCCGGCCATCTCGTTTGGTGCCAAACTAACCATCATGACGCCGCCTGTCGACCTCGCCGACCTGGACCAGTGGGCGCGGGAGGTGCCCTACGCCGAGTTTGCCCGGCGGCGCCGCGAGGCGCCCGTGGCCTGGTCGCCCGAGGAGGCGCCGAACTCGGGCTTCTGGTCGGTGACCCGCTACGCCGACATCCTGGCCGCCAGCCGCGACGTCGCCACGTTCTCCTCGGCCCGCGGCGTCTCGTTCGAGGAGCCGACCGACGCCGACATGGTCGCGCGCCGGACGATCATCGATACCGATCCTCCTGGTCACACGAAACTACGCAAGATCATGTCTGGCAGCTTCACACAGCGAGCCGTCGCGGTCTACGAGCATTTCGTCGCCGGGCTGACCGAGGAGGTTCTCGACGGCGGGCTGCGGGCCGGCGAGCTCGACTTCGTGGACGCCGTGGCCAAGGAGGTACCGATCCGGGTGCTGGCCCGGATCATGGGCCTGCCCGACGCTGACCTGGACCAGTTCATCGACCTCGGCGACCGGCTGATCGCCAACACCGACCCCGACATCACCGACGTCGTCTGGGGCCGGGACGACACCGACGCCTACCGCAATTACCCGTTCCGCAGCCCCTACGGCAAGCAGCTGTGGGACCTGGGCCGCGAGGTCGTGGCCCGCAAGCTCGATGCCCGCGACCGCGGCGAGCACGCCGACGACCTGCTGGCCACGCTGCTGCGCGCCGAGGTCGACGGCGACCGGCTCAGCGAGACCGACCTGGACAACTTCTTCTCGATCCTGGTCGTGGCGGGCAACGAGACGACCCGGATCGCCATCGCCCAGGGCGTCCTGGCCTTCTGCGAGCATCCGGAGCAGTGGGACCGGCTGCGCGCCGACCCGGCGCTGCTCGGCCCGGCCACCGAGGAGGTGCTGCGGTGGAGCTGCCCGACGCACTTCATGCGGCGCACCGCGGCGTCCGACACCGAGCTGGGCGGGGCGGCGATCCGGGCCGGCGACAAGGTCATCCTCTGGTACGTGTCCGGCAACCGCGACGAGGCCGAGTTCGACGACCCCGGCGTCTTCGACATCGGCCGCACGCCGAACCGGCACCTGAGCTTCGGCCGCGGCGGTCCGCACCTGTGCCTGGGCGTGCACCTGGCCCGCCTGGAGGTCAGGGTGGTGCTGGCCGCGCTGGCCCGCCGGGTCGCCCGGTTCGAGCTGGCCGGGCCGCCGCGGCGGATCCGGTCCAACTTCACCAACGGCCTCAAGGCGCTGCCGGTCCGCGTGGAGCTGGCCCGGTGACCGGCCCGCTGGCCGGCCGCCGGACCCGCTGACCCGGCGGGCAGGCGGCCCGGCGCGGGGTGCGGCCCGGCCGGCAGTGCCCCGCCTGCTGCTGATCCTCACCGAGAACTGGACCATGCGCCCCGCGCCGGACATCGGCGACCTGGTCGACTTCGCCGTGGCGGCCGAGCAGGCCGGCATCGACGGCGTGATGGTCAGCGAGCACATCGTCCTGGGTAAGTCAGCCGGCGCCTGGCGGCCTGCCCGCCAACCCGCGTGACTACGCGCTGCCCGGCAACCAGGACCCGGCGACGCCGTGGCCGAGCCCGCTGGTGCTGCTGAGCGCTATCGCGGCCGCGACGCAGCGGATCCGGCTGGTGGCCGGGGCGCTGATCAGCCCGCTGCGCCATCCGCTCGGCACGGCCAAGGACCTGGCCACGCTGGACCGGCTGAGCCGGGGCCGGCTCGTCGTGCTGCCCACCGTCAGCTGGCACGCCGAGGAGTACGCCGCGCTCGGCGTCCCGTTCGGGCAGCGCGGCGACATCCTGGACGAGCAGCTGGAGATCTGGGCCCGCGCCTGGTCCGGCTCGCCGCTGGAGTTCCGCGGCCGGCATTACAACTTCGGCGAGGTCTGGCTGGAGCCGCAGCCGCTGCGGGCCGGCGGACCGCCGCTGTGGTTCGGCGGCTCCTCGGTGCATCCCCGGCTGATCCGGCGGCTGGTCCGCTACGGGAGCGGCTTCAACCCGCTGGGCCAGCCCGACGAGGCGAGCCTGGCCGAGCTGGCCGAAGCGCTGACCGCGGCTGGCCGCAGCCCGGCCGAGCTGGAGTACGTGGGCGGCACGCGCGGCGTCTTTTCCGGCGCCGGCGACGTCGCCGACCTGGGCGCCGCCGTGGCCACCATCCCGGCCCAGCTGGCCCGCGGGTTCACCACGATCTGCGTCAAGCCGGGCCAGTTCATCGATGACGCGTCCCGGATCGGCAACTTCTGCCGGGAGCTGGTGGCCAGGGTGGCCGACCTGCCTGCCGTGCCCGCCGGGCCCGCTGCCGCTCGGCCGAGGTAGGCCGCCCGCCCGTTCGCGGCGGCCACCCGCGTGATCGCGGTCCGGGGCGACGGCCGTCAGCCCGGCCGGTCATACCGGAAATGTGACCCTTGACACAGGATCGTTTGCTTCCATACGATCCCCATCACGATGCCCGGCGCCTCCGCTGCCGGTCCGCCGCCGCGCGGCACCCACCGGAGCCGCCACCCTCCAGGGGAGGAACGATGGCGAAGTCCGATTCCTACGAGCGCCTGGGGGCCAAGCTCCTGTCGCTGCCCGATGTCATCGCGCAGTCCGTCGGGTTCATGGGCCCGGTGTTCTCCTCGGCCTTCGTGATCCCGCTGGTCGTCGGCGTGGTCAGCGCGTCCGGCAAGGGCGGCGGCGTCGCCTCGCCGCTGTCGGTGCTGATCGCGGCCGTCGGCATCTTCGCCCTGGGCTGGATCATCTCGACCTACGCCAAGGAAGTGCATGCCGCCGGGTCGCTGTATGACTACGTGACCCGCGGACTGGGCACGCGAACCGGCACCGCCGCCGGCTGGCTCTACTACGGCGGCGTGACCGTGCTGATGACCGGCCTGCTGCTGCTCATCGGCGGCTACCTGCAAAGCACCATCCAGGCCGAGTTCGGGGTCAGTCCGCTGCCGTCGTGGGCGTGGACGGTCCTGCTGATCGCCCTGATCGCGGCCATCCTGTACCTCGGCGTGCGGCTGTCGACCCGCAGCCAGCTGGCCCTGGCGCTGGTCTCGATGCTGGTCGTGCTGGTCTTCTTCATCGTCGTCATCGCCAAGCTGGGCTCGGCCAACAGCCTGAAGCCGTTCAACCCGTCCTCGGCCGCCGACGGCTGGTCCGGGATCTTCTTCGGCGTGCTGTACGGGGTGCTGATGTTCGTCGGCTTCGAGACGGCGGCCAACCTGGCCGAGGAGACTCCCAACCCGCGCCGCGAGATCCCGATCGCCATCATGACCACGGCCGCCATCGCGACCGTGTTCTTCATCCTGGCCACCTACGTCGAGGTGGCCGGCTTCCACTACAGCCTGAAGACGCTGACCGCCGCGGCGGGCGCACCGCTATTCGCGCTCGGCGCTCCCGCGTCCGCCGGCGGGTTCGGCGGCACCTGGATCGACCGGCTGCTGGAACTGGTCGTGCTGTTCGACATGATCGCCGTCGCCATCGGCTGCGCCGTCGCGGCCTCGCGCGGGATCTTCGCGATGGCCCGGGACCGGGCCCTGCCGGCCTCGCTTGCGGTGGTGTCCCGCAACCACGGCTCGCCGCTGGGCGCGACGGTCTTCCTGGTCGGAGCGTCGGTGGCCACGCTGCTGGTGAACCAGTTCTGGACTGGCCTGTTCGCACTGCCGCAGACCCCGCACTACTTCTCGCTGTTCGCCTGGGGATCTACCTTCGGCGGCTTCGCGCTGGTGGTGGTCTACTTGCTGATGTGCGTCGGATCCCTGCGCAACTTCGCCGCCGCTCCGGGCCGGACCCGGCTGGCCATCGCGGCCGTCATCGGCATCATCATCACCGCCGGCGCGATCTACGGGTCGTTCTACAAGGTGACCAGCCCGACCATCTGGGCGCCGTGGCTGGCCCTGGCACTGCTCGCGGCCGGCTTCGCGTCGACGTTCCTGCTGCGGGCCCGCGAGCCCGCCAGCGCGCAGCTCGCGGACCTGACCGCCGGCCCGCGGTGATCCGGCCGGCAACCTGGCTGACGGTGGCCGGGTGAGCCCGTCGGGCGCGGCATCAGCACCGGGCGCCGTCCTGGTCACCGGCGGCGGAACCGGGATCGGCGCCGCAGTGGCGCGGATGCTCACCGCGTCCGGCGCACGGGTCGCGATCTGCGGGCGCCGCCCCGGCCCGCTGCGCGACGTCGCCGCCGAGACCGGGGCCCTGGACATCACCTGCGACGTCGCCGATCCCGAGGCCGTCGGGCACCTTGTCGCAGCCGTCACGCGGCGAGTTCGGGCGGCTCGACGGGCTGGTGCTCAACGCCGGGGTGATCTTTCCCGGCGGTGTCGCCGAGCTCTCCCCCGCCGATTTCGCCACCATGATGTCGGCCAACCTCACCGGCGCGTTCCTGGTGGCCAGAGCCGCGCTCCCGGCCCTGCTGGACAGCCGCGGCGCGATCGTGTCGGTCGCCTCGATCGCGGCTCTGCGGGCCGCCAGCAACATGGGCGGCTACGCGGCGACTAAGGCCGGGCTGGCCATGCTGACGCAGTCGCTGGCGGTGGATCACGCCCACCAGGGCCTGCGCGCGAACGTCGTGTGCCCCGGCTGGACCATCACCGAGATGGCCGATGCGGAGATGACCGCCTTCGGTGCCGAGCGGGGCCTGCCCGCCACCGCCGCCTACGACCTGGTTACTGCGCTGGTCCCGCAGCGGCGCCCGGCCACGGCCGACGAGGTCGCCGCCGTCGTCTGCTGGCTGCTGTCGCCCGCCGCCTCTTACGTCAACGGGGCCGTCATCCCGGTGGACGGCTCGGCCAGCGCCGTCGATGTCGGCACCCTGGCCTTCGATCCCCGGGTCCAGGTCGAGGTTCAGCCGGCCAGCCCGGCCGGGCCTGGCCAGCCCTGACCGGCCCGGACAGCGGGCAGCGCGGCCGCGTCAGCGCAGCGTGATCACGTTGCCGGTGATCAGCGCCGCCTCGTCCGAGGCCAGGTACGCGATCACCCCGGCCACCTCGTCCGGGGTGGCCACGTGGATAAGGCTCGAGCTGTCGGTCACCGCCTGGCGGACGGAGTCCGTGACCCAGCCGGTGTCGGTCACCGGGGGGTAGACCATGTTCGCGGTCACGCCCAGGGGAGCTAGCTCGAAGGCCGCCGACATCGTGTAATTGACCTGAGCGGCCTTGGCCGCGCCGTAGGACACCTCGCTCGGGAAGCCCAGGTCCCCGCCCGAGGTGAGCCCGATGATCCGGCCCCAGGTGCCGCCCCGGGCGGCGTGCCGCCGGGCGAACTCCGCGATCATCAGGGCCGAGCCCATGGCGTCCACCGCGAACTGCTGGCTGAACGTGGCCGGGCTCACCGGCTGCAGTTGCCGGCCGAATTTGTCGGCGCTGGCCTGTGCGAAGGTGTCCTGAACCCACCCGCTGGCGTTATTGACCAGGATGTCGACCGGCCCGAGCTGACCCTCGGCCGCGTCGAACAGGGCGGCCGGGGCAGCGGGATCCGACAGGTCAGCCTCCACAGCCAGCGCCAGTCCGCCCGCGGCGCGGATCGTGGCGAGCACGGCGGCCGCGTCACCGGCCCGGTTGTCTCGCGAGACCTGCGGCACGCCGGGATCGTCGGCATCCTGGACGCGCAGGTAGCTGCACAGCACCCGGCAGCCCTTCGCCGCCAGCGCGACGGCCGTGGCCGCCCCGATGCCGTGATTGGCGCCCGTCACGATCGCGGTGTGCACGGTCATCGGAACCTCCTGCAGTCAGCCAGAACGGCTCCCACACAGTAACGAGCGGCCGCCCGGCGCCCCACCGATTAATGGCCCGGCCAGCCGCACCCCCGCCCCGGCCCGGGCCCAAGCTGTAGAACTGACATTTGAATCTTGCGCAGTACTATAGAACGCATGATCGAGGTGCAGTCATGACCAGGGCATCGTCTCGCGAGGTGGCCTGGTGACCGGGGCCTTGCAGGAATCGCTGCTGGATCTGTGCGCCGAGCCCGGCTTCGGCGGGCTGGGCCCGCTCGTCCGGCGTACGCCGCTAACGCGCGGGGCCTGGGTGGACATCCGGCCGGGCTGGCTGGCCGGCGCTGACCCGCTGTTCGAGCGCCTGCTGGACGCCGTCCCGTGGCGGGACGAGCGGCGGCGCATGTATGACCGCGTGGTCGACGTGCCGCGGCTGCTGTGCTTCTACGGCGAGGACGAGGAGCTGCCCGCCCCGGAGCTGACCGAGGCGCGGGACCGGCTGAACGACCACTACGGCACCGAGCTGGGCGAGCAGTTCGTGACGGCCGGGCTGTGCCTGTACCGGGACGGGCGGGACAGCGTCGCCTGGCACGGGGACACCATCGGCCGGGGCAGCACGGAGGACACGATGGTCGCCATCTTGTCCCTGGGCACGCCCCGGCCCCTGCTGCTGCGCCCGCGCGGCGGCGGCCCCGCTATCCGGCACGAGCTGGGCCACGGGGACCTCATCGTGATGGGCGGCAGCTGCCAGCGGACCTGGGAGCATGCCATCCCGAAGACAGCCCGGCCGGTAGGCCCGCGGATCAGCGTCCAGTTCCGCCCGCGCGGCGTCCGCTGAGCCAGGTCCAGGGCCGGGTGCTCGCTGAGCCAGGTCCAGGGCCGGCGCTCACGGCTGGTCAGGGCGGAGCCGGCCGGGCTGCCGGGCCAGGAACCGGGCTAGTTCCGCAGCCGCCGGAGCGGTGGCGGGACCCGGCCGGGTCACCGACAGGGCGGCAGCGGCATTAGCCGTCCGCGCGGCCTCGGCTGGCCCGGCGCCGGCCGCGAGGGCCGCGATGAAAGTGCCGGCGTGCGTGTCGCCGGCGCCATTAGTGTCGACCGCGGCGACGGGGAAGCCCGCGACCGGGACCGGCTCCTCGCCGGCGAACGCGAGCAGGCAGCCGGCCGGGCCAGTCCGCACGATCACGCCGCGGCCGGCCTGCCGGGCCGCCAGCAGCCGGGTCGCAGCGCCCGGATCATCCTCGCCGGTGAGCAGCGCGGCCTCCCGGCCGTTGCAGGTCAGCCAGTCGGTGCGACGCAGGACAGCGGCGAGCGCGGCGGCCGGGACGGTGCCGGCGAGCGGGCCGGGATCGAAGAACACGACCGGCCCTGAGCCTGAGGGGCTGGACGCGCCGCCTGCCCCGGCGAGTGCGGAGCCGGGGGCGGCACTGGGTCCGGCGGCCAGTCCGCCCGGACCGCCGGAGCCGGGCGCCGGCCCGGGCCGCGATCTCCAGGCCGTATCCCCCGACTCGTCCAGCCGGGCTAGCCAGGCGAGCAGGGCCGGCCGGTTGCTGGCATGCGCCAGCCCGTACCCGGACAGGTACACCGCGTCGCCCGGCCTCGCCCGCACCGCCGCGAGGTCGGCGGCGGTCAGCCGGGCCTCCGCGCCGGGACCGGTCACGAAGGTCCGCTCGCCGCCGGCGTCCACCACGCTGACCACCACGCCGGTATCCAGGCCGGCCTTCGGCGGCTGCAGGATCTCGATGCCCTCGCGGGCCAGCCCGGCCCGGGCCAGGTCGGCGAACGGGCCGCTGCCGTGGGCTCCCGCATAGGCGACGGGAAGGCCCTGCCGGGCAGCGGCGGCCATCACGTTGAACCCGCCGCCCGGCGTCAGCGCCGCAGAGTCAGCCAGCACGTCCGCGCCGCGCTCCGGCCACTGCGGGACGCTCAGCACCAGGTCAACGACCACGTTGCCGAGGTGCAGGAGCCGGCGGATGCCCGCCATCAGCGCCGGCCCCGGCCGGGCGCCCGGCTGCTGTCCCGGAGCGCCAGCAGCCGCGTCGCGAGCGAGCCCAGGTCCAGTCCGTTGACCTCGTCGATCATCTGGCGGGCGAAGCCGGGGAAGGCACCGGCCCCGTGGCAGGCACCGGCGATCGCGCCGGTCATGGCGGCGATGGTGTCGCAGTCGCCGCCCAGCGACGCGGCGATACGGCAGGCCAGCCACGGATCACCGGGACTGGCAGCCAGCACCGCGAACGCCGCGGGAACCGACTCCTGGGTCGCCAGGCTGGTGCCCACCAGCCGGTACACCACATCGAGCACGTCGGCGGTGCCGAGCCCGGCGGTCATCGCGGTCGCCCACTCGATACGCGCCGCCACGTCGGCGGCGGCCACCCAGTGCCCGCGCCGGGCAGCCCGTCGCGCGGCTCGCACCGCCGCCTGAGTCACGCGCCTGATCTCGGTGCTAGCGCTGGCCGCGGCCGGGCCGTCGATCGCGGCGCTCACCGCGGCGGCAACGGCCGCGGCTCCGGACAGCGCCACGCCGGTGTTGTGGGTGACCTCGCTGACGGCCACGACCCGGTCGGTCAGCAGGTCAGGGTCGGCGGCCGGGGTGGCGATGCCCACCGGGGTGATGCGCATCGCGGCCCCGTTGGTGGTGCCGCGCCGGCCGGCCTGTCCCGGCGGTGTGCCGGCCAGCAGGGCGGTGATCGCCTGGCGGGTGGACGGGCCGAGCAGGTCCAGCGAGCCGCGGGCGCGCATGCCGTCTTCCCAGGCGATGAGCCGCCGGGCCAGCTCCGTGCCGTCGGGCCGCCCGCCCGACTCGGCCAGCAGCCGGCCGAGCAGGACGGCCTGCTCGGTGTCGTCGGTCACCGACCCGGCGGGCAGCCCGGCGGCCAGCGGGTGGTCGGCCGGACCCGCTTCGAAATGGCCGATCAGCGGGCCGTAGCGGGCCACGATCTCGGCCCTCGGCAGCGCCTGCGTGGGCATGCCCAGCGCATCCCCGATGGCCAGCCCGTACAAGGCCCCCGCGGCGCGATCGGCCGGACTGGTCACCGGCCTGGCCCGGCGGCAAGCCAGGGGCGGATCACGAGCCCAGGACGTCGGCCAGCTGGACGACCTCGATGAGCGGCCCGTACAGGCGCATGACGTCCAGGGCCCGGTCGTGGCTCTGGTCATCGACGCCCGCGCACGCATCGGCGACGACCTGGACGGCCATCCCGGCGTCGGCCGCCGCCAGCGCGGTGGACAGGACGCAGCAGTCGGTAGAGACCCCGGCCAGCACCAGCGGCCCGGTCCCCGCGAGGTCAGCCAGCTCCGGGCCCCATTTGCCGAACGTGGTGGCGTCCAGCGTCGGGTGGCCGGCGAAGTCATCGACCAGCTCGTAGATCCGGGCACCGGGCGGCTGCAGCGCGAACGGCCACTGCTGGTAGTACTGCCGCCAGGCACCCGACGGCACCTCCGGGGCGATGAACCGGGTAAAGGTCACCCGGTCACCGAACCCGGCGGCCAGCCGGGCGACCGGGCCGGTCACCTCAGCGAAGCGCGGCGCCAGCCACGGGCTCCCGGCCTCGCCGAAAACCCGCTGCATGTCGATGACGGCCAGCCACCCGGCCCCGCCCATCCGGCTGCCTCCCGGCCCGCTAGCCCTGCGCCCCGGCCGCGGCGGGCTCGGGCGCCGGCGCGGCTTCCTGAGCCCGGATGGCCGGCCGGCCCAGCACGATGATGCCGAGGAAACCGATCACCAGGGCGACCAGCACGCCCAGGTTGGCAAACGCCCAGGCGCCGGTCTTGCCCCCCAGCCCGAGCGGGCTCGAGCAGGTATCCCTGCCAGGTCAGCCAGCTGGCGAAGGTGTTGGTCACCAGGCCCCAGCCGACGACGGTACCGACGACGATGACGGCCAGCGGCAGCGCCCGGACATCGCCGTACCGGCCGTCTGGCCGGTACAGGTCCGCCTCGGCGTAGTCGCGCCGCCGCAGCGCGATGTCGGCCAGCATGATGCCGCACCAGGCGGCGATCGGCACGCCGAGGGTGATCAGGAAGCCCTGGAACTGGTTCAGGAAGTTCTTGGCAATGAACACCACGTAGATGGTGCCCAGGACCATCACCACGCCGTCGACGAGCGCTGCGGCATACCGCGGGATGCGCAGGCCCAGGGTCAGCAGCGCCAGCCCCGAGGAGTAGATGTCCAGGACCGATCCGCCGACCAGGCCGAGCACCGCGACGAGCGCGAACGGCACCAGGAACCAGGTGGGCAGCAAGGTAGTCAGCGCGCCGATCGGGTCGGCGGCAATGGCGCCGCTCAGCTTGGCCGACGAGCCGGCCAGCAGCAGCCCGAAGACCAGCAGCACGATCGGCGCGACGGACGAGCCGAGAGTGGTCCAGCCGATCACCCCGCGGCCGGAGGACCGGCGGGGCAGGTAGCGCGAGTAGTCCGCGGCCGCGTTGACCCAGCCCAGGCCGAAGCCGGTCATCATGAAGACGAGCGCTCCGATGAACTTCTCCGCGGACCCGGACGGAATCGCCGCTACGGCGCTCCAGTGGATCTTGTCGGCCACCAGCGCGATGAAGGCGATGGTCAGCACGCCGGTCACGATGGTGATGACCGACTGCATCCGCATGATCAGGTCAAAGCCCATGACCCCGCCGAAGATGGTCAGCGCGGTTACCACGATCAGCGCGATGACCTTCGTGGTGGTGCCGCCGCCCCAGCCCAGGCGCTCGAACACCGTCGCCGTGGCCAGCGTGGCCAGGACGATGAGCACCGTTTCCCAGCCGACGGTGAGCACCCACGAGATGACCGAGGGCAGCCGGTTGCCGCGGACGCCGAACGCGGCCCGGCCCAGCACCATCGTCGGCGCCGACCCGCGCTTCCCGGCTACCGCGATGAACCCGCACAGCAGGAACGACACGATGATGCCGATCAGGCTCGCGGCCAGCGCCTGGCCGAAGGAGATCCCGAAGCCGAGCACGAACGAGCCGTAGCTCAGGCCCAGCACCGACACGTTGGCGGCGAACCACGGCCAGAACAGGTCCCGCGGGCTGCCCTTGCGCTCGGCGTCGGTGATGACGTTGATCCCGTTCGCCTCGATCTGCAGCGGGCGCGGCTCGGCTGCCGCCGGCGCCCCGCTGCTTCCCCCGCGCGCACCCTCAGTCATGGCGAGTCTCCTCATCCCCTGATACCGGGACATCTAGCACTAGCTATACAGACTGCACCTAGTGTCGCTTCTGTCCCGCCCCGGGGAAACCCGCAGCGGTCGCTGGTATTCCCGGGCCGGTGCCGGGGGAATGCACCACCGGTGGGCCGGACACGGGGGGACGAGGCACATGCTGTGGGCTAAATCACAGAATCAGGCGGCAGGCGCCCTGCCGCCGGGGATCCGGCCGGGAAACCGGGCGGACACACCCGCCGCGCCGGAAAGGATGACACACCGCCGGGCCGCTGAAGCGGCCACACTACCGTGATGAGTGATGCGCGCGGGATCCGCGAGGCGGAGGCGGCGACGGGCGGCGGCGGGCGGATGCCTGGGCTGGGCCTGGGACTCGGCTTTGACGAGGTGCCGGCCAGCCCGCTGTCTGCCCTGGGCGCTGAGCACGATGACTTCTCGCCGTATCCGCCGATCGCCGACTACGGCTTCCTGTCGGACTGCGAGGTCACCGCGCTGGTCGCCCCGAGCGGCGCCGTCGAGTGGATGTCGATGCCGCGGATGGACTGCCCCAGCGTCTTCGGCGCCCTGCTCGACCGCGACGCGGGCTGGTTCCGGTTCGGCCCGGAAGACATGATGGTGCCGGCCGACCGGCGCTACCTGCCCGGCACGATGGTCCTGGAGACCAGCTGGGACTGCGGCGAGGGCTGGCTGGTCGTCCGCGACTGCCTGGTCATGGGGCCGTGGCGGCACGATCACCGGGATCGCAGCACCCACCGGCGGCCGCCGACCGACTACGACGCCGAGCACATGCTGCTGCGCACGGTCCGCTGCGTGAACGGCTCGGTGCAGCTCAGCATGGACTGCGAGCCGGCCTTCGACTACGGCCGGCACCGCGGCCGCTGGGACTACACCAGTCAGGGCTACCAGCAGGCGGTTATCTCCGACGGCGGCGACCTGACGCTGACCCTGACCTCGGATATCCGGCTCGGCCTGGAGGGCCCGAGCGCCCGGGCCCGGACCCGGCTGAAGGAGGGCGAGACCCGGTTCTGCGCCCTGTCGTGGGGCAGCCGCAAGCCGCCCGCCGACTACGAGGACGCCCTCGCCCGGCAGGTCTGGACCGCCCATCACTGGCAGCACTGGCTGGCCCGGGGCTGGTTCCCCGATCACCGCTGGCGCAGCTACCTGACCCGCAGCGCGCTGACCCTCAAGGGGCTGACCTTCGCCCCGACCGGCGCCATCGCGGCCGCGGCCACGACCTCGCTGCCCGAGACCCCGCTGGGCGAGCGCAACTGGGACTACCGCTACAGCTGGATCCGGGACGCCACCTTCGCGCTCTGGGGCCTGTACACGCTGGGCTTTGAGTGGGAGGCCAGCGACTACTTCGCGTTCCTGACCGAGATCGTCGAGCGGGACCGGGGCAACCTGCAGATCGTCTACGGCATCGACGGCCGGTGCGGGCTGAGCGAGCAGGAGCTCGATCACCTGCACGGCTATCAGGGCGCCCGGCCGGTGCGCGTCGGCAACAACGCCTACTCCCAGCAGCAGAACGACGTCTGGGGCGTGGTCCTGGATTCCCTCTACCTGCACACCAAGTCGCGCGACCGGCTGGACGAGCGGGTCTGGCAGCTGGCCCGCAACCAGGTGGAGCACGCGCTGGAGGCCTGGCGGGAGCCCGACCGGGGCATCTGGGAAGTCCGGGGCGCGCCGCAGCATTTCACCTCCTCCAAGCTGATGTGCTGGGTCGCCGCGGACCGCGGTGCGCGGCTGGCCCGGATGCGCGAGGACACCGCCGCGGCCGAGCGGTGGCAGGCGGCCGCCGATGAGATTCACGCCGACATCTGCGCGAACGCACTGGATGACCGGGACGTCTTCTGCCAGCACTACGACACCACGGCGCTGGATGCCTCGCTGCTGCTGATGCCGCTGCTGCGCTTCCTGCCCGCCACCGACAAGCGGATCCGCAACACCGTGCTGGCCATCGCCGACGAGCTGACCAGGGACGGTCTGGTGCTCCGCTATCAGACCGCGGAGACCGACGACGGCCTGGGCGGCGATGAGGGCACCTTCACCATCTGCTCGTTCTGGCTGGTGTCCGCGCTGGCCGAGATCGGCGAGCACCGGCGGGCCCGGGACCTGTGCGAGAAGGTCCTGTCCTACGCCAGCCCGCTGATGCTGTACGCCGAGGAGATCGACCCGCGATCCGGGCGGCACCTGGGCAACTTCCCGCAGGCCTTCACCCACCTGGCGCTGATCAACGCGGTCATGCACGTGATCCGCAACGAGCAGGACGCCGCTCAGCAGGCCCTGGCCCGCAACGCGACGGTCACGCCCCGGCACATGTAGCCCGGCCATGGGACCGCCGCCCCGGCCGACCGTACGGGCTCTCCAGGGCGGTCGCGGGCTACGCGCCGCCCCACACCTCACAGGCGATGCGAGCGATCAGATCGCGGGACTGGTCCCGGTCGAGTGCATCGGCCACGAGCTTGTCGAACCCGAGGCGGTAGATGTTGGCCTCTTCCTCACGGTCGGCGAAGACCTCGCTACGGGTCAGCTGCTCAACATAAAACACGTCGGCAGGAGACCCGATGCCGGCCACTGGCGGGAAGCTCAGCACGATGAATCCGCCCGTCCCGACCGGCTGCGGGCCACTCAGCGGCAGCACGTGCACCCAGATGTTGGCGGACTGTGAGACCTCGGCCAGGTAGGCGAGCTGGTCTCGCATGACCTGCGGGCCGCCCATCTCGCGCAGCAGGACTGATTCGTCCAGCACGACCAGCAGTTCCTGTGTCCGCTCGGCAATGCCCCGCTGGCGGCCGATCCGGACGTCAACCAGCTGGCGGACGTGGCCGGGCGGGACCAGCGGCATCCAGGAGGACGCGGCCATGATGCTCGCCTCGGCATAGTCCCGGGTCTGGAGCAGGCCGTGCACCAGCTGCGGCGACCAGCAGCGGATCCTCTCCGCTTCCGCCTCAAGCTCGATGTACTCGGCGAACTCCGGCAGGACGACCTCGGAGTAGGCCTCCCACCAGCCCCGCCTGCGCCGGGACCGCGTGAGCGCCAGAAGCTCGTCTCGCTGCGTCTCGGCCACTCCGTACAGGTCCAGCAGCCGGGCCAGGTCAGCAGACTTCACCTCGCTGCGGTTGAGCTCGATCCGGCTGATCTTCGAACCCGACCAGCCCAGCCGCTCGGCCACTTCCTCGCCCGTCAGGCCCGCCAGCTCGCGCAGCACGCGCAGTTCAGTAGCCAGCCGACGCCGGCCAATCTTCAGGCTGCTGCGCTCAGGCACTTCACCGGCCTATCTTCTCGGCTCAGCAGGCGCATCCGTGACACGAGGCTCAGGAGCAGCGTACCTTTCCCGGACATCCAGGTGAAGAATCCGCGAAAAACTCCATCGCAGTCTGCACTGCATATTGCAGTTTCAGGATAATGCCGGACAATCGGTAGTGAGGCACCTCTGGGGTGAGGGGAGGCCGCGATGCGGATCAGGAAGCTCTATCGCATGGCGGCCCTGGCTGCTGCCGTTCACGGCCAGCCATTCGCGAGTTCGCCCCGCACGCGGCCTGCCGCGGCCCAGGGCGCACGCGCGCCGCCGCGGCGCCGACACCAGGGATCGCTGGCCCTCAGCAGGCCAACATAATCCTGGGCCGATAGCCGGCACGCCATCAGCCCAGGTCAACCAAGCTCCCGCCGGTAGCTATCCCAACAGGAGGAATGGCATGTCTCAATGTACATCGGCCCATCCAGGATGCAAGACCTACCTGATGGGCCAGCGCCCGGGCATGTCCCGGACGTCCGCCCCTGGCAGCGCAGACTGCGCCTGCGGGGTGCACCCGTGAGCGCGCTCACGGTCATCTTCTGGTCAGCGATCTCGGCCACGCTCGTCTGGGGCATCACCTTGCGCCGGGCCAGCGCCGCGATCGCGGCCGAACGCGCGGCCGCCGCACGAGAGGTCCGGCACTGGGCGGACCAGGCCGCCCGGGCGCGCGCCCGGGCGGATCAGCTCGAGAGGGAACTGGCCAGCTGGTCGGAAGGATGCCGCCAGGGCCGGGAGGACGTCGTCAGCATCATGCCGATGCTGCTGGCCGCGCAGGGGCACCACACCTGCCTGCCGCAGACCGGTACGGACGGCGCAACGTAGGAGAGGGGCTCCCAGCCGACGCCGGACGTGCCCGGCTGGGGGCCACTGTGAAGGAGTACGGCGCTACTGGGGAAGAGTCAGCCGGTCAGCTGCGATCTGGCCGGTGAAAGCCCGCCACTGGTCCGGGGTGAATGACAAGACCGGGGACGCGGCCCCGACCTTTCCGTCCCGGACGCCCACCATTCCGCCCGGCAGCCGCGCCACTTCCACGCACGATCCGTGGGTAGAACACCGCGAGCTGCGTGACCAGGCACTTTCCGGCACCGTCGGGAATCGTGCGGCCCGATTGCCTGCTGACTCAACGTCCATTCGCGGATCGTACTCGGCCGGCTGACCGCGCGCTTAGCTAATCAGACCTGAGCGATGGCAAATGTTGAGGAAAGTGGATCGTGGTGACCTCATTCCCCGTTCCGGCCGGGCGGGGCGCTAACTGAACGCAGCCGGCTCCGTACCCTGAACGGCGATCTGGTCGATATCCGCGACCGGCGTGACCTGCGGGTCGGCGCTCAGCAAGGTGCGGCCCGCAGCCGCGTCGGTCATCGCCGCGAACGCGGTACCGGGGTCCAGGCGGGACCGGGGCGGGGCGGTTGCCGGGGAGCCGAAGCCGGGCCGGTCGGAGCGGCCGCGGATCAGCCGGGCCAGGCCGGCCAGCGGATCCAGGGTCTCCACCGGGTAGTCCGAGCCCGCCACGATCGGCACGCCTGCCCGCGCCAGCTCCGTCCACGGGTAGGCCAGCTCGGCGCGAGCCGGGCCGAGCGCTGAGTGCAGCTGCGGGTCGTCGGTGACGGCGAAGGACGGCTGGATGCAGGCCGTCACGCTGGCCTCGGCCATCCGGGCGATCAGCTCGGCCGACAGCAGGCTGGCGTGCTCGATCCGCGGCCGGGCGGCCGCCATCGCGGTCCGGTCGCCGTCCCAGGCCAGGTCATATCCGTCCAGCACGGCGGCCACGGCCCGGTCACCGATCGCGTGGGTGGCGATCCGCCAGCCCGCCGCGGCCAGCGGCCCGATCCGGCGGGCCAGGGCCGCCCCGTCGAGGAAGAGCAGGCCGGACTCGGCGGTGTCAGCGAAGTCCCGGCACACCGCGCAGGTCCGCGGGCCGAGCCAGCCGTCGGCGTAGAACTTGATGCCTTCCAGCCGCACCCACGGGCCGGCGATGGCCGCGCGCCGGGCAGCCAGGTCCGCCGCGCTGGTCTCGGCGGCCAGCCCGCTGGCCAGGTAGACGCGGACCCGCGCGGGCAGCGGCCCGGCGTCCTGCAGGGCGGCGAGGGCGTCCAGGTACTTCCACTCCCGCATGCCCATCTCGGTCACCTCGACCAGCCCGGCCGCGGCGGCGCGGGCGAGGCCGGCGGCCAGGCGGCTCGCCACCTCGGGCAGCGATCCGGCCGGCACCGGGTCCGGCACGTCCATGGGAGTGGTCGCGTCCGCGGCCACCTGCCGGTGGAACGAGCGGACATCGGCGGAGTTCACCGACATACCGATCCCCGCTGACTCCCGCAGCAGGTGCGCGTGGGCGTCGGCAAACCCGGGAACGGCGGCGGGCGGGGCAGAGCCGGGCATCGTTGCCTTCCAGCAGAAATTCAGGTGCGAGCGGTGTCCATTGTGCCGGTTTCCGATTTGCGTCCGCTGGCCAGGCGCGCCAGCCTGGATCGGGCCGGGCCAGCGCCGCCTGGCCGTACCGTGACCCGCCCGGGCCGCGCCCCGACAGCCGAGAGTGAGCCAGCGTGCCCTACCGGACCCCCGACAGCGACATTGTCTCGATCATCGACGCCCCGCCCACGCCGCTGACCATGCTGGCGCCTGGCGGCCAGTTCCTGGCCCTGGTGCGCTACGAGGCCTATCCACCGGTAGCCGACCTCGCCCGGCCGCACCTGTCGCTGGCCGGGTACCGGATCGACCCGGCCACCGGCAGCCGCCAGCGCACCCGGCGGCTGACCGGCCTGTCGGTGATCGCGCTGCCCGACGGCGCGGAGCAGCAGCTGGCGCTGCCCGAGCGGGCCTCGGTGAGCGTCCCGTCCTTTGCCCCGGACGGGCGACGGTTCGTCTTTACCGTCGATGAGAGCGATGGCATCGGCGTGTGGACCGGTGACGCCGCGACCGGTACCGCCACCCAGGTCCCCGGCCTGCGGGTGCGCGACATCCTGGGCGGCGACCCGACCTCACCGGGCGCCGCCGTGCGCTGGTCGCGGGACGGCACCTCGCTGCTGGCCCTCGGCGCGCCGGGGCAGTCCGGGCCGGCCAGGGCCGCGGCCGGGCCGCGCGCGCCGGCGATCGAGCCGCGCGAGGAAGAGTCCTCCGGCAAGCGATCGCAGATGGCGACCTACCAGGACCTGCTGCGCAGCAGCAGCGACGAGGACGTCTTCGAGGAGCTGGCGACCACCATCCCGCTGCGCGTCGACCCGGTATCCGGGGCCGTCAAGGAACTCGGGCCGCCCGGCCTGTACCAGCACCTGCAGGAGTCGCCGGACGGCGCGCACCTCCTGGTGCACCGGCTGCAGCGGCCGTTCTCCTTCCGCGTGCCGGCCCACTACTTCGCCCGGCGCGTCGAGCTATGGTCCGCCGACGGCGGGCTCGAGCAGGTGATCGCTGACCTGCCGGTCAGCGACGAGGTGCCCCGGCAGGGCGTGCCCACCGGGCCGCGCGGCGCGGGCTGGCTGGAGTCCGAGCCGGCCAGCCTGCTGTGGAGCGAGGCGCTGGACGGCGGTGACCCGCTGGCCGAGGCCGCGCACCGGGACCAGGTCATGAAGCTGACGGCGCCGTTCAGCGCCGGGGCGGCCGAGGCCGTGCTGCTCGTCGAGCATCGCTACCTGGGCTGGCTCGACCTCGCTGAGCCGGGCCGCATCCTGGTCACCGAGCATGACCGGGACCGGCGCTGGCTGACGACCCGGCTGCACGATGTAGCCGGGTCCGCCGGGGCACCGGCCGGACCGGGCCGGGTCATCTTCGACCGGTCTGCCGATGACGCGTATGCCGATCCCGGCTCCCCCGTGATGCGGCTGCACCCCGACGGCACCCGGACCGTGCTGCAGGACGGGCAGGCCATCTACCTGCGCGGTGACGGCGCGGGACCCGATGGCGACCGGCCGTTCCTGGACCGGCTGGACCTGGGGGGCAGCGAGACAGCCCGGCTGTACCGCAGCCCGGCTGATGCGTATGAGGTGGTGCTGGGCTTCGTCGGCGGCGGCCGTGAGCAGCTGCTGATCTGGCGGGAGAGCCCGGCGCAGCCGCCGAACCTGTACATCACCGGCCTGGACGGCGCCGGCACCCGCCCGGTGACCAGCTGGCCCGACCCGCATCCGCAGCTGACCGGCCTGGACAAGCGCCTGCTGACCCACGATCGCGGGGACGGGGTGCAGCTGACCGGGATGCTGTACCTGCCGCCGGGCTACGACTCCGAGCGAGACGGGCGGCTGCCGCTGGTGCTGTGGGCCTACCCGCTGGACTACGGGGACGCGGCCACCGCCGGGCAGGTCCGCGGCAGCACCCAGCGGTTCACCCGGCTGAATGCCAGCGAGCCGGCCTGGTTCGTGCTGCGCGGCTACGCCGTGCTGGCCAATGCGACGGTGCCGGTCATCGGTGATCCCGAGACGATGAACGACACCTACGTGGAGCAGATCAGCGCGGCGGCGGCGGCGCACATCCGGGCCCTCGCCGACCAGGGGATCGCCGACCCGTCGCGGGTGGCGGTCGGCGGGCACAGCTACGGCGCCTTCATGACGGCGAACCTGCTCGCGCACACCGACCTGTTCGCGGCCGGGATCGCCCGCAGCGGCGCCTACAACCGGACGCTGACCCCGTTCGGGTTCCAGACCGAGCGGCGCAGCTTCTGGGAGGTCCCGCAGGTCTACGACCGGATGTCGCCGTTCCGCTATGCCGACCAGGTCACCGCGCCGATCCTGCTGATCCACGGTGAGCTGGACGCCAACTCCGGCACCTTCCCGATCCAGTCCGAGCGGCTGTTCCAGGCCGTCCAGGGCAACGGCGGGACCGCCCGGCTGGTGACCCTGCCGCACGAGAGCCACGGTTACGTGGCCCGGGAGTCGGTCCTGCACATGCTGGCCGAGCAGTTCGGCTGGCTGGACCGGTGGCTGGCCGCCGGGGACGGGCCGCAGGCGCCGTCGCCGGCCGCGAGCGGCCAGCCAGGCTGGCCCGGCGCAGTACGCCGGGCCAGCCTGGCTCTCGCAGCGTGTCCCGCAATGGTCGTGCGTTCGGGATGAGGTTTCTAGCGGTGCTGCGGGCCGCCCGCCGGCCACGGGAACCGGTAGGCGCGGTAGGTGTTGACGCCCGCCGGGAACTCGGCGTTGAACAGGAGCTTGCCACCGGGGCTGAACTCGGAGAAGTACGGCAGCGCGCCCCAGCCGACGACCCGGTCGCCGCCACGGACGGTCTGCCCGTTGCCCTGGGAGGCGGCGGACAGGCCCTCGGGCTGGTTGTCGGAGGCAACGAGGGTGGCGGTCCGGGCGCGGTAGTTGAGCCGGACCGTGACCGAGCGGCTGTAGGGCAGCAGCGGGGTACCGGTGCTGTCGTTGTCGAAGAACGTATAGGTGCGCGGCCCGGTCTGCTCGGGGTCATGCTGCCAGGAGAAGATCTGCCCGGCGCTGTCGAGTACCTGGCCGCTGGCGGCGCGCTCCGTGAAGTCGGAGTCCTTGCCGCCGAGCCGCCAGATGATGTGACCGGTGTGCCGGTTCACCTTGTAGGTGGTCCAGGTGTCGCGGGCGTCAATGAGCAGGCTGCCGTCGCGGGTCAGGTGCACGGCGTTGACATGGAACCAGTCCCAGGGCGTGCTGGCCGAGGCCGGCAGCGGCTGCTCGCTCTGGCTGTAGGGGACGTGGTCGGCGCTGTTCCACTGGAACAAGACCTTGCCCGTCTTGATGTTCACTTCCTGCACGATGCCGTCGATCACAGTCTGGTCGGCAGGCCCGCCGATCGAGGTGAGATTGGCGGTGGCCGTCGTGTACGCCAGGATCAGCGCGGTGTTCCACGGGGTGATCAGGAACTCATGGCCGTCGGCGCTGTACCCGTTCCCGGCCTGCACAGTGGCGATCTTCTTGAAGTGATCGCTGTAGATGTAGTCGGTGCCGGCCGCCAGCCCGCCCAGCCCGGTGCCCTGCCACCAGGTGAGGACCTTACGGCCGCGGTAATCCTGCACCCGGAAGTCGGCGGCCTCCTGGCCGGCGGGCACCGGCTTGAACCACACGACCTGGCCAGCCGGGGACACGATCTCCGGGCCGTTGGCGTAACTGGTGGTATCGCCGAACGGGGAGATGAAGAAGTCGCCGCCGCGGCGGGAGCCGTGCGCGCTGAGGATCGTCACCGGCGGCGGGGCGGCGGGTGCGGCACCGCGGGCGGCCGCGGCGTGAGCCGTCGCGGCTCCGGCCGGTCCCGCGGCGGCCAGCGTCGCGGGGATCGCGCCGAGGGTAACCGTGGCGGCCCCCAGCGCGAGCCGGGCCCAGCGGCGAGAGCCGGCCGGGCCGGCGGAAGAGGTTCTGCGCATGCTCAGGTACACACACCTTCCGGGAATCACGCGGGAGGCCCGGCGCCAGGCTGGCGCGCGGGCCTCACTCGCGGCTAATTCCTAGTATTACAGGTGCATTGATCGGAAATCTAGGCAAACCGAGCCGCGCCGGTTCTGCGGTGAGCGCAGCCGGGACGGCCCGCTGACGGGCGGCCCGGTCAGGCCGCCGGGTCGATCCGGCGGCAGCCGGTCAGGCCGTCGGGACGGGGCCGGCACCGGGGTCCGCCGGCGGCGCATCAGCGGCGTCCGGGCCGGCCTGGGCCGCGCCGGGCGATGCGGGTCCGGATCGAACCACGGCCAGGGCGGGCTGCGGCCAGGACTGCTCCGGGTCGGCCGCCTGCTGGCCGCCCGGCCCGGTCGCGGCCTGGTCCGGCCAGGAAGCAGGCTGGACAGCAGCCAGCCGGACGGGAGCGGGAGCGGCCATCGCGGGCGCGGGCGCCGCCTGCGCCGTCCCGGCGGCCGAGGCCTGCGGGCCGGCGCCGATGGCCGGCGACAGGACCTGGCCGGCGGCCCGGACCGCGGCCTCGCGCAGGGTGTCGCCGACCAGCCGGGCGGCGTAGGACAGCAGCCCCTTGCGCTCGGCGTCGTCCTCCTGGCTGGCCGCCGCCGACAGCTCCTCGGCGAGCCGGGTCACGAAGCTGTCCGGGGTCGGCCACTGGCCGACGACGCGGCGGGCCTGCGGGGTGACCTTGAGGACGTACCAGAACGTCGGATCGCCGCCGGTCGTCGTCTTCCGGAAGTCGACGTAGTCCGGGTCCAGCGCCTCCAGGGCGCGGGCCACGGCGGCCGGCTCGAGCTCGGTCCTGGCCGCGATATCGCTGACCGTGACCATGTAGCTCTCCTCGAGCAGGCTCACGGTCGCGTCCAGCACGGGCAGCTCTCGGGCGGCCCAGGTGTCGTGCACGTCATGCTGCCTAACCGGAACCCGGTCGCCAGCTGACCGGCGCGGGGCGGGTTCCTGCGATCGTCTGCTGCCCCGGCAAGATGCGGGGCCGTAGTTTCCTGGCGAAATAGGAGACTAGCCCACGGGACCGGGCAGGATGTGCGTACTGGGAGTGATAGCCCACTTCACCAGCACAGCGGCCGTGGCACTCCGTGATTATCGCTAAGCTGTGCCGACTTCGCCGGCCCGGGCGGGCCGCCTTGTCGGGAGGATCAATCATGAGTGACGTCACGGGCGTCGAGCGCACCCTGGTGCTGCTCAAGCCGGACGCCGTGGCCAGGGGCCTGGTCGGGCCCGTGCTATCCCGGTTCGAGAATGCCCTGCTGAAGATCAGCGCCATGAAGATGGTGTGGATGGACGCCGACCTCACCCGCCGGCACTACTTCGACCTGGAGGACCGGTTCGGTCCGTCGGTGTACGACAACATGGCCACCTTCATGCAGAGCGGCCCGGTCATCGCCCTGATCCTGGAGGGCGTCGACGCCGTGGCGTGCACGCGCAAGCTCGTCGGCGCGACCTACCCGGACCAGGCGGCACCGGGGACCATCCGCGGCGACTACGCGCACATGAGCAAGGCCTACGCCAACACCTTCAAGGTCGCGGTGGCCAACCTGGTGCACGCCTCGGGCAATCCCGAGGAGGCGGCGCGGGAGATCGAGGTCTGGTTCCCTAAGGGCGAGATCCACGAGTACCGCACGGCCGGCGACCAGTTCGTGCACTAACGCCCGCCTTCGGCAGCAGCCAGCAGGCCGGACCCTGAACCAGGGCCCGGCCGCTCGCGTTCCAGGGGGAGCGGCCCGCTGAGAGCCGGGCCGCCGGGGCCGGGGAAGGCCAGTGCGAGAGCCAGTCATCACGGCCTCGCCGAACGGTCCCGGAGGAGGCATTTTTATGCCGACACTTCATCGCATCCACCCGGCCCGGCTGATCAGCGCAGCCCGCCCGGCGGTCACCGCCCGGCGGGCCGTGGCCGCCGCCCTGGCGGCCGGCGCGGTCAGCAGCCTGGCGCTGGCACCCGCGGCGCCCGCGCTCGCCGCCGCGCACCGATCTTTCATCGGGCGGTTCAGCAAGCTGACGACGATTGCCTCGACCGTGCCGCGCAACGGCGACGTGAATCCCTACGGCATCGTGGTCGTGCACCACAGCCATGGCCGGCTGCACGCCGGCAGCATCCTCATCAGCAACTTCAATAACAAGGCCAACCTGCAGGGCACCGGGACGACCATCGTCCAGGTGACGCCCGGCGGCCACCGGACTCTGTTCGCCCGCATCTCCGCCCGGCACCTGCCCGGCGCCTGCCCCGGCGGCGTCGGCCTGACCACCGCCCTGGCCGTGCTGCGCGGCGGCTGGGTGGTCGTCGGCAGCACCCCGTCCCACAGCGGGATGGTCAGGAACGCGAAGGCAGGCTGCCTGATCGTGCTGAACTCCCGCGGCCGGGTCCGCGAGACGATCTCCGGTCACGGGATCAACGGGCCCTGGGACGCCACGGCCGTGAGCCGGGCCGGCACGCCGACCTGTTCGTCACCAACGTGCTGAACGGGACGGTCGCGGCCAGGGGCAAGGTCGTGCACCGTGGCACGGTGCTGCGGCTGGGCCTGCGGGTGCTCGCGCACCACCCGCCGCGGCTGACCGCCGTGACGAAGATCGGCTCCGGGTTCGCCGAGCAGGGCAACGCCGCGGCGTTCGTGCTCGGTCCGACCGGCGTCGGCCTGGGCGCCGGCGGCGCGCTGTATGTGGCCGAGACCCAGTCCAGCCGGATCTTCGCCATCCCGCACGCTGTCACCAGGATGACCAGCGCCGGGACGGGACGGCTGGTGTCCGGCGGCGGCGCCCTGTCCGCTCCGCTCGGCCTGACCATCGCCCCGAACGGTCACGTGCTGACCGTGAACGGCAACAACGGGAAGATCGTCGAGACCACGCCCGGCGGGCGCCAGGTCGCCAGCAGGTTCCTGGACCGCTCGGGCATGCCGCCGGGAGCCGGCGCGCTGTTCGGCCTGACGCTGGCGCCGCACGGCCGGGGCGTCTACTACGTCGACGACGCAGCGAACACGCTGCGGCTGCTGCACTGAGTTCCCGCCGCGCCGGGGCCTGCGGCCGCGCAGGCCCCGGCGCGCTAGCGGCTGCCGTTCGTGCGGCCCCGGGACGGCCGGAACGGCGGGATCTGCTCGCCGGGCACGTGCCGCGGTCCCGACCACAGGGCCGGGACGGCGTCGATCTCCCGGGCAATGGCGTAGGCCGCCTGCTCGTAGTTGACGCGCCAGCCGACGAAATGATCCCAGGCTTCCTCCGGGTCGCGCTCGATCGGGAAGTTCACCTTGCGCATCCGCTCGATGGCGTCCAGGAACTCGGCGTAGGTCAGGCTGATCCCGGCGCTCGGGTCGGGCTCGTCCGGGATGTCGAATCCCATCGCGCGAGCGATGGCGTTCACGCAGGTGAAGCCGCTGCGCAGGCAGAGCCGGGCGGCCACGACGGGCGCGTGCTCCGGAGACACGGACAAGAACAGCGCCGCGGAGTCCAGCACGGCGAGCAGCGCCGTGATCCAGGAGGACAGCGGCTTCGGTGACCGGAACCGCACCAGCGGCAGGTAGGTGGTGTGGCTCTCGGTCACGTCCGCCGCCCACCGCTCCCAGTCGGCGTAGATCTGCGGCAGCGTGTCGATCGTGGAGATGCCCGTGCCCAGGGCGTACTGCGTGCGGGCCAGCAGTTCCGGGCCCCAGGACGGGTCACCCGCCCGGGCGTTCAGGAGCGCCACCTCGGTCTCGCGCCGGTTGAAGGCCGCGTACAGGGTGGGCAGGTAGGCAATCTGCAGCGTGACGGTGATGATCCCGATCAGCGCGGCGATGTCCAGGATGGTGCGCTGCAGCGCACCGAAGGCACGAACGGAGCCGATCTCCCACAGCGCCGGGCCGACCGTCGAGAAGGCCTCGGTGATCCCGCCGTGCACCAGCGGCCAGAAGATCAGCGAGAAGCCGACGAAGAACATCAGCAGCCAGACCACGATCTGGCTCAGCAGCAGCGTCGCCACCTGCCCCGACAGCACCCGGTCCCGGCGGCGGTAGTCCGCCATCCGGTCGGCCGCCAGCCGGAAGGCCGCATTCACCAGCTGGTCGATCCGGCGCGTCAGGAAGCTGGACACCGATCGGGGCACGATCAGCGTTCCGACGACACTGCGCGCCGAGATGAGGACGAGCATCAGGCCCACGACCGCCGCGACGCAGCGGGCCAGCAGCGGTACGGCCATGTCCCTCCTGGCTCGCGCAGATCCCCGGGCAGAAGCGATCATGCCCCACGGGGCGCGTCCGCACCACTGGCGCATCCGGGCACTCGCCGGCGCCGATTCTGCGCGGCGGCTATCCGATTCTGTGTCACCGCTACCCCGGCAGCGCTTAGATTGCACCTGGCGCACTTGCGCCGACCGCCGGGATCATGCAATTCTCAATGTGCATAACACACATGACAGCGTTCGCCGGGCCGGACCGGATTCGGCCAGGCGCGCACAGCGGAGCTGATCGGGAGACATGCGGCTGGCCGCGCCCGGAGGCCATGTGCCGTCGGGTGCCGGGGCCGGCTGGAGGTGTGGCGTGAACACCCTGGAGTATCAGCAGGTGCTCGGCCGCAAGGTGGCCGAGGGACGCCGCCGGCACGGCATGTCCCAGCCTGAGCTCGCCGCGCTGCTGGACCGTCCGGTCAGCTGGGTCTCGCAGTTAGAACGCGGCGCCGCGCCGATCGACTGCCCGGAGACCCTGCGCACCGTCGCTGACGCCCTGGAACTCCCGCTGACCGAGCTGGCGGCCGGCGGCCCGATCGCCGTCAATCCGGCCGCCCATCCGGGCAGCAGCCGGGCTCAGGCCGAGGGCCTGCGAGTCGTGCTGGCGGGCGTGCACTCCCTCGGCGCCATGCTCGGCGATCAGGATGCTCCCTCCTTCGGCTGGCTCCGGGCCCGGACCGACCGGGCCTGCATGCTGGCCCGGGCCGGCCGCTTCGGCGAGCTCACGGATCTGCTCGCCGACCTGCTGCCCGGCCTGGAGGCGGCGGTCCGCACCTTCCCGCCGGCGAGCCAGTCCGAGGTCTACGAGCTGCTGGCCGTGGCCTACCAGTCCTGCTCCGCCGCGCTGGCCCGGCTGGGCGAGACGGAGGGCGCGTGGATCGCCGCCGACCGGGCCATGGCCGCCGCCGAGCGGGCCGGCAACCTGCTGCTGGTGGCAGCGGGGGCGCACCGGCTGGCGTCGATCTTCCTCAGCGCCGGGCGGCACGCCCTGGCCGAGGAGACGGCGCGGACCACGGTCGACGCGCTGCAGGGACTGGCGGACCTGGGCGATCCCGACGCCGTGGCCCTGTGCGGCGGGCTGACCCTGCTGCGGGCCGTCGTGGCGGCCCGGGCCGCCTGCAGGCCGCGGCCTACGGCCAGCTGACCCGGGCTCGCCAGCTGGCCGGCCGGCTGGGCGCGCAGCGGGCCGGCGGCGCGCCGGAGTTCGGCCCCGAGTACGTGGCCCTGTACGAGATCGCGGTCAGCGTCGACCTCGGCGACGCCGGGCACGCGCTGCGGGTGGCGGCGGCTGCCGACACCGCCGGGCTGTCCCCCGCCCGGCAGGCCCGGATGCTGGTCGACGTGGCCCGGGCCTTCGCCCTGCGCGATCAGGTCACCGAGGCCGTAGCGGCGCTGCTGAGCGCCGAGTCGGTCAGCGCGTCTTACGTGCACGCCAGCGACCGGGCCGCCCAGGTCGTCCGGGACCTGATCGGGCTGCGTGACCCGCCGCCCGCCGAGCTCACCCGGCTGGCGGCCCGGCTGGCGGATCCGCCAGCTTCCTGAGCTGCCTCATCATCGCCGGGACGTCGGCCAGCGGGCCGAGGTGGCGCAGCTTGTCCGGATTGATCACCGACCGGACCATCTGCACCGCCCCGTCGGCGATATCCAGGCTCAGCACGTTGACCAGGCGTCCCTCCGCGTCCAGGAACACGGCCCCCGGCTGGCCGTTGACCTCCGCCGGCAGCAGCCTGGCGCCCGCCGCGGCGGCCTGCCTGGCCAGGCTGAGCAGCAGCCTGCTGACCCGGTCCCGGCCGACAATCGGGCGCGGCCACGAGGGCTGCATGCCGCCGCCGTCGCCGTACACCTCGACATCGGCGGCCAGCAGCTCGAGCAGGCCGTCCATGTCCCCGCGGTCGACCGCCGCGAAGAACCGGCCGGCCAGCTCCTCCCGGCTGCGCCGCGAGGGCTCCTGCCGCGGCCGGTGCTCGGCGACGTGCTGACGCGCCCGGCGGGCCAGCTGGCGGCAGTTGGCCTCGCTCTTGCCGACGATCGCGGCCGTCTCCTCGTAGGAGTAGCTGAAGACGTCGTGCAGCAGGAAGACCGCCCGCTCGACCGGGGACAGGCGCTCGAGCACCAGCAGGAACGCCAGGGATAGCGAGTCAGCCCGCTCGGCCAGGTCGGCCGGGTCCGGCGCGATCTGCGCGCTGGACAGCGCCGCCGGGGCGGCCGGGCCGGACCCGGCGGAACCCGCCACCGCGCCGGTCAGCAGCGGCTCAGGCAGCCACTCACCCACGTACGACTCGCGCCGGACCCGCGCCGACCGGGCGTGGTCGATGCACAGCCGGGTGGTCACCGCCGACAGGTAGGCCTTCGGCGAGTCCGCCTCCCCCGCGGCCGTGCTGGCCCGGTGGTAGCGCAGGAACGCCTCCTGCACGATGTCCTCGGCCTCCGTGACGCTGCCCAGCATCCGGTAGGCGATCGAGAACATCAGCGGCCGCAGGCTCAGGTAGTCCTCCGCCTCGCTCATGCCCTGCCTCCTGGTCATCGCTGTCTCCCGGCCCGGTGCCGGGCTACTTCTCACGATCCCCCGCGCCGGCGGCGGCCGCGACGCCTGGCCTGGCCCTGACGGCCCAGGCCCCGGGCGAAGCCGTCCCGCCAGCTGGCATAGACCGGCTCCCAGCCGAGCTCCCGCCGCGCCCGCGCGCTGGAGATGCCGCGGATCTGCGTCATCATCGAGATCCCGACCTCCCCGACCAGGAGCCTGCCCAGCCAGACCGGCACCCGCCGGGGGGCAGGGGCGCCGACGATCTGCGCCACCGCGGGCACCCACTGCGCCACGGCAGCCGGCTCGTCGTCGGCCACGTTGTAGACGCCGGGCGCACCGCCGCTCACCGCCGCGACGGTCGCCGCCGCGGCGTCGGCCATGTGCAGGAATGACCACACGCCGGCGCCGGCGCCGATGACCGGCAGCTGCCGCTTGCGGATCAGGTCCACCATGCCGTCCGACGCCGCCGGGCCGTACAGGCTGCCGTACCGCAGCACGACGCCCTCCAGCGGGGCGCTGAGCACGGCCTGCTCGAGGTACCGGATCGCGGCCAGGGTCTGCCGCTGCGCCGCGGGCGGCTGCGGGTCGAGCGGGTCGTCCTCGGTCTTCACCAGGCCGCCGGCCCGGCGTAGTTCCAGCCGCCGTAGCTCTGCGCGATCAACCGCCGCACGCCGGCCGCGGACGCCGCCGCCAGCAGGTTGTCGATCCCGCGGGTCCGCAGCTGGTTGGTGGCCGCGAAGCTGCGGTCGAAGTGCCGCAGGTTCAGGCTGGCGGGGATCGCGGTCATCTCGTGGATGACGACCTCGGGCTCGGCCCTCGCCACCACCTCGCCGGCGGCCCGGGCGTCCAGGCCGTCCAGCAGGGCCGGCTCGGCGCCTGCCGTCGCGCAGCCCGGCCAGCCGGGCCTGGCTGCGGCTGGTCGCGGTGACCTGATGCCCGGCCTGCACCAGCGCGGGGATGAGCTGACGTCCGACGGCGCCGGTTGCGCCGGCCACGAGGACCCGCATGACTGTCTGCCTCCTGACGGCTCGTTCTCGGTTCCTGTTCCTGTGACGAGGCAGGGCAGCGGGCTGTGACAGGCGGTGGCTCATCCGCCGGCGGCGGCCTCCCGGGCGAACTCGGCCCGCACGCCCAGCAGGCGGACCGGGCGGCGCGAGCGTCGAAGCGGTCCAGCGCGGCCAGCGCCGCCGCCTCGATGGCCGCCGGGTCCTGCGTCGGCTCCGGGAGCGCGGCGCCGCGGGTGTAGGTGAGAAACGGAACATAACGGACCTTGACGATGATCCGGCTGCCGCCGGCCGCTGCTCCGCGGCCACGTCCGCGGCGACCTGCGCGGCCAGCCGCCTGACCTGCGCCCCGACCTGGTCCCAGTCGCTGATGTCGCGCTGGAAGGTCTCCTCCCGGCCGTGGCCGCGAGCCTGGTAGGGCTCGTCGGTGACCTCCGCGCCGGCGACGCCGCAGGCCGTCTGGACCAGCCACGGGCCGGTGGCCGGGCCGAAGCTGGCCGCCAGGCGGGCGGGGTCGGCCGCGGCCAGGGCGGCGACGGTCTCGATGCCCAGCGCGGCCAGTTTCTGGGCGGTCTTGCGCCCGATGCCCCACAGCGCGTCCGGCGGGCGGCTGCCAAGCACCTCGAACCAGTTGTCGTAGGTCAGCCGGAACATCCCCGCGGGCTTGCCGAACCCCGTGGCCAGCTTGGCCTGCAGCCGGTTGCGGCCGATGCCGACCGAGCTGTCCAGCCGGCTGGCGGCCTTGACGGCCTGCTGGATCTGCCGGGCCGCGGCCTCCGGGTCGGCGGTGTCCACGGCCACGAAGGCCTCGTCCCAGCCCATCACCTCCACCATGTTGCCCAGCCCGCGCAGGGCCGTCATGACCTGCTCCGAGGCGGCCTCGTACGCGGGCCGGTCGACCGGCAGGAACACCCCGTCTGGCAGCCGGCGGGCGGCCGTGCGCAGCGGCAGGCCCGAGTGCACGCCATGCTCGCGGGCCTCGTAGGAGGCGGTCGCCACCACGCCGCGCTTGGCCGGGTCGCCGTCGCCGCCGACCACCACCGGCCGGCCCTGCAGCTCCGGCCGGCGCAGCACCTCGACAGCCGCGATGAACTGGTCGAGGTCGACGTGCAGCACCCAGGCGGTCACACTTCAGTATGGCTATCCGGCGTAGCATCGGCGGGCGTGGCAGGACGTGGAACCCGCGCGACTCAGCTGCTGGCCAGCCAGCACATCCCCTACTCGGTGCACGAGTACGAGCATGATCCGGCCCGCGGCCCGTACGGACCGGAGGCGGCCGCCGCGCTCGCGGTAGCGCCCGAGCGCGTCTTCAAGACCCTGATCGCCGAGGTGGACGGCAAGCTCACGGTGGCCGTCGTCCCGGTGGCCGGCAGCCTGGACCTGAAGGCGCTGGCGGACGCGGCCGGCGGCAAGAAGGCCAGGATGGCCGATCCGGCGGCCGCCGAGCGAGCCACCGGCTATGTCACGGGCGGGATCTCGCCGCTGGGCCAGCGCCGCCCGCTGCCGGTCGTCCTGGACGCGAGCGCGATGGCCTTCGGCACAGTGTTCTGCAGCGCCGGGCAGCGCGGCCTGGAGATCGAGCTGGCCCCCGCCGACCTGGCCCGGGCGGCCGCTGCCATCGTGGCGGCCATTGCGCGCCCGGCCCCGTAAGGACAGGCGGGCTGGAGGGGCGCATCGCAGCGCCCCTCCAGCCCGGCCGGGCACGGCCCGGCTCAGTACCAGCCGACGCTGGTCTCGTGGCGCCAGGCCTGGCGCGGCGAGCCGTAGCGGTCCCGGATGTAGCGCAGGCCCCAGCGGATCTGCGTCCGCGCACTGGACCGCCAGCTCGGCCCGGCGCTGGCCATCTTCGAGCCCGGCACAGCCTGCGGGATGCCGTACGCGCCGGAGTAGGGATTGCTGGCATGCACGTTCCAGCCGCTCTCCCTGGACCACAGCTTGTTCAGGGACGGGTACTGGCGCCGCGACGACCAGTGGAAGTGCCGCATCATGTGCCAGGCGATCTGCCGGGCGCTCTGATGGCGGCGGCCCTTGGACCCGCCCGAGGTGCCGCCGCTGACGCTGGGCGCCACCGCGCCCGGTGACCCGGACAGAGCGGCGTCGAGGGTGAGTGACCCGGCTGCGGCAGCCGGAGCGCTGACGACGGCCGGGCTGCCCGGCGCCGACACGGCAGCGCTGGCGGGCAGGGTTCCGGCGAGGGCGCCGGCCATCGCGACCAGCGCGACGGCCGGGGCGCCAACCGCGAGCCAGAGCCGGGCCGCGGCGGGCCTGCGGCGCGGCGTCGCGGAATGCGTGCAGGGGAAAGTCTGAGGTGTCCTGCTGGGGAACAAGACAAGCCTTCTGTCGGGCGCGATGCGCGCTCGGCCGTCACCCGGGCGGCTGCCGGCCGCCTGAATAGCCGGGCCATGGCAGCCGGCGTGCGGGCATGTCGCGAGGGCAAGGCAACATGATTACTCTAAGTAATCGCCGCGCACACAGGGTGCTGTCGATTCCCTAGCGTGCACGAGGATCGGGGGTGTTGCCCAGCGGACGGCGCATCATCCCGATTTGCTCCGAATCACAATCTGTGAATAGCTTGTGGAAAAGGTGTGCGAATAGCCGTAATGAGCAGGCAAATCGGGAACGGGTGTCAGCGCGGGCGGCCCGGGGTGATGTCCGTCACACTGTGCTGCCGCAGGCCACCAGCCGGTGCTGCCGCAGCAGCGGAGCGGCCTGCCCCGGCCGGCCGGGGCCTGTGTCAGGGTCGGGGTTATGGCTGCCTCGATGATGCTGTTCACCCGGGACCTGCGGCTGACCGACAACCCGGCCCTGAGCGCGGCTGTCGCGGCCGCCGCCGCGGTCGTTCCGGCCTTCGTGCTGGACGAGGACCTGCTGCACCGCTGCGCGGCGCACGCCAGCCGGCTGAGCTTCCTGCACGACAGCCTGCACGACCTTGATCACAGCCTGCGGGCGGCGGGCGGCGGACTGGTCATCCGGCGCGGCAGCCCCTGGGTGGCGACGGTCATCGAGCTGGCCCGGCAGGCCGGCGTGACCTCCATCCACGTCGCTGACGACGTGTCGGGCTACGCGCAGGCCCGGCTGACGCAGCTGGAGCGGGCCGCGGCCAGCGAGCGGATGGCAGTGATCCGGCATCCCGGCGTCACCGTGCTGCCGCCAGGCGCGGTGCAGCCCGCCGGGCGATCGGTGTTCCAGGTCTTCACCCCGTACTACCGGCGCTGGCAGGAAGCCCGGCGACGCCCCGCCGCGGATCGCCCGGCGGCCGTCACCCTCCCGGCCGGCCTGGCCGCCGGCCGGATCCCGGCCCTGAGCCGGCTGACCGCCGCCCGGCCCGCGGCCGGGCGGCAGGCCGGCGGCGAGTCGGCCGGGCTGGCCCGGCTGCGCTCCTGGGCCGCGGACAACCTCGGCGACTACGACCGCGCCCGCGATGACCTGGCCGCCGACCGGTCCTCCCGGCTGTCGGCCTACCTGCACCTGGGCTGCCTGTCCCCGGCGGCCATCGAGGCCGAGCTAACCGGGCAGCCCGGCAGCGCGCCCTTCATCCGCCAGCTCGCCTGGCGGGACTTCTTCGGCCAGCTGCTGGCCGACCGCCCGGACGCGAGCCGCCGCGACTACCGGGATCGCGGTGATCAGTGGGTCAGTGACCCGGCGGCGCTGGCGGCCTGGCAGGCCGGGCACACCGGCTATCCGGTCGTGGACGCCGCCATGCGGCAGCTTGCTGCCGAAGGGTTCATGCACAACCGGGCGCGGATGATTGTCGCCTCGTTCCTGACCAAGGACCTGTACCTGGACTGGCGGGCGGGAGCCGCGCATTTCATGACCCTGCTGACCGACGGCGACGTAGCCAGCAACCAGCTCAACTGGCAGTGGGTAGCCGGCACGGGCACCGACACCAGCGCGCACCGGATCTTCAACCCCACCCGGCAGGGCCAGCGGTTCGACCCGGACGGGGACTACGTGCGCCGCTACGTGCCGGAGCTAGCCGGACTGCCGGCCGGGGACATCCACGAGCCAGCCGAGGCGACCCGGCGGCGCTGCGGCTATCCCGCGCCGCTGGTGGACCACCGCGCGGCGGTCGCCGAGTACCGGGCCCGGCGGCGGGCCAGTCGCGCCGCCCGGCCCGCCGGCGCGTAACCGGAGGTATGCCCGTTCGCCTGGCGGCAGCGCGGCCGCGACATCACCATGGGTCAGGTGCCTGGTCAGCGCCGATCAGGCACGCCCGGCAGGCTCACCAGTGATGGGCGACGTCGATGACCAGCCGGGTGTGGTGGCCGGGATCGCGCAGTTCCAGGACCCGGAACGGCAGCCGGGCCCGCAGGCCGACGCCGACCGAGGTAATGCCCTCGAACGAGCCAGCCCCGACGACCTGCCGGAAGGCGGAGAAGCCCGCCACCGCGACCAGGTGATGGCTGTTAGCCGGGAACGAGGCCGCGGCCGGCGCGAGCACGTTGATCAGCAGCCGGGCGTGACCCCGCACGTGGATGACGTTGCCCGAGCCATCGGCGATGATCCGGTGCACGTAGCGAACCTGGTAGCCGGGCTTGGCTCCGGCCCCGATGTCGATCACCAGCCGGTCGAAGCACCGGTGCTGGCCTGCCCGGGCCGACCGGACTTTGGCCTGGACCATCACGCCAGCGTGCTTGGATTTACTGCCCCAGTGCAGATCGCACGAACGGGCCGCAGCTGCGGCGGGCCTGGCCGCCGAGGACGTCGCGGCCCCGGCGGCGGCTGGGACAACGAGTCCCAGACCGGTGAGCGCCGTCATGACTGCGGCAATAGCGATCTTCCGCATGGCTGTCTCCTTGCAGCGCGCACCAGTATTCAAGAATTAGGCGGCCCGCCCACCAGGCGGCCAGTGGGCGAGCCGGCTCAGGCATCGTCAGCGCCCCCGCAGCTGGCGGTGCCTTATATACAATTCAGCGTAGGAATGTGCAGTCCCCCTGCTGACGGTGTGTGCTCCATGTGGAGGGCCTGGCCGGCGCTCTGCGTGACCGCACGATTCGCGCCGGGGATCAGTGGTCACAAGTCCCGCAATAACGGGCTTCCGGGCTGCGGGTCAGCCGGGCCGCGGGCATAACCCCGCCGCAGCGCTCGCAGCGGCCGAAGCAGCCCGTGCGGAGCCGGGACAGCGCCGCCTCGATCTCGGCCAGCACCCGGCGCTCGGCGACCGCCTGGCGCAGCAGCGGCCGGCCTGGCCGGGTGGCCGGGCGGCCGCCTTCGCCGGCCCCGGCCTCCTCGGCATCGTGGTAAGCCAGCGACAGTTCCGTCACCCGCTCCAGCCGGGCCCGCCAGTGCGACTCCAGCAGGGCACGCCAGCCCGGCAGCGATTCCGGGGCCAGGTGGGCAGCCTGCTGGGCCGGGACCGCGGGCCGGGCGAGGGGCCCGTCCGGCCGCTCGCTGACGTCCTGAGCGCTGCCTGCCCGGTCTCGCGGCGCCCCGATCGCCAGACGGGTGCGCGGCGCCTCGATCACCAGGTCTGCGGACATCAGGACTCCTCCCGTGGCACTGGTCCGGCTCCGGTACGGCGGCCGGGCCCCTGCCATAGAGCAGACCCGACCAGGCTGCAGGAAAGCTGACCGGGATGCTCACGGGATGATGTGAATGTGGTGATCTGATGTAGACGTCTGGGCACAGATCAGGCCCGGCTCAGCCGGCCGTCAGCAACGGGGCTCAGGCCCGGGGCAGGGACACCACGAAAGCGGTGCCCTTGCCCGGCGTGCTCTGCACGGTGATGTCGCCATTGTGGCCGCGGACCAGCTCGGCCACTACCGCCAGCCCGATTCCGCTACCGGTGGCCCCGGTGGGGTTGGTCCCGCGCCAGAAGCGCTCGAAAATGTGCGGCAGCTGCGCCTCGGTGATGCCGATGCCGGTGTCAGTCACGGTCAGCGTGGCCCGCTCGCGGTCCGCTGCCGTGCGCACGGTCACCGTGCCGCCAGCCGGGGTGAACTTCGCCGAGTTCCCCAGCAGGTTCGTGATCACCTGGTGCATCCAGCGGGCGTCGGCCCGGATCGGCGCCGGCTCCAGGTCCCGCTCGAGGCTGATCTGGCTGGACTCAAACCGCCCGGCCAGGCTGTCCGCCGCGGCTCCGGCCATCTGCGCCAGGTCACCCGGCTTCAGGGTGAGCTGCAGCGCGGCGGCTTCCGCGGCGGCCAGCGACTGCAGGTCGCCCACCATCCTGGCCAGCCGCAGCACCTCATCGCGCAGCGAGCTGAGCTGCGCCGGGGTCGGCTGCACGACCCCGTCGAGCAGCGCCTCGTGGCCCGGCCTGCAGGACGGCCACCGGCGTCCGCAGCTCGTGCGCCACGTCGGCGACCAGGATGCGATGCAGCTGCTCCTGGCGGGCCAGCTCATCGGCCATCCGGTCGAAGGTCTCCGCCAGCTCGGCCAGCTCGGTCGGCCCCCGGATGCTGCCCACCCGGGCGGTGCGGTCACCGCCGCCGACCGCGCTGGCGGCCTCGATCAGGCGCGCCACGGGCCGGGTAATGCGGCGCGACATGCCGATGGCCACGATCAGGGCGACCAGCGCCGCCAGCCCCGCCGCCCCGGCGATGGCCCGGAAGAACTCCTCGCGCAGCCGCCGGTCATTGACGCCGAGGCCCGGGTCGAAGCGGGCCGTCAGCGTGCCCACCCGGTGCCCGCCCGCCCGGACCGGGGCCCGCATGAGCGGCCCGCTGGACGTCGCGAAGCCAGGCGAGGTGTCCACCACCTGACCGCCGAGGTCGGTCACCTGGACGTCGGCGTTGATCTTGCCGGCCAGGTCCATGGTCGACATCAGGCCGGACGGCGACCAGCCGCCGGCCTGGTCGCGCGAGGCCGCGGCCACCACCGCCATGGCCTGGGTCAGCCGCAAGCGCTGGGCCTGGGCCAGCTGGTCGACATCCGCCGCCGCGAAGACGGCAGTCAGCGCGGCCAGCAGCGCGATGGCGGCCAGCGCGACCGAGACGAACGCCAGCGACAGCCGCATCCCGAGCGGGGCGGCATCGCCCGATCTAGCCATCCCGGCTAAGGCCCAGGCGGTACCCCCCGCCGAGCACGGTCTGGATGATCTCCGGCCGCCCGGCATCGACTTCGATCTTGCGCCGCAGGTTCTTCACGTGCGAGTCGACGCTGCGCTCGTAGCCCTCGAACTCATAGCCGCGAGTCCGGTTGATGATCTCGTAACGGGAGTAGACGCGACCGGGCACCGTGGCCAGCGCTACCAGGACACCCCATTCGGTCGGTGTGAGGGCCACGCCCGCGCCACGGACCTCGACGCTGCGGCGCTGCTCGTCGATGACCAGCTCGCCGTCGCCGTACCGGGCGGCGCGGTAGCTCCCGCCCTCCGCCTGGCCGCCCCGGCGCAGGATGGCCTGGCAGCGCAGCACCAGCTCGCGCGGGCTGAACGGCTTGGTCACGTAGTCGTCGGCGCCCATCTCCAGGCCGCGGATCCGGTCCTCTTCGCTGGACTTGGCCGTCAGCATCAGGATCGGGGCGCCCGACGACGCGCGCAGCTCCCGGGCCACGGTCTCGCCGGGCACGTCGGGCAGGCCCAGGTCCAGGACCACCAGGTCCGGGTCGGCGGAGCCGGCCAGGCTCAGCGCCTCGGCCCCCGACCCGGTCGACAGCACCGTGAACCCGCCGCGCTCCAGGTACGAGCGCACCAGCTCCCGGAGCTTGCGCTCGTCCTCAACGAGCAGGATTGTTGCCGCCACTGCGCAGCCGCCCCCTCACCGCAGCCCGCCATCGCGGGGCTAACAGGCGTGCTGCCCGGCTGCCTCGCCGGCCGGCCTGACGAGGCACGCGCCCGGTCTCAGGCTACGACGCCCGGCCCGGTCTCAGCCAGGGCAGGGCCCGGGCAGACTCCGATGACTCCACACCGCTACCACACAAGCTTCACCGGACACGCCCGGTGGGTGGGGTGCACTGACGAAGTGAGGATAGGGCGCCGGCGTGCGGCCGCCGACCTCAGTTATATCGGCGGCCGGTCCAGGAGAGGAGCGCAGGTGAGCGACGTTGACCTCCTCATCCTCGCTCCCTGGGTCGTCTTCGCCGGCGCGATCGCGACGATCATCATCATGTCTTTTTCCCGGGGGGGCAGGGGCGGGCGGCAGTTCCGGCGGCGCCGGAACAGCCGCCCGCCCCGGCGCTAGCTCAGCGGAGCACCTTACGCCGGTACAGCGCCACGGCCGTCGGAGCGAATACCCCGATCAGGGCGGCGGACCAGATGATCACGGCCAGCTCGGGATGCTGCATGGGCCAGGCGTGAATCGTGGCCGCCGGGTTGGGCCCGCCGAACAGGACCCGGCAGGCTGAGGCGATCGCGCTCATCGGGTTCCAGTCCGCCACCGCCTGCAGCCAGCCCGGCATGCCCTGAGTGGGCACGAATGCATTGGAAACAAACGACAGCGGCAGGAACAGGATGAATCCCATGGCCTGCGCCGCCTCCGGGCTGCGCAGGACCATCCCCGCGCACGCGCCGGCCCAGGTCATCGCGAAGGCGAACAGCAGCGACAGCCCGACGGCCGCCAGCGCGTCGGCGACACCGTTATGGACGCGCCAGCCGATAGCCAGCCCGGTAATCACCAGGACCAGGATTCCCAGCAGCCTGAGTGACCAGGTCCGATGTTGTCCGCCCGGCCAGCACCGCGGCCCGGGAGATCGGCAGCGAGCGGAACCGGTCGATCAGGCCCGAGGACATGTCGGTGGTGAGGCCGACCGCGGTGCCCGGCGCGCTGCCGGCCATGGCCATCCCGAACATCCCGCTGACCAGGTACTGGTGGTAACTGCCGCCGCCGGGCAGGTGGATGGCTGACCCGAAGACATAGCTGAACAGCAGGACGAAGATGACGGGCTGGATGGTGACATCGGCCAGCTGCTCCGGCTCCCGGGCGATGCGCACCACGCTGCGGCGGGTCAGCACCCAGGTGTCCTTCAGGCCCCACCAGGCCCGGGCCGGCAGTGTCGCGGCGGGCGGCGCGGGCCGGGCCGGGGACACGGCGACGGTCGTCATTGCTGGTCACTCTCCTCAGGGTGAGCTCCGGCCTCGGTCGCGTGGCCGGTCAGGGTCAGGAACACGTCATCCAGCGACGGATGCCGGATGGCCAGGTCATCGAGCAGCACTCCCGCCGCGTCCAGGTCACGGACGATCTCGGGCATCCGGCGGGCCCCCGCCGCTACCGGCGCTTCGGCCGTCCGGGCCCGGGCATCGGCCTGCGGCGGCGCGTCGGCGTGCCGGGCCAGCACGGCTACCGCCGTGTCCAGGCTGGACTCGGGCGCCACGGTCAGCACCACCCGCTCGCCACCGATCTTCGCCTTCAGCTGGGCCGACGTGCCCTCGGCGATGACCATGCCCTGGTCGACCACGGCAATCTTGTCGGCGAGCTGGTCGGCCTCATCCAGGTGCTGGGTGGTCAGCAGCACCGTGGTCCCGTCCGCCGCCAGGCCCCGGACGGCATCCCAGGTGACCATCCGGCTGCGCGGGTCCAGGCCCGTCGTCGGCTCATCCAGGAACAGCACCTCGGGGCGGGTGACCAGGCTGGCCGCCAGGTCCAGCCGCCGCCGCATGCCGCCGGAGTACGTCTTCACGCCGCGGTCGGCGGCATCGGTCAGGTCGAACCGGGCCAGCAGCTCGGCTGCGCGGGCCCGGGCGCCGCGCCGGGACAGCCGGCCCAGCTGGCCGATCATGACCAGGTTCGCCCGGCCGGTCAGGCACTCATCCAGCGCGGCGTACTGACCCGTCAGCCCGATCCTGGTGCGGACCTGCGCGGCGTCGCGGACGACGTCAAAGCCCGCCACGGCCGCCGTTCCCCGCTCCGGCTGGAGCAGTGTGGTCAGGACCCGCACCGTGGTTGTCTTGCCGGCCCCGTTCGGGCCGAGCATGCCCACGATCGATCCGGGCTCGACCTGCAGGCTGAGCCCGGCGAGCGCCCTGGTCTTCCCGTAGGTCTTGGTCAGCCCGTCGGCCTCGATCGCCAGCGTGCCGCTCATCACGGTCTCCTTCTCATCAGGTTCATCCCCGGCCCCGGCAGCGCCACGGGTGGTCTCGCCTGCTGCGCAGGCACTCGGTGACCTGGGCGCCGCCACTCTAGTACGGCGTACGAGTTCTCTCGTACGGAGTACTATCACGTACGATGTACGAGCGTCAAGCAACGGCCGAGCGGAGACACGATGGACAGCAGCGACGATCTGTGGCCCCCGTGGAGCGAGGGCGGGCGGAACCGCCCCGCCGACCGCCGCCGCGCCGCCGGGCCCGGCTCCCGCCCCGGCCTCAATGACGGCCGGAGTGCCGATCCGCGCCGCGGTCCCGACCGCGGCCGCGGCCAGGGCGGCCCCCGCGATGGCAGGGGCGGCGGCCCGCCGCGCGGTCGCGCGCGGCAGCGGCCGGCCTTGTCGCGGGACGAGATCGTGGACGCCGCTATCGCCATTGCCGACGCGGAGGGACCCGACGCCGTCAGCATGCGGCAGATCGCGCAGGTCCTGCGCGCCGGGACCATGTCCCTGTACTGGCACATCGCCAACAAGGAGCACCTGCTTGACCTGATGCTCGACGCGCTCCTGGCCGAGGTCGAGGTGCCGGACCCGTCCGGCGACTGGCAGGCTGACCTGCGGGCCTACGCGCGCAGCAGCCGGACGGTGCTGCTGCGGCACCGCTGGGTCATCGACTTCATCGGCGGCCGGCCCGGCCTGGGGCCCCATACGCTGCGCAGCGTCGACCGGTCGCTCGCCCTGCTCGACGGGCTGCCGCTCGATCTGGCCACCGCCATGACCATCCTGCAGTCCATCACCACGTACGTGACCGGGGTCGTCGTGCGCGAGCTACAGGAACTGCGGCTGGAGCGCCAGCAGGAGCAGTCCGGCGGGTCGGCGGAGGAGATGGAGGCGGCGGCGCGGGCCTGGGGGGCCCGGCTGCAGTCGGCCGGCGGGTTCGAGCACTTCGTCCAGATCTTCGAGCAGAACGTGGACCCGGACGCCCCGGAAACCCGGGATCAGCGGTTCGCCTTCGGCCTGAACTGCCTGCTGGACGGGATCGCGGTGCATGTCCGCGGGCTGTCGCGGGCCATGACGGCCGGCGAATCAGGCAAGCCGGCCGAGAAGTGCGAATAGGAATGAGCAACTCGTAACGCATCTTTATCCTCTCGCCTCACGAGTCACAGTTTTCGCATAGTGCCGCCCAATTTCACCGGCCTGGCCGGCGCTATTCTCGGGCCAACCGGCCAGGACGCGGCGCGCGGGCCGGGCGGATGGTGTTTGATGGTCGTGGTTGCATTCGTGATTTGCGGAAGCGGCGCACGCGCACAGTCAGTCTGGCTCCGGAGTCTCCGCTGGGGACTCTCCGCCGTTCCGGGGGGCGCGGTGCCGCGCAACCCGGGATCCTCATCCGTGGATCCCGTAGATCACCCAGTAGGAGAAGGCACATGCCTCAGGGCACCGTGAAGTGGTTCAACGCCGACAAGGGCTATGGATTCATCGCCCCGGACGACGGCACCGCCGACGTCTTCGTGCACCACTCCGCGATTCAGATTGACGGTTTCCGCAGTCTTCAGGAGAACCAGCGAGTCGAGTTCACCGCAGGCCAGGGGGCCAAGGGACCCCAGGCTGAGCAGGTTCGTCCGATCTGACCACGCAAGCCGGGAGCCGCGGCGGCGGCCACCCGGAGCTGTAACCAGGGGCGGCCCCGGCTGGGGCCGCCCCTTTTTGCGCGATATCAGCCGGCCTGGGACCGTGCATTAATATACATGAAGACATAGTACTATTTTCGCCACTCTGCGGCGTATCAGGCTAATAAATTAGCGCTAATTAGCGTGACCGCCTGACTGCACCGTGCTATATATCCGTCATAGCCGGTGCACAGTATGCCGTAAAGGGGACGATGTGCTAACAAAGGCTGCCCGTTCTGCGGCGGCGAGCGCCAGACATGAGTTAGCCAGAAAGACGCAGGGCCCACCTTGCGGAACAGCCGGGACAAACGCAGAAAAATCTGCAGAGCAGCCCGGCCTGCGCACGCCTGTCATTTCCCCTCCGGTTGCTCCAAGTCCGGCCGCTGTACCTTTGCCGGACGCTGTTAAGCCGGCCAGCGCGGCGAGCACCGGGCAGCGCCGGCGCGCTCCGCTGAGCGCCCTGGCCGCCTTTCTCGGTACTCGCGCGGCCTGCTGCTGATCGGAGTGTCGGTCTACCGCGAGCCCGCCGATCGCAATGCGGTGCTCTTCCAGGTCGGCGAGCATGACTATGCGGCCGCGCGCGATCACGACCTCCTCGGCCCGGCCTCGCCCTTCCGGCCGCCGGCTGACCTTGCCGACCTGACCACAGCCTGCCTGCGGGCTGGATTGCTGCAGCGCCGCCGGACCGGCCGCCGGGGAGACGTTCCCGCGCTGCTGGTGGACGAGCGGGTCGGCCACCAGCTACGCGAGATCCTCGCCGGGGCCGGCCGGCATGGCGAGCTCACGGCTGCGCACCGCCGGGCCGCGGACTACTGGCAGTGGCGCGCGGCCGCGTGGCCGCAGGAACGCCAGGCCGACATTCATGACCTGCTCCAGGCTCGGCAGCACCTGCTGGACGCGGGTGAGATCGACCAGGCGAGCAGCCTGACCCGGGACATCTGCGCGCAACTGCGGGTCTGGGGCAGCCTGGACTCCGAGGCAGAGCTGATCCAGGCCACGCTGGAGGCCCTGCCGTCGCCCTCTGCCGGGCGCGCCGGATGGCTGCACGAACTCGGCGCTGTCGCGCAGGCGCACCGTGACTTCGGGACCGCTGAGCGCCGCTACCTGAGCTCAGTTGCCATGTTCGAGCAACTCGAAGACGCCGGCGGCGTCGCCCGTGGCTACGAGAGCCTCGGCGTGCTGGCTCAGGCGCAGGGCGACTACCGCAAGGCGGAGCGCCGCTACCGGGCGGCAGCCGCCAGCCAGAAACGAGCTGACACGGCGACCACACTGCTGCCGCCGGAGCTGCCGCTCCCGCCGATTCCGCTGCCCGCCCCGGCGCTGCTGCTGCCGCCCGCTCCGCCACCCGCCCCGGCTAAATCGGATCAGGCCGGGCCGGCCCGGCCGCCCCGCCCGGCCCGGCCCGGCCGGTGGGCCCGGCGGGCGCGCTGGCCGGTGCTGCTGGCCGCCGTGTCGGCGGGAGTCGCCCTGACCGCAACGACCGTCGCGGTGGCCCATGTCGCCGCCGGCCCCGGGCTCAGCGCTGACAGCGCTGCGGGCCCCGGGCTGGCGGCCGGCCAGGACGCCATGACCAGGGCCGGCCAGGGCCAGGCTGGCCCGCCGCCGGCTGCGGTGACCGGCTACCGCGGCCGGGCGGCCGCCTGGGTCGCCGATCAGGTGAGCCGCAGCGCCGTCGTGGCCTGCGATCCGGCCATGGCCGCGGACCTGCGGGCCCGCGGCGTGCCGGCCGGGAACCTGCTGGTTCTGGGTCCGGGGGCAGGAGCCGATCCGCTCGGTTCCGAGGTCGTCATCGCCACCTCCGCCGTGCGCAGTGAGCTCGGCAGCCGGCTGGCCAGCGTCTACGCACCACTGGTCATCGCGACCTTCGGGGCCGGCAGCGGCCAGATCGAGGTCCGGGTGGAGGCCCCGGATGGCGCAGCCGCCTACCAGCGCGCCCTGCGCTCCGATCGGCGGGCCCGGCAGGCCGGCGGTACTCAGCTCGCGGGCAACAGCCAGCTGTCGGTCAGCGCGGCCGCGCGGCGTGAGCTGCTGGCCGGCCAGGTAGACGCCCGGCTGCTGACCACGATCGCCGCGCTGGCCCAGCTGCGGCAGTTCCGGATCACCGGGTTCAGCGACAGCGGGCCGGCCGGGAGCGCGGCGGCGCCGCTGCGGTCGGCAGCGGTCACGGTGGCCGGCTCGGCGGGCAGCGCCGCCCTGGCCCGGCTGCGCGCCTTCCTCGCCGCTCAGCGCGCTCCGTACCGGGCCGCGGATGTCGCGGTGACCCAGGGCCCCGGCGGGCCCGAGCTCAGGTTTACCTTCTCCGCGCCCAGCCCGCTGGGGCTGCTCGCCAGTCCCGGCTCCGGGACGGCGGGCACCGCACGCCCCTGATAACGCCGGTGCGTCAGCGACCACCGGGACAGACCAAGGAGAGCTATGACTATTCGCGCCCGGACCCGCCGCGTGGCGCGGCCGCTGGCCATGGCAGCCGGCGCCCTGGCGCTGGCCGGGTCCGTCGTGGCCGGGCCCGTCCTGGCCGCGACCGCCACCGCGCACGCGGCCACCACCAGCAGCACCGCCAGCTCGGCCGGCTTTGGCTGGCTACGGCTGGCCCACTTGTCCCCCAACACCCCGCCCGTCGATGTCTACCTGTACTCCTTCGGCCACTCCCGGGCGATGATCGTGCTCCGGCACGTCGCCTACGGCACGGTCTCGCCCTACGAGCGCGTGGCCAGCGGTGACTACACCGTGGCCATGCGGGGCACCGGCGCGGCACCTTCCGCCAGGCCAGTCCTGTCCGCCACGGTGGATGTCAGCGCCGGAAACGCCTACACGGTGGCGGGCATGGGCCCGGTCAAGGCACTGCGCCTGCAGGTCCTGCACGATCAGCTCGCCGCGCCGCGCGGCCGGGCGCTGATCCAGGTGATCCAGGCCTCACTGCACCAGCCGCGCGTGACCGTCTCGCTGGGCTCGCGCCCGCTGGCCAGCGACCTGGCCTTCGCCAGGGCGACCGGCTTCCGGGCGGTGGCGCCGGGCCGCCGGGTGGTCCGCGCAGCCGGCCCGGGCCAGCACGCCGCCACCCGGCTGACCCTCGCCGCCGGCACCATTCACACCGTGGTGGTCCTCGACCAGCCCGGCCACCTGGCCATCCGCGTCCTGGAGGACGCCGCGGGCAGTGCCCGGGTTCCGGCCGGCGGCGCCGCTACCGGGCTGGGCGGGACCGCGGCGCAGCCCGGCCCCGCGCTGGCACCATGGCTCGCCGCTGCCGGCTGCGGGTTCGCGATGGTCACGGCCGGCCTGACCCGGCGGCGCTGGTCCCGGCCGGCGCGCCCGTCCCGGTCCGGCCGCCCGGCAGCAGCCCGGCACGCCTGCGCTCCGCCGGCCCGGCGGGCCCGCTGATCAGCCGCGCCTGATCAGCGGCTGACCTGCGTGCTCCGGCTCTCCGCGCGGCCGGGCTCCGGCGATCGCCCGCCGCCTGCGCGGCGCCGGGCGGGGCCGGGCGAGCTTCCGCGCGGACGGCACCGCGCCCCGGCCGGCCGGGCCGCATCCTGACCGGCGTGCTGGCCTGCGGCGTCCTCAGCTGCGCGGTGGGCATAGCCGGCCTGATCACCGCCAGCAGCCTCGGGCACCCGGCCACCCGGCCCGGCCCGGTGCTGCGCATCGCGGTGCAGGCCGGGCTCGCCGCGGTGCCCGGGCCGGGCCGCCCGCACCCGGTGGCGCTGCCCCGCTCGCTGGTCATCCCGGCGATCGGCGTGCGCACCCGGCTGATCCGGCTGGGCCAGACCGCCAGCGGCGCGCTCCAGGTGCCCGGCACCACCACGGTCGCGGGCTGGTACACCGGCAGCCCGCGGCCCGGTGCCATCGGCTCGTCGGTCATTGCCGGCCACGTCGACTCCTACCGCGGGCCGGGCATCTTCTTCCGGCTGCGGCTGCTCCGGCCCGGTGACCGCGTGTACGTCCGCCGGGCCGACGCCACCCTGGCGGTGTTCCGGGTGACGCAGGTCCGGCAGTACCGCAAGAGCCGCTTTCCCGCCGCCGCCGTCTATGGCCCGGCGCCGCAGCCCGAGCTGCATCTCATCACCTGCGGCGGCGTCTTCGACCATGCCGCCGGCTCCTACCTCAGCAATGTCGTCGTGTACGCGGTCGCCCTGCCGCCGCGCGCGGCGGGCAGGCAACGGCCAGAGCACTCCTAGCGAACGGGCCCCGCCGCCGGCCAGTCCCGCCCGGCCGGGCCGGCCGCCGGGATCTGCCGCGCGGCTAACCCGGCAGCAGGCGGGCGCCGGGCCGCCGGCCGGGACCGGTATCGTCACGCCCGTCGGGCAGGCACACAAGGTCGCCGCGGGCCCGGCCACTGACCTTGAGCCGGGGCGGCACGCCCCGGCTGGGGTTCCAGGGGCGTGGCCCCCGGGCTAGCCGGTCCGCGGCAGGAGAGGGGCGCAGATGACTCGACCGCTGCTGAACCGGCGGCTGGCCGGGCTGGGCACGACGATCTTCGCCGAGATGTCCGCGCTGGCCGTGTCGACCGGCTCCATCAACCTGGGCCAGGGCTTCCCCGACACCGACGGGCCCGGCCGAGATCGCCCGGGCCGCCGCCGACGCCGTGCTGGCCGGGCGCGGCAACCAGTACCCGCCCGGGCCGGGCGTCCCGGAACTGCGGCAGGCGATCGCCGCCCACCAGAAGCGGTTCTACGGCCTGGAGGTCGACCCCGACACCGAGGTGCTGGTCACCGCCGGGGCGACGGAGGCCATCGCCGCGGCGCATGCTCGCGCTGCTGGAGCCCGGCGACGAGGTCATCGCGTTCGAGCCGTACTACGACTCCTACGCCGCCTGCATCGCGATGGCCGGGGCGACCCGGGTGCCGGTGACGCTGCGCCCGCCGGAGTTCCGCCCGGACCTGGACGCGCTGCGCGACGCGGTGACCAGCCGGACCCGGCTGCATCCTGCTGAACTCGCCGCACAACCCGACCGGCATGGTGCTCACCCGCGACGAGCTGACCGCGATCGCCGAGCCTCGCCATCGAGCGGGACCTGCTCGTGGTGACCGACGAGGTCTACGAGCACATCGTGTTCGAGGGCGAGCACATCCCGATCGCGACGCTGCCGGGCATGCGCGACCGGACCGTCACGATCAGCTCGGCGGGCAAGACGTTCTCCTTCACCGGCTGGAAGGTGGGCTGGGTGACCGGCACGCCGGAGCTGGTCAGCGCGGTCCGCACCACCAAGCAGTTCCTGACCTTCGTCAGCTCGGGCCGTTCCAGTACGCGATCGCGGCCGGCCTCGGCCTGCCCGACAGCTTCTACGCCGGCCTGGCCGAGAGCCTGCGCGGCAAGCGCGACCTGCTGGCGGCCGGGCTGACCGCGGCCGGCTTCGAGGTCTTCCTGCCGCGCGGGACGTACTTCATCACCACCGACATCGCCGCCCTGGGCGACGGGGACGGCCTGGCCTTCTGCCGGAGCCTGCCCGGCCGGTGCGGCGTCGTGGCCATCCCCAACGTCGTGTTCTACGACAACGACGGCAGGCCGGGCCGCAGCCAGGTGCGCTTCGCGTTCTGCAAGCGCGAGGAGATCTGGCCGAGGCGGCTCGCCGGCTCGCCGGGACCGCCCGGCCGGCCTGACAGCCGGGCCGCCGACCCGGGCCGGCAGCTGGCAGCCGGGGCGGGACGCGCCGGCCGGGCACGACAGCACCGCCGGGCTCGTTATCGCGACATGATGGAACCTGATGTCCGGCAGCGAGCAAGGAGGCAGGGGTGAATCCCACGGCACGCGACGACGGCCCGGCTGCGGCGGGCCCGCCGGCGCGGATCTACCAGTCCGCCCGGCAGGACAAGCCCTGGGGACACGAGCTGATCTTCGCAGCCGTGGACGGGAAATACGCCGGGAAGGTCATCCACGTGACGGCCGGCAACTCGCTCAGCCTGCAGTACCACCGCGAGAAGGACGAGACGATCAGCGTGCTGTCGGGTCAGGCCCTGATGGAGTACGGGCCGGCCGCCGGCGAGCTGGCCCGGCAGGAGTTCGGGCCAGGCGACACCATCTAGCTGCCAGCCGGGGTGCTGCACCGCGTCACGGCCGTCACCGACCTCACGTTCGCCGAGGCGTCAACCGCCGAGCCGGGCTGGCGCGAGGACGTCGTCCGGCTGGAGGATCGGTACGGACGGGCCGGGACGAGCACGCCCTGATGGCCAGCCGGACCGGATAAGTCCGCGAAATACCGGTAGCAGGGAACACCGGCGGCGCTGATAGCGTTGCGGTCTGAGCGGCAGGATACTGCCGCCACTCCCGCGGGCGAGCGGCCCGCGCGGTCGGTTGTGTGTGCGGTTCGCTCCCGGTGAGCTTGATGCCCGGGGCGCGGGGCGCCCGAGCTATGACTCGCGACGCGGCCCTGAGCACAGATGGAGTTCTACTTTGCATGAAGATGCCCGGCGTCAGCGTGCGCCCCGGCACCCCGGCCGCGGCCGCCCCGGTCCGGCCAGTCCTCTTCCGGAACCTCATCCTCGAGCCGACCGCAATCCGGCCAGCGCCGGTCCGGCTCCTACCAGTCCGGCCCGCGCCGGGCTAGCCAGTCGTCCGCCGGGCGGCGCGCAGCCCTCCGGCGCCTCAGCCGCCCCCTCGGAGCTCGACCGCGCGCTAGCCGCCGCGCTCGCGGCGCCGCAGCCAGAGCCGACGACCTTCGCGGCGCTGGGCCTGCCCGACCCGCTGGTCACGGCGCTGGCCGCGCGCGGTATCGACGGCGCCGTTCGCCATCCAGTCCCGCGCGCTGCCCGATGCGCTCGGCGGCCGTGACGTCCTGGGCAAGGCCCAGACCGGCTCAGGCAAGACGCTGGCCTTCGGCCTGCCCGTGCTGACCCGGCTGGCCGGCCGGTCGAGCCGGACGGGCCCGGCCGCGGCCGAAGGCGCCGCGGGCCCTGGTCCTGGTCCCGACCAGGGAACTGGCCGTCCAGGTCGCGGACGTGCTGCAGCCGCTGGGCCGCGTCGGTGGACGTGACCGTCACGACCGTGTACGGCGGCGTCTCGATCGGCCGGCAGATCGACATCGGCTGCGCCGCGGCGTCGACCTCGTGGTGGCCACCCCCGGCCGCCTGATCGACCTGCTCGACCGGGGTGCCTGCATCGCTCGACGACATCGAGATCACGGTCCTGGACGAGGCCGACCACATGGCCGACCTCGGCTTCATGCCGGCGGTCACCCAGATCCTGGACGCCGACCCCGGCTGGCGCCCAGCGGCTGCTGTTCTCGGCCACGCTCGACCGCGGCGTCGGCCAGCTGGTGACCTCCTACCTGAGCGACCCGGCCGTGTGCGCGGTGGCGACCGAGGAGATCGATAACGGCACGGCCGAGCACAGCATGCTGGTGCTCGATTCCGGCGAGAAGGTGGCAGTGGCCGCCGAGATCGCCAGCCGGCCGTCCCGGACGCTGTTCTTCGTCCGGACCAAGCACGGCGCCGACCGGCTGGCCAAGCAGTTCGGCCGGGCGGGCGTCGACGCAGCAGCCATCCACGGCAACCTGACCCAGAATCAGCGCCGCCGCGCGCTGGCCGGCTTCGCCGCCGGCCACCCGCGCGTCCTGGTCGCGACCGACGTCGCGGCGCGCGGTATCCACGTGGATGACGTGGAGCTGGTCGTGCACTTCGACCCGCCGAACGACCACAAGGACTACCTGCACCGCTCCGGCCGCACGGCCCGGGCGGGCGCCGATGGCCTGGTCGTGGCGCTGGTCGAGCGCGGCCAGGTCCGGGAGGTGGAGCGGATGCACGTCTCGGCCGGCATCAGCTCCGCCCGGCATCATGTCGCCGCCGGGCACGAGGTGGTCAGGGAGATCGCGACCTCGGGCACCCCGGTGCCGCCGCCCCCGCCCGCTGCGCCGGCGATGCCGGCCGGCCGCCCGCGCGGCAGCCGCCCGCGGCGGCCGCGGGAGACGCGGTACGGCGATGGCCGGGCTCCCGAGGGCCGCTCGCGGGACACCCGGTCCTGGGACGGACGTCCCGGCACGGCCCGGCGGCCGGGGACGGACGGTGCCGCGCCGTCGGCCCGCCGGGGCCAGCCAGGCCGGCGCCGGGGCGCGGCCGGCCAGCCCGGTTAGGACAGCACCCGGCCGGGAGCCTGCGTCAGGCTCCCGGCCGGGTGAGCGACACCGGGGCGGCCGGGCACTAGCCCGGCCGCCCCAGTGCGCTTACTTGATCGTGCAGGCGTCCGGAGTGCCGCGAGCTCGTCGCCGGTTCCTGTGTTAGAGCTGCCGGCTCAGGAGACGCGGTCCAGCCGCCGGAACAACTCCGCCCACTGATCAGGGTGGACGAATGCCACCACGACGGCGCGGTCGATCCCGGCCGCCCGGAACGCCGCTGCCAGGCGATCCGCCGGGTACTCGCGGCGCAGCGACGCCAGCAGCGATCCGCCCACCCCGCTGAATCCGGTCTGGACGACGCGCTGGTACGCGCCCAGGCGGTTCGCCGGGATCAGCGGCTGCGGCCGCCGGGCGAGGTGCAGGATCCCGGCGTCCACCCGGGGCACCGGGCGGAACTGACCGCGGCCGATCCGGCCGCGCAGCTCCCAGCGCACCTGCGGCCAGCTGCTGACCGTCAGCAGGCTCCAGCGGCCGTAGCCACCGGTCCGCTTCCGGGCGTACTCCAGCTGCGTGATGAGGGTGGCCGAGGTCATCGCCCGCGCATCCAGGCACCAGTCCACGATCGGCGAGGTCACTGAGAACGGCGCGTTTCCCACGACCTGGAACGGCTCGCGCGGCGGCCGGGCGGTCAGGAAGTCACTGGCCTGCACCTGGACGTTCGCCTGCCCGGACAGCCGGGCCGCCAGCCGCCGCGCCGGAACCGGGTCGACCTCATAGGCGATGACCTGGCCGAACATGCCGGCCAGTCGCTCGGTCAAGATGCCCTCGCCCGCCCCTACCTCCAGGCACAGGCCGTCCGGCGTGCCGGTGACGGCGTTCAGGAACTGGCTCGCCGCGGCCGGCGAGCGCAGGTAGTTCTGCGAGAGCTCGCGGCGGCGGCGGTCCCGGTCGCTGCGGGCAGGGCTCACCCGGCGGGCCAGGCGGGCACGGCGGCGGACACCGGCCCAGCGTACTGAGCGCTGGCCGCGGTGCCCGAATCCGGGCGGAGCGGCCGGCCGCAGCGGGCTCCTTAGTCGTCGGTGGACCGGCGGAGCCGCTTCACCTGCGAGCGGCGCTGCTTGGCCGCCAGGCGGCGTTCCCGGGAGGCCCGGGTCGGGCGGGTCGGGCGCCGGGCCGGCGGCGGCGGCGCTGTCGCCTCGGTCAGCAGCTCGGACAGCCGGGCCGCCGCTGCCTCGCGGTTGCGCAGCTGGGAGCGGTTCTCGGCCGAGGTCACGGTGATCACTCCGTCGACCAGGCGGCCCTGCAGTGCGCGCAGGGCCCGCTGCTTCATGACCGGCGGCAGGACCGCAGACTGCGCGAGATCGAACGACAGCTCCGCGCGGCTGTCACTGGTATTGACCGACTGACCGCCAGGACCAGCCGACCGGGAGAAACGCCAGGACAGCTCCTCGGGCGGAATGACAATGCCCCGCGCGGTGACCTCGAGGCTCACCGTGCCGCCCGTGGTCGCGGCGCGGCCGCGGCCCGGCACGGGACGCGGATCACATGAGCTGCCATGTCGCCTGAATACCACAGGGCCGCCAGACGGCGCGATTCACTAACTCCCGGTAGCCGCGCGGCACGGCCATGCGGGGCATGGCGCGGGCCCGGCACGGCAGGCCGCCCGGCCCCGTCCGGGCCGCGCCGCGCCGCGCCGCGCCGGCCGCTGTCTCACCGGGACCGCCGATACGCTGCCACCAGCCGGCCGCGGCCGCCGGCCCGGCCGATCGGGAGGCGTCAGATGACGGGGATGCGGGATGGCTATCTAGCGGCAGCCTCCATCGCGGTGGACCTGCTCGCCGAGGCAGCGGTAGCCCGGCAATGGGACTGCGATAGTGCCCTGCCCGCCATGCCGGTCAGCGCCCTGGCCGGCCATCTGGCCCGGCAGATCTTCAATCTCGGGGAAGTGCTGGCCGGCGGCGCCTGCGCTGACCCGCCGGTCTCGCTGGCGGAGCACTACGCCCGGTCGGAGTGGACGGACGCAGGCCTAGACGATGAGCCCAATGTCGTCGTCCGTCAGGGTGGCGCGGCCGAGGCGGCGGCGGGACCGGCTGCGCTGACGGCCCGGGCCCGCGAGGTGCTGGCGCGACTTGCTGCCCGCCTGGCCGCCGAGCCGCCCGGCCTGGTGGTCCTGGTGCCCTGGGGCCCGTGGCCGCTGACCCTGGATGACTTCCTGGTCAGCCGGATGATGGAGATCGCCGTCCACTGCGACGACCTGGCGCAGAGCGTCGGGCTGCCGACGCCGGTGTTCCCGGCCGGCGTGGCCGACGCCGTGGTCGTCCTGCTGGCCCGGCTGGCCGCCCGGCGGCACGGCGCCCCGGCCATCATCCGGGCCTTCAGCCGGGCGGAACGGGCCCCCGCGAGCATCGCGGCTTTCTGACCGCACGCCCGGCCCGGGCCTGGCTGCCGGGTATCCGGTTCGCCATTCCCGTGCCCGTACCGGCCGATATCGCGACGACACGCCCGGTCATAACAATGCACGCGGCACGCCGGACCGGCAAGATCTCGCAGCAGGCGACCAGCCCCCTGCGATTCATGTGCAGCCGCCGGCCGTATTCGGCAGCATCGGCGGGCGCCGTACGGAAGAATGCGCGGAGTAATGGACGCACCGCTTACTGTAACCGGGGCACGTGCGGCAATCCGCGCAAGGAGCATGGAGGATCAGGAATGGCCCGTCGGAGTCGTTACGCCCTGTCGGCGGCTGTCGCCGGGGCGTGCCTCACGCTCTGCGCGTGCGGAGCGGGCTCCGCGCCCGCGGCCGCCGGATCCCCGCCGGCCAGCATGAACGCGGCCGGCGGCGGCTCAGCCAGCTTCTGCGGCGACGCCACCTCGTTTATGCGGCACATCCCGTCGGCCCCGTCCGCCCGGCATGTCTCGCAGGCCAAGGCACGGGCCGGCCTGCGCAAGGTACTGCGGCAGACCGTCAAGGGCTTCACCTCCCTGGACGCCGAGGCCCCGGCCAAACTGCACGCTCCGCTGAAGAAGATCATTCACGTCTACAAGTCCGACGAGACGGCCGTGAAGAACGGCAAGTCCATGGCCGACATCAGTCAGGCGATGGTGAAGGGGAACGCGTCCGGCTCGATCGCCTTCCAGAAGGTCCTGAAGTACATCGGGACCTCATGCAAGTCCTGAATTAGCCTGCGTCACGACGGGCCCGGCCGCGAAGGCCGGGCCCGTTCTGTGTTTCCGGGCGTTCCGGCTCCGGGCCGCAATCTGGCTGACCTGGTCGAACTTCAGGCGAAGCGCCCAGCAAGGTTGATACCTTCGCACAGCCGGAACAGCCGGCGATCGTGGTCAGCGACGGAGGTTTCGGCTCATGAGTGGCTTCAGGAAATTCTTGATGCGCGGCAATCTCATTGACCTGGCCGTCGCGGTGGTCATCGGCGTGGCGTTCAACGCCGTTGTCCAGGCCCTGATCAAGAGCCTCATCACGCCGCTCATCGCGGCCATCGTCGGCCAGCCGAACTTCAGCAATCTGACATTCACGCTGAACCACAGCGTGTTCCGGTACGGCGACTTCCTGAACGCCCTGGTGTCGTTCGTGACCATCTCGGCCGTGGTCTACTTCCTGATCGTCTCGCCGATGACCCGGGTGATGGCGATCGCCGAGCGGAAGAAGGAAGCGACCACCCGGTCGTGCCCGGAGTGCCTGAGCGAGATCCCGGTCGGCGCCAGCCGCTGCATGTACTGCACGGCTCAGCTGCCGCCGGTCACCCCCGGCCGGCACGCGGCGGGCTGAAGCGGCCCGCGCAAGCGGCCCGGCCGGCTACTTGGCGTCGGCGTAGCAGTCGACCACGGCCGCCGTCATCGGGAAACTGACCCGGGTCGCGCCGAACAGCAGCCGGCCGGCCTCGGCGGCCGCGTCGTGCGCGGCCGCGACCACCTGATCGGCCTGCCCCGCCGGGCAGTGCACGATCACCTCATCGTGCTGGAAGAAGACCAGCTGCGGCGCGTCCGGAGCGGATCCGCCGAGCGCGTGCAGCCGTCCGCGCAGGCTGGCCAGCAGCACCAGCGCCCAGTCGGCCGCGCTGGCCTGGACGACGAAGTTCCTGGTGAACCGGCCGCGGGCGCGGGCGGCCCGGCCCGCGCCCGGATCCCGCTCGGCGTCGGGGTCACCCGTCTCCACGGTGGCCGACCGCCAGGCGGCCGACGGCGGCGGGCAGGTCCGGCCGAGGGCGGAGCGGACGGTCCGGCCCTCTTCGCCGGCCCGGGCCGCTGCCTCCACGAAGTCCGAGGCCCGCGGGAAGCGCCGCCGCAGGACCGCGAGCAGCTGCCCGGCGTCCCCGCCCGACCCGCCGTACATGGCCGACAGCAGGGCCACCTTGGCCATGGCGCGATCCCCGCCGAATGCGCTGGCCAGCGCGGTGTACAGGTCACCGCCGGCCGCAGCTTCCGCGAAGGCCGCATCTCCGGCCAGCGCGGCGAGCACGCGCGGCTCTAGCTGGGCCGCGTCGGCCACGACCAGCACCCAGCCAGGATCGGCGACGACGGCCCGCCGCAGGGCACGGGGGATCTGCAGCGCGCCGCCGCCGCGCGATGCCCAGCGCCCCGACACCACGCCGCCCACGATGTATTCCGGCCGGAACCGGCCACCCGATACCCAGGTGTCCAGCCAGGACCAGCCGAAGGCGGTATACAGCCGGGCCAGTTCCTTGTACTCCACCAGGAGCGGGATGGCCGGATGATCGATCTCCCGCAGCACCGACAGCCGGGTGGACGTGACCCGTACCCCCTCCCCGGCCAGGGCGCGGACGACCTGGGCCGGCGAGTCCGGGTTGAGCGGCGCGCCCGTGCCGAACGCGGCCGAGATCCGGGCCGCCAGGTCGGCCAGCCGAGGCGGGCGGGCCGCCGGGCCGGCCGAGGCGGGCGGCCGCGCGCCGAGTGCGTCGGTCAGCAGCCGGTCGTGCACGTCGGGCCGCCAGGGCAGTCCGGCCGCGCCCATCTCCGCGGCGGTCAGCCCGCCGGCTGACTCGGTGGCGGCCAGCAGCCCGAAGCGGGCTGGCTGCTCGTCCGCCGCGATCGCGGCCAGCTGGGCGGCGTGCACCGCGATCAGGTCGGCCAGCTCGGCAGCCATCCCCGCCGGATCCGGGTCCGCGGCGCCGTCCACGTCGAACAGGGATTGCTGGGGCCCGGACGGGGCCGTCCGCCGGGGCGGCGGTGGCGGCGGCAGGCCGCGCAGCCGGGCCGCGGCGGCCGCCAGCGACGCTGGCTCTGCTGTCCCGGCCCGGCCCAGCAGCAGCGCCTCGGTCAGGCCAATGTCATGGCAGCGGGCCACCCGGGCGCCGGCCTGCAGCAACGCCGGGTACAGCTCGGCCGTAGCAGGCCAGACCCAGCGGACATCGCCGCGGCGCTCCTGCTCGGCGATGGCGCGAGCCAGGTCAGGTACCTGCGCAGCGGGCGGCGTGCCGGCCGCCCGGGCTCCCCCCGGCACACCGGCGCCGGCGTCCTCACCGGTAAGCGGGCACAGCATGCCCGACCCGCCAGGGCCCGGGACCACAGCTACCCGCACGCTACAGATTCTGCGGTACCGGTCTGACAGTCCGGCGGCCGAGGTCCGGCCTGCGGCGGCCGGGGTCCGTCCGGCGGGCGGGGTCCGTCCGGCGGGCGAGGTCCGTCCGGCGGCACCCGGCGACTCAACCCGAGTCGATGGCGTCCGGCCGCCGTGGTCTGGCCGGGCACGTCCGGCGAGCCGGGTCGGCCCGGCGCATCCAGCGGTCCGGGTCTGGCCGGGCACGTCCGCCGGGCCGGGTCTGGCCGGCCGCGTCGCCAGCCAGCAGACCAGCCGGGCGGCGTGATCACCTCGGCGCCGCCGCGCAGCCGTCCGGCAACGCGACAGCCCCGGTCAGATGACCGGGGCTGCCATGGCCTGGCCGCTGCGGCCACCCGGCGGAAGCCGGATACCGCGGGGACCAGGTGCCGCGCGTGTTACAGGGCCGTGTCAGTGACCGCGGCCTGACCCGGCAGTTCGCCGGACGCCCAGGTTGCCGCATCGGCACTGGCCGACGGGGCGACCCGAGCCCGGCCGTCACCGGCCGGGGCCGCCGGGCGGGCACTAGCGGAGCCGGGCTGAGTGACCTCACAGGCCTGGCCCGCGCGCTTCAGCCGGGCCAGCGTCCCGCTGCGCAGGACGCGGTTCGGCCGGGACGGGTCCCCGGCCGGATGCCGGACTCCGGTGGCCTCCCGGCTGCCTGGCTCCCGCACGGCCGGGCTGGCCGGCTGCTGGTGCTCGGCGGCCGGGTAGGACCCCCCGTGGCCCGGAGCATCATGCCCCGGCCCGCCCTGGCCGGGACCGCCGTGCCCCGGCGAGCCGTTCCACGGCCCGCTGGTGCCCGGACCCCATGGTCCCTGGCCGGACTGCCGCTCTGCGCCCGGCCGGCCGGCGATGCCGTCCGTTCCGGCTGCATCCCGGCTGGCCGCGGCGCTGCCATAGTCCGGCGCGCTGGCGCCCGGATGCGCCGCACCGCCGGGTGCCCGTCCCGGATCAGCGCCCGGCTCGGCCTGCCGCGGGCGGAACGCCACGATGCCCGAGCCGTTCTGGCTCGCGTCCCGGCTGTCTGCCTGCTGGCTGCCGGAACGCTGGCCGCCGGAAGGCTGGCCCTCAGAACGCTGGCCGCCGGAGTCCTCCGGGCCCGCGCTCGGCGCGCCGGCCGGGTGCGGACTCGCGCCGGAGCGGTCCTCGCGGGCCGACGTCCGGCCGGCGGCGCGGGCCGCCCGGCTGCTCGGCGGCAGCCGGGGCGGTACCGCGAGCCAGGCCGCCCGCCCACATGAAGGGCTGAATCGCCACCGGGACCGCGGGCAGGCCGCCCACGACCGTGGCTGCCTCGGAGTCGGCTGTGCCGTGGCCGTTACTGTTGCTGTTGTTGCTATTGCCGCGGCTGTTGCCGTGACCGTGACCGTTGCTGTTGCCCTGGCCCTGGCCCTGGCCCTGGCCCTGGCCCTGGCCCTGGCCTGGACGATGCCTGATCGGCTCCGGCGGCCAGGCCGGAGGCCGGCTGCGGGCCGTGACCGCGGCCCGCGTCGGAACCGGAGCCCGGGTCGGGGTGGTCGTCGCTCTCCGCGGCGCCCTCGGCCGTGGCTGCCCCGCCGGCCCGGTCCGCGCGCGGGCCGGCCGAGCCGTTCACGGACTTATTCCTGCTGGCCCCGGACGCCTCGACGGCGCGGGAAGCGGCGAGTCCGATCGGCGTCTGCAGGTCCGGGTAGTCCGGGACCGACGCCGAGGTCAGCGGGCTCGGGCCGGTGTCGCGGCGCCGGGGCGCAGCCGGACCTGGCCTGCTCTCCTGCCGCGAGAATCCGGAACTGGCCGGCAGCGGCTGCTGGCCAGCGCTGGCCGGCGCTGGCTGCGGCACGCGCAGCAGCCCGGCCGGAATCCGGCCGCCTGGAATCTGCGCGGCTGGAGACCGCCCGGCATCCGGCGTATCCGCCGGGCTGTCCGGGGCCTGGCCGACCGGCTTGGCCGTGACCGACGCGTGCACCGGGCCGACGCAGTCATGGCGGTCCAGCAGGACCGCGAGCTGCTCAGCCTCCTCCGCGCACAAGCCGAGGACGATCCGGGGCTGGCCCCACGGTGCGTCCAGTGAGTAGCCGACGTAGCTGGACACCGGCGCCGGCGGGTCGGCCGTTAAGCCGTGCATGTTGCGCCACCGGCACCAGGCGCTTTCCAGTGCCGTAGCAGCCCGCTGCGCGCGCACAACCAAATCTGGATCACGCATGTGTGCGATCCCCTCCCCTCGAAGCGACAGCACGCTTCCGCCATGCTGGCGGGTCCCCCGGGCGTCGCGTACCGCACATTTGGCATGAGACATGCGAAGGCAGTGCCGCACCACGCCGGCCAGCCACCGCGCAGCACGACGGTGGCATGCGGTCAAGTATGGCCGTGCGCGTGTCTCAGCAGGCACGATTACGAAAAGTTGAAGGCGACTACCTTGAGTTATCACCTGCGCGGCGCATGGGGACGAGACTCCCGGCTGCCATGTGGCCGGGCTATTCCGTTATTTCCCCCGGGCCGCCGATGCGGCCTGATGCGCAGATGCGGGCGGCGCGAGACTCGGTGCGCCAGACTCCGCTCGCCGCAATTACGCGCGCGAGCTCAGCCGGAAGCCACTTATATGGCCCGCTCGTGGGAGACATTCCGCGCTGAATTCTGCTTTCGGCCCCCGGCAGCGCATGACCGCTGATTCCAGGAGGCCGGATCGACCCCGGCACTGTCCGCTGGCTGGATGCTCATCGCCGCATCATTTCGCGCGAACCGCGCCCCCCGATGCGACTTCCAGGCCGCCGGGGCCGACCCCCCTTGCCTACTACTTGCCGAGCTGTACTGCTATCTGAGTGCCGCCGCGGCAGTCGTGCGACTTCGCACTCCGGCCTGCCCGGACCTGCTGACGCAAGAACCAGGTGGCGGCGGATTTCACTCCGAGCGCTGCTGCGGGATGCCCGCCAGCAGAGCGCGCACCTCAGTCTCCCGGTACCTGCGATGACCGCCGAGGGTCCGGATTGAGGTGAGCTTTCCTGCCTTGGCCCATCGCGTGACGGTCTTCGGGTCCACCCTGAACATTGTTGCTACCTCGGCCGGCGTGAGCAGCGGCTCGGCCTCCGGTGTGCGTGCAGACATTTTGACGGCCTCTCCTCCTGGACCGGTACTGCGATCCTGCGTTTGTGGCTGTTCTCTGGCTCCCATTGGGGAGCCTGCCGTGGATGTCCTATATAGTCCGCTCAGACCATATTGCCATCACCAGCGGTGACAAGTCGACCACCAGGAGCAAAGTTTCCGATGTGAGTCACCCCGTTGCCCCCCAGCACTCTGTCACGGTGCGTGATTCTAGCGACACGGAACGTCGCAACGGGCGGATTCGGAAAAGTCATCCGCGCCTCCCATCGGCTACTTAGCTAGTTGCCTCCATGTCCCTGCTACCTCATGGGTCGGTCGGTGCTGGTAGTAGCGACGTCAGTCCGGACTCCTCATCCCCCCAGGCCCCTGCCGGGCTATCTAGCCCGGTGCGGCACCTTCTGGACTATCCGCAGCCAGCCGCGCTGTGTTAGCGAGAGCGGCACGAGCGAGGCGAACGGCACGGTCCGCGTGCAGGTTCCTGTGCTGACTTCGCGGCTGTCCCTCCCTTCCGCTGCGCCGGTCGCTGCCCGGCGCCATCTGCCCTGCCCGGCCAATGGCCGGCCAGAGCAGATCAGTTATGGTCGCGAACCTGCTCCCAATTCGGTCACGACGGCGGGTGCGCCCAAGAGGGAAGACATTAGATGATGCCGTCTGTCCCCGGGACGCAGACGGCGCCGCTCGCACTCTGCTAGCAACGAGCGACGGCGCCGTGATAATCCTCCAGAGTGCAATGAGATGCCTTGTTTCGACTGTATTTGCCCGCTCAGCGGCATCCTTACACGCTGCGTAGTCACCCCGATGCGGACTTCTGCGCCAGGCGGCGGGCATAACACCGGCATAAGCCCGCAGACCGGTCGCATCAGACAGCATGACTAATCGTGACATGCCCGGCGGTCTGGATAAAGGCCTGACGCGCAGTCAGATCGTCGGCGGCTGCCGCGCGGCCCGGCCACCGGCAATAGGCTGGAGCCCGATCTCGCGTCAGCGGGACGCGGAACAGATGCCAGGAGCAGTCCCGTGGCCAACGTTTTCGGGACCGCCGACCAGGGCGGCGACGCGGACGCCGCCCGACCTGAAGGACGCCAGCGCCGGCGCCCAGGCCGGGCACGAGCAGGTCGATGTTCTGCCAGGACCGCGAGTCCGGCCTGCGGGCGATCATCGCGATCTACTCGACGGCGCTGGGTCCCGCGCTGGGCGGCACGCGCTTCTACCCCTACCCGAGCGAGGACGCGGCCCTGGCGGACGTGCTGAACCTGTCCCGGGCCATGGCCTACAAGAACGCGCTGGCCGGGCTGGACCACGGCGGCGGCAAGGCGGTGATCATCGGCGACCCGGCGCAGCTCAAGTCCGAGGCGCTGCTGCGCGCCTACGGCCGCTTCGTCGCAGTCGCTGAGCGGCCGCTACATCACCGCCTGCGACATCGGCACCTACAGCGAGGACATGGATGTCATCGCCCGGGAGTGCCGCTACGTCACCGGCCGCACGGTGGCCAACGGCGGCGCGGGCGACTCCTCGGTGCTGACCGCCCTGGGCGTCTTCCAGGGCATGCGGGCCGCGGCCGAGCACGCCTGGGGCACGCCCAGCCTGGCCGGCCGGGTGGTCGGCGTCGAGGGCGTGGGCAAGGTCGGCCGCCGGCTGGTCGGCCACCTGATCGCCGACGGCGCCCAGCGTGGTCATCTACGACACCAGCGCCGCGGCCGTGGGCCAGGTCCGGCGCCAGCACCCGGGGGTCACGGTCGTGCGCCGAGCCGCGCCGACCTGCTGGCCAGCCAGCTGGACGTCTACTCGCCCTGCGCGCTCGGCGGGTCGGTGGACGACGACACCGTGGCGGCGCTGGGCGCCAGGGCGGGCGACGCCAAGATCATCTGCGGCGGGGCCAACAACCAGCTGGCCCACCCGGGCGTGCAGAAGCTGCTGGCCGATTGCGGGATCATCTACGCGCCCGACTACGTGGTGAACGCCGGCGGCGTGATCCAGGTCGCCGACGAGCTGACACGGGTTCAGCTTCGAGCGCGCCAGGGCCCGGGCCGAGCAGATCTTCGGCACTACCCAGCAGCTTTCGCTGACCGCGGCGGCCGAGGGCGTGCCGCCGGCGGTCGCCGCCGACCGGCTGGCCGAGCGGCGGATGGGCGCCGTCGGCCGGCTCCGGGGCATCTACCTGAGCGGCTGATGCAGGCCTGCTGACGATCGCCGGAGGCGCTAGTGGCGCAAAGCAGGTACGGTTGTACCTGTACGTCAGGCGCTGAGCGCCGCGCTCCCGTCGGCGGAGGAGCGGCAGCGGTGTCTGGCATGCGGCCAAGCCCGTGCATATTGGCGTGGTAAGAGCAACTTTCAGTGCGGTGGACCAGGGGCCCGTTGAGGCCCCGTACGTTCGAGGGGGTCGAGCCAATGGGGCGCGGCCGAGCCAAGGCCAAGCAGGTGAAGGTAGCCCGTCAGCTGAAGTACAACGGCGGCGGCACTGACCTTGACCGGCTGCGGGCCGAGCTGGGTGTCGGCACGGACCAGCAGGACGCTGACGCATATGCGGATTTCGGCGACCGCTACTCCGGCGGACGACGACGAAGACGATGACGACGTCGCTGGACGACGAGGACATCGACGACGAGGACCCGTATCCCTCGATGAGCAGGACCGCCGGGAGACTAGCCGGGCGGCCAGGAGTCAGCGGGCCTGAGCGCAGGCGCGCCGGCTCTGCCAGGCCGCGGCCGCCTCGCGGTGTGCCCAGGGCTCAGGATGCTCAGTCAGGCCGGGTGCTCAGCCGGTGAGGCGGTGTCAGCCGGTTCCGGCGGTCACCCGGCCCGCGCACCCAGGCGGGCACGTTCCGCGGCCGGCCAGCAGGCTCAGCGCCCGGTCGGCGTCCGCGGCGGCCACGATGGCGGCCATCCCGACGCCCATGTTGAACACCCGCTCCATGTCCGCGCCGGGCACCCCGCCGTGGCGGGCCAGCAGGCCGAAGACCGGGCGCCGGCCGCCAGGTGGCCGCGGTCCAGCGACGGCGTCGGCGTGCGGCGGCAGCACCCGGGCCAGGTTCGCGGCCAGCCCGCCGCCGGTGATGTGCGCGAACGCGTGCACCTGCGTTCCCGCGGCCAGGGCCAGGCAGTCCCGGGCGTAGATCCGGGTCGGGGTCGAGCAGTTCCTCGCCGAGCGGCCGGCCCAGGCTCGGCCGGCACGGCCGCCAGGTCCAGCCCGCGGCCGGGCGCGTCGATGATGCTGCCGGACCAGCGAGAACCCGTTGGAGTGCAGGCCCGATGAGGCCATCGCGATGACGACGTCGCCGGGCCGGACCCGGTCCGGGCCCGAGCGCGCTCGTCCGCCTCCACCACGCCGGTCGCCGCGCCGGCCAGGTCGAAGTCGTCCGGCCCGAAGTGGCCCGGGATGCTCGGCCGTCTCCCCGCCGATCAGCGCGCACCCGGCCTGCACGCAGCCCGGCGGCGATCCCGCCCACGATCTCGGCGACCCGCTCCGGCGTGACCTTCCCGCAGACGACGTAGTCGGTCATGAACAGCGGCTCGGCGCCGCACACGACCAGGTCGTCCACCACCATGCCGACCAGGTCGATGCCGATCGTGTCGTAGACGCCCAGCCGCTGGGCGATCACGACCTTGGTGCCGACCCCGTCGGTGGAGGTGGCCAGCAGCGGCCGGCGCATCCGGGCCAGCGCGGAGGCGTCGAACAGCCCCGCGAACCCGCCGATGCCGCCGACCACCTCGGGCCGCGCGGTCCTGCGCGACCGCCGCCCGCATCAGGTCGACCGCGCGCTCCCCGGCGTCGATGTCGACGCCGGCCGCGGCGTAGCTGCGCCCGGCGGCGCCGGGGCGCACCGCCGGGTCAGGCTCAGCGGCTGGCCACGTGCCACCCGCGCGGCTGCGCCGCGGCTCCAGCACGTGCTTGCCCTGCTCGGCCTCGGCCACCGGGACCGGGTACTCGCCGCTGAAGCAGGCCTGGCACAGCTCGCCGGCGGGCAGGGTCGTCGCCTCGATCAGGCCCTCCAGCGAGACGAAGCCCAGCGAGTCGGCGCCGATCGACTGCCGGATCTCCTCGACCGCCAGGCTGCCGGCGATCAGCTCGGCCCGGGTGGCGAAGTCGATGCCGAAGAAGCACGGCCAGGCCACCGGCGGGCTGGAGATCCGGACGTGCACCTCGGCCGCGCCGGCCTCGCGCAGCATGGCCACGATGGCGCGCTGGGTGTTGCCGCGGACGATCGTGTCGTCCACCACCACCACCCGCTGGCCGGCGATGACGTCGCGCAGCGGGTTCAGCTTGAGCCGGATGCCGCGCTGCCGGATGGTCTGGCTGGGCTGGATGAAGGTCCGGCCGACGTAGGAGTTCTTGACCAGGCCCTGCCGTAGGGGATGCCGCTGGCCTGGGCGTAGCCGATGGCCGCCGGGGTGCCCGACTCCGGCACCGGGATCACCAGGTCCGCCTCGGCCGGGTGCTCGGCGGCCAGCCGCTGGCCGACCGCGACCCGGGTGGCCTGCACGCTGCGGCCGGAGATCGCGGTATCCGGGCGGGCCAGGTAGACGTACTCGAACAGGCAGCCGCGCGGCTGCGGGGCCGCGAACGTCGCGGGACCGCAGGCCCCGCTCGTCGATGGCGATCAGCTCGCCCGGCTCGACCTCGCGGACGAAGGCCGCCCCGACGATGTCCAGCGCCGCGGTCTCGCTGGCGACCACCCAGCCGCGCGGCCAGCCGGCCGATCACCAGCGGCCGGAAGCCCTGCGGGTCGCGGGCCGCGTACAGGGTCCGCTCGTCCATGAACACCAGCGAGAAGGCGCCGCGCACCAGCGGCAGGGTGGCCAGGGCGGCCTGCTCGACACCGCTTTCGGGCCTGGGCACCATCTCGTCGCCGGCGGCCGCGCCGTCGCCCGGCGCCACGCCCTGTCCGGGCACCGGGCCAGCCCCGTCCCGCCGGCGCAGCGCCGGTGGCCGTCCAGGGCCAGCCGGGCCCCATCGCTGAGCGCGACCGCGTCGCCCGGCATCCCCGGCAGCATGTCCTGCGGCGGCGGCGGCACGGCGAACAGCGCGGTCAGCACGTCGGTGTCGGAGGTGGCCTGGCCCGGCCCGGCGGCCCGGGCCCCGGCCAGGGCGGCCAGCTCGAGGGTGTTGATCAGGTTGCCGTTGTGGCCCAGGGCCAGGCTCGTGGTAGGGGTAGCGCGGAAGGTGGGCTGGGCGTTCTCCCAGACCGAGGACGCCGCTGGTGGAGTAGCGGCAGTGCCCGACGGTGATGTGCCCGCGCAGCGTGTTGAGCACCGACTCGTCGAAGACCTGCGGAACCAGCCCCATGTCCTTGTAGACGACGATGCGATTCGCCGTCGCTGACCGCGATCCCGGCCGACTCCTGGCCGCGGTGCTGCAGCGCGTACAGCCCGAAGTAGGCCAGCTTGGCGACGTCCTCGTCCAGGAGACCAGGCCCCGAACACCCCGCAGGCGTCCCTGGGCGGCTGGTCGGAGGGGTCGAGATCGTCGCTCAGGCGGCCATCCGGCTTGATCACGTCGTCAGTGTAGATGACGCTGCTGAGCGCCCCGCCGGGGCCAGCAGGGCCTGCTAGCCGTCTGCGTCGCGGATCGCGGCCAGCGGCAGGTAGTCCGAGACGTCGGCGCGCGGCCCGCTGGCGCGCACCCGGCCGCTCGCGGCGGCCGCCGCCCAGCCGAGCCGGCCGGTGGCCAGCGCCAGCCAGGTCAGCGGGTCGGTCTCGACGACATTGGGCGGCGTGCCGCGCGTATGCCGGGGACCGGCCACGCACTGGACCGCCGCGTACGGCGGCACCCGCACCTCGACTGACCGGCCCGGAGCCCGCTCAGCCAGGGCATCCAGCAGGTACCGGGTGGCGGCGCGCATGGCCTCGCGCTGCGGCTCGGCGCCCGCGTCGACCGCGGCCGTCACGGCCAGCACGCTGGCCCGGCCGAGCGCCGGCCGGACCGCCGGGGCCCGTCCAGGGCGGCTGGCCGAGGGCGGCCCGCTGCTCGTTGACCGCGGCGAGCAGGCGGGCGGGATCAGGCTGTCGGACCGGCACGCCTGAGAACGCTAGCCGACCCCGCTGTCGTTCGGCGTGCACGCGGCAGGGCCGGTCCCGGCGGGCATGACCTTGGTCACATCTAGTGAGCGCTAGGTAATTTCTCAAACACGTTTCCGCACAACCCTCCCGCCACCGCCGAGTTAACGGTAATGGTGATGTATGCCCAGTTCGCGCCCTGCCGCGAGCCGCCGGACCCGCGGGTCCTGGACGCCCCGGATCGCCGGGATCGGCGCGCGTGCTGTTCATGGCCGGCGCTGGCGCGATCGCGTATTCCGTGGCCAGCCCGGCGGAGGCGTCCCGGCACGCCCAGTCAGCTGTCCACCCGGGTCCAGTCCGTGCAGACGGTCGGGATCATCGGCCAGGCCGGCCAGCGCCTGACCGGCACCGAGGGCGCTGCGCCATGCTGGTCAGCTCGGCCACCGGGCTGCAGTTCGGGCCGATGCCGCCGGCCAGCCTGGTGCAGGGCGACCCGCAGTGGACCGCCGACACGATGGCCGGCGGGACGTACGTCTTCATCTACGCGCCTGACGGCCAGTGCCTGGCCGCCGCGACCCGGCAGGGCCATCCGGTGCTGGCCCTGCGCCGCTGCAACCTGGGCGCCGGCGCAGCGCTGGCAGCGGTTCAACAGCGCGGTGGCCGCCGACGGTCACCTGTACGGGCAGTACCGCAACCTCGGCACCGGCCGGTGCCTGGCGGCCGGCGCCGCGCCGCGTCGCGGGCCCGGGCCCGGCGGCCCTGGCTTCGTGCGCCGCCGCGCCGGCCACCCGGCAGCTGATCTCGCTGTGGTGGGCGGCCTGACCCGTCGCTCCGGCCCGGCCGCGCTGGTCAGGCCTGCGCGCCGGGCCGGGCCGGGCCGAACAGGGCGGGCAGCGTGCCGCGGTGGACGCGGCGCAGCTCGGCCAGGCTGACGGAGAAGGCGCCGGCGACCGTCAGCGCCTCGCCGCCGGCCGTCCCGATGGCCGCGGCGGGCACCCCGGCGCGCGGCGCACAGCCCGGCGAACTCCGCCTCCCGGCCCGCGGCGACCTCGACCAGCGCCCGCGCCGCCGACTCGCTGAACAGGGCCGTGAACGCATCGCCGGGCAGCGTCACGGTGGCGCCGGCCTGCCCGGCCAGGCAGGCCTCGGCCAGCGCGACCGCCAGCCCGCCGTCGGACAGGTCATGCGCGGCGGCCAGCAGCCCCTGCCCGGCAGCAGTCCGCCAGCACCCCGGCCAGGGCCTGCTCGGCGGCCAGGTCGACCGCCGGCGGGCGACCGCCGAGGTGGCCGTGGCAGACCCGCGCCCACAGCGAGCCGCCCAGCTCATCGGCGGTGCTGCCGAGCAGCATCAAGGTGGCGCCGCCGTGCCGCAGGCCCGACCCCAGCGCGCGGCGCACGTCATCGTGCACGCCCAGCACGCCGACCACCGGCGTGGGCTGGATCGCCTCGGCACCGGTCTGGTTGTAGAAGCTGACGTTGCCGCCGGTGACCGGGACGCCCAGGGCCTGGCAGCCGTCCGCCAGGCCGCGCACCGCCTCGGTGAACTGCCACATCACCGCCGGGTCCTCCGGTGAGCCGAAGTTCAGGCAGTTGGTCACGGCCAGCGGGCGGGCCCCGGTGACCGCGACGTTGCGGTAGGCCTCGGCCAGCGCCAGCTGGGTCCCGGCGTAGGGGTCCAGCAGGCAGTACCGGCCGTTCCCGTCGGTGGCCAGCGCCACGCCCAGCCCGGTCTCCTCGTCGATCCGCACGACGCCGGCGTCGTGCGGCATGGCCAGCACTGTGTCGCCGCGGACGTACCGGTCGTACTGCTCGGTGACCCAGGTCGCGTCGGCGGCCTCGGGGGCGGCCAGCAGCTGCAGCAGCGCCGAGCGCAGGGCACTCCCGTCCGCCGGGCGGGCCAGCCGGGCGGGATCGTCGGCGGCCAGCGCGTCCTGGCCGGCGGGCCGGGCCGCCGGCCGGTCGTAGACCGGACCCTCGTCGGCCGCGGTGCCGGGCGGGATGTCCACGACCAGCTCGCCGTGCCAGGTCATCTCCAGGCGGCCCGTTCCGGTGACCTCCCCGATGACGGTGGCGGGGACCTCCCATTTCGCGCAGATGTCCAGGAAGCGCTGCACGCCGTCGGGGGTGACGACGGCCATCATGCGCTCCTGCGACTCGCTCATCAGGATCTCGGCCGGGCCGAGCGAGGCGTCCCGCAGCGGCACGGCGTCCAGAGCGACCCGCATGCCGCTGCTGCCGCCGGCGGCCAGCTCGGTCGTGGCGCAGGCCACGCCCGCGGCGCCGAGGTCCTGGATGCCGACCACCAGGCCGGCCGCGTAGAGCTCCAGGCAGCACTCGACCAGCAGCTTCTCCATGAACGGGTCGCCGACCTGGACGCTCGGCCGCTTGGCTCCCTCGCCGCCGCCGCCGAATGACGCGCTGGCCAGCACCGAGGCCCCGCCGATGCCGTCCGGGCCGGTACGCGACCCGAACAGCACGACCTGGTTGCCCGGGCCGGTGGCCGCGGCCGCCTTCAGGTCATCGTGCCGGAGCACGCCCATGCACAGCGCGTTGACCAGCGGGTTGCCCGCATAGCAGGGGTCGAAGGCCAGCTCGCCGCCGATGTTGGGCAGGCCGAGGCAGTTGCCGTAGAAGGAGATGCCGCCCACGACGCCGGGCAGCACCCGCCGGGTGTCGGCCGCGTCGGCGGGCCCGAACCGCAGCGCGTCCATCACCGCGACCGGGCGGGCGCCCATGGCCAGGATGTCGCGCACGATGCCGCCCACGCCGGTGGCAGCGCCCTGGAAGGGCTCGACGTAAGACGGGTGATTGTGGGACTCGATCTTGAAGGTGACCGCGTAGCCCTGGCCGATATCCACCACGCCGGCGTTGTGCCCGATGCCGGCCAGCAGGACGTCGGTCGGCGGCGCCTTATCGGCGAACTGGCGCAGGTGGCGGCGGGAGGACTTGTAGGAGCAGTGCTCGCTCCACATCACCGAGTAGATGGCCAGCTCGGCGTCTGTTGGCCGGCGCCCCAGCAGGCCGGAGATCCGGCGGTACTCCGGGGCCGGTCAGGCCGAGCGCGGCGTACGGCTGATCCCGCTGCGGGGTGGCCGCCGCCTCGGCCACGGTGTCCTGCACCGCGCCCGGCTGCGCCGTGTCCTGCGTCACGCCATCCTCCAGACCGGGCCCGGCGCTCACGCGGCCACCACCGCGGCCAGCACCGAGGAGAAGAAGCCGAGCCCGTCGGCCGACGGGCCGGTCAGCGGGTCCACGGCGTGCTCGGGATGCGGCATCAGGCCGGCCACGTTGCCCGCCTCATTCACCACGCCGGCGATGTCGCGCGCCGAGCCGTTCGGGTTGCCGCTGGCGTAGCGGGCCAGCACCTGCCCGCCGGCCTCCAGCTGGTCCAGCGTGGCCTCGTCGGCCAGGTAGGCGCCCTCACCGCTCTTGAGCACCACGGCCAGCTCCTGCCCGGTCGCGTACTGGCTGGTCCAGCGGGTCCCGGTGGCCTCCACCCGGATCCGGATGTCGCGATTGACGAAATGCAGGCCCGCGTTGCGGGTCAGGGCGCCGGGCAGCAGGTGCGCCTCGCACAGGATCTGGAAGCCGTTGCAGATGCCCAGCACCGGCAGGCCCGCCCGGGCGGCCGGGATCAGCTCCGACATGACGGGGGCGAACCGGGCGATAGCGCCGCAGCGCAGGTAGTCGCCGTAGGAGAAGCCGCCGGGCAGCACCACCGCCGTCGACGCCCTGCAGGTCCGCCTCGCCGTGCCACAGCGGGACCGCGGTGCCGCCGGCCAGCCGGATGGCCCGGCAGGCATCATGGTCGTCGAGAGATCCGGGAAAGGTGACGACGCCGACCCGGGCGGTCACGCGGCTGCCCGGAGGCCAGTATCAGCGCGCATGCACGCAGGCTACCGGGTCGCCGGGCAGCTCAGCCGGCGTCCCTGAGCCGCTGCCGGGGCACCATGACCAGGGGCGCGTCAGCACGCCAGCCGATCCGCTTCTCCAGCGACACCACCGTGCCCTGGCCGGGGCCGCTGTGCAGGGTGACGTCGTCCACGCAGGCCCGCATGATGGCCAGGCCCGCGCCCCGACTCGGGCAGCTGGGCGATGCCGCGCTTGCGGCACCCGGCGCGGCCGGGCGATCCCGCGGCGCAGCGTCAGCGACGGTCGGCGGCGGCGCGGACAGCCCGGCCGTGCTGGCGGTGCAGCGCGCGCCACGCGGCGGACCGGGCGGCGGACCACCGGGCGGCCGCGCGGGCAGGGCGCGGGGTCGAAGCCGCGGCCGCTGTCCACGACCTCCAGCAGGCACCGGTTGCCGGCGACCCGGGCGATGATCTCGTAGCCGCGGCCCTGGCCGGAGTGGCGCAGCACGTTCGTGCAGGCCTCGGTCACGGCCAGGAGCAGGTCGGAGATGCTGCGTGTCGTCCATGCCTAGCCGGCCGAGGGTGTCCCCGAGCACGCGCCGCATGACCGGAATGCTCAGTGCCTCCCGAGGGAACAGGAGGCAGAACCGAACGTCTGCGGTCGGCTCCCCGGAATGCGTCACGCGAGTTCGCATCGGCTCCTTAGCCCCCGGCTGGTGGACATTACGCGCTGTTCACATTGTGAAGGTTTCCCGCGGCAGACTGCGGTAATCATGAGGTCGGGCGATCTCTGGACGAACAGGGCTGTTCCGCCAGGTAAACGCATCCGATCAGGTAAGGCTGCCGGGCCGTTTCGGCGCCCTCCGGCGGGATCAGCTGCGCGCGGACCGAGAACTCCTCGATCACCGGGTTGGCCAGCAGCTCGGCCGCCAGCTCCGCCACCTGCTCGCGCGGTTTGCCTCGTCGGCGGGCCCGTCGCCGGCCAGCTCGATCTCGAACCGCTTGCCCTGGCGCACCGACAGCACCTGGCCGAAGCCCAGCCGGTGGCAGGCGCCGGCAATCGCCTCGCCCTGCGGATCGTGGATCTCGGGTTTCAGCATCACGTCAACGACAACTCTGGCCACGCAAGGCAGCGTACGGCAAGCCGCCCGCAGCCGCGCTTGACCGTATCCGCGCCACGGCGGGTACTGTCCTAGCGAACGAGACGGACGACCGGCCGGCGCTGGGTCAGCCCCCGGACCGGCGGAACGTCATCGCAAGGAGTGGCACGTGACCGTCAAAGATGCCGGGCGAGCCGCCTCCCGCAGTCCCGGGCGCACACCTGCGCCTGACCCAGGAACGCGGGCGGACCCGGCTGAGCTCATCCAGCTCCTCACCCCGGAGGGCGAACGGGTCGACCACCCTGACTACCCGCTGGACATCTCCGCCGACGAGATCAAGGCCCTGTACCGGGACCTGGTGATCGTCCGCCGGATCGACTTCGAGGCGATCGCCCTGCAGCGCCAGGGCGAGCTGGGCATCTGGGCCTCGCTGCTGGGCCAGGAAGCCGCGCAGGTCGGCTCCGGGCCGGGCCCTGGAGCCGCAGGACATGGCTTTCCCGACCTACCGGGAGCACGGCGTGGCCTGGTGCCGCGGCCTGGACCCGGTGAAGCTGCTGGAGCTGTTCCGCGGGGTCAGCCACGGCGGCTGGGACCCGAAGGCCCACAACTTCCACCTGTACACGATCGTGATCGGCAGCCAGACCCTGCACGCCACCGGCTACGCGATGGGCATCCAGCGCGACGGCGCGGTGGCGCGAGGACGGCGAGGCCGTGATCGCCTACTTCGGCGACGGCGCCACCAGCCAGGGCGACGTCAACGAGGCCTTCATCTGGGCCTCGGTGACCAACGCGCCGGTGGTGTTCTTCTGCCAGAACAACCAGTGGGCGATCTCCGAGCCGCTGGAGCGGCAGAGCCGGGTGCCGCTGTACCTGCGCGCCCAGGGCTTCGGCTTCCCCGGCGTCCGCGTCGACGGCAACGACGTGCTCGCCTGCCTGGCCGTCACCCGCAAGGCGCTGAAGGCCGCCCGGGAGGGGCAGGGCCCGACCCTGATCGAGGCTTATACCTACCGGATGGGCGCCCACACCACCACCGACGACCCGACCCGGTACCGGCTGTCGGCCGAGCTGGAGTCGTGGAAGCTCAAGGACCCGATCGCCCGGGTTAAGCAGTACCTGATCCGCTCCGAGCACGCCGACATGTCAGTTCTTCGACGAGATCGAGGCCGAGGCCGACGAGGTCGGCGCCCGGGTGCGGCAAGTCCTGCCTGGAGATGCCCGACCCGGAGCCGCTGTCGATGTTCGACAACGTCTACACCAGCCCGACCCGCCCGCTGGCGGCCGAGCGCGACGAGTTCGCCGCCTACCTGGACTCGTTCGCTGACAATGCGGCGATGGCGGGCGAGGAGGCCGGGCGATGACCACGCTCACTCTGTCCCGCGCGCTCAACGAGGGCCTGCGCAAGGCGCTGGAGAACGATCCGAAAGCCCTCATCATGGGCGAGGACGTCGGCAAGCTCGGCGGCGTGTTCCGGGTCACCGACGGCCTGCAGAAGGACTTCGGCGAGGCCCGGGTGATCGACACCCCGCTGGCCGAGTCCGGCATCATCGGCACCGCCATCGGCCTGGCGCTGCGCGGCTACCGGCCGATCTGCGAGATCCAGTTCGACGGCTTCGTGTTCCCGGCCTTCGACCAGATCGTGTCCCAGCTGGCCAAGATGCGCTACCGGTCACGCGGCGCGGTCACCCTGCCGATCGTCGTCCGGATCCCGTTCGGCGGCGGCATCGGCGCGGTCGAGCACCACAGCGAGTCGCCCGAGGCGCTGTTCGCCCACACCGCCGGGCCTGCGCGTGGTCGCCTGCGGCGACCCGGCCGAGGCGTACACGATGATCCAGCAGTCGGTCATCAGCGACGACCCGGTGATCTTCTTCGAGCCCAAGCGCCGCTACTGGGACAAGGCCGAGGTCGACATCGCCGGCGCGCTGGCCGCCGCGCCGCCGCTGGACCGGGCCCGGACGCTGGTCAGCGGCACCGACGTGACCGTGCTGGCCTACGGCCCGATGGTGCGGACCTGCGCCGAGGCGGCCGTGGCCGCGGCCGCGAAGGACGGCCGCTCGGTCGAGGTCATCGACCTGCGCTCGCTGGCCCCGCTGGACACCGAGACGATCTTCGAGTCGGTCCGGCGGACCGGCCGCTGCGTTGTCGTGCACGAGGCCGCCGTCACCGGCGGCCTCGGCGCGGAGATCGCCGCGCAGGTCACCGAGGAGTGCTTCTACCAGCTCGAGGCCCCGGTGCTGCGGGTCGGCGGCTACTCCACCCCGTACCCGCCCTCCCGGCTGGAGGACCACTACCTGCCCGACCTGGACCGGGTGCTGGACGCCGTCGACCCCAGCTTCGGTTACTGAGAGGCCCGCATGTCAGAGCTCAGGCAGTTCAAGCTCCCTGATGTCGGAGAGGGCCTGACCGAGGCAGACATCGTCAGCTGGCACGTGCAGCCCGGCGACACGGTCAAGGTGAACCAGATCATCGTCGAGATCGAGACGGCCAAGGCGGTCGTTGAGCTGCCCAGCCCGCACGCCGGCATGGTCGCCAGCCTGCTGGTGACCGAGGGCGAGACCGTCGACGTCGGCACGCCGATCATCGGCTTCGAGGTCGCCGCCGGTGCGGGCGGGGCAGGCTCGCGCGGCCAGCGGACGAAAAAGGCCAGCCAGAACGAGGCTGCCGACGTGTCCGTCGCGCTGGCCGAGCCCGGGCCACTGCAGACGCCCACCGCCGCGGATCTCGTCCCGCAGCCCCCGCCCGGCGCCGCCGACGGCGGACCGCAGGACGGCGGCGGCAAGCCCGAGCGCCAGGCCGTGCTCGTCGGCTACGGCGTCAAGCTGGGCGCCACGACCCGGCGGGCCCGCAAGCCCGGCGCCGCGCGCCGCCCCGCCACTGTCGCCGCGTCCGGGCCGGCAGCCAGCACTGCCCCCGGCGCCCCGGCGTCCGCCCCCGCCGCCCCGCCGGCCGCGACGGCCGGGTCCGCTGGGCCAGGCAGCGCGGGGCCGGGCGGCACCGGACCGGGCAGCGCCGTGCTGGCCAAGCCGCCGGTCCGCAAGCTGGCCCGTGACCTCGGCGTGGACCTGGCCGCGCTGTCCGGCACCGGGCCGAATGGCTCGATCACCCGCGACGACGTGCAGGCCGCTGTCCGGCCCCGGAGCCGGGCTACCGCCCGGCGGGCGGGCTGGCGCCGCTGTCCTCGCTGGCCCGCGAGGAGCGGATCCCGATCCGCGGCGTGCGCAAGCACACCGCCGCCGCGATGACGGCCAGCGCGTTCACCGCCCCGCACGTGACCATGTTCCTGCAGATCGACATCACCGAGACCATGGCCGCCACGGCCCGGCTGAAGACCCTGCCGGACTTCGCAGAGGATCCGGGTCTCCCCGCTGCTGCTGGTGGCCAAGGCGCTGCTGGTGGCCGCGGCCCGGCACCCGATGATCAACTCGACCTGGGACGAGGACGCCCAGGAGATCGTGGTCCGGCACTACGTCAACCTCGGCATCGCCGCAGCCACCGAGCGCGGGCTTGTCGTGCCGAACATCAAGGACGCGCACGCGCTGAGCCTGCCCGACCTGGCCCGGGCGCTGGCGAGCTGGCCGAGACCGGCCCGCGCGGGCAAGTCCACGCCCGGCAGACCTGGCCGGCGGGACGATCAGCATCACCAACGTCGGCGTCTTCGGCGTCGACACCGGGACCCCGATCCTGCCGCCCGGCGAGGCCGCCATCCTGGCCTTCGGCCAGGTCAAGGATGCCCCCTGGGTCGTCGACGGCGAGCTGACCGTGCGGAAGGTCTGCACCCTGGGCATGTCGTTCGACCACCGGATCGTGGACGGTGACCTCGGCGCGGCGGTGCTGCGCGACGTCGGCGCCATGCTGTCCGACCCGCTGCGCATGCTCGCCTGGTCCTGCTATCAATGCCGGGCGGGCTCGCTCTGCCAGCTCGCCCGGCACCACAGGCCGGGACGCTATTCGTCACTGCTCCCCGGTCGTCCGGGCAAGCCCGGCTGGCGGGGATTATTCATGCAGATGCTGGACACCTTCGGTCGGGCGCCGAACGGCTGGTTAGGCCGCAGCGTGGCTATCGCTGACGGGGAGCCGCACTGTCCGGTCGCCGAAGTCCGCGACTAGGTCAAGCCGACCGCCCAGCGCCTCTACATATCGTGCTATGACCTCAAACGAGGAAACCTCGCCGTGCTCAATCTGCGACACGCGCGCGATGCTGACTCCCATCGTCTCAGCGATCTCACGCTGGCCGCGGCCCAGTTGCTTTCGGAACTCTGCTAGTTGATGCCCGCGAGCCTGCGCGAGGAGAGTACGCGCCCCGGACTCAATTTCCCGTGGGGAGACGCCTGCAGCGTGCAGCTCCTGCTCGAGCACTTCCCAGTCCTGAGCATTTCGCTTCGGCATTCACGCACTCCTAGTTCTGATCGATGTACTCGAAGTCCTCCCGCAGTGCTGCAACTGCCTGCGCTACTAGGGTTGCCGAGTCCAGATCCTCCTTCATAACGGACCCTGAACCAGGCTGCGTACTCGTCAGTAATCTTCACAGCCCAGGCCACTGGGGACCCCTCAGGATTTAAGCATAGCCTTAACTGCAGCCAGGATTCCACTATACGAAGGGACTCTGACGCTGCCGTGCCGCCAGACAGGAAGCGGCAGCGACTAGCCGGCGTCAATCAGGCAGGCGAGCTGACGTCACCGCAGCGTGCAGCACAAGGCAACTGCCGTGACGGCCCGTGGTCAGAAGGACTCCTCCGGCAGGTCCATGACGTCCAGGGAGGTCGCCTCGGCGATCTCGCGCTCGGCGGCCAGCCGGGGCAGCACCGTGGCCGCGAAGAACCGCGCCGCGGCGACCTTGCCCTCGTAGAACGCCCGGTCCTCGGCCTGCGGCGCCCGCGTCCAGGGCGGCCAGGGCGACCTCGGCCTGGCGGGCCAGCAGCCAGCCGATGACCAGGTCGCCGAGCGCCAGCAGCAGCCGGGTGGTGTTCAGCCCGGCCCGGTAGATCTCGGCGGGCTGCTCCAGGCTGGCGCCCAGGAAGCCGTGCATCGCGGCGACGATCGCCTCGACGTCGCCGGCCGCCCGGTCCAGCGCCGACCGCTCGGCCTTCAGCCGGCCGTTGCCGCCGTCGGCCGCCGCGAACTCGCGGATCTGGCCGGTCAGGTCGCCCAGCGCCGCGCCCTGGTTCCGGACGATCTTGCGGAAGTACAGGTCCAGGCCCTGGATGGCGGTGGTGCCCTCGTACAGGCTGTCGATCTTGGCGTCCCGCAGGTACTGCTCGATCGGGTAGTCCTGCAGGTAGCCCGAGCCGCCGAGGGTCTGCAGCGACTGGGTCAGCAGCTCGAAGGCACGCTCGGAGCCGACGCCCTTGACCACCGGCAGCAGCAGGTCGTTCAGCGCCGCGGCGCGCTCGTCGCGCTCGCCGCGGGCGGCGGCGACCTGCAGCGCGTCCTGCAGGCTCGCGGTGTAGGACCAGGGCCCGCATCCCCTCCGCGTAGGCCTTCTGCAGCATCAGGCTGCGGCGCACGTCCGGGTGGTGCATGATCGTCACCCGCGGGGCGGCCTTGTCGGTCATCTGGGTCAGGTCGGCGCCCTGGACCCGGCTGCGGGCGAAGTCCAGGGCGTTGAGGTAGCCGGTGGACAGCGTCGCGATGGCCTTGGTGCCGACCATCATCCGGGCGAACTCGATGATCATGAACATCTGCCGGATGCCGTCGTGCACGCCGCCGACCAGCGTGCCGATCGCGGGCTGGCTCCGCGCCGAAGGTCAGCTCGCAGGTGGTGGAGGCCTTCAGGCCCATCTTGTGCTCGACGCTGGTGACGTAGACGCCGTTGCGCTCGCCCAGCTCGCCGTCCTCGGTCACCTGGAACTTGGGCACCAGGAACATCGACAGTCCCTTGGTGCCGGCCCGGCCCCCTCGGGGCGGGCCAGCACGAGGTGCAGGATGTTGTCGGTCAGGTCGTGCTCGGCGCTGGTGATGAAGCGCTTGACGCCCTCGATGTGCCAGGTCCCGTCGGGCTGCTCGATGGCCCTGGTCCGGCCCGCGCCGACGTCTGAGCCGGCGTCCGGCTCGGTCAGCACCATCGTGTAGGCCCACCGGTTGGCCACGGCGCAGCTCGGCGATCCGCCGCTGCTCGGGGGTGCCGAGCTCCCACAGCGCCCGGGAGAACGAGCCCATGCTCGCGTACATCCAGACGGCCGGGTTGGCGCCGAGGACCAGCTCGCCGACCGCCCAGCCCAGGGTCCGCGGCACGACTGGTGCCGCCCAGCTCGGCCGGCAGCTCCAGGCGGAACCACTCGGCATCCATGAAGGCCTGGTAGGACTTCTTGAACGCCTCGGGCATCTGCACCGAGTGGGTCGCCGGGTCGAACACCGGCGGGTGCCGGTCGGACTCGGCGAACGACTCGGCGACCGGGCCGGTGGCCAGCCGTTGACCTCGTCCAGGATGCCGCGCGCGGTGTCCTCGTCGACGTCGGCGAACGGCTCGCGGCCCAGCAGATCCTGCCTCCTGCAGCACCTCGAACAGGTTGAACTCGATGTCGCGAAGGTTGCTCTTGAAGTGCCCCATCGTGCCCTCCCCGGCAGGCCGCGGCCAGTCGTGGTACCGGTTAGTAACGTACCCCGCCCTACCGGCTAGTAACAAGTTCGCTGGCTCGCGCGACGCAGGGGCTGCGCGGGTGGCGGCGGAGGGCGGCCGGGCGGCGAATCCTGGCGGCACCTGAGGCGCCCAGCGCCTGGTAGGAGGATTTCGCGCCAATGCGGCGCGAAATCCTCCTACCGGGCGTGGAGTGCTGAGCGGCCGCCGGCCCGGCCTACGGAGCCCAGCGCCAGTTCAGCTCGCCGGGCTCCGGGGCGGGAAAGGGCAGCGGCTCGCGGCCCGGCCCGGGGTCGCGGGCCGCGCCAGGCGCCTGGCCAGGCGGCCCGCCGGGCGCGCTGCCGGAAGCGCCGCCGGCCCGGGCCGGGAACAGGCCGTCCAGGAGCAGGGCCAGGTACCGCAGCCGCAGCTCGGTGGTCCGGGCCGGATCGGGCACCCGGACCGCGGCGCAGCCTTCCAGGACCAGCTGGATGTCGCCCGGCCCGGCGTCCGGGCGCAGCTGCCCGCTCGCGTGCGCCCGGTCCACCAGGTCAATGACCAGCCCGCTGGCCTGCATGGCATCCGCGCCCAGCTGGGGCGTCGGGGTGAAGGTGCCGGCCAGGTGGACCGTCAGCGAGTGCACGTCGGCGGCGACCACCCGCTCCAGAAAGCGGGACAGCGCCCGCGCAGCGTCCGGCTCGGCCGCGGCCGCCGTGGCCTCGGTGATGAACACCTGCAGCCCGTCCTGGCACAGCCGCCGGAGCAGGTCCTCCTTGCTGGCGTACCGCCGGTAGACCGCGCTCATCCCGACGCCCGCGTGCTCGGCCACCGCGGCCATCGGCGCCTTCGGGTCAGCCAGGAACACCTCGCGGGCGGCCTGCAGGATCACCGCATCGTTGCGAGCGGCCTGCTCGCGCCGGCCCGGCAGGGCGGCTGGCCGCGGCGCCGTCGCCATCCTCGATGGCGCGCCCGGCCCGGCTGGCCCGGTGGGCACAGCAGGCTCCGGCTGTCCGTCAGTCACGCTCGGCATGAGGCCACCCTAACACTGGAACAGATCATTCCGTTCTGCTATGCTAGTGGAACGAAACATTCCGTTCCACAACTGGCGGGCGTGGATAGCGGCGAGCGGGCATGGCAGCGACCGGCCCCGGCCCGCAATGATCCGGCCGCCAGCGCGAGGAGGACCAACATGACCAGCACCGAGATCCGCCCTTACCGCGTCGAGATCCCGCAGGCCGACCTGGATGACCTGGCCGCGCGGCTGCGGAACACCCGCTGGCCCGACGCCCTGCCGGAGACCGGCGACGCCTACGGGATGGCCAGCCAGCGGGTCCGGGACCTGGTCGGCTACTGGCTCGACGGCTTCGACTGGCGCGCGGTCGAGGCCCGGCTCAACTCCTATCCGCAGTTCCGGACCGAGATCGACGGCGAGGACATCCACTTCCTGCACATCCGGTCCTCCCGCGCCGATGCGCGGCCGCTGGTGCTGACCCACGGCTGGCCCGGCTCGGTCATCGAGTACCTCGATGTCATCGGCCCGCTGACCGAGCCCGAGTCCGCCGACCAGCCGGCCTTCCACCTGGTCATCCCGTCGCTGCCCGGCTTCGGGTTCTCCGGCCCGACGCGCACGCCGGGCTGGAACCGGTACCGCACCGCGCAGGCGTGGGCTGAGCTCATGCGCCGGCTCGGCTACGACCGGTACGGGGCGGTCGGCAACGACGCCGGGTCGATGATCGCGCCCGAACTGGGCCGGCTCGATGGCGACCACGTCGCCGGAGTGCACGTCACCCAGCTGTTCTCGTTCCCGTCCGGCGACCCGGCCGAGTTCGCTGACCTGACCGAGGCCGATCAGGCCGCGCTGGCGCACCTGCAGTGGTTCATGGACAACAAGTTCTCTTTCAACGTGGTGCAGAGCCAGCAGCCGCAGACCCTGGCCTTTGCCCTGGCCGACTCACCCGCGGGGCTGCTGGCCTGGAACGCGCAGCTGTTCGGCGAGTCCCTGGACTCCGACTTCATCCTGGCCAACGTCGCGGTCTACTGGCTGACCGGGACGGCTGCGTCGTCGGTCCGGTTCTATTACGAGGACGCCCACGCCGGCCCGCCGCCAGCCGCGCCGACTACCGCGCCCACCGGGCTGGCCATGTTCGCCGGGGACTTCCAGTCCATCCGCCGGTTCGCTGACCGCGACCACCACGGCATCGTCAGCTGGAATTCCTACGGCCAGCCCCCCGCCGCCGGGACCCAGCGGGATGCGGCCGGGCATTACGCCGCGCACGAGGCCACCGACGTCCTGGTCAGCGATATCCGGCAGTTCTTCAACGGGCTACGCTGATCGGCGATGTCTGCCGATGTCCTGACTCAGCGCGCGCTGAACCGGGCCCTGCTCAGCCGGCAGTTGCTGCTCAGCCGGGTTCCGGCCGCCGCCGACGGGCCGGGCCAGGTGCTCGAGACGGTCGAGCACCTGGCCGGGCTCCAGGCGCAGGCACCGTTCCCGCCGTATTACGGGCTGTGGTCCCGCCTGGACGGCTTCCGGCCGGCGGACCTGGCCGGCCTGCTGACCACCCGGCAGGTGGTCCGGATCGCCCTGATGCGCGGGACCATCCACCTGGTGTCGGCCCGCGACTGCCTGCTGCTGCGGCCGCTGGTGCAGCCCGCCCTGGATCCGGTCCTCGGCGTGCTGCTCGGCGGGCGGCTGGATGAGGCGGAGCTGGCCCGGCTGGCGGCCGCGGGACGCGCGCTGGCGGAACAGCAGCCGTGCACCTTCAGCGAGCTGGGCGCGCACCTGGCGCAGCGCTGGCCCGGGCACCCGCCGAACGCGCTGGCCCAGGCGGTCCGCGTTCTCGTGCCGCTGGTCCAGGTGCCGCCCCGCGCGGTGTGGGGCGCAGCCGGCCAGGCCCGGCACGTTCCGGCGGAGGCCTGGCTGGGCGAGCCGCTGGCGGCGCAGCCGGACGCGGAGATCCTGGTCCGCCGGTACCTGACCGCGTTCGGCCCGGCCACGATCGCCGACCTGCAGCGCTGGTCGGGCCGGGCACGGCTGGGCGAGACCGTCCGGCGGCTGCGACCGGAGCTCGCCCTGTTCCGCGACGAGCAGGGCCGCGAGCTGCTCGACCTGCCGGAGGCGCCGCGGCCCGGCCCGGACACCCCGGCGCCAGCCCGGCTCGTCGCCGAGTTCGACAACCTGCTGCTCGGGCACGCCGACCGGACGCGGGTGATCAGTGACCCGCACCGGCGCCGGCTCGGGACCGTCAACGCGGTCATTCCCGGCGCCGTTCTGGTCGACGGATTCGTGATCGGCAGCTGGCGGATCACGGCGCCCGGCGAAACGGCGACCCTCACCATCCGGCCATTCGAACCGGTACCCCGGGCGGCTTTCGCCGCTCTCGAGGCCGAGGGCCAGCGTCTGCTGGAGTTCGCCCGGCCGGCGGCCGGGTCACGCGATGTCCTGTTCGAGCCGGTCACAGGTTGACCTAAATGGCGGGCTAATCTCGTAAACCGCCGAGCCGGTTAACGGCCGGATACGGCCTGCCGCGTTAGCCTGAACAGCGCTGGCCGGGCGGCCAGCGGCTGGCCCGGGCAGGCCGGCTGGACAGGCTCGCGCGGCCAGCGGCGGCCGGGCGCAGCACGGACAGTCCCGCGGCGGGGCGGCCTACTGGGGGGTAGATGACGTACGGCGACTGGCCGCGCGGCGGGGGCACCGACCCGGGCGACCGGGTCTATGGCTCGCCACAGCTGCCGGTGCCGGAGCCGGGCGGCCCGGCTGGCCAGGATCCAGCCGCGCCCGAGACCGCCCCGCTGGAACCGGCCGTGGCCTTCGGGCCCGCGGCGCCGCGGTCGCCGGCCGGCAACTCCGAGCAGCCGGACGCGGCGCCCCCAGCCGGGGCCGGCCTGCATGCCGGCGCGCGCCGCCGGACAGGGCCGCTGCCCGCCCAGCAGCAGCTCATGCTGCAGATCGCCGCGGGCCGCCGGGCCCGCCAGCAGCGCGCCCTGCTGACCATCCTCGGCGCCATGTCCGCCCTGGTCCTGGTCGCCTCCGGCGGCGCCTGGGTGCTGACCAGCTACGTCACCGACCACCTCGGCCGGCTCAGCGCCGGCACATCCGGCACGCCGAGCAGCGGGCCGCTGAACATCCTGGTCGCCGGTGTCGACATCCGGGCCGGCCTGTCGGCCCGCCAGCAGGCGCGGCTGCACGTCGGGCACGACATCAGCGCTAACTCCGACACGCTGATGCTGGTCCACATCCCGGCCAGCCATCGCTACGTCCAGGTCGTCAGCCTGCCGCGCGACTCGTGGGTGCCGATTCCCGGGCATGGCATGAACAAGATCAACGCGGCGTTCGGCATCGGCGGCCCGCGGCTGATGGTGTCCACCGTGGAGGCCGCGACCGGGCTGGACATCAACGACTACGTCGAGATCAACTTCCTGGGCTTCGTCAAGGTCATCGACGCCATGGGCGGCGTGAACATCTGCCTGCCGTTCCCCGTGGACGATTCCTACAGCGGGCTGGACCTGGCCGCCGGACGGCACCATGTGGACGGGATCACCGCGCTGATGTTCGCCCGCGACCGGCACTCGTTCGCCACCTCGGACCTGGCCCGGATCAGCAATCAGCAGCAGCTGATGTCCACGCTGATGAGCCAGGCCGTCAGCGCGGGCACGCTGAGTAACCCGTTCCGGTTCCAGCAGCTGCTGTCCTCGGTCACCGCGGCGATCCAGGTCGACCGGGGCTTCAACGTCGTGACACTCGCCAGCGAGCTCAAGGGCCTGCGGCCGTCCGACGTCGCCTTCTCGACGGTGCCGCTGGGCAACCTCAACTACCAGGCCCCGGACGGTCAGCTAGCCGTGCAGTGGGACTCCGCCGCCGGCCGGCTGTTCACCCAGATGCGCCGCGACCAGCCCCCGGCCGCCCTGGCCGCGCCGCACAAGCACCGGCGGCACCGCAAGCACCACGCACGGGCCGGCTCGGGCCCGGGCGGCAGCACCGTGAGCCCTGAGCCCGGCACGTCTCCCAGCCAGGAGCGGACCGCGGCCCAGGACAGCTGCTAGCAGCCCGGCGGCGCTAGCTGTTCGGCGGGGCCTGCGGCGGGAATCCCGTCGACCCGGACGGCGGGAAGTTCGTTGATCCTGGCGGCGGGGCGCCCGGCGATCCCGGCGGCGGAGCATCCGGCGACCCGGACGGCGGGAACGAGCTCGACTGCGGATCGGTGAACGGCGTACTGGGCGTGCCGCCGGGCGCCCCGGTGTCCCCGGGCGCTCCGGTCCCGCCGGATGCTCCAGCCCCGCCGGGCGTCCCGCTGGGCGGCGGCCGCCACCCGGCCGCCTGCGGGGCCAGGTTGAGGCCGAACTCCGCCTCATGCGCGGAAATCTCGCCGGTCACGCGGGCGACCTGGGCCTCGGTGTCGGGGGTTCCCCGGTTGGTGCGCTCGGCGTAGAGCAGCGCACCCAGATTGCGCAGCAGCACGTCGGCGTGCTTGTTGGCCTGCGCCTGGTCGAGCCGGGCCTTACCCTCCCTGGCGGTGTCCTGCGCCTGCTGGGCAAGCTTGTCCGCCTGCGCCTTGACCTTGTCCATTAGTCCCATATCTGCCTCCGTGGCGGCTAGCCAGTGCCGGCCAGCCTCGAGTCAGGCCGTACCCGGCCAGCTCGGGCTCAGTCCCGGGCCAGCTCAGAGCTGCCTGAGGGCTGGCTCAGCTGCCGACACCTTAGCCCGCCTGGCCCGGCTCAGTCGCGGGCCGCCGCCAGCTCGGCAGCGGTACCCCGCTGGACGGCCAGGTTGTCGTTCGCCACGGTGATGATCCGGCAGCCACTGTCGCGATACAGCCGGGCGGTCGGCCCGTCGGTGGCGTGCACGCCGGCCGGCTTGCCCGCCGCCGCGCAGGCGGCCCAGACCTGCTCCAGCGCGGGCCGCAGCACCGGGTCGCGCGGGTCCAGCGCGCAGCCGAGCGCCAGCGACAGGTCGCGCGGGCCGACGTAGATGCCGTCCACGCCGGGCACGGTCAGCGTCGTCTCCAGCTCAGCCAGCGCCTGCTGCGACTCGGCCATGACGATGCACAGCGGCCGCTGCGGGCCGGCCAGCACGCCCCCCGCCGACCGGTAGCCGTCGGGCGGGTACCGGCACGCGCCGGCCACCGCCCTGGCCTGCTCGGCGGAGTCCACGTTGGGCACGATGACACCGTCGCAGCCCAGGTCCAGGGCCCGGCCGATGTCGGCCGGGTGGGCATGCCGGACCCGGCCCAGCGGGGCGGCGCCCGCCTGCCGGATGGCGCTGGTCAGCTCGGGCAGATGCTGCTCGGTGGCCCCGCCGTGCTGCAGGTCAATACAGACGTAGTCGATCCCCGGCCGGGCCAGCGCGCGGGCGCTGACCGCGCTGGGCAGCGACAGCCACGAACCGAATACCACTTCGCCATTGCGGACGCGATCACCAAAGCTCGTCGAGGTCACCCGCCAAGCCAAGCACATGCCAGGCGAACCGGCCCAGAGCGGGTTGACCGCTGCCGAGCTGAACGTGGCCGAGGTCCGGTGGTAGCCGCGCTGGCCGGGCTTCAGCCAGACCAGGCGGGACCGTTGCACGAATAGTCCCGCGCGGGGCGGCTTTTGTCGCCGGCCTTCAGCGGGTCCCGGTCAGGGCGAGTGCGCCGAGCGCCGCGGCCATCGCCAGCGGGACGGCCACGACGCCCAGCCGCGCGGCGCGGGCGAGGGACGGCGCCGCTCCCGCGCCGCGGGCCGCGCGCAGCCACAGCAGCCAGGCCAGCGACCCGGTGACGCACAGGTTGGGGCCGATGTTGAGACCGATCAGCAGCGAGAACGGGTGATCCGGCGTCCGCGCGGCGAGCAGCGAGGCGGCCGGCAGGTTGTTGACGACGACAGCGGCCAGGGCCGCCACCACCGCCGTGGCCCAGCCATCGAGGTGGGCCAGCAGCATGGCCGGGCCGGACCACGCCCGGCCGAGCGCGCCCAGCGCGACCGCGACGCCGAACAGCCCGGTCAGCACCGGCAAGCCCAGCACCTCCCGCACCTGGCCGGGCCGCTCCCGGCGCTGCGCGACCCGGATCCCGGCGGCCATCACGCCGACCGCAGCGACCGGGAGCGCCGGCTGGCTCAGGGTGACCACCAGCACTGTGGCGAGAAGCACGGCGGCCAGCCCGACGCCGAGTACCGGCCGGTCCGGGCCGGCCGGCACGAGCCGGATCAGCCGCCGTCGCGGGAGCAGGCCGGGCCGCTGTCGCAGCCCCGCCCGTCAGGGACCGGCGCTCGCCCACGGCGACCACAGCGGCCGTCACGGCCAGGGCGGCCAGCCACGGCAGCCACATCCGGGCGACGAACTGACCGCCGGTCAGGCCCAGGTGACCGAGCACGATCAGGTTGGTCAGGTTCGAGCCCGGCAGCAGCAGCGAGCCGGCGTTGGACAGCATCAGGCACCCGTACAGCAGGGCGGCCCCGGTGCCGGCTTCCGCGAGTCCCGCCCGGCCCGGCCCGCTCCGGCTGCGGGCGGTATAGACCAGCACCGGGGTGAGGAACGCGACCGAGGTGTCAAGGTTCAGGGTGACCGTCACCGCCGCGATCATCACGACCGCGCCGGCGTAGAGCAGGACGCCGCTGCGCGCGATCCGGGCGAGCTGCGCGCCGGCGAAGGCGAACAGGCCGTCGCCGTCGGCGACCAGGCCGATCAGCAGCAGCCCGGCGACGAGCACGAACGGCGGCCAGTCCTGCGCGGCAGCCAGGCGTGCGTCGTCCGGCCGCAGGGCGGCGGCCGCGATGATGCCCGCGACACCGGCTCCGGCGAGCAGGACCGGCCACGGCGCAGCCCGTTTCGACTCAGGGTTTTCCTGGCCGGCGGACGCGAGGCGCGACCCGCGCCCGGAGCCGGTCAGCTGAGGTCGGCCAGCCGCTCGCGGGCGGCCCGCAACCGGAGCAGGGTCCGCTCCCGGCCGAGCACCTCCAGCGCCTCGAACAGCGGCAGCCCGACGGTGCGGCCGGTCACCGCAACCCGCACCGGGGCCTGCGTCTTGCCCAGCTTCAGTCCGTAGCCGGTGCCGATGGCTTCCAGCCGGGCCCGCAGCTCATCAGCTTCCCAGGGCAGGTCGGCGAAGCTGAAGGCGTCCTGGGCGTCGGCCAGGATCTGCGCGGCGGGCTCCTTCATGGCCTTGTCCCACGACGCCTCGTCGACCGGCGGCTCGTCGAGGAACGCGAAATCGACCATGGCGGTGATCTCGGCCAGCAGCGCGACCCTGGTCTGCGCCAGCGGCGCCAGCGCGGCGAAGACCGCAGGATCGAAGCGGTCCGCGGGCCACGGCGCGGCCGGCGGCTCCAGCCACGGCTGGCAGGCGGCGATGAAGTCCTGCTCGCGGCATCGCCCTGATGTACTCGCCGTTGAACGCCCGCAGCTTCTTGACGTCGAAGAATGCCGGGGACGGGTTCGACCTCATCCAGCCGGAACTCGGCCTCGATGGTCGCCCAGGGCACGATCTCCCGGTCACCGCGCGGCGACCAGCCCAGCAGCATCAGGTAGTTGCGCATCGCCTCGGCCAGGTAGCCCTCGTCGCGGAAGCTCTCCAGGGAGACGCGGTCGCGGCGCTTGGACAGCTTCTGCCGCTTCTCGTTGACGATGAGCGGCTGGTGGGCCCAGGCGGGCGGCTCCTGGCCGAGCGCCGCCCACAGCAGCACCTGCTTGGGCGTGTTGGACAGGTGCTCCTCGGCCCGGGACACCAGGGTGATCCCCTGGATCATGTCGTCCACGACGTTGGCCAGCAGGAACAGCACGGAGCCGTCGGCGCGGGCGATGACGAAGTCCTCGAGGGTGGCGTTCTCGAAGACGGTCTTGCCGCGAATCTGGTCATCGACCACGGTGGCGCCCTCATCAGGCGTCCGGAACCGCAGCGCCCGGCCCTCGCCGGGCTCCAGCCCGCGGTCCCGGCAGAAGCCGTCGTACCCGCGGTGCGAGTCGCCGGTCCGCTCGACGATGACCTCGCGAGTGCAGTCGCAGTAGTAGGCCTGGCCCTGGTCACGCAGCCGCTGCGCGGCGGCCTGGTGCTGAGCCAGGTTGGCCGACTGGAAATAGGGGCCCTCGTACTGATCAGGGCCGATGCCGAGCCAGGCCATCGCCGACAGGATTCCGTCGGTCCACTCGGGCCGGTTCCGGGAGGCGTCGGTGTCCTCGATGCGCAGCACGAAGCGCGCCGCCCGCATGCCGCGCCGCGACCCAGTTGAACAGCGCCGAGCGGGCGCTGCCCACGTGGAACATGCCGGTCGGGGAGGGCGCGAAGCGCACCCGCAGGGCCGGGCTGGCCGGGCCGTTTTCCGAGCTAGTCACGGCAGGCGAGTCTAGTCCCCTGTTCCCGGCAGCACCGACCGAGAATGGGCCGCCCTGTCCCGCCGCGCCGCGCCGGGCGGGGCCGGACCGCTGGCGGGGCCGCTCCCGGCGGGACGGATCCGCCGGGCCGCGGTGCCGATTCGTCCAAGGCAGGCCGGCCGCCTGCGACCACCATGGAGCCATGACCCAGCCACAGTTCACCAGCCTGAGTCCCTACCTGCGCTACCCCGATGGCGACGCGGCCGCCGAGTGGCTGACCCGCGTGCTGGGCTTCGGCCCGGCGCGGTCGGTGCGCGGGCCCGATGGCCAGTGGGCCGAGGGCGAGGTCGCCATCGGCCCGGTCCGGATCGACATCAGCGGCGGCGCCGCGCCGGGAGCCGGGAACGGCGGCGGCGCCCTGCTGATCATCGGGGTCGCCGACGTCGGCGCGCAGTACCGGCGCATCCGGGACTCCGGGGCCGAGATCGACCCGCCGAAAGACGAGGCCTACGGCCCGCGCACCTGCCACGTCACCGACCCGTGGGGCTACCAGTGGTACTTCTGGCAGGGCGAGGCGGTCTACCCGCCGCAGTAGCCCGGCGCGACGCGAAACTCGTCTGTTAAGGGCCGGGAACGGGCTCGCGGTCGCCGAGCAGGGCGGCGAGGGCGGTGCCGAGTGCGGCGGCCGGGTCAGCGGCCGGGCCGGGGCTGCGCCAGGCGACGATCTGGTCGGGCCGGACGAGCAGCGCGCCGCCGGGGCCGAGTCCGCAGGCCTGCTCCCAGCCCGGCTGGCTGACCATGACAACCTCAGGCCGGGAGCCGGCCAGCTCCGGGGCAGCCAGCGCCCAGGCCGCCCCGGCCGGGCCGGTGAGCAGCGTCAGCCGGCCGTGGTCGAGCAGGTCCAGGGTGGACCGGTGGCCGCCGGCCAGCCACTGATGCGGGAGCCGGGTGCCGGGCTGGCCGTGCAGGTCCAGCCGGTCGGTGGCGGCGGTGCTGCCGTCGCTGATGACCGCGCCCGAGGCGTACTGGCAGCCGAAGATGAGCGCCAGCGGGTCGGCCAGCGGCGTGCCATCCGTCGAGGCGGCATTCATGGTGCGCAGGTTGAAGCGGCGCACGCTGGACTGCTCGGCCGCGAACCAGCCCGCGGCGTGCCGCTCGGCGTGATAGCTGTCCAGCAGCCCGGCCGCGGCATCGCCGGCCAGCACCAGGGCCAGCTTCCAGGCCAGGTTGTGGGCATCCTGGATGCCGGTGTTGGCGCCCAGCGCCGCGTACGGCGGCATGACGTGCGCGGCGTCGCCGGCCAGGAAGATCCGGCCCGCGCGCAGCCGGTCGGCGACGAACATGCCGGACTCCCACTCCAGCACGCTCAGCACCTCCACGCCGGTGCCGGCGGCGCCGATGGCCGCTGCGATGAGCTGTGCGTACTGCTCCGCGGAGCGGTCCGGCCCGGCCGGGGTGCTGAACAGCCAGCGCTGGTCGCCGTCCACCGAGGCGAAGGCGCCCGGCGCGGCCGGGTTCTCGATCTGGCACAGGTTGAACTCCCGGCCGCGCACCACCTCGGCCAGGTCGGCCCGGAAGTAGATGCTGACCGACCGGCTGAGCGCGCCGCGGCCGCTGCGCGGGATGCCCAGCCGCTCGCGGGCCGGGCTGCGCGCGCCGTCCGCGGCAATGACGTAGCCGGCCCGGATCCGGCTGACCGCGCCGCCGGGTCCGCGCAGCGTGGCGGTGACGCCGTCGCTGTCGCCGGCCAGGTCCGTGACCTCGGTGCCGAAGCGCAGGTCAGCCCCGCGCTGTCCGGCCAGCTCACGCAGCACCGGCTCCAGGACATCCTGGGAGCACAGACACGACGCCATGGGCGAGTTACTGGCCCAGTCCGGGTTCCCGCCGGGCGGGGTGAACGGCAGCCGCTCAGCCCTGGCCAGTGTCGGGCCGGCCGCCATGCCCTGCCAGTCGGCGAGCGCGGCGGCGGCCTTGGTCACCTCGCCGTCGATGCCGAGCTGCCGGAACAGCTCCATGGTGCGCATGTTGATCCGCCGCGCCTTGGGCTGGGGCGAGGTACTGATGCGCCGCTCGGCCAGCACCGACCGCACCCCGTGGTGGCTGAGGAACAGCGAGGCGCACAAGCCGACCAGCCCGCCGCCGACGATCAGGACCGGGGTGCTGGCCGGGTCCCCGGAACCCCCGGCGGCCGCTGCTGCTCCGGCCGGCTCCGGGTCAGCTGCCGTTTCGTGTACGTTGTACATCATGTGTACAACGTACACTCGTGGTTCCATGGACGGCAAGCCGGCCAGCACGCAGGCCGCCGGCCGATGAGCGCGCCCCGCGGGCGCTGAGCAGGAGGAGGGGTCGTGGCAGCTACCCCGCCGGGTGCGTCTGCCCCGCTGCGCGGCTCCCGGCCGACGGCGGGGGCCGGGGACGCGCCAGGGCCGCTGATCTGGACGCTTCCCGAGCCGCCCGGCCGGCCCGCAACGTCGCTGAGCCGGGCCGCCATCCTCAGCGCGGCGCTGGCCATCGCCGACGCCGATGGCACCGCCGCGCTGACTATGCGCCGGGTAGCGGCTGACCTCGGATCCTCGACGCCGATGTCGCTGTACCGGTATGTCGGGCAGCAAGGACGGGCTGGTCGACCTCATGCTGGACGCCGTGTACGGCGAGGTCAGCCTGCCCGGCCAGCCCAGCGGCAACTGGCGGGCTGACCTGGAGCCGCTGGCCCGCCGCACCTGGGCCGTCATCCAGCGGCACCTGTGGTTCGGCGAGCTGGTGCACACCCGGCCGCCGTTCGGGCCGAGCGCGCTGCGCTACTTCGACTTCCGGTTCGCGGCGCTGGAGTCGCAGGGCCTGGACGCGGACGCGATGACCCGGATCACCGTTGCCATCGACAGTCACCTGATCGGCTCCGCGCTCCAGCTGGCCGAGGAGACCCGGATGCGCCGCCGCACCGGCCTGGCCACCGATGAGCAGCTCAAGGAGGCCGCCCAGCCGGTCCTGGAGCCCATCCTGGACAGCGGCAGCTACCCGGCCTTCGCCCGCTGGGCACGCGGCCACACCCCGGCCGGGTTCGCGGGCAACTTCGACTACACCCTCGGCTGCCTCCTGGACGGGATCACCGAGCGCCTGGCCCGGCGGCCGCGCCCGGCCTGATCATCGCTCCGGGCCTGATCGCGGCGGCGGCACGCATCGCAGCACGGGCCCGGGCCGCCGTGCGGGTCTATGCCCGGCGCCGGAGCCGGGCTCCCGACCCGGCCAGCAGGGCGGCGGGGACGACGACCAGCAGGCCCAGCGCCCAGCCCAGCCCTAGCGCGCCGGCCACGAACCCGACCGTCAGCGGGCCCAGCCCGCCGGCCAGCCCGGCCGCGCTCAGCAGCGAGACCGCCGTCCCGCTCTGGCCCGGCAGGCTCGCGTACAGCTGAGCCTGCAGCACCGGGTACCAGGCCGCCGTGACACCGCTCAGGCCGGCCAGGATGACGACCTTCGGCCAGAACCCGGGCACCAGCAGGAACGCGGGATACAGCGCCAGCGCGGCGGCGGCGCTGGCCCGCAGCAGGACCCGGCCGGGCACCCGGTCCAGGACCGGGATCAGCAGTGCGGTCCCGGCCAGGTCGGCGGCCAGCCGGACCCCGACCGCCAGCGCGGCCTGCGCGGGCGAGACCCCCGCCACGGCGACCAGGTACACCGCCACGAACCCGGTGAAGGCGTCCAGCAGCAGGTCGGAGACCTGCAGCAGGATCAGCCAGCGCAGCACCGAACGGTCGCGCAGCGCCTGGCCGGCCCGCCGGAACCGGGCCGGCCAGGGCATCGCGGCCGGGGCTGCGCCGTCCGCTGGATCAGCCCCCGGATCAGCGCCTGGATCAGCGCCGGCGGGCTCAGCTGGCTCCGGCCCTGACCGGGTTATCAGGCGAGTTCCCGCGGTCAGCAAGGCCAGCCACGCGGCGGCAGCCGCCAGCGCGAGCACGGCGAACGCCGTCCGCCAGGTGCCGCCGGCCGCGATGACGGCGGCGAGCAGCCCCGGCCCGGCCACCGCCCCGGTCGCCCCGGCCAGGGTCCAGCGGGCCATCAGCTGCTCCTGACGGGCCGGCGCCGCGTCCATCAGCGCGGCCTGGGTCAGGCTGACGAACGCCCCCGACGCCGGGAAGAACAGCACCAGCGCGGCCAGCAGCACGCCGAACGACTGGGCCGCCGCCGCGATGACCAGGGCCGCGATGAAGGCCAGCCCGCCGGCCAGCGCGATCCGGTGCCGCCGCCGGCCGTCGCCGGCCAGGACGCCCATCGGCAGCTCGATCAGGCTCCCGGCGATCAGCGGCACCGCCGCCAGCAGGCCGATCTGGCTGTAGCTGAGGCCCAGGCTGTCGCGCAGCAGCGGCATGGCGGCGCTCTTGGTGCCGTCCACGAGCTCATCAGCGAACTCGACGGCCAGGGCGGCCAGGAGAGCCGCTGTAGCCGGGGCACGCCAGCGCAGCCGCGACCGGCGGGCCGGCCTGGCCGCCGTTCGCTGCATAGGCACGCCGCGGGGCTCCGGTGCCGGGCGGCCGGGCGGGCGGGGCTGCCGCGCGCCGGTGCCGGGCATCCGGAGATGGTTCTGAAGGGGTCCGCACAGGTGTCGCCTTCCTCGTCTGGCCGGTCAGGGTCAGGCGAGGACGGCGGCCCGCGGGCCGCTAGCTCAGGTCACAGTCAAGTGAAGCCCATGGCCGTGATCGTAACCGGCCCGGCGGTCAGCAGGCCAGGCCCGGCGGGCGGCAGGCCAGGCCAAGCGGGCGGCTCGGGTCAGGATCGGCCAGTTTGGTGGCGTTAACATACAACCGTCGGCCGAGACGTCAGGAGGCTTTTGATGCCTGTCCAGCCCACCCCCGCCGATCGATTCACTTTCGGACTCTGGACCGTCGGCTGGAACGGCACCGACCCGTTCGGCATCCCGACCCGCGAGCCGCTCGACCCGGTGGAAGCGGTGCATGAGCTGGCCGCCCGCGGCGCGCACGGCGTGACCTTCCACGACGATGACCTGATCCCGTTCGGCAGCGATGAGGCCGACCCGGGCCCGGCAGATCGACCGGTTCACCGCCGCGCTGAAGGAAACCGGGCTGGTCGTGCCCATGGTCACGACCAACCTGTTCACCCAGCCGGTCTTCAAGGACGGCGGCTTCACCAGCAACAACCGCTCGGTGCGCCGGTACGCGCTGCGCAAGGTGATGCGCAACATCGACCTGGCCGCGCAGGTGGGCGCCGCGACCTACGTGATGTGGGGCGGCCGGGAAGGCAGCGAGTACGACAGCGCCAAGGACGTCCAGGCGGCGCTGGACCGCTACCGCGAGGCCGTCGACACGCTGGCGGCCTACGTCACCGACCAGGGTTACGGGCTGCGCTTCGCGCTGGAGCCCAAGCCCAACGAGCCGCGCGGCGACATCCTGCTGCCGACCGTGGGCCACGCGCTCGCGTTCATCTCCAGCCTGGAGCACCACGAGATGGTGGGCGTGAACCCCGAGGTCGGGCACGAGCAGATGGCCGGGCTCAACTTCGCTCATGGCATCGCGCAGGCCCTGTGGCACGGCAAGCTGTTCCACATCGACCTCAACGGCCAGCGCGGCATCAAGTACGACCAGGACCTCGTGTTCGGGCACGGCGACCTGATCAACGCCTTCTCGCTGGTGGACCTGCTGGAATTCGGCGGTCCGCAGGGCAGCCGGCCTACGACGGGCCGCGGCACTTCGACTTCAAGCCGTCCCGGACCGAGGACAAGGCCGGGGTCTGGGCCGCGGCGGCCGCCTGCATGCGGATGTACCTGCTGCTCAAGGAGCGGGTGACCGAGTTCCGCGCCGACCCCGAGGTAGCCGCGGCGCTGGCCGCCAGCCGGGTCACCGAGCTGCGCCGAGCCGACCCTGGCCCCCGGCGAGGGGTACGCCGGGCTGCTGGCGGACCGCAGCGCGTTCGAGGACTTCGACGCGGCCGCCGCCGGCGGGCCCGGCTACGGGTTCGTCCAGCTGCACCAGCTTGCGGTCGAGCACCTGATGCGGGCCCGATGACCAGACTGGTCGCCGGCATCGACTCCTCGACTCAGTCGTGCAAGGTCGTCATCCGCGATGCCGTCTCCGGCGCGCTGGTGCGCGAGGGCCGGGCCGCGCACCCCGATGGCACCGAAGTCGACCCGCAGGCCTGGTGGGACGCGCTGCGCTCGGCGCTGGCCAGGCCGGCGGGCTGAGCGATGTCGCGGCCGTCTCGGTGGCCGGCCAGCAGCACGGCATGGTCTGCCTGGACGAGGCCGGCGGCGTGGTGCGCCCGGCCCTGCTGTGGAACGACAGCCGGTCCGCCGGCGCCGCCGCTGACCTGGTCGCCGAGCTTGGCGCCGGCGACGCCAGCCGGGGCGCGCTGGCCTGGGCCGAGGCGGTCGGCAGCGTTCCGGTCGCCTCGTTCACGGTGACCAAGCTGCGCTGGCTGGCCGAGCACGAGCCGGACGCGATGGCCCGCACCGCCGCGGTCTGCCTGCCGCACGACTGGCTGACCTGGCAGCTGGCCGGCCAGCGCGGGCGCGCTGGACGCGCTGCGCACCGATCGCAGCGATGCCAGCGGCACCGGGTACTGGTCTCCCGCGGCCGGCGCCTACCTGCCCGACCTGCTGCACCGCGCCTGCGGCCGGCGGCCCAAGCTGCCGCAGGTGCTGGGCCCGGCCGAGATCGCCGGCGAGGTCAATCCGCGCGCCGTGCCCACGGCGGGCGGCGACACGATCACCATCCCCGGCGAGGACTCCGGGCGGCCCAGCGCTCCGGCGCTGCTCGGGCCCGGTGCCGGGGACAATGCCGCCGCCGCGCTCGGCGTCGGGATCGGGATCGGCGACGTCGCGGTGTCGATCGGCACCTCCGGCACCGTGTTCGGCGTCGGCACCGACCCGACCGCCGACCCGTCCGGGATCATCGCCGGCTTCGCCGACGCCACCGGGCACTACCTGCCGCTGGCCTGCACTCTCAACGCGGCCCGCGTGCTGACCATGGCCGCCGGGCTGCTCGGCGTCAGCCTGACCCGGCTGGACGAGCTCGCGCTGGCCGCACCGCCAGGCGCCGACGGGCTCACCCTGCTGCCCTACCTGGACGGGGAGCGGACGCCCAACCGGCCCGACGACACCGGCGCCCTGCACGGCGTGACCCGGGCCAGCGCGACTCCGCAGAACCTCGCCCGGGCCGCGGTCGAGGGCATGCTGAACGGCCTGGCCGACGGGCTCGACGCGCTGCGCGCCACCGGGCTGGACGTCCGGCGCGTACTGCTCATCGGCGGCGGCGCCCGGTCCGCGGCGGTCCGGGCCATCGCGCCCGCCATCTTCGGCCTGCCGGTCACCGTCCCGGCCCCCGGCGAGTACGTGGCCGACGGCGCCGCCCGGCAGGCAGCCTGGCTGCTGTCCGACGCCGACGCCCCGCCGGCCTGGCAGTCCGGTGCCGACGCGCAGGTGTACGAGGCGGATCCGCAGCCCGCGGTCCGGGACCGGTACGCCGCCGCGCGGGACACCGCAGGCTCGCTGCCCGCCCTGGACCGGGACTGACCAAAGACCGCTACCAAACGGGGCCGGGGGCGCCGGCCGCCCGGTCCGCTGACCCGGTCCCCGGCTAGTCTCCCGGCAGCACTCCGGCGGCGCGGCAGGCGCGCAGCACGAACTCGTGCGGGCAGGCGTAGCGGACGTGGCCCTGGTGGCCGTGCGTCGTCGTCGCCATGAAGATCGAGTTGAGGACAGCCTCCTCGACTGCTTCCTGGACGGCGGTGAACACCGGGTCCAGGTCCCGGTCAGGAACTGGCTCGCCAGCATCGGTGGCCGCGAAGGCGAGGGCGTAGTCGCCGCTGCCGCCCGCGAAGTCCGACCCGGCCCGGCCGAGTCCGAAGATGGCCCGCCGGGCCACCCGGCCGAGCTGCCGAGAGTCCAGCCGCCGGTCAACCGCGACGATGATCATGCAGGAGTTGCCTCGCTGCGCGGAGGGCCCCGGCGCCCCGGAGCCACCCGGCGGCTCCGGCGGCGCGGCCGGGCCGTCGGCCAGCCCGGCCAGGGCCGCCTGAGCCGGGATCGGGACGCCCAGCACCGTCAGGGTGCCGGAGAAGTTGGCCTGCAGCAGCACGCCGACCGTGACCGGCGGGCGGCCGGCCAGTTCCGCGACCCGCGACGAGGTGCCGATGCCGGCCTTGAAGCCCAGGGCCCCGGTCCCGGTGCCCGCGCCGACCGCGCCCTCCGCGACCGGCCCGCCGCTCGCCTCCGACAGGGCCGCCGCGACATCCCCGGCCGTGACCGGCCGGGCCCGGATGTCGGACAGGAAGCCGTCGTTGGTCTCCCCGGCGACCGCGTTGACCGACTGGACCTGCTCGTTGCCGGGCAGGTCCAGGACGTAGGACACCAGGGCGTCCGCGGCGCGGAACACCGACAAGGTCCCGGTCAGCACGATGGGGGTTTCCAGCAGCCCGAGCTCAGCCAGCTGAGTGACTCCGGTCAGCTTGCCGTACCCGTTACCGACGAAGACCCCGGCCGGCAGCTGGCCGCCCGCGCCGTCGACCAGGTCGGGAACGATGGCCGTCACGCCGGTGCGGATGCCGGGCTCGCGGTGCAGGGTTACCTGGCCGACCCGGACGCCGGTCACGTCGGTGATGGCATTGAGCGGCCCCGGCCGGTGCCGTCCCGGCGCGATGCCCAGCTCCCTGGCCCGCCGCCCGGCCTGCTCCGCCACCTGCGCCTCCCGTGCCCCAGTGCCCTCGCCGCTCCGCACGCACGGTACCGGGCCGCGGCCAGGCCGCAGGATCCCGGTCGCCAGCGCGGCCATCATCTTCGGGCTTGCCGGCGGCGCGCCCGTGCCGGCTGGCTGCCGGGCCTGCGATCCTGCCACGATGGGTCCCGGCGGCAACGGCACGGGTTGGGAGGGGCGACGAGCAGCGGCGGCGCGGGCGATTCCGGCGGCGCGGGCACGGCCGGGACGCAGCCTGCCGAGACCGAGCCGGACGCGCGGTTCACGATGGCCAACGAGCGGACCTTCCTGGCCTGGAGCCGGACGGCACTGGCGCTGATCGTCGCCGGGCTGGCCATCATCCAGCTGCTGCCGCCGTTCCCCGGCGTGCCGTGGGGACGCCACGTCCTCGGCATCCCGCTGATCGTGGTCGGCGCACTGGCGCCCGGAGCGGCCTACGCCGAGTGGCGGCGCAACCAGGCAGCGCTGCGCCGCGGCCAGTCCCTGCCCCCGTCGCTGCTGCCGCGGATCCTGGCCGCTGCCATCGTCTGCGTCGGCGTGGTGGCCGCAGTGGTCGTGCTCATCGCGGCTGTCCGGTAGGCCGCCATGACCTCGCCGCAGCGCCCCGCTCCCGGCCAGGCCGAGGAGCGGACCCGGCTGGCCTGGGCCCGGACCGCCATCGCGTTCGCGGCGGTGGGAGCCGCGCTGCTGAAGAAGGAACTCGAGATCGGCGTGGCCACGCTCGCCGTGGCGCCGCTGGTGTTCGTGACCGGGCGGATGGCGGCCCGCGCCTCCAGCCCGCAGCAGCATGCCCGGCGGCTGCTGGCCGTGGCCATCACCGTCACGGTCGTGGCCATCCTGGCGCTCATCGCGGCGCTGCTGATCCCGGGTCCGGCCAGCCTGGACCAGCTGCTCCCCCGGCACGGGTAAGCCGGCCAGGTCCCGCACTGCAGCGCCTCCAGGCAGGAGTCGTCTGGCCAGCGCGGCCATCAGGCCTGGCTCCCACCGCCAGCCGTTGTTGTCCTCGCAGGTAATCGTCTTGCCGTCGCCCGCCACGCCGGTCACGCCGTGGTCGGAAACCCGGCAGAACTCGCCGGGCTCGTAGCACGTGCCCTCATCGCTGAGCGGATGGCAGCCCGCCGGAATCGGAGCAGCCGAGTGCGGCGGGGCGGATGGCAGGGAAACCGGCGTAGGTGCTGGCTGCGGACGCGGCACGGCACGGGGCCGGAAGGAAGCGCGGCAGGTGCCCGTCCGGCCGTGCCGGGATACGCCGACCGTGACGACGATGCGCTGGCCGGCCCGGGCACGGCCCAGCCCGAAGCGGAGTGTCCGCCAGCCCCGGGCGCCGGCCCGGCCGGCTGGACTCGCCGGGACCCGTGCGGACCCGGCAGTTCCGGTAACCCGGGCGTGAGCAGCCGTGTGCACGATGATCCGGGCGGTGGTGCGCACGCGCGGGCGGCGGATGACCGCCCGCGCGTGGCACCGGAGCGGAGACACTAAGCCAGCGGGCCCGGCGCCGGAGGATGTTCCCGGCACCGGAGCCAGGCTGGCAGCTGTCGCGCCGCCGTGTGCGCTGTTCCCGCAGCCTGCTGCCAGCAGGCTGGCCAGCGCTAACCCCGAAAGCGCCGCGAGGGCGGTTCTTGTTATGGGCACGGCAGGCGAGCTTAGCGGCCCGGCCGCCCGGGCCGGGCCGGCGCGCCGCGGGCGAGGATCCTATAGAGCCGGATCTCCGGCCGGGCGCTGCCTCAGTGCCGCGGCTGACCGGGCGGCTGGTACTGGGCCGCCAGCGGCAGCGGGCCGGGGCCGGGAGCGCTGCCCGGCGGGGCCGCGACCGGGCTCGCCGGGGAGAGGGTGATCTGCTCGGCGTCCGCGCGCTCCAGCCGCTCGAGGTCCTCGGCCGGAACCAGGCAGGCCACCGGCCTGGAATGCCGGGTCAGGACAATCCGCTCGTGGCCGTAGGCCACCCGGTTGATCAGGTCCGCTAGCTCGTCTCTGGCCTGCGTCACCGGAATCTCGCTGGTCATCTTCCTGAGGCTACGTACGCTTCGCACGTTCCTCAAGTAACGTACGTTTTGTAGATAACGTACGTTGATGGAGATTCCTTGGTCCTGATGTCCTGGCTGGCGCGGCGGCCTCAGCTCAGCGGGCCGCTGGCGAGCCGCAACTTCCGGCTCCTGGCCGCATGCAACGTGATCTCGCGGACCGGCTCGGCGATCGCGTTCGTCGCCATCCCCTTCGCAGTGCTGCGGGCCGGCGGCTCGGCCGCCGATATCGGTTACGTGGCGACGGCCGAGCTGCTGCCGCTGACCGCGGTACTGCTGCTCGGCGGCGTCGTCGCCGACCGGCTGCCGCGACACCAGGTCATGGCCGCCGCCAACGCGCTGCAGGCCCTGGCCCAGGGCACGGCGGCGATCTTGCTCCTGGCCGGGCAGGCGCGCGTCTGGGAGCTCGGCGTCCTGGCCGCGGCCGGCGGCGCGGCGTTCGGCCTCTACTTCCCGGCGGCCCAGGGCCTGCTGCCGCAGACCGTCCCAGCCAGTCAGCTGTCACCGGCCAACGCGCTGGACCGGACCGGCCGGAACGCGGCGGAGATCGGCGGCGCCGCGGCCGGCGGGCTGCTGGTCGCCGTGGCCGGCCCGGCTGGGGCCTGGCGATCGATGCGGCGAGCTTTGCCGTCGCCGGAGCGCTGCGACTCGGCATGCGATTCCCGTACCGCCCGGCGGCGCCGGGCAGCAGCATGACTGGCGACCTGCGCGCGGGCTGGCAGGAGTTTGCCTCGCGGCGGTGGCTGTGGCTCATCGTCGCCTTGTTCGGCGTGATCGTGGCCATCTCGGCAGCCACGATCACGGTGCTCGGCCCGCTCGTCGCCGATATGCAGCTGGGCGGCGCCCGCAGCTGGGGCCTGATCGTGGCTGGCTACTCGGCGGGGGCCGTGGCCGGGGGCCTCGTCATGACCCGGCTCCGGCCGCGTCTCCCCCTGGTGGCCGGGATGCTGGCCGTGCCGGCGTTCTCGCTGCTGCTGTTCGCCCTCGCCGTCCCGCTGACCGCACCGCTCGACGCGGCCGCGGCGTTCCTGGCCGGGGCCTGCGTGGAAGTCTTCGCCGTCAGCTGGGCCACCACGCTGCAGCAGGAGATTCCTGGCGACAAGCTCTCGCGCGTCTCGTCTTACGACGCGCTGGGCAGCCTCGCGCTCGCTCCGGTCGGTACGGTCATCGCCGGGCCGCTCGCCGCGGCCGTCGGCGTCCCCGCGGTCCTGGTAGCCGGCGGGGCGATAACCGTGCTGCTGCCCGGGCTCGCCCTGCTGCTGCCCGAGGTGCGGCACCTGGAGCGCAGCTGATCAGGCTCGCGCGGCCCGCTGGTAGCGCGCAGCGGTCCAGGGGCTGCCGTCCTCGTGCCGCCGCGTGATCGTGCCCCGGCTGGCGAATCCGAGCCCCTCGTAGAAGCGGCGCAGGCCGCGGTTGGAGGCCACGCAGTCGAGCCTGATGACATCCCGCCCGAGGGCGCTGCCGCGTTCCTGGGCGGCGTCCAGCGCCGCGCCGCCGAGGCCCTGGCCGGCGTAACGCCGGCGGATGGCCAGCGAGTGGCAGTACAGCGCCGTGCCATCGTCAGGGCCCCAGACGACCGGATCCGCATGGTGGATCCGCATCGTGCCCGCGACTTCGCTGCCGGAGCAGATCAGGAACTGCTCACCGTCGCGGATCGCCTGAGCGAACGGAGCTTCCGGAACCACCGGCGACCACTGATCGCGGATGCCGCGCTCATCGCGCATCCAGACTGCCGCCTCGGCCAGGATGCCGAGGATGGTCCTGAGATCCGTTTCGGCCGCCATCACGATCCTGACCATGCCCACAGTGCATTGTCCCGCGGCCGGGTGCAGCCAGGTCTATGGCCACCGGCAGGGCGCGTCTACTGTTCCTGTCTATGGCTGCTGACGACGATGAGGCGGTCGCGGCGGCGATCGCGGGCGAGCTCCGGCTCCTGGACCCGGCGGTGCGCCGCGCGCCTGAGCAGGTGGCGGATCTCCTGCACCCGGATTTCCTCGAGTTCGGCGCCTCGGGCCGCCGCTGGAGCCGGCCGGACATCATCGAAGAGCTGGCCGCTGAGCAGCATCCAGGCGGCCAGCAGGCCGTGGCGCAGGTCTCGGAGCTGACGGGCACCCGCCTCGCGCCGGATGTGGTGCTGGTGACCTACGTCAGCCAGAGCGAATCGCGCCGCTGCCACCGCAGTTCTGTCTGGCGCCAGACCCCGGCAGGCTGGCGGGTGTTCTTCCACCAGGGCACGATCATCCCGCCCGGCTGAGCGCGCTAGCGGGACAGCTTCCAGGACCGGCCGGTCCAGCGCTCGATCAGCATGTGCTGGGCGCTGCCGCCGGCGAAGCTGCCCGCCGCTCGCGCAATGGTGGCAGTACCAGCCAGCGGGGGGAGGCTCCCGCACCGTCACGGGCGGATGAAGCCGCTCTCGTAGGCCGCGATGACGGCCTGGACACGGTCGCGGGCGCCGAGCTTGGAAAGCACGTTCCGGATATGGGTCTTCACGGTCTCCACGCCGAGCACCAGCTCGGCGGCGATCTCAGCGTTCGACAGGCCGCGGGCGACGAGCCGCAGCACCTCACTCTCGCGCTCGGTGAGATGCGCCTCGGCGAGCTGGCCGCCGCGCTGCCCGCCGTGCCGGCCGGCGAGCTGGCGGATGGCGGCCGGGAACAGCAGCGACTCACCAGCGTGGACCGTGCGGATGGCGTTGATGTAGTCGTCTGCGGCGGCGCGCTTGAGCAGGAATCCCCGTGCCCCGGCCTGCAGGGCGTCGTAGACGTAGTCGTCGTTCTCGAACGTCGTCACTACGACGACCGCCGGGCCGCCGCCGTCGAGCTGGCCCAGCAGGCGAGTCGCGGTGATCCCGTCGACGCGCGGCATCCGGACGTCCATCAGCACAATGTCCGGGCGGGTCCGCCGTGCCTCGGCCACGGCGGCGGCGCCGTCGCCGGCCTCGCCGACCACGGTGAGATCAGGCTCGGACTCCAGGATTGCCCGCAGTCCGCTGCGGACCAGCGGCTCGTCGTCGGCCAGCAGCACCCGGATCTGGGTCACGGGCGCACCCCTGCCACCGGGAGTACCACCGACAGCTGCCACCAGCCGTCCTGCGCGCCGGCCCGGACGGAGCCGCCCAGGGTGGTGGCGCGCTCCTCGATGCCGCGCAGTCCGCGGCCGGAGCTCGCGGCCCGCGGGCCGGCACACCGGTTGCTGAGGCTGATCTCGAGCGTGTCCTGACCAAGCCAGAGGCTGAGCTTCACGGTGCCGTCCGCCGAGTACTTCAGCGCGTTCGTCAGGCCTTCCTGCACGATCCGGTAGGCCTCCTGACTGACCGGCGCGGGCAGCCGGGACAGGCCGCCGGGCAGCTCAGCGGCAACATTCAGGCCGGAGGACCGGGCGACGCCGAGCAGCTCGCCGAGGTCAGCCAGGCCGGGCGCGGGCGGGTCGTCCGGGCGCGGCGAGCCGTCACGTAGCAGGCCGAGCATGTGGTCGAGCTCGGCAGCCGCCCGGCGCGCGGCGGTCTCGATCGTCTCCAGTGCTTCGCTGGCGAACGCGGGATCCCGCCCGATGAGCCGGCGAGCGGCGGAGGACTGCACGGTTACCACGGACAGAGCATGCCCCACGCTGTCATGAATCTCTCGCGCGATCCGGTTGCGCTCGGCGGCCCGGACCGCCTCGGCCTCCAGCCGCTGCAGGCGCTCGGCCGCCGACGGGCCGAGCAGGACCGGGCCCAGGCGGGCCAGCAGGCGCCCGGCCAGCAGCGTCGCCAGCACGGTCCCGGCCGCCGCCGGGACAATCCACCAGCTGGCCGTCAGCGCGATCAGGCCCACCACGGACAGGGCAATGAGACCGCCGGTGATCAGGTGCAGCAGGAACCAGGCCAGCGTCCGCCGGCGTTGCGCCCAGTCCGTCGCCGGGCCGGGCGGCCCGTCCCGGAATTCCGCGGCCAGCAGCGTCTGCACCGCCGCGCCCTCGACCTGCCGCACGGCCGGCACCAGGCCCGCCAGCAGCGGCGCCCCGACCAGCGCGACCCCGATGAGCACCGTCGCCCACGGCGGGATCCCGGTCCGGCCGACCAGCACCAGCACGGTGAAGTCAGCCACCCCGAGGGCCAGTGCCAGTCCTGCGCCGACCAGCACGAACAGGGCGCGCAGGTAGCTTTCCGGCGCCCGCAGCAGCGCCGCCGACCACCGCAGCATGGTCATGATTCTCGCCGGCGCTCCCAGTAGCTGACCGTCAGCGCGGCCAGCAGCGGCCCCCACAGCAGCAGCGGCGCGTAGGCGGCAACGGCGGTCAGGCCCTGCCAGTCGCCGAAGCTGAGCGGCGCATCCGGGCCCTGCGGGTGGCCGCTGATGGTCAGCCCCTGGCACATCATGATCGCCGTCCAGGTCCACAGCAGGGTCAGCGCGGCCGCGCCCAGGCCGGCCGGGAGCACCGCCGCGAGCGGCGGCACCCGCCGGCCGCCGAGCAGCGGAATCCAGCGCGGGACTGCCTCGCCCCAGGCGGCGACCAGCCCGACCGCGGTGAACGCGAGCAGCTCGGAGGCGACGGACAGCACGATCACGTACAGGCCGAGGGGCACCCCCGGCAGCCCGGACGGCGCATCAGCGAAGCCCGGCCCACCGCGCGCGATCGGCGCGTGAAAGGTGCACACGGCGATCCGCCACAAGCTGGCCGGAAGCACCGTCAGCGGGACGGCATGGGCGGCGACCAGCGCCCACCGGGGAACCCCCGCCACGGGGGCATGCGCGGCAGCCCAGGCCGCGCGGATCCGCCCGGCGCCTGCGCCGCCGATTGCTGTTGCTGTCATGTGCTGCTCCTCCTGGCCGGCCGCGGACGCGACACTGCACGTTCCACGGTGCCGGGCAGGCGCGGGCGGCACATCACCGGCGCGAGGGAGCTCGCTCCCCCGGCCGGGGGAGATTGTGGTCAGCGCCGACCGCAGCGCGGCCGCCTGCTCAGGCCAGCGCAGCCTCGTCGTAGCTGGCGGCGGGCCGGGCCAGCTCGGGGAAGAACTGGCGGTCCTGAACCCACTGCCGGGTCTCGGTGAAGACCTCCTCGGTGTAGGGGAGGAAGACGACGCGCTCCCCGGTGCCGAAGGTCCGCACGTCCACCTGGTCGCGGTACTTTTCCGGCACGGCCCGCAGGTGGTAGTGCTTGTAGCGCTCGGGCCGCAGGTCGATTTCCATCTGTGCCCGGCGCAGCGCGGCCAGGTACTTGTCGACGTCGCCCTTGCTGACGCTGGCCCCGGTCACCAGGAACCCGATCATGAAGGTGGCATCGAGGATCTTCCGGAACCCGAAGGCCTCGGCGATGTAGAACGGCACGCCCCACACCGCGGCGGCTCCGACCTGACGGTCCAGCAGTGCGTCGAGCCGCTCGTTGGGCGGCCCCTGGAAGGTCAGCTTGACCTGGTCCGGGGCCAGCACGCCTTCCATCGCCTGGATGGCCGCGAAATGGCTCCCCGAGTGATACCCCACGCCTACCGAGACCCCGGCGAGGTCCTCGGGCCGGCGGACTTCCGACTCGGGCGGCACGACGATGGCGCACGGAGCGACCGAGTAAGCCGACGTCACGAGCTGACCAGAACCCTCGCTGGCCGCCTTGCTGGTGGCCCAGTGGCAGGCGCAGCTGACGTTCGCTCCGTCGCGGCCGGCCTCGAAGGTCTCGAACGCGCCGGTCTTGATCTCGCCGGCGCTGTCCCGCTCGCCGGGACGGATGCCGTAGTCGCCCTCGGTCACGAAGCTGTACTCCAGCCCTTCGGCGGCGAAGTACCCCTTCTCCTCGGCCACCCACTCCTGCAGCCGGCCGTGCGGCATGATCCTCAGCGCCATCATCAGCCTCCGGTCCCAGCCCCTGGTTCCTGGCCCGACACGAGTTATGTTACAGACCAGGAACCGGACAGAAGGGGACGCGATGACCGAGCCCGCCAGCCAGCCGGGGCCGTCCAGCCAGGTGCTCCCGCACGAGTTGCCGGCCGCACTGCGCGAGGCAGGCCTGACGAACTGGATCCGCGAGCCGCTGGACGACGCCGTTGACCGGCGGCGCCGCATCCTGTTCCTCCCGGCCGCCGCCACCATGGGCACGCCCGCCAGCGAGTGCCAGGGCGCCCTGCTCGCCGAGGCCCGGCACGCTGACACGATCTTCCAGATGGGCGACAACCCGGCGCTGCCCAAGATGCCCGAGCGCCCCGCCCTGCGGGACTTCTTCGAGCTGCGATTCAGCAAGATCTCCCGGACTCATCTGCTGCAGAGTGCCCGGGTGGCCCGGGCCAGCGGGCTGGACGAGAAGGTCATCCTGGCCTGCCTGCTGCATGACATCGCCATCGCGGGGCTGCTGTCGGCCAACCACGGCTACTGGGGTGCGCAGCTCGTGGCCCCGTACGTCGATGAGGAAGTCGCCTGGGCCATTCAGAAGCACGAGGCGCTGCGCTACTTCCCGGATGAGTCCGTCGGATACGCCTACCCGCAGGCCTACATCGACTACTTCGGCCCGGACTACCGCCCGCCGGACTACCTCCGCGCCGAGCACGAGGCCGCGCGCCAGCACCGCTGGTACATGACCTCGCGGCTGGTCACCATCAATGACATCTACTCATTCGATCCGGCCGTGCAGGTCAGCTTCGAGGAGTTCGAGGACATCGTGGGCCGGCATTTCCGCCAGCCCGAGGCAGGGCTCGGGTTCGACGGCTCGCCCGTGGCGCACATGTGGCGCACGATGATCTGGCCGAATAACTTCCTCTAGCCGAACCAGGTCGGCAGATGGCTGAGCAGGTCCTGCTGGTCGTCGCCGGCCCAGGCCACGTGGCCGTCCGGTCGCAGCAGCACGGCGGGCACGTCCAGCTCGTCGCTGACGTCGATGACGTGGTCGACCCGGTCCGCCCATCCCGCGACGGAGAGCTCACCGGCCTGGTCGAGCAGCAGCCCGCGTCCTCGGTGCATCAGCTCGTAGAGCCGGCCTCGCGACAGGCGGATGTCGCGCAGCCGCCTGCCGATCAGCTCGTGGCCGGCACCGAAGTCGTAGCGGACCCCGATCCCGGTGACCCTCTCGGCCAGGAACCGGCTCACGTCCTCGAAGTCCATCAGCTCGGTCAGCAGCCGGCGCACCGCCTGGGGGCCGGGCTCGGGGGAGATCAGTTCCGACTGGGCGCGGGTGGTGTTCAGTACGTCGGCGGCGACCGGGTGACGCTCGGTGTGGTAGCTGTCCAGCAGCCCTGTCCGGCGCCCAGCCGTTCACCTCGGCGGCGAGCTTCCAGCCGAGGTTGAAGGCGTCCTGGATGCCGAGGTTGAGGCCTTGTCCGCCCAGGGGCGGGTGGACGTGCGCCGCGTCGCCGGCGAGGAACACCCGGCCGGTGCGGTATCGCTCGGCCAGCCGGGTCGCGTCGGTGAACCGGGACAGCCAGCGCGCTGAGTGGACGCCGAAGTCCGTGCCCGCGTAGGCCCGCAGCTGCGTCCGGAACTCCTCCAGGGTCGGCGGCGTGGTGCGGTCCTCGGCCACGGTCGCGGCGGGCACGACGGCACGGTGCAACCCGTTTCCGGCAGGGCCGATGCCGAAACCCCGGTGAGTCTTGCGAACCTCGTCCGCCACCGCAGCCAGCTCGTCGGGCGGCGTCGTCACCTCTAGCTCGGCCGAGAAGCCATTCTGTCTGCGCGGGCTCGCCGGGAAACCCGACGCCCAGCCAGCCTGCGTACCAGGCTGCGGCCGCCGTCGCAGCCGACCAGCCAGCGCGAGCGCAGCCGTGCGCCGTCGGCCAGTTCGACCGTGACTCCGTCATCGTCCTGCTCGATGCCTGTCACCTCGTGGCCGCGGCGGATCTGAGCGCCGAGCTCGACGGCGCGCTCGGCCAGCAGGCGGTCGGTAACCGGCTGCGGGATGCCGAGGACGTAATCGTGCGCGGTGTCCAGGGTTACCGGCGACGGCTTGTCGATCCCGGCGAAGCGGCGGCCGCCACCGGGATACTGCTGCCCGTGGGCCAGGAACCGGTCCAGCAGACCGCGCTGATCCATGATCTCGATGCTGCGCGGATGCAAGCCCAGCGAGCGGACCAGCTGGCTCGGCTCCGCATCCTTCTCCAGCACCAGCACGTCCACGTCGTGCAGTCGCAGCTCGCTCGCCAGCATCATCCCGGTCGGACCGCCCCCGCTGATGATCACTTCAGACATGAAACCAGTCTCCTTGCGCCTGACCCGGGCCGCTGTCAGTCGTGGACCAGGCAGAACGGGTGGCCTGCCGGGTCGGCGTACACCCGCCAGCTGCGCTGGCTGTCGCCGGCGTCCAGCAGCGTGGCGCCGAGGCTGCGGACCTGTGCCTCCGCCTGATCGAGATCGCTGACCGCCAGATCGAGGTGAAACTGCTGCGGCCGGGCGGGATCCGGCCACTGCGGCGGGCGATAGCCGTCTACTCGCTGAAAGGCGAGGACCATCCCGGACCCGGTGTGCAGGGTCGCCCAGCCGTCACTGAGCAGCCACCGCGGATCCGGCTTGTTCACCTCACCCCCGAGAACCGCCCCGTAGAACCGGGAAAGCTCAGCGGCATCGGAACAGTCCAGGACCACGCACTGAAGATTGGCGATCACCCGCGACAGCATAGACAGCCGCGGCCCGGCTGCCCCTGCTCACCGGCGGGCGTACTGCGCGACGATCGCGCCCTTGGTGGTCGGGACGCTGCCGGTGAGCTCGAACTCGGTCAGCGGCGCAGGACCCTCGAACAGCCGCGCGCCGCGGCCCAGCGTCAGCGGGCAGATGACCAGCGTGTAGTGGTCAATCAGCGCGGCGGCGTGCAGGCTTCGCACCAGCGACGCGCTGCCGATGATCGACAGATCCCGGCCTGGCCCGGCCTTCAGCTCCGCCACTGTGTCGACCGCGCTGCCGCGCAGCAGGGTCGAGTTCGGCCAGGCAGCTGCATCATCCAGCGTCCTGGAGACGACGTACTTGGCCGCCGCGTTCAGGTGCGTGGTCATCGGGTTGCCGTCGGTCCGGTGCGCCCAGGCGGTGATGAAGTCCTGCCAGGTGCGGCGGCCGAACAGCATGTCCCCCGGCCTGGCCATGCCCTTAGCCATCTCGCGGCCCAGCACCTCGTCGTTGTACTGCGCACCCCAGCCGCCGTGCGGGAAGCCGCCGCGGGTGTCCTCGTCCGGGCGGCCGAGGCCCTGCACGACGCCGTCGAGGGTGACCCACATCGTGACCGTGATCGCACGCATGAACCTGCTCTCCTTCGTGTCGCCAGGCCGCCCGCTGCGGCCCTGTCACCCCCTACACGAATGAGCACCGGCCCTATCGACACCGGTGCACTGGCGAACTGCTGTATCACCCGGTCAGGGTGAGGCAGGTTCCTGCCGCGGCGGACAGGATTCGATGGGCCCCGCCCGGGGCCGACCGCGGGGGGCTGGGGTCATGACAGACGCCGTGCAGCGGCCGGCTGGGTCTGCGTCGCTGCGCAGGATGCTGGTGCCGCTGGCGCTGGCTCAGTTCATCTGCAGCTTCGCTGGCTCGAACATGAATGTCATGATCAACGACATTAGCCACGACCTGCACACCAGCGTCGAAGGGGTGCAGGTCTGCATCACCCTCTTCCTGCTGGTCATGGCCGCGCTGATGATCCCGTGCGGGAAGCTGACCGACCGGCTGGGCCGCAAGCGGTGCTTCACGCTGGGCCTGTCGGTCTACGGGATCGGCGCGGTGCTCAGCGCGCTGTCTCCGGGGCTGGGCGTGCTGATTCTGGGGAACTCGATTCTCGAGGGAGTGGGCACCGCGCTGCTGATCCCGCCGGTGTACATCCTGACCACCATGCTCTTCACTGACACCAAGTCCCGGGCCGGGGCGTTCGGGCTGATCAGCGCCATGGGGGGCGTCGGTGCCGCGACCGGGCCGCTGATCGGGGGCGTGATCACCACAGCCATCAGCTGGCGGGTGGCGTTCGTCTTTCAGGCCCTCATCATCGTGATCATCTTGTTCCTGGCCCGCAGCGTCACCGATCCGGTTCCCGCGGACCCGGCGCGGCCGTTCGACACGGTGGGCGCCGTCCTGTCCGCCGCTGGCCTGGTGATTCTCGTGCTGGGGATCCTGGCGGCCGACAACAGCCTGCTGCTCACGGTCATCTTGCTCGCGGCCGGAGGGCTAGTCCTGGCGGGATTCTTCGCGTGGGTCCGCAGCCGCGAGCGGTCCGGCAAAGAGGCGCTGCTGTCCACCGCCCTGTTCCGCAACCGCATCTCGAACCTGGCCCTGGCCACCCAGAGCGTGCAGTGGCTGCTGCTCATGGGTTCCTCGTTTGTAGTATCCGCCTATCTCCAGGTCGTCCGGCATTACAACGCCATCCAGACGGGAGTGATCTTCACTGCCGCTACCGTGGGCATCCTGGCGTCATCGCTCGCCGCAGGCCGGCTGGTCAGGCGGTTCCAGCAGCGGACGCTCATCGCGACCGGGTTCGTGACGACCATCGCCGGCGTCGTCCTGCTGGTGACCATGGTGCGGGGTCATCCTGGCGCCTGGTACTTCGCCCCCGGGCTGTTTCTCATTGGCCTGGGCCTGGGCGTCATGCTCACGCCGTCGGTCAATGTCGTGCAGTCTGCCTTTCCCGAGCATCTCCAGGGCGAGATATCAGGGGTGTCACGCAGCGTGTCCAACCTCGGGTCGTGCTTCGGCACGGCCATCGCCGGGACCATCCTGGTGTCTGGTCTCGCCGATGCCCAGCGGGCCTACGGCGTGGCCATGATTGTCCTGGCGTTCATCGGTCTGGCCGGCCTGGGCGCCGCGATCCTGCTGCCCCGGAAGGAGCCCGCCGCGACGCCCAGCACCGGCAGTTAGCCGGCTACCAGATGCGGACCCGGGCCGAGGGCTCGAGCCACAGCTCGTCGGTGGCGCCGACGTCAAAGGCGGCGTAGAACTCGTCGAGGTTCCGCACGATCTGGTTGCAGCGGAACTCGCTGGGGGAATGCGGGTCGATGGCGAGCAGCCGGATGACTTCCGCGTCCCGGCCCTTTTCCTGCCAGGCACGCGCCCATGACATGAAGAAGCGCTGCGCGCCTGTCAGGCCGTCGATGACCGGCGCCGCCGCGCCGCGCAGCGACACCTGATAGGCCTTCCAGGCGATGCCGACGCCGCCGAGGTCCCCGATGTTCTCCCCGATCGTCAGCGCTCCGTTCACATGCTGGTCAGGGGTCTGCTTCGGCGCCAGGGCGTTGTACTGGTCGATCAGCGACCGGGTCCGGGTCTCGAACGCCTGCCGGTCCGCCGCGCTCCACCAGTCAGTGAGCTTGCCGTCGCCGTTGTACTTGGAACCCTGGTCGTCGAAGCCGTGGCCGATCTCGTGGCCGATGACCGCGCCGATCGCTCCGTAGTTGGCCGCGTCGTCGCGGCCGGGATCGAAGAACGGATCCTGCAAGATCGCGGCCGGGAAGACGATCTCGTTCATGCCCGCGTTGTAGTAGGCGTTGACCGTCTGGGGAGTCATGTGCCACTCGTCGCGGTCGATCGGCTGGCCGATCTTGGCCAGCTGGCGGTGGAACTCGAAAGCCTCGGCGGCCCGGACGTTGGCCATCAGGTCCGCCGGGTCGATCCTCAGGCTGGAGTAGTCCCGCCAGCTAGCCGGGTGGCCGATCTTCGGCGTGAACTTCCCCAGCTTGTCCAGAGCCCGCCGGCGAGTGTCTGGCCCCATCCATTCCAGCTTCTCGATGCTCTGGCGGTAGGCCTCGATGAGGTCGGCCACCAGGACATCCATCCGCTCCCGGGCGCCAGGCGGGAAGTGCCGGCCGACGTAGGCCCGGCCAACGGCCTCCCCCATCGCCTGCTCGACCAGCGAGACACCCCGCTTCCAGCGCTCACGCAGCTGGGGGGTGCCGCTCAGGGTGCGCCCGTAAAAGCTGAAATTCTCCTGGACGAACGCCTCGGACAGGTACCCGGCAGCGCTGTGGATCACCTGCCAGCACAGCCAGTCCCGCCAGGCCGGAAGATGTTCATCGGTCAGCAGCGAGGCCACCCCGGTGCTGAAGCTCGGCTGGCGGAGCACGATCTCGTCGAAGGCACCAGCGGGCGGGTCCAGGGCCGCCAGCCACCCGCCCAGATCCGGCCCCTCAGCCAGCAAGCCGGTCCAGGTGAACAGGTTGTAGGTCTTCTCGCGGTCGCGGCTCGCGACGTTGTCCCAGTGGTGCCTGGCCACCGCCGTCTCCAGCGCGACCACCCGGCTGGCTGCCTGGTCGGCGTCCGGCAGCCCGGCGAGCTCGAACATGCGCTGCACATGACCAGCGAACGCATCGCGGACGCTACTGAACCGCTCCTCGCGGTAGTAGCTCTCGTCCGGCAGGGAGATAGCACCCTGCCCGAAGAACACCAGGTAACGGTCCGGGTTGCCCGGGTCGGTATCAACGTAGAGCCGGTACAGTCCCCCGATTCCCTCTCGCGCCAGCCGCCCGAGCGTCTCCAGCAGCTCCGGAATGGAGCTGACGGCTCGCGCCTCCGCGAGCGCCTGACTGATGGGCTGCGAGCCGAGCTGCTCCGCCCGGTCCGCGTCCATGAAGCTGGCATACAGGTCGCCGAACTTCCGCTCCTCGCTGCCTTCTGGTGCTGACGCGGCTTCTTCGACGATCTCGCGCACCGCGCTCTCAGCCTCTTCAGCGAGAACCCGGAACGCGCCGTCGCGCGCCCGGTCGGCGGGGATCTCGGTCCGCGCCAGCCAGCGGCCGTTGACGTGGCGGAACAGGTCGTCCTGCGGACGGGTGCCGGGATCGAGCTCGTTGATGGGGATACCGGATGGGAGCGTCATGCGCTCTAGCGTAGAACCAGCGGCGCCGACATGATCGGATGGGCGGTTCAGGGTGTCCGGCGGCAGCGCGCGGACGGCATGGAGGCGGCATGAGAGTCGGCGCGATGACGGTCGAGCCGGTGTACGACGGGTACGGCGACGCGCCCGCCCGGGCGGTTCTGACCGTGCCCGGCCAGCCGGATGCGTGGGACAAGTGCCGGCACTACCTGCACGACGCGGAACACATCCGGCTGATCGCCGGCGGTCACCTGCTCCGGGCCGGGGAGCGGGTGGTGCTGATCGACGTCGGAGTCGGCGTGGTCGACGAGGACAACGGGTGGCACAGCGGCCAGTTCCTGGAGAGCCTGCGCGGGCTGGGCGTCGCGCCCGCTGACGTCACCGACGTTGTCTTCACGCACCTGCACGGGGATCACATCGGCTGGGCGACCCGCGACGGCGAGATCGTCTTTCCCGGCGCCACCTACCGCGTGCACCAGGCGGACTGGGCGCACTTCGTGGACGGGCCCGAGGCCGACCCGGATGCCGCGCGGCAGCTGTCCCCGCTCACCGGACGGCTGGAGACCTTCGACGCGGAGACGACCCTCCTGCCCGGCCTCGACGCGCGCCCCGTCCCCGGCCACACGCCCGGGTCGACGATCTACGTGGTGTCGAGCGGAAGCGAGCGCCTGCTGCTGATCGGGGACGTGCTGCACTCGCCCGCCCTGGTGACCGATTCCGGCTGGGAAGTCGTGTGGGACCTCGACAGCACCGCGGCCAAGCGGGTCCGCGCGGAACTGATTAACGCGACCGCCGACGGGCCCGACGTGATCGGTGCCGCCCACTTCCCGTTCGGGCAAGTGATCACCGTCGATGGCGAGCACCAGTTCCGGTTCTTCGAGTAATTTTCAGGACTTGCCGGACTCGTAAGTTTCGGTGAACAAGTCACCCTGCGCACCCGAGGCGCCGGACCTGCCGCCGCCCATGCCGCGCAGCACGAAGGCGACCGCTACGGCGATGGCGGCGCCAGCGAGTGGCCCGGCGATGTAGACCCAGTATCCGGTGAAGGTACCGCTGACCAGGTCGGGCCCGAAGGTGCGGGCCGGGTTCATCGAGGCGCCGGAGATGGGGCTGCCCCACAGGCCGGCCAGGGCAATGTAGCCGCCGACGCCGAAGGCGCCGATGATGCCGACGTTCTGGGCGCCCGAGGCCGTGCCCAGGATCACGCTGACCAGGCCCGCGGTCAGGATCAGCTCCATCCAGAACGCAGCCAGCTGCGAGTAGCCATGAGCGGGATAGTTGCTCCCGTACCTGGCGGACACGTTGATGACGGCGTGCAGGAACAGGGCGGCGAGGGTGGCCCCGGCCAGCTGCACGATGACGTAGCCGGGTACCCGCCACCACGGGAAGTCGCGGCGCAGCGCGAAGGCGATGCTGACGGCCGGGTTCAGGTGGGCGCCGGAGACCTTGCCCATGAACAAGATGATGGCCATGACCGTGAGCGCGGGGGCCACGACAGCGGCGCCGTGACTGATGGCGCCGGGGAAGGCGTGGCCCATCATGCCCGCGCCGGCGGCCGCCAGCACCAGGAGGAAGGTGCCCAGCAGCTCGGAGAACAGGCGCCGCCACTCCTGCCGCGGGTTATTGAAGTCGTTGATGCGATCGATGACGCTTCGCTCGTAGCGGGCAATCGGGCCGAGCGGATCCGGTACGGGTGCTCGTTGTTCTGCGGTCACGGCTGCCTCACGTCGGTTCAGGTTGCGGTGTGGTCCGGAGCGGTGCCGGCCAGCTGAGGAAGACGGTGGCCAGGAGGCACAGCGGCGCTGCTCGCTGGAACCTGCCGCAGGCAGCGCCAGGGTCCTGGCTCGCCAGCCTGAATCTAAGAAGGTCGCGCCGCAGATGGACCACCCCGCCAGGGTGACCCTGGCTAAATGACCGGACACGCGCGCCTCGCGGCGCCTGCCCGCATGTCCATTTGGTGATCTACGCAGACCGGTAGAAATTATCCCGCTGGGCATGATCGAACTGAAGGCGCAAGCCGCGCTGGGACTTCCTGCTGGAGCGGGTGACGAGAATCGAACTCGCACTATCAGCTTGGGAATCGGAGCGATCATGCCTGGCTGCGGGCCTGACCAGGCAGGGCGAGGGGTCAGCACTAGCCGTGGCTGCCCCCTCGACGCCCTGGCTAATGGCCCGTTAATGGCCCGGCGATCTTGCACCGATGTGGAGGTGCCGCAGTTGCTAGGATCCCTCGCTTGTAAGGTACGTCGACGCCGTCGAACTACGTAGTCGGCCTGGGGAAGCTCAACTCCTCCACTCCGGTCACGCCGCTTGGAATCGGTTTACCGCCGTCCAGGCGTTCACGCTCCTGGCCGTGCTGGGCGCGGGCTCGCAGCACACGACGAGCGACACGTTCTACGACGAGTTTGCCGTTGGTTGCCAGCCCGCCGCGGTGATGACTCGCTTCGCAGGTCCCTCCGGGAGGGGTCAGTCGGCGCGCCGGAGGGCCCGGCCGCTGTGGATGTAAAGGGATCGCCCGCTGCCGTCGTCGCCGGTGAAGACCTGCGGGATGTGGATTCCGTACTCGGGCTCGAGGGGAATCAGCGTGTCTCCCTCGAGGTGGACCAACTCGGTCCGCTCGACCTCGCCGATCAGCTCGGCGAACTCCCCAAGCGGCTCGTCGGTTGTCCAGATCCGCCCGTCGGAGTCCTGGGTGACGGTGGACCGGCCGACCGCGTTCGCGTAGACGCCGAGGTACCTGGCCGCGTCGATGCGCTCCGGATTCGCCGGCGGGACCGGCGTGGCCGGAAGGTCGATGCCCGCCAGCTCCTTCAGCAGGTGCCGATAGACCTCGAAGTACAGGCCGATCGGGTTGCCCCCGTTGGTGAGCAACGCGATCGCCAGATCCTGGCCTGGCACGATCCGCAGGAACGCGTTCTGGCCGATGGTGCCGCCGTCGTGACCGAAAATGAACCCGCCGGGGAAGTCGAACAGCTCGAAGCCGAGCCCCCAGTGGGTGCCCATCAGGCCGAGCGGCGGTACCTCGGCCTCCTTGGCGCGCATCGCGGCCGCGCTCTCGGCCGACAGGACCTGGGTCCCGTCGGCTGCCTTGCCGCTGTTCAGGTGCATCGCGGCGAACCTCAGCAGGTCGCGGGGGCGCATCGCGAGGGCCGACCCGGCGGGGGCGTTGGACATGACGAGCGACCAGATCGGCGCGGGCACCGGGTCGTCGTCGGGGCCGGCGCCGGGCAGGTGGCCGACCGCCGCGCGGAACAAGATCGCGGACGCCGCGTCGGTGGCGGCGTGCTCGAGGCCGAGCGGGGCGAACAGGTGCTCGCGCAGGGCCTGGTTGTAGGCCTTGCCGCGAAGCACCTCGATGATGCGGCCGAGCACCACGAAGCCAGCGTTGTTGTAGGAGAACATCTCGCCGGGCGCGAATAGCTGCGGGTCGGTCGCCAGCGTCGCGACGTACTTCTCGACCGCGTCGTCGTTGGTGCCGGTGTCGGTGAAGATGTCACCTTCGAACCCGGCGGTGTGACTCAGCAGCTGCCGCACAGTCATCGCCTTGGCGGCCGCGGAGTCGGCGAGGTCGAAGTCAGGCAGGTAGGCGACGACGGGCTGGTCGATGTCGAGCAGCCCCTCGTCGGCCAGCTGCATGATCAGGGTGGCGGTCCAGGTTTTGGTGATCGAGCCGATCTGGAAGACCGAGTCGGTGGTCGCCTCGACCTTGGTCGCGTGGCTGAGCACGCCCGCGGCGAAGTCGAACACTTCGCCGTCGCGGTAAACGCCGATGGTCGCCCCGGGAACCTTGTACTTGGCGACCAGCGCGGGCAGTTGCTCGGTGATCCAGCCGCCGATTTCATCCAGATTTGGCATGGGGCGATGATAGGCGTGCCGAGTGGCCGGTTCGTCCGCTCAGGCGGGGTAACTTCATCAAGTTGTCGAGCTGGCCGCAGGCGGTGCGCGCGATCGGTCCCGGAGGATCAGGAGCTGCCAGAAGATGATCAAGGCCAGAGCCTCGACCGGCCCGCTGAACTGCTGGTTCTCGCTGGAGCGGGTGACGAGAATCGAACTCGCACTATCAGCTTGGGAAGCTGACGTTCTACCATTGAACTACACCCGCACGGGCGGCTTCCGCTCACTGACCATCGTGAGCACTGGCTGGACTGCCACCGCCCGGATATCGTACCGGACCCGGAAGCCCGCCAGCGTCGCGCTGCCCGTCTCGGGTACACAGCGGACAGCCAGGATGCGGCTTCTCCCATGCGAAGTTAAGACTTATCTCAACTTTGCGGAGATCAGGCATGCGTGAAGCGAGGGCTGCGCTAGCGTCATAGTGAAGCCATAGCCGTGCGCACGGTAATGGCGCCGGCGGGTCCTTCACATCGGTGTAACGCGCCCGAATCACGCCGGCAACTCTGCCCGTGCATCGTCAGGCTGTGCTCTTATCACTGACCAGGAGGCTGCATGCCGCTGTGGAGGATTCGCATCACGATGTCCGACGATCCGCACAGCCGGGCGCTGCTGAATCAGGCGCTCGAAGGACAGCGGGTGAGCGAGTTGCGCTTCTCCCCGCGCCCGGCCAATGAGGCGGAGATGGCCGGTGACGTGATTCTGGAACTGCCCCGTGACGACGACCTGGGCGTCATGCTCAGCGCCCTGCACCGGATCAGCCCGCAGGTGTTCGTCAGCCGCGCGGACGACGACATGCCCGCTGCCGCGGCAGGCAGCTAACTGACTACGTGCATGACGGGCCGGCCGCCTGCCGGCACATGCGGACGAACCCGGGCGGCGGCTAGCGCGCCGCCCGGCGCCTGGTCGTTACTGCTCGCCCCGGCGGGCGAGCCGGGCGTCGCGGTCGGCCACGGCGGCCCGCAGCGCGGCGCATTCCCGCTCCAGCCCGGCGACCCGGGCCTCTAGCTCCAGGACCCGGCGGATGGCCGACAGGGTCATGCCCTCGTCGACCAGCCGGACAACGTACTGCACGACGGTGATCTCGTTGCGGGTGTAGCGGCGCTGACCGCCGCTGGAGCGGTCCGGCCGCACCACCTGGTGCTCATCGAGCCGCCGCAGGAATGCCTGCTGGATCTCCAGCATGCTCGCGACCTGGCCGACCGTGAACAGCGGCAGGTCCGCGTTGTCCAGGGGCAGCGATGCCACGGCGTGAACTCCCTCATCCGAATGGAACAGGGGCCCGCACAGCGGTCAGCCGCGCGGGCCCCTGGCAGCGTACCGCCGGGATCAGGCGGACAGCTCGGCCGAGCCGGGGGCCTTGACCTCGACCTTGCGCGGCTGCGCCTGCTCGGTCAGCGGCACGCGGACCTTCAGGACGCCGCCCTCGTAGTCGGCCTCGATCTGCTCGGCGTCGACGCGTCGGACAGCCGGACGCTGCGGGTGTAGGAACCCATGTAGCGCTGCCGCAGGAACGGCTTCTCGTCCTCGGCGTACTCCTCGCGAGCGCTTGGCGCTGACGGTCAGCACGCCGCGGTCGACGGTGACGTCCAGGCTCTCGATGTCGATGCCGGGCAGGTCAAAGCGCAGCTCGACCTCGTCCCGGCCGGCGGATGGCATCCATCCGGAGCGCGGTGCGGTCGGTGCGGTCCGGGCCGAAGGCCCGCTGCGCGATGCGGTCAAACTCCGCGATCGCGTCGAAAGTGGTCAGCATCTGTCGTTCGCCTTCCGTGCGGTTACCTGGGCCCGCTGGGCCAGGGTTATTAACTCTGCTGACCGATAGAACCTACAACTTGACTTAGATATTTCCTCGAATCGAAACGGCGCATCGCCGGACCGGTGCCCTCGGGCCGCCGACCGGGCTCAGCGGGACGGTCAGGTAAGTCGCTCGATGATGGTGGCGTTGGCCTGGCCGCCGCCCTCGCACATGGTCTGCAGGCCGTACCGGCCGCCGGAGCGCTCCAGCTCGTGCAGCAGCTTGGTCATCAGGATGGCGCCGGTGGCGCCGAGCGGGTGACCCGAGCGCGATCGCGCCGCCGTTGGGGTTCGCCTTCTCCAGCGAGGCGCCGGTGTCGGCCGACCAGGCCAGCAGGACGGGCGCGAACGCCTCGTTGACCTCGAAGACGTCGATGTCGTCCACGCCGAGGTGGCCCTTGCTCCAGCGCGAGCTCGGTGGCGGGGATCGGGCCGGTCAGCATGTAGACCGGGTCGGCGCCGATCACGGCCAGGGAGTGGATCCGGGCCCGCGGGGTGAACCCGTGCCGTGCGGACAGCGGTCGGCGAGGCGATCAGCAGGGCGGCGGCGCCGTCGGAGATCTGCGACGCGGTCGCCGCGGTCACCTCCCAGCCCTCGCGCAGCGGCTTGAGCCCGGCCATCTCCTCCAGCGTGGTGTCCCGGCGCGGGCCCTCGTCGGCGGTCACGCCGGCCAGCGGCGTGATCTCCCGGTCGAACCGGCCCTCGTCGATCGCGCGCATCGCCCGCGCGTGGCTCTCCAGCGCGAACTCCTCCAGCTGGCGGCGCGTGAGGCCCCACTTCTCGCAGATCAGCTGCGCGCCGCGGAACTGGGAGATCTCCTGGTCGCCGTAGCGCTCGTGCCAGCCCTGGCCGAACGGGGCCGCCATGCCCGCCTTCATCGGCAGGCCGACGCGTGGAGCCCATCGGCACCATGCTCATGCTCTCGACCCCGGCCGCGACGACCAGGTCCTGGGTGCCCGACAGCACGCCCTGCGCGGCGAAGTGCACCGCCTGCTGGGACGAGCCGCACTGCCGGTCGATGGTGACGCCGGGCACGCTCTCGGGCAGGCCGGCCGACAGCCAGGCGTTGCGGGCGATGTCGATGGCCTGCGGGCCGACCTGCGAGACGCAGCCCATGATGACGTCCTCGACGGCGGACGGGTCCGCGCCGGTCCGGGTCATCAGCTCGCTCAGCACGTGCGCGGCCAGGTCCACCGGGTGCACGCCGGACAGGCCGCCGTTGCGCTTGCCGACGGGAGTGCGTACCGCTCCGACGATGTATGCCTCGGACACCACGACCTCCATGTCAGCCGGCGACGGCCTTGCCGGCCCTGCTTCGAGGTTACCCCGCAGTACGGTTCGCGCCATAGGCGTCCGGCGGTCCGGGCCGCGGCAGCCGCGGGCCGTTCCGTTTAGTCCCACGCGACGCAGCTACACCGCTACGATCCGTAATAGGCCCAGGTTACGGGGCACAGGGCCACCGCCACAGGGGGGCGCGGCATGCCGCGCTCGGCGGCGAACAGCACGGGGAGTGTTCTTCAGGCATGGCAAAAACAACCGACGAAGGACCGGGCTGGTGAGCATCGGGCAGCTCGCCAAGGCCGCCGGGGTGAGCAGCCGGACGATCCGGTACTACGAGGAACTCGGGATCTTGCCCGAGCCGCGCCGGTCGGCGGGCGGGACGCGCAAGTACCCGAGCGAGTACGGCGGCTACATCGCGGCCACGCTGGCCCTCAAGGACCTGGGCTTCCGGCTGGACGAGATCAAGCCGCTGGCCCGGCTGGCGCTGGGCCGGTCGGTCAGCGCGGGCCAGCGCGACACCGCCGCCCAGCTGGTCTCCGACCGGATCGAGGCGCTGGCCCGGCAGGTCACGGTGCTGCGCCGGCTGCACGACTCGGTGCGCGAGCCGGACGCAGTGAGCTCGGTTCCGGCCATCCTGGGCGCCGTGCCCGGCAACGCCGAGCCGGGAGCGGCCGCCAGCTGAGGCATGCGCGGCGGGCCGGACGGGCGGGCATTACCCGCCGGGCGGCTTATGCTCAGGGGGAGATGCCTGACCCTGGGAGGCGTGCGTGGAGCCCGGACTGATCCTGCTGATATTCCTGGGAATCCTGTGCGCCCTGTTCCTGACCCGGACCCGGCGGCGGATGGGCCTGGGTTCCAGCGGCAAGCTGTGGATCACCGTCATCGTCGGCTTCGTGCTGGTCATGCTGGTCGCCTGGGTCGCCCAGCAGTAGCGGTTTAACCCAGGGGGCCACCCCCGGAACCCCCAGTACCGGGGGCCCGCCCCCGGACCGCCGGAATTAGCGCCGCCCGTGCCCTTGATCGGCAGCTCGAACCAGACCGCCTTGCCGTCCTTGGTCGGCCGCGAGCCCCACCGGGTGGCCAGCTGATCGACCAGGTACAGGCCGCGACCGCCCTCGTCGCTCTCGCCGGCGCTTCGGATCCGCGGCAGCCGCAGGTCGGCGTCGAACACCTCGACCCACACCGACTCATGCCCGCGGCGCAGCCGCAGCGTGAACTCGCTGCCCGGCGGACCGGGCAGCGCCTCGCCGAACGGCGCGACATCCCAGCCGCCGACGCCGACCACCCCGAGGCCGCGCGAGCCGGCGGGCTCCAGCACGAACTCCGGCCGCGGGCTGGGCGATGGCGCGGCGTGCAGCACGACGTTGGTGACGACCTCGGACACCAGCAGGCAGGCCAGGTCAGCCTGCTCCAGCTCCATGCCCCACTTGATGAAGTTCTCCTGCGCCAGCCTGCCGCGCCTCGGACACCCGGATCGGCTCGGCCGAGAAGCGCCCCTCCCAGGAGGCCAGGTTGACGGCGCGAGGTGCGGACCACGACGACGGCCATGTCGTCGTCGATCTCGCCGGGCACGGCGAGCTCGGCCGCCTCGGCGACCTGCCCCACGCCGACGCCCGCGCTGCTGGCCTCCCGCACCGCCTGCCGCAGCATGTGCTGGACCTCGGCGTCGCTGTAGTGGCCGTTACCGTCCAGCCCGCTGCCGCCGGTCGACCAGCCCGTCGGTGTAGAACACCAGGGTCGAGCCGGGCGGCAGGTACCGCGTCTCCTCGCGGTAGGTCGGCAGCGCGGGCATGCCCCGGCCGCGCACGCCCAGCAGTACGCCCTTGTGCTTGATCTCCAGCTGGCCGACCTCGTGGCCGCTGACCAGCAGCGGCGGCATGTGCCCGGCGTTGGCGAACGACAGGATCCGCGACCAGGCGTCGTAGACCAGGTAGGTGCAGCTCACCGTCGGCGGGTCGGCGAGCCGAGCCGTGCGTCGGCGGCGGGCGGCGGGACGAGCGGCGGCACCAGTCATCCAGCCGGCGCAGGATCTCGGCGGGCGGCTTGTCGTCCTGGGCGAAGGCCCGCAGCGCGGCCCGCAGCTGGCCCATCACCGCGGCCGCGCGGGCACCGCGGCCCTCGACGTCCCCGATGACGATGCCGACCCGGCCCGCCGACAGCGGGATGATGTCGTACCAGTCGCCGCCGACCTGGGTCTGGATGCCCTGGCCGTGGGTCTCCAGCGGCTTGGCCGGCACGTACTTGTAGGCCACCTCCAGCCCGTCCAGCGCGGGCGGGTCGAGCGGCAGCAGGCTGGTCTGGAAGGCCAGCGCGGTGCGGCGCTCCTCCTCGAACAGCATCGCGTTGTCGATGGCGACCGCGACCCGGCTGGCGACGGCGCTGAGGAAATCGCGGTCGTCCGGGCTGTAGTGCTGCTCGCGGCGCTCGGTCAGCCCGGACAGCGCCAGGCTGATCACCCCGAGCAGCTCGCCGCGGGCGACCAGCGGCGCCGCGATGACCGAGGTGAGCCCGACGTCGTCGCAGGTCTCCTCGCTGCCGCGGCTCGGCGCGCGGGAACTGCTCCTCGGCCATGTCCTCGACGATGACCGTGTCCATCCGGGCCATGGCCTGCTGGCAGAAATGCCCGGCCGGGTAGGTGATCTGCTCGCCGACCAGCGCCCAGCTGCCCGGCTCGGGCATCCAGCCGCGCGAGTGGAGCTGGGCCCGGCGGACCAGCTTGTCGCCCTGGAGCAGGTCGATGAAGCAGTGGTCGGCGAACTGCGGCACCAGCGTCTCGGCGACCTGGCTGAGCGTGACGCTCAGCTCCAGCGAGCTGGCCAGCCGCTCGCCGATCCGCTCCAGCACGGCCGATCCGGTCGCTGTCGCGCTGGCTGCCGCGCCGGTGCTGCCTCGCGCGCGATGATCACGATCCCGGTGATCGTCGCCGCTCCGGCTCGCGCAGCGGCGCGGCGTGGGCGCGGACGAACACCCGCGAGCCGTCCACCCGCTTGGTCGCGAAGGTGCCCTCCCAGGGCGAGCCGCGGAAGACCTGCCGGGTCATGTCCCGCGCCTTGCGGGCGTCGCCCTCCTCGAAGCCGAGCGACGAGCAGCGACTGGCCGGCCAGGTGCGGCGGCGTCGTCGGGGAAGCCGAACAGCGAGACGGCGAAGTCGTTGGCGTACAGCAGGCAGCCGTCGCGGTCGGTGACCACCACGCCGGCCGCTACCTGGCCCAGCACGGCGTCGGCGCCCAGCAGCGGCCGCAGGCGCCGCGCTCGGCGGTCTCGCCGGCCGGGCTCACCAGCCGCTCACCTGCCCACGCCGGGCCATCACGACCGGGTGACGAATACGTGTGCGCGACCTGCGGGGGAATCTCCAGTCCCCCAGGCCGCCGACCCTGTCCCCACCTGTCACCAGTACGCCTTCGTCGCTCACCGCGAGGGTCACCTCGCGTCCGGGTTGTATCCCGATGTTCTTGAGTCTAAGCATGAGAGCCGCGTCACTCTGGATTTGCTCGCTAATACGCCGGACCACGACCGGCCGGGCCGCCCAGCGGCGCCAGCTTCGTCATCGCGACGCCGGCCGTCATCCTCGCGCCTGAGCTGCGCGCTTGCTGGCGTCCTCGGGCACGCCGAGCTCCGCCAGGCCCGGAATGATGTTGCCGTGCGGGCAGCGCACCGGGTACTCCAGCAGCTCGACCAGCCGCCGTTCCACGTTGTCGGAGATGACGTGCTCCCAGCGGCAGGCCTCGATGTGGACCTCCTCCCAGGGCAGCCCGATGACGTTGACCAGCAGGCACTCGGCCAGCCGGTGCTTGCGCATCACCCGCATGGCCAGCGTCGCGGCCGGTGTCGGTCAGCGCCAGCTGCCGGTCGCCCTCCACCGTCAGCAGCCCGTCTCGCTCCATCCGGGCCACCGTCTGGCTCACCGTCGGCCCGCTCTGGGAGAGCCGCTCGGCGATGCGGGCGCGCAGCGGGACGATTCCTTCTTCCTCGAGCTCGAAGACCGTGCGAAGGTACATTTCGGTCGTATCGATCAGCCCGTGCGCCGTCACTTGCACTCCCTTCCAGCCTTGATGCTATTCCGCCGTGGCGCAGGCGCGAACTGAGTGCAACGCGAAAGTGATGATCAGGGGGCCAGCCGCTCGGGAGCGGACCAGCCGCCGCTCAGCCGCCGGTACCGGAACCGGTCGTGCATCCGGTCGGCCTGGCCGTGCCAGAACTCCGCGACCTGCGGCTCGACGCGGTACCCGCCCCAGAACTCGGGCATCGGCACCGGCGTGCCCTCCGGCCAGCGCTGGCTCAGCTCGGCATACCGGTCATCCAGCTCGGCGCGCGAGCCGATGACGGTCGACTGCCGGCTGGCCCACGCCCCGAGCTGGGAGCCGCGGGCCGGGAGCGGAAGTACGGCTCGCTGTCGGCGGTCGACAGCGGCGTGACGGTGCCCTCGATGATCACCTGGCGCTGGATCGGGTACCAGGGGAACAGCAGGCTGGCCCGCGGCACCTGGGCCAGGTCGCTGCCCTTGCGCGAGGTCCGGTTGGTGTAGAAGGTGAAGCCGCTGGCGTCGTAGGCCTTCAGCAGCACCATCCGGGCCCGGGGCCGCCCGTCGGCGGACACCGTGGCCAGCGCCATCGCCGTCGGCTCCGGCAGCCCGGCCGCGACCACGTCGGCCATCCAGCTGGCGAACAGCTCCATCGGGTCGGCGGGCAGCATGTCCTCGCTGAGCGTGTGGTCCAGCTCACGAGTCGGGTCCTGGTCCGTCACCAGCGGCCTCGCCAGGATGTCCCGGTCTTCAGGTCGGGGAGGAGTGGCGTGCGGCGTGTCATGAGTGCTCCTAGTCAAGGGTACTGATCCTCACACATCGCCAGGGCAGGCCGCCACGCTGGGTAGTTTTGCCCGGCAGCCAGGTTCTGGCCAGCCTGCCCGGCCCGGCGGAAGTGGGGCAAGCGGAGTTTTGCCGCTGTTTGCCGGGAGCCTGGTTACCGGTCCGTAGTCGGCGCGCGGTTGAATAGGTTGGCTGGCCGTAACAGGCCCGCTGGCCCCCGCCGCCCGATGAGGTGCGGCCTGACTGATGGCCAGCCCGCCGGCCCGCCGCGGACAAGAGACGGAGGATGCACGGATGTCCGACTTCACGCCGGGTCTAGAGGGCGTTGTCGCATTCGAGACGGAGATTGCCGAGCCCGACAAGGAAGGCGGCTCGCTCCGTTACCGGGGTGTGGACATCGAGGAGCTCGTCGGGCCACGTCTCCTATGGGCATGTCTGGGGACTGCTGGTCGACAACGAGTTCGCCCCCGGCCTGCCGCCCGCCGAGCCGTACCCGATCCCGGTGCACTCCGGGGACATCCGGGTCGACGTGCAGAGCGCCCTGGCCATGCTGGCGCCCGCCTACGGCATGCACCAGCTGCTGGACATCACCGACGAGCAGGCCCGCGATGACCTGGCCCGCGCCTCGGTGATGGCCCTGTCGTTCGTCGCCCAGTCGGCCCGCGGCCTCGGCGAGCCGATGGTGCCGCAGCGCCGGGTCGACGAGGCCAAGACGATCACCGAGCGGTTCATGATCCGCTGGCGCGGCGAGCCCGACCCCAAGCACGTCCAGGCCATCGACGCCTACTGGACGCTCGGCCGCCGAGCACGGCATGAACGCCTCCACCTTCACCGCCCGGGTCATCGCCTCCACCGGCGCCGACGTGGCCGCCGCGCTGTCCGGCGCGGTCGGCGCCATGTCCGGCCCGCTGCACGGCGGCGCGCCCGCGCGGGTGCTGCACATGATCGAGGAAGTCGAGCGGACCGGCGACGCGACGGCCTACGTCAAGCAGGCGCTGGATAACGGCGAGCGGCTGATGGGCTTCGGGCACCGGGTCTACCGGGCCGAGGACCCGCGGGCCCGGGTGCTGCGCCGGACGGCCCAGGAGCTGGGCGCCCCGCGCTATGAGGTAGCCGCGGCGCTGGAGAAGGCGGCGCTGGACGAGCTGCACGCCCGCCGGCCCGACCGCGTGCTGGCCACCAACGTGGAGTTCTGGGCCGCCATCATGCTCGACTTCGCCGAGGTGCCCGCGCACATGTTCACCTCCATGTTCACCTGCGCCCGGACCGCGGGCTGGGCGGCGCACATCCTGGAGCAGAAGCGCACCGGCCGCGCTGGTCCGGCCCAGCGCCCGGTACGTCGGCCCGAGGCGCGCCCGGTCCGGGACGTCCCCGGCGCCGAGGAGGTCCTGGACCATGATGTCTGAGGGCCGCCGCTGACCGCGGCCGCCCGGGCCTGATCGCCGGCGCCGTGCTCGCCAGCACGGCGCCGGGAGAGCCAGGCGCGACGCCCGGCCACTGCCGGGTGCGGCCCGAGCGGAGGGACCCGCATGCCTGACGAGCCTGCCAAGATCGAGATCCCGGCCGGGCTGCTGCCCGCCGACGGCCGGTTCGGCTGCGGCCCGTCGAAGGTGCGGCCCGAGCAGGTCGCCGCCCTGGCCGGGCCCGGCGCGGCGCTGCTCGGGCACCTCGCACCGGCAGGCCCCGGTCCGCGCACCTGGTGCAGCGGGTCCGGGACGGCCTGGCGGAGCTGTTCTCGCTGCCGGAGGGCTACCTGGTGGTGCTGGGCAACGGCGGCACCACCGCGTTCTGGGAGGTCGCCGCCTTCGGCCTGATCCGCCAGCGCGCCCAGCACCTGTCGTTCGGCGAGTTCTCGGCCAAGTTCGCGGCGGTGACGACCGCCGCGCCGTGGCTGGACGAGCCCGACGGTGATCCACGCGGCGCCCGGCTCGCATCCCGAGCCCAGCGCCGAGACCGGCGTCGACGCCTACGCGCTGACCCACAACGAGACCTCGACCGGCGTGGCCATGCCGATCCGCCGGGTGCCCGGCGCCGACGACGGACGCGCTGATGCTGGTCGACGCCACCAGCGGCGCGGGCGGCCTGCCGGTGACCGCGGCCGAGTTCGACGCGTACTACTTCGCGCCGCAGAAGTCGTTCGGCTCCGACGGCGGGCTGTGGATCGCCCTGATGTCCCCGGCCGCGCTGGACGCGGGCCGAGCAGATCGCCGCCAGCGACCGCTACATCCCCGAGTTCCTGTCGCTGCGGGCGGCGATCGCCAACTCCCGGCAGCAGCAGACCTACAACACCCCGGCGCTGGCCACGCTGATCATGCTGGCCGAGCAGATCGACTGGATGCTCGGCCAGGGCGGGCTGGCCTGGACCACGGCGCGGACCGCGCAGTCCTCGGGCCACCTGTACGAGTGGGCGGAGCGGCCGTCCTACGCCACGCCGTTCGTCACCGACCCGGCGCAGCGCTCGCAGGTGGTCGGCACCATCGACTTCGACCGGCCATCGACGCCGGCGCACGTCTCGGCGCATCCTGCGGGCCAACGGGATCGTCGACACCGACTCCTACCGCAAGCTGGGCCGCAACCAGCTGCGGATCGGCATGTTCCCGGCCGTCGACCCGGCCGACGTCCAGGCGCTGACCGCCTGCATCGACTACGTGGTCGAGCGCCTCTAGCGCGTTCCGGACTCGCCTGGCCGTCCCGCGGCACATTAGCGGCTCGCGCCGCTGCACGGAGCGCTGCCGAGCCCGCGTCTTCCCTCGTCGGCAGGCTCCTGCAGTCCAGACGACCGGCGCCCGGCCGAACTGCGCCTTGCCCGGTCGAGCGGCCAGGCCGCCAGGGCGGTGTACACCGGCCCGCGGCCGGGACCGCCCGGCTGGCTGCGGATCAGCCGAATCGTCCGTGGCCGTCCACGGCGGCCCGGCCAGCCCGGCCAGCCCGGCGGCCAGCGGCCGCACGTCGGCCGGCTGCGGAGCCGGGCCAGGGTGATGTGCGGCCGGTACCGGCGGCCCTCATCGGGTGGCGGAGCGCCCGCCCGCCGGGCCCCGGCGGCCACCGAGCCAGCCAGCTTCCGCAGCGCTCCCTGATCGGCCCGGATGCCCGCCCAGACCACCCGGGCGCGGGCCGGGCCGGGGAACGTCCCGCCGCCGGTGACGGCCAGGTCCAGGGCAGGATGGCGGCCTGCGGCCCGCTCCAGGCGATGCTCAGCTCCGGCAGGACCGGCTCGGGAACCTCGCCCAGGAAGGCCAGGGTCAGGTGCCAGGCGTCCGGGCCCGCCCAGCTCAGGCACGGCCAGGCCGGCCGCAGCGGGTCCACCCGGGCGGCGACCGCGCCACGACGGCGGGCGGGAGCACGATCGCCACGAAGAGCCGCATCCGCTATTGGTACCAGCCGGGCCTGCATGGGTCCCGTATGGCCCCTGGCCGGCTCCGGGCCATACCTAGACTCGATTCAGGTGCGCTCGGGCCGCACGCCGGCTGCCGGGCCCGCCACTGATTCTCCGGCCTGGAGGGTAGCCAGATGATGGTGCAGCGGGCCGCGCGTTACCCGGCCCGGGATCTGATCGCCATGGCCGCGGCGCTCGCGGCTCCGCTCGCCGCCGCGGCGGCGCTGCTGCCCTGGCGCGGCAACTGGTCCAACACGAACGTGGCCCTGCTGCTGATGGTCGTCGTGGTCGCCGTGGCCGCCATCGGCAACCGGCTGGCCGGGGCGCTGGCCGCCATCGGGGCGGCGGCCTGGTTCGATTTCTTCTTCACGATCCCCTACGAGCGGTTCACCATCAGCAGCCGGGATGACATCACCACGTTCATCCTGCTGCTGCTGGTCGGGCTGGCGGTCTCGCAGCTCGCGGCCCGTGCGCGGCGCCTTAAGGTCGTGACCATCACCGACTCGGCCTACCTGGCGCGGCTGCACCAGGCCACGCTGCTGGCCCAGTCCGCGCCGGCCCCCGAGGCCGTGGTCGACTACGTGCGCGACCAGCTCGTCGACGTGCTCGGCCTGACTGGCTGCCGGTTCGAGTACGGCACGCTGCTGGGTCACCCGGCGCGGCTGGAGCCAGACGGCACGGTGCTGGCTGGCCGCATCCCGTGGGACGTGGATGCCGCCGGGCTGCCCGCCGGGGACCTGGAGCTGCGGACGTTCGGCGGCGGGCAGTACTACGGCCGGTTCATGCTCACCCCGGCGCCCGGCAGCCGGCCCACGCTGCAGGCTCGCCTGGTCGCGGTGGCGCTGGCCGGGCAGGCCGGGCGGGCCCTGGCATCCCGGAGCCCGGCGGGCGCCGCGGGCTGAGCTGGCTGGTCAGGCGACCAGCCGGGCCAGCCGAGCGGGCCTCAGCAAGGAGCGGGCGGGGACGCCGCGGCGGCGGGCCAGCAGCAGGCCGACCACCACGGTGGCGATGACCGAGATGATGCCGCCGGCGACGATGCTCATCCGCGGGCCGAACAGCTCGGCGACCCAGCCGCCAGCGGCGAGCCGAGCGGCGTGCCGCCCAGGAACACCAGCATGTACAGGCCCATGACCCGGCCCCGCATGGCGCCGGTCGTGCCCAGCTGCATGGTCGAGTTGGCCGCGGTGGTGAGCGTCAGCAGCGTCAGCCCGGTCGGCACCAGCATGATCAGGAACGCCAGGAAGTCGGGCATCAGGCCGCTGAGGATCTCGAAGACGCTGAACGCGAACGAGGTGGCGACCAGCAGCGGACAAGGTGGGCTGGGACCGGCGGGCGGCGATCAGCGCGCCGCCCAGCGCGCCGACCGCGAACACCGCCGAGGCGATGCCGAACGCGCCCGCCCCGGTGTGGAACACGCCCTGCGACATCAGCGCGTTCGTCACCTGGAAGTTCATCCCGAAGGTGGACACGAAGAAGATCAGGATCAGCGTCATCCACAGCCGCGGCCGCGCCCGCACGTACGCCAGGGCCTCGCGCAGCTGGCCGCGGGCGCGCGGCGCCCGGGCCGACCCGGTGCAGTTCGCCGGGCCGCATCAGCTTCAGGCTGATCAGCACCGCGCCGTAGGACGCGGCGTTGACCAGGAACGCGGCCGGGGTCCCGAGCCGCCGCGATCACCAGGCCGGCGACGGCCGGGCCGCGCGATCCGGGCCAGGTTGAACACCGCGCTGTTGAGCGCGATGGCGTTGGCCATGCCGTCCTTGCCGACCATCTCGACGGCGAACGCCTGCCGGGTCGGGTTGTCCACGACGGTGACCATGCCCAGGGCGAAGGCCAGCACGTAGACGTGCCAGATCTGGACCGTGCCGGTCAGCGCGAGCACGCCCAGGATCAGCGCCAGGCCGCCCATCAGGGCCTGGGTCACCATCAGGATGCCGCGCTTGGAGTAGCGGTCGGCGACCGCGCCGCCCCACATGCTGAACAGCATCGGCGCGAACTGCAGCGCCGGTGGTGATGCCCAGTGCCGTGCCGCTGTTGTGGGTCAGGCTCAGGACCAGCCAGTCCTGCGCCACCCGCTGCATCCAGCTGCCGGTGTTGGAGACCACCTGCCCGGTCGCGAACAGGCGGTAGTTGCGGGTGTGCAGCGAGCCGAAGGTCGCACCGCCCCAGCCGCCGCGCCCCGGGAGCCAGGTCGGCCGCCGGGGCGTGGGTCAGGCCTGGCTGAGACGCTGCAGGATCGGCGCCGCCGCCCGCAGGGTCGCCCGCTCCTCCGGGCTGAGCTCCCGCAGTCGCTGCGCCAGCCACGCCTCCCGGAGCCTGCGGGACTGCTGCACGAGCTCGCGACCCTGATCGGTGACCGTCAGCATGACCTGCCGGCCGTCGGTCGGGTGCGGCGCCCGGGTCACGAGTGCGCGCTCCAGCAGCGCGGAGATGACCCGCGTCATGGACGGCGGCTGCACCTTTTCGTGCTCGGCCAGCTCGCCCGGTGTCATTGCCGCGTGCCGCTCCAGCGCCGCCAGCGCGGCCAGCTGGGTGTCGGACAGCTCGGTCCCCAGGCCCCTGGCTATCCGCTCGGCCCGGAGCCGGCGCGCGAGCCGGCTGACTGAGATCCGTAGCTCTGTGGCCAGCCCCGCGTCTGACCTGGTCTGCGAGTTCGCCATTTTCATTAACCTGAGTCATTACTCTTGCTAACCATAGGGCCGGACCAGGTATTCCGTCAAAACTGGTCCGTCACGCCGGGTGACGCGGCCCGCACGGCAACCCCCGTACGACCCCTGCAGTCATTGTGCACGCCCGGAAGGCATGCCTAGGCATCATCGCCGCGTCCGGTCACATCAGGCGCCGGATCCGGCCGGACGGCAGCGCCGCGAGGCCGGCGAGCGGCCGGTGCCGGGAGCGAGGGCGGGCGGCCCTGGCAAGGTGGCCGCCGCCCCCGCCCCCCTTAGGTACGGCGGCGGCGGCCACCGACTACGGCCGTGCGGACTGCGCCCCCGCGAGGCGGTCCCCAGGCCACGAGCATCGGCCGCGTAGCACCGCCTGGCGGCCGCCCCCCGGCCGCCGACGTGGTGCGAATCCGGCTGAAATGAGCATGACCTTCGGGTATTGCGCGGCGGTTGAGCATCGGCTGGCGGCCAGGAGCAGCCAGCCGGGCACGGCACGGGCACGTGGTACGGCAGCGGGCAAAGGTCACGATGCGCTATCTAACGGTCGCACGAATGGAACACAATGGCGAAGCGGGCTTACGCCATGATTAAGTATTGATTGAGCCATCCGGGCCCGGCGGTTTCGGCACGGATGGCGGGCAGGCATTCCGGTTCCGCCACTCGGCGGAGCCGGCGGACTCGGACGGGACAGCACAGTGCGGTTTCGGATTCTGGGACCGCTCGAGATCTGGACCGGCCAGGGCTGGAGCGGGATCGGCGCGCCGAAATGGCGGGCGCTGCTGGCCACGCTGCTGCTCAATCCGCGGTCAGGTGGTCTCCACCGAGCGGCTGATCGCCGAGCTGTGGGACGAGGAGCCGCCCGAGCGGCGCGGCCAACCTGGTCAGCGTCTACGTGCTGCGGCTGCGGCGGCTGATCGGCGACCGCGGCCGGCGAGATCCTGGCCACCCGGGCGCCCGGCTACCAGCTCCGGCTGGAACCCGGCGACCTGGACGCGGCCGCCTTCGAGACCGCTGACCCGCCAGGGCCGCGCGGCGCTGGCCGCCGGCGACGCGCCGGGCGGCGCCGCCCTGCTGACCGAGGCGCTGGCCCTGTGGCGGGGCGATGCGCTGAGCGACATCCCGCAGTCCGGCCTGGTGACCGCCGAGGCCGACCGGCTGGGCGAGTCCCGGCTGACGGCCCTGGAGCTGCGGATCACCGCCGAGCTGGACTGCGGCCTCCCCGCCGAGCTGGTGCCGGAGCTGCGCCGGCTGATCTCCGACAGCCCGCTGCGCGAGGGCCTGTGGCTGCTGCTCATGCAGGCGCTGGACCGGGCCGGGCGGCGCGCCGAAGCCGTGGCCGCCTTCAGCGAGGCCCGGCGGGTCATCGCCGACGAGCTGGGCGTCGACCCGGGACCGGAACTGCGCCAGCTCTACCAGTGGCTGCTGACCGCCGACGCGGGCGGGGCGCCACCAGGGCCGCCGCGGGGCGCCGCCGCGATCCGTGCCACCGGGACCGGTGCCGCTGCCCCGGCCGCCGCCAGGACCGGGCCTGCCGCTATGCCCGCCGCCGCCGGGCCAGCGGCCGCCCGCCCGGCCGCCACCGCAACGGACGCCCCGCCGGCCAGCCCGGCGGCCCGGTCCGCGGCTGAGCACGCCGTCCCGCCAGCGCCGCCGGTCACGGCTGGAGCACCGGGCAGCACCGTTCCCGCCGGGCCGGTGACCAGGGCGGCGCGCAGCATGGGCCTGGCTGATGACCTGGACGTGGCCGCGGGGCAGGCTGGCCGGGCCGCCGTGGGCACGGACGCCGGCATACCGGCCGGAACGCCGGCGCCGGCCCAGCTGCCCGCCGACCTCGCCGACTTCACCGGCCGCGCCGAGCACCTGGCCCGGCTGCGCGGGCTGCTGACCCGGGCCCCCGGCACGGCCCGGCCGGCGGCCGTGACCGTCGCGGTGGTAGCCGGCACGCCCGGCCTGGGCAAGACAGCGCTGGCCGTGCACGCGGCCCACGAGCTGCGGGCCGGATTCCCGGACGGGCAGCTGTACGTGAGCCTGCTCGGCGCCAGCGAGCAGCCCGTCGTGCCCGGCGAGATCCTGGCCCGGCTGCTGCGCGACCTGGGCGTCAAGCCGGACCAGATCCCGGCCGGCCAGGAGGAGCGCGCCGCGCTGTACCGGACCCGGCTGGCCGACCGGCGGGTGCTGATCGTGCTGGACGACGCGCGGGACGCGGCCCAGGTCCGGCCGCTGCTGCCGGGCAGCGCGTCCTGCGCGGTGATCGTGACCTCCCGGCACCGGCTGGCCGACCTGGCCGGCAGCCGGCTGGTCGACCTGGATGTCCTGGACGACGAGCGAGGCACGCGGCCTGCTGACCGCGATCATCGGCGAGGAGCGGGCCGCCGCCGAGCCGGGCCCGGTCCGCGAGGTGCTGGCCGCATGCGCGGGCCTGCCGCTGGCCATCCGGATCGCCGGGGCACGGCTGGCGGCCCGGCGCGGCTGGGCCGTCAAGCACGCTGGCCCGCCGGCTGGCCGACCAGCACCGCCGGCTGGCCGAGCTGACCGCCGGCGACCTGGCCGTGCGGGCCTGCTTCGACGTCAGCTTCGAGTCGCTGCAGCACCTGGCCACCGGCAGGGCGTGGACCCGGCGCACGCCTTCCGGCTGCTGGGCGTCTGGCAGGGACCGCATCAGCCTGCCGGCCGCCGCGGCGCTGCTGGGCCAGCCCGAGGACGATGTCGCCGACGCGCTGGAGGTGCTGGTCGACGCCCACCTGCTGGAGTCCCCCGCGCCCGACGTGCTACAAGTTCCACGACCTGCTGCGCGCCTACGCGGCCGAGCGGGCCCAGGCCCAGGAGCCGGCCGAGGCGGTGGCCGAGGCCGTCAGCCGGCTCCTGTGCTGGTACCTGCGCACGGCCGACGCGCGCGGCGCACCGTGGTCACCCGCACCGCGACCGCGTGCCGCTCGGCCCGGCGGCCCGCCCGGCGGCGCGCTGGACTTCGCCACGCGCCGAGGAGGCGCTGGAGTGGAGCGCGGGTGAGCGCGCCAACCTGGTGGCCGCCACCCGGCAGGCCGCGGCCGACGGACCTGCACGACGTGGCCTGGAAGCTGCCGGTGGCCGTGCATGGTCTGCTTCGACCTGCACGGCTACCGGGCCGAGTGGATCGCCACCCATCAGGTCGCCCTGGCCAGCGCCGCGCCGGATCGGTGACCGGCACGGGCGAGGCCTGGGTCCTGAACAACCTCGGCATGGTGCTACAGCCAGCAGCAGACGCCCGACGCCACTCAGCTACTTGGAGCAGGCGCTGGCCATCCACCGGGAACGCGGCGACCGGCAGGGCCAGGCCCAGGTGACGAACAACCTCGCCTTCGACTACCAGATCCGCGGCATGCACGAGGCCGCGCTGCCCGCGCTGGCCGACGCCCTGGAGCTGCAGCGCGCAGGTCGGCCACCGGTACGGCGAGGGCATGGCGCTGTGCAACCTCGGCGAGGCCTACCTGGAGCTCGGCCGGTACGCCGAGGCGATCGCCAGCCTCCAGGAGGCCCTGCCGATCGTCCGCGAGACCGGCTCCACCCGGGTGGAGGCTTACATCCTGTGCAACCTCGGCCGGGCCCACCTGGATCTCGGGCAGGCCGCAGACGGCGCGGCGCTGCTGGAGCAGGCGCTGGCCATTCACCGCGCTGAGCGGGACAAGTACGGCCAGGCCGCCGCCCTGAAGTACCTGGGCCAGGCCCGGCTCCAGGCCGGCCAGCCCGGCGCCGCGCGGGCGGCCTGGGAGGAGGCGGTGCGGCTGATGGAAGCGCTGTCCGACGACAAGCAGGCGGCCGGGCTGCGCGCCCGGCTTGAGGAGCTCGGCGACTGAGGCCGGCCAGAGCCCCGTTACGCGATAATCTCTGACCATCACCTGACAGCGAATCTCACACTTCCGCCGATTCTCTGACAAAGCAGCTACTACCCTTAAAGGGTCAGCAAATTGGCGCAGTTACATGTCGGCCTGGGGGACGATAATGCCAACAGTTGAGCCCGATCCCGTCCAGCACGAGAGCAAGCCCGAGCCGCACGAGGTCCACCCGGACCCGGTGCAGCACGAAGGCAAGCCGAAGCCGCACCCGGTCCACCCGGATCCAGTGCAGCATGAGAGCAAGCCGAAGCCGCACCCCGTCCAGCCGGACCCGGTCCAGCACGAGAGCAAGCCGAAGCCGCATCCGGTCCAGCCGGACCCCGTCCAGCACGAGTAGCGGCAGCCTGGTCCGCGTCGTCCTGCCCGTCCGGCATGATCCCGGGCGGGCAGGCGTGCGTTATAGCCTGAGCCCGTGTCCCGCCGCCCGAGCCTGCCGGTCGCGCCGCCCCTGGAGGGCAACGACCAGCTGATCACCGCGGTCATCACCGCAGGCTGGGTGATCACGCTGATCGTGCTGCTGATCGTGCGGGACCAGCTGGCCCCGGCTGACCGGTGGTGGACCTGGGTAGCCGTGGCCGGCACCGCGCATCGGGGTTTTCGGCCTGGCTTACGTGCCCTGGCTGAAGCGCTCGCGACGCCGGGCAGCGGCCAGGCGGGGAAATCCCGGGCCCGGCGAGGCCTAGCGACCTGGCCGGGGCGCGGTCAGGATGCGCCGGGGTCGAGCGACTCGAAGACCGTGTCGGTCATCGATACCCCGGCCGTGTCCACCAGGTCATAGCCGAGCTCATCGATGACCGGCGGCTGCACGCCCTGGCTCTGCGCGGCGCCGGCCGCCTCGGAGTGCGCGCCGCAGCCATGATCCAGTGACACCACCCGGCCGTCATCGGGTGCGTACTCGTTCCCGCAGGCGCCGAAGACCCGGCCCAGCGGCCCGGCCAGCCTGACCATGAACCCGCACGTCACGCAGTGGCCGGGAGCGGCATGCGCCAGCGGGGTACTCGGCCCGTGATCGCCTTCGTACCAGCGCACGGCGGTGGCGTCACGGCCGATCGCCGACATCACCCGGGCCCGGCCCAGTTCCTCCGGAGCGGGCACGGCCGTCTCGGTCATGCCCAGCGACTCGGCCAGCCGGCTGCCCTCGTCCCACGCCGGCGGTGTCGTCCCAGTCCAGCACGCCGTCGTCGCCCTCGAGCGCCGCCACCGGAACCAGCCGCTCGTCATCGGAAGCCGCGGGCATCAGGTCACCGACACCGATGTCACCCGGCCGGACCCGCTCGCTCCACGGCACCCAGTCGGGGGCCAGCAGCGAGTCCGGGCCAGGCAGCAGCACGCACTCGTCGACCGTCACGACCTTGGCCCGCGAAGCCCGGGCCACCGTGACCGCCCAGCGCCAGCCCATGTAGGCCGGGTCCAGGCAGGCGAACAGGTGCGTGGCGAGGCGGTCGCCGTCAGACTCCACGCCGACATGCGGGCCCACGTTGCCCGCGCCGGCCACCTCCGTCGGCAGCAGCCCGGGCAAGATCGACCGCGCTGGCACAAGCTTCGTCGACTTCCCTGGTACGTACGCGCGAGAGGGCTCACGTTAGCTAATTGTTCCTCATCTGCCTGGTGGTATGCACAGTGGATGCACGTTCCGGGCGGTGCGGGCGCCCGCCGCTGCAGGCCTGAGCGGGGGTGCCGGCGCGCGTCCCGGGTCGTGCCAGTCCCGAAGAGGCAGAATACTTGAGACATGGAGGACTCGGGCCGGGGGGCGCGGGCACGGCAGGCGGGGCGGTCGATCGCGTCGGCCTCGCAGGCCGCCGGCCGCGCTGGCGCCGCCGCGGCAGGCGGCACCAGCCGGTTCGTGCACCGGCTGACGCGAGCCTCCGGAGCCGGCCGTACCGGGCCTGTCCAACCTGATCGAGCTCACCGCCGCCGGCAGCATCGGGGACGCGTTCGTGGCCGTCGCGCTGGCCGGCACCCTGTTCTTCAGCGCATCGGTTGACCAGGCCCGGGGCCGCATCGCGCTGGCGCTGCTGATCACCATGGCGCCGTTCGCGGTCCTGGCCCCCTTCCTCGGCCCGATGCTGGACCGGGTCCAGCAGGGCCGCCGGTACATCCTGATGGGGACGCTGCTCGCTCGCGGCCTGCTGTGCTGGGGCATGGCCGGCGCCGTACAGCACAACGACTCGGTGACGCTGCTGCCCGCCGCGTTCGGGGTGCTGGTACTGCAGAAGGCCTACGGCGTGACCAGGGCGGCGGTCACGCCGCGGCTGCTCCCGGTCGAGATCACCCTGGTGACCGCCAATGCGCGATCAGCGCTGGGCGGGCTGATCGCCACGTCGCTAGGCGCCGTAGTCGCCGCGGGAATCACCGCGTCGCTGGGCGGCGGCGCGGGCGGGGCGGCCTGGGTGCTGCGCATCGGCACGGTGGTGTACCTGCTGGCGGCCGTGCTCGCCCTCCGGCTGCCGGACGGCGTGGACACCCCGCCGCAGGCCACCGGACCGGGTCATGGTCCGCCCGGCTGGATGGGATACGGCCAGCCCGGAACCGGCCAGTCAGAAACCGGCCAGCCGGACGCAGGCCAGGCCGGATACCCGCCCGGTACAGCCCCGCCCGGGGCCGCCCAGCCCGGCTCGCCGGCGCCGGGGCCGGCGGTCCGGGGCCGGGAGGCACCCGCCCGCTGCCGGACGGCGCGCGCGGCGGGCTGCGCCGGCTGTTCAAGGTTCCCACGATCGGGCCGGTGGTCCGCGAGGCCATGCAGGCCAACGCCGCGCTGCGGGCGTACTCGGGCTTCATGATCTTCTTCCTGGCCTTCCTGCTGCGGACCGAGCATTTCGGCAGCACATCGGACAAGGTCGCCCTGGGCGCGATGATCGGGGCGGCGGCCCTCGGCGGCCTGCTGGGCACCGGCATCGGCTCCGCGCTGCGCTCCCGCGCCCCGCAGGTCATCGTGTTCGGCATGCTCACCCTGGCCACCGTTGTCACGGCCCTGTGCGCGGTGTTCTTCGGCCTGATCGCGGCGCTGGTCGTGGCGCTGGCCGCAGCCCTCGGGCAGGCGCTGGTGAAGGTGGCCCTGGACGCGATCTTGCAGCGGGAGATCGGCGAGGAGGTCCGCTCCTCTACCTTCGCCGTGTCCGAGACCCTGCACCAGCTGTCCTGGGTGGCCGGCGGCCTGATCGGCCTGCTGCTGTCCCTGACCAACAGCGGCGTGGCGGGCCTGGCCGTGGCCGCCGCAGGCCTGGGACTGTCGCTCGGGGCGCTGACCGTGGCCCGCCGCCGGCGGCGGCACCGGGCGCGCCGGGCCACGGCCGGCATCGGCAGCCCGGCGGCCCGCCCCCCGGCTGCCTGACCAGCGCCCGGGCTGACGCGGGCGGACTGTCATTCCGCCCGCGCGGGCCGGCCATCCGGGTCCGCGCGCAACGACCGGCCTTCCGTGCTCCCGCCGCCGCCGGGCGCGGTGATAGGTTCGAGATATGTCGCTTTGTCAGGCTCCGGTTTATGACCAGATCGGCGGGCGCTACGCGCGGGCGCGGCAGGCTGACCCGCGGATCGCCGGGCGCATCATCGATGCCCTCGCGGATGCATCGTCAGTGCTCAACGTCGGCGCCGGCAGCGGCTCCTACGAGCCACGGGACCGGTCTGTGGTGGCGGTCGAGCCGTCCGGCACCATGCTGGCGCAGCGGCCGCCGGGGTCGGCCCCCGCGGTCCGCGCGAGGGCTGAGGCGCTGCCGTTTGGCACGGATGCCTTCGACGCCGCCCTCGGCGTGCTGACCGTGCATCACTGGAGCGACCGCGCGGCCGGGCTGGCCGAGCTGCGCCGCGTGGCCCGCGGGCCAGTAGTGCTGTTCACCCGCGACGGGGAGGCCGCGCCGTTCTGGTGGCTGCACCACTACTTCCCGGCCACCGGGCGGCTGGAGCGGAGCCGGGAGACCAGGTTCAGCGAGCTAGCCGAGATGCTGGGCGGCACCATGCAGGTCGTGCCGGTCCCGATCCCGGCCGACTGCACGGACGGATTCAACGCCGCCTACTGGCGACGCCCCGGCGACTACCTCAATCCGGAGGTCTGGCGGGCCATGTCCGCCCTGGCGATGATCGGCGAGGCGGACCGGGCAGCCGGGATGCGCCACCTGCAGGACGACCTCGACAGCGGCGAGTGGGACCGGCGCTGGGGACATCTCCGGTCCCTCGACGAACTGGACCTCGGCTACCGCTTGCTCATCGCGCGACCCTGACCCGCCGGTCTCAGGCCTCGATGTCGCCGGCCACGGCGCGCAGCACGGCCCCGATCTTCTTGGCGTCCCGGGGGTCGGGGTGCTTGCTGCGACGGTAGGTGTTGGAGACCCCGTCGAGCAGCTTGATCAGGTCCTCGACGAGGAGGACCATCTCCTCGGGATCCTTGCGGCTTGACTTGGCCACCGTGGGCGGCGGCTCCAGCACCCGCACCTGCAGCGCCTGGGTCCCGCGACGGCCCTCGGCAACGCCGAACTCGACTCGCTGGCCGGCCCGCAGTGTTGTCCCGGCGGACGCCAGCGCCGTGGAGTGCACGAACACCTCACCCCCGTCATCACGGGTGAGAAAGCCGAACCCCTTGTCGGCGTCATACCACTTGACCTTGCCAGTGGGCACGAGCGGGAACCTTACGCGAAGAGGGACTGTCTGAGGCAGTTGCCGCCAGCGGCGGCTATGTGATCAGGCTATCGGTTGACGGCATGTTCCGGCGATGCCGAATCACGCCGGTCCAGGGGGCCCCGGGCGCTGACGGGCACGGCGCGGGTCAGACAATCCGGCGCGGCTTCTGCCAGGGCGGGATGGCAGGCGGGCGCGGGCCGCGCTGCGCGCGCCAGGCCAGGTACACCGCGCCGAGCAGGGCAGCAATCCGGCAGATATGCCCGCCGAACAGCCAGGCCTCCCGCACGTACCCGCCCAGGCCGTGCTGGCTGCCGCTCAGCGAGACATCCGCGGCGATGCCCGCGATCACCAGCACGACCGGAGCGCCCAGGCCGATCCACTTGTCCCGGTGATCCCAGACGCGCGAAGCCAGGGCAATCAGGGCGCCCATCAGCCAGACCGGAGGGTAGATCAGGCCGCCCAGGCCGAGCAGGACGACCGCCGTGGCCTCCAGCGGCCGGCGCCGCGCCGCGACCGCCGTGGTCAGCATCAGCTTGCGGGCCCGCGTCCCGATGGCGGCCGGCAGTCCCGGCGGGCGATCGGGCCATGGCCGGGCGCCGGCCTCGGGTCCGGGCGGCGCGCTGATCTCCGGATCAGTCATGTCCGGCTCGCTGGCCGGCCGTCTCGCGGCCAGCGCTGTCCGGGTGCTGACCGCGGGGGGTCAGGATCGTCCGGGCGGACCGGACGCGGCGGGCACCGCGGGCGCGTACACCCCGCGCCCATCCGGCGCCGGGAACCGGAGGCGGCCCGGACTCCGCCGGCGGCCCTGCCCCGGTCGGCGAGGCGGTACCTGTCGGCGAGGCAGCACCAGCTGGCGAGGCCGTTCGCGGCGGGCGCGGCAGCATGAGCCGGCGAGACGCTGGCGGCCAGCGCAGCTGGCTCCGCCGGCGGGCCGGCCCAGTCGGCGAAGCGGTCACCAGCCGGTCAGCCCGGGCTGGCCAGGCGCCGCGGCCTGGTCAGGCGCACCGGCCTGCGCTGGCGCAGGCGCCTCGGCCACGGGCGCTTCTGCTGGCCCGGCCGACTGGCCCGCCGCGGCCGGGCGGGCGGGCAGCGGCACCTGCTCCGGGACGACCTGCCCGGTCATCGGCCTGCTGCCCGCCGCCGGCCAGGAGGCCGGCCGGGTGCCGTTGGTGCCTGCCGGGCCGGCGTCCGGCGCTGTCCCGCTGACCGGGCCGGGCGGCTCACCGGCGGACCGGACGGTCAGCGACGGCCACTGCGGACGGCCGGGCCGCGCGTCGGCGGGCAGCGGCGGAACCGCTTCAGCCGTCCCGCGCTCGCCGGGCTCGCCAGTCTCGTACGCGGCCGCGTCAGCTGGCCCCGTCCCGCTGGGGTTCCGGCCGTGCCGGGGCAGCCGCCGGGGAAGAGCGGCCCGGCGGGCACCCGGCGGGCGCGGCTGCCGGGGGACCACGGGCGCGCCGGGCTTCCAGCGGGATGTGAAGGGGCGGATCTCCGGCTGGAGCTCACCGGTCAGCGGTGCGTCCTCGGCTGGCTCGGGTACCGGGACCGCCGACCCGGGCGGAATCACGGCCGCCCGCGCGGCCATCAGGTCGGCCAGCATGCCCCGGCGCCGGCGCCGCTCGCCGGTGCCCGGCCCGCCCGTCTCCGCCGCGCTGGCCGGCCCGGCCAGCTGTTCCCGCTCCCGCTGGACCAGGGCGGCCGGGTCGCCGAGGTCGGCCAGCAGCCGGCTGACGTCGGCGGAATCGGTGTGCCCGACGGCGCGGGTGTGCTGCTCAATGAACTCACGGGTGCGCGCCACCAGCGCGCGCCGCTGGTCCGGACCCAGCTGGCCGCGGGCCGCAACCGATACGCGATTGAGGTAATCGCGGATCAGCTGCTCGGTCGGGGGGTTCATGGCCCGATAATCCCCCTTCTTGACCAGGTTGTGGAGTCGGCACGCACGAAAAATCCGTTGTGCTCTGCCCTCCGCATGCAAGAAGGCGGCCCCGGCTGATGCCGGGACCGCCTTCCGCGTGCTGAGCCGTTGGGCTCGGCGACTTCGCGTCTCGCCCCGCCCGTTGCCGGGCAGGAGTGGCGGGACTAGAAGTCCATGTCACCGCCGCCGCCCGGAGCAGCCGGAGCCGGGTTCTTCTCCGGCTTCTCTGCGATGACGGCCTCGGTGGTGAGGAACAGCGCCGCGATCGACGCCGCGTTCTGCAGCGCGGACCGCGTCACCTTCGCCGGGTCGATGATGCCGGCCTTGAACATGTCGACGTACTCGCCCGTCGCCGCGTTCAGGCCGTGCCCGACATCCAGTGACCGCACCTTCTCGGCCACCACGCCGCCCTCGAGGCCGGCGTTGATCGCGATCTGCTTGAGCGGCTCGTCGAGCGCACGGCGCACGATCTGCGCGCCAGTCGCCTCGTCGCCGGGCAGCTCCAGCTTCTCGAACGCGTTCTTGCCCGCCTGCACCAGGGCCACGCCGCCACCGGCGACGACACCCTCCTCGACCGCGGCCTTGGCGTTGCGCACCGCGTCCTCGATGCGGTGCTTGCGCTCCTTCAGCTCGACCTCGGTCGCCGCGCCGGCCTTGATGACGGCCACGCCGCCAGCCAGCTTGGCCAGCCGCTCCTGCAGCTTCTCGCGGTCGTAGTCGGAGTCGGTGTTGTCGATCTCGGCCCGGATCTGGTTGACCCGGCCGGAGATCTGCTCGGCGTCGCCCGCACCGTCGACGATGGTGGTCTCGTCCTTGGTGATGGTGACCTTGCGGGCCCGGCCCAGCAGGTCCAGGTCCGCGTTCTCGAGCTTGAGGCCGACTTCCTCGCTGATGACCTGCCCGCCGGCCAGGACGGCAATGTCACCGAGCATGGCCTTGCGACGGTCACCGAACCCGGGGGCCTTCACCGCGGCGGACTTGAACAGGCCGCGGATCTTGTTGACGACCAGGGTGGCCAGGGCCTCGCCCTCGACGTCCTCGGCGATGATCAGCAGCGGCTTCCCGGACTGCACCACCTTGTCCAGCAGCGGCAGCAGGTCCTTGTTAGCCGACACCTTCGAGTTGACGATGAGAATGTAAGGGTCCTCCAGGACCGCTTCCATGCGCTCAGGGTCAGTCACGAAGTAGTGCGAGATGTAGCCCTTGTCGAAGCGCATGCCCTCGGTGAGCTCAAGCTCCAGGCCGAAGGTGTTGCTCTCCTCAACGGTGATGACACCGTCCTTGCCCACCTTGTCCATCGCCTCGGCGATCATCTCGCCGATAGCGGTGTCCGCAGCGGAAATGGAGGCCGTGGAAGCGATCTGCTCCATGGTCTCCACGTCCTTGGCAAGCTTGGACAGTTCCTCGCTCACCCGCTCGACGGCCGCCTCGATGCCGCGCTTCAGCGACATCGGGTTGGCGCCCGCAGCGACATTGCGCAGGCCCTCGCGGACCAGCGCCTGGGCGAGCACGGTCGCCGTGGTGGTTCCGTCGCCCGCGACGTCATCGGTCTTCTTGGCGACTTCCTTGACGAGCTCTGCGCCGATCTTCTCCCATGGGTCCTCGAGCTCGATCTCCTTGGCGATGGACACACCATCGTTGGTGATCGTGGGGGCGCCCCACTTCTTCTCAAGAACCACGTTACGGCCCTTGGGGCCGAGGGTTACCTTAACGGCGTCAGCGAGCTGGTTCATACCGCGCTCGAGGCCGCGCCTGGCGTCCTCGTTGAACGCGATCATCTTCGCTGCCATAGGCTCCAGTCCTCCCGGAACTTTTTGCCTTGCAGGCCGTTCGGGCAGATGCCCGCGACGGACGGCCGACCCGGCGAGCATTCCCTTCCTGCCGCCGACCCAGCCTCATCGCCCGAGTACGTCACTGCGCTGTCACTCTCACCCCGAGAGTGCCAACGCCCTGTTTAGCACTCTCGGGGTGCGAGTGCAAGCCGAGCCCCCGTCCGGGAGGCTGCCTTGCAGGTCAGGGGGCCGGGACGCGAGCCCCCGCCCGTCGGATGGCCCTGCGACTGCCCGCGCCACTGCGTCGCCTGCGACCGGCTGCGGCAGCCCCGGACGGCCTGAAGGCCCGCTCCCGATGCCCCGGGAGCGGGCCTTCAGCGTTGTTCAGAGGTCTTACGCGGTCCGTACTCCGACCGCCTGGGGGCCGCGATCACTCTGCTCGACTTCGAACTCGACCCGCTGACCCTCATCGAGGGTGCGATAGCCATCCGACTGGATGGCCGAGAAGTGGACGAAGACGTCCCTGCCGCCGTCTACCGCGATGAAGCCGTAGCCCTTGTCCGCGTTAAACCATTTGACGGTGCCCTGAGCCATTACCAACAACTCCCTAACTTTGCTCGGGCTAGCGGGACCCGCTCTTGTTATGCGAGACCCGTTTTGATCGCGGCACAGGCCTGGCATCGCGAAAGCTCAGCTGCCGCTCACGCCGTACCAACAGCGACCGATGCTGACTTTACAACGTGGCGTGCGTCACTGCGCCCACTTGCGCCCCTAAATCAGCAGGCTTGTTCCCCCTGTACCAACCCGGACCTAGGGGCATTAAACCGGCAATTGGCCTCGCCGGGAGTAGGTCAGCGATCAGCCGCCGGCCACCGCCGGGATGACCGACACCTGACCGCCCTCTGGCACCTTGGTGTCCAGGCCCTGAGCAAGCCGGACATCCTCATCGCCGACATACACGTTGATGAAGCGGCGCAGCTTTCCCGAGTCATCGAGAATGCGGCCACTCAGCCCCGGATAGGACGCGTCCAGGCCCGCAATGACCTCGCGCAGCGTGCCCGGCTCGGCGGCCACGTCGGCCGCGCCGCCGGTGTAAGCGCGCAAGATGGTGGGAATCCGGACCGATGCGCTCATGCCCTGCCTGCCTCTCGGGTGGTACCGGGTGCTGCTGAAACTGGCGCGGGCGACGCCCCGCCACTGGCTTCCAGGGCCGCGAAGGCGGCCAGCGAGGGCCGGATCGGCGTCAGGGCGCCGATGGTCGGCGCCACCGCGTCGAGGGTCTTCAGCCCGTCACCGGAGTTGATGATCACCGTCTCGGCATCCGGGTCGAGCTGGCCGGCGGCCAGCAGCTTGCGCAGCACCGCCAGCGTGACCCCGCCCGCGGTCTCGGCGAAGATGCCCTCGGTCGCGGCGAGCAGCCGGATGGCGTCGACCAGTTCCTCGTCGGTCACCTCCGCGACCGCGCCCCCCGTTCGCCGTACGGCGTCCAGGACATAGGGCCCGTCGGCGGGGTTGCCGATGGCCAGCGACTTGGCGATGGTGTGCGGCCGGACGGGCTGGACGACGTCCTGGCCCGCCGCGAATGCCGCGGCAACCGGGGCGCAGCCGGAAGCCTGGGCGCCGAACACCTTCCAGCCGGTGTCGGGCACCAGCCCCAGTTCGACGAGCTCGCGGAACGCCTTGTCGATCTTGACCAGCTGAGCCCCGGAGGCCACCGGGACCACGATCTGCTCCGGCAGCCGCCAGCCCAGCTGCTCAGCGATCTCGTAGCCGATCGTCTTGGAGCCCTCGGCGTAGTACGGGCGGACGTTCACGTTGACGAACGCCCAGTCCTCGCGCTCGTCAGCAAGCTCGGACGCGAGCTTGTTGACGTCGTCATAGCTGCCCTGGACGGCGACCAGGGTGCCGCCGTAGATGGCCGAGCCGAGGATCTTCTGCTGCTCCAGGTCAGCGGGGATCAGCACGACCGAGCGGATCCCGGCCCGGGCGGCCGCCGCCGCTACCGCGTTCGCCAGGTTGCCGGTGGACGGGCAGGCCAGGACCTTGAAGCCGAGCTCGATAGCGGCCGCCAGCGCGACGGCCACGACCCGGTCCTTGAAGGAGTGCGTCGGGTTGCCGCGCTCATCCTTGACCCACAGGGCGCGCATGCCCGTCGCGCGGGCGAGCTGGTCAGCCCGGACCAGGCGGGTCCAGCCGGGATCGGTGTTGGGCCCGGCCGCCACATCCGCAGGCACGGGCAGCAGGCTGGCGTAGCGCCAGATGCTGTGCGGGCCGGCCTCAATCGAGGCCCGGGTCACCGCGGGAAAGTCGTAGGCGACTTCCAGCGGGCCGAAGCACTCGGCGCAGACATGGGTGGCGCCCAGCTCATAGGTCTGGCCGCACTCGCGGCAGGACAAGTGGCTGGCGTAGCCGAAGCGGGAGGGGAGGGTGGTGGTGGTCACAGTCGCCGGAGCGGCGCGTGCAGTCATGAGCGAGGCCTTTCTCCTCATCTGTCCCGTCGGCTGACTAGCCGCGGGCCGGAGTTGGCACCTGTCGCGAGACGACCTCGCCGCGTTACGCGGGCGCGCCTAATCTCGCGATGGTTGCCGGGGCTTCACCGGGCCGATCCCTCCACCCCTCTGGATGAGCAATATGAAGTTGTGCTTCCACTGTAACCGGAGATGCCCCGAGCATTCCAATCCGTACCGGCGGCCTGCCCGGCGCCGGCGCCGGGCTGAGCGCGCAGCGCATGGCGGTGCCGTGGCGCCGGGCGCCGGCCCGCTAACCTCCCAGCCCATGAGCGCAGCAGCAGCCGGCGGCCCGGTACTCGTCGCATCGAACCGGGGACCGCTGTCGTTCACCCGCGGCCCGGACGGCCAGCTCACAGCCCGCCGCGGGGGTGGCGGGATGGTCTCGGGCCTGCTGGCCGCGGCCAGCCAGGCGGACCTGCTGTGGGTGTGCGCGGCGCTCACCGACGCCGACCGCGAGGCGGCCCGCGCGGCGCCCGGCGGCCGGCTGCCGCTGGACGAGGCAGGCCCCGGCGGCTCGGCGGCCCTGATGCTGGACATTCCCGCGCCGACCTTCACGCGCGCCTATAACGGCATCGCCAACTCCACGCTGTGGTTCATTCACCACCTGCTCTATGACCTGCCGAGCCAGCCCGGCTTCGGGCCTTCGTTCTGGGAAGAATGGAGCGCCTACACCGACTACAACCGGGCCTTTGCCGCCGCGCTGGCAGACGCGGCAGGCCGGGGCGGCCAGCCGCGCGCGCTGGTGCAGGATTATCACCTGGCGCTGGCCCCCCGGATGCTCGCCGAACTGCGGCCCGGCCTCCGGATCGCGCATTTCTCGCACACCCCGTGGGCGCCACCGGACTACTTCCGGGTGCTGCCCGACCGCGTGGCCCGCGAGATCCTGGCCGGGATCCTGGGCGCTGATCACGCCGGGTTCCTCTGCCAGCGATGGGCTGACGCGTTCGCGGACTGCTGCGCGGCAGTTCTCGGCGCCGAGGTCGACCGGTCCCGGCAGCGGGTGACCTACGACGGCCATGTCACCACGCTGGGCGTGCACGCGCTGGGGGTAGATGCCGGCGAGCTGCGGGACCGGGCAGCGCAGCCCGACGTCGAGAGCCGGGTCGCCGACCTGACCGGGCTGGCCGGCGGCCGGCAGCTAATCGTCCGGATCGACCGGACCGAGCTGTCCAAGAACATCGTCCGCGGCCTGGCCGCCTACCGGGAGCTGCTGGTGTCCTGGCCGGAGTGGCGGGGCCGGGTCGTGCACCTGGCCTTCGCCTACCCGTCGCGGTATGACCTGCCGGAGTACCGCGCCTACACCGCGGCCGTGCAGCGGGAGGCCGAGCGGATCATCGCGGAGTTCGGCACGGCCGACTGGACGCCGCTGATCGTGCGGGTCGATGACGATTACGCCCGGTCGCTGGCGGCCTACCGGGTGGCCGACGTGGTGCTGGTCAACCCGGTCCGGGACGGCATGAACCTGGTCGCCAAGGAGGCGCCGATCGTCTCCGACCGCGGCTGCGCCCTGGTGCTTTCCCGCGAGGCGGGGGCAGCAGCCGAGCTGGGCGAGGACGCGCTGCTGGTCAACCCGTTCGACGTGAGCAGCACGGCCGCGGCCCTGCACACGGCGCTGTCGCTGCCGCGCGCCGAGCGCGCCGAGCGATCGGCCCGGCTGGCCGCAGCGGGCGCCGCAGTGCCGCCGCAGCGCTGGCTGGCCAGCCAGCTGGCCGCGCTGGACTGACCGGAGCGACGGCGCAGCACCGCGAGCCCGGCAGCTAGTCGGTGCGGGAGTCCGTGCGGGCCGAGCGCATCTTGCGGCGGCGGACCCGCTGCCGCCGCAGCCGGGCCACCAGGGCCGGGTCGAACTCGGCGGCCTCAGGCCGGTCGATCAGCTCGTTGAGCAGCTGGTAATAGCGGGTGGCGGGCAGCCCGAACTCCTCCAGGATCTCCCGTTCCTTGGCGCCGGGAAAGCGCCACCAGCCGCGCTCGAAGGCCAGGATGCGCTTGTCCGCGTCGGTTAGCGCCGTCACCTGGCCCTCCCAGCACTGTCGTTGTAGCCCTCCATCGTAGGCAGCCCGGACAGTCCGGGCACACCCCTGCCGCTATGCGCGACGGCGCTGAGGCCGTACGCTCACCATTCGTGACTGGCTTTGGTTACCTGACGTTCCTGACCGACTACGGGCTTGACGACGGGTTCGTGGCGGCTTGCAAGGGCGTCGCCGCCCGCACCGCCCCGGGCGTCCAGCTCATCGACATCACTCACCTGGTCCAGCCCGGTGATGTCCGCCGCGGGGCCGCCGTTCTGGCGCAGACCGTCGGCTATATGCCGCCTGCCGTGCATGTCGGCGTCGTGGATCCCGGCGTGGGCACCGCCCGGCGCGCCATCGCGGTCCAGGCCGGCGACTCGATCCTGGTCGGCCCGGACAACGGGCTGCTGTCCTGGGCCGTCTCCGCCCTGGGCGGCGCGACCCGCGCGGTGCAGCTGACCAACGGCGACCTGTGGCTGCACCCAGTCTCGGCCACCTTCCACGGCCGGGACATTTTCATGCCGGTCGCCGCGCACCTGGCCGCCGGCACCGACCTGGCCGCGGCGGGCGATGAGATGGACGTGGCCGACCTGGTCGCCCTGCCTGCCCCGACCAGCCGGGTCGCGGACGGCGAGGCCGAGGGCGAGGTCATGTCCGTGGACCGGTTCGGGAACGTGCAGCTGTCCATCCCCGCGTCGCAGGCCGGGCTGCTGGGCATCGGGGTCGGCTCGCAGCTGGTGGTCCGGGCCGGGCGCCGTCAGCTCACGGTGCCGTTCACCGACACCTTCGCCGCCGTGGCCCCCGGTGAGATCGTGGCCTTCACCGACAGCGCGGGCCTGGTCTCGCTGGCGGTGAACGCGGGCGACGCGGCCCAGGAACTCGGCCTGCCGCCGGGCGCGCACGTGCGGCTCGCGCCGGCCCGGCAGGCCTAGCCCCGGCAGTCCTCAAGGCAAACACTGCAGCCCAGGCCAGAGCCGTCGCCGGGCGCAGAGAATCTGCTCAGAAGGCACCTAACTATCCGGAACATGGCACAATGCGTGGGACTCCCCACGGAAGGCAGATCCGGCGTGCCGTTGAGGTTCCCCCGCCCGGTCATGCCCGCGATCGCCACAGGACTAGCGGCGGTATGGGTCGTGGCCGCGGGCGCTCCCGCATTCGCTGACCAGACTCGCCAGCAGGAGTGGTGGCTCAGCACCCTGCACGTCCGGCAGGCCTGGCAGGCATCCCGCGGCGCGGGCATCACCGTGGCCGTGCTCAGCGACGGAGTCAGCAGCACCCAGGCGGACATCGCGGGCACCGTCACCACCGGCCCCGACTTCACTGGCACTGCCCAGACCACGGGCACCTTCTTCGGCCAGCAGGGCACCGCCATCGCCAGCCTCATCGCCGGCCGCGGGAACGGGGCCGGGCACGCCTCGGGCATCCTCGGCGTCGCTCCCCGGTCGCGCATCCTGTCCGTGCGGGTCACCCTCGACCCGGCCGACACCGCCCTGGACAGCGCGACGGTCGGCGCCGGGCTGCCCGAGGCCATCGCCGAGGGCATCCGCTACGCGGTCGCGCATCACGCCCGGGTCATCGAACTGCCCCAGGACCCGGGCGAGCCCGACCCGGCCGTGGTCGCCGCCATCCCGCTGCAGCACAATCCCGACGGGACGATGCCCACCCACCCGCTGCAGACGGCCGGCATCACCGCGGCGGCGGGCGGCAGCACGGCCGAGAAGGCCGCCGTCGCCTACGCGCTGCACAAGAACGTGGTACTCGTCGCGCCGGCCGGGGACAACGCCGAGGGCACCGACGCGGTCAGCTACCCGGCGGCTTATCACGGCGTCATCTCCGTCGGCGGGTTCAGCCAGAGCTTCACCCGGGCCCCGTACTCCAGCCATCAGCCGTACGTCACCCTGACGGCCGCCGGCGAGGGCGTCATCGCGGCCCGGGCCGACGGCACCTACGCGGACGTCAACAGCACGAATGCCGCCAGCGCCGTGGTCGCCGGCGTCGCGGCGCTGATCCGCTCCCGGTATCCCAGCCTGACGCCGGCGCAGGTCGGACACGCCCTGACGACGAGCACCGTAATCAAGCCCAGCCCGGCCGGCGCGGCCGGGTCAGGGGCGGGGACCGTGGACGCGCAGCGGGCGCTGCTAGCCGCCGCGGCGATCGCCGCGCCCCCCGACTCCCGCGCCGGGGCCGGGGCGCAGGCCTTCACTAACCCCGCCGCCCCGAACGCCAGCCCGGTGTCCTCGAACGCGCTGGCCCCGCGAGTGCTGCGGGCCGGGGCTATCGCGGTGGGCGTGCTCATCGTCTTGCTGCTGGCCGTCTTCAGCTACGCCGCGGTGGCCCGGCGGCGCGAGCGGCGGCGACGCCCCAGCACGGCCCAGTGGGCATCGGCCCAGAACCCCTACTCCCCTTACGGCCCGGCCGATGCCGACAAGATGCTGGAGTTCTTCGCTGCGCCGCCGAGCGAGCCGGCCACCGCGGGCGGCCCGTTCCAGCAGTTCCAGGCGGGCCAGCTGTCCGGCGCCGGATTCGGCTCTGCCCCGGCGGCCGACGCAGGCGCGGCGGGCGCAGCCAGCGAGGCGAGCAGTGCCGTTGCGGGCGGGCCGGTCGGAGCCTGGGTCCCGCTCGGCGGATCAGCACGCGGCAGCCGGGCGCCAGTATCCGGGGCGCCGCCGTGGGAGCCGGCGGCCAAGCCCGACAGCGAGCTGCCCTGGGCCTCGGTTCCGGGCCCGGTGCTCGGCGCGGCCAGCCGGGCGAGTGCCCCCGCCCGCCGGCTGGCCAGCAGTGATGACTCCATCTGGCCGGCCGCAGACAGCCCGGCAGCCACGACGGCGATCAGCGACAGCCAGGTCAGCAGCGACTGGGCGGACCTGGCGCCCGGCCCGGATGCACCCCCGCCCTTCACCGCGGACGCCGGCCGCGGCGACGCGCCCGCCGCGGATGCCGGCCGCATCGACGCGCCCGGATCAGCGGCAGTGGAGAGCGGTGACTCGCCCGCGCCCGAGGCGGTCGCCTCCGTCAGCGGAGGGCGTCGCCCGCCCTGGGCTGACGGCAGCGCGCCCCGGTCCCCATCGGGCAGTGCCTGGGATTTCCCGGACGGCGAGCCAGACACGCCGGTGTCCGCCGCCGCGGACTCCGGGTGGCTGTCCGGAAGCGAATCGCCCCGGACGCCTGCCGCGAGCGCCGGCGGCTGGACGCCGCCCGAAGGCGAGGACCGCTGGGAGATGCCGTCCAGCCCGGCTAGCTCATCGGGCTGGGATTTGCCTCGCCACGGCGAAAGCTGGGAGCCCGCCGAGCCGGAAGCTGACGCCAGCGCGCCGGCGGAGGCGTCCGAGCCGGACATGCACTGGCTGCCCGCAGCGGCCGTGAGCGACCGGTGGGCGCCAGCCGAGCCAGCCGGGCTAGCCGATACGGGGCAGCAGGCTGGCGCGGCGGACCAGAGTGAGGCCCGCTGGCAGCTCAGCCCGGCCGGATCGGTCCCGGACGAGCCCGCGGCCCCGGCCAGCCCGTCCTGGGAATCGTCTCCGGCGAGAGCACCCTGGGACGCCTCGCCGCAGAGCCCGTCGTGGGATGCCACCCCGGCCAGTGCTCGCTGGGATGCTCCTCCGGCTAGCGCGCCCCCGGATGCCGCCCCGGCCAGCGCCTCCTGGGATGCCGCTCCCACCGCCTCCTGGGATACCGCCCCGGCCAGTGCCCCCTGGGACGCCGCTCCGGCCAGCAGGCCGCGGGATGCTGCCCCGGCCAGCGCTTCCTGGGAGCCCGGCCCGGCCCGGCACGGCTGGGAACAGGCCGCCGAACAGGACTGGCAGCCCGCAGCCGAGCCACGGTGGGGCACGGCCCGCCAGGATGCCCCGGCGCAGGGATCGGCTGCCGGCCCGGCGGCGGGCCCGAGACAGCTGCCGGACTGGGGACAGGCGCCGGACGAGGCCACGGCGGCGGCTGACTCACCGCCGGACGGGGGATGGCCGTCGCCGAGCTCCGACGCGCTGGGCTGGGGATCCGCGGCGGCCAGCGCCGCTGCCGCGGCCAAGGCCGCGGCCAGTACCCCGTGGGAGCCGGCGGCCGAGCCGCCGAGCTGGGGATCCGCCGCGCCTGCCATGCCAGCCGCCCCTGCTGACGAGGATGGTCCGGCACGGCAGCGATTTGCCTGGCGCCCCAGCGCTCAGACCGAGAGCTTCCCCGCTATCACCGACGACTGACCTGCCACCAGGCCGGATCCCGACCGGATCCCGGCCGGGCGGGCCTATCCCCGGCTGTGGTTCTGTCCCCGGCCATGATTCTGGGCAGCCAGCTCGTCCTTGCGGACTGACGCGTACATGGGCACGAATTCCTGGCCGGACAGCTTCTGGATGGCCTGGACGACCTCGTCGGTCACGGCCCGCCGCTGCTGGGCGCCGGCGCCCTCCGCCCGCAGCTCGGCGAAGGTCAGCGGCTCCCCGATCCTGATCTGGATCTTGCCGGGGTGCGGAACCCGCTGGCCTGGCGGCAGGATCTTCTCGGTGCCGACCATCGCGACCGGGATGACCGGAGCCCCGGAGTGCAGGGCCAGCCAGCCCACGCCGGTCCGGCCCCGGTACAGCCGCCCGTCGGGCGAGCGGGTGCCCTCGGGGTAGATGCCGAACAGCTCACCGGACTTCAGCAGCGCCAGCGCGGATTCCAGCATCGCCTGCCCGGCCCGTGCCCCGGCCCGGTCAACCGGCAGCTGGTTAGTGGCCTTCAGGTAAGCGGCAACAGCGCGGTCCCGCAGCCGGGTCCCGGTGAAGTACTCCGACTTCGCGGCGAACACCAGCGGCCGCGTCAGCATCAGCGGCAGGAAGATCGAGTCGATGACCGACAGGTGATTCGACGCGACGATCGCCGGCCCGCTCACGGGAATATGCTCGGCGCCCGTTACCTCGGTCCGGGCCACCAGCCGCAGCACCGGCCCGGCGACCAGCCTCGACGTCCGATACTGCACTCAGCCCTCCAGCTCGCCGCACCGCCGACCTGCCCGCCCGCGGCGCGGGCCCGGAGCCGGTACGGCATGTCACAGATTAGCCCGCCCGGTCTGTGGCCGGGGCAGTCCGGGCACTGGTGCCGACATCGGACGCATCGGCTGCATCTTCCTGCGCGGCTCCGGTGACGATGGCGATGACCAGCGGGAGGACCAGGGGTATCGCGGATGCCGTGACGCTGACCCCGGAGTCGTTGGCCAGCCAGCCCAGCACCGCGACGAGCCAGAGCGCGACCAGCAGCGGCCGGAGCAGCGGCATCGCGCGCATCGCGCGGCTCAGCGTGGTCAGCCGGAGCCGCGCCGGCCAGGCCAGCATCGCGCCGGTCGCCACCACCAGCAGCGGGACGACCGGGGTGAACCATGTCTCGGTCAGCGAGCCCACGTTGGCGGTGACCTTACGGCGCAGGATGCTGTCGGCCCCGCCGTGCCGCACGTGCCCGACGAAGGCACTGATGTCGGACGCGCCCGGGCCCGACACGACGTAGCTGATCACCGCGAAGGCAGCGATCAGCAGCAGGCCGCTCACCCCGACCAGGACCGCACGGCGCGGGGTGATCTTCACTCCCGCGATCGCCGCCAGCAGCACCAGGAAGCCGGGCACCATGGCGATCGTGCCGCCGACCTTGGCCCCGAACCCGGGCCAGCCGGCCGCAATCACGGTTGCCGCCGCGATGACGCCGGCCGCCAGCACCGCCCGGTTCCGGCGGCCGCCCCGGCGCAGCACGGCGCTGCCCGCCCACGCCGCGCACAGGATGCCGCCCAGGGCATAGGCGCCGACGGCGTTGTTGCCAATCCCGTAGAACCGGCCGGCCTCCAGTGCTGACAGCCCGAACGGGGTGCCGAGCTGCAGGTGCGAGCCGGTGACGACGTCGCCGCCGATGACCGCGATGGTCGCGGCCCCGATGAATCCCGGCGAGCCGAGCGGGTCGCGGCGCCAGGGCCCGGCCAGCGCGATGGCGGCGATGACAGCCGACCAGGCCAGCCCGACCCCGTACAGCAGCAGCGCCGGGTGCGGCAGTACCGGCCACGGCACCAGGCTGGCCAGGAAGCTCCCGGCCGGGACAGCCGCGGCGATCACCGCGGCGACCCGGTAGGCGGCCGTGCGACGGCGGCGGCGGTCGGCGCTGCTGCCGCGCAGCAGCAGCGCGATCAGGCCGAAGATGACGCCCTCGCCGAAGCCGTAGACCACAAAGTACGGCAGCAGGGTGTCCCGGTAGATCTGCGCTGCGGTGTCCTGGCCCGTCAGCATCTGGACCGCCGCCGGCAGCGTGCCCCGGGGCTGCGAGCCGATCTGGGAACCGACGATGCCCGGCGGGATGCCGGCGGCGTGGCCGCGCCAGTTCAGGATGGTCGGCGTGAGGTCGGCGATCGGCACCATGCCCGGCTGCCGGGTGGACGCGGTGCTGAGCAGGCCGGCCCCGTACCCGGGACCGCTCACGATGATGGCGCGCAGGTGCGGGGCACTGCCATCGCCCAGCCCGGCCACCATGATGATGGCCCCGGCTGGCGCGGCGGCGATGATCTGCCCGGCGGCCCGGTCGGCGGCCCGGACATCCTGCGCCCGGTGGCCGCCAGCGGGTAGCCCGCCCAGGTCGGCGACGGCCAGCGGGCAGGTGCGCAGCGCGGCGCGGAATCCTGCGGTGACCCGCGGAGCGTAGGAGCCCACGGCGCCCGCGGCGCTGGCCAGGGCCAGCCCGGCACCCGGTCCGGCCGCGGCGGCGCACCGGCCCGGCCCGGCGGCCGTGGCCAGCAGGCCCCAGCACGGGTCATAGCTGAACTGGTGGTTGTAGGCCTCGATACCGCCTGGCCCGGCGAGGGCAGGCACGGTGGCCGGCCCGCCCGCCGGGCTGGCGCCCCGGCCGGCCGGGGCGCCGTCCGGCGCCGCCCGGCACGACGTGGCCGGGCCCGGGACGGCGCCTGCCCGGGGCGCGGTCCCGGTGACCACTGCGGGCAGCTGCGCGCAGGTGCCGGGCGATGGCCGCGGCGCCATAGCCCGGGCACCGCCGTTCAGCGTCAGCCAGGCATCGGCGGGGCAGGTGTAGGTCTCGACGGCGGACACCACCAGGGAGCCCGCCGACCCGTGCTGGGCCAGCCGCCAGAGCGCGGGTGTCGTGCCGGCTGAGATGTCGGTCCAACGCAGGCCGGGGATGCCGATGATCACGACCGGGCGAGCAGCGGCTCCGGTGACGGCGCTGGATGCTGCCTGCCCGGCCGCTCCCGATGCCGGGCTCGTCCGCTCGGCGGCAGCCGTCTGGGCCGGGCTGGCACTGGCTGGAGCGGCCAGTGCCGTGAGGACGGCGAGCACGACCAGGACAGCCAGCCCGGCAAGAACCGCGGGCACCGCCGGCAGCGGCCTGGCCATGGTCGGCTTCACGACGTTCACCGTATCCGCCACGGCAGGCCCGCGGGCCCGCTCGCCCGGCCAGGACTGGCCCCTGGCCCGGCTCCCGGGCGCTGGCGTCCCCGCAGCTCCGGTCCCGGTCGCCCGCGCCTGGTGCCGCCGCGGCCGGGCTCGTCAAAAACTCGTGTGCACCAGATGCGGGGGTAAAGCGTCTCTTAATCAGGCGCCGCACAACAAATGGGGAATCGCAGCGCCACCGGGAAGGGTGGGGGTTTAGTTCGATGGCTTGGCGGATTGCTGGTTTCAAGGCGGCCGGAGGTACTCGGTGATCAGCGACACGAAGGATGTCCGCATTCACGGGACGGCATCCAGCTACAACAACCTGGGCTGCCGGTGCCCGGAATGCCGGGAGGCCGCGTCGGCGGCCAGGGCGGCGTGGGTGCAGTCCCTGCAGGACAGAAGGTTCGCCGACGTTCCGCACGGAACCCCGTCGGGGTACCGGAACTGGGGCTGCCGCTGCGAGCGGTGCACCCTGGTGCGCGCGGCCGAGGCTCGTGAGCAGCAGCGCAAGAAGCGGTTGCGAACCGCTTCCTGACGGTCCGCTCCTGATCTCACCGGGCGGTGGCTGGTCCAGCCGGGCAGGTCGCCGCCGGGTGACAGGGGAATCGCAGGAGAATCGCATCAGCCCCCGTGAACGTCGCCACGGAGTCGCCCCGGCCCGCAGGCATAAGCCCGGCGAGACGTAATTGGGATGACCGGGCTGGCAATACCCGTGCACAATGCCTTATGCCTATCTCTTCACTAGGTTTCTGGCCGCTCGCCGGGCTCCGCATCACGACACCGCGACTAGAACTGCGGTGGCCGGGCGAGAGTGATCTGCTGGCCCTCGCCGAACTCGCGGCCACTGGTGTTCACGATCCCGCCGTGCAGCCATTTACCGTGGCCTGGACTGACGTGGGGCCGGCCGACCGGGCCCGCAGCGTCCTGCAGTATCACTGGGGCCGCCGCGCGGCCTGGGCGCCCGCCGACTGGGCACTGGAACTAGTCGTCATCCAGGACGGAACCGTGGTCGGCAGCCAGGGCATCTCGGCGTCCGACTTCGCCATCCGCCGGGAGGTCAGCAGCGGGTCGTGGCTCGGCCAGGCCTACCACCGGCAGGGCATCGGCACCCAGATGCGAGCCGCCATCTTGCACCTGGCCTTCGCCGGGCTGGGTGCCGAGTACGCCGTTTCCAGCGCCGCCGAGTACAACGCGGCGTCGCTCGGCGTATCCCGGCGGCTCGGCTACCGCGATGACGGGACGGAGATCCACGCCATCCGGAACGCTCCGGTGGTGATGCGCCGCCTGCGCCTGGACCGGCCCGCCTGGCAGGCCGCCCGGACCGTTCCGGTGCAGATCACCGGCCTGGAGCCGTGCCTGCCCGAGTTCGGTATCAGCGCACCTGGCAGCTCGCCCGGGAGCCGGTGAGCGGGATCGAACCGCTGACCTGCCGTTTACAAGCAGGTCTGTCACCGGCGGACCAGCGAACTCGCCCAACATCAGCGTTCTGACCTGCGCGAATGAACAAGGGTGGCCTGCGGCGGACGGTGCCGCGGTCAACATCGTCCCCACGACCACCGGGGCGGCCCGGGCGACCGGCGCAGTCATCCCTGAGCTCGCGGTCCGACTGGACTACGTGGCCGTCCGCGTGCCGGTCGAGGATGGCTCACTGACGGACCTGACGGCGGTTCTCGGCCGGGATGTCACCGTCGGCGAGGTCTCAATGACGCCTTCGCGTGGGCAGCGCATCTCCACGCGATCTCCATCCGAGCCTCCACGCGATCCCGCCCCGAGTCGTATGCCGCCCACATCGGCCCGCCCTTGACTGATTCCAGAGCTGTGCATACGAGCTCAATGCCTACGGGGGCACACCATGGCCGCAGATACCGCGATGAGCAAGATCAAGGCGAACAGCCAGGATGAGCTGTCCACGACCGAGAAGCCGGGCCTGACCGGGGTGGCACGCCCTTCCGTGACCCGGGAGCAGGCTCGATGACTGCCGGGCCTGCGGGCTCGCTTCTGGAGGTGCTGGTCATCGGCGGCGGCCAGGCCGGCCTGGCCATGGGCTACCACCTGGCGCAGTCCGGGCGGTCCTTCCAGATCGTCGACGCCGGCACCGAGATCGGCGAGACGTGGCGTTCACGGTGGGACTCGCTGCAGCTGTTCACCTCGGGCCGGTATGACAACCTGCCGGGCCTGCCCTTCCCCGCTGCGCCGGACACCTACCCGGGCAAAGACGACGTCGCCCGTTACCTGCAGGCCTACGCCGCAAAGTACGCCCTGCCGGTCCGGCTCAACACCAACGTGACATCGCTGACCAGAGGCGATGACACCTATGTCGCCAAGGCCGGGGGCGAAGAGCTGGAGGCCCGTCAGGTAGTCGTCGCCACCGGGCCCTTCCGGGTGCCGTTCATCCCGCCGATCGCCGACGCGCTCGACCCGGGAGTGCACCAGATCCACAGCGCGCACTATCGCCGCCCTGAGACTGTCCCGGCGGGAAAGGTCCTGGTCGTCGGCGCTGCGAACTCCGGCTGCCAGATCGCCCGGGAACTATCGGCCACCCACCGCGTGGAGCTGGCGGCCGGCCAGCGGCTGCCGGCGATCCCGCAGCGGCCGCTGGGCGCTGACATCTGGGCATGGGCGACCGCGCTGCGGCTGGACAAGGTGACTGCGGACTCGCGCCTGGGAAAGCGCCTGGCCGGGCGGGACCAGGTGATCGGGCCCGGGCCGCGGCAGCTCGCCCGCCGCTCCGGCATCCGGATCCGGCCCCGCGCCGCGGGGGCGGCCGGCCGGACAGTGACCTTCGCCGACGGCAGCGCCGCCGACTTCGATGCCGTGGTGTGGGCGACCGGGTTCAGGGCCGACCACACGTGGATCGACATCCCCGGTGTGACCGACCAGCGGGGCCGCATCCGGCACCAGCGGGGCGTGACGCCCTCGCCTGGCCTGTACATGCTCGGCCTGACGTGGCAGCACACCCGGGGCTCCGCCCTGCTCGGCTGGGTGGGCAGGGACGCGGCGTTCTTGGCCGGGCAGATCGCGCGCCGGTGAACGGATGAGGGAGCGGACAGCGCGGGCGGCCGGCGCCGCGCTTCCTCCCCGCTGCCCCGAGGCGGCACCGGCCATGATGCCCGCAACCACGCCCACGCCGACCCCGGAGTGGCAGCAGTCGATTCGCACACCGGTCTTGTGGGGACTGGCATTCGGCGCCATCCAGGCCGCATTGCCTCTCGCCCTCCGGTGGCTCGACCAGGCAACCGTCCAGGCTCTCCTGCTAGTCCTGATCGCAGCGGTCTACATCGGGTTCGCCGTGGCAGACGGAAGACCCAGGGTGATCGCCGTCGAGAGCACCATCGCTGGCGCGTTTGTCTTGCTCGCCGCTGCCGGGGTCACGGGATCGGCCTGGCTCCTTGTCCTTGGCTACACCGGCCATGGTCTGAAGGATTTCTGGCAGGAACGCCGCCACTACGTCGCCAACACACGGTGGTGGCCGCCATTCTGCGCCGCCGTCGACGGGCTCGTCGCCGTCATCCTCGCCACTGAGATTCTCGCGGGAGCCAGATTTCACCACTAGCCAAGCGACGCCCTAGCCGGCCACCCATGCAGATTCCGGCACCCCAGCGTCCAGCCCGCAATTCCGAGAATTGCCGTAGATAATTTCCAGAAATCTATTGCTAGTTTTTTACTGCGTACGTAGTGTAAGACCAACCCAATGGTGCCGGTGAGCTGCCCCGGCTGGCGCCCATCGTGTGCCGGAGTCATGGCTGTGGCGTCCGCATGCACTAACGAGGAGGAAGCCATGGACCAGAGCTATCCCGTGGAGGTGCGAGCGCGCCTGGACGAGCGGTTGAGCCGCTGGCTGTGGCTGGTGAAGTGGCTGCTGGCGATCCCGCACTACATCGTGCTGTTCTTCCTGTGGATCGCGTTCGCCGTCGTCACCGTGATCGCGTTCTTCGCGATCTTGTTCACCGGCCGCTACCCGCGCCCGCTGTTCAGCTTCAATCTGGGGGTGCTGCGCTGGTCGTGGCGGGTCGGCTACTACACCTACAGCGCCCTGGGGACCGACCGCTACCCGCCGTTCAGCCTGGATGCGGAGCCGGACTACCCCGCCACACTGGACATCGCCTACCCCGAGCGGCTCTCCCGCGGCCTGGTCCTGGTCAAGTGGTGGCTGCTGGCGATCCCGCAGTACGCCATCGTCACGGTGTTCGCCGGCGGCGCCGCCTATACCGCGACCGGGGCCTCGGGGGACATGTGGCAGGCCGATGCCTTCTATGGCGGGCTGATCGGGCTGCTCGTGTTCTTCGCGGCGATCACGCTGCTGTTCGCAGGCCGCTACCCGCGAGGCCTGTATGACTTCGTCATCGGCATGAACCGCTGGGTGCTGCGGGTCATCGCCTACGCCGCCTTGATGACCGACGCCTACCCGCCGTTCCGCCTGGACCAGGGCGGGGGCGGCCTGCCCGCCCCTGCACCCGATGACCTCGCACCAGCGTCGGGCGCCCGGACCCCGGCTGCGGCCACACTGGTCAGCTGAAGAACCCTGACTGAGCGCACGGCCGGGCTGGGCGGCAGGCTGCTGTAGGCCCGCCGCCCGGCCCGGTTCTGTGGTTAGCGGGTGCGGGGACGGAAGCCGCGGGGCTGGACGGGAAAGTGCTGGTTGGTGGTCGGGATGGCCGGCAGCGGCAGGGTAGCGGTGTAGTTGGCCAGCCACACCTGGCCGTTCGTGTCTGGCAGCCTCGGCGGGTTCGGGTTGTAGCCGGGGCCGGCGAACGCACCGGTCAGGTCGCTGGCCGTCTTGCGGCGCCATGCGCTGATCTGAGTGCAGGGCACGCCAGTGACCACCTCGAGGAACTGCAGGACCGAGGTGTGGTCGCTCACATCCGAGGACACATAGCCGCCCTGGGTCCAGGGCGAGACGATGATGCACGGCACCCGGAAGCCCATCCCGATCGGCTGGCCGGTTCCGTTCAGGCCGCTGACGGGATCGATCACGGTGGGGAACTCGTCTGGCGTGCCGGCCGGCGGGGTGGGCGGCACCACATGGTCGAACAAGCCGTCGTTCTCGTCGTAGTTGAGGATGAACACCGTGGACTCCCACAGCTCCCGGTTGGAAGCAATGGCGTCGATCTTGGCCGAGAGCCACTGGGCCCCGTAGGCGGGGGTGTCGCTGGGGTGCTCCCAGTACTGCTCGGGGGAGCCGAGCCAGGTGACCGTCGGCAGGTTGCCGGTCAGGCAGTCGTACTCGAATTGCCCTGTCTTCGCGGGAGCCACACCGCTGTCGTACAGCACAGAGCCCGGGTCGGCATTCTGGAAGTTCTGGAAGTAGGGGAGGACGTTCATGTACGGATTACCCAGAGCGTCGTTGTAGAACTTCCAGCTCACGCCCGCCTCGGTGAGGGCCTCGGCGTAGGTCGGCCAGTTGAAGTTGCCCTTGGTGACGGTGTCCAGCAGCGGGCCGCCGCGCCCGCCGTTGGGGTCGATGGTGCCGGTCATCCACATCATCCGGTTCGGCGTGGTCGGCCCGAGCACCGAGCAGTGGTAGTTGTCCAGGATGGTGAAGTTCTCGGCCAGCGCCCAGTGGAACGGGATGTCCTGCTTCTCGTAGTAGGCCATGGTCCAGGGGCCCTTCGCCGGCAGCCACTGGTCCATCTTCCCGCCGTCCCACGCCGCGTGCTGCGTCTGCCAGCTGTGGTCAGTGTCGGGTATGGCCTGGGCGCCAGAGTCCAGCGTGTCCACATGGAACGGGAGCAGGTAGCCCAGCGGGTTCGCCGAGTACGGCTGGTAGAGCACGCTCTTGCCGGTCGACGCGAGCTTGATCGCCGTTGGGTCAGCGAAGCCGCGCACGCCAGGCAGGGTGCCGAAGTAGTGGTCGAAGCTGCGGTTCTCCTGCATGACCAGGACGACGTGCTTGATCTCCTTATGGCTGAAGCTCCTCGGGGCGGGCGCAGCCATGGCCTTGCGGAGGTTGGGCGGCAGCGCCTGGGCGGCGACCGTCGCGCCTCCGATGGCGGCAGCGCCGGTCAGTAGCTTGCGGCGAGAGAAGCGGCGGGTCTCTAGGCGGGGGGCGTCGTCGGGCAAAGCGGGTTCCTTTCACCGGGAAGTCCCAGCTGGCCGCTGACCAGCCCGCCAGCGGCTTCACCGAACTGAAGAAGTGCAGCCAATCTGACAGCCGGGAATATCGGCCAGGCCGACGAGCGCTGAAGAACCGGCGACGTGAAAGTGAAGTTGTAACCGCCTCGCCCGCGGGCGCCGGCCATTGCCCTGTCTGGTGTCAGGTCCCCGGATCATCCGGTTCCTTCAGCTCACCAGGTTCAGCTGATTCGCTCGGACTACCTTCGTCGGCAGGCTCGGGCGCAGGTGACGGCCCGTCGAAGTGAACGCTGACGTGCTCGAAGCCCTTGCTGCGCTGCGCCTTGGCCTGCCGGGAATAGGAGCGGCGATCCGCGGCGGTCAGGATCACGTTGTCGGTGAACGGGGTCAGCAGCGACCTGGGATACATGCGATTGACGCGCACGACGTTGATCTCAGCGCAGAGCAGGACAGCGGTGGCGGTGAGGTACAAGAACGCCAGGAGGCCCAGCACGACAGCGAACACGGCGTTGGTCGGGCTGGCATCCCTGATCTGCCGTGCGAAAATGACCCCGAATGTCTGCAGAAGCTGCCAGAGCACCTCTGCTGCCACTGCGCCCGCCACAACGTCGCGGACAGACAGCCGTCGCGCAGCTGCGAAGCGGAACGCGAATATGAACAGCGCTGCACCGGCCACCACGGACACCGCCAGCGCGATGACTCTCGTGGCGGTGCCAAAGTTCCCGCCACCGCTGCTGCCCAGGATGGTCAGGGCGGTCGTGCCCAGAAAGGCCAGTCCCGCTGTGCCCAGCAGCACCAGGCTGCGGCCGCGTGCCCGCAGCGGATTGGGCCGGTTGTTGCGGGGCACCCCCCACATGGTGTTGGTGGCGTACTGAAACGCCTGCGCCACCCCCAGTCCCCCGTACAGAGATCCCAGGATGCCCACAATCAGCCCAACCGGACCGCCGCCCAGCCGCCCGGGCCGGGCCAGGTCCACGCCGATCACGGGAAACTGGTGCAGCGCCGAGCTGAGCACCTGGCTCTGCAGCCCCGGATCACTCGCCAGGACCAGGCCCAGGACTGTTGAGAGCAGCAGCAACAGCGGGAACAGCGACACGAAGGCGTAGTAAGTGAGCAACGCTGCCAGGTAGGGGCCGAAATCGTCAAAGTACTTATATGCCACCGCGAGCGGAAAGCCCGCCCACCGGTGCTCCCGCTGAAACTGGTCCACGCGCTCTGTGACCGCCACCTCAACCACCTCACCGCAGATCTGCCCGTCGCACGGCAGCGCCAGCTGAGCCGGCGGTCAGTCCCCTGAACTGACCCGTGTCCGGCGCCGAGTCACCCGCTCAGCATTCCCCCGTCTGCAGGTACATGTTCCGGGCCGCGCGCGCCCTAACGCACGATCCAGGGCGGATAACTGAATGCCGGAGCCGCACACCAGGTTGACGAGCGGGCGGTGGTGCATGCGTCATGGTGACGCCCGCTCTTCCTGCGTTCATGCAGGTAAGAGGGCCAACGGAGGATCCTTCGCGGGAGCCGGTGAGCGGATTCGAACCGCTGACCTGCCGTTTACAAGACGGCCGCTCTGCCAACTGAGCTACACCGGCGGGAGACTGCGTGCATCGTAACCGACTAAGGGCTCGCCATGCTCCCGCCGCGTGCAGCTCAGTAGGCAATCCCGACCGCCTGGCCGATCGTGGCCGGGTCGTCCAGGACGGCCAGCATGAGGTGGGCCACGTCAGCCCGGCCGGCCGTGTACCCGCGCGGCACGTTCCCGCCGGTCCTGGTCCGGTACTGACCGGTCAGCGGCTTATCCGTCAGGCGGGGCGGCCGGATCACCGTCCAGTCGGCAGTGCTGCGCGCGATCTGCTGCTCCATCGCCTTGAGGTCGTCGTAGGTGTCGCGCAGCAGCGCGCTGATCAACGGCAGCATGAGGCGCCGGTTGACGAGGCTCTCGCCAGCTGGCACCGGCCCGGCGGGGACGGCGCTGACGGCCGCGAACCGCGTGACGCCGCTCGCCTCCAGCGCCTGGAGGATGGGGCGCACCGTGGTCGAGGCGACCGGGCCATCCTTACGGCTGCGCGGGCCCACCCCGGAGATCGCCGCGTCGCTGGCCTCCAGCGCCGGGCGCAGCACCTCCGGATCGCTGAGCCCGGCCACCCGGACGACCTCTAGTGCGGGGTGCTGCACGCCGAAGCCGGCGGAGGCTCGGACCACCGCGGTCACCTTGTGGCCGCTGTCGAGTGCCTGCCGGACCACTTCGGCCCCGATGCCGCCGGTCGCTCCGAAGACTGTGATCTTCATCGGTCTCTCCTGTCTCGGATCAGGTACGCGCCGCTCGGCAGCGCGCCCATCGCTCAGTTCTTCCTAACGAAACTTATCATATGAGTTTCGTACTATATGAAATCCGTTGGCAACTGCCGCGGGCTCACCGGGCCGGCTTGGCTGCGGGCCGGCTTGGCTACCGGCCGGCCTTGGCAGGTGTTGACCGGTCGGCCCGACGTCAGTATCTTAAAATCATTCAGATTCTGAATGTCAATCAGATACTGGACGGTGGTGAGCTTGATGAACAGTGACGGCGGTCGCTGGACCACGGCGCAGGTGCCGTCCCAGGCGGGCCGGCTGGCCGTGGTGACCGGAGCCACCTCCGGGATCGGGCTGGAGACCGCCCGGGCGCTCGCCGCACGCGGGGCAACGTGATCCTGGCCTGCCGCGACACGGTCCGGGCGGAGCAGGCAGCGGAACGGATCCGTGCCGCGAGCGGGCCGGGCGCCGTGCGGGTGGTCCCGCTGGATCTGGCCTCGCTGACCTCGGTCCGCACGGCCGCGGCGGAGATCCGGTCCTGGTGCCCGCGGCTGGACCTGCTGATCAATAACGCCGGGCTGCTGAGCCGGTCCTATCAGCGGACCGAGGACGGCTTCGAGCTGACCTTTGCCGTCAGCCACCTCGGGCACTTCGCCCTGACCGGCCTGCTGCTGGACCGGCTGCTGGCCGCGCGGGCGGCCCGGATCGTGACTGTCAGCAGCATCGGCCACCGGCAGGGCACGATGCGCTTCGACGACCTGAACTTCGAGCGGGGCTATGCCGAGGATCAGGCCTACTGGCAGGGCAAGCTGGCCAACCTGCTCTTCACCTACGAGCTGCAGGCTCGCCTGTCCGCCGCGGGCGGCGCCGCGAGCGCGCTTGCTGCTCATCCCGGCGTGGTCCGCACCGGGTTGTGGCGGGCCAGCTCGCTGCTGGAGCGGATCCTGGTCAGCCCGCGGCTGCGCCCGGTGGCCTTCTGGGCGGTCCAGGACAGCGAGCGCGGCGCGCTGCCCACCCTCCGCGCGGCTACCGACCTGGCCGCGCGCGGCGGCGAGTATTACGGGCCGGGCGGTTACCGCGAGTTCACCGGCTACCCGGTCCGGGTCAGCTCCAGCGAGCGCTCGCATGACGTCGCCGCACAGCGCCGCCTGTGGGAGATCTCCGAGCAGCTCACCGGGGTGGCATTCCGGCTCCCGGCGCCAGCCGGGCCTGAGCCGGCTGCGCCGGGCCAGTCGGGCTGAACCGGTCGAGCTGAACCGACCGCCCGGAGCCGGCCGGGCCGAGCCGGCTGCGTGGCGCCGACGGCCGCTGGCCTGCCCGGGCAGCGCCTGGCGCCATGGTGCCCCTACCCTCAGAGCCATGCCGGGAACGGATAAGGCGCGCACCGGGAAGGCCGGCCGGTATCACCACGGCGACTTGCGCGCGGCCCTGATCGAGACGGCGACCGAGCTCATCGGCGAGCGGGGCGTCCGGAACTTCTCGATGGCCGAGGCGAGCCGCCGGCTGGGGGTGGCGGCCAGCGCGCCGTACGCGCACTTCGCTGACCGCGATGCGCTGCTGGCCGCGGTCACGGTGCGCGCCCACGAGCTGCTGGCGGCGGAGCTGCCCGGCATCAGAGAGCACGACCCGGCCGGCCGCCTGGCCGCCCTGGCCCGTGCCTACGTCCGGTTCGCCGCCCGAAACCGGGCGCTGTTCGAGGTGATGTATCAGGTGGGCCTGGACAAGGCCAGGTATCCGGAGATCGCGGTAGCCGAGCAGCCCGTTAATGACTTCTTCGCGGCCTGCGTCACGGCCCTGAACGGGCCCGCCGGGGCAGCCGGCGATAACCCGGCCGGCGACGGCCTGGCGCCAGCTGACCAGGCCGCCGATCACCTGGCCACCGCGCTGGAGGCCACCGCGCACGGGCATGCCGTGCTCCTGCTCGATGGCGGGTTCGGCGACGGGCCGAAGGCCGTGGCGACCGCCGCCGAGCGAGCCGCGCGGGCAACCCTGGCCCTGGTCGCCGGCCGGCACCTGCTCTGACGGCCGGCGGCCGGTCTCCGGGCCCGGTCGCGCGCGGTACCGCGCGGCACCAGGCGCGAGGCGGTGCCGGCGGCGAACCGCTCGGCGGGCTACTTCTGCTGCTGCACGAGCTCCTCTGCGGCGGCGCGGCCGGCCTCGGAGGTGCGGCGCAGGAATCCGGCCAGCAGTTCCAGCTCGGCTTCGGAGTACTCCCCCAGGATCTGGTCCATGGCGCCGTTCATGCCGGAGTACAAGTGCATAATCTCGGCGCCACGGCGGCGGTCCGCGCGGACGTTCACTGCCCGGCGGTCTTCCGGGTCGCGCTCCCGGGCGATCCAGCCGCCGCTCTCCAGCCGGTCCAGGACGCCGGTCATCGTGGCCCGGTGCAGCCCGGCGCGGCGCGATAGCTCACTCGGGCTCAGCGGGCCGAACCGGGAGATCAGGTCCAGGCACTCCAGGTCGGAGGGCCGCAGCTCGGCCTGCCCGCTGACGTGGTTACTGAGCAGGGCGAGCTGCACGCTGGTATCCCGCAGCTGCTCCACGACCGCGCGGGTCAGCCGCCGGTGCCGCCGGGCTGCCTCCCGGTCATCCTGGCTGCCCGGGCTGCTAGTGCTGCCCGGGCCGCCCGGACTATCGGTCGCCGCAGAACTAGTCGATTCCATATAATATGATTCCCGGACTATATGAGCTGGTGCGCACACTGTACCCCGGACCGGTCCGGCTGCGTCCTCGGCGGCTGCGCCCTCGGCAGGTGAGCCCCGGCCCGGCTGAGCCCGGCAGGCTGCGCCCGGTCAGCCTGCGCCGCGGGCCAGCAGCAGCCCCAGCGCGAGCAGCAGAACCAGCTTGGCGCACTCCGCCGCGATGTAGCCCAGGTGCAGCGCCGACCGCGATGGCTGGCCACCTGCGATGATCACCGCCGCGCGGCGGTCCAGCGCCGGGCGCAACAGCAGGTACTGAGCAGCCAGGATGACCGCCAGCACGGCAAGCAGGGCCGCCCGGCCGGCCAGGTGGCCTGGCACCCAGGCCGCGCACGCGGCGGTCGCGGCCAGCAGGACGGCCTCAGCGCGCCCCATCGCGGCGAACACCAGGCGGCCGATTCCCAGGCCGATGGCCAGGGTGATGCCAGGCGCCCGGAACTTCAGCGGCGCCTCGAGCAGCGAGATGCCCGCCACCATGCCGAGCCAGCTGAAGACCGCCGCCACCGAGATCACTGCGGCCCAGGTCACGAGCCGGCACCCCAGAATTCCAGCACCAGGCGAACCGGGCCCGCCAGGTCGATCTCATGTTCCACGCCGGGCGGGATCGGCTGGGACTGCCCGGCGGCCAGCACCAGCTCCCGGGCCGGTGCCGCATCCAGCCGGAACCCGGTCTTCCCGCTGAGCACCCGCAGCACGCCCCAGGTACCGCTGGCCGTGTGGTGCGGCCGCCGCAGCCCGGCGGGGATCGTGTCCTGGTCGAACGGGCCGGCCGTGCGCAGCAGCGTCAGGCCCTTCGGCAGCTCGGCCCGGTCACACAGCGGGCAGCTGATCGCCGCGCCGATCCGGGCCTGGCGGCCGGCCGGATCCAGCACCCAGGGCCGGGCTCACCATCGGCGGGTTGTGCCGCATGTGCTGGCTATGCAGGCAGGCCAGGTCGGCGACCCAGTCACCCTCCTCGTCCAGCCGGAACCCGGTGATGGTGCGCAGCGCTGACATGCCATCACTTTATTACTACTGAGATTGTTTAAATAACTGGCTCCGGTAAACTGCCGGGATGGACAGGCAAGCGGTGCTGGCCGCCGACGGTGCGCCGCCGCTCGGGGCCAGCCGGGCGCACGTGCTGGACCTGCTGCGCGCAGCGGGCGGGCCTGCCGGCGTGCAGGACCTGGCCGAGCAGGCCGGGCTGCACCCGAATACGGCACGCTTTCACCTCGAGGGCCTGGCCGGCGCCGGGCTGGCCGTCCGCACCCAGGCGCCGCGGGCCACGCCGGGACGGCCCAGCATGCTGTACAGCGCGGCCCCGGCCGCCGGGCCGGCCGGCGAGCGACGGTACCGGCTGCTGGCCGAGATGCTCGCGACCATGATCAGCGGCCTGCTGCCCGAGCCGGCGGCGGCGGCCGCCGACGCCGGCCAGGAGTGGGGGCGGTACCTGACCGGGCAGCCCGCGCCAGGTCAGCGCGCCGACGCCGCGACGGCGATCGCGCAGCTGACCGACATCCTGCGCGAAGCCGGGTTCGCGCCGGGCCCCGGCGAGGCGGGCAGCACGGAGCAGATCTGGCTGCGGCGGTGCCCGTTCCAGGAGATAGCGCGGCAGCACCCGGATGTGGTGTGCGCACTGCACCTCGGGCTGATGCAGGGCGCGCTGCAGCAGTTGCGCGCGCCCGTCACCGCCACCCGGCTGGAGCCGTTCGCGCAGCCAGGCCTGTGCATCGCTCACCTCGCGCCCGCCCCTTCGGCCCCGGAGGCCGCCCCTTCCGCCCCGGAGGCCAGCCCTTCCGCCCAGAGGCCAGCCCTCCTGCCCCCGAGCCTGGCCCTACCGCCCCGCAAGCCGCGCCTCGCGCCGCAGCACCCGCGACGCCTGCGGCGCCCGTCACCGACCCGGCGAGCTCAGGCAGCACCAGCCATGACTGACGATCCTGCCAGCCGCAGCGATCCGGGCATCCCGCCGGCCAGCGGTGCCAGCCCCGCCGATCACGAGCCGGACAGCGCCAGCGGCCGGGCCAGCCAGGAACCGGGCGGCATCGTGCGAGTCACGCCCGCCGATCTTGGCCTGCCCGAGGAAGGCGGCGAGGCTGCCTGCTACGCGCACCTGGTCTGCCCGGAGTGCGGCTGGGTCGTGACCGAGGGCCACCGCCCCGGCTGCTCCGAGGCACCGGGAGCCCGTGGCGACTAGCAAATCCGCCCTGACTGCTCGGCGTCGATCCGGTCGAGCAGCTCGGCGACGTGGTCGGGGCCGAGCCCCGGCGGCCAGCCAGCCGCTGCACCTTCGCCCGCTGTTGGCTGAGCGATTCGCAGTGCGCGGCGTACACGCGCCGGGCAATGCCGAACACCCAGGCACGCGCGGTGCCTTTGCGGGGATCGAAGGTGGCGAACGAGGTGATCGCCGCGGTGAACGTGTCGGCAGTCAGATCGGCGACGGCCTGCGGGTCAGTGCTGCGGCGGGCGAAATAGGCGGTCACGTCCGCGACATTCGCCCGGTACAGCCGCTCGAACTCCGCGGCCCGCCCGCCGTCTCCGGCACCGGCCGCCGGCAGCCCCGGCAGCCCCGGCGGGCGCTGCTGGCGGACCGGCTGTGCTGGCATCTGGCTCATACCCCTACTTGCCGTTCACCGGCCGCTGTGTCACACCAGCCACCGGACGCTGGCCCGGCGGATTCAGGCAGCACCCGGCGTTCCATGATCGTGGAGTCCGGCCGGCTCTGAGCGCTAGAGCGTGACAGCGCCGTCCGCGGCCAGCCGGGCCTGGAACGCGCCCGCGTCGCCGGGAGCCTGCTCGCCGGCCAGCAGCGCGGCGATGCCGTCGCGGTAGCGGGCCACCTCCTGCTGCTGCCGTTCGCCGTCCCAGCCCAGCTCGGCAGCCATCAGCGCGGCGACCCGCGGCGCGGCGGCGGCGCCCCGGTCGGGGACCTCGATCGCGATCCGGGTCCGCCGGGCCAGCACATCGTCCAGGTGCACCGCGCCCTCATGGGTGCAGGCGTAGCTGATCTCAGCGGCCAGGTAACCGCCGCCGTCGGGTACCGGCGCGGCCAGCTCAGGCCGCCCGCCGATCAGGCCCAGCAGGTCATCGACGCACGACCCGTACCGGCCCAGCAGCCGCTCCAGCTGGCCGACGGCCAGGCCGGCCGAGCGCCGCGATGTCCGCGCGGGCGGCCCAGCGCTGCGCATACCCGGCCGCGCCGGTGAGCGGCACCTGGTGCGTGCGCGACGGCGGGACATCCGGGGCCAGGTCGCGGGCCGCCCCGTCGATCAGGTCGCGGGCCATCACCCGGTAGGTGGTGTACTTGCCGCCGGCGATGGTGGTGAGGCCGGGGGTCGCCGTGTCGACGGTGTGCTCGCGGCTGAGCCGGGTGGTGTCGCCGCCGGCCGCCGCGACCAGCGGCCGCAGGCCCGCGAACACGCCCTGGATGTCGGCCGCGGTGATCGGGTCCCGCAGCATCTGGTTGGTCTTGGCCAGCAGGTAGTCGATGTCGGCCCGGCTGGCCGCCGGGTAGGCCGGGTCGTAGTCCCAGGCGGTGTCGGTGTCGCCGATCAGCCAGTGCTCGCCCCACGGGATTACGAACAGCACGCTCTTCTCGGTGCGGGTCAGCAGCCCGGTATCCATCGGGATCCGGGACCGCGGGATCACGATGTGGATTCCCTTCGACGGCCGGACCCGCAGCCCGCGGTCCGCGCCCGGGATGTCCGCCGGATTGTCCGCCGTCAGCGCGCCCGTCCACGCGCCGGCCGCCATCGCCACCTGCCGGGCCCGGATGACCAGCTCACCGCCGTCACGGTCCCGGGCCCGGACCCCGCGCACCCGGCCGCCCTCGGTGATCAGCTCCTCGGCCCGGACGCCCGTGACCAGCGCCGCGCCGTGAGCGGCGGCCGTGCGGGCCAGGAACATCACCATCCGGGCGTCGTCTTCCTGGGCGTCATAGAACTGCACGCCGCCGACCAGCGCATCGCGGCGCAGGCCGGGCGCGATCCGCAGCACGCCGGCCCGGCTGAGGTGCCGGGCCCGCGGCACCGCCCGGCGGCCGCCCATCGTGTCGTACAGGACCAGCCCGGCTCCCACGTACGGCCGCTCCCACCAGCGGTGCGTCAGCGGCCACAGGAACGGCACCGGCCGGACCAGGTGCGGGGCCAGCTCGGTCAGCAGCAGCCGGCGCTCCCGCAGCGCCTCGCGGACCAGGCCGAAGTCGAGCATCTCCAGGTAGCGCAGCCCGCCGTGGATGAGCTTGCTGGACTTACTGGACGCGCCGGCGGCGTAGTCGCGCGCCTCGATCAGCGCGACCCGCAGCCCGCGGGTCGCGGCATCCACCGCGGCGCCAGCCCCGGTCACCCCGCCGCCCACGATCAGCACGTCGAATTCCTCGCCCGCCAGCCGCTCCCGCGACCACGCGCGGTGGGCCGGGCTCAGCACCCCGGCCGCCGCGGTCCGCGCCGGCGCGGTCCGCCCGAGGCCGCCTCCGGTCCGCCCGAGGCCGCTACGTCGCGCCCGCTCACCCGGGTGCCTCCTGACCGGCCTGCCCGACCGCCGCCTGCCTGCTCCGGTCCGTCATGACACCGCCGCGGGCGGGCCGTCCTGCTGCCACCGGGCCCGCGCCCTGGCCAGCGCCTCAGACCAGCCAGAACGGGCCACAGCGCGGCGGCCGGCGGACAGGGCCGGCGTCACCGTCGTGCCGGACGCGAACGGCATCGCGGCCAGCGCCGCCCGGTCCCACAGCCCGGTGCCCAGGCCGGCCAGGGCGCCGGCGCCCAGCGCGGTGGCCTCGGTCACGGCCGGCCGCTCCAGGCTGATCCCGGCCAGGTCCGCGATGGCCTGCAGTACCGAGTCGTTGCCGGCCAGCCCGCCGTCGGCGCGCACCAGCTGCAGCGGCGCGGGCAGCCCCGCGGCGACGGCGTCGATGGCGTCCGCAACCTGGTGCACGACGCCGAGCATGGCTGCCTCGGCCAGGTCGGCGGCCGTGCTGGCCGGGGTCAGCCCGGTGATATCCGCCGTCGCGGCGGCATCCCAGTGCGGCGTGCCCAGCCCGAATAGCGCGGGCACGCACCACAGCCCGCCGGACCCGCCGGCCGCAGAGTCAGTGATGACCGGCCAGGCATCAGCGGCCAGCGCGCCGATCTGGCGCAGCCAGGTGGTGACGCCGCCCGCGTTGGGGACGAACCCCTCCAGCGCGTAAGCGGTCTCGCCGGGCAGCCGCCACGCGCAGCTGGATACCACCCCGTCCGGCACAGCGGCCGGCGGTACCGTCCCGGCGTGGCACCACAGGAACGCGCCGGTGCCCAGGGTCAGCTTGGCCGTGCCCGCGCTCCAGCACCGCTGGCCGAACAGCGCGGCGGGCTGGTCGCCGATGCTGGCCCCGATGACCGCCCGGCCGCCGCAGACTCCGGGGTCGGTCACCGCCAGCCGTCCGGCCGTCGGCCCGATCGCCGGCAGCAGCGCCGCGGGGATGCCGAACTCGGCCAGCAGCTCGGCCGACCAGTCACCGCCGGCCAGGTCGAACAGCATGGTCCGGGCGGCCATCGACGGCTCGGTGACGTGCGCCGCGCCGCCGCTCAGCTGCCAGGTCAGCCAGCTGCAGACGTCGCCGAAGGCGAGTTCCCCGGCCGCCGCCCGGCGCTGCCCGCCGGGGATCTCATCGAGCAGCCAGCGCAGCTTCGCGGCGCTGAAGGCCGGCCCGAGCGGCAGGCCGGTCACGGCGCGGATCCGGTCCTCGCGGCCCGCGGCCCGCAACCCGTCACACGCGGCGGCGGCCCGGCCGTCTCGCCAGCTGATCGCCGGGTACACCGCGGTGCCCGTCGCGCGGTCCCACACCACGAATGTCTCGGTCTGCGCGGCCAGGCCGACGGCGGCTACGTCGGCCCAGCTCGCCTCCGCCGCCGCCAGCGCGCTGGCCATGCTGGCCAGGACGCTGGTCACCAGCTCCGCCGGATCGTGCTCGACCCAGCCGGGCGCCGGGTAGGAGCTGGCCACCGGCGCGGCGGCCAGGGCGACCGGGCGCAGCTGGTCATCGAGGACGACGCACCGGCTGGACGAGCTGCCCTGGTCGACGGCCAGCACCACAGGAGCGGCGATGGTGTTACTCCGTCTCCCCGGGCTGGGGGGTTCCAGGGGGGTGGCCCCCCTGAGCCGGCGCCGCCGCGCGCAGCACCTCGCGGATCTGGCCGCTGACCGACGGCCCGCCGGGCAGGCGGCCCTCGAAGATCGCACCGCCGATGGTGAAGCCCCACGCCCCGGCCCGGTCGAGGGCCTGGATCTGCGCCACGCTGGCGACCGACCCGGCGGCGATCACCGGCCCGCTGGCGGCGTCCACCACCGCCCGGGTCAGCTCCGCGGCGTCAGCATCAGCGTGCCGGTAGGCGAGCAGGTCGAGCCCGTACACGCCGTCCAGCGCGGTCATCTCGCGGCCGCTCGCGGCAATCTCATCAATCTCGCCGTGCAGCACGCTCGGGTGACCGACCACGGTGCCGGGGAACGGGCAGTACCGGGCGCCGCTGCCGTCGATGACCTTCAGCACGTCGCGCGGGTTGGTGCCGCCGAGCAGCCAGTCCACGCCGATCTCGGCCGCCGCGGTGGCCGAGCGCAGCTCGTCCTCCAGGCTGGTCGACACCACCTCGAGCATGACCTGCAGGCCGTCCCCGTGCGCCGCCGCGCAGACCTCCCGGAGCTGCGCGACCGGGACGCCGATGTCCTTGAAGCCGACGTAGCGCAGGCCGCAGTCACGGATGCCGTCGTAGACCGCGAGGGGCTCGTCCACGGTGCGGTCGTGGTGGGTGAGCATGAAGACGAACTCGATCACTCAGATCTCCTGTTCTCTGGCCCGGCCCGGACTCCGGCGGGCAGCAGCTGTCCGATCCCCTCGATCACGTAGTCGGGCCGCACGACGGCGCCGGCCAGCTCCCCGGCGCTGGTCGCGCCGGACAGGACCAGCACGCTGGCCATGCCCAGCGAGTGGCTCAGCCCGATGTCGGTCAGGATGCGGTCGCCGACCACGGCCGTGTCGGCGGCGGGCGTGGCCAGCCGGCGTAGCAGTTCAGCGGCCATGTGCTTGCCCGGCTTGCCCAGCACGGCCTCGGCCCGCGCGCCGGTGCAGGCCTCGATGGCGGCCAGCATCGCGGCGCAGTCCGGCAGGCCGCCGTCCGGGGTCGGGCAGAACGGGTCCGGGTTGGTCGCCACGATCACCGCGCCGTGCAGCCGGACCGCGCGGTAGGCGGCGAGCAGCTTGGCGTAGCTGAAGGTCCGGTCGAAGGAGACGACCACGACCCCGGCGGCGGCCGGGTCAGTGGTGACCTCGATGCCGGCCTCGGCCAGGGTGGCGTCGACCAGCGACTCGGCCACGGTAAGGACGGCCGCGCCAGGGTGGTGCTCGTCCAGGTAGGCGGTCAGCACGCCGAGCGGGGTGACGACCTCGGACTCGCCGGCGGGCACGCCCAGCGCGGACAGCCGTTTGGCGTAGCTGGCCGCCGAGCGCAGCGGGTTGTTGGTCAGGAACACCACGCCCGCCCCGGCGGCGCGGATCCCGGCCACCGCCTGCGCGGCGCCGGGCAGCAGCTCATCGCCCAGGTACACGGTGCCGTCCAGGTCCAGGGCGTAGCCCTCGAACAGCCGCGGCGGCCGCCGCAGCCAGGCATCCGGTCCCGGCCCGGCAGGTGGCCCGTGCCCGGCCGGCGGCTCCGGCCCGGCCGATGGCCCGTGCCCGGCCCGTGGCTCCGGCCCGGCCGGCGACGCGTGCCCGGCCCCTGACTCGTGCCCGGCCCGTGGTTCCCGCTCGGCCCGGGTCCGGGAGCCGCCCGCCGCCATCATGGCTGACCCGCGGCGGCAGCACCGGCCAGGACGGCGTCGACATCGGCGTCGTCCCAGCCGCCGGTCAGCATGGCGAGGTCGGCCACACCGAAGCGCTGGCGCATCAGCGCGCAGCCGGCCACCGCCCACCGGGCGCGTTCGTCGCCGACCGGCTCGGACAGCTCGCTGAAGCTGACCGGCAGGCCAGCGGCCCGCAGGCCGGCGGCGACCTGCCCGGGCGTGACGAGCAGGTCAGCCAGCACGGCGTCGTGGGCGGCCCAGGACTGGCGCAGGCCGGCCAGCGGATCGGCGCCGCCCGCCGTGATCCACTTCAGCTTGCGGGCGTAGTCGCGGAAGCACTCGGCGGCCATCGCCCCGGCGGGATCGATGTCGGCGAACGCCCGCGTGATCGCCTGCCGGGCCGCGTCGGGGTCCGGCAGCCGGGCGGGCCGGTCGAGGGCACCGGCGGCGATCCGGTCCCGGACGCGGGCCCAGGTGGCGGCCGCGACGACACTGGCCACGCCGACCTGGGTGCCGTGGAAGCTGGCCGGCTCGCCCCGGGCATCAGCGGCCATCTCCAGCAGGTGGCTGATGGCGTGCTCCATGCCGGATGCCGGCGCGGTGGTTCCGGCCACGCCCATGGCCAGGCCCGACAAGGTCAGGATGCGAGCCAGCTCGGCCAGCGCTCTGTTGCCCGGCGAGCCGGCGGGGTGCCCCTGAGGCGCCGTCTTCCCTCCTCGCAGGCTCGTCAGTCCAGACGGCGCCGGCACCCCGCCGGCTCGCTCTGGCCGGGCCAGGTCCGCCGCCAGCTCCAGCAGCCGGGTGCCGTGCGGGCGGGTGAGCGCCGTGACGGCGGGGTGGTAGGGCGGGTCCGCGCCGGGCGGCGCATCGCGGCCCGGTGTGCAGGACCGAGGCCAGGTACCAGTCGGCCGCAGCGGTGAACATGCCCATCATGTCGCCGGCTCCGGCCCGGTTGAGGGCGGGCGGCGCGGCGGCCAGCACGGCGGGGTCGATCAGCAGGACGTCCGGCCAGCGGGTCGGCGTGGTCCGCTTCACGCCGTCGCGCAGCAGCACCGACAGCGGGTCGGCGTAGCCGTTGACGGAGGTCGCGGTCTGTACCGCGACCAGCGGTGTACCGGCCGGGACGGCGGCCTTGCCGATGTCGGTGATGGTGCCCGACCCGACCGTCACCACGCAGCCCGCGCCCGCGGCCGCGGCACTGGCCGCCGCCACCGTGGCCGCATCGGCATGCACCTCGGCGCCGAGGCTGACCCAGCGCACCTGGTGCCGGGCGCCCAGCGCCGCCTCAGCCGCCGACCGCAGGTCACGACCCCCGGCCGCCAGCATCGGCGTATCGGCCGCCAGCACCACCACCTCGCCCCCGGCGCCGCTGTGCCGGGCAGACTCCGCGTCGCCCGCCCGGGCGCCGCTCCCGTAGGAGGATTTCGCGTCTATCCGGCGCGAAATCCTCCTACCAGGCGAGGTTCGCCCGGTCGGCGCGGTGCCGATCGTGGCGGCTACGGCACCGGTGAGCTGGTCCAGGGCGCCGTCCCCCTCGATGACCGTGCTCAGCCCGATCGGCTGCAGCCGTCCGGCATCAGGCGCGGCAGCCAGCCGGTCGCGCACCTCGTCCAGGTCCAGCGGCGCTACCCGGCCGGGCCCGCCCGCGCTGGTCATGCCAGTGCTCCCTCGGCGCCGTCGTACAGCGCGCGGTACTGGGCGTAGCGCTCGGCGTAGACCGCCGTCGTCGCCGGGTCCGGGTGGTAGGCGCGCGGGTCCAGCGTCACCGTCCGGTGCACCGCGTCGGCGGCGTCGGCGAACACGCCCGCGGCCAGGCCGGCCAGCACCGCCGCGCCGAGCGCCGTCGGCTCGGGGGCCAGCACCCGGCGCACGGTCCGGCCGGTGACGTCGGCCTTGACCTGCAGCCACAGCTCGCTGCGCCCGCCGCCGCCGACAACCCGGATCTCCGGCCCGGCCAGGCCCAGCGCGTCCAGCCGGCCCACCACGTCGCGCAGCGCGAACGTGCAGCCCTCCAGGACCGCCCGGGCCAGGTGCCGCCGGTCGTGGTTCATGGCCAGGCCCGCGAAGACGCCGCGCATCCGGTCGTTCCAGCGCGGCACGGTCGCGCCCGACAGCGCCGGGACGAACAGCACGCCGCCGGCCCCGCGGGCGCGGCGGCGGCCAGCTCGAACAGCCCGGCCTGGTCGGTGCCGAGGATCGACTCGGCGCACCACAGCGTGCAGCCGCCGGAGACGAAGCCGGGGTTCTCCACCAGCAGCAGGCCGGTGATCGCGTGCGCGTGCGTCTCGACCACGTGCTCGGGGTCGAAGACCGCCTCCGGCGCGGTCACCGCCACCGGCTCGGCCGTCCCCGACACGTCGGCGACCAGCCCGGCGGTGGTAGCGCCGGCGCCGATGCAGGCACCGTGCTCGTCGCCGGTCCCGACCACCACCGCGCAGTCCCGGCTCAGGCCCAGGGCGCGGGCGGCGTGCGCGGTCAGGGTCCCGGCGACCTCGGCCGAGGGCCGGATGCCGGCCAGCAGGTCCGGGTCCAGCCCGGACGCGGTCAGCATGGCCTCGTCCCAGGTGCCCGTGGTCACGTCGTACAGCAGCGTGGAGGAGGCGTTGGCGTGGTCCTGGGCCAGCACGCCGGTCAGCCAGCCGAGCAGGTACCCGCCGACCGGCGGGAAAGACCTGGCCTGGGCGAAGATATGGGGCTCGTGCTCGCGCAGCCACATCAGCTTGGGCGCGACATGCGAGGCGTCGGCGTTCAGCCCCGTGGTCGCGAAGATCTGCTCGTGGCCCAGCGCGCTGGCCAGCGCGGCCGCCTGGTCGGCGGCCCGGCGGTCCAGCCAGATGATGCCCGGTCGCAGCGGCTCCAGCCGGTCATCCACCGGCACCAGGCCGTCCACCTGGGACGCCAGGCCCAGGTGCGTGACCTGGCCGGCCGCGACCCCGCTGGCGGCCAGCACCTCGCTTACCGCGCAGGCCAGGGCAGCGGTCCAGTCGGCCGGGTCCTGCTCGGCCCAGCCGCTGGCCGGGTGCGCCATCGTGCAGCCGTGGCCCGCCGAGCCGACCGTCTGCCCGTCCGGGTCGAGCAGGACGGCCTTCACGCTCTGGGACCCGACATCCACCCCGATCAGGTACCCCATGCCTGCGGCTGCCTCCTCGCGCTGGATCCGGTGAATGACGCCTCGGGGCCGGCGGCCCCGCTGGCCCGCTCTCAGTCACGGCGGGCAGGTCCGCCCCGGACCTGCCCGCCGCCTGTTGTGCCTGAGTTCCTGCTGAGTGCCTACAACCCCTCGTTGATCAGCCGCCCCGCGGACTCGTACTTCTCCCGGTTCCGGGACTTCAGGTAGAAGGCCACGCCGATGCCGATCGCGATGACCAGCAGGTCAATCGGTCCCAGCCAGTTGGCGTACGAGTACCCGGCTCCAAGAAACTCGATGTTCTTGAACAGCAGGTAAATGACGAACACCTGGGCGACGAACGAAATGGCCGGGGCCAGCCGGGTCTTCCACCAGTGCACCTCGTCGGGGTGCTGGCGCTCGAAGAAGACCAGGATCGACAGCGACACCAGGGCCTGCACGGCCAGGATCACGATCACGCCCATGACCGCCATCAGCCCGTACAGCTGCAGGTAGGCCTGGGAGTTGGGGTCGTTCGAGCCGACGAACACCGCGAAGCCGCCGATGATCAGCGCGGCGATGACCGACTGGGTGATCGAGGCGATGTGCGGGCTCTTCCAGCGGTGGTGGGTCCGGCCGAGCTGGCGTGGCAGCAAGCCCTCGCGGCCGAGCGAGTAGAAGTACCGCGAGGTCGTGTTGTGGAAGGCCATGCCGCAGGCGAAGGAGCCGGTGATGATCAGGTAGCTCAGCGTCGAGCCGACCCAGTGCCCGGCGATGGCGTTGGCCGGGCCGATGTAGTAGTCAGCCGAGTTGGTCTGCGCCTGCTTGATGGCCGCGCCCACCGAGGCGTACCCGGCGAACGGCGCCCAGCTGGTCAGCGTGTAGAACACGCCCAGCCCGATGACCGAGATATACAGCGCGCGGGGCACGATCTTCTTGGGATCCTTGGACTCCTCGCCGTAGTTGGGCGCGCTCTCGAAGCCGACCCAGGACCAGAAGGCGAAGAACAGGCCGATGCCGACCGCGCCCGCGGCCAGCCCGTGCGCGGCCGGGAAGCCCTTGAAGGCATTGACCGGGTTGATGGCCCCGGCCGGCAGGTGCCCGTGCGCGAACATCGCCACGTCGAAGATGATCAGGAACACGACCTCGGAGATCAGCCCGACGCCCAGCACGATGCTGGACAGGTGCACGTCAAAGAAGGTCAGGATCGAGATGATCGCCACCATGGCCAGGGCCAGAATCGGCCAGGCGATGTTGACGCCGAACTCGGCCAGCTTGATGTTGGCGAAGTAGGCGAAGCCGCCGCACAGCGAGGCCTCGAATACCGAGTAGGCCAGCACCGAGCCGAACCCGGTGCCCATCCCGATCTCGCGGCCCAGCCCGTGGCTGATGTAGGAGTAAAAGCCGCCGGCCGTTGTCTTCTTGCGGGCCATGGTGGTGTACCCGACCGAGAAGATGACCAGCACGACCGCCGCGAACATGAACCCGGCCGGGGTGCCGAGGCCGTTGCCGAACCCGACCGAGATCGGCGTGTTGAACAGCATCGCGGAGATCGGCGCGGCGCCGGTCACCGTCAGGAAGAGCACTCCCCACAAGCCAATCGCGTTCTTGCGCAGCTTATGGACGTCATCACGCTGGGAGACGTCCATGCTCTCCGCCAGGCCGGTGGCCGGCCCGGCGGCGGGGGCGTCGCCCCCTGCTTGCTCTCTGGTATCCGACATGCAGCCAGCCTCCTTAGCGGGCCCGGCCTTGCACCTGACTCCGCTGAGCCCGGCGCGACGGGGGTGATGGATGCCGGATCGCTGCATGCTCATCCGGAACCGGAAGGCAGGCGTGGCGGACACGAAGAATGTCGGGAGCACCGGGCCGGGACAATCCCGGCGCGGTAGCGGCGCGCCGCATTTCTGGTCGGACCATGACGAGTGTCACGCGCCCTCCTCGGAATGCCAGCTCCTGGCAAGTTCCTCGTGGACGGCAGACGCCGAGGTGGCCGCAGGCAATTTCGGCGCCCTCGACACCCTCCCGTCGCTCGGCGGACCCCGACCGTAACATACCGATTTACCTGCTACAAGAGCTTACGGTCAGCTAAAACTGCCTAATTCCGGCTCTTGACTAATGGGTCTGACCGATAGACGATTTGGTCTGATTACCGGTTAGGCGAAGGCCGATCCTGATACGGCTGCGAGGCGGCACAGCGGCGCGGGCGAGGACAGGTTCATGCACGACTACGGCGTCTTCACCGCGGGATCCAAGGCCGAGGTCCTGGAGCAGTCCCGCGAGTTCTGGAACCCCGGCAAGACTGATTTCTGGTCCGAGTCCGGAGTCGACCTGGTCATCGACCGCCGGGAGAGCTACTTCATCTGGGACATGTCCGGGGCCCGGCTCATCGACGTGCACCTCAACGGCGGCACCTACAACCTCGGGCACCGCAACCCCGAGCTGGTCGAGGCCATCACCACCGGGATGCGCTCGTTCGACATCGGCAACCACCACTTCCCCTCCAGCGCCCGCGCGGCGCTGGCCGAGGCGCTGATCTCCGCCGCCCCGCCCGGCCTGGCCAAGGTCGTGTACGGCAGCGGCGGCGGCGAGGCGATCGACATCGCGCTGAAGACCGCCCGGCACGCCACCGGGCGCCGCCGGATCATCTCCATCGTCCGCGCCTACCACGGCCACACCGGGCTGGCCGTGGCGGCCGGCGATGACCGGTTCTCCCGGCTGTTCCTGTCCGACCGGCCGGATGAGTTCACCCAGGTCCCGTTCAATGACCTGGCCGCCATGGAAGCCGCGCTGGCCGGCGGCGACGTCGCCGCGGTCATCATGGAGACCATCCCGGCCACCTACGGCTTCCCGCTGCCCGTCCCCGGCTACCTGGAAGCGGTCAAGGCCGCGTGCGAGCAGCACGGCACCCTCTACATCGCCGACGAGGTGCAGACCGGGCTGATGCGCACCGGCGAGCTGTGGGCCATCACCAAGCACGGCATCGACCCGGACATCCTGGTCACCGGCAAGGGCCTGTCGGGCGGCATGTACCCCATCGCCGCCGTCCTGGTCACCGAGAAATGCGGCGAGTGGCTGACCGAGGACGGCTTCGCGCACATGTCCACCTTCGGCGGCGCCGAGCTGGGCTGCGTCGCCGCCCTGAAGACCCTGGAGATCTGCACCCGCCCGGAAACCCGGTCGATGGTGCACTACATCTCCGACCTGATGGGCCGCGGGCTGCGCGCCATCCAGGACCGCTACCCGGACTGGTTCACCGGCATCCGGCAGAACGGCGTGGTCATGGGCCTGGAGTTCGACCACCCCGAGGGCGCCAAGTACGTCATGCGGCACCTGTACGAGGCGGGCGTGTGGGCCATCTTCTCGACGCTGGACCCGCGGGTGCTCCAGTACAAGCCCGGCCTGCTGATGACCCCCGAGCTGTGCGAGGAACTCCTGGAGCGCACCGAGGCCGGCATCAGCCGGGCCCGCGCCGAGGTCCGCAACAAGCCCGCCCGGTCCGCAGCCGGGAGCCGGTCATGACCGCGCCGGCGGAAGCCGTGCGGACCGCCGGCCTGGTCAACACCGGGCCGGGGACCGCGAGCGCGAGTTACCGGGCGCGGCAGATGCTGGCCCGCGCGCACTGGGCCGCGGGCGCGTTCGCGACCTACGACCGCGCCGCCGTGCTGCGCATCGCCGAGGCCGCCGCCACCGCCGCGCACGGCCAGGCCCGCAAGTACGCCGAGTGGGCGGTCGCCGAGACCGGGTTCGGCGTCGCCGAGCACAAGGTCATCAAGAACGAGGCGTGCTCGCTGGGCATCTGGGAGCGGTACCGGGACGAGGACTACGTCAGCCCGCGAATCGACCCGGCAGGCAAGATCGTCGCGCTGCCCCGGCCGGCCGGGGTCGTGCTCGCGCTGACCCCGTCCACCAACCCGGTGTGCAGCGTCTTCTTCAAGGTCATCATCGCCCTGCTGACCCGCAACGCCATCGTGGTCAGCCCGCACCCGATGGCGGCCGCCTGCTGCACCGACGCCGCCCGGCTGCTGGCCGCCGCCGCGGTTGAGGCCGGCGCGCCCGACGGGATCATCCAGGTCGTCGAGAACGTCACCGTGCCGCTCATCGAGACCCTGATGTCCGACCCGGTCACCGACGTCATCGTCGCCACCGGCGGCACCGCCGTCGTCCGGGCCGCGCACCGGTCCGGCAACCCGGCGCTGGGCGTCGGCCCCGGCAACGTGCCCGTCCTGGTCGACGCCACCGCCGACCTGGCCGCCGCCGCCCGGCGGATCGCCGACAGCAAGGCCTTCGACAACTCCGTGCTGTGCACCAACGAGTCGGTGCTCATCGCCGAGGACGCCATCGCCGACCAGCTGGCCCGCGAACTGCAGCGCCAGCATGCCGCCGTGCTGGACCCGGCCGGCACCGCGCGGCTGCGCGGCTACCTGTTCCCCGACGGCCGGCTCAACGCGGCGGCGATCGGCAAGGACGCGTCCTGGATCGCCGAGCAGGCCGGCGTGCGGGTGCCGCCGCGGACCCGGCTGCTGGTCACGCCGGTCGACCTGGTCGTTCCCGAGGAGCCGCTGGCCCGCGAGAAGCTGTCCCCCGTGCTGGGCCTGGTCCGGGCCGAGACCGCGGCGCGCGGCATCGAGGCCGCCCGCGCGGTCGTGCGGCTCGGCGGCGCCGGGCACTCCGCCGCCATCCACAGCCGGGACGCCGCCACGATCCTGGCCTACGGCAGCCGGGTCCCGGTGCTGCGGATCGCCGTCAACGTCGGCAACAGCACCGGCAGCTCCGGGCTGGAGACCAGCCTGGCCCCGTCCATGACCCTGGGCACCGGCTTTGTCGGCCGCAGCTCCATCGGCGAGAACCTGGAGCCCCGGCACCTGGTCAACTGGGCCAGGATCGCCTACAACTCCGATGCCGCCGTGCCGTTCGACGAGTTCAGCGGCCTGTCGGTCAGCGAGTCACCCCACGGCCCCGTTCCGGCTTATCCCTATGCCTCTAACCTGCCGCAGGCACCCGGTTTTTCCGTAACGGGGTCCGGGCCGGACGCGCCCGGCCTGGCGGATCTGGCCGCCGCTACCGCCGCCGACGGCGGGCCGGGCAGCACAGCTGCGGGCGCCGTTCCGGACGCGGTGCGCGAGCAGCTGCGGGCACTGATCATCGACGAGCTGCGCCAGCTGGTGGGCGGGTAACCCGTGGCCGAGCTGCGATCGTTCATCTTCCTGGACCAGCTCCAGCCGCAGACCATGTGCTACCTGGGCACCTGGATCCGCGGCCGGCTGCCCCGGCTGGGCGTGGCGGCGCAGGTCATCGAGATCGCGCCGGGCCTGGACATCGAGCCGCTGACCGACATCGCGCTCAAGGAAGCCGACGTCCAGGCCGGGATCCTGGTCGTGGAGCGCCAGTTCGGCTACCTGGAACTGCACGGCAGCACCTCGGCCGTGCACGCGGCCAGCTCCGCGGTGCTGACCGCGCTCGGCGTCAGCGCCGACACCGCGACCCGGCCGCAGGTGCTGGCCTCGCGGATCATCACCCGGCTGGACAGCCAGCATGCGTTCCTGGTCAACCGGAACAAGCTCGGCTCGATGGTGCTGCCGGGCGAGTCCCTGTTCGTGCTGGAGCTGCAGCCGGCGTCGTACGCGATCCTGGCGGCCAACGAGGCGGAGAAGGCGGCGCAGATCAAGATCGTGGATTACCGGATGATCGGCGCCACCGGCCGGGTGTACCTGTCCGGCCGGGAGGACGACGTGCGCCAGGCCAGCGACGCGGTCACCGCTCTCCTCGGAGCGGCGCGGTGACCGGCGCGGGCAACGGCGCTCAGCCGAACGGCGGGCTGGCCGCCGACGGGGAGCTGCGCGCGCTGATCCGCGAGGTACTGCGCGATGTCCTGCCGACTCTGAGGGCCGGCGACGGTGCCGCGACCGGGGCGACTCCGGCGCCCGGCCGGCCAGCCGGTCCGGCTGCCGCCGGCGGTTCCGCCCGGCGTCCTCCGGCTGCTCCGCCCGCCACCCCGCCCAGCTCGGTACCGCCCGCCAGGCCCGCGCCAGCCGCTGCGGCCGGGCCGGGCGGCGGGAGTCAGTCCGCGCCGTTCGGCGACGACGAGAACGTGCGGGCGGTTCGGCTGCGCACCGACGAGGAGCTGCGCGAGTTCGTGCTGCAGGTGGTGCGGCTGGCCGACAACCCCAAGCGCCGCCGCGACCTGCTGGCCGGGCGGCTGCGCTTCACCCTGGACGGCGGCGGCCCGGCGGCGGCGCCTGCCGTGCTGCACCGGGTCGAGAAGGGCGCGGTGACCGAGCGGGCCGTGATCGCCGCGGCCGGGGCCGGGGCCGCGCTCGTGCTCGGGCCGCGCGCGGTGCTGACCCCGCTGGCCCGCGACAAGGCCCGGGCGCTGGGCGTCCGCGTCGAGAAGGAGCGCTGATGCTGCAAGCCGTGGTGGTCGGGAACGTGTGGTCGACCCGCCGGATCGACGGGCTGCCCGCCGGGGCGTTCCTGGAGGTCGAGGTCACCGGGTCCGGAGACCGGCTGGTCGCCTTCGACGTGCTGGGCACCGGCATCGGCGAGCGGGTGCTGGTGGCCCAGGGCTCGGTGGCATCCGGCTGGCTGCCGGACCGGCCGCCGGTCGACGCGCTCATCATCGGCTCCATCGACGAGCCGGGCCCGGTCACGGCCACCACCGGGACCACCATCCGGGCCACCGTGAAGGCCGCATCCACGACCAGCGCCAGGGTGGCGCCGAAGGGCGGGCGCAAGAGGCGCGACCCGCCGGGCGACGGCTAGCGGCACCGGCCAGCCAGACGACAAGCGGGCAAGCACAGCGGAGAGGAAATCCCATGGCACAGAACGCACTGGGCATGATCGAGACGAAGGGCTACGTGGCCGCGCTGGCCGCCGCCGACGCGATGGTCAAGGCGGCCAACGTGGTCATCGTCGGCCGCCAGGAGGTCGGTGACGGCCTGGTCGCCGTCATCATCAACGGCGACGTCGGCGCGGTGAAGGCCGCGACCGAGGCGGGCGCCGAGACCGCCTCCAGCGTCGGCGAGCTGGTCTCCGTCCATGTCATCCCGCGCCCGCACAACGAGCTGGGCAAGCACTTCGTCGTCTCCGAGTAGCCCGGTGCCGGGCCTGACCACCGGCATCGAGCTGCGGGTCTACCTGCCGATCGCGAGCCTGCAGCGGCAGTTCGCGGCCTACCTCGGCACGCCGACCCGGGCCCGGGGCTACCCGCCGATGGAGGGCGACCACGCCCTCATCGTCGAGGTCGCGCCGGGGCTGGCGGTCGAGCGGATCACCGACCTGGCGCTCCGCGCTGAGCCCGCCGTCGAGCCGGGCATCCTGTTCGTGGAACGCCACTTCGGCGTGCTGGAGGTGCACGCCCGCGAAGCGGCACAGGTCGAGCGCGCGGGCGCGGCCATCCTGGCCGGCATCGGCCAGCAGCCCGCTGACCAGCTGCGGCCGCGGCTGCTGTACACCGACGTGATCGAGGACATCACCGACCAGCAGGCGGTGCTCATCAACCGGTCCCGGCAGGCCTCGATGATCCTGCCCGGCCAGTCGCTGCTGGTGTGCGAGATGGCGCCCGCGCTGTTCGCGGCGGTGGCGGCCAACGCGGCCGAGCAGGCGGCGCCGGAGAACACCCTCGTCGACGTCACTATGATCGGCGCCTCCGGCCGGCTGTACCTGGCGGGCACCACGGCGGGCGTGCGCCGCTCCCAGGCGGCCATCGAGCAGCTGCTCGCCAGTGTCGAAGGACGTGCGTCTTGACCAGCAGCCCGCCGGAGCCCGGCCCGGCGGGGCCGGGCGGCCCGGCGGCCGCCCCGCCGGGCACCTCGCCCGAGGAGATCCTGCGCGGCTACGACCCGTTCGCGGAGGCGGCGCTGGCGCCGTTCGGGTTCTCGGCCGCGGCCCGGCTGTCGCTGCTCAGCCTGTCCGAGAACGCCACCTACCGGGTCGATGACCCTGACGCAGGCCTGGCCGGCCGCACAGCTGGTGACAGCGCGCCCGGCAGCCCCACGGCCGGCAGCGTACCGGCTGGCAGCACGCCCGGTAGCCCGGCGAGCGGCGGGCGCACCGCCGTGCTGCGGGTGCACCGGACCGGCTACCACCCGGATGGCGCGGTGGCGTCTGAGCTGGCCTGGCTGCAGGCGCTGCGCGCCGAGACGGGGCTGCGCACGCCGGCCGTGTTCCCGGCCGCCGACGGGCGCCAGGTGGTCGACATCACGATCGGCCCGGTGACCCGGCAGGCCGTGCTGTTTGAGTTCCTGCCCGGCACCGAGCCGGCCGAGGATCAGCTGCCGGAGAAGTTCGAGCTGCTGGGTGAGATCTGCGGCCGGATGCACCAGCACTCCCGCGACTGGGCCCGGCCAGTCTCGTTCGTGCGGTTCACCTGGGACTACGACACCTGCATCGGCGCGACGCCGCGCTGGGGGCGCTGGCAGGACGGCATCGGAGTCGGCCGCGACGAGCACGCCACGCTGACTCGCGCGGCGGACCTGATGCAGCTCCGGCTGGCTCGTTTCGGAAAAGACCCGGACCGGTTCGGGCTCATCCACGCCGACATGCGGCTGGCCAACCTGCTGGTCAGCGGCCCCGACATCCAGGTCATCGACTTTGACGACTGCGGCTTCGGCTGGTTCCTGTTCGACCTGGGCGCCTCGCTCAGCTTCATCGAGCATGACCCGCGGGTGCCCGGGCTGTGCGACGCCTGGCTGCGCGGCTACCGGACGGTGCTGCCGCTGCCGGACGCCGACGCCGCGGAGATCCCCACCTTCATCCTGCTGCGCCGCCTGCAGCTGGTCGCCTGGGTTGGCTCGCACCGGTTCGCCGACTCCGCGCGGGAGCTGGGCGCCGAGTTCACCGCCGGCGCCTGCGAGCTGGCCGAGCGCTACCTGTCGAGCATGTCCTAGCAGTCTCATCCCCCCACGGAGGCTTCATGTTCACCTCACTCAGCGGCCGGTCGGTACTGGTGACCGGCGGGACGAAGGGCATCGGCAAGGGCATCGCCGCCGGGTTCGCCGCCGAGGGCGCCAAGGTGGCGATCACCGGCCGGGACACCGGCGCCGGCGAGAGCACCGCAGCGGAGCTCAACGCGGCAGCCGGGCCGGGCGGCGCGGTGACCTTCCTGCCCGGCGACGTCGCCGACCCGGCCAGCTGCGACGCCGTGACGGCGACGGTCCAGGACCGGCACGGCGGCCTGGACATCGTGTGCTGCAACGCCGGGGTGTTCCCGTCCGCGACGCTGACCGAGATGACGCCCGAGAACCTGGAAGAGACCCTGGCCATCAACCTCAAGGGCACGTTCTTCATCGTCCAGGCGGCACTGCCGGCGCTGAAGCGGTCCGGCCACGGCCGGGTGATCGTCACCTCCTCGATCACCGGCCCGCTGACCGGCTACGTCGGCTGGTCGCACTACGGTGCCAGCAAGGCCGGCCAGCTCGGCTTCGTCCGCTCAGCCGCGCTGGAACTGGCCCGGTCCGGCATCACGATCAACGCGATCATGCCCGGCAACATCGCCACCGAAGGGCTGGACGACCTTGGCGCGGACTACATCCGGTCGATGGAGGGCGCCATTCCGCTCGGCCACCTCGGCACCGTCGCGGACATTGCCAGCGCCGCGTTGTTCTTCGCCAGCGATGAAGCCGGGTACATCACCGGGCAGACCATCGTCATTGACGGCGGCCAGACCATCCCCGAGAGCCCGGCGGCCATGGGATGACCCCGGCCCCGACGGAAGCGACCCGCGGTGAGCGAACGGCTGCATGACTCGCTCGCCTCGGCCGGGCCGCCGGACAGCCGGCTGGTCGAGGAGGCCCGGCACCGGCTGCTGGACCTGATCACCGCTGGCCACCTGCGGCCCGGTGACCGGCTCGGCACGGAGCGGGAACTGGCTGCGCAGCTGTCGGTGAGCCGGTCGACGCTGCGCCAGGCGCTGACCGTGCTGGCCCGCGCGGGCGCCGTCCGGCGGGTGCCCGGCCGGGCGGGCGGCACGTTCGTGACCCACGCCAAGCTGGACCGCGACCTGTCGGTCGTCGTCGGGCTGCCGGAGTACCTGCGCCGCCAGGGGTTCGTGGCCGGCACGCAGGTGCTGTCGGCGACGATGGCCGGCGCCGACGAGGTCGCCGCCGAGCACCTGGCCCTGCCGGCCGGCAGCCTGCTGCTGGACATCGTCCGGATCAGGCTGGCTGACGGCGTGCCGATCTCGCTGGAACGAGCCCGGCTGCCCGCCGAGATCTTTCCCGGCCTGCTGGAACTGCCGCTCGGCGGGTCGCTGTATGAGCTGCTGGATACCAGCTACGGAGTCCGGCCCGACGACGTCGTGGAGCACCTGGAGGTGGTCGACGCCAGCGCCGAGGAGGCCGGGCTGCTCGGGGTCAGCGTCCGCACGCCGCTGCTGGCCATCACCCGGACCTCCAGCACCTCCGACGGGGTGCCGTTCGAGTTCTCCCAGGACCTGTTCCGGGCCGACCGGACCCGGGTCACGTTCCGGACCAGGGCCGACCGGGCCGAGATCGTGCGGGTCGAGGCCGGGGACCGGGCCGCCGGGTTGCGTATCCCCGGCCAGGGACCGGGGTAGATTCCTGGACCACAGAGGGGCGGCGCGCTGGACAAGCGCGCCCTATTTCGGGGGGTATCTGCATGAGCGTTCTGGTGACCGTGAAGATCAAGGGTGACACCGACAAGTTCCAGCAGGCCATGGCCGAGCGCGGCGCCGAGTTCACCGAGATCGCCAGCCGGGGCCGGGCGCAGGGCGCGCTGCACCACCGGTTCGGGGTGGGCGACGGCTTCATCATGGTCGTGGACGAGTGGGAGAGCATGGCCGACTTCCAGAGCTTCTTCGTCGACCCCAAGCTGCAGGACTTCATCGGCTCGGTGGGCGGCGGCACCAGCGCTCCGGACGTCATCGTGTCCGACGCCCTGGACACACCCGACCAGTTCTAGGCGGGCTTTCCGGTGACAGTGCCGCCGCCCGGCTCCGCCGGGCCTGCCACCATCGACGAGCTGATCGCCGTGATGGAGGACATGCAGGCCCGGCTGGACGAGGCGGGCGACGGGCGGCGGCACTGGCACGGGGTGTACCGGCGCGGCACCGTCGCCGTCCGGGATGAGATCCGCCGCGGCGGGTTCCTGGACACCGAATGGCTGGAGCGCTGGGACCTGTACTTCGCCGGCATCTACCTGGCGGCGATGCGGCGCTGGGATACCGACCAGGCTCCGTCCGGTCCCTGGCAGGTGGCGTTCGCGGCGGCCTGCGACCCTGGCCTGCCGCCGCTGCGGCACGTGCTGCTCGGGCTGAACGCGCACGTGAACTTCGACCTGCCGCAGGCCCTGATCGGCGTCATCACCGACGCCGAGTTCGGCGATGAGGCGCTGATGCAGCGCCGCTACGCCGACCACAAGCACGTTGATGATGTCCTGGTGGTCCGGGTCGCCTCCGAGGACCGGGAGATCGCCGCCGCCGAGCGGCCCGGCGCACGGAGCCAGACCGACCGGCTGCTGGCCCCGCTGAACCGGGCGGGCTCGCGCCGGTTCCTCAAGGAAGCCAGAGCCAAGGTCTACGACAACGCCCGGCTGCTCAGTCAGGCCCGTCAGCAGGGCCCGGACGTGCTGGCGGCCCGGCTAGCCGAGCTGGAGAACCTGTGCCGGGCCCGGGTAGCGGACCTGCGAGCGCCGGGCCAGGTGCTGCTCAAGCTCACCCTCCGCGGCTTCGGCGTCCGCCTGCCCGCCGAGGCACCGACGAGAACCTGAAGCCCCGCGGACTGATCTCAGGCTCCGGAGTCACCCCGGCTAGCCTGTCGCCGGGTTAGCTCCGCCTGCATGGTCGCGAGGTCGTCGCCACTCCTACCCTCGCGTAGATTTCCGAGGCTCTCCGTAAGCCGCGTCACCGAATCAGTGTGGGCGAGTATCTCGACCGTCATTTCCAGGCCATCTAGATCATCGGCTGACAGCAGGACGGCCTCGGCCTCTCCTTCCCGGGTAATAGTGATCCGCTCATGCTGCCGTTGCACTCGCCTGACCAGCTCAGAAAGGCGCGCCTGAGCCTCGGGCAACGACACAGTGGTCGAGGCATCACTCATGGCCGAATTATCTCCCGGGCGCGTCCAGATCGTAGATTCAGGATTACCAGCCAGGACTGGGGTGCCGGTGAGGATTTCGTAGGCCGACAGGGCCAGCCACAGCTCGGCGATGTCGCCGGTCTCGGTGAGGGTGCGGCCGGTGAGCTGCTGGACCCGGTCCATCCGGTAGACCACCGTCTGCCGGTGCACGCTGAGGCGCCGCGCGGTGCGCTGCCAGGACCGGCGAGAGGCCAGGAACGCGGCCAGCGACCGCAGCAGCTCGGCACCGCTGGACTGGTCATACTCAATCAGCGCGCCCAGCGTCCGGTCGACCAGCGCGCGGGCCTCGGCCGGATCGCGCAGCGCGGGCAGCGGCGCGGCCGCGCCGTAGTACGCCAGTCCGTCGGGCCGGTCAGCGGCGACGGCCATCGCCCACATGGCCTCGCGGCGCGCCTCGGGCACCCGGACCGGCGTGCCCAGGACTCCGCTAACCCCCACCACGGCGGCCGGGCCGAGCCGCTGGCGGACGGCGCTGACCGCGGCGCCGTCCGGCCCCGCGTCACCGAGCAGGACCAGGACCACCCCGCCGCGCCGGATCAGCAGGTGGTCCAGGCCGCGGCGGCGCAGCCCGATGTGCAGGCGGCGCTGCTCGTCGGCCGATGACCCGCGGGCAGCCAGCAGCCGGACCTGGGCCGGGTCCAGGGCGTGCGCCGCGAGCTGCCGCCCGGCGCTGGCGGCGTCCAGCCGTGAGTCGAGCAGCTGGGCCAGCAGCTCGGTGCCGAGCTGGCGTTCGTGATCGCGGCGCAGCGAGGCGTGCGCGACCTCGACGGCCGCCGCCGTCGCCGCGTGCTGCAGCAGCGTCAGGTCGACGGGCGTGCCGGCGCGGTGCTGCGCGACCAGCAGGGTCGGCTCCTCGTAGGGGATCTCGACCGCGATCGCCTGCTGGCCGTCCGCCGCCGGCATCCGCAGCAGGCCGGGCACCGCACCGCCGTGCTGGTCCAGCGCCGAGCGCAGTCCGGCGGTCAGCCCCGGACCGGGAATCCGGGTCCCGGCCAGCACGGCATCGCAGGTCTGGGTATCGACGACATACAGCCGGGCGTCGAGCTCGGCTTCCAGCCGCGCGAGGAAGGCGGCCGGGTCGCTGCCGGGCACCGCGTCCCGGATGGTCGCGTAGATGCGGCTGGCCCGGGCCAGCCGCCGGGACTCCTCGTGCACCGAGGCGTCCGCGACCGTCCGGCTCAGGACGATGAAGCTGACCGAGTACGGCACCCGCAGGATCGGCAGCCCGAGCTGGTCGGCCCGGCCAATGACCCGCGCGGTCACGGCCGGGGTCTGGGGATCAGTGCCGATGACCAGCGCCGTGGCACCGGCCCGGGCCAGGCCGTCGACCAGGGCGGACTCGGCCTGCCGCCGACCGTGGCAGGGTCCGGCCGTTCTTCATCAGCAGCTCGCCGCCGGACAGCCAGTCCCACGGCTCGGCCAGGTCAGAGGAATGGGCCCAGGTGATGTCCCGGTCCAGCCCGGCCGCCCCGGCCAGCACCTCGATCCGCAGGTGCGGCTGGCCGGCCAGGTCGCGCACGGTGATGCTGATGGCGTCCCCTGCCTCTCACCGGTTTCTGTCCATCATCGTTTATACGATCGTATAAAGACTCCTTGTGCAATTGTGCCGTTTGGCTACTGTTCGCGCTGCCCCGGCGGTGACAGCATTCCTGCCACCTGACCGGCACAGACAGGTGGTCGCTCATGACGGACAACGGCACCGCGGCCGGGGGCATCCCGGCCGACGCCGACAGCTCGCTGACGCTGAAGCGCGGGTTCACCTTCCGCTCCGCGTTCTCCCTGGCCTTCGCCGACGTATCGCCGATCGTCGCGCTGTACACGGTGTTCTCGATCATCGTGGCGCTGGCCGGGCTCGGCTTCTGGTGGGCGTTCCCGATCGTGCTGGGCGGCCAGCTGCTGGTCGCCGCCGTCTTCGGCGACGTCTCGTCGCGCTGGCCGCTGGCCGGCTCGGTCTATCAGTGGGCGCGCTACCTGGTCGGCCCGCGCTACGGCTGGTACACCGCCTGGGCCTACATCTGGGGGCTGTCCATCGCCCTGGCCGCCCTGGCCTACGGCGCCGCCGGGTTCCTGCTCGCCGCGGTCGGCGCCGCCGCGCCGACCCACCTCACCACCTCGCTGGTGGCCGTCGCCCTGGTCATCGTCGCGTCCGGGCTGAACACGGCCGGCCGGATCTTCCTGAAGATCTTCCTGGGCCTGTCCATCGCGGCCGAGGTCATCGGCTCGGTCGGGCTGGGCACGCTGCTGCTGGTCCGCTACCAGGTCAACCCGATCAGCTCGCTGGTGCACGGCACCGGCGCGGCGCATGGCGGGTCCTCGCTGGCCGCCCGTTCATCGCCGCCATCGCGGTCGTCGGCTGGTCCTTCCTGGGCTTTGAGTCGGCCGGGTCGATCGCCGAGGAGGTCCGCGACCCGGCCCGCAACGTGCCCAGGGCCATCTTCTTCGCCCTGCTGGCGGTGGGCGCGGTCGTGCTGTACTCCGGGCTCGCCCTGGACCTGGCCGTGCCCAACATCGGCGCGGTGCTGGCCGGAACCGTGCCCGACCCGATCGGCGCTACCTTGTCCGCGCACCTGGGCAGCGGCGCCGCCCGCGGCTTCGAGGTGCTGTTCCTGCTCGGGTTCCTGGCCAGCTTCACCGCCGTCCAGTCCGCGGTCTCCCGGTGTATCTGGGCCAACGCCCGGGACCGGGTGCTGCCCGGCCACTCGCTGCTGGTCAAGCTGACCACCAAGGAGCGGCTGCCTTACAACGCGATCGCCGTGACCGCCGTCATCGCCGCAGTCCTGCAGTTCATCAGCGCGACCAAGCTGTACACGGTGCTGATCAACTTCACCAACGCCGGCTTCTACACCGCGTTCGCCCTGCCGGTGCTGGGGGCGGCCTACGTCCGGCTGCGCGGCCAGTGGCAGGCCGGGCCGTGGTCGCTGGGCCGCGCCGGGAACCTGATCACCTACATCGCCGCCATCTGGCTGATCGCCGAGATCGTCAACATCGCCTGGCCGCGGGCCGCGCTGTACGGGGACGGCCTGCTGCGCTGGAGCGTGCTGCTGATGATGGCCATCCTCGGCGTGATCGGCGCGGCCCTGAACCTGTGGGTGTTCCGCGACGGCGGTGCGCACACCCGCCAGGGCGACCTGGTCATCACCGAGGACCTGGAGGCGGCCGCATGACGGCGCCAGCTTCCGGCGGCGCGGGCGAAGCGTCCGGCGCGGGCGGGTTTGCCGGCGCGGCCAGCCGGGCACGGGCGGGCCAGCCGGACGGGCGGGCCCGCGGACGCGGGGTCGCCGGGCGTGGCGCTGGTCACCGGGGCGGCCAGCGGCATCGGGGCCGCCGTGACGCGGGAGCTGCGGTCGCGGGGCTGGCGGGTCGCCGGCTTTGACCTGCGGCCCAGCGACTGCGACCTGCCGGTTACCGGAGATGTCACCGATCCCGCTGCCGTGACCGCGGCGGTCGCCAGGGTCACTACCGAGCTGGGGCCGGTCCGAGCCCTGGTCACCGCGGCCGGGTACTACGAGATGATCCCGTTCGAGGAGCTCACCGCGGAGCAGTGGCAGCGGATGCTGCGCGTGCACCTGGGCGGCCTGGCCAACGCGGCCCGGGCAGTGCTGCCGGGGATGCTGGAGCGCGGCGCCGGGCAGATCGTGGCCGTGTCCTCCGAGCTGGCCGTCGGCGGCGGCGACGGGGACGCGCACTACGCCGCGGCCAAGGGCGCGATCATCGGGCTGGTGCGGAGCCTGGCCGCCGAGGTGGCCGGGCGCGGGGTGCTGGTCAACTCCGTCGCCCCCGGCCCGACCGACACCCCGCTGCTGGCGCCGGACTCGCCGTGGCGGGCCCCGGACTACCTGGCCACGCTCCCGGTGGGCCGGCTGGCTCGTCCGGACGAGATCGCCGCCACCGTCCGTTTCGTAGTAGAAGAAGGCTCGTTCCTGGTCGGCGAGGTCGTGTCGGTCAACAGCGGGGCGGTGATCTGATGGCACCGCTGGCATCGGGCGGCCGGGAGGTCGCGCTGGTTACCGGTGCCGCGCAGGGCATCGGCGCGGCCATCGCCCGGCGGCTGGCCGCCCGCGGCGCCCTGGTCGCGGTGAACGACATCGCGCCCCGGCCGGAACTGGATGAGCTGGCCGCGGAGCTGGGCGAATCACCGCGCCGGCGGACGTGTCGGACGCGGGTCAGGTGCCGGCCATGATCGCCGCGGTGGAGCAGGCCGCCGGCCCGGTCGCCACGCTGGTGTGCAACGCGGCGTACATGACGATGGGCCCGCTGACCGACCACCCCGAGCCGGACTGGTGGAAGGTCGTCGACACCAACCTGACCGGCACCTTCCACCTGATCCAGGCCGCCCTGCCCGGCATGCGCTCGCGCGGCGGCGGCCGGATCGTGGTCGTGACCTCGTACTGGGGGGTCACCGGCTGGCCGGATGCCACCGCTTACGCCGCGTCCAAGGCCGGCCTGATCGCGCTGGTCAAGACCCTGGGCCGGGAGCTGGCTCCGGAGGTGATCGTCAACGGCATCGCGCCGGGCGTGACGGCCACTCCGCAGCTGGCCGTGGACGCGGCCGACGCCGGAGTAAGCGTGGCCGAGATCCAGCAGCGCTACGCGCGCGGCGTGCCGCTGGGCCGGATCGGCCTGCCGGACGAAATTGCCGCCGCGGTGGCCTTCCTGGCCGACCCGGCGGTCGGCGCGATGACCGGGCAGATACTCCAGGTGAACGGGGGCGAGATCCGATGCCGGGCATAACCGGAGACGGCGAGCAGGTCACCGGCCAGGCCGACGGGCTGGTGATCCCGAGGTACGCGGGGCTGACCACGTTCGCGCGGCTGCCCCGGCTGGAGGATGCCGGCCGCCACGACATCGCCGTCGCCGGGGTCCCGTTCGACTCCGGCGTCACCTACCGGCCTGGCGCCCGGTTCGGGCCCGCGCACATCCGGCAGTCCTCCCGGCTGCTGCGGCCCTACAACCAGACCCAGCAGGTGTACCCGTTCCGCGATCAGCAGGTTGTCGACGCCGGCGACATCCCGGCCAACCCGTTCGACATCCGCACCGCCATCACCGAGATCGAGCAGGGCGCCGCTGCGCTCGCTCCGGACGGACAGCCGCTGGTCGTGCTCGGCGGCGACCACACCATCGCGCTGCCGCTGCTGCGCGCAGTGAACCAGCGGCATGGGCCGGTCGCCCTGGTGCACTTCGACGCGCACCTGGACACCTGGCCGTCCTACTTCGGCGAGGAGTACACCCACGGCTCGCCGTTCCGCCGGGCCGCGGAGGAAGACCTGTTCCAGCCCGGCCACAGCGCGCACGTCGGAATCCGGGGCTCGCTCTACGACGAGGGCGACCTGCGCGATGATGCCCAGATGGGCTTCCAGGTCTACAGCTGCACCGACATTGACGACGCGGGCGTGCCCGACACCATCACAAGGCTGCGCGAGCAGGTCGGGGACCGGCCGCTGTACGTGTCGATCGACGTGGACGTGCTGGACCCGGCGTTCGCGCTGCACCGGCACGCCCGAGGCGGCGGGCCTGAACAGCCGGGAGCTGATGCGCTTCGTCCGCGGCTTCGCCGGGCTGAACCTGGTCGGCGCGGACATCGTGGAGGTCGCCCCGGCCTACGACCACGCCGAGATCACCGGCGTGGCGGCGGCCAACCTGGCGTATGAGTTCGTATCGCTGCTCGCGCGCGGCCGGGCAGGGCGTGTCATGACCGCCGGGCCTGGACGCGGGCGGGGCAGCTCAGCCGGGAGCGCAGTTCTGCACCGCGTGGCCGGGCGGCAGGCGGGCCGCCGCCTGCTTCGCGTTCGACCTGGACGCCGAGTCGGCCGTGCTGTCGGCCGACCCGTCCGCGGCGAGCCGGATGAGCGTGATGAGCCACCAGTCCTACGGCCCCGTTACGGGTGTCCCCCGGCTGCTGCGGCTGCTGGCGGCCCGCGGTATCCGCGCGACCTTCTTCGTTCCCGGCTACACCGCGCGCCGCTACCCGGACGTGGTCCGCTCGATCGCCGCGGCCGGGCATGAGATCGCCCATCACGGCTACCTGCATGAGCCGCTGACCGGTGCCGACGAGGCCACCGAGACCGGCTACCTGGAACGCGGGCTGGCGGCGCTGGCCGAGGTCGACCGGCCAGCGGCCGGCCGGGTACCGGGCGCCGCTGTGGGAGCTGAACTACCGGTCGCCCGGTCTTGCTGGCCGAGCACGGGTTCCTGTATGACTCCAGCCTGATGGACAGCGACTGGCCCTACGAGCTGCGCGCCGGGGCGGGCCAGCTGGTCGAGATCCCGGTCCAGTGGGCGCTCGATGACTGGGAGCAGTACTGCTACGTGCCCGACGTCTTCGGCACCGGGCTGATCGAGAGCCCGGCCAAGGCGGCCGAGCTGTGGTCGCTGGAGCTGGCCGCGCTGCGCGACGAAGGCGGTTGTTTCGTGCTCACCGGGCACCCGTTCCTATCCGGGCCGGCCGTCCCGCGCGCGGCGCTGGGCCGGGTGATGGCCCAGGCCGTCGACTACGGCGACCTGTGGATCGCCACGCTCGGCGAGGTCGCCGCGCACGTCCGCGGCCTGGGCCTGGAGCCCCGCCTGCTCACCCAGCCGGAGCTGCCCGGTCCAGGAAGTTCCTGACGGTGGCCTCCCACAGCTCCCGCTCCTCGTGCAGCGGGCTGTGGCCGGAGTTCTCGAAGATGACCAGCTCGGCGCCGGGGATGAGGGCCGCCATCTCCTCGCTGGCCTCGACCGGGGTGATCCAGTCGTGCCGTCCGACATTGATGAGCACCGGGCAGGCGATCGCGCCCAGCTTGGGCCGGACGTCGTAGGCGGGCAGGTTCTGGGAGAAGGCGTAGTTGTGCGTCTGGTAGTGGAAGGCGTGCGGCAGGTTGGCCATCTGGTCCATCAGCTCGGGATCGTCGGCGGCCGTGTACAGCGGCGCGATGGCCCGCCAGCCGCGGGCGAACTCCTCGTTGTCGCGGATCTGGCCCGCGAACATCCGGTCGAACATCTCCATGTCCAGGTCGACCCGGTCCGACTCGGTCGCGCGCTGGCGGGCGGTGCCCCGGAACATGTCGGCCGCCGCGGTATCGACCAGGACGACAGCGCGGACCCGGCCGGGGTAGCGCGTGACGTACTCCAGGGCCATGAACCCGCCGTAGGAGTGGCCCGCCATGACGATCTGCTCCACGCCGGCCCACTCGCGCAACGCGTCGACGTCGGCCGCCCACTGCTCGTGGCTGTACGGCTCGACGTCCGCGCTCGCCCCGCTGCCCCGGGCGTCGAAGGTGATGATCCGGAACCGGTCGCTGAACGGGGCGAACGCGGTCGTGTAATCGCTGCGGTCGCCCATCCCCGGCCCGCCGTGGTGGGCGATCAGGACCGGGGCGGCCGGGTCGCCCTGAACGTCGACCTCGAGCTCGGCGCCGTTGATGGTCACGCGCATGGTGGGGTCCTTTCGGTGGATGGCTCGGCAGATCGGTGGCGGGCTCGGCGGGGTCAGGACGCCAGGGCCTGCTCCCTGGCCTGGTCGGCGTGGTAGCAGGCCACCCAGTGACCGGACTCGGCCACCGGCTCCATGGGCGGCCGGCTTCCGGCGCAGACGTCGCTGGCGAGCCGGCACCGGGTGCGGAACCGGCAGCCGGACGGCGGCGAGATCGGGCTCGGCGGGTCGCCGGGCAGCAGGATGCGCCGGGATAGCCCGCCGCGCGCGGCCGGGTCGATGACCGGGACGGCCGACAGCAGCGCCTGGGTGTAGGGGTGCGTCGGGCTGGTGTGAACCTGCTCGGCCTGGCCGTGCTCGACGAGCCGGCCGAGGTACATCACCGCGGTGCGGTCGCAGACGTGCCGGACGACCGACAGGTCGTGGGAGATGAACAGCAGCGCGACGCCGGTCTGCTGCCGCAGGCCGCGGAGCAGGTTGAGGATCTGCGCGCGGACGGAGAGGTCCAGGGCGCTGACCGGCTCGTCGCAGATGATCACCTCCGGCTTGCTGGCCAGCGCGCGGGCAATGCCGATGCGCTGCCGCTGGCCACCGGAGAACTGGCCGGGGAACCGGTGCATCATGTCCGCGCTGAGGCCGACGCGCTGGAGTAGCTCGGCTACCTGCTGATTTGTCTCGGCCTTGCTGCTGGTCAGCTTGTGCACCACGATCGGCTCGGCGACGATCTCGGCCACGGTGAGCCGCGGGTTCAGCGACAGGTAGGGATCCTGGAAGATCATCTGGATCCGCCGCTGAGCCGTGCGCCGGGCGCGGCCGGACAGCGCGGTCAGCTCCTGGCCGTCCAGCGTGACCGAGCCGCTGTCGGGCTTGTCCAGCCCGACCAGCATCCGGGCCAGGGTGGTCTTGCCGCATCCCGACTCACCGACGAGCCCCAGCGACTCGCCGCGGCGCAACTCCAGGCTGACGTCGTCGACGGCACTGACCCGGCCGCTGCGCCCGCCGGTCCGGCCGCCGGCGAAGGTCTTGGACAGCCCGCGGGCAGCCAGGATCACCGGGCCGCCCGCCATCGAGTCACCACCCACCGGGTCACCCGCCACCGGGCCGGACGGCTGCGCGCTGGCGTCCCCTGGTGCGGCCGGCGGGACCGCCGGATCACTGGCCATGCAGGACCTCCTGCGCTCGGTGGCACGCGACCTCGCGGCCCGGCGCGACGGCCGCCAGCAGCGGCCGTTCATCGCGGCAGCGGTCGATTTGCAGCGGACAGCGGGGCGCGAAGGAGCAGCCGGGCAGGATCTGGTCCGCAGGCGGCGGGCTGCCGGCGATGACCCGCAGATCGCCGGGAGCGCCCTGCGGAACCGAGTCCAGCAGGGCACGGGTGTAGGGATGCGCCGGCTGGCCCAGCACCTGCCGGGCCGGGCCGGTCTCGACGACCCGGCCGGCGTACATGACGCAGACCGAGTCGGCCACCTCCGAGGCGACGCCGAGATCGTGCGTGATGAGCAGGATGGCCAGGTCCATCTCGCGCTGCAGGGACTGCAGCAGGTCCAGGATCTGCGCCTGGACGGTCACGTCCAGCGCGGTGGTGGGCTCGTCGGCGATCAGCAGGCCGGGCTGCAGCGCGATCGCCACGGCGATCAGGATCCGCTGCCGCATGCCGCCCGAGCACTGGTGCGGGAAGTCGCGGACCCGGCGGCGCGGGTCGGGAATCCCGACCAGCGCGAGGAGGTCGGCCGCCTCGGCGCGGGCCCGGCGGCGGCTCATGCCGCGGTGGATCCGGAACAGCTCCCCGATCTGGCTGCCGACCGACAGCACCGGGTTCAGCGCGGACAGCGGATCCTGGAAGATCATCGTCATCTTCTCGCCGCGGATCCGGCGCAGCTCGGCCGGACTGGCGTGCAGCACGTCGGCCCCGCCAACCTCCATGGCATCCGCGCTGATCACCGCGGGAGCCGGGCACAGGCGCATCACCGCGCGGCCGGTGATGGACTTGCCCGCGCCGGACTCGCCGAGCAGCACGAGCGTTTCGCCTCGGCGAACCTGCAGGTCAACCCCGCGGACGGCGTACACGGTGCGGCTGCGCTGCGGGAAGTTGACGGTCAGCCCGGCGACCCGCAGCGCGAGCGCCGGCCCGCCCGGCGGGTCCGCCGCCGGATGCGGCTCAGTGACGGTCATGCCCGTCCTCTCTGCGCGCTTGAGCTCGGGAGGTCGGCACCGCGCCTCCCTTGACAATGCAGGATTATGGTGTAGCTAGCTCTCATATGCGGGATTCACACTCAAGTATTGACTGATTTGCAGGAGTCTGGCAATACTGACGCCACCGCCGAAAGGGGAGCAATCCGTGCTGGAACCCGCCGAGCGCTACGCCGGCTACACCGCGTACTCGTTTCTGGAGGAGGGTGTCGACCTCCCGGCCCGCACCTGGGCCAAGCAGATCGGGCGCGTGCCGGCCTATGCCGGCCTCGGGCTCAGCACGGCGCAGGAGGAGCGAACGCGGCGCCTGCTCACCGACGAGCTCGTGATCTCGCTGCACGACCACCCGCAGGTCTATCCCGAGAACCTGAAGGCGGACCTGCGCGAGCACATCCGCTCCGGCCGGGAGCCGACGGCCTACGAGGGCCTGTCCCGCTCCGGGATGACGGCGGTGTTCGACAACGGCATGGACGGCACCTGCTGCATCTCCAGCGACGCCGGCTGGAAGTACGCCGACGTGCTGTTCGACCTCGGCGTCCGGATGGCCGACCTGGCCCACCAGGACTACGTCATCAAGGCCGAGAGTGTCGCCGACATCAGGCGGGCGCAGGAGACCGGGCGCGTGGCCCACATCTTCGGCCTCGAGGCCGCCACCATGATCGAGAACGAGGTCGACCGGCTCGACGTCCTGTACGGGTTCGGCGTCCGCCAGATCGGCATCGCCTACTCCGAGGCCAACACCCTCGGATCCGGGCTGAAAGAACGCGGCGACGGCGGCCTGACCTACTTCGGCGAGCGAGCCGTCCGCCGGATGAACCAGCTCGGCCTGGCCATCGACATCTCCCACTCCGGCGACCAGACGTCGATGGACGTCATCAAGGCCTCCACCCAGCCGATCTTCATCACGCACTGCGGCTCGCGGGACGTGTGGCCCACGGCCCGGATGAAGCCCGACACCATCCTGAAGGCGTGCGCCGAGCGCGGGGGCGTGCTCGGCATCGAGGCCGCCCCGCACACCTCGCTGTCCCCGCAGCACCCGCGGCACAGCATCGAGTCGGTGATGGACCACTTCACCCACTGCGTCGAGGTGCTCGGCATCGAGCACGTCGCCTTCGGCCCCGACACCCTGTTCGGCGACCACGCCGGGCTGCACGAGGCATTCGCCGCGAACCTGTCCATCCAGCAGGTCCACTCCACGGTGGAGTTCGAGCGAGTCCCCTACGTCGACGGCCTGGAAAACCCGGCCGAGTGCTTCTGGAACATCATCGGCTGGCTCGTCAAGCACGACTACTCCGACGACGAGATCCGCCTCGTCGTCGGCGGCAACATCATGCGCGTTCTGGAAGAGGTGTGGGTCTCATGAATCGCAAGCTGATCCCCGCCGCCGGGGCGCTGGCCGCGCTGCTCGCGCTGGCCGCCTGCGCTCCGTCCGCGCCGTCATCGTCGTCGAAGGGCTCCTCCGGCTCGTCAGGCTCCAGCACGCTGACGATCGCCACCAGCGCCGACATCGACAATTACAACCCGCTGATCGGCATCAGTGGCACCGACCGCTGGATCAACGACCTCATGTACCCGACGCTGATGACGATGGACGGGACCGGCGGCCTGGTCCCGGAGTTCGCCACCAAGTGGGGGTACACCAGCGCCACCACGGGCTACTTCGACGTCCGCTCGGACATGAAGTGGTCGGACGGCAAGCCGCTGACCGCCAGTGACGTGGCCTGGGAGCTCAACGCGATCCTGAAGTGGAAGCCGGCCGGCATCATCACCGGCTTCCTCGGCAACCTCAAGTCGGCCACCGCGGTCTCGGCGACGAAGGTCCAGCTGAACTTGCTGCACCCCGACTCCACGCTGGTCCCCGAGGTCGGTTTCTGGATGCCGATCATCCCGATGCACGTGTGGGACAAGGTCGGCAACATCGGCAAGTACGTGCCGGACAAGAACTGGGTCAGCGCCGGCCCCTACAAGCTGGTCAGCGCCCAGCGCGGCCAGGCCTACACCCTGACACCGGTCTCGCCCTACCCGTTCGCTCCCGCCAGCAAGCCGACGCTGGCCAAGGTGATCTTCAAGGTCTACCCGAACGTCAACACCGAGTTCCTGGCCCTCAAGTCAGGCGCAGTCGACGTGGTCGGCGACCCGGTGCCGCCGTCAGAGGTGTCGGTGCTGCAGAAGAGCTCGGGCATCAAGGTCCAGCTCGTGCCCGGCCTGGGCTATGAGTTCCTGACCTACAACGTCACCCACAAGCCGCTGAACAACGTGCTGGTCCGCCGCGCACTGGCGCACGCCGTCGACGACGCGACGCTGCGCAAGGTGGTCCTGGACGGCCAGGGCATCTCCACCGGAGGCGTCCCCATCGCGCCGGTGCTCAAGGACTGGGTCGACCCGTCGATCAAGGAGTACAGCTTCGACCCGAAGCTGTCCCGCAAGCTGCTGGAGCAGGCCGGGTACAAGGCCAACTCCAGCGGCATGTTCCCGCTGTCGTTCAACATGATCTACAACCTGCAGGACGCCGTTACCTCGGAAATGGTCCAGCTCCTGCGCTCGGAAGCGGCACAGGCCGGCATCACCCTGAAGCTCAAGGGCCTGTCCCAGAACACCTTCCTGGCCAACTCCGCCCAGGGCGAGTTCGACATCTACGCGGGCGAGTTCCTCATCGAGAACAACCCGGTCGTGGGCATGGAGCTGGCCTTCCAGGACAAGGGCGTCAACAACTTCACCTTCGAGAACGACCCGCACCTGATGAGCCTGATCAACAAGGCCGCCGTCTCCCCCAGCACGGATCAGCAGGTGAGCCTCATCCACCAGGCGGCCAGCGTCATCTACGACCAGGTCTACGACAACGTGCTGTTCATGCAGAATCCCGCCGTGGCCTACCGCGCTGGCTGCACCGGCTGGCAGGTGAAGCCCAGCATCCTGCTGTCGATCATCAGCCCGCAGTCGCTGGCCGCCGTGAAGTGCACGAGCTAGCTACATGAGCTGGTCTGCTCCACCCCTTGTGCGGTTCGCCGGGCGGCGGGCGCTGCGCGGGATCATCACCATCTGGTTCGCCGTGACGGTGACATTCCTGCTGCTGCGCCTGCTGCCGGGCAACCCCGCGCTGGCTGTGGCCAGCCCGCTCATGCCGCAGCCGCTGCGCCAGGCCCTGCTGCGCGAGTACGGCCTGAACCAGCCCTTCATCGTGCAGTACTTCAAGTACCTGGGACAGCTGCTGCACGGCAACCTGGGCGTGTCGTTCGCGCAGCAGGAGAACGTGTCCACGGTGCTGAGCCACGAGCTGCCGTGGACGCTGCTGCTGATGGGCTCCTCGATGCTGCTCACCCTGATCCTCGGGATCCCGCTCGGGGTGGCCGCGGCACGCCACCCGGGTTCCGTGCTGGACCGCGGCATCCAGGTGCTGAGCGTGGCCTCGGGCTCGCTGTTCGTGCCCAGCGCCGGCATCCTGATGCTGTTCGTCTTCGGCCTGTGGCTGCGCTGGCTGCCGATCGGCGGCGCCTACGCGCTGAGCACCTACGGCTTCGCCTGGTACCTCAGCGTCCTTGACCACCTGGTGCTGCCCGCCCTCAGCCTGGTCCTGGTGCAGATCGGCGCCTACGTCTTCACCTTGCGCGCCACCCTGATCGGGGCCCTGCACGAGGACTACGCCGACCTGGCCCGGTCCAAGGGCGCGCGGGAGCGGTCGGTGGTGTGGCGGCACGCGCTGCGCAACGCCCTGCTGCCGGTCACCACGCTGGCCGGGCTGCAGCTGGGCTTCCTGGTCGGCGGGGCCGTGCTGACCGAGACGATCTACGCCTATCCCGGCATCGCCCGCGGCATCTACACCGCCGTGACCCAGGAGGACTACCCGGTGCTGCAGGGCGCCTTCCTGCTGCTGGCCGTCTCAGTGGTGGCGGCCAACTTCCTCACCGACATGGCCTACGGGCTGCTGGACCCGAGGGTGCGGGTGTCATGACCACGACAGCGACCACGCTGGCCGAGCCGGTCCCCGATGCCGGGGCGACCTCAGCCCGGCGCACCTGGCGGGCCTTCATCCGCAACCCGCTGGCCCTGACCGCGATGGCCGTGATGGCGGTGTTCATCATCGTCGCCATCTTCGCGCCGCTGATCGCCACGTACCCGACCGGCTCCGGCACGCCCATCCTGGGCGCGCCGTCGGCGGCGCACTGGTTCGGCACCGACAACCTCGGCCTGGACATCTTCAGCGAGGTGATCTGGGGCACCCGCAACAGCCTGATCGTCGGTGCCGCCGCCAGCGGGCTGTCGGTGCTCATCGGCGTGATCGTGGCGGTGACCGGCGCCTACTTCCGGCGCGCGGACACGGTGATCGGCTTGCTGGTCGACGTGTGCCTGTCCCTCCCGGTGCTGCCGCTGATGATCCTGGTGGCAGCCCTGGCCGGGCCCAGCCTGGAGACGACCGTGTTCGTGATCGCCTTCTTCTCCTGGCCGCTGGTCAGCCGGGTGGTCCGGTCGCAGGCCCTGGCCGTGATCGAGCTGCCCTACATTGACGCGGCCCGGGTGATCGGGAACTCGAACGGGCGGGTGATCCGCAAGCACCTCATCCCGGCCGTGGCCCCGGTCATCGCGGTCTCGGTCGTGCTGACCGCCTCCAACGCGGTGCTGGTCGCGGCCGGCCTGGCCTTCCTGGGCCTCGGCGATCCCAGTACCTGGTCGTGGGGGCAGGTCCTCTACAACGCCGAGCAGGCCGGCGCGCTGCAGAGCGCCTGGTGGACGGCGCTGTTCCCGTCGCTGGCCATTCTGCTGCTCGTTATGTCCGCCACCCTGATCTCCATCGGCTACAACGACGCCCGCGATCCGCACTCCCGCCAGGAATGAGAGACCAGCCCACCGCGCGGCCGCTATCCCGAGAACGGGTCCGCCCGAGGCCGTTTACTCAAAGCTATTAAATCCCGCTTCCGGTAATCACCACAGGAGGATGTCGTGCGGCTGCCCGTGAATGGCGCGGAACTCGAGGTTGAGGTGCTGGGTCCGGAAGGCGCCCCGGTGCTGATCGCCCACCACGGCGGGCCCGGCCTGGGCTCGCGGTCCGGGGATAAGGCGACCTTCAGTGCGCTGTCGGACACCTACCGGGTCATTGTCTTTGACGCCCGCGGCAGCGGGAACAGCAGCGACACCCCGCCGTACTCGCATGAGCAGTGGGCCGCCGACGTCGACGCCCTGCGCGAGTGGGCCGGCGCGGAGAAGATCATCATGGCCGGCGGCTCGTACGGCGGCTTCATGTCGCTGGAGTACACGCTGCGCTACCCCGACCGGGTCCAGGCCCTGGTACTGCGCGACACCGCGGCCGCCGACCGGTTCCGCGGCATGGCCCGGCAGCGCGCGCTGGACACCGACAGGACCACTATCGACATGGACCTGTTTGATCGCTGCTTCGCCGGCCAGGTCGCTGACAACGACGAATTCAAGGCGTGCTGGCGGATGATTCTGCCGCTCTACGATTACGATTACGACCCGTCAAAGGTGGCGGAGCGCGCGGACACCACGGTCTATCACTACGCCACTCACAACTACGCCTTCGCGGTTAATCTGCCGAATTACGACGTGACTGCTAAGCTCTCGACGATCACCTGCCCGACGCTGATAACTGTCGGCCGCCATGACTGGATTACCCCGGTCGAGGCCAGCGAGGAGCTGGCGGCCGGCATTCCGGGCTCGGAACTGGTGATCTTCGAGAAGTCGGGGCACTCGCCGCAGACTGAGGAGCGTGACGCATGGCTGGCAGTCGTCCGACGATTCCTGGCCGGAGCCGTTAGCACGTGACCCGTGCGACTCCTGCGGCTGGCGACCAGGCTCCGGCAGCGGCTCCCGCTGTCGATGATCTTGACCGGCGCATCATCGCCTGCCTGCGGGCCGATGGCCGGGCCAGCTGGACGGAGATCGCCAACCGGTGCGGCACCTCCGTCACGACCGTGTCCCGGCGAGGCCAGCGGCTGCTGAGCGACGGCATCGTCCGGGTCGCGGTGATGCCCGTGACCGTCTACCCCGGGCACGGATCGATGTTCTTCATGCGGATGGCGTGCCGGTCCGGCGCCGCCGCCCAGGTGGCGGAACAGCTGTCCCAGCGCTCGAACATCCGCTTCCTGGCCCTGGTGTCGGGCCCGTATGACATAGCCGCGGAGGTCTGCGTCGACTCCCAGGCCTCGCTGGTCCATCCGCTGATCACCGAGATCCAGGAGACCGACGGCGTCGAATGGTCCCAGACGGACCTGATCCTGCACGAGTACAAGGTGGCCCAGGACTGGACCTGGCAGCTGCTGGTAGGCGAGAGCGTGGCCAGCACCGTCAGCGACCCGCACGCCTGCGACGCCAGTCATATGGACGACATCGATCACGGCATCATCGAGGAGATGCGGGCCCGCGGCCGGGCCCCGTTCAGTGCCATCGCTGAGCAGGTCGGGCTGGACGAGACCACTGTCGGGCGCCGGTTCGAGGCCATGCTGAGCCGCGGCTGCATCCAGGTCGTCACCCTGGCCCCGGCCGCCGCCCTCGGCTTCACGCCCGAGGTACTGCTGAACCTCAACGTCTCGCCCCGCCGGCTGCGGGCGGTGTCGGCGGAGCTGAGCTCGTTCGTGGGAGTCCGATTCGTGGCCGCCACGCTGAGCGGCAGCTCGCTGCTGTGCGAGATGATCCAGCCCACCAACGAGGCGCTGTTCAGCTTCCTGACCGACACCCTCGCCTCCATCGACGGGGTCCGGGGCTGGCAGGCCAGCATGGAACTGCTCACGATCCGGCGCGGCTTCGTGGAGACCCCGTGGTGGCGCAACGAGATGGGCCGCTACCTCCGCGACCGCGCCGCGGACGCCAGCGCGACCGCCGGGAGCAAGAACGGCGGGGCGTCGGGCGGGAGCCGCAGGCGCCGGTAAGGCCGGCGGCCGCCGTGCGCTTTGCCACCCGGGTGAGCCGGTCAGGCTGGATCACCAGCCTGCGTACCCGGCCAGCTTCTCGTCATCGAACCGGCCCGCCTCGATGTCGGTCAGCGCGTGATCGAGGATCGCGAGCATCTCCTCGACATCCGCCGGGGTGATGGTGAGGGGCGGAGTCAGCTCGATGACGTTGCTCGAGAGACCGGTGTAGATGACCAGCAGGCCGAGCTCGAAGCACCGGTAAACCAGCCGTGCTGCGTCGAGGGCGGCCGGCTCACGGGTGGCCCGGTCGGTGACCAGCTCGGCGCCGCAGATCAGGCCCTGCCCGCGGACGTCGCCGATGAGCCGGTGCCGGTCCTGCAGCTCGCGCAGCCCGGTCAGCAGCTGCGCGCCGCGCTGGGCGGCGTTCTGCACCAGTCCTTCGCGCTCCAGAACGTCCAGGACCGCCAGCCCGGCCGCGGCCGGGACCGCTGAGCCGCCGAGGGTGAACAGGTTGAGCGTGTCGCGGTCGAGCAGCTCGGCGCGGCCGACCACGGCGGACAGGGGCAGCCCGCCGCCCAGCGGCTTGCCCAGCGCTATCGCATCGGCGACCACGCCGGAATGCTCGAAGCCGAACATCGCCCCGGTCCGGCCGAGGCCCGTCTTCACCTCGTCGAACACCAGCCAGATGCCGTGCCGGTCGCAGAGCGCGCGAAGCTCCGGGAAGAAGTCGGCGGGCGGCACCACATCGCCCCCGTCGGACTGCACCGGTTCCACGACAATGGCCGCCGTGTCGCGAGCGGGCGACACGCTCGCGAGCACATGCCGCTCCAGGTAGTCAATGCACTGCCGGGTGACGCTCGCCGAGCTGCTCGGGTCGATCGGCCGGTACGGATTCGGATAGGGCACCTTGGTGACGTTGCCCGCGCCGATCAGGTGCGCCTGAGCCGAGTGGCCGGACAGTCCGGCCGAGCCGAGGGTCTGGCCGTGATAGGCCCCGATGAACGAGATCAGCCGCGGGCGCCCGGTCGCCTCGGGCAGCAGTTTCACCAGACAGTCGTTGGCGTCCGAGCCGGTCGCCCCGAACCATGCCTTGGTGGCGAAGTCGCCCGGCAGCAGGGCGCACAGCCGCTCGGCCAGCTCGACGGTGCGCTCGCTCGGATAGCAGCAGTGCGGGGTCGACCAGGATGCGTCGAGCTCGGCGCGAATCGCGGCGCTCACGGCCGGATGCCGGTACCCGGTCTGCATCACACCACCGCCCGCGACGAAATCCAGGTAGGCGTTGCCGTCGGCGTCGGTGATCCGCACCCCCTCGGCGCGGGCTGGCACGAACGGGTAGAAGCGGATTTTCATGCAGTCGGCGACCGCCTGGCGGTCGCGATCCAGCACCGCCCGGGCCCTGGTCAGCGGGCGAGCATCAGGGTCACTCACGCCATGTACCTCCTCGACAAAACGGTCACCGTGATTTCAGGTGCGCGGGTCGCCAATAGGCTACGGTGATCATGGAAATTCCGGGGCAAAGGCGCTGCCGTCATCGGAGGTTGGCATGCACATCAATGCTGGTGACACTGCCTGGCTGCTGACCTCGACAGCGCTGGTCTTCTTCATGATGCCGGGGCTGGCGCTGTTCTACGGCGGGCTGGTCGGCGCGAAGAACGTGATCGCGACGATGGTCCAGTCGTTCGTGGCGATCGGCGTGATCAGCCTGCTGTGGGTAATCCTTGGCTACTCGCTGGCGTTCGGCGCTGATCACTGGGGAGTGATCGGCAGCTTGCAGAACGTGCTGCTGCACAACGTCAACGGCACGCCGAACAGCTACGCCCCCACGATTCCGTCGCTGGTGTACATGGCGTTCCAGATGAAGTTCGCTGTCATCACCCCGGCGCTCATCGCCGGGGCGTTCTGCGAGCGGATGCGCTTCCGCGGCTACCTGGTCTTCATCGGCCTGTGGTCGCTGATCGTCTACAGCCCGTTCGCGCACGCCGAGTGGGGCGGCGGGATTCTCGGCACTGGCGGCCTGCACGCGATCGACTTCGCCGGGGGCTCGGTCGTCCACGAGCTAGCCGGCGCGGCGGCGCTCGCCACCGCCATCTACCTGAGGCGCAGCCACCAGCTCGAGCGGCCGCACAGCGTGCCGCTCGTGCTGCTCGGCGCCGGGATCCTGTGGTTCGGCTGGTTCGGCTTCAACGCGGGCAGCGCGCTGTCCGCCGGGTCGCTCGCCGGCTATGCCCTGGTGAACACCCAGCTGGGGGCCTGCGCAGCGATGCTCGTCTGGATGGGCATCGAGTGGTGGCAGCGCAGCAAGCCATCGGGCGTGGGCATCGCCACCGGCGCCGTCGCCGGCCTGGCCGCGATCACCCCGGCGTCCGGTTACGTGCAGCCGTGGGCGGCGATCATCATCGGCGCCGCGGCCGGGCTCCTGTGCTACGGCGCTGTCCACCTCAAGGACATATTCCACTACGACGACTCCCTCGACGTAGTCGGCGTGCACATGGTCGGCGGCGTGGTCGGGGTCGTGCTCACCGGCGTGTTCGCCAGCCTCGCCGTGAACGCCGCCGGCGAGGCCGGGGGCTGGACCCAGCTCGGCCGCCAGGCGGTGCTGGCCGTCGTGGGGCTCGCCTGGCCGTTCGTCATGACCTGGATCATCCTGTGGGTCACCGACCACACCGTGGGGCTGCGGGTCAGTCCCGGAGACGAGGCAGGCGGCCTCGATCTCAGCGAGCACGCTGAGGTCGGCTACCTGCTGGCAGAAGCGGGAGCCGGCATGACGAGCGACGGCATGGTGGCTCCGGGCACTCCGGCGGCAACCGAAGCGCCATAGGAAAGCCGACGGGACCGGCTACCCGCTACCGGCTCAGCCGCTGTTGCGATAGCCGCCTCCCCACCACCGGAATGATGATCGCGCCGGCGATCAGGTGCGCGGCAGCGAGGGTGAGCTTGGTCGAGGTCGCCGTGTCGGCCGCGGTGAGCGGCACGGCGAGCGAGAAGGCGAGCAGCGGCAGCGCTGTACGGAGGAAGGTGCGCCGGGGGTTCTTCGAGAAACGGGCCATCGCTATGACGGCGAACGTGAACCAGAAGATGACGACCATCGTTCCCATCGCGAACATGCCGACCGTGATCGGCGTCGCGTGGTGTGAGCCGACGCCGGCGGCTCGCATCGGCACGCCCATAGCGCGCGCGGCCAGTGCCCATATCTCGACGACGACGCTGGCGGCCAGGCCAGCCAGGTAGCTGACCTGCCAGACGGGGCGGCGGGCCAGGAACGACCCGGGTGACGCGGGCGGAGCGGCGGGCGCCTGGACGGAAGCGGGCGTGGCGGTCATGGTGTTCCTCCTGGATGCTGGGTGGTCCGTTCGCGAGGACGTCGAATGGCATCCGGGTTTTTCGACATCGGCCCCGCCCCGGCCGTGGCGGCCGGCCGCAGCTACAGCCCAGCCAGCCCCATAACGGGTAATACGGGCGCAGCCAGGAAGGTCCCCACGCCAGCAGCCGACCGCATTTCCTCCGGGCCGCTGGCGAGATGACCGCGGCGAGAGCCTCGCTGGCCGGCCCGGCTCGGGCTCGGGGAGGCGTGGGGACGCCGGACTATATTGGGCGGGTGAGCTGGGGACAGGCCTGGCCCTGATGTCCAGTGAGGCGCTTGTGGCACTTTCCCCGTGGACGTCGCGCCCTCCACGCTCACCCACCACTTCCGCGTCCTGCGCGAGGCCGGGGTCATCCGCCAGCGCGAGGACGGCAACCGCCGGTGGACCGCGCTCCGCGACGACGACCTCCAGACCCGCTTCCCCGGCCTCCTGAACGCGATCATGACCGCCAGCGAAACGAACCCAGATCGGGTCTAAGCCGGCCCGAGCACTCGCGCGACCAGAGCCTTTATGCGAGTGAAGCGCTCATCGCCGGCCAGCCGTGAGAGACGCTGCTCCGCGCCGAGTGCGGCCATAGCAGGGCCGAGACGGCTGTCGAAAAGCTCCCGGACTTGTGCCGCCCCTTCAACTCGGAGACGCCCGGTAAAGTCGGCAGGCCCTAGCCCTGCGGCGAAGGCGATCTCCAGGCATCGCCATATATCAGTTATGTCAGTGTCCCTAGACCGGACTCTCGTTGCGAGGCTCTTCAGTATCAGGGCGCTCAGCTCGTCGGCGAATGGCAGCTCACAAGGCAGTACCTGGCCGTTGAGCCGTCGCAGTTTCAGCGCGATCATGACGGGCGGGCGCGCCAGCGCCAGTTGCAGGCCGGGAACTTCAGTAGTGAAGAGATCCTCGCCGACCTGAACGTTCTCACGAGCACGGCTTGTGTATGCAGGAACTAGGACGTCGATGAGTGCCTCGCGCTGTGCCGGGTCATTCTCGCTGGCCAGACCCGCCGGAATATCAGACAGTCCGCGGGCGAAGCGATTACCAGCTACCTGCTGGTAGTCGCTCTTCTTGAGGCGGCTAACCAGCCGCTGATCGCGAGCCACGACCGGCGGGATGCCAAGGTCTACGTCTCCGGTCTCCCGGTAGAGGCTGGCCCCCAGTTGCCATCGCGCGGCCAGTGTCGTGACCATGTGACCGCCGATGACGCGGTATTCCTTCGCGATATCGCTCAACGCTCCAGATACGTCGCTCAGCGCTACGAAGCCGAGATCATCTGCGACTGAGCTGGCACCAAGCTCGAGCCGGGTCAGGGGCGTTCCAGCAGCCATTGCCGTAGCCTCCCTGCGGCGTCGAGACGGTCGGCCCCGCCGAGATCCTGGAGATCCCAGACCTGCTGGAGCGGATCTGCTAGCGGCACATCATGGCCATGAATCTGAGCCACCAGAGCACGGCGAGGAAAGACGGACTGGTCCTCTGGCATACGCACGATCACGTTGGCGTCGTGTCTTCCTTGCGCGTCGATCACCCCCAGGCTGGAGGGGTCGATCGCATGCTTCACGTACAAGACCACCAGGCTGGGCTTTCGCCACGCCACGAGCAGGTCCGGGCCGACGTCAGCCGAAACAACAACCGGACGGGCTGATGTGCCGATCTGGCCAGCGCGGACGGCCACCTCAGCAGGGGAATCGAGGCTGTAGCAATACTGCTGCGAGCCCTTAGGACCGGGATACTCGGCGAGGAAGCGATCGAGCAGCGCCTCTCGGTGCGGAGTCCAGCGGCCGGGCCCAGATTTCTCGACGAGCTTGAGGTCATGCAGTTGGTGCAGCACCTGAGAAACGCGCGGCTGGGAGATTCCGACCTGGGCCGCCAGGGCTGTCGCCCCCGACTCCTCGTCCTCGCCTTTGCTGAAGCCCACAAGCGCGCGGATGACCGCGAAGCTCCCGGAACCGCGGGGCAGAGACCTTCTGCTGGACACTGGCGCCGAAGCCACCCGCCGCTGGCGCAGCAGCAGACCGGGTGCTCGCAGGTCAAAGTTCCCTTGATCGTCCGCCCATGACCAGCCCGCTCCGGTCAGGATGGATCCCAGGGATTCGGAGACAAACGGAGCGATCATCGCCGGACGCCCCAGCTGAGCCAACCGGTGCCACGACTGAGAAAACTGGCCTACTTCATGCGGATATGGCGCACGCCCCTTGACCTGCACCGCAAAGCGGACGCTGTGGCCATCCGCTACCACATCCAGGAAGGCGTCAGCACCCGCGTCAGGGTGACCTGCGGCAGGGCAGTCTTCGACCTGCAGGCCGGAGTCGCGCAGCCACCGCACAGTCTCCATAAGCACAATCTGATTATAAGCACAGTGGTGATAATTTCAAAATGCTTATGATGTAGCCGAGCGATGACATCGCAGCGCGCGTGGCGGGTTCACGGAGTAGGGCCGAAGTCGTGAGCTACGGCCTCGTTGACTTCATCAGAATCCCAGTTGTCAGCGATGGCCAACTTGCCGCGGAGCGAACCCCGCCCCTGCCGGTTCACCGTGCGGGATAGCGGGATGATCTTTGCTATCGGGTGCCCAGCACGGCCGACAATGATCTCCTCACCGTGCTCAACGCGCTCGATGATCTGGTACAGGTTCGCCTGGGCGTCCTGGATGTCGAATTGCGTCACGACCTCGCCGGGCATGGAGCCTCCACAGCCAAAGGGCTAGTCCACTATCGGCCAAGCGGGCCCACTCTCGCATCCTGATCGCTCACCTCTCGGGGCAAACGGGGCCGCCGGCCGGGCAGGCTCGGGCTCCGTAAGCCGCGGGGCGCCCGACTATATTGGGCGGGTGAGCTGGGACGGGCCTGGCCCTGAAGTCCCGTGAGGCGCTGCCGTGACTGTCACCGAGAACCGCGCCGCCAGCCTGGTCGAGGCGCTGAGCCGGGGGCTGCCGGACGACCGCATCGTGACCGACCCGGACGTGCTGGCCAGCGTCTCCCATGACGAGGCGGAGTGGGCGCCGGCCGGCGCCGCCGCGGCCGCGGTCCGGGTTCGCTCGGAGGCCGAGGTGCAGCACGTGGTGCGCACCTGCGCGGAGCTGGGCGCAGCCGTGGTGCCGCGCGGCGCCGGCACCGGGCTGTCGGGCGGCGCGAACGCGGTCGACGGGTGCGTGGTGCTGGACCTGTCCCGGATGAACCAGGTCACCGAGATCGACCCGGACAACCTGATCTGCGTCGTGCAGCCCGGCGCGGTGAACAACGACGTGAAGGCCGCGGTCGCCGAGCACGGCCTGTGGTACCCGCCCGACCCGGCCAGCGCCCCGTGGTCCACGATCGGCGGCAACGTGGCCACCAACGCCGGCGGGCTGTGCTGCCTGAAGTACGGCGTCACTCGCGACTACGTGCTGGGGCTGCGCGCGGTGGTTGGCGGGCCGGTGGCCTACGGCCAGGCGGTGCGGCTGGGCCGGCGGACCACCAAGGGCGTGGCCGGGCTGGACCTGGCTAGCCTCTTCGTCGGGTCCGAGGGCACGCTCGGCGTGGTCACCGAGGTGACGCTGCGGCTGCGGCCCGCGCCGGCGGGCAAGCCCGCCACCATCGTCGGGGCCTTCGCCGACCTGGTCTCGGCCGGCGAGGCCGTCTCGCAGATCACCCGGCGCGGACTGACTCCCGCCACGCTGGAACTGCTGGACCAGACCACGCTGCGGGCGGTCGAGGACTGGAAGCACATGGGCCTGGACGCCGAGGCCGCGGCGCTGCTGCTAGCCCGGGTGGACACGCCCGGCAACGTCGGCGAGGCCGAGTCGGACGGGATCGCCGCCACCATGACCGAGGCCGGCGCGATATGGGTCGCGCAGTCCACCGACGACGCCGAGGCCGAGGCGCTGTTTGACGCCCGGCGGCTGGCCTACCCGGCCCTGGAGCGGCTCGGCCCGGTACTCACCGAGGATGTCTGCGTGCCCCGGTCGAAGGTGCCCGAGATGCTGGCCCGGATCGAGGCCATCGCCGCCGCCCACGGCCTGCAGATCGCGACGGTGGCGCATGCGGGCGACGGGAACCTGCACCCGTGCTTCATCACCGCGCCCGGCGACGACGCTCAGCGACAGGCCGCCCAGGCGGCGTTCGAGGAGATGCTCGACGCGGCGATCGCGCTGGGCGGCACCGTGACCGGCGAGCATGGCATCGGGATCCTCAAGCGCGAGGGCATGCGCCGCGAGCTGGACCCCGGCGCGCTGGCCATGCAGGACGCGGTGCGCCAGGCGCTGGACCCGCGCGGGCTGTTCAACCCCGGCAAGTCCTGACCGCGGCACGAACAAGGGAGACCGGCATGGTCATCAGCCACGGCGTCATCGTCGTCGGCCTCATCGTGGTCGTGGTGCTGGTCCTGCGCGCGTTCGGCCATAAGTAATCCGCCTCGCGCTGGCGGGCTAGGGACGCCTGCCGCCCGGCAGTTCGGTCACCGAGGTGGCCAGCGTGCCCCGGTCTACCTTCAGGACGTGGTAGCGCGGCAGCGGCGTCCAGCCCGGCCTCGGCCAGCCTGAGCTGGCCACCACCACGCCGGCCTCGTCGGCGCGGTAGGCGAGGTCGAAGTAGCAGGCGATCTCGTCCGGCCGGTCGGCGTACCCGCGGGCCCGCAGCTGCGGCGCGGGCACCTTGGCCGGGTCGTGCCAGGAGATCGCGTACAGCTGCGTCCGGCGACAGCAGGATGGCGTTCAGGCTGTTCGGCGCGTACCGCTCCTCGATGTCGGCCGTGGTGTCGGCGATGGCCGCGAGCATGTCACCACCGCGCTCCTCCAGCCGCCACATGAGGTGCAGGAAGTACCGCTCGCTGTCCGTCGTGCCGTTCACCCGGCGCTCCCAGTCCGCCGGCAGCAGTTCCGGTAGCCGGGACTGCGGGTGAATGGCCCCGTTATGGGCAAAAATGAACGAACCGCGGCGGAACGGGTGCGTGTTGCGGTCCTCGACCGGCAGGCCGGGAGTGGCCCAGCGCAGGTGCAGCAGGCCGAGATCGCCGAGCGGCTGCCAGGCCAGCTTCTCGTACTCCGGCTCGTCGCCGGCCCGGCCGGGCGACTTGCGGATGACCGGCTCAGAGCCGTCATACCAGGCCATCCCCCAGCCGTCCTGGTGCAGCGACGACAGCGCGGTGAACTCAGCGAACCCCTGGTCGCCCATGAGGCTGGCCAGGGACGCGGGATCATGCGAGCAGTAGCCCAGTAGCCGGCACACGTGGCTTCCTGTCTGTCAGAGGTACTTCCCCATGCCGCCGCCCACATCGATGGACGCACCAGCAATGTAGCTGGCCCGGTCGCTGGCCAGGAACGTAACCAGGCCCGCGACCTCCTCGGGGACTCCGAAGCGGCCCAGCGGCACCTCGTCCTTGGCCAGCTGGCCGAAGAACTGATCGGCCGGCATCTCCGGAGCCCGGCGCTGGTGGATGTTAGCCCACTGCGGGGTCTCGACGAAGCCGATATTCACGCTGTTCACCAGAATGCCCTCGCCGCCCAGCTCGATCGACAGCGCCTTGGACAGGCTCAGGCAGGACGCCCGGTTGACCGACGAGGCCAGGAACGCCGGGTCGGGGTACCGCGCGTACAGGGCGTTGATGTTGATGACCCGCGGCGCGGCGCTGCTGCGCAGCTGCGGCAGCGCCGCCCGGATGCACCGGATCTGCGAGAACAGCTTGACCTCGATGTCGGCGTGCCAGTCATCGTCGGTCAGCGTGCCGAACCGGCCGGGCCGGGCGCCGCCGGCGTTGTTGACCAGGATGTCCAGCCCGCCCAGCGCATCGGTGGCCGCGGCCACGAAGGCCGTGACCTGGTCCGGGTCCGTGACGTCGCAGACCAGGGCGGTCACCTTGGCCCCGCCGGCCGCCTGCTCGCCCAGCTGCTTGGCGGTCGCCTCCAGCTCGGCGGCGTTGCGGGAGCAGATGACCACGCTGGCGCCCTCGGCGAGCAGCTCGGCGGCGATCGCCTGGCCCAGTCCCTTGGAGCCGCCGGTCACGATGGCCCGGCGGCCCCGCAGTCCGAGATCCACTACGCTCCGCTCGCCTTCTCGGCAGCCGCCTCTTCCGCCTCAGCCTCGGCGACCAGGCCCTCTTCCTCGGCCGCGTCCCCGGCGAGCAGTTCCTCAGCCTGGTCTGACTGGGCCGCGGCCAGCTTGAGCAGGCTCTGCCGCGGCGGGGCGAACACGTCGACCTCCAGGCAGGTGCTGTCGGTGGTCCACGCGCCGTGCGGCACCCAGGCCGGCACGACGGCGACGTCGCCCTTGCGCATCACCCGGGTCTCGCCGTCGATGTCGAAGGTGAACTCGCCGTCCAGCACGATGACGATCTGCTCTTCCTCGTGCACGTGCTTGGGCGCCTCGGTGTTCGGCTCGAACGACACGAAGTTGGTCATCGCGTTGTAGCCGAGCACCGGCCGGAACCCGAGGCCGGGCAGGAACTCCACCGGCTTGATGGAATCCACGTTCACGAACCGGCCCGGCCCGGCGGGCTCGCCGCCCGGCTCGGTGCTGAAGTGGCTCTCGGCGCTGCCGAGAGATTCGTCGCTCACTTGCCCTCCAGTGCGGTCGTCAGCACCTCGCCGATCCGGCGGATGCCCTCGTCGATCAGGTGGTCAGCCGCCCGGCTGTAGGCCAGCCGGATCTGCGTGGTCCCCTCGTCGCCCGGGTAGAACGGGCGGCCGGGCACGTAGGCCACCTTCTTGTCCCTGGCCGCCGCGGACAGGGCCACGGTATCCACCCCGTCCGGCGCGGTGACCCAGATATAGAAGCCGCCGGCCGGCGTGGTCCAGGTGGTGCCCGCCGGCATGTGCGCCGTCAGGGCCGCATCGACCAGTTGCGCGCGGCGCTGGTACAGCGCCCGCGACTTGATGATCTGCGCGTCCATGTGGCCGCCGCGGCCGTACTCCTCCATCAGCCGCTGGCCGAGCGCGCCCGAGCACTGGTCAGAGTTCTGCTTGGCCACGACCAGCGTGCCGACGATCTCCGCCGGGCCGCTGGCCCAGCCCAGCCGGAAGCCCGGCGAGAAGATCTTGGAGAACGTCCCGGCCTGCAGCGTCACGTCCGGCGCCGCCGACCACAGGCTCGGCGGCGGCGGCTCGGTGAAGCCCAGCTCGCGGTAGGCGACGTCCTCCAGGATCAGGAACCCGTACCGCCGGGCGAGGGAGGCCAGCTCCTGGCGCCGCTCGGCCGACATGGTCAGGCCGGTCGGGTTCTGGAAGTCCGGGATCGTGTAAACGATCTTGGGGCGCAGCCCGCCGGCCAGCTGGTCCGCCAGGACGTCGACCCGCATCCCGTTCTCGTCCACCGGCACGCCGCGCACGTCGGCCTCGTAGCCGCGGAAGGCCATGATCGCGCCCAGGTAGGTCGGCGCCTCCACCACGACCACGTCACCCGGGTCCAGGTAGCTCTTGGCCACCAGTTCCATGGCGTCGATGCCGCCGCTGGTGATCATCAGCTCGCCGGCTCCCGGCGTCAGGCCCTGGGTGGCGCCCAGCCGCCCGGTCACGTAGTCGCGGACGCTGGCCAGCCCCTCGGTGGCCGCGTACTGCAGCGCGACCGCGGGGTCCTCGGCGATGAGCCGCTGGGCAATCCCGGACAGCACGTCCGTGGGCCAGGTGGCCGGGTCCGGGAACCCGCCGGAGAACGTGATGATGTCGGTGGCGCCGGCCAGCGACAGGATGGCGGTGATCTCCCCGCCGCCCAGCGAGTGCGTGCGCCGCGCGAGGGCGGCGCTCCAGTCACGGGTTTCCAGGGCAGCCGTCATGGCCCGCGCCCTCCCTTACAGCAGATCTGCCTCTTGACATAGGAACTTACAAATGTAAAATCCATCCAAGGTATGGCTTACATAGATAATGTCCCGTATCCAGCATAACTCACAACACTAGGTTTCACGACGGGCTGCCTGGCAAATGACAACGATCTCGGCCCCGCTCGGCAAGCTGACGGAGGTCTCCACCCCGTCCACGCCGGCGGTGGAGGTGGACGAGCTGGACCTGGCCCTGCTGCGGGCCCTGGCCGCTGACGCGCGCCAGTCGCAGCGGGCGCTGGCCCGCAAGATCGAGATGTCGCCGCCCGCGGTCGCTGACCGGCTGGCCCGGCTCGAGCGCAGCGGCGTCATCCGCGGCTACCGGGTCGACATCGACTGGGCCGCGCTCGGTTACCCGGTGGTCGTCTACCTCGCGGTGACGGCCGGGGCGGGCATGGACCTGAGCGAGATCATCCGGGCCATCCGGGCCATGCCCGAGGCCGAGGATATGAGCGTGGTCACCGGCAGCCTGGACCTGCTGGTCCGGCTGCGGGTCCGCGACCACACGCACCTGCGCGAGCTGCTGCTGACCAAGATCTTCCAGATCAGCGGCGTCCAGCGCACCGAGACCTTCCTGTCCCTGGCCGATGTCGAGCCAGACAACTTCAGCGCCGCCATGCTCGAGCAGATGGGTATCCGCCGAGCCGGCTTACCAGAGCGCTGACGGCCGTCCACCCGGGCCCGCCGTCAGCACCGCGTCCCGCTCCTGAATCGGAGGCTAACCAGGTGGGCAGCACATCATCCGGTGATAACACCGGCCCGCACGTCATCGACGGTGTCGGCCAGTACGGGTTCGTTGCCCGGCATGGCCTGTACACCGCCGAGCAGCGCGCCGCGGCCGACGAGGTCGCCGCGCGGATCCGCGAGCTGGACCTGCGCACCGTCCGGCTGACCGTCGTCGACCAGCACGGCCAGCCGCGCAGCAAGTCGCTGTCGCCGGACGTCGCTATCGCCGCCATGTCCAATGGGCTGGACTTCTCCGGTGCCATCTACAGCCTGGACACCGGCAACCAGGTGTTCGTGCCCGCCTTCGCGGCCGGCGGCGGCTTCGGCATCGAGGAGTTCACCGGCTTCCCGGACGTCGTCCTGGTCCCCGACCCGGCGACGTTCAAGGTGCTGCCGTGGGCCGACCGGACCGGCTGGCTGCTGTGCGACGTGTACTTCTCCAGCGGCGCGCCGATGCCGCTGGACGGCCGCGGGCTGATGCGCCGGATGCTCGGCCAGCTCGGCGACGCCGGGTATGACTACCTGGCCGGCATCGAGGTCGAGTACTACATCGTCAAGCTCGACACCGACCGGATCACCCCCGAGAACGCCGGGTTCACCCCGGCCGCGCCGGCGGTCAGCATCTTCGAGCGCGGCTACCAGTACCTGTCGGAAGTCCGGCTGGACAGCGTCGCCGCCACGCTGGAGGCGATCCGCGACGGCCTGACCGACCTCGGGCTGCCGCCCCGGTCCATGGAGGACGAGTGGGGCCCGGGCCAGATGGAGTTCAGCTTCAGCCCGATCGGCGGCATGGCCGCGGCCGACGCGGTGGTGCTGTTCCGCTCGGCGGTGAAGCAGATGTGCCAGCGGCGCGGGCTGCTGGCCACCTTCATGTGCCGGCCGGGCCTGCCCAACTTCTTCTCCTCCGGCTGGCACCTGCACGAGTCGCTGCTGTCCCGGGAGACCGGCCGCAACGTGTTCGCCAGCGACGACGAGACGCTGTCGGAGACCGGCCGCCAGTTCGTGGCCGGCCTGATCGAGCACTCCATGCCGATGACGGTGTTCGCCACGCCCACGGTCAACGGCTACAAGCGGTTCCGGCCGTACTCCTTCGCCCCGGACCGGGTCTGCTGGGCGGTGGAGAACCGCGGTGCGCTGGTCCGCGTGCAGGGCGCGCCGGGCGACGCCAACAGCCACATCGAGATGCGGATGGGCGAGCCCGCCGCCAACCCCTACCTCTACATGGCGGCCAACATCGCGGCCGGCCTGGACGGCATGGCTCGCAAGCTGACCCCGCCGCCCCCGGTCGAGGCCGATCCTTATGCCACCGAGGCGCCCATGCTGCCCACCTCCTTGCACGAGGGCGTGGGCGCGCTGGTCGAGGACGACTTCTACCGGCAGGCGTTCGGGGATGTGCTCGTCGATTACATCGTCCAGATGAAGCGCGCCGAGCTGGCCCGCTACGACGCGGCGATCGCCGAGCACCCGCTGGCGGACGCCCTGGACGTCAGCGACTGGGAGATGCGGGAGTACTTCGAGTTCTACTGATCAGCGCGACTGCTCCAGGCGGCTAGCAGAGCACGAGCGCGTACGGCACACCTGAAAGCGACGAGGAATCGAGGCAGAGGAACAGATGACGCTGCAGCACATCGTTCTGTTCAGCTTCCCCCGCGAGCTCAGCGCGGAAGAGGCGGCGCAGATGCGCGCCATGGTGGCGTCCTGGCCTGCGGAGATCGGCCTGATGACGAAGTGCCGCTTCGGCACCGACCTCACCGGGGCGCGCACCCGCGGCTACGGCTATCTGCTCTACACCGAGTTCCCCGACGTCGACACGATGAACGCCTATCGCGCCCACCCAGTCCACCTCCAGTTCCTGGACTGGCTCAACGAGCGGGACTGCACCCCGCTGGCCTTCGACTACGACCTGGACGCGCAAACCGTCCTCATGACGGAATGAGAGGTACCACCCATGGCTAAGACCAGTCCCGACCTGATTCCCGGCGCCGCCAGCGGCGAGCTGGCGCACGGCTCGCTGCGACTGTGGGACGCCATCGCCATCTCGGTGTCGGTCATCGCCCCCGGCATGGCGATGCTGCTGAACGTGTCCGGCGTGTCCGCCGTGGCCGGCGGCTCGACGCCGCTGGCGTTCCTGCTCGGCGGCATCGCGTGCCTGGCGCTCGCGTTCGTCGTCATCGGGTTCACCCGGCGGATGGCCTCGGCCGGGTACGCCTATACCTACGCCAGCCGCAGCCTCGGCAAGGGCGCGGGCTTCATGGCGGGCTGGCTGTACTTCTTTGCGATGATCTGCTTCGTCCCGATGACCATGTCGGGCGTCGGGTACCTGGCCGCGGACCTGCTCGGCCTGAACCCGAAGCTGTGGATCTTGTTCTTCTTCATCGGGATGGCGCTGTTCCTGGTGCTGTCCATCATCAAGGTCAAGGTCACCACCCGGGTCCAGCTGGTCGTCGGCATCGTCACCATCGCGCTGATCGTCATCGTCGACCTGGTGACGACGGCCAAGGGCGGCAGCCACGGCCAGGCGCTGTCGGCGTTCAGCTTCGGGCACACCAACTCGGGCGGCTTCAACGGCGTCTTCTACGGCATCATCTTCGGCGTCACCTCCTACATCGGCTTCGAGACCGCGGCCGACTTCGGTGAGGAGACCGCCAACCCGCGCCGGTTCATCCCGATCGCGGTGATCGCCGCCACCCTGTTCGCCGTCGTGTTCTACCTGTGGACGACCTACTCGATCACCATCGCTACGGCGTGAACAACGGGGCCAAGATGGGCGCCGACCCGGTCGCGCTGAAGACCACGGCGACCACGTTCGTGGGCAGCTGGCTGGGCACGCTGGTCGAGATCGGCGGCATGCTGGCCGCGTTCATCGTCTCCGTGGCCTGCGCCACGGCCGGCGCGCGGACCCTGTTCGCGATGGGCCGCGAGGGCGTGCTGCCGGCCGCCTTCGGCCGGACCTCGGACCGGTTCAAGACGCCGGTCAACGCCACCATCGCGGTGGCCGTGATCGCCATCGTCATGGCCCTGCTGATCGGCTACCCACTGTCGGACAGCCTGTTCGGCCAGCCGTTCTCCAACTACTACTTCTGGGCCACCACCGGCACCCTGCTGGTCATCGTCGTCTACATCATGCTGTGCATCGGCGGCATCGTGTTCTTCTGGCGGACTAAGGACACCCGCCGCTGGAACCCGGCCGTGCACGTGGGCATCCCGGTCATCGGCGTGATCGTGTTCGGCGCGGCGCTGTACGGGTCGATCCACCCGGCCCCGCCGGGGATCCTCAAGTGGACCCCGTACGTGGCCGCGGTGTGGCTGGTGCTCGGCGTGATCACGCTGGTCTGGCTGCGGGCCAAGCGCCCCGACCAGGTGTCGCAGATCGGCTCAATCCTCGGCGAGGAGGGCGGCACGGACGCCGCGATCCTGGACGCCTGATCCAGGTCCTGGCTGCAACTGGCTGACGGCCGCGGCGTGGCATTACCGGTGCCCGCCGCGGCCGTCGACTGTCAGCTAGCCGCCAGCGGCTCCGTCTCTGCGAGACGCCCGTGGCAGCAGGCGGCAGAAAGACATTCCCCGGCATCGCCGCGAGGCTCGTGCTCGATGTGATGACCGCAGCGATCGTGGTGTTCCGACGGCTCGCGTTATACAGCTCGGCCTGGATAACCAGAACCGGGCGACGCCTGGCTGGCCTGCTGCCATGCGTCGCCGAGATCAGCCCATCAGACACTGCCGCGCCGGATCACCACTCATCCTCAGCGGACAGGCGCCGGCGCCCTGCGGCGGAGGCAGCAGCGGCCGAGTCGTCGGTGCCCGCTGCCCGTAGTGCTTCATTGACCTGCTCGGTCAGCGATCGCGAGGCGAGTTCGTCAAGGTAACGACGCGCCGCGCGAGAGAAGAACTCCGAGCGGCTGATGCCGAGCTCAGCCGCCTGCCTGGTCGCCCGCTCGTACGTGTCGTCAGGCACGGAGATCGCCGTCTTCATCGTCTCAGTATCACCCGGTATTACCTGAGCAGCCGCAGGAGCTGTTAATCGAGCGTGAAGTTGCTGTCACGAACGCCGTCGAATGCCTGCCATTCTTCCGGCAGGAAGGTCAGCGCTGAGCTGCCAGGAGCCGCCGGCCCAGCGTGTCCGCCATTCGCTCGTGCGCGAATCATTCAGCCGCGCCGCGAACGTGCTTACGATGCGACGTGTGATTCACGTACGGCTGACGGTCAGCGACCTGGCCCTGACGCGGTTCGCGTACTCGCCGCTGGCCGAGGTCGGCGAGAGCCTCTACTTGCTGTCCAAGGGCAGCGTCTACGGCCTGCACCAGGGCTGGTACGCCGACGTCGCGCCGCGGCTGGCTGACACCGACCTGGAACTGCTGCTCGGCGTCGTGCCGCCCCGGCCGTGGATTGCCGATTTCCTGTTCAGCGGGGCCACGGATGCGTCTACCAGCATCGACACGCAGCTGGACCAGCTGGCAGCCATGCCCGCGGCGGACTTCGCGGCCGAACTGCGGTCAGTCTGGCGGGGCGGGCCGCCGCCCCGGCGGGTGGCCGAGCTCATCGCGGCGGGACCGGACGGGCCACGGCGGCTGGCCGCCGCGCTGCATGACTACTGGTCGGCGGCCATCGAGCCCTACTGGGCAGCCATGCGGGCCGTGCTCGATGAGGACGTGGCCTACCGGGCTGGCGAGCTGGTGCGCAGCGGCGTCGCGACCATGCTTGGCGCCATGCACCCGGAACTGAGCATCCGCGACGATGTTCTGCGCATCGCCAAGAAGCGAGCCAGCCTGCATCAGGATGAGCAGCTGACTGGCCACGGCATCCTGCTGGTTCCCTCGGTATTCGTCTGGCCGAACGTCGTGTTCGCCGTCGATCCGTCCCGGCCGCCGAGCCTGACCTATCCGGCCCGCGGCGTGGGGAACCTGTGGAGCCGGCCGCAGCCGGAGCTGGCCGGCACCGACCCGCTGTCCGCCCTGCTGGGCCGCAGCCGGGCCGAGATCCTGGCTGCCCTTGACCAGCCGTCATGCACCACCGAGCTGGCCGCCCGGCTGTCGCAGAGCCCGTCGGCAGTTAGCCAGCACCTGTCGGTGCTGCGCCGCAACGGCCTGGTCCGGTCCTGGCGGGCCGGACGGCGCGTGCTGTACCTGCGCACCGAGCTGGCCACCAGCATCGTGGATACCCGCCGCGAGCCAGGAGCCGGGCGCGGCCTGGGCGCCCGGCACACCGCCGCCGGCCTCCTGGCATAAGGCTGCCGCGGCGCCTCAGCCCCGCGGCAGCCCTGGCCATCGCGGCCTGCTAGCAGGTCGCGACCGACGTGATGTAGTCATTCATTGAATGACCATTGAGGGCCGTGTTATGCGTCAGGTCCTTCAGATAGCTGCCGGCATTCAGCGTGTATTCATGAACGCGGTCGTGGTAGAGCCATGCCGAGCTGGGTCGCGGTTGCGGATTGTCAATCGACGAGGCCTGATTAGCCCAGCTCGTACCAGTCGGCATGTTGATCGGCGTGAGATCTATATAATCGCACTTGTCGTTCCGGCCGAGAGTGATCTGATACCCGTCAAAATTAGTGTTCTGGAACAGGCACAGAAATCCACCGGGGCATTTCCCGCTGGCCGAGGCCGGTCGCACAGTCATGACGACCCCACGTTCCAGACGGACCGAGTTCGGGCTGATCTGCCGGGACCCGGGGTTCCTGACCAGGATCTGGCGGACATCGCGAGCGATGCGGGCCGCCGCCTGCGTGACCATGTGCTGATGCGGCCGGGTGGCCGCTCCGGCCGGCGCGGCGGTGGCCAGCGACACGGCCGCCAGTGCACCCGCGGCAGCCACGGCCGCGGCGCGCCAGGCACGGGATCGAGCGAGATTGAGTTTCACTCAGTTGTCTCCTGTCGAATTCTGCTGCTGAGCCCGGCAACGCCAGGCCAGCACACTGGACTAACGGCGATAGCTCCTTTCCTGTCCGGCACGACCGTCAGTCGCAGTCTCGGCAGGGAGCAGGTCAGCTACCAACGATTCCAGCGTGGCTGAATCAATCCGTCATGACGGGGGAGACGAACGGGCCGCGTTCGGTGAGTCAGGAATCCGGGCCATCAGCTATGGTCCTTCCGCCGATGCCTGGCTCCCGGCTAGCAGCCGGGCGCGTTACCAGGCGGGATAGCTGGCGGCGCCGGGCGGCCCGGGGTGGCAGCAGCACCGGTCTTACAATGGCCTGACCCGGCGTCGAGGCGGACCGGCGCCGGGACGCAGAGGGATGTACGCCGATGACGGAACGGTCCGCGGCGCCCCCCGCTGGGCTCGCCGCGCAAGGGCACGAGGCCCAGCAGGCTCTGCTGGCCACCAAGCTGCACCTACCTGGCCCGCGACCAGGATTCGTCTCGCGCCCGCGGCTGGCCGCACGGCTCGACGAGGGGCTGAGACAAGGGCTAGTGCTGGTCTGCGCCCCGGCCGGCTCCGGCAAGACGGCCCTGCTGTCCGGCTGGGCACGAGGCAGCCAGCGGCCCGCAGCCTGGCTATCGCTGGACGCCGGCGACAATGACCCGGCCCGGTTCTGGCGCCACGCGGTGGCCGCGCTGGACCGGGCGTGCCCGGGCGTCGCCGAGCGGGTGGGTCCGCTGCTCGGCCCTCCGGCGCCAACCTCGTTCGAGCCGCTGGTGACGGCGCTGATCAACGACCTGTCCGCCCGGCCCGGCGACGACGAGGTACTGCTGGTGCTGGATGACTACCACATCATCGGTTCCCGGCCAGTGCACGAGTCTCTGGGATTCCTGCTGCAGCATCTGCCGCCGGGGCTGCACCCGGTACTGGCCAGCCGCGCCGATCCGCCGCTGCCGCTGGCGCGGCTGCGGGCCCGCGGGCAGCTCGCCGAGCTGCGCGCCGCCGAGCTGCGGTTTACCGCCGGCGAGGCAGCGGCCCTGCTACGGGAGGCGGTCGGCGCTGACCTGCCCGATGCCGCCGTGGCGGCCCTGGCGGCGCGCACCGAGGGGTGGGCGGCCGGGTTGCAGCTGGCCGCGCTGTCGCTGCGCGGACATGACGATGCCGGCGCCTTCGTGGCCGCCTTCACCGGGAGCCACCGGTTCGTCCTGGACTACCTGGCCGAAGAGGTGCTCGAGGGGCAGGACCAGCAGGTCCGGACGTTCCTGCTCGAGACGTCGGTGCTCGACCGGCTCAGCGGCCCGCTGTGCGACGCACTTACCGGCCGCGAGGGCAGTCAGGCGCTGCTGGAGGAGGCGGAGCGAGCAGGCCTGTTCCTGATTCCGCTGGACGACGTGCGCGGCTGGTGGCGCTATCACCATCTGTTCGCCGACCTGCTCCGCACCCGCTTGCAGGCCGAGCAGCCCGGCCGTGTGCGCGGAATTGCACCGCAACGCCGCAGCCTGGTACTCCGAGTTCGGCCTGGCCGACGACGCCATCGGCCACGCGGTCGCCGCCGGCGAGCTGCTCTGGGCGGCCCGGATCATCGAGCAGCACTTCGACCGGGTTTACAACATCCGCGGTGAAGCCGCGACCATCCGCCGGTGGCTGTCGGTCCTCCCCGCTGAGGTGATCAGGTCCCGCCCCCGGCTGCTGCTAGCGCAGGCCGTCATGGCTGCCACCAGCGGCCATATCGAGACTGTGGAACCGCTCCTGGACGCGGTTGAGTGCGCGCCTCCCGACTGGGCCGATGAGCCGTTCGAGCCGACGGCCGGCGTCGCGGCGAGTCTGCTGATCAATGTCCCGGCCACGACCACGCTCAATCGCAGCTATCTCGCCCAGCTCCACGGCGACCCCGGGGCCACAGCCGCATTCGCCGCGCAGGCCCTGGCCGGGAGCAAGCCGGAAGAACGGATGCTCAGCGCCTGCGCGCACGGATTCCTGGCCGTTGCCGAATGGCTGCGTGGCCGGCTCACCGAAGCCGAGCGCGCCTTCGCCTCCAGCGTCACCGCGTGGCGGGCGGCCGGACAGCTCACCCACGCCGCCTGGGGCTACTACTCGCTGGCCCTGGTCCGACGGGCTGACGGCCGTCTGGACGCGGCAGCGCTGACCTGCGAGCAGGCCCTGGACACCCTGGCCGCCGGCGGCCAGCCACCGCCTGCCGCCGGGCCGGCCTTCGTGGGCCTGGCCGATATCGCCTATCAGCGGAACGAGCTCGAGCAAGCGCTGCGCCACGTCACCACGGGCATCGCGCTGTGCCGGCAGTTCGTCTACACCCCGCCGCTGGCCAACGGCCTCGCCACCCTGGCGATGATCCGGCAGGCCACCGGTGATCCGGCCGGGGCTCTGGAGGCGATCACCGAAGCCGAGCAGGCCGCGCCCGGTCCGCCGGGCATGCTCAACCCGGTCCCCGCCCAGCGGGCCCGGCTGCTGCTGGCCCAGGGCGACCTGGCCGGCGCCGCCCGCTGGGCAACGGAACTTGGCCTGACCGCGGACGACGAACCGGACTGTGCCCGGGAGCCGGGGCAACTCGCGCTGGCCCGGGTCCTGCTGGCCCAGGACCGGCCCGGCGAGGCGCTCGCGCTGCTGGACCGGCTGCATGCGGCGGCGGCCGCGCAGGGCCGGACCGGCAGCCTCATCGAGACCGGGGCGTTGCGGGCGCTGGCCATGGCCGCAGGCGGCGGGCAGGCCGCCGCGGTGACCGCCCTGGCCGGGGTGCTCAGGCTGGCCCGCCCGCAGGGCTACATCCGGGTCTTCACCGACGAGGGGCCGCCGATGGCCGCGCTGCTGGGCCGGCTGATCGCAGCCCAGCGGTCAGAGCGCGCAGCTGGCACCATCCCGCTCGGCTACCTGGCCCAGCTTCAGCGCGCGTTCGACGCGGATCAAGGCACGCCAGATCGGGGGCGGGATACCGCCGCCGGGCTGTCCGGCCTAGTCGAGCCGCTGACCGCCCGCGAGCTGGAGGTTCTCGGGATGCTGGCGGCGGGCAGGTCGAACCAGGCCATCGCCGCCGAGCTAGTGGTCACCGTCGACACCGTCAAGAAGCACGTCAGTCACGTGCTGGGCAAGCTCGGCGCGGCCAACCGCACCGAGGCCGTCAGCCGCGCGCGGGAACTGGACCTGATCCCCTAACCCGGGCGGCCAGCACCGCGGGTCAGCAGGCGGCGGGCCAGCGCGACAGCACCGGCGACCGGGGCCTCGGCCAGGATGCGCAGCTCCAGTTCCGGGTGATCGGCGGCGAGCCGGGCGCGCAGGGCATCGGCCAGCCGGGGCTGGCTGGTGATGACGCCGCCCGCCGCGACGACCGTAGTGCCGACGGCCCCGCGCAACCGCAGCTGCCCGGCGAGCGCAGTCAGGTGCCCGGCGGCGTCGTCGATGACCGCGATGGCCAGCGCGGACCCCGCGTCCGCGGCGGCGAAGACGGCGGCGGCGCGCGGGCCCCAGTTCTCCGGGGTTGGCTCGTCGTTCACCGCGCGGGCCAGCCGCTCGGCGGTCCGCACAGAAAAGGCTTCCAGCAGCGCGCCCAGCAGCCCGTCGTCCGGGCAGCCGCTGTCGTGCGCGGTCAGCGCGGTGATGGTGGCCTCGCGTACCAGCGCCGGGGCGCCGCCCTCGTCGCCGATCACCCAGCCCCAGCCGCCCGCGATGAGCGGCTGCCCGGTCGCGTCGGCGCCGATCCCGATCGACCCGGTGCCGGCCACCAGGCCGATGCCGTGCTCCAGCCCGGCCGCCGGGACCAGCAGCGCCCCGTCGTTGACCACCACGGCGGGCAGCCCGGCGGCGCGCAGCGCGCACTCCAGCGCGGCGCTGGTTTCCGCGGCGTCGCAGCCCTGGGCCCCGACTCCGGCTGCGACCACCGGCCAGCTGGTCGGCAGCGCGCGGGCCAGGTGCCCGGTCAGCCATTCCGCGGCGGCGGCGGCCGGGGCGGCCTCCCAGCCCGTGGCCGGGACGACCGTGTCCAGGACCCGCTCGCCGGCCACGGTCTCGGCCCGGATGGCGAGCTTGCTGCCGCCGGCGTCCAGGCCGACGACGACCTGCGGCCGGCCCTCCGCCGCCGGCCCGGTCTCGCCGCGGCCGGCGGCCCCGGGCTCACGGCGAGGAGGCCGACACCTTGGTGTCGGAGTTGTGGAAGACGAATTCCTCGATGTCCAGCGCCCGCCGCTCGGCCACCGCGCCGACCAGGACCTGGGCCACCAGCACCTCGAGGATGGCCTGCTGGGCGGCCGGGCGGCGCGGCAGCCGCACCACGGCCGGCTCCCCGGCGCCCGCGGCGGCGGCCACCGCCGGGACCGGCAGGTCGTCCGGGCCATCGGCGGTGATCAGGACCGCGCGGTGCCCGGCCGCGGCCAGCGTGGCCGCTACCTCGGCTTCCCGGCTGCCGCCGTACAGGACGTGCACCGTGTCCCCGGCCGACTCCATCGAGCCGTGCAGGTACTGCCGGGTGCCCATCCCGGTGGACGGCACCCGGGCCACCTCGCGGAACAGCAGCGCCGCCGCCTCGGCCGAGCCGACCGACGGCCCGGCGCCGATGAAGTCGGCGGACCTGATTCCCTCGAATGCGCTGGCCAGGTCGCGGACCTGGTCGGTCAGGCACTCCTCGGCAGCCGCGAATGCGGCGGGCAGCCCGGCCCAGCCGGGGTCGATGGCGCCGCCGCCCCAGGCGTCGGCCAGGATGCCCAGCGCCGCCACCGTCGCGGTGTAGCCGACGGTGGAGGCGTAGCTGTCGGGCAGGTTGCCCAGCCCGAGCACGGTGGTCGCGGCGTCCGCGATGGGCGAGGGCACCTGGTTGACGACCGCGTAGCGCAGCCGCTGGTCCAGCGACTCCAGCACGGCCAGCGTCTCGGCGCTGCGGCCGCTCTGCGACACCGCGACGACCGGGTGGCTGCTGGCCGGGAACGGCAGCGGGTGGTCGCCGGCGCCCAGCCGCCAGGAGTGGATGCCGCGCGAGCGCAGCACCCACACCGGCGCGCAGGCCGCCGCCAGGCTCGCGCCGATGCCCACGAATACCGGGCCGGGCAGCGACAGCCCGCCCGCGGCGGCCAGCGCCGACACCGTCGCGGTGACCGAGGCGATGGCCGTGTCCAGGTGCTGCGCCTGGCTGGCGCGGGCCGCGGCGAACGGCACCGGCTGGCCGGTCACGGGGCCACCCGCGGGTGCGGGCTGGCCGGCAGCGTGGCCGCGCCCGGATCCCAGTCTTCGGGCAAGCACAGTAACGGGGTCCGCGGTACTGGCCACCGGGACCGGCTGGCCCGACGCGGCGGACTCCTCGATGGCCAGCAGCACGTCGAGCACGTGGAAAGCCAGGCGGCCGCTGGCCCGCGGCGGCTGCCCGGCCCGGATCGCGCGGGCCATCTCCAGCACCCCGGCGCCGCGGTCACGCGGGTGGCCGGATGGTGGCAGCGTCTCCCAGCCATCGGGCCGCTCCGGGTCACGCAGCAGCCGCGTGGGCCCGTCGAACCCGCTCACCGGCACCTCCATCGTCCCGTGCTCCCCGGTGACCTCGAAGGCCTGCCGCCGCACGTAGGAGTCGAAGCTGTAGACCGAGGTGCCGACCACCCCGGAGCGGAACCGGGTCACGACGCTGAGGTGGGTGTCCACCTGGACCGGGAACCGGGTGCCGGCGTCCGGCCCGGTGCCGATCACGCGCTGCGCCTGGGCCCGGTGCCCGGCCGCCTCGACCTGCTCGACCGGGCCGAGCAGCTGAACCATCGTGGTCAGGTAGTAGGGCCCGATATCGAACAGCGGCCCGGCGCCGGGCGCGAACAGGAACTGCGGGCGCGGGTGCCAGCGCTCCGGTCCCGGCCCCTGCATCAGGGTCAGCAGCGTCTGCGGCGCGCCGATGGCGCCCGCGGCGAGCAGCCGCTGCGACTGCTGGATGGCCTGGCCCAGGATGGTGTCGGGCGCGTTGCCCACGGCCAGCCCGGCGGCGTCGGCCGCGTCCAGCACGGCGCGCGCCGATTCCCGGTCGGTGGCCAGCGGCTTCTCGCCCCAGACATGCCGGCCCGACTCGATGACCGCCAGCGCGACCTCGGCGTGCGCGGCCGGGATGGTGAGGTTGACGACCAGTTCGAGGTCGTCGCGGCCGAGCAGCTCCGCAACCGTCCCGGCGAAGCCGAGCTCGTACTGCCGGGCCACGGCGGCAGCCCGGCCGGTGTCCAGGTCAGCGATGCCCACCACCTCGATGTCGGGGTAGCTGAGCAGGCTGGGCAGGTACTGCCCGGTCACGTTGCCCGCGCCGATGATCCCGACCCGGACCGGGCCGTCCGCCGGCGCGCCCGTGCCGTTCGCGGCAGGGTTGCTGGCGGCCGTCATGAGCGCACCTGGCCCAGGAAGAACTCGGCGTTGCGGGCCAGCACCGGGAACACGTCGCCGTCGTGCACGACGATCTCCAGGACGACCATCTCGACCAGCGGCCGGGCCAGCGCCACGACCTCGGCCATCCGGCCGGTGACCGGCGGGCCCAGCGGGTCCGGGTCATCGTCGTCGGGCGGCTCGTTGGTGACGTGCACGAAGCGCAGCCGCCCGGCCAGCGCCGGGATCAGCTCGAACACGTCGGCGCCGCCCATGCTGGCCCAGAACGTGTCCAGCTCCAGCACCACCCGCTCATCCAGCGCGTCGGTCAGGATCTGGTAGGCGGGGACGCCGTCGACCTGCTGGCGGAACTCGAAGTCGTGGTTGTGGTAGCCGACGCGCAGGCCCCGGTCGGCGGCGCGGGCGGCGGCGGCGTTGATAGCGGCGGCGAGCGCATCGACCCCGGCCCGGTCGGTGATGCTGTCCGGCTCGGTCCACGGCACGATCAGCGTGCCCAGGCCGAGCTGCTCGGCGGCGGCCAGGTAGGCGTCCTGGTCGGCGGTGATGACGTTGGCGTGCGCGCCGGCGGCGGCCAGCCCCGTGTCGCGCAGCGCGGCGGCCAGGCCGGCCGGGTCGTCCAGGATGCGGTACGGCTCGACGTGGGTGAAGCCCATCGCGGCCAGCCGCCGCAGCGTCGCCGGCAGCTCGGCGGGCCCGATGTCGTCGCGGACGCTGTAGAGCTGGACGCCCAGCGGGGCCGGCGGCCCGGACGGCGACGGCCCGCCCGCTGGCTGCCCCGTCACTGGCTGCCCCTCCGATGACGAGGAGATGGCCGCACCGGGGGACGCGTCGCTCACGAAGACTCCGCTGGGTCGTGCCGAAAGCCAGGAAAACCGCCTGCAAACCACATAATACCAACTGCGAGCCAGTATGGAACAGTTGCGGACCATCTGGGTCAGTTGTGGCCCGTGGTGCCGCGCGGCCGCGGCGGCGTGGCTCAGCTGACCGGGACGCCCTCCCAGGTGCCTGACCGCATGGACGCGTAGCAGGCGTCGAGGATGCAGTTAACGATGTGCCCGTCGGCGAACGTCTCATCGGGCGGCACGCCGCGGGCGAAGCAGTCGGCGAAGTGCCGCATCTCCTGGCTGAACCCGTAGGCGCGGGCCTCCTCGGGGACCGGGAACACCCAGCCGGTCTCGGAGTCGGCCTTCTCCACCAGGTAGCCGGCCGGGTTCTCGATGAACCCCCATACCGGCGTCGAGGACGTGTCGGTGACCAGCCGCCCGGCCGAGCCGACCAGCTCGTGCCGCAGCTGCATGCCGCCCTTCTCGATCCACGACGACTCGACCGTCGCGAGCTGCCCGCCGGCGAACTTGAGCAGCGCGATCGCGGTGTCCTCCCCGGTGGTCTTGTCGGCGTGGGCCAGCGTCGCGCCCCACGCGAACACCTCGGTGACCGGGTTGTCCTTGCCGAACAGGTGCCGGGCGGACTCGATGGTGTGGCAGCCCATGTCCAGCAGCGCCCCGCCGCCGGCCGTCTCGGCGTCCCAGAAGTGCGGCGCGTGCGGGCCGGAGTGCGCCTCGCGGGCCCGCATGGTGAGCAGCTTGCCGATCGCGCCGGCCTGCACCATCTGGTGCGCCTTGGCGATGTTGGGCGAGAACACCGAGCTCTCGGCGTAGCCGTGCCACACCCCGGCCTCGGTCACGATCCGCAGCATCTCCGCCGCCTCGGCGCCGGTGCGGGCCAGCGGCTTGGTGCACACGATGGCCTTCCCGGCCGCGGCCGCGAGGGCGGTGGCCGCCAGGTGCACCTCGTTGGGCAGCGCGATGACCACCAGGTCGACGGCCGGGTCGGCGCACAGCGCCGCGATGTCGTCGTACTGCCGCGCTACCGGGCCCCACCTGGCCGCGAACTCCTGCGCGCGCTGAGCCGTCCGCGAGTAGTTAGCCACCAGCTCGGCGTGCCGGGCGTCCTGCAGCGCGTCCGCGTAGGTGTCGGCGATGAACCCGGAGCCGACCATACCGATACCAACCACTGTTGCTCCTCAGCTAGACCAGTAGTGGACCAGCGCGCCGCAGCAAAGGGCGCGGGTCATCGCCATCGCCGGCCGGACTCAGCCGCGCGAGCGGCCGAAGGCCTGCGGGCGCGAGAACGAGGTGCGCAGCCGGTAGCGCTCCCCCGCGTACTTGATCGTCGAGGCGAACAGCGGGCGGTCGGCGGTGTCGAAGGCGAGCTGGTGCATGACCAGCAGCGGCTTGCCCGCCGCGAGCTGCAGGTGCCGGGCCTCCTCGGCGTCCGCCTCGCGCGCCTCCATGGTGGAGTCGGCGCGCACCGGCTCGATCCCGCCGTCAGCCAGCGTCGAGTACAGCGAGTCCCGGGTGAAGTCGGCCTTGCCGATGTCGGGCAGCACCGACAGCGCGATCTGGGTCATGTCCAGCGCGATCGGCACCTCGTTCAGCAGCCGGACCCGCTCCAGGTGGAACAGCCCGGTGCCGGGCGCGATCGACAGCTCCTCGGCCTCGTCGAAGCTGGCCGGGCGCCACCTCGGCGCGCAGCACCTGCGACTTGGCCTCCAGGCCCATCCGCTCGGCGGTCTCGGTGAACGACTCCAGCGTGCTGGGCCACTCGCGGCGGGCGGCCTTCTTGGCCACGTACCAGCCCCGGCCGTGCGAGGCGTTCAGCACCCCGGCCTCGACCAGCTGGTTGAGCGCCTTGCGCAGCGTCACCCGGCTGATGCCCAGCCGCTGGCACAGCTCCCGCTCCGGCGGCAGCCGGGCAGCCGGCCTTGAGAGTGCCGTCGTCGATCTGGGTGTGGATCAGGGTCGCGGCCTGAATCCACAGCGGCTCCGGGTAATCCGACCGGATGACCGTGACCATCTCCCGCGCGTTGTCCACGATCTCGGGCCTCTCGCTTCGGTCTAGTTTCCTGCGCCGTCGCGGCGCCGCGCCGGCCCGCGGCGCGGACCGCGCGGCGGACTTGCTGGCCCCGTCCGCGCTGCGCCCGCCGTGAGCAGGCGATATCCGATCGTAGGGCGGAAGTCGGGCATCGGCGCTACCTCGCCCGGCGATCTGAGCATCACACTGGTCCGTCATGACGCCAGCAACCGGTCAAAAGCGGCGTCCAGGCCGGAATTCACCTGCTGCCGTGCGGCGTCACCGTCGTGATACCCGATGATGGCGCGCGCCCCGGCCGAGAACGACACCCGCGGCGCGAAGTCCGGGACCAGGTACCGGAGCCGGGCGGTGTCAAACAGCATGGAGTGCCGGAAGTCGTGCTCCAGCACGTCGGCCCAGGCCGGCCACTGCGCGGCGATGGTCTCGCTGGCCCGGTGGGCCAGGACCGGCTCGCGTACCCCGGCCGCCGCGGCCAGGGTCAGATGGATCTGGTCCCAGGTCAGGATGTCGCCGCTGGTGATGTTGACGCTCTCGCCGACGGCGTGCGCGTTGCCCAGCAGCGGCACGAAGGCGCGGGCGAAATCGGCCGAGTGCATCAGCGACCACAGCGAGGTGCCGTCGCCGTGCACCACCGCCGGCTTGCCGGCCCGCAGCCGCGCGATTGCGGTCCAGCCGGCCAGCACCGGCACGACGGTCTCGTCGTAGGTGTGGAACGGCCGGACGATGGTGAGCGGGAAGCCGTCGTCGCGGTAGGCCGCCTGCAGCAGTTCCTCGCAGGCGATCTTGTCGCGGGGGTAGGCGAAGCCGGGCTGGCGGCGCGGGGACGCCTCGGTGATCGGCAGCTGCGGCACCGGGCGGGCGAACACCGAGCAGGTCGAGATGAAGACGTACTGCCCGGCCCGTCCGGCGAACAGCTCAGCGTGCCCGGCGACCTGATCCGGCGTGAAGCCGACCCAGTTGACCACCGCGTCCCAGTCCCGGCCGCCGCCGGCCCCGGCACTGGCAGGTCTGGCGCTGGCTGCCAGGCGCTGGCTGAGCCGGGCAGATCCGCGAGCTCGGCGGGCTTGCTGACGTCGGCGCGCAGCTGCCGGACCCCGGCCGGGATCGCGCGGCGCGGCTCGCCGCGGGTCACGATCGTGAGCTCGTGTCCCTGGCGGACCACCTCGGCGGCGGCCGCCGAGCCGATCATCCCGGCTCCGCCGAGGAACAGGACGCGCAGGCTCATGAGGCGTCCCGGTGGTGATCATCCGCCGCCGGCCCGGCGCCAGCGGTCGAGGCGCCCGGCCCGGCGGGGCCGACGGTCGTCCTGGTGGCACCAGCGGCTGCGGCAGCGGAGCGAGCCCCCGAGTTGGCCGACTGGGCAGGCCGGCTGCCCGTCGACAGTCCGGTCGCGGTCAGGTAGTCGTAGCTGCGGCGCAGCGCCTCGAAGGTGTCGATGTGCAGCCGCTCCAGCTCGACGATGTGCCAGCGCAGGCCCGACGGCGCGGTCAGCACCCGGGGCCAGTCGATCTGCCCTTCGCCGATCGGCACCATCACATCGTCGTCGTAGCTGACCGCCGGGCCGTCTTTGATGTGCACGAACCGGGCCCGCTCGCCGAGCCGGGTCAGCACCTCGGCGGCGTCGGCGCCGCCCATCAGCGCCCAGTAGGCGTCCAGCTCGACCAGCACCCGGTCATCGAGCTGGCCCAGCAGCAGGTCATAGGCCTGCTGGCCGTCGAAGACGCGGGAGAACTCGGCGTAGTGGTTGTGGTAGGCGATGCGCATGCCGCGGGCGGCGGCCCGCTCGGCCGCCTCGTTGACCCGGGCCAGTCCGGCGGTGATGGCGGCCGGGCTGTCGAACTCCTGCCGCTCCATGCTCCAGACCAGGACCTCGGCGCCCAGCTCGGCGTTCTCGTCCAGGATCCGCTCGGCCGCCTCGCCGGCCGGGAACGGCGTGTGCGCGCTGGTCAGCACCAGCCCGGCGGAGTCGATGGCGCGCCGGACCCGGGCCGGGCCGAAGTGCTCGACCAGGCCGTAGGTCTCGATGCCCTGGTAGCCCATGGCCGCGAGCCGGGCGAGGGTGCCGTCCAGGTCGGCCCGCGCCTGCTCCAGGACCGTGTACATCATCACGCCCAGGCCGGGCCGCCCGTTCCCGGCGTCGGCCTGCCCACCGCCGCTGCCAGGTTCGCTGTCCGAGACGGGCGTGCCGTTGCTCGTGCCGGGCGCGGTGCGGCTCATGCGGGGTGTGCTGTCGGTCATGACGTCAGGCCTCCGGTCCGGAGTCGCCGGCGGCCCAGGTCATCGCCTGGCGGACGAGCTGGCGGAACGGCGGCTCGCCCCAGGCCCGCATGTCGTGGCCGAGAGCCAGGTAGACCACCCGCCCCGCGCCCACCTCCCGCGCGTACATGACCGGGATGACCACCCCGTCGGCGCGGTGCCGCTGGGCCAGCACCGTTACCTTGTTGTCGGATAGTTCGAATTCGTAGTACTCGTCGAACAGCTCGAAGTCGGTGACGCCGGCGGTCACCGGGTGGTCGGCGACGATCTCGATCGTGTGCCGCCCCTCGTGGTGGCCGGGGCCGTGCGACAGGTAGCGGTTGCCGAGCAGCTCGAACAGCGGCCGGTCGGCCGGGGCGATGCCGTCGCCCTGCCAGCCCATGATGTTGGAGCAGTGCACCGAGACCATGCCCTGCGCCGCCCTCGACCGCCCGGCCAGGGCCTCCTGCTGGGCCGTGCTGAACTGGCCGCCCGAGGTATAGAACAAGAACACGTCGCTTGCGGCCGTCTCCGGGCGCGGCTCGATGAACCGCCCGGTGCCGGCCGCCCGCCGGGTGGCGAACCCGGCCTCGGTGCCGAGCTGCTGGAACACCAGCGAGGCGGTGATGAGGTCATGGTGGATGTCATCGCCATTGACGATCACCATCGCGCGCGGCGCTGATGCCGGGGACACCGTTACGTCTCCTCCTGAGAGTCGGGATAGCTGCGCGGGTTAGCTGCGCTGTGTTAGCTGCACGGGGCTAGCTGCTGTGCTGACCGCCGGGCGGACCGGCCGTGCTCGCGGGCAGCGGCGGTGCCCCGCCGGCCGACCGCGAGCCTGCCTACTTGACCGGCTTCAGGTGCAGGGCGACCACCTCGTTGGGGCTCGGCATGAAGTACGGGTCCGAGGGCGTGGCCCAGCCGGTGACCTTCGCGGAGTTCCACTCGGCGTAGTCGCCCCAGTAGATCATCGTGATCACCGGGAGCTGGTTCATCCAGATGCCCTCGAGCTGGGCGTTGATCTGGGTCTGCCGCGCCGTGCTGGCCGTCGGGTACTCGGCGAACAGCTGCTTCACCGCCGGGTCGTTGAACCGCTCGATGTCCTCGTAGGTGGGGATCATCTTGCCGACCGGCTTGTAGAACTGCGGGTCCATCTGCTCGGAGTAGAAGGACCAGGCGGTCGGCACGTAGCCCACCGGGTAGCCCATCGTGGACTGGAACTTGCCCAGCCCGGTCAGGGTGTTGATCTCGTTGGTCGGGACTGTCTTGATGGTCATCTTGATGCCCAGCGTCTTGAGCTGCTGGACCAGCACCGAGGCGGCCGCCGCGATGTCGGTGAAGGCGGCCGGGAACGCCACCGAGAAGGTGAGCTGCTTGCCGTTCTTGACCAGCACCCCGCCGGAGCCCATCTTCCAGCCGTCATCGGCCAGCAGCTTCTTCGCGCCCGGCACGTCCTGCTTGTAGGTGGCGTTGGCGTACTGCGGGGCGATGATCGAGCTGAAGCTCGGCACCGGCAGCCCGGTCTGGTTGGTGGCCGGCGGGGAGTTGCGGGCCGCGCCGATGGCACCGCGGTCGATGCCCAGGCTGATTGCCTTGCGCACCTGCAGGTCGCTGAGCGGGTAGGTGGCCAGGTTCGGGATCAGCCCGTCCGAGCCGGCCTCGGGCACCCAGTAGTGGTTGTCCTGGCTGCGGCTCAGGTAGGTCGTCTGGGCGTTGGGGATGTAGTCCGCGGCCCAGTCGATCTGGCCCTCGGTGATGGCGTTGGCCTGGGTGGAGTTGTCGCTGTAGGCGACGAAGCGCAGGCCAGCGATCTGCGGCTTGCCCGGCTGCCAGTAGTGCGGGTTGCGGGTCAGCAGGAAGCCCTGCGGGGAGAACGTGGACAGCTCGAACGGCCCGGTGCCGACTGGGTCCGCGTCCGCGTACGTCGCCGGGTTGGCGACCTTGGCCCAGATGTGCTGGGGCACGATGATCAGGCTGCCGATCGCGTCGAAGTTGAGCTCCTCGGGCCCGGCGAAGTTCAGCACCACGGTGCTCGCGTCCGGCGCGCTGACCGAGGTGAAGTCGATGCCGTTGCCGTTCAGCGCCGGGTACTTCTTCATCAGGTTGTAGGTGAAGACCACGTCGGCGCTGGAGAACGGCTTGCCGTCGCTCCACTTCACGCCCGAGCGCAGGTGCCAGGTCAGCGTCTTGTTGCCGTTGGACCAGGCCCACGACTTGGCCAGCCACGGGATGACGTAGTTGGAGCGCACGTAGTCGACCTGGACCAGCGGCTCGTTGATGAACCCGGACGAGTTGCCGCCGGTCACCGAGTTGCCGGCCAGCGACAGCGCGCTGGTGGGGAGGTAGGGATTGAAGACCCGGGTCATCCCGACGGCTTCTCCCGCCACCGTCAGCGTGATGTTCGACCCGGATCCGGAGACTCCGCCGCTGCCGGCGGAGCCGCCGCTGGAACAGCCGGCGACCGTGATGACGGCCACGGCCGCGGCGGCGCTCCAGCGCAGCCAGTGCGTTCTGTTGATCATGACGCGAATACCTCCAGATCCGGTCACTACATGGCTATGAGCTAGGTGTCTGTCGGGGCGGAGACGTCGCGGCTGGCGCTGTCACGGAACAGCCAGCAGCGCGTCCAGTGGCCGCCGCCCAGATCGAAGGCGGGCGGCGCCTGCACGGCGCACTCGGCCATGGCCAGCGGGCACCGCGGGTGGAAGCGGCAGCCCGATGGCGGGCTGATCAGGCTCGGGGGCTGGCCCCGGTCGGCCACCTGCTCGCCCGCGGCGCGGCGCGCCGGGTCGGGAGCTGAGGAGATGAGCAGGCGGGTATAGGGGTGCGCGGGATGGCTGGTCACCTGCTCCGACGGGCCGCTCTCGATGAGCTGCCCGGCGTACATGACGGCCGTCTCGCTGGCGAAGTACCGGGCCGAGGCCACGTCGTGGGTGACGTACAGCAGCGCGACCTGGTGCCCGGTGGTCAGCTCGGCGAGCAGGTTGAGCACGCCGAGCCGGATGGAGACATCGAGGTTGGACACCGGCTCGTCGGCCAGGATGACCGACGGCCGGGCGGCCAGCGCCCGGGCGATGGACACCCGCTGCAGCTGGCCGCCGGACAGCTCGTGCGGGTACTTGTCCAGGAACTGGCGGGCCGGGGCCAGGTTGACCTGCTCCAGCAGCTCGCCGGTCCGGGCTCGCTGCGCCTCGCTGCTCAGGCCCGGCTCGTGGATGCGCACCGCGCGGGCCAGGTGCGTGGACACCCGCAGCATCGGGTTGAACGACCCGTAGGGGTCCTGCAGGATCAGCTGCACGTCGTGCGACGTGCCGGCGGAACGCGCGGCCGCGGGTCGAGGTGACCGGCTGGCCGCGCAGCAGCACGTCGCCGGAGGTCCGCTTGTACAGGCCGGCCAGGATCCGGGCCAGCGTCGACTTGCCCGAGCCGGACTCGCCGACCAGCGCGGTGACCCGGCCCGGGTACAGGCTCGAGCGAGGCGTCCTCGACGGCGTGCACCACGCGGCGCCGCAGTCCGTCGAGCCGGCCGGCGCCCTTGCCGCCGTGCACCGGGAAGTGCTTGGTCACGTGCGACGGCCTCCAGCACGGGCGCACCGCTGTCGATCACGGTCCCGCTTGCCGTGCGCGCCGTTGAGCTGCGGGTCAGGCACGACTGCCTCCGGCGGTCAGGTCGCCCTCCGGGCTGGTCCCGTCGGCGTACAGGAAGCAGGCCACCTCGGCCGCGGGATCGGGCGAGCCGCAGGATCGGCCTGACCGAGCCGGCCGGGCGGCCCAGCAGCGGGACGGTCTGCGTGCAGGCATCGAAGGCGCGCGGGCAGCGCGGCTGGAACGAGCAGCCGGGCGGCAGCCGCCGCATGTCGGGCGGGTAGCCGGGGACGCCGGTCAGGGTGCGCCGGGGCCCGGTCAGGGTCGGGAACGAGCCGAGCAGCCCCTGGCTGTAGGGGTGCAGCGGGCTTGTGTAGAGCTGCTCGGCCGGGGGCGGACTCGACGATCCGCCCGCCGTACATGATCGCGATGGTGTCGCACAGCTCGATGAGCAGGGACAGGTCGTGGGTGATGAAGATGACCGAGAACCCGAGCCGCTCCTTGAGCCCGCTGATGGTCTCGATGACCTGGCGCTGGATGACGACGTCGAGGGCGGTGGTCGGCTCGTCCATGACGATGATCTCGGGGTCGAGGGCCAGGCCCATCGCGATCATCGACCGCTGCCGCATGCCGCCGGACAGCTCGTGCGGGTAGGCGCTGGCCCGGTCGGGCGAGATGCCGACGAGCTGGAGCAGCTCGCGGACCCGCGCGGCCCGCTGCGGCTTGCGCATGCCGGGGCGGTGGGCCTGCAGGACGTCGTCGAGCTGGGCGCCGAGAGTCAGCACGGGATTGAGCGCGTTCATCGCCGACTGGAAGACGATGGAGATCTCTTCCCAGCGGAACTGGCGCAGCTCCTTGTCGGGCAGCCCGACGATGTCGGCCTGCCGGCCGTTCCGGTCGGTGTAGATCATCTCGCCGCTGACGATCCCGGCGGGCGGGCGCAGCAGCCGGGTCACGGCCCGGGCCAGCGTGGACTTGCCCGAGCCGGACTCGCCGGCGATGCCGAGTACCTCGCCGCGGTGCAGGGTGAGCGTGACGTCGTTGACGGCACGGACGGGAGTACCGCCAGGGTGGCCGTACTCGACGCTGAGGTGGCGTAGCTCCAGAACGGTGTCCGGCGGCGAGACCGTTTGGGAAAGTGACGAGAAGACCGGCGATTCCGCGGGGGTGCGGCCGGCGGCGGCCACCGGGCTGGCGCTGAGCCCGGCAGCGGTTGCTGATGCGGCGGCCAGGCCGGGGACCGGGCCGCGGGCGGCGTCCGGGCGCGCGGGGCCGCGGCCGGTGAAGCGGGCGGCCAGCCAGGACAGGTTCCACCAGCGGCGGCGGTGGCTCTGCACGCCGGCGCTGCGCAGCCGCGGGTTGATGACGTCGTCGATGCCGAAGTTGATGAAGGCCAGGCCGGTTCCGACCAGCGCGATGCACAGGCCCGGCGGGACGAACCACCACCAGGCGCGGGCCAGCTCGGCGCCGCTGACCTGGGCCCAGTAGAGCATGGTGCCCCACGACCACTGGGTGACGTTGCTGAGTCCGAGGAAGGCGATGCTCGCCTCGGTCAGGATCGCGCCGACGACCGAGGCCAGGAACGTGGCGGTGATGATGGCCAGCTCGTTGGGCAGGATGTCCCAGAGCATGATCTTGAACGAGTTCTCGCCGGTGGCGCGGGCGGCCTCGACGAAGTCGCGGCGGCGCAGCGACAGGGTCTGCGCGCGCAGCACCCGGGCGCCCCACGCCCAGCCGGTGACGGTGATCACGATGATGATCCCGGCCGACCCGGCGTTGGGCAGGTAGGAGGCGAGGATGACGACCAGCGGCAGGCTGGGGATGACCAGGAAGACGTTGGAGAACAGCGACAGCAGCTCGCTGCCGGTGCCGGCGATGTAGCCGCCGGTCAGGCCGACCAGCACGGACCAGATCGTGGTCAGGATGCCGGCCCCGAACCCGACTTCCATGGAGATCCGGGCCCCGTGCACGACCTGGGACAGCACGTCCTGGCCCTGCTGGGTGGTGCCGAGCCAGTGCTGCAGGGACGGCGGCCGCAGGGTGACGCGGGTGACGCCGCCGGGGTCGGTGTGGTCCAGCAGCGGCCCGAAGGCGGCCAGCAGGATGAAGAAGAGCACGATGACCACGCCGACCAGGACCTTGGGCACCAGCAGCCCGCGCAGCCAGGTCCGGCTCTGCTGCAGCTCGTCGGCTTCGGTCGCGACGTCGGGGGTGATCAGCATCTAGCCCTCCCGCGTCCGGGGGTCGAGGGCGATGTAGGCCAGGTCGGCGAACAGGTTGGCCAGCAGCACCGCGACGGTGATGGTCAGGAAGATGGCCTCGAGCAGCGGGTAGTCCTGGCCCTTGGCCGCCTGGAACAGCACGGTGCCGATGCCGGGGTAGTTGAAGACGATCTCGGTGACGATGGCGCCGCCGACGACGAAGCCGAGCGACATGGCGAAGCCGGCCACCGACGGCAGGACGGCGTTGCGGCCGGCGTAGGTGTACATGACCCGCAGCCGGGACAGGCCCTTGGCCTCGGCGAGCAGGACGTAGTCCTCGCTGAGGGTGGTCACCATCATGTTGCGCATGCCGAGCAGCCAGCCGCCGACGGACGCGACGACGATGGTGAGCGCGGGCAGCACTCCGTAGTAGATGGCGCTGGACAGGAACGGCCAGCTGGGCCCGATGGTGAGGCCGATGCCGTAGCCGCCGGAGCTGGGGAACCAGCCGAGGGTGACGGCGAAGACCAGGATGGCGATCAGCGCGAACCAGAAGTACGGCAGCGAGGACAGGAACGTCGTCACCGGGACGAGGGCGTCCCGCCAGCTGCCGCGGCGCCAGCCGACGAACATGCCGAGCAGGGTGCCGAGCACGAACCCGATGACGGTGCACAGGCCGATCAGCACCACGGTCCAGAAGATGGACTGCTTGATGACCTGCCCGACGGGGGTCGGGTAGTAGGTGTAGGAGATGCCGAAGTTGAAGGTGACGACGTTCTTCCAGTAGGCGAGGTACTGGGACAGCAGGCTGGAGTGCGGCTGCCCGAACAGCACCTCGATGGCGTGCACGGCGGCCGGGCTGAGCCTGCCGGCGAACCGCTCGATCAGGCCCTGCGCCGGGTTGCCGGGCATCAGCCGCGGCAGGATGAAGTTGAGGGTGATCGCGGCCCACGCGGTCACCACGTAGAAGAACAGCCGCCGCCCCAGGACTCTCATCGCGACTCCCCTGCTACGGCGGCTTCGGCTTGGTGCTCGCTGGAGTCACGGTCGCGGCGGGCCCAGGCGGCGCAGCGGGCCAGCAGGTCGCGGACGGCCGGGTCGTCCCAGGCGCGCATGTCGTGGCCGAGCTGCAGGTAGGCGACGCGCCCGGGCCGTGCTCGCGGACATGCAGGACGGGCTCACGCCCGGCGGCGGGTATCGCGCCAGGCCACGACGGTGGCAGTCCGGAGCCAGCTCGAGCTGGTAGTGCTCGTGAGTCTATCTCAAACGGGGCCAGGCCACTGGTGACCGGATGGTTCTGATCCGCGTGGACGGTGAACCGGCTGTGATGCGGCCGCGGCCCGTGCGCGGCATAGCGGCTGCCGATCAGCTCGAACAGCTCGCGGTAGCTCTCGTCGAGGCCGCCGGCGTCGCCGGGGAAGACGTTCGCGGCGTGCACCGCGATCAGCCCGGCGCCGGACCGGACCAGGTCGGCCAGTGCCGCCTGGGTGCCCGGCGCGAACTGGCCCATCGCCGTGTACAAGACGATGAGGTCGGTGGCGGCCAGTCCGGCGGCGGCCCGGCGCATCTTGCTGTCCGAGCTATCGGCGGAGCCGTTGGCCAGGGCGGCCAGGCGGCCCGTGCCCATGACCGCGCGGGTGGTGAAGCCGAGGCCGGCCAGCAGGTCCTGGAGCTTGAGGCTGGCCGTGAACAGGTCCTCGTAGACGTCGTCGCCGGTGATGACGACCAGCGCGGCCGGGCGCGGGCGGGACGGTGGCCCCGGCAGCCGGTGCACGTCGGCCGGGGGCGGCGGGGTCGCCGGAGCGGGGGTCGCGGGTCGCGTCATTGTCGGCTGCCTCAGTACGTCGAGCGCTGCTCGCCGACGGGCTGCCAGAACCCCTGCGCCAGCCCCGTGAGCAGGGCGTTGTCGCGGGTATCTAGCGGCAGGCTGACGCGGCGGCGGGACCGGCTGCTCTCGTAGGTGGCGAAGATGATCTCCGCGCCGCGGACGCCGAGCTCGCTGCGCAGGATGGGTGGCCGGCCTTCGTCCAGGCTGGCCAGCAGGTCGTCGATGGCCTGCGCCGTGCAGGCGGTGATCGCCGGGTCGACGCCGCGCTCCCAGGTACTGGTGTCCCGGCTGAACGGCGAGGTGAACTCGACGTCGTCGGCGCCGAAGCGGTGGATCAGGCAGCGGGCGCCGCGCGCGTCCAGCCGGCCGCGGGTGCCCTGGACGAGCAGCCCGAGGTTGTTCTCCAGGTTCAGCAGCGGCGTCTGCGGCTCGCGGCCGGTGCTGATCACCGCGCTGACGCCGTCGGCCCACTTGACCTGGGTCAGCGACGAGGTCTCGGCGAACGCCCCGTACACGTACCGGTTGACCGACACGTCGACCTGGCCCGTCACCCAGCTGGCCGGGCGGTCGCCCAGGTAGAACAGGATCAGGTCGATGACGTGCGAGCCCCAGTCGGGCAGGTTCGGGCAGTAGCCCTCGATGCTGACGATCTCGCCGATGGCGCCGGCCGCGAGCTGGTCGCGGGCGAACCGGTGCACCGGCTCGAACCGCCGCTGCAGGTTGACGGTGAGCTGCACGCCGGCGTCCTGCGCCAGGTGATGCATCTCCAGCACGTCGCCGTACGAGGTGGCGATGGGCTTCTCGCAGTGGATCGCCCTGACGCCGGCCTCGATGGCGGCCCGGGCCACCTCCAGGTGCAGGGCCGGCGGGGTGCAGATGCTCAGCACGTCCGGGTGCTCGGTCTTGAGCAGGTCCGCGTAGCTGTCGTAGGCGGCCGGGATGTCCAGGTCGGCGGCCAGCTCGCGCGCGGCATCGGCGTTGGTGTCCGCGACCGCCACCAGGCGGGCGCCCCGCGACTGCGACGCGGCCTTATATCCCTGGGCATGCACCCGGCCCTGGGAACCGGCCGCGACAACGGCGCAGGTGTAGGAGGACACGCGCTCTCCTTTACGGCTGGCAGCCGGTCTGGTGAACTTGGTGAACCGCGAGGTTTGCCAAGAGTAGACCACTAGACGCCACTTGAGGCCAGTATAAGACGATGCATGTACGCTTCATCAAGACCTTGCGTACGATTTAGGCCGTCGATACCTGGTTAGGTGCACATCGGACCGGCGCGCCCGGCGGGCGGAGCCGACTCGGGATGGCTGGCCGGGCATCCGGAAGGGACCGTGGCCGGACCGTCAGTCGATCCACTAGATGCCACTTCCCGACCGAGCGCCGGCTCGTACGTCCCGTCTGCCGCAGGAGGCGTCATGAGGATCAGCCAGGTGATCGGCCCGCGGACCTCCGAGGTGGTCGAAGCGCCCGATCCGGTGCCGGGCGACCACCAGGTGCTTGTCGAGGTGGTAGCAAGTGGCGTGTGCACGTCTGACCTGACGCCGTGGCGCACCGGCCGACTGGGCGCTGCTTCCGGCGGCGCGCCGGTCCGGCTCGGGCACGAGATCACCGGCCGGGTCGTCTCCGCCGGGCGGCTGGCCCGCGGCTGGTCCGAGGGCGACCTGGTGACCGGGCTCGGCAGTCCGGGGTTCGCCTCGCACGCCGTCCTGGCGGCGGCGCACATCCTGCCGGTGCCCGCGGGCATCGACCCGGCTCTCGCGATCGGCGAGCCGGTCGCCGACCTGGCCGAGGCGCTGTCGCGCACCGGACTGCGGGCCGGCGACCGGGTCGCGGTGGTGGGGCTCGGGTTCATGGGTCTCGGGCTGGTGCAGCTCGCGCTGGACCGGGCGCCGGGACTGCTGATCGGCGTCGACCCGCTGCCGGATGCGCGGCAGCGGGCACTGGAGCTGGGGGCCGACCTGGTGTTCGCGCCGGATGAGGTGCCCGCTGAGTTCGGCGGGCCAGCTGGTGCTGGTACTGGGGCCGGCGGGGAGCTGAGCCGGGACCGGGATCAGCGCGCCGACATCGTGCTGGAGGCCACCGGGGTGACGCCGGGCCTGGCGACGGCGGGCGCGCTCGTCCGGCCGTTCGGGACGCTGTGCGTCGTCGGCTACCACCACACCGGGGACGCGCCGATGGACATGGGCCTCTGGTACAAGGCGGTGACGATCGTCAACGGGTTCTGCCCGGACAAGACGCGGCTGATGCGGGCGATGCGCGATGCGCTGGACCTGATTGCCGCGCACCGGTTCAGCTACGCGCCGCTGATCACGCACCGGTTCGGGCTCGACGAGGTCGACCGGGCCTACGAGCTGATGGACAGCCGGGCCGAAGGTTTCGTTAAGGCAGTCCTGATTCCATAAGCAGCGCAGGCCGAGCCGTGCGGTGGTGAGTGCAGAGGCATGCCCCGCACGGGGCCTGCACCAGGTCAGAGCACCTTGCGAGCGTGGCGGGCACCGACCCCGTTACGGATCTCCCACCAGTGCCTGGCTCTCCCGGCTAGCGGCCTGCTGCGCGTTACCCAGGCATTACGCCCGTCGCGGTTCCCTGGAGGCAGCAACCATCCAGGGGAGGACCACCATGCGCAACCGGGGACTTACGACAGCTCTGGCCGCGAGCGCCGCGGGTGCCGCGCTCGCGCTGGCCGGCTGCGGGGGCTCAGGCTCGGGCAGCTCGTCAGGCCACTCAGCCAGCCAGGTCGCGGCCAGCGTGTCGGCGGCGGCCAGCCAGGCGGCGAGCAGCGGCCAGGGCTCCAGCTCATCGGCGAAGATCAATGTCTGCGCCGACCTGCCGGCGTCGGTCGCATCGCAGCTGTCCGGTACGAAGCTGACCAGCGCTAAGGCCAGCAACGTCGAGGGCGTCATCTTCAACTGCGAGTACAACGGACCTAACTACGCTCTGCTGCAGATCTCGGTCGATGTCGGGAACGGCCCCGGCGACTACAGCGAGGACATCTCTGCGCTCTCGACCGTCGGCCACAAGCCGAACTCGGTGTCCGGCGTCGGCGACAAGGCCTTCTCTGAGCCCAACCCGAACGGAAACGCGGGCTCGGCGGGGGCGGCTGCGTCGGCTAGCTTCGGCGTGCTGTACGGCCAGACCTACATCAAGATCGGCGGCCTGACCTACGTCAGCGCCAGCCAGGGCACCAAGATCGCCAACGAGATCCACAGCAAGATGTAGCCGGCGTCAGCGCCGGCGCGGCGTTCAGTTATGCGGCCAGCGCCGACCTGCTCGGGCAGGTGACGCCGGTCCAGGGGCACGCGGCCGGGTCGTAGTCACGGGTCTGCAGGTCACGCAGGAACCGGGCGCTCAGGCGGGTGTCGCGGGTCATCCAGCGAGCGATGACCAGCAGCGAGATCCGGGCTGCTCCGGCCTGGCGCAGGGTCAGCGCGGCTGACTGGGCGTGGCCGCCGGTGACCCACGTGTCGTCCATGAGCAGGACGTGGGCACCAGGCGGCAGCTGGCCGGCGACGGCGAAGTGGTCCGCGCTGACATCGCGCGCGTACTGGACCCGCCCCGATGGCGCCGCCGTGAGGCTGATCCCTTCGCCTGGTGCGTACGGGCTGACGAGCGGATGCAGCGGGTGCTCGCCGGGCCTGGCCGGAAGCGACGGGACGGCGGCCCAGTGGGTGACCGGCGTTCCTGCTAACTCGGCGGCGCAGCTGGTGTGCCCGGCCACCCCGAGTGCGGCCAGCAAGCGCACGACCAGCTGGTGCTCCGCGACCGGCGGCGTGGCTTTGTAGCCGCGCATCATGGCGCCCGACTGCTGGCCCGCGACCGCGTAGGTCATGATCGCGGTGGCGTCGGCCAGGCCGGGGAAGTAACGGTGCTGCCGGCACTGGAAGCAGCGCGTGAAGCCGTCCGACGGCCGGGCGCAGACGGCGCAGGTGACCTTTGCTAACCGCACCGGATTGCGCAGGTACCCGCCGGCTCGCGCGGCGAGCGAGTCACGCAGCCGGGCCAGGGAGAGCTGCTCGGTCATTCTGCTGCGCCTGACTGTGCCGCGGTGCCCAGGCGACCCGGTTCGGCGCGGACGTCCTGCTGCCCGGCTATCAGCCCGTCGATGAGGCTGGCTGCCTCGCGCAGGCCGCTGGCGACCTGGACGCCTGGCTCGCTGGCGAGGGCGCGAGCCCACTCGTTGCGCTCCACCACCAGGTCGGTGAGGATCACCGGGCGGCCGTGCTGGACGGCCAGGCGGGCCTGCACCCGGGCGCCGCTCTTCTCCCCCGCCTCCACGACGACGGTCGCCAGGCTGTAGCCCGACATGGTCGCGTTGCGCATCAGGAACGTGTGCTTCTGCGGCGGCGCTTCCGGCCAGAACTGGGACAGCAGCAGCCCGCGTCGCGCGATCTCCTCGTGCAGGCCCGCGTTCTCCGGCGGGTAGACCCGGCTGATGCCGGTCCCGATGACCGCGACCGTTCGGCCGCCTTCATCGAGCGCGGTCCGGTGCGCGGCCGTGTCGATGCCGCGGGCCAGCCCGGCGGCCACCGAGATTCGCCGCCTCACCAGCTCGTGCGCGATGCCGCGCGCGATGCCCAGTCCGCGGCCGGAGGCGTCCCGCGAGCCCACGACGGCCACCGCCGGGTCGTCGGGCAGGAGCTGGCCGCGCGAGAACAGGAACGGCGGTGCCTGGTGGATCTCGCGCAGCCGGGGCGGGTACTCCTCATCCAGGATCGTCGTGAGGGCCCAGCCCTGCCGTGCCCAGGCGCCGATGTCGGCCGCCGCCGCGGCGAGGGGATCAGCACCGGCAGCTGGCGCATCGAGCAGCGCGGTCGGCTCGTGCTCGGTTCGCCAGTCGTGCCAAACGTCCGCGGCGCTGCCTGCTTTCAGCAGGTCAGCGGTGATGTCCGCCCAGCTCGCCGGGCTGGCCCGGAGCAGCGCCACCAGCGCCGCGTGCTCCTGCTGACGGGTCTGGTTCACCGGACCAGAGTAGGCGGCCGGTCTGTCATCCGGCTGGCCTCAGCGGGAAGCAGCCCGCCGCCGGCTGCGGCTGGCGCGAGGCATCTGCCGGCGGCGGCTGGGCGCTGTCACGCATCTGAGCTACCTCCGGCTGGGTCCTCCTGACGCAGGAACAGGGACGTGTTTCACGCACTGGTGCGACTACTGCGGCCGGCCACGCGGGGCTTTCATGAGAGCGCCGATCACGACGACCGAGGAGCTCTCATGGCCAGATACCCAGCCGACCTGGCAAGCGAGTTCGAGGACGAGCTTGAGGATGAGCTGGAAGACGAGTTCTACGGCGAGTTCGAGGACGAGTTCGAAGCTGAGGCGGAAGACGAGTTCGAGGACGAGTTCGAGGGAGAACTCGAAGACGAGGACGAAGGCGAGGAGTTCCTCGGCGGCATCGCTCAGGCCCTGGGCGGCCTGCTCGGCCAGGGCGAAGGCGAGGAGGAGTACGAGTCCGAGGACGAAGACGAGAACGAGGCCTTCCTCGGCGGCATCGCCCAGCTGGCCGGCTCACTGTTCGGCCAGGGTGAGGGCGAGTTCGAGGACGAGGATGAGGCCGAGGAGTTCTTCGGCCGCATCGGCCGGGCGCTGAAGAAGGCCGCCCCGTTCCTCAGGGTGCTGGCCAAGCGGATCGGCCCGATCGTGGCCACGGCGGTGGGCGGCCCGGCGGCCGGGGCGCTCGCCCGCGCGGTCACCTCGCAGCTGGAAGGCGAGGCCGAGAGCGAGCTGGAGGAGATGGCATCGGCGCCGGTCTCCCCCGGCCAGTCCATGGCCGAGTACTTCGCGGCGCGGGCCGCGGCCAGCGAGTCCGAGGCCGAGGCCGAGGCGTTCACCGGTGCCGCCTCCTACATGGCCATCTCCGCCCGCGACCGGCGTGACCTGGAGCGGATGCTGCCGGCGCTGCTGCGCGGCTCGGCGGCGCTGACCCGGATCCTGCACCCCAACCGGCACACCCGCCAGGCGGTCCGGCTCGTGCCCGGCATCGTCGGCGGCGCGGCGCGGACGCTGGCCCGCCAGATCGAGGCCGGCCAGCCGGTCGGCCCGGTCGAGGTCGGCCAGGCGCTCGGCAGCCTGACCTCCCGTGCGCTGGGCGACCCGCGCAGCCGCAGCTACATCATGCGCCGCCACGCGCACGGCCTGGCGCTGGCCCGGCGGCGCCGGGCCCGGCACAGCTGGGCGCCCGGCTACGACGGCCGGTACCGCGGCTACGGCCGGCCAGGTCACCGCCGGCCCCGTTACGGCTACAGCCAGGGCTCGTATCGCCCGGCCGGCCGGGAACCAGCCACTACCGGCCCGGCCGGACCGGGAGCCAGCTGATCCGGCCGCCGGCCCGCACCCAGATCGTCGGATCGGGCGGTCACCTGACCAGGCCGCGGCCCGGCTTCGTCCGGGTGGTCACCCCGGTCCGCGTGCCCTCCCGGGCCGGGCGCCCCGCCGCGGGTCGTCCGGGTCGTCAGTGACGTGCGGGTGCCGCGGGGCGCGGTGGCGGCAGGCCGGCCGATGGCCGTCCGCGCCCGGCGCGCTGGGCGGGCCCGCCGGCCAGCGGTGGCAGCGCGGCCCGCGGCCTCGCGCCTGGCCAGGCCGACGAGGCCACATGAATCAGCGACTCCAGGAGGACAGGGACATGGCATCGACAGCCAACCACCGCTATCCGCGCATCGAGGGCGAGGACGAAGCCGCCCTGGCCGCCGAGCTTGAGTTCGAGAGCGAGGACGAGTTCGAGGACGAGTCGGAGTACGAGGACGAGGCGTTCCTCGGCGGTATCGCGCAGGCCCTGGGCGGACTACTGGGGCAGGGTGAGGGCGAGGACGAAGAGGAGTCGGAGTACGAGTTCGAGTTCGAGGCGGAGGCCGAGGCGGAATTCGAGGAGGAGGGCGCCGGGGAGGCCGAGGGCGAGCTGTTCGTCAACCCGATCCGGCGCGTGTACCCCGACGCCGAGCTGATGGCGCACCTGTCGGCGCAGGCCGCGCGGGCCGACAGCGAGTCCGAGTCCGAGGCCTTCATCGGCGCACTGATCCCGCTCGCGGCCCGGCTCATCCCGCGGGCGGCCACGCTCATCAACCGCAACGCGCCCACCCTGATCCGCGGGTCGATGCGGCTGGCCCGGCAGCTGCGCCGCCAGCCGCGCACCCGCCAGCTGATCAGCACGCTGCCCGTGATCCTGCAGCGCTCGGCGCAGAGCCTGGCCGACCAGGCCGCCTCGGGCCGCGCCATCACGCCCGGCGCCGTGCTGCAGACGCTGGGCGGGATCGCCGAGCGGGTGCTTACCGACCCGGCCGACTGCCGCCGTGCCCTGTCCGCCGTCGGGACGTTCGACCGGCGCTACCACCGGCGCAACCGGAGCCAGTCCTACTCCCGCGACGCGCGCGGGATCCGCAGTCCCCGGCCCCCGGCGTCCGGCAGCCAGCCGCGCCGCCGGAACTCACCGTCAGCAGGACGCCGTGGCCGCCGCCGTCCGTGAGGCTCCGCGGCCGGACACGGCCGGCGAGATCCTGGCCCACGGCCCGGCCACGCTCGTGCCCGGCCGGGGCCTGGCGGGCCTGGCGGAGTCGGATGGCCCGGCGGGGCGGCCAGGATCGGCCAGCCGGCCGGGGTCAGCCTGCCGGTCAGGGCCGGCGGGGCCGGATGCCATGCTCGGGCCCTACCTGGCCGGGCAGGCGCTGAACGTCCGCCGGCACCTGGAGGCACTGCGCGATTTCCGCCGCGAGGAGTTCGGCACCGGCGTGGCAGCGCCCAGCGAGGGCCATGTCCAGGCCGTCAACGCCCTGCTCGCCCGGCTCCGCCAGCCGCTGGCCGCGGCCGTCACCGACCTGGACCGGGTGACGCGCCTGGCCCGCAGCGGCCAGCAGCCCGGCAGCATCGGCGCCGCGCTGCAGCTGAAGTCGATGGCCCATGACCGGGTGCGGGCGACCGAGCGGGTCTGGGACTTCTTCTTCGAGCTGTTCGGCCAGCGCCAGGGCGCCTTCGCCGAGTGGCTGGTGGCCTGCGACCGGATCGCCCTGGACTGCTACCAGCACGTGTTCATGCACCTGGGCAGCAGCCGGAGCATCCCGGCGCCGCCGCCGTTCTCGTACATGCGGACCGGCTTCAGCCCGGCGACCTACCGGCGCGGCATCCCGCTGCGCCGGCTGGGCCGGCAGATCAACCCGTTCCCGCTGGTCCAGCTCCCCTATCACCGGCTGGTCAACCCGTGGACGATGGGCGCGCTCCTGCATGAGGTCAGCCACAACCTGCAGAACGAGCTGGAGCTGGAACGGGCCGTTCCGTTTGCTATCTATCGCCAGGTGAGCGCCGCGGTCAGCCCGGCCGTCGCCCGGACGTGGACGCGGTGGAACCGCGAGATCTTCTGCGACCTGCTCGGCACGATGCTCGGCGGCGAGGCGTTCATCCTGTCGCTGATGGACGTGGTCGGCCGGTCCCCCCGGCTGGCCCTGGCCTACTCGCCGCAGCGGCGTGCACCCCACCCCGTACCTGCGCACCTTCCTGTCCACGCACCTGCTGAGCCGGATGGGCTTCCCGGACACCGCCCGCCGTTACGAGCGCACCTGGCACTCGCTGTACCCCTCGACCGCCGGCACCACGATCCCGCCGTCGATCCTGGGCAGCTGGCGGGCCGCGGTCCCGGCCGTGGTGAGCGCGGTCTGCTACACCCGGTTCCCGTCGCTGGGCGGCAAGTCACTGCGCGAGGTGATCACCTTCGAGCCGCGGCACCAGCTGATGATCGAGGAAGCCGCCCGGCGGCTGGCCGACGGGACCGACCCCGGCGTCGTTCCCGAGCGGTTTCTCATCGGCGCCGTCCGCACGGCGCTCGACCGGCGGATGGCCTCGCCCGAGCGCCTCATGCGCAACTTCTACACCGAGCTCGTGAGGCGGTGAGCCATGACCCGCCAGCGCGCCCATGCCGAGCTCGTCGCCGCTGTCGATGAGCTGTGGGCAGCGGTCTCCGAGCTGGTGCTCATCGCCCTGGAGGACGCGCCCCGCTCGGCCGACCTGGCTGTCATCGACGACCTGGTGGACTCCGTCAGCGACCTGCAGGGCGACGTCGCCGCCGGGCGCGAGCTGCTGGCCCGCGGCCCCGGCCCGCTGCCGGCCGGGGCGCTCGCCCAGCTGGCGCAGCAGCTGACCGCCGCCGCCACGCGGTACTGGCGGTCGATCCGCGCCTATGAGCCCGTGGCCCAGCTGCGCCGCGCGGCACGGGGCCGCAACGGCGAGTGGGCGGCCTGGGTCAGCAGCGTCCAGGAGTCCGCCGCCCGCTGCGAAACCCCGCTCGGGGCAGCGCAGGCAGCGTGTCACGCCGCCTGGACCGAGCTCACCGACACCCGCGAGTTACCCGTACGCCCGTGCTAACCCGGCACCGGCCGTCAGGAGGACGCTGTGACTACCCCGATCCCGAACATCCCGGTCGTCGATGTCGACCAGCCCTTTCCCGTACTGACATCCGACGGCAGCCGCAGCCCGTCGGCCTCCGGTACCGGGGACTCCGGCACGGTCACACCGGTCGTCGAGAGCGCGCTGCGCGACGTGCTGGGCTGGCGGCCGCGGTCGCAGGACACCGCAGCCTTCGAGGCGGCGCTGGCGGCGTCGTTCCAGCTGTCGGACGTCGAGGACCACACGGTCGCGACCTACAGCCCGCGCGGATTCGCCATCCAGGCTGACCTCGGCGCGGTGTCCGGCGGCCAGGCGTCGCTGTACAGCCGGGCGGTGTCGGCCCGCACCCAGATGCTCACCCTGCTGGACGCCCTGACCCCGCTGCGCCCCGACGCCGACACCGAGAACTGCGAGTCCTACCGCCGGCTGGTCCGGGACGCGGTGACCACCATGGTCGGCGAGCTGGGCACGCCCGGCGGTCCCCGGGTGGCCGTGGTCGACGCCTTCCTGCGCCAGCTGCTCGGCGTGGCGGCGGCGAACGTGCCCCCGGCGCAGACGGCGGACACCATCGGCGGGCAGCTGGGCCAGGTCCGCGATCAGTTCGGCCTGACCGACACCTTCGTCAACAACGTGGACCAGGAGAGCGTGCGGACCGCGTTCTGGACGCTGGTCGACCTGGTCCTGGACATCGCCAGGGCCTGGGTCAACCTGCGCGGCCAGTTCACCGGCGCCGGGGGCGCGGGGCAGCAGGGCTTCCTCGGCACCGAGCTGGTGCTGATCAGCCAGCTGCTGAACGCGGTCGCCGAGCAGCTCGACGACCTGGAAGCCGCGCTGGACTCGGTGTACATCTCGGCTGCCGAGCAGCAGACCATCATGATTCCGAACAGCAATGGCCTCTTCCTGGACGGCCTGCTGACCTGGATCCGGACCGTCGTGACCGAGGATGGCCCGCGGATCGCCCGCGACAGCGGCCGGGACGGGATCCGGACGTCGCTGATGCCGACGGTGCTCAGCCTCATGGACCAGGTCAACGTGCTGCTGGCGGCTACCGGCCGGTCCGCGGTCACCCTGGCGCCGGGGGTCGTGGGCCTGCTGACAGTCCCGCCGCCGGGGCCGGTCAGTGTGCAGATGCCGCTGATCGGCGTGGGCGGCCGGGGCGCGCTGCCGCCGGGGATGCAGTCCTCGCGGGTGCAGATCGCCGTCAGCGGGCTGGACTCCCTGCTGTGGCAGCTCGCGCAGCTGACCCTGCAGATCACGCGGTTCTCCGGTGCCGTGCTGTTCGACGTCACGACGCTGACGGTCGCCGCCCCGACCAGCGAGATCCTCGTGGTCGTCCGCGGCCTCAACATCGCCCCGACACTCACTCCGGTGTTCCGCAGCCCCGGCGTCCGCCGGCGCAATCCGGCGCTGCGGACCCAGGTCCGGCCCGATGCGGGCCGGGTGTCGCACGAGACCGACACCGTGTCGGCCGTCTTCGACCTGACCGTGCTTGATCCCTGGCTGGACGAGTTCGGCAACGGACGCCGGCCGCGGCCGTGGCCGATCTACGGGGGTGCCGGCGTCCAGACCAGGTACGCGCAGGCCAGGGACGTTCCGATCCGGCTGCGGGACGACCTGACCGGGCGGCTCGTCCAGAACCAGACCAACCCGTGACTCACCCAGCGCGCGGCCGGCCCCGGCTCGCGCGGCAGGCCGGCGGGCAGTAGGCGCACGAGGAGAGGTGGAGAGCCGTGCTCTCGGAGAAGGATTACCAGGACAGACTCGACCGCATCCAGGCGCTGCGCGAGCAGGTCGCCGAGCGGCTGTCCGGCAGCCTGGTGTCGAACCCGGCCCTGGCGGAGGAACTGAACCGGCAGATCGACGCGCTGGTCGACGCGGCGGCCACCGCCGACGCCAGCGCGCCCGGGCCGCCGGACGGCGGGCTCGCTCAGCTGGCCGGCGTCGGGCCGGACGCGGCGGCCAGGTTCGGCGCCGTGCAGATGTCGCAGGGCGTGTCGCCCTACGACGAGAACATCAACTCCGAGCGCATCGTCGCGGTCGGCGATCTGTACTACATCTACCAGCACGAGCGCATCGGGGTGTTCCGCGTCGTGCAGAAGCTCAAGGAGCTGTTCGAGGGCGGCGCGGTGCGCTTGTCCGGCGGGCCTGGCGCCTTCCACCTCTACCAGTTCGACCGCCGGGACGTGCTCCGCTACACCCGTAAGGACCGGCTCGCGGCCTACCGCCGGGTGCTGGGCTACGGCAGCGGCCTGGGGGCCGCGCAGAGCCGGCCGAACACCGACTTCCACATGCTGTTCGGGCACTTCGTCAACCAGGTGACGCTGTTCTGGCGGGACAAGCGGATCAGCGACGTCATCCGCGAGCGGGCGCTCGACCCCAGCTTCGGCTCAATAGCCGTCGTGCGTCGCGCAGGCCTCGACTTGCGCAATAACCTCAAGTTCACCTCCTATGGGCACCTGAACGTCTTGCGCGTCGAGGTCATGCAGCTGCTGGAGGAGTGCTTCCGGATCCTCGACGCCGAGGACGTCAAGAAGCTGTTCGGCGCGGCCAACGCCTGGGACGTGGTGGACGAAGTGACGATCCGGTACTTCGATCAGCGCCTGCAGAGCAGCCCGCGGCAGCGGATGGGCGTCACCGGGCGGGACGTGCTGCGCTGGCTGTCCGGCGACCACATCCTCAAGACCACCCGTAGCGAGTTCGAGACCCTGCTCATGGAGATCGCCGAACCCGCCGAGGAGTGGCTGACCTCAGCCCAGGCCATGAGCCTGGCCCGGCGGACCGGCAGCGACCGCGTGCTGCCCTGGGAGCAGCTCGGCCAGTCCGGGGTTGCTGCTCAGTTCGGGGAGCGCAGCCCGCTGGCCCAGTCGCCGGCCCTGCGGCGCATGCCGGCGTACCCGCGCCGCGGCGGCCTGGGCACCTACCAGGGTGGCCGGTCCGGGGCTCGCCCGCCGGCCCGGACCACCCGGTCCTGATCATGCCGAGCGCGCGCAGTCATGGCCAGCGCGGCCGCCGGGCGGACCGCGGCCGCGGCATCCAGCCGAAGGCCGGCTGGTCGACCGCGCTGGCCCGTGCCGACGCTGCAGTGCCCGCGCGGCTGCGCGAGCTCGCCGCCTGGCTGGCCATCCCGTCGGTCAGCGGCCAGCCCGAGCACCGCGCCGACCTGAACCGCGCCGCCCGGTTCCTCGGCGCGTGCCTGCGCCGGGCCGGGCTGACCACCAGGCAGCTCAGCACGGCCACTGCTCCCGTCGTGGTCGGCTGCGCCGCCGGCCCGCCCGGCGCCCCGCTCGTCCTCATCTACGGGCACTACGACGTCCAGCCCGCCGGACCCGGCTGGACATCGCTGCCGTTCACGCCGACTGTGCGCGGTCGGACGGTGGTCGCCCGCGGCGCCAACGACGACAAGGGCCAGCTGTTCGCCGCCGTCGCGGCGCTCCAGGCCTGGCGCGAGTCCGGCGGTGTCCCCAGCACCGTCGTGCTGATCGCCGAGGGAGCCGAGGAGATCGGCAGCCCCGGCCTGCGGGCGGCACTGGCGGCGCTCGCCCGCCGGATCCGGCCCGACGTGATCCTGGCCTGCGACACCGAGCAGTCCGCCGACGGCGTCCCGGCCGTCACGGTCTCCCAGCGCGGCCACGCCAGCCTGCTGCTGCAGGTCGACGCCGGCGGCGGGCCGGTGCACGCCGGACGACTGGGCGGCGCCGTCGTGGACCCCTCCCTGGTCCTGGCGCAGATCCTGCTCCGGATGCAGGCCGCCCTGCCACCCGGGACAGCCAGCCGCCCGCAGCCCGGCCGCCGCGTCCCGGCCGTGCGACCGCAGACCGACCAGGTGATCCGCCGGCTGGCCGGCGGCCGGGCGACCCGCGGCAGCGGCCTCGATCCGATGATCACTAACGGACCCGCGCTGCATGTCGTCCGGCTGCACGCCGGTTCCGGGCGGGCTGCCGTGCCGGCCCGGGCCGCAGCCCGGCTGGACGTCCGGCTTCCGGCGCGGGCCGACGTCCGCGCAGCCGTCACGGGTCTGGCCCGCGTCGCCCGGCACAGTGCGCCGCCGGGCGTCACCGTCCGGCTCACCGCCGGGGCCATGAGTCCCGGCTACGCGGCCGTACCCCGGCAGGAGGCACTTGCCGCCGTCGACGCCGCCTGCCGCGCGGTCTACGGCCGTCCCGTCGCCCTCGTCCGGTCCGGCGGCTCCCTGCCGGCCGCGCGGCTGCTGGCGCAGGCGTTCGGCGTCGCGCCCGTGCTGCTCGGCCTGGGCACGGCCGGCGGCGGCGCGCACGGCCCCGATGAGCATCTGGACATACCGGGATGGGCGCTGGCCGTCCGGCTGCTGGTCCGGCTCCTGGCCCAGCCCGTGCTGGCCACTCCGAAGCCCGGCGCTGAACTGGCTGGAGCACGCCGTGGCTAGCCGAGGCTCACGACCGGCACCATTAGGCCGGCGGTCTGTAACACCAGCAGGTAAACGCACTTGTTACATAGCCGGCATGCAGCGAGTATTGCGTGCATACGAATTGCCGTCGGCGGCACGGCTCAGGCGCTCACATGTCCGGCTGCCTGCGGGGAGGACGGCGACATGAAAGTGGACACAGAGCAGCATGAGCACAGAGGGGCAGGGGTGCTGTTACGCGCTCCTGTCGAGGAGCCGGGGGCGGTGCTCGCCGACGTGCAGGACGACCTTCTGGACGTGCTCCGGGAGGTAATGGATGACGCCCGGAACGGGGAACTGGACCTGACCGCCGTGGGCGGCGGCGGGCTGGCCACCGTCGCGGCCCGGGGCGCCGTGCGGCTGACCCTGATCATCGAGGTGACCGACGCCAGCCACGGGCTGAGCCCGCGCGAGCTGCAGATCGCCCGGATGGTCGCGGGCGGCGCGACCAATCACGCCATCGCCCGGTCGCTGGACATCAGCCCGTGGACCGTGTCCACGCACCTGCGCCGGATCTTCGCCAAGCTCGGCGTGTGCACGCGGGCCGAGATGGTCGCCCACCTGTTCGGGACCCCGCAGCTGCTGTCTCCCGAGTAGGTCCAGGCCACCGCGTATTCTCCAGCGGCCCGACGAGCTCAGCGGATTGATGCGCGCCCTGACGTATCCGATCGGATACGTCAGCCCGCGTTGCGCACCGGCAGATCGACCATAAGCTGGGGCTGTGACATCACCCTTCCTGCAGCCCTTCGTGCTTCCGGTCACCGAGTCCCGGCGGCAGCGCGATGGCAGGCTGGACATCTACTGGCCAGCGGATTCCGGTGCTGAGAAGCTGCCCGTCATCGTCTTCGTGCACGGCGGGCCCATTCCGGCAGAACTGCGTCCCACCCCGCGGGACTGGCCGGTCTTCACCGGCTACGGATCCCTGGCCGCCAGTCACGGGATCGTGGGGGTCACCCTCGACCACCGGCTGCATTCTCCGGCCGACTACCCGACCGCAGCGGATGATGTGGCCGCGGCCGTCGAGCAGGCTCGCGCGCTGCCGGGCGTGGATCCCGGCCGGGTCGCGCTCTGGTTCTTCTCCGGGGGTGGACTGCTCACTTCCAGCTGGCTCTCGGCGCCTCCCCCGTGGCTGCGCTGCCTCGCCGCGACCTACCCGCTGCTAGCGCCGCTGCCGGGCTGGGAGGTCGACGAGCGCTTCCGTCCGGTGGACGCTGTCCGCTCGGCCGGAACACTGCCGATCCTGCTCACCCGGGTTGGCCGCGAGCGTCCCGAGATCGCTGCCACGGTCGAGGCCTTCGTCGCTGAGGCCGAAAAGACGCCACGCCGAGCTGACGGTTCTCGATGTGCCGGAAGGCCAGCACTCGTTCGACATCCTCGATCACGACGAGAGTTCCCGCGCCGCAGTGCGCCAGGCGATGAGCTGGGTTGCAGCAGCCCTGCGGCGCTGACCGGCCGACCGCCCGCCGGCCGGCACCCGCGAGCACCGACTGGCTCGACCGATGAGTTCGGCACGTCGCCCGGGTCGGCACTGAGAGAACCCCGACACCGGCATTCACATCGAGAGCCAGGGAGGCCGCCATGCGCACCCTCGCCATCACCCAGAACATGACCGTCGACGGCTCGATCGAGCTGCTCGGTGACTGGTTCAGCCCCAGCCCTGAGGACGGGGTCGACACCTCCGACCAGAGGGAGGAGACGGACCGGGAGAGCCAGAACTCCGACGCGTTCCTCGTGGGGCGGCAGACCTTCGAGGACATGCGCGGCTACTGGCCGCTCCAGACCGACGACCAGACCGGGATCACCGACTACCTGAACCAGGTGCAGAAGTACGTTGTCTCCTCGACCATGACGGACCCGCAGTGGCAGAACTCCACGATCCTGTCCGGCGACCCGGTCCAGGAGATCAAGGCGCTGAAGGAGCAGCCCGGCAAGGACATCGTGATCACCGGCAGCATCACGCTGTGCCACGCCCTGATCCGCAGCGGCCTGGTCGATGAGTACCGGATGTTCGTCTACCCGGTCGTCCAGGGCCGCGGGCGGCGGCTGTTCCCCGACGGGTTCGAGCTGCCCAGGCTCCGGCTGATCGAGTCGAAGGCCTTCCGCAACGGCGTCACCTACTCCCGCTACGCCCGCTCCTGACCCTGTCCGCCTGGCCCCGCCGATCGCTGTCCGAGATGAGTTTCGGGGGCCACAGCCGTCTGAAGGATGCGACGGACCAACCTCGGGAGGCGGCACAGCATGGCGGACTCTGAGACCACTTCGCTGACGGCGCCACAGGCAAGGGGCGGTGTCAACCACGACGACGAGTCGCGCATGCTCCTGGGTTTCCTGCAGTACCAGCGCGACGCGGTGCTGAAGATCGTCGAGGGGCTGCCTGAAGAGGCGTGGCAGACGCCGGTCGTGCCGTCCGGCTGGACGGTGGCCGGGATGCTCTGGCACCTCGGCGGCGCCGAGCACCACTGGTTCCAGGACGTGACCGCGGGCGGCGCGGAGGAACCGCCGTCGGACGAGGCGGAAGAGGAAGACGAAGAGGAACAGGGTGAGTACGACCCGTACGCCGCGTTCACCTGCGACTTGCCGAGCGCCGACATCATCGCCAACTACCGCGAGGAGTGCAGGCGGTCTGATGAGGTGCTCGCCGTCACCCCGCTCTCCGCTGCCCCGCGCAGGCTCGACTTCCACCCTGACCCGGAGTACACCGCCCAGATCACCAGCGTCCGCTACATCGTCCTCCACATGATCGAGGAGACGGCTGCGCACTCCGGCCACCTGGAGATCGCCCGCGAACTGCTCGACGGGAAAACCAGGCTCGGCGGACCGCTGACCCTGCCGAGTCGGGCATCTCGCGGCCCTTCCGTCAGCTCGCTGGCTCGGCTAGCGACAAGCCGAAGTCGCCTGCGGGGTCGGTCCAGAAGTGGGTGAGCTGCAGGCCGACCGCGGCCAGCTCGGCCTTGATGCCCTCGGGGCGGAACTTGGCCGAGATCTCCGTGCGCATCTCCTCGCCCGCCTCGAAGTCCACGGTCAGGTCCAGGTCGCCGATCGTGACGTGCTGCGGGGCGCCCGGCATCAGCCGCATCTCGATCCACTCGTTCTCGGCGTCCCACACCGCGACGTGGGCGAACTCATCCACATGGAAGTCCGCGTCCAGCTCGCGGTTGATCACGCGCAGGACGTTCCGGTTGAACTCGGCGGTCACGCCGGCCGCGTCGTCGTAGGCGTGCAGCAGCCGCTGAGTGTCCTTGACCAGGTCGGTGCCGAGCAGGAACGTGTCGCCGGGCCGCAGCGCGGCCGCGATGTGCGCCAGGAACTCGCCTCGCGCGGCCGGGTCCAGGTTGCCGATGGTGGAGCCGATGAACGCGATCATGCGGCGGCCGCCGGTGCCGCGGATCAGGCCGAGGTCCTGCTCGAAGTCGCCGAGGATGGGCGCGATCCGCAGCGCCGGGTACTCCTGCGGCCAGCGCCTCGGTCGCCTCCGACAGCACGGCCGGGTCGACGTCGAACGGCGCGAACTCGCGCAGCGTCCCGCCGGCCAGCAGGGCGCGCAGCAGGATCCGGGTCTTGGCCGAGGTGCCGCTGCCGAGCTCGACCAGCGACTCGCACCGGGCGAGGGCGGCGATCTCGGGGGCGCGCTGCTGCAGGATCTCGGTCTCGGCCCGGGTGAGGTAGTACTCGGGCAGCCGGGTGATCTCGTCGAACAGCTCGCTGCCGCGGGCGTCGTAGAAGTACTTGGGCGGCAGGGTCTTGGGGGTGGCTTCCAGGCCGGCTCGCACGTCGGCGCGCAGCGCGTCGAGGTAGCGGCCGGGCCGGGCCTGGACTCGTGGGTCCGCTGGCATCAGTCATGCCTCCAGATCAGCTTCTGCGATCAGATCGGGTTCGGCTGGGTTCAGATGTTCGCCAGGTCGGTCAGGGTCAGGGCTCCGGCGCTCACCTCCACGAGGTGGTGATCCGGGACGTCTTCCCACCGCGGGTCGTCGTCGTAGGGCTCGCTGGCGACGACGATGCCGTCGTCGTCGCGCAGCACGCTGAGGGTGTCGTTCCAGCGGGTGGCCAGGAGCTGGGTGCCGTCGGTGAGCAGCAGGTTGAGCCGCGCGGCCGGGTCGCGCTTGGCGAAGTGGGCGACGAACTCCCCGAGCCGCTCGGGGCCGTACTCGAAGAGATGAGCGGCCAGCTGGGCGGAGTCGCACACCGACTCAGCCAGCAGGTGCGGTCCGAGGACAGTCCGGTCAGCGACCCCGTTATGGGAAAGAAGCCAGCGACCATCCTGGAACGGGGCGGCGGCGCTCTCGTCGGCGGGCATGCCTGCGGTGGCCGACCGTACGGCGGCAATGATGCAGGTCGAGGAGATGACCGGCGCCACGGACGCGAACGAGGCGTCGCTCCACAGCGGCCGGTCCGAGCGCCACCGGGCTGGCTCGGGCCGCGCCGGCGAGTAGAAGCCGACGCCCCAGCCGTCGGCGTTCATGGTGCCGTGGCTCTGGCGGCGCGGCGCGTACGACTGGACGAGCAGGCCGTGCTCGGGCGTGAGCAGCAGCTCGCCGAGCGAGCGCGGGGCCGGGCCCAGGTAAGCGAGGTGGCGGCACACTCAGGCGTCCCAGGCCAGCCGCATTCCGGTGAAGATCTGCCGCCGGATCGGGTGATCCCAGTTCCGGAACGACGGCCGGATCGTGGACGGGGCCACGGCCCACGACCCGCCGCGCAGCACCTTGTAGTCCCCGCCGAAGAACGGCTCGCTGTAGTCCTTGTAGATCATCGGCGTGAAGCCGGGCCACGGGGTGAAGTCCGAGGACGTCCACTCCCACACGTCGCCGATCAGCTGCTCGGCGCCGTAGGCGGAGGCGCTGGCCGGGAAGGCGCCGACCGGGGCGGGGCGCAGGCCGAGGCCGCCGATGTTGGCGCGGTCCTCGGTGAGCGGCTGGTCGCCCCAGGGCCAGCGCCGGCGGGACCGGGTCTGCGGGGTCCCAGGCGCAGGCCTTCTCCCACTCGACCTCGGTGGGCAGCCGGGCGCCGGCCCAGCGGGCGTAGGCCTCGGCCTCGAAGAAGCAGATGTGCTGCACGGGCTCGTCCGGCGGCACGTCTTCTTCTATTCCGAAACGGAGGCGGGTGCCGCTGTCGGTCCAGAACTGGGGCCGGTCTAGCTTGGCGTCGGTCCGGTGGGCCCAGCCCCTGGCTGACCAGAGGTCCTGCCGGTCGTAGCCGCCGTCGGCCATGAACTGGAGCCACTCGGCGTTGCTGACCGGGACGGTGCCGATGTAGAAGGGCGCGACGTGCACGGTGTGCGCGGGGCGCTCGTTGTCCAGGGAGAACGGCTCGGCCAGGGCGTCGACGCCGAGGGTGAACTCGCCGCCTGGCACGAAGCACGCGCTCGGGGCTGACGCGGCGGCCGGCGGGCAGGTCGCGGCGCGGCAGGAGCACGGGCGGGCCCTGGCGCAGCTGCAGCGTGGCGAACATGGTCTCGTCGTGCTGCTCCTCGTGCTGCACGACCATGCCCGCGGTGAACAGGTCGTCCTCGGGCGTCTTCTCCAGCAGGTCGAGGACGCGGCCGCGGACCTCATGGTCGTAGGCGCGGGCCTCGACGGGCGGCAGCAGCGGCAGCTGGGGCCGGTCGGCGCGGCGGTGCTTGAACGCGTCGTACAGGGAGTCGACGTCGGGCGGGAGCATGCCGGGCTTTGTCGGGTCGCCTTCGCGGAGCAGCCAGAGTTCTTCCTGCTGGCCGACGTGGGCCAGGTCCCAGACCAGCGGGCTCATCAGCGGGTCGTGCTGGGCGAGCAGGATGGGATCGTCGAGGTCGGTCAGGTGCGTCGTGCGAGCGCGGGCGCGCTCCAGGTCCCGGACAACGTCGTCGCGGGCAACCTTGTCAGGCATGAGCCAGCTCCTCGAAGGCGGCTTGGGGTCCGATTTCGGTGATGCGCTCGGCTAGCAGGTCTCCGGGACATCGGCCGGACTCGATGAGCTCGGCGAGGTCTTCGACTGCTGATGCGAGTTGGCTTGGCGCCCGGGCGGCGGCGATTTCCACGCATCGCTGTGCGGCGCGGGCCAGGCGGGGGTCGGCGAGGCCGTCGCGGGCGGCCTGGGTCCAGAGGGTGGAGGTCTGCTGGGTGGCCTCGCAGGCGAGGTCGGCGGCTACCGGGTCGTCCATCAGCGTGGTCACGACGGCGGCGATGGCGGGCCACCAGCGGGGCGCGGTCATGTCGAGGTAGCGGAGTTCGAGGTAACCGCGGAGCCTGACTGGCGGGAAGAGCGTGGTCAGGTGGGTGTCGAGGTCGGCGGCGGTGGGGCGGCGGCTGCCTAGCTCGACCTCGCCGCTGGCCCACTGCTCGAAGGTGACGGTGGTGGTGACGGGGGTGACGTCGTCGCAGTCGCCGGGTGGGGTGGCGAAGAAGACGACGGGGGCGTTGAGGGCGTAGCGGGCCCAGGCGTCGGCGGGGTCGAGGGTGGCCGCGGCGCTAGTGGTGGTCAGGGTGGCTGTGGCTGGTCCGGCGGCGCGGGCGGCCCAGTGGGCGCGGCGAGTCTGGCGGGACCGGTGGTGGTGTCGGTGCTCGTGCCGGGGGCGGCGGCGTCCAGGGTGAGCCGGGCGCTGGGAACGGCGGTGTCCGGGACGAAGCAGCCGGGGACCGGGCCGCAATGGCGGGGGTCCAGGCCGGCCCAGGCGCGCTGGCGGACCGACTTCCACCCGGTGTCGCGGCCGTGCAGCCAGGGCGAGCTGGCCGAGAGCGCGACCATCGCCGGGCCGAGGCGGTAAGCGCGGGCGACGCGGTCGGACCACTGATGCTTGGGGCCGGCCTGCAGGTTGACCTGCAGCGCGGCGGTGGAGGTCATCATGATGGCGGCCGGAGCGGCCCGGCCGGCGGCGGCGTAGTGCAGCTCCATCGCGCGGTAGCGCGGGCGCGGGTTGATCCGGCGGCGACGGGCGGAGCGGGTCGGCGCCCGCGTGGGCGATGCCGAGGTTCAGCTCGGCCAGGGCGAGCCTGGCGCCCTGGCCGTCGCGGCGCATCTCGGCGACGGCCGCGACGATGTCGGCGGCGGGCGGGCCGGACAGTTCTAGCTGGCCGCCGGGTTCCAGGGTGATCCTGCTGCGGCCCGCTGCTTCTGGAGCGCGGCTGGGAGCGTGCCGGCTCGGTCCCAGGCGACCCGGTCACAGATGTCGTCCAGGTCCACGAGGTGGGTCTCGATCTCCAGACCAACCTCGCCGACCTCAGACTCTCGCAGAGCCGCTTCGTGCGACCGGGCATATGCCGCGTCGACCGTTAGCGGCTCGGTATGGTCCGGGTGGTCCGGCTCGGCGGGGCCGGATTCGGTGTGGCCAGCAGCATCGTGCTGGTCGCTGCGGGGCGCCTTCGGCGCCAGGCCCGTGATGGGCGTCTTGGGCAGCAGGGTGCGTCACAGCCATGGAAGCCCCTCCAGGTCCGGGCCGGCGGACTGGCGGGTCCGCCGCGGGTCGGTGCGGGGCGACTCAACTGCAGCCGTCCTCTGGTCCACGGCCACCGGCTCAGGGGCGGCCGTGGCGTCTATTTTACTAGAACGATTTTTCGATGCACAGGCCCGGGAGGGGTTCGGAGTG
>CAWACD010000001.1:0-1242466 GCA_963780555.1 uncultured Actinomycetota bacterium | reverse complement strand
GGGCCAGCCGCTCGGCGACATCCAGCGCGTCGGTGGCCTCCTCGTAGGAGCGCATCACCCCGGCCGGGCCGGTATAGGGGCGGCCGATGGCCACCCGCCAGCCCGGCTTGCGGGTCGCGGCCTGCTCGCCCTTCCCGGACAGCCCGCCGGCCAGCGCCTCGGCCGCCTGGTCAGCCTCGCTGCCGCCGCCCACGCCGATCACGGCCACCAGCCGCCCGCTGCGGATCATCGTCAGCGCCGGCGCGGGGGCGACAGCACTGGCGATCAGCCGCTCCACCACCAGGCCCTGCGGACCGGAATAGCGCGCGCCGGCGGGACCGTCGGCCAGCACGACCTGGTGCCGCCCGGCCAGCCGCAGGCCCAGCCGGGCACCGCGGGCAACGAGGTCGGCCAGGCTGCCACGACCGCCCAGCAGGTCATCAAGGAACTCGATCCGCTCGGCTTCCTGCCGCCTGGCGATGGACAGGTGCGCCCGCTCGAAACCCTCCGCGGCGGCGGCCACGGCATCGTCCGCCGCGCGCAGCACGGCCAGCCCCGCCTCTCGCAGCGCGGACGTCCCGCCGGCGGCGCGGGCCGCCCGCAGACCCGGGCGGCCACCGTCGGCCGGCAGTTCCCGCCACAGTCGCCAGGTAGCCGACAAGTACAGGTCCACCAGCCCGCGCAGGGCGACCCCGTTTTCCGCCGCCTGCTCGCCCGACCGCCCGTAGCCGGCCAGCTCGGGCGACGTCAGCCGGCGTCCGGTACTGGCGGCGTCCAGCACCGCGGGCAGGTAATCGCCCAGCAGGTCCGGCGGAACACCGCCGCCTCCGGCTGGCGGCCCGGGTGATCGCGGCCAGATCCGGGACAGCACCTGGCCCCGGCTCGCCCGCAGGCGGCCCGCCCCGCCCGGTCGCGGCTGACATGGCCCTCCCGCCCCGCGTCGGCACCTTGGACCCGGAGTTTGCCGGAAGTCGGCAAGATCATGGCCCCTGAAACTGGTCATCCGCGCCCGTGGCAGCACTAGCCCGGCAAGAAAGACTGTAACAGTCGTACCCCAACGACAGCCAGGAGGGATCGAGAGCGCCACCCGGCGCTGGAGGGATCACTCATGACCGCGATACCAGCACCTGACCACCGCTCGCGCTCGCTCCGGAGGCAGTCGCCGCCGGGCGTGCTAACCGAGGGGGGCGGATGGCTGGTGGTGCTGCTGAGCCGATGACCGGATGGGACGTCCGGCGGGCGGGCGGCCAGGATCGCGGCCGGACGGTTCCTCCCCTCCTGGGGGGAGGGCCAGGTGGCCGGCATTGCCCGGGCGCATACGTGGGCGCGCCCGGCCAGCCCGGCCCGGCCCGACCACAGCCGCGGGGACCGAGCGACCTGGCGATCAGGAGCCGCTGACTACCGGTAATGAACACCCTGAACGTCCCGTTCTGGGTCTGGGCGGCCACTATCGGCGCACTTGTCCTGGTCATCGGGTTCGAGCTCATCGTGGGGGCCAGGCATGGCGCTCACCGTCCCGGGCTGCGCGAATCCGCGCTGTGGACCGCTGCGGTGGTGGCGCTGGCGGTGGTATTCGGCCTCGGGCTGGGCTGGATCGGCGAGCCCGCGGCGGCCCGGCAGTTCTTCGCCGGCTGGCTGACGGAATACAGCCTGTCGCTGGACAACTTGTTCATCTTCGTCCTGCTCATCGGGCACTCGGCGGTGCCGGAGAGAGCACAGCCGGATCCTGCTGCTGGGCGTGATGATGGCGCTGGCCCTGCGCGGCATCTTTATCGCGGTAGGCGCCTCAGCGCTGAACCGGTTCAGCTGGCTGCTCTACCTGTTCGGCGCCCTGCTGATCTACACCGCCGCCCGGCTGGTCCTCAGCAAGCCGGCCCCGCTGCCGGCGAGGCGCCGCGGGACGGACTGCTGCTACGGCTGGCCCGGCGGGTGGTACCCATGCCCGAGCAGGCCGACGGCGCGCGCCTGATCACCCGGATCGACGGCCGGCGGATGGCCACCCCCGTGCTGTTCCTGATCATCGCGATCGCCGCCACCGACCTGGCCTTCGCGCTGGATTCCATCCCGGCCATCTTCGGGCTGACCCGCGATCCCTACCTGATCTTCACCGCCAACATGTTCGCCCTGCTGGGCCTGCGTCAGCTGTACTTCCTGATCGGGGGCCTGCTGAACCGGCTGGTGCACCTGTCGGCGGGCCTGGCGGCGATCCTGGGCTTCATCGGCTTCAAGCTGATCACCGAAGCGCTGCTGGAGTCCGGCGTGCATCACGCCGGGCCGATTCCAGTACCGCATATCAGCACCGACTTCTCGCTGCTGGTGATCGCCAGCGTGCTGGTGGTGGTGACGACCACCAGCCTGCTGGCTGCCCGCCGCGCCCGGCGCCAGGGCCGCCCGCCGCCGGGCACCGCGACCGGGCAGGCGGCCAGCAGCACGGCCAACGGCCAGCCGCCGGCCGGCCGCCGGGTACCAGCCGGACCGGAGGCGGACCGGCTGGCGGCTAGGGAGCGGGTGGCGGCCCGGGAGCGGGCGGGACCGCCAGCTGCAGGCAGCTGACGCCGCTGCGTGGCGACCAGCCAGGTCAGTCGCCCCAGTACCGCTGCTCGCGCCATGGATCCCCGTAGTTGTGGTAGCCGAGCGTCTCCCAGAATCCCGGCTTATCGGTCGCCAGCAGGTCGATCCCGGTGAGCCACTTGGCCGACTTCCACAAGTACAGGTGCGGCACCAGCAGCCGGGCCGGGCCGCCGTGCTCGGACCCCAGGTCCTTGCCGCCGTAGCGGAAGGCGATCCAGGCTTTCCCGTCCAGCAGGTCAGCCAGCGGCAGGTTCGTGGTGTATCCGCCGTAGGAGCGGGCGAGCGCGTACTCGGCCGCGGTCTCCACGTCAGCCAGCAGCGTGTCCACCGAGACCCCGCGCCAGCCCGTGCCCAGCTTGGACCACTTGGTCACGCAGTGCAGGTCGACGGTGATGTCCTCGGTGGGCAGCCTGCGGAACGCCGCCCAGTCCCAGGAATGCACCTGGCCTGCCTCGGTCCTGACCTGCAGCTCCCAGGTGCGGGTATCGACCCGGGGCGTCGGGCCGGCCGACAGCACCGGGAAGTCCGTGACCAGGTACTGGCCCGGCGGCAGGTGCTCGCTACCCGGACGCCGCCGCCCGGTGAAACCCGGCGACACGATTCCCATCACGCACCCCCGTGCTGACGAGCTAGTTCAGGCGGGACATCCAGTCATGCGGGACCCGGCCGGCCGGGCCTGGCACGGGCTGACCGGCGGGATGACTGTCCGGCCGGGCTAGCTCCGGGCCGGACTGGTACATCTCGCTGGAGTCATAGCTCCAGAACCAGGACTCGCCCGGCTCGAAGCTGGTCACGATCGGATGGCCGGCCGCCGCCGCGTGCGCGCTGGCGTGCTGGGACGGCGAGGAGTCACAGCAGCCGATGTGCCCGCACTGGGCACACCGGCGCAGGTGGAACCACCAGCCGCCGGCCGCGTCACACTCCACGCAGCCGGTCCCGCTGGGCGGGACCGCGGGGTCGATCCCTGGTTGTGCCGTCATCCGGCCGCTCCTTCCGCTTGCTCAGCTTCCTCCGTCGCGCTGGCGGCCCCGGCCGGGGCGGTCAGCGGCAGCCGGACCTGGAACCGGGTGTCGCCGGGGACCGAGATGACCTGCAGGTCTCCGTGGTGGGCATTCACGACGATCCGCCAGGAGATGTCCAGGCCCAGGCCTGTCCCCTCGCCGACCGCCTTGGTGGTGAAGAACGGCTCGAAAATCCGGCCCTGGATCTCCGCCGGCACGCCGGGCCCGGTGTCGCCGATCTCGACCAGGATATTGTCCGGCTCGCGGGCCGTCCGGATGGTGAGGGTGCCCGCGCTGCCCATCGCGGAAACCGCGTTGTCGATGAGGTTGGTCCACACCTGGTTGAGCTCGCTGGGAAAGCACGGGATGTCGGGCAGGTCGGGGTCGTAGTCCCTGACCACCGTGATGTCGGGGCCGATCTTGCCGCCGAGCATCATCAGCGTGCTGTCCAGCAGCTCGTGCACGCCGGTCACCTGGAACGGCGCCCGGTCCAGCTGCGAGTACTGCTTCGCGGCGCCGACCAGCGCGGAGATCCGCGCTGTCGAGTCGTCGATCTCGTTCATCAGCAGCTCGGACTCGATGGTGTAGGCGATCCAGCGCACCGACCCGTCCAGGGCGGAGGCCACGCCGTCGGATGGCACGCAATCGATGAGGCTGGCCTCGACCTTGTCCAGCCAGGCGGTGTCCAGGCCGCCCTGGACGTAGATGGGCGCCAGCTGCCAGCCGCCGGAGATCCCGTGGTCCTCCAGCCAGTCCGCGAGCTCGTCCTCGGCGTCGGAGGTCTGCAGCGGGCTCAGCGCCTGGGCCTTGGAGACCCGCTCCGCGGCCTCGTTCTGCAGCGTGATCAGGACCTCCATCGCGGCCGTATCAAAGCGCTTGGCGGCGATCGCGCCGAGCTTGCCGCGCATCCCCGCGACCCGCTCGCGCAGTGTCGCCGTGGCGCGCACGGCGGCCGCCGCCGGGTTGTTGAGCTCATGCGCCAGGCCAGCCGTCAGCGAGCCGAGCGCCAGCAGCCGCTCGCGCTGGCCGATCGCCTCCTGGGTGTTCTTGACGCCGAACAGCAGGCCCTCCAGCAGGTGGGAGGCCATCGGGAACCACTCCGTCATCAGCTCCGCGAACTTGGGAGCGTCCAGCACGAAGAACCGGGACGGCACGGTGGCGCGCATCGAGTTGTTGTAAGCCTGCCGGACCCGGTCGCCGAGGTAGGCATAGAACGCTCCCGCGTAGACCCCGGCGCTGCTGGACCGGTTCACCTCGATCTCATCGCCGCCGACCCGCTGCAGCAGCGCGATCTCCCCGCTCAGCAGAACGTAAAAGCATTTCGCCGGCTCGCCCTGGGTGTACACCATGCCGGGCTCGACGCTCACCACCCGGCCCTCCCGGCACAGCCAGGCGAGCTGGTCGCCGGTCAGCTTCTCGAACAGGAACAGCCCGCGCAGCTCCTCGGCACTGCACTGGGCACGGGTCTCGCCGGCCGGGAGGCTGCTGGGGCTGGCGCCGCCCGCGGCGGCGTCCGGCGTTACGGTCATAGCTTCTCCAGGTAGCGGTGCACGAGCATGACGGCCATCGCGCCCTCGCCGACAGCTGAAGCGACCCGCTTGGCCGACTCGGACCGGACGTCACCGGCCACGAAGACGCCCGGGACGCTGGTCTCCAGGTGGTACGGCGCGCGCTCCAGGCTCCAGCCCGGCGGCCGCGCGCCATCGGTCGACAGATCGGGCCCGGTCGGGATGAAGCCGCGCTGGTCACGGGTGAGCACCCCGTCCAGCCAGCTGGTCAGCGGCGCCGCGCCGATGAACACGAACAGGTACTGAGCGTCGGCGGTCTCCGTCACCCCGGTGTTGCTGTCGCGCAGGGTGAGCTGCTCCAGGTGACCGTCGCCGTGCGCCTCCGCGATCTCGGTGCAGGTGCGGACGGTGATGTTCGGGATCTGGGCGATCTGCTGGATCAGGTAGTACGACATCGACTTCTGCAGCGACGGCCCGCGGACCAGGATCGTCACCGACTTGGCGTGCTTGGCCAGGTACACCGCGGCCTGGCCGGCGGAGTTGGCGCCGCCCACGATGAACACGTCACGGCCGGTGCAGCCCTTGGCCTCGGTCAGCGCCGACCCGTAGAACACCCCGCGCCCGGTCAGGTCGCTGATGCCCGGCGCGGACAGCTGCCGGTAGGCGACCCCGGTGGCCAGGATCACGGTGTGCCCGCCGATCGTGGTGCCGTCCGCGAAATGCACGGTGCGCGCCGAGCCGTTCACCTCCAGCCCGACCACCTCGCGCGTGGTCAGCAGCTCGGCCCCGAACTTGGTGGCCTGCATGCGGGCCCGCCCGGTCAGCTGCGACCCGGACACTCCGTCCGGAAAGCCCAGGTAGTTCTCAATCCGGGAACTCTGCCCGGCCTGCCCGCCGGTGGCGGTCCGCTCCACCAGCACGGTCTGCAGGCCCTCCGACGCGCCGTACAGCGCGGCCCCGAGCCCGGCCGGCCCGCCGCCGATGACGATCAGGTCGTAGAACCCGGTCGACGGCGTGGTGGCCAGCCCGACCCGGTCGGCCAGCTCGGCATCCGACGGCTCGACCAGCACCTGGCCATCGGGCGTGATCACGATCGGCAGCCGCAGCGCGTCCGCGGCCAGCCCGTTCCCGGTGGCCAGGGCGGCCGCCAGCCCGTCCGCGCCCGTGACGGCGGACGGCCCGGCCGCCTCCGCCAGCCTTTCGTCGGCTATCTTCGCGAGGCGGCGGCCCACCGGGTCCTCGGCTGAGTACCAGCGGTAGGGCACCTGGTTGCGGGCCAGGAACTCGCGGACCTCCGAGGACCGGGCCGACCACCGGTGCCCGATGACCTTGGTCTCCGGAACCGGCTGGTAGTCGGCGGCCCGCCAGGCCTCCAGCATGGAGTCGATCGCCGGGTAGAGCTTCTCCTCCGGCGGATCCCACGGCTTGAGCAGGTAGCTGTCGACATCGACGAGGTTGATCGCGTCGATGGCGGCATTGGTGTCGGCGTAGGCGGTCAGCAGCGCCCGCCGGGCCCCGGAGTACAGGTCCATGGCCTGCTCCAGGAACTCGATCCCGTTCATCTGCGGCATCCGGTAGTCGGCCAGCAGCAGCGCCACCTGGTCGCCGCGGAGCTTCATCTCGCGCAGCGCCTCCAGGGCGGCCTCGCCGGACTCAGCCCGCACGATGCGGTACTGCTCGCCGTAGCGCCGTCGCAGGTCCCTCGCCACCGCCCGGGACACGCCAGGGTCATCGTCCACGGTCAGGATTGCCGTCCGCGGGGTACCGCCAGCTGCCGTTACCGGCATCGGTGCTCCACCTGCCTCCTCGCGCCCCGGCCTCCGGCACCGCACGGTCCCGGAAGCCCTTGCTCCCCATCGTAAAGACCGTGTCCAGCCGGGCCCGCACCCGGAAATTTGCCGCATATTCGCCCGCCGCTGCGCCGCCGCTGTGTAACCCGGGGGGCCACCCCCTGGAACCCCCGGCAGCACTTCTGTGTATCCCAGGGGCCACCCCCTGGAACCCCCGGCAGTACTGCCGGGGCGGGCGCGGAAACATGGAACGATGTCATCGACAGACGACTGCATCAGGGAGGCGACATGCCAGGGACCTCGCGCACGCCGCTGCGCAAGCGCGCGGCGTGGCAGGCGCTCGAGCGGCACCACGAGCAGATCGCCGGGCGGCACCTGCGGGACCTGTTCGCCGCCGATCCCGGCCGCGGGGAACGGCTGACCGCGGCGGCGGCGGGCATCTACCTCGACTACTCCAAGCACCGCGTCACCGACGAGACGATGGCGCTGCTGGCCGACCTGGCCAGGGAGGCGGGCGTGCCGGAGCGGCGTGCCGCGATGTTCGCCGGCGAGCACATCAATACCTCCGAGGACCGGGCCGTCCTGCACGTCGCGCTGCGGATGCCGCGCACGGACCGCCTGGTCGTGGACGGCCAGGACGTCGTGGCCCAGGTTCATGAGGTGCTGGACCGGATGCGCGCCTTCGCCGAGCGGGTCCGCTCCGGGGAGTGGAAAGGCTTTACCGGCAAGCCCATCCGCAACATCGTCAACGTCGGCATCGGCGGCTCCGACCTGGGCCCGGTAATGGCCTACGAGGCACTGCGGCACTACACGCGGCGCGACCTGACCTTCCGGTTTGTCTCCAATGTCGATTCCACCGACTTTGCCGAGGCGACCCGGGACCTGGCCGCTGAGGAGACCCTGTTCATCATCTCGTCCAAGACCTTCGGGACGCTGGAGACGCTGACCAACGCCACCTCCGCACGCGACTGGGTGGTCGGCGAGCTGGGCGACGAGGCAGCCGTGGCCCGGCACTTCGTGGCCGTGTCGACGAACGCCCGGCGGGTCTCCGAGTTCGGCATCGACACCGCGAACATGTTCGGGTTCTGGGACTGGGTGGGCGGCCGCTACTCCATGGACTCGGCGATCGGGCTGTCCACGATGCTGGCCATCGGCCCGGAGAACTTCGGCGAGCTGCTGGCCGGGTTCCACGAGATGGACGAGCACTTCCGCACCGCCCCGCTGGAGGCCAACCTGCCGGTGCTGATGGGCCTGCTCGCGGTCTGGTACAGCGGCTTCTTCGACGTCCAGGCCATCGGCGTCATGCCGTACGAGCAGTACCTGAAGCGGTTCCCGGCCTACCTGCAGCAGCTGACCATGGAATCCAACGGCAAGAGCGTGACAACCGGGGGCGATCCGGTCGATTACCCGACCGGAACGGTGTACTGGGGCGAGCCGGGCACCAACGGCCAGCACAGCTTTTACCAGCTGCTGCACCAGGGCACCCGGCTCATCCCGGTCGACCTCATCGGGTTCGGCCAGTCGCTCAACCCGCTGCGCGACCACCACGACATCCTGTCCTCCAACGTGTTCGCCCAGGCCCAGGCCCTGGCCTTCGGCAAGACCGAGGAGCAGGTCCGGGCCGAGGGCACCCCCGAGCACGTGGTCCCGCACCGGGTGATGCCCGGCAACCGGCCGACCAGCGTGCTGCTGGCCGCCCTGCTCACCCCCCGGCTGCTCGGCTCGCTGGTCGCCCTGTACGAGCACAGCGTGTTCACCCAGGGCGCCATCTGGGACATCGACTCGTTTGACCAGTGGGGGGTAGAACTCGGCAAGGTGCTAGCCCAGCAGATCGTCCCGGAACTGGAGAGCGAGCAGGAGCCCGAGCTCAGCCACGACTCGTCCACCAATGCGCTCATCCGCCGGTACCGGTCGCTGAAGTCCGGCGCATAGCAGTGTCGGCCCTGGCGCAGACGTACACATATAACGACATATCGAGAGGCTGACGGATGCCAACAGATAAGCCGATGCAGCTGGGGATGATCGGGCTCGGCCGGATGGGGGCCAACCTCGTCCGCCGGCTCATGCGCGATGGCCACCGCTGCGTCGCCTATGACGTCAGTGCCGACGCGGTCAAGGCGCTGGCGGCCGAGGGCGCCCAGGGCGCCACCAGCCTGGCTGAGTTCGTCAGCCAGCTGGAGCAGCCGCGGGCCATCTGGATCATGGTCCCGGCCGCCGTCGTGCAGCCGACGCTTGATGAGCTGGTCCCGCTGCTCGATGCCGGCGACATCGTCATCGACGGCGGCAACTCCTACTACCGCGACGACATCACCCGGGCCAAGCAGCTGATCACCCGCGGCATCCACTTCGTGGACTGCGGCACCAGCGGCGGAGTCTGGGGCCTGGAGCGCGGCTACTGCCTGATGATCGGCGGCGAGACCGAGCAGGTCCAGCACCTGGATCCGCTGTTCAAGACGATCGCCCCCGGCCAGGGCAGCGTGGAGGCCACGCCGTCCCGGGCCAAGACCGGCACGGCTGCGCAGGGCTACCTGCACTGCGGCCCGAGCGGCGCGGGGCACTTCGTGAAGATGATCCACAACGGGATCGAGTACGGGATGATGGCCGCCATCGCCGAGGGCCTGAGCATCATCAAGCACGCCGACGCCGGCGAGCACACCGAGGAAGTGGACGCCGAGACGACGCCGCTGCGCACCCCGGAGGCCTACCAGTACAACATCGACGTCGGCGAGGTCGCCGAGGTGTGGCGGCGCGGCTCGGTAGTGAGCTCCTGGCTGGTCGACCTGACCGCCGAGGCGTTCGCCCGCTCACCCGGGCTCGATGACTTCGCCGGGCACGTCTCGGACTCCGGCGAGGGCCGGTGGACGGTGCTGGCGGCCGTCGACACCGGGGTGCCCGCCCCGGCCATCACGGCCGCCCTGTACGAGCGGTTCGAGTCGCGCGACAACGGCGAGTTCACCGGCAAGATCCTGTCGGCGATGCGCTCGGAGTTCGGCGGCCACGCGGAGAAGAAGAAGGCCTAGCCACCGCCCGGCTCAGCTAGCCGGATGATCCCGGTCGCCGACGCGACCGGGATCATCCGGCTTAACGGGCCGGCGCGGCGGAGCCGCCGGGCGGGCAGCCGGGCCCCGGGCCGTTTCGTTCTGGCAAGCTGGAGGCCAGCGCGGGATGGCGGGAACCATCCCGCACGCGCCAGCCAGCGGAGACAGTGAGGCAGGGATCGGCCAGATGCGCTACCGCCCCTTTGATGAGCGCGAGCCCGACGGCCAGTACCGCGCCCTGCTCGGGCGCATCGCCGCGGACGGGATCCCGGTGCCGACCCGGCAGGGTCCCAAGGCGCTGACGCTGATGCAGCAGACGATGCACTTCGAGCTGGCCAACGGCTTCCCGGTGATCACCGAGCGGAGCATGAAGTCGTTCTGGCGCAAGCCGATCGGCGAGCTGTGCGCGTTCATCAACGGCGCCACCACGCTGGACGAGTTCGCCGCGTTCGGCTGCGACTGGTGGGGCGCCTGGGCTACGCCGGAGAAGACGGCCAAGCGCGGCCTGCCGCCGGGCGACCTCGGGCCGGGTTCCTACGGCGGGGCGTTCCGCCGTTTCCCGACGGCCGAGGGCGGCGAGTTCGACCAGTTCCGGCATCTGGTCGAGCAGCTCACCGAGCTGCCCGCCGACCGCACGCACTTCGTCTCGCCGTGGATCCCGCAGTACCAGGTGCGGGGCGCCGGCAAGACCCCGCAGACCACGATCGCGCCGTGCCACGGCTGGGTCCATGTCCGCGTCCTGGACGGCGGCCTGCACCTGCACATGTTCCAGCGATCCGGGGACGTGCCGGTCGGGGTCCCGGCCAACATGGTCCAGTACGCCGCACTGGCACTCATGCTGGAGCAGCTCACCGGGATCGAGGCGGTGGCGTACTACCACACGATCTCCGACGCGCACATCTACGACGATCAGCTGGAGCACGTCAAGGTGATGCTGGCCCGCGAGCAGCGACGGCTGCCGACCGTCACCCTCACCGACGCCGGGCGCCAGGTCACCGACATCCACGACTTCCGCGCGGAGCACTTCGAGATCGCCGACTACGAGCCGCACCCCTTTATCGGCCGCATCCCCGTCTCGCCATGACCATCGCGCTGATCGTGGCCGCGTCGGTCAACGATGTCATCGGCCGGGACGGGACGCTGCCCTGGCACCTGCCCGATGACCTGCGCCGTTTCAAGCGCCTCACCACCGGTCACCCGATCGTCCTGGGCCGGCTGACGCACGAGTCGATCGTGGCCCGGCTCGGCCGCCCGCTGCCGGGCCGCACCTCGGTGGTGATCAGCTCGCAGCCCCGGCCCGCAAGCGAGGACGGGGTCGTATGGGCGGCGTCGGTGGACGAGGCGCTGATCGCGGCCCGCAAGATCGCGGCCGACGACGGCGGTGAGCTGGTCTTCGTCGGCGGCGGCACGTCGGTCTACCAGCAGGCGCTGCCGCAGGCTGACCGGATCCACCTGACCAGGCTGCACCGCGACGTCGACGGCGACACCCGGATGCCGGCGGGCTGGCTGGACGGCTTCACGCTGGCCGGGCGGGAGGACCGGGACATCGCGGCGCCCGACGGCGGGTACTCCTGGCTGGACTATGAGCGGACGCCAGCGTCGTGAGCCTGTACTGCATGGACAACGTCCGGACGGCCGAGCAGCTGGCCGAGATGCAGCGGCTGGAGGCGGCCGGGGTGTGCCTGTTCTGCCCCGGCGGGCTCGCCGCGCAGAACCGGCAGGAGGTCGTGCTGCGCACCCGGCACTGGGCGGTCACGCCGAACGCATTCCCGTACCCGGGCACGAGGCTGCACCTGCTGCTGCTGCCTGATCAGCACGCCGCCGACCTGCTCGACCTGGACCCCGCGGTGCAGGCCGATTTCTGGACCGCGCTGGGCCAGGTGCGCGAGCGGTTCGGCCTGGACTACTACGGGCTGGGCGTGCGCAACGGCGACTGCCGGTTCACCGGCGCGACGATCACGCACGTGCACGCGCACGTCCTGGCCGGGCACCGCGAGGCCAGCGCGGACGGCCCGGTGCGGATGCGGTTCAGCTCCCGGCCGGACCAGGCCCGCTGAGCGGGCGGCAGCGGAACGCGAGGACAGGCGATCAGGTGCAGATCGAGCCGATGACCTCCGAGCACGCGACGGCCGTGCTGGCGATCTACCAGGCCGGGATCGACACCGGCAACGCCACCTTCGAGACGCAGGTCCCGGCCTGGGAGCAGTTCAGCGCGGCCCGGCTGCCGGAGCACCGGCTGGTGGCGGTCAGCGCGGGCGCGGTGGCGGGCTGGGCCGCGGTCTCACCGGTGTCCAGCCGGTGCGTCTACGCCGGGGTGGTCGAGCACTCGGTCTACGTCCACCCGGAGGCGCGGGGCCGCGGCGTCGGCCGGGCACTGCTCAGCGCGCTGATCGCCGCCACCGAGGCAGCCGGGATCTGGACCATCCAGTCCGGGATCTTCCCGGAGAACGCCGCCAGCCTGGCGCTGCATCAGGCGGCCGGCTTTCGCGTGATCGGGGTTCAGGAGCGAGTCGGCCAGCACTACGGCCGGTGGCGTGACGTCCTGCTGGTCGAGCGGCGCAGCGCCGTCGTCTAAGCGCCGGGCTCCGGATCTGCCGCGGCCGGGTCCGCTGCCTCCGGTCCCGGCGGCCCGGCACCGGTGTCGACCCAGATGATCTCAACGCCCGCGGCGCGCAGCACGCTCTCGCCGTCGAGCACGGAGTACGGCCCGGCGAAAAAGCACCGGCGCAGCCCGGCCGCGGCGATCAGCCGGGCACAGCCCGGGCACGGGAAGGTCGTCACGTACAGGTCGGCGCCCGCCAGCGAGATGCCGCGGCGGGCCGCCGCCGCGATGATGGCCGCCTCCGCGTGCAGCGCGGTCGTCAGGTCGGTGCGCACCCCGCGGCTGAACCCGTCGCGCGGGTCGCCGTCGAGGTAGGGCGCGTACTCGGTCGGGTAGTGCCGGTTCCAGGCCGAGCCGAGCAGCTCGTCGCCGCGGACCGCGATGGCCCCGACCTGGCGCCACCAGTCCGAGCTGTGCCCGGCCAGCTCCCGGGCCCGGGCGATCAGGCCGCGCGGCAGGTCGCCGGCGGTGACCTGGCCGTCAAAGCGGGCTGGCCGCTGGGCCCGGCTCCAGGCCCGGTCCCAGCGCAGGAACGCCGGGTCGAAGATCAGCTCCCGGCCGCGGCCGAGGTCGTGCCGGGCCGCCAGGTCACGGGTAACCTCCTCGTCCGGGAGCACCAGCAGGTCGCCGGTGACGGCGGCGGGCAGGTCGGCCGGCTCGATGACCGTGACGGTGGCCTGCGGCAGCGCCAGCCGCAGGTACTGCGCGGCGCGCTCGGGCGGCAGCGCCCGGATGTCCTTGCCCAGGCTCGGGTAGCTGGCCCGGAACCCGGCACCGAGCACCAGCACGCTGGCGGTATCAGGGTGCCGGGCGAACAGCGCCTCGTATCCGCTGTGGATGACGGGCAGGTACAGCAGGATCTGCTTCAACTCACCGGCAGGCCGGCGCGCGCCAGCTCATCCCCCGCCGGGTCCGCGGGCCCGGGCCCGTCCGGCGCATCCGGCTCGGGGATGCCCAGCTGGATCCGGCGCAGCCGGGCCGAGGTGCTGACGGTCGCCATCCGCTCCAGGACTTCCACCCGCCCGCAGTACCGCGCTTCCAGCTCGCTGATCTCCGCCGCGGTGTAGGTGTCGGCGGTGGCGACCAGGACATCCGGGCCGACGGTCTTGATCAGCTCCCACCGCGGGTGGTGGGCGTGCTTGAGCGTCACCAGGCCCACCCCGCGCTGGTGGGTCACCATCCGCAGCCGCTCCATCTGCGGGACAGCCGGCCGTCCCTCGCCCTTGCGGGCCCGGATCTTGTCGTCGCTGTCCAGGCCCACGATGAGGAAGTCACCGAAGCGCCGGGCGGCCTCCAGGTACATCGAGTGGCCCTCGTGGATGATGTCGAACGAGCCGCTGGTCAGCACGACCCGCAGGCCCAGGGTCTTCAGCGCGCCGACGACGGTCTCGATCTGGTCGTAGCTCTCGACGAAGCGCAGCTCGAAGTTCGAGGCATCAGCGAACAGGCTGCTGGACAGCTCCTGCGAGCCCAGCAGCGGACGGCCCGGCGCGGCGTACTGCCCGGCTCGCGGCGGCGCCGTCCCGTTCGCGCTGCTGCCGCCGCGGCGGATCAGCTGTCGTACCCGGCTCACGCGCCTGCTCCGCTCATGTGTCCTGCCCTGCGGGTGTCCGCTGAGACGGCATCAGACTCAGCGGTACCGGTGCGGCTCACCAGTCCGGTCAGCCTACCCGCCGGGCGTCTCGCGGCCGGGCAGACGCGGCTAACGGCCGCTACCGGCCGGGGCGGCCGGGCACGAGCGCCGGGCCGTGCTCGGCGGCCCACGAGGCGGCGGCGGACGCGAAGTCCGGAACGTCGGATTCCAGCACGAACAGGCCGCGCGCGGGGACGCTGGCGCCCAGTTCCAGCAGCAGCGGGGTGAAATGAACGTCGACCGCGAGCTGATGGTTCGGCGCCCCGCCCAGCAGCACCGGGACCGCCGTCTTGCCGGCCAGGCTGCCGGTCCCGAACCGGTCCAGGAAGGCCTTGAGCAGCCCGGAGTACGTCGCCTTATAAGTCGGGCTGGCCAGCACGAGCACGTCCGCGCCCAGCACCTCCTTCACTGCCGCGGCCGCCGCTGCGTCAGCCTGGTCAAGAACCCGCGGGCCCAGCACCGCCAGGTCGATGTCGCTGACCGCCGCGCCGGGCAGCACCCCGGCCAGGGCGCCGCCCAGCGTCCGGGCGAGCAGGTGGGTGCGCGAGTCCGGGCGCGGGTTACCCGTCACGGTCACGATCTGCAGCGCGGGCACGGCATCTCCTCCGGAGCGGGGATCGGGTCGGGAACGGCCAGAATGCTGGCGAGCCTACGTCTCGTCCAGCGCGGCGTAGCTGCCGCGCCAGAACAGCAGCGGGGTGGTCGCGGTCGCGCTGGTCTCAACCTCGCGCACGCGACCCACGATGATCTCGTGATCGCCGCCGGCCATCCGGTCCTCCAGGGTGCACTCCAGGGCGGCGAGCACGCCCTCCAGCCGGGGGCTGCCGGTCGGCCCGCGCCGGTGGGTCACCCCGTCCCAGGCCGCGGCCAGCCCGCGGCGGGCGAAGTTGGCCGACAGGTGCTGCTGCCGGGCGGCCAGCACGTTGATGACGAAGGCGCGGTGCGCGATTATCGCCTCCAGCGTGGCGCTGGAGCGGTCGAAGCAGACCAGGATCAGCGGCGGGTCCAGCGACAGCGAGCTGACCGCATTGGCTGTGGTGCCGACCGGCTCGCCCGAGCTGCCGACTGAGGTCACCACGGTGACACCGGTCGCGAAATGGCCCATCGCGTGCCGGAAGTCCCCGGCCGCCACGCCCGCCGGGGCCAGGTCCATGGTGGTCATCGGCGATCCAGGAATGAGCAGAAGTCGCGAGCGGTGCGGGGCATGGAACTCCCTCCGGTCGGCGGGTCGCGCGGCGGGCGGCGGCAGGCCGCCCGAGATCCAGCATGGGCCGGCCCCGCGCGGACCGTCCAATACAAAGCGGCGGGGCCGTGATACGTTATTCCTATCAAAACGATCGAGAGTCTAGGCTTGATCGCCAGCCCGAGCTGGGCGGGGCGGGCGAGAGGCATTCCGCAGTGCGCATAGAGCAGCTGGAGTACGTGGCGGCGGTGGCCCGGCTGGGCTCCTTCCGGCGGGCGGCGCAGGACCTGCACATCTCCCAGCCAGCACTGAGCAACTCCGTCCGCAGCCTGGAGCGGGACCTCGGCGTCGTCATCCTGCAGCGCGGCCGGCACGGCGCGCGGGTCAGCGAGGCGGGCCGTGACCTGCTCCCCGGCATCCTCGCCGTCCTGGACGCCTACGACCGGCTGCGCGAGGCGGCAAGCGCGGCCCACCGCAGCACCCGGCTGGTGCGGGTCGCGACCGCCAGCACGGCGACGATCCCGCTGCTGGCCCCCGCTATCGCCCGGCTGCGCGAGCTGCATCCGGCCACCCAGGCGGAGATCGTGGCGGCGCAGCGTGAGGACATCCGGCGCGGCATCGGCGAGGGCCGCTACGACGTCGGCCTGGCCAACTACCTGGAGGGCGATGACCTGCCGCCGGAGCTGACGGCCACCGTGCTGATGGGCGGCCGCGCGGTGGTCTGCCTGCGGCCCGACAACCCGCTGGCGGCCCGTCCGTCCGTCCGGGTGGCCGACCTGCGCGACGAGGCGCTCATCATGCTCCGGCCCGGTTACCTCATGCACCGGCTCGTGCACCGGCTGCTGCCCGATGAACTGCCCCCGGTCTGCTATACCGCGGACGGCGCCGAGATGGCCAAGCTGCTGGTGGCCGAGGGGCTAGGGGTCACCGTGCTGCCGGACTTCAGCGTCGCCGGGGACCCGCTGGAACGCCGCGGGGCGATCACCTGGCGCCCGCTGGCCGACGCCAGCCCGCACATCCGCCTCACGCTGCTGCGGGCCCGGGCGGGATCGCCGCCGCAGGCGGCCCAGGACCTGATCCAGATCCTGACCGACCAGGCCCGCGAGTATGCCGCCGCGGACTCCGGGCAGCTCCCGGCCTGACTGCGCCCGGCCCCCGGCGGTTACCAGGTTGCCCGGGCCGCGCCCGGCCCGTAGCATCGGCCACGTCGCCGGCTCGCGGCGGCCCGGACCGGAAGGAGGTGCGCGCGATGTTCACCAGTCGCCAGGCGCCTCCGGGGCCAGCCCGCTAGCGCGCTCCTGCGCCAGCCGTCGCCCGGTCGCGCCTCTGTTCAAGCAGAGGAATGACATGACACCTGATACACCAGCCGTCCCCGCGGACGGCCCCGCTACGCGCCCCGCCACCCGGATCGACGACGTCCCGGACCGGTGGGACGAGCGCACCGTCCTGACCACGATGCTGGACTACGTGCGCGACACCGTGCCCGCCAAGTGCGCCGGGATCAGCGAGGCAGACGCCCGGCGCGCGCCGCTGCCGGGATCGCCGCTGATGACGATCTCCGGCATCGTCAGCCACCTGCGCTGGGTGGAGTACTCCTGGATCGAGCTGAAGCTGCTCGGCGGGACCGAGGACCGCGCTCCGTGGACCGAGGAAGATCCCGACCGCGAGATGCGCATCGCGACGCAGATCCCGATCGCGACACTGCTCGCTGACTACTCCGCCGCCTGCGCCCGGCACCGCGACCTGGTCGCCCCGCTGGACCTGGACACGCCCTCGCGCGGCGACCTGGGCTGGCGGGACGAGCCGGTCACGCTGCGGTGGATCCTGCAGCACCTGATCGAGGAGACCGCCCGGCACAACGGCCATCTCGATATCTTGCGGGAAATGGCCGACGGAGTAACGGGGCAGTAAGGGGCCGTCCGGCGCATTTCGACCGCCGGATTACGCCGTCATGACCCCCGAGAAGGGGTCATGACGGCATCCGTCCGACCTCATAGGGTTGAGTCCGTAAAACGAGAGGTCGAGGGCGGATATCTCCGGCGGCCCCGGCACCGGGAGGGGGGATCCGCGGCTAGGGGGGAGGGGGAAGCGGGAGATATCCGTCCTCGACGGCTCGATGGTACAGCTCGATTTTTGTCGGTGCCGCGCGACCGGCCCGAGCGTATTTCTCACGGACGCGAGCAACGTACTGCTTGACCGTTTCCTCACTCAATGTCATACGGCGCGCAACTGATTTCATCGGCATGCCCGTCGCGTACAGGCGCAGCGCCCGGGCCTCCTGCGGGCTGAGCGCGGGACGGTCCGGGTCATCGTCGGTCGCGAAGATGTAGGCCAGCCGGGGCGAGATCCAGTCCAGCCCGGCGGCGACGGCCGCGATAGCGGCGCGAACCTGCGCGGTCGGCTCGCTCTTGAGCACGTAGCCGCCCGCCCCGGCGCGCATCGCCGCCCGGACCGCGCGCGGCTTGTCCGAGGCCGCGAGCACCAGCACGGCCGGCCCGGCGGCCCGGATCGCCGCCGCGTTCCGCTCGGCCGTCGTGCCGTCGCGCAGGTCAAGGTCCAGCAGCACCACGTCCGCGTGCCGGCCCGGCCCGGCCAGCAGCTCCGCTACGGTAGCCGCCGTCCCGACGACCTCGATGCCGTCCGGCCCGCTGTCGGCGGTGCCGCCGGACGCCTGGTCAGCCCCGCCGCGGCCCGCGCTCACCCAGCCGGCGATGCCGTCCAGGACGATGGGATGATCGTCCACCGCCGCCACCTTGATGACCTCCGTCATGCAGCCGCCTGCTTCCGCCACCGGACCTCCAGGCAGCTCGCGCCGTCCTGGCCAGCATCCACCGCAGCAGTCCAGCCCGCCGCCTCGGGTACGTCCCGCATCAGGTCAGCCAGGTCAGGCGGTCCGGATGGCAATCGGCCGAAGGCCATGTACAGCTCCACATCGTCGCCGGAGGCCAGCACAGTCAGCGTCACCGGCTGCGGCGCCAGCACCCGCAGGAGCCGGTCCACCGCGGCGAGCGTCGCGTCCGCTACCACTGGCAGGAGGGGATCAGGCTCGCCGACGACCTGGACCTCAGCGGCCACCCCCCGGCTGCGCGCCGCGGCCAGGGCCGGCTGCAGCCGGGCCAGCAGCCCGCCCGCCGCCGCGGGCCGGTCCGACAGCGCCCGGCGCAGCGCGGCCGCATGCCGCGCGCAGCGCTCGCGCACGGTCGTGTCGGCGATATCGAGCCGCCCCTCGGCGATACCGCGCAGCAGCGGCAGCGCCTCGGCCTCGAGCAGCGCCAGCCGGGCGCGCCGGTCCGCGCGCACGGCGGCGGCCGCGGCCCCCTCGGCCGCCGACCGGCTCAGCAGCGCCGCGCGGCGCGCCGCCAGCCGCCCGTAAGCCAGCAGTGCAGGCCGCAGCGCCCCGAAGATGACCAGGATGACCACCAGCGTGTAGGCGGTGGCCGCGAGCCGGGCCAGGCTGAGCGACGTGGTGCCCAGCAGGCGCACCGCGAACACCGCGTGCGCGCTGAATACGAGCAGGGCCCCGGTGATCCAGGCCCTGGTCGGCCGCGACAGCGCGACCAGCGCCAGCAGCCAGCCGGTCCCGACGACCGACCAGTCCACGGAGCCGTGCGCCTGGCGCTCCCAGCCGACCACGGCCACCGCCGCGACGGCGACCGCCACCGCCGCGGCGGCCTGCCAGCTGGTCAGCCCGCCTGCGCGGGCCAGCGGCACCAGCCACGCGGCGGCGGCCAGCATGCCCAGCCAGACGCCGGTTACCACCGCGGGCTGCCGGTAGTCGGGCAGGTAGATCACCACCTGGATCAGCAGCATGATCTGCCAGACGGCCGCGAGCATCGCCGCCATCCGCGGCAGCTCGGAATCGTAGGCGTCGCTGACGACGGCGGCCCCGCTCACCATTCCGGCCCCGTCTCCCCGGCCGGGGCGGCGGGCCAGTACAGGCTGATGATCGTCCCGGCCCCGGGCGCCGAGCTGACCGACGCCCGGCCGCCCCAGTCCGCGGCACGCTCCAGGACCGACCGGCGCAGGCCCAGCCGGTCGGGACTGACGCTGGCCGGGTCGAACCCGGCGCCTTCATCCCGGACCGTCACCTGGAGGGTGCCCGGCGGGTGGCCGACGAGGCTCACCCGCACCCACGCTTCCCCGGTACCGGCATGACAGGCCACGTTGGCCAGCGCCTCGCGCACCGCCCGTGCCACTGCCACCGCCACCTTCGCCGGGATCAGCGGCAGCGGGTCCTCGCCTTCGGGCAGGCCCGGCTCGCCGTCGAGGTGCACGGTCAGGCCGCAGGCCCGCATCTCGGCGGCAACGGCGGCCAGGCCGGCCTGCAGTCCGCCGTCGCCCTGCCGGGCCGGGTCATCCAGGTCGGCGGCGTCGCCGAGCATGGCCTCCATCAGCGCGACATCGTGCCGGCAGCGGGCCAGCACCGGGTCGGTGCCGCCGTCCTCCTGCCGCGCTAATGCCGTCAGCGTGTTGAGCACGGTGTCGTGCAGCAGCCGTTCATGCTCGCGCCGCTCGGTGCTGCGGGACAGCGCGATGAACTGGGCGCGGGCCGCGGAATCCGCCCGGGCCAGGCCCGCGTCCGCCGAGATGGCCCGGCGCGACATCATCCGCAGTCCCCACCAGGCCAGCAGGTACAGGCCGGCGAGCATCGCGGCCGATGCCGCTGGCGAGCTGGCCGCGGGCAGGCGGGCTGCACCCGCCCAGTAAGCCCCGGCGGTCGCCAGCACCAGCGGCGCGGACACGGCGGTGGGCGCGAACCAGGCCATGACCGGAACCTGGCTGGCCAGCGCGACGTACAGCCAGCTAGCCGAGTCGCCGTGCATCTGCGGGGGCAGGCACCAGGTCAGGCCCAGCGCCAGGATCACCAGAACGGCCGAGTCGGCGACCGCCAGCCGCCAGCCGGCCCGGGGCCACCGCAGGCCGGCCAGCGCCATCCCGATGCCGGCCGCCGCTAGCGCGGGACCGGCGAGTCGCCGCGGCTCGGCGGCATAGAACGAGTGCCAGATGATGACCTGGACCGCGATATAGGCCAGCGCGACGCAGCTGATCGCTGACGCGGTGCGGGCGGCCACCGCCGTCAGCGTCGTCGCAGCAGGCCCGGCAGGCCCGCTCGCGCAGGTGGCGGGAACCGGCCGCAGCGTCAGGTATCCGGCCGCCAGCATGGCCCGATGATAGGACTTAACGGGTTCGGGCGGGCCTGGCCCGCACTGTCCGGCGGAGAGCTGCTGGTCACGGCAGACAGGTGCTGGTCATCAGGGGCGGCCAATCGGGGTAGGCCAGGACACGGGGAACGGGGCCAGGGCGACGGACCGCGCACGCGGACGTGCCCTGGCCGACCACGGGCAAGGGGGATGCCATGACAGGGACGGCGGATTTCGTGATCGGGATGCCAGCCCGGTGCACCGACGGAGCCTGCGGCCAGGTCAGCCGCATCGTCGTCGACCCGGTCGCGCAGAAGGTCACGCACCTGGTGGTCGAGCCCAAGCACCGGCCGGGCCTGGGCCGGCTCGTCCCGGTTGACCTGGTTGCCGGGTCATCGGGCGGGCTCGCCCTGGATTGCACCACGGCGCAGTTCCAGACCCTTGACTCGGCCGAGGAGACCCAGTTCATCCCGGACGAGGGCGGCTATTCCGCCTACGGCCCGGGGCAGGTGCTGGCCTGGCCCTATTACGGCCTGGGCGGAATGGGGATGGGCGCGGGGACCGCCATGGACGGGGTATCACCGACGGTCCGCTACGACGCCGTCCCGCCCGGTGAGGTAGATGTGCGGCGCGGCGATCACGTGTATGCCAGTGACGGCGCCATCGGGCGGGTGCAGGGCCTGGTCGTCGATCCGGCCAGCCATCACGTCACGCACGTGCTGCTTCAGGAGGGGCACCTGTGGGACCGCAAGGAGGTGGCCATCCCGGTCACCGTCGTCACCCGCACCGACGCCGGGATCATGCTGAGCATCACCAAGGCTGAGGTGGGGGGCCTGCCGCCGGTCGACATCGGGCGCTGAGCGCGGCTAGCCCGCGATCGCGAGGCTGAACGGCAGCACGGCGGGGGCGCCGGCCTCGCGCAGCGCGCTGGCCGCGACGGTCATCGTCCAGCCGGTATCGACCTGGTCATCGACCAGCAGGACCGGCCCGGCCCCGGCGGTCATGGCCGCCTGCACCGGGCCGGGCACCGCCAGCAGCGACCAGACGGCCTGCAGCCGCTGGGCGCTGTTACGCGGCCGGGCCGCGGGCGCCGTGGCGGGCACCCCGGCGGCGTACTCCAGCGATCCGGCGTACGTCAGCCGGCCGATGCGGGCGATCTCCTCGCCCAGGCTCGCGATCAGCCGCGGCCGGGTCCGGGACGGCATCGTCACCACGACCGCGGGCCGCTCGTCCCAGGTCCAGCCGGCCAGGACCTGCACCACGGCGGCCACGACATCGGGCGGCACCGGCTGATCGGTGCTGCCCGGGTCCGGGCTGGCTAGCAGCTCCCGCAGCCGGGCACCCCAGCCCAGGTCGGTCAGCCGCGCCAGCGCCCGGCCGGGCTGAGCCCGGGACTGCTCCGGGATCCGCCCGGACACCGGGATGCCCAGCTCGCTCATGCCCGATGGCCACATCTGCCGGGGCGCCAGCTCGGTGCCGGGGCGCAGCAGGCGGTCGCGCGCGGCGGCCGTCGCGGCGTCGGACACGGTGGCGGGCCAGGACCGGCCGGTGCAGTTGTCGCAGCGGCCGCAGGGCTGCGCAGCCGGATCGTCCAGCTCCCGCCGCAGGTACTCCATCCGGCAGCCGCCGGCCGCGATGTAGCCGAGCATGGCCTGCTGCTCGCGGCCGCGCTCGGCCGTGACCCGGGCGTACCGCTCGGCGTCGTACGACCAGTCCTGGCCGGTGGCCGTCCAGCCGCCGCTGACCCGCCGGACGGCCCCGTCGACGTCCAGGACCTTGAGCATCATTTCCAGCCGGGACCTGGTCAGGTCGACCCTGGTCTCCAGCGCCGCCGTGGACAGCGGGCCGGCGGCGCGGTCCAGGGCCGCCAGCGTGGCCCGCACCACCGGCTCCGGCGGGAAGGCCAGGGAGGCGAAGTAAGCCCAGATGTCGGCGTCTTCCCGGCCCGGCAGCAAGATGACGTCGGCCCGCTCCACGCCCCGGCCCGCCCGGCCGATCTGCTGGTAGTAGGCGATCGGCGACTGCGGGGCGCCGAGATGGGCGATGAAGGCGAGGTCGGGCTTGTCGAAGCCCATGCCCAGCGCGCTGGTCGCGACCAGGGCCTTGATCTCGTTGGCCAGCAGCGCGTTCTCGGCGGCCACCCGGCTGGCGTGGTCATCGCGACCGGTGTAGGCGGCGACGAGATGGCCGCGCTCGCGCAGGAAGCCCGCGACCTCATGGGCCGCGTCCACGGTCAGGGTGTAGATGATGCCCGAGCCGCTCAGCTCGGCCAGCCGCTCGGCGAGCCAGCCCACCCGCTGCTGCGCCGTAGGCAGCCGCACGACAGCCAGGTGCAGGCTCTCGCGGTCCAGCGAGCCGCGCAGCACCAGCGTCCCCGCGCTGTCGCCCGCGCCGAGCTGCTCGGCCACGTCGCGGGTGACCCGCGCGTTGGCCGTCGCCGTGGTGGCCAGCACCGGAACCTCCGGCGGCAGGCCCGCCAGCAGGGTACGCAGCCGCCGGTAGTCCGGGCGGAAGTCATGCCCCCAGTCGGAGATGCAGTGCGCCTCGTCGACCACCAGCATGCCGGCGGCCGCCATGAGCCCGGGCAGCACGGCGTCGCGGAAGCCGGGATTATTCAGTCGCTCCGGGCTGACCAGCAAGACATCGACGGTGCCGGCCGCCACCTCGGCGTAGATCTCCGCCCAGTCCCCGGCATTGGCCGAGTTGACCGTCCGGGCCGTGATCCCGGCGCGCTGCGCCGCCTCGATCTGGTTGCGCATCAGGGCGATCAGCGGCGACACGATCACCGACGGCCCGGCGCCCCTGGCCCGCAGCAGGGCCGTCGCGGTGAAGTAAACCGCCGACTTGCCCCAGCCCGTGCGCTGCACGACCAGCGCGCGGCGGCGCCCGCTGACCAGCGCCTCGATAGCGGTCCACTGATCCTCACGCAGCAGGGCTCCCGGCCCGGCCAGGGCCGCCAGCCGCTCCTGCGCCTCGCGGCGCAGGTCAGCGGTCATCGTGCTGCCCGGCGGCGCGGGCCCTGGTTCCTCAGCCATGCCCCCCTTGCTATCACCCGCCGGTGACGGCCGCCGGGCCGGCGGTGCTGACGGCCCGGTCGCGGGCGTGCGTCAGGATGGCGATATGACGGGTACGCCGGAGCATTACCGCCTGTACTCCGACCTGGCGTCGTGGTGGCCGCTGATCTCACCGCCGGGCGAGTATGCGCAGGAGGCTGCCTACCTGGCCGGGGTGCTGAGCGCGGCCCCGGAGCCGGTGCGCGAGGTACTGGATCTCGGCAGCGGCGGCGGCCATGTAGCCGTGCACCTGAAGGACCGGATGACCCTGACGCTGCTGGACCTGTCCGAGGAGATGCTGGCCGTGTCCCGCCAGCTCAACCCGGAGTGCGCCCACGAGCAGGGCGACATGCGCACCGCCCGGCTCGGCCGGACCTTCGACGCGGTCCTGGTCCACGACGCCATTGACTACATCACCAGCGAGGACGACCTGCGACAGGTGATCGAGACGGCGTTCGCGCACTGCCGGCCGGGCGGGATCGCGCTGTTCGTGCCCGACTACACCGCCGAGACGTTCCGCGCGTCCGACGGTCACGGCGGCGGCGGCCGCGACCCGGCCGGCCGCCAGGCCAGCTTCCGGGAGCGGGCCTGGGACCCGGATCCAGCCGACGCCTGCATCCAGGTGGAGTACGAGTTCGTCCTGCACGAGGCGGACGGCCAGGTGGCGGTAGTGCGCGAGTCGCACCAGCTGAGCGCCTTCCCCGCCGCGACCTGGCACCAGCTGCTCGCCGGCGCCGGGTTCGAGCGGGTGCCCGACCACAGCCGGGCCGGCCGCCAGCCGCGCCCCGGCCGCCGGCCACGGAACCTCTTCGTCACCCGGCGGCCGGCGTTCAGCCGGCCGCGCTCCCGCGGGCGCCGGCGGCCGGCTGACCGTTCAGTGAGCCACGGTCCGGGCATTTCCGGCGCTTCGGGAAGACCCGGTGAATTCGGGTCCATGCCAAACAGGAAATGACAGCGCGGGGTGGACAGGCCGCAGGCCAGGCCGTTGCCGGCCGGCCCGGCTGCGCCTCAGCGGCCCCAGCGGAAGCCCGCATAACTAAATCGTCGTAACAGTCCGGCGACTTTCACCAAGCGCCAGGACAATTGGTCCGTAATAGCGCAGGATGTTGGACTGGCGGCGTCGCCGGGGCGGCTAACGGTGCCGGGACTGCGCGCACGGGACCGATCCAGGAGTGGCTACATGGGCGTACCCAGCTCGGCAGGACCCGACCTCGGACGTACCCCGCACCGGCCCCTTCGGTCCACCTTCCTGGTGATGGTGATCGCCCCGGCCATCTTCCTGACGGCGGCGTGGCTGGCCGCGGCCAGCCTCGCTATCGGCGGGGTGCTGGGCGGGCACCGGCTCTCCTCGCTCAGCCACAGCCAGCTGGCCGAGATAGCGGCCCTGGCCGCGGGCGGCGGCGTGGTCATCCTGATCACGCTTCTGCTGGCCGGCTCCTTCGCGCGCCGCGTCGCGCGGGACCTGACGAGCCTGACCATCGCTGCCCGGCAGCTCGCCGCCGGCCAGCCGGTCCAGGCCAGCGAGGCCGGCCTCGAGGCCGGCAGCCCGGCCGAGAGCAGCTCGCGCCGCGGTTCCAAGACCACCGAGATCGCCCAGGCCACCGGCGCTATCGCCGGCCTGCAGGAGACCGCGGCAGCAGCGGCGGCCAGCGAGGCCGGCATGCGTGACGGGCTGCGGCAGGTCATCGTCAGCCTGGCGCGGCGGAACCAGTCCCTGCTGCAGCGCCAGCTCCGGCTCATCGACGCCCTCGAGCAGAAGGCCGCCGACCCGGGAGCGCTGGCCGACCTGTTCGCCCTCGACCACCTCACCACCCGGATGCGGCGGCATGCGGAAAGCCTGGCCATCCTGGCCGGCGCGGCCCCCGGCCGGTCCTGGCGCGAGCCGGTGCCCGTCATCGACGTCATCCGCGGCGCGATGGCCGAGGTCGAGGACTACCAGCGGGTCGCCGTCCTGACCCAGGCCGAGGATGCGATCTCGGGGTCGGCCGCCGCTGACATGATCCACCTGCTGGCCGAGCTCATCGAGAACGCGACCCTGTTCTCCCCGTCCGGGACGGCGGTCGAGGTCCGCGCCGGCCGGGTGGCTAATGGCTTCGCCATTGAAGTGGACGACCGGGGCCTGGGCATCGAGCCTGACCAGCTCACGGCCATCAACCGGGAGATGGAGAACCCGCCCGACTTCGACCTGGCCAATTCCGACCGGCTGGGGCTATTTGTCGGCGGCAAGCTCGCCGCCCGGTACGGTGTTCGGGTGTCGCTGCGGGCGTCTCCCTATGGCGGAACCACGGCCATCGTGCTGCTGCCCAACAACATCGTCGTGCCCGTGGGCGGCGTGGGCATCGCGCTGCAGCCCGCTATCGTCCACCCGGCCATTGCCGGGACCTCGGTGTCAGATGCGCGCACCGTCGAACCGCTGGCCCTGGTGGGCCCGCGGCGGCTGCCGCCGGCTCCGCGGGCGGCGGAGTCCCTGATCGGCACGGTGCCGGGCGGTACCCCGTCGCCCGTGTCACCGGTGCAGGTCGTCCCGCAGGTTCAGCCCGCCCCCCCGACCCCGCTCACCGCACCGCGCAGGCCTGCGGAGCCGGCCGCTCCGGCAGCCAGGGATGTGCCGCCGGACAGGCCGGTCCTGCCGAGCCGGACGCGCCGGATGGCGTCGGCTGCTCCGCCCGCCGCCCGCGCCCCTGGCGCGGCGCCGCAGACCACCTGGCGAGGCTCGGACTCCGCCGCCGGACCAGCGGCACCGGCTGCCTGGGGAGACCTCGGCTCAACGGCCAGGCCAGCGGCGCCGGCTGCCAGTCCCCCGGCCGGTCCTGCATCCCGGCCCGGGGCGACCATTCCTGCGGCGACTATTGCTGGCTCGGCCATCCCCGAGCCGGTCATTCGGGGATCGGCGGCGGACGGCTTCGCTGTACCGGCCAGGACAGGTCCTGGCCCGGCGGCGACCGGTCCGACCATTGCCGGCTCCATCATCCGGGACACGGCCGCCGCGGACACCGCTGCTCCTGGCTCGGGTGCTCCTGGCTCGGGTGCTCCTGGCTCGGGTGCTCCTGGCTCGGCCGCTCCTGACTCGGCCGCTTCGGGCTCAGCTGCCGCCGGATCGGCCATGCCCCGGCGCATCCCGGCCAGCGAGCCCGCAGACCCGGCGCGGCCGGCAGCGGCACCCTCCATCGCATCGGTCTGGTCGGTGCCGCCCGGGCGGTCGGTATTCACCCCGGACGAGACGCCCCCGGCTACGTCGGCTCGCCCTGCCCCGGACACCGGAGCATCAGCTTCGCCTGGCCCGGCGGCAAGTCCGGCGACAAGCACAGCCGCGGGCCCGCCTCCGGCTGCCGCAGCCTGGACCGCTGAGACGGCGGCGGGAACGACGGCCGCCAGCCGGGCTCCGGCCGCCAGGGCAATCCCCCCGGCGGCAGTTCCCCAGGCACCAGTTCCCCCGGCGAGGGCACCTATCGCGGGCTGCCGCGCCGGACGCGGCAGGCCAGCCTGTCTCCGCACCTGCGTGACGCGCCGATGACAGCCGGCCGCTCCTCAGCTACCGGCCCGCTGCCGGCACCGGTGGAAGAGCGCGCCCCGGAGGAGGCGCGTAACCTCGCGGCTTCGCTGCAGAGCGGATGGCTGCGCGGCCGCGCAGCCGGCCTGCCGGAGGTGTCCGGGTCGGCCGCAGCCGGCAGCGATCAGGCGGGGCGTGACTCCGCATCTGGCTCAGGCGAGGAGAAGTGATGACGGAGCAGGGCGCGGACGGCTCGGGGCGGGATCTGAGCTGGCTGCTCGATGACCTTGCCGACCGGGTCGAGGATTTTCGCAAGGCCGTGATCCTGTCCAGGGACGGACTGGTGATCGCCGCGACCAGGCACCTGGACCGGGAGGATGCCGAGCACCTGGCCGCACTGGCCTCCGGGCTGCAGAGCCTGGCCAGGGGTGCAGGTGAGCGCTTCGGAGTGGGCGAGGTCCGGCAGAGCATCATCGAACTGCAGCAGGCGCTGCTGTTCGTGACTGCGGCCGGCCAGGGAAGCTGCCTGGCTGTGCTCTCGCCCGCCAGCGCCGACGCCGGGCTGGTCGCCTATGAGATGGCCATGCTGGTGAAGCGGGCCGGGCCGCACCTGGCCTCGCATCCTCGGGTGCCCTCCGTCCAGCTACCGGCGGAGTGACGGAGCGGTGGACCCCGGCGACAAGTGGCTGGACCGGAACTCGGGGCCTGTGGTACGCCCTTACGCCCTGACCGGCGGCCGGACCGAGCCCGCGGACGGCGAGGTGCTGGACCTGGTCGCCGTAGTCGTCGCCGTCGATCCGCCCGAGCCAGCAGAGGGTGCAGGGCCGGTCATCGTCACGCCCGAGCACCGCAAGATCCTCGGCCTGTGCCGCAATCCGGCCACCGTCGCGGATGTGGCCTCGGATATGGGCCTGCCACTGGGCGTCGTCCGGGTCCTGCTGGCCGACCTCCTGCAGAACGAGCGCCTGAACATCCTGCCCCAGCGGCGAGCCGAAGATCAGCCGAGTGCGACCCTGCTGAAGGAGGTTCTTCGTGGACTCCGCGCCCTCTGATGGCCCGGGCCCCGTCCCGCTGACCATCTTCAAGCTCCTGATCGCCGGCGGCTTCGGGGCGGGCAAGACGACGCTGGTCGGCGCGATCAGCGAAGTCCGGCCGCTGCGCACCGAAGAGGCCCTGACCAGCGCCAGCATCGGGCACGATGACCTGCGCGGCGTGGGCGGCAAGCACACCACGACCGTGGCCATGGACTTTGGCCGCATCACCATGGGCCGCCACCTGGTGCTGTACCTGTTCGGCACGCCCGGCCAGGAACGATTCTGGTTCATGTGGGACGAGCTGTCCTACGGCGCGCTCGGCGCCGTGGTCCTGGCCGACACCCGCCGCCTGGATGACTGCTTCCCGTCCGTCGATTACTTCGAGCGGCGCCAGGTGCCGTTCCTGGTCGCCATCAACTGCTTCGACGACGCGCAGCGGTACGACCCCGAGGACGTGCGCATCGCGCTGGACCTGGATCCGCGGGTGCCGGTGGTGCTGTGCGATGCACGCGACCGGAGCTCGGTAAAACAGTTGCTGATCACCCTGGTGGAGCATGTGCTGTCGGGCCGGGCGAACGCCGCGCCGCGAGTCGCCCCGGCCGGCAGTGCACCCGCCGGCTAGGTACCCGGCGCATGTGGAATTCATGTGGGCAAACAAGACTCGGGCAGACAGGTCCGCGGATTGGCTGGCCAGAGGCCCGAAGTTGTAGGTATACAGGCAAGATGATCGCTTCGCGCAGGCAGGGGTAGCTGGCCGTGGAAAGCCGGGTGCCGACCGTGGAGTCGGCGCAGTCACAGGGCGGGCCAGTGATATGGCCAGTACGGTCCGGGTCGATGCCTGCCCTGGCAGACGGGTTCAGTGCCAGGCCCGAGACAGCGCCGGGCGTTGGGGCGACGTTAATACAGGGAACCTCGGTCGTCCTGGTACCGGGACGACCCGGAGCCGACGGGGGGCGCGACTGGCCCGCCTCCTGCGGCATGACGCAGATCGCGGTGCACCTGGCCGAGACGCTGTGGCATTCCCGCGAGGTAGACCTGCTGGTGTGGGTGACTGCCTCCAGTCGCGCGTCGGTGCTGGCCGGCTACGTTGAGGCGGCCGCGACCGCGCTGGGCGCCGATCCGGCTGGCGATGCGGAGTCGGTGGCGTCCCGGCTGGTCGGCTGGCTTACCGAGACCACCCGGCCCTGGCTGGTGGTCCTCGACGACCTGACCGACCCGGCTGACCTGGAAGGACTGTGGCCGGCCGGGCCCGACGGGCCGGGTGCTCATCACGACTCCCAGCCAGACCACGCTGCCGGCCGAGAGCCTGGCCAGTGTCCTGCCCGTCGGGCCATTCAGCCCGCGCGAGTCACTGGGCTACCTGATGGGCCGGCTCACCGCCGACCCGGACCAGCGGCTCGGGGCTATCGACCTGGTGAAGGACCTGAACTGCGAGCCGCTGGCGCTTGCTCAGGCCAGCTCAGTCATCGCCAGCTCGGCCCTGTCCTGCCGGGACTACCGCGACTACTTTGTGCGGCGGCGGGATCACCTGGCCGACGCTAGCGGCAACGAGCCCGCCGCGGCGTCGGTGACCTGGACGTTCTCTGTGGAGCAGGCCGACCGGCTGTCGCCGGACGGTGCCGCCAGGTCAGGGCTGGCGCTGGGCGCCGTCCTGGACGGCAACGCCATCCCCGGCGCCGTCTTCGCCACCTCGGCCGCATGCGGATACCTGCCCGGCGGCGGTACTGGCACGCCCGCCGATCAGGAGCGAGTTCGCGCGGCGCTGCTCGTCCTGGAGCGCGCTGGCCTGCTGACCATCGAGCCGGGTGACACCTGGCCCACGATCCGGATGAGCCAGGCCGTGCTGGCCGCGACCCGTTCGGCGATGCCCGCCGAGATGATGGAGCAGGCAGTCCGCGTGGCAGCTGACGCCCTGCTGGAAGCCTGGCCCGAGGAAGAGGGCCTGCCCTGGCTCGCCAGCGACCTGCGGTCCTGCGCTGCCGCGCTCCAGCGAACCGCCGGTGACCTGCTGTGGGCAGGCGGCTGCCACCCCTTGCTGATGCGGGCTGGCCGGAGCCTGGACGCCGCCCACATGGCCGGGCCGGCGGTCATGCACTGGCGCGAGCTTGTCGCCGCCAGCGACCGGATCCTGGGCCCTGGCCACCAGGACACCCTGGTGGCGGGTGAGCAGCTGGCTAACGCGTGCCTGGCGGCCGGCCGGGCGCCGGAAGCGGTTCCGTGGTTCCAGTGGGTGCTGACCCGGCGCCTGCGCGCGCTCGGGCCGGAGCATTCCGGCACGCTGGCCGCGCGGCGCAGCCTGGGGCATGCCCTGGTGGCCGCCAACCAGCACGGCGACGCGGTCACCGCGCTGGACACGGCGGTCGGCGACTACGAGCGCGTCCACGGCACCGATCATCTGGAGACGCTCGACGCCCGCGATGAGCTGGCCGCGGCCTACTACGCGGCCGGCGCAGGCCAAGGCCGCGATCCAGCTGGGCCAGCGCACGCTGGCTGGCCGGGAGCGGATCCAGGGCGCGCAGCATCCCGACACCATGACCACCCGGCAGAAGCTGGCCGATGCCTACCTGGCGGCGGGCCGTCGCAAGGAGGCGCTGTCGGGCTACAAGCGCGTCCTGGCCGACCGGGAACGGGTGCTGGGCCCCGACCACCTGGACACCATCGCGGCCCGCGGCGCTCTCGGCTCGGCCTATCACTCGGGCGGCCGGATGGCCTCGGCCCTCCAGTTGTATGAGGAGACCCGCGACGGCTACGAGCGCGTGCTGGGCGCCGATCACCCGGACACCCTGGCCTACCGGGCCAACCTGGCGAACGCTTATTACGCGGCCGGGCGGCTGACCGATGCGACGACACTGCTGCGCGACACTGCCGCGCGCTGCGAGCGCGCGCTGCCGGCCGGCGACCCGCTGACCCAGTCGGTCAAGGAAAGCCTGACCAATATCGCTGGCTAGCCCGGCCCCGGCATCTGCGTGCCAGGGCCGGGCCGGCCAGGGGCGCTAGCCGGCGGGCGTCGCTTCCGCACTCATCGCCTGTTTCCGTCTGACATACAGAAAGGCCAGGGGGCCCCGGCGGGGACCCCCTGGCGCGATCATGTCCGCGGCCCGGCCAGCCGGGCCGGGTTGCTGCTAGCGGCTCGCGCCGTGCCTTCCGCCCGCCGGGGCGAAGCTCTCCCGCTGAACCTGGAAGAACGGCGACCGGAACGCGAACCGGGCGATCGAGCATCAGGACCACGCCCGCCGCGAGGATGCCGACGCACGACCACAGCTCCGCCGACCCGGCGGTCAGCAGTGACTTGACCAGGATCCAGCCGAGGAAGCCTGCCGCGCCCAGCGGCAGCAGGCCGAGGATCAGGAAGTCCCACGGGCCGCTGAAGATCCGGCGCCGGTAGTACACCATCGTGGCCAGCGCCGTGAGGATGTAGAAGACCGAGAACAGCAGCCCGGTGACGTCGATGACGTCGTAGAACGCGTTCTGCACCGAGGTAGCCAGGAAGTAGACGGCGCTGAGGACGATCAGCAGGATGCCCACGATGATGCTGGCCGGGGCCGGGGTGGAGTACCGCGGGAGACGTTGGCCAGGAACCCGGGCAGCACCCGGTAGCTGGCCATGCCGTACACGATCCGGGAGCTGAGCACGATGCCGGTACCCGTGGTGGCGATCACCGACAGCGCGATGGCCAGCGCCATCGCCTTGGCCCAGCCGCCGCCGCCCAGGGCGTTGGCCACATACACCAGCGTCGTGCCGTTCGCCGCCGAGGCCTGCAGCTTGGCCGGCGACACCACGCCCTGGAAGCCGACCTGGGCCAGCGTGTAGATGATGGCCAGCAGCGCCGACGGCCATGATCGCGGCCCGGCCGGGGTTGGTGCGCCGGTGCTTTACTTCCTCGTTCACGTACAGCGTGCCGTCCCAGCCGCCGTAGACGAACACCGCGACCAGGAACCCGGCCACAGCGCTGCCCTTGCCGCCAATGCCGGACACGCTGAGCCAGCCGCTGCTGAACGGCACCGACCCGGCGTGCCGGCTCAGCACCCAGACAATGCCCGCGATGGCCAGCCCGATCAGGATCAGGTACTCGACCAGCGCCATGCCCACCTGGACCTCGGCCGTGATCCGGATGCCGATCACCGCGATGATCAGCATGACCACGCCCACGGCCGTGGCGATGCCGACATAGGCCCAGGTGTTGGTGGAGTTCGAGCCGAACACGGCCAGGACCGACGGGCCGAGCAGCAGTACCTCGGCCGACCGTTCCGATGATGTAGGCGGCGACCATCAGCCAGCCGGTCAGGAACCCGAGGTAGGGGTTGATCGCCCGGCCGACCCACTCAAACGAGGCGCCGCAGTTGGCGTTCCACAGGTTCAGCCGCCGGTAGGAGTTAGCAATGATCAGCATCGGGATCGCGGTCAGGATGAGGATCGGCCCGCTGCCGTAGGCGGTCGCGGCCGCCAGCGCGGCGAGCGACAGGCCGACCGTCGCCGCCGGGGCGGACGAGGCCATGCCAATGACCGTGTCCTGGGCGACTCCGATGGCATTGGGCTCGAGGCGCGCTTTTGGCGCCGACCTTGTCCCCGCGACGGCTGCCGCAGATTGATCCGTCATCTCTGTTCTCCTGTATGTCGGCCCGCGGTCCCTAGGTGCGTAAGCGGGCAGCCAGAAACTCCCGGTTCCCGGCCGGGAGGCAGTACTCGGGGGTGATCAGCGGCTGCGGGCGGTCGGCCCGCCGCCGGGTGAAACGCAGGCATCGCGAGCTGATCCCGGGGCGAAGAAGGCTCACGGGGTCCGGGCCAGGCTCTGGTCACGGAAGGGACAGGCCGCCAGGCGTAACGCCGGCTGGCGTGTGCGCGGGCAGATGGCGAGAGAGATATCTGGCTCACGCACGGGGCCAACTCCTTCTGTGGTACCGGCCGCAGCTATCCCAGGAGGAGACTGACACTCCGCTTCGACGCGCGGCTCTGCTCGGTACCCGCCGATGGCACCACGTACCACCAGGCCCCTCCCGCGGGCCAATTTTGGCATGATTGAAACCGGATTTCAGGGTTATGACAATTCCTCCCGTGGTGCACCACGGGACCGCTGGCCAGGCGTGCGCGACGGCCCGGCAACCGATCGCCTGCCGATGCTCTCGCAGGTCTTCAGGGAGGCTCCGTTGTTCACGCCTGCCGACCGGGATCAGCTGCGTGACGTGCTGATTCAGGCCGCCCGCGACGACGAGCGCATCACCGGGGGCGCGCTGACCGGCTCGGCCGCGCGCGACGCCGAGGACCGCTGGTCCGACATCGACCTGGCCTTCGGCCTCGGCTCCGGCGCCGACCGTGATCAGGTAGCGGCGGACTGGACCGGCCAGCATGTACGCCGCCCACGGCGCGCTGCATCACCTGGACGTGATCAGCGGTGCCGCCTTGTACCGGGTTTTCTTCCTGGCCAGCACCTTGCAGGTCGACCTCGCGTTCGCCCCGGCGCCGGAGTTCCGGGCCACCGCCCCGAGTTTCCGGCTGATATTCGGCACCGCTGCCGAGCCGGCCATGCACCCCGGCCCGGCAGCCGGTGAGCTCATCGGCCTGGGCTGGCTGCATGCCCTGCACGCCCGGTCCTGCATGGAACGCGGCCGGGCCTGGCAGGCGGAGTACATGATCAGCGGCGTCCGCGACTACACCCTGGCCCTGGCCTGCCTGCGCCACGGCCTCCCGGCCGTTCAGGGCCGCGGCCTGGACGGCCTGCCCGATGCCGTGACCGGCCCGGTGCGGCAGGCGCTGGTCCGCTCGCTGGACCGGCCAGAGCTGTCCCGCGCGTTCGGCACGGCCGCCGAGTGCCTGCTGGCCGAGATCACGCACGCCGACCAGGGCCTGGCGGCCCGGCTGGCCTGCCCGCTGCGCGAGCTGGCCGCGGGCCAGGTCGCCGAGCAGGACACGGCCCGCGACTAGCTACGGCCGCCCGGGCTCCGGCCCGGCGACGCTGCCGGGCTCCCGCCACATCGGGTACATGCAGGGCCCGTCGTCGCCGAGCCGGATGGGCGGGCCGTGGTCGGCGTAGCCGTGCCGCAGGTAGATCGCCCGGCTACGCGGGCTGGCCGCCTCCAGGTAGGAGGGCATCGCGGCCTGGTCGAGGTGCTCCAGGTAGGCGCGCAGCAGCGCGGTCCCGGTGCCCTGCCCCTGCCGGTCTGGCCGGACGGCCATCAGGGCCAGGTGATGGTGGGCCACGCCGCCGGGGTGGTGTCGGTCCAGGGCCTCGTCGAAAGCCTGAAACCGGGCCAGGAACGGCCCGGTGGCCCCGGCCAGCCGGGCGTCGTAGTCCGCCGGCGGGCCCGCTTCCGCGGCACCGGCGGGCAGCCACAGCGCCGCCGCCGCGCGGTCCGGCGTGGTGTGCACCGTGCCGGCCGCCAGGACGTGCCGCACGAAGATGGCGAAGTAGCCGGGAAAGATCTCCCGGCGAACGTCGGGATCAGGGATCAGCCACCGGGACGGCGCCAGGCCGTGAAACGCCGCGGCGACGACGTGGCTGAGCGCGTCCAGGTCGGCCGGGATGGCGGTGACCGGACTGGCCGCCAGTCCAGGTGCTGCCGAGGCATCTTTCTGCACGGCTTGCACGATAATGCCCGCGAGCGCCAGCCGGGCCAGCGCGGGCGCGATCAGCCGCCGCCAGGCGTTCTCGCCCCGGGCCTCCCGGCTGACGAAGACGATGACCGCGGCCGAGGTCAGGACAGCGCTGCTGCCGGCGCCGGCTCCGGGCTGCTCATGCCGCGAGCCGCCGGCCGCCGCCGGCGACCGTCCGCAGAACGGACACCGACCTGCGGTAATGGCCAAGCGTCTCGGTCCCCGCGAGGACTCCGAAGAACCGGCTGATCTCGTCCGGACGGCCGGCCAGCGAGGCGTAGAGCCGGCGCTCAGCGGCACCGGGCGGATTCAGCAGCGCGATGCTCGCGGTCAGCCGGTACACCGGCAGGGCGGCCCGGTCCCGCGACCGGTGGTAGCCGGCCAGTGCCGCCGCCCCGCCCCGTCCGTCCAGCCCGCCCCGGCCGTCCGGCCCGCCGGCGATCGCATCGGCCAGCAGCTGGGCGTCGCCTAGTGCCCGGGAGATGCCGTGCGCGCTCACCGGGTCCAGGACCAGGCCAGCGTCCCCGGCCAGGGCCCAGCCCGGCCCGCGCGGCACCCGCATCCGGGCGGCGCAGCCGGGACTGGTCCGGAGCCGCTCGGCCTGCCGGCCGGCCCGGACACGCTCGGGGAGATCGCCGCAGCCCTCCAGCCCGGCCAGGTAATGACCGCCCAGATCGGCGCGGGCCCGGCCGAGTTCGGCCGCCGGGGCGGCGACGTAGATCATCGTCAGGCCGTCGTTGGTCGGGAACGCGGCCACGGCCCGGCCCGCCCGGCGGTAGATCTCCCCGCCGCCGCCCGTCGTCGGGACGCCGTCCCAGTAGGTGTAGCTGGCCATGGTCCGCAGCGGATGAGTGCGGTAGCTGGCCGCCCCGGCCCAGCGGGCCACACTGGACCGCCGGCCATCCGCGCCCACCACCAGCCGGGCCCGCTCGGTCACCCGCTGGCCGCGACGGGTGCGGCCGGAGATGCCGGTGACCAGGCCCTCGTCCCACACCAGGCCGTCAGCCATGCAGCCCAGCCGGACCTCTGCCCCGGCCTGCCGCGCGGCGTCCAGCAGGACCTGGTCCAGGAGCGTGCGCCGCGGACTGAAGAGCGCATCGGCTCCGGTGATCACCGGGTAGCGGCCGTCGAGCGGTACCGGGCCGCCGTCGAACCGGAGCCGGCTGGTCGCCGGGGTGCCTGCCGCCGTGATGGCGCCGAGCAGCCCCCAGCGCTGCAGGGCCGCGATCCCGGGCAGCTGCACCTGGTGCGTCGACAGCGTGTCGCCCGGAAGCTGTGCCCGGTCCACCGCCAGCACCCGGAGCCCGGCCCTGGCCAGCAGCATCGCCGTCGCGGCGCCCGCCACCCGGGCCCCCACCACGATCACGTCATAGGGCACCGCCGCACCTCCAGCGAGCGCTTACCATACGCCACCGTATGGTTTTCCGTACGGTAGCGTACGGCCATGGTGACGCGCCCGGCAACCCCCCGGCGCCGGCTCACCCCCGGCGACTGGACCGGCGCCGCGCTGGCCGCCATCGCCGACGGCGGGCTCGCCGCCGTGGCGATCGAGCCGCTGGCCGCCCGCCTGGGCGCGACCAAGGGCAGCTTCTACTGGCACTTCGCCAGCCGCGAGGACCTGGTGACGGCAGCCCTGGCACGCTGGGAGCAGGAGACGACCACCGAGATCGCCAGCCGGGCGCGCGCCGCGGCGGGCGACCCGGCCGGGCAGCTGCGGACGCTGATCACCGAGACGGCCCGGCTCGCAAGGGCCGACCGGGTCGGCCTGGCGCTGCTGGCCGGGGCGGCCCACCCTGAGGTGAGACAGGTTCTGGACCGGGTCACCCGGCGGCGGCTGGACATTCTCGGAGCGTTCTTCGCCGAGCTGGGCTTCGCGCCGCCGGCGGCCCGGCACCGGGCCCTGCTCGCCTACAGCGTGTACCTCGGGCATGCCCAGCTCAGCCACACCACGCCGCAGCTGCTGCCGCAGCCGGACGCGGACCGGCAGGCCTACCTGGAAGCCGCGATCACGCTGCTGGGCAGCGCGCCGGCGAACGACTGAGCAGGGCGGCCGTCCCTAGCCGGTCAGCTCAGCGCTGCCGGGACTGCGGTAGTCGGGGTCGGGCTCCAGGAACGCGTCGATTAGCCCCAGGTAACTCAGCGCCACCAGGGTCCAGGTCGCTGGCTGGCCATCCAGGCCCGGGCCCGGCAGGGGGCAGTCCAGGAGCTGGGCCGAGGTCGGGGCGGCGTCGCCGGTGCCTGCCGCCGCATCCGGTCCCCCGGCCTGCTCGTCCGGCCCGGCCTGCTCGCCACTCGCCGCCTCGGCCAGGATCTGTCGCAGGGCCATTCCCTGGATCAGGACACCGCCGGCCATCACCAGGTGATCGAGCCCCGCCCCGGGATCGCGCAGGCGCAGTCCGAGAACGGGCATGATGAGCTCGCGGAACAGCGCAATGATCGAGCGGCGGGAAGCGGTTTCGGCCTCGTCGAGAGCGCGGGCGATCTCGGGCCGCACCTTGCTGCTGCCCGTCGAGCTGACCGTCGCGATCAGGGCGCTGTGCATGCGGGCCAGCGAGCTGGCGCTCAGCGCCTGGGCATTGCGCCGGACCGCGAGCCGGACGGCCTCGCACAGCACTGCCCGCCGGCCTTCCGGCGTGACCAGCCGCCACCGGTTTTCCTCGATGGCCCCGGCCACGATCTCGAAGGTCTGCGGATCGAACACGTCGCGCCCGGCAAAGTAGGCCTCCCGGCCGGCCATGTAGCACAGCAGGTCGTCCAGGAACATCTCCTTGACCGGCCAGATCCGGTAGACAGAGCTGCGCGGGACGCGGGCGTTCTGAATGACTTCCTCGACGCTCAGCGACTCCAGGCCGATGCCGATCCCCGCCTCCACCGCCATCTTCACCGCGGCCTTGAGCATCGCCAGCCGGACAGCTTCCCTGCTCAGGCGCCGCCCGTGCGAACGGGGCTCGATTCCGGTCACCGTCCCGCCTTCCCTTTAGACATGAATCTTCATACTTAAAGTTCAACGTACCAATACGGGGTACTATGCCCTTATGGCAGACCCTGGCGTGTCGCCCGCGACCGTGTAAGCGGTCCGGGCTGTGGGGGGGCGGCACGCCCGGGTTCCTGCTTCTCCCGGCGCCGCGCCCTGGTCATAGCGCGGCCACGCGGTCAGCGACAGCCAGCATCTGGCGCGCTACCGGCTGCACGCCGAGCCGGGTTAGCAGCAGCCCGCACGAGACGCGCTGGACCGCTCCCCACTCCCAGATCGCCGCGGCGTCCAGCCCGCACCGGGCGGCCAGCCACCGGGCTCGGTCGCGGGGGTCCACGGTGAGCAGCTCGGCCGGGTCCTCCCGCATCAGCACGCCGAGGTCGTACTCGGGCTCGGCGAGCACGCCGTCGGGATCTACCAGCCGGAAGCCGTCCCCGGCCTGCAGCGCGTTCCACTCATGCACATCGCCGTGCACCAGGACAGCCCGCCGCTGGCTGTGGGCTGCGATGCGGTGATCCGCGCACGTCAGGGCGTAGGTCACGGCCGCCTCGGTGCAGGGCCGGCCGAGTTCGTCCCAGGCCCGGGTGATGTAGCCGGCTGCTCCCGGCCCTGGTCGGCTCCCGACGGCAGGCCGCATCCCGGCGCGGGGCGCCACAGTCGCATCGCCGCCGCGCACAGCACCTCCAGCCGGGCGGCCAGCGGCATCCCGAGCTCGCGCATCGGTCGGCCGAGCCGCTCCAGCAGCAGGGCGCCGCGCGCCGCATCGGCATCGAGCAGCCGGGCGCAGCCCTCCCCTCCGGCCAGCCGCAGCACGGCGATCTCACGCTCCGCGGCCGCCGCCGGCCACCGGCTGTCCAGGCGAGGGACGTGCAGCTTGAGTACAGCCAGCCCGCCGCCGGCCAGCGCGGCCTCGGCCACCAGCCCCTCGGTCGCGTCGGCATACGGGCGGCCGACGCTGATTGACCAGTCCCGTTCCAGGTCCGCGACGAGTGCGGGAAGGTCCCGCAGCCACTGCCCCGCGCCTGCCGCGAGTGCCTTGCGGCGAACCGGCTCGGGGACTCCGTCCATCAGGCCCGGCCGGCGGCGGCGACGATCGGCCGGCGCCGCCCGGCAGAACTGCGCATCACGCCACGATAATGGTCGCATGGCTCACCGGCAGCGCGACGGCGGTCGTCCGGCCGTGCGGCGCGCCGCTGATCAGGGTGCCGTCGAGCTGGTCGCCGACCCGGACCGGCCGGGCGGGTGGCTCGTGCTGGTGGACGGCACTCCGCAGTCGCATGTGGACCTCGATGATGCGCGGCACCTGGAGTTCGCTTACATCCGCCGCCTGGCGCACCTGGCTGACCTCGTGGCACCAGCAGGGCAGCCAGCCCGCGTGCTGCACCTCGGCGGCGGCGGGCTGACTCTGGCCCGGTACGTGGCGGCTACCCGGCCCGGCTCCAGCCAGCTGGCCGTCGAGTCGAATGCCGTGCTGGCGGAGGTGGTCCGCGAGCATCTTCCGCTCACGGCCGGACGCCGCCGGGCCGGCCCTGGCCAGCGGCCCGAGGTGCGGGTCCGGATCGGTGACGCCCGGGCGGTCCTGGAGCAGGTCCGGCCCGGGACCTTTGACCTGGTGGTAGCCGACCTGTTCGCCGGGGCGCGGACCCCGGCCCATCTGACGTCCGCCGAGTTCCTGGCGGCCGCCGGCCAGGCGCTCCGCCCCGAGGGGATCTTCGCCGTCAACGTCGGCGATGGCCCGCCCCTGGATCACGCGCGCGCGCAGGTCGCCACGCTGCGCGCGGTCTTCCCGCAGGCCTGCCTGATGGCCGACACTGCCGTCCTGCGCCGCCGGCGGTTCGGCAACCTCATCCTGGCCGGCTCGCGGGTCAGCCTGCCGCTGGCCGGGCTGGCCCGGCGCGCGGCGACCGACCCGCAGCCCTGGCGGCTGGTTCACGGCGCCGAGCTGGACCGGTTCGAGGCCGGCGCCCGCCCGGTCACCGACGCCAGCGCTCGCCCGTCGCCCGCTCCGCCGCCTGAGGTCTTGACGCTGCACCGCCCGGCGAGCTAGGCGCCCCGCGCGCGCTCCCCGCGGGCGCTCTCCCAGCGGGCGCTCGCTCCGCGGGCTGGTCTCCGATCCGGAGCCGCCTCCCGGCAGTCCGCTCCGCGTCCAGACTTGTGCCAAGTAGTTTGTTATGCAAAGCTGATGGCCATCCAGTGGAGGTGGCATGAGCGAGGACACGGGCCGCCCCGGCGCGGCGGCTGATCCGGCCGGCAGCGGCGAGACGCAGGACGCCGGGACATCAGCGGACCCGGATGCGCAGCCCCGCGAGCTGCTGAGCGAGCTGGCCGTGCTGCGCCGCCGGGTCCGGACGGCCCGGCACGCGTACTGGTTCCCGCTGGCCCTGTTCGGGCTGATCGGCTGCGGCACCATCCCCTTCTACCTGGCGGGCAGCCTGCCGGCGCCAACCTCGGGCGTGTTCGTCGTCCAGGGCGCAATCCCCGCGCTGCCGGTGGTCGCGCCCGCCGCGGCGGGCCTGCCGGGGGCGCCGGTCAGCAGCGTCCTGCTCGGCTTCTACTGGCTGCTGGCGCTGGTCGGCGGCTTCCTGGTGATGATGGCCTGGTACCGGCGGCATGCTCGCCGGGCCGGGGTGACCAGCGCGGCTCGCGGCGCCGCCAGCACCGGGATCATCCTGACCGCGCTGGTCCTGGTCTTGTGGCCGGTAAGCCGGCTGCGTCCGGGCTGGCCGGGCCTGCTGTTTCCCTGGTTCCTGACCATCCACGGGATGTTCCCGTTCCTGATCATCGCGGTCAGCCTGTTCGTGCTGGCTCGCGCCGAGCGCAGCTGGGGCCTGACGGCCATCGCGGTGCTCTTCCTGACCGCGGCGCTGGTCGCCTGCTCCTACGACGTGGAGAACGTGATAGGCCGGCTCGGTTACTTCTCCAGCGCTGCGTGGTTCGGCGTGCTGCCCAACCTGGCCCTGCCCGTCGGCGTCCTGCTGCTGTCCGGTGCGGCGGTGCTCGGCGCCCGGCGCTGGCAGGCGGCGCGATGAGCGCAGCCGCCGGAGCCGCGGGCCCGGGCTCCACGTCGCCCGCCCATCCGACCAGCGGCCTGGATGACCGGGTCCACCAGCGGCACCGGCTCGGCGTGCTGACCATCACCGCCGAGGCCGAGCGGGCCGACTTCGGCTACCTGCGCGAGGCGCTCGGCCTGACGCCGGGCAACCTGTCCCGGCACCTGACCGTTCTGGAAGAGGCCGGGCTGGTGCAGGTCGAGAAGGGCTACGAGGGCCGCCGGCCGCGCACCTGGGTGCGGATCACCCGGCAGGGCCGCGCCGCCCTGGCCGCCGAGATCGCGACCCTCAGCGAGCTGGTCCGGCGGATGCCCTCCGGCTGACCGGCCGGACGGCGGCGCGAGCCGCCGTCCGGCGGCAGGTCAGGACGACGGCATCCGGTAGGAGCCGATAGGGGTAGCGTCAGCCGGCGCGGGTCCCTGCGTGCAGCGGCCGGCAATCCCGGCCTGGAACCGGGCGAAGGCCGGCGACCGCGCACAGCGGGTTGTCCTCGCCGTCGAGCTCGGCCACGTGCAGGAAACTGACGCCGTCGTCGAGCCGGTAGGAGGCATAGCGGATCCCCTCCGGCTGCTCGGCGGCGAGCTCGGCGAACACCTCGCGGATCAGCCGCTCATTCTCCGCCGCGCTCTCGGGCCTGGTGGTGTACCGGACCACCCTGGTAACGGTCATGGCTCTCCTCAGTCGGGCCGGTCCCGGCGAGCCAGACGGCCCGCCGGGACCGGCAACCCCACGGTCAGGACGGCGGGATGGCCCGCATCCGGTTGTTGCGCGCATCGTGCGTCAGCTCGGCCAGGCCGAGTTCCTCCAGCAGCGGCGGCAGGTACATCCCGACCCGGCCGCGATAGCCCTTGCGCAGGCCGTACCAGCCGCCCACGGGGTTATCCGCGGCCCGGCCCCAGGCCTCGACGGTCCCCGGCGCGGCATCCTTCTTCTCATCGGCGGCGCCGAGCACGACCCAGTCCCCCTGGCCGGCCAGCCACGCATGCAGGTCCTCGATCACCCGCAGGTGGTACTTCAGCGTGGTGGAGCCGACCTGGCAGACGAGCGCCGGCGGGTCGGCCGCCTTATCGGCGTACATCGTGTAGGCGGAACTGCCCGGCGGGGTCGTCAGCTCCCACGGGTCTTCTTGAGTACCAGCAGCCATTAGTCCTCCCCCTTCTCGGCTGCGGCCAGGAAGTGCGGCAGCAGTGACTGCCACCCGGCCTGGTTCTGATTGCGCCACTGCTCCGCGGCGCGGCCGAGCCGCTCCCAGCCGCGGTGCTCGATCTCGACCCGGGTGGCGGCCGCACCGCGCGGTACGAACCGGATCTCTACCTCGGTCGCGTCGGACCGGTCCCGGCGCAGGTGCCACAGGTAGGCGAGGCGGCCAGGCGGATTCCACACCGTGACCTCGCCCCAGTCGTGCTCGGTGCCATCCACGGTCCGCTCGTAGATCCGGCCGCCGACCCCGCCCTGCATGACCACGGACAGGCCGGGCTGCCCGCTGACGGTGTGATCGGCCGGCCACCACGCGCCGATGCCGGAGGTCCACACCCGGAAGGCATGCTCGGCCGAGCAGGCCACGTCGAAGGACATCCGCAGCGGCGGCGTCACGGGCTCGCCGCCTGCCCGGCGCCGCCCTGCTGGCCGGCGGTGTTCTCCGCCAGCAGCCGGAACCGCGCGGCGCTCTCGCCCCAGACCCGCTGCAGGTACTCGCGGACCGCCTCGATCCCCTGTTCCTGCAGGTGATAGACGCGGCGGGTGCCCAGGGCCTGCTCGGTCACCAGCCCGGCGTCCTTCAGCAGCCGCAGGTGCCGGGACACAGCGGGCCGGCTGATCGGCATGGCGGCAGCGATCTCGTGAACCGGCTTGTCGCCGGTGCTGAGCAGCCGCAGTATCTCTCGCCGGTTCGGGTCGCCCAGCGCCTCGAAGGGGTCCCCGCCTGCCGCCGCGGCCACCCCGCCCGGGCCGGTCACCGGGCCGGCCCCGGCCGCCCTGCGCGGCCGGCCGTCGCCAGCTGCCAGGCCGCCGGCCCCGCATGATCGTCCTGCATGCCGCATGCTCCTCGTGCAACGGTAACAACTCAGTTACCGTAACACGCAGGTTACCGATGGGGCCACGGGGCTGGCAGCGGCGGCCGGACCGGGCCGGGCGGGGACACCGAAGCCAGGGCACCGGACAGGGGAGCCGGCCGCCGGGGGTGCGGCCGGCTCCCCTGTCGTGAGCCCGCCCGGTGGCCAGGAGCGGTCCTGCCGAGCCACCGAACGGGCGGGGAACCGGGTCGCCGGGGGAAGGACCCGGTCCCCGCCGCGCACCCGGATGGCAAGCACGCCGGGTGCGGGACTGAGTGTCGCGCTACCGGCGCGACGGCGGGCTAGTCGGAGAACGTGGCACGTGCTGACTTGCGGGGGCTGAGTGGCTCGGCGGGGCGGGCTCGCTGCTGGCTGGCGGTCCGTCTCCGGTGCCGGGGTCCGGGGCGAGCGTGCCGTGGTGCGGCACGGGCCGTCCGGTCGGCCAGGGTGCCGGGCTCCGGCCCCGGTGGCCTGCGCCGTACGGCCAGCGTCCCGAGCGGTCGTGCGACCGCCATCGGAAACCGGCACAGGACCGGGACGGGCGGGAGCTGACGGCGGCCCCGTGCGCAGCTGCGGTCCCAGCCGGACGGGCCGACGCTCCGGACCCGCCCGGATACCAGGCCGCCCGCCGGGACCAGCCCGGCTGCGGGACCGGCGTCCGGGACCGGCCGTGGCCCGCGGCCACCGGGCGCGACGGCCACGGCGCGGGCCAGCATCCGGTCCGGGTGGTCCGGCGGCGGGCCGGGCGCCGGGCCGGACCGCAGGGCACGCCCTGGCGCCCGCCCGCGGCGCCCGCTGACGTGCGCGTCCCGGCCGTGCTCGCCCCGGCCGTCCTCGCCGATGGCATGCCCGCGTCCAGAGCCGGCGCTGTCGTGCCACCGCGCTCCGGCGCGGGGCACTGGGCGACGGCCGGATGGCCGGCGCCCGGCTCGGCGCCCTGATGCGGGTGGCTGCGAGTCACGGCCGGCGCCCAGATGGCCGCGTGCGCCAGGCGCTGGATCGGCGCGGGCAGCGCGCCGGCGTAGGCCGCGCTAGCCAGGCTGCCGATTCCGACCGCGGCGACCGCAGCCGCGGCGGCGGCCCGGACCGGAATTCGCATCGCCCGCCGGGCGGCCCGCGGCCGGCGGCGCGCCCGGCTGGCCGGGCGCGCGGCGCGGGCCCGGCAGCTGCGGAATTCAGCCAGCGCCGCGGCCTCGCCGCCCAGCTCGTCCCGTCCCGGCCCGGCCCGCAGCGCGGCGACCACGTCCGCGGCGGGCTGCACCGCCGCGGACTGATCCGGCGGCGGCGTCCCGGCCAGCAGGGCGGCGAGCGAGGCGTCCGGGATCGCTGGCGCGTCCCGGCGGCCCGGCCTGGGCAGGTTCGGCATGTCGCTGTCCGAAACGCCGCGGCCCGTCACAGCGTTACACCCGCCTGCGTCACGATTTGCGCCAGCCGCCGCAGCCCGCGATGCGCGGCCACCCGGACGGCCCCCGGGCTGCGGCCCACCATCCGGGCCACCGTCTCGGTATCCAGGCCCGCGACCACGCGCAGCAGGATCACCTCGGCCTGCAGCGGCGGCAGGCCGGCTACCAGCGTCAGCACGGCCCGGGTGCTGATGTGCTCGAGGGCCAGGTCGGCGGCATCGCTGGTATCCGGCAGCCGGGTGTCCGGCACCTCGGCCAGCGGGACCGCCGGGCGGCGGGACCGGCGCCGCCGCTCGTCCAGCAGCCGCCGGCGGCTGGTCGTGAACAGCCACGCCCGCCAGGCCTGCTCGTCACCGCGGAATGCGGGCAGCCCGCGCACCACCTGAACCCAGGTCTCGGCCGCGATGTCGTCGGCGGCCTCGGGGGCCAGCACCCGCAGGTACCGCAGCAGCGCCGGGTTGCCGTCCCGCCACAGCTGCGAGAAAGCTGCCTCGCTGCCGTCCTGGGCGGCCGCCAGCAGGGCCGTGAACCCGTCGCCGATCACAGCGCCGAGTATCGGCATACGGATATGCCCGGCCGCAGCAGAATTGCCATTTTGCGGTTATTCGGCGCAGCCGGACCTGCGGCTGTCACCGGTCCGGCAGGACAGCCTGACTGGCCGGCGCCCGCGGCGACTCAGCGCGGTTAGCCCGAAGACTTTGCGTCACCGGTGACGCAAACTCTTCACGTTATTGGCGCGCGCGCGAAATGCCCGTAGCCATCCTCGGGCTCAGCCCTGCCGACCTGCCCGATCAGCGCTACCGCCTCGCCTGCCTTGGCCGCCACCAGCGGGTCCGCGTCGCCCTGCAGCCGCTGCGCGATCTCCGCGGCGACCGCATCAGGCCTGATGGCCGCGATATCAAGCAGGGCCTGCGCGACCGCGTGGCGATCTTGTGCCGCCGGGCTGTCACTCAGCGACTCGAAGATCACGTACGCCTCCCGCCTGGTCAGCACGAGTTCCTTGGCCGCGGCCAGCGCCGGCGACCAGACATACCAGTCCTCGGCGCCGGGCAGCACCAGCTGGCCTAGCACCTCGACGGGGACGTCCAGCGGGGCCACCACAGCCCGGTCGTGCAGCAGGTTCGCCGCGCACGAGCGCGGCAGGTATCCCGTGCAGGTGGCCAGCGTCTCGATCATCTCGGCCGGGACCAGCAGCGCATCCAGCCGCCCAACAGCCTGCAGCAGCGCGGCCGCGGCCGCCGGCCGGGCCGCCCCCGCCGGCGGGGCCGCTGCCGCCCGGCCCGCAGCTCCGAGCCGAGCCGCGGCCGGCCCCGGCCGGGCCGACGTCGCCGCCGGGCCGGCTGCGCCGTTGGCCGGGTGCTCCGCACCGGCCAGCACGGCCTGGTACAGCACGCCCGCGATCTCGCGGCGGCCCGCCGTGTCCCGACCGCGGAGCAGTCCGTAAGCCCCGCGCCGCGCCGCATCCTGATCGTCGGGCTGCAGTCCGGCCAGCAGCGCATCCAGGTCGCTGACGCCACCGCCCGGGCCGGCCGCAGCGGCGGGCTGCCCTGCCTGGCCGGGCAGCTCGCCCCAGCTCGCCAGCTGCTGCACGATGATCTCGGCCGCGCCGACGGGCCGAGTGACGTCCAGCGCGTCGTAGGTCGGCGTGATGCTGCTGGGCAGCTGGACCCCCGGCGCCTTCAGCACCTGACACCGGTCCCGCAGCCGGGGCCGGGTCACGGCCCGCTGGATCTCGTCGATGATGCTGGCCCGCGGGTAGCTCGTCCCGTCGCTCAGCCCGTAGTCCGGCGTGCACAGCGCCACGAACGCCGATGAGGCGTCCAGGTAGGCCTCGAGCCGGGCCTCGTGATCGTCCCCGGTGCTGGGCAGCGCCGGCTCGTCCCCGACGATGATGCCCCGCATGCCGTGCTCGCCGAGGACCTCGCGAACCGGCCAGGCAACCGCCTGCTTGAACTTGTCGGAGCAGGACAAGAAGATGGCGACTTGCCCTCCGAGCATGCCGATCACCCCCTGGGCGACAGTCTGGCAGGATCAATGCGCCAAATGAACCCATAAGCTGCCGCCAGCCCAGCAGGCGGACATGGGGCAACCCGAGCCGGAAGGAGCTGGCATGCCGATCCCTGATGATCAGCCCGCCGGGCAGGCGGACCGCCTGGCCCCGGAACCCCTGCCGGTGCTGCAGGCCCTGCATTCCACGCCCGCCCGGCGGTACCTGTCGGCCGAGCCGGTGCCCGATGAGGTCATCTGGGCCATCCTGGACGCTGCCGTCCGCGGCCCGACGGGCGGCAACCAGCAGGACTGGGGCTGGGTCGTCGTCACTGACCCGCAGGTCAAGGGCCAGGTAGCGCAGTGGTACCGGGATGGCTGGGAGAAGGCCTACGGCCTCCGCCGTGAGGAGATCCTGGCCGCCCCGGCCGCGCCCGGCTCGGCCGGGCTGAGCCGGGCGTCGTTCCTGGCCGCGGAGCACCTGGCCCACCACCTGGAGGAAGCGCCGGCCTGGATCATCCCGGTGCTGCGGCACGCGGCCGCTGTCCGCAGTCCCCGGCTCGGGGCCTCGATCTACGGCGCCGTGCAGCAGCTCATGCTGGCCGCCCGCGCCTACGGCATCGGCACCACGCTGACCACCCTGTACGCCGGGCATGAAGATGAGCTGCGGGAGCTGCTCGGCCTGCCCGCCGACGCGCTGACGATGGCGCTGATCCCGCTCGGCTACCCAGCCCGCGGCCGCTGGGCCCAGCCTCGGCGGCGGCCCGTCGGGGAAGTCACGCACTGGAACCGCTGGGGAGACCAGCGCGACAGCGGCTGACCCGGCCTGGTCTGGCCAACCCGGCCTGGCTGACCCGGCCTGGCTGACCCGGCCTGGCTGACGCTCGCCGCTGCCACTGCGCAGCCCTGGCTCAGCCGTCAGCCGACCCCGCCCCGGCTCAGATGCCGGCCCGGCCCCGGGTACCCAGGGCCCGCGACAGCACGGTCACCCGGTCCCGGGCGCCGGTCTTGCTGAAGATCGACTTGAGGTGGTCCTGGACGGTGTGCTCGGACAGCCGCAGCTGCCGGGCGATGGCCCGGGTATCGCCGCCGGTGGCCAGCACGTCCAGCAGCTCGCGCTCGCGGGCGGTCAGGCCGCAAGCCCGTCCGAAGACCTCCAGCCGCTCGCTGGCGGACGCCTCCTCGATTGTCACGACAATCGTTGCCGGGCCGCTGGCCGCGGGCCGGCCAGCCGGACCGGAGCCCGCCGGACTGGAACCGGGAGCGGCCAGACCCGGAGCGGCCGGGAGAGACGCCGCCTCCACGGCCAGCCGCGCGGCCCGCAGCGTCAGCCAGAACCCCTCGGCCAGGTGCGTGCGCGCCGACGCCGGATGATCATCGATGCCGGCCTCGGCCGCCAGCAGCTGCGCCGCAACGTTGTAGACGCTGGCCGGCACCGCCCGCTCATCGGGCTGGGGCGGGAGCAGGACGTCCAGCCACGCCTGCGATGCCGCCGTGCGGAACATGATCCGAAGGTCGTCGCCGAGGGTCAGCGCCACCGGCCCGGTATCGCCGCGATGCGCCGCCGCCGGGCTGGTGAAGGTCAGCGCCTGGCACCGCCGCAGGCCAGCGGCCAGCGGCGCGGCGACCCTGGCCAGGAAGCCGGCGTCCGCGTCAGCGAACGGGCCGCGGCGGGCCGCCCGCCACAGGTCCAGGAAGCCCCAGCAGCCGAACTGGTCGGCGAACACCACCGACGCGACGTCTCCGGTGCCATGCCGGCTCAGCACCTCGCGCCAGGCCGGGCTGCGCGCCGGGTCGGCCGCGGCCGCCGTGCTCCACAGCCCGGCGGGCGCCGGCTGCCGGGCCAGCGTGGTCCAGCGGTTGGCATCGGCGGCGTACTTGGCCGCGATCATGGCGGGCAGCTCGGCCATGTCCGTCAGGCCAGGCAGGTGAGCCAGCGGCGCAGCGCCCACCATCGTGACCGGGTCGGTCAGCAGCCACACGTACCCGTCGAAGCCGAGCACCTCGCCGAGCACCGCCAGCGCCTGCCGCCGCAGCTCGCGGCCGTCGAGTGCGGCCGCGCCGATGGCCGCGATCCGCTCGACGGCCGCGGTGCGCGCCCAGGTGCCGGCCACGGCACCGAGGCTACCTGCGCGGCGTCCCGCGGGCTGGCCGTCCGGGCTGGTCAGCAACCCGCCGCTGCCAGGCCGGGAGACACCCCCCAGATAGCTGGGATAGCGCACTCCGCACGGCCGCCCTAGCGTGCTGATCATGATCAAGCGGCCCGGCGGGCCTCGGCCCCGGGCAGAGACGGAGAATGACCATGGCGACGCTGCGCATCGAGCATCCTATTCACGACTACCAGCTGTGGCAGGCAGCCTTCGATCGCTTCGCCCCGGCCCGCGAACAGGCCGGCGTGCTGGGCTACGTCATCCGGCGCCCGGCCGACGACCCGAACTACCTGATGCTCGACCTGGAGTTCGATTCCACCAGCCAGGCCACTGCCTTCGCCGGCTTCCTGCGCACCCGGGTGTGGTCCTCGCCGGACTCCTCTCCCGCGCTGGCCGGGCCGCCGATAACCCGGGTCCTGGACGTCGTGCGCAGTGGGGCATCCTGACCGCGCAGCGGTGTCCGGGCGGGCGCATAATGACCTCAGACCGCGCCGTTCGCAGCGCGGCAGGCGGACATAGGAAGCTGGTAGAGCGTCGTGACCGACGCGGATCAGAGCCTGCTCGGGTCGATCGGGCGAGTGACAGTTTCCATTCCGGCCGGCGGGCCGGGCGAGGTAATGCTCTCGGTAAGGGGCGGCACTGAGGCATTCGCCGCGCTGGCCGACGAGCCCATCCGACGGCACGCCCGTGTGGTGGTCGTCGAGTGCGTATCGGCTCGCTCTGTCGTCGTCGCACCACTGCCCTGAATCACCTGACCGGGAGCTATTCATGTTTTTCTGGCGCGTGCCCGCACCCAACGAGGCACTGCTGATCTCTGGCTCGAAACGCCGGCATGCCGACACCCAGTTCCGGATCGTCACCGGACATGGCAGCTTCGTGATCCCGGTCAAGCAGCGCGCCCGGCTGCTGTCCCTGGCCCTGCGCGAGGCGGAGATCGTCGAGGACTGCATCACTAACCAGGGCATCCGCCTCAACGTACGGGCCGTGGCCGCGTTCAAGATCGGTGACGACCCGGCATCGATCGCCAACGCCGCCCGGCGCTTCCTGTCGGAGCAGGACCGGATGGAGATCCTGGTCGGCCGGGTGTTTGCCGGCCATCTGCGGTCCATCATCGGCGGCCTCACGGTGGAGCAGATCATCCGGGAGCGCGACCGGGTAGCGCAGGAGGTCAAGGACGGCAGTCACTCGGAGATGGAGAAACTCGGCATCGTCGTGGATGCCCTGGAGATTCAGGAGATCGAGGACGCCTCGGGCTACATCAACAACCTCGCTGCCCCGCATGCCGCGACCGTCGCCAGCCAGGCTCGCATCGCCCGAGCCCAGGCCGACCAGCAGGCTAACAAGCAGGAGCAGGAAGCCGCAGCGATGAAGGCGCTGTACGAGCGGGACCTGGCCATTAAGCGCTCGGGGTTCCTGGCCGAGACCGAGGAGGCTAAGGCCCGGGCGGCGCAGGCCGGACCGCTGGCCCAGGCCCGTGCCTCGCACGAGGTCATCGAGCAGCAGACCCAGCTCGCACAGCGGCAGGCCGAGCTCGCCGCCCAGCGGCTGGAGGCGGAGGTCCGGCGCCCAGCCGATGCCGAGGCCTACAAGCAGCGCACGCTCGCCGAGGCCCACCGCGACGAGGAGAAGTTCTCGGCTGACGGCGAGGCCTACCGGCGCGCCCGGCTGGCCGAGGCGGAGGCGCAGGCGGCCCGGATCCAGGCCGACGCCGTCGCCTATGCCGAGCGGGTGACGGCCCTGGCCCAGGCCGAGGCGGCCACCGCCCGTGCCGCCGCCCTGGACGGCGGCAACCAGGAGCTGCTCGCCGCGGCCAGCATCGTCGAGGCGCTGCCGGCCATGGTGACCGCGGCCGCCCAGGGCATCTCGGGCGCCAACCTGACCGTGCTGAACGGCGCCGAGGGCGTCAGCCAGCTGCTGGCCGGGATCGTGGGCCAGGGCCTGACCGTCCTGGACACACTGCGAGCGAGCACCGCCGCCCCGGCGTCGCGCGGTGCCGGTCAGCAGGGTCGCGCCGTCGCCGGCGGCCCGGCCGTCGGGCCGGTCGCGCCGCCGGCCGGCATCGCCGTCAGCCCGCCGCCGGCCAGTCCCGCTCCGCCGATCGCGGCTCCGGCTGCCGGGGCCGCGCTTACCGCAGTCGTGGCTACTGCGGCTCCGGCGGACGGCGCCTAGCCTCCGTCACCGAGGGCAGCGCCCAGCCGGGCCCGGTCGGCCTCGTAGCGCTGGACAGCCGCCAGCTTGATCTCCTCGTAGCCGCGGATCGCCAGCGGCAGCCGGGCCAGCTCGGCCAGGGCGGCGGCCTGCCCGGCGCCGGGCCTGGTCGCGGCGCGATCCAGCAGCGGCCGCAGCTGCGCCTCGTAGTCCGCGGCCAGCTGCCGCTCGGTGCGCCGGACCCGGCTGTAGCCGAAGATGTCCGCCTTGCTGCCGCGCACCCGGCGCATCGCGCGCAGGGCCCGGAAGGCCGGGCGGGCCAGCGGCGCCGGGATGCCGATCTTGCTGTGCAGGCCCAGCGCCCGCAGCACCGGCGGATGCAGCTGATAGCGGACACCCCGGCGGCCGGGTACCGCCGCGGCCAGCGCCGCGTCGAACTCCGGGAGCAGGTGCAGCCGGGCCACTTCGTACTCGTCTTTGTAGGCGAGCAGGTGGAAGAACCCGTCCGTCACCGCCTCCGTCAGCCCGGCCGCCGCGCCGCCGGCCGCATCGGCCCGCGCCGCGGCGCTGACCAGGTCGAGGTAGCGGCCGGCCAGCCGCGCATCCTGGTAGTCGATCAGCTCGGCCGCGCGGCGGACGGCCCGCCCGGCAGCAGGTACGGTCAGGCCTCGCCCGGCAGCCAGTTCCCGTGCCGCGGCCAGCCGCGCGGCGTCCTCGCGGCGGCGCAGCTCGCCCGCGCGGCCGGCGGACGGCAGCGCGGCCGGGTCATGCACCGCCAGCCGCCCCGCCCGGAAGGCCGCCTTGTTGCGCGGCACGGCCACCCCGTTGAGCTCGATGGCCCGCTCAATCGACGCGGCAGTGACCGGCACCGCGCCGGCCTGATAGGCAGCGCCCAGCGCGATCACGTTCGCCGCGACCCCGTCGCCGAACAGCGCCATGGCCACCGCCTCGGTGTCGACCGTCGTCAGTCCGCCGGGCCGGCTGCGGTCCCGCAGCGCGGCGACGATCGGGCCCGGGTCCGGGGCCCCGTCAACGCCGCGCACCATGCCGGACGTCGGCACCACCGATGTGCAGGCCACCGTGACGGTGCGGCCAGGACTCAGCCGGGCCAGGTGCCGGGGCTCGGCGGCGACCAGGAGGTCCAGGGCCAGCATCAGGTCGGCCGATTCCTCGCCGACCGCGCTGCCCGCCTCCGGGTGGCGGGCCTCCGCGTTGCGCGGGCCAGCCGCCGGATCTGCCGCGGCCGCCTGCTCCGGCGCCGCATCCGCCGTAGCCGCCGCGGCCGCGGCCGGCTCGCTCGCGGCGCCGTTCTCCCCGGCGGCCGTCACCGGGCCGCGCCACAGCCGCAGGTGCGACACCACCGGCCCGGCCTTCTGGCTCAGCCCGGTCTGGTCTACTCCGGTGACGCCCAGTCCGTCCAGGAACGCGGCCGTGGCCAGCACCTGGTTGAGCATGACCACGCCCGTCCCGCCGATGCCCGTGGCCACGATCCCGTAGCCGCCGACATCCGCGATGGCGGCCTTGCTGGCCGGCTCGGGCAGGTCACCGGCCAGCTCCGGCAGGCCGTGCCCCGCGGCTGGCCGCGCCGCGGCCGCCCGCTTCGCCGCGGCTGCCGACGGGGCCCGCACCGTCACGAACGACGGGCAGTCGCCGTCCAGGCAGCTGTAGTCGGTGTTGCAGGACGCCTGGTCGATCTGCGTCTTGCGGCCCAGCTCGGTGGACACCGGCCGGACCGACAGGCAGTTGCTCTTGGTCCCGCAGTCCCCGCAGCCCTCGCAGACCGCCTCGTTGATCACGACGCGCTGGGTGCGCTCGGGGGCCCGGCCGCGCTTGCGCAGCCGGCGCAGCTCATTCGCGCAGGCCTGGTCGTAGACCAGCACGGTCACGCCAGGCACTGCGGCCAGCGTCCGCTCGGCCTCCGCCAGCCGGTCCCGGCCGAAGACCCTGGTCCCGGCCGGCAGCCCCGCCGCGCGGCGCAGGCCAGCCCAGCTCCGGTACCGGGCCGGGTCGTCGGACACCACGAAGATCCGCGCGGTGCCCTCGGCGGCCAGCGCCTGGCACAGCCGGGGTACGTCGAGCTGACCCGCCGGGTCCTGGCCGCCGGTCATGGCGACCACCCCGTTATAGAGGATCTTGAAGGTCATCGTGACGCCCGCCGACACCGCCGCGCGGACCGCCAGGCTGCCGGAATGGAAGAACGTCCCGTCGCCCACGTTCTGCACGTAGTGCGGCACGTCGGTGAACGGCGCGCGGCCCAGCCACTGCGCACCCTCGCCGCCCATCTGCGAGTACGACACCGCGCCGCGGTCCAGCCACATCACCATGGCGTGGCAGCCCACGCCCCCGCCGACCGGCGACCCGGCACCGGCGATGGTGGACCGGTTGTGCGGGCAGCCGCTGCAGAACGCCGCGGTGCGGGTCGTCTCCAGGGGGATGATCGGAAACGAGCTGGCGCGCGCCGGCCCGTCCAGCGGCGCGAACTGCGGCCCCGCCAGGCGCTGCGCGAGGCGACGGGCCAGCACCGGGCGCAGCCGGTCAGCGTTCAGCTCACCGTCGACCGGGATCAGCGGCCGGTCCCGCTCATCCCGCTTGCCCGTCACCCGCGGCCGCTCGCTGCGGTCGTACAGCTGCTCGCGGATGAACCGCTCCACGAACGGCCGCTTCTCCTCGACGACCAGGATCTCCTGCACCCCGCGGGCGGCGGCCTGCACGATCCCCGGCTCCAGCGGGTAGATCATCCCGAGCCGGACCAGCCGGATCCCGGCGCCGGCGATCTCGGCGTCCCGGGCCAGGCCCAGCCCGGCCAGCGCCTGCCGCACCTCGCGGTAGACGCGGCCCGAGCTGACGATCGTGAGCCACGCGTCCGGCGGGTCCACCTCGGCTACGTTCAGGCTGTTCTCCGCCGCGTACGCGCGGGCCGCGGCGAGCCGCCGGTCATACAGCTCGGCTTCCAGGTCGATCGTGACCGGCAGGAAGAACCGGGGCGCCTGGGTGAACCGCCACGGCTGGCCGTCGAAGGTCAGTTCCGGCCGCCGGGCCACGATGCGCTCGGTGGCCACGTCCGCGGATCCGAATCCGTCGCACACCGCGGTGACCATCTTCAGGCCGGTCCAGCAGCCGGTGAAGCGGGACAGCTCATACCCGTGCCGGCCCAGGTCCAGCACCTCCTGCGGGGTGCCGGGGACCAGCACCGGCATCCCCGCGTCGTACAGCGCGACCTCGCTGGCCCCCGGCAGGGTCGAGGACTTCGACGCCGGGTCGTCGCCCGCCGCGCAGATCACCCCGCCGTTGGCGCCGGTGCCGTGCAGGTTGGCGTGCCGGAAGACGTCGCCGCAGCGGTCCACGCCGGGTGCCTTGCCGTACCACATGCCGATCACGCCGTCATGGCGGCGCAGCGGGGCCAGGTTGTCTTGCTGGCTGCCCCATACCGCGGTCGCGGCCAGGTCCTCGTTGACGCCCGGCATCCAGTGGATGTCGTGCTCGCCCAGCAGCGCGCCGGTGCGCTGCAGCGTCTGGTCGAACCCGCCCAGCGGCGAGCCGGGATAGCCGCTGACGAACGCGGCGGTGTTCAGCCCGCGGCGCCGGTCAGCCCGGATCTGGTCAAACAGCACCCGGGCGAGCGCCTGGACCCCGGTGATGAGGACGCCGCCCTCGGTGACCCGGTACTTGGCGTCGAGGTCGAAGCCAGCTGCGGTAACGGTCATGGGGGCAACGTTGCACAGATGCCCCCAATGACGTCAAGACGGCCTCAGTCCGGGCCTGCGTCGCCGGGCGGCGTGCGCGGCGGCTTGCCGGTGATCGGGATGCCGCGCAGCGACAGCAGAATCGCCAGTACGGCCCCGCAGGTCAGGCAGCTGTCGGCGATGTTGAAGGTCGCGAAATGCTGCAGGTAGATGAAGTCGACTACGGCTCCGCGACCGAAGCCGGGCGCGCGGGCCAGCCGGTCGCACAGGTTCCCGATCGAGCCGGCCAGCAGCAGGCCCAGGGCGACCGACCAGCCGACGGAGCGCAGCTGCGGCGCCTTGATGACGATCAGCGCGGAGATGGCCACCGCCAGGCAGCTGAAGAAGATGGTCGCGGCCGGGGCGAAGGAGAACGCGGCGCCGGTGTTCCGGGACACGTCGATCATCAGCACCTGGCCGATGAGCCGGACCGGCGGCTTGCCTTCCGCGGTCGCGACGACCAGTGCCTTGCTGGCCTGGTCCACGGCAATCCCGGCCAGGGCCGTCCCGGCGAGCACCCGGACGCAGCGCTTGCTCACCACCGGCATCGGGACAGTATGGCAAGCCCTTCGCGGGCGGCCGACAGTGACATCCGCTGGCCGCCGTCAGTCCGTCTCGGACCAGTCCTCGATGACGCGCTGAACCGGAACGCGGACTCCGTCCACCATCCGGGCACCGCGATAGACGATCTTCCTCCGCGTCACCCGGCCTGCGGGTTCGTGCGGGTCGGGAAGCGCCGCGAGGCCGTCCCCGCGCAGCACAAGCTCACGGGTGGCGGGACCGCTGGCCCAGGGAAGCTCGCGCAGCAAGGCAATGAGCTGCGGGAGCTCATCAGAGGTGAGGGACTTGCTCAGCTGAATTCCGGCGTTACCGCAGCCCCGCTCGCCGCAGCCGCACAGCGGGATCCGGGCCAGGGCCGGGCTGAGCTCGTTCTCCGGGTCGCGGCCAGCCTTCCGCACGACGGCCACCCCGTCAGTGTCCGGTCCCGGATCGCCCGCCCAGGCCTCGGCGCGCACATACTGCCCCGCGGCCGGATGCACGCGATCGCTGCTCCCGGCGAGCCGAAGCTTGAGCTGGCGGCGGACGCCGACAACCGCGCTCCACCCCGACTGGTAAAAGCCGGGCAGCTGGTCGGGCCGGGCTGTTCCACGGGCCCGTCGGTGGTCAGTTTCCAGCCGGGACCGGTGATGATCCTCGATCCGATAACGGCGGACAGCTCTGACGGCACGGGCGCAGTTTACGCCCGGCACCAGCCCGCGAGGCGGGCCACGGAGCGCCCGTCATAACCGTGGCCGCGGACCCTGGGGGGTGAGGTCCGCGGCCACGAAAGGCGCGGATCACGGGTCCGCGCCGGGGGGTGAACGTCAGGCGACGGCCGTCGCCGCGGCCGCGTCGGCGGCGTCAATGTCCTTGAAGAACCGGCGGTGCACCCGCAGCTTCTCGCTGCCGGCCGGGATCTGGTGCCAGATGCCCGACCCCGGGCCCAGCCGGGTCGACCGCGGCAGCTCAGTCACCACGCCGCGGGCCTTCTTCATGCTGGTCTTGCCCGCGTCCAGGACGACGATACGGGTCGGCGTGACCGCCAGGATCCGGTACCGGTTCAGGCCGAGGAAGACGAAGATGCCGGTCAGCGCGGCCAGCCACTGGCTGGCGGTCTGCGCGCCGATCACCGCCTGCACGGTCTCCCCCGGCTGCAGGTACTGAGCCGCTGATTCACGCATGGAGTCACGAAGTGCCACGAGCTGCCTCCCGAGCAGTATTTGGAATGCGGCGCAGCACCGGCCGGACCGGGCGCACACGGCGCTTCCCCCGGGTCCTCTCGTCCTGCCTGCGCCAGCTAGCTTCCTACACCACTAAGGCGGTCCATTCCGTGCCATCCCGTTCCATCCGGGACTGTGTTGCTTGCCCGGCTGGACTGGGCTGCCTTGCCCGGCTGCGGGGGCGCCTTGCGGCGCCCTCGCAGCCCGTCGGCTAGCCGGGCCAGTACGAGCAGCGGGCGCCGGTATGCACCGCCTGGCGCAGGTGCTCGCCGATGACCGGGTCGGCCTCGAGGATCCGGGCCAGCGCCCGGCGGATGGCCTTGCCGGCCGCGACCCGGGCGCGCTCGCCCTGATCGGGAAAGGCGCGCGGCCGCCCGCCCAGTCCCGCGGTGCTGGCCAGCTCAGCCACCAGCCAGTCCCGCTCGGTCCGGGCCCGGGCGGCCCGGTCGGGCTCGCCGGCCGCGTCCAGTTCGTCGAGCTCGTCACCCAGGTGGTCCAGCCGCGTCCGGTACTCGCGGATGGCGGCGTGATCCAGGACGGGCTGCGGCGCCCGGCCGTCCACCGCCGCAGTGCCCAGGACGGCCAGCCCGGCGACCAGGTCAGCAGCCGGGATCTCCTGCCGCGGGTTGGCGATCAGCACCGCCAGGTGCAGCATGCCGACGCTGGGCTCGACCAGGACGCTGCGGCCGCGGAGGCTCACCCGCCAGTGCCGTCCGGAGCGAGCTAGCTCGGCGGTCAGCCCGCCCGGCACGGGCGGGGTCAGGTCGGGCGCCGGGATGCCCAGCGCTGCCGCCGCGGCGCTGGCCGCCTCCCGCTCGAGCCGGGCTGCGGCGGTGTCGCCGGCCTGGCCGCGGCGTTCCAGCACTGCGGCCAGGCGCCGCCGCGAGGTCACCACCGCGGGCCCGTGGCCGAGGGCCAGGTTGTGCTGGACAGCCGCGCGGAAATGCTCGATCGCCTGGTCTGCCTGCCCGCAGGTCAGGGCAGCGACGCCGAGGGCATGCTGCGCCGAGCCGAAGCAGGCGACGCCGAGGCTGCCGATCATCGGCAGCTGGGCGTGCGGCCGGAGCAGCTCGTAGGCCTGGGCCGCGGCGGCCGTGTCCTGCAGCAGGCAGGCCGCTTCCACGATGCCGTTCATCGTCGCCAGCCAGCTGCTGGACCGGGGCAGCCGCGCCAGGTCGCTGCCCCGCAGGGCCGCCAGTGAGCTGGCCGCCGTGTGCCGGTCGCCGGCCAGCGCCGCGGCCACGGCCAGCGCCGCGTGCGCCGAGTTGTCCACCTCGCTGAGGCCCGTCGCGGTGGTCTGCTCGCGCAGCATCGGCAGCAGCTCAGTCAGGCGGCCCTGGTACCACCGGATCGCCACCAGCTGGGCACCGTGCCACCAGTCGGCGTCCGCGTCGCCGGCCTGCCGGCCGCTGGCGGCGCAGCTGGCAGCCAGGGTCTCCGCGTCGGCGAGCCGCCCGGCGCGAATGGCCAGCATCACCTCGATGGCACTGACGACGTACCCGACGGCCAGGTGATCGCGCTGCGCGAGGTGGCCGCGCAGCTCGCCGAGCAGCCGCCCGGCATGCGGATCACCCGCCAGGTAGGCATCCGCTGTCTGGTACAGCAGGCCCATCAGCAGGTCACTGCGCCGGCCGGTGCGGAAGCTCGCCTTGATCAGCTCCATGGCCAGCTCCCGGCGCTGGACCTGGCAGCCGGGGTCGAGCAGGCAGTGATGGGCCATGCTGAGCGCCTCGGCCAGCCCCGCCGGATCGCCGGCCGCCCGTGCCTCGGCCAGCACGCTCAGGATCGCCTCGTGCTGGCCGCGGTAGTAGTCGGCCTCGCCCGCCAGCCGGGCCCGCACCCGCAGCGCCAGCCCGGAGTCCGGGTCGAGCTGCTGCAGGACGCGCTGCAGGCGGGCCTCCAGCAGCACTGCCCCGGTGACGGTGCGCTGCTCGTGCACCCACAGCCCGGCCAGCCCCAGCGCGGCCGTGGCCATGGCCGTCGCGTCGTCGGCCTGCTCGGCCAGCTGGTAGGCCTGCTCGAATTGCTCCCGGCTGGACTGCAGGTCACCGTCGGCATACAGCGCCCGGGCTCCGCGGCCGAGCACGGCGGCCAGCTCGCCTGCCTGGTCAGCGACCAGTTCCAGCCGGCGTTGCGTGTTGCTCACGAGAACTCCCGCCGCACGGCGTCCCCCGGTCCCGGCATGGCCAGCCCGCTCCCGATTTCAGGCTGCTGACTCGTCCAAATGTATTGCCGCCAGATAAATTGAGGCAATGCCGGAAGCTCTCAGCATGATTGACCAGGTCATGGCGGATCTGCGTGGTGCCGGTTACCTGGCCGAGCGGCCGACGGCAACCATCGTCCACCTGGCTGCCGTGCTGCCCAAGCCAGTCCTCATCGAGGGCCCGGCCGGGACGGGCAAGACCGAGCTGGCCAAGTGCGTGGCGGCGGCCGCCGGGCGGCGCCTTATCCGGCTGCAGTGCTACGAGGGCCTGGATGAGTCCAAGGCCATCTACGAGTGGGATTACCGCAAGCAGCTGCTCCAGCTGCAGTTGCACCGGGGCGATGGCTCGGCCAGCCTCGGCGATGCCGGCGTGTTCGGCGAGGATTTCCTGCTGAGCCGCCCGCTGCTGGCGGCGATCCGGTCGCCGGAGCCGGTCGTGCTGCTGATCGACGAGGTGGACCGGCTGGACATCGAGGCCGAGGCGCTGCTGCTGGAGGTGCTGTCGGAGTACCAGGTCTCGATCCCGGAGCTCGGCACGGTAACCGCCCGGCACATCCCGCAGGTCTTCCTGACCTCCAACAACACCCGCGACCTGTCGGAGGCGCTCAAGCGCCGCTGCCTGTACCTGCACCTCGGCTATCCGGGCCCGGAGCGCGAGGCCGAGATCATCCAGCTGCGGGTGCCGGGCCTCAGCGAGCACCTCGCCGCGGAGATCGCGGCGCTGGTCGCGCTGCTGCGGACCGCGGACCTGCGCAAGCCGCCGTCGATCGCCGAGTCGCTGGACTGGGCCAGGACCCTGCTCGCGCTGGGCGCCGGCGAGCTGACCGACGACATCACCCGGCAGACGCTGTCGGTGCTGCTGAAGTACGAGCGCGACATCGAGACCGCCCGCGCGGAGCTGTCGATTGCCTGACCGCCCCCGGCCCCGGGCCCGGACCTGAGATGCGCGGCATGCTGGCCGGGCTGGTGGACGAGCTGCGCACGGTGGGGATCCCGGTATCGGTCGGCGAGCACCTGGACGCGGCCCGGGCCGTCAGCCACATTCCGCTGCGAGACCGGGAGGTACTCCGCGCCGCACTGCAGTGTGCCCTGGTCAAGGACGCTGATCAGCTGGCAGCGTTCAACCTGATCTTCGACCTGTACACCGCCGGGGCGCCGGCCGCCGAGGACGGGCCCCTCGCCGGCCTGTCCGACGACGAGCTGCGGGAGGCGCTGCGCGCGGCCATCGCCGCCGGCTCTGGCCACCTGGAGTCGCTGCTCGCGGCGGAGTACGTGCGGCGGTTCGCGGGCTTCGAGCCGGGCCTGCCGGTGGCCGGGGTGATGTACGCCCGGGCCGTGAACGAGGCCGCGGACCTGGAGAGCATCCGGGCCGGCCTGCTGGCTGACGGCCTGGCCGGGGCCGGCGGCAGCGGCGGGGCGGCGGCGGGGGCGGCGGCGGCGACGCGGCCGGCGGCAGCCCGGCCGGCGGCGGCCCGGCAGCGCAGGCGTCGTGGCGGGACCGGATCGCCCGGGCCGAGACGGACCGGGCCATCGCCCGGTTCCGCGCCGAGGTCCAGGCCGCCATCCAGCGCACCCTGGTCGCCGACCGCGGCGCGCGGGCCGTCCGCGCCACCCTGCGGGTCCGCCTCGCGCAGGACGCCGAGATCGCTACTGCCTCGGCCGCCGAGCTGGCGGACATGGCGACCGCCGTCGGGCCGCTGTCGCAGCAGCTGAGCCGCGTCCTGAGCCGGCAGGCCGCCTACCGCAAGCGCCACCTCAGCATCCGGGCCACGCTGCGCCGCGCGATGGGCAGCGGCGGAGTCCCGTTCCGGCTGGTGACCGAGCCCGCCCGGCCGCCCCGGCCGGAGATCGTCGTGCTCTGCGATGTCTCCGGGTCGGTGGCAGCCTTCTCGCGGTTCACCCTTGACCTGCTGATCGCACTGGACAGCCGGCTGAGCCGGCTGCGGGTGTTCAGCTTCATCGACGGGCTGGCCGAGATCACCGGCCTGGTCCAGCAGACCCGGGCCGACGGCCGGCGGCTGGATGTCCGGCAGGTGGCCCGCGACTCCGTCCGGTTCAGCGGCAGCTCGGACTACGGCTGGGTGATGCGGGAGTTCGCCGCGCAGTACGCCGCCCAGCTCACCCGGCGGTCGGTGGTCCTGGTCATCGGCGACGCGCGCACCAACTATCTCGACCCGGCGGTGACCGCGTTCGCCCAGATCGGCGAGCGGGCCGGGCAGGTCTACTGGCTGAACCCCGAGCCGCGCCGGTCCTGGAACGACGGCGACTCGGTCATCGGCCAGTACGCGCCGTTCTGCGCCGAGGTGCAGGAGTGCCGCACCCTGCGCCAGATCGCTGAGTTCATCCAGAACCTGACGGTCGTCTAGAGCCTGGCCCGGCGGCGCCCCGGAACCCGGCCCGGGGCGTCGCGCAGCAGACCCCTAGCTCACCCAGTCCAGGATGGCCGCGTTGACCTCAGCGGGCTTCTCCAGGTGCAGGAAATGGCCGGCGTCCTCGATGATGGCGACGCGCGAGCCGGGGGCGAGGAACGGCTCGGCAGCGCGAGCCAGATCCGCCCCGATACAGCCATCCCTGGCGCCGTGCAGGTACAGCGTGGGCTGCGGATTCTGCTGGCTGGCCGCCTGCTGCTCGGCCGCGTAGCGCCCGGCTGGATCCGTGACTCCCGCGGCCTGGTAGTAGCCGATGGCCGCGGCCAGGCGGCCCGGGCCGGCCAGGCTCTGCTTGACCAGTGCCAGGTGCTCGCCGGCCTCGAAGCCGGGCGACCAGTCCTGCCACAGCCGGTCCAGGAACGCCATGTTGTCGCTGGCCACGACTCCCTCGGCGAACCCGAGCGGGTCCCGGAACATGAACAGGTAGAAGAACCGCCGGAGCTGGTCATAGTCGCTGAACAACGCGAAATCCGCGCCTGCGGGCGGCACGCTGAGGGTGACCACCCGCCGCCAGCGCTCCGGCGCGTGGGCCGCCGCGCCGTAGGCCGCCTCGGCTCCCCAGTCATGGCCGATCAGGACCGCGTCGGAACCGCCGCCCAGTACCTCGTGCAGCGCGACCGCGTCAGCGGCCAGCGCGCCGACCTGGTAGGCCCCGTCCGCCGGAATCCCCGTCGGGGCGTAGCCGCGCATGAACGGCGCCACCGCGCGGAACCCGGCCGCGGCCAGCTCGGGCAGCAGCCGCGTCCAGGTGTGCGCGGCATCGGGGAAGCCGTGCAGGCACAGCGCCAGCGGGCCGGTGCCCGCCTCCAGCAGCCCGAACTCCAGGTCGCCGGCCTGAACAGAGATGGCCCGCACCGGGACCGAGGCACCCATCCCGCCACGCTACCCCGGCCGGGCGGCCGGGCCTGAACCGTCACCGGAGCTTCGCCGTCACGTGACGCGGGCATCGCCGGGTGGGAGTGCTCCCAGGAAGCTGACCTGGTCCGGCTGGGGCACGTCGTTCGCAGCGCGCGGCCCGTTTTGGTGTTGCCGATGGCCGGACGGTCTGCCAGGTTGGCTGGCATGCCTACTCGCCTGGTCCACCTCGTGGTCGACGCCAACGATCCCCCGGCCCTGGCCAGCTTCTGGGCTGGCGCTCTCGGCTGGGAGATCGCCAGCGCCGACGACGACGAGATCGACGTATCGCCGGCCGGTTTCAGCTACCCGGGCACGGACGCTGTCCCGCTGCTGTTCGTCCCGGTGCCGGAGCGCAAGACCACCAAGAACCGCGTGCACATCGACCTGGCCAGCACCTCGGCCGCGCATCAGGCCGAGCTGGTCAGCCGGGTCCGCGAGCTGGGCGCCCGCCCTGCCGACGTCGGCCAGGGTGAGGTGCCGTGGGTGGTGCTGGCCGACCCCGAGGGCAACGAGTTCTGCGTTCTGGAGCCGCGCGAGGTCTATGCCGACACCGGCCCGGTCGCGGCGATCATCATCGACAGCGCCGACCCGGCCGCCCAGGCGACGTTCTGGGCCCAGGCGGCCGGCTGGCCGGTCGCGAACGCTGACGACGACATCGTCGGGCTCCGCTCGCCGTCCGGGTCCGGGCCGTACCTGGAACTGCTGCGCGTCCCGGATGTTAAGGCGGTCAAGGACCGGCTGCATCCCGACGTGGCGCCCTATCGCGGCGAGACCATCGAGGCCGAGGTGACCCGGCTGCGGGGCGCGAGCGCCGCCCTGGCCGACGTCGGTCAGGGCGAGGTGACCTGGACCGTGCTGGCCGACCCTGAGGGCAACGAGTTCTGCGTCCTGTCCCCGCGGTAGGCGCCCGGCCGGCTACTGGCCGGGCGGCAGCCATAACTTCCATGGCCGGCCAGGACGCCGGGCGGCGGCTAGCGCAGCGCGGGGCCAGGGCCCAGGCCGCAGGCGCCGTAGAACTGGCGGGTCCGCGTCGCGATCGGCAGCGGCCGGTCCGGCGGGCAGGGGAACATGTCCTGCTCCACGATGGCGAACAGGTCGGAACCGAGCTCACCGAGCGCCGCTAGCAGCGGCTCCATGGCCGGCAGTCCGTGCGGCGGCTCGACCATCGCATTCAGCCGGACGGCCTGGGCAAAGCCCAGCTGCTCGGCCCGGACCCGGGCCAGCACCTCCGGGTCGACCTGCTTGAGGTGAACGTAGCCAATCCGGTCCGGGTACTGCCGGATGAGCGCCACGTTGTCGCCGCCGCAGTAAGCGACGTGGCCGGTGTCCAGGCACAGCCGCACCGAGCCGGGGTCGGTGCCGTCCAGGAAGCGCTCGATGTGCTCCTGGGTGTCCACGTGGCTGTCGGCGTGCGGGTGAAACACCAGCTGGATGCCGTGCTCCTCGGCCAGCAGCCGAGCCAGCTCGGATGCGCCGCTGGTCAGCGCCTGCCACTGGCCGGCGTCCAGGCTCGCGGGCTGAGTCAGCCCCCCGTCCAGGCCGGTGTACTGCTCGGGCAGCAGCACCAGGTAGCGGGCACCCAGCGCCGTCAGGACCTCCGCCACCGCCCGGCAGTCGCGGACCGCCGCCGCGAGCGCGTCCGCGCCCCGGTGCAGGCCCGCGGCCACGGTGGCGCCCGACAGCCGCAGACCGCGCTCGCCGAGCTCGTCGCGCAGCCGGCCAGGCTCGGTCGGCAGGTAACCGAACGGCCCGAGTTCGATCCACCCGTAGCCGCTGCGCGCGGCCTCATCCAGGAACTGCGGCCACGGCAGCTGGCGCGGATCCTCGGCAAACCAGATTCCCCAGGAGTCCGGGGCCGTTCCCAGCAGCAGCGGGGATCCGGCCGCGCCGCTGCTCAGCTCCCTGCCATCGTCGTGCGACCATGCGTCACCGGTCCCGGTCATGTTGGTGCCCCTCAGCCTGTCTATGTCATCTCTTTGTTTGGTAAGACATACAAACTATTTAACTTGTTCGCTTCTCCTGACATACTGGCTCTGTGCCGAATCTCATCAGCCCGGAAACGGGCGTCGCCGAGGCCGGGCCTGCCCGTATCCCGCCGATCACGGTCGACCGGTCCTCCCCGGTACCGCTCTACTTCCAGATCGCCGAGCAGCTGCGCCAGGCGCTGGAAGCCGGCGACCTGACGGCCGGCAGCCGGCTGGCCACCGAGATCGCCTTTGCCAGTCAGCTGGGCGTATCCCGGCCGACCATGCGCAAGGCGATGGAGATGCTGGTGGGCAAAGGGCTGGTGGTGCGTCAGCGCGGCGTCGGGACCCGGGTCGTCTCCCGCAAGGTCATCCGCTACCTCGAGCTGACCAGCCTGTATGACGACCTGAGCAGCGGCGGCCAGCGGCCCACGACACAGGTGCTGGCCAACAGCGTGGAGCCGGCGTCCGCCCAGGTGGCCGAGGCCCTCGGCCTGGAGGCGGGCAGCCCGGTACTGGCCCTGGTCCGGATCCGGTCGGTGATGGATCAGCCGATCGCGAAGCTGACCAACTACCTGCCCGCCGGGCGGCTCACCCTGACCACCGCTGACCTCCGCGACCAAGGCCTGTACCAGCTGCTCCGCCAGGCTGGCATCACCCTGCACTCGGCAGCCCAGGTCATCGGTGCCCGGTCGGCCAGCGCTGCGGAAGCCCGGCTGCTGGGCGAGCGGAAGGGTGCTGCGCTGCTGACAATGCAGCGCACCGCCTACGACGACCGGCGGGTCCCCGTGGAGTTCGGCAGCCACATCTACTGCGCCGCGCGGTACAGCTTCGAGATGAGCCTGCTGGCCTGAACGGCTGGCGCTTGCCTCCGGCCCGCCCGCACCCGCCGGGGGCCGGCCGCTAATCGGCTTCCTCCCCGACCATGACCGGCACCGCCGCCAGCAGCTGCCGGGTGTAAGCATGCTGCGGTGCGGTGAACAGCCGTGCCGTCGCGCCCTCCTCGACCAGCCGTCCGTCGTACATCACCGCGACCCGGCCGCAGATCGACCCCACGGCGGCGAGATTGTGGCTGATCAGCAGCAGCCCGAGGCCCAGCCGCTGCACGATGTCGGCGAACAGCTCCAGGATCAGCGCCTGCACGGACACATCCAGCGCCGTGGTCGGCTCGTCGGCGACCAGTACCCGCGGCTCCAGGGCCAGCGCCCGCGCGATCGCAACCCGCTGCCGCTGCCCGCCGGAAAGTGCCCGCGGCCGCACGGCCAGCGCCCGCTCCGGCAGGCCGACCAGGTGAGCGAGCTCGCGGACTCGCTCGGTCACGGCGTGCCGCGGGACCAGCCCGTGCACCCGGAGGGGCTCGGCCAGGCAGGAACCGACCGTCAGCCGCGGGTTCAGTGACTCGTACGGGTCCTGGAACACCAGCTGCAGCAGCCGGGCCCGGTCCCGTGCTGGCCGGCCAGCCAGCGGCTGACCGTCGAGCAGGATCTCCCCGGTGCTGTGCTCCGCGCCGGCCAGGGCCCGGGCCAGGCTGGACTTGCCGCACCCCGACTCGCCCACCAGGCCAAGAGCCTCGCCGGCGGCCAGCTCCAGGTCGACTCCGGCCACGGCGGCTACCGGCGCCGACCGGTGCCCGGTCGCGGGGTAGCTCACGGTCAGCCTGCGGACCGACAGCAGTGTCTCAGCCATCGCTGACCGCCTCCTCTCGCGCGGCCGGCAGGCCCGCCTGCACGGGGTAGTGGCAGGCGACTCGGCGGGCTCCTGCCCCGGCTAGCTCGGGCAGGCTGTCCCGGCAACGCGGCTGGGCGGCCGGGCAGCGCGGCGCGAACGAGCAGCTGCCGAAGACCACGCCCGGCGGCGGGCTGCCGCCGATCCCGCGCGGCCGGTGCCCGACGGTCCGCACGCTGGGCACCGATCGCAGCAGCGCCGCGGTGTAATGGTGGCGCGGCGCGGTGAAGACTTCCCTGGTCGTGCCCGTCTCCACGATCCGCCCGCCGTACATGATGGCGACGCGCTCGCACACCTCGCCCACCACGGCCAGGTCGTGGGAGACCATCACCAGGGTCAGGTCCAGCGACTCGCGCAGCCGCGCGAACAGCTGCAGGATCTGCTGCTGCACGGTCACGTCCAGGGCGGTGGTCGGCTCGTCCGCCAGCAGCACCCGCGGCCCGGCGGCCAGCGCGGCGGCGATCACCACGCGCTGGCGCTGCCCGCCGGACAGCTGATGCGGGTAGGCGTGGAACAGCGCCTCGGCGCGGGGCAGCTCGACCAGGCGCATCAGCTCGATCGCCCGGTCCCGGGCGGCCGGCCGGGACACCAGCCGGGCCGAGCGCACCACCTCGGCGATCTGCTTGCCCACGGTCACTACCGGGTCCAGCGCGGCCAGCGGGTCCTGCCAGATCACGCCCAGCTCCCGGCCGCGGACCTGCTGAAGCTCGCGGCGGCTCAGCGGGACCAGGTCCCGCCCGGCGGCCAGGACCTGGCCGCCGGTGATCGTCAGGCCGGGCGCCAGTAGCCCGACGATGGCGCGCAGCACCGTGGTCTTGCCGCAGCCGGACTCGCCGACGATGCCCAGCGTGGCCCCGCTGGGCAGGTCCAGGTCCGCGCCGCTGACGATGACCGTGCCCGCCGCCGACTGCACGGTCAGGCCGCGCACCCGCAGCGCCGCCAGGCCCGGCGCGGCCGCGCCCGTCTCGGCCCGTCCTGTCTCAGGCGGGCCCTCCGCCGGGCCGGCGCCCGCCGTCTCAGCGCCCATCGATGACCTCCGTGAGCCCGTCCCCGATCAGCGACAGCGCCAGCCCGGTGATCACGATGGCGATGCCGGGAACCGTGGTCAGCAGCGGGTGAATGGGCAGGTAGGCCGCGCCGTCCTGGATCATGGAACCCCATTCGGGGGTCGGCGGCTGTACCCCGAGGCCGAGGTACCCGAGGGTAACGATGCCGAGGATGGTCAGCACGATGTCGCTCATCGCGAACGTGACCGCCTGGCCCACCACGTTGGGCGCCAGGTGCCGGGCCAGGATCCGGGTCCGCGAGTAGCCCATGATCTGCGCCGCCCGCGCGTAGCCCAGCCGCTTGGCCACCAGTACCTCGCCGCGCACGATCCGGGTGTAGGACACCCAGCCGGTCACCGACACCGCGATGTAGATCGACAGCGGGCCCGAGCCGAGCGCGAACACGATCGCGATGACCAGCACGTAGAACGGGAACGCGGTAATGATCTCCAGCAGCCGCATGATCACCGCGTCCGCCCAGCCGCCCAGGTAGCCGGCCAGCAAGCCGAGCACCGAGCCCAGGATGAACGGCGTCACCACGGCGGAGATGCCGATCGCCAGGTCGATCCGGCCCCCGTAGAGCAGCCGCGACAGCACGTCCCGGCCCAGGTCGTCGGTGCCCAGCAGGTGCGCGCCCGAGGGCCCGGCCAGCACGTGCGCCAGGTCCTCGGTGTCCGGGCCGTAGGGCGTGAGCAGCGGAGCCAGGACGAAGGCCAGGACCAGGAGCGACAGCAGTACGAGGCCGGCTACCAGGTTCTTGTGCCGCAGGAGACGCTGCGCGAGGGTCCCCCCGCTGGCTCCGCGCGCCGCGGCGGCACGGCCGCCGCGGCGGCGGCCGGCCCGGCCGGGACCGGCCGCCACCGGGGCGGTGCCGCCATCGGCCAGGCTCATCGCTGCGCCCCGATCCGCGGGTCGAGCAGGGAGTAAGCGATATCGACACCCAAGTTAAGTGCCACCACCAGCAGTGCGTAGGTCACGGAGACCGACTGGACCAGGTCGAAGTCCCGGTTGGCGATGCCCGACAGCAGCAGCCGGCCGATGCCGGGCAGGTCGAACATCAGCTCAATCACCGCCGTGCTGCCCAGCAGGTATCCCGAGGCCACGGCCGTGGTGCTGACCAGCGGGATGAGGCAGTTGCGCAGCACGTGCCGGATCAGCACCCGGCGGTAGCTGAGCCCGCGGGACTGGGCCGCCGTCGCGAAGTCGCTGCTGATCATCTCCAGCAGCGCGGTGCGCAGGCTGCGGACCAGTACCGGCGCGGTAGCCAGCGCGATCGTCAGGCCCGGAAGGACCAGTGAGACCAGGTGATCGGCGAACGTCGTGCCATACCCCCCGGCGGGGAACACCCGCAGCTTGATGGTCAGTCCGATCAGCAGGATGTAGGCGACCCAGAACGGCGGCATCCCCAGCCCGGCCAGCGGGATGGCGCGCACGGTGTGATCGCGGGGACTGCCCGGCTTGGTCGCCGCCAGCAGGGCCAGCGGCAGGGCCAGCGCCACCGCGAAGACCAGGCCGATGACCAGCATCAGCAAGGTCACCGGCAGCGCCTGCTCGATCAGCGGCCGCACCGGCACCTGGTACGACGTCGAGACGCCGAGGTTGCCGTGCAGCAGGCGGCTCAGGTACTCCACGTACTGGACCGGGAGCGGCCGGTCCAGGCCCCAGCGCGCCCGCAGCGCGTGAATGGCGACCGGCGTCGCCCGGGCGCCGAGGGCAATGCGTGCCGGGTCGCCCGGCACGATGTGCAGCAGCAGGAACGACGCCGTCGTGATTCCGATCATGACAATGGCGATGCGGACTAGCCGCCGGCCGATCGTGCCCAGTACACGCCTCGGGTCTAGCCGCCGCGCGGCTAGACCCGAGGCTGCGGCCTCAGTCGTCACTGACCGATCCACACATCCTGCAGACGGAACTTGCCCTCGGGGTTGACCCGGAACCCGTGCACGCTCTTCGCGCTGGCGTACACGAACGGGGCGTAGTTGACCCAGTCGAGGGTCTGGTCGGCGGCGATCTGCTTGAGCGCCTGCGCGTACACGCCGGCCCGCTCCGTGCTGGTGAACGCGTGCTCCCCGCGCTCGATCAGGCTGATCACCTTCGGGTCGATGTAGTGGGTGTAGTTCGCGAACGGCGCGATCGTCCCGTTGAAGCAGAACGAGAAGAACTCATCCACGTCGGTGATGTCGTTGGTGTACAGCCCGAACGCCACGTCGTACTGGAACGCGGCCTGCCGGGCGTTGACCTCGGCCTGATCGAAGCTGTCGATCTTGACCTTGATGTTCAGCGCCTTCATCTCGGCCTGGAAGATCTGCGCCGCGCCCGTCTGCACCGGGTCACCGCCGGCCGTCATGAACTCGAGGGTGAAGCCGCCGTGCGGGTAGGCCGACTTGGCCAGCGCCGCCTTGGCCGCCTTGACGTTGTAGGTCACGATCGACGGGGTCGGCACCGAGTACTGCATCGAGGGCGGCAGCGGGGAGGTGGCAACCTGGGCCAGCCCGTCGAACAGGGACTTGTTGATCAGCTTGCGATTGGTGGCCAGGCTGATCGCCCGCCGCACGTTGGGGTCCTTCAGGACCTTGGTGCGATGGTTGAAGGCGTAGTAGTTGACGTCGGTGGAGGGGAACAGCGAGACGTCATAGCCGGACGCTCGGGTGGCGGCGACGAGCGAGAACGGCACCGTCTCGATGACCTGGGCCTGCCCGCCCTTGAGCTGGATCAGCCGCGTGTTGCTGTCCGGCACGTAGTTGTAGTCGATGGCATTGAGGTAGGGCTTGCCCGGTTCCCAGTAGTTCGGGTTCCGCGCCAGCGACAGGGACTTGCCCTTGATCCACTGGGTGAGCTTGAACGGCCCGGTCCCGACGGGATGCTGGAAGAACGCCGCGGGAGTCTGGCCGCCGAAGTTGGCCGGCAGGATCGCGTTGGCGAACAGCGCCAGGTCGGAGATCGTCGGTGCCCACGGCGTCTTGGTGGTCAGGATCACCGTGTCGGGCCCGTCGGCGCTCACGGACTTGAAGTTGGAGTCGATGAAATACCACAGGGCCTTGGGGTTCATCGCCCGGCGCAGCGAGAAGACGACGTCCTTGGATGTCATCGGCTGCCCGTTGGAGAACTTGACGCCCGGCCGCAGGTGAATCGTGTAGGTCTTCTTGTCGGCCGACACGGTGGCCCCGGTGGCCAGGGCCGGGTCGACCGACTTGCCGTCCAGGCCGGTGCGGAACAGCGGCTGGGCGATCTGCTCGAACACCCAGATGTTCTCGTTGGTCCCGATCGCGGCCGGGTCGAAGGTCGTCACGGGGTTGGTCACGTCCATGACCAGCGTGCCGCCGCGGTGCGGGCCGCCGGCCGATCCGCTGGCGCTGTCGCTGGCACCAGGGCTGAGGCTGGTGCCGTTCGAGCAGGCCGCCAGCGCGGTGGCGAGCAGGCCGGTGCCCGTCGCCAGGGCGACCGCCCGCACCCGGCGGCGCCGGGGTTCACGTCTGATCATCGCGTTATCACTCTCTCGGTGCGTCCTGTGTGCGGTCGGCGCCGATTCAGGTCCAGACCCGGCGCCCGACCGCTCCGCCTGCCGCCCACTCCGCCTGCCCGGGCCGCCGTAGCTGGCGTCCGCGCCTAGGTGAGGAAGATCGAACACCCTCGCTAACGGGACAGTCAAGACTTTGTCAGAACAAAAAAACTATTGCCCCTTTGTCCTACTTGCCGGTAGCAGGCACCTGGGGCCCCCGGCCCGCCGCCGCCGGGCACGGCGAGCGCGGTCTCGGCCGGCCCGCCTGGGCTCGCACCATCGGCTGCAACGGAGAAGTACCAGTACAGGACTATTTGAACTGGCTAAGAAGATCCTCTACTGGAATTCTCGGCACGGAGATCCCAGCGCCGGCGAGCAATCCGATGGCAAATCCAGAACCAAGTCAAACCCAACAATTCGCCCCCAGGGAGGCCACTGCCACTTTGACGAATGTCGCGCAAGCATAATGTCCTGACATAGTGATCGGAGAACATTGCCGAGCTGAAACGGATACCTGTCCCCCGGCTGCGGGCCCCTGGCCCGGCCCGGCTGCGCGGGCCGCGGGCGCCTGCTTTACCGGACGCGGCCAGCCACGCCGAGCGGGCCAGGACCTTCATTCCGGCACGCCCCGGCAGGGCTAGCGCACTCCGGCGAACCGGGTTAGCACGGCAGATTTATGCCTCGTATGCAGCAAAATGCTCCGTACTAGGAAAAGTGGCGAATAACGGTCCGGTCCCCGTGACAGTCGAGTCCCAGGTGACTAGCGAGTTGCCTGAGAGAGCCGATCAGTCCTGTCACCTGTCTGACCAGGCAGGCCAGCAACGCCCGGCCCCGCCTGCCCGGCCCGCGCCCCGGCTCGCCCAGGCCGGCTGGCCCGGTCCCGTCGCCTGCTCCCGGCCGCCGACCTCAGTCGCCACCAGGCCGGCGATCCAGCTGCCCGGCTCCCTCTTGACGCTGACCAGGCGCCGGATTAGCCTCCCCAATCAAATAGGAAACTTTCCTATTTGATTGGGCTTATCCCGCTACCGAGGGGACCGCGCATGAGACGACACGCTCCCGGCCTGGCGGCGCTGGCCGTCGCCGCCGTCACGGCGGCCACGATCGGGCTGGCCGCGCCCGCGGCCAGCGCGAGCACCTGGCCCGCGCGCACGCTGCCGCAACACGTCTTTGCCCCCTACTTCGAGACCTATGACACCAGCGCCAGCCCGGCCGCCCTGTCCCGCGCGTCCGGGGCGAAGTACCTGACCTTCGCATTCCTGCAGACCGCGCAGGCCGCTCGTGCACGGCGTACTGGGACGGCGACACCACCCAGCCGGTTGCCCCGGCCTCCTTCGGCGCCGACATCGCCGCAATCCAGCAGTCGGGCGGCAATGTCATCCCCTCGTTCGGCGGCTACAGCGCCGATACCACCAGCACCGACATCGCCGACAGCTGCACCAGCGTCGCCGCCATCGCCCGGGTCTACGAGAACGTCCTCACCACCTACCATGTCTCGCGCATCGACCTGGATGTCGAGGCGGACTCGCTGACGAACACGGCCGGGATCAACCGGCGCAACGAGGCCATCGCGCAGGTGGAGGCCTGGGCCGCCGCCCGGCACCGGCCCGTCCAGTTCGTCTACACGCTGCCGACGTTCCCCACCGGCCTGACTGCCAGCGGCCTGGCGGTCCTGCAGAACGCGGTGGCCGACGGCGCCCGGATCAGCGTCGTGAACATCATGACGTTTGACTACTACCTGGGCCCCGCCCAGGAGATGGCCACCGACACCGAGACGGCCGGCGCGGCCGTGGTCGGCCAGCTCCGCAGCCTCTACCCGGCCACGCCGGCCGCGCGGCTGTGGCGGCGGATCGGCGTCACCGAGATGCCCGGCATTGACGACTTCGGCCCGGGCGAGACATTCACCCAGGCTGACGCCATCACGGTGCTGCGGTGGGCCCGTAGTCACAAGATCGCGTCGCTGTCCTTCTGGGCGCTGCAGCGCGACAACGGCGGCTGCCCGGGCACCCAGGGCGCGGGCAGCTGCTCCGGGATCGACCAGCCCGACTGGTTCTTCAGCCACGTCTTCGAGCCGTTCACCGGGGCGCGGGGGGCCCGCCGGTAACCGGGTGCTGCCCGGCGGCGGTCTAGCGCGCCGGCGCTAGGCCGCCGTCCAGGTCGGCCTCGGCCAGGCTGGCCCCGGCCAGGTCGGCCTCGGCCAGCAGCCGGGCAGCCGCGCCGGAGTCCTGGAGCAGCGCGGCGAGCAGGTGCCGGGACGGCCACTGGCCCGCCGCCCAGGCCAGGCCGCGGGCCAGCCCGTCCGGCCCGGCGGCGTGCACCGCGCCGGCGGTGCAGCGCCAGGGCAGCTCGGCGCCGTCCACGACCAGCGGGTCGTGGGCCTGGTATTCAGCCGGGGCGTCCGGCAGCACCGCGGCCACGATCGCGGGCACCGGGCGGCGCTGCCCCGCGGACTCGACCCGCCCGGCTACCTCTTCCGACGCCAGCGGCAGGTCCAGCAGGTCGGCCAGCCGCCCCGCCTGGTCGCAGGGCGCCAGCACCAGCGGCCGCGTGGCCACTAGCGGCCACAGGTCAGGTGCATCGAGCACCAGCACGTCGCCCGCATCGGCCACGATCACCTGGTCGCCGAGGACCGCCCGGACCCGGCCGGGCGGGTCGGCCTCGGCCGCGCCGGCCGCATCAGCGGCCGCCACGGCCGCCCACACCGCGCGCAGCTGCGCGCGCGTCACCGGCCGGGCCGGGTCAGCCAGCCGGTCCAGCAGGTCCGCGATGCCGCCCGGCTCGGCCAGCAGCCCGGCCAGCGAGGTGCGCGCGCCGAGCGCGCGGGCCACGGCCGGGTCACCCGGCCAGTCGAAGTCGTCCCACAGGCCGGCCAGCAGCGGGTCGCCGCCGGCGATCCGGACGTCGGCGCCGCGGCGGCCGCCGAGCACCGGATGCTGGCGCAGCCACCAGGCGGTGTAGGACGGCACGTCCGCGGGGCGGCCATCAGCCAGCAGCAGCCGGGTCGGCTCGGTCAGCGCCGCCCGCAGCGGCGGCACCGCCAGCAGCTCCAGGGCGGCGGGCCAGCGATCCGGGTCGACGAGCTCCAGGTCGCGGACGGCCAGCAGCTCAGGCGCCACCGGCGGCAGGTCGCCGGGCAGCCGGTCGCAGGTGTCAGCGATCCACTCGTCCTCACCGTCCAGGTTCAGGCCGGGCTCGTCGAGCGGGACGTCCCGGGCGGCCAGCAGGGCAAACGAGGCCAGCACGCCCGTCGCCTCCAGCGCCGCGGCACCGTAGCGGTCCGCCAGCTCCGCGCTCGCCGTGCCGAACGGCGTGTCGGGTGCCACGACTCCGGCCAGCGGGCCGCCGGGCAGCAGCAGTTCCCCGGCCGGGTACCACTCGCCGTCGCCGCCCGGCAGCGCCAGGTCGGCCAGCCAGGGCAGCTCTCCCGGCTGCAGCCGGCGGCCGCGACCAGGCTGAGGACGGCATCCGCGACCGGGCCGGGATCCTCATCGTCGTAGGAGACCTCGACCCGGGCGCGCACCTCCGGGCTGCCGAGCACGCTGCGCGGCGTGGCCTCGATCGCCCCCAGCCGGGTCAGCAGCGGATGGGCCGCGCCGGGATGGACGACCCGCAGGCCCAGCAGCGCCAGCCGTCCCGGGTCGGCCAGGTCCGGCGCGGGCAGCAGCAGCCCGCGCGGGCCGGCCACCAGCCGCCCGCTGGCCAGCGGCACCGGCAGCGCGCCTAGCTCGCTTAGCTCGGCCGGCTCGGCGGAGGCCAGTGCCGCATATAGCTCCCGCCACCAGGCCGGCTCACGGTGCAGTGCGGCCAGGGCGTCGGCCAGCCCGGCCAGCGACATCCGCTGCACGCCCAGTACGGAGTAGGCCGGGTGCCGGGGCGGCCCGGAGATCAGCCCGGGCAGCACGGTGGCCAGGACGGCGGGCAGGCCCGGCAGCCGGGTCTCCAGGATGATCGCGTCCCGGGGCCGCACCCGCAGGCCCGGCGGGTCTTCTGGACCCCGGCCGGCCCGCTCGTCCGTGCCGGGCCCGGCGGGCTGCAGCCCGGCCGGGTCCGCCGGGCCCCGGCCGGGTCAGTCTCCCGCTCGGGGTCGCCAGGCCGGGCCGCTGCGGCGGGGACGGCCACGGCCGGCAGGAACGGCGTCTCCGGCAGGCGGGCCAGGATCGCGCGGCCGAGCTGCCCGTCGAGCTCACCGCGGGCGACCGGCGGCGGCACCAGGCTGAGCAGGCCGCCGCCGCCGTCCAGGGCGGGCAGCAGCCCGGCATATACCTCGGCGGCGCGATCGACAAGGAAGTCCGTCGAGCGGGCCCGGCGCGACGTGGCGGCGGTCCGGGCTGAGCGGGAACGAGGCCAGCAGCAGGGCCGGCAGGCTCAGCACCTCGTCCGTCGGCGTCGGCGCGTGCAGCACGCCGGCGGCCCCTTCCGGCAGCCGCCCCGCCGGCTCGCTGCCGGAGCGGCCCGCCAGCCCGGCGCTGGCGCTGCCCGCCGCTACCGGGATGGCCCAGCGCACGGACCAGGCCGGGCGGGCCCGCTCCTCGGCGGGCCGGTCGGCCAGCAGCTGCGGGGCGGCCCGGCCGCCGGCCGCGGCGGTCCGCCACCGGCTCACCGTGCCATCGTCGGTGATGGTGACGCCGTCGCCGTCATGCGCCGCGGCCAGGACCCGGGTCGCGCCGCCGGCCTCGATCTCGATCGTGGCCAGGGCGGGCAGCGCCAGCAGCAGCGCCGGGCCGGCCTCGGCCAGCAGCCGGGCGGCCAGCCCGGCCGCCGCCTCGTCACGCAGCGGCAGGGTTACCGCGGTCGTGAAGCCCGCCGGCGGCGCGCCGTCGGCGGCGAACGGCAGCCGCAGCACGGGCAGCTGCCCCGCCCGGCCAGCTAGCTCCGCGGCCACCGCCGGGATCTGCCCGGCCAGGTCACGGGCGGCACTGCGGGACCAGGCCACCGTGCCCGTCAGCGAGCTGATGCGCGGCTCATCGCTGACCGCGATGGCGGCCGCGAAGCCCACACCGAACCGGCCTGCCGTCGCCGCGGGCTCGTCCGCCCCGCGCTTGCTGGAGGCCCGCAGGGTGCTCAGTGCCTCGACGCCGGCCGCGTCCAGCGGCGCCCCCGTGTTCGCGGCCACCAGCGTCCCGGCGCTCAGCGTCAGCCGGAGCCGGCCAGGCTCGCCGGACCGCGCGGCGGCGTCGGCCGCGTTCTGGGCCAGCTCCACGATGACGCGGTCGCGGTACCCGCCCAGCGCGTAGTCCTCTTCGGCGTTCGCGTCCTCGCGGAACCGCGCGGGCGAGGCAGTCCATGCCTCCAGGACCCGGCGGCGCAGCTCCGCGGTGCCGAACGGGTCGTCCTGGCTGCCCTGCACGCCGTGACCCCGCCTCCGGTTGCTCCCCTGCTGCTGACCGGTCCAGGGTACGGCCGGGCAGGCGGCCGGCGGCGCCGGGCTCAGCGGGGGGCGCCAGCGGATGCGGCGGAACTGGCGGCCGCCTCGCGTTCTGGTGGCTACAGCAGCGCGGCCGCGCGTCGCCCGGTGTCCGGCGCGTACTGGAATCCGTGTCCGCTGCACGCCGACACCACGATGACCCGGCCGTGCCGGGTGATCTGGAAACGCTCATCCGCCGTCGTGGTGTACATGCAGGTGGCAAGGCGCGGGCGGGCTGACCCGGCTCCGTGGCCGAACCGCTCGCCAGCCCACTGAGCGACCAGCTGCGCGGCCCCGGTGTCCGGCGCGATCTGATCATCCGGTTCCGCCCGGGCCCCGGCCGCGTGCAGCGCCGCCTTGAGCCCGTGCTCAGGGCTCCACAGGGAATAGGGATCGGGATCCCCGTACTCGATCAGGCCCGGTGGCGGGGGCCCGGGATGCGGGAAGTAGCAGACCGTCTGGCTGGTCGTGGTCACGGCGATCGTGATGCCGGCGCTGGCCAGCAGGCGGCGGGCCCACGGCCCCGCGCAGACCACTGCCTGGCCGCAGGACCACTCGCCCGCGCTGGTCGCGACCCGCACCTGGTGCTCCTCGGGCTCGATCGAGGTGACGGTGATCCCCTCGTGAATAGCCGCCCCGCGGGCCTGAGCCTGCCGGGCAAATGCCTCCAGGGCCCGGGCGGCGTGGATGACGGCCCCGTCCTGCTGGTGGATCGCAGCGACTCCGGCAGGCAGCCGCACCCCCGGGTAGGCGCGGTCCACATCGCGCTGGGTCCAGGTCTCATGCGCCAGCCCGTGCCGCTCCAGCGCGCGTCGCAGGTCCTCCTGGCCAGCACCCCACGACAGGCAGCCCGTGACCGTCACCAGCGGCCGCGCGCAGTCCCGCGCAGCCGCCGCCCAGTCCTCGCCGGCCGCCAGCCCGCGCTCGATGTAGCTGTCGTCGGGGTAGGCGGCCAGCACCCGCATCCGGGCATCCCCGCTGCTGGAGCCCCGGTCATGCCCGATCCGCGCCTGCTCCAGGACCGCCACCGAGTGCGCCGGCGCGGCCGCCCGGGCCACGGACAGGCCCATGATCCCGCCCCCGATGACCAGGACATCGGCCTGGCGGCCGGGGTTCACCCGGGCTCAGCGGCCGGCTGGCCGGGCAACTGCTCGAACACGTCGCGCGCCACGATGTCATCGAGCGTTTCCCGCCGCTTGATCACGCGCGCTTCCCCGCCGCAGACGAGCGCGGTGGCCGGGCGGGCCATCGCATTGAAGTTGTTGGCCGTCGCGTCCTGGTAGGCCCCCGTGTCCAGGACGGCCAGGATCTCGCCCGGCGCGGCAACCGGGCGGGGCATCACCGGGACCAGGAGGTCAAATCCGCACGAGATGCCGGTGACCGCGGCGGGCAGGCACTGCTCCCGGTCCGGCTCATCAGCCAGGACCATGGTCCACAGATTCCGCTCGATGAGCGTGTCGCCGAGGAAGGCCTCGGACGTGTCGGTCTCAATCCAGGTCCGCGGCAGCGGCTGGTCCTGGTGCTTGACGTGGAGCACCGTCGTGAGGTGCACTCCGGCGTTCCCGTAGATCGCCCGGCCGGGCTCGACCTGGACCGTGATCCCGCCGGGGCTCAGCCCGCCGGCCGCCAGGCCGCCGGCCAGTCCCTCGGCGAGCGCCGTCATGTAGTCGGCCGGCCGGGGAGCAGTCGGGCCGTCCGCGAGCTCGCGGCGCGCGGTGGGATCGCGCGGCACCGCGAAGCCCCCGCCGAGATCGATCTCGCGAGGCCGCCAGCCAGGGGACAGCCGGGCTAGCTCGGCGCACGTCCGGCCGACATCGCGGGCGTGGGCGGTCCAGAAGGACAGGTCCGTTGTCTGCCGGCTGGCGTGGGCGTGGATCCCGGTCACGTCCACATGGTCATCGCCGGCGGCCGCCCGCAGGCAGGCCACCACCTCCGGGGCCGGCATGCCGGCCCGGTACTCCTGCACGGCCAGGTAGGCCGCGCCGCCATCCGGATCGAAATCAGAGGGCGCCGTGGTGCCGGGCAGCCAGGGCCGGATCCGGAATCGCAGCTGCGCGCGGCGGCCCGCCCGCTGCGCGATCACCCGGGCACGCTCGAACTCGTCGGCCGAGTCGAGGGTCACCCGGACGCCCGCAGTGATCGCGCGGTGCAGGAGCTGATCAGACTTCGTCGCGCCGTTCAGCGAGATCCGCTCGGCCGGCACGCCGCAGCGCAGCGCGATCTCTAGCTCCCCGGCGCCGAACACGTCGCAGCCCGCGCCCTCGGCGTTCAGGATCGCCCGCAGCACGGGCGAGGTGTTGGCCTTCAGGGACGGCATGACCAGGGCAGGACCATGCCGCCACGCCCCGGCCGCCGCGGCCGCCCACCGGCGCGCGTTGGTGCGGAGCTGATGCTCGGAGATCACATACAACGGGGTGCCGTGGGCCAGCGCGAGCTCGCGGAGGCTCACGTCCTCCATGTACAGCTGTCCGCCGCGCACCGACAGGACATCGTCGCCGGCGGGCAGTCCGGGCCGTTGGCTCACGAGAAAACCAGCCCGCCGTCGACGTTCAGCGCCTGGCCGGTGATGATCTGCGAACTGGCCAGGAAGACAGCCGCGTCACCGATCTCCTCGGGCCGGACCGGCCGCTTGATGACCTGATCTCGCTCGGCCAGCTCGGCCAGCGTCATGCCCCACTCGGCCGCGAGCCGCCGGCCCATCTCGGTATCGACCGTGCCCGGGCAGATGGCGTTGGCGCGGATCCCGCGGGGCCCGAACTCGCGGGCGAACGACTGCGTGAAGCCGATCACCGCGAACTTGGACGCGCAGTAGTGGGCCAGGGTCGGGTCGCCCTGCCGGCCCGAGACCGAGGAAATCGTGATCAGGCAGCCCGAGCCGCGCTCGGCCATCGCCCCCGCGAACGCCTGGGCGCAGAAGAACATGCCGCGGACGTTGATCTCCAACGTCCGGTCCCACTCCTCCTGAGTGAGGTCGAGCAGCGGGACGCTGGCGCAGACGCCGGCATTGCACACCAGGATGTCGACGGCCCCGAGCCGACTCGCGGCCGTGGCGGCCAGCTCTTGCACCGACTCCCGGGAGCGCACGTCGGCCACCGCCCAGTCCGCGCCCATCGCGGCCGCGCTGGCCGCGACCCGCTCCTGGTCAATGTCCGTAGCCAGCACCCGGGCGCCTGCTTCGGCCAGCCGCGCCGCGACCGCCTGGCCGATACCGGTGGCAGCGCCCGTGACCACCGCTGTCTGGCCGGACAGCGGGCCCTGGCCCGCAGCCGCAGTCACGTCTGCGCCCGGGCGAGGATGGCAGCTGGCGTTCTCCTGGTCATGGTGATGATGTCGTTCTCCTTTACGCCCAGCTCCCGCAGCAGGGGGAGGATCGTTGCGGTGAGGTGCCGGTAGCCCAGGCCGCCGCCGCGGCGGGTCAGCAGCTTGAAGCAGATGTCGGTGCCCAGCACGAGCTGCGCCGCGTAGCCCGCCTCGATGAGGGCGACCAGCCCGGTCACCCGGTCGATGTCGGTCTCGATGACCCAGTGGTTCGGCGCGATGTTCCAGCGGTGCCCGAAGCAGTCGACGGAGATGTTCGCCCCGGCGTCGAGAACTTCCCGGTGGTAGTCGGTGCCAAGCTGCCGGGCGGCCCGGCTCGCTGATCAGCCGGCGCCGGTCGTGCTCGACGAAGAAGGCGTCCGCATGGGCCAGCACCACCCGCTCCGGCGGGAGCCCTTCCGCGGTCAGCAGGGGCAGGATGGCCCGGCCGTCGCAGCCGCGCTCCCAGCCGGGGTGCACGGTCACCGAGACGCCCGTCCGGACCGCGGCCCGGGCGGCGGCCCGCAGCAGCCCGGCCTGGCGCGGGCCCAGGTCAGTGATGCCGATCTCGCCGATGTGCCCGGCCCGGATGCCGGTCTGGCCGATGCCCTCCTCGATCTCGGCGACCATGAAGGCCTCCCAGCCCGCCTCTCCCAGGCCGGCCAGCTCCGGCGGCCAGGACGCCTCGATGTACATCCCGGTGGACACCACTGCCTGCAGGCCGGCCGCGGCGGCCAGCCGGGCCACGCCCGCCACGTCGGTCCGCAGGCCCGCGCAGCTCAGCTCCAGGACCGCCGATGTGCCCGCATCAGCCAGCTCGGCCAGTTCCCCGCCCATGACGGCGTGGTCGTCCAGCCGGCAGTTATCCGAGGACAGGAAGAAGCCGTGCTCCTCCAGGAACCCCCGCTGGCCGAGGTCAAAGCCCGGGTCGATGTCACCCATCCGGGCCACCACCCCGGCCTCCTCGATCCGGTAGGCACCGACATCGCACAGGATGTGCTCGTGCATGGAGGTCAGGCCCAGGGAGTCAGCAGCCGCCGGCCCGGCTGTGGTCATGACGGTGCCCGCCGGCCAGGCTCCGGTCACGCCAGGGCCCGGCGGCGCAGCCGCGGGTCAGCCGCGACCTGAGCGACGTCGATGACGGCGTTCATGATCACGTAACCCGCCCCGATGACCAGGGTCACGCCCGCGATAGCAGCGAAGTCGCTGGTCGTGATCGCGTGCACGGTGTACAGGCCGAGCCCCGGCCAGGAGAAGACATCCTCGACCACGGCGATGCCCGCGAGCATCCCGCAGATCTCCAGGCCGGTCAGGCTCAGCGGCGCGTTGAGCGCGTTGCGCAGCGCATGCCGCAGCAGCACGGCCCAGCCGGGCAGCGCCTTGGCCCGCGCGGTCCGGATGTAGTCCTGGCTGCTGACCGTCCGCAGCGAGCTCTGCAGTGTCCGGCCGATAATCAGCGCCGGGCCCAGGCCCAGCACGACGGCAGGCAGGGCCAGGTGCCACAGCCCGTCCGTCACCACATCCGGCAGGCCGGCCAGCAGCCCGTCCAGGATCACGATTCCGGTCGGTCCGGTCGGCGCGCCGATGGTGCCGGATACCTCGCCCCCCGGCGGGGCGATGTGCAGCTTGCCGTACAGCAGCAGCAGTCCCAGCAGCCCGAGCAGGAACGTGGGCACCGAGGCTCCGCTGACCAGGGCCACGCGCAGCGCACCCGACCCGCGGACCCCCGACCCGCCCAGCAGGCCGAGCGCCAGGCCCAGGATGATCATGACCGCGACTCCGCCGGCGAGCAGCTCCACCGAGGCGGGAATCGCCCGGGCCAGGTCGTCCGACACCGGGTTGCGCGTGTAGACCGATATCCCCAGGTTGCCGCGCACTGCGCCGGACAGGTAGTTCGCGTACTGCACGGCCAGCGGCTTGTCCAGGCCCAGCCGGACTCGCTCCAGCGCGATCAGGGCCGGAGTGGCTCCCGGGCCCGCCATGGTCCGGGCCGGGTTGGACGGGATGACCGTCCGCAGCACGAACACGATGGTCAGCAGCGCCCACAAGATGCCGACCATGGCCAGCGCCCGGTGCACCGCGAATCGCAGCATTGCTACCTCCGGGCCAGGGCGGCGAAGCTGACCATCCAGATGTAGGTCGGCACGTGCGAGAAGCCGGTGAGCGTCGAGCTGGCGACGGCGCTGTCGTCGGCATCGTCGACCGGGATGACATACGCGTCGCGGCTGGCCCGCTCGCCCGCGGCCGCGTACTGCTGGCGTTCCAGGGCCGGGGTCGGCGCCTGGGCCCCGGCGTCGAGCAGCTGGTCGACCTTCTTGTCCCGGGAGTCGAACAGGTTGACGCCACCCCCGGCGCCCCAGACCGGGCGTCCCCAGGTGTCGGGATGCGCGGCGTCGGGGTTGAAGGTGGAGATGGTCGCGTTCGGTGCCGCGCCGGGGTTAGAGATGTATCCGAACTCCTGGGAGACCGTGTCGCCCTTGAGGGTGACCTTGAAGCCGATCTTGTCCAGGGCCTGCTGGTAGTACTGCGCTAGCTGCAGCAGGTCCGGCTCACTGGAGGTGTACGACAGCGTGATCTTCGTGCCGGCGGCGACCCGGGTGGCGGGCAGCTGCGGGAGCGGCGCCAGTTCCCCGGCTGCTGACATGACCTGGGGGTAAGCCGACCGGGCGACCGTGGCGTAGCTCCCGAAAACGGCCGGGACGGCCCGCTGATCGGCGGCCATGATGGCCGCGGCGGCGGCCTGCCTGACCTGCATGCTGTCGAAGGGCGGCTTGTTCTGGTTGAGCAGCACAACCTGCCGGATCGCCGCCGGGAACTTGATCACCTGGAGCCCGGCACCCTGCATGCTCTGCAGCTCGGAGTTGGCGATGCCGTGCACGAGCAGGTCCAGGCTGCCCGAGCGCAGCTGGAGCTCAGCGGTGGAGACGTCGGGGATCACCGCGATAACGACCCGCTTGAAGTAGGGCCGCTTGCCCCAGTAGCCGTCGAAGCGGTTCAGCACGTACTGGCTGCCCGGCTGGTAGATAGCCAGCTGGTAGGCGCCCGTGCCGTCCTCGTGCGTGGACAGCCACTTCTGGGCGTGGTCGGTCCCCGCATGCTCGGCCAGCGCCCGCGGGCTGACGATCTTGGGGCCGTACATGGAGGCCATGTAGTCCAGGAAGGCGTTGTTGCGCTTCTTGAGGTGCACCACGAACCGGTACGGGCTGGGCGTCTGCATGCTGGCGATGCCGGTGACCATGTAGGACACCGCCTGCTTGACGACCATGCGGCGCTTGAAGTTGATCTCCACGGCGCGCGCATTGAACGCGGTCCCGTCGTGGAAGCGGACGCCATGCCGGAGATTGAAGGTGTAGGTCAGCCCGTCGGCGCTCTCGTGCCAGGACGTGGCCAGGTCAGGGGCGAGCTGGGTGGTGCCGGGCCGGTAGGTGAGCAGCGTGTCGTACAGGGCCAGCATCATCGAGTCGCCCTCGACGTCATAGAACACATCGGGGTCGATGCCGCCCGAGGGGTCGCCGTAATAAGCGGTGTTGAGGGTGGTACTGGAGTTCTGCTGGCTCGCGGGAGTCGCGCCCGACGAGGTGCAGCTAGCGAGGGCGAGCGCCGCGCAGGCGGCACTGGCAGCAATGATCCGCGGGCGTAGTGGTGACCACATCAGACGTCCTCCAAGAGGTTGCGGAGCCCGTCACCGGCGAGGTTGGCGAAGAAGGCGAGGGCCGCCACGGCCACCGCCGGGGCGATCGGAATCAGCGGGTGCCCGAACAGGTACACCAGGCCATCGGAGGACATGGCGCCCAGCTCAGGCGCAGGCGGCGGGGCTCCCAGGCCGATGAACGAGAGCCCGGCCAGGGTCAGCACCAGCGCGCCAAGGTCGACGCTGGCCGCCACCAGCACCGGTGGCAGCACGCCCGGCATGACGTGCCGGACGGCCAGCCGCGGCAGGCTGAGGCCGACCACGCGCGCGGCGTCGACATGCGGCCGCACCGCCAGGGCCCGCGCTTCGCCCCGGACGATGCGCGCGTAGTAGGGCCACCAGACGATGAGGACGGCGATGAGCACGTGGCCCAGGCCTGGCCCGATGGCCACGATGACGGCAATAGCCAGTACCGGCCCGGGCAGCGCCAGCGCGAGGTCAGTCAGCCGCATCAAGATCGCGTCGGTCCGGCCGCCGGCCACTCCGGCCAGCAGCCCGACCGCGCCGCCGATTACCACGGAGACCGCCACCACCAGCAAGGCGGAAAACCATGATGTGCGCATGCCGTAGAGCACTCGCGACAGCAGGTCGCGGCCGAGGTCGTCGGTGCCGAGGAGGCCGCCGTGACCGGGGCCGAGGAACGGGGCGCCCACCGGGGCCGTCGGGCTGTGCGGCGCGATCAGCGGCACCGCCAGGGCGATCAGGGTCAGCGCGGCGATCCCCGCCAGGCCCGCCCGGTCGATGACCGATAGCCGGCTCAGCCGCAGGAACCGTCCCGGCCGCAGCAGTTCGGCGGGCTCAGCGAACGCCATCGCAGCCTCCGGTCGCGGTGTCGGCCAGCACTGGCACGGCGGCGAGCAGCCGCCGGGTATAGGCCGTCGCCGGGGCGGTGAGAACCTGGCTGATCTCGCCGTGCTCGACGATCGCGCCGTCCTGCATCACGGCAATGTCCTCCGAGGTCGCCCGCGCGACAGCCAGGTCGTGGGTGACGATCAGGACGGCCATCCCCAGCTCCCGGCGCAGGCCGTTGAGCAGGTTGAGCGCGGTAGAGGCGAGCGAGACATCCAGCGCCGATGTGGGCTCGTCGCAGACCAGCAGCGGCGGCGTGACGATGACCGACCGGGCCAGGGCCACCCGCTGACGCTGGCCGCCGGACAGGCGGCCGGGCCGGCGGTCGCGGGTATCCGGCAGCAGCCCGGTGAGGGCCAGCACGGCGTCGATGCGCGAGGTCCACTGCGCGCGCGGGACGCCCTCGGCCCGCAGGCGCTCCTCCAGCAGCTGGCCGACGGTCATCCAGGGCGTCAGCGAGGCCCCCACATCCTGGAAGATCATCTGCGGGCGGGGACCGGGGGCCACCACGGCACGCCCTTCGTCCTGGCGCTCGAGGCCAACGACAATGCGCAGCGTCGTGGTCTTCCCGCAGCCGCTCTCGCCCACCAGCGCCAGCGCCCGGCCCGGTGCGATGCTGAAGGAGACGTCCCTGACGGCCTGATGGCCGCCGAATGCCTTAGCCAGGTTCTGGACGGTCAGCACGGCGCCAGGCTCGCCATTCGCCGGGCCGGAATCGGCGGGGCCGGGATCGGCGGCCGCGGCGGCCGCGGATCTGACGCCGGACGGGCGGCGCCAGTGCCTGATCCCGCGCGCGGCGACTCGCTGCCGGACCACCGACGCGAGGACGTGACCTGCGGCCTGCTCGCCGCCGGGCGCGGGCGGCCCGGCGGGCCGCAGGCCGGCCGCGTCGTCAGCCGGCCCGGCCGTCACGGCCCTGACGTCGATCTGATCCGCCCGGCGGCAGGCGACCTGGTGACCCGCCCCGGCCACCGGGGCCAGCTCCGGGAGGCCGTCCCGGCACTCGTCGGCCGCGAACCGGCAGCGCGGCACGAACGGGCACTCCAGTGCCAGCCGGCGCGGGTCGGGCGGCTCACCGGGCAGCGTCGCCAGCGGCGTGGCGGTGTCCACGTCCAGGGTCAGCCGGGTCTGCAGCAGGGCTGCTGAGTACGGGTGCCGGGGCTGGCCGAGGATCTGCGTGGTGGGGCCGGCCTCGGCGACCCGGCCCCCGTACAGCACCACGACTCGGTCGGAGATCTGCGCCGCGAGCGCCAGGTCGTGGGTGATGAACAGGAAAGCGACGCGCAGCTCATCGCGCAGGCGGCGGAACAGGCCGGCTATCTCGGCCTGGACCACGACATCCAGCGCCGTGGTTGGCTCATCAGCGATCACCAGCGTGGGGCGGCGCGCCACCGCCATGGCGATCATCACCCGCTGGCGCAGCCCGCCGGACAGCTCGTGCGGGAACTGGCCGAGCCGGCGGCCGGGCTCGGGGACGTTGACCTCCGCCAGCAGCTCCCGGGCATGGTCGCGGGACTCGCACACCTCCATCAGCTGGGCCCCGATGCGCTTGGTCGGGTTCAGGGAGGTCATCGGGTCCTGGAATACCGCTCCGGCATGCTGACGGCGCGCGCGGCGACGCTGCTGCGGGGCGGCTGTCACCATGTCCGCTCCGGCCAGCCGGGCCTGCCCGCTGACCACGGCATCGGCGGGCAGCAGGCCGAGAGCAGCAAGCCCGAGGACGCTCTTGCCCGAGCCCGACTCACCGACCACGCCGACGATCTCGCCCGCCGAGACGGCCAGGTCCACGCCCCGCAGCGCGCGCACGCCGCCAGGGAAACTGACCGTCAGGCCGCTGGCCTCGAACGCCAGGCTGGCGGCCGGCTCACGCCCGGCCGGAGCCTCGACCGTCCGGAGCCCGGGCATGTCAGGAACCGCCCCCGGCTAGCGCCCTGCTGAAGACCCGGCGCAGAGCTGGCCGCAGGACCGCGGGCAGGAAGTCCGGGTCAGGCGCCGCCAGCTGCTCCACCAGGAACCCGTCGAGCATGGCCAGGAGCATCCGGGCTTCCAGCACCGGGTCGGGCGCGCGCAGCGCCCGGAACAGCTCCTCGAGCACGGCCCACCAGGCCTGGTTCCACTCCCGGGCAACTGCCTCCAGCTCCGGCCGGCGGGCGGCCTCGCACAGCAGCGTGTACTGGGCCACCGTCCGCCAGTGGTCGTCGCCGAGCTGCGGGGCCAGGAAGTCAACCAGGCCGTCGATGTACCGCTTGCGGGATGGCCGGCGGGCGGGCAGCTCGGCCAGCCGCGCCTGAAGGGCCGCGACCTCCTGCCGCCCGAAGGTCTTGAGTGCCTCGACCAGCATTTCCTCGCGGGAGGCGAAGTAGTAGGTCGTGGAGCCGAGCGGCACCCGGGCCAGCTCGGCGACCCGCCGGTGCGTGACCGCGTCGATCCCCTCCCGCGCGACCAGCTCGATGGTGACCTCGAGCAAGTGCTCGCGGCGCGGGCGCGGACGGGGCCGCTTCCGGCGTCCCATGCCGACCTGCGGGACGGCAGGCGACGCTAGCTCGTCGGGGGCAGCTGGAGTTTCTCCAGGTCCAGCCGCTTCCGTCGCGCTACTCATGTACATCTGTTGTGTACGTTTGCACTGTACAAACGTACATATCCGTTCTTGACGGGGTCAATAGGGCCAGTGAGAATGCTGTGACGAGGCGGCGCTGCGGCGGCCCCGGGACAGGAGGATGCGCGGCATGGATCAGCTCGCGGACGGCCAGGACCCGGCCGGGCCCGTGCAGCGGTGGGTCACCGGGATCGACCATGCCGGCATCACCGTCGCCAGCCTCGACCGGTCACTGGCGTTCTACCGGGACCTGCTGGGCCTGCGGGTGATCGAGATCAGCGGTCCGGAGGGCGAGGACGTCGGCGAGGCCATCGGCGTCCCGGGAGCCCGCATCCGGGCCGCCGATCTCGACGCCGGTGACGGCCGCATCATCGAGCTGCTGGAGTACGTCCGGGCCGCCGCCGGGCCCGTGGTGCAGCAGCCGAACTCTCCCGGCTGCCCGCACGTGGCCCTGCGCGTCCTGGATCTGGCCGGGCTGCTGCGGCGCCTGGCGGCGGCCGGTCACGAGCCCGCGGGACGGCCGGTCACCATCACCGGTGCCCTCGCCTGGGAGGGCGCGACCGTTGTCTACCTGCGCGATCCGGACGGCGCGCTCATCGAGCTCATTCAGCGGCCCGGCCCCGAGGCGGCCGCCGGCCAGCCCGGCTAGCTGCCCTTCGGCCGGTACTGCAGGCGCTGGCGGGCGGCGTCGCAGACGCCGCGCCGCTCGTTGTCGGCGACGGCGCGCCGGGCCTCCTCCAGGTCGGCCGGGGTCAGCAGCGCGTTCGACAGCAGGAAATCAGCCAGGTCCCGGGCGTGGCCGCGCTCCTTCCAGATCAGCCCCTGCAGGAGCTTCTTGAAGTCAGAGACGGCACCCTCGCCGCTGAGGTCCAGGCCGATGACAACATCCCCCATCGGCACCGCCTGCGGGGCGGCCCGGCCCAGGATGTACTCCTGGTAGTAGTAAGCCATCGCCAGCCGGGCCGTTGCGCTGCGGTCGAAGTACCCGCGCACCCGGGCCACCGCGTCCGGCCGCGGTGGCGTAACCCGCCGGGCGGCGGCGGCCGCCCCGGCGCTGACGTCCTGCGTCGGAGGCTGCTTCTCCCCGGTCCCGGCAGCCGGGCTGGCCGACGGCCGGCGGGACGGCTCCAGCCGCAGCCCCAGCACCCAGGGACCGATGCTGACCAGCCATGATCCCTCTTCCAGGACGACCGGAAGGGCCTCGTAGCGGGCCGGAGCAACGGGCAGCACGTGCCGGGCCGCGCGCTGCACGGCGGCCGCGGTGACGGTCCCGCCGTCCGGCTGCGGTGCCAGGTAGACCCGGTAGGTGGTGTCGCGGCTGAACAGCTCCCACCGGTGCTGCACATAGCGCAGTCCCGCGCACCGCGGTGCCCGGTGCAAGGTGAGGTCCTTGTTGCTGCTGAGCAGGCTCCGGTCCAACCAGGTGACCTCGTCGGGCGGGCATGCCGCCCATGCGCCGCGCGCCGCAGACCACAGGAAGAGCGGGCCCATCGCCTCTCAGCCGCAGCAACCGAGGGACAGCGGCCCTGGCGCGGCCAGCCAGTCCCGCCATGTCCGGTGGGCCAATTGTGACACCCGGGCTGACTGAGCCGCCCAGCCGTACCCGGCTGGCCGCCGGCGTGCGCCGCGGCTCAGGTGATCTCGACCCAGGACTGCAGCGCCGCCGCCCTGCTGCCCCAGCGGATCACGTCGCCGGTGCCGAGCGGCCGGTCGCCGTCCAGCGGGACGCCATTCACCGACAGGCCGTTACGGCCCAGGTTGGTAATCCACCACTGGCCGCTGGCGTACACGAACCGGGCATGCTCCCGCGACACAGTAGGGACCTGGGGCAGCGCCAGCTCCACCGGACCGCGCCCGGCCCGGGCACCGGACACCCGGGTCTCGGCGACCGAGTCGCCGGTGACCAGCCGCAGCAGCGGCGCCGGCGCGGCGCGGCGGTGCAGCTCGATGGCGGTGGGCATGCCGTCGTTGCCCGGGTCCAGCGCGAGCTCCGCGCGGGTCCCGCCATCGTTCGCGGTGAAGCCCGGGTAGCGCGGCCCATCGCTGGCAGCAGCCCGGTCACCAGCCAGCGCACCGTCACCGGCCGGCCCGTGCGCCAGTCAGCAGCCGGCCCCCGGTCAGCAGCCAGGACCCGGTCACCGGCCCGCGGGCTGCCGCCGGCCAGCGCCTGACCGGCGGCCGGGGCCAGCCCGGCCGGGGCCACCCCGGCCGGGGCCGGCCCGGCGGGGGCGGGAACGGCGGGGGCGGGACCGGCTGCCGCGGACCTGTACCAGGGGCCGGCACCGTGCTCCGGCTCAGCGCCGGCGTAGGCCAGCTGGCGATCGGGCCGGCCGGCGTCGGCGGCCGGCTCGGCGGCCCAGCCCGGTCCGGCGGGAGCCGCCGCCACCGGCACGGGCTGGCCCTGCCGCAGCCGGAACCGGCCCGGCGGAACCGACTCACTGGCCATGACGTGGACCTGGACGGGTCCCGGCCCGGCGAACCGGGCGCTGTGCGCCGCGACCTGCTCGGCGTAGACCTCGGCGGTGCTGCTGGCGATGAGGTCCAGATCCATCCGCTGGCTCAGCGCCTGCAGGTCCGCCGGACTGAGCTGCAGCTCGATGGCGTTGGGCGCGATCAGGGCGCCGCTGGGAGTGATCACGAACAGTTCCGGGAGATGCCGCAGCGCCAGCCGCAGCACGTCCTGCCCGTCCCGCCACGGCCGGGCCGCCAGCTGCTGGACCCAGGGGTGGTCGCGGGTGACCCCTAGCGCCCGCAGGCCCAGCACGCCGAGTGCCACGACCGCCGCCAGGAGGACTAGCAGCAGCGTCGCGGACACCACCGATCCCGTCAGGGCCAGCAGGACCAGCCAGCCCGCGGCGACCCCGATGGCCGCGGCCCGGCGCCGGCGGCTCTGCGGTGACCGCGGAACCGCCGGCCTGCGCACCGCCTTGCTGCCCTGTGCCATCCCCCACCATCCCTGTTGTGTCGGCGGCCGGGGCGGGCCCGGCCAGACGCAGCGGGCCCGCCGCTAGCCGGCGTGCTCCGAGAGTTGAGGATGCGAGGCCGATCCGCCCCCCGTCAACGAATCGGGCGGATCTTCCAGACATCTGGAAGTTACCCGCGAGCAGGGCGGCAGCCGCCGGCCTGACGCTGGCCAGCCGCGGCTTCGGCCGGGCTGGCGCCCGGCCGGCGGCCGGCAGGCCGGGCCGCCAGGTCCCGCCCAAGCCGGTAGCCTGCAGGACAAAACGCCCCCGGCTTGCCTGCCGGGTAGCCCGACAGGAGGACCATGCCCAGGGCCGCTGAGCCGACCGCAGACCAGCCCATCACCCGTGCCGTCCTGCTGGACGCGCTGCTGGGCGAGGCGCTGCCGACCACGCGGGTCGAGATCCGCGAGATCAGGATCCTGCCGGGCCACGCCGCCGGCCTGCATGTGCACAACGGGCCCGTTGTCGGGAGCATCCTGAGCGGCTCGGCGATCTTCCAGATCGACGGTCAGCCCGCCACCGAGCTCGGGCCCGGAGACGTGTTCTTCGAGCCCGAGGGCGAGCGCATCGCGCGGTTCGACGGCGGCGGCGACGGCGTGACGTTCCTGGCCTACTTCCTGCTCACGGCCGGCCAGGAGGCACAGATCGAGTGGGTGCAGCCCTGATCGCGGCGCGCTGATCAGCGCCAGGATCAGTGCTGGCGCAGCGCGTCGAGGAAGCGGGCGACGACCGGCCCGTCGGTGGGGCCGCCCTCGCCGCCGTTGACCGTGACCATCGCGAAGGCGATATTGCCGCGGAAGCCGATCAGCCAGGCATCGGTGGGCAGCGGGTGCCCGGAGCCGTACTCGGCCGTGCCCGTCTTGGCGTAGGTGCCGGCCGGCAGGCCCTTGCCCGACGCGGTACCCGTCGCGACCACCTGCTTCATCATCTTGTGCAGGTCGGAGACGACATCGCGGGGCAGCTGGACGGTCGGCGCCTGGTCGTCCGGCGCCCCGTCGACCAGCCGGGCCGCGTGCACGACCCCGGTATCGACGCCGGCCGCGACCATGGCCATGGCCAGCGGTGACACCAGCACCCGGCCCTGGCCGATGGCGGTCGCCGCCAGGTCAGCGGGGCTGGCGGGCTGAGGCACCTTGCCGCCGAACGCGGCCAGCCCCATCCGCGGGTTCAGGCCGAGCCCGAACCGGGCCGCGGTCCGCGGGAACTCCGCCGCGCTCAGGTGCCGCAGCGCCAGCTGAATGAAGGCGGTGTTGCACGACTCGGCGAATGCGTGCAGCAGGTCGGTCACCGGACCGGTGCCCTCCGCGTTGCGGAACACCTTGCCGTTGACGGTGACCGTGGCCGGGCAGCTAGCCGCCGAGGCCGGGGTAAGCCCGTGGCCGATCAGCGCCGTGGACGTGATCACCTTGAATGAGGAGCCCGGCGGGTACGCGCCCCCGAGCGCCTGGTCGAAGCCGTCGGACTCCGGAACGCTGACCGCGGCCAGGACCGCGCCGGTGGACGCGCTGACGGCGACCAGCGCCGCGTGCTTGTGCACCCGGGCCAGGGCTGCCTCGGCGGCGCGCTGCACCCGCGGGCTGATCGTGGTCCGGACCGGCTGGCCCGGCCTGGCCGCGATCCGGGCAATGGTCGCCGCCGTCGTGCCGTCCGGGTGCACGACGGTGACCGTGGCCCCCGGCAGGCCGGCCAGCTGCCGCTCGTCGGCCTGCTCCAGCCCGGTCTGGCCGACGATGCTGCCGTTGTTGTAGGGAGCGCCCAGCGTCTGCAGCTGCTCCGCCGTGACCGGGCCGACGGTGCCGATTACGTGCGCGGCCGAGCCCGGCGGTGACCGCCGTCCGGGCGCTGGTGTTCTGGAAGACCGTGCCCGGGATCGGGTACAGGGTCGGGTTCAGTACCCAGTACCGGGCCCGGCTGACCGTGAACACCGGCGCGAACCAGGTCGGGTGCGCGTGAGCCGTCTGCAGCGCGGACTGCACCCGGGCCGCCGGGGCGCCGGCGGTCAGCAGCGCCCGGCGCAGCGCGGCGGCGTGCTTGATCCGCTGCCCCTCGACCCCGATCGTGACCTGCCGGGCCTGCCGGGTCAGCGGCGCCCCGCCCGCTCCGAGGACCGGCGCCCGGGCCGGCCAGCTGACGTCCAGCGCCAGCCGGCCGCCCGGCCGCAGCTGCGGCGCGATGGTGGCCGGTGACCAGCTGACCCGCCACGCACCCGACCGCTTGACCAGCCGCAGCGTGGTGCGGATCGTGATCGCGCCGATGCCGGGGAGCTGCAGCCGCTCGGTGACCGGCACCGAAGCCCGCGCCCCGCTGACCTTCATCCGGCCCGCCGCCGTGTAGCTGGCCTGGCGCACCCCCAGGTCGGTCAGGACGGCGGCATTCACCGCGCGGAAATCAGCCGGCGGCGACGCGACCAGGCCGCGCATCGCCGCCCAGTTCTGGCTGCTCCACGCCGAGAGATAACTGCTGGCCACCGGCTGCGGCTGGGCGGAGCTGCCGCAGGCGCTCAGCAGCGACCCGGCCGCGAGGGAGGCGGCCAGCAGCCCGCCGGCCCGGGCGCGGCGGAACCGGCCGCGCGCCCGCGGCTGCTGGCGATCCATGTGGATGAGGCTACGCACCGCGCGATAGTGGCGGCGCCCGGGCCTGACAGACGTGACCGGAGCGTGCCTACAATCCGGTCATGCCGCCTGCGGGCCCGGTCCGGGTGTACAAGCCGAGGGGAGCCCGTTACTGGGCTGTCCCGGTAGCCGGCGGGGTGCTGTTCGGCATCCTGGGCATCGCCATGATGGCCAGCTACCGGCAAGTCGGCTGGTCGGGTGTGATCACCGGAGCGGCGGTCATCGCGATGTGGGGTGGCTGGATGGCCGTCGTGCGGGCGTCGAGCGTCACGCTGCATGAGCAGGGCATCGTGGTCCGGCAGAACTTCCGCCGGGAGTTCATTCCCTGGCAGGCAGTCGTGGCCATCAGCCCGCCCGAGACATTCGCGGGCGCCGCCGGACCAGCGCCCAAAGGACCCGGCACCCTGGTCACGGAGGTCTGCGTCTGCGTCGATACCGGCGTCAAGTACATGGAGAAATGGAAGCGGCTGAATCCCACGAGCGGCAGCCCGGCCCGGGTCGACAAGATCGCCGCGGAAATGCAGGAGTTCCGCCGCCGCGAGCGCGAGTCCCGGACCGCAGCCGCCGCCGCAGCCGCGGCGGACAGTCTCCCGTCCCGGCTGCCGCCGCCGGTCACTCCGGCCGTCCTGGCCGATGACGGTGATGACCAGGACTTCGGCCCGCCCCTGGGTAAGGCACTGTGGTAGCGCGGTGTGCCCGTGACCGGGCTATCCGGCGCGCGGGACACGGCGGACCTCAGCAGCATCCGAAGGTGGCGGGCCTGATCCGGAAGTGAGGGGCGATGGCGGAGTCGGCAGCCACAGCGGGCTGGTCGCCGGCCGGACTCCAGCGGGATATCGGCGCCCGGCTGCGTGACTTCCGGCGGGTGGCCGCGCCCGGGACCGGGCTGACGGCCGCCGCCGTGGCGGTCTGCGTCGTATTCCGGGATGGGGTTCCCGGCCTGCTGATTACCCGCCGGGCCCCGCGGCTGCGCAGCCACGCCGGGCAGTGGGCCCTGCCCGGCGGCCGCCAGGACCCGGGTGAGCTGGCGCCGGAGGCGGCCCGGCGTGAGCTGCGCGAGGAGACCAGCCTGGATGCTCCGCCGGACGCGGTCCTCGGGCTGCTCGATGACTACGTCACCCGCTCGGGCTACCTGATGACCCCCGTCGTGATCTGGGGCGGGCCCGTCGGCGCCGGCCTGGCCGGCCCGGCGTCGGAGGTGGCCGCGATCCACGTGATTCCGCTGACCGACCTCGACGTCGCACCACGGCTGGTGAGCATCCCCGAGTCTGCCGCGCCGGTGATCCAGCTGCCGCTGCTGGGCCGGTACCTGCACGCCCCGACGGCGGCGATCGTCTACCAGTTCTGCCAGGTGGCGCTGCACGCGAACATGATCAGGGTCGCGCATTTCGAGCAGCCTGTGTTTGCCTGGAGATAACGGTGCTGCGGCCGCACCTGTTCGCCGGGCGCGGCCTGGCCGATGCTGGTCCCGTGCGCAGTGCCGTCGTGCGCGCCGGCCATCCCCGGCGCCCGGTCATCCGCGCCGGCCTGCTCGCGGTAGCGGTGGCCAGCGTCACGGCAGGCTGCTCGGGCCCGGCTCCGCGGCCAGGGCCGGGCCCCGGACCGCGCCCGGCGGGCCTGGGGCCGACTGTCCCGTGCCCGGGGCAGCCCGGCTTCCGCTGCGGTCACCTGACGGTGCGCCTGGACCCGTTCGGCTCCGCGCCGGGCCGGCTGTCCCTGCCGGTCGCGCTGTCGGACGTGGCTGCCGCGCCGCGCGGCGTGCTGGTGCTGCTGAGCGGCGGTCCCGGCGAACCGGGAGTGCCGTTCGCGACGCGGCTGGCCAGCCGGCTCGGGCCGGCGCTGCGCGGCTACCGGCTGGTGCTGATCGACCAGCGCGGCACCGGGGCCGCGGCGCTGAACTGCCCGGCTCTGCAGCAGGAGATGGGAGCCTCGGACCTGACCGTGCCCACGGCGGCCGCGGTCCGCGGGTGCGCCGCCGCCATCGGGCCGGACCGGCGGTACTTCGGCACCGCGGACACGGTTGCCGACCTGGATACCCTGCGCCGGGCGCTCGGGGTGTCCCGGCTGGCCCTGGACGGGATCTCCTACGGCAGCTTATGTCGCCGAGCAGTTCGCGCTGACCCATCCTCGCCAGGTAAGCCGCCTGATCCTCGACTCGGTCGTGCCGGCCGGAAACGTGGATCCGCTGCAGCTGGCCGGGCTGCGCCGGACGGCGACGGTACTGCGCGCGGTGTGCGCGCGGCAGGGCTGCCCCGCCGACCCGGCCCGCGACCTGGCCGCCGTCGTCCGCCGCTACCACGACGGGCCGCAGTTGTTCGACACGCTGGTGGCGATGAGCGTGGGCGCGCCGTCCTTCCCCGGCGTTCCGGCCGCCCTGCACGCCGCGGCGGCAGGCCAGCCGGCGGCGCTGCGGGCGCTGATCGGCCGGGTCCACGGCGCGGACGCCGCCACCGCCGCCGAGCTGAGCCAGGGGCTGCATGCCGCCACCCTGTGTTCCGACTTGCGGATGCCGTGGGGCGGGCCGGACACTCCGCTGGCCCGCCGGCCCGCGGCGCTGGCCCGGGCGGTGGCCCGGCTGACCCCGGCGCAGGTCTGGCCCTTTGACCGGGCCACCGCGGCGGGCAACGGCTTCGTGCGGACCTGCCTGTACTGGCCGCCGGTTCCGGCCCCGCCCGCAGCGGCGCCGCAGGCCCGGCTGCCGCACGTCCCGGTCCTGCTGCTGGCCGGCGACCGTGACCTGTCGACCCCGCTGTCCGGAGCCCGTGCGCAGGCCGCCCTGGCCCCGGACAGCCGGCTGGTGGTCATCCCGGCCGCCGGGCACTCGGTGCAGAACCGGGCGGCCGGCAATCCGGCGCAGGCCGCGGTCGGCAGATTCCTGGCCAGCCGGTAAGCAGCCGTCGCCGGTCAGCAGGACACGTCGACGGTGACCGGGGTGCCGGGCAGGTCGGACAGCGCGGTGGTCTTGCCGTGCAGGTGCGCGGCCTGGCCCCCGTCAGACAGCGCGAACGAGCCGCCGTCCACGAAGTACACCTTGCGGCCCAGGTCGAGCTGGATCGTCGCCCCGCCCGAACTGTTCTTGTTGACCGACACGACGTCGACGGGCGGGCCCTGGTAGGTACCTGACTCCGTGATCACGCCGTCGGTGGCGCTCCACAAGTCGCCAGCCTGCTCGCACTGACCGCCGGTGAACTCCTTGGTCAGCGATCCGGCTGTCACGTGAACCCGGGCCGGGCCATTGCAGACGATCCGGATGACGCCGGGCTCGGCGCCGGTCAGGCCACCGGTGCAGGCGGCCGGGCCGAGGCCAGCGGATCCGGACCCGCTGCTGGCCGGCGTGCTGGCGCTCCCGTCAGCCGCGGCGCTGCCGGCAGCGGAACTGCCAGCGGCGGACTTGCCGGCGCTGCCCGAGCCGCTGCAGCCGCTGACGGCCAGCAGCCCGGCCAGAATCAGCGGCACCAGTGCTGGTGCGGCCCTGGTCCTGACGGTCATCTGATCTCCTTTCGCGGCCGCGTGCGCGCGGCCCTTGATTGCGGCACCGGGTTGCTCACCGGACCTGACGCAGAATCAGCCGGGCCAGCCGGATCATGCGCGTTTCCTTCAGGTCGCCAGGGCCAATCTCGACATACACGCGCCCGGTGCAAGCGGCGACCACTTCGTCCGTTCCGTTCTGGAATCCGGTGATGGCACGCGAGCCGAGGCCGGGCAGCGCGGTAAAGGAATAGCCGCAGCCACTGCAGTTGCTCATCCGCTCGCTCAGCGGCTGCCGGGCATCCCGGGTGGCCGCGAACTCAGCGGCCGCGGACTTGCCATCCAGCGGGTTGGCGCCGACCACCAGGGCAACGTCTTCCCGGGCACCGCCTGCGGGGGTGTCGAAGGAGTACCGGCAGCCTTCGTAGCCGCGGAAGGCCAGGGCCGACTGGGTGTCGGGCATGGACAGTGCGACCCGGAACCCGACGGCCCGGCTGACCTGCTTCAGAGTGACGGCGGACCGGCGGCTGGCTGAGGCAAAGCTGCCCTGCGCCGTCACGCTGGTGCAGGCGACGGGCCGCGCCGCGCCGGCTGGGGCGGTCGACTCCGGCGGAGCAGCCGGCGCGGGCGACCGCGGCGCCCGGCTGGCCGGCGGCCCGGTGGCCGGGGCCGGTGTCCCGCCGCAGCCCGCCAGCAGTGCCGTGCCCGCCAGGCCGGCGGCGGCCAGGGCCACACCCGCCAGGATCAGCGCCGGGCGCTCCGATGGTGGTCTGCACGTCATGAGGCTGCTTTCCTTCGGGCGTTTCGGTCCAGGCCGGGGAAATGGCCAGCCGGAACGGGGCCGGCCGGACTCTGGCAGCTCATGCTGGCGCGGGCCGGTCAGAATCTGTTCATAGTCCGCTTCGTGACTTTTAGGATCGGCAGATGGGGCTGACGCTGCGGCTGCTCGGGCCGGTGGAAGCCTGGGACGGCGACAAGAAGATCGACCTGGGACCGCGCAAGCAGCGGCTGGTGCTGGCGGTCCTCGCTCTCGAACCGGGCCGGGCGGTGGAGCTGGCCCGGCTGGTGGACCTGGCCTGGCCGGATGACCCGCCGCGGACCGCTACGCATGCCATCCGGGTCTGCGTGTCCGCGCTGCGCGCCGCCCTGCGCGAGGTGCCCGGCATCGCCATCCGGCTGCAGGGCTCGGGGTACGCGCTCATCGCCGACCCGGCAGCCATCGACGTGCACTGCTTCCGGGTGCTGCTGGCTCAGGCCCGCGCTGCCGGTGACGACCAGGCCCGCGTCGCCCTCCTGGACCAGGCCCTGGCGCTGTGGTCCGGGCCGGCCCTGAGCGGCGTCGCGGCGCCGCAGGCTCAGCAGCGGCTGTGCGCCGGGCTGGAGGAATCGCGCCTGGGCGCGGTGGAGGACCGGATCGACGCCCAGCTGCGCCTCGGCCGGCACCATCAGCTGCTGGCAGAGCTGGCCGGCCTGGTGGCCGCCCACCCGCTCCGCGAGCGGCTGACCGGCCAGCAGATGGTCGCCCGGTACCGCGACGGCCGGGCCGCTGAGGCGCTGGCCGGGTTCCGGCACTACCGCGAGCAGCTGGCCGACGAGCTTGGCCTGGACGCCGGTCCGGCGCTGCAGGATCTGGAGCTGGCCATCCTGCGCAACGACCCGGCGCTCACATCAGCCACGCCGTCTGCTGGCAGCCCGAGCCCGGGCAGTCTGATCCGAAGTAGTTCGAAATCGGATAATCCGAGGTCGGATGGCCCAGTGCCGGCGCAGCTGCCAGCGGCGACGGCCGGCTTCGCCGGCCGTGCAGAGGTACTGGCCGACCTCGACCAGTGCCGGACCGCCCGCCTGTCCGCAGGTTCGGTCGTCGTCATCGCCGGGACCGCGGGCGTGGGCAAGACAGCCCTGGCCGTGCACTGGGCGCACCAGCACCGGTTCGCGTTTCCCGACGGGCAGCTCTACGTGAATCTGGCCGGGTACGCGCCCGTCCCGCCGATGCCGCCGGAGCGGGCGCTGGCCGCGTTCCTGCGAGCCCTCGGCGTGCCGGCCGAGCGGATCCCGCCCGAGGCGGACGAGGCCGCGGCGCTGTACCGCAGCCTGCTGGCCGACCGCCGGGTCCTGGTCGTGCTGGACAACGCTCGCAGCCCGGACCAGGTGCGCTCGCTGCTGCCCGGCGGCCCCGGCTGCATGACGGTGATCACCAGCCGGGACCGGCTGGACGGGCTGACCGTCCGCGAGGGAGCCCAGCCGCTGGGCCTGGGCGTGCTGCGCACCGACGAGGCGCTGGCGCTGCTGGCCGGCCTGCTGGGCGCCCAGCGGGCCGGCGCTGACCCGGCCGCCGTGGCGGAGGTAGCGGCCCTGTGCGCCTGCCTGCCGCTGGCGCTGCGCATCGCCGCCGCCCACCTGACCCGGCATCCAGGTCACCCGGTAGCCCAGCTGGCTGGCGCGCTGCGGGACGGCAACCGGCTGGCCGTGCTGACGGTCGCCGGCGACGAGCAATCGGCGGTCCGCGCCGCCTTTGACTTGTCCTATGCCACGCTGGCGCCCGCGGCGCAGCGGCTGTTCCAGCTCGTCGGCCTGCACCCGGGAGCCGATCTCAGCGGGCCGGCCGCGGCCGCACTGGCCGGCGTCGAGGTGCCGCAGGCCCGTGCCCTGCTCGCCGACCTGACCAGCGCGCACCTGGTCGATGAGCCGGCCGCCGACCGGTTCGCCGTGCACGACCTGCTGCGGCTGTACGCCGGGGAGCGCGCGGCCCGCCAGATCAGCGCGGCGGGGCGGGACGCGGCCACGGCCCGGCTCTGCGAGTTCTACCTGCGCGCCGCGGACGCCGCGGCCCGTGTTCTGTATCCCAACATGCAGCGGCTGCCGCTCCCGGAGCGGTACGAGCCGCAGGCACCGCGCCCCCGCGGCATCCCGGAGCCCGGCACCGAGTTCGCCACGCAGGCCGGGGCGCTGGCCTGGCTGGAGGCCGAGCGGCCCAACCTCGTGGCCGTGGTCACCTGGGCCGCCGGGCACCGGCCGCAGGAACACGGGCCGCAGGAAGCAGCCTGGCTGATCGCCGACGCGCTGCGCGGCTACTTCTGGATGCGCCGCTACGCCGCCGACTGGCTGGCCGTCGCGGCGGCCGGGCTGGCCGCCGCCACCGCCAGGTCGCAGCCGCAGGCCATGGCCGCGGCGCACCTGTCACTGGCCCAGGCCCGGCGCTGGCTGGCCCGCTACCCGGCCGCCGCCGGCCACCTGGCCCGGGCCCGTGACCTGGCCCTGCAGGCCGGCTGGCAGCAGGGCGCCGCGGCGGCCCTGGGCAGCCTGGCCAATGTGTACCGCGACCAGGGCCGGCTGGCCGAGGCGGCCGAGCATCACCGGCAGGCCGGTGAGATCTACCAGCAGACCGGCGGCCGCGGCGGCGAGGCAACAAGCCTGGGCAACCTTGGCAACGTGCTGCTCGAACTGGGCCGCCCGGACGAGGCAGCCGGCTGCCTGGCCCGGGCCCTGGCCATCTACCGGGAGATCGGCGCCCGGCATGCCGAGGGAAACATGCTCAACAGTCTCGGCTGCGCCTTCCTGATATCGGGCCGGCTGGACGAAGCCCGCGCGCACCTGGAGCAGGCGCTCGCGGTGCACCGCGAGACCGGCAGCCGGGAAGGCGAGGCCGACGACCTGAATAACCTCGCCGAGCTGCACCTGGACGCCGGCCAGCCCCAGCTAACCCGGCAGCAGGCCACGGCCAGCCTGGCGCTGGCCCGCGAGTCAGGTGACCGGCGGATCGAGGTAGACGCGAACAACACGCTGGGCGCGCTGGCCCGCCAGTCCGGTGACCCGGCGGCCGGCCTGCGGCATCATCAGGCCGCGCTGCAGTCGGCCAGCGAGGCCGGCTACCGGCAGGGCGAGGCAGCCGCGCTGACCGGCCTGGCCCGGGCCCAGTCCGATCTGGGCCGCCCCGGCGAGGCGGGCGCCGCCGCGGAGCGGGCCCTGCTGATCAGCCGGCAGACCGGACTGCGCGTGCTCGAAGGCCACGCCCTGACAGCGCTGGCGGCCATCGAGCTCGCGGCGGGCCGGGCGGCCGCAGCGCAGGACCGGGCCGCGAAGGCCCTGGCGGTTCACCGGGCGACCGGCCACCAGCTCGGGCAGGCCGGGGCCGAGCGCCTGCTGAGCATCCTGGAGCACCAGGCCCGGGTCGGCCCGGCCGGCGATCCTGAGCCAGCGCCGGCCGTACCCGAGTAGCCGCCGCCGGCGCCGCGGCGCTGGCCAGTGCCCCTGCTGAGGCCGGGCCGGGATGGCGGTGCAGGCCAGGATCGAGTGGCCCGGGTCGCCCATCCCCGGGAAAGTCAGCCGGGGCCTCCTGCTCGTCGCTACACTCCCTGCGTGGATTCTGCGCCAGTATTTGCCGATCCGTCGGGAAGGCGACGGCGGATGCTGCGCCGGGCCGGTCTCAGCGTGGCTGCAGCGCTGGCCGTCTGCCTGGGCGCCGTCGCGGTGGCGATGGCCGGCGGCCCGCAGGCTCCGTTTACCCAGTGGGTGGCACCGAGCTCGCCGGCCGCCGCGGCGTCGGGTCATCCGGGCGGCGGTCACGGCCCCGGCCGGAACTCCAGCAGCCCGGCCGCCCCGCAGCCCGTCCAGGTAGTCGCCCCGTCGCCCACGACATCCGCGTCCCCGACGTCGTCTGCGTCATCCCAGCCGACCCCTAGCACCTCGCCAACGAGCAGCACATCCGCATCGCCGACACCCACCAACCCGGCCGGGCGTACTCCGCCGGGACATACCAAGACACCTAACCCGCACAAGACCTCGCATGGGCCCTGAGCCGGCCATGAAGGCAGCTTCCCCGGCCGCCGGGCGTCTCCCGGCGGCCGGCCAGGCCCCGGCAGCGGGCCCCGGGCGCAGGCGCCAGCAGCGGTCCAGCCATCGCCGTTCCCGGACGCCGCGCGGGCACTGGGTGCTGGTCACCATGATCATGCTCGTCTTCGCGGTGGGCCTGCTCATCGAGGGCTACACGCGCGGCGTGCTGGGCGAGAACAGCGCGGATGAGCCAGCTGCCGGGCCGCACGCTGCGGCCGCGCCCGCCCGGGTGGCTGACGGGGGGCCAGTCATCCAGGTCACCGGGTCCCGCGAGCACAGCTACGCCATGCCGCGCCGGACCGTCGCCCTGACCTTCGACGACGGCCCCGATCCGACCTGGACGCCGCGGATCCTGGCTGTCCTGCGCCGCTACCGGGTGCCGGCGACTTTCTTCCTGGTGGGCGCGCACGTGGCCAGTTACCCGGGCCTCGTGCGCGATGAGCTGCGCGACGGCGATGAGGTCGGCTCGCACACCTACACCCATGCCAACCTCGCCACCGCCAGCTGGCGGGAGAATCTTGAGCTGACTCTCACCCAGAACGCGCTGTCGGGCGCGGCGGGCGTCCGGACCCGGCTGCTGCGGATGCCGTACTCCTCGGAGCCGGACGCAATGACCGAGGCCGACTGGCAGGCCGCGCGGCTCGCGGGCCGGGACGGCTACCTGGTGGTCTTCACCAACCTCGACACCACGGACTGGGCCAGGCCCGGCACCGCGCACATCGTGGCGGCCGCGACGCCGCGCGGCGGCCGGGGCGCGATCATCATGTTCCATGACGGCGGCGGGAACCGCAGCCAGACCGTCGCCGCGCTGCCGGCCATCATCACCCGGCTGCGCGCCGACGGCTACCGGTTCGCTACCGTCAGCCAGGCCCTGGGGATGCCGGCCGGGGACGTGGCGGCCACCTCGCGGCAGCACCTGGCCGGCGCTGCGCTGGTGCTGACCCAGCAGGCCGCCGACAAGACGGTGGCGGTGCTGGCTGTCCTGCTGATCATCGCCAGCGTGCTGACCGTCATCCGGCTGGCTCTGCTCGTCGCCTTCGCCCGGGTACACGCGCGCCGGGACCGCCGCCGCAAGTCGGATCAGCCCTGGCATCCCGGCCACCGGTTCCTGCCGGACGTCTCGGTGGTGGTACCGGCCTACAACGAGGCAGCGGGGATCGCCGCCACGGTGCGCTCTATGGTCGCCAGTACCTACCGGGGCCGGCTGGAGATCATCATCGTGGACGACGGCTCCGCCGACGACACCGCCGCGATCGCCGCCGGGCTGGGCATCCCGTACGTCCGGGTCATCCGCCAGGCCAACACCGGAAAGCCCGGCGCGCTTATGCGCGGCATCGCCGAGGCCCGCAGCGAAGTCCTGATCCTGGTCGACGGCGACACCATCTTCCAGCCCGACACCGTCGGCAGGCTGATCGCGCCGCTGACCGACCCGCACGTCGGGGCGGTGAGCGGCAACACCAAGGTGGGTAACCGGCGCGGCCTGCTCGGCGGGTGGCAGCACCTCGAGTACGTGATGGGCTTCAACCTCGACCGCCGCCTGTTCGACATGCTCGGCACCATTCCCACCGTGCCGGGCGCGATCGGCGCCTTCCGCCGGGCGGCACTGGCCGAGGTCGGCGGCATCCCCACCGACACGCTGGCCGAGGACACCGACCTGACCATGGCCCTGTGCCGGTCGCGCTGGCGGGTGGTCTATGAGCCGGACGCCATCGCCTGGACTGAGGCGCCGTCCACCCTGCGGCAGTTCTGGCGGCAGCGGTACCGGTGGTCCTACGGCACGATGCAGGCGATGTGGAAACACCGGCGGTCGGTCATCGACGGCGGCCAGTCCGGCCGCTTCGGCCGGTACTGCCTCATCTACCTCACGTTCTTCCACGTGTTGCTGCCGCTGATCGCCCCGGTGGTCGACGTGTTCTCCATCTACGGGCTGATGTTCCTCAACCCGGCGAAGGTCGCCCTGTTCTGGGGGGCTTTCATCCTGCTGCAGGCGCTGGCCGGCGGCTACGCGCTGCGCCTGGACGGCGAGCGGCTGCGGTCGCTGTGGGTACTTCCGCTGCAGCAGGTCGTCTACCGGCAGCTGATGTACCTGGTCACGATCCACTCCGTTATTACCGCGCTGCTGGGCACCCGGCAGCGCTGGCAGGTCATCAGCCGGTCGGGCATCTTCGCCAGCCACCCGGCCGGTGATGCCCCCCCGGCGGCCTGAGCGGCCAGCGCCCCCGTGCCATCCCCGCGCCGTCAGGTCAGGAGTAACCCGCCTGGCCAGCGGCTGAGCTGCGGGCGCCACGCCGTCTGCACCGGCTGCACACGCCAGGCCCGCGGCCGCCGGTTAGTCAGGACGGCGAGGCTGCACAAGCTGGTGCTACGGGAAGAGGTGCTGGCCGCTGGCAAGCTGGCTACGCAGCAGGGGGCAGGCATCGAGCCGCTGGCGCGGCCGGCACCTCGCCGCTGTCATGCTGTGCGTCGCCGCGCTGGCCAGCGGGTGCGCCACGGGCAGCGATCCGGCGCCAGCCGGCAGCACGGCGCCCGGCGCGGCCAGCACGCCGCCCGCCTCCGGCAGTGCCACCGCGGCACAGCTTGGCCAGCCGAGTGTCCTGGCCAGCGGCCTGGCGGTGCCGTGGGCCATAGCCTTCCTGCCGGACGGGGACGCCCTCGTGACCGAGCGAGACACGGCGCGCCTGCTCCTGGTGACCTCGCAAGGCCGGGTCATGGTCGCGGGAACGGTGCCCGGCGTGGTGCCGGGCGGCGAGGGCGGCCTGCTCGGGCTGGCTGTGTCGCCGTCCTTCCGGCAGGACCGGCTCGTCTACGTGTACTTCAGCACCGCGGAAGATAACCGGATCGCACGGTTCCGCTATGCCGATGGCCGCATCGGCCCGCTGAGCACCCTGGTGACCGGCATCCCGCATGCCGCCATCCACAACGGGGGCCGCCTGGCGTTCGGTCCGGACGGCATGCTGTACGCCGGGACCGGCGAGCACGGCGAGACCGCGCTGGCGCAGGACAAGAACTCGCTGGGCGGCAAGATCCTGCGGATGACCCCGGAGGGCGCTCCTGCGCCGGGCAACCCGGCCGGGACGCTGGCCTGGAGCTACGGGCACCGCAACGTCCAGGGCCTGGCCTGGGACCAGGCCGGCCGGATGTACGCGGCGGAGCTGGGCCAGGACTCCTTCGATGAGGTCAACCGGATCGAGCGCGGCCGGAACTACGGCTGGCCAGCCGTCGAGGGCACGGGCGGCGAGCCCCGATACACCGATCCCGAGGTGACCTGGTCACCGGAGCAGGCGTCGCCGTCCGGTGCGGCGATCGCCGGCGGCAGCCTGTGGGTCGCGACCCTGCGCGGCGAGCGGCTGTGGCAGGTCCCGCTGACGGCCGCCGGGAGGGCAGGGACGCCCATCGCGCACTTCGCCGGTGAGTTCGGGCGGCTCCGGGCCGTCGTCAGGGCGCCCGATGGCGCACTGTGGTGCACGACCAGCAACAAAGACGGGCGCGGAACACCGCAGCCGCACGACGACAAGATCCTGGTGATCCCGCTGCGCTGACGCCCGGCGGGAACAGGCAGTCCCTGGCCCGCCCGTCGGCGACGTCACGGCTACGCCGGGTTACTGTTGACTCAGAGTTGTCGGTGGCATGCGGGACCAGGGGGAGTCGCCAGCGGGGGGTGCTCAGCGATGCTGTCTGCCAGCGCAATATTCGATGAGATATTCGAAAACGATGACGCATTCCGGCTTTTCTGCTCTATTGCAGCAAGCGGCGAGGCGCAGGGCGGCTGGGAAAACGGGCGGATCGCGGCGCTCGTCCCCGAGTCCTATCAGAACCTCGCGCCCAAGATTGCCCGGCACGGCGCCGACGAGGACAAGCACGGGCGAATCTTCAACGCACTGCTGCGCAAGCGCGGCCTGGAGCCGGTGCCGGTGCCCGATGACACCAACTACACGATGCTCCTGGAGGAGAACGGGGTCGGCCTGGCGCACAGCCAGCTCGGGCGCGACCGGCAGCTGACCGAGCGGGACATCGTCACCTACCTGGCCCACAGCCGGGTCACCGAGCAGCGCGCCGCCGAGCAGATGCAGCTGCTGCGCAAGTCCTCGGGCCGCAACGCCGATGTGGCGCGCGCCGTCCGGGTGATCTCCAACGACGAGGACAATCACCTGGCCTACTGCCATGAGGAACTCCTCGGCCTGGCGGGCGATGGATACGACGACTACATCCAGCAGACGCTGCGCACCACGGCGCTGGCCGAGATCAGCATCTACCGCGAGGTCAGCAAGGCGGTCATGGCCCACCTGGGGCGCATCCTGCACTGGTCCCGGCCGAAGTCGGTCACCCTCGCGGCAGGCATCGACGCCGTGTACGCCTACGAGCGGGCCTGGGGCTGGCGGCGGATGGTCTCGCTCCGGCCGCCGGCCCGGCGCAACGCCCTCGGCGAGCCCGCGCCGGGAGCCGCGGGCAGCCGGGCCCGGCCTGCGGCACGGTCCTGACCGGCTGACCGGCGTTACCGAGATGAGGCTCCTATAGCCGGATGAAAGTGGCTATCGACCGGTAATCTATCCGCGCCCTGCCGTGCGCAGCGCCGGCCGTCAGGTCCTGCGCCAGGCTCACGCATGTGCACCACCCCGCGCAGGATCCCGACGGCCTGCGAGCAGGCGGCAAGGAGACGAACAGAGTCATGGCAGCCACGCTTCCGGAGATGCTGCTCGGGCCGGAGACCCGGCCCCTGGTGATCAACGACTGCTGCGAGCTGATCGAGCAGGAGGTCTCGGACATGTCCGGGATCTCCGGGGTTGCGGTGAAGGTCGCTCACAAGACGGTGATCACGTTCATGCCCGGCCATGTCCGCCACGTCGTCGGCCTGCTGCTGCCCGACATCGCGGACGCACTGCAGCCGTACTGGGCCGATTTCGCTACCTCCGGGGGCGCGGAGTTCGGTGACTACCTGGCTAAGCGCGGCGAGGAGGTGACCGGGGTCCTGCTGGCCATCACCGATGCCAAGGCGGCCTCCTCCGGCCGGCCCACCATCGTCAAGGCCTACAACGCCGTGCGCGCGCACGCGGGCAGGCATGTCGGGGCGGCCCTGCCCCGCGTCGGTGCCCTGGTCCTGAAGTACGCCGCCTGACCGTCCGGCCGCCACCGCCGCGGCGCGCTGTCGCCGCGGACTGCCCGGCGGGCTGCCGCCGGGTCCGGCCCGGTACGCTGGCCTGGCCAGATGATGCCCTGGCGCGGAGGCTCCGCCTCCCGAACCGCCGCTGCCGCGGATGATGGCTTCTCCGCAGATCCTGCGACGGAAGGGAGCTATCGGGCATTGAGTGACCACTCTGGTTCTGCGGCGCCCGCGATCGGCCGGACGGCCGGCGGCGACGCCGGCCGGGACAGCACCCGGCGTCCGGGTCGCCTGCTCGTCTTGCCGGCTCGCCTCCAGGGTCGCCTGAGAGGCGCTGTCTTCCCTCGTCGCAGGCTCCTCAGTCCAGACAGCGCCGGCGCCCCTTCCGGCTCGCTGCCCCGTGCCGACCGGCGGGAGATCGCCGCGATCTTTGCCGGCGGCGCGCTGGGAACCCTGGCCCGCGCCGCGCTCGCCGAGGGGTTCCCGCACGCCGCCACGGCCTGGCCGTGGCCCACCTTCGCGGTCAACATCGTGGCCGCGTTCCTGCTGGGCTACTTCGTCACGCGACTGCAGGAGCGGCTGCCGCTGTCCGCGCTGGCGCCGGCCGCTGCTCGGCACCGGCCTGTGCGGAGGACTGTCCACCTTCTCCACCATGCAGGTGGAGATCCTGAACATGCTGAACGGTCATGCCTGGGCGCTGGCGGCCGGCGTACGCCGCCGCGAGCCTGGCCGCCGGCTACGCGGCCGTCCGGCTGGCCACGGCGCTGGCCCGGCGCGTGCGGGTCCGGGCATGAACCTGCTGATCTGGCCGGGCGTCGTGCTCATCGGCGGGGCCGGGTCGGTCCTGCGCTTCCTGGTCGACGGCGCGGTGTCGGCCCGGTCAGCGGCCCGGTTCCCGCTGGGCACGCTGGTCATCAACCTGTCGGGCGCGGTGATCCTGGGGCTGCTGTCCGGGCTGGCCCTGAGCCCCGGCGCGGCGCTGCTCGGCGGCACCGCGGCGGTGGGTTCCTACACCACGTTCTCGACCTGGATGTTCGAGACGGAGCGGCTGGCCGAGGAGCGGGAGCGCCGCCGGGCAGCGGCCAACATCATCGTCAGCCTGGTGCTCGGCGTCGCCGCGGCCGCACTCGGCCGGCTGATCGGGACGGCCCTGTGACCACTGACTACCTGAAGCTGACCAGCTACTTCGGGGAGCGGCACCGGGCCGGCGGCCGGTTCACGGCCGATGCGCTGGCGGACCTGTACGGGCGCAGCGGGATAGCAGCGAGCATCCTGCTGCGCGGCGCCGAGGGATTCGGCCTGCGCCAGCACCTGCGCACCGACCGGTCGCTGACCCTGTCCGAGGACCTGCCGCTGGTCACCGTCGCGGTGGACACCCGGCCCCGGATCGAGGCTGTCCTGGAGCCGACCGCGCAGCTGTGCCAGCCCGGCCTTGTCACCCTGGAGCGTGCCGTCCTGATGGACGGCACCGCGGCGGCCGGCGAGCTGCCCGGCGACCTGCGGGAGACGGCCAAGCTGACGGTGTACCTGGGCCGCTACGAGCGGGCCTGGCGGATGCCGGCGTACGTCGCCGTCTGCGATCTGCTGTACCGGCGCGGGATCGCCGGGGCCACCGCGCTGCTGGGGGTGGACGGCACCATCCGCGGGCAGCGTGAGCGGGCCCGGTTCTTCGGCCGCAACTCCGCCGTGCCGATGATGATCATCGCCGTCGGCTCCGGGGAGCGGATCGCGCAGGTCATCCCGGAGCTGGGCGGGCTGCTGGACCGCCCGCTGATAACCCTGGAGCGGGTCACGGTATGCAAGCGCGACGGCCAGCTGATCACCCCGCCCGAGACGCTGCCCGGAGCCGACGCCCGCGGCATGGCCCGGTGGCAGAAACTGACGATCTTCACCTCGGAGGCAGCCAGCTATCAGGGGCAGCCGGTGCACCGGGCCATCACCCGGCGGCTGCGGGCGGCCGGGATCAGCGGCGCGACCACGCTGCGCGGCGTCTGGGGATTCCACGGCGACCACCGGCCGCACGGGGACCGGCTGCTGAGTGCCGCCCGCCGGGTCCCGGCCGTCACCATCGTCATCGACAGCCCGGAGCGGACGGCCGCCGCGTTCACCATTATCGACGAGCTCACTGCCGCGGGCGGCCTGGTAACCGCCGAGACCGTGCCGGCCATGCGGGCCGCCGTGGCCGGCCGGGAGGAAGGCGGCCTGCGACTCGCCCCCCGGCGGGACTGACGCCGGGCCTCGCGCCGCGGCCCGGCTACCAGCGCGGGCGCCGCCCGGCAGCGAGCCGCGCACCTCAGCCGGATCCGCCGGCCGCGCGGGGCCGGGCCTCGATGACGTAGGCGGTCATGGTGGCGGTGACCGGGCCGTCGCCCAGGCGCGCCGTCATCTCCGCGCCGATGACGGCCGTGGCGGCCGCGAGATCACCGCGGCTCTCGATGGCCATCCGCAGCGGAGTTCCGGTACAGAACCCGGTCGCCACCCCGGCCGCCGAGTCAGCGCGCCCGGTGAGGGTGACAGACTCGGCCGACACGCACTCCAGGCCGCCCCGGGCCAGGTCAGCGACCGCCTGATCCGGGTCGGCGTACCCGTGCGGCACGGTCGTGACAAAGTCCGGCGGGTCCTCGGGGAAGACGCGCTGCACAGCCGCGGTCAGGGCCGCCGCAAAGCCGTGGGTCTCGACCCGGTCCCAGGCGCTGACAAGCAGGCGGCCGCCGGGGGCCAGGACCCGGCGCGCCTCGCCGAAGGCAGCGGGCTTGTCCGGGAAGAACATGACGCCGAACTGGCAGGCGACAACGTCGAACTGCCCGGCGGGGAACGGCAGGTCCAGGGCGTCGGCCTGCCGCCAGTCCGCACCTGGCACCTGACGTGCCCCGTACTCGGTCATCGCCGTGTTCAGGTCTGTCGCGGTCACCTGCGCGGCCGGGCTCGCGGCCATCAGCTCACGGGTCAGCACCCCGGTCCCGGCCGCGAGCTCCAGTACCTGCCGCGGACCCAGCCGCGCCGCCCGGCGGGCCAGGTCCCGGGCGAAGGGCCGGAACACCGCCGGCGCGAGCCACTGGTCGTAGGCCTGCGGCATCGATCCGGCCCACAGGCGGTCGCTATCCCCCGGCACGCCAGGAGCGTAAGCCCGCGAGATGTCGAGCGCATGGACGGCCGGGCCGTTACGTTCAGGAAAACTAACTTCGCTTATGCCGCATAGCAGGATAACTCCGGGAATGCGCTGATGCCCCGCTGGTTGCTGACGGGGTGCAAGCAGACGGTTCCGCGTGAGCAGCAATGCCCTTCCCCCAGCACCAGCAGCAGATCCCGAGTGGCCACGCACCGACGCCGCCCGCCTGGCGGCTAGCGGCCGGGACGGGCGAGACCCTGGCCCGGCCGCGGCCCGGCCGCCCGGACGGCGGATGCCGGCCCGCAGCCGGCCGGTCCCCAGCGGGTGGCGCCTGGTCGCCCTGATCGGCACCATGTCGATCTTCGGTCCGCTGTGCATCGACATGTACCTGCCGGCGCTGCCCGACATCGGCCAGCAGCTGCACGCGAGCGCCTCGGCCGTTCAGCTGACGCTGACCGCGTGCGTGATCGGCATTGCCGCCGGCCAGCTTCTGCTCGGGCCGGTCAGCGACCACTTCGGCCGGCGGCTGCCGCTGCTGGGCGGGCTGGCCGCCTTCGTCATCTCCTCGCTGGCCTGCGCGGTGGCGCCGAACATCTACCTGCTGACCGGGGGCCGGCTGATCCAGGGCGCCGGCGGCGCCGCGGGCATCGTCATCTCCCGGTCCATCGTCCGGGACCTGCACTCCGGCGTCGCCCTGGCCCGGTTCTTCGCCACGCTGATGCTGGCCACCGGACTCGGTCCCATGCTCGCCCCGCAGTTCGGCAGCTGGATCCTGACTGTCACCACCTGGCGGGGCGTGTTCGTCGTGCTCGCCGTCCTCGGGTCGGTTCTGCTGTGCACAGCCTGGTGGCGGGTCCCGGAGACGCTGCCCCCCGGCAGCCGCTCGGCTGGCGGGGTGCTGGCCGCGATGCGCGAGGTGATCTCGGTGAGCCGTGATCGCATCTACCTTGGCTATGCGGCCGGCTGTGCCCTCGCCATGGGAGCGACGTTCGCTTACATTGCCGGGTCCTCGTTTGTCCTGCAGGACGTCTACGGCCTGTCGCCGCAGGTCTACGGCCTGGTCTTCGCGCTGAACGGGTGCGCCATGGTGGCCGGCGCTCAGCTGAGCGGCCGCCTGGCCGCCCGGTACGGCCCGGCCGCCCTGCTGGCCACCGGGCTGATCACCATGACCGCCGGCGGCGGGCTCTTCCTCGTCGCGACCCTCGCCCGCGGCACCGGCCTGACCGGCGTCATCCCGGCACTGATCATCGTCATGGCCGGGTGGGGCCTGGTCGGCCCCAACGCGCTGGCCCTGGCCATGCACCGGCGCCCGCAGTCGGCTGGCGTCGCATCTGCGGTCCTGGGCTGCCTGCAGTTCGCCATGGCCGCGGTTGTCGCGCCGCTGCCCGGCCTGGGCGGCGCCCACGACCCGCTGCCGATGGCCGTGCTGCTGGTCACGCTGCCGGCGGCCGCGATGTGCGCGTGGCTCGGGCTCGGTCACGCGGGCCGGGCCGGGTCAGTGCTGCGGCCCGCCGGGCAGCCGGAACGCCCGGAGGCCGTTACCTGACCGCCGGGGGCTGCATGCGCGAGTCAAACCGCGGGCCCGCATGCCAGGCCAGGGCGGCACACAGCGCCCTGGCCTCAGCCGCGCGCACGCGCTGCGACCGCCACGGCGCGACGCGCTGCAGCCGGTAGCCGCCGTGATACGCGCGGAACGCCCCGCGCAGCACGCGGTCGCCATCCGCCGACCCGGGCCAGGCCACCAGCCACGGCCGCGGTCCGCTCCCGACACCGATCCGCGCGATGTCGGGCCACGGCAGCGCCAGCTGCTGCCGCCGCCGGGTGAGGACGACCCCGGTGCGGCCGATTTCGACCCGGGTCGGCAGGCGCACCGCGCTGGCCAGCACACCCACGCCGGCCACCAGCGCCCACACGAACAGCGCGAAGCCGAGCAGCCGCTCTCCCGGACCGCCGTGCGACAGTCCCTGCGACACCACCAGGCCCGCCGCGCACAGGCCGCCGCGCGCGGCGGCCCAGCCGCGGCCGGCCACGAACACCGCGGCCCCGGCGGCGGCGCCGGCGGGAGTCCCCGGCACCGCACCGGAGGGGTACCGGACCGCGACGCCCGGCGCCGGGGCACCCGGCGCCGGGGCGACCGCTGGCCGCGGGCGGGGGGTCAGTCCCTTCGGGCCGGGCCCCGCCACCGCCGGGCTCCCTGCGGCCGGGGCCGGCCCGGCGGGCCGGGCACCGGGCGGCGGGCCGAACCGGCCGGCCATGGCCGCCGGAGCCGGAGCCGGAGCCGGAGCACCGGCTGAGCGTACTGCGCGGCGGCCAGGGTCTCCGCCATGGTCCGTACCGGGGCCGGCAGCCAGCCGCTGCCGTCGGGCAGTCCGCCTGCGGTCGCCTCGGCGATGATGTCTCGAGGACGGGGCCGGGCCGCCGGGTCGCTGCGAAGGCAGCTAGTGACCAAGGGGCGCAGGGAGGCAGGCGTCGCGCCTGCGGTAACCCGGCCGGCGGCGGCGCGGCTCATCAGCTCGACGGGCGTCCCGGTGCCGAGCGGGCCGGTCCCGGTAGCGGCGAAGACCAGGGCGGCGCCCAGCGAGTACACATCACTGGCCGGCCCGGGCTCGGCCCCGGCGGCCTGCTCGGGCGCCATGTACCCGGGCGTGCCGAAGACGGTGCCCGCCACGGTGATCGCGGTGTTCTCCAGCGCCCTGGCGATCCCGAAGTCGATCAGCCGCGGGCCGCTGGCGGCGAGCAGCACGTTGGACGGCTTCAGGTCCCGGTGCACCAGGCCCAGCTCGTGGATGGCGGCCAGGGCCTCAGCCAGGCCCGCGGCCAGCACCCGCAGCGCCGGCTCGGGCAGCGGCCCGGCGCCCGAGACCGCCTCCTCCAGCGTGGGCCCGGGCACGTACTCCGTCGCCAGCCACGGCGCGGCGGCGCTGACATCGGCGTCGACGACGGCCGCGGTCCAGAATCCGCCGACGCGCCGGGCGGCTGCCACCTCGCGGCGGAACCGCTCCCGGAAGGCCGGGTCGGCGGCCAGGCCCGGATGCACAAGCTTGACCGCCACTGGCCGTCCGCCCGCCGAGCGGGCCAGGTACACGGTGCCCATCGCGCCCGCCCCGAGCCGGGCGAGCACGGCGAACGGGCCGACGGCCGGCGGGTCGCCGGGATCCAGGGGACGCAGCCTGCTCACCTCCCCGCTCGCGGCACCGCCGGAGCCCGGTGGCGCCGGACGCGGGCCGCATACCGGGACGCAACCTACCACCGGCAGTGCTGATTCCCGGGCAGCGTTCGGTGGGTACCCGGCCTGCTGACCGTCATGCGCGGACCGGGCCGGAGGCCGCTGTCCGCGGCTGCAGCGCGCTGGCCAGCTCGCCGCGCGAGTTGATATCCAGCTTCTGGAACGCGTGCGTCAGGTGCGTCTCGACGGTTCGCTGCGTCACGTACAGCCGCTCGGCGATCGCGCGGTTGCCGTATCCCTCGGCGGCGAGCCGGACAACCCGGTGCTCGGCCGGGGTGAGCGCGCCCGGGCCGCTGAGCGCGCTGCGCCGGGGCCGGGCGCCGAGCGCGTGCAGTTCCTCGCGCGCCCGGCCGGCCAGCAGCTGCATCCCGCCCCGGTCGGCCTGCTCCAGCGCCTGGCGCAGCGGACCCCCGGCATCGGCGCGCCGGTTAGCCCGGCGCTGCGCGGCTCCGAGCGCGACCAGCGCGCGCGTGTGCTCCAGCCGGGCCGGCGAGCACGCCAGCGTCTGCACCGCCTGCTCCAGCAGCGGGATCGGCTCAGCGGACGTCCGGGCCAGCACCCGCAGCGCGGCACCGCGGGCGCCCGGTGTCCCGAGCCGCTCGCTGAGCGCCACCTGCTCGGCCGCCAGCACCCTGGCCTGCGTCACGTCGCCGAGCACGGCCAGCGCCTCGACCGCCTCGGCGCGCCAGTTCCCGAATACCGGATGGCAGATGCCCAGCTCGGCCATCCGGGCCGCCGCCAGGCGGGCGTCCGCCAGCGCGCCGTCGGGCCGGTGCTGGGCCAGCCGCAGCCGGGCCCGGGCTTGCAGCAGCAACGGCCCGGCCAGCGTGCCCTCCGGCGGCGCTCCGTGCTGCCGTGCGGCCGTCAGCACCGCGTCCGCCCCGCTCAGGTCATCGGACTCGACCAGCGCGTCGACCAGGAACGACAGGCACCACAGCATGGCCGCCGGCGGCGACACCGGCAGCTTGTGCTCGAACGCCAGCCGGGCGTCGGCCTCGGCGTCGGAGATCTCCCCCGCGCGGACCAGGGCCATGGACCGGAACATGCTGGCGTGGGTGAGCAGCATCACCCAGCCGCGCGGCCGCGCCACGTCGATCAGCGCCTCGCACTGCGCGATCCCGGCGCTGAGCTCATCGTTGCAGATCAGGGTCAGGGCCGTGACCGACCACACCAGTGAGCCGGGCTCGGCGGCCAGGACGTCCCGCTCCAGGACCGGACGCAGCATGGTCATCGTCGCCTCGGCAGGCTGGTTCTCGAGGCTGTCCAGCGCGGCTTCGGTGACCCGCCACAGGTCCAGGACCGAGGACCCCGGCCGGCGGTCCCGCACCACGCGGCGCGCCTGCTGGATCGTCGCCGCCTGCACCATGGCTGAGCAGTTCAGCTCGGCCTCCAGCCGCTCCCGCAGCTCGGGCGGGTACACCCCGGCATGCGCGAGGGCCTGGCGGCACAGCCCGACGGCCGGATCAAAGCGTCCGCTCAGCCCGAGCGCGCGGGCGCCGCTCAGCGCGATCACGCCGCGCTGGACCGGCGTGGCGGCGACGGCGACGGCCTCCTGCAGCAGTCCATAGGCCTCGGGCTGCATGTAGGCGGCGAGCGCGAGCCCGTGCTCCAGCCGCACGTCCGCGTCCTGCGTTGCGTCGGGGGGCGGCTCAGCCGCCGCGCGGCGCAGGTACGCCGCTGCGCTCTGCGGTGCGCCGCGCGCACTGGCCTGCCGGGCAGCGTGGCGCAGGGCGACGACCGTGGCGGCCTCGCCCGCCGGCTCGGTACGCAGCAGGTGCAGCGCAACCCGCTCCGGGTCGGCCCGCTCGGCGGCCAGCATGGCGGCGGCAGCAGCGTGCCGCAGCCCCCGCTCGCCCGGCGGCAGGCTCGCGTACAGCGTGCCCGCGATCAGCGGGTGGGCGAGGGTCAGGCCCGGGCCGTCCTCGAGCAGCCGGGCGGCCCGCAGCGCATCCGCCGCCCGGGCCGCCGCGACCAGATCAAGCCCGGCCAGCCGCGCCGCGTGCCGCAGCGCCGTGCCGGGCCCGAGCACCGCGGTCGCGCTGGCCAGCGAGCCCGCACCGGCGGGCAGCCGGGCCAGCTGGCGCTCCACCACCCGGCCGACCTGCTCTGACCCGAACGCCGGAAGCCGGCTCGCGGCCGCGTCGTCCGGCTCGGCACCGTCGGCCGCCAGCTGGGTCAGCAGCGCGCCGAGCAGGAACGGGTTGCCGCCGGTGACGGCATGGCAGGCATGCGCGAAGCCCGCGGTGGCGGCCGGCAGCCGCGCCCGGACCAGCGCCTGTGTCGCCGCGGGCCCGAGCGGCCGCGGCCGGACGGGCGGCTCGGGCGCGCTGGCCAGCAGGTCGGCCAGCAGCTCAGGAACCGCCGGCGGCTCACCCGAGCGCACCGCGCAGACCACGCCGATCCGCAGCTCGGCCAGCGACCGGGCCAGCAGGGCCAGCCAGCGCAGCGATGGCGCATCGGCCCAGTGCACGTCGTCGATGACCAGGATCGCCGCACCGCGCTCGCCGAGATTGCTGGCCAGCCAGACCAGGCCGCGGACGGCGGCGTGCATAGCATCGCCGGCCAGCACCGGCTGCTCGGCCTCGGCCGCGAGGACCCCTTCGGCCAGCCGGGCCGCGCCCGTCGTCAGCTCGTCCCAGCCGGACTGGCTGCGCAGGGGCTCGAACAGCTGCCGGGCCATCCCCCAGGCGGCGTGCTGCTCCAGCGGGCTGCAGCGGGCCCGCAGCGTCGTGATGCCGTCCGCCAGCGCGGCGGCGCCTACAGCCGACAGCAGCGTGGACTTGCCGATGCCGGCCGGGCCCTCCACGACGATCACGCGACCGGAGCCAGCCTGCGCCCCGGCGAGCCGGCGGCTCAGCTCGGCCAGTTCTACGTCACGGTCCAGCAGCGCGGTCATCGGCAGTCCTCACGGCGTTCGCGCAGGCCGCGACCGCGGCCCCGGTACTGATCAGGGAAAAGCTCGTGGGCTCCGCCACGATGTGCCCGGCGCGGCGGCCGACCAGCATGGGTCCTGACCGCCAATCGGGAAGGAAACCCGGCATGCGCACCACGACGACCCGGCCGCACCAGGACGACTACGCGCTGGGACGTACGCCAGCGGAATATGAACGGCTGCGCACCCAGGCGCGAGTCTGGGAGCCGGCGACCGGCCGGCTGCTCGATCAGGCTGGCCTCGCGCCCGGTTCCAGCTGCCTGGACGCCGGCTGCGGGCCGGGCGAGACCATGCGGCTGATGGCGCAGCGGACCGGGCCGCCGGCCGCGTCCTGGGCATCGACGTGGATGCGGCGCTGGGCGCCAGCGCCGTGGCCCGCCTGCACCAGGCCGGGCACCGGCAGTGCCGCTTCGCCGCGCATGACATCACCGCTGACGAGCCGGTGCCCGGCGCGCCGTTCGACCTGGTGTACGCGCGGCTGCTGCTGTTCCACCTGCCGCAGCGCGTCGCCGTGCTGGCCCGGCTGTGGGACGCCGTCGCGCCCGGCGGCCACCTGGTCGTGCAGGACTACGATCTGCGCGGGGCCAGCGTGCTGCCGGCCCTGGACAGCGTGGCCGAGATGATGCGCGTCATCACCGCGGCCTTCACCGCAGTGGGCTGCGACGTGCACGCCGGCGCGCGGCTGCCGCAGCTGTTCGCCCAGGCGGGCGCCGGCGAGCCGGACGGCACCGATGTCGCCGGCCGTCTTGAGCCGCTGGGCACCGGCCGCGCGATCGTTGAGCGGACCTTCGCCAGCTTGCTGAAGCCCGCGCTGGCCCGTGGCATCACCACCGAGGCCAGGGCGGCCGCCGCGCAGGCGGCGCTCGACCGCGACGTCGCTGACGATCCCGGGCGGCCGTTGCTCTGGCCGCTGCTGATCGGCGCCTGGAAGCGCAAGGAGCAGGCCTGAGCGGCGGCCGCGGCCTGCGGCTGTGGGAGGCGCGCAGCGCGCATCACGGTAGCGCTGAGTCAGACCGTGATCACCAGCCGGAACGAGGACCACGCGGTCACTGTAAGCAGCCGCTGTGTACGCCATATGTCGGCGGAGTCCGCGGCTGAGCCGCCGATGAATTCCGATGCCGGGGGCCGTCTGCCCTCCGATAAGCCGAGAGAGGCAAGCAGACGGGAGCGATCATGACGGACGAGCCGAGGTTCGGCAGCCTGGACACTGCCGCCCTCCCCCCGGTGGCCGACCGCGCCAGCTGGCAGGCGGAACTCGATGAGCTCCTGGTCCGGGAGAAGGCACACACCCGCGAAGGCGACGCCATCGCAGCCGCCCGCCGGCGGCTGCCGATGGTGGCGGTCAATCCCGCGATCCCGGTGATCGGCGCGCACGGACCGGTCCCGCTCATCGACGTATTCGAGGGCCGCAGGCAGCTGATCGCCTACTTCCACATGTGGCATCCCGGCAAGCCCGCCGAGGATCAGTGCGAGGGCTGCACCTTCTTCAACGGCCAGGTCCGCGAGCTGTCGTACCTGCACGCGCGGGACGTTACCTATGCCACCTTCTGCGATGGCCCGTACGCCGAGAGCATCGCCTATCGCGACTTCATGGGCTGGGACATGCCCTGGTACTCCGCCGCCGACTCCCCCGACGAGCTGCTGGCCGGACGCTGGTTCGGCATGCAGGTGTGCTACCTGCAGCAGGACGGGCAAGTGTACGAGACCTACTGGGGCAGCGACCGCGGCGCGGAGGCGATGGCGCCGAGCTACGGGCTGCTCGACCTGACGGTGTACGGACGGCAGGAGAGCTGGGAAGACTCGCCGGAGGGCTGGCCGCTGCGGTTCCGGACCGACGGTGACCAGTTCCGGACCGGCGGGCGCCCGACCGCGCAGTGGTCGCGGCTGGCCGCCGGGCGCTCCGACGACCTCGGCGCCACCCGGCAGACGGCCGGGCCGGTTCCCGCTGACCCGGCGGTGGCTCGCTGACCCGCGCCGGGACACGCTGACCCGGCCGGGACACGCTGACCCGGCCGGAGCCCGGCTGGCCATTCCCAGCCGGGCCCCGGAGCACGCTAGCCGTGCGCGAACGGCGAGGTGAGGCTGGCCACGTAATCGTCGGCCTCGATCGCCTCGGTGGCGGCGCCGGACCGGCGCCGCCACCGGGACGGCACGAACAGCGGGAACACCATCGCCAGCCCGGCCGCGCCCAGGATCCCGCTTTCCAGCAGGGCCCGGAAGCCGGTGCCGAATGCCCGGGCCGGCATCGGGATCAGGTCGATAGCGAACCGGACATTCACCAGGTAGAGCGCCGTCCAGCCGGCCAGGACCAGGCCCGGCAGGGCCGCGGCCAGCGGCGAGATGCGCGGCGCGGCGATCAGGATCCCGGCCAGCAGGCCGGTAGCCGCTACGGCGGCCATCGCGATGAGCGCGGTGCGGTCGTGCAGGAGAGCGCCGCCGCTGGCCGGCAGGCCTGCCGCGGCGGAGATCCGCAACAGCCGCAGGTATCCCCAGGCCCCCGCGAAGAACACCGCCCCGGCCATGATGACCGCCAGGACGATGCCGATCAGATGCCGCATAAAGCCACCTTCCGTCACAAACGCGAAACTCCGCCCCACATATATATAGAGGGACATCGGGCGTCGTGGCGTTACCATTCCGAAATATTCCGGAATGCAGCAGGCAGGAGCGGCTAGGAACCGGGCTGCGCAGGCCGGTCAGTCGGTGCCCGCCTCCATCGCGGCGCGGTCCAGCGGCTCGTCGTCCAGGTCGGCCTCGCTGCGGGAGGCGATCGCGGCGGCGCCGCCCGGCGGCATCTCACCCACCAGCTCGGTCCGGGAGGTGGTCCCGATCAGCTGCGCGTGCGCGGAGCCGATCATTCCCAGGCCGGCGTACTGCTCCAGCTTGGCCCGCGAGTCGGCGATGTCGAGGTTGCGCATGGTGAGCTGGCCGATCCGGTCCAGCGGGCCGAACGCCGAGTCCTCGGTGCGCTCCATCGACAGCTTGTCGGGGTGGTAGCTGAACGCCGGGCCGGTGGTGTTGAGGATCGAGTAGTCCTCGCCGCGGCGCAGTCGCAGGGTGACCTCGCCGGTGACCGCGGCCCCGACCCACCGCTGCAGCGACTCGCGCAGCATCAGCGCCTGGGGATCCAGCCAGCGGCCCTCATACATCAGCCGGCCCAGCCGCCGCCCCTCGGCGTGGTAGTTCGCGAGGGTGTCCTCGTTGTGGATCGCGTTCACCAGCCGCTCGTAGGCCGCGTGCAGCAGCGCCATGCCCGGCGCCTCGTAGATGCCCCGGCTCTTGGCCTCGATGATCCGGTTCTCGATCTGGTCGGACATGCCCAGGCCGTGCCGGCCGCCGACCGCGTTGGCCTGGATGATCAGGTCGACTGGCGTGCTGAATTCTGACCCGTTGATGGTGACCGGCCGGCCCCGCTCGAAGCCGACGGTGACGTCCTCGGCCGGGATCTGCACGGCCGGGTCCCAGAACCGCACGCCCATGATCGGCTCGACCGTCTCGATCCCGTTGTCGAGATGCTCGAGGGTCTTGGCCTCGTGAGTGGCTCCCCAGATGTTCGCGTCGGTGGAGTAGGCCTTCTCGGCGCTGTCGCGGTAGGGCAGGTCATGGGTGAGCAGCCACTGGCTCATCTCCAGGCGGCCGCCGAGCTCGCTGACGAACGCGGCGTCCAGCCAGGGCTTGTAGATCCGCAGGTTCGGGTTGGCCAGCAGCCCGTACCGGTAGAACCGCTCGATGTCGTTGCCCTTGAACGTCGAGCCGTCGCCCCAGATCTGCACGTCGTCCTCGAGCATGGCCCGGACCAGCAGCGTGCCGGTGACCGCGCGGCCCAGCGGCGTGGTGTTGAAGTAAGCCCGGCCGCCCGTGCGGATATGGAACGCGCCGCAGGTCAGCGCGGCCAGCCCTTCCTCGACCAGGGCGGCGCGGCAGTCGACCAGCCGGGCGATCTCGGCTCCGTAGGAGCTGGCCCGGCCGGGAACCGCGGCGATATCGGACTCGTCGTACTGGCCGAGGTCAGCGGTGTACGTGCAGGGCACCGCGCCCTTCTCCCGCATCCACCCGACCGCGACGGAGGTGTCGAGGCCGCCGGAGAAGGCGATGCCGACCCGCTCGCCGATGGGCAGGGAGGTGAGCACCTTGGACATGCGCAAAAGTATGCCGTCTAGTGCATGATTATGCAAGCGGCCGGACAGCGGCTGCGGGAAAGCGGGCCCGGAGGCGGTCAAATGCCGTGGACGTGCCCTGCTGGCTGATGAATTCCGTGATGCGGACAGCGCATTCGTGCGGGCTGGCCGCTGTCGTATCGCACTCCAGGTCGTACAGGCCATGGGCATGCACCTGGTCGAGCTGGGCCGCCGCCTGACCCGGCAGCCGGTCTCCCCGGGCGCGCTCTCGCCGCTCAAGCTCGTCCGGCGAGCAGCGCACGCCCACGAACACCACGCGGTAGTCCGCCAGGACGTCCAGGCAGTCGAGCAGCCGCCAGGGCTCGCTGAGAACGTGATCCACGATGACGTCGTTGCCTGCCGCCGCCATGCCCGCGACGGCGCGGTGAAAGCCGGCCCGGGTCCGGGTCAGGACCGCGGCCAGCCCGGCCGGGTCCAGCTCACGGGTCTTCTGCCTGGCCCGCATGCCGTTGATGGTGTCGACGGCCATGTAGAAGTGCGGCGGATCGAGCATCAGCAGGAGCTGCTCGGCGATGCTCGACTTCCCCGAGCTCGAGGTTCCGTTCAGGAAAATAATCTGGCCACGCCGACCGTCCGGGCTGCTCACGGACTCATCCTGCCAAGCCCTGCTGATGGCGGCCGCAGCCCGGGCGTGCTGACCGCTGGTGCACGCGGGCGGCCGGCCGACGGCTGGCCGCCACCTGACCCTTCTCCTGTCCGGCGCCCGGCGCGCAGCGAGCCCGGCCTTGCGCTGGCCGCGAATTTGCCTCGCCACCTGCTGGTGCCCCGGCTAGCGTGAAGACATCAGCGCGCTGGCGGCGGGCCGGGAAAGGGGACAACGGGCGATGACGGATCCGGTAATGATCGGTCCCGGCGGGCGTGAGCGCCGGCCTCGGCCGCTGTTGCGCACCCTGCTCGGCGGGGCCCTGCGCCGGGCCCGGCTGCAGCAGCGCCGCACCCTGGCCGACGTCGCCCGCGCGGCCCGGGTGTCGATGCCCTACCTGTCGGAGGTGGAGCGGGGCCGCAAGGAGGCCTCTTCCGAAGTGCTGGCCGCCATCTGCGACGCCCTGCATATCGAGCTCTCCGACGTGCTGGCCGAGGCCGGCCGGGGCCTGCTCATCGCCCGTCGCGCCCGGGTCATCCGGCTCGACCAGGCCGGCAGCCTGCGGACCCTGCACGCCCCCCGCACCCCGCCGCAGGCACGCGGCCCGGTCGCCGCGCTGGGGCTGGCCGCCTGAGCTCGGCCGCGCCCGCCCTCCCGCCGCGCCGGACCGCGCCGCGCTGCGCCACGCCGGACCGCGCCGCGGGCTGATCATCACCGGCCGGTGATCGCCGCCGGGATCGCCTTGCGGCTGGTGATGACCTGGTCGGCCAGCCCGTAGCCGACCGCCTCGGCCGCGCTGAAGGTGTTGTCGCGGTCGGTGTCCTGCCGGATCTTGGCCACCGGGTGCCCGGTGTGCCGGCTGAGGATCTCATCGATCTCGGCCCGCACCCTGGCCACCTCCTTCGCCTGGACCGCCAGGTCCGGCAGGGAGCCCTGCGCCTGGCTCGACGGCTGGTGCAGCAGCACCTTGGCGTGCTGCAGCACCGAGCGGCGGCCCGGCGCGCCGGCGGCGAGCAGGACGGCAGCGGCCGATGCCGCCTGGCCCATGCAGATGGTCGCGACCTCCGGCCGGACGAACTGCATCGTGTCGTAGATGGCGGTCAGCGCGCTGTAGGAGCCGCCCGGCGAGTTGATGTACAGGCTGATCTCCAGGTCCGGGCTGGCCGCCTCCAGGTGGAGCAGCTGGGCCATCACCACGTTGGCCACGCCATCGTCGATCTCGGTGCCGAGGAAGATGATCCGCTCCGACAGCAGCCGGGAGTAGACGTCGTAGGCGCGCTCGCCGGCCGCGGTGCGCTCGATCACGGTCGGAATTGTGTACTGGCCCATGTCACAGCCCTGCCCGCTGGCCGGAGACGGCCGGCCGGACATCGTCGACCCGGTCGACGATGTGATCGATGAACCCGTAATCGCGGGCTTCCCCGGCGGAGAACCAGCGGTCGCGCTGGCTGTCGTGCCGGATTGTCTCCTCCGGCTGGCCGGTGTGCTCGGCGATCAGCCGCGTCATCAGCTGCCCGGTCCGCTCCAGCTGCCGGGCATAGATCTCGACGTCGGCGGCGGTACCGCCGAACCCGGCCGACCCCTGGTGCATCAGCACCTGGGCGTGCGGCAGGGCGAACCGCTTGCCGGCCGCCCCGGTGCACAGCAGGAACTGGCCCATGCTGGCGGCCAGGCCCATGGCCAGGGTGCGGACGTCGTTGGGGATCAGCTGCATCGTGTCGTAGATGGCCAGGCCCGCGCTGACGGAGCCACCGGGCGAATTGATGTAGAGGCTGATGTCGGCGCGCGGGTCCTCCGCCGACAGCAGCAGGAGCTGGGCGCACAGCCGGTTGGCGACCTTGTCGTCGACCTCCGTGCCCAGGACGATGATCCGCTGGTAGAGCAGCCGGTTGACGAGCTGGTCATCAACAGAACCGGTGCTCAGGGCGCCTTCCGTGGCAGCAGCCTGCATGGTCTCCCTGCTTTCAGGTCCGCGGCCGGAACCCGGCCGCACATCCACGATGACCATGCGGAACCAGGCACGCCAAAAGAATCTGCTGGTAGCAGAGCACGGCCGCCGGGCGGAATCGCGGCTGATCCAGGCGGGCGGCGTCAGGTCGCGGTAGCAGGCGCCAGCAGGCGCTCGGCTACGACTTCGCCCTGGATCTGCTCGCCTGTCGGGCGGAACCCCAGGCGGGCGTAAAAGCCCTCCGGACCTCCGGCACCCGGATGGTAGGAGACGGTCATCCGGTGCTGCCCGCGGCGGACGGCTTCATCGGCGAGGGCACTGACGGCGAACCGGCCATAGCCCCGCCCCTGGCAGTCCGCGCTGATGTTCAGTCGCCACAGGTAGCAGTGGTACAGGCGCTCCGGGTTGCCCGGATCGAAGGCGGCCATCACGAAGCCGGTCAGCTGGTCGCCGTCATAGATGAGACGAGGCCAGGCGATGTCGCGCGCCGCGTACGCATCGGCCAGCGAATAGGCGACCGGGGCGACGAGGTGCTCCTGCTCGGGCTCCAGCCGGAGCAGGCACGCTGCTCTGACGTTCTCCAGCGTGACGTGCTCCAGTCGCGGTCCTGACGGCATGTACCGAAACTACGCGTCGCCGCCCTCCGCTGCGAGGCCCGGCCTGGCCGCGGCCCGGCCGTCGCTGATCAGTCCAGCGGGCCGGGGTAGGCCGCCTCAGCGCGGTCGCCGAGCTTCGCGGCCTGGCGCCGGAGCAGCATCACGGCCGCGGCGATGGCCAGCACGGCCACCCCGGCGAGGACCCAGTCGATAATGCCGGAGACCCGCTGCAGGACGTCGCCGGCCAGGTAGGCGGCCGCGGTATAGATGGCGGCCCAGACGATCCCGCCGGCGGCGTTGGCGGGCAGGAACCGGCGCCAGCGCATCCGGCTGGTGCCGGCCAGGAACGCCGCGTAGGTCCGCAGCACCGACACGAACCGGCCGAAGAACACCACCTTGGCCCCGTGCCGGTCGAACAGGTAGCGGGCGATCTTCAGCTTCCGCTCATCAAGCCGGACCCGGCGGCCATACCGCCGGGCCAGCCGGTAGCCGCCCTTGGCGCCGATCCAGAAGCCGATGTTGTCCCCGATGATCGCCGCGGCTGCCGCCACCGCGAAGATCGCCCACGGCGACAGCCGGTGCGTATGGCCCGGCGTAGATGCCCGCCAGGATCAGGGCGGTCTCGCCGGGCAGCGGGACGCCCAGGCTTTCCGCGCCCACGAGCAGGAACACGGCCCAGTACCCCAGGCTGGCCACCAGGTGACTGATGCTCACCCTGGCCCCTCCGCCGGCGGCTGGCCGGCCCGGTCCTCCCGCACTGAGCCAATTTATCCGGCGAGCCGGAGGGGGCCTGCTGCCGGGCCGGGTGCTGCCGGGCCGGATCAGCCGGCCCGCAGCGCGTCAATCTCCGCCCGCCACGGCGGGTTGGCACCGGACCGGGCGCAGGTCAGGCCGGCCACCAGGCCGGCGCTGTCCAGGATCGCGGCGAGCGCCGGGGCATCGAGTCCGGCGGTCACTGTCGCCGGATTCAGCAGGCCCGAGCGGGCGAGCGCGTCCAGCAGCCCGCTGGTGAAGGCATCGCCGGCGCCGACCGTGTCGACGACCGGGGCAGGGTAGGCCTGGCTGACGGTCAGGCCGGACCGGGTCCACCCGGTCGCACCGTCGGCGCCGGAGGTCACGACGACCAGCCCGGCGCCCAGGCCGAGCCAGTGCCCGGCGACCTCGGCCGGGTCAGCGGATCCGTAGAGCCAGGCCACGTCCTCCGCGCTCGCCTTCACCACGTGCGCGAGCGCGACCGACCGCTCGACCTGCTGCCGGGCCGCCGCCACGTCCGGCTGCAGCGCGGGCCGTACGTTCGGGTCGTAGCTGACCAGGACGCTCTCGCCAGCGCGGATCCGGCGGACGGTCTCGGTGATCGCGGCGTCGCCCGGCGGCAGCCAGGAGGCCAGCGAGCCGAAGTGCACCGCGCGGGCGCCCGCGGGCAGGAACTCCAGCTCGGCCGGCGTCCACTGGAAATCCGCGCCGCCGGCCGAGAACTCGTACCGGGCGTGGCCGCCCGACAGGTTGACCAGCGCGATCGTGCTGGGCTCAGGCGCGGCCAGCAGGTGCCGCAGGTCCACGCCGGAGCGCTCCAGGCGCTGGCGTAGCACCGTCCCGAACGGATCGGCCGACAGCCGGCCCGCCAGCGCCGCCGGCTGGCCGAGCCGCGCCAGCCCGACCGCGACGTTGAGCGGGCTGCCGCCGGGCCGGGCCAGGTAGGCGTCATTGTCCGCGGGGATCAGGTCGATCAGTGCTTCGCCCACGACAACGAAGCTGACGGGCGCATCTGCAGGCACACCGGAACCGTACCGGAGCAGGCCCGGCAAACCGCCTGCTGCTGCCGGTGCCTGCGGCGCTACGGGTGGGCAGCCCAGTGCCGGCGCAGCGCCACGGTCAGCTCGGCGGCCTGCTCGTCGGGGAAGAACAGCCGGGCACCGTCGATCTCGACGACCTCGGTCGCGCCGGGGATCAGATCCCGCAGCCAGTAGGCCCAGCGCGCGGGGAAGAAGGTGTCGCCGGTCCCCCAGACGATGAGGGTCGGGACCTGCAGCCGGGCCAGCGCGGGCTCCGCCGCCAGCAGGTCGCGGGCCCGCAGGGCGGCCATCAGTCGCTGGAACTGACGGGCCGATTCCGCGGTCCCGACCAGCGGTTCCAGCCACGCCCGCGCGACGTCCTCGGGCAGGTGGGCGATGTCGCTGTAGCCGGCTCCGAAGAAGCGCTGCCGGCCACGGGTGATGTCGCGGGCCAGCCCCAGCGTGAGCCGCCAGACGGGCAGCCCCGACCGGCTCAGCAGCACCGCCGGCAGCAGGGCACGGGGCGGCACGTTGTTGTGGGCCTCGCAGTTGGTCAGCGTCAGCGTGTGCAGCAGGCCGGCGTGCCCCGCGGCGAACACCTGGGTCACGGCGCCGCCGGTGTCGTTCGCGACGACGTCAATATCGCTCAGCTCCAGCGCGTCGCAGAAGTCGGCGACATAGCCCGCCAGCCCCGGCAGCGAGAAGTCCTGGTCGCTCGCGGCCGGGGTCTCGCCGTGCAGCGGCAGGTCGACCGCCACGCAGCGGCGCTCGCTGCCGAGTTCCTCGATCACGTGCCGCCACAGATAGCTGCTGGTGCCCACGCCGTGAACGAACAGCACCGGCCGGCCGGGGCCGCCGGTGTCGATGTAGCTGGCCGGGCCGGACCGGGTGCGCACCTGGCTGCGGTGCTTATCGAGGCGCTCCAGCTCGCTGATCATTGTTTCCTCCCTCGCTAGCCGCCAGCCGGGGTACAGTCACTAGATAAACCGACTGGCGGTCTAACTCTTACAAACCGACTGACGGTCTGTCAACTGAGGGCGCTGAGCCGGATCGCGCTGGCCCGGATCGCGCTAGCCCGGACCGTGCTGGGCCAGGTCAGGGAGGCCGATGAACAACAAGAACGTCGAGCGGGGCCAGGCCACTCGCGCGCACCTGGTCGAGGTGGCCACCCGGCTGTTCGCCGAGCACGGCTACGACGGCACGTCTATCGAGGCGGTGCTCGCCGAGACAGGCGTCAGCCGCGGCTCGCTCTACCACCACTTTCCGGGCAAGGAGGCCCTGTTCCTGGCGGCCATGGAGAGCGTCGGCCGCCGGATCGAGGCCCAGATACGGGGCGCGGCGCAGGATGCCGGGGACCCGGTCGCCTGGCTGCGGGCCTGCGGCCTGGCCTGGATCCGGCTCGCCCGTGACCAGGACGTGCGGCAGATCATGCTCACCGACGCGCCGGCCGTGCTCGGCTGGCAGCGATGGCGGGAACTCGACGAGCAGGGCCCGCTGGGGCTGATCCGGTCGTCGATGAGCTATGCCGCCGAGACCGGCCAGATCGAGGCGCAGCACGCCGACGCGTTCGCGCACATCGTGCTGGCCGCGGCCAACGAGCTGGCCCTGATGATCGCCCGCTCGGACGACCCGGCCGCCGCGCTGAGCGCCGAGGAGAGCGCCTTCGCCGTGTTCCTGGACCGCCTGCTGGGTACGGCGGCCGCGCCGGCGGTCTAGCGGCTGGCCTGGCCGGGCGCGACGCCGGCAGCGGGCCGGGCCGCAGTTGCTTCCCGGCCGCTGCCGGGGAAGACCCCGTTACGGATCTACGCCTGCACGCTCTCGTCCCAGCGGACCCGGGGCAGCCCGGTGCTGCCGGGGAGCGGCAGGGACGCCGCCTCGGCCTCGACGGCGTCCCGCTCGGCGGCTGTCAGCCGCCGCCAGGGCTGGGCGTCCACGACCGCGCCGCCGCGCCGCCAGGTCCCGGTGATCTCCCCGCCCACCAGGAGGGCACCCGGCCAGACCCGCGAGGTCCACAGCAGGTCGCGGCGGCCGGGGTCGGGCACCAGGAAATCGCGATCGGTCCCGTGCAGCAGGTAGTAGGCATCGCCGCTCGGCAGCAGCCGGGCCGGCGCGGCAGGGCCCGGCGCCGCCCGGAGGCCGGGCTCGTCGGAGGCGAGGATCCAGGCCGGCCCCGCCGGTGCCTGCACCGGCACCAGCTCGCCGCCCAGGGCGTCGAACGCGGCGGCGGCCCGCGGGCCGATCGCGCTCCACCGGCCGAAGGCTTCCGGCGTGGCCGGCCCGTAGACGTGCAGGTACCGGCGCGTCAGCTCCAGCCGGGCGGCACGGGGATCGGCCGGCGGCCGCGGCACGATCCAGATGACCGCCTGCCGCGCACCTTCCCAGCGAATCAGCACGGTGCCGGTGGCGGCCGCGTACTTGAGCTGGTTCGCGTCCCGCACCCCCACCGCGTCCCCGGCCTGCCCGTGCAGCACCCGCGCGCCGCCGATGGCGGCCGCCAGGCGGCCGGCGAGATCCTCGGCCCGGTGCCGGCGTCTGGCGGCGTCGGGCAGCAGGGCCAGTGAGAAAACGGCCAGGTCGCGCGCGGCGATGACGAAGATGGCGAACCGCGGCCCCCACAACTGGACGAGCGAGGGGTCCTCCCACGCCGCCGGGCCGGTCCCGGCCACCCGCGCGTGGATGGACAGCAGAGCCGCCCGCGGCATGCTGTCCTGCAGCCCGGCCCACGCCGCCTGCCGCAGCGACTCCGGGCCGGGCGGCAGCCGCTCATCCAGCGCGCCGGCGCGCCGCCGGAAGGCCAGGATCTGCGCGCGCGTCACGGCGAGCCGCGTTCCGGGCACCGCCCATCACCCCCGATTCCGCTCAGCTGGTCTTCACGGCACCGTAGATCATCGCCCTGCCGCCGCGCACCCGCAGGTGACCGGGGTCGCGGGGACCAGCGGGCCGGCGTCGTTCCGCAGCCGGCGTTCCTGGCGTCGTCAGGCCCGCGGGATGTCCTTCCCGGTCGGCCGGTACTCCACCAGCAGCACCCGGCCATCCAGGATCCGGTGGCCGGCCAGCTCCAGGTCGGCCGAGGCCACGCCGGCGAAGAACGCCTCGCGTCCCGCATCGCCCGCGATCAGCGGGAACGTCATCAGCCGCAGCCGGTCGGCCAGCCCGGCGCCCAGCAGCTGCCGGGCCACGGACAGGCTGCCCACGGTGCGCAGCGGAACGTCGCCGGCCTCTTTCAGCCGCCGGATCTCCCCGGCTGGATCCGCCGCGCAGATCCGCGTGTTGGCCCAGTCCGCCTGCCGCAGGGTCCGGGAGAAGACGACCTTGTCCAGCCTCGTCATCCGGTCCCAGCCCGCATCACGGGCTTCGCGCGGGAGGCCGGCCAGCGCCTCGTAGGTACGCCGCCCCATGACCATGACCTGCGGGTCAGCGGACTCGGCCCGGATCCAGTCCGCAAGCTCCGGGCCCGGGTAGCCGAAGTATCCCGGCAGCCCGTCACTGCCAGCCCACCCGTCGACGGACACGAAGATGTCGACCGTCAAGCTGCTTGCCATGTCCCTGCCCTCCGTCGTCAGCGGGCTGGCGGCCAGCCCTCCTGCACGTAGACCCGGCCCGGCTGGCGGACTCATCGGTGTCAGCGCAGCAACGACCTGGGGGTCGGGGCCAGCCGCAGCTGCTCGGGCGGGCCTGTGATCCGGGCCGACAGGGCGGGCAGCACCCGGTCCTGCCAGCGGGCGGAGCTGTCGATCCGGCGCAGGTGGCTGGCCAGCTGGGCGGCGCCGGGGAAGGCCGCGAGCCAGACAAAGACGTTCTCGCCAGCGCGGACCGGCAGCGCGGGGAAGGTGTTCTCCGCGTGCTCGGTCTGCAGGCAGGCCAGCGGCGTGGCGCCGGTCTCGGCGAGCGCCGGCCGGGCCTCGGTGTCGAAGAACTCCGCGAAGCCGGCGTCGAATGGCTCGTCGCGGTAGTACAGCGTGGCCAGGATGCGCGCCGGCGCGGCGGCGGCGTGGCCGGCCGGTGCCCGGGCGGCGGCCGGGGCCGGGAAGCCGGACCGGGCGGTCACCGGCCGCAGCAGCAGCACGTTGCCGGAGTCGGTCATCGTGGCGTTGGCCGCGGCGCTGTGCGCCTTCCAGACCGGGCCGCCGTAGAAGCGGGCCAGCGCGCAGGCCCGCACGGGCATGCTGGCGAATCCCCGGATCCAGACGAACCGGTCGGCGTCATCCAGGTCACGGAACTGGCCGACGATTGCCATCCCGGCCTCCTCCTGGCTCTCCACGAGCTCCCGGTCGAACAGGTCGATCAGGACCTCACGCTGGCCCGGCCGCAGCGTGTACTGCCGCAGTTCCACGACCGGGTACCGGACTGCGCTCATTGGGTGTGCCCTCCTTGAAGAAACAACTCTTGTTACATCAGCGGCCGCGCGGCAGGCCGGCCTGCTCCGGGCCGCCTAGCGAACCTGCAGGGTGTCGCGCAGCACGTCGGCGACGGTGACCCGGGCCAGCTCCCGTCGCATGCCCTGCTCGATCTGTCCGTAGACCTGGCTCAGCGCGGGGCGGATGCCCCGGCCGACCGGGCACTCCAGGTTGGGCTCGGCGTGATGCAGGCCGAACGGCGGCTCCGGCCCGACCGCGTCGTGCACCTCGAGCAGCGTGACCGCTTCCGGGGCACGGGCCAGGCTCCACCCCGCCCCGGCGCCGCGCGTCACGCTCACCAGGCCCGCGCGGCGCAGGTCGCCGAGGCAGCGGCGGATGATCACCGGGTTGGTGTTCACGCTGGCGGCGACCTGGCCCGACGTCAGCACCTCGTGACCCTGGCGCTGGGCCAGCGCCAGCCACGCGAGCGCGTGCACGGCGATCGTCATCCGGCTGTTTGCGGCCACCACGTTCCCCTGATGTAACAGAGTTAGTTACAACTGTTGTACGGCAAGCTACCCGCAGGCCGGGGAAGCCCGCAAGACGTCCGCTCAGGAGCGGGGCGACCGAGTGGTCAGCACGTCACGGCGGCACATCGGGCAGGCCGAATCGGCCGAACAGCTCCGCTCCGGATATCCAGCCGCCCGCGTTCTGCGGGCTGAGGAGGTCAGCGGTCAGGAAGCCGGTGACGGCGGCGATCTTGTCACCCGCCAGGGTGATCACCTCCAGGCTCGCCGGGATGAAAGCGCCGCGGTCGGTGTCGAAGACGTATCCCCCGACGGCCAGCTGGCCATTGGCCTGCGCCGGCCGGTGCCGCCACCGGTCGGTGAGCGGGTACCGGACCAGGAAGTCCCGCACTGCGGGCAGGCCGCGGAACCAGGTCGGGACCGGGGGCATCGCCCAGGTCACGTCGCGGGTGAGCAGGCCGGTCAGCGCCTGGATGTCGCCGCGCTGCATCGCGTCGGTATACCGGCGGGCCAGCTCGCGGGTGCGCTGGTCACCGAGCTTGCGCAGGACCGACTGCTGGCTAAGCGCTGGCCGCCTGGCCCGCAGGGTGACGCGGGCCCGCTGCAGGGCGCTGGTCACCGACGGCGTCGAGGTGCCAAGGAGGCCGGCCGTCTCCGCGGCCGAGAAGCCCGCGACCTCGCGCAGCACCAGGACGGCGCGCTGCAGCGGCGGCAGGTGCTGCAGCGCGGCGATGAACGCCAGCTCAATACTCTCCCGGTGCTCATACCGGGCTTCCGCGGACGGCTCGGCGGCCGGTCCCAGCCACTGGTCCGGGTAGGGCTCCAGCCAGGGCAGCTCGGTGAGTGGTGCCGCCAGCTCGGTTCCCGGCCCGGCCGGCGCTCCATGTCCACGGCGAACTCCCGCCGGGAGCGGTGCCGGGCCAGGTCCAGCGCCGAGTTGGTGGCGATGGAGTACAGCCAGGAGCGGGCCGAGCCCCGGCCCTCGAAGCGGTCGATGCCCTTCCAGGCGCGAGCCAGTGCCTCTTGCAGAGCGTCCTCTGCGTCGTGCACCGAGCCGAGTATCCGGTAGCAGTGGGCCCGCAGCTCGGGCCGGCAGGCCTCGGCCAGCTCGCCGAATTCGTCCGGGCGCATCAGTCGGTGAAGGTCGGGTCGGCGCCGTGCAGCCGCGGCGCCCGGCCCGCTGGCTCTTCCCAGTCTTCCTGCCGTCCGAGCGCCGTCAGGTCCAGCAGCGTGTAGGCGCCGACCAGGGCGTCCGTGCCCCGGGCCCAGGTCGAGTACGTGTGGAAGACCTGGCCCTCCTGGCGCAGGAAGCAGCTCAGTCCGGGTACTTCGGTGGAGTCCTGGCCCTCGAGCAGGCCGGGCTCCTCGCGGTAGTTGTACATGAGCTGCTGCCTGCTGCTGTCGATGGTGGCCTGGAAGTCAACGTTGAAATCGCTGCGATACGAGGAGTACCACGGCACCGTCCAGCCCTGCTGAGCCTGGTAGGCGGCCAGCTTATCCAGCGGCGCACGGGACACCAGGACGAAGGCCGTGTCCCGGGACCGCAGGTGGTCCAGCAGGGCGCCGGAGACCTCACCGACCGCCGCGGTGCACCCCGGGCAGGCCGCGTCCCAGTCCGGGCCGAACATGATGTGCCGGATGATCAGCTGCCGGCTGCCGCCGAACAGGGCAGCGAGCGGCACCTGGCCATCCGGCCCGTCCAGCAGGTAGTCCTTCTCGACGGCGACCATCGGCAGCCGCCGGCGCTCGAGATTGAGCGCGTCGCGGTCGCGGGTGGCCTGCTTCTCCAGGTCCAGCAGTCGCTTGCGGGCTTCCAGCCACTGGTCTCGTGTCACGACGTCAGGGAAGGCCATGCCTACCTCCTAGGTGCGCTGCCCGGTGTCTCACAGACAGGGCGGAGCTGCGCACCCGGATTAATCGGTCCGCGGCGGAGATTCCTGGTCAGCCGGGTTGCCGGCGCCGGGCTGGTCGCCCCGGAACAGCGCCGTGACCTCCCGCGCCAGGCCGATCGAAGGTCCGCCGATCAGCTCCCACGCGCGGGCGATGCCGACCAGGAAGCAGACGATCACCAGGATCGCGATCGTGTTCACCGCGCTGGTGTTGTGATCGGGCCCGGTGATCAGGTCGATGGCCTGGATGAGCTGGACCACGAACGTGATAACCAGGCCGACCAGGAACACCGCATCGTGGACGCTGCTGCGGACCTGGCGCCGCCGGATCAGCGACAGCAGCGCGGCCAGGACGAACACGAGCCCGACGCAGGCCATGGCCAGCGCGGCCGGCCCCAGCTTGTGCTGCGGGATCAGCGCGAACAGGGATACGGCCAGCGCGTTAGTGAACGAGGTGAGGGCCGCTGCCGCGCGGATCCGGTGCACCTGCGCCGCCGCCTCTTCGCGGGCCAGCCGCTCAGCGGCGACCGAGATGGCGACAAACAGCAGGCCGATGAGCGCGCCAGCGACACTTCCGCTCGCCACGAAGAAGTCATGCAGGGTCTCGGGCACCACCCGACGATCCTCGCAGCCGAAGCCCGGCACGTCTGCACGGGCTCGTCATCCCGACTGCTTAGTCAGGTGGATCTGGTCCGTCGTGGCGACCCGCAGGCGCGAAAGCCGCCCGGTACCGGGACGGGGTGAAGCCGTGCGCCGCCCGGAACCGGCGCGCCAGGTAGTTCGGATCCGCAAGGCCCACCCGCGAGCTGATCTGGCTGATCGTCAGGTCGCTGCTCAGCAGCAGCTCAGCGGCCAGCTCCAGGCGGTAGCGCTCCAGGTACCGCAGCGGGCTGATGCCCAGGTCGCGAACGAAGCACCGGCACAAGTGCGGTGCCGACAGGTGGACCTGGCGGGCTAGCTCCGGCAGATTCCAGGGCCGGGCCGGATCGGAGTGGAACAGGTCGGTGGCGGCCATGACGGCCGGATGCGGAGATCGCGGAATCTGGCCAGGGCTGCGGGCCAGCAGCACCGGGACCAGGTGAGCCAGCACGGCCAGCAGGTTCCCGAGGCGCATCAGCCCGTCACCGGCGCCGCCGTCCGGCGGAGCCGCGAGCGCGGCGAGATACCGCTCGATGGTCTCCGGGCGGGCCGCGGGCGGCCGGGCCGGCTGACCTGCTGCCGGGCCGTCCGGCGGCTGCCGGGCCGTCGTCGGGGTCAAAATCTGCCCGCTGCCGGGCTGCTCGCGGGCTGGCCCGCCCGTCACATCGCCATCAGCCTCGGCGATCTTCGCCGAGACCAGCGCGGCCACCAGCGGGTCCGACCGCAGCACCGCCAGCTCCGCCGTCAGGGTCGCGGCGGCGATGTAGAGGTTCCACACCACCAGGCCATCCGGGTCGTCGTAGGCATGCCACTGACCAGGGCGGATCAGCACGACCTCGCCCCGGCTGATCCGCCGCGCCCCGGACCGGGTGCGGTGCACGCCCGTGCCGGACGCGACCACCGCGAGTTCCAGGAAGCCGTGACCGTGCGCGGGGAGGGCGGCGGTCACAGCAATCCGCTCGGCCGCTATCGCGGCATCCGCCCGCGGAATCGCCTCGATCACTTCCATCAGTGATCCGTATCAGCGGCCAGCAGCGCCGTCAATATCGTCCTGATGAGGGCAATCGCTGTCCTAGTCCCCGGCGGCCCGCCGGGATCAGGCTAGAAGCACGTTGTCCGCACCGCGCCAGGAAGAAGGTCAGACGTGCGAGCTCATCCCAGCACCGGGGAGAAGGACTTCTACCAGGAGAACGGATTCCTCGCGGTACCGCAGTTCCTGGACCCCGCGGAGCTTGCGGCGTGGCGCGACGCCGTCGGCGCGGCGATCGACGCCCGCGGCCAGCAGCGATTCTCCTTCGCCGCAGACACCGATGCCGGCGGCGACAGCCCCGCCCGGGCCAGCGAGGACCAGGCGTATTACGACCAGGTATTCACCCAGCGCGTGAACCTGTGGCAGACCAGCGAGCCGATGCGGGACCTGCTGTTCCAGCCGGACCTCGGCCAGTTCGCCGGCGAGCTGGCCGGGGTCAGCGGCCTGCGGATCTGGCACGACCAGGCACTGGTGAAGGAGCCGTACGGCAACCCGACCGCCTTTCATCTCGACGTGCCGTACTGGTCGTTCACCTCGCCGGACGCCATCACGATCTGGATCGCCCTCGACGACGCCACGGTGCAGAACGGCTGCCTGTACTACGTCCCGGCCAGTCACCAGGCGCAGAAATTCGACAACGTCGGCATCGGCAAGGAACTCGGCGCGCTGTTCGAGGTCTATCCCGAGTGGCGGGACGTGCCTGCGGTCCCGTGCCCGGTGCCGGCCGGCGGTGCGGTGCTGCACAACGGCCTGACGTTCCACGGCGCGGGCGCCAACATGACCCCGGGCCGGCGGCGGGCGATGACCTGCGCTTACATGCCGGACGGCGCCGTTTTCAACGGCCAGGCCAACGTCCTGCCGCCGGAGTACCTGACCACGCTCTCGGTCGGCGACGTGCTCAGCAGCGAGCGGCAGAACCCGCTGGTCTACCGGCGCCAGCCGGCGGCGCAGCCGGCCTGACCACCCGCGGGCGGCTATGCCGCAAACGCATGGAGACTGCACTCCGGCGTATTGGACAGAGCCGAGCGCCGCCTGGTTGCCTGGCGCCCGGTTGTGCTGCCGATACGAGGGGAAGTCACCGATGCGCCGGATGGGGCTAGCCGCCGCGGTCGCGGCCGTGCTCACGGCCATGCTCAGCGGATGCGGGCACGCAGCTCCGTCGCCGCGGGCGGCCCTGTCGCGTTACCTGGCGGCCTGGAGCAGGGGCGACTGGACCGCGATGCGGGGCCTGGTGGCCGCGCCGCCGGCCGGCTTTGCGCCAGTCAATGCCGCTGTGTTCCGGGCGCTGGGCGTGACCCGCGCGTCCTTCACCGCCGGTCGGATCACCGCGGCGTCCGCGCCGCACGCGGTCAGTGCCCGGGTCACCGAGCACTTTGACCTGCCGGCCGCCGGCCCCTGGAATCCGGTCACCACCGTGCACCTGACCGACCGCACCGGCGCGTGGCGCATCGACTGGTCGCCGCAGACGATCAACCCGGCCCTGCGGGCCGGCGACACGATCGCGGTAACGCGGGCGTGGCCGCCGCGGGCACCGGTCCTCGGCGCCCGCGGCGCCCCGCTGACCCGGACCGCCAGCCGCGTCGTGGCCGGCGTCGTCGGCAGCCGCATCACGAGCAGGAGCGCGGTTCGCACCGCCCTGCGCACAGCCGGCGCGACCCGCGCGGAGGTGAGCCACGCGCTGGCGCAGGCGGCGGCGCACCCGGACTACTTCGAGCCCGTATTCAGTGTTTCCCGGCTCCGCTTCACCCAGCTCAAGGGGGCGCCGGGCCCGGCCAACGTGTACGCGGTGCGCGGCACCGAGTTCGAGGACTCCGCTCACGTGACCGCGATCACCGCCCAGCTCGGCGCCCACGTGATCGGCTCGCTGGGCCCGGTCACCGCGCAGCAGCTGCGGGCGCTGGGCGCGCCCTACGATGCGGCGGCCAGCGTCGGGCAGACCGGGCTCGAGGCCGCCTGGGAACGACGGCTGGCGGGCACCCCGGTTACCCGGGTCAGCATCCAGAACGCGGCCGGGAATCCGGTCCGGCAGCTGGCCGCGTTCCCCGGCCGGCCCGGCCAGGCCGTGCGGACGAGCCTGGACCCGCGCGTCCAGCGGGCGGCCGAGGCGGCGCTGGCGACCTCGGCGCACCCGGACGTGTCCATGGTGGCGATCCGCGCCTCAACCGGTCAGGTGCTGGCCGTCGCCGCTGACCCGGTCTCCGGCTACGACACCGCGCTGCAGGGCGCCTACCCGCCCGGCTCGACGTTCAAGGTGCTCACCTCGACGGCCCTGTTCCGGCACGGGCTGACCCCGGCCTCGCGGGCCAGCTGCCCGCCGACGCTCACGGTCGACGGCGAGACATTCCACAACGCCGAGGGCGACGGGCCGGCGTCGACCGTGCGGGCCGCATTCGCCGAGTCCTGCAACACCGCGTTCCTCAGCCTGGCCCTGGCGCACCTGTCGGCGCCGGACTTCACCGCGGCAGCGCGGCTGTACGGGCTGGCGCGCACGCCGCACCTGGGGCTGCCGGCGTTCGCGGCTAATGTGCCCCGGCCCGCCAGCCCGACCGAGCTGGCCGCCGACGCCATGGGCCAGGGCCGGCTGACGTTCTCGCCGCTGGGAATGGCCAGCGTCGCAGCGTCGATCGACAGCGGCGTCGTCCGGGCTCCCCGCCTGGTCGCCGGCGCCCCCGACGACCAGGTGCCCGCATCCCGGCTGCCCGCCAGGATCGTAAACGGCCTGCGCGAGATGATGGCCGGCGTCGTGTCCGGCGGCACCGCGGCGGGGACCGGCCTGCCAGCCGGCACGCACGCGAAGACCGGCACCGCGGAGTACGGCACCGGACCGGAGTCGAAGCTGAAGCTCGACGGCTGGCTGATGGGCTACGACGGCGACATCGCGTTCGCGATGGTCACCCAGAACACCGGCGGGGCCGACGGCGGTCCCGTGGACGGGCCGGTCATCGCCCGGTTCCTGCGCGCCCTGCGGCCTCGCGAGCTCCGCTGACAGGTAATTCACTGGCCTCGGCTGGGTGCCCTTTCCTAGCATCGGCGGATGATTTACCAGCACCCGCTCGCCTACCTGCTCGGCATCGAGGGCGCCGCGCTGATGCGCGCCTTCAACGGTGACTTTGATCGTGACTTCACCGAGGCGCGGCTGGCCGAGGTCCGCGAGCTGCTGGAGTCGGCTGGCCAGCTCGGCGCGGCCCGGCAGACCCGGCCGGTCTCGGCTGCTGACGGCTACGACACCTGGGCCAGCCGGTATGACCAGCCCGGCAATCAGCTCATCGACATCGAGCAGCCGGTCGTCCGGCGCATCCTCGACCAGCTGCCCCGCGGCACTGCCCTGGATGCTGCCTGCGGCACCGGCCTGCACGCTGCGTACCTGGCTGAGCTCGGCCATGCGGTCATCGGCGTCGACGCCGCCGCGCAGATGCTCGCCGTGGCGCGGGCCAAGGTGCCCGGCGGGGAGTTTCATCAAGGCGACCTGCACCAGCTCCCGCTGCCCGGCCAGTGCACGGACATTGTCGTCTGCGCGCTGGCACTGGCCCACGTCAGCGATCTCGGCCCGGTGCTGGGCGAATTTGCCCGCGTCCTGCGGCCGGGCGGCCACCTCGTCATCTCGGACACCACTCACCAGTGGCCGGTCGTCCTGGAGCTGCCCGGCGGGGACTTCGGCTACCTTCCGCACTACAACCACCGGACCAGCGACTACCTGGCTGCGGCCGTGCCGCTAGGGCTGCAGGTCCGCCGCTGCGAGGAACCCTGCGCGCCCAGGCCGGCGGTCGACCCGCGGGCCCAGCACCCCGATGAGCCGCCCGCGCATCCGGCCGACATCTGGTCACTGCAGCGATGGTGCCCCGCAGCCGCGGACGCCGTCTTCCGCGACGCCCCCGCTGCCATCGTCTGGCACTTTCAGCTCGGCTCCTGAGCGCGCTGCCCGGCCCTCACCGCCGGCCGGGGGCCTCCCCGAGGACTGCGGCCAGGTCGAGCGCGATCTCATCCATCCGCTCGCTGCTGACCGGCGGCCGGTCCGCCGGGCTGAGCAGCCCGAACACGCGCGGGCCGCGCAGCTCCGGCGCCAGGTCCGGTGGCCTGGCCACCACATGGAAATGGACGTGGGAGAACCCTTCCGCCTCGGCGAACTGCGCGATGTAGGTCTTCTGGCAGCCGAGCACCTGATGCAGCGCCCGGGACAGGCGGACCTGCCAGGTCCCCAGCGCCTGCGCCTCGGCGTCGGTGAGCTCGGCGACCGCGGTCACATGCCGGCGCGGGAGCAGGACCAGCCAGCCCGGCAGGGCGGAGTTGAACGCATGAGCTACCCGCCACAGGCCATCGCCGGCGATCCGCTCGCGGGGCGGCAGGCTTGCTGCCGCGGCCTCTTGAGCGCACGTGTAGCAATCCCGAGATGTCGTCACCAGAGCGACATTAACTAATCGCAGCAGCCCGGAGCCGGACCGCCGGCCTCGTCAGGCGTCCGGGCCGGCCTGCAGCCACAGCAGGGCCGTGGCCGTGCTGGCGTCTTTCACCTGGCCGCCGGCGATGAGCGCCGGCCCGTCGGCGAGCGGAACCCACTCGATGCGCTCGGCCTCGAAATCGGCCGCCGGCGGGCCGCGGTGGATCGCCTGGCGGGTGACGAAGACATGCACGGCGGAGTCGGTCAGGCCGCTGTTCTGCTGCAGCGTGAGCAGCGGCTGCGGCGCGACCGCCTCCCAGCCGGATTCCGCCAGCGCCTGCCGTGACGCGGTAGCGGCCAGGTCAGCCCCCGGAGCGGCAATCCCGGACGGCAGCTCCCAGCCCCGGCTGCCAGGGATAAACCGGTGCCGCCAGAGCAGCAGCACCCGGCCCTCGCCGTCGAGCATGGCGGTCATCGTCAGCGGCGGGAGCCGGAGCAGGTAGTGATCCAGCTGCCGGCCGCCGGGCAGCTCCACCCTGGCCTGGCGGAGCCGGAACCAGGGCGTCTCGACGACGGACTGCTCACCCAGATTGCGCCAGCCGCCCGGCTCGGCCGGAGGAACGGTCATACGGCAGTATCCGCCCGCCGCGGCCCGCTGCCCGGGCTTACAGGCCGCCGGGGAAGGTGATCTTCTGCGGCGCGACCAGCGGCTTGCCGACCTCCAGCTGGATCTGAGCGTGCGCGTTCAGCGGGATGTTGCGCGGGTTGCCCTGATAGTGCTGGCCGTTGTAGATGGCGGTGACCGGTCCGCGAGCCGGGCCGACCTGCCCCGGCCCGAGCGGCTGGCCCCACTCGTCGAAGAAATCGCCCAGGGTATAGGTCCGGTGGACCGGCGACTCGATGTGGATGATGCCGTCAGCGGCATGCGTGTGCAGCCAGTAGAAGCAGGTCCCGCTGCCGATGAACGGCCCCTGGGCGGTGTTCTGGGCCACCGCGCCGGGGATCCCGATAGCGGCCGGCACCTGGCGGGCCGAGCCGTTCACGAAGACGGTCAGGTGGGCGTGGATATGGAAGACCGTCTGCTCACTGGTCTGGCAGCTGATCCCGTCGACGTTCTTGCCGGTCACGGCCGTCCTAGTGCCCGCGAGCTGAGGCGCGCCGGGGACCGGAACGCCCTCGGGTCCAGCCGGGCCCGGCGCGGCGCTGGCTGGAGGGTCCCCAGCGAGCTCAGCGCGGCCAGATGCAGCCGCGGCGGGCCGCCTGCCGCCGCCGACCCGCCGCCGGTGACCGCCAGCGAGATGCCGACGGCCGCGCCGATCACCACGACCGCGGCGCCGATCGCCGTCAGCCACCGGCGGTTCCGGCGGCGGCGCGCCTCCAGGGCCCGCATCTGAGCGACCTTCGCGCGCGTCCGCTGCCTGTTCCTGTCGCTCTTGGACACCAGCGTCCATCCCCTCCGTCGGCCTGGGCCCCAGACAGAGGCTAGGTGATGGACAGGTGCAGACGGGTCAGGGCCCGGTCAGCGGGAGCCGCCTGACCCGGGCGCTGCCCGGCCGCCGGTAATCCGGATGCGCGCGCCGTAGCTGGCGGGCTAGCGTCTGGCCATGGAGGTCGACGCTGAGATTCTCGCTCATTACGCGGAAGGCCAGGAGCACGCCCGGCTGACAAGCGGGCCGTCGCTGGAGCTGCTGCGGACCCGGCTGCTGCTGGAACGATTCCTGCCCGCCCCGCCCGCGCGGGTGCTGGACGTCGGCGGCGGCAGCGGCGTTTACGCATCCTGGCTCAGCGGGCTCGGCTACCACGTGCACCTGATCGACCCGGTGCCCCTGCACCGGGAGCAGGCCAGGGCGGACGGCCGGTTCACCGTCGCCCCCGGCGATGCCCGCAGCCTGGCCGAGGCTGACGACAGCCACGACGCCGTCCTGCTGCTCGGACCCCTCTACCACCTGACGGATCGCACCGACCGGATAGCTGCCCTGGCCGAGGCCGCGCGCGTCACCCGGCCCGGCGGCATCGTCGCCGCCGCGGTGATCTCCCGGTATGCCAGCACCTTCGACGGGTTCTTCCGCGGCTACCTCGACAAGCCCGGATTCGCGGCGATGATGACCCGCGACCTGGCAACTGGCCAGCACCGTAACCCGGCCGCCGACCCGGGCTTGTTCACCACCGGCTACTTCCACGACCGGGCCGGCATAGCCAGCGAGATAACGGACTCGGGGCTGCGCCTGCAGGACCTGCTGCCGATCGAGGGGCCGCTGCACTGGGCGCCCGGTATCCAGGACCGGCTGAGCGACCCCGGCCAGCGTCGCCTCATCCTCGACACGCTGGCGGCGATGGAACACGACCCGGCTATCGCCGGGGCTACCGCCCACCTGCTGGCCGTTGGGCAGCGGCCGTAACCGCGGGCCGCGAGCCAGCCGCAGCGCTAGGAGGGGCGCTCTTCCACGGGCAGGTCCAGCGCCCGCAGCAGCTCACCCAGGCTGGCGAAGGTGGCCCCGGCCGGCAGTGACGACACCAGGTCGAGCAGCCGCTGCTCCGCCTGGCGTGCCTCCAGCCTCTCGAGCACGCTGGCCCGGCTCGCCGGGAACGTCCCGCGGTCCAGGTGCCGGGCCAGGTCGCTGCGCAGCTCGATGGCCTGCCAGTTCTCGCCCGCCGCGGTTCCCGCGAACCTGCCTTCCGGAGCCCAGGTCGTGTCCCGTACCGCCGACTCGGGTTCCGGCCACTCCTCGCCGTGCTCCTGCAGCTCGGTGCGGTCCTGGCGCTTGATCGCGTCATCCTCCGCCGGCCCGTGCGTCCCGCTCGCCTGCTCACTCATGGGTTGCCTCGCTTAAGCGGACGGCCCGGGCGGTAGCAGCGTCCCAGACCTGCTGGTGACTAGCAGTCGATGCTGCCCGCTGCCGGGTCCGCGGAAACCTCCGGGCGACCGCCGGAGCCAGGGCGGTCCCGCTTTGCCCGGATAGCGGGCCCGCCTATCCCGGCCTGGCCAGCGCCGGCGTTCGCTCAGCCAAAGCTGCTGACCCGCGCGGCAAACTGGGCTACTGCCTGGCTGACCGCGGCGGACCGGATGGACTCGAACATGTCGAAGTCGTGATGCGCGCCGGGAAGCTCGGCGTAGCTGACCGGGCGGTTCGAGACCGCGCGTACCCGCTCCACGAACAAGCGCACGTCCGACACGGGTATCCGCGCGTCATTGGCGCCGTGCACCACCAGCATCGGTGGCAGGTCGCCGGCGGGCGAGAGGCTGCCGTAGTAGCCGTAGCGGCAGATCAGGCCCGCGATGCCGGTCTCGCCCTCGCCCACTGCCCGGATCGCGAGGTTCGCGCCGGCGGAACTGCCGGCGACGAACAGGGTGCCGGGCTCGGCGCCGTACTCCGCGGCGTGGGCTCGGACCCAGGCGATCGCGTCGCGCACATCGGCTACCTGGTCGGCCAGCGTCACGTGCGGCTGCAGCCGGTAATCCGCACTGACGCAGACGTAGCCGCGGCGGCTGGTCAGGTGCCGGATCAGCGGCCGTGCTTCACGCGCCTTGCTGCCGGAGTAAAAGCCCCCGCCATGAATGTGCAGCAGGACCGGCGCACTGGCCGGCCGGTCGCGACGGTGGTAGACGTCAAGGCTGCGGTGCGGCCCGTCGCCATAGGCCAGGCCGCGGACCCGGACCACGTCACGCCGGCCGGGAAAGAACGGGGCGCGCAGGATGCGGCCCCACGGCCGTTCCGGCCGGCCAGCGTTGTGCAGCGCAGCATGCGCGCGCATGGCGCGACCCGCCACCACCAGGAGGCCGGCCAGCGCGAGCAGCGCCACGGCGGCACCGGCGGCGCCGCCCGGCGAGTCGAGGTCACCGTCGGCGAATGCGAGCACTGTCGAGGCGATCAGCAGGTACCCCGCGATGAACGGCAGCTCGGCGACGAGCAGCGCGGGAATGGCGGCGAACGAGCGGAGCCGGGGCCACCGGGTGAGCGCGCACGCCACGCCCCAGGAGATGACGGCGACCGTCCACCAGTACCCGATCGGCATACCTGGACACTAGGACGCGACGGCGCTGCGGGCGTCACCCGGAAGTGGAATGACGGGGTGGAATCTTCGGTCCCCGGCCCCGCCTGTCTCTAGCTTCGCGATCTCTACCTGCGGAAGGACAGCCGCGATGGCCTGCGCGTCCGGCCCGGCGGGCCCTGACCGCGAAATGGCGCTGCCGGGCCGGCCGCGGTGATGATCCCGGCCAGCGCGAGGGCGGACTCGATGAGAGCATCGGTGCCTGCGATCCGCCGGTACGGGGTATCCGGGAGCATCATGGCGGCCATCGAGGCGGCGTGCAGGGTGTCGGCCGCGGCGCCGGCGGCGAGCACGGCGGGGTTGGGGCGGGCCGCGGTCAGCGCGGCCTGAATGATGTGCCGGGCGCCCAGTATCCGGGCGACGGCCCGGGCTCGCGGGTCGCCGGCCGGGCCGCCGGCCAGCCCGATCAGCGCGCCGGGCACGCAGCACAGCGTGATCCCGTACGTGCCGCGGACCGCGGAGAGCAGTTGCGTCATGGTGATTTTCCCTCCTGCAGGACTCGTCGCTAGGCCAGGCTGAGGACCGCGATGACGGCGAGCGTTCCCGGCGATGGCGTAGGCGGCGTAGTCGTTGGCCGAGCCGGTGTGCGCCGCGCGCAGCAGCCGGACCGGGAGCGGCTCGGAGATCCGCAGGTACCCCCAGCACAGCAGGGCCGCCACCGCCGTGCCCGCCAGCACCGAGATGAGCTCAGCGGGCGCGCCGTAGCTGAACGGGACGCGCAGGGCCGGCAGCCGCCCGGATCCGGCGAGCACGGCGCTGGCGTACCGGGCGGGGTTCAGCAGGCCGGCGGCCGCGGGCGCCATCAGCCGGCGCAGCACCACCGGGCCGGCGGCGCCGAAGGCGACGCAGCACGCAGCCAGCCCGGCGAACCCGGCCAGCATTCCGGGACGAAGCCGTTCCGGCAGGTCAATCTCCTGCTGGGGGCGCCGGAAGAACGCCAGCCACGCCGCCCGGCCGAGCGCGGCGACGGTGATGGCCTGGGCCGCCAGGGTGAGCAGGTACGGGATGGTCTCGTGGTCCTGCTGGAGACCCTCGTGAATCAGGCTGAGCGAGACGTACCCGTTGAACGGCGGGAGGCCGGCGATGGAGGCTCCGCCGAGCACGAAGGCGGCGGCGGTGACGGGCATCCGCCGGGCCAGCCCGCCCAGCTGCGACAGCCTCGTCAGCCCGGTCCGGTGCACGATGGCCCCGGCCGACAGGAACAGCAGTGCCTTGAACGCCGCGTGATTGACCAGGTGATAGGTCGCGCCCGCGACGCCGGCGGCGTTTCCGGTCGCCAGCCCGACGACCACGATCCCGACCTGCGAGATCGTGTCGTAGGCCAGCAGCCGCTTCAGGTCGTCCTGGGCCAGCGCCAGGATGGCTCCCAGCAGGGCGGAGATCAGCCCGAGCGTCATCAGCAGCCCCAGGACGGGCGTGCTGCCGGCCGGGTACACCTGGAAGACCAGGCGCACGATCGCCACCACGCCCAGGGCGTCCATGAGGGCCGAGAACAGCGCGTTCACCGGGCCGGGGGCGGCGGTATGCACGTCCGGGAGCCAGCCGTGGAAGGGCACCAGGCCGGCCTTGGTGGCAAAGCCGGCGATCAGCAGGCCGAGCGCGATGGTGTCCGGGGTGCCGACGTGCCCGTGCAGCGCGTGCTGGAGCTGCGCGAAGTTCAGCGCTCCGTGCTGCGCGTACTCCAGGCCGGCACCGATGAAGACGGCGAAGCTCGCGAGCGTCGTCAGGACCAGCAGCTTGAACGCGGCTTCCAGCGCGACCGGGCGCTCCAGGAAGAAGCCGGCCAGCCCGTAGCTGGCCAGCGCGGCTACCTCGAACCAGACGAACAGGTTGAACAGGTCGGCGGTCAGCGCGGCGCCGATCACGGCGGCCAGCAGCAGCTGGAACAGGCACGCGTACCCGCCCAGCTCGCGGGGGCCGAGCCCGCCGAGTTCCGACAGCGTGTACAGCAGCAGGATGGCGCCGATGACCGCCGCGGTCAGCGCGACCAGCAGGCCGAACGGGTCCGCGGCGAAGGCCACGCCCAGCACCTGCCCGTGGACTGGAGTCCAGTGCCCCAGGTAATGCGCGATGACCCGGCCGCCGAACACCTCCGGCGCCGCCGCCAGCAGGACCACGGCCGACCCGGCCAGCGCGATGACCGACACGATGACCGGCAGGCGGCCCGATAGCCGCGCCAGCAGGGGCGCCGCCACGGCCCCCGACAGCGGGATGGCCACCGGCAGCGGGAGCAGCGACGCGAGCGCCGGGATGCTCATCCGCGCAGTTCCCGCACCCGGTCAGAGTCCAGCGTCCGGTAATGCTGGGCGATGCGGACCACCACGCTGAGGAACACGGCGGTCACCGCGACGCCGATTACCACGGCCGTCAGGCAGAAGTTCTGCAGCACCGGGTCGGCGACGTTGCCGTGCACCAGGTCCTGCGCCGTCTTGCCGGGCGGCGGGTTGAGCAGCACCGGCGCGGTGGAGCCTGACCGGTAGGCGAGCGAGATCATGAACAGGTAAGTGGCGGCTTCCATCAGGGACAGCCCCATCACCATCTTGATCATGTTGCGCCTGGTCAGCACGGTGTACAGGCCGATGCAGAGCAGCGCGGCGGACGCCAGGTAGTTGACGACGATCACGGCCGCTCAGCTCCCTCGCCGCCAGGCTGCTCATCGGAGGTCCAGTCGTGGCCCATGCCGATCAGCGCGAAGATGGTGATGGCCAGCCCGGTGCCCACCTCGACCAGCTCGCTGGCGGAGAACAGCTGAGCTATCCCGCCCGACAGGATGGTCTGCGGCTGGGCGAGCGGCAGCCAGTTGGCGCTGACCGAGCCGCGCAGCACCAGGCCGAGCAGTTCGGTGACGATGATCGCCGTCGCGCCCGCCAGCTCGATGGCCTCCAGCAGGCCCGGCCGGACGATGGCCGCGACCCGGCGGCGGCCGAACCCGGCGTAGACCAGCAGCAGCACCCCGACCAGCACGGCACCAGCCGGGAACCCGCCGCCCGGCGAGTACCCCCAGGCGACCAGGTACAGGCCGGCGACGCCCAGCAGCGGCAAGGCGATCCTGATCGCCGTCCGCACCACGACGGTCATCGCGTCGGCGGTCTCCGGCGCCGGGGTACCCAGCGGCACGGCGTCCGGCGTCGCCGGCTCGGCCGGATCACCGGGCGCGGACTGGCCCTGCTCCCGGCGCTCCGCGCTGCGGGCCTCCTGCTCCGCACCGGTGGCGGCCGCGGCCGGATCCGACTGGCGCTGCTCACGCTGCCCGGCCAGCGACTCGCCGATGTCACCCCGGCGCCCCTCCCGCGAGCGAGTGATCAGCACCACGCTGACGACGGCTGCGAGCAGCAGGAACGTCTCACCGAAGGTGTCGAACCCGCGGGTGCCGTACACCACTTCGTTGACCGGTTCGGTCAGTCCCCAGCGCGGCAGCGCGACCTCCATCGCGTACCTGGCTACTGCGGACAGCGACGCATGCTCGCGGGGAATGCCGGCCATCGCGACGCCCAGCGCCACTGCCATCCCGGCCGCCAGGATCGCGCCCGCCAGCCGGCGGTGTCCGGGCTCGTGCTCCAGCGGCTCAGGCCTGCTGCCGCCGCGCTGACGGTCAGGACTGGTCATGATCGGCCTGCGCGGTCTCGCCCAGCTCGGGCTGATCACTGACATCGGTCCGGGCCTTGCCGATGGCGACCAGGTACAGGACCGGCAGCGCGATCGCCCCGACGACGACCTCGGAGTGCGCGACGTCTGGTGCGCCGAGCACCACGAACAGGACCGACAGCATCGTCCCGGCCGCCGACAGGGCCATCACGGCGCCGTTCAGGTTACGCAGCCGCAGCACCAGCACGGCCGACGCCAGGAGCAGTGCGACCAGCAGGTAGTCCAGGGCCCAGAACCCGGTCACGGGCGCCGCCCCCGGCTGGCCTCGCCCGGATCGGGCGGAGCGGCCGGCTGCTGCTGCCGCCGCGCTGGCGGACCTGATCGGTGACCGCGCCTGGCCACATCGGCACGCCGGACTTGTAGGCGGCGCGGGCGAGCGCATGGGAGGCGACCGGGTTGACCACCAGCAGCAGGACCGCGACCAGCAGCGCCCGGCCGCCGTAGCTGCTGACCGGCCCTTCGCCGACGACCAGCGCGATCAGCACGGGCAGCGCACCCATCGTGATGGTCTTGCTGGAGCACTGGATACGGCTGTACACGTCAGGCATGCGCAGGATGCCCACCGCGCCCGACAGCGAGAAGGCCAGCCCGATCACGGCCAGCACGATGACGATGACCTCTCTCACAGCAGCCCTCGTTCCAGGTAGCGCGACCAGACAATGGCGCCCAGGTAGCTGAACGAGGCCAGCCACAGCGAGATGTCCAGGTAGATGGTGCGGCCGGCGAACGCGGCGAAGAACAGGACGGCCAGGGCCGCCTGGGTCGACATCGTGTTCAGCGCCACGATCCGGTCGGAGATTGTCGGGCCGGCGGCCAGCCGGTACAGCAGCAGCACGGTGATGGCTAGCTCCGCGATCGCGACGGCGAGATAGACCTGGCTCACCGGCCTACCGCCGCCCGGTGAAGGCGGTCAGCAGGCGCTCGACCGGGCCGTTGATCTTCTCCCGGGCCTGCTCCGGGTCGCCGCCGGGAACCTCGACCGCGTGATACTGCAGCTCGCCCCGGCTGGGGTCCAGGTCGACGAGCTGGTTGTCCACGATGACCGACGTGATCAGGCCCACGGCGGTCAGGCCGCCGGCCGAGTTCTGCGTGGTCGGCACGACCACCATGCCGGTGCGCAGCCGCTCCCGCAGTCGCGGATCCCAGATCAGCCGGGACAGGCGCAGGTTGGCGGCGACAATCCGGTAGCTGGTCAGCGCCAGGAGCGCCGCGATCGCGGCCAGCCGCCGCGGCGTCAGCAGCTGCCACGGGCCGGCCACCTCGCCCAGCGGCGCCAGCGCCACCGCCACGACGGCCGCCACGCCCGCACCGAACAGCAGCTGCTCGGCCGTGCGTGTCCAGGTCAGCAGCACCCAGGCCGCGTACGCCCAGCAGAACAGCGCGACGATCCGGCGGGCCATCACGCCACTGACGCGGAGATCATCGCGGTCATCATTCGCGCTCCCTTATCGCCAGCAGACTCGCTCGCCGCTTGCGCAACGACGGCACCCGCGCACGCAGTTACCCGGGCCGCGCCGTCCAAACGTGGCGCCCCGGCCGCCGCGTGCTCGTGTTTCAAGCCCGCTCTCCCGGTTACCTGACATCCGCCAGGTGAGGCTGGAAGACCTCGCTAGCCGGCTTGGCCCCCGTTACTGGCCTGGTAGCTCGCGATGCGAGGTTGAGGAGAGGAATCCGATGTACATCGGCATAGGAACGGTAGTCCTGATCATCATCATCGTGCTGGTCGTCCTGATGCTGCGCCGAAGGTAGCCGGGCGGCCGGGCGGCCGGGCGGCGCGCTGGTAATGCGCGGCTGCGAATGACGAGGGCGGTGTGCACGCGTGCACACCGCCCTCGTCGCGTGTCCGGGCCCGGCGGTCAGCATGACTGCGCCGAGCCGGCCACCCGGCTGGCTAGCTGCCGGCCGCCACGTTCCGGTCGCGGTGGCCGCCCGGCGGGTCACCTTCTTCCGGCTCCGGACGCACCGGGTTGAGCCGCCACCAGACCAGGAACAGGATGCCGACGACAAGCATCCCGATGCCGAGCCACAGGTTCATGTTGATGTTGCTGGCCTTGGCGATGCTCTGGGCGGAGGCGAACGCGCCGGAGATGGTGAGCATGATCCCGTACAGGACGAACAGGCCGCCGATCAGGATCCGCAGGTCGAAGAGCCGGGATGCCGCGGACTGCGGCGCCTCGGCGGGCGTGGACGGTACTTCGGGCACGGGCGCTCCCTTCTACCGGAAGACCAGGGACAGGACGAGGACCATGCCGAGCGCCACCCCGCCCAGCAGCTTGGGCGACTTCCACCACACCGGCCGGGGGACGGTCGCCGGGTCAGGCGCGTTCGGATCGGGGATGCCCCACACCAGGCCGCCGAGCTCGGCGACCGGCTTGGGCTTGGTCAGGTAGCTGACGATGACGGTCACCACCAGGTCGGCGACGAACGCCGTGATCGCGCCGTAGAAGTTGATCATCTGGGCGTTGGCGGTGGCGTGCGTGGGGTCATAGTGCTGGTTCGGGTAGAAGTAGGCGATGTTGTAGCCGCCGAAGTGCATGACGGCCGCGCCGATCGTGCCGGCGGCCAGGCCGCTGACCCCCGCCCAGGGCGTGCTGCGCTTCCAGAACATGGCCACGATGAAGGTCGCGAACAGCGGCGCGTTGAAGTAGGAAAACAGCAGCTGGATGTAGTTCATGATGTTGCTGTAGCCGGAGGCGATGAACGCGGTGCCGACCCCGATGATGATGCCCGCGACGGTCACCACGCGACCCACCCGCAGGTAGTAGCGGTCGGGACGGCCGGGCCGGATGTAGGTCTGCCAGATGTCGTAGGTGAAGACGGTGTTGAAGGAGCTGACGTTGGCGGCCATGCCCGCCATGAAGGCCGCGAGCAGGCCGGCCAGGGCCACCCCGAGGGTGCCGTTGGGCAGGTACTTGTTCATCAGCAGCGGGATCGCGTCGTTATAGGTGGCGCCCTTGGCGGTGCCCAGGTGCGGGATGACAGCGACCGCGATCAGGCCGGGAATGATCGTCAGGGCCGGAATGAAGATCTTCGGGAACGCGCCGATCAGCGGGGTCCGCTGGGCCGCTGAGAGGTCCTTGGCCGACAGCGCCCGCTGCACCTCGGCGAAGTTCGTCGTCCAGTACCCGAACGACAGCACGAAGCCGAGGCCGAACACGATGCCGATCCAGTCGCCCAGCGGGTTCGTCCAGTGCCCGACCTGGGTGCCGCCCCAGGTGGAGAACGCGTGCGTGCCGAGCGAGGTGTGCGCGATCCGCTGTTTCAGGCCGCCGTACCCGCCGACGCTGTGCAGCCCGATGATCACCAGCGGGATCAGGCCGGCGATGATCACGAAGAACTGCAGTACCTCGTTGTAGATCGCCCCGGACAGGCCGCCGAGGGTGATGTAGGCGAGCACGAACCCGGCCGAGACGACGATGGACAGCCAGATGGGCCAGCCGATCAGCGCGTTGATGACCAGGGCCAGCGCGTACAGGTTCACGCCGGCGGTCAGCACCGCCGCCGCCGCGAACGACACCCCGTTGAACAGGTGGGTGGCCGGGTTGAACCGGCGCAGCAGGAACTCCGGGACGCTGCGCACCCGCGAGCCGTAGTAGAACGGCATCATCACGATGCCCAGGAAGACCATGGCCGGGACCGCGCCGATCCAGTAGAAATGCACGGTCGACAGGCCGTACTGAGCGCCGTTGGCCGCCATGCCCAGGATCTCGATCGCGCCCAGGTTGGCGGAGATGAAGGCCAGCCCGGTGATCCAGGCCGGCAGCGACCGGCCGGACAGCAGGAAGTCCTCGCTCGTGGCGACGGCCCGCCGCGCCATCACGCCGATGAGCACGACGAGCGCGAAGTAGATCCCCAGAATCGTGTAGTCGAAGACGTCAACGTGCAGTCTCAGCATCGGCAGGCCCTCCGGGTGAGCACGCCGGCACACCTGCCGGGTGCCCGGCTCTACCCTGGCCCCGCCGCCTTATGCACACCTTTCGGGCCGGGGCGGCACCGGGCCGCCCGGCCTGCGGCCCGGCGCGCCTGCCGCCCGTCCTAGGTGGCCGCCTGGCCTGGTATCTCCTGGTTGGAGTAGTAAGGATTCCGGAACGGGAAGGCCTCGCCGGACCAGGACTGCAGCGCGAGGTAGAGCTTGGCGTAAAAGCCGCGCTGATAGGCATCCGGCGTGACCCACCAGCTCACGTCGACGTCGTACTCCAGCAGTTTCTCGGTGAGCGGCGTGCGCCTCCCCAGGGGGTAGAGGTAGCAGCAGCCGAGGTACCGGCTCGCGGCGTCGTAGACGGCATAGGTAAAGGAGGTGCCGTCGCGGAACTCCAGCTCGTGCCAGACCAGGTCCACGTAGTTGAAGTCGGGGGTGACCGCCGCCGCGGGCCACCCGCCGCCGCGAGTCCGCCGGATGAGCTCCAGGCTGGCGTTGATGCCGCGCACGTCCTCGGCCAGGTCGGCGCGGCTGATCGCCCGGGCACGGATGTCGTCATAGGCCAGGTCGGCAGGCGGGGTGTACCCGGCTGGCAGGTCCAGGCTCTTGATCAGACCGCGGTAGTCCATGACCCTCTCCTCGCCCGGCCCCGGGCACCTGGTACGAGAGCAGGACGATACCGGAACGGAGCACCCGGAGGCCGATCAGCTCCAGCCGGGTGCTGCTGCCCTCGCTGAACAGCATGTCACTGACGGCGCAGGCGCTGGCAAGTCCCGTTCGGCCGCGCACGTAGGCCGCGGCCACTTGGTTCAGCAGGGCCAGTGCGACGTTTCTCACCTTGACTCACTTAGGTATGGCTAACCTAACCTCTACCGAGGCTCCGAACCCGAGAGGCAGGCATGACAGCGACCAGGTGGGCGTCTATATCAGCCGCGGCAGCGGGAGCGCTGCTCCTGGCGGCGTGCGGCAGCAGCGCGGGAGGCGGGTCCGACGCGGCGCCGGCGGCGGCGGCGGGCGGCGGGTCGTCCCTTCGGGGCCAGACGATCACCCTCTACAACGGGCAGCATGAGCAGACGACCGACGCCCTGGTGAAGGCGTTCGAGAAGCAGACCGGCGTGACGGTCAAGGTCCGCAGCGACGACGAGGATGTGCTGGCCCAGCAGATCCAGCAGGAAGGCGCGCACTCGCCCGCGGACGTGTTCTTCACCGAGAACACCCCGCCGCTGGCCCGCCTGGACGAGCAGGGCCTGCTCGCCTCGCTGCCCGCCTCGACCATGAGCGCCGTCCCGGCCAGGTACAGCTCGTCCGACAAGAGCTGGGTGGGCGTATCGGCCCGGGTCAGCGTGCTGGTCTACAACACGGCCAGGCTGAAGAAGTCCGACCTGCCGACATCGGTGCTGGACCTGGCCAGTCCCCGGTGGAAGGGCAAGCTGGACATCGCCCCGTCCGAGACCGACTTCGCGCCGGTCGTCACCTCGATCGCGCAGGACAAGGGTGACGCCGCCGCGGTGGCCTGGCTCAAGGCGATCAAGGCCAACGCCGGCTCGCACCAGGACCCGGACAACGAGACCCTGGTGGCCAACGTCAACAAGGGCACGACCGAGCTGGGCGTGATCAACCACTACTACTGGTACCGGCTCCGCGACGAGGTCGGCCAGTCCGGGCTGCACTCGGCGCTGGCCACGTTCGCGCCCGGCGACGACGGTTACCTGCTGGACGTATCCGGTGCCGCCGTACTGAAGTCCAGCCAGCACCAGGCCGCGGCCAGGGCCCTGGTCCAGTTCCTGGTGAGCGCGGCTGGCGAGCACGTGCTGGCCGGCAGCGACAGCTGGGAGTACCCGGTCGGGTCGGGCGTGACTAGCCCGACGCTGCCTCCGCTGTCCGGGTTCAGGCCGCGGGCCTTCAGCCTGTCCCAGATCGGTGACGGCAGCCACGCCGTCGACCTGCTCCAGCAAGCGGGGCTGCTCTGAGCGCGGCACCCGAGATCGCGGCCGGAGCCGCCGCACCGCCTGCCCGGCGCGTGCGGCGGCTTCGCCGCGTGTCCGCTCCGGCCTTGTACATCGCCGGGGCGGCCGTGGCGGCGGCCCTGCTGCTGCCCGAGGTGTTCCTCCTCCTGCAGGCTCATGACGCAGGCTGGTCCGAAGTACACAGCGTCCTGGTCCGGCCGCTGTCGGCTGAGCTGCTCCGCAATACCCTCAGCCTGACCGTCCTGGTCGCGGTGGCCACCGGGGTTGTCGGCACGGCCGCAGCGTGGTGCACAGTCCGCACCCAGCTGCCGCTGGCGCGGCTGTGGGGCGTGCTGGTCGTACTGCCGATCTCCATCCCGGACTTCATCGTCGGCTACGCCTGGCACTCGCTGTTCCCCGGCTTCATCGGACTGCCGGCCGCGGGACTGGTGATGACCCTGGACCTGTACCCGCTGGTCTACCTGCCGGTGTCCGCCGCGCTGCGGCGCACCGACCCGGCCCTGGAGGAAACCGCCCGGGCCCTCGGGCTGGGCGGCTGGGCTACTTTCCGGCGGGCCGTGTTCCCGCAGATCCGCCCGGCCCTGCTGGGCGGCATGCTGGTGGTCAGCCTGGCCATGCTGGCCGAGTTCGGCGCGTTCGAGATCCTCGACTTCCGCACCTTCACCACGGAGATCTTCACCGAGCTGAAGGTCGATCAGCCCGCTGCGTCCGTGCTGTCCCTGGTGCTGGTCGCGCTGGGCGCCATCGTGCTGCTGGCCGAGGCGGCCGGCGCCGGGGCGGGCCGCCGCCTGAGCCGGTCCGGGCCGCAGGCGCCCCGCCCGCCGCTGCGCGCCCGGCTTGGCGCCGGCCGGGTACCGGTCCTGGCCGGGCTGGCCGCCCTGATCACGGCCGCGCTCGGCGTCCCGGTCGGCACCCTGGTGTACTGGCTGACTCAGTCGCACACCACTACGCTGCCCGCCAGCACCACCCTGCTCGGCGCGGCCGCAGCGACCGTCCGCTACGCCGCCGCCGCCGCCGTGCTGGCCACGGCCGCAGCGGTGCCCGTCGCGCTGCTGGCCGCCCAGCGCCACGGCCGGCTCGCCCGGCTCATCGGCAGCAGCACCATGCTCATCCAGTCCGTGCCGGGCGTCGTGATCGCGCTCAGCCTGGTGTTCTTCGCCGTCCGCTACACCTTCCGCCTGTACCAGACCAGCGCGCTGCTGATCCTGGCCTACGCTCTGCTGTTCTTCCCGCTGGCCCTGGTATGCGTGCGGGCCTCGGCCGTGCAGGCCTCGCCGAAGCTGGCTGAGATGGGCCGCTCGCTGGGCTGCCGCCCGGCGGCCGTCTTCTTCCGGGTCACGCTGCCGCTCATCGCGCCCGGCATCGCTGCGGGCCTGTGCATCGTGTTCCTGTCCAGCGTGACCGAGCTGACCGCGACGCTGGTCCTGGTCCCGACCGGCGTGCAGACCCTGGCCACTCAGTTCTGGGCCTACCAGACCAATACCGCCTACGGTGCCGCCGCCCCGTACGCGGTGGCCATCCTGCTGCTGGCCGCCGTGCCCAACCTGATCGTCGGCGCGTGGTTCGCCCGCCGCCGCGGCGCCCCGGATGCAGGCGCGATCAGCGTCTGACCACGGCCGTTTTATGCTGCGACATCGGCGTCCCGGGAACTAGTCCATTCGCCGGTCTGGCTATTCTCAGATAGTGGTAACGGGTGTAGAATCCCTGCGAACTAGGCCGAGCCGCCGGCGTTTGGCCGGAGTCGGACACCAGCGCGCCGCGCGGTCCTGACCTGCGGCGAGACAAGTCAGGCGCGGTAAAGCCAGCTGTTTTTCGTCGTGGCTGCGCGGTCGCACTTTCACGCCGGGCATATCCCAGATCGCCGCTGACGGTATGTGCGCTGAGCGCTGTCCCTAGTCGCGCTGAGCGCTATTCCCGCGAAATGAGTCCAGGCATGAGTGATCAGCCAGCCACCGGCGCCCTGTCCGAAACTGCGCAGGAATGGGACAACGTACGCCGGGTCCGCGAGCCGGTCGCCTGGCTCCTGCTTGCTGTCACGGCCATCGCGGTGCTCGTCAGCGCCTGGCAGTTGTTCGGCCTGTCCGATGGCACGGGCCCGGCGCCGGTTCCGTCCCCGGCCGGCGGTCCGCCCGGTCCGGCTGCCGTCGCGACCTTCGGGGTCCGCGCATCGGCGGTGGCTGCGCAGTTTGCCTCCGGCGGCATCGTGACGCTGACGGTGGTGTCGGTGATCCTCGTAACGTTCGCCGGCGGCCTGACCGGCCGCGCTCGCCAGGTCACGCAGACCGCAGTATCGATTCTGGCCGTCACGCTCGTCCTGGGCGTGGTCAGCTGGCTGGGTGCCGCTGGCGCCCACCTGCGGCCCGGCCCCTGGTTCATCTTCGTCGCCATAGATCTCGTTGCCGTGGTGGCCGCGCTCATCTTCACCGTCGCGGTGCTCCGGTCACCGGCGCTGCGGCGGCTGACGCCGCAGCTGCAGGATTCCGGGGAAGATGAGGCGGACTTCGAAGACGACGACGAGGGCCTCGAAGACACCTAGGCTCGCCGCGCGCCCCGTGCGGTTTTCACTCACCCTGGAGGGTGACCCCGCCGGATGAGGAGAAATTCCTTGCGCTGCGCCGCGTGCGACCAAGTACAGGTATGAGCAGCGAATCGACGGACCGAGACCTGCTGCGCCTGCTGAGTACCGACCCGGCAGCGTTCGAGACCTTCTACCGGCGGCACGTGGACCGGTCATCGGGTTCACTGCCCGGCGGGTCCGGGAGCCGGCCGACGTGGCCGACCTGGTGGCGGCGACGTTCGTCACCGTCCTGACTGCGGCCGCGTCCTATGACCCCGGCCGGGGCGAGCCCACAGCGTGGCTGCTCGGGATCGCCGCCCGCCTGATTGCCAGTTCCCGGCGCCGCAAAGGCCGCGAGCTGGCCGCCACGGCCAGAATCGCGGGACGGCGCCTGATCGATGAGAGCGACATCGAGCGCCTGGAAGAGCGCATCGACGCGGCCCGCTACAGCCAGGCCGTGATCGAGGCCCTCAGCCAGCTCAAGCCCCGCGCCCGGGAAGCGCTCCTGCTCGTGGGCACCGAAGGGCTCAGCCCGGCCGAGGCCGCGGGTGTCCTGGGCATCAGCGCTGCGGCGTTCCGCATGCGGCTGACCGGGGCCCGCCGGGCGCTCGACAAGGCGGTCACCGCCGCCGGCCGGGACCCGCGGCGGGAGCCACCCGCCCGGCCGGCCGGGAACTCTCACCTGAAAGAGGTCGTCCAGTGAACACCGATTCCCCGGCGCGGAACCGCTTCGAAGACCGCCTGCTGGCTGCCATTCTCGACGACTTCGAGAACCTGACCCTGACCCCGGCCCCCGCCGCCGCCGTCGCCCCGCGCCGCGGCCGCGGCCGGGCCCGCTGGTCACCGGGCATGCGGCGCGCGGCGCCCCTGCTGGCCGGGGTCGCGGCGGCCGCGGCGGTGGCGCTCGGCGCCGCCGGCCTGACGGCACTCAGCGGCCATGCCCGCGGCCCGGGCAGCCGGACCCGGGCGGCCGCCGGGACTCTCGCCCGCCCCCGGATCCAGACGGCCGCCTACGTGGTCGAGCACATGCGGGCCGCGGTGAACACGAACACGGCCGTTCTGAGAACCCTCGATCACGCCCCCGACTCACAGACCGGCAAGCCGGTCACCGATGTGACCTGGAGCATCTTCGGGGGGCGGACGACCCGGGTGGAGACGCTCGATCCCGCCGGCCGGCCGGTCGACGCCTACGTGGTCACCGAGACCGCGCACCGGACGGTCTCGACCCGCATCAGCTACCGCGACCGCACCTGGAGCAGGACGACGTACCCGTTCGGCACGGCGTCGTCGCCGCATAGTCCCGGCCCGCGCCGTCAGACAGCCAGGCAGGGCGCAGCCCAGCTGCGGGCCGAGGTGGCGGCGGGGAAGGTGACCCTCGTCGGCCCGGCCGTCGTCGACGGGCAGCGGGCCATCAAGCTGACGGAAGTATCGGCCCGCGGCGTCCTGTACCTGTGGGTCGACCGCGCGACCTACCTGCCGATCCGCACGATCGGGACCGCACCTGGCATGTCGCCGACCAGCGACCAGGCCATCCGCGAGGACTACCGGTGGCTCCCGGCCACCCCGGCCAGCCTGCGCCTGGTATCAGCGACACCAGCCATCCCGGCGGGATTCACCCGGGTCGGCGGATAGCCCGGGCGGCTCCGGCTCCGGCTCCGGCTCCGGCTCCGGGGCCCGGCCCGCTCCGTCAGGCCGGAATCTGCTCGTCGAGCCAGTCGAAGATGCGCTCGCCGCGGATGCCGGAGGCGGCCGGCTCGCAGTGCGAGTCGGCTCCCTCCGCCTCGGTGAACGCGATGAGCGCCTTCTCGCTGGTGAGCTTGTCGAACAGGTCCCGGGACTGGCCCGGCCAGAATTGCTCGTTATCCGGGCTGGTGACCAGGACCGGGGTGGTGATCTGAGCGATCAGCTCGCCGGTGAGCGCGTAGTCACGGACGGCGGAGAAGAACTCATAGGGCGTGACCGCGCCGTAGGGCCGCATGCGCAGCGCCAGCGTCGACCGCGCGGACGGCGAGATTTTCAGCCCCCACTCCATGTCCCGGTTGAACTTCTCCCGCTCGCCTGCCTCCAGCAGCTTGATCATCGAGTGCGGCAGGTGCCCGAGCACCGTCGTCGAGACGTCCACCACGCCCGGGTCAGCCACCCCGGCCGCGATGCGGTGCTCGAAGGCCAGCGCCCGGGGCACCCAGTAACCCGCCTGGCTGACTCCGAGCAGCGCCAGCTTCCCGGCGTCGACGTCCGGCCGGGCCGACACCGAATCGACGACCGGCGTGATGACCTTCTCCCAGTCCGGGCGGAAGGCCAGGCCCTGCCGGACCAGCGCCGCGTTCTGGCCGGGACCGTCGAACGTCATCGCGTTCCAGCCGCGCGCGAGCGCACTGGCGATCCCGCCGGTCCACGCACTCACCACCGAGCCGTCGCTGCCGTTGTTGAAGATCAGCGTCCGCCGCGGCTCGCCGGCCGGGCCGGAGCGGAAGAAATATCCCGGCAGGGAGGTGTCCTCGTACGGGATCTCCACCCGCTCCGCGGCCGCCCCGCTGACGTCGCCCAGGTCGATGAACTGATCCCAGGCGGCACGGTGCTGTTCCCACAGCGACGCGAACAGGGCCGGGTCCCCTGTGCCGTCCGCCGAGTACGTTGCCAGCGAGTAGTACAGCGACGCCCGCAGGTACTGGCCAGCGGCCGAGGACCGGCGCCCGGCCCGTAAGCTGGCGGCCGCCTCGCCGGCGAGACGGCCGGCCGTTGCCGTCCACTCGTCCACCCAGGACCGCGCTTTGCCGTCATGGATGCGATCAGCCGTCGTGAGGACCTCCCCCACGTCCGCTGCCTGCCAGAACACCGAGCCCAGGGCAGTCTCGGTCAGAAAGTTAAAGTCGTCATTCTTGAAGAACGGCCGCATGCAGACTCCCCCTCGCTGCCAGGCCACCGGCCGGGCCGGTCTCTCACCCTCCCATGGCTGCGCGCCGGCGCCCGGTCACGACAGGCGAGTGCCGCGGCCCGCCGCACCCCGGCCTGAGGTGCGGCGAACCGGGCCAGCTACATCGGCTGCAGCTCGAAAATCTCCACCGCGAACTTCCCGTCGCTGCCGGACAGGATCGGGAGGCCGCTGGTGAGCTGCTTCGCCTCAGCAAGATCATCGGCTTCGACGATCGTGTAGCCGATCAGGTCGCCGGCGGTTCCCGCGCTGCCGTCATCGCGAACGGACACGCTCGCGCCGAACGGGCTGCCGACATCGGCGAGCGCGGCGCCGGCCTTCTCCATCCAGGCACCGAATGCGGCGGTCCGCTCGGCGCCCTGCTCTGACGTGAGGCTGGACATCGGAGGCGCGGGGCCACGGTAGAGGTAGATGAACTTCGCCATGTCAGTCGTCCTTCCTGGAGCGAGCGGCGGGCTACTGGGGGGTGCTCAGGACCAGCGGCTGACCTCGCCTTCGGGGTAGGCGTGGAACCCGGCTCCCTCGGCCCCTGTTTTCAGGCTGGTGAGGTAGGAGCCCCAGTTGGTGCTGCAGCCGCTCATGAACTCGCTGGCCTGCGCCCAGCCGGCGTGGGTGAACAGGAGAGTCGTTCCGCCGCCGGCGGCTGGCCGGAGCACGAAGGTGATCACGGTGCCGAGCCAGGAGTCGGGACCTTCGATCACCCGCCAGACGACCTCCTGCGGCGTGTCGGACTGCGTCTGCAGGACCGCGGCTGGCTTGTCAGCGGCACCGAAGTAGACGCCGAACTTGCTGCCGACGGCGCTGTCACCCTCCACCGGGCGGCCGCTCCACCAGCGCGCGATGCCGGCGGTCGTGGTGACCAGCTCATGGACGTCCTCGCGCGGGGCGTCAATGCTGATGCGGTGCAGGATGTCAGGCATGGGGATGTCCTTTCGGTAGGTAACCGGCCGCCGGCGATGCCCGCCGCAGCGGCTGCGGGCGGATCTGCTGGGATGACGAAGGGCCGGGCCCGGGACGGACAGCCGCCGGAAAACTTTCTTCCGCTGCGGATTTCCGGCCGCAGGTGTCCGCCGGCGCTGACGCCGTTCGTCAGATACTCGAACCGGTATCCGCCGGGGACGGGAGGGGATATGCAGTACGCGTTGCTGGCCTACGGCGGCCAGCGGACCCAGGCCGGGCAGATGGAGGCCGCGATTGCCGACGTGCTGGCCCGGCCCTCGGTAACCGGCTGGGCCCGGCTGCATGCTGACGGGTCGGCTACGACCGTCCGCAGCGGCGAGGGGCGGGCGCTACTTACCGACGGGCCGTTCATCGAGACCAAGGAATTCCTGGCCGGCATCATCATGGTGGAGGCCGACAACCTCGACGCCGCGCTCGCCATCGCCCGGGATCTGCAGGACACCCGGACCAGCGGTGCGATCGAGGTGCGGCCCGTCCTCGAAGCGCTCTTCCGTGGCGCTTGACGGGGTCTTCCGCGAGCACTGGGGCCGCGTGCTGGCCACCCTGGTGGGGATTCTCGGCGACATCGAGCTGGCCGAGGATGCCGCGGCCGAGGCGTTTGCGATCGCTGCCGAGCGCTGGCCACGCGACGGCGAGCCAGATAATCCCGCCGGCTGGCTGATCTCGACCGCACGAAACCGGGCGATCGACCACATTCGCCGGCAACGCGTGCTGGCCGAGAAGACGAAGCTGCTCGCGCGCGAGCTCAGCGTGGCATCGGAGGCCGCCGTGCACGAGTCAGCTACTTTCCGGGACGAGCGGCTGGAACTGATCTTCACCTGCTGCCACCCGGCGCTCGCGCTCGAGGCCCAGGTGGCGCTGACCCTGCGCACGCTCGGCGGCCTGTCCACCGAGGAGATCGCGCTCGCGTTCCTCGTCCCGGCCGAGACGATGAGCAAGCGGCTGACCCGGGCCAAGCACAAGATCCGCGACGCCCGGATCCCGTTCGCCGTACCTCCGGACCATGACCTCCCGGACCGGCTGGCCGCGGTCCTCGCCGTGGTCTACCTCGTGTTCAACGGCGGCTGGGGCGGCGGCCGCGTCGACCTGGCCGCCGAGGCGATCCAGCTTGGCCGTGCCCTGGCCGAGCTCATGCCCGACGAGGGCGAGGTCCTCGCGCTGCTCGCCCTCATGCTGCTGCACGACGCCCGGCGGGACGCCCGGGTCCGCGACGGCGAGATCGTCCTGCTCGACGACCAGGACCGCGGCCTGTGGGACGACGAGCAGATCGGCGAGGGCCGCGAACTGCTCCAGCAGGCGATCACGCGCGGCGAGACCGGCCCTTATGCCGTCCAGGCCGCCATCGCCGACCTGCACCTGGACCAGCCACGCGACTGGCGGCAGATCGCGGCGCTGTACGCCACCCTCTCGCTCCAGACCGGCTCCCCCGTCGTTGAGCTCAACCGGGCCATCGCGGTGGCCGAACTCGACGGCCCCGCGGCCGGCCTGGCCATCATCGACGGCCTCGAGCTGGACCACTACCGCTACTTCCACTCCGCCCGCGCCGAGCTGCTGCGCCGGGCCGGGCGAGCCGGCGAGGCGCGCCGCGCCTACCGGCGCGCACTCGAGCTGGCCCAGACCGACGCCGAGCGCCGGGCCCTGACCGACCGGCTCAGCAGCCTCTCCGGCTGAGTACAGGCCTAGCGCGGCCTGGCGGGCCGCCCCGGCGGCCTGCGCAGCACCCAGCGGTGCCCGAACGGATCGACGATCACCGAAGCGCGGCCATAGGGCTGGTCGGCTGGCTCCCGTTCCACCGCGGCGCCGGCGCGGCGCGCCCGCTCGGTGCTCGCGTCGACGTCCTCGGTCTCCAGGTGAAGGCTGTGACTGAACGTTGCGGGAGAGTCGGGCGCGCGCAAGGGCACATCGGGCCACAGATCGGAAGCCTCAGAAAACATCAGCACGGCGTTGCCGATGCCGACCTCGGCGTGGCCGATCGTGCCGTCCGCGTTGACATGGGGCTCACCGCGCTGGTGCGCGCCGAGTACCTCGACATACCAGTCCATGGCCCGCCGGGCATCGGCCACGACGAGGTAGGGCGTCAGCGACGGCGGCCCGGCCTGCTCCGCTCGACCCGGGTCACGACAGCAGGCTGGGACATGCTTCCTCCTGGGGATGCGAGGACCTCCCGGGTCAGCCGCATTCGCAGCCGCCCGGCGAACTCAGGATCGGGATCGACCGGCGTGACGGGCTCGCGCAGGGCCTCAAACGGATCGGTCATCGCGAGCCCTCCGCTCCCTCGTAGATCCGGCGGAACGCGGCGCGGGCCCGCACGAGCAGCGCCTCGGTGGCGTGCACGGTGCGGTCCAGGTGCCGCGCGACCTCGGGCACCGGCAGCCCGTCGAGATAGCGGAGCGTGAGCGCGGCCCGGTGATGCGCGCCGAGCCGGCCGAGCACCTCGCGGGCGCGCATCCGGTCGACGACCGTCTCCCACGGGTCGCTGACGCCCGCCGGCTCGCCGCCGAGCACGCGCAGCCCGCGCTGCTCCCGCTCGACCCGCCGCCAGTGATCGGCGAGCTTGTGCCGGGCGACCCCGATCAGCCACGGGACGGACGGATCGGGTGCCCCCGGCTTGCGGGCCGCATGTACCGCGGCCAGGAACGACTCGGACGTGAGATCTTCGGCCAGGCCGGTGTCGCCGCAGCGGGCCAGGAGGTAGCCGTAGACGTGCGGCAGCGCATCGTCGTACAGCTTGAGCAGCCCGAACGCCGGGTCGGGCCGCACCTGCGGGTGCGTCATACCCTCATCGTCGTCCGGGGCGCCGCTGCTCCGACGGGCGGTGCCGGATTTATCCAGGATGGCATGGCTTTGGAGCCAGGCTGCCCGGCTCCAGGTGATCAGGCCGGGCGGAAAAGCCGGCGGCGGGTGTCGATCCGCGGCCGGCCCCGCTCGACCTACGGGTAAGAGGGTCACACCGGACCCGGGCAACAAAGGGGAGACCAGATCATGAAGTACATGCTGATCATGCGCGCCACCGACGAGGCCGTCGCCGGGATGGTGAACACGGACTTCGAGGAGATGCTCGCGACCGTGGGCAAGTTCAATGACGAGCTGGCCCGGGCCGGGGTGCTGCTGGCCGCCGAAGGACTAGACGACGCCGCCCAGGGCGTGGTCGTCGACTACTCGACCGAGCCGCCCCTGGTCACCGACGGCCCGTACGGCGAGACCAAGGAGCTGTTCGGCGGGTTCTACCTCCTGAACGTGGCCTCGATCCAGGAGGCGGTTGAGTGGGCCAGGCGGTCCCCGATCCGGGGGCCCGGCTTCAAGACCGAGATCCGCCGGGTGCCAACGATCGACGAGTTCCCGCAGGACAACGAGTGGATCCAGAAGGAGCGGGCGTGGCGAGAGGCCAACGGCCAGCTCTAGCGAGAAGGAGGGACCATGGCCGGTCCGGCCGGGCGTGAGGCGGTCGCCGCCGTCTGGCGCATCGAGTCCGCGCGGATCGTCGGCGCGCTCGCCCGCTACACCGGGGACCTGCCGCTGGCGGAGGACCTGGCCCAGGAAGCGCTGGCCGAGGCGCTGGTCACCTGGCCGCGGGACGGCGTGCCCCGCCAGCCCGGCTGGCTGCTCACCGTCGCCCGGCGCCGGGCGATCGACGCGTTCCGCCGCCGCTCAGTCCGGGACGACAAGTACGCCGCCCTCGCTCGCGGGCTCAGCGAGGGCGGCGTGGCCGCGGGCCGGACGCCGCCCGGCCCCGGCCCGGACGGAGACGACATGCTGTGGGATCCGGATCAGATCGACGACGACGTCCTGGCCCTGATGTTCACCGCGTGCCATCCCGTGCTGTCCCGGGAGGCGCGCGTCGCGCTCACGCTGCGCGTGGTCGGTGGCCTGACCAGCGATGAGATCGGCCGGTCGTTCCTGGTCCCGGTCGCCACCGTGCAGGCTCGCATCACCCGGGCTAAGAAGACGCTGGAAGCGGCCCGGGTACCGTTCGAGGTGCCGCCGCCCCAGCAGCGGGGCGAGCGGCTGGGCTCCGTCCTCAGCGTGATCTACCTGATCTTCACCGAGGGATCCTCGGCCAGCTCCGGCGATGACGTCATCCGGTTCGACCTCGCCGGCGAGGCCCAGCGCCTGGCCCGGGTGCTGAGCCGGCTGATGCCCGGCGAGCCGGAGGTTCTCGGCCTGCTGGCCCTGCTGGAGCTGACGGCGGCCCGCTTTCCCGCCCGCACCGGGCCGGATGGCCAGCCCGTGCTGCTGGAGCAGCAGGACCGCGGCCGCTGGGACCAGGCCGCGATCGGGCGGGGACGGGCCGCGCTGACCCGGGCCGCGGCGGCCGGCCGGGGCCTGGGTGCCTACGGACTGCAGGCGGCCATCGCCGAGTGCCACGCCATCGCCCCGTCGGTCGGCACGACCGACTGGGAGCGGATCGTGCTCATCTACGAGGCGCTGGCGCAGCTCGCACCGTCGCCCGTGGTAGACCTGAACCGGGCGGTGGCAGTCTCGATGGCCCGCGGGCCGGCGGCGGCGCTGCCCATCGTCGACCAGCTCGCGGCAGCGGGCGAGCTGGCCGGCTCCCGCCTGCTGCCGGCCGTCCGGGGCGAGTTGCTGACCCGCCTCGGCCGGGCGGCGGAGGCCCGGGCGGAGCTGACGGCCGCGATCGGGCTGTGCGGCAACGACAGCGAGCGGGCCGTCCTGCAACGCAAGGTAGCTGACCTCGGCTGATCCCAGCGTGCCTCAGCACGGGCCGCCCGAGCACCGGCTGCGCTGACGAGGCGGCACTGCTACGCCCCCGGTGCCTGCCCGGTCAGCTGGCTGAGGGCCTGCTCGGCCACGACGTGCCGGGGCAGGCCGGTGGCCAGCGCCGCAGCGGCCACGTCGTCGTGCTCGGGCTTAGCCCGGTGCGGGCCGATCTTGATGCGGATCCGGTGTCCGCGGACGGTTACCTCCGCCTCCTGCCGGGGCAGCGCATGGCGCTGGACGGGATGACGCCGCGCGCCCAGGCTGCCGGTCTCGGCGAGCAGCCGGGCCTGGACCGGGCCGGCCGCGGCTGGCCGGCACAGCGCAGTGATGACGTGCGCAGGACGGCCCTTCTTGCCGGTGACCGCGGTGATCCAGACGTCCAGTGCTCCCGCGCCGAGCACGAGGGCGGGCAGGTCACCGAGCAGCTCGCCGGGCACGTCGTCGACGGTGGTCTCGACCATGATCAGGGTCTCGGTGCCGCCCGCGGCAGCATCCTGCAGGGGGTGGTCCGGGGTCTCGTCCAGCGGCTCACCGAGCAGGACGGGCAGCACGTTGGGGCGCTCCGGCACGTCCCGCGAGCCCGCCCCGTACCCGCTGCCGGCCACCCGCATCGCGGGCATGGGCCCGTACCGGCAGCCAGCCGCGTGCAGCAGCGCAGCACCGGTAGGCGTGACCGTTTCCCCGGTGGTGGAAGTCCCCGTGACGGACGCGCCGTCCAGCAGCGCCACCGTGGCCGGTGCCGGGGCCGGGAACTGGCCGTGGTGCATGCTGATGACGCCGGCCCCCAGCGCGAGCGGCGCCGACCAGACCGCGCTCACCCCGAGCGCGTCCAGCGCCGCGGCCACGCCCACGGTGTCCACGATCGTGTCCACCCCGCCCAGTTCGTGCAGGTGGACGTCGGCGGCAGGCATGCCGTGGATCCGGCCCTCGGCCTCGGCCAGGGCGGTGATCGCCGCGGCGGCCAGCTCCCCCGCGGCTGCGGGGACCGCGGCCCGGGCCAGCCTGAGCAGGTCCGCGGCGTGCCGGGCGGGCACGTCGTCGTCCACCCGGACGCGGGCCTGGCACGCGGCCAGGCCGGCCCGCTGCACCGGCCCGGCGGTCAGCTCCCAGCCGGTGAGCCCGGTGCTGGCCACGGCGGCCCGGACGGTGCCGAGCGGGGCGCCCAGGTCGAGGAGCGCACCGAGCAGCATGTCACCGGAGATTCCCGAGAACGGGTTCAGCCAGAGAATCACGGCGCTGCTTCCCCGGCGGCCTCGCGCGGCGGCCGGGCGGCGGCCTGGCGGCGCATCGCGAAGGTCAGCCGGTGGGCCGCCATGGCGCCGCCGAATCCTGAGTCGATGTTGACCACGCAGACGCCGGCCGCGCAGGAGGTCATCATGGCCAGCAGCGCGGTGATGCCGTCCAGCGCCGCGCCGTAGCCGGTCGAGGTGGGCACCGCGACAACCGGGACGCCGACCAGGCCGCCCACCGCGCTGGCCAGCGCGCCCTCCATGCCCGCGATAACGATCACCACGTCGGCCGCGGCAATGTCATCGGCCACGGCCAGCAGCCGGTGCAGCCCGGCCACGCCGACGTCGCGGAACTCGGCCACCTCCAGGCCCGTCGCGCGGGCCACCGCGGCCGCCTCGTCGGCCACCGGCCCGTCCGCGGTACCCGCCGTCACGACGGCCACCCGGCATCCGGCCGGCGGATCCGGCCGCCAGCACAGCAGCCGGGCCCGCGCGTCGTAGTCGCCCGGCCCGCGCGTGCCGGCTCCCGGCCCTCCGGAGGCGGCGAGCTCGACGGCCACTGCGGCCGCTGCCGCCGGCTCGATCCGGGTCACCAGCACGGGCCCGGAAGCCCGGTCCAGCAGCGCGGCCGCGATGGCCGCGATCTCACCGGGCCGCTTGCCCGGCGCATAGATGACCTCCGGCAGGCCCTGCCGCCGCTGGCGGTCCAGGTCGATGGTGGCGAAGCCGAGCGGCAGGCTCTCGGCCATCTACCCCGCCTCGCGCGGCCGGGCGACCACGGACAGCGGCAGCAGCGCGTTCATGCTGCCGCTGCGCAGCCCGGCCAGGTCAGCGGTGGCGAACACGAAGCCCGCCGCGCGGACCAGGGCGCTGATCTCGGCCCGCCGGTCCAGCAGCCGCTCCAGGTCCTCGGGCGGGACCTCGATCCGGGCCACGCTGCCCGCGGCATGCGCCCGGACCCGGCAGACGCCGAAGCCTGCCTGGTGCAGCGCATCCTCGGCCTGCTCGATCTGGCTCAGCAGCTCGGCGCTGACCGGGTCGCCGTAGGCGATCCGGGAGGACAGGCAGGCCGCAGCGGGCTTGTCCGCGGTGACCAGGCCGAGCTCCCGGCTGACCGCGCGGACGGCCGCCTTGGACAGTCCTGCGTCGACCAGCGGGAACACCGCTCCGCGGTCGCGGGCGGCCTGCTGGCCGGGCCGGTGGTCGGACAGGTCGTCGAGGTTGGTGCCGAGCGCGATCCGCCCGCCCATGGCCGCGGCCACCGGCGCCAGCGCGTCGAACAGCGCGCTCTTGCAGTGGAAGCACCGGTCAGCGCTGTTGCGGCGGTACTCGGGCCGGTCCAGCTCGTCGGTGCACACCTCGACGTGGGCCAGGCCGCGGGACCGGGCGAAGTCACGGGCGCCGGCCCGCTCAGCGGCGGGCAGGCTGGCCGACACGGCGGTGACGGCCAGTGCCCTGGGCCCCAGCACGTCGTGGGCCACGGCGGCCAGCAGCGCCGAGTCGGCCCCTCCCGAGAACGCGGTCACCAGCCGGTCCTCGGCGGCCAGCCGGTCCGTCAGCCGCCCGAGCAGCTCGCCCGCGTTCGGCTCAGCCGCCCCCGGCTTCGTTGCCCCATGCTCAGGCACATCCACCTCGGTCACCTAGTCCTCCGGAGGAAGCCCCGGCCGTCAGGTCGGGGAGGAATCTGGTGTCCCGCGCAGCGGGACAGGATGCTCTGGCTGTGCATGCGATGCATCCTTCGTGCTATTAGAGCAGTTAGTGCTATCTTGGGAGCGTGAGGACGGCGTACCGGTGCCGGGCCTACCCGGACGAGCAGCAGCAGGTGCTGCTGAACCGGACGTTCGGGTGCGTGCGGGTGGCGTGGAATCGGACCCTGGCTGCCCGGCAGGCCCGCTACGTGAGTGAGCGGAAGTCCACGTCGTATGCGGAGACGGACCGGGCGCTGACGGTGCTGAAACGTGACCCGGAACTCGCATGGCTTAACAAGGTGTCCTGCGTGCCGCTGCAGCAGGCACTCCGTCACCAGCACACGGCGTTTCAGGCGTTCTTCGCCCGGCGGGGACGTTATCCGCGGTTCAAGTCGCGGCGCAGCCGCCAGTCCGCGACCTTTACCCGGTCGGCGTTCCGGATGCGCGGCACGGACCTGCACCTGGCGAAGATGAGCGGCCCGCTGACCGTGGTCTGGACCTGGCCCGGGGTCGACCTGGCCGGGCTGGACCCGACGTCGGTGACGGTGGCGCGCGATCCGGCGGGCCGGTGGTTCGTGACCTTCCACGCCGAGACCCCCGACCCCGAACCGCTCCCGGCCACCGGCCTGGCCGCCGGCATCGACCTCGGGCTCACAGACTTCGCGGTCCTGTCCGCCGGTCCGCCGATCCCGCATCCCCGCCACATGGACCGACACGAGCAGCGGCTCAAGCGGTACCAGCGGCGGCTGGCCCGCTGCCAGAAAGGCTCCGCCAACAGACAGAAAGCCGCCCGGAAGGTCGCCCGGGCGCACGCCCAGGTGACCGACGCGCGCCGCGACTTCCTGCACAAAGCCAGCACCGACGTCATCCGCCAGTTCGACGTCATCGCCGTCGAGGACCTGGCCGTGGCCAACATGCTCCGCAACCGCAAGCTGGCCCGCGCCATCTCCCGGACCGGCTGGGCCGAGTTCCGCCGCCAGCTGGAATACAAGGCGCAGCGGCACGGCCGGCAGGTTCTTGTCGCTGATCGGTGGTTTCCCAGCTCGAAGACCTGCTCGGCGTGTGGATTCCTGCTCGCCGAACTGGACCTCGGGACACGCGTGTGGGCGTGCCCCGGCTGCGGCACCCGGCACGACCGGGACCTGAATGCCGCGAAGAACATTCTTGCCGCCGGGCTGGCGGCAGCCGCCGGGAACGGCGGCGATGCCTGCGGAGCGGACGTCAGACACGGCCAGGAAACTCCCGTGCAGACCGCAGTGAACCAGGAACCCCGACCCGCGAGGGCCGGAATCCCCGTCCTGCAGGGCGGGGAGTAGTCAAGCCGCGCTCCCTTCTGCTTCGGTGACCACAAACGGGATCGTCTGCGGCCCCTCGGGCAAGACGCACACCCGCGCGCCGGGGCCGGCCGCTGCCAGCCCGGCGGCGACCGCGGCCGCGATGTCCGGCACCGCGAACAGGTGCGCGCTGCGCAGGTCCGCATCAGTGAGCCCGGCCGCGTGCACGCCCACCCGGGCCCGGCTCAGCACCCGGGCCAGCACCTGCACCTGCCACTGGTCCGGCACCGTCGCGGTGCGCGCCGCAATCGAGGCGAGCAGCCGCTCCGGGGTCGGCTCGGCCGCCAGCTCCGCGCGGAACGATCCGTGGTCGGGGAACCCGTCCGCGCACTCGGCGGCGCAGATGATCAGTCCGCCCGGCACCACCACGGTCGCCGCCGCGGACATGCCCTTGACCGCCTGATACAGGTTCTGGTCCAGCGGGAAGCCGGCGTTGGTGGTCACGACCACGTCGAACAGCCGGTCCACCGGGCGCATGGAGATCTCGCGGACATGGGCCCGGGCCGCCGCGTGCATGGCCAGCACCTCGCCGCCGAATGCCGCGACGACCTGCTGCTCCCGGTTCAGCACGACGTCGAGCGCGAAGTCCACCCCGGTGTCCGCGGCGATCGCGCGCACGTCGTCATGCACTGGGTTGCCCTCGCAGATCCCCCAGGTGGCCTGCTCGCTGCCGATGCGCTGCGCATCGTGCAGGGTCAGCGTGGTGGCCAGGCCGGCCAGGCCGGGCGCAACCAGCTTCGGGCCGCCGCTGAACCCGGCGAAGAAGTGCGGCTCCACGAAGCCCGTGGTGATCTTCACGTCGGCGGCGGCCCAGTGCTTGTTCAGCCAGACCGGCACCCCGCGGCCGTGCTCGCCGCACCAGGTCAGCATGCTCTCGTCGCGGGCGTCGTGGTTGATCACCCGCAGCCGGGCCGCCAGGTCGGCGCCCAGCATCTCCGCCAGCTCAGCTGCCGTGTTGCCGCGGTGCGTGCCGGTCGCGATCAGCACGGTGATGTCGTCGGCCGTGACCAGCCCGTCCAGCTCGGCCAGCAGTGCACGGAGCATGGCCTCGCGGGGCTGCGGCCGGGTCGCGTCGCAGACCGACACGGCTATCTGCTGCCCCGGCCGGACCACCGCTCTCAGCGGCGGCCCGGACACCGGATGGCGCAGCGCGTCCCGCAGCGTGGCCGGGACATCGGCCGCGGCCGGATGGTAGGCCGGCGCGACGACCGTGGTGCGGCTTGCGGGCAGCGAGATGCGCAGGCCGTGCCGCCCGTAGGCCAGGTCAATGTCCAGCAGGCCGTCAGCAGGCATCAAGCTCCGTCCGCACCTTCATCTGGCACCACGGTAGCGAAGCCTGTCAGGCCGGCGAACAGGCACGGGGCCCCGGGCCTGAACCGAGGCCTCGCCGCTACGGGCGCAGATCCGGGAAAGGCCCGTTACGAGTTCAAGGCGGGTGGGCCGGCCTGCCCGCCGCGATCCGCTATACGCTCAGAATCTGTTCTCGGCACTTCAGGAGGTCTCGTGCCCATCGCGCAGGCAGAGTTCGGCCGCACCGGCCACCAGAGCAGCCGGGTGCTCTTCGGCGCGGCGGCCCTCGGGGACGTCTCGCAGCGGGTCGCGGACGAGACCCTGGACGTCGTGCTCGCCCACGGGGTGAACCACATCGACGTGGCCGCGTCCTACGGCGAGGCGGAACTGCGCATCCGGCCGTGGCTGCAGCGCGAGCCAGGCCAGTTTTTCCTGGCCACCAAGACCGGCGAGCGGACCGCCGCCGGGGCCCGCGAGGAACTGCACCGGTCGCTGGACCGGATGGGCGTCGACCACGTCGACCTGTGGCAGTTCCACGCGCTGGCCGACCCGATCGAGTGGGATATCGCGCTGAGCCCGGGCGGGGCGATCGATGCGGCCCTGGCCGCCCGGGACGAGGGCCTGATCCGGTGGATCGGGGTGACCGGGCACGGCAGCCAGATCGCCGCGACGCACCGGCGCAGCCTGGAGCGGTTCGACTTCGACTCGGTGCTGCTCCCGTACAACTTCGTCACCATGCAGAACCCGTACTACGCCGAGAACTTCAACGCCCTGTACGAGACCTGCCGCGAGCGCCGGGTCGCGGTCCAGACGATCAAGTCGATCGCGGTGCGGCACTGGTCGGGCCGGCCGCACACCCGGTCGACCTGGTACGAGCCGCTCGAGGAGCAGGACGACATCGATCTCGCGGTGTGGTGGGCGCTGAGCCGTCCCGGCGTGTTCCTCAACAGCGTGGGCGACGTGGGCCTGCTCCCGAAGGTGCTCAGCGCGGCCAGCCGGCTAGCCGAGGCACCGGACGACGCGACGATGAGCGCGCTGGCCGAGCGGACCGCAGCCCGGCCGCTTTTCGTCTGACCCGCCGGTTCAGCTAGCGGGCGGTTATCCGAGTAGGCCGAGGAGCCGGCTGGCCTGGCGCTCGAAGGTGCCGGGCGGGTTGCGGTCATGGGCGCTGCCGCCGGGCAGCAGGATCATGACCCAGTGCGCCGCATGCAGGCGGCGCAGGTCCGGGATCTGCCGGCGCTCGGCGGGGGTGAGGTCGAACCGGTCCAGGAACTCACCGGCATCGATGCCCGCATGGGCCCAGACCGTGATGTGCTCGACGAAGTCAGCCAGCTCCTGAGCACGGCCATCTCGCCCGGAGTCCTCGAAATCCACGAGCCGCACCTGGCTGCCATCCCACAGGCGGTTAGCCAGATTGCCATCGCTATGGGCGAAGACCGGCCGCAGGACAGCAGGGTCAGGCCGGTCCGCCCAGCCCCGGTCGAGCCAGTCGAGAGCCGCGTTGTAGGCCTGGCGTGGCAGCGAGCCCAGCGACTCGGGCCGCGGCGGCGGCGAGAGCGCGCGCCCGGCGGCCGACGTTCCGCAGCGTGCCGGAGCCGGCCGGGCGGACCGAGCCCAGGACAGCCGCCGGGATCGCCTCGTGCAGCACGGCGATAGCTGAGGCGATCGCAGCCACCTGGACATCGGTGGCCGGGCGCGTGCCGAGCGGCTCGCCAGCCAGCCGGGACATGACTATCTCGGGCGAGCTGCCCGCTAGATCAGCCCGGACCGGCTCGGGCGCCAGGCCCGGCGCGTAGCGCGCCAGCAGCGTCAGCGCCGCCCACTCCCGGGCCAGGCTTATCCCCGGCCGGGGCGCGGAAGCGCTTCACCACAGCCCGCTCCGAGACCGACACCTCGTGCGTCACGAAAGGCACCAGACCCGAGGCGCTGCCCGCTATGGCTGCGCCGCCGAGCGCAGGCAACCCGCCGTCAAACGGGGCAGCATGCTGCTCATCTCCGCCTGGAAGGTGCCGGTCCGGCGCTGGCATAGCCTTGCCTCGTGATCGATGGCGACAGCAGAAACCGCGACGTGCTCTCCGGCCCGTGGCCGCACCAGGAGCCCGAGTACGCCGATGCGAAATCGACTCTGCACAGTAGCCTGCGGTCGGTGCGCGAGTCGCTGCTCTGGAAGCTCGAAGGGCTCTCCGAGTACGACATCCGCCGGCCGCTGACGCCGACCGGAACGAATCTGCTCGGCCTGGTCAAGCACCTGTCGATTGTCGAGGCCCGGTACTTCGGCGAGAGCTTCGGGCGGCCGTTCCCTGAGTCCTTGCCCGGCTGGGAGGACAACGCCAGCATGTGGGCCGCCGACGACGAGTCACGCGCCGACGTAGTTGACCGCTACCGGCGCGTATGGGCTCATTCGGACGCGACGATCGACGCCCTTCCCCTCGACGCGCAAGGGAAAGTGTCCTGGTGGACGTGGATTCCCGGTGTCGTGCTGTTCAACATCCTGGTTCACGTGCTCACCGAGACGAACCGGCACGCCGGGCACGCCGACATCCTGCGCGAGCAGCTGGACGGCGCAACGGGGACAGACGCCGGTAGCGCGAATTTTCCGGGCCGAGACGCGGCCTGGTGGGAGAACTACCGCGAGCGGGTCGAGCAGGCCGCGAGGGCAGCCGCGCCGGATCAGCCCTGATACCGGGCTGTCCTCGATCGCGTGAAGACGTCAGGTTTCTGCGAGCGCCGCTCCCTCGCCGGTACCGGTGCCCGGGCGGCGGTGCACGACGATGCACGCGGTCACGGCCGCTGCCACCCCGATCGCCAGTGCGATGAACGGGAAGGCGCTGTAGGGCGCGGGCTGGCCCGGCTGGCACAGCTCGACGAACGGGACGATCAGGGTGACGGACCCCGCGGCAGGGATCACCACATGGCGGATAGGCGAGAACGAGTCGCGGTGCCGGCGCCACATGAAGACGGGCAGCGAGACCATCGTGAGGAAGTAGACGAACAGGATCACGATCGTCGCCAGCGTCGAGCACTCGGCATACAGGCCGACCGGGTTCATCGATCGCGTGTTGCCGGTGATGAGGCGGGACACCCACCAGACCCCGATGATCCCCAGCCCGGCGGCCGCCATGACGAGCAGCGCATTCACCGGCGTGCCGGACCCGGACCGGAGCCGGCCGAGCCTGGCCGGGAGCAGCCCGGTCCGGCCGCCGTCAAAGAACATCCGCGCCTGGGAGTCCGCGCCGGCGACCAGGGTGGCGAGCGCGGAGACGATTCCGGCGATCCAGGCCAGGACGCCTGCCCCGCCGAGATAGTGATCGGCCACGGTCAGGAACGGGACCGACGAGCGGCCGATGGAGGAAACGTCGTAGTGGAAGCCAGTAATAGTCGCGTAGGCGAACAAGACCAGCAAGGCGGCCGCGATGGCCACCGAGATGAACAGAGCTCTCGGTATGGTGCGCCTGGGATTGCGGCTCTCCTCGGCTAGCGCAGCCCCGTTTTCCCATCCGATGAACATGAACAGGGCCAGCGGGAAGCCTGCGGAAAGGCCGGCCAGGCCACCGGAGAGGTGCCCCCAGGAGAACGGGATGGCCGACAGCCGGGCACGCTGATCGACCAGGACAACGATGCAGACCACGGCCATGATCGCCACCTGCAGGACGACGGCCCCGCCCACCGCAGCCGTCGACAGCTTGATCCCCCGGGCCGTCAGCCAGATTGCTCCCGCGGTCAGGACGACGGCAAACGGCCCCCACGGCGGATGCCATGAGGTGTAGTGCGACAGGGTCATCGCCACCAGCCCGCCCGACAAGGTGAACACCGCCGTGATCGCGACGGTGTACCCGACCACCACCAGCAGCGCGGTAGCCACGCCGGCTCTCGCTCCTAGCGCGGTCTCCACGTACGTGATGAAGCTCCCGGCCGAGGGCTCCGCCCTGGTGAACTCGGCCACCGTGAAGGCCAGGAGCGCGACGGCCAGCGCCGCGGCGAGGATCGTCAGCGGCGCGGCGACACCGGCGGTTACCGCGACCACTCCGAACCCGAAGTAGAAGTCGATCCCCGGCCCGATGTTCGCGACCGTCGAGGCCGTGACATCGGCGGTGCCGAGCTGGCCGGCTTTGAGGTGGTCTCCGCTCTGGCTCACCACGTCTCCCGGGACGGCCGCTGCTCATCTCTCGGTTGTGGCAGGCGATGTCGCCTCCGCAACTGTAGGGGTCATTCGCCCCTTTCCACCACATCGGGACGGGCGGAAACATCTTCTGACGGCGGCGCTGCCTGGTCGCTTGCGCGCGGCGTACCGGAAGTCCGTGAAAGATATCCGGGAGGCGGTGTCGGATCGGGGCAGCGTTGTTCGTAGCAGAGGTGAGCGGCCGCCCGCGGGGGGCGCCGAAAACCATGGGAGATGATCTTCAGATGCAGTACCTGGTTTCCGTGATCGACGACACGGCCGGCCTCGCCACGCCGGCCGAGATGGCGGCCATCGACGTGTTCAACGACCGACTCCAGGCCGACGGGCACTGGGTCTTCGCCGCCGGCCTCGGGGCGCCTAGCTCGGCCACCGTCATCGACAACCGGGACGGGGAGCCGATGTTCACCGACGGGCCCTTCCTGGAGTCGAAGGAGCACGTCGCCGGCTTCTGGGTCATGGAGGCCCCCGACCTCGACGTGGCGCTCAAGCTCGCCGCCGAGGGGTCGAAGGCCTGCAACCGGAAGGTCGAGGTGCGGCCGTTCCTGTGAGCGTGGCCGACGTCGCAGCGGCGATCACCCGTGCGCACCAGCAGGAGTGGGCCCGGGTCGTCGCCACCCTGACCAGGCGGTTCGGTGACCTGGACATCGCCGAGGAGGCGGCCGCCGAGGCGTTCGCGACCGCCGTCGCGCGGTGGCCGGCCGACGGCGTGCCGCCCAGCCCCGGCGCCTGGCTGACCACCACCGCCAGCCGCAAGGCCATCGACCGGATCCGGCGCGAGAACAAGCGCGACGACAAGCAGAAGGAGGCTCAGGTGCTGTACGACGACGACCCGCGGGAGCCTCCCGGCGCCATCGACGACGACCGGCTCCGGCTGATCTTCACCTGCTGTCACCCGGCGCTCGCGATGGAAACGCGGGTAGCGCTGACCCTGCGCATGGTCGGCGGCCTGACCGTGCCCGAGATCGCCCGTGCCTTCCTGGTGCCGGAAACCACCGTCGGGCAGCGGATCACCCGCGCGAAGGCCAAGATCAAGACGGCTCGCATCCCTTACCGGGTGCCGTCCGCGGAGGATCTCCCGGCCCGGATCTCCGGCGTACTCGCCGTCCTCTTCCTCGCCTTCAACGAGGGCTACCTGGCGACCGGCCCCGGCACCGACCCCGTACGGCACGACCTGACCGCCGAGGCAATCCGGCTCACCCGCCTGATCCGTACCCTCATGCCGGGCGACGGTGAGGTGGCCGGGCTGCTGGCGCTGATGCTCCTCACCGAAGCCCGCCGCATCGCCCGGGTTTCGGCGAGCGGCGAACTCATCACCCTCGACGCGCAGGACCGCGGGGCCTGGGACGCGGCGCTGATCGCCGAGGGTCACCAGCTGGTGCGCGAGCGCCTGGCTGCCGGGGTGGCTCCGGGCCGCTACCAGATCCTCGCCGCGATCAACGCCGTGCACACCTCCGCCCGTGACGTGCGCGCCACCGACTGGTCGCAGGTCGTGGCCCTCTACGACCAGCTCGTCCGCCTCGACCCCTCGCCGATCATCGCCCTCAACCGGGCCATCGCGGTCGGCGAGCTTGACGGCCCGGAGGTGGCGCTGGCGGCCGTCGACCGTCTCGCGGACAGGCTGGCCGGCTATCACGCCTACCATGCGACCCGCGCCGACCTGCTGCGCCGGCTGGGCCGCAGCCAGGAGTCGCGGGCTGCGTACGACAAGGCCATCGAGCTGGCAGGCAACACCGCCGAGACCGCGTACCTGACCCGCCGCCGCGACCAGCTGCGGTAGCGCCACTCGATTTCTCCCTGACGCGTGACAGCTAGACTGTCTCCATTGACGCCATGACACAGCCGAAGCGCCGACGATGAGCGGTATCCCGGTTAGTCCCGCAGCCCGGCCCGTGGTTCCGGGTGCGGCTCGCCGGAATCCTGGTAGCACAACTGCCGGGCGCCGTAGTCGTGACCGGATTCTGCAGGCATCAATCGAACTGATCACCGAAGTTGGTATCGATCGGGTCCGCCTGGCCGAGATCGCCCGCCGGGCCCACATGAGCTCGGGCCAGGTGATGTATTACTTCACCTCCAAGGAGCACATCCTGCTGGAGGCCCTGGCCTGGCGGGAGCACGAGGAATCCGCGCACCGGCGGCGCGCGCTCCCGAGCGTGCCAGCGGGCTGGCCCCGGCTGAGCTTGTTCGTGGACCTCTACCTGCCGTCCGGTCTCACTGATCCGGTGTGGGTCCTGTGGATGGAGGCATGGGCGCGCGCCTCGCACAGCGGTGAGCTCGGGCCGTTCCTGGATGACCTGATGCGACCGTGGCGTGATGACCTGGCCGAGATCGTGGAGCAGGGCATAGCCGAGGGTGCTTTCCGGCCGCTGCGATCGGTCAGCGACTTTCCCATCCGGTTCTGCGCCGTACTTGATGGCCTGTCGGTACTGCGCCTGCGGCAGATGCCCAACCTGTCGGCTGAAGAGCTGACCAGGCTGGCGATGGACAGCGCTCGCGCGGAACTCGGGACGCCTCCGGCCTAGGGACCGGCCAGTTTCTCCTCGATCTCGTCCTCCAGCTGGGCCAGCTGATTGGCCAGCCTGACCAGGCACCGGAGCTGCGAGAGCGACCCAGCGCGAGCTGCTGCCGAGCGAGCCCGGCACTTTCCCCTGCGCATCTTTTCCGACAGCACCATCAGCTCCAGCCTGGTGAGTCGTTCGAACATGTCCGACGCCGCGCTAGCGGATGTCCTTCGCACACTGACGCCAGGCACGATCAACCTCGCTCCGAGCCCCGCAGAGTTATCGACCTACTGCCCTTGTAATGCAACCGGGCCGCTTGCCCCACGGGGGTCGGACGAGCGGCCCGGTTGCAAGCAGCACCGCCTACGTAATAACTACGCGCGCGCCTGCGCTCTCCCAGGGCTGGACTCTCACAAGCTCGACGAATTTGTAGAGTACTGCTCTAGAGCGACTTTGGCAATGAGCCTCTCTGGCAGGAATATTTCCCATTTGTCGAATATCAGATTAGTGCTATTTGGGTAAATATCCGGCAAGCGTCGGCAGCCTCACTGAGCCTTGCCGAATCGGCCCGGCCGCGCGCCGGGTCAGCACGACCGGGCCGCCGCGGAACTGCCGGCCACGCACGGCCCGGCCCGCGCGGCACGTTTGGGTTCTGCCGAGCACGGTAGAGAGACGCCGGAGCCGGCCAGCAGGCAGCCTGGCCGCTCCCCCTTCATCACCTTCACAGCAGCCAGCTAGCTCACTAATTCAAGGAGCCTGACATGGGCATCATCGCCTGGATCGTCCTCGGCCTGGTCGCCGGCCTGGTCGCCAATCTGCTGATCCCCGGCAGGAGACAGCAGGGCCTCATCCTGACCTGCATTATCGGTATTGTCGGGGCCCTGCTCGGCGGATGGATCGCCAGCAAGGTATTCCACGTCCACTCCCTGAACGGGTTCTTCCACCTCTCCACCTGGATCACCGCCATCGTCGGCGCGGCAGTCCTGCTGCTCATCTACCACCTGGTCACCAGCCGCCGCACCGCACGCGTCTGATACCGCCGCGGCGACCCGGCGTCCGGCGCCCGGTCCGCAGCACTGTGCGGGCCGGGCTGACCACTAATGGAAGTCCAGCGGGTTCTGGGCCATTCTCGTGCTGAGACCGGACCGTACCGAGGCTGCGGCCGAACTTCCGGGCTTACGCTTCGCCTGGGCCTCGAGACACGCCAGGAAAGTCTCGTTGATATCGAGCCTGGGGTGGCGTTCCAGTACCTCTGCCCTGAAACCCGGCGGGAAGTCGTTCAGATTCGTACCGGCGATTTCCGTCGCGGTCGCGCGGGCCAGCAGGTACCCCTCGGGGTCCACGGACACGTCCACCCGCGGCCACATGTGCCGCACGATCACTTCCGCCACGCGTTCGCGGCGGTCCGCCGGCCACCCGGCGCCGGCCGCGAACACCCGTGCCACATGCCCGCCCGCTTCCTCGAACGCGACGGCGTGGCTGTCGAAGGCCGGCACCAGGCCGAGGTCGTGAAACAGCGCAGCCACATACAGCAGTTCCGGATCGAAGCCGATGCCGCGCGTCATGCCGTGGGCCGCCGCCCACACATAGGCGCGCAGCGAGTGATTAAGGAACGCGGGCGACTGATAGGCGGACGCCACCTCAAGGGCGGCGGCCGACGCTGCAGTGCCCGGCACCACGAGATCGTCAAGCGTCATGCTCGCCCCCCGCACGTACCAGTCTCAGCTGACTCGGATGATCGTCTTGCCGGGGGTGCGCTGGGCGGGGGCGAACGCGGCGGGCACCTCTGCGAGCGGCCGCACGGCCCCGATGCGCGGCTTAAGCCGTCCGTTTCTCAGCCGCTGGGCCAGGTCCGCGAGCCGCAGGCGATCGGCTTCGACGACAAAGAAGACCGCTCGCCCGTTTTCCGGCTGAACCGTGGGTGGCGTGGCGATGGTGACGAGCGTGCCGCCGGCGCGCACCAGCGCGGCCGAGCGGTCGAGAATCTCGCCACCGATCACGTCGAAGACCACGTCGACCTGTCCGGCATCCGCCAGCTGGTCGGCCTGCAGGTCCAGGAAGGCGGCCGCGCCGAGACCGAGTACGGCTTCCTTGTCAGCGGCCCGGCCCGTGCCGATCACCCGAGCCCCTTCCTCGCGTGCGAGCTGGACCGCGATCGACCCCACCCCGCCCGCGGCGCCGTGGATCAGCACGGTCTGGCCTGTCGTGAGGCGGCCGTGGTCGAACAGGCCCTGCCATGCCGTCAGCCCGGAGATCGGCAGCGCGGCGGCCACGATGTGGTCGACGTCCGCTGGAAGCGGAGTGAGGTTGCGGGCCTCCACCGCGGCGTACTCGGCAAGTGATCCGTTCCGGGACCAGTCGGTCAGTCCGAATACTCGCTGACCGACGGTGAGGCCGGTGGTGCCATACCCCAGCTCGGCGACGACACCCGACAGTTCGTGCCCGGGCACGCTGGGGGTCCGGTCGCGGCCGGCGCGGTCCGACCACGTCCCGGGCCAGTCGAGCTCACCGCGGGTGAACCCGGCGGCATGCACCTGCACGATGACGTCGTTCTCGGCGGCGCGCGGGTAGGGCATGTCCGTCAGGGAGAGTCCGCCGATACCGGCGTCACGGTCGCGGACAGTGATGGCTTGCATGGCAGAATCCTTATCCGGCGCCTGCTTGCCGCGGAAGCTGAGTAGCGCAGATCCGGCCTCGTCGGAGTGCGCCCAGGCCATGTTGTGCAGGTAGGGGAGCGTACCCAGCCCCTGCGGCCTCTCTAACATCATTCCGCTGCGCGGCCTCGGTAACGTGCTTGATCTTCGCCGGCTGCGCGCGCCGGCCGTCCACGGCGCGGTCGTGGAGTGCGCCCGGCCGGTGGCCTATGCGCAGCCCTGGTAGTGCCGCTGCGGGATGACCGCCAGCTGCGGCCCGAGCGGGCCGTTCGTGATGTACAGCTCCGACCCGGCCGGCCACAGGGACACCTTGAACGTCATCGTGACAGTGAGGTGCCCCCCGGCCACGCGGACCCGGACAGGCCCGATCGGGCCGCGCTGCGGGGCGCGGTCCGCGCTGCACGGGCCGCCGCCGAAGTGCAGCAGCGCGGGCACCCCGTTCGCGGCCAGGGCCTGCTTGAGCTGCGCGGCATCCGCGAGTTCGCGCAGGGTCACGGTCACGCTGCCGCCCCCGTCGGCCTGCACCGACCAGGCCGCGAGGCTCACGCTCGTCCCCGCCGTCCCGGCTGGGTTCGCGGTCCCGGTCGTGCCCGCCTGGGCAGTGGTCCGGCCCGGGTTCAGCCGGGCACCTCCCCCCGGTGCGCCCAGCGCCAGCGTCAGGGCCGCGCTGACCGCCAGCCCGGCGCCCGCCGCGCCCCCGCACGCGGTCACGCGGCGCCGGCGCCGCCGGGCCCGGGCGGCCGTCAGGATCTCCGACAGCCCGGCGTCCGCGCCCCGAGCCGGAGTGGTCTCGTCCACCGCGCGCCGGACCGCGGTCAGGACGGCAGTGGTCGTGCTGTCGGTGTTCATCGGATGGCCTCCTGGCCGGTAGTGAGCTGATCGACGGCCAGGACCGGACGGCCAGCGGCCGCAGCGTCAATGGCCACCGGGGCGAGGGCCGCAGCGTCGAGGGGCAGAGCAGCGCGCAGCGTGGTCACCGCGCGGGACAGGTGGGCACCGACCGTGCCGGGCGCGATCCCCAGCTGCCGGGCAGTGGCCGCGATATCGAGATCCAGGAAGACCCGCAGCGCGATCACCTCGCGCTGCCGCCTGGGCAGCGAGCGCAGCGCGGCGAGGACCGCCGGGCCGACCACCGGGCCGGGGCCGAACCCCAGCTCCCCGCCGAGCTCACCGGGCTCCCATCGCTGCGGCGCAGCCACGTCGTGGTCGCCCAGCGGCACCTCGCGCCGGTGCCGGCGCCACCACGAGGTGCCGGCGTTCAGCGCGGTCCGGACTACCCACGCCTCCGGCGCCGGGTGATCGCGGACCGTCCGCCAGGACACCAGCGCCCGGGTGAATGCCTCGGCGACCAGGTCCTCGGCCAGGTCAGGGCGCCCAGACCCGGCGATCACCGCCCGCAGGCAGCGCTGGTGGCTGGACCGGTAGAACTCGGCGAAGCCCGTCTCGTCTTGTCGCACGTACTCTTAACGCCCCAGCCGCCCGGAACTTTTACCGCTGCCCTGGCGCTGGCCGAGGCTGGCTACGTTGGGTAGCCGCTACGCCAGGCCGCGTACTCGGGGCAGAGCGGCCGCCCGGTTTCCGGCCTGCTGATCCACAGCCGCAGCAGGTGCCGCTGACGTGCCGGATCCTCCGCATCGTCGGCGAATGCCGTGCGGGTGTGCACTGTCACGAAGTTGTTGATGAACTGCATGTCGCCCGTCTGGAGTTGCATGCCAAGAGCGACGCCTGGTCTCTTCGGCAGCGAGTCGTAATACATGAAGCACGAGACCTCGTCGGCGGTGAGCCTGGGCACCTCGGGGAAGCGCATGGCTGACATCGCCCGGCCAGTCCTGACGGTCGCCGAGAGTGCTCCCCCGACGTAGCTGTAGAGCGGCTCCAGGTACCAGCCAGGTGATCCCGGCGGTTCCTCGCTCCGCCAGTCTGTCGGAAAGCTCTTGTTGAGGATGGGCAGGTACTCAGGGTGCTCCCCGATGACGAAGTTATAAAGCAATCCAGAACTGGCCAGGAAGCTTTCTCCGCCATAGAGCGCGGGGCGCAGGCACATCAGGCCCACGAAGTCGGTGGAGTCAGTGTGGAACCCCAGGTCTTCGTTGGTGGCGTACGCCCGCTCGTACGGGCCGCGCCTGCCGAGGTCTCGTATATGACCGATAAGGTCACCCTTGCGGTTTTGCGGAACGAGATTCCCCAGATGCCGGCCCATCCCCCAGTAGATGATGGTGGCCTCGTCCGCACTGAACCTGTCGTAGATAGGCAGCCCGCGCAGCAGAACGAGCCCTAGCCCATTTTCCAGCCGGTCCACGATGTCATCGATCCGCTCCTGGAAATGAGGAAGCTGGAAATCCTCTCTCTGGATCTCAGTGACATCCTTGAAGTCCTTCTTGGCGACATGCGCCAGCGCTCGTTCGAAATCGGCGAAGTCATCTTCAGTGAAACGAGCGATCCAGCTACCGGATGCAGCGAGTTCGTCGCCGCTCCATACATTCGGAGCCGATACCGGCTCAGTGAGAATCTCGGCCACCGATGTCTCTCCCTCGCCGCGCACACAGCACCCGCAGTCATGCTATCGCCGGGCCGTCCGCAGCCCTGGCCAGCCGCTGCCCGGGGCCACACGTCAGCCTGGAAGATCCTCCGGACGCTTTGCGGCGAGGTGGCCGTGCAGCAGGCCGGTGGACTGGCCGACCTCGATGAGGTATCCGTCCGGGTCCCGCAGGTAGCAGCGGATCTCGGCGCCGCGGTCGATCGGCGGCGTAACGAACACTGCCCCCTTTGCCTTCCACTCCTCGTAGCAAGCCTGGATGTCAGCGACCCGCAAGTTCAGGAAGATCGAAGTAGTGTCGACGGGCTGGTAGTCGACCACCGAGATGCCTGGCTTGTCGGGGGTGGGCGGCCCGCCGGGATTCATGATGATCCACGAATTGGACAGCCTGACTGTGCACGGGTTCTCGTCCAGGACGACGGTGCCGCCCAGGACTCGCGAGTAGAAGTCCCGCGATCGCGCGACCTCGCGGACCGTGAGGAACAGCGTCACCAGAATGCCCTCGGCGGGCGCAGGGAAGCTGGCGAAATCGCTGCGGGGCTGAGATTCAGTCATGGTTGCTCCTCTCCGGCGGCAGTGGCGGACAGCGGCTTGCCCGAGCGGCGGCCCTGATCATCACCCCTTCCCCGATGCGGTCGGCGCAGACATCCCTGCGCCCAGCGCCCCCCGCCGAACTGGCACGCCGCAGTGCGGGGCCCTGCGCCGAGAGACGAGTACGCAGGGCCAGGCCGAGGCCACCGACCCGCGGCACCTGCGGGCGATCCAGGCTGAGTAGCTCACGCATGACAGCCGACATCGCCCGCGCCGAACCAGAAACGTGCGGCCAGCCAAACCGTGGAAACTCGCCTGAGGGTGAACAGCGACATGGTTGAGGTGTCGTTGCGCGTTCCGGCCGACCAGAGCGCGCCTATGGTTCCACCGATTACGAGTGCCGGTTTAGCGCCAGTCTGCGCGGAATAGTTCCAGCCCTTACCGGACGTTAGTAGGTGCGCGCTGGCTACGGTCGCTACCCCATGTATCAGTCGAACTACCCGTGGTAACGTACAGCTACTTACTGGCACGGCGGAATGACAGATAGCAACATGAGCCAGCTTTTGTGCAGTATCTCCGCCAGCCATTCCGTGGAGACGGCCTGACCGCCCAGGCACCGGAATAGGCAGTCGGACTGGCCAGTTCCCGACTGGAAGGAATCTCCATGCGCAACCGCTTTACGAGAGCATGCTCAGTGCTCGCGGCTGGGGTCGCCGTCACATCGGTGGTTGGCCTGTCCGCGGGTGGTGCGGCGAGCGCCTCGGTCCGGCCGGCCGCCACCCCGGCGTGCGGCTTCAACTGCTTCAACCTCTTCAGCCTTGCCCTCGGCCGGCACACGATCCAGAACGCCTACGTCCCGGGTGACACCGGCACGGGCGGTAAGGCCGGCATAGAGGTCAACCTGAACCACGCCAGCAACAGCCACCCGAACGAGGACTTCACCGGCGCCCAGGTGGGCACGCTGGGCAACTTCTGCCCGAACCTCGGCGGCTCGGGCCTGTCGGCTACCTCCTACGTGTGCATCAACTACCCGGCCAGCTACCCGGTGTACGAGGCCAACTGGTCGCCGTTCGGCAACGAGAGCGGCCTGTGCACCGGCTCCAAGCTGCCGCTGTACAGCGGCAGGGAGACCACCCTCCAGCCCTGTGGCAAGAACGCCACCACCATCTGGGTCGGCGACCTGGCCAACAGCGTCATCCGCTCCGGCCGCGTCTACCTGCCGTGGGTCAACGGCGCCAGCACCACCTTCAGCCACGCGCTGGTACTGACCGTCGACCCGAGTACCCACAATCCGATCAATCAGCTTCGCGTCCAGTCGCTGAACAAGCTGACCGGCGGCGTGGTAGCGGACACCCAGCAGTTCAGCTTCTTCTTCGGTCCGGTCTAAGCCGGAGGGGATAGCTCATCGAGAGCCCGGCCCGCGGCGGCGCTGCCAGCCGCCGCGGGTCAGCGGCCACCGGACAAACCCAGCGATGGCACAGCGAGATGAGCAACGGAACGCTGCGCCGAGATCACCGCCCGCGATGAGGCATCGCTGGGCGCCGAGCAGGCCTGGCGCGTCCGCCAGCAGTTCATCGCATGACCCAGCCCCGGCCCGCCTGCCGCTGGCCTGCTGCTCACCAGCAGCCGCGCTTTCCCCGGTCCCGCAGGAACCCCGGACCCCTGATCAGCGCCGGGCTCACCGCCGGAGCACCCCCGCCCCCGTCTACCGAGGACCGGCCCATAATCCCGGCACCGACTAGATGCGATCGGTTGTTCCTGCCCCCGGCCTGGACGGGAGGTGCATGGCCTACTCGCAGGTAGAATGCAGTCTATTCGATCGATCGATAACCGAACGCGATGGAGTGTCATGCCACGGCGGCAGCCAGTTGCGCGAGCAGCAGTCCCGGCGGATCGGGCCAGGCTCCCGACCAAGCAGCGTATCGAGCAGGCCGCGCTGCAGCTGTTCGCAGCCAAGGGCTTCGAGGGGACCGGAATCCGCGACATCGCTGACCGGGCTGGCTTGTCGACGGCCGCGCTCTACCACTACATGGGCAGCAAGGATGAACTGCTGGTTGCGTTCATGGTGGAGAGCATGACCGAGCTGACGAGGGTGGCACTGGCGGCCCTGGAGGGCGCGGAAGGCCCGGCTGCGCAGCTAGCTGCCCTGGTCCGCACGCACGTGGGGTTCCACACCCTCGACGCTCAGCGGTCGCTGGTCGCCGATGACGAGCTGCGGGCAGTGTCTGATGCCGCATTTACAAAGGTGATGCAGCTACGCGACGGATACGAGCGATTGTGGGCCGAGACGCTGGAGCGCGGGGAGCGCAGTGGCGAGTTCAGCTACGCCGACGCACGCATCACCAGGCTGGCGCTGCTGGAAATGTGCAGCGGCGTCGCCCGCTGGTACTCCGACCGCGGGCCCAGGCACCCAGCGGAGATTGCCGACTCTTTTGCTGACCTCGCTCTCGCGATGGTCAGCGCGCGGCTGAACGGGCAGCCTGTGCAGGCCGCAGACCTGCAGGGCCGGCCAACGAGGGAGATCCTCGCGCTCGTCGATGCCGAGATGCGAGGGGCCGACGGCAGCTCGGCCGACAGCGTCGCCCTGGAGCCGCACGCGGCACGCTAGCCCGCTCGCACCCGCGCGCGTTGCACCCCTTCGCCAATCTGGCCTCGTCTGACCCATTGCTGCCCGATCGATCGATCGGTAACATCAGGGACACTTGCCGCCGGTTCCGCCCCGAGGGAGGCCGCCGATGCCAGTTCGCCAGGATGAGAAGAGTCTGGAACGACAGGCCATCGGCCTTCCTGCTGTTACCGCTCAGTCAGCAGCCCTCATCGCCCCGGCAGCAGGTTCCGTGGCGGGGCTCGCATTCATCGTGGGCTACTCCGGCGCCGCCACGCCGCTCGCGTTCCTGATAGGCCTGCTGGTCTGCGTGTGCATCGCCCTGGTGATCGGCGAATACGCCCGCCGACTGCCCAGCGCCGGATCCTTCTACACCTACCTGACAAGGACATTCGGTCCCAAAACCGGATTCGTCACGGGCGTAGCACTGTTCGGCGCGTACATGTTGCTGTTCCCGTTCCAGCTCGACTTCTTCGGCAACTTCGTCTCATCCCTGCTGGCCGCCTCGGGCGTGCATATCGCGTGGTGGGTCTTCTCGGCCGCGCTCATCATCGTGTCGACCACGCTGGGCGTCCTGGGCGTCAAGCCGTCGCTGCGCACCGGCCTGATCGGCCTGGGCTTCGAGATGCTGATCTTGACGATCTTCTCGCTGGTGATCATCTTCAAGGGCGGCGCGAGCGGCAACACGATCCAGGCCTTCAATCCGTCCGACAGCCTCAAGGGCTCGGGCGGCCTGCTCACCGCCGTGGTGTACACGATCTTCGCGTTCGTCGGCTTCGAGTCGGCGACGACGCTCGGCGACGAGGCCCGCGAGCCGCGACGGACGATTCCCCGCGCCGTGATGCTCACCACCCTGGTCGTCGGCATCTTCTACGTGATCGTGTCCTATGCCGTAACCATCGGCTACGGCGTCTCCACCAAGGACGTGAGTGCGCTGGCCAGCGCCGGGACGCCGTTCAACACGCTGGCAGACAAGTTCGGCGACGGCACGCTGAGCGTGTTCGTGAACCTCGCGGTCATCTCCAGCTTCACCGCCCTGAACATCGTCACCGTCGTCGCGGTCAGCCGGATCTTCTGGAAGATGGGCCGGGACGGCCTGCTGCCGTCGGCATTCGGCCGCCTTAACGCCCGGCAGTCACCGCAGACCGCGTGCCTGTTCAGCGGCACGCTGGCCCTGGTCGCCTCGATCCTGTTCGGCGCGATCTACGGCGCGCTTAACTTCGCCTCCTGGCTGTCCTACTTCGCCACGCTGTTCTTCATCGCGGCCTACCTGCTGATCAGCGTGGGGCTGATCCGCTTCATGTGGCGGGACCACCGGTCGGAATTCAGCTGGCTCCGGCACGCCGTCCTGCCGGTCATCTCGATCGCGGCGATGATCTGGGTGCTGTGGGGCAACATCCACCCCTATCCGCCGGCGCCACTGCGCTGGTTCATCTACGCCACGGTCGGTGTCCTGGCGGCCAGCACCCTGGTCGCCCAGTGGCTGGCCAAGAACCGGCCGACGGCGATGCAGCGGGCGGGCATGCTGCTCGGCGATGTCGAGACCGAGCGCGAGGAAGCGCTGGCCGGATCGGCAGAGGCTGACGGCTGATGGCCATCCTCTTCGACACCCGCGACGGCATCGCCACGATCACGATCAACCGGCCCGAGGTGCTCAACGCCCTGGACCCGGCCACCTACGCCGAGATCACCGACGCGTTCGAGCAGATCGAGCGGGATCCGGACATCCTGGTCGGGATCGTCACCGGGGCCGGGGACAAGGCCTTCACGGCAGGCGCTGACCTGAAGATCATGCACACCGGGACCGCCGACCTGAGTCACTGGACGCCGTGGCGGCAGGACCGGTGGGACTTCGGGGCAACGACCTCCAAGCCACTGATTGCCGCGATCAACGGGTACGCGCTGGCCGGCGGCCTGGAGCTCGCCCTGGTCTGCGACATCCGCATCGCCGCGGCGAACGCCGTCTTCGGCACGCCCGAGGTGAAGTGGAACCTGCTGCACGGCTTCGGCGCCTACCAGCTGCCGCGGATCATCTCGCTGTCGCACGCCATGGAGATGCTGCTGACGGGCGAGTTCATCGACGCGGCCACAGCCGAGCGGATCGGCCTGGTCAGCCGCGTTGTCCCGGCCGGGGACCTGCAGGCCGAGGCCGAGCGGATCGCCCGGCTTATCGCAGCCAACGGGCCGATGGCGGTACGGATGACCAAGGAGCTGGTCCGCAACGGCATGTCGGCGTCGCCGGCCGAGCACTTCCGGCTGATGAACGAGTACTACAGCCGGGTCGACGCGACCGCCGAGCAGGCCGAGGGCCTGGCGGCCTTCACCGAGAAACGCAAGCCGCAGTATCACCACGGCGAGCAGGCCGACGGCGCCTGACGAGCCCCCCGAGCCGGACCGGAGGACCCGACCATGAAGATGTTCGCCTTCCACTGCGGCGGCGAGAAGACGCTCCGCTCGGTATTCGACCCGTTCGACCCGGACTGCGGCTCGACGATCCACGTGCCGTACTTCTTCTACCTGATCCAGCATCCCGACGGGAATGTGCTGTTCGACAGCGGCGCCCACCCTGGCCTGCTCGACGACCCGCGCGCCCGGCTCGGCGACGCCGCCGACCTGTACGAGATCGTCATGAGCCCCGGCGACGATGTGCGCTCCCGGCTGGCCTCCCTCGGCGTGGACCCTGAGGACATCGGCCACGTCGTCCAGTCGCACCTGCACTACGACCACGCAGGCGGTCTGGAGTTCGTCCAGGGCGCCACGGTCTACGTCCAGCACCAGGAACTCACCTTCGCGTACTGGCCGCCGGTATACCAGCGCGATGTCTACGTCCGGCAGGACTTCGACCTGGTCAAGGACTGGAAGCAGCTCCGCGGCGAGCACGACATCTTCAACGACGGCCGCCTGGTCATCTTCCCCACGCCCGGGCACACCCCCGGCCACCAGTCGATGCTGGTCCGGCTGGACAACGAGGCCTACATCCTCGCGGGCGACGCGGTCTATGACCGGGAGAAGATGCAGGCCCGCTGCCTGCCCGGGCTGCTGTGGAGCCCGGACGCGATCATCGAGAGCTGGGAGAAGATCGAGGAGATGCAGCGGCGCTACGACGCGAAGCTCATCGTCACTCACGATCTGCACTGGGAGGACAGCGTCAAGCTCGGACCCCAGGAGTGGTACGAGTGACGGCACCCATCCCCGACGGCCGCCCAGCCGACATGCCGGGCGGCAGCCCGCCCGACTGCGACCTGGTGGAACTGGTCCACCAGGCGTGCCAGGCTGACCCCGAGATCCCGGCGCTGATCTTCGAGGACGGGGTCAGCGTCAGCCGGGCCCGGCTGTGGGCCGAGATCGAGTCGTTCGCCGGCTACCTGAGCTCCCGCATCGCGCCCGGCGACCGGGTCGCCGTCATGATGCCCAACCGCGCTGAGTTCATGGTGACCTGGCTCGCCGTGGCGGCCTGCCGGGGCATCCTGGTCGCGCTCAACCCGGCGGCCCGCAGCCACGACGCCGGCCACGTGCTGCGCGATTCCGCCGCCCGGCTCGCGGTGGTCGACGCGGCGCATGCCGAGCTGTTCGCCGAGCTCCAGCCCGCCTGTCCCGGCCTGGCCGAGGTCATCGTAGCCGCCGACGGCGAGCCGGGCGGGCTCAGCAGGTATGCCGGGCCAGGCGTGCCGGAACGGCCCAGCGAGGCCCGCGGCGACCTGACCAACATCTTTTACACCTCGGGCACGACCGGCCCGCCCAAAGGCTGCGCCGTCGGGCACGACTACTGGGTCCGGTTCGCCGACCTGATGACCAGCCTGTACAGCATCACCGCCGCCGACCGGATGATCTGCTGCCTGCAGTTCTTCTACAACGATCCCCCGTGGATGCTGCTGATCGCCCTCCGGGCCGGCACCTCGATGGTCGCCATGCGCCGGTTCAGCGTGTCGCGGTACTGGCAGGTCGTGCGCGACCTCGACGTGACCGTGCTGTTCGGGATCGCGTCGACCGCCAGCTTGCTGCTGAAGGCTCCGGCCACTGATAGCGACACCCGGCACAAAGTGCGGCTGTCCATCCAGGTAGGCATCCCCGCTCCGCTGCACCAGGATCTGGTTGACCGGTGGGGCGTCCCGTGGGTGGAGGCGTACGGCCTGACTGAGACAGGAGTCATCGTCTCGGTACCGGTCGGGCGGGCCGGGCAGATGATCGGATCCGGCTCCATCGGCTTGCCCTGCCCCGGCGCTGACGTCCGGATCCTTAACCCCGACGGTACCGAGGCCGCCGACGGCCAGCCCGGCGAAATCGTGGTCCGTGCGCCGGGCCTGATGCGCGGCTACCTGAACAAGCCAGCCGAGACGGCCGAGACCTTCCGCGGCGCCTGGCTGCACACTGGCGACCTGGGGCGCCGCGACGCGGACGGCTACCTCTACTTCGCCGGCCGGATTAAGGACGTGATCCGGCGGGCGGGCGAGAACATCGCGGCCGCCGAGGTCGAGACGGTACTCCGCGCCCACCCCGGCGTGCTCGAGGTGGCGGCCGTTCCGGTACCTGACGACCTGCTCGGCGAGGAGGTCAAGATTCACGTTTTCCTGGGGAACGGGCAGAGTCCCGATTCAGTGCCGCCCGCCGAGCTGATCGCATTCAGCGCTGAGCGCCTGGCCCGCTACAAGGTGCCCCGGTACGTCGAGTTCCGTGCCGAGGACTTCGACCGGACCCCGTCCATGCGGGTCAAGAAGGACGGCCTGGACCGCTCGGCCGAGCCCGGCCGCGTGTGGGACAGGTCGGCCGAGCTGAGCTGGTGAAGTCATCTGATGAGGAGGTCCGGTGTCGCAGGTCATCGATTTCAGGGTCCGGCTGCCGCTCGAGCTGCGGCCGGCCGAGGACCTTCCGCCTGACTACCTTGAGCAGTACGACAAGGTCCTGGACCTGTCCGCCAACCGGCACCGCACGCTGGCCGACCTGCTGTCGGACATGGCGGCCAGCGGCACCGAGCACGCGGTCGTGCACGCCGAGTACGAGTACGGAGATGACGCCGACGCCCTGAACGAAGCCGTGGGCCAGCTCGTCAGCGAGCGCCCTGACAAGTTCTCGGGCTACGGCACGATCTCTATGGGCCCGGTGAAGATCCCCCGGGCGCTGGCCCAGGTCCGCCGGGTCGCCGAGCTGGGCCTGACCGGCCTGAGCCTGCAGCCGTCGTTCTTCGGCATGGCGATCGACGACCGGGTGCTGTACCCGGTCTACGCCAAGGCCGACGAGCTGGGCCTGCAGGTCGCCTTGCATACCGGCATCAACTACACCGTCAGCTTCCCGATACGCAATGACCAGCCGCTCCAGCTAGACCAGGTCGCTTGCGACTTTCCCAGCCTGGTGCTGATCGCCTGTCATGCGGGCTGGCCATGGGTGGCCGAGATGGTAGCGGTTCTGCGCAAGCACCCCAGTGTCTACGCCGAGTTCGGCGGCCTCGCGCCGCGCTACGTCTGCGAGCCGAACACCGGCTGGGAGGTCATGAAGCGGTTCATGAACAGCCTGCTCGCCCGGCAGGTGCTGCACGGCACGGACTGGCCAGTATTCCCGATGGACAAAGCCCTGGCCCAGTGGCGCGCCGGAGGCCTGCGCGAACCTGTTCTGGACGCCCTGACCGGCGGGAACGCCGCCCGGCTGCTCGGCCGCGACTAGCGAACGCCGGAACGCTGACAGCTCGGTAAGGGCGTGGACGCGCCCGTGCCAGGCCACCGGGGTGGCTTTGCTGACGCGGCGGCGCGGCCGTCCTGCAGTGCTAGCGGGAGCTGCGGGACTGGGCGCTTCCGCCCCGCCGTGGCCGTCTGCGGATAAGCTGAGCGTCGTCGCACCCCCGGCGCGCCTGGCTTGGCCGGCAATGACTGTCTGGCGGATATGAGCCCCCCTTGGTCGGCAGCAGGAACGTAGGCGTGCCGCGGCGGCTGGTCGGGCACCCACGCTGCCCGTGAGCCGGAGCACCTTATTGCGTGAGGCTTCGTTTCCGGTTCTCTCGGGGCTGTCCGATCGGAAGGCACCTGAACTATGAGCACGCGATTCGGTTTTGTCAGCACGTTCCCGCCCACCCGGTGCGGGCTGGCAACTTTCACCACCGCTCTGCGCGGCGCCCTGCTGCACTCAACTACTGACGAGGGCTGGGTCGTACGCCTGGTCGACACGCCCGCACCACGACCCGGCGGCGAGGTGGTCGCGCAGCTCATCGCTGACGACCCCGCCTCGCTCCACCGGGCGGCCGCGCAACTGAACCAGTGCGACGTCGCCATCGTGCAGCACGAGTACGGCGTCTACGGCGGAGCCGACGGCAGCGAGATCCTGCACCTGCTGGACGAGGTCTGGGTGCCATGCGTCGTCGTCCTGCACACCGTGCTGACCGACCCGACGCCCCATCAGCGTCAGGTCCTCGAGTCGGTGATAGCAAAGGCCGATGCCGTCGTCGCGATGACGATGACCGCGCGCGAACGCCTCGCGGCCGGGTATGCCGTCGACATGACGAAGGTCTGCATCATCGCGCACGGCGCGCCAGCCCAGCAGACGACGATGGCGGAGCCGACGTTCCGCACGGGGCAGTTCACCGTCTTGACATGGGGCCTGCTCGGCCCCGGCAAGGGTATCGAGTGGGGCATCCAGGCCATGGCGATGCTGCGCGATCTCGAGCCCATGCCGCGCTACGTGGTCGCCGGCCAGACACACCCGAAGGTGCTGCTTCACGAAGGCGACGCCTATCGTGACCGACTCTGCGAGCAGGTTCGGCAGGCCGAGCTGGGATCCTGGATTACCTTCGACGCTCACTACCGGAACGCCAGCGCGCTGGCCTCCCTCGTCCGCTCCGCCGACGTGGTGCTGCTGCCCTACGACTCGACCGAGCAGGTCACCTCAGGGGTGCTCATCGAGGCGGTGGCGGCCGGCAAGCCGGTCGTGGCGACGCGGTTCCCGCACGCCCGAGAGGTACTCGCCGGAGGAGCGGGCCTGCTCGTGCCGCACCGCGATCCGGCCGCGATCGCGGCGGCGCTCCGCTCGGTCATCACGCGCGGGGACGCGATGACGAGGATGGAGGCGGCCGCCGCTGCGACAGCGCAGCAGGTGCAATGGCCGGTCATCGCGGACCAGTACCGCGAGCTGGCCAACCGGCTGATCATGGCGAGCGTGGCCGCATGACCGACGGCAGCGTGACTCCCGCAGGCGACTTTTACCAGCCGGTGTTCGATCACCTCGAACGGCTGACTGACCACCGCGGGCTCTTCGAGCACGCCCTCCACACGGTCCCCCGCCGCGAGCACGGCTATTGCGTTGACGACGTCGCCCGCGGGCTGGTTGTCGTTTGCCATGAGCCGGAGCCCGGCCCCGCCGCCCGCCGCCTGGCCCGCTGCTACCTCGCCTTCATCCTCGACGCACTCGATTCCACGGGGGCCTGTCACAACAGGATGGCCGTCGACGGGCAGTGGCGCGACGAGCCAGCGGTCGGTGACTGGTGGGGCCGGGCGCTGTGGGGTCTCGGGGTCGCAGCGACGAGTGCGCAGACGCCGGGTATGCGGGCCCGGGCGCTTGGCGGGTTCCGCATAGCGGCGCAGCGGCGCTCCCCGCATATCCGCTCGATGGCGTTTGCTGCGCTGGGTGCCGCTGAGCTGCTCAGAAGACGACCGGATGAGATGGCTGCCAGGGGGCTGCTCACGGACACGCTGGCCGTGATCGGCGGGGCGGGGGACGACGATCCCCGGTGGCCCTGGCCGGAGGAGCGCCTGAGCTACGGGAACGCTTCAATTGCCGAGGCGCTGATCGTCGCAGGTGACGCCCTCCCCGATGCGCCAGCCCTCAGCCGGGGCCTCGGCCTGCTGCAGTTCCTGCTGGGCGCCCAGACTCGCGATGGCCACCTGTCCGTGACGCCGGCGGGCGGCCGCGGCCGGGACGACGTAGGTCCCGGCTATGACCAGCAGCCCATCGAGGTGTCCGCGCTCGCAGATGCCTGCGGGACCGCGTTCCGGATCACGCACCAGCCGTCCTGGCTGCCAGGAGTCAGCCTGGCATGGGGCTGGTTCCTCGGTGACAACGACAGCTCTACCCTGATGTTCGACCCGCGTACCGGTGGCGGCTATGACGGCCTGCAACGTCGCGGCTGCAACCTCAACCAGGGCGCCGAGTCCACCCTGGCGATGCTCGCGACCGCACAGCAGTCACGTCGGATCAGCGAGCCGGAGTGATCGCGCAGCGCATTCAGGCTGGGCTCCGCCCCGATCCGGCCCGCGTCGTCGCGCGGCCATTCCTGCCTGGCGAGGAGCTGCACCATACCCATTCGCGGGCCAGCCAGGTCGTCGGCCGCGTTATGAGCCTGGCGGAAGACGAGGTCGAGCGGCTGACGGCGGGCCTGCTACGAGACTTCGAGGATCGCCACCACAACTATCAGGCGATCTTGCGGCGGCATGCGTCAATCGTCTCCGCGCACATCGAGGAGGCGCGTGAGCTGACGGCGGCGCGCACCTTGCTGCTGGGAGCGACGTTCACCGCGGAGTATGCGACGGAGGCCGCGGCCCTGTGCAACCCGAGCGCGGTGCTGGGCCCCGACCAGCGCGGCCTGCACGCTGGCCAGGCTCGGGTGGCTCTCAGTGTCCGGGGTATCGGTGAAGGGCACATCTCCTCGATCGGCTTCTGCTCGGCCGTCGTCGGCCCGGGCGCGCAGTGGTCATTCGAGCGGCGGCTTCTGCCGGTCTCCGTAGCGGAGACCACGCCGGCCAGCTGGCACCGGGCGCATCTGCATGCCGTCCTGGCTGACCAGGGCCACCTCGATGAACTCGCTGAGGCCGTCCTGCACGCCCTCCCCCTCGAGTTCGAGGGCGCTGATCTCGAGCGGGCGCTGGCGAAGGCGCACCGCGACCTGCTGACCCGGGCAGATTCCGCCGCTACCGCCGACCTGCTGCGCAAGGTGGTCTCCTCTGCCTACAACGCCTCCTTCGCCCCCGACGCCGACCTCGGGCAGCGGGTCTTGTCGCCGTCCGCTGATGAGGAGAGCAACGGCATGGAAGACGCGCGGTTCACCCGGTTCGTTGCAGAAGACGGGACCGCCGAGTACCGCGCCACCTACACCGCCTATGACGGCCGGCGCATCGCCCCGCGCCTGCTCATCAGCTCGGACCTGCGGGTGTTCCGGGCTCATCGGCTGGCTGGCCCGGCGGCCCGGAACAAGGGCATGGCGCTGTTCCCCCGGAAGGTGCACGGGCAGTACCTTGCCCTGTGCCGTTCCGACGGCGAGAGCACCAGCCTGGCCAGCTCGGCGGACGGTTACGTGTGGGGCCGGCCAGTGGTCTTGCAGGAACCGTCCGCACCCTGGGAGATGCTGCAGGTCGGCAACTGCGGGCCGCCGATCGAGACCGACCAGGGCTGGCTTGTGCTCACCCACGGCGTCGGTCCGATGCGGGTCTACGTCGTCGGCACGCTCCTGCTCGATCTTGATGACCCGACGCGCGTCGTGGGCTATTCGAGGACTCCGCTGCTCTCCCCCGGCCCCGAGGAGCAGGACGGCTACGTCCCCAACGTCGTGTACTCGTGCGGGGCTTTCCTGCACGACGGCCTGGTGTGGATTCCCTACGGCATAGATGACTGCCGTATCGGGGTGGCTTACGCGCCGCTCGGCGAGGTGCTGGCCGACATGAGCAGCGCTTCGTAGGTGCGGAGGTAGTCCTCGACCATGCGGTCGACGCCGAACCGCGCCACGGCGCGGGCATGGACCAGCGAGCGGTCCAGCCGCACCGCCGCGCGGACTGCGCTGACCGCCGACCCGATGTCCTGGGCCAGGTACCCGGTCACTCCCTCGTCGACCACCTCGGCCATCGAGCCACGCCGGTAGGCGACGACCGGGGTGCCGCACGCCATTGCCTCCACGACGGACAGCCCGAACGGCTCGTCGAAGTAGATCGGGTGCAGCAGCGCGGCCGCATTGCCGAGGACATCTGCGCGCCGCCCCGGGCCGACTGAGCCGAGGAAGATGACCTGATCCCCGTCGACATGCGGCTCCACGGCATCGGCGAAATACCGCTCGTCCTGCACGATGCCGCAGATCACCAGCCGCAGTCCCGTGCGGCGGGCGATCTCGATGGCGTCAGCTGTCCCCTTGTCCGGATGAATGCGCCCGAATGACACAAGGTAATCCCCCTGGATGGCGTGGTACGGGAGCATCCTGAGGTCGATGCCGTGATGGATGGTCGCGGCATAGTCGAGCCCGGCGTAGCGGTCGGAATCTGAGATCGCGACGAACGCCGACCGCGACCGCAGGTAGGCGGGAAGGATGCCCGCGCCGGAGAAACCGTGGATGGTCGTCACCATCGGCGCACGCGCATGCTCGCCAAATGCGAGCGGCAGCCAGTCGAGGTGATTGTGCACGAGGTCGAACTCGCCCGATCGGGCCAGGGCATGCGAGACGTGCAGTGCCTCCCAGACCCGGCCGTCCAGCTGAGCGTCCGCTGCGTAGCCGTGCGGGCAGACACCGTCGAGGGCCGCCGCCGTTACCGAGTCGAGCGTTGCGAACAGTGTGACATCGACTCCTCGCGCGACAAGCCCCTCAGTAAGCAGGCTGGCGATCGACTCCCACGGCCCGTAGTGCTCGGGCGGCGTGCGCCAGGCGATCGGCGCGAGCATGGCGAGCTTCATAGCTCATGACCGGATTCTGGCGGGCTCAGCACGTGGACCACACTGCCAGTCGAAGCGAGGCTGCCCAGCCGCACCCGGCAAACTGCAGCGCGCTCGTCATAGCGTTAGGGAGACAGCCGCCCGCCGCCCGAAGGGAAGATCACCATGCGAACCACCTACCTAGGGGATCTCGAGGTCTCGCGCATCGGCCTCGGCGCCATGGGAATGTCCGGGAGCTACGGCGCCGTCACCGATGAGGCGGAGTCCATCCGCACCATCCACCGGGCCCTCGACCTCGGCGTCACCCTCCTCGACACCGCCGAGGTCTACGGCCCGTACCACAACGAGGAGCTCGTCGGCCGGGCCATCAAGGACCGCCGGGACCAGGTCGTGCTCGCCACCAAGTTCGGCTTCATCTCCCACACCGGGCGGGTGCAGGGCAGTCTCGACAGCACCCCGGCCAACATCAGGATCGCGGTGGAAGGCTCGCTGGCGAGGCTCGGCACCGACCACATCGACCTGTACTACCAGCACCGCGTCGACCCGGACACGCCCATCGAGGAAACGGTTGGCGCCCTGGCCGAGCTGGTCGCCGAGGGCAAGATCCGCCACATCGGCCTGTCCGAGGCCTGGGTCGGCACCATCCGTCGCGCTCATGCCGTGCACCCCATCACCGCGCTGCAGTCGGAGTACTCGCTGTGGACCCGTGACCCGGAGGAGGTGCTGCCGGTGCTGCGCGAACTCAGGATCGGCTTCGTGCCCTACTCCCCGCTCGGACGAGGATTCCTCACCGGCCAGGTCCGGTCGCTCGACGACCTCGAGGACGGCGACTTCCGCAAGAGCCAGCCGCGCTTCGAGGAGGAGAACTTCCAGCACAACCTGCGGGTCGCCGACGAGGTGCGGCAGATTGCTGCCGAGGCCGGCGCAACGCCCGCGCAGGTCGCGCTGGCGTGGCTGCTTGCTCAGGGCGACGGCATCGCCCCGATCCCCGGCACCAAGCGCGTGTCCCGCCTTGAGGAGAATGCCGCCGCTGACAGTGTCCAGCTGACCGCTGACCAGCTCGCCAAGCTCGACCAGATCACGCCGCCTGCCGGTGAGCACCACAACGAGGCACAGATGCGCCTGCTCGACCGCTGACCACCCAGGCCCTCGCCCCCTGCGGGGCCGCGGGCCCCGGCGGCGCCGTCCCGGGCGTCAGGCGGGAGTGGGCAGCGACGGCTTTCGGCTGGTCCATGGCCTGGCCTGTTCGACTTGTGCGGCAACGTTGATGAGCAGGTCCTCTCGCCCGTAGGCGGCAACGAGTTGCACGCCGAGGGGGAGCCCGGCGCTGTTCCAGCTCAGCGGAAGGCTGATGGCCGGCTGGCCGGTGATGTTGAACGCCCTGGTGAAGGCGGTGTAGGCGAGTTGGCCGGCGGGGTCGCCAGCGAGGGCGCCGAGCCGCGGTGGCGGCTCGGCCGTCACCGGGGTCAGGAGCAGGTCATACCCGTCTGCCCACCACTGGTGGACGGCACGCCGGAAGCCAGTGCAGGCGGACAGCGCCCGGGCGTGGTCAACCGCAGTTGCCTGGCGCCCCTTTTGCGCTCGTGCCCAGGTGGCCTCCTCCACGTCGGCAGCCGTGACGTCGCGTCCCAGGGAATCGCCGACCTGGTCGAGAGCGAGGCCCAGATGGCTCGAGGCCACCAGCCCGATCTGCCCGCCGATCCCGGAGTCGGCCAGGGCGGCCGGATAGCCGGCTTCGATCCGGTGCCCGATCTCCCCCAGCAGCCGCCCGGCCTCGTGGACGGCGTCCGCGCAGTCGGGATGGACAGGATCTCCGGTGGGGTACCGGTCCAGCACCCCGATGCGCAGCGGCCCGGCATCGGCGCTGAGTTCGCGCACATAGGGTCTGCCCGGCGAGGGCGCGATGACGGTGTCACCCACGCCGGGACCGCGTACCGCGTCGAGCATCGCCGCAGTGTCCCGGATCGTGCGGCTGATGCACAGTCCGACGCCGGGACCGGACTCATCGCCGGACGGCCCGGCGCTGATCCTGCCCTGCGTCGGCTTCAGGCCGACCACTCCGCAGCATGCTGCGGGTATCCGGATAGAGCCAGATCCGTCGGTGGCGTGCGCGACGGGAACCATGCCCAAGGCCACCGCGGCGGCCGCTCCGCCGCTGGATCCGCCTGGCGAGTAGGCAGTGTTCCACGGATTGCGGGTCGCCCCCCATGCTTCAGGTTCGGTAGTCACCTGGCTGGCGAACTCGGGAGTGTTCGTCCGGCCTGCAATCACCAGGCCCGCCGCGCGGAACCTGGACACCAGGGTGGAATCGGCGAGGGCCGGCCGCGCCGCCTCCTTCAGCCGCCGGTTACCGCTGGCCTGCGGCTGCCCGGCATAGGCCGCCATCCAGTCCTTGAGCAGGAACGGCACGCCCCGGAATACCCCGTCAGGCAGCGCGCCGGCGGCAGTATGCCGGGCGTGGTCGAACCACCGCATCACCACCGCATTGATCGCGGAGTCGAGCGTCTCGATCCGCTCGATCGCCGCCTCCAGCAACTCCAGCGCCGTCGCCTGACCTGACCTGACCAGTTCCGCCTGTTCGGTCGCGTCCAGCCACCGAGTCTGATCGGACAGATCACTCATCAATATCTCCGGACATGCGCATGATGCTGGCATGTCAGCGCCGCTCGTCTGGCCGGGATCCGCCGGGGGACAGTGGTCGTCAGTTGTATCTCACCCTCGGGTCGAGCACCGCGTATCCCACGTCGGCCAGCAGGTTCCCCGCGATTGTCACCAGCGTGCCGAAGAGCGTGAACCCGAGCAGGACCTGATAATCAACATTGAGCGCGGCGTTGTAGAACGCGAGCCCCATGCCCGGATAGTTGAACACCACCTCGATGAACAGATCCCCGCCAATCAGCGCGGGCACCGAGAGCCCGAGCAGGGTGACGATCGACATCAGCGAGTTCCGGAGTACGTGCCCCAGCACCACCCGCCGCTCGCTGCTGCCCTTGGCCCGCGCCGTGCGCACATAGTCCTGTACCAGGTTGTCCATCACCGACGAGCGCATGTACCGGCTCCACAGCGCATACACCCCGAACGAGAACGCGGCCACCGGCATGACCAGTGCCACGGGATCAGACAGGATCTGGCCGACGGTAGTGCCCTGCGGAGCGAACGGCGGAAGCAGGTGAATGTCGACAGCGAACCATTGCACCAGCAGCAAGCCGATGAAGAACTCGGGGGCGGCGTACCCGAGGAACGAGACCGTCGTGAGCACGTAGTCGCCGGCCCCGTAGCGCTTCACCGCCTGGTACAGGCCCAGCGGGATGCCGAACACCAGCGAGACAACGGTGCCCAGCAGAACCAGCACGATCGTCTTCGGCAGGTCCTGGGCGATCAGGCCGGTGACCGACTGGTTCAGCTTGAGCGAGAAGCCGAAGTTGCCGTGCAGCAACTGGTTGATCCACTTGATGTACTGGATGTAGAACGGCTGGTCGAAGCCGTACAGCTGGTTGTAATAAGCAATCTGCTGCGGGGTCGCCCGCGGGCCGAGCAGGGCATGGATCGGCCCCCCGCCGGGAAACAGGTCGACCAGGAGCAGCGTGAAGATCGTTACCAGGAACGTGACCAGGAGGGCCTGCAGCACCCGGCGGATGAGGAAACCGGTCATAGCGTCACCGCCCCGCCTGCGAGCCGATCACCGCCCGCGCTGCTCCCGCCGATGCCCGTCCTCCAGGTCATGACCGGCCCCATCGTGCCAGTTCTCGCGCCGATGTGCCCAGCCGCGCCCAGGCGAGAAATAGTCGGTAACCATTCCCGGGGCTCACGCGTGACCTATGCAAGAGCCCGGGCAGCGGGCCACGAAATACCCGGAGCGTGTCATGTACTCGTTGATGAAGAACCGGCTCGGACGCCGCATTGTGGTGCCGGCGCTGGCCGCCAGCGCGCTGGCCGGCACCATGCTCGCTGCCGGCGGGAGCGCCGGCGTCGCCACGGCCGCCGGCGGGATGGCACTGACAGTTGGTCACGCGACCGCGGCTACCGCCCCGGGCATGCTGCCGGCCGGCCAGACCGGGCCGCGGTCCGCCGTGCCGTGGCGGAAGGTCGGACCCGGCTGGGAGCTTGCGCAGTACTCCGGGCACAGCGCCGGTGACCTGCATCCCAAGGCGGGAGCGACGATCCTCTACCTCGTCGACCCGGCGGGCGGCCGCTACCAGATGTACCGCTGGCCGGCCAGCGCCGCGACTCCCGAGCTGATCGACTGGTCGGGCGACAAGACCCGGGCGCTACTGTCGGCTGCCCACAAGGTCATCCAGATCACCCTGGCCACCGGGAAGGCAAGCCGGTTCCGCATCGCTAACTCCTGGGCGCTTGGCTACACCCGGCCAAATGGCACGGCCGTCCTGGCGGACCGCGGGAACCAGATAGTTCGCTTCAGCCTGAACGGCGAGCTCCAGCAGGTCCTGGCAACCGCCGGATCTGCGCTGGAGTCGCCGGGCGGAACCACGGTCGTGGTGTCGAGCCCCAGCGGCCTGCGGCTGGTCACCAACGCGGGCCACACCGTCCGCGTGCTGCGGGCCGGATACGGGAAGGCGGGCTGCCAGCCGGTGCGGTGGTGGAACTCCCGGGCAGTGCTCGCCGCCTGCGCCGAGAAGGCGACGGGGCGGACCCAGCTGTGGCGGGTGCCGGTCGGCGGGGGCTCTCCCTCGACGCTGACGCCCTGGCGGCACGGGACCGGGCCCGACCCGCTGGGCGATGTCGACGCCTGGCAGCTGTCCAGCGGCCTGTACCTGCAGTCGCCCATCGGCTGCAGCAGCATGCGGATCGTCAAGCAGGCTGGCGGCGTGGCCACGGCGGTCAAGATCCCGGGGACTACCGGCGGCGACGACCATGTCCTGGCGGCCAGGGGCGCGCGGCTCCTCGTCCAGGCCGAGACCGGCTGCATGGGCAGCGACTCGCTGCTCTGGTTCAACCCGGGTACCCGCGCGGTCCAGATGCTGATCAAGGCGCCGAAGACGATCCAGGGCGTGGTCGCGGCCGTGCCGTTCTCCACCAGGCCGGTCAAGGTGTAGCGACAGTCAGGTACGGGTGCGCGGCGCCGGCCATTGTGGCCGGCGCCGCGCCGCTGTCGACCGGCCGCCTGGCCGGGCAAGTGACTGCCGGGCACTGTCCAGCCGAACGACGTGCTGCACGCGGCGGGGCTAGTCGAGGCCGTCGCGGTCGGCCCATTCCAGCAGGGTGTCTAGCGAGTAAGCGGACTTGTCGATGTCCTTGTGCAGGTCGCCGAGACTGGCGAAGCGGGCGGGCACCGTCGCGATGGTGCACTCCCGCGGCTCGACGTCGTCGACCTCGTCCCAGCGGATCGGGGTGGACACGGTCGCCTCCGGCACCCCGCGTACCGAGTACGCGCTGGCGATGGTGTGATCCCTGGCGTTCTGGTTGTAGTCCACGAACAGCTTGGCGGGGTCGCGGTCCTTCCGCCACCAGGTGGTCGTCACCTCGTCGGGAATGCGCCGTTCGACCTCTCTGGCGAAGGCCAGCGCGGCGCGCCGGACCTCGGCGAAGCCCCAGCGCGGCTCGATCCGCACGTAGACGTGCAGCCCGTTGCCGCCGGACGTCTTGGGCCAGCCGGTTGCGCCGAGCTCGTCGAGTATCTGGTGCACGACATGGGCGACCCGGCGCACGGTGCCGAACCCGCACTCCGGCATGGGATCCAGGTCGATGCGCCACTCGTCGGGCCGCTCGGTGTCGGCCCTCCTCGAGTTCCACGGGTGGAACTCGACGGTGGACATCTGGACGGCCCAGATAACGCTGGCCAGCTCGGTCACGCACAGCTCGTCAGCGGTGCGGTTGTAGCGCGGGAAATGCACCCGCACGGTCTCCAGCCAGTCCGGCGCGCCGTGCGGGATCCGCTTCTGGTGCACCTTCTCGCCGCTCACCCCGGACGGGAAGCGGTGCAGCATGCACGGCCGCTCGCGCAGCGCGCGCACGATCCCGTCGCCGACCGACAGGTAGTAGCGAGCGAGGTCCAGCTTGGTCTGCCCGCGGGCCGGGAAGTACACCCGGCTCGGACTGGACAGCCGGACCGTCCGCTTCCCGACCTCGAGTTCAACCGCTGACTCGGCCATATCCAGAAACTAGCGCCGCCGCCGCTACCGTGCCCCGAACGGCACTGCCGCCACGACGCCGATTTCGCCAGCCGGGCTGGTCAGCAGGGGCTGCGCGGCGCCAGTGACCGGATTGAGCCACAGCAGTGAGTTCGTGCCAGGGCACCTGGTGCTGCTCAGAACCAGCAGCCGGCTGCCCGCTGCCGCCAGCGCAGTGTCGTACGTGCCGTGGCTGCCGGGAACATCGACACCGGCCAGCGACCCGCCGGGCCGGACCGCCAGGATGGCCGCCCCGACCGGGCCGCTGGCCGCCTGCGTGCAGCTGGAGTTGACCACCTGGTCGACGTACACCGTGCCGGACACCTGCCAGGCGTCGGCCGCAGGGCCGACGCCTGGCGCCGCGGCGGCGAGCTTCGGGGTCAGCGCCGTCGGGGTCGCGCCGCTTGCGGGAACGAGCCAGAGCCGCCTGCCCGACGGCCCCGTGCAGTCGGCCAGCACGGTCTGCGCGTCCGACCAGCGGATCGGCGCGCAGGCCGGTTTCTGGCCGGCACCCTCACCGGGCACGGGCAGGTCGCGCACGAAACCGCCCGCGTTGGCGATGAGCTGCAGGCTGCCGCCATCCGTCCAGACCACGGAGGTCCCGTCCGGCGAGCTGACAGCACCGCAGTACTGCTGGCAGCTGGTGCCGACGGGCTGTCCCGGCCCGATGACGTGGCTGGTCAGCGTGGCCTGCAGCTGGCCGGTCAGGCTGTAGCGCTGCAGCTTCAGCGTCCCGCTGGTGCTCGGCAGGCCCGAAGTCTTGGGTATCCGCGCGACGGCGATGATGTTGGTGCCGTCGGGCCGGGTGAATCCGGCCGGCGTCACGCCGGCCGGCAACGTCAGGCTGCTGACCGCTCCGGTGGCGAGGGTGACCACCTCATACCCGCTGGCCGTGAGCGGCAGCGTATCCACCTCGAACAGCGCCCGGGTTCCGTCGCCCGACCAGGCCAGGAGCCGCCAGGGGGACTCGCCGGCTGGCTGCCGGAACAGCACGTACCGGCCGCCGGCCGGATCGACGAGGTAGACGGTCATCTGGCCGCCCCCTACGTACTGCCCGCTCGGATTCGGCTGGCCGGTGGAGAACTCGGCCACGCTCCAGCCGGCGCCGACCTGATCCCAGGGGACATCCGCGCGGGAGCCGGTCTGTCCCGCTGGCAGGACCCGCGGCGGGTGGCTGACTGAGGTGCTGGGATGGGGGGCGGGCGACGAGCTGGTCACGTGCGGGCTCGGGGTCACATGACGGGTCACGGGCGGGGGTGCCTGCGCGCTCTTAACCGCGGCGAAGGCGCTACCGCCGCCGGCCAGTATGACCATGGCGAGCACGGCGGATCCAGCCGCCTTGCGGCGGCGCCGCTGATTCCCGCGGGCCCGGATGCTCTCGGCGGACTCGGGCCTGGCTGCATCGGCGATGCTCGCCGACCCGGCCTTCAGGGCCTTTTCGAGGTCGTCATCCAGCATGGGACTGCGCCTCCTCCGGGCCATGGCCTGCCGCTGCCTCGGACAGGTACTCCGACAGCGCCTGGCGGCCGCGTGTCAGCCTGGTCTTGACCGCGCCCGGGGTGGCTCCCGTCTCCCTGGCGATCTCGGTGACCGACAGGCCGACCAGATGGTGCAAGACGACCACCCGGCGCTGGCCTTCGCTGATCTTGCGCAGGGCGGTGACGATGGCCACGTAGTCGGGGCTGACCTCGGGCACCGGCGCGCTGACCCCGTGGCGGCGGTGCGCGATGCCCCGGCTGACGGCCTTCCGCCAGGAACTCACGCTGATCCGGTAGGCGACGGTCCTGACCCAGCCCTCGGGGTCCCCGTAGCCGGACACCTTGTCCCACCGCTGCCAGGCGCGTGCGTACGCCTCTTGCACGACGTCCTCCGCTTCGGCGCGGTTACCCGTCATCGCGTAAAGCTGACTGATGACGCGCCGCACGCTGCCCGCGTAGAACGCGTCGAAGTCCTCCGGGTCCCGCATGTACTTCCTTTTTCATGCCGGGGAGACGGACCCGGCCGGCCCGCTGCAATAGACACGCGCCAGGCACCCGGATGGTTACCGATTAATTGCGAGATTCTTACCTATGAACGCCGTTCTGGCGAGATGGATCCTGTCGGCCCCCGGCGGGCTACCGCTTCGAGCTGTTCGAAGGGTCCAGGGTCTTTCCGCTTGACCGGAGCGGCCCCGAGGTGTCGCACGCGCAGGTCGTCCATGAGTTCGGTGATGAACGGCATTCCCTGCGCTCGCATGAGTTCCTGCCGGGCGCGCAGCTCTGGTGTTCCCGTGCGCCAGTCGAGGCCCCAGTTGCCTAGCGCGAAGATGATCGGCAGCGTCTGGATGCCGGCCTCGGTGAGGCTGTAGCGGGCCCGCTGGCCCCGCAGGGCATCGGCCTTGGTCAGGATGCCGGCGGCGACGAGCTTCTTCAACCGGTCGCTGAGGATGTTCGAGGCGATGCCCTCGATCGACTCGTTCAGCAGCTCGCGGAAGTACCGGCGGTCGGCGAAGATCACATCCCGCAGTACCAGGAACGACCAGCGATCGCCCAACGCCTCTACGGCCGCGTTGATCGCGCATCCCGACCTCGGTTCCATGGCCCCTCCTTGACACCGCTCGGCGTCCACGGCAGTGGTCGTATTTTGCAATCACTCTGAAGGAGTAGCAATGGGCCAGGTACGCGTCGATCTGAACATCTCCCTCGACGGCTACGCGACCACCACCGACCAGACCCCAGAGAACCCGATCGGCAAGGACTGGATGCGCCTGGTCGCGGCATACGCCGCGACCCGGACCTTCCGCGAGCGCGTGGTCGGCCAGTCCGGCAAGGGCACCAAGGAGGTCGCGGGCGATCTCGACGTCCGCATCGGCGGCGGTGCCTCTGTAGTGCGGGAATACCTGGCCGCCGGCGTCGTCGACCGACTTCACGTCGGGATCGGACCGATCCTGCTCGGCCGCGGCGAGCGGCTGTGGGAGGACCTCCGCGAGCTGGAGCCGCCGTTGCGCTCACCCGCGCTGGGTGGTGCCTCGTCGTCTCGGGTGGCGGCAGGCTGACCATCGGAAGGTAATCCAGCCTGACTAGCGGGAGGTTGGCGCTGATAACGCCCGGACCAGGGCATGTGCCTCGCTCCGCCCGGGGCTTGATGCAGGCCGGGCGAAGTGCCTGATTCGCCCGCCCGGACACTGTCACCGGCCCGGCGGCGCCGGCTGGTCGTCCTGGGGCTGCTTCGCTCGCTGGCTACGGCCGTCGTCCTGGTGGCGTTGTACTTCGTGCTGCCGCTGGACCGCATCACGAGTGTGCCTCTGTCTCTGGCAGGCGGGCTGCTGATCCTGCTGGCCGGTACCGCGTGGCAAGTGCGGGCGATCGTCCGGGCCACGTATCCGGCCTTGCGGGCTATCGAGGCCCTGGCCGCCACGGTGCCGTTGTTCCTGCTCCTGTTCGCCTTGGCCTACCTTGCGATGGCGCGAAGCAGCCCGGCCAATTTCAGCACTCATGACCTGACCCGCACCGATGCGCTGTACTTCACGGTCACCACGTTCGCCACCGTGGGGTACGGAGACATCTCGCCGGCCAGTCAGTCCGCCAGGCTCGTCGTTACCGCGCAGATGATCCTGGACCTGCTGACCCTGGGGCTGGGCATCCGCGTGTTCGTGGGGGCCGTGCAGCACGCCAGGCAGCAGCCGCAGGATGAGTGACCGATTCCTAGATGCCTTCCTCCGCCTCGAGTCGTCCGGACCGGACCGCCTGCACGAAGTTCTCGAAGTCCTGCTCGTTCTGATCGGCGTAGCGCCGGGAGAAGTCGGTGATGGACTGGTCGAATGCGTCGCCGCCGCCCAGGTACCCGGCGATGGCGATCGGGTCGCCGGAGCGGGCGTGGGCCCGGGCCAGGGTCCAGCCGCAGATGCCTGCATAGAAGCTGAGCGCAGCCGGCGCCATCGACTCGACCAGGGCTGAGCCCTTCATATCGCGCAGCTGGCGCCAGTAGAAGTACCGGTTGGCCTGGACGCCCTTGGTCCACCCCAGGTAGATGTCGCTGGCCGCCTGCATCATCCGCTGGCCCTGGACGACGCGCTCACCGGGCTGCCGGTACCGGCTCCTGCGCAGGTGCCCTTCGAGCACCGAGGCTGTCGCCTCCTTCACCTGCAGGAACAGCGGGTCGTGCTCGTCACGGCCCTGCAGCAGCACAATGAACGCCCGGGTGCCGACGCTGCCGACGCCGACGACCTTGCGCGCCATGTCCACGATCTCGAACCGCTCCAGCAGCTGGCGCCGGTCATCGGGCAGCGTGGCCCGGTAGGCGCGGAACTGGTCACGGATCACGCGGCTGAGCGCGCTACCGGACAGGCCGAAGGTGGCGGCCAGGTCGCGGGCCGGCACCACGACCGGCGGCTCGCTGGTGATCCGGTACCGTCCGTCGACGACCTCGGCCAGCTTGGACAGCGCCTGCAGGCTGTCCCGCGTGTGCGCTTTCTCGGCGGTCTTCGCTGCCCGCTTCTGGGCCTTTGTTACTGTCTTCGTAGCTTTCTTGCCCTTCTTCCCCTTTGCCGCTTTGGCAGCCTGGGCCACGGTGGCGCGGATCGCGCTCCGCAGATCGTCCTCGGCCAGGTGGGCGTACCAGATGTCCATCGTCCCCATCTGCGCGAACTCGGCCATCGCCTCCCGGTAGGCCGTCACCGACGCCAGCGTCGCCGCCTGCGTGTCGGCGGCGGAGAACCCGTTGTTGCGGCCCGCGATCGTGAAGCTAGCGGCCATCCGCTTCACGTCCCACTCAAACGGCCCCGGCAGCGTCTCGTCGAAGTCGTTCAGGTCAAACAGCAGCGTCCGCTCCGGCGACGCGAACGCGCCGAAGTTCGACAGGTGCGCGTCGCCGCACAGCTGAGTATCGAGCCCGGCCACCGGGGTGTCCGTCAGGTCAGCGGCCATGACCTTGGCCGCGCCCCGGTAGAAGGTGAACGGGGAAACCATCATCCGGCCATGCCGGACCGGCACCAGGTCCCGTTCACGGGTCCGGTTCTGCTGCTCTAGCAGCGCAACCGGATCGGGACGGTCCTGGGCCGGAACCCAGCCAGCATGGCCCGCTGGCGGTGCCTGGTCCCGGGCCTCCAGCCCCCTGTCCCTGCGCTGATCCACGCTCGGATGTGCTGCGCTCCTCTTCGCTGGCATCTGCCGTCACCCCCGTTTCAGTGCCACGAGCTCCGTAACGTTTCATGGTGCGACGCCGCGGCAGATAGCGCATCACCTCGCAAGGGTGATCTGCTCCCGGCCGAGGCGCGACGGCGCCGCTCCCCCAGTGCATCTCACCCACGGGGGGTGATGCCCTCCAGCGGGAGCAGCAGTGGACTGCTGGTATTCCGCCGAGGCCAATCGAGGCCAGCACCCGCACGTTCCGCAGTAACCCAGAGGAGGGCCTCCATGACTGCTGAAACACCTGTTCTTGACACGCTCGCCGACCTCGCCGCCACGTCGGTCGTGCACAATTCTCTTCCGCCGCGCGAGCTCATGCTCGCGCGGATGGCCGCCCTGATCGCGGTGGACGCGCCGCCTGCCTCCTACCTCGCCAACGCCGGGGCCGCCGCGGACAGCGGGGTCACTGCCGAGGACATCCAGGGAGTCATGATCGCGGTCGCCCCGGTTGTCGGCACCGCGCGGGTGGTCTCGGCTGGCGGGCAGATCTTCAGGGCCCTGGGACTCGCGATCGCCGTAGCCGACTCTGAGACTGGCAACGGCAGCGCCGGCCGGTAGCAGCAACCAGCCCACCAGAGGCGGCGCCCCAGCGGATACCGAACGGCAGGCATCGCGCTGACCTCAGTGGATGTGACACGCCTGGGCTCCGGCCATGTAGCGGCAGCGGTCCGCAGAACCGCTCCCGGCGCGCTGCTAGGCCGTCCAGCCGGGGTCGATCTCGTCGGGGAACGCGGTCATCCAGTAGTCGGGCAAGACTTCCTTCAGCGTCTTCCACACGACACTGGTCGCGTCGTTCAAGGCGGCGACTGCGACCAGGACACCAGGTCCGTGGACGGCAAGACGCTCCCGGCACACGCCACAGGGGCTCAGCACAACCGTCCTCCCGCCCGGCTGGCGATGAAGGCACACCGATGCCACCACCTGGCGGCCAAGCCGATACGCGCCGCAGTACGGCTCGGTCTCATGGCACACCTCGACGGAGGGGTTCATGGCGCTCGGCGACGTTCCCGTCAGAATGCTGCCGTCGTCAAGAAGCATTGCGGCCGCGCCGTAATGGTCGTCGTCGGGGAATCGCGTATTAATGAGTTCCCGGCAGGCCGCGATGGTGGCGTTGAGATCTGCTTCCCGCACGCCACGATCCTAAGGCGGCCCGGGAGCAGCGACCGCCACTTCGACTCGCGCACTGGATCACCTACTCGGACTCCGATGAGCTGCTGCGGCCTCAGCCGTGCCTGACCCAGCGCGCGCGGATCGTCTGGCTGATGAGCAGCGTCCGGGCCGCCCGCGCACGGTGGACCAGGATGAAGCAGCTCGGGATCACGCATTGGTCCTCGCGGCGGCTAGCTGCGCGGCTCTGCCAGGCAACCGGGTCAACCTCGACCAGGGCCGGGTACGCCTTGTACGGCGTACGCTGGCGCGGCGTGGACTGCATCTGCCAAGTCACCGGGGAGATCGGATTGTTGGAGTCGGAGCAGCGGCGTGGCAGGTGACCCGGCCGACCTCATCGGACGCGCGACAGAGCGTTTGTCAATCCTCGCGGCGCTGGGCGTCGACGGCGCCAGCTCAGCCGCAGTCATCCTGACCGGCGAGGTCGGCATTGGCAAGACAGCGATCTGGGAAACGATTGTCGCTGACCGGCGCTCGGCCGGCGAACATGTGCTCATCAGCCGTGCCACCGTGGCTGAGGCTCGGCTGCCGTGGGTGGGACTGGCCGACCTGCTGCGCTCGATCCCGCTGACGGTCCAGGCCTGCCTGCCTGAGGTGCAGCAGCGGGCGCTGCAAGCGGTGTCCCTGCAGCGTGGTGGCGCGGACGCACTCGATGAACGCACGGTTGGCACTGCGATCCTGTCGGCGCTGCAGATGATGACCGAATCTGCGCCCGTGCTGCTGGCCGTCGACGACCTGCCGTACCTCGATGTGGCCAGCGCCTTCGTCGTCGCCTTCGCCCTGCGCCGCCTGGACGGACCCCACCCTGCGCGGCTACTCGCGACCGTCCGCGGTCACGACCTGCAGCTGCCGGTGGTGAGAGGCCTGCCGGCTGATCGATCAACGGCGATCGACGTCGGGCCCTTGACCTTGGGGGCCCTTTTCGCGTTGCTGCAGGTTCGCCGCGGTATCCGGCTGGCCCGGCCGCTGTTGCTGCGGGTTTACGAGACCACCGGCGGCAACCCGCTCTATGCGTTGGAGCTGGCCCGGGCCTTGGACCGCCTGGAGATCAGCCCGAAGGCTGGCAGGCCGCTTCCGGTTCCGGTCGGGCTCGATGCGTTGGTCGATGCGCGCGTCCGCGACTTGCGGCCAGATGTTGCCGAGCTCGTCGCGGCGACGGCTGCTACCTGGCGTCTCAGCGCGACGGACGCGGATGCCGAGGCGATTGAGCGGGCAGTTGCGGCGGGGATGGTCGTTGTCGACGAGCCGACCGTGGTCGGCGCGCCTCGGGTGGTGCGGGCGGCTCACCCGCTGCTCAGCGCGTCAGCCTACAACTGCCTGACCGGCTCCCGCCGCCGAGCACTGCACGAGCGACTCGCCAGCGCGAGCAGCGATCCCGTCGAACGCGTCCGGCATGCGGCGCTCGCCGCAACCGAACCCCGGGCTGACCTTGCGGACCAGTTGGACGAAGCCGTCACCGCCGTCCTGGCGGCCGGCGTCCCCGACCTCGCGGCAGAGCTTGCGCAGATATCCCTGGAGCACACGACCGATGATGCCCGGCGGCCGGCGCGGCTGGACCGGCTCGCCGATGCGAGGTTCCGCGCCGGCGACAGCACGGGTGCATGGCATGCGCAGACAGAGGCGATGGCCGCAACCGCACCGGGCGCGGCGCGAGCCCGTCGGCGCATCAGGCTCGCGGAGATCATCGTCGAGGTGACCGGCTGGGAGGACGCCGAGCGCCAAGTTCAGCTGGCTGTCGCGGAGGCGGCGGAAGATCCGCGGGTCCTAGCCGAAGCCCTGCTCACACTCGCAGCGATCACCGACGACATCGAACTGGCTGAGGCCTCGTCCCAGCGTGCGCTGGACCTGCTCGAGGCGCAGGACGAGCCGGATCCGGTCATCCTCTCGGGCGCGCTCGACCAAGTCGCCGGCGCCCGTTTCCGGGCCGGTCGGGGACTCGATCACGACATGTTCGCCCGGGCTATCGCCATCGAGCGCGCTCACCCCTACCGACGGCTCTCCGATCGCGCCGACACCAGCTACGCAGCGCTGCTGAAGTACGCCGATGACCTGGATGGCGCGGAAGACCGGCTGTGCTCACTGCTCGAGGAAGCGCGCGCGAGCGGCGACCTCTCATCGATCTCTTACTCGCTCGGCCACCTCGTGCACATCAGCCTGTGGCGTGGCCAACTGGCGCGAGGCCGGGCCTATGCCGACGAACACCTTGAGCTTTCCAGCTATGGAGAGCTCGGCGGCCAGGGAACCCAAGCCAGCTGCAACCTCGGCCTGGCGATGGCATATCAGGGCTCTCTGGACGACGCCGAGCGGGTGCTGTCCAGCGTGCTCGCCGACCCGACCACGAGCGCATGGTGCCGTAAGCGCGCGAATGCGACGCTGGGATTCGTCGCGCTCTCGCGCAACGACGCGGCCGGCGCGGTCCGCTTTACCGACCTCTGGCACGAAGCGCTGACCCAGATGCATTTCGGGGAACCCGGCTACAGCCGCTCGCATCTCGACCACTTCTGCGCGCTGATCAGCTCCGGTCGGACGGCGGACGCCGAGGCCTTCCACACCGAACTCGACGGGCAAGCTCGACGATCCGGTCGGATGTCCGCCGTGGCCGTCGCGCTGACCGGACGCGCGATGCTGGATGCGCACTCGGGACGGCTGGACGACGCCCGATCTTCGGTGAGGGCCGCGCTGAACTGGTACGACACCTCGCCACTGCGTTTCGACCGCGCGCGCACACTGCTTGTCGCCGGCCAAATCAGCCGCCGCGCCAAGGCAAAGTCGGATGCGCGGGACCTCCTTACCGAGGCCGAGAACGAGTTCACGTCGTTCGGCGCGATCGCTTGGCGAGGGCAGGCTGCCGCTGAGCTGGCGCGGGTCAACGTGCGGCCCAGCGCGCCTTCCGATCTAACCGAGACCGAACGGCTGGTGGCGCAGCTGGCGGCGTCCGGGCTGAGCAACCGCGAGGTTGCCGACCGCTCGTTCCTCGCCGTCAAGACCGTCGAAGCCAACCTCGCTCGCGCCTACCGCAAACTCGGCATCAGCTCCCGCGCGGAACTAGGTGCGCGGATGGGCGCTACGGGTCGATAACCCTGCGCTCGGCCGAGACCATTCGAGGCTCGGCGCCAGACGGGCCGCCCTGATCGAGGGTTTGCACGGATTCCCCGCCAGCACTGCGCGCCTAAGGTCAACGACGTCCAGCGACCGCCGGGCCAGCCCCGACAGGAGACCTCCATGCGCGCTCCCACAAACCCACGACGACTGGCCGCACGTGTCGCAGCCGTCGGCGTCACGGCGTTGACCTTGAGCTCCTGTAGCAGCTCGTCTCATCCTGCCGCCTCGTCGACAACCAGTGCGGTCAGCGCAGCCACCGCGGCGGCCAGTTCGTCGGGGGGCGCGGCAGGTTCGACATCGCCAACAACCAGTGGAACATCAGCCAAGGTGGGGGACGGCTGCACCCTCATCACGGCGGCAGAGCTGAGCCAGGCAGCCGGCGTCCATTACACCGACATCCAAGACGGTGGGACGTTCTGTAACGTCTCCGCGGCCAGTGTCACGGACGGATTCTCCTACTTGGTCGAGAAGGAGGGGCCGCCGCTCCACACCTGGGCCCAGGAGATCGCCGGCATCAAGCGCGACGACGGCTCGGAGACCAGTGTCTCGGGGGTCGGTGATCGAGCCATCGAGGGTGCCGTCAAAGAGTTCGCCGCCGAGTCCAACGGCTACATCGTGTTCGTCCTCAACGACGATGTGTACAACCCCACAACCTCCGCGCGAACCAAGAAGATCGCACAGCTCTTGGTCAGCAAACTGTGACATAACGACGCGCAGGCGCATGTTCCTGCGCCCGGGCCTAACAACCTGCGCCCCGGTTAACCGGTCGCGGGTCTCCGGGGCTGCGGTCGTGGCCCTCGTTTCCAACCGCTCAGTTCGAACCCGTGCCCGAACCCCAATGAACTAGCCGCTACCGGCGGCCTGACGTCGCCCTGACGCTCCGGCTGGATCCGCCGGCCATCGGCGTCGCTGTGACCGACCACGGGGCGAGCCTGCGCTCGGCGTTGGACACCTTCCTCGCTGAGCGCTACTAGCGGATCGCCTCTCGGCGTCAGCCGGGCATCACCGGAGCAGGTGACCAGTGCCGCTGAGGGATGCTGCCCGGCTGTCGATCGGCGCAACCTGGCCGTTGACAAGTGTGGACTGTGCGGGCTGCCGCACTCGATTCCGCTCGTTAGCGCAGCGTTCGAGCATGGGAGACTCGCCCGGCTCATGGGGAGGCCTCCCCTTGAGCCACCCTCCGGGGGCACCGCATTCTTGGCAGCAAGTAGCCCGGCCGACGGGCTGCATGCACCTCGCCGCCGTCATTCAGGCGGCCGCAGCGATGGTGCCGCGCAAGGAGATGACAGCAATGAACGCACCACGAGGGCCGCGGCGCCTGGGCCTGCGCGCTATCGCCGTCCGGTCCAGGGTCAGGATGCTCGCCGTCGCGGGCGCCGCCGCCCTGGCCATCACCGCCATGGCCGCTGTCGCGCCGGGCGGATCCGCCGCGCGGGCAGCCACGTCGTTCGCCACGCCGGCGATCACGGTCGCCGACGGCAACTCCGTGATCGCCGTGCAGACCGCCGGCAACGGGCTGCGGTTCTACTGGAACGAGCACGGCACCGACACCTGGCACGGCGAGCAGGTCGCGGCGAACGGCACGACCTTCTCCGCGCCGTCCATGGTGCAGGACGGCGACTCCGTCGTCATCGCCGCGCAGGGCGCCGGCAACAGCCTGGACTTCTACTGGCAGCCGAACGGCGGGAGCGGCTGGAACATGGAGACCGTCGCGGGGAAGGGGACGACCTACTCCGCGCCGTCGGTCAGGCAGGACGGCAAGTCCGTGATCATCGCCGCCGAGGGACCTGTCAACAGCCTGCAGTTCTACTGGGCAGCCAACGGCTCCTCGGCCTGGCACCGGGAGAGCGTCGCCGGCTCGGGGACGACTTTCTCCGCGCCGTCCCAGGTGGTGAACGGCGACAGCGTGAACATCGTCGCCGAGGGACCCGGCGGCAGCCTGTACTTCTACTGGGCGGCCAACGGCAGCCCCACGTGGACCAGGGAGGTCGTGGCAGGCGCCGGGGCCACCACCGATATCCCCGCCATCACCGTGAATTACGGCAGCGTCAACGTGGCCGCGGTCAATGCGAATACCTCCAGCATGACGTTTTACTGGGCGGCGAACGGCAGCACGACGTGGCATCCGGAGACGCTGCCGGGCCTCACCGGCGGCGCGCCAGCCATCACGACCTACCCGCTCGGCGTGCACGTTGTCACCCGGGGATGGTTTGGCCAGTGTGCCGACCAGTTCACCACCACCGGAACCGGTATCTGGTCGGTCGCCAGCGTGGGCCCGGGCGGACTGAACTCGTCGGCCGGCACCATGTCCAACCCGGCCGTCACCATGAACGACGACATCGAGAACATCGCCGCCATCGACTTCAAAGGAAACCTGGACTTCTACTGGCAGAACAGTAGCGGGCAGTACATCCAGGAGGTAGTGGATACGGCCGCCAACCTGTGACCCGGCCGCCGGGCGGCGGAACCTTCGCCGCCCGGCCACGACCATCCGCTGGATCTGGCTAGCGTCGTCTAGCCTCGAGGCTTTCGTGATCTCGGCTGGGCGGCTCCGCGAGCTCCAGCAACCACTCACGCGAGATCGCAGGCAGAGCCTTCATCCCGCCCCAAAGCAAGGTTGTGATCAAGCCGACGGTCTGAGATGCCGTCGGCATGATGGGCATCGGGGCCGTCGGGGAAGGTGGTCTACGCAGGGTGCGTAGCTGCGCCGGGCATTGGATGGTCCCAGATGTTGATAGGGACAACGCCCGTTGACCGGCCACCGACGTTGATCAGCCGGCCCATGCGCTTCACCACCCGCAGGACAATAAGGCGGTCGACAACCTGCAGCTGAGGGAGCTGCTCGGCGATGGTTAGCTCGAGGCGGTGCAGTTCCTCCACGGTGCGCAGCCAGGTGGACAGGGCGATCACTGGGCCGGCCGCGACTGTGGCGGTCAGACGGGCCTGGCGCATCTGGCTGAGCTGGCGGGCCGTATCCCTCAAGGTGTTGATTGGCGCGTTGGCCAAGACGTAGGCTTCCACCGGCCATCCGGCATCCTGCGCTGAGACATCGGTACGCAGGATCAGGATGCCGGAGCCCAGCAGATCGCTCACCCAGCGGCGCGCCGTCGTCGCACTGGTGTCGGCCCGCTCGGCCAGCTCGGCATACGACGTCCGGCCGTCCGTGGCCAGCTGGGAGATGATGGCCTTCGCCACGTCGGGCATCGATCCCATGAGAGCTGGCCGTTCGCCCTCCGATGGTGCCTCGCTGCGCAGCCGCTCAAGGGCGGCAGCAGTTTTCTCGTCTATGACTCGCAGCCGCCAGGCACTGCCCTCGCTGTAAAGGCGAGTCGCGATCCGCAGCTTAGTGCTGATCACGCCGTCCACCTTGCTGAGATAATCTAGTACGTAACTAGACAAAGTGGGCAAGTCGGCCGCACACACGGTCACCAGGACGGCGCTGCCGGTGACGACCTCGACGGTGACGGCCAGGGTATGCCGGGCGATGGTCTCGGCCACAGCCAGCAGCATCCTCGGGTGACAGGTGATCTCGACGTAGGCGAAGCACTGGGGCCTGTGGTCAGCCATGCCCGGGGCAACTGTCACCCACGCCAGTCCTTCCTCAGTCAGGCGCTGCCAGCGCTTCGCGGCCGTCACAGGCGAGATCCCCAGGTGCTCACCCACAGTGGCCCAGGGCGCGCGGGGAGCGATCTGGAGGGCGTCGATGAGCTGGGCGTCGTCGCGGGAGATCATGAACGATTCCTCACCAAGAGTCTTGCTATCTGGTGGATCCGCGCATTACGGTACCTTTCAGCGGTCAGATCGTAAGCCTTTACGAAATTTGTGAAGCCACGCGGTGCGGCAGCGCAGCGGCCGTCTAGTCGGACCTCATGCCCGAGCTTTGAGGAGATTGGCTACCGTGAGCGCACAAGAGCGGCCCCGCCAAAGGCGTGTCGTGGCGGGCGCCGTCGCAGCGGCGAGGACATGGTGGGCCTCGATCTCCGGCAGATGGGACGGAGAGTCTCACCCCGCAGCGATGAGCGTCTGGGAGGACTGTCCTCTCATCTTTACCGCCTACGAGACCACCAACTACGTCATGACGCCAAAGGTGTACGGATCGACCATCAATCCGCCGCTGGACCTGCGCCTCGGCCAGGTATGGAAGACGACGTAGATGGCGCGAGGCAAGCTCCTGACCAACGCCACCATTATCTCGCTCGATCCGGCCACTCCAGTCGCCAGCGCCGTCGGCATACGGGGGGATCGCATCGCCTGGGTCGGGAATGCGCGGGACGCGCGGGACAACTTCAGCGGTCCTTACGACACGGTGGACCTAGGCGGCGCGACGATCACTCCCGGCTTCATCGACGCCCACCACCACCTGATGACCCTGGGCTTCTGGATGTCCCAGATCAACTGCGCCTTCCCGGCCGTGAAGTCCATCCAGGACATCGTCCGGTCGGTGGCCCAGCGATCGGCGGAGGTGGCTCCGGGAGAGTGGATACTCGGGCGCGGATACGACGACAACAAGCTGACGGAGCGCCGCCACCTCACGCGGTGGGATCTCGACACCGTCAGCCCTCATCATCCGGTCATGATCCGCAACATCAGCGGGCACATGAGCGTCGTCAATTCCGCCGCTCTGACTCTCGCCGGGATCACCCGCGACACCGTGAGCCCGTTCGGCGGCCACATAGCCCGCGATGACGCGGGCGAACTGACGGGACTCCTTCAGGAAACGGCGCAGGAACTCCTGAACGTGCCGTTCCTCCCGGACGACAAGGCACGGTTGCGGGAGTACCTGGACGTAGCCGGGCAGGCCTATCTCGCCGCCGGCGTGACGAGCGGACACGAGGCCGGCATCTTCGGCCCGGCCGAGTTCTCCGTGCTCCAGGACGCCTGGGCGGACGACGCCCTGGCGCTGCGCACCTACATGATGATCCGCACCCCGTTTCTCGATGCCCTGGAACGGGTCGGCTTTCACTCCGGCTTCGGCGACGACCGGCTGCGGGTCGGGTCGATCAAGGTCATCTCGGACGGCTCGCTGATCGGGCGGACAGCCGCTGTATGCCAGCCCTACGACGACGCGAGCCACGAAGACGAACTGGGCCTGGCCATGTTCACCCAGGAGGAACTGAACGACATCGTGTGGAGAAGCCACAGGGCCGGATGGCAGGTGGCCATCCATGCCATCGGCGACCGGGCGATCGACATGTGCCTGGACGCCTACGAGGCGGCTCTCCGGCGCCTGCCGCGGCCGGACCACCGGCACCGCATCGAGCACTGCGGGATCATGCGCCCGGACATCATTGCTCGCATGGCCAGCCTGGGGGTCATCCCCGTGGGACAGCCACCCTTCATCACCGAGTTCGGCGACGGGTTCCTCGAGCACCTCGGCCGAGAGCGCTGCCAGCTCACTTATCCGCTGAAGTCGCTGCTCGCCGCCGGGCTGCCGGCGTGCGGCAGCTCGGACTCCCCGGTTTCGTCCTACCAGCCGCTCATCGGCATCCAGGCTGCCGTCACCGAGCACACCGCCGGGGGCGTCCCGTTCGCGCCGGCTGAGGCCCTCACTGTCGAGGAGGCCCTCGGCCTCTACACCCGCAACTCCGCCTACGCCGCGTTCGACGAGGGTCGAAAGGGGTCCATCACGGTCGGCAAGTATGCCGACCTGGCCATTCTCGGACGAGATCCCCGAGAAGAGCCACCGGGGACCATCTCTCAGATCCCGGTACAGGCCACCGTCCGAGGGGGCCAATTCGTCTACGAGGCGCCGCTGGAGCGCATACCGGGCCACGCCTGAGATGGCGGGCTAGCGACCCCTACGGAGTTCGTCCGCTGACCGGACCGTCCGGCCGGCCGTCCCGGACTGGGACTGATGGGACCACGACTAAGGAGAAAGATGGCTCTGGAGGACCGCCTGCGCAGTGACGTGGCCGAGCTTGAGCGTGAGGTGGTGGAGCTCAGGCACCGGCTGCATCGCCGGCCGGAGATCGGGCTGCAGCTGCCGGAGACGCAGCGGGCGGTACTGGACGCGCTCGCGAGCCTGCCGCTGGAGATCTCGACGGGCTCTTCGTGCTCGTCGGTGACGGCGGTGCTGCGCGGCACCGGCCAGGCCGGGACCGCGGGGGCGGCCGGGGATGGCGCCCCGAGGCCGACGGTGCTGCTCCGCGGGGACATGGACGCGCTGCCGCTGCAGGAGCTCGCGGGGGTGGAGTTCACCAGCACGATCGACGGGGCGATGCATGCCTGCGGTCATGACCTGCACACCGCGATGCTGGTCGGCGCGGCCCGGCTGCTGAGCGCGCACCGGGATGCGCTGGCCGGGGATGTGGTGTTCATGTTCCAGCCGGGTGAGGAAGGCTGGGACGGCGCGGGGCACATGCTCGCGGAGGGCGTGCTGGACGCTGCCGGGACCCGGGTCCAGCGGGCGTACGGCATGCACGTGATCGCGGGCAGGCTGCCGCGGCACCAGTTCACCACCCGGCCGGGGACGCTGATGGCGGCCAGTGACGGGCTGAACGTGAAGGTGAAGGGGACCGGGGGGCACGGGTCGGCACCGCACCGGGCGAAGGACCCGGTGAGTGTGGCGGCGGAGATAATCACTGCGCTGCAGGCGATGGTGACCCGGCAGTTCGACATCTTCGACCCGGTGGTCATCACCGTGGGCAGCTTCCACGCCGGGACCCGGCGGAACATCATCCCCGAGGAGGCGGTGTTCGACGCGACGGTCCGCTCGTTCTCGCCCGCCGCGCGGGAGCGGATCCAGGTCGCCTCGGTGCGGTTGTGCGAGGCGATCGCCGCCGCGCACGGCCTGGAGGCCGACGCCCGGTACAACACCGAGTACCCGGTCACCGTCAACGACGACGCACAGGCCGCGTTCGCGAGCGGCGTGGCCGCCGATGTCTTCGGCGAAGACCAGATCACCCGGATGCCCAACCCTCGAGGCCGGCGCCGAAGACTTCTCCCGGGTGCTGGAAGAGGTGCCGGGCTGCTATCTGTTCCTCGGCGCCTGCGTGGGCGACGACTATCAGGCGAGCCAGCGACAACCACAGCCCGTACGCGGCCTTCGACGACGCCGTGATGACCGACGGCTGTCTCCTGCACGCGAACCTGGCCATCCGCGCCCTCCAGGACCTCGCCGCAAGCTGAGAGCCCACAGCGGCCAGACAGCGGATGGTCTCCAACGCCCTGAGCTGGTGTTGGGTTCGAACCAACGTAGGCTGAGCCGACGGTTTTACAGAACGCAGCAGCGCAATTATTCACTGCCGTCTGAACTGCGACAATATCGGCCGACGTATAGGCGTCGGCATACTCGACCGCTCTTCAGCCACGATCAGCCGCAGCCAAGCGCTATCCGCCGGACGGTGCGGCGTGAAGGGAAACATCCACAACCCCCGCGCCGCCGCGCACGCCACCGGGGAATGCCGGCGCCATCGCGGTTCTGCACGAATCCATAGTTGCCGGCTGGCGGAGACCGACGCAGCGACGCCGTCGCTGGTGTCGAACTCCAGCCGAATAACTCGCTGTGTAGCTGCGCAGCCGCCAGGGGCTTCTCGCGCCATGCCGGGCGATTCAGCGGGGTCGAGCTGCTCCTCCTTGTAGTCCACGGCCAGGGGTAAACGGGCCGGAAATCACCCGCGCGAGGGTGAGGTAGCCCGTGGCCCAGCGGGTAAGGATAAGACGCGGAATGCGGATCGGCCACGGAGGACGGCCAGGGTTAACCTCGCGCCGCGCTGGCATTAACACGAGGGGAAGAAGGTCATGGCCGATCTGATTGCCATCGGATACCCAGATGAATCGACCGCTGACGAGGCTACCGCCGAGGCGCGCCGCCCGGCCAAAGACCGCGGCTAGGTACGTGACATGGTCAATCCGGGCACCCAGGCGGACGAGCAGTAGCTGCGGGAAGCCCGGCACAGGCAGCAGGCCGCTGCGCATCAGCCGGCCGTCGCCTCAACTCACCGCGCGGACCGCGTGAACTCGATGGACCCACTGGGCCGGCTTCGCTCGGCGGGCAGGCGGGTGACCGACCCCATGGAGGTTCTCGCCCAGCAGGTCGCCGAGCGAGTTGTGGGCCTGGTGGCCACCGCCCTCGACGTGAACGCGCTGGTCGCGCGCGTTGACGTGAACGCCCTGCTCGGCCGGATCGACATCAACGCGCTGCTGCAGCGGGTCGACTTGAACGCGCTGCTCAGCCGCTTGGACCTGGACGAGGTGATGCGGCACGTGGACATCGACGCCGTGGTCGACCGGCTCGACGTCAACGAGATCGCCGGGCGCATCGACATGGACGCGCTGGTCGAGGAGACCGACCTGGGGGCGGTGATCGCCAAGGCGTCCGGCGGGTTCGCGAGCGAGGCGCTGGACGCGGCGCGCAGCCAGGCGGTCGGGCTGGACCAGACCCTTGACCGCTGGGCCGGACGGCTGCTGCGGCGCCGGCATCCCGGCCCCGCCGGCCCGTCCGCTCCTTCGGGCCCGGTGGCGTCATGAGCACCCGGCCGGCGGGATGGGTCAGCCTGCAGGGCCAGTACGCGGGCTCGGCCTCCCGGTTCCTGGCCTACGTTATCGACCTCGTGGTCAGCACCGCGGCGTTCACGCTGGCCGTGGCCGGCGTCTCGTTCGTGATCGAGACCATCACCCGGCACTCGATCACCTGGACAACCAAATCCGGCGCCGTGACAACCGCGCTGTTCGTGGCCTGGGAGTTCTTCTACTTCGGGTACTCCTGGGCGGCCAGCGGCAAGACGTTCGGCATGGCGGCGCTCGGGATCCGCGTAGTCCAGGCCGACGGCACGGGCGCCGACGCGTGGCGGGGCATCGTGCGCGCGCTGGTTTTCCCGTTCAGCTTCCTGTTCCTGGGCCTGGGCTTCCTCGGCATCCTGGTGCAGAGCCAGCACCAGGCCCTGCACGACCTCATTGCCGGCACCGCGGTCGTCTACGCCTGGGACGCGCGAGCGGCCCGGCTGCGGTTCCTGGCCCGCGAGGCCGAGGCCGGGCCGAAGCCGCCAGCTCAGCGCACCGGCCGAACGGGCTGACTACTCACGGCGCGGCTGGGGCTTGCGACGACGACGCCCCGCCGGATGTTCGGCGTGCGGTGCCCTCAGCATGCGCGTGGCGGTAGTCCTCTGGACCAGCTGATAGCGGCCCGGGCTGCCGCGCCGGGCGCATCCTTGGGCCTTTCGCCTGCGCCAGGCCGCGCAGCGGGGAGTATCCCGCAGCCTGACGACGCCAGCGGCCGGGGCGGCGAGGCTGGGTCTGCCGGGTCCAGCCGAGCAGGAAGGCCGCCAGGCGGACAAGTCACCCGCCATCGACCACTGAAGGGGAGACAACACCCTGATGTCCGTCCACGCCGCCCCGACGGCACGGCCCGATTCGCCGCCAGGCCGCCCGGCCCGCCCCAGCTATCCGCGGCGACCTGCGCGGTGTTCAGCGAGCGTTCGAACCGGGCCTCCGCTGCAGCGGCAAAGAGCCTCGCGTTCCGCGGGCCGCATCCGCTGGCCCGCGGGAGGTCCTCCTTGGCTGGCGGTGCCGGCGTGCGCATCTGCAGGCAGGAGGCCGGAATAGATGGCTAACTATGCCCGGATGTATCGCCTGAGGATGACGCCCTGGGAGAAGTACGGGCCGGCCGCCACGGCGAGCATCGCGGCCGTGCTGGACCGGGAAGAGAACGAACGGTGCCGCCCGCTCGGACGGGCCCTGGATCTGGGCTGCGGACGCGGGCAGTTCACTCCCGAGCTCGCCCGGCGCGGGTGGCAAGCCGCGGGTATCGACTACGTCCCGGCCGCAATCGAGGCCGCGAAGAGCCGATGTACGGAGGACGTCACCTATGTCGTCGGAGACATTACAAACCTGGCCGCGGCCGACCTCGGATGCTTCGATTTCTTCCTCGACATCGGCTGCTTCCAGGGCCTCGACGCCGACCAGCGCCGCGCCGCCGGCGAGACGGTGTCCGCGCTGGCCGGGCCAGGCGCGACGATTCTGATGCTCGCTTTCGGCCCAAGCCGGTACCGGCTGCTCGTGGGCGGGGTGTCCCAGAACGAGGTGGAGGCTGCATTCCCCAGCTGGGAGATGCTCACCGTCGAGCCCGCGGATACCGCCGGGCTTGGCTGGCCCATGAACCGGACCGCACCGCACTGGTACCGGCTACGTCGCTAGGCATCGGGGTCAGAACGCCACGTCGAGGACGGCGATGGCCTGGTCGGGGGGTGTAAGCGCCGATGAGGCCGGGTCCGCTCAGCCCTTCGATGACTGCAAACAGGTGGCGTGCGGGGCTGCCAGGCCGCGAGCTGGCGCTGCCGGAGCTGCGCCTTGGGATGCTGGCCCGGTCCTTGCCGGTATCGATCGACTGCCCGGCCCGGGAGGTTGTGCGGTTTCACTTCGTCGTTAGCCGTTAGTGCGTGGTGAGTGATATCTGATTCCGTGGCGGAGCTCGACGGCACCCAGGAGCAGGAGAACCAGCACGAGAACAGCACTGCCGACGGTGACGATGAATCTGTCCAGCCTGTCCTGGTCGGTGAACCTGGTACCGAGGCCGTAGGCCGTCAGCCCGATAAGGCCGCCGGCGGTGTTGGTGATGACGTCGGTGATGTCTGAGGCACCGATGGCGAAGATGTACTGAGCGATCTCCGCCGTCAGGCTGACGGCGAGAACGACGGCAAGTGAGCGCCGAAGGCCAAGCTGCCTGAAGCTGAGGGCCAGCAGCAGCCCGAACGGGATGAAGGCGACAACGTTGGCGGCGATCTCGCCTGAGCTCCCGGAGGAGCTCGAGAACGGAACCAGGTTGACGCTCCTGTTGTCGTAGTGCAGCGCCGAGGCGACGTGCACGGAGAACTTCAACAGAATCAGCCAGGCCAGGATGGCCGAGTAAACAGCTAGCAGTACCCGCGGTAGCGATCTCACGTTGGACCTTCGAACGAGTTCATGAAGGCCGGTGCGGTTCGACTCATGCTGCCAGTCAAGGCACCGTGGTGTTGTCCGCTCGTATGCGGTTTTCGATATGCCGGTGATATGCAGCGGCTCGTAACCTTGGGCCCATGCGCGTGCTGGTCGTTGAGGATGAGTCCTACCTGGCGGAGGCCATCCGCGATGGGCTGCGCCTGGAAGCGATCGCGGCCGACATCGCCGGCGACGGCGACACGGCGCTGGAACTGCTGGGCGTCAACGCCTACGACATCGCCGTCCTCGACCGCGACATTCCCGGGCCGTCGGGTGACGAGATCGCCGAGAGCATCGTCGCTTCCGGCAGCGGCATGCCGATCTTGATGCTTACCGCCGCGGACCGGCTTGACGACAAGGCCTCCGGATTCGGGCTCGGCGCCGACGACTACCTCACCAAGCCGTTCGAACTCCGGGAACTTGTGCTCAGGCTCAGAGCGCTCAACCGCAGACGCGGGCGCAGCAGCCCGCCGGTGCGGGAGATCGCGGGCGTGCGCCTTGACCCATTCCGCCGCGAGGTCTACCGGGACGGCCGCTACGTCGCGCTGACCCGCAAGCAGTTCGCGGTGCTCGAAGTTCTCGTCGCCGCGGAGGGCGGTGTCATCAGCGCGGAAGAGCTCTTGGAACGGGCGTGGGACGAAAACGCCGACCCGTTCACCAACGCTGTGCGCATCACGGTCTCGGCCCTGCGTAAGCGGCTCGGCGAACCTGGGCTGATCGCCACGGTGCCCGGCGTCGGCTACCGCATCGACACAGCACCCGGCACCGGGCAAGGCAGCGATGGCTAGGGCACCTGGGTTGAGCGTTCGGCTCAAGCTCACCCTCAGCTACGCCGGGTTCCTCGTGCTTGCAGGTGCCTCGCTGCTCGCTCTGTGGGCCGTCCTCCTGCGATACTTCCCCGACGCTTCGATCATCGGTACGACTAGAGCTGGTATCGGCGGGGCGTTGCTTCCAGGCCGCTCTTCCGCGCAGCAAGCCTTCGGCGAAGCGGCAGCCATCGTGGTGGCGTTCCTGCTGGTATTCGGCCTGCTGGGCGGGTGGATTCTCGCCGGCCGGATGCTTGCCCCGCTGACCCGCATCACGGCCGCCACGCGCACGGCCGCGACCGGGTCGCTGTCCCACCGGATCCGGCTACCGGGCCGAAGCGACGAGTTCCGCGAACTCGCCGACGCCTTCGACACCATGCTCGCGCAGCTGGAGGCGCACATCGCCGAACAACAGCGCTTCGCGGCCAACGCCTCCCACGAACTGCGCACTCCGCTGGCGATCACGCAGACCCTTCTGGATGTCGCCCGCAACGATCCGGACCGCGACAGCGGCCAGCTCGATGAGCGCCTCCGTGCCGTCAACGCCCGGGCAATCGACCTCACCGAGGCACTGCTCCTGCTCAGCCGGGCCGGCCAGCGATCCTTCACCCGGGAGCACATCGACTTGTCCCTCATCGCGGAAGAAGCCGCCGAGACGCTCCTCCCGCTGGCGGAAAAGCACGGCATCGCCATCCATGCCTCCGGCGACATCACCCCCGCCATCGGCTCCCACGCTCTCCTGCTGCAGATGACCACGAACCTCCTGCACAACGCCATCGTCCACAACCTCCCCGAACACGGCACCGTGCAGCTCAGCACCGCCATCCGCTCCGAGTCCGTCACGCTCACCGTCGAGAACACCGGCGACAAGCTCGCCCCGCACCTGGTCTCGACACTCACCGAGCCGTTCCAGCGCGGCACCGGACGCGCACGCGGTGACCATGCCGGAGTCGGCCTGGGCCTGGCGATCGTCAAGAGCATCACCCAGGCACACGACGGAACCCTCACCCTCACCCCGCGGGCCGCCGGGGGGCTCTGCGTCACGGTGCAGCTACCCGTCGCGCCACCGTGCGCTGGCCGATGACCATCGCGGTCGGAGGATTTCGCTGAGTGGCTAGTCCACTTTCCACGCGGCAGGCCGCGGCTCGCGGCTGCGCACCTAAGAGTGGTAATGGTACCCATCAGAATGACAACGGTGGCTGCCTATCCCATCCTTTCTGCATTTTACGTCCTGTCTTTCGGCAGCCCCGGGGTCGGCGGTTGCTCTGTCCCGCGCCGACGAGTTCCTAGGTACCGGCTACCCAAACATCCAGTACCTGAGGATGCTGCCAGAACCGCACGGCTCGAAGATGATTGGCTCGGCATTGCCGCCCGAAGAATCGGGCAGGGCCATGCAAAGGCCGGTGCTGTTGCCCAGTTCTATCTGGAAAACCGGGTCTCCGGCGTACGCGTTCCTGCTGAGCAGGGTCCAAAAACGACCGATGTTGCACGGATCCAGCACGACCCGGGTGCCCGCGGACGGGCCTGAGCCTGTGAGCGGCGGACCGATGCAGAGGTTAGTCTGCGTCGTAATAATGTATGCGTTGGGCCCAAAAAAGCTCGTCTTAAGGAAGGTCCACCGCTGAGGTGCCCCCATGGAGTCATATCCGTGGCAGTGCCAAAGCTCTATTGGCGTGCCGATCGAAGTGGTCCCGCCGGGGACGTCGAGGCAGCCCGGCGCGGTGGTGTACGGGTCGAAGATCTCCGACCACGCAGTCGCCGGCGGGACCACGTCGGCGTACGCCGTCCCCGCCACGCCGATGACGGAGCCGCTGGCGAGTGTCACGGCGGCAAGCATCCCGGCAATCCTGCTCATTCGTTTCATGTCGTGGTCTCCTAGCGCGTCGGTGGCCCGTGCCAGGCACGGACGTGCCGGACTCTAGGGCGCGGCGCTGGAACGGCGCTGAAATGGCGCTGAAACGAAGAGTCGTCACCTTCCAGATCGCTAGGAACGATTGAACGTCACCATTTAGACGACACCCAGTCACTTGGCCGGCGACATTCGGGGAATCGGGATCGAACTGGCGGCGGATGTGTGGCGCCATTCGCTGAACGCGCACTGGGCAGCCCTGTGCCGCCCGGAAACTCGATCGTGTAGTTGACCTGCCCGTTTTGCCTCCGAAGGTGGGTCCTGTGACGGTTGGCTGACCGGGTCGCCGTCGGAACTCAGCCACTCCTCAGCCACAGCGCTCAGACCGCAGACTGCCTCCAACGCCCTGACCTGGCAGGCGCGGCGTGCGTGGCGGCGGACGCATCATCAATATCGGCGGCATCACGGGCGAACTCGGCGTAGACCTGAGGTGACGGATATGCGTACGGTACGGTACCGTACACCTTGAATCGATCACAGGAGCCGCGATGCCAGCTGGTGAAGGCGCGCCACGCCGCTCGCGCGGCGCGGCGCGCGAGCAGGCGATCTTGTCGGCTGTGATCGGCCTGCTCGGCGAGGCTGGCTATGAGGCGATGACGATGGACGCCGTGGCTGCCAGGGCGCACGCGAGCAAGGCAACGATCTACCGGCGCTGGCAGGGCAAGGCCGAGCTGGTGCGCGCCGCAGTTGACGCGCACATCGCCTCGCGCGTGCCCGCAGGGCACGACACAGGCAGCCTGCGCGGCGACCTGCTCGCCGTGATGCAGGCCCTCAGTGGCCACCTCACCCCGGACTTCATGGCCATGATGAGCGGCCTGACCCATGCCGTGCGCGCCGATCCCGCGCTGGCGGCTAGCCTGCAGTCCCTGCTCGACCAGGATGCGGCGGCCGAGCTGGTCATCGGCCGCGCGGTACGGCGCGGTGAGCTGCCGGCGCCGGAGGCGGGGAGGCTGGCGCGCCTAGTCCATGAGGTGATCGAGGCCCAGGTCTTCCGCCAGCTAATGATCACCGGCGATCCCGGAGGCAGCTTTCCGTGCCATGTGGTGGACGACATCATCCTGCCTCTGCTCGCAGGCACCACCGTCCCGCCCGTCCCCGAGAAGGAACTAGGTGCGTAATCCATGCCGCTGACCGCATTCAGCCCCCAGCAACTGGAGCAGTTCACCCGCGAGTTCGAAGGCCTCTTCTACGCCGCCGACCCGGCCTCGATGACTTCCTATTACACCGAGGACGCCAGGCTCATGGCCGACGGCATGCACCCCGTCCAGGGACACCCCTCGATCATGGAATTCTGGCACTCCGCCATCACCCACGCCGCGGCCGCTAGCGCGCAGCGCACGATCCATCTACACGAGTCGCATTCCTCAGGCGACCTGGGATACGCCCTGTGCACGGTAACCGTCCGCATCCCGCCGGCGAGTGGCGAGCCCGATGCCAGCGACACCACCATCGCGGTCTGGGACGCCACCATCTGGCAGCGCCACCCCGACGGCAACTGGCGCATCGCCGTCGACATCTCCACCCCGCTGCCTAGATCGCAGACACCATCAACGCCCTGACCCAGGACAACGCAGAAGCCGATAGACACGGTGGCCGCGAGCCGGACAATCGAGAACGAGGAAGACGGGACGCCGCCGGACCCGCAAAATGAGCATTCAGATCAGTGCTGCCCGGCAGTGGGACGGCGCGGGCGCGCTGGGCGGGCCTCCCAAGGCAGAGCGCGGCGCGGGGAGCGCCGGACGCGGCGCCGCCTTGATCTAATACGGCCCAATTCGGCAATGTGCTGCTGGAGGCCGGTGTCGTGTCTCGGCTGATGCTTGACAAGGCGGATTCAACCGGCTGCTATGCCGGCACTGGCTGACTCGTGGCGGCGGATCGGGTCGGCCGACGTGACGGCAGCCAGATCATGTAGCAGGCCAGGAAGCTGACAGCGGCCCATATCGCCAGGTCTTCAGCAGCCGCGCCCTCGCTCACGACGGGTTCGGCGGACACGCTGATACTGGCGGGGCTCCCCGAGACCGATGGCGATGTGCTCAGGTAGTGGAAGGGATATCCCTCGGCCAGGGTCGTGCACGCTGCCGACGGCGCCGCATGCGCTGACAAGTAGCCGCAGGCCGAGACAGGCCGGGAGCTCATGTTGCCCAGCAAGAGCAATGTGATGACGATGCCGCCGGCCGCTGCCACAAGTGGCATCCACAACGGCGGGACTACCCAGAACGGTGTTCCTCGTGGCCGCAGGTCGGCCCGGGCCTGGCGAGTGCAGTTGTAGATGGGCGTGCTCAGCAGGAATGCCCTGCTCCCGGCATCGTTCGCATATGGCCCCTGCTACGACACGGCATCTGGCGAGGGGCACCCGAGCAGATCGAGATCGCGCACGCAGAAACCGTGGTGCTCCCACTCCTCGTTCAGTACCACGTGCACGCACTCGAGCACCGACTTCCCCCTGGCGTACGGCGGCCAGCCCCGGCCCGCCGGCACTGGCGCGGGCGCCGACAGCTCATCGGGCGTCACGGTCGACAGCCAGCGTTCCAGCTCGGCGCCCTGCACGTCGCGCACGGCGAGCACCTCGTCGAGGCCCGGGGCCGCCGCTCGATCCAGGCCCTGCTCTTCCTGGTCAGGGACGAACTCGGAAGCCAGCCCGATCGCCGTGAACGGCTTGTCCGATCCCGTGCAGCAGCGACGGAACCACGAGTCGTGCACGAACACAAGATGGCGCAGGGTCTCCACTGCCGACCACTCGCCGCCCACGCGCTGGTGCTCCGAGCCCCTGGGCATCCCCTGGAGCCGCCCGAGCGTCGCCGCCCAGTCTGCCCGCAGCTGCCGAGAGGCAGCCTGCAGATCGGTCGGATCGGCCGAGCGGATCAGCAGCCGCACGGGATGGCGGCGGTCGAGCTCGGCTTCGACGTATGACGTCACCTCGACTCCGTTAACCACCAGGTTACTGATCAGCCCGTCGATGACAGCGTCCTGCATCACCACCCCGATCAGGCGGGCGCGGGTCAAGTCGCACTCCCGGAATTCGGCATCAGTCAGGTCCTGGTCCTCGAATCTCGCCATGCCCGGCAGTATCCGCCCGCGTACTGACACCCCACACCAGGACGCGGGGCTGAGAGTCCATGCCGCCGATCCAGTTCACCGCCACCTACAACCACCAGCGGCCACACCGGTCCCTGCCCCGCCGCCAGACCCCCGCGACGGCCTACGCCGCCCGGCCCAAAGCCGCCCCCGGTGACCGGACCGCCGACACCCACGACCGCGTCCGCACCGACAAGATCTGGGCCGTCGGCACCGTCACCCTCCGCCACGCCGGGAAACTCCACCACATCGGCGTCGGCCGCGCTCACGCCGGGACCGAGGTCCTCATCCTCACCCAGGACCTGCACATCCGCATCATCGCCAAGGCCACCGGCGAGCTCCTGCGCGAGCTCACCCTCAACCCCGACCGCGACTACCAGCCCACCGGCAAACCCCGCCGGCCAAAACGACCAGCACCCTAACCCGACGTGGGTTCAGGGTGTCCTCGATGTCTTGCGACATCACAGTGGTGACAGGTGTTGGGTTCGAACCAACGTAGGCTGAGCCGACGGTTTTAAAGGGCGCAGCGACGGCGCCCACGCACATGCCCCGACCTGGGGTAACGTCTTCTAGCTTGCCGCTGACAGCCAACTCAGCCGGTCTTCAGCCACGACCAGCCGCAGCGACTCGCAATCGCCCGGACATATCTGAGTACGTGCCCGCCCCGGCAAGTTGGACAAGTCAGGTTCTCAACGGCGAGTGACCGCGGCCGCACCTTCGTTCTTACTTCGTGACCATGAACGAGCCCGCGTCTGACTAACGCGCTGCACATAACGTCCTGACCTGCAGCAGGGCCATCTTCGCGCCGCTTGCCCGGACCGGATCCGGACCAGTACGCCGATCCCGGTCGGGTCCGTTAACTCCACGCCCTGCAGAGCCCGGCAGCAGCCAGGCACCAATGGCTTCGTCCCCGTCCTCAGACGGTCCATAGGGCCCTAGTTGGCGACAAGCGGGCGGCGCGGGCGGCGGGCAGGAGACCGGCAAGGGCGCCGACGGCGATAGCCGCGGCCAGGCTGCCGGTCCAGGCCTGGAGCGGGATGACAACCAGTTCTCCGTGACCGCGGGCGTAGACCGCTGTGGCGCCGGCGCCGATGATGACACCGGTGATCCCGCCGGCCAGGGACAGGAGGGTGGCCTCGGCCAGGAACTGGGCGCCGATGTGGCCGCGGGTGGCGCCCAGGGCGCGGCGCAGCCCGATCTCGGAGCGACGTTCTAGCACGGAGATGACCATGATGTTGGCGACGCCGATCGCGCCAACGAGCAGCGCGACGGCGCCCAGTCCGAGGAACAGGGTGTCGAGGGCGCCCTGCGCGTCAGCCCGGGCTGTCAGGGCGGCTGAGGGCTGGGAGACGGTGACCTGGCTGGAGCTTTCCGGATTAGCCTGCGCAGCGAGCAGGCTGTCCACCTGCACGGTGGCGTCCTTGGTGCCAACGCTGCGAACATAGATCTGCGTGGCGTGCCCGTCGAAGTGCAGGTACTTCTCGGCCGCCGGGAAGCCGACCAGGACCTCGGAATCGATCTCAGGCGCCAGGGTCGCCGGCCCCAGGATGCCGGTCACGTAGAACCACCGGCCGGCGATCCAGATCCGCATACCGGGCCGGATACGGTCGATGCCCAGGCGCTGCGCAGTGGCAGCGCCGAGGACCGCGACGGGATAACGGGCCGTGGCGGCATTCAGGAACCGGCCCTGCGACAGGCGGGCGCCGGCCACGGCGGGGAGGTTCAGGGTGGCGGCGTCCACGCTGAGGGCATTGGTGTTAATCGAGGGGATGAGCGGGGACTCGTAGACGCTGATGCCGGGGATGGCACCGGTGTCCTGGACCGCGGCGACCCCGGGCAGGCGGCGGATCATGGCGGGCGCCGTCTCTGGCAGCGCCGCAGTACTGCCGGCGAGGGTCTGGCCGCTGGTGACGGTCAGCAGGTTAGTGCCGAGCGTGGCGATCTCGGCGAGCAGGGCGGCTTTCGCGGAGGCGGCCAAACCGAGCACAGCGACGATGGCGGCGATCCCGAGCGCGATGCCGAGCGCGGACAGGCTTGCGCGCAGCCTGCGGGTCCGCAGCCCGGCGCTGGCCAGTGCGGCCAGGTCGCCGGGGCGCAGCCGGGCGGCGGCCGGGGCAGACCTGGCGGTGAGCCGCTGCGGAGTGGCGGTCATGACAGTCCTCGCTGGGCGGGCTCGCCGCCGGCGGGCCACCCGCGGTGAGGCCCGTCCCCGGCGGCTGGCTGGCTCGTGTCGGTGGTGATGTGCCCGTCCAGCATCTCGATGCGCCGCCGCGCCCGGGCAGCGACCGCGTGGTCGTGGGTGATGATGACGACGGTGGTGCCCATCGCGTTGAGTTCTTCTAGCAGGCCCAGGATCGCCGCGCCGGTGGCCGAGTCCAGGTTTCCGGTCGGCTCGTCGGCCAGCAGTACCAGCGGGCGGCCGACGATCGCCCGGGCGATGGCGACCCGCTGCCGTTCCCCGCCTGACAGCTGGGGCGGCCGGGCAGCGCCCCGGCGGCTGAGGCCGACCCGGTCCAGTGCCTGCCGGGCCAGGAGCTGCCGGTCAGACCGCCGAATGCCGGCGTACAGCAGCCCGTCAGCCACGTTGCCCAGCGCGCTCTGGTGCTCGGCCAGGAAGAACTGCTGGAACACGAACCCGATCCGGGCCGCCCGCAGCCCTGATTGCTCCCGGTCGGCCATCCGCGCTACGTCGAGACCGGTGATCCGTACAGTCCCGGTCGTCGGCGTGTCCAGGATGCCCATCAGGTGCAGCAGCGTGGACTTGCCCGACCCGGACGGCCCGGTCACCGCGACTAGTTCCCCGGCTGACACCATCAGGCTCACCCGGTCCAGCGCCCGCACTGGGGGTGCCCCCGGGTACACCTTCGACACCTGCTCCAGTCCTAGCACCGGCACGTCGCCCGGCTCATCCCGGCGGAACCGCGCTATCCCCGCGGTGGTCACGATGCCGCGACCACGACACGCTGGCCCGCCGCCAGCGCTCCGGTGACCTGCACCAGCCCGGAGGCCTCGTCGAAGATCCCGGGCCGCACCGGCACATACCAGCGGCTCCCGCCCGGGCCGACCACCTCGACCACGTACCCCTCCTGCGACCGGGCCAGCAGCGCCGTCACCGGCACCGCCAGGACGTTCCTGACACGCGCGGTGGTGATGTTCACCGTCACCGGCGCCTGGTCCAGGCGGCCCGCCGTAGCCGGGCTCGTGAGCTTTACATGCACTGGGATGGTCGTCGTGACGTTCCCTGCTGACCCGGATGTGGACGCCACGGTGCCGACTGAGGAGATCAGGCCCGGCGTGACCGTCCCGCTGGGCAGCGTCACGCTCACCGTGTCCCCGGTCTTCACCTCGGTCTGCTGCGAGGCGTCGAGCGCGATCGTGACGATGTGCCGATCCGACGTCGCGGTCAGCACGGGCCCGGCCGCCGGGCCGCCCAGCCGCCCCGTCACAGCGGCGACCCGCAGCGCGGCCGGCGCAAACACCACCTGCCCCGGCGCCAGTGACCCTGGCGGGTCGGCGACCCCCAGGCGTGCTTCCAGTTGCAGCACCCCGTCAGCCGTTGCCCAGGAGTAATAGTCCCAGCCCATCGCGGTGATCTGCGGACGAGAACCGTCACCCAGCGTCACCAGGTCACGGTTGAGCTGGGACACGTCCGCTCCCGTTGCTCCCTCGGCCAGAGCCCGCCACGCTGGCACGCGGCCGTACAGCAGCACCACCGGCAGCCCGTTGTCCACCCGGTAGAGCGCCTGCCCTTGCTCGACCACCCGCCCGGGCCGGGGCAGCCAGGTCAGCGTCCCGCTGCCCTCGCCCCGTACCGGGTAGGACCCGGCGTATCCCAGCGTCGCGGTCACCGGCGTCACAGCCGCGATATCGCGGCGGGTCACCGTCGCGGTAGCAGGCGGGCGCGCCCCCCGCGATCCGGACCCGGGCGAGGCCGCCGGGGAGAGCGCCCCGGTCCGCCACGCCCACACCAGCACGGCGGCCAGTACTGCCGCCAGGCCCACCGCCAACCAGGCGGCCTGGCGCCGGCGGGATCTCCCGCCCTCTCGCAGCGCCCGTGCCTCCTCGCGTCCGGCCGCCGCCTCACGCGAAATCTCCTTGCTCACGATCCGGCTCCTCAGCCGAAGTAGCCAGAGAAGTTCTGGTGAACCACCGACTCGCATCGCCTTACCGCCGTCTCGATCTGCGGGGCATTCACGATGTTTCCGGGCTGGGAACCCTGGTGAAAGGCGATGCCAGCGGCGTGCAGGTTGAAGGTCGGCCGCACAGGGTCCTGGGGATAGGGCGTGGGCCCGGGCCAGTTCGCCACCCCGCGGGCGTGCATGCACTGAGCGAACCGCTGCATCTGGCTCCACCACCGGTGCAAGGCGACCGGGTTGTCGTCGATATTGCCCGTCGTGGGCAGCAGGTGCTCGCATGCGCTGAAGGCGGCCTGCAGCTGAGAGTTGCTGACCCCGAGCTGCTGCGCGGTTTCCTTCGCGACCTGTCCCTGACTGTCGGGATCGGGGTAGTCCGGCACGCCGTGCATACGCACGCAGCGGGAGAAGGCGAGAGCCTTCCGGGAGTTCGCAGACGGGGATGCTGCCGGACCGCCTGCGTTCGGTGAGCCCGATCTGGCGGATGACGGGCTGCTGCTGCATGCGGCCAGCGTGGCCAGGGCAAGGACGACGGCCGCCACGCGGGCCGTCGTCGGCCAGGGCCGCCGTGACCGGCCGCTGATCCCGGCGCTGTCGTTCATCATGCCTCCTCGCCGAAGGGAGCGCGGTTCGGCCCGAGCCGCCCGATTGCAGCCGTTGGCTGCATGTGTTCGAGCCGGCTCACGCCGCAGCTCCGTTGTAGCGCTTAGCCAATGACGACAGCCGAACAGCGGTTGTTAGGCGGGTGTCATCGCGGCCGGCGCACAATGGGCAGGTGCGGGTGCTGGTCGTGGAGGATCACATCGCGCTGGCCAACCGGATCGGCGAGGGGTTGCGCGACGCGGGATTCGCCGTCGACGTGGTCTACGACGGCGCGGCAGCGCTGGATGCAGCGGCCAGCACCTGTTACGACGTGGTCGTCCTCGACCGCGACCTGCCGGCCGTGCATGGCGACCGGGTGTGCCGCCAGCTGGCCCGCGACAGCCCGGCTGGCCGCATCCTGATGCTGACCGCGGCCGCCGACATCGAGGACCGGGTCGACGGCCTGGAGCTGGGCGCCGACGACTACCTGGGCAAGCCGTTCGCCTTCCGCGAGCTCATCGCCCGGGTCCGCGCCCTGGGCCGGCGGGGACCTGGCGCACCCGCCGTCGTGCAGCGCGGCGACATCGCGGTCGATCGCGCACGGCACCGCGCCAGCCGGGCCGGCGTCCCGCTGACCCTGACCCGCAAGGAGTTCGGCGTCCTGGAGTGCCTGGCCGCCGCCGATGGCGCACCGGTCAGCGCCGAGGAGCTGCTCGAGCACGTGTGGGACGCGCATGCCGATCCGTTCAGCAACACGGTCGCGGTGACCATCAGGCGACTGCGGCGCAAGCTCGGCGACCCGCCGGTGATCGAGACCGTCGTCGGCGTCGGCTACCGGCTGTGAGCAGCCTTCTCAGCGCCCGGACACGGCTGACGCTGCTTTATGCCTTGCTGTTCAGCCTCGGGGGCGCCGCGCTGGTACTGATCACCTACGTGCTGGTCGCGAACACCTTGCACCCCACGACGTCGGTCTCGATCCCGCCGAATGTCCAGGCAGCGCTGGCGCGGTGCCTGGAGGCGGCCCGGGCCGGGCGGGCCGGCGTCATGCAGAAGTGCGCCGCGGTCTATGCCAACGGCGTCCAGGCGGGCGCCTCCGCCCAGCGCACTGCGACGCTCAGCCACCTGCTGATTTACTCGCTGCTCAGCCTGGTCGGCGCTGTGCTGCTTGCCGCGATCGCAGGCTGGATCGCGGCCGGGCGGATCTTGCGGCCAGTACACCGGCTCACTGCGGCGGCTCGCGCCGCGAGTGAGCAGAACCTATCCCATCGCATCGCCCTGCAGGGACCACGCGACGAGCTGCGCGAGCTCGCTGACACCTTCGACGCGATGCTCGAGCGACTCGACCGCGCGTTCACCAGCCAGCGGCAATTCATCGCCAACGCAAGCCACGAGCTCCGCACGCCGCTGACCGTCATGCGCACCACGATGGATGTCGTCCTGGCCAAGCCGGAGCCGACGCGCGACGAGCTCGTATCGATGGCCGCCGACGTCCGCCAGGCCGTCGATCACTCCGAGCGGCTCATCGGGGTCCTGCTGATCCTCGCGCGCAATGACTCTGCCCGTGCGCTCACCTATCCCCTGGATCTCGCTGCCGTCGCCGAAGACGCGCTGGAGGGACGGACCGGCATTGCGACGACCGCAGCGCTAGGTGAAGCCCCGGTGACCGGCGACGGAGTACTGCTCGAAAGACTCATCGCCAACCTGCTCGATAACGCCGAGCGCTACAACATCCCGGCCGGGACCATCTCTATCTCGACCACCTCCGACGAGGACGCGTCACAGGTGCGAGTCGTCAACACCGGCCCGGTCGTCCCACCCGACCAGGTCGAGCGCCTGTTCCTGGCCTTCACCCGCCTCGGCGACCGCACCCGCCATGACGGGTTCGGTCTCGGCCTCGCCCTAGTGTCATCCATCGCCGCCGCCCACAACGGGACCGTGCACGCCACCGCCATCCCCGGTGGCGGCCTCGACATCACTGTCCGCCTCCCGCGTCGCGACAAGAACGTCACCCCAGCGCCGCCTCAGGAGTAAGACCCGCCATCACCTAATGGGACTGTCACCGACCAGTAACCGCTTGCCGCGCCGGGCGGCGCTGCTCGACGGCGTCCGCCGGGTCGTCGCCGGGAAGTCGTTCTCCAAGTGGTTCGAATATGACGCCCAGGCCGACAGCTACCGATCCGAACGCATTCAGCGCTGGCTTCCATCGCGTCATCCATCGTGCCCACCCCTGCCCGGTCGGGTCCAGCGACCGGGTGACGAGATAGAGGCATCTTGAGCGCGGCCTGCTCATTCGGCAAGTGGCCGCGGGCCCTGACCGCCCGCCGGTAGCGGGCCTTCAGGCTCTAGGCCGGGCTGTGGACCACGCTACTGGCCTGGTCACCGGCACGGCGCATTCGGGACTGACCGGCCGGCCCGGTGGCCTACGGTAGACGCCATGACGGCGGCATCGGAGGCGACCGGGGCCGGCGGGGCGGCCGGCGGTGCCAGCGTGCTGGTCGTGGAGGATGACCCCGGCATCGCCACACAGCTGGTGCGCGCGCTGGCGCGCAGCGGCTACCAGGTCGACCACGTCGTCACCGGCGGCGAGGCGCTGCGCCGGGGCGACGCTGACGTGGTGCTGCTGGACCTGGAGCTGCCCGATACCGATGGCGTGCAGGTCTGCCGGCAGCTTCGCCAGCGCCGCTCGGAGACAGCGATCATCGTGGTCACCGCTTACGGCGAGGAAACCGACCGGGTGGCGGCCCTGGACGCGGGCGCTGATGATTACCTGGTCAAGCCGTTCGGGCTGAGTGAGCTGCAGGCGCGGATCCGCGCTGTGCTGCGCCGGATCAGGCCCGAGAACGACAAGATCCGGCATGGTCCGCTGACCGTGGACGTACGCACGCGCAAGGTGAGCGTGGACGGCGCGGAAATTGCGCTGACGCCTAAGGAGTTCGACATCCTGGAGTGCCTGGCCGCCGATCCCGGCCGGGTGTGCAGCCGCCAGGACATCCTGGAGTCAGCCTGGGATTCCAACTGGTACGGGCCGACCAAGGTGCTGGACGTGCACGTCGCCTCGCTGCGCCGCAAGCTCGGCGTGCCCGGCCTGGTCGAGACTGTCTACGGCCGCGGCTTCCGGCTGGGTGACCGGTAATGGCCAGCAGGATTGTCGCGGCGGTGCTGACGCTGATCACCGCGCTGCTGGCGATCCTTGCTGTCCCGCTCGGGATGCTGACGGCTTCGCAAGACCGTGCCGACTTCCGCGACCAGACCGCCGTCACCGCTGGCTCGGTGGCCAATGTGGCCGAGGAACGGCTGGGTGATGGCGTGCACGGCCCGGCCCTGGACCGGTCGATCTCTGAGCTCGCGGCGGCCGGTGACCGGGTCGCGGTCTACAACGCGGCCGGCGAGGTGGTCGCGGGCACGGCCGGTCCCCGGCCGGCGCCGGGCACCTCCGATCCGGACCGGCTGGTCGTCTCGGCGCCGATCCTTGACGATTCGGGGGCGAAGGCGATCGGGCGGGTCGTGCTCTCGCGTCCCACGGAGTCGCTCGAGCACCGGGTGACGATGCTCTGGGCCCTCATCGCGGGAGTGACCGCTGGCGGGCTCATCATCTCCGCCTTTGTGGCTGCCGGGCTGGCCCGCTGGGCAAGTCGCCCGCTGACGGCGCTGGCCGGAGCGGCGGGCCAGCTAGGCGACGGCGCGCTGGATACCCGCGCCCGGGTCGAGTCGGGGCCGCCGGAGGTGCGGCGGCTGGCGGCGGCGTTCAACACGATGGCCGGGCGGCTGCAGGCCCTGGTGCACGGGCACCGGTCGATGATGGCCGAGGTGTCGCATCAGGTGCGCACGCCGCTGGCCGCGCTGCGGCTGCGGCTGGACCTGCTGGCCCAGGACGCCGACGAGGCCACGGCCGCCGAGCTGGCCGGCGCGCAGGAGGAGATCGCCCGGATGGCCCGGCTGGTCAACGGGCTGCTTGCCGTCGCACGGGCAGAGAACGTGACTGCCGCTCCGGTCGATATCGACGTACCCGCTCTGGTGGCCGAGCGCGCCGCCGCGTGGCGGCCCGCCGCCGAGGAGCGCGGCATCAGCCTGACCGCGGACTGCCGGCCGGGGCTGACCGCCCGGGCCGGCGATGGGCACCTGGAGCAGATCCTGGACAACCTGCTGGCCAACGCGCTGGACGCGCTGCCCGATGGCGGGACGATCACCGTCACCGCCAGCCCTGTACAGCCAGCGGCCGGACGAACGGCGAGCAGCTCGATCGCTACGGCGGACGTCGCGACGATCACGGTCGCCGACAACGGCCGCGGGATGAGCCCCCAGCAGCAGCGCACCGCGTTCCACCGGTTCGCCACGGGCTCGCCCGGTGGTACCGGGCTGGGCCTGGCTATCGTCGACCGGCTAGCCGCCGTCAACGGCGGCTCGGTCGCGCTGGCCGATACCCCTGGCGGCGGGCTGACTGTCGCCCTTGAGTTGCCGCTGTCGCCGGCCCAGCGCAGTTCTCGCAGGCCGGCGGCCATGCCGCTGACGGCGGCCGGGGAAATTAACCGGTTCTGAACGACTCCTGAACCGGTCCGGAGTAACCCGCCGGGCAGGCTGACTAGCGCATGGCCGCGCCGCGCAGGCGCGGCCGCTATGTCAGCACCGGCGGGAGGACAAGCGCGGGCATGCCAGCACCAGGTCACCTCGGGCTGGAGACGGCACCGTCGCCGCACGGCACGCGGCGGTCGCGGCGGCTACACGACCGGCCTGCGGTCCGGATCATCGCTGTGCTGCTGGCCGCAGCGCTGACCTGGCTCGGCTGGTCACTCGGCCACGCGCTGACCACTCCCGGCGGCGGCACTGTGGCGCAGCGGGTCGCCGAGTGGGCCCGCGACCACTATCTCGGCCCGCTGGTCACGTTCGGAGAATGGGTGAGCTACCAGCCGCCGAAGGTCGGCGGCACGCCCTCGTTCTCGCTGGCCGGGCCCGGCCAGCATGCTTCCAACGGGCCGCCGGCCAGCCCCGGGACCGGGCACCGGCGCGGCCCGGGCAGCGGGCGCGGCTTCACGCCGCCGGCCCCGCTGCGCTCCCCGGCGGGCCCGCCGCTGCGCGGTGAGGGCCAGTGGCGGGTGCTGTACCGCGTCCATCACTACGCGGCGGTCTACGCCACCTTTCTGCGGCCGGACAAGGTGCACACCTCGTACGTGGCCGGCATCGTGTCGATGGACCCGCGGCTGCTGCGCTTCCGGCTGCGGCCCGGCACCGAGGACCCAGGCCCGGGCTCTTATGGCGGCGCGCAGCCGGTGATCACCCCGGGTACCCGCCGCGGACTGGCCGCCACCTTCAACAGCGGCTTCAAGATCGCCCAGTCGGGCGGCGGTTTCTATCTCAACGGGATACACCGCGGCGCACTGCGCTCGGGTGTCGCGACGGTCGTGTACTACCGCGACGGCGAGCTGGCCATTGGCATGTGGGGACACCACGGCCTGCGGATGAGCCCGGCCGTAGCCGGAGTGCGGCAGAACCTGCGGCCGATCGTCGAGCACGGCCAGATCCCGGCGTCCGTCGACCAGAACGTGCAGAGCAGCTGGGGTGCGACCCTGGGCGGCGGGTATTACGTCTGGCGCTCGGGCATCGGCGTCACCCGCGACGGCCGGATCATCTTCGCTTACGGGCCCGCCCTGGACGTGCGGACGCTGGCCGGGCTACTGCGCCGGGCGGGCTGCGTGACGGCGATGCAGCTCGACATCAATCCCGAGTGGACGAACTTCATGTACTACCGGCCGGGTCGCCATCCCGCCGACCCGGCGCCGGTGGCGCTGCTGCCCGGCCAGATGGAGCCGGCCGGCCGCTACTACTCCGACAGCGGCCGCGACTTCACCGCGGTCTACGCCCGGTGACCGCCGTCCCGCCGCGGCGGCGCACCGTCGCTGGCCCGGCTGCCGCGCGCTGGCTGGCGGCGGTCATCACCACCGCGCGGCCGCGCCAGTGGCCGAAGAACCTGCTGGTCCTTGCGGCGCCGCTGGCCGCCGCATCGCAGGGCCGCGACGACGGCACCGGCTACGCCCTGGTCGCGCTGGCCGCCTTCACGGCCGCCTCTGCGGCGGTTTACTTCATTAACGACGTGGCCGATGCCAGCCGCGATCGAAGGCACCCGGTCAAGTCCCGCCGGCCCGTTGCTTCCGGCGCGCTGCCCGCCGGGCAGGCCGTCGCCCTCGCGGCAGCGGCGGCGATCCTGGCCCTAGCCAGCGGCCTGGTGATCGGCGCGCCATGGCTGACCGGCACGATCGCTGCCTACCTGAGCGTCTCGCTGGCGTACTCACTGACGCTCAAGCACGTGCCGGTGGTCGAGCTCGCCTGCGTGGCGTCGGGCTTCGTGCTGCGGGCGCTGGGCGGCGCGGCGGCGACGCACGTGGCCCCGTCGGGCTGGTTCCTGACGGTATGCAGTCTCGGCGCGCTGCTGGTCGCGGTGGCTAAGCGGCGTGGTGAGCTGGCCGCCCTGGGGCCAGAGGCGGCCCGGCATCGGCCGGTCATGCGCTGGTACCGCGGCCCGTGGCTGGCGGTCGCGGCGCAGGCGCTGGCCGCTGCCATCCTCGCCGCATACGCCCTCTGGGCGGCAGGCACCGGGAACAGCTGGCGGCTGGCCTGGGACCTGGCCAGTGTCGTGCCGCTGGCGGCGGCGCTGGCCCGGTTCGGCTGGCTCAGCGTGCATGCTGCGGCCCGGCCCGTGGAGAACCTGATCATCACCGACCGGATCATGCTCGGCGCCGAGGCGGCCTGGCTGACCCTGTTCGCCGTGGGGTGGTAGGTGACCAGCGTGGCTGACAGACGCGACCAGCTCCTGTATGGCTGGGGCCGGACCACGCCCTCGAGCAGCCGGGTGCTGGGCCTGGCCAGCCTGGAGCAGCTGCAGGAGCTGGTGACCAGCCGCCCGGCGCGCGGTGTACTGGCCCGCGGATCCGGATGCAGTTACGGGGATGCCGCCCAGAACTCAGGCGGCTGGGTGCTGGCGCCGGCCACCGAGGCGGTGATCGACATCCGGCCGGCCGCTGGCACGGTCTACGCGTCGGGCTCGGTGACCTTCGCCGAGCTGCTATCGGCCATGGTGCCGCACGGCCTGCTCCTGCCGGTCCTGCCCGGGACCCGGTACCTGACCCTGGGCGGCGCTGTCGCGGCCGACGTGCACGGCAAGAACCACCGCCGAGATGGCAGCATCGCGTCCTGGATCGAGGAGATCGAGCTCCTCGACGGGCAAGGCGAGCTACGGTTCGTGAGCCGCGAGCAGGATCCGGAGGCGTTCTTCGCCACCATCGGCGGGATGGGCCTGACCGGGATCATCCTCGCGGTCACGCTCCGGCTTCGCCCCGTCCGCAGCACTCTGCTGCAGGTGACAGCACGGCGGCTGCCCAGCCTGGACGCGGTGCTGACCGCGCTGCAGGGGGCATCCAGCCAGTACTGCGTGGCCTGGATCGATACCACTGCGGGCGGAGCAGGCCTGGGCCGCGGCATCGTCGAGCTCGGCGATCACCTGCCGGCGCCCGAGCCGACGGCCGAGCCGGGCCAGCTCGGTTACCGCCCCGGCCTGCTGCTGCGTGCCCCGCAGCTCCCGTTCTGCCCGGTCACGCCGCGGACGGCGCGGGCGTTTAACACCCTGTGGTACCGCAAGGCCCCCGCCACTCGGGCCAGGATGGCCGGGCTGCCCGAGTTCTTTCACCGGCTCGATGCGGTCAGCGGCTGGAACCGCGCGCTGGGACCGGCCGGGATCGTGCAATATCAGTTCGCCGTGCCGGCCGGCGAGTACCGGGTGATCGCCCATGCGCTGCACGCCCTGCGCGGATGCGCGCCGTTCCTGGGCACGCTGAAGCGCTTCGGGGCGGCCAGCGGCGCGCCACTGTCGTTCCCGCTGCCGGGCTGGTCACTGGCCGTCGACCTGCCCGCCGGGGACCCCCGGCTGCGATCGCTGCTGGACGACCTGGACGGGCAGGTCGCGGCCGCGGGCGGCCGGGTATACCTGGCCAAGGACGCCCGGCTGAGCCGCCCGGCGTTCGACCGCATGTACGGCGATCTGGCCAGCTGGCACGCGGTGCGGGACCGGCTGGACCCGGCCGGGGTGTTCCGCTCCGACCTCGGCCGGCGGCTGGGCCTGTGCTGACGGGACGGAGCTGACGATGGCCGAGGCCGGTGATCGGCAGCCAGACAGTTCGCCCGCCCGGATCCTGGTGCTGGGCGGGGCCAGCGAGATCGGCCTGGCCATCCTGGCCGCGCTGCCGCTCGCGCCCGGCACCGAGGTGCTGCTCGCCGGGCGTGCCGGGCCGCGCCTGGACGCTGCTGCATGGCAGGTGAAGGAGCTAGGCGGCAGGGCCTGGACCCTGCCGTTCGACGCCACCGCGACCAGCAGCCACGAGTCGCTGATCAGCGACGCATTCGCCACTGGCCCCATCGGCATCGTGATCGCCGCGGCGGGCGTCCTGATACCCCAGGAAATCCTGGATGCGCACCCCGGGCAAGCAGGGGTGCTCCTGCAGACTAATCTCACCGGTCACATCACGACGCTGCTGGCGGCCGCGGCGCGGCTGCGAGCCCAGGGCTCGGGGGTGATCGTGATCTTGTCCTCGGTTGCGGCGGTCCGGCCGCGGCGGGCCAATTTCGTGTACGGGGCGGCCAAGGCCGGGCTGGACGCGTTCGGCCGCGGCCTGGCCGATGCCCTGCACGGCAGCGGGGTGCGGGTGCTGCTGGTCCGGCCGGGGTTCGTGACGGGCCGGATGACTGCGGGCCTGCCGCCGGCGCCGCTGGCCGCCACGCCCGGCCAGGTCGGCGCGGCGGTAGCGGGCGCCCTGGCACGGGGCAGCGCGGTGGTCTGGGTGCCGCGGCGGCTGGCCGTGCTGGCCCCGCTGCTGCGGCTGATCCCGCGCCCGGCCTGGCGCCGGCTACGCCGCTAAGTCGCTGGCCAGCGGCGCCATCCAGGGCCAGACCGCGAATCTTTACCGGTTCTGAACGATTCCTGAACAGGTCTCGCGAATCCCGCCGGGCAGGCTGAATCCGAACAGCAGGTCGCGCCGCCCCGAGCCCGCGCGACTCGATCTGACGCCGTTCAGCGACTAAGGAGGACACGCGCGAGGATGCCAGAATCACGAAGCCCGATGGGAAGCGGAGAGGCCGGCAGGCCGGGCCCCAGCACCGCCTGGCGCGCCGTGGTTCACGAATCCGCGGCTAGCCGCAACCGCACGCTTACCCGGGTCCGCACCATCACGGTCGGGATAGCTGCGGGCGCCGCGGCGGTGGCACTCGGGCTGGGTACCGAGTTCGCTCATGCGCTGCCCGGGCACAGCGCCTCCGGCGGGCAGCCAGCCTCGGGCCAGGCGCCGCCGGTCACCGCGCCGCCCGCTTCCGCGTCTCCTCGGGCGAGCGGAAGCTCTCAGCCAGGCGGCAGCCACCGCTCGCCTCGCTCGCGGCATGGCCGGATCACGCCGGCTCCGCAGCCGCCGGCGAGTTCCCCGACACCGCCGCAGGTCGTGTCAGGCGGCTCCTGACTCATGGGCAGCCCGCTGTGGTTCGCGACCAGGGCGACCGGTGTCGTGGCGCTCCTGCTGCTGACGCTGACGGTGATCCTGGGCGTCGCCGGGACCGCCCGGTTCGCCGCACCCGGACTGCCCCGGCTGGTGACGTCCGGGGTGCACCGGACCCTGTCGCTGCTGGTCCTGTGTTTCGTCGCCGTCCACGTCCTGACGACCGTGCTGGACAGCTACACCAGGATCGGGCTGGCGGCCGCCGTGATCCCGTTCAGCTCGGACTACCGCACGCTGTGGCTGAGCCTGGGGACGGTCGCCGCTGACGGGCTGCTGGCCGTCGCGCTGACGAGCCTGCTCCGCGGCCGGCTCTCCTATCGCGCCTGGCGGGCCGTGCACTGGCTGGGCTACGCGTGCTGGCCGATCGCGCTATGGCACGGCCTGGGCACGGGGACTGACAGCCGGCTGCCCTGGCTGCTGGCCATCGATGCGCTGTGCGTGGCGGCTGTGGCGGCCGCGGTGTGCTGGCGGCTCTCGCTAACGCAGCCCGGTACCGCGCGGAACGCGGCGATCTCCGCGACCGTGCTCGTGCCGCTCGCCACCGCCGCGTTTGTCCTCATCGGGCCGCTACAGCCGGGCTGGGCCCGGCGCGCAGGCACACCGCCTGCCCTCCTGACGCCGGCCGCGGCTCAGACTTCGGTCCGGCCTGCTGATTCCCCGGCCGACGGTCCCGGACTGGTTGCCTTCTCCGGGACGGCGTCCCGGTCCAGGCAGCCTGATGGCGACGTGGTCATAACCGTGCGCTCCCGCACCGCTGACCAGCTGCGGCGGCTGATCATCGTGCTGCGCGGCAGGCCCTCAGGCGCCGGGGTCGCGCTGACCCGCGGCACGGTGCGGATCAGCTCCTCGGGTCAGCAGCCTGCCGAGCAGGGCCTGGTTACCGGACTGGCTGGCCGCCGGCTTTCCGCGCTGCTCCAGTCGGCCGCGGGCGCCCGTCAGACGGCCGACATCACGCTGATCATCAGCGGGGCCAGCGCGTCGGGTCGGCTCGTCCTGCGGGCGGCTGGTCAGTGATGAGCCATCCGCACGAGAATGCCACTCTGCCTGATGTTTCCGGCCGCGCGGCGGCCCGCCGGCTGACGGCTGGCTGGCAGCACCGCGGCCCTCCGCCGAGCCTGGCCGAGCACCAGAACCGCCACGGGCCGCTGCCGGCCAGCCGGGACGGGCGGCGCAGCTCGCGGGGCCTCATCGAGGCTGTCTCCGCAGCCGGGCTGACCGGACGGGGCGGCGCCGGGTTCCCGACCGGAACCAAGATGCGCGCCGTGGCCGGGCGCCGCGGACCTGCGACGGTCGTAGCGAACGGCATGGAGAGCGAGCCAGCCAGCGAGAAGGATCAGGCGCTGCTGGCGATGGCGCCGCACCTGGTCCTGGACGGTGCCGTCCTGGCCGCCCGGGCCGTCGGCGCCAGCACCGTGCACGTCTGCCTGGACCGCGCGCGGCCCGGACAGGTCGACGAGGTATGGCAGGCAGCCGAGGAACGCCGGCTGGCTGACCTGGACTCGGTGCAGATCCTGGTCCACGACCTGCCGGGCCGTTACGTGTCTGGCGAGGAGACAGCCCTGATCAGCTGGCTGAACGGCGCCGAGGCACGCCCCACAACCGTGCCGCCCCGCCCGTTCGAGCGCGGCATCCAGCGGCGGCCCACCCTGGTGGACAACGTGGAGACGCTCGCGCATGTCGCGCTCATCGCGCGCCACGGTCCGGACTGGTTCCGCTCAGCCGGCCAGCATGACGCAGCCGGCACCATGCTGGTGACCATCTCGGGCGGGGTCAGCTACCCCGGCGTGTACGAGATCGAGGCGGGCGCGCGGATCGGCGAGATCCTGGCCATGACCGGGCCGGCGGAGCGCGGCCACCTGCTCCTAGGCGGGTATTTCGGCACCTGGCACCGGCTCGATGAGGTCGTCGGCCTGCCGCTCACTGCCGCCGGCCTGCGGCCAGTGCGCGGGGCGCCTGGCGCTGGCGTCCTGTACGTGCTGCCCCAGGATTCCTGCGGCCTGGCCGAGACCGCCAGAGTCCTGGGCTACCTGGCGGGCCAGAGCGCGCAGCAATGCGGGCCGTGCATGTTCGGCCTGCCCGCCATTGCCGGTGACTTCGCGCAGCTGGCCGATGCCCGCCCGGACGGCGATGCGCTCGGCCGCCTGGACCGGCGGCTGGCCGTGATTCCCGGACGCGGAGCCTGCCGGCATCCGGACGGCGCCGTGCGGCTGGCCTCCTCGGCCCTGACCGCCTTCGCGGGCGACGCGCAGGCGCATGCCGCCGGGCACGCGTGCGCCGCCCGCCGGCGCCGCGCGGCTTGCGCCCTGCCGGTTCCGCGGTCCCGGACAGAAGGAGAGTGGCGGTGACCATGCGGCTGCGGCTTGATCCCATCGCCTGCACCGGCCACGGCCTGTGCGCCGGCCTGCTGCCCGAGCGCATCGGCCTGGACGAGTGGGGCTACCCCGTGATCACCGGTGACGTGCCGCACAGCCTGGCCCGGGACGCCCGCCGCGCCGTCCGCGCCTGCCCGACGCTGGCCCTGCGCCTGAGCCGCGTGCAGGGCACCCAGGATTCATCGGCACAGAGAGAGGCATCGTGATCGTGACAGCTAGGTCCCGGCACCGCCGCCAGCCCGACACCGCCGAGGGCGCCGACGGCAATGAGCGGCTGACGGCGCTGACCGGCGCCGTGCTGCTGGCCGGCTTCGCGGTGGAGGGCGCGACGGTGCTCTCGGTCAGGCAGCTGCTGACCCTGCATGTCTTTGTCGGCATGCTGCTGATCGGGCCCGTTGCGCTAAAGATCTGCTCGACCTGTTACCGGTTCGCCCGCTACTACACCGGCGCTGCCGCCTATGTCCGGAAGGGACCGCCCGCTCCGCTGCTCCGGCTGCTCGGTCCGTTCGTAATTCTCACTTCGCTCGCCGTCCTCGGCACCGGGATCATCCTGGCAGTCGCCGGGCCGGGCTCTGGCCCATGGCTGCTGTTGCACAAAGCCTCGTTCGTCCTGTGGCTCGGCGTCATGACCATTCACGTCCTCGCCTACGCCTGGCGGCTGCCGCGGATCCTGCTGGGCACGCAAGCCGGCGCCGCGCGCATCGCGGTGCCGGGCGGAGCAGCTAGGTGGCTGCTGGTCACCGGAGCGCTGGCTGGCGGCCTCCTGCTGGCCTTCTTGACGGTGCACCTGGCGGCACCCTGGCATGCCGGGCTGGGTGCCCACTGACCTGCGGTATCTGTTCACGGAAGAGGCTCGGCTGGCGCTGAGAGGCTGCCGGGATGATTGCGCTGGGCGTGGCGGCCTGGTGGCCGGCCCGGGCAGCGGTTGCCGGCGCTTCAGGCGGCCCGGCGGCGGACTAGCCAGACGGTCGCGGCGAGGAGGAGCAGGGAGAGCGCGAGCAGCCAGCCGCCCTCGATCCACTGGAATGGCCAGAACCGGCTGTCGGGCTGGTAGGTCGTTGTAAGCGCGTAGCCGTGCTGGATGAGGTAGTGCACCGGGTCGATGCTGGCCGGGGTCGCGGGCCCGGGCTCGAAATGTCCGGGCGTCACCGCTTGTATATCGACCCGGTGGAGCGTCCGGTTGATCATGGACAGGCTGGCCGGATGGCCGCCCCGGGTCCACACCTGGCTGAGCACCCACGCGGGAGCAGCGAAATTGGGGTTTGTGGTGATCAGCGGCGCCTCGTAGTGGCGGCGCAGGAACCATCCGGTCACGAAAGCGAGCCCGGCCCACGCGGCGAAGGTGGCGAACATCGCGGGGATGACCCGCCGGATCAGGATGCCGGCCAGGGCGCCGACCGCGAACGCGGCCAACGTCCAGGCGGCGAGCGCGACCCCGCGCAAGTCGAAGATGGTGGGATACAGCGGCCCGTTGTCGTCTCCCGCGCCCCAGATCGGCTGGATGTACCAGGAGACGAGCACGCTGAACGCCCCGGCGGCGACGGTGACCGCGACCGCGAGCGGTGCCAGCTTCGCGACGGTCCACCGTGCCCGCCCGAAGCCCTGGGTCCAGGCGTACCGGAAGGTGCCGGTCTCCAGCTCCCTGGCCAGCACCGTCGCGCCGGCGAACGCCCCGATCAGCGGCGGGATCACCTGCAACAGCCCGAGGGCGGGCCCCACGCCGGGCAAGTAGGTATTCAGGAAGTTGCCGGCTACCCCCCGGCAGGTACCTGACCCTGCCGGGCGGCAGGCGGCCACGGCGGCATAGGCATGGTGCATCTGCAGGCCCGTTATCAGCAGGTAGACGGCCGCCACGCCGAACAGCGCGGCCACGCCAGCCAGCGCGAGCCGGTGCTGCCGCCAGGTGACCCAGGCCATTCTCCGCCACGGCAACGGCCGCAGCTGTTCGTCGTGTTCCGGCTTTGCGGGCACGGTCAGCGTGGTCACTTCGTTACCTCCGTCGGTTCGGCGTTGCGGGCGGGGCCGGGCAGCGCTGCGGAGGCGGGTGCGCGCAGGTAGGCCAGCGTGAGTTCTTCCAGGCTGACCGGGTGCGCGTCCCAGCCCGGCGGCACCGGGTCCGTCGGCCCGGTCCTGACCAGCAGGTGGGCCTGCGCGGCGCCGTGCCGGGCATGCACCACGCACGATCGTTCGGCGTAGCGGCCGGCCTCGGCGGCCGGTCCGGTCAGCACGTGGTGGCTGGCGAGGAGGTTATCGACCTCGCCGGCCACCTGAACACTGCCGCGAGACATCAGGATGAGGTAGTCGGCCACCCGCTCGAGCTCGGCCAGCACGTGCGAGGACAGCAGGACCGACACGCCGTCGTCGGCCATCGCGGTCATCACTGTGGCCATGAAGTCGTGCCGGGCCAGCGGGTCGAGCATTGCCATCGGCTCGTCCAGCATCAGCAGCCGCGGCCGCCGGGCCAGCGCCAGGGTCAGCGCGAGCTGCGCTTGCTGCCCGCCGGACAGCTGGCCGGCCTTGCGCTTCAGCGGGATGCCCAGCTCGGCCAGCCGGGCTCTGGCATAGCCCTGGTCGAAGCGCCGGTTCAGGTTGCGGGTCAGGTGCAGCATGTCCGCTACGGACAGGTTCTTGTATAGCGGCGTGTTCTGGGCGACGAATGCTATGCCGTCCAGCGCGGCTGGCGACCCGGCCGGCGTGCCGCCGAGCACAGTGACGATGCCCGCTGTCGGTGCCGCCAGGCCGACTGCGAGGCTCAGCAGGGTGGTCTTGCCGGCGCCGTTCGGGCCGACCAGCGCGGCTACGTGCCCGGCGGGAATCGCCAGCGTGCACTCGCGCAGCGCCCAGGTGCCGCCGTAGCGCTTGCCCAGGCCGCTGGCCTCGATGACGTTCATGCGACGCCCTTCGCATCTGTGCCTGCTGCGCCGCGACGGCCGCCGGAGCCGCCGCGGCGGTCACGGGATTCCCGCAGCGCGCTGGTGACGAGCGCCACGATCCCGTCGTCGTCCAGCCCGGCCGCTTCGGCCTCGGTCAGCCAGCCGAGCAGGGAGCGGCGCAGCCCAGCCAGTGCGGGCAGCGCGACCTGACTGAGCGTGGAGGTGATGAACGTCCCCTGGCCCGGCCGGCCGCTGCCAGGCCCTTGGTCTCCAGCTCCTTGTAGGCCTTCAGCACCGTGTTCGGGTTGATGGCCAGCTCGGCGACCGCGTCCCGGACCTTGGGCAGCTGATCGCCCGGCTTGAGGTACCCGAGCCGCAGCGCGTGCTCGACCTGGTGCACGAGCTGCAGGTACGTCGGAACGCCGGAGGCGGGGTCGAGCCGGAACTCGATCGCCGACGTCGGCCCGCGCGCAGCCGCCCCATGGCCGTTGTCGCCGTCCGCGCCAGGCGGGGAGGCGCCAGCACTGCTGCCCGCCGGGCTAGTTCCTTTATCTATTGTCATAGAACAAGGGTTACAGTCGGCGATGCCGCTGTCAACCTTGGCGGCTGCCACCGTCGGTCATCCCCGCGACTGCCTTGCCTGGCCGTATGGCCCTAGAGGCAGCGACATCTACCTCGGCGCCACCCACCCCCAGCCGCTGACCAGTCGATGCTGCTGGCCACCACCTTGCGCGCTTCCCATCGGGCTAGCGCCCATTGGCAGCCGGGCGGGCACAGGCACGCGAAAGTACCGTCCGCGTGGAACAACAACCCGTTAATTAGTGCTCGGCTGGCATTCTGGTCGTGGCCGACGGTCTTGAAACCGCCGACTGCGCTAGAACGAACACCAATGCGAAGAGGTCCGTGATCGGCGAACAGGCGACCGACATCAGGTGGCGGACCTGGGCGCCGCTCCTCCCGGCCTGCTCGGCCCGGCACCGGCGCTGAGCCCTGCGGCCGAACCGGCCTGCGAGACTCAGTCACTCCTCGGTCGCACCGATCAGATCACAGGCGGCCAGCCACGCTGATTGGCCCTCTGACCTGCAGAAACGTCACGGCGCATACTGCAGGACCACATAGTCAATAACGGATGGCCAGAAGCATTCGAAATACCTCTGACCTGGGATGTCACGTGGTGGCAGGTGTTGGGTTCGAACCAACGTAGGCTGAGCCGACGGTTTTACAGAGCGCACCAGCACCGGACAGCAGATCGATCGTGAGCTGCGGGAACGCTCGCTCACGCACGATAAGAAGCGCGCCTCAGTCGCTCCTCAGGCGCGAGCAGCCGTAGCAACCCGCAGCCCGCCGGACAGCTCGGCCAGATACAAGAGTGGTGCCCCCGGCTACGAACTGGCCAGTCCCACGACCGGTGTTTTCTGGCTGGGCGTGCCGACGGCCCGCCGGGATTGCGGCCTCCCGGTTTGAGCCGAAGCTCAGCACGCAGATACAAGCGCCCGGCGCTGCTCTCGATCCGGGACGGCGCGGGGCGCCTGGCGGCCTGGCAGGGGCAGAGCCCGGCGTGGCGAGAGCCGGACGCGGCGCCGCAGGCACCGCCTTGATTCCAAAGACGGCCGAATTCGGCAACTGGGCGCACGCAGACAGGCCCACGCGGACAGCGCGTAGCGCGGCTAGAGCCTCGCTGGAGCAGTGCTGCCTCGCTCGGCGAGGGCCCTCAGCCGGCTGTGTCAAGCCACCAGACGACGGGGTATTCGCCGAGGCCGGCCGGGGGATCTACGGCTAGCACGACCAGGGCCTTGCGTAGTCTCTCCAGGCCTGGCCTGGTGCGCGGGAACCGCGCATGGTGGCAGTACACGATTCCCAGATGATCCGGGACGAGAGCTGCTGCCGCGCCGAATGTAGTGACGTCCTCAGTGACAACGACCCGGCCCTCCGCCACTGCGGCCACCAGCACGCGCTGGTCATCGACGCCACGGAGACCTGGCCGGTGCGCCGTTAGCGCCACGGCGTCAATCCCGTCGGCGGCAAGGTCCTCGGCCAGCCAGCCCGGATAGTGCTCATCCAGCAGGAAGCGGACCTGACTAGGCTCAGGCATCATCGAGCGCCCGGCGGCGTTCCCAGGCGGCCAGCGCCTCGTCCTGGCTAGCGCGGTGACGGATGATCAGGTCATCGATCTCATCCGGAAAGTCAGCCCAGTAGGCCAGTGCGTTCTCCACATCGATGGCCGTCAGCCCCAGAGCCTCGGCTACGACGGCAGCCGTGCGCTCGTCCTTGTCGTGCTGAAGCCATGCCTCAGCAACTGTCCACACCTGGGGACCAGACGACAGAGCAGCGCGCCGATCACCACCGATCGCCGCAACGAAGACGACGCCGGGGTGGGCCTGCATCCGCAGCCACTCCCGCACGGCGCTGACCACGACGGTCGACTTCTTCGCTCCGGCCTGGCGGGCGTAGGCGGCCAGGCCGTTGTCGACCGATTCCGGGAACCGGACATTAGTCGGAGCTACCATGCACTACAGTGTAGCAAGAGATGCCGACCTGGGCCAGGCGCTCGGAATCACGGGCGCGCGAGACGGACGGCTGAGATGGCGTGAAGTCGCCTTGGGCAGCGGCCGTCGATAAGCGATCTGGCACGCGACGGGCACGATCGACGGCGAGACCACCAGCCTCAACGCCGGCATCCGCCGGCTTCTCGGCCAAGCCCTGGCCGTCCTGACCGGTAGCGGTGCGCTTGCCGCGGCGGTGACCCAGGACCATGGTGCGCACTCCGGTGCTGCCTGACCCAGGGACGTGAATTCGCCATGAGGGTCCCTCTGCCAGCCTGGGCCAGGCCCCGAAACTTCTCCGCGTATTCTCCGCAGACAGCCGCAGGACACCGATCCCGAGGTTGTGACCTGCAGCCGTCGTCTGGTGCGGGCAGGGAGGACGCACAGCAGGAGCGACAGCCCGACGGTGATCGCCGGGAACGTCATGTGGAACATCACGGTGATGTCGAACTGCCACCGTGACTGATCGAGCAGGCTCACCACTGCCTCCTAGGGCGCGTGCAGGCTGTCGGACCATCGCTCAGCTGTCGATGACGGGGGCATCGGCGCTGGCGGTGGTGAAGCGGGGCAGGGCCGCGGCGCCGACGGCGAGCAGGGCGACGATGCCTATCTGGATGTACTCCACGCGGGCGAAGGCGTGCGGGTAGCCGTGTGGCTGCAGGACCAGGTAGATGGTGCCCAGCGTGGCGACGCCGAGCGCGAGGCCGCTCTGCTGCAGCGTGATCAGCACGCCGCTGCCGATGCCGCCGAGGTGAGCCGGGACGTCGGCGAGCACGCTGCGGAACAGGCCGGCGAACAACATGGACTGCCCGGCGCCGACCAGGGCCAGCGGCGCGGCCATCACCAGCAGGCTGACATGCGGCCAGTCCGTCACGAGCACGGCGACCAGCCAGGCCAGCCCGGCTGCCTGCACCACGGCTCCCCCGGACATCGCGGCGCGGCCGAAGCGGCCGATGATCCTGGGGCTGAGCACCGAGCCGGCCAGGAACAGCACCGCCATTGGCACGATGGCCAGGCCGCCGCGGAGGGCGTCGTCGTGCAGGCCGTCCTGGACGGTCAGGGCGAAGACGAACATGAACGCGCCGAACCCGATGCTGAAGGACAGCACCATGACCAGGCCGCGGGACATCGACGGCAGCCGGAGCAGCGACGGGGGCAGCAGCGGCACCTCGCCGCGGTCCTCGGCACGCTTCTCGACCACGAAGGTCGCGGCTGCGAGCCCGGCCGCGAGGGCCAGCGACAGCCAGGTCCACCACGGCCAGCCCAGCGCGTGGCCCTCGGTCAGCGGGACCAGCAGGGCAGTCAGCGTGGCGGCGAACAGCACCGTGCCCGGCAGGTCGGCACCGACGGGGTGCGGCGAGCGGGTAGCGGGCACGATCCGGGCGGCGGCGACCGCGACAGCCACGCCGACGGGCACGTTGACCAGGAAAATCGGCCGCCAGGAGATGCCGGCGATGTTCGCGCTGACCAGCAGCCCGCCAACGATCTGCCCGACGACCGCGGCGATGCCGGAAGTCGCCCCGTACAGGGCCAGGGCGCGGGCCTTGCGCTCACCGGCCAGCGTGTGGTGGAAGGTGGCCAGCACCTGGGGAATGAGCAGGGCGGCGGTCGCGCCCTGCACGATCCGCGCGCCGATCAGGATGCCCGCGGCGGGCGCCAGCCCGCAGGCCAGCGAAGACAGAACGAATCCAGCGAGCGCCGCCAGGAAGATGCGGTGGCGGCCGTAGCGGTCACCCAGCCGGCCGCCCAGGACTAGCAGCGACGCATACGCCACGCCGTACCCGGCGACGACGAGTTCCAGGTCGGACGCCGAGGCGTGCAGCGAGGCGTCGATGCTGGGCAGCGCGACGTTGGTGATGAAGAAATCCATGATCGGCAGGAACGCGCCGGCCAGCAGGACCAGCACGCCGAGGGGATGCAGCCCGCCGGCCCGGGCGGTCGCACGGGCCGATGGCAAGGGCGGGACCTGCCCGGGTCCGGCCGGGGCCGGACGCAGGTCGGACGTCATGACGCCTCCTTCGCTGTGCCCAATCTGTGAGAGCGGACAATCGGGTCGTGCGGGTGAGGCAGGATGGCTTTCATACGGCTGCACTCGATGGCCACGGAGGCTCGGCCCCCCGCCTCACCGCTTCTTCCTGACCGCTGATTAGGAACTGCGATGATCGCTTGTAGGGCAGAGACGGCGGGGAGAGGCTGCACGCGTGGCGGCCGCGACTGAAGGGAGAGCCTGCATGCCCGTTGTGGTGGGCATCGACGTTGCCAAGGAGATCCACTGGCGAGATCAAGGTGGCCGGGACCGGGAAAGTGCTGGCCAGCCACCGGGTGGAGAACACGCCCGCGGACATCAGTGAGCTGATCGGCGCAGATCCGCGCTGCCGCGGCGGAGTTCGGCCCGGCGACGGTCGGCACCGACATCCTGGGCGGGATCGCCGCTCTGCTGGAGGCGATGCTGCTGGGCCGCCTGGCCGTCGTGCACGTGCCCGGCCTGGCGTCAACCGGCCGGCGCGGCACCCGGGCGGGAGCACAAGAGCACCCCAAGGACGCCCGGTCATCGCCGACCAGGTCCGGATGCGCGATACCTGCGCCCGTCGAGCGGATGCGCGACGACGACGTCGAGCTGCGGCTGCTGGCCGCCGCCGGGCCGAGATGTCACGACCAGACCCGGCGGCGAACCGATCCGTGACCTGCTGACCTCCGTCCACCCCGCCTGGAACGTCACCGATGTCACCACCAAACCGGCTGCGCTGCTACCCGCTACGTGACCCCGGCCGAGATCCGCGCTGCCGCGGCGCGGCTGCTTGCCTGGCTGCGCAAGACCGGCACGTCCGGGCCGCCGACCTCGAGGCGCTGGCCACCGCGGCCCTGGCCGCCGCCGCGGCCCAGCACGTCACCGTGCCCGGCGAGGCCGTCGCCGCCGACCTGATCCGCGGCCTGGCCAGCGAGGCCCTGCCGGACGCGACCAGCTCGCCGCCCTCGACAAGCGCATCGAGGCGGTCCTGGCCCGCCACCCTGACGCGGCCCTCATCCGCAGCCTGCCGGGGATGGGGCCACGTTGACGGCAGAGTTCCTGGCCATCACCGGCGACACCCGCCGTTCGCCAGCGGCGACCAGCTGGCCGCCGCGGCCGGCTGGCACCTGTGCTCCGCCAGTCCGGCAAGGTCCGCTACCTGCAGCGTCCCGCGGCCGGCGACAAAGTCCTCAAGCGCGTGTTCTACCAGTCTGCCTTCATCGCCACCGGCTGCCACCCGGCCAGCAAGGCCTACTACCGCGAAACGATCCGAGGCAAGACACATCACCAGGCCGTGCTCGCCCTGCCCCCGCGTCAACGTGCTCCACGCCATGCTCCGCAACCGAACCCCCTACCAGGCACCCCACGCGGACCTCGCGGCTTGACAAGCGCATTAGAGCCTCCTGATGCAGTGTCTAGTGATTATCTCTCGATAACTATGATCCATCAATAAGTATGTGTCAATAACTATGACACGTGAGCTACTCTGAGGAGATGACTGTGACCAAGCCGCAGCGCAAGCGCCCGGCGGTGGCGCCCGGCGATGACCCGCGGTGGGCTGACCTGGCCGACCTGGTGCTGATCATCGCCCGCGAGATCCAGTTCCGCGGGTACGCCGATGAGCAGGCGATCCCGCTGTCACAGTCCGAGGGCATGGTCATGCGCTACCTGGTGTCCGACCCAGGTGCGCCGCCTAGTCACATCGCCGCCGCCACCGGCCTGCAGCGCACCAACCTGTCCACCGTGCTGCTCAGCCTGGAGCGCAAGGGCCTCATCGAGCGCCGCGCCGCGGCCGGGGACCGTCGCGGGGTGACGGTGCACCCGACTGACCGCGGGATCGCCAACTACGCGCTGGTCCGGCGCGAGTGGGCCACAGCCGTGACGGGCGCCGCCGGGAATGACACCAGCGGCCTGGATCAGGCCCTGCGCCTGCTGGGTGTCATCGAAACCGGGCTGACCAGCACCCGGCCCGCCGCCCCCGGCCGCCCGGCAGCGCTCATCTAGATCCTGCGCCCCGGGCAGGTGGGTCATGCGTCCCCGGCAGAACCGTGACAGCCCGGCCAGCACGTCCTCAGCGGGCCGGAGGAATGGCACGGGCTTCCTGTGCCGATAGCCGGTCGGCCTCAGAACGGCATGGGGCAGCCGCGGCTCGGCGCCTGCCGTCCCGCTTCTGATCCCAGGCTGTTCACCCGCGTCGTCGCCGACCTCGACGCCTTCCGCCCGCAAGTGGAAACCCAGGCCCTGAAGAAATCCTTCCTCGTCCAGGTCGCTGAGGAGCGACGCTCCCGCAGGTTCGAGCACGCCGCCGCAGTAGCCGCCATCGCCTTCGCCGTGCCCGCCCCTACCGCGCTCCACGCTCGCGGCGAGCTCGGCCGCCCGGCGGACCAGGGACTCACGCGACGACCCGTCTCCCGCCAGGCAATCCGCTACGCAGAACCTCCACGCTGGCGGCGAGACCGCAAACCCGGATTACAGCGCCCGGGATCGCCCGGCGGTAGTCATCAAGCTCCACCCGCGGTTTTATGGCCTAGTCCAACACCACGCGATCAGCCGGCCTCAGCGAAATTGCGCCACATGGCGCTCAGGTTGCGTATCGCCATCCGCTGGTTGAACCGGTTCCCCGCCCCGAACGGCCAGCACATCCTGGGCTTGATCCGCTTTGGCAGACAGGTTTATTGAGTTGATCATGCCGCCTTTCGGGCGGCGCTGCGGTGGGTTGACTCGTATTCGGCGGGGCTGAGATACCCGAGGGAGCTGTGAGCGGCGGGTGTTGTACCAGCCCTCGATGTAGTCGAAGACGGCCCCGGTGCAGGCCGGCGCGAGTCGGCCAGGCCCGGTCGCTGATGACCTCGCGCTTGATGGTGGCGAAGAAGCTCTCGGCGACGGCGTTGTCCCAGCACTCGCCCTTCCGAGACGGACAGGTCACGCCGTTCGCCCTGGCCAGGGCCGCGTAGTCGCGCTGGTGTACTGGCGCCCCTGTCGCTGTGGAAGATCGTCCCGCGGCCGGGCGGCGTGGGCGAAAGCCATCGACAGGGCGTCCTCGACGAGCTCGGTGCGCATGTGATCCGCCAGGGCCCAGCCGACGACCCGGCGGCTGGACAGGTCGATGACGGTGGCCAGGTAGGCCCAGCCCTCCCAGGTCATGATGTAGGTGATGTCACCGGCGTAACGCCGGTCGGTGCCCGGCCGCGGCGCGAAGTCGCGCTGATCAGGTCCGGGCCGTTCGGCGGCCGGGTCGGCGATGGCCGTAGTGCGCCATCGCTTCTTGCGGCGGCCCTCCAGGCCGGCGGCGCGCATCAGCCTGCGCGACCCGCCGCTTCCCGCAGGCCACGTCCTGCCGGCGCAGCGCCTGGCGGACGCGCGGCGACCCGTAGGTGCCCTTCGATTCCTCGTGGATATCAGCGATCCTCGCGGTCAGCGGCGTCGGCCGCGGCTCGCGGCGAGGGGACGCCGGACCGGCGCTGGTAGTAGGCGGCACGGGAGACCTTCAGCAGGCGGCACGCACGGGCAGCGCCGTGGCCTGCAGCTTTCTCCGCCTCGATGAAGGGATGCGCCCTCACCGGGTCTCCTTGGCAAAGAAGCCGTCGCCCGCCTGAGGACCTCGACGTCCTCGCGCAACGACCTGTTCTCCCGCCGCAGCCGCGCCAGCTCCTCCCGCTCGCCGCTGGTCAGCCCCGGCCGCTCGCCCGCGTCCGTCTCGGCCTGGGTGACCCAGGCCCGCACCGCGGTCTCGGTCAGGTCGAAATCGCGGGCGACCTGCCTGATCGTGCGGTCAGCCGCCCGGCACCGCTCTACGATCTCCGCCTTGAACTCCGGCGTGAACGACCGGCGGCGCCGCGGCTGCTTCCACTCCATGGTCTCCACGATGAACATCCTTCCGCCCGGGGCAGAACCCCTGATGGTGAATGTCCGTCAAACCGGAGGAAGCTCCGGCGCTGACCAGGGGTGCCTACTATCCAGGCCGAGTTATTGCGGCGCTGCTGCCCGCCGCGAGCAACTCCAGGCCGCGCAGCGCTGGGCCGAGCTCCTCGACAAGCACGCCAGCATCGACGCCTCGCCCGCTCCCTGTTCGCCACTCGCGATCTAACCGGGCAGCAGCGGTTCGCCGCCGGGCCCGCCGGGGAAGCGACCTGAGGGGGGCTATTACTCGCGTACTCGCGCATGGCCTCCAGAAGGGAGAGTGAGCCAGCATGGCCACGTGCGAGGTATGTGGGAACGACTATGACAAGGCATTCGAGGTGAGCGCGGCCGGAGCCCGGCATGTCTTCGACAGCTTCGAATGCGCCATCCAGGCGATCGCACCGGTGTGTGAGCACTGCGGCTGCCGGGTCATCGGCCACGGCACAGAGGTCGATGGCAGGTTCTTCTGCTGTGCCCACTGCGCCCGCGAGGCCACCTCCACCGACCGGGTTAGCGACCGGGCCGTCACTGATTGACTAGTTCCGGCCGACAGCAACCGCCGGGTGGCAGCGGAGCCGGGCAGGTCATGGATGTCCGGCCCTGCCAGGCACAGGGCGCGCCACGTTCTAATAACTGCTCCCATGTGGGTGCCCCGCTTTGCCAAACAGGCTGATTATGACCCTATTTGACGGACATTGGTGCCGGGAGACGGCTGGTGTCTGGCGGTCCGAAAGGATCGCAACTGCCGAGACCGTATACGCCTGAATCCGCCGCCGTGCCCTCGATCTGGTGCCTGGGTAGTCCTGCTCCTGCGGAGGCGGCGGCGGCTGCGCCGACGGCGCTGGCCGGCCGCCCGCCTGCTGGCTGGTCATGACCGACCCGGCCGGCCGCGCCCGCTGACCGCATCGCGCAGCTTGTCGACCGCGGCGACCGCCGGGCCTGCCGACTTGAGCGCCGCCGGGCTGGCCGGGGCGGCGGGATGCGGCCGGGTCGGGCCGCGCTCCTCGGCCTTGCGGATCTGCTCGCCGAGTTCCTGTGCCTGCTTCGGCTGAGCGCCTGACGCAGGTCCGGCCACACCTGTGATTCCTCGAACTCGATGTGCTGCCGCGCGGCGGGGATGAACTCGGTGATGAGCCGGTCGAACTCGGCATCGCCGGCGTCCAGCTTGTCGATCTTGTCCAGGACCTCCTTAGCCTCGGTTTCCTGGGCAATGGCCTGATCGGCAAGCTGGTTACCGTTGCCCAGCTGCGCCCGTACCGCTGGCCAGAAGTACTGCTCTTCGGCGGCTTCGTGCCGGGACGAGGAGATGACCAGCTGCTCGGCAACCTGCTTGAGGGCCGACCGCACGGCCTCGCTTCCGCGTCCGGCTGCGTCGGTGCTGCTCTCCAGCGCGATCAGCATGGTCTTGAAATGGTCAACGCTCAGAACGTCAAAGACGTCAGTCATGGCACCTCCCCGGTCGTGAGTTAACTCGACGAGGCCTCGCTAACCAGCAGGGCGCTGGCTAAACGCGCTGGCGGGAGAATCTGGCCGCCCAGGCCGCGTCAGCCACGGGGCGGCAAGGGCGAACGCACCGGCCGCCAGGAAGGCAGCAGCAGGCCCGGCGGCCCTGATGATCAGGCCGGCTGCTGCGCTGCCCCCGCCATCCCACCGGTTATGACCGCGAAGACCAGGTGCAGGCCGCGCCACCATCCGTGGGACCAGGACTGGGAAGCAGCTCCTAATCATCCGGCCGGGAGGGCGAGCCGGATGTGACGCCAGCACGAGTTCGGCCGGAGGCGATGTGCGGGTAGTGCAGGTCGAACGCGGGCCGCTCGGAGCGGATCCGGGGGATGGAGGTGAAGTTGTGCCGCGGCGGCGGGCAGGAGGTGGCCCACTCCAGTGAGTTGGCGAAGCCCCACGGGTCGTCCTGGGTGACCGTCTCGGCGTTCTTGTGGGTCCAGTACACGTTGTAGAGGAAGAACAGGGTGGACACGCCGATGATGAACGAGCCGATCGAGGAGATGTCGTTCAGCGTGGTCGCCAGGTGCGGCAGGAACGGGTAGTTCGCGATGCGCCGCGGCATGCCCATCACGCCCAGCCAGTGCTGGACCAGGAACGTCATCCAGAAGCCGATGAACAGGGTCCAGAAGTGCCATTTCCCGAGTGTCTCGTTGAGCTTCTTCCCGGTCCATTTCGGCCACCAGAAGTAGAACCCGCCGAACATGGTGAACACCACTGTGCCGAACAGCACGTAGTGGAAGTGGGCGACCAGGAAGTAGGAGTCGCTGACCGCGAAGTCCAGCGGCGGCGAGGCGAGGATGATGCCGGTCAGGCCGCCGAGCAGGAAGGTCACCATGAACCCGATGCTGAACAGCATCGGCGCCTCGAACGTCAGTGCGCCTCGCCACATCGTGCCGACCCAGTTGAAGAATTTCACCCCGGTGGGCACGGCGATCAGGAAGGTCGTGAACGAGAAGAACGGCAGCAGCACCGCGCCGGTGGTGAACATGTGGTGCGCCCAGACTGTCATGGACAGGCCGGCGATGGCGATGGTCGCGCCGATCATGCCCTTGTAGCCGAACAGCGGCTTGCGGGAGAAGACCGGGATGATCTCGGTGGCGATGCCGAAGAACGGGATCGCCACGATGTAGACCTCGGGATGGCCGAAGAACCAGAACAAGTGCTGCCACAAGATGGCGCCGCCGCTATTGGCCGCGAACACCTGGGCGCCGAGTTTGCGGTCAATCTCCAGCACTAGCAGCGCGGCGGCCAGCACCGGGAAGGCGATCAGCACCATGACGCTGGTGAGCAGGATGTTCCAGGTGAAGATCGGCATCCGGAACATGGTCATGCCCGGCGCGCGCATACACGCGATGGTGGTCACGAAGTTGACGCCGCTGAGGATGGTGCCCAGGCCGGACAGCACCAGGCCCATGATCCACATGTCACCGCCGATGCCCGGCGAGTAAGTCGCGCTGGTCAGCGGCGCGTACGCATACCATCCGAATGCCGGAGCCCCGCCGGGCGTGAGGAAGCTGAACAGCAGGATCAGCCCGCCGAAGGTGAACATGTAGTAGCTGAGCAGGTTCAGCCGGGGGAACGCCACGTCGGGCGCGCCGATCTGCAGCGGCATGATCTCGTTGGCGAGACCGACGAACAGCGGCGTGGCGAACAGCAGCAGCATGATCGCGCCGTGCATCGTGAACAGCTCGTTGTACTGCTGGTCGGAGACGATGTGGTTGTTCGGCCCCATCAGCTGAGCGCGCATGATCATGGCCATGATGCCGCCGGCCAGGAAGAACCCGAACGACGTGATCAGGTACAGGTGACCGATGATCTTGTGGTCAGTGGTGGACAGCCAGTCGGCCAGCAAAGAGCCCTTGTGGTAGCCGCCCGGCTCCGCCCCGCGGCCTAACCATTCTTGCTGCTCAGAAGTGGTCACCTGGCACCCCCATGCCGGTGCGCCCTGCGCGCCTGCCGCGTACGGCAGCTTCCCAGCCGGCACCCCCGCGCCGCCTGCCTAGCGGGCATCACGCTAACAGCATCCGGCCCAGGAAATCAGCAACTCGCACGGCGCGGGCAGGGAATGCGGGGTCATCTCGTCGTAGTTCTGCCTCACAGAAGCTCAGCCTGGTGGCTGATGCCCCGGCCGACCAGGCCACGCTAGCGGGACCCAGCGGCGCCGCCCAGCCACGCCCCCTGCTCAGCTGCGCAGCAGGTCAGCGAGCACAGCCGCTTCGCTGATCTCAGGCTCCTGATCGCGGTGAGCAGCGCCAGCAGGACGCCGGTGGCGGACAGGTCGTAACACCTCCCGGCGCGGCCATCTGACAGCCGGGTCATCCCTCAAGGTGCTTCGTCATCCGCACCGATCGGCCAATGCAACACTGCCCAGCCAGATCGTCCGGCAAGTCATCGCAGACGGCATCGGCTCGCGCGACTTCGACATCCCCGACGCTGGCGCTGCCGCCGTACTCTCACTCTGCCTCGACGTCGCCCGCTGGTATCGCCCCGGCTACCGGCTCACCCCCCAGCAGCTAGGCGACCTCAACGCGGTCGCCGCCCGCCGCATCGTCGGCAGCGCGGGTTCGTAACCCAGCGGACCTATTTCAGGTGTACGGGATCGGCACGGCAATCGTGACCGACTGCAAGGTCAGTGTGCCAGCCGCAGGATCCCGGCCCGGATGGCGCGGTTCCGCATGACACGGCCCGTGAGCTCCGCTGGACGATCATCCGGCAAACCGGGCTCCGGGAACCACGAGACACATCAGAGTCTCCGGAAACCCCAGGGCGGCTCAGTCTCTCGCGCGGACTGGCGGACGGAGCCCAGCTGGCAAGACAGACCCTTTCGCGAACAACCAATCTCTTTATGCGAGTGAATGCATAGTAATAAACGCATGTGCCCTTGTGCCCCGCCTCGCACGGACGTACATTTCGGTCATAACTAACCCCCTGCGGGGTACCGCGAAGGGAGCACCAATCATGGGTTTGGGACACGCGAAGGGTCGGCGGCGGCGGGGGTCCCGGCGGCTGCTGGCCAGCCTCGCCGGGACGTCCGCGCTGGCCACGATGGCCGGCCTGGGCTTCGCCTCGCCGACGATGGCGGCGACAGCGCCATTAGCGCCGGCGCAGGACGGTGCGGCGAACGGCGGCGCGGTGATCGTGGTGCTCAAGACCCAGCACCCGAACCTGAACATGCGCACCCAGGCCGCCGCGCTCAAGAGCGCGACCGCGGCCGACCAGGCACCGGTCGTCGCGGCCATCAAGGCAGACGGCGGGACGAACCTGGTGCAGGTGCCCGAGCCCAGTGAGGTGGCGGCGACACTTTCGGCCGCGGCGGTGGCCTCGCTGCAGGCCAACCCGGCAGTGGCGCAGATCATCCCCGACCCGCGGATCCATGTCCTGCCCACCGATTCGCTGAGTCAGCCGCCGGCGGCGGCGGCCCAGCCGACCGGCCGGTCGTCGAGCCGGGGCGCGAGTTGCCCGTCCAACCCGAACCCGAACAAGCCCCTGCAAGAGGGCGAGGCGGACATCAATATCCACGCGTCCAACGGCACCCCGGGCGCGCCCGATGAAGGCAACACCATCGCCACCGGCAACGGCGTCATCATCGCGAACGATGGCGCGAACAACCTGGCCGGCAACCCGAACTTCATCCGGGCGGACGGCACGCCGGTGGTGCTGAATGCGCCGAACCCCACGGCCGACCACAGCAACGACGAGGACTACGGTGACGCCTCATCGATGGTGGCGCAGGGCACCGTGGTGTACCAGTACGCCAAGGCGCTGCCGAACTCGACCCTGCCGATCCCGGCCAACTGCACGTTCATCATCAGGGGCGACGCACCGGACGCATCGCTGGTAGACCTGACCGGCATCGACACCCCGGTCCTGTCAACGTCGCAGGTCATGGCCGGGATCGACGCCACGGTGATGACCACGCACGCTGACGTCATCTCTGAATCGTTCGGTGGCGGCGCGTCAGTGCGCCAGGCCAACGACGCAGCGGTCGCAGCGGGCGTGACCGTGGTGGTGTCGTCCGGCGACAGCGGCCCGCAGGGCACGTTTAACATCCAGTCCGACGACCCGGCGGTCATCGGGGCAGCTGGGACCGACAGCTTCCGGCTGATCGCCATGGACGACGGCTACAGCAAGTTCGTCTCCAACAACATGTCCGCCCTATCCTCGGGCGGCACCGCGCCGACGAACAAGCTCGTTGACCTGGCCGCCCCGTCCTGGTACGGCACGGAGGCGGCGTGCGCCGACGGCGTCGGCGGCTGCCCGCCGGACTACCCGGTGGAGTCCATGCGCGGCACCAGCGAGTCGGCACCGCTGATCTCCGGCGCGGCCGCGGACGTCATCCAGGCCTACCGGGACAGCCACAACGGGGCCAGCCCGACGCCAGCGCAGGTCAAGGACATCCTGACCAGCACCGCGACCGACATCGACGCGCCGGCTGACCTGCAGGGCGCCGGGCTGCTCAACGTCTACGCGGCGGTGCGGGCGGCGCAGATGATGCCGGGCAGCACACTGCAGCACGGTAACGGCTCGTCCTCGCTGGTGGCCGATCCGTCGCAGCTGGACCTGCAAGGCAACGGCGGGTCGGTGACCAGCCAGCAGGTCAGCCTGTTCAACACCAGCAGCCACCCGGTGACGGTGAAGGGCACCTACCGGCAGACCGGCAAGGAGTTCCAGATCGGCCAGACGGTCACCGAGGCCGTGAGCGCCCCGGACCCGAGCCTGCCGGTGCCGCATGAGGGCGCGACCGCGGCCAAGACGATCCACTTCACCGTGCCGCGGAACATCGACAACCTGGACCTGGACATGATCTGGCCGGACCCGACCAACAGCAACCGGCTGTACTACCAGGTGTTCAACCCTGAGGGCGCGCTGGTACAGGAGTCCTACGATGACGGGTCGCTACCCACGGCCACCCGGGCCGGCACGATCCCGAACATCCAGCACGTGGGGGTGTCCGACCCGCAGGCCGGAACGTGGACGGCCAAGATCTTGTGGGGCGGCGTCGACCAGGACCTGGCCCTGGCGCAGCCGGCGCCGGGGACCTTCACCGGCAACCTGACGTTCAAGGTCTCCGGGCAGGACTTCGTGACAGCACCGGCGAGCAAGCCGGTGACCATCAAGGCGCACTCCAGTGCCACGGTCCCGCTGACGGTGACCTTCCCGGCTACCCCGGGCGACCACCCGGAGTCGGTGCAGTTCACCAGCGGCAACACCACGCTGACCTCGTTCCCGATCGCGCGGCGCACCCTGATCCCCTCCAACGGCGGGGCGTTCCAGGACCTGATCACCGCCTCGGTCGGCCGGGGGATGGGCCAGCTGAACGCCTTCAAGATCAACGTTCCGGCCGGGCTGTCTCAGCTGGCGGTGAACTTCCACGCACCTGACGCAAGCGCCGACAACGTGATCACCTACACCCTGATCGGCCCCAACGGCACGGTGGTGCAGAGGGTCAGCACCCCGAACACCACGGGCACCGACCCCGGGGCCGCGACCCTGACTGCGACCGCGCCAGCCGCCGGGCTCTATGAGATCGATGTGCAGATGGGCGCGGCGATGAGCGGGAAGGAGTTCACCCAGCTGGTCCAGGGCACCGTTACTGAGACCGGGCCCAACGGACCGTGACCCGGACCACCGGGAACGGGAACGGAATGGCAACGGGAAGGGGTAACTAAACCTTCCTTACCCACGTCCCAGGACGCGAATGGGATGGGCGTGCCCGCCAGCTGCAGGCACGCCCATCCCCCAGGCAAACAGCTGTTGCGTTCAACCCGGCAGCGGGCGGTAGGACGCGGCACCCGGACCGGGTACGGGCGAGCCGCACACTTCGGGCCGTGCCCTGGTCTAGCGATCAGTCTGCAAGCAGAAAAGGTCCAGCCGCGCCGGCGCTGATCAACCCGGAGATCTCAGGTCCAGCATCACCGGCTCCTCGGAGGCCAGCTTGAGATGCGGGGCATGCGCCAGCTCGTAGAGTTCGGTGGGAGTTACAAGATCGAATCCCGTCATGCGGGTGGTCATTTCCTGCGCGGCTGCTATCTTGCGATCACTGACAGTCTTTTGTGCTGCGGCAGCTCGGATTGTCCTGGTCAATGGTCACCAGCGCAGCCTAAGAGCACCCTGGAGCGTCACTTGTCGTGGCTCGCTCGACGCTGCGCCTGGTCGCGCTCAGTACGTGTAGTGATCGGCCGCCACCGAGGCAGTCGTTCCCCCGGCGGTGATCACCTTGACGCGGACCGTGCCCGATCCGGGCGGAGCGCTGACCTTGATCTGCCGCGCCGACAGCACGCGCACGCTGGTTGCCCGGTGGCTGCCGAACCAGACCCCCCGCACGAACGCCAGGCCGGTCCCGGTGATCATGACAGTGGTGCCGCCGCGGGCAGGCCCGGAATGCGGGCTCAGCTTCGTTACGGAGGGAGTCGGCAGGTAGTTAAAGACTCCGCGGCCAGTCAGCGGGCTCGGGCCGCCCTGGGCGGTGACGACGCGGAGGAATACGGCGCCCTTGCCGGCCGGCGAGTGCACGGTCAGCTTCGTCGGCGAGACCACGCTCAGCTTCGTGCCGGCCGTGCTCCCGAAGTCAATCCCGGTCACGCGCCGGAAGTTCGATCCCGTGATCGTCACGACGGCGCCGCCCCTGGTCGGTCCGGCGCCGGCGGACAATGAGGCGATCCGGGGCGCGGCGGCGGAGTGCCCGTGCAGCTTGACGACGAAGGGCTTGGCGTTTCCGGCGGTGAATGTCACGGTCGTGGTGCCGGCCTGCACCTTGGCGATGGTCGCGGAGTAATAGTGGTTGAGGCCGATCGTGACTTTTCTGGTTTGCGTGGCCCCGCTGGTCGGCTTGATGCTGACGGTGGCTGAGCTGGCCGCCTGCGTACCTCGGTACTGACCAGTCAGCGTAACTGACCGGGCAGTGCGCCCCCAGACGACGGGCGCGCTCACCTTCGGCAGGGTCTTCATCACCGAGCCCTGCGCGGCGAGCAGAGACCGCCCAGGGTGCCCGGCCCCCGGCAGGCGCCGGGCACGCCCCGGGCCGATACCGCCGTCCGTGGTCATCCACAGCGCGTTGTCGTTGGCGGCTACGCAGAAACTGTCGGTCCCGCAGGAGACCCGCCCGTCCTCGTTCGTCGTGTCCGCGATCGCTGCCGACCAGGAACCGCCGCCATCGGCGGTGCCCGCCAGAGCCAGCTTGGTCCCGGCGCCCGCCGCCCAGCAGTGCTGAGTGTCGGCGCAGCTGACCGAGGCCATCCATCCGGTGTCATCGAGCGCCTCGCTGCCGCTCCATGTGGCGCCGCCGTCAGTCGACCGCAGCACCACGGGGCCGGCCGCCTGGAGAGCATCGGCGGCGGCCGTGCAGACCGGCAGGCCAGCAGAGACGGGCAGGCAGGAGACATCGAACAACTGCTGGACGGCCGACAGCATCGGATCGCTCGACCGGGACCAGGTGGCACCGCCGTCGACTGTCGAGATGACTGTCGCGGTCCCGTCGGACTCGTTGAGGCCACCGACCGCGACGCACTCGAGGGCCGAGACACAGGAGATCCCGTTCAGCAGGTAGGTGCCGTTGGGGTCCGGCGAGGCAAAGGTCGGCAGGTTCGTGAACGTCGTCCACGTCGCGCCGCCGTCCGTGGTCTCGGCCACCTCGGGATCCTGGAGGCTATTCGCGGTCTCGCCGGCCAGCCAGCAGGTCGTGGCCGTGACGCAGTCGATGGAATTCGGCCACCACGAGTAGCCGGCCCCCTGCCAGCCGGACGGCGTCATGTCCGTCCACGTCTGGCCACCGTCGGTGGTCTCCGCGACCTCCGGCTGATCTTCCGCACCCGGCCCCGACACCCAGCACACGGTCGTGGACACGCAGGAAATTGCGGTCACCATGAGGGATGACGGCAGGTCGGCGTAGCCGTTCCACGTCTGGCCGCCATCGGTAGTGACGACGTCGGCCTGCCCCACGAGCTCGCCGTAGATGTTGGTGGCCGAGTCATTCGTGATGGCGACGCAAAACTGCGTGCCCGCCACACAGGACACAGGTGACATAGCCGCCGCCCCGCCGACGCCGACCGAGTAGCCGGCCGGCAGGGTCACGGCTTTCCAGTCACCGCTGCTCAGGCCCGCCGCCGAAGCCCCGGCCGGATCAGCGCTCACTCCAGCCACTAGCCCGCCAGCCAGCGCGCCGACCGCGGCGAGCACCCCGGCACGGGACAGCAGCAATCTCAGCAGCGCCATCGCCGCGACCGCCCTTCATGGACGGCGCTGGCCCGGAAAGGCCTTCGCGGACGCCGCTCCCCGCGCCAGATCGTAGGAGATTCTTCACCGATATGACAGCGTTAATGGCGATTGGTAGTTCCTATACCGACTCGCATCCCGGCAGAACTGTTAGCGCAGCTGTTGGTGATCACTCCCACGTCGGGAGGCTCGTGTTGTCGCCCATCGACCCCTAGTCCAGTTGCCGTTCGCAGGTCCGCCCGGGTTATCGTGCTCACCACCTTCGATGACGATGAGAACGTGTACGCCTCACTACGCGCGGGTGCCAGCGGATTCCTGGTCAAGGACATGGCGCTGGACGACATCCTCGCCGCCGTCAGGGTGGTAGCCGCCGGAGAGGCCCTGCTCGCTCACACGGTGACCCGCCGCCTCATCCGGCAATTCGCCGCCGCGCAGCCCCCCACGACGCCGCCGCCACGCTCGACGGCGTGACCGGGCGCGAGCGGGAGGTCCTGGTCCTCGTCGGCCGGATTCGAGGCCCATACAGAGAGAAAGAGGTGTGGCATGACGCAGCGCAGCAGGCCTGCCGCCCACAGCGACATCGGTCAGCCCTTCACGCTCCGGGGCCTGCTCTGCCGTGTGGCCCCGGCGGGCGCTGGTGCGGGAGACTTCGGCGCTGCGGCTGGAGCGGGCCGGGCGTATAGCCCCGGCCGCTTACCCGGCGGGCCGGGTGTGGTGGTGGGTGCGATACGGGTGGGCAGGCGATCGGCGATGACGGCGCGGAAGGGGGAGGAGCAGAAGGCGCGTCGGTAACATATTTCCATGGGTGAAGTCCAAGTGAATGTGCTGACCGAATCGGCGTCCGGGCTGACCGAGGTGGCAGCGGTGTTCGACCAATATCGTCAGCATTACGGTTTGCCAGCCGCACCCGAGGATTCCAGGAAGTGGCTGGCCGAGCAGCTAGCCCGTAACCGGCTGGTCATCTTCGCAGCTCATTTGGGTGATGATGTGATCGGGCTTGCCACAGTTGCAGACCTTCCAGCTTCGCTAAGCCTGCGGTCCTTCTGGCAGATCAGGGACCTCTTCGTGATTCCATCGGCGCGGCGCAAAGGTGTTGCCCGGGCGTTGCTAAGTGCGATTCAGAAGGCAGCCACAGAAGCTCATGCATTGCGCTTGTCCGTGCAGACAGAGTCAGACAACAACCGCGCTATCTCGCTCTACCTAAAGAGCGGCTTCAACCCACTCGAAGGATTCGATGCACTGATTATGCCGCTCCGTGCTGAAGCGGAGCGTCCAGAGTGAGGGCGCACCTTTAGTGATGGCGGACGGTGAGGGGTCAAGGCCAGGACCACGCGGGAAGGGGCGGGTATGCTCGGCGCATGGGATTGTTCGGGGGAAAGCCCCGCGAGCGAGTGAGTGCCGAGGCGCTGATCGTGGACGCCGACGTCTACACCAACATCGGCGGCGCGGACGGTGTGTACGGCGGTCCGTCGGAGAAGCAGCTGGCGCGGAGCGCCGCCGTGAAGACCGCTCGCTTCCATGTGCGCATCACGCTGCCAGACGGCGGGCCGGAGGTCACCTCGCAGACGCCGAAAATCACCGGCGACGGCCCGCACATCCGGCAGATCGCCTGGGCCAAGGGCAGGGTCCGCACGTACGTGCTCTACGACCCCGCCCACCCGGGTAAGTGCGAGATCGACTCGGAGCGGCTCGAGCGGGAGTTCGGCGCCATCGAGCGCCCGGACGGCGAGCAGCGGCGCCTCGCGATCCCCTACCAGGAGAGCCTCGCGGTGAACGTCACGCGCGCCGGGGTGGCGCAGGCCCTCCCGGGGATGACGCGGCCTGCCGAAGGAGCCGACGACGTCGGCAAGCTGAGCGAGCTTGCCGAGCTGCATGCGTCGGGGGCGCTCAGCAACGAGGAGTTCGCGGCGGCGAAGGCACGCCTGCTCGGCATCTAGGAGCGCGGGGAAACAGGTGAGGAGGTTCGGCCCTCGTCCGAGGGAGCCGCGCCCCCGGAGATCGTCCGTCGGCCGCTATGGGTTCTGGGATCCCATCACGCCCCAGCGCTTCCAAGAAGCTTCCACGCGGATCCTCGAACCGGCGAAAACCCAGAGCCGCCGAGCGGATTCGAACCGCTGACCCCTTCATTACGAGCGGCCCGTGCGGCGACTGCATCGGACCGCACTCGACGTGAAATGCGTGCAAGGCAGACGTATTCGTGGAGCAGCTTGTACCGCTCCAGAACTCCGCGCAGGGGCGGTGGCCTGTGGGTTGGCCCGCTGACTGTGATGGGGCTAGGTCGCGGTCTGTGCCTATCCGACTTCTGTACCTCATCGTCGTCCGCGTCCTTGGCTGGCTGCAGCTGCTCAGCCGCGGGCAGGCGTCGAAGGACGCTGAGGTCATGGTGTTGCGCCATGAGGTCGCGGCCCTGCGCCGCCAGGTCAGCCCGGCCCAGGCCGGACTGGGCCGACCAGGTCATCCTGGCCGCGCTGGCCAGGCTGCTGCCCGCCAGGCTGCGCCGCCATCGCCTGGTCACGCCGGGCACGCTGCTGGCCTGGCACCGCCGCCTCATCCAGCGCAAGTGGACGTACCCGAGCCAGCCCGGCCGACCTCAGGTCGCTGAGGAGATCCGCGACCTGACGCTGCGGCTGTCCGGGGAGAACCCGTCATGGGGGTACCGCAGCGTTCATGGCGAGCTATTGCGGCTCGGCCATCACATCAGCGCGGCGACGGTCCGGCGGATCCTCCGCGCTGCCCGGCCGCCAGCGCCCCGCGAACAGGACACCACCAGTCACTCCTCAGTCGCAGGAATCAGATTGCAGGCGGCCAGCCACACTACTGAGCTCTCTGACCTGCAGAAACGTCACAGCCCCTACTACAGAGCCACCTAGTCATAACGGACAGCCGGAACTATTAAGAACGTCTTTGACCTGGGGTGTTACGTGGTGGCAGGTGTTGGGTTCGAACCAACGTAGGCTGAGCCGATTGTCTTACAGAGGTCACCCATGCACGGACAAAAATGGCCATGATCATCCAAAACGTTCGGCGCGCGGGTGGTAGTGCGGCTAGTCAACCGCTCCTCAAACCACGAATACCCGCTGTCTACTGGCTGCTGCCGGACACAACCGGACCTGCATACAGTCGCGTGAGCAGCTCGTGAGTACCAGCGCGTTACCAACGATGGGAACGCTCCAGGCCGTGTGACGGCATCGGTCTAGGACGGTCGCCGGAGGGGAACCATGACAGGCATGACAGCCGCGACGAGCGCCACCGGTACGGGCGGAGCGGCGACGCTGTGGGCGGTGAGGCCTAACCTCAGCGTTGCCCCGACGATCGACCACCTGCACAGGTTGGCGCAGATCGGCGGCAAGTACACGCTCGACCAGACCTACGAGCCGAACTGGGGCAACATCGTCCTGGACGTTACCGGTCGCGGCTTCGCGACACCGACCGTCCGCCGCGGTGACGTCATCTTCAGGGTCGACTACGACCTGCTCGACCATCAGGTCACCATCGCTGCCAACACCGGTCGGGCCTGCCTGCCGCTGCAGGTGGGCTCAGTCGCTACCTTCTACGCCGATTTTGTGGCCGCGGCGGCCACGCTTGGCATACCAGCCCCGGGCAGCACGATCGAACCCGAGATCCCCGGCGCCCCACGAGTCACCGTCGACGATGAGGAACGGCCGTACGAGCCGACAGTCGCCTCCTGGGTCGCCACGGCCTACGCCAGCGCAGGGGACGCCCTGACCACCTGGCAGGCCCCCTACCGCGGACACCGGCCACGGGTCGGGATCATGTGGGGCGGCTTCGACCTCTCGGCCACCCGCTACAACGGGCAGCCCATCACCCCGTCGGAACAAGCGCCTATGTTCCAGCGCAACGGCATGACCGAGCAGGTCGCCGCTGTTGGCTTTGTCCTCGGAGACGACACCTCACCCGCCAACTTCTACGCCTACGTCTCACCCTCGCCAGCGGGCATCTCCGACTTTGACCTCGCGGTACCCGGGGCCCAGTACGACGCGACAGCGGGACTTGCGAACCTCCCCTGGGACGCAGCCCTGGCCACGCCCGAGCCGACCGGAGCTGTCGTCGCGTTCGGGGACGCCGTCTACCGAGCCGCGGTGGAGCTCGGCGGCTGGGACTCAGACCTCATCCTTGAACGACGCGACGGGTGGTTCGCCGGTAAGCACCCGATGTACGTCAGCAGTCCGTAGCCAACCCACATCACCGGTGGCGCCAGCGCGTCGGACGCGCCTTTGCCGACGCCTCCCGGCAAGGTTCAGCCAGGGGCAGATAGCGGCTCCTGGCGGCATCTGGCTGCATGGGGTTGGCTTACGAAAAGATCAGCCCCCGACCACATAACTGCAGGTCATGGTCTATCTGGGCTGATGGTGGCAGGTGTTGGGTTCGAACCAACGTAGGCTGAGCCGACGGTTTTACAGAGCGCACCAGCGCCGGATAGCAGATCACCCCTGGCCTGCGGCTTCGCTCGTTCACGCGCGGCTGGCAGTTCGCCTCAGTCGCTCCTCGGTCGCGAACAGCCGCAGCGACCCGCCGCTCGCCGGACAGTTCCGCCGACTATAAGCGGGGCGCCATCGGCTACGAGCAGCCCGTCGCACGAATAGCGTTCCAGCCAGGTGTATGCACCCTCCCTGATTGCGGCCGAGATAGCCCGCAGAAATCCCAGTGCCACACTCAGCTCAGGCTGTACGGCCTGCCGCTGACTGGGCATGCCGCTGCCGGAGCTGCTGGGCGCCCAGAGTCGGCCTCTGCCAGGCTGGTACGTCTCGATATTCGCGCCGCCGAAGGTGCGGAAGGCCTTCTACTGGGATCCTCGACCACTAAGTCAGCCCTTTTGGCGAAGCCTGCTGAAGCGAATGCGCGCGTCGAATCGCCAGTCCCGGGGCTGCTTAATCTTATAGATCGACAGCGCGACGAACAGCAAGCTCGCCACCCAGGCTATTCCCAGCGCCACCCTATGCGAGTCTGACACCTGGCTATTGAAGTAGATATATTGAATCGGCCATAGAATGGAGGCAATCGATGCTAGCGGAAAGATTGTCGGCAGCGGAGCGAACAGACCAAAAAGGGCCTCATACGAAGGGGGCGCCCGACGACGCCAGGACTCCCAATCAACTCCCCCAGGGATCCTTGCACTAAGCTCCTCCGTTATATATGTGGCCATTTTCTGCATACCATAATATTCAAAGAGATAGCGTCCGCCGAGGGCGTACGTCACGAACGGCAGGATCAGCAGGAATCCAGTTCGGGAACTATTTGAGAGGGAAAAGCTGAACAGGACAGCCGTGGCCGTCAGCTGAAGAGCAAATATATTCCATTGCATCTGCTGTGCGCGAAGGATTTCCGCACGGAGCGCAGCGTACTCTGCTAGCGGCCCTTCAGATCCACTGTCGGGAGCCCCAGGAACAGGCGGAATCGCAGCGCTGTCCATAAGACATGATCTTAACAGGCGTTAAGTAATTTGTCGGATATGACGGCAAGTTCGGCATACGAAATGCCGGCAAGCGCGCGGAGCCAGCGAAGCGCTCCCAGGCTGGCCCATACCTTCTTCCCGGCCGTCGGAGCGCCGGGGTCGGTCTGCGGTGCGCCTCGTGTGAGCCGCATGAAACGAGCTTGTGCTGCCGAGGGACGTGCTGCAGGACACCGCTGCAGTATCGGCGACCGGCCACGGGACCGTCAGCCAGCAGGGGGCTCAGACACCCGCGCGCCGCTCGTGCGCTGGGGAGGCTTGTCCTCGGCCTGCGGGCGGAACGACAGGGCGGCCCTGGCTGTCTCCTGCCGTGCCGCCTGGCGAGGCGGGAGTGCTGATGCCGTCATCATTCGCTGGCTCAGGCCAGGCTCAGCAGGCCGCCGGCCACGTCCTGCCGTACGAGTGCGTCGCGCGCGTCCGTGCTCAGCCAGCTGGCCGTGGAGCCCTCGGGGCGCCTCTCGACCCAGATAACGTCCTCGACTGCCTCGGCGACGGCATGTAGGTGGCTGATGATCGCGACGAGCTTGCCTTCGCCGGTCTCGGCGCGCAGGACGGTGAGCGCGGTTCCGAGGGTGTCGACGTCGAGTGATCCGAAGCCCTCGTCCAGGAAGAGGGCGCCCAGGCGCGCCGCTGCGGCTGTGCAGCTCGACGAGCGCGAGGGCCAGGGCTAGGGACGCAAGGAAGGTCTCTCCGCCTGACAGGGTCCTTGGGCTGCGGGTCGCCCCGCTGCGCCGGGTGATGATCTGGAAGTCCGCCGCGAATCCGAACTCGCCGTCTGATAGCTGGCCGAGCAGCTCGCTGGCCACGCCGAGAAGCGTCCTGGTGCGCAGCGCAGTCAGGTACTGGGGGAACTTGCCGGGGGCTAGCATCGCGCGGAGGGTGGTGACCGCACTGAGCCTGTCCTCCGCTGCCCTGATCGCGGCATCGAGCTGCGCGGCTTGCTCGACCTGCGCGCTGGCGGCCTCCGCGTGGGTGCCCAGGCAGACGGGCTCGTCGTACAAGTACAAGCGGTCAGGGGCTGGCGGTTCGCCGACCCGGGCCGATGCGGCTCCGTGCTTAAGGGCAAGGGGCTTCGCAGTCGCTGGCCTGGCCGCTGCCGGCGGCGTAGGCCGGCGCGGTGGGCTCGCGTGCGCCTGGCCCCAGGCCGCCGCAGCGTTTTCGCTTTGACGGCTCAGTCAGTGAAGGGGTTGAGCAGTTGGACTCCAGCCGGCTCAAAGTCCTTGACGTTGCGAGTGACCACAGTCATGCCATGCACCTGCGCCGTTGCCGCGATGAGCGCGTCGATCACCGGGAGCGGCTGGGCGTACTGCTGGCGCCCCCAGGCAGCGGCGACCGGGAGGGTGACCGGGACAACCCGGTCTTCGAAGCTAGCCTCCACATCCTGGAGCCAGCGCTCAAGGGCGGTGGCCTGCTGCCTGTTACCCCGCCCGCGAACGCGCGCGATCCCCCGCTCGATCTCGCCCAGGGTCAGTACGGAGACGTGCAGCCGGTCCGGCGGCGTGGCCGCAATCCAGCCGGCGACAGCCGCCGCCGGACGACGCTTGCGCGTCTCCGACAGCACGTTGGTGTCGAGCAGGTAGGTCACGTGCCGACCTCAAGATCGACTGCACGCCCGAAGTCGGCCTTGCGCTCGGCCTCGATCTCCCCGAAAACATCAGCGGTGGTGTCATCGAGCTTCGGGCCACCGAGCAGGACGCTCGCAAGATCCGCCGTAGGCCGGGTCAGCCTGCGATACTCGCCGATATCTACGACTACTGCGACATCCTCTCCATGCCGGGTGATGACCTGCGGCCCCTCGCTCGTTACCGCACGAATCATCGCGCTGAAGCGCTGCTTGGCGTCTTGGATCTGCCAGTGATCCGGGGTCGGTGACGTATGAGCACCATCCTGATTCTGTCTAGTCACGTCTAGACAGAATATCACCAGCTGCGGCAGCGGGGCAGATGCACCTTCACCGGGTCTCCTTGGGCTAAGAACGCCCTGGCTGCCAAGTCGTCATCGGCAGGCGATGCAGCGGCGGCGTGGCTAAACAACGTCACGAAGGCGATCGACCGGCGCAACGCTACATTCACTGTGAGGTAGCCACGCGCAGAGGCGCATTCTGGCCGCCGCGGGCCTGGGAAGTCTGTCCGGCCGCACCTGGCACGTCGCCGCGCGTCGGTCCTGGGGCCAGGTCTGGCCGCCACCCCATTCGCTTCGCCCTGGTCCCATGTCGTGGATAATTGAAGCATGAGCTCCCTTCCGCCCGCGGGCCAGGCGTAGCAGACTGCCTCGATTTTTCGTTCGACATAGACGTTGGAGACTTGGTCCCGGGCCACAAGGTGATTGTGAGGGGGATCTGCCTACATGCTCCCGGGCTAAACATGGAATACGAATTCGCTCCAGGGATAAACCCGGGAGAGGAACAGAATATCTCGCTGCTTTTCGGCATCGATTATCATGCCGACATTCCCATGCCTGCCGACGACGGCTTCAGCGACGTCGGCAGCATCGCTCCCCTTACAGGCGGCGCTACTACGTCAGGTTCGCGGCTATTCCCCCTTCCGCCGGCTGGGACTCGTCAGATATGGTTCGATCTCTTCCTAGCCGACGAGGACGATGAAGAGGACGAGACTGCCGTTCGGCATAGGGCCAGTCGACTAATAGTCGATCTTGCAACGGGAAAGGCTTCACTTGAGCCGATCCATCATGACTATAGCTCAGGCCATGTGTAAGCCTTCTTCCAAGAAACCTGCGACGAGCTTTGGAACAGTACAGCCTGCCCGGAGAAGGCCAAGTTCGCCACTGAGGGTGGCTGGAGGCCCTCGCTGCTGGCGCTCCTTATCCGCCGTTCTGCGTGGCCAGTGATCTTTAAAATTCACCAGCCGATGGCTGCTCACTGGGTCGTTCGGCGCGAATATGTGTCGTCGGCTCTGGCTACTGGATCTGTCTGGATATAGGCGATCTGCGTGCGCCGCCGCGCTGGTGAGCCAGGAGCCAGAGTCCGATTCTCGGATGCGCGGTGCCGCGTGGAATGGCGGCTTGACTGCCAGGCCGATCACGCAGGGGCGACGGGGCGGTAGCCCAGACCTACCTGATGGAAGAGGAAGGCGTACCAGTCCGTTGCCCCGTCGATAACCCGATCGAGCGACCCGGCCAAGTGGCCGCCGGACTCCAGCCTCAGCAGCACCGGCCGGTCCGAGGACGTGGCTTGCTGGAGCCGGGCCGTCATCTTTTTGGCATGCCAAGCCTCGACACGGCTGTCATGCTCACCGGCAGTCAGCAGCACGGCCGGGTAGGCCGTCCCGTCCACCACGTTGTGATACGGCGAATAGGCCAGCAGCGCCGCGAACTGCTCGGGATCTTCCACCGTGCCGTATTCGGGGATGTTGAATTTCCCGTTGGTGCTGGTCTCATTGCGCAACGAGTCCATTACCGGCACCGCAGCCACGACCGCGCAGGCGATGTCCGGCCGCTGGGTGAGTACCGCCCCCATCAGCAGCCCGCCGTTGGAACCGCCCATGATCGCCAGCCGCTCGTGACGGGCGATCCCGGTGTCGTGCAGGTGGTCCGCGCAGGCGATGAAGTCGTCGAAACAGTTCTGCTTGGCGGTCAGCCGGCCAGCGCGATGCCACTGTTCGCCGTATTCGCCGCCGCCGCGGATGTTGGCCACCACATAGATCCCGCCCTGCTCCAGCCACAGCAGCAGATCGGGATCGAAATGCGGTCCCAGCGAGATGCCGAACCCGCCATAGCCGGTCAGCAGCGCCGGCGCGGTCCCGTCCCGTGGCGTGCCCGGGGCGGCGATCACGCTGATCGGCACCTGGGTCCCGTCCTTCGACCTCACGAACTCGCGGGTCACCTCGAACCCGGACAGATCGACGGACGCCGTGGTCCTCAGGGCGGTGGGCCGGGGTGCTTGGCCGGCGGCGGCCAGCCACCAGGTGGCCGGCTCGGTGAAGGACTCGCGCGGCCAGGCGATCAGGTCCGGGCCCAGCGCCACCAGGCCGGCGTAATGCGACGACACCGAGCTCATGGGCGGGATCTCCACCCCCGCGAGGGGCTCACCCTGGGCGTCGAAGGCCCGAACCTGCTGCGGGCCGCCGTCCATGTCCACCACCCACACCGTGTCACCAGTCACGGCCAGGTCTGCGATGACCGTGTTACGGGCGGGCACGATCTCCTCGGCCCCGGCAATCGTGGCGCCGCTGGTCAGCGGCAGGCGGAGCACCCGGCCCCGCGGGGCGTCCCGCAGCGACAGCAGGTAGAGTGCGTGCGCGCCGAGCACGGCGCGCACGCACTGATCGGGGATCTCCGCGACCGGCCACCATGAGCCGTCGGCCTCCTGGTCGCGGAGGAATACCTGCCACTCACCGCTGTCGCCCTTCTGCACCCGGTCCATCACCCAGTGGCCATCGGGCGAAGCGGACAGGCGGTGCTCCGCGATCCGCTCGTCGGCGAACGGGCCGGCCAGATCGAGGCGGTCGGCCGGGTGGGCGAGGTCACGGAACCACACCTGCTTCCGGAAGCCCGCCGGATCGGCGCACAGGGTGTACCAGAACCCTGAGCCATCGTGGCGCCAGGCCACCGACCCGCCTATCAGGTTCACGTGCGGGATCGGCTCGTCCACGACCTTTCCGGTGCTGGCGTCGTAGACGTGCAGTGTCCCGTCCTCGGTGCCGTGCTCAGACATGGAGACGGCGACCTTGGTGCCGTCCGGGGACGGAACGAAGAAGTCGATGGTGGTCTCGCCCGACGGGTCGATGACGCCCGGATCCACCACTACCCGCTCGGTCGCCCCATCGTCGAGGTCGGTCAAAGCAACCAGGAATGGCTGCTGCCGGGGTGCCTGCGCCTTCAGCGCGAAGAAGGTGCCTCCACCTGGCCGGAGCTGCTGGTACGCCGTTCTTTCGAACTTCAGCAGCTGCTCGACCCGGGCCCGCAGCGCGGTCCGCCAGCCGACATCGCCGAAATAGGCGGCGCTGCGGTCCTGCTGAGCGCTGGTCCAGGCGACCGTCGCTTCCGCGGAAGCGTCCTCCAGCCAGCGGTAGTCCTCGGTCACCGTGACCCCGTGATAGGTGCTGCTTACCGGAACCTTCGGTGCGTCGATCGTCCCGAGCGGGTTCCCGCCATCTGGCCACCTAGGCATCAGCTGCCATCCTGTCTGTCGCGCTGTCCCCGGAGATTAGATTTACTGCGGCACCTGCCTCCGGCGCCCTGGAGAGATGCAATTCCCTGGCTATCAGCAGAATGCGATTCTTGCAACCCGCGGCCCGTCACCAATGATTTACCGCGATAACTCGCCACGATAAATCAAGCCTATCTACTGCGGGAGCTGGCGGTCATCCGGTGGATGGTCTCCGCCCCAGACAATGCGCTGCGCCAGCTGCACGGAAATACCCGGATCTGGCACCTGGCTAAAGACAGGAAAGACCAGCGGCTTACATCGCGCAGCACATCTGGCCCGGCGCCACGAAGAGCACAACCTCGACGACTGGTCCAGCCCGCCTTCCCGCCAGCTGCCTGGGGTTAGCCACGAAGTCCGGCCCGGCTCGGCCGACCGGCGCATAACCAAGGAGATCTGTACCCACCACCGTCGGCGCCGATGTGACACCCAGTCCGCGCCGATTCGGCGTTATGTGAGCGCCGGGCCGGGCTAGGGTCCGCCGATCGGTCGCTATGGGTGATGGAAAGCCAGAACTCTCTGGTGGGCGGGTGGCCGGTAGCGCCGGGCGGGTGGCGCTGAGGCCCGGGAACCGCGCTCCGCACCCGGCTGGCCGGTATGAGCGTCAGCTGGTAGCAGCCGCTGGCCTGCTGTGATGGAGCGGATACCGGATCGCTGCCGCTGGGGGCTGGCATGGACGTGTTTGACGTGCGGATTCACGCGATGCGGCAGCGGAAGGACCGCCGCCGCCCGGCCGAGGTCCGCTGGCATGTCGGCGGGCGGGCGAAGTCGAGGTCGTTCATCATCCGGGGGCTGGCCGACAGCTACCGCGCCGAGCTGGTCCGCGCCGCGCGCCTGGGCCTGGCGTTCGACCCGGCCACCGGCGAGCCGGCCGCCTGGGCCGGGCCTAGGGCCGCGGCGGTGACATGGCATGAGCACGCCGTCGCGGACGCGGCCGCGCACACCAGGGCCGGGATCGCCGACGCGCTCGCCGCCATCACCCCCGCGCTGGCCAGCACCTCCGCCGGGCACCCGCCCGCCATGGTCCTTCGCGCGGCCCTGTACGCGCACGCCTACAACCCGTCCCGCCCAGCTCCCCCGCCGGGCACCGAAACGGCACCAGCCGGCCTCGCCTTTCCCCGATTCGAGCCAGCTCGCAAAAGACCGCTCCGGCCGCGGAGGTCGCGACGGACCCGGGACCAGCGTGTCTCGCGGGAGCGGGATCGTCACGGTTTCGGCTGCTTGCCGGCGACGCCGTCCAGGGCATATCGCGAGCCCAGCTCAACGTCGGTAGCCGAGTTTAGAAACCCACAGGTGAGCGGCATCGGAATGGCATGTTCCCGGTCGCGCTCACCTTCGCCGTGCTGGCCGCAAGGGAACACCAGCTCCGCTGCCGTGCAAGGACCATCAGGACCCCACTCGCGATCACGGTGAGGTGGCCACGGCACAGAGGGCAACTGGATTCCTGGGCACTCCGGAATATCCCACGCATAACGCCGAATCGGCTCGCGCCCAAGGTCCTTCGCAGACTGGTCGGCCACCTGCCTCTGCGAAGTACCTGCGCTGACGCTGCGGCCTCTGGCCGAGGGCCAAACCGATCACTCGGTGGCGGGTAGCTTGGGGCCATGAGCGCAGGGGGGTCGCCGGCGGACTACGTCGCGCACGGCAGGCAGGACCACTGCCCGGGGCCGGATCCGGCGAGCGGGGCCGATGACTGGGTCCTGGCCCTGACCCCGGGCGGCGCTGAGCGGGAGCAGGCTGCTGCGCGGCTGCACGAGCTGCTGCTGCGCGCGGCCCGGGCGGAGATCCGCCGCCGGGCCGGGGAGCTGGGAATCGCCGGTCCTGAGCTTGATGACCTGGCCCATCAGGCCGCGGCAGACGCGATGGTCGCCATCCTGGCCAAGATCGGCGAGTTCCGCGGCGAGAGCCGGTTTACCACCTGGGCGTACAAGTTCGTCATCTTCGAGGTCTCGGGCAAGGTCGGCCGGCACTTCTGGCGCCATCCCGGCCGCCCCGTGAACACCGACGACTGGGACCGGCTGCCGGACCGGTTCGGCCTCGACCCGGCACACGAGTCGGAATGGCGCGACCTGGCCCGCGCAGTGCGGCGGGCGGTCGAGACCGAGCTGACCGAGCACCAGCGGCGGGTTTTCACGGCCCTGGTGCTGGACGGGATGCCGCTGGACGTGCTGGCAGGCGAGCTGGGCTCGAGCCGGAACGCCATTTACAAGACCATGTACGACGCCCGGCGTAAGCTCCGGGCCAGCCTGGTCGCTAACGGATACCTGCATGAACCGACCCGGTGAGGTGCCGATGAACAGCTGGCCGGCCCTGGACCGGTTCCTGCAGACTGACCCGCGTGATGCAGGCTGCGGCCAGGCCATGGAACTGCTGCACGTATACGCCGAGCTGGCCGCCGCGGATCCGCTCGGCGCCGCCGAGCGGTACCCGGAGGTGGCCGCCCACCTGAGCGCCTGCGGGCCGTGCGCAGAGGATCTTGCTGGCCTGCTCGCCGCCATCCGGGCAGATCTTACGAACTCGTGAACGCTGGCCGGGCTGGCCGGTAAGCCCGGCCGCTGAGCTGTCACTAAGTCCTTGTCCAACCGACTACCCACCGAGGGCAGGGACTCATGAAGAGCTCTGTAGGCCTGGCTGCCATCGGCAGCGTCGCCGCAGCCGCGACGATGCTGGCGTCCGGGACCAGCCTGGCCGCCACCCGGCCGGCGCCAGCCCGCCCGTACGGCGGGGCCGCGGCCGGTGCGGTGTTCGTCCAGACCGACAGCACTGCCGGCAACGCGATCGCCGTCTACGACAGGACACCCGCCGGTGCGCTCCGCGCGGCCGGCAGCTACCCGACTGGCGGTCTCGGCGGCGTGCTGAGCGGCTCGGTCGTCGACCATCTGGCCTCGCAGGGCTCGCTGGCATACAACCGTGCCAGCCACCTGCTGTACGCAGTCAACCCGGGAGCACCACCATCACGCTGTTCTCGGTAGCCGGCGACCGGCTGTCCCGCCGCCAGGTCATCTCCTCCGGGGGCACCTTCCCGGTGAGCATCGCCGGCGACCTCTACGCCCAGGCCGGCGCTCAGGGCAAGGTCGACGAGTACCGCGTCAGCCCCGGCGGCTCCCTCACCGCGACCGGCTCCGTCACCGTGCCCGCCGCGGCCGGCGGCGAGGGCATCGCGACGTCCTGACCGCGAGTTCCCCGGCCGACTGCGCAGCCGGGCTGAAAGCGGCGGTAAGACGCCGCTTTCCGGTGCCACTAAGAGCTGAGGGCAGTCCCGCGCGGGGCTGCCCTCAGCCATCCCCCGGCCGTCGAAGGAGCCCGTCATGCCCCTGCTGAACCCCGGCGATGCATTCCCCGAGCTCTCCCTCACCGTCCCTGGCGGCGAGACCGTTCGCGTGCCCGGCGCATTCGCCGGCCAGTACGGCGTGCTGCTGTTCTTCCGCGGCTCGTGGTGCCCGTACTGCAACGCCCAGCTGCGCGCCTTCCAGCGGGCCAGCACCACCCTGGCCGACACCGGCATCCGGGTCGCAGCACTGTCGGTAGACGACGAGTCGGCGACCGCCGGGCTCATCGCCAGGCACGGCCTGACCTTCCCGGTCGGGTTCGGCGCCGACGCCCGCCGTATCGCCGGCCTGACCGGTGCCTTCGTCAACCCGGACCCGGTCTACCTGCAGTCCACCGGATTCGTAATGGACCCGCAGGGCCAGGTCATCGTCAGCGTCTACTCCAGCGGTGCCATCGGCCGGCTCGTGCCCGAGGACGTCACCGGCCTGGTGCGCTACGCGCGCGAGCACGCCCCGGCATCGGCCTGACCGGAAGGAGAGACCATGAGCATCGAGTTCGCGGGCAGGACCGCGCTGGTTACCGGTGCCGGCCGGGGCATCGGCCGGGCCCTCGCGCTGGGCCTGGCCGACGCCGGAGCGAGCCTGATCCTCCTCGCCCGGTCAGCTGATCAGCTGGCGGAGACCCAGGCCATCGCCCAGGCACGGGGTGCGCTGCCCGGCCAGGTCAAGATCATGGCCGCGGATCTCGCCGACGAAGAGCAGCGAGCCGCGGCGGCCGCTGCCACGGTCGCCGCGATCAGCGTGGACATCCTGATCAACAACGCCGCCACCGTCGAGCCCCTCGGCGAGACCAGCGCGATCGCGGCAGGCGAGCTACGCCGGGCTTTCGAGATCAACGTCGTCGCGGCCGCCGCGCTGTCCGCCGCGGTCCTCCCCGGCATGCTCGAAGCGGGATGGGGCCGCATCGTCAACGTCTCCAGCGGGATCGCTGCCCACCCCGAGGGCATGATCCGCGGCAACGCCTACGCCACCACCAAGGCCGCGCTGGAGGCCCACACCCGCAACCTCGCCGCCGAACTGGCCGGCACCGGCGTTACCGTCAACATCTACCGGCCCGGCGGGGTGGACACCGCCATGCAGGCCTGGATCCGCGGCCAGGACCCGGCCCGCATCGGCACCGCGATGCACGACCGGTTCACCCGCAGCCACGCCGACGGCACACTGATCACCCCCGAGCAGTCCGCAGCCGCCCTCCTGGCCCGCCTGAGCACCGACGACACCGGCGCGATCTGGGAGTTCACCGCTACCCCGGCCGGATCTTCGGGCACCCGGTAACAGCAGCGCCATCGCACGCGGGCGCGGGCCGGCTACGCCGCGGCTGGCCCGCCCCCGCCCTGGTGGCAGCAGGCGATCAGACGGCGACGCGGCCCCGTCGCCGTCAGCTGGCGGTGGTCGCCCAGGCCATGATCATCGTCACTGGTTTGTCATTGAGTCCTACCGTCACCTGGTGCCGGCGATGGCACCAGAAGCTACGGGCGGCGCGCTTGCGGATCCAGGATGCGGGGTGGAGGCGGCGGCTGCATCGGGCCGCAGTCGCTAGGTAAGCTGCAGACAAAATGACGGGGCTCGGGGTTCTGCTGGTAGCAGTGACTGCGTAGACTCCACGGCTGCGGAGCAGCGGCATCTGGTTCCGGCCCGGTTGACGGGCCACCGGATCGTACTGTGGTCATGATCGGCCCGTGCCTGGTCCTCGGCACCGGCCGGTGGCTGCGCACCGGCCCGACCAGCTAGCGACGGTCGATGACATGTGCCCGGTCCCGAACATCGCCGGGCCCTGCGGTGATGACGCCGCCAGGACTCCCGGTCGCTGTCCCTCCCATGCGGACCTGGCCGAATAAGACCCGTCAGCACATTGGTAACGTCCTGATCAAGCGCAACGGCGCGCCTGAGAGCTCTGCACGGGTGGTTTGGCCCGGTGTGGGCATGTGGGGCCTTTTGCTGACCCGTCAGCGTCACGACTCGAGGAATCCGGCAGTAGGAAGCGTGCTGCCCTATTAGCCGGGCAGCTCATGCTGATATCGGCCGGCATAGTAGCTGGCAGCTGGCAGTCGAAGAAACCGGCTAGTGAGGATGTCCGCGCGGGGGGAGATATGACAGCTACCACGGAGCAGGTCAGCAGGCTTCTTCACGAGGCAGGGGAGACACATCACCGGGTGTTCCGGATCGTGGATGGCGCCGACGACGACTGGGCCAGCTGGTATGCCGACTGGCTCATAAATCTCTCTGAGCTGCCCGGGCTGCTGGGCGTCAAGCCGGTCCGCAGTGAGCTGGTCTACCTGCTGGTTGGCCTGGACAAGGACTACACCGCCGCTCAGCCGGGTGATGCCTGGGAGTCCTTCTATGCCCAGCGGATCATCAGCCACTTCAGTCGGCCGGGGACCTGAATCCGGCGCAGCGGCCCGCGAGCCGGGCTGGTGCAGCCATGAATCACCTTGCCGGGTGCCGGAATGTTCTCGCGGCTGCCATGCTGCACACCCGGGCCACGGGAGCACGCTCGCGCCGGATAGCCGCAGTCCGCTGGACCGCTGCGCTCATCTTCATCAGCTTCGGCATCACCAAGTTCGCCGATTATGCTGCCGAGTTTGCGTCATTCCGGCACTACCCGGTGCCAGCGCCCGGATCGTTCGTCTACGTCGTCGGGGTCGCGGAGACCGGCGGCGGCCTCCTGCTGGGACTCGGCCTGTTCACCCGCCTGGCAGCGCTGGTGCTCGCGGGCGACATGATCGGCGCCATTGCAGTATCAGGCGTGGCCCGCGGCGAGCTTCTCAGCCTGACCCTGGCGCCGCTGCTGCTGGTGTCGATGCTCCTTCTGATCTGGTCAGGGGGTGGCAGCTGGTCGATGGATGGCTGGCTGGCCGCAGCGGTTAGCCGCCACGACCACGAGGCCGGTCATGGCGGGCACAGTTCTGACAGTGACGCGCTGCACTTAGTCCGGCGCCAGGCGGCCCGCACGCAAACTGCATGAACGCTTGTTTATAATGCTGAACATGCGTTCACTACCGGATGACCGGACGGCCCGCGCGAGAATCCGTGATGAGGCGTTGCGGCTGTTCGGCGACCGTGGCCCGGACAGCGTGACGATCCGGGATGTCGCTACCGCTGCGGGTGTATCTCCTGCCCTGGTCATGCGGCACTACGGGACGAAGGAGGGCTTGCGCGAAGCAGTCGACCAGCAGGTGGCGGCGACGTTCGAGGCGATGCTGGCTCAGGCCAGCGACCCGGCGGGAGCGCAGCCGTTCAGCCGGGAGAGCGTGCCGGCGCTGGCCGAGATGGTGGCGGCGAGCCTGCCTGCCGGCTCAGCGGTACCGGCCTACATCGGCCGACTGCTGGTGTCCGGCGGGCCGGCGGGCTCGGCCTTGTTCCGGCGGCTGTATGAGGTGAGTCGCGAGGCCCTGTCGCGCATGGCGGCTGCGGGGACAGTAAGCGCTGGCGATGATCCTGGGATGCGTGCGGCCTTCCTGCTCGTGAATGACCTCGCGGTCCTGATCCTGCGCGACCGGATCCGCGAGGTGCTCGGCGCCGACCCCCTGTCGGCTGCGGGCGCGCGCCGCTGGGGCGCGGAGGTCCTGGCCGTCTACCGCGGCGGCCTGGGTGCCTGAGCCGCGCCGCCGCTGCTGATCCGATGACTGGAGGAAATGTGATGAACACGCTCAGCTCGGGGGCAAGGTCCACCGTGATCGGCCGCCGGGGCGCGTGGCTGCTGTCGAACCGCTCCTTGATGCGCGCGCCTATCGCGCTCTACCGGGCCCGGCTGGGATTCCTGCTCGGCTCGCGGACCCTGATGCTGGAGCACACCGGGCGGAAGTCCGGGGCCAGGCGGCATGTCGTGCTCGAGGTCGTCGGCCACCCTGGGCCGGATACCTATGTCGTGGCATCCGGCTTCGGTGAGCGCGCCCAGTGGTACCGCAATCTCATGGCGCAGCCTCACGCCCGCGTCTCGCTCGCCGGGCACCGGCCACGTGCCGCCACGGCCCGCCGGCTGCCGACCGCAGAGGCGGACGCCGTGCTGGCCGGATACATTCGCCGGCACCCTCGTGCGTAGGCGAAATTCAAGAACGTGCTGGAGCACACGCTGGGCACGGAGGTCACCGAGCACGGCACGCCGCTGCCCATGATCGAGCTGCGCCTGGGCGCACGTTCATAGCGGCAGATGGAGCACCAGGGACCCGGCCGGCTCACGGCGGCAGCGGAGCGCCAGGTACTGCGCCGTATCCCTCGCCTGCCGCCTCGACGAGCTGGCGCAGTGCCGCTGAGCCGGGCGCGGTCACCGGCACGCTCATCGATGAGATCCGCAAATGGATCATCACGGATGCGTAGCCTCTCCTGCGCAACCGGTCCCGAAGCTGGCAGAGCCGGCATCGCGGCGTCGGAATTGGTCCTTAGACATTACCTGGGGTTTTACGTGGTGGCAGGTGCTGGGTTCGAACCAACGTAGGCTGAGCCGACGGTTTTACAGCCCGTTCATCACCACTCATCGGAATACCCGATGACCTGCTGATTCTCCATTCCCTGTCGCGCGAGAACCGCGATCTGTCCGCCCCGCGTCCGTGCATACAGAGTCACCCAGGTCAGTGAGCCGAGGTGACCGGCTGCCCCTCCAGGAGCGTTTAGCTATATCCCATCGTGTCCCATTCCGCAGTTGCCCCGGGGTGCGCCGACGGCGTTTGGATCCTGTACCGGTGCCGCCGGGGCGAGGGTCAGGTCTGATCGAGCTTGTCGGCGCTGAGACGGAGGCAGATCGGGGAGCCAAGCTCCCGGAACTCCAGCGCCCGGGCGATGCGTCTGGATGCTTCTGGCCTGGCTCACCATTGTGGCAGCAGGCCCGCGCCGATTGCATGCTCGACGGCTGCGGATGCAACCAGGCGGCCACGGCCATGGCCGCGTGCCCGCCTAGCGGTCAGCACCGCGAGATGCGCGACCTGCCCGGGCCAGTGACGGTACCGGCGGCAGCTGCGATCTGCCCTTGATCCCGGACGGCGAACCGCGGGGACGTTGTCTCCGCCAGGCCGCTTTCCTCAAGGTCTTGCGGGCTGGCGGCGGCCAGGAAGCGGCGCACCGGCAAGTTTTGTAGTTGACATTCCATTCTGGAGGTGTAGAGTGGAATGAGTACTCCAAAATCAGCTGGATGAGGTACTCAATCCAACAGCCGCCAAGAGCGGCGAGGAGGCCATTATGACTGCGATCAACCAGGTCACCCCGCAATCGGCGGGATCTCTCGCCTTCAGCCCCGACGGGGTCCTCTTCTTGGGCGACAACAAGCTCGGAGCCGTCTTCGCCTTCGAGACGGAACGCGGCCAGGCGCCAGCCTCGCTGGATCCCTTCCTCTTCGAGTCGATCGACGAGACAATCGCCGCAGCGCTAGGCGTAACAGCGAAAAGCCTGGTGATGAACGGGATGGCCGTCCACCCGGTGACGCGCGAGCCATACCTGGCAGTCGGCGTGCGCAACGGCGACCGCCTGGAGCCCGCGGTCGTGAGCGTCTCGCTCGACGGCGAGGTCCACCCATTCGACCTCTCATCGTCGAAGGTGACGGTGCACCATCTTTCCGACGTTCCCGACGAGGGCAAGACCTTTAAGTCGCGCGCCGGCACTTTCCCTATGCCGCCGGCGGCCTACTTCGAGGAGAAGGCGCGCACGCCGCTGCGATCCATGACGATCGTGGACCTGAAGTTTCACGCCGGAGAGGTGTTCGTCGCCGGCGTCTCGAACCAGGAGTTCTCCTCCACGCTGCGGCGGGTCCCCTACCCGTTCACCGGGGCCGCCAGCGAGACCCAGGTGGAGATCTACCACCTCGCCCACGGCATATACGAAACGCGTGCGCCGATCCGGGCCATGCAGTTCGCCACCCTTGACGGCCAGGACACGCTCATCGCCGCCTACGCCTGCAGCCCGCTCGTCACCATCCCGGTCTCAGAGCTGAAGCACGGCGCGAAGGTAAGGGGCAAGACGATCGGCGACATGGGCAACGGCCAGCCCATCAGCATGGTCGCCTACCGTGACGGGGACGGGGACAAGCTGTTCATCACCAATCTCAGCCGCGGCCCCATGGTGGTCCCGCTCTCCGGGATCCGCACCGCCGAGGGCTTCACCCCCGAGAACCGGCCGACCCAGGGGCCGATGCTGGACCAGCACCCCTCCATGCCGGCCGGGCCGGTCGGCAAGCAGGTGCTGTTCGTCGGATCGTCGCTGCGGGCGGACCTGTTCAGCGACCGCTTCTTCGTCTCGCTGACCCGCTACGCCGATACCGGCGACCTGACGCTCGAGACCCTGATGGTCGCCCCGATGCCCGCACGGCTGGACAAGATCTGGGTGGAGATGGACTTCCCGGGCACCGTGAGCACGCACAAGCTGCCGGCGTGAACGGCAGGCTTGAACTTTGAGGACCACAGAGATGCGGATCCGGACTTCCCCTGAGGCGCCGGTCCGCATCTCTCCTCAAGCCAAGGTCCTCCCCGCCAACACCCTGCGTTTCTACATACATTTCCCGAGGCCAGGAGAGGCGCACTTCGATCGCGACCACCTCTGGCTGCTGGACGGGAAACGGATCGTGCATGACCCGTTCCTTGTCCTCTCGCATGAGCTCTGGTCCATTGATGGGCGCCGCCTGACGGTCCTGATGGAGCCAGGAAGGATCAAACGCGGTCTCGGAGCGGACCCATCTCACGAGCCGGCGCTCGTCGCCGGGCGGACCTACAGCCTTGTCGTCACGGCGCTCGGGCAAACCGCGCGTCATGCCTTTCGCGTAAGCGATCCACTTGTGGAGGCGGTCGACGAGACCCGCTGGCGCCTCGTCCCACCAACACTGGGGACCCGCGATCCGGCCGTCGTGCACTTCGACAGGGTTATGGACACCGCCCTTTGCGAGGACGAGATCGGAGTGCTGACCCCGTCAGGGGAGGTCATCGAGACGCGTGCGTCCCTCGCACCGGACGGAACCGCGGCGCTGGTCATCCCGAGCCGCCCGTGGCGCGCGGGCGAGCACCGCCTCGTCTTCTCTGAACGTCTCGAAGACGTTTGTGGCAATAGGTTGGGGGAGGCGCTTGACCATGACCTGGGCGCAGGTGGGCGACCGCGAGCCGGGATGATCGACTTTACTACGCGCGGTGTCATCGCGCCCGCGTCTGCGCAGGCGGCAGCTGATGCGGCCGTTGCGCGGACCAATGCAGCGCCCAGCCCGGAAGCGCGTCAGCCGAAGCGGTAGGGCTCGTGCCAGATCCCCTCGGGCCTGGCGGACGTCGCTGGTTCAAGGCGTCGAAGATGCCGTAGTTGCTGTCGTCGATGGTGCGGGCGCGCCAGTTGGCGGTGGCCTGTTCGGCCACCGCCGGTTCCTGGCCTATCTGGAAGAATGCTGTTGTGCGCGGTTGAGGTGTCAGACCGCGAGGCGGCCGCCGTCCACAGGCAGCACCACACCGTGGATGAAGCTGGACTGGTCGGTGGCGAGGAAGGCGATGGCGGCGGCGATCTCTTCGGGCTGTCCCACGCGCCCGGCCGGGCCGCCCTGGGCCAGCTGGTCCAGAGAGTCGCCCATCGGGATGGTGCCTTCGGTGCGGGTGGGGCCGGGGCTGACGGCGTTGACGCGGACGCCGGCCGGGCCGAACTCGGCCGCCCAGGACTTGGTCAGGAGCGCCAGTGCGGCCTTGCTGGATCCGTAGAGGCCCATCCCGTTCATGCCGAAGTCCGCGACCATGGTCGTGATGTTGATGATCGCGCCGTGCCCGCGCTGAGCCATCGCCGGGGCGAGCGCGGCGACCAGCAGGTAGGGCGCCTTGACGTTGACGGCGAAGACCTCGTCGATCGCCTCGGCTGAGGTGTCCGCGGTGGCGCCGAAGGGGAAGATGCCGCCGCTGTTGACGAGGATGTCGACGTGGCCGCCGCCCACCTCGGCGGCCCGGGCGGCGAGTTCGCGGACGCTGTTCTCGTCGTTCAGCTCGGCGGCCACGAAGTCCGCGGTCCCGCCAGCGGTGCGGATGCCGGCGACGACGGCATCGCCGCGGGTCTTGTCGCGGCCGGAGACGATGACGTGCGCGCCGAAAGCGGCCAGCTGGACGGCGGCGGCTTTGCCGATGCCGCTGGTCGAGCCAGTGATCAAAGCAGTGTGGTCGGTGAGTTCGGTAGTCATGAGAACCTTCCGTCTAGTGGAGCGAACACTCCAAACTATGCCTCAGGATTTCTGGAGTGTCAACTCCAGAATGTGTTATGCTGCTTATATGAAGCAGACAGCGCTCGAAGGGCGGAACGATCAGACAGCCTTGACGAGCGCACCGGCCGCGGCGGCCCGGAAGTTCACCGCGAAGGGCCTAGCGACCAGGGCTCGCATCATCTCCGCCGCGGCCGAACTGGTCTTCGCACACGGCGTCGCCCGCACCGCCATCGAGGACGTCCAGCAGCGGGCCGGGGTCAGCGCCTCGCAGCTCTATCACTACTTCACCGACAAGAACGACCTCATCCGCGCCGTCATCGCCCACCAGACCGACGGCATCCTGGACGCCCAACGACCGGTACTCGACGAGCTCGACAGCTTCGCCGCCCTCGAGCGCTGGCGCGACCTGCTCATCGACCTGCAGGAACAGCGCCACTGCGTCGGGGGCTGCCCGATCGGATCGATCGCGGCCGAGATCGCCGATGACGACCCGCTGGCCCGGGCCGATCTCGCCGACGGCTTCAAGCGGTGGGAAGCGCCGATCCGGGCCGGGCTGGCGCGCATGCGCGAGCGCGGCGACCTACGCCCCGACACCGACACCGACACCCTCGCACTCGCCCTGCTGGTCGCCCTGCAAGGCGGACTCCTGCTCACCCAGACCCGCCGCGACACCGCACCGTTGCGAGCCGGCCTCGACACCGTGCTGGCCCAGATCCGGACCCACGCAACCGGCTAGGGTGAACCACCACGGCCGCCGTGGGGAGTCGGCGTGGGACGAAGCATTACCGTGCCAGGCGCATGTGCGGAACACCGGCTCCCGTGTAATACCCGAGGTGCCCGGCCACGCACGCATTCACGCTCCGCGGCGAAGGCTACCTGGGCCATCGCAACCTGGAGATTGCTCTCACCACTCGTACTGCCCGCGCAGGCCGGCAGGCCCGGTACGCGCGCGGGCCAGGGTTGGCGGCCTCTGGTCTGCTGTCATGGGCAAGACACTTGATCACTGATGCCATCCGCGGGAACTTCCTCGCGGCCGGCGGGCGCTGGGAACGGCTGGCTGCCGCTGTGGACAGCGCTGCCAGCATGCCCGAAGCCGCGCAGCCAGCCCAGCCTGTGGCCGGAAGCAGCGGGACCCCGTCGCCAGGGCGAGCGTCAGGAGGCACGCCGGCGGGGGTGCGCCGGTCCTCGGCCGCGAGCTCACGGTGCGCCTGGCCAGGCTGCTCAGTGATCTCGCGTGTACCCCCGCGAGGAGGTACTAGGGATGCGGATCGTCCCTGAGGATGGCGTAGAGCAGCATGTCCCGGCGCTGGCCGCCGATTTCCTGATGGCCTCGCATCAGGCCCTCTCGCTGATACCCGGCTTGCTCGGCAGTCTTGATCGAGCCCGTGTTCCAGGGCTCGATGTGCAGCTCGATCCGGTGCAGACCCGGGACGGTCCACGCAAAGGTGGTGAGTGCGGTCAGCGCGGCGGCTGCGATGCCTCTCCCACGGGCGCTGGGAGTGACAAAGTAGCCCGCTGTCGCTCGTCCCTGGGCCAGCTGGGCTAGCCACAGGCCGATGCTGCCTAGGGCATGATCGGCGCCGGCCTCGGCGATGGCAAACGAGAACCCGGTGCCCTCGGCCAGGCGGCCGCGCTGGCGGTCAATATATGCGTGCGCCTCCTGCTGGCTGGCATCCGCGGGCAGGCTGGAGATGAGCGGGACGTACGGGTCAGTGGACATCTCCATGACCATGGCCACGTCCAGGCCGGAGAACTCCCGGAGCACAACAGGTCCGTAGGTCACCGGCCAGGTCGGCCAGGGCGGCAGCAGAGCAGCGGTCATCGCCCGAACTTAGGTCCGGCAAGGCGCAGGTGCGACCCAATTACGGCCCGGCCCTGGGCTCAGGACCGCCCTGCTCCCGTCTTCCCGATAGCCGCCGGCCCGGCTCGCGGCATCCGACGTCCAGATCAGCTCACCTCACGGGCGAGCCGGGCTGGCTGCTTCAGAGCCGCGGCATGGTGCGGAATGTAAGTGCTGCTGCGGTGATGGTGAGGAGGCTGGCGGCGGTGGCGACGCCGGTGTAGTTAGTGGCCTGGGCGAGGAAGGGCCCGGTGATGGCGCCGGTGAGGGTGGCGGCGGCCTCGGCGGTGAGGAACACGGCGCTGACCCGGCCGAGTGCTGTGCTGGGGATGACGCGCTGCAGGGTGGTCAGTGGTATGACCTCACACCAGGAGCCGAAGATGCCGATGCCGGCGGCGGCGGGCAGCGCGGTGACGAGCGAGGAGGAGGTGAACAGCGCGTAGAACGCGGCGGCGGTGGCGGTCAGGCTGGCGGTCAGCAGGATCCGGGTCCGGGAATGGTCCAGGAGCGCGCGGAGGACGGGGGCGCCGGTGAGGAAGCCTGCGCCCAGGCAGGACAGCAGCAGGCCAGTGTGCTCGCTGCCGCCCAGTCTCTGGACGCCGAGCGGGATGAGCACGGCGCTGAGCGATGCGTTGGCCGCCAGGAAGATCACGGTAACCGGGAGGAGCGCGCGCGCCGCCGGCTGCTGGCGCAAGATCTGTATGCCCTCGGCGAGGTCGCGGGCCACGCTGGCAATGGTGGTCCTGGCAGCCGTGCGCTCGCTGTCTGGCCGGGAGGTCAGGAAGCAGGCGGCGGCCGATATCAGGTAGCTGAGGGCGTCAGCTCCGACCAGCCACCTGATGCCGAAGGCGGTCAGCAGGATGCCGCCGAGCGGGCCGCCGATCAGCCGGGTCGCCCCGTCGCTGAACGCGGTGAGCGCGTTGGCGCTGCTGAGCAGGGTGCCGGTGCCCACGATGGCCGGGGTGCGGGCCTGCGCGGCGGGTGCGTACAGGACCCCGCCGCTGCTCTCGGCGACCAGCGCGGCGTAGAAGATCCAGTAGCGGCCGGGACCGGTGCCGGCCAGCATGAGGGCCACGGCGGCCGCGCGGAACAAGCTCGTGGTGATCATCAGGCGGCGCCGGTCCCACCGGTCGGTGAGCACCCCGGCGGCCGGGCCGAGAATCAGGAGCGGCAGGTACTGCGCGGCCAGCGTGAGCCCGGTGTCGGCCAGGGAGCCGGTGACCAGAAAGATGTGGGCGGGGACGGCGAGGATCAGCAGCCACGAGCCCAGCGCGCTGACCAGGCTGCCGCCCCACAGCAGCCGGAAGTCACGTATCCGCAGGGCCTGGAGCACAGGAGCCGCCTGTCACAAGACTGACTATCCTGACAGGATAGATATCGATGGGGATATTCTGTCAAGACAGGAGGGGCCGTGGAAGAAGCAGCGATCGGCCGCCAGCTGCGAGCGCACCGGACGGCAGCGGGCCGCACCGTGGCTTCCGTGGCAGCGGACGCGGGCCTGTCGGTCCCATACGTCGCCAACCTGGAAAACGGCCGGGGCAACCCGACCACCGCGGCACTGGCCCGCCTCTCCGAAGCCCTGGGCCTCCGGCTGTCTCTCACCCTCCTGCCGGGCGAGCAGGCCCAGCAGGGAGCACCCCGGTCACCGGAGATCCCTGCCTCGCTGGTCCGGCTCGGGCGCACCACCCGGTTCCGCCAGGCCACCGAGACCATGGCAGCGGCACTAGCCCGGGATGACGGCCAGCTCTCCGTCCAGCTCGTGTCCGCCCTGGCCATGCTCGCCAGCACGATGGGCACCGACCTCACCGAGGCAGACTGGTGGCGCGTTCTGGACGCGCTCCTCCTCATCGCCACCCACCCGGCAGGCCCACCCGCCCGCCAGCAAAACGCCGCTCGCTGATCTGCCGACAGAGAGGCTGACTCGATCGCGCGGGAGGGTATCGAGAAGATGTGCGCGATCAACCGGCAACGCCCGGGGAACCTCGGCGGCGTGCTGGACCAGATCGGGCCGACCTGGGATGCCCAGGCGACGGACAGGGAGGCCGGGCTGTGAGTGACGACCAGGCGCGCCGCGCTATCAGCGACCAGCTGGACGCGATGGACGACCGCCGGATGCGGGTGTTCCTGGGCTGGCTAGCCACCTACCGGCCCGAGGTACTAGAGGAGCCGCTCGCTGACTTCCTGGCCGGCGGCGCCAGGATCAGCACAGAAAAGCCGCCCGCAGCGACTGAACAGAACGAGCCGAGCGCGGCGGCCGAGGCCCTGGCCGAAGGTGAGATCGGGCAGTAGCCGCCGCGGCGGTGACGGCGGCAGGGATGCTGCGGGCCCGCGCTAGTGGCCGCCCGGCCTTCACGGATCGACCGCCTCGGCTTGCTAAAGCTCCCGTGCGATGCCGAGGGCGGCCCGGCGGGTGCCGGGACAGGCCGGCGTCCCTCGGCGGGATCCTGACCGCCGACCGGGTAGCACGACCCCGCGACGCCGCCAATCCGGTCCTGGTCGCACGCCAGCATCAGCGGATCGCGGCCATCATCGGGCATGCACTGCCCACCGCTGACGAGGAGCGAGCGGACCCAGCCGAAGCCGACCACGCCTGCCAGGCAGCAATCGCTCATGCAGCCTGATGACTAGCCGCACCTCGCCAGTGTCCTGGTATGCGGCAGTCAGGTTGTCCCGGAACCTCAGGGCGACCTCTTGCTCGTCACCGAGCGCCCGATCGGCGTCGGCCACCGCGTGCTCCAGCGCCACGACGGCTCGCTGCGGCTCACCCGCCACCCGGTACGCCCCAGCCAGACTGTCCCACAAGCGAGTCTGCTCTGGCTGGCTGGCCCGGAACACCATGACGGCTCGATCCGCCGGAAGCTGCGGGTCCTCGGTTTCATGGCCTCAGTCCAGCCTGCCGGAGGCGGCGCCGACCTGCCATCCGGTCGCTGCTGCCCACTGGGCAGCGTCGGTGAGGGTATCGAGCACGAAGTCTGTCCTGGAGTCGCCGTGGGCTTTCCGGTCGTCGCTCCAGGGGACTATGAGCTTTCCTTGAGCGCGGCGTATTTCTCGCGGGCGGGCGGATGGGCGCGCAGGCAATCGCGGAACAGCAGGTGGTCACGTTCCCGGGTGCTGCCCGAGCCGCAGATGTGCACGTGCACGTCCCGGGGCTGCGCGGCGGGCGGCCACAGAAAGCGGTGACCGCGCTCGCGCAGGTGCACGACCAGGCCAGCGGCCTCAGCGCGGTCCAGGTAGGACCGTTCATCATCGACATCGGCACGCTGACCTGGATGTCGATGACCGGCCTGGCCGCCAGGCCCGGCACCGACGTCGCGCCCGCCCGCATGGACCGATGAGTTCTGCCGTCCGCGACGTCTCGTCCTTGAGCGGAAGCAGCGGCAAGGACAACTGACGAAGAGAACGGAATGACGATGACCATCGTCCAGACGGCCATGTCGATGTCCCTCGACGGATTCATCGCCGGACCCGTAGGCGGAGCCGCCGACGCCGGCCTGCATCGCTGGCTGAGCGACGGCGAGGTCCCGAGCCGCGTCAATCCGCGGTTCACCATGTCACCGCCGAGCGCGGAATTCTTCGACGAGGGCGTCGCAAGCCTCGGGGCCGTGGTATCGGGCCGCCGCACCTACGAGGTGTCGGAAGCCTGGGGAGGCAGGGGCCCGATGCCAGGCCTGCCCCTGTTCGTCGTCACCCATGAAGCACCGGCGGACCCGCCCGCCAGCGATCCCCCGTACACGTTCGTCACCGGCGGCGCGGAGGCGGCGGTGGCACGTGCCGTCGCGGCCGCGGCGGGCAAGGACGTCCACCTGATGGGGGCCAGCGTGATCCAGCAGGCCGCCCGGGCACGCCTGCTCGACGAGCTCGTCATCAGCCTGGTGCCGATCGTGCTCGGTGCCGGAGTGCGCCTGCTCGACGGGCTCGGGCCCGGCGACCTCGAGCTCGATCTGCAGCGCGTGATCGACGCGCCCGGCGTCACCCACCTGACCTACAAGGTCAGGCGATGAACCGGCCGTCTCGACTGGTGCGCAACAAGTCCTGCCGGCGAGGCAGTGCGCGTCCCGGCCGTGATGATCGAAGCCACCCGGCTGCAACCGTAACGGAGCGCTTCCAGGCGGGCAGCGCTGCCGTTGCTCCTGCTGTCAGGCGATCGTGAAGGCTGCGGCGGCCGATAACTGAGGCTGATGGCGCGCTACGACCAGCTGCACGCCGGCACCGTAGACGGTACAGACGCGACGCCGCATGTCGCCTGGGCCGCATCAAGCGGGTGAGGGACACCGGGCGCGCTAATGACAGGCCCCCGCCTTTGCCGTGCGCGGATGGCCCCAATTGGTCGCATCAGGCGGACGAGATTTCGGCACGCACAGGAAGTGACCCGGGTCACACGGCATGTTGCGGCTGTGACGCCCGTTGACAGTCGGGCATAGCCGCATCTACGGTGTAAAGGCGGCTTTCCGACCTGCACGATAGCTAACTGGCCGGGATACTGTTCGGAGCTGGGCGAGGCTTGGTTGACCGGACTGGCACATTTCTCGGTTCGGCCAGTTCGCGGCCTGGATTCGGTTGGGCAGATGATCCAGTTCCCCGAACTCAGATGCCACTGCTCAGAAGCAGGACGAGGAATGCCACGAGTGCCGGTGCAGACCGCCGACCTTGGCCAGATCGCGGCCATCAGTGATGTGCGGGTGAATGCCGACGGCAGTGTCGTCGCCGCGGTGGCGCGCACCAGAGACCTGACGGATAACCACCGCGATGCCGCGGTCGTGGTCGCGGCAGCGGACGGGGAATCGCCTGCCCGCGTTCTGCCAGCGGCCGGGAGGGTCGAGATCCTGCCCCGCTGGTCGCCCGACGGACGGGTCCTGGCCACGGCCGCCGAGGACGGCGGCTGGCAACTCCGGCTCCACGATCTGACGGCTGGCTCGCACGTCGTGCTCGTCAGCTCATGGCCCGACGCGGTCGAGGAACTGTCCTGGTCACCGGACGGACGCTGGCTGCTGTTCGTGTGCCGGGAACCGGTCGACCGGGCTACGCAGGAGCTGTCGGACAGCCGTCGGCCGCCGCTGCGGTTGACCAGGCTCCGGTACTACGAGGACGGCATTGGCTGGACCGTGAACCGGCCCCGCCAGGCCTACCTAACCGACACGGTCTCAGGCGCAGTGGCCAAGCTCAGCTCCGGCGGCCACGATGATGCCGAGTTCGGCTGGCATCCGGACGGCCGGTCCGTCGTGTTCGTGTCGCAGCGTCAGCCCGACGCGGAGCTGACGCTGATGAATGACATCTACCGGCTGGACGTGGCGGATCCGGGCGGCACGAATGCCGCCGTGCGCCTTACCTCAACCCGGCACCTATACGGCCAGCCCAGGTTTTCCCCCGATGGCACCAGGATTGCCGTGACCGCCACGGACTTCCCATCCTTCCCGTCGACCTGCGGCCTGGCCGTGCTGTCGGCGGATGGCGGCGAGGTCACCGTGCTATCGGAACAGCTCGACCGCGACTGCACCTGCGCGCCGCCGGTGATGGACGGGCCCGTGTGGACGGACGATCACACGCTGATCGTGCTGGTCGAGACCGCCGGGGCCGTTCATGGATACGAGTTCGGGGCCGACGCCCCGGGTCAGTTCCAGCACGTTCTAGGCGGTGAACGCCAGGTCACCGCGCTCGATGCCCGGGCCGGGACTCTCGCGTTCGCCGCGTCGTCGCCCGGTGAACCGCCAGCCCTGCTCAGTCGGCCTGGCAATGCAGCGGAACGGCCGCTCTACGCGCCGAACGCGGGCCTGCATAGGGACCGCGACTTGCGTCCGGCAGCGCGCGGGCGGGCAGCGGCCGCTGATGGCACGGAGGTCGACTACTGGCTCACCCTGCCGGACGCCGGCCGCTGGCAGGCGCCATTCCCGCTGCTGGTCTGCATGCAGGGCGGCCTGACTCAGTACGGCTATCAGTGGTCACACGAGTTTCAGTCGGTGAGCGCGGCCGGCTTCGCCGTCCTGTACCTGAACCCGCGCGGCTCGGCCGGCGACGGCACGGCGTGGATGAAGGCCGTGGTCGGGGCCAAGGCGGCCGTGCCCGGCACGGGCTGGGGGACGGACGACACCGGCGACGTAGTAGCTGTCCTCGACACTGCGCTGCGGGAGCATGCCGAGCTGGACCCGGCCCGGGTGGGCGTCCTGGGCGGCTCCTACGGGGCTCTGGTCGTGACCTGGCTGCTGGCCACCACTGACAAGTTCCGGGCCGGGTGGGCCGAGCGGGGCCCTTATAACCTCTACACGCTGGCCGGCACCAATGACGAGTCGCCGTGGTCGTTCACCTACTTCCTGGGATGCACCCAGGTCGAGGATCCCGCCGCCTACTGGGCCTCATCCCCGCTGCGGGTCGCGGCCGGCATTACTGACCCGCTGATCATCGTCCACTCGGAGGAAGACCGTCGCTGCCCGATCCAGCAGGCTGAGGAGCTGTTCATGGCGCTGAAGCTACTCGGCCGACCGGTTGAGTTCCTCCGGTTTCCCGGTGAGAGCCACGGCCTGTCCCAGACCGGCAGCCCGGTGCACCAGCTGCAGCGCCTGGATCTCATGATCGAGTGGTTTGAGCGCTGGCTGGCGCCGGCCGCCACTGTCCCGGACGGAGCAGACAGCAGATGAGCGGAGCAGTCAGCAGATGAGCATCGCCGGGCGGAAGACCTTGTCGCAGCCGGAGCCGGTCCTGCTGGAAGGCTGCACGATCGTTGACTGCACCGAGGCGGGCAAGGCCTTCACCGACGGCGCGCTCCTGATGGAGGACGGACGCATCCGCGCGGTCGGGCGCCGGTCCGAAGTCATCAGCGACAGTAACCTCGACGCCGCCAGGCGCGTGGACGCATCGGGCAGCTATGTCCTGCCCGGCCTCTGGGACGCCCACGCGCATCTGGGCGGAGTGGTCCCTCCTTACGAGGCCGAGTACGCCCATGAGAGCACCGCCCATCACATGATCCGCTGCATCCGCAAGGCCCAGGACAACCTGCGCAGCGGGGTGACGTCACTGCGATCGCTGGGTGAGCAGAACGACGGCGATATCGTCCTGCGCAATGCCGTCGACGCAGGCGAGATCGAGGGTCCGCGGATCTTCGCCGCCGGCGACATGATGTGGAGCCGCATGGCCACCGGAAAGAAGGAATTCCGGCAGGGCGTCCGGCGCCTGATTCACAAGGACGTTGATGTCGTCAAGCTCCTGTCCTCGGGCGGCATCCCCTGGCGATCGGACACGATCGGTCACACCCTGCACTCCTACGAGGAACTCAGCGCGGCCGTCCGGGAGGCACACCGCTGGAACAAGCCGGTCGCGGTCCACGGCATGGGAGATGACACGATCATCGCCGCCGCCCGGGCTGGTGCCGACTCAGTCGAGCACGGCTTCGTCGTCACCGAGAAGGGCATCCAGGCCTTGGCCGAGGCCGGGACGATGTTCTGCCCGAACCTCGCGGTCACCGTGGCCTGGGATCCGGCCGAGCTGGCGGCACGGGGCTATCCGGACTGGTTTGTCGCCAATGCCCGCGAGGCGGGCGAGCATCATCACGAGATGGCTGCCGAGGCCATGCGGCTCGGCGTGCCGATCCTGGCGGGCGTTGACAACCTGCCGGAAGGCAAGGCCCCGGTCGGGATCGAGATGCATGACGGGGCGATCGCCTTGCTCACCGAGCTGAAGCTGATCTCCCGCCTCGGACTGGGCAACGGCGGAGCACTACTGACGGCTACCCGTAACGCCGCACAGAGCGCCTACGCCAGCGACTCCCTCGGCACCCTGGAGCCCGGAAAACTGGCCGATGTGATCGTGCTGAATGGTAATCCGCTGGAGGACCTAGACGCCCTCGCTGACCTGCGCAGCGTCTGGAAGGGCGGTCGCGAGATCCGCCTGATGCCAGGGCTCGAGCCGGGCTGGCAGGGCGGCGGTTTCGCCTGATCAGCCGCTCGGCGCTGATCTCTCCCAGGGAATCTGCTCGCCTGCCTCGACCGCGATCGGAAGCCTGTTCTCAGGGGAGGGCAGCGGGCAGGTCGAGAAGCTCGTGTAGGCGCAGGCCAGGTTCACGGCGCGGTTGAAATCCAGCGTCACCAGGCCGCTGCGGCCGGGCGCGGCGACCTGGAGCACCCGGCTGGCCGGATACGTCGTCACCCCGGCTGTCCGGTCTGTGAAAACGAGGTCCAGGCGACCGGGCTCGGACCCGTTGAAGGCGGTGAGCGAGAGCGCGGTACCGGCCAGGCGGAACTCGATCCGGCCCGGCGACTCATACACGTGCTGCAGTCCCTCGATCACCGCGCCCACGGCGACCGGCTGCGGGCGGTCGAACGGCACGTACCGGCCGCAGGTGACCCACCGCTGGTCGGGCCGGAAAGTGGGGCAGCCGCGGAAATTAACGCGCAGCGGGTTGCCTGGGTGCCGCGGCCGGAGGAAGTCGGAGCCGCCCTGCCTCGCTATCTCCAGAACGGCGTCGCCGGCCTGGGCGCGAATGGCCTCGCGTTCTGCCAGCCGCCCGAACCGATGCCGCCCGCGGATGACTTGGCCACCGACGGTGATCTCCTCGTCATCAGACAAGATGACCACGACTCCGTCCGGGCCGGCGGACCAGGCTCCCGGCGCGTCGTCGTAGCGCTCCGGACCAGGCCCCAGCCAGTGCAGCCCGGTCGCGGCCAGGTATCCGTAGGAGTCACCCACCTGCGCCTCGTGCTGCCGGCGCCAGGCCGCCCATTCCTCGCGGAAGCGCGCGTCGTCGGCCGGGTGACTCGTCACGCATGAGCCAAAAATGCGCGGCACGTCGTTATTCCCGTCCGGACTCCCGGCTGGCAGTCAGTGTGCCTGCAACCTGACTTCCAGGGTGTCCCGCAGTGCCTCGCCGAGGAAGTTGAACGCGACGACGGTGACCACGATCGCGAGTCCGGCCGGATAGATCAGCCACCAGTTGCCGCCGTAGATGTAGGTCAGTCCGTTGTTGAGCATGCTGCCCCAGTTCGTGGCCGGGGGCGGCGCGCCGAGCCCGAGGAAGCTGAGCGCGGCCAGGAGCAGGACCGCGTTCGCGATCTCGAATGTGGCCTGCACGACGACAGTGCCGGCCACATTCGGCACGATATGGCGCAGCACGATCCGGTACCGGCGGCCGCCGAAGCCGGCTACCGCCTCGATGAACTCCTGCTCGCGCAGGGCGAGTGCCTGGCCGCGGACGAGCCGGGCCGTGACGAGCCAGGACACCGACGACAGGGCGAAGATCAGCACCGGGATGGTCGGGGTGAACACGCTGGCCAGCAGCAGGAGCAGCAACAGGGCCGGGATGGCGAGCATCGTGTCGACGACGCGCATCATTACCGCGTCGATGGTGCCGCCCGTGTAGCCGGCCACCGCGCCCCAGATCGTGCCGACGAGCGCTGCCAGCAGGGCCGCGGTGACGCCGACTTCGAGCGACGACCGGCCGGCCACCATGCAGCCGGCCGAGCACGTTGAAGCCCAGGTCGTCGGTGCCGAGCGGAAACTTGCTGCCGGGGTGCACCAGGACCTGGTGGAGGTTCGAGTGGACCTGGTCGGTGTGGTAGAAGACCGGGCCGAGGAAGCTGAAGGCGATCATGATGATCACCACCGTCAGCCCGATGAGCCCGAGCCGGTGCTGCAGGAACGAGCGGAAATTGCCGGGCCGGCCGGCTGGCCGGACCGCACCCGGTTGAAGTTCGAGCAGGTTGCTCATGACGTCCCCGCGTTTCTGCTCATACCCGCAGCCTGGGATCGGCGAATCCGTACAAGATGTCGGCCAGCAGGGACCCGGCGATGGTCGCCGCCGCGACGACGATCGTGAACCCGAGCAGCAGCGGGTAGTCGTGGCTGAGGGCCGCGTTCCAGAACAGCAGCCCCATGCCGGGGTAGTTGAAGACCGACTCGGTGACGATCGCGCCCGACAGCACCGCGGGCAGGCTGAGCCCGATCAGCGTGATCGTCGGCAGGATCGCGTTGCGCAGGACGTGGCGGGCCAGCACCCGACGCTCGGCCATGCCCTTGCCGCGGGCGGTCCGGACGTAATCCTGGATGAGGACTTCCAGGGCCGAGGCGCGCAGGAACCGGCTGAACACCGCGACCGTCCCCGCCGCCAGGGTCAGGACCGGCAGGATCAGGCCCTTGGGGTCGCTGAGCATCGCGCTGGTCGTCGCGCCCTGGGGCGCCTCGGCAGGCAGCAGACGCAGCTTCACGGCGAAGATCAGGATGGTCAGCAGCCCGAGCCAGAAGGTCGGCATTGAGTAGGCGACCAGCGAACCGCCGGTGAGCACGTAGTCGACCGGCTTGCCGTGCCGGACAGCCTGCAACGCCCCGATGGGCAGCGCGACGGCGAGGCCGACGATGTAGGCCAGGCCGACCATCAGCACGCTCTTGGGCAGATCTTGCCCGATCAGCGTGGAAACCGGCTGGTTGTAGTGGTACGAGAAGCCAAGGTTGCCGGTGAACAGGCGCTTGACGTAGAGCATGAACTGGACCGGCAGCGGGCGGTTGTAGCCGTTGGCGACGTAGAACTGCTTGACCGTCACCGGGTTGGCCTGCAGGCCGAGCAGCGACCGGGGCCCGCCGGGCAGCAGGTGGGAGACCAGGAACACGACCAGCAGGACGCCGATCATGACGATCAGCGACTGGCCGAGGCGTCGCAGCAGGAAGCCGGTCACGCTCGGGCCTCCGTTCCCGGTGTGATGGCGGTTCCCGGCGCTGGCGTAAGGTCGGCGCCGACCCAGCGGCCGAGGCAACCTCTAATGAGCTCCTCCTCCAGCGCGCGCAGTGCGCCGGCCGCGTCGGTCGTCACGGTCGGTCCCCGTCGGTCAGGGGCGTTGCTCCGGTCACGGGCGCACCACGGTCCGCTCGGCGATGACCAGTCCGTTCGTGCTCTCGTCCTGCCAGGCGTACCGGGCGCCGTCAGGCACCGTCGTCGCGGCGGCGTGCTCTCCGGACGGGCTGAGGACGACGATGAACATCATCGGAAGGATGTCGTCGGTCGGCAGGTCGAACAGGTCGCGGAGCGCGGTCTCGGCGGCGTCGGCGGGCGAGGCGCCGCGGGCCATCGCCTGCACCGCGGTGTGCGCGGTGGACGCGCGGATGGCCAGCTCGCCCCAGCCGGTGCAGGCGGCGGCACCGTACCGGTCGTCACAGTAGTTGCCGGCCCCGATGATGGCCGAGTCGGCCAGCCGGCCCGGGTACTTGAACGCCCAGCCGCTGGTCGACACCGCCGAGGCCAGGTGGCCGGCGGCGTCCAGCGCGACGAAGTCAACGGTTCCGGCGCCCTCGCGCGGGTCATGAGTGAGCAGGCGGACCTGCGACAGCAGGTCGGCTTTGCCGTCCTTGATCCCGGCCGCCCACCGCTCTCGCTGTTCCTCGGTTAGCAGGTTGTCGGCGGGCTCGCCGATGCTGGCGGCCAGCCGGGCCGCGCCATCGCCGGTGATGAGGGCGTGTGGCGTGCTGTCCATAACCGCCCGGGCGACGGTAATGGCGTGCCGGTAGCCGCGCAGGCCGCCGACGGCCCCGGCCCGCCGGGTCGGGCCGTCCATGATCGACGCGTCCAGCTCTACGGTCCCGTCGACGTTCGGGTGACCGGCGTAACCGACGGTGTGGTCGTCCGGGTTGTCCTCGACGGCGCGGGTGCCGGCCTCGACGGCGTCCAGGGCCGTGCCGCCGTGCTGCAGGGCCGACCACGCGGCGGGCATCCCGTAGCCGCCGTTCTCGCTGGCGATGACGGTGAGCAGTGACCTGGTCCTTTCGTGGTCGCTTCGGGCTGCGTGGCTAGCGGATGCCGCCGCCGCGCCAGCCTGGTTCCAGGCCGGGAGTGAGCCGGATGACGCGGCCGCCCTTCCGCACGCTCGTGACGTCGGCGAGCCGGTCAAGGTTCTCCAGCGGATTGCCGGCCAGGACGGCCAGGTCGGCCTGCTTGCCGGGCTCCAGCGTCCCGAGCCGGGCGTCTGCACGGACGGCGCGGGCCGCGTTGCTGGTCGCGGTCAGCAGGGCCTGCCCGGTAGTCATGCCGTTGGCGTGCATAAGCTTCAGCTCGGCGATCAGGCCGAGCTGATCGTCGTGCATCTCGATGCCGACCGGCCCGGCGCCCTCAGGCAGGTCGTCGACGCCGGCCAGGATCGGGATGCCGAGCCGGATCGCCTCGCGGAACATCTCGTGGTGGCGGGCCGCGGCCTCGGCGGCGTTGGCGGTGAACCACTCGGGGTAGCCCTTACCGGCCAGGATCGCCGGGTCCCACGCGGTGGTGACGGCCAGGTTCGGGCAGTACATCGTGCCCGCCGCGGCCATCGCCGCAATGCCCTTCTCGGTGGCGACGAAGCCGTGCTCGATCGTGTCAGCGCCGGCCTTGGCGGCCGCAATGATCGTCTCGTCACCCATGGCGTGGACGGCCAGGGGCTTGGCCCAGCGGTGCGCCTCCTCGGCAGCGGCGGCGATCTCCTCGTAGGAATGCAGGGTGTGACCGATCGTGTCCGACCGCCAGGGAATGCCGCCGGATGACAGGAGCTTGATCGAGTCGGCGCCGCTGGCGATCGCGCGCCGCACGTTGCGCCGGAACTCGTCCGGCCCCGCCGCCGTCCTGGTCCACATGATGTCGCCGCTGGCGAAGATCCGCGGGCCCTCGATCTCGCCGGACTCGACGGCGTCCCGCAGGATCAGGTCAGCGTCGTTTTCCTCGCCCAGCGACCGCAGCGACGTGATGCCGCAGCGCAGGTTGTCCTGCATCTTGCGGATGCACCGGATCATGTGATGACCGGGCTTCTCGTGCTCGAAGGCCTGGTCGTAGGGAGGGACGTAGGCGCCGAGATGGATGTGGCTGTCCCACAGGCCGGGAATGATGAAGGAGCCGTCGAGGTCGACCCGGCTGGCATCGCTGGGCGCTCCGGCGAGAACCTCGGCGCGCGGGCCAGCCGCCGTGATCCTGCCGTTCTCGATCGCGATGGCGGCGTCGCTGATGATCAGGTCAGCCTCGGTGCACGGGATCACTGAGCAACCGTCCAGGATGACCGGCTGGCTGGCCGTCATCCGGAACCTGCTGGTGGCGCGCTCGCGGCAGCGGCCTCGCTGCTATAGCCTCCGCCGCTCTCGGCCCTGGCCTGCGGGGACAGCCAGCGGCTGAACCACTCGATGAGCAGCTCGGTCCGCTGGACCCGGTGGACCGGACTGCCGGTCCTGGACAGGCCATGGCCCTCGCCGGGGAACCGGTAGAACTCGGCCGTCCGGCCCAGCAGCCGCAGCGCCATGAACAGCTCCTCGGCCTGCTGGATCGGGCACCGGCGGTCTTCCTCGGAGTGCACGATCGCGACCGGCGCGGTGATCGTCTCGGCCAGCCGCAGGGTGGAGGTCGCCCAGTACGCCGCGGGGTCCTCGGTGACGCTCCGGCCCAGGTAGGCCTGGAAGAACCAGGGCGACTCGTCGTTGGTCCCCGCAAGGCTGAAGAGGTTGTAGGGGCCCCGCTCGGCCCACCCGGCGGCGAAGTCGTCGGACGCGGCCAGCAGCCAGGTGGTCACCAGGCCGCCGTACGAGCCGCCCTGCACGCCGACACGGCTGGCGTCGAGCTCCGGCCGGGCTCGCCAGCACGTCCCGCACCACAGTCAGCACGTCCTGGATGTCAACGGTGCCCCAGCCGGTGCCGGGCGTCGCCGCGTGCTGCCCGCTGACCGTCCGCATCCACGCCGTGCCGTAGCCGGCCGAGCCGCGCGGGTTCAGGTACAGGGTCGCGAACCCGGCCCCGAGCAGCGCCTGGAACTCCGGCGACCACTGGTAGCCGTATTGCGAGCCGCCGCCCTGCAGGCACAAAAGCAGCGGATGGGGCGCCTGCCAGCGGTCCGGATTTGGCAGGGTCAGCCACGTGTCGAGCACGGTTCCGTCGGCAGTGACAACCTGCCGGTGTTCAGGACCACGTATGTCCCGGGCTGCGGCGGCGTGAGCGCTCGGGGCAAGCAGTACCGTTTCCCCGCCGTCGCCCGGCTGCGCAACTAGCTGCGGCGGCTGGTCCGGCGTCGTGATGACGAACACGCGCGTGCCGCTGCGCTGGTCGAAGCTGCTCACGCGGCGCTCGCCGCCGATGATCAGCTCGCACTGGTCTGGCCCGCTGACGTCGAACCGGTAGGCGTGGATCGCGCCGCGGTCGTCGGCCAGGACGGTCACGTGGCCGTCATCGGTCCAGATCGGGTTGCTGCAGTCGCGGTCCAGGCCGCCCGACAGGATGGTGACCTCGCCTCCGCCGACCGGGAAGACCGTGTCCCCGTCGGCGCTGACCGGGGCACCGGTGACCGGGACGACGGCCAGCGCGGCTGTCGCGGGAAAGTGGGGCACGTCTGTGACCGTGAACGCGACGAAGGCCCCGTCTGGGGACACGCGCGGCTGCGCGCAGGCATGCGTCGTCTGCGTGAGCCGGACTGGCGCGGCGTCCGAGTCGATGTCCTGCAGGAAGACGTCGTTCACGATCGTGTGATCGGCGTCGGGCTGGCGCTGGGACACGAAGACGACCCGGCGGCCGTCGGGATGCCAGCCGAACTCGGCATCATCGTGCCCGCCGGTACTGACATGCCGCGGTTCCGCGCTGACGCCGCCGGTCTGACCGGGCGCCACTACGTAGGCCTGGCGGGGCCGGTTCACGGTCCAGCCGATGCCGTCCTCGCGGTGGCGCAGCGTCGTGATCCGCAGTGGTGGTCGCCGGCTCTCGGGGAGCTGCCACCAGGCGCGGTCGGTAGGTTCGCGCGCGACGAACAGCAGCCGGTCGCCGACCGGGGACCACGACAGCTCTTCGATCGGATCCGGCCAGCCCGTTACGACCGGGCTGAGGGTGCCGTCATCGACGCTGTGGGCCCAGATGCTCCAGCCGTCCTCGTCGTGCCGGGCCGTCGCCAGGTTGTGCCCGGCCGGGGACCAGGCGGCAAGTACCTCGCGGCCGTCCGCAGCCGGCGCTAGGGGCTGCAGCGGGGCGCGGCCGCCGACCGAGCCGATGACCACATTTCTTATATAACGGTTGTCGCTGGTGTCGGGCACCGACACGATGGCGGCGACCAGCTGGCCGTCGGCCGACAAGCCGACGGCCCCGATCTCAGGGAACCGGGCCACGTCCGCCGCGGTCACCGGGCCGCGCGGCGCCTCGTTCGCCGTCATACCGCCCGCTGGAGCGAGCTGCCGCCGCGGCCGCTCACCACGTTTCCGGGGCCAGGTAGCCGAACGGGTTGCTGGAGTAGCCGGACAGGCCGGTCGCGGCCGCGACCTCGGTGCCCTGAGTCGGAGTGAACAGGATGCCGGGCAGGTTGACCGCGATGTTGTTCTGGTAGGCGTCCAGGGCCTTGGTGGAGTTGGCGGCGCTGGTCGTCTCGACCTCGCTGACCAGCTTGTTGGTCGTGGCGCTGTTCCAGCCGCCGTAGTTACCCTGGCCGCCGGCCGCGTACAGCTGTTCGCCGCTGGGGTAACCGCCGTAGACCCAGCCGCCCCAGTCCAGCATCTGCCAGGAGCAATGCGTCGACTTGTTGCCGGGGACGCAGATCGGCACGACCGATCCGGTGACCTGGGAGAACGGGCCCGACGATAGCTGCAGGCTGATGCCGACCCGGCTGGCGTTCGATTCCAGGGCAGTCATCTCGTTGGCCAGTGCGGTGTTGCCGGAGACGTACAGGAGCTTGAACTTCAGCGCCTCGCCCGCGGTGATGCCGTGGCCGCACTTAGACGGATCGGCGCAGGTCGTCGTCCCGTTCGCCTTGACGTCCCAGCCGTGCGAGGTCAGCAGGTTCTTCGCGTCCGCGATGCTGTACGGGTAAGGGTTGGTCTTCTCGAAGCTGTCGGCGAATGAGTTTGGCGGCTCCAGCGGCACCGGCCCGTAGGTGGGCGCGGCGATCCCGGAGTTCAGCGTCTTGATCCACGTCGGCTGGTCGATCAGGTGCTGCAGGGCCTGCCGGACGTAGAGCTGCTTGAGGATGGGGCCGACCTGGGCGTTCTGCATGTTGATCACGATGAAGTCAAACGCGCTCTGGTAGGCGGCACTGGTCTTGTAGCCATTCGGCTTGATCCGGGCGGCCTGGGCCAGATCCTGCGGCGGGATGTAGCCGACGGATATGTCGTTCCCGGAGTTGGCTGAGCCGGACTCCAGGCTGGTGGAGCCGGTGGAGGACAGCAGCTCGTTGAACTCGGCCGAGTCGCTGGTGTATGGCAGCTCAGTGAAGGTCTGCGCGGAGTTGCCCTTCGGGCCGCTGTAGTCGGGGTTGCGCTTGAAGGTGACCAGGCCACTGGAGCTGAACTGGCTCAGCTTCCATGGGCCGTCGACCACCGCCCACAGCGGGCTGGTGAGGTAGTCGGCCGTGTGCGAGGACTGCCCGGCGAGGAATTTCCCCACCGCCTTGGCGCCGGCCGTGGTCGAGTCCGGCAGCGTCCCGGACGGCGTGGCTGGCAGCGTGCCCGAGGTCGCCGTCACGCCGGAGGGGAAGCTGGTGATGTCCCACGTCAGCGGCCAGGGGGAGATCTGGGTGAGCTCGTTGTAGAGGAACCAGTTGGGGTTCCAGCTCTTATTGAGCTTGATCGAGACGGTGGTGGCGTTGGTGGCGGTCATCGAGACCACGTTGTCGGGAAAGTTGCCCGGCGAGTACGGCTCCCAGTCCGACTTGTTGGCCTTGACCAGGTTGTAGAAGAAGACGACGTCGCGGGCCGTGACCGGAGTGCCGTTCGACCACTTGTACGGCTTGAGCGTAATGGTCAGCGCGGTGTCCTTCTTGTTCCAGACCGGCAGGCTGGCCAGCGACAGGCTCTGGTCGATCGACAGCGAGCCGTTGTCTCCGAGCCAGTACAGCGGCCTGTCCATCAGGTTCTGGAAGTTGCCGGCGTTCTGGACCGTCTCGCAGGTCAGCGGGCCGAGCGGGAAGATGCAGTTCGGGGCCGAGGCGGGCTGCTCCGCCCACGTGATCCCCTGGACGCTGGCCGAGCTCTTCGTCGTCGAGCCGGAGTGGTTCGACCCCGAAGAGCCGCCACTCGACCCTGAGCAGGCAGCAAGGGAGACGGCGAGGGCCGTCGCGATCAGCACTGGCCTGATAGTTTTTGCCACCACATGCCCATCTTTGGTCCGTTACGTCACTCTATCAACTTGCGTTGACGTGACGACCGACGACGATACTACATATGATGCTTTACCAGCGGATAGACGTGCAGCGGCGGCCTTTTGGTTCCAAAAGTGAATCGGGACATAAGTGGTATTACGGAACGTCCTTCGGCCAGCCGTGCTGCGGCACGGAATGAGCGGAGCATCTTGGCACTCAATGACGGGAAACTGACTTTCCGCCGGATGCGTACCGGCGGCGGGCGGGGCTGCTGATGGCGGCCGCGACTTCTTCGCCGCCGCTGCCGTCCCCTTCTCCGGCGGATCAGCCCGTTCTGGAAATCCGGGACCTGCGGACCGAGTTCCGGCTGCGGCGCCGGTCGGTCACCGCGGTCGACGGCGTGAGCCTGACCGTACAGCACGGGGAATGCGTCGGCCTCGTCGGCGAATCCGGCTGCGGCAAGAGCACGACCGGACTGTCAGTGATGCGGCTGCTCCCGGCGACCGGCCATATCAGCAGCGGCAGTATCGCGCTGAACGGCCGGGACCTGGTGCCGCTGGGCGAGCGCGAGATGCAGGACGTCCGCGGCAGCGAAGTGGCCATGATCTACCAGGACCCGATGACGGCCTTGAACCCGACGATGCCGGTCGGCAAGCAGATCAGCGAGGCTGTCCGGCTGCACAGCGAGGCCACGTCGACGCAGGCCCGCACGCGCGCGCTGGAGGTCCTCGGCCTGGTCGGCATGCCCAAGCCGGCCGAGCGCATGGACGACTACCCGCACCAGCTGTCCGGCGGCCTGCGCCAGCGGGTCATGATCGCGATGGCGCTGGCCAGCGCCCCGCAGCTGCTGATCGCCGACGAGCCGACCACGGCGCTGGACGTCACCATCCAGGCCCAGATCCTCGACCTGCTGGACGACCTGCGCCATCAGCTGCGGATGTCGGTCATCCTGATTACGCACGACATGGGCGTCATCGCCGGGCGGGCCGACCGGGTCCTGGTCATGTACGCCGGGAAGGTCGCCGAGGCGGCGGGGACCGACGCCCTGTTCGCCCGGACGCGACACCCCTACACCGAGGCGCTGCTGCAGTCCATCCCGCGGCTCGATCACGACCCGGCCAAGCGGCTGCCGAGCGTCAGCGGTATGCCGCCTGACCTGGCACATCTGCCGCACGGCTGCCGGTTCGCGCCGCGTTGCCGGTACGCCCAGACGGACTGCACGGCACTGGAGCCGGAGCTGGGCGGGCCAGCTGAGCATGAGGTCGCTTGCTATCACCCGGTGGATGCGGGGCCGGTAGATGCGGGGCCGCACGGCGATGCGCCCCTGTCCGTCGCCGACGGTGCCGAGGACCTTCAGGACCGCGCGGAGGCCCCGGCCGCCGCGGCCTCCGTCCTGCTCGAGACCAGCGAGCTGGTCAAGGAGTTCTCGCTGCACGGTCCGGGCCGCCGCACGGTCAAGGCGGTCTCCGGGGTCTCGCTCACGCTGCAGCGCGGCCGGACTCTCGGCCTGGTCGGCGAATCCGGCTGCGGCAAGACGACGCTGGGCCGGGTGGTTGCCGGGCTGCAGAAGCCCACCAGCGGAACGGTCAGTTTCAACGGGCAGGACGTCACTGACCTCGGCGGGAACAAGCTGCGGCTGCTGCGCCGGGAACGTCAGCTCATGTTTCAGGACCCGTATTCGTCGCTGGACCCGCGGATGCACATCGCGGCGCTGCTGGCCGAGCCGCTGGTGATCCAGGGCATCGGCAATAAGGCCGAGCGGACGGAGCGGGTATACGAGTTGCTGGGCGAGGTCGGCCTGGCCGGCCGAGTCGCCGACATGTACCCGCACGAGCTGTCCGGCGGCCAGCGGCAGCGAGTCGGGCTAGCCCGGGCGCTGATCCTCAACCCGCGGCTGATCGTGGCCGACGAACCGGTGTCTGCGCTGGACGTCTCGGTACAGGCCCAGGTGCTGAACCTCATGCGGACGCTGCAGGAACGGCACGAGCTCAGCTACGTAGTGATCTCGCACGACCTGTCGGTGATCCGGTACCTGGCGAACGAGATCGCGGTCATGTACCTCGGCAAGGTGGTCGAGGTCGCACCGGCCCGCGACCTGTACGAGCAGACAGTGCATCCCTACACGCGGGGGCTGATCGACGCGATCCCGGTCCCCGATCCGGCACAGGCCCGCAGCCGCGCCCGGATCGTCGTCACTGGGGAACTGCCGTCGGCGATCAATCCGCCGTCGGGGTGCCGGTTCCGGACGCGTTGCCCGCTGGCGCAGGAGATCTGCGCGGCCGAGGAGCCGCCGCTGCGGTCGTTCAGTCCCGGGCACCGGGCGGCATGCCACTTCCCGCTGCGCGAGCCCGCCGGCGCGGCAAACTGATCCGGTGACTTCAAAGGATGGGACGAGCGTGAACGGCCGACTGCAGCGGTTCCGCGAGGGCGGATCGTTTGAGGAGGCGGCCGGTTACTCGCGCGCCGCGCGGAACGGACCGGTGATCGCGGTCAGCGGGACGACCTGCCGGCCTGAGGTTATCGGCGACGGAACGAAGGCACAGGCGGCTGACTGCCTGCGGCGTCTCGTCTCGGCGGTCGAGCAGCTAGGCGGCTCAAGGGAAAGCATCTACCGGACGCGGCTGTTCCTAGCTCCCGGCGCCGACTGGGAAGAAGCGAGCAGCGCGCACCGGGAAGTCATGGGGGACGTCGCGCCCGCCAACACGACTCTGTACGTGCACAGCCTCATCGGTGACGGCCTCCTGGTCGAAGCGGAGGGGGACGCCTGGGCTGGGCCCTCCGGGGAGTCGCAGTGACTGCGGCGGCGCGGTTCAGCCTGCGGCTCAACAACGATCTGCGCGTCGCCGAGTTCGCCGAGCTGGCCGCGGCAGCCGACGAGGCGGGGTTCGACCAGGTATGGGTGTCGCACGATCTGTTCTGGCGGTCGGCGCCGGTGCTCGTGGCGGCAGCCGCGGCGGTGACGAAGCGCGTCAAGCTCGGTATCGGCATTATGAACCCGTTCTCTGAGCATCCTTCCGAGCTGGCGATGCACGCGGCCACGCTACAAGAACTGACCGGCGGCCGGTTCCTGCTCGGCCTCGGCGCGGGCGCCGAGGACTTTCTCGCATGGGCCGGCCTGGAACGGCCGCGGCCGCTGGCGGCGAGCCGGGAGGCGATCCTGGCCTGCCGGGCGCTGCTGCAGCGCGGCCACCCGTCCGAACTGCTGGATCGCTGGCAGCCCGAGGCGCACCTGCGGTTCGACGGCCCTCCGGTGCATATCTACCTGGGCGCGATGGGTCCCAAGATGCTCGCACTCGGCGGCGAGATCGCGGATGGCGTGCTGGGGCTGTCCTTCCCGCCGGACCGGGCGGCGGCCTCGGCCGGTATCGTTCGCGCGGCTGCTATTGGCGCCGGGCGCGATCCCGACGCAGTGGATGTGCCGGCCTGCTTCTGGGTTTCCATCGATGACGATCCCGAGCGTGCGGCAGCGCCGCTAGCTGAGAAGCTCGCCTACTACGGTCCCTCGATCTCAGCAACGCAGCTGGCCGACGCTGGGCTAGCTCCGGCCGATTTCCGCCCCGCGGCCGCGGCGTTGGAGCGCCGCGACGCGGCGACTGCCCGCGAGCTGATCACACCGCAGATGCTGAGGCTCGGCATCGCCGGCGATGCAGCCGCGATCATCGACCGCTGCCGTTCGTTGGTCACGGCGGGTGCGACGCACCTGTCCTTTGGTCCCCCGCTAGGTCCCGACCCGGTCGCGGCCGTGACCAAACTCGGAGCCGAAGTACTCCCATCGCTGGGCAATGGCGCCGGTCAGCATTGATCTTTCGAACGTGCCCGAGGAGCGGGCCGCCCCGCTCGGGACTTGCCGGGCACAGCCGACGGTCTTGAAACCGCTGGGTACACCAGAACGAACACCTATGCGAAGAGCCCTGTGATCGGCGAACAAGCGACCGACATCGGGTGGCGGACCTGGGCATCGCTCTTCCCTGGTTTGTTCGGCCCAGACCCAGCGCTGAGCCTGCAGCCGATCGGGCCGTCAGGACTCAGTCACTCCTCAGTCGCACCGATCAGATCACGGGCAACCAGCCACGCTGGTAAGCCTTCTGAGCTGCAGAAACGTCACAGCTCATTTCGCAGGACCAGATAGTCCATAACGGACAGTCAGAACTACTAAGAACGTCTGTGACCTGGGGCGTTACGTGGTGGCAGGTGTTGGGTTCGAACCAACGTAGGCTGAGCCGACGGTTTTACAGAACGCAGCGATGACAGCCTGCAGCCGTGCCTGCCGTGCGACGATGTCCGCCCACGGGCAGCTGGCAGTTATCTCAACCGCTCCTCAGCCACGAACAGCCATAGCTGGCCGTAGCCGTCGGACGGCGCCAGATTGCAGCATGGGGACCAGAGGCGGTCACGACTCGCGTTTCCTGCATCTCCGGACTGGTAAGAAGAAAGCGTCAGCGCAGTAGCCCGAAGTAACGAGACAGGCCGTGCTCGACCTGGGCCATGTCGTCCCGCGACAGGTAGTCCACGAGCTCGCCGACGACGTAGGCCACGTCGATCGTGCGAATCTGGTCGATCAGCATCCGGGTAGCCCGCCCGGCGACCACGACGTCCGGCCGGAAGACAGTCGCCTGGGCGCTCGTCGATGTCGGAACGATCGTCACCGTCGACCAGGCGTTCTGCTCGATACTGATGACTAGCCCGAGCCGCTTACCCAGCTGCTCATGACCGCGCCTGGCAGCACCCAGGTCTACGGGGTAGACGGCGCCGCGGATCATGCACCCTCAGTCGGCCTTGCCGGAACCGTAACCGTAGTGCCGACAATCCGGACATTACCGTCCGCGTCGTACTCCCATGCTTCCGCTTCAGCGGACAGGTCCTCATCCCTGAGCCGGTGCATGTCGGCGTGGGCGCGCTCCTCCCATGCCGCACGGTCGAGCAGCCGCAGCGCGCGACGGATGACATCACTAGTCTTCTCATCCTCGCGGCGGTTAGCCTCGATAACCCGGAGGTCCTCCTCCGTGGGGCGGAACCCGACACTCATGAACCTATTGTACAACAATTGTTAGACACCTGGCGGCTCCGCACAGTACCCGCCGGGACGGCAATCAGATACGCGCTCTCGGCGCCCGCGATCTCTCGGTGCCTGGCTGACGGCGACGTCTTCGGTTTACATACGGGGGCGGGGTATCTAGGCACCTTGTGGGTGCCGAAAACCTGTACCACCTGGGCAAATGGCCTTCGGAACGCGGTGGGTTCGATCAAGCGCTCGGCGTCGCCCGGGCCGGTCTTGCTCAGCCGGAGGTGGGATGATCTTCGGCTTGTGGGCTTGAAGCTGATCTTCCTGGTGGTCACTCGTGCCGTGTCGCTGCTGGGCTTGTCGCGGCGGGGGTGGTGGTGGAAGGACGCCGAGATCCTCATGCTGCGCCATCAGCTCGCTGTGGCCGAGCGCGAGCGGCCTCGCGCTCATTGGCGTTTGACGTGGCCGGACCGGGCGTGGCTGGCGCTGCTTGCAGGGACGGTACCGGCGGAGCGCCTGGCAGGGATGCGGCTGATTGTCACTCCCGGCACGATCTTGCGCTGGCATCGGGACATCGTCCGCCGCCGGTGGGCGCGCCGGTCGCGCCGGGACCGCTCCGGGCGCCCGGCAACGCACCGCAAGGTGCGGTCGGTGGTTCTGCGGCTGGCCAGGGAGAACGAGTCGTGGGGCTACCGGCGAATCCACGGCGAGCTCGCCGGGCTCGGCATCACGGTGGCACCGTCGACGGTCTGGCAGATTCTCAAGAGCGCCGGAATCGACCGTGCTCCGCGCCGGGACGGCCCGGGCTGGGCGGAGTTCCTCCGGTCCCAGGCGCAGGGGATCCTGGCACTGGACTTCTTCACCGCCGACCTGCTCAACGGCGCGAAGGTATACGTCCTTGCGATGATCGAGCACGGCAGCCGGCGCGTCCGGGTCCTGGGCGCCACAGAGCACCGGTCCAGTCCTGGGTCGTCGAGCAAGCCCGGAACCTGCTCATGGACCTGGAAGACACCGGGACACTGGCAAAGTTCGTCGTGCACGACCGGGATGCCAGCTTCACCTCCGCGTTCGACGCGGTATTTCAGGCTGCGGGCATCAGGGTTATCCGCTCTGCGGTCCGGGCGCCGCGAATGAATTCGGTCATGGAACGCTGGATCGGCAGCTGCCGGCGCGAGCTGCTGGACCGGACCCTGGTATGGAATCAGCGGCATCTGATGATCGTGCTGCGCGAGTACGAGGACTTCTACAACAGGCACCGGCCGCACCGAACCCTGAACCAGGCCGCGCCGCTGCGCCCGCTGCCCGACGACGTCACCGACCTGGACCACTTCCGGGTCCATCGGCGTAACCGCGCAGGAGGCGTGATTCATGAGTATCGCCTGGTGGCATAGGTTTTCGGCACCCACAGGTTACGTCGGCACCCGTGAACCACCGGGAAGGGCCGGGAACGGCTGGGCCCGCAAATGATCAACCCCTGACCGCATACGCGCAGATCAGGGGCTATGTACTCAGGTAGTGGCAGGTGTTGGGTTCGAACCAACGTAGGCTGAGCCGACGGTTTTACAGGGCGCAGCCACGCCAATCAGCAGTTGCGTTCCGACCTGCAGTAACGTCCCCTTACGCGCGGGAGAGGCCAGGCTCAGCCGCCCCTCAGCCACGACTAGCCGCAGCGACCCGCTAGCAGCCGGACAGTCCAGCGGTCCTTCGCGGAGCGGTATGTGGGCACACTGCGCCGCGAGTGCATCGATCACCTGCTGATCTACGGTGAGCGGCATCTCCGGGGCGTCCCGGCCGAGTACGCGCGACATTACAACGCCCACCGGCCCCATCAGGCACGGCAGCAGAGACCTCCATTGCACCAACCAGGCCAGGCCAGGCCATCGATGCCACTGCCCGCATCAAGCACCGGCACGCCGTCGCAGGCCTGATCAGCGAGTACTGGCGAGCAGCCTGACAACACAAAACCCAGCTCAGCGATGCACGTGCCAGTATTGGCACGGCACACACTCTGGCGGGGCACTCATGCATGGCGAGGGCTGTGGCGAATCTTTAGGACGTCCGCCGGGCGGTCGGGGGTGGTGCGCTGGGTCGTGCTGGGCCACTCGCGGGGATCTGATCTCGCTGTCAGGTATGCGCTCGATCACCCCGGCCGGGTTGCGGCGGTCGTCGAGATCGCAGGTCATGGCCTGCACAAGGATATGGTCGGCGATTTACCAGGCGCGGCGGCACGCTGAGGAACCGATCGGTATCGACTGGTGTCAGGAGGTCCATGCCGCCCTGAGCGAGTCGTTCCTGGAATGGATTCTCCTGGGATGGCTGCAAGCCCATGGCGGGTAGTTGGCCGGAATGATTCATCTCCCGGGCCAGGCTCTGCATCTGGTCGTCGCTGAGCGCCGACCCGTCTTCGGGCACCGCCAGCTGGTTCCCCTGCAGCGGCGTGTCAGTAATACATCGACGATCACGTAGGCCGGTGACTTTACATCTCCGTACTATTCATCTGGCCTTTGGCAGGCGGAGTCCATGTCGGCCGCGCTGACGGCTCGCGGCGGAGGGCATTGCGCCTGCAAGAGCGGGTCGGGTATCCGGTCGCCGAGTCCCAGCAAGCCGGCCCCGGTCAGTGCAACCGCCAGGGCGCCGCCCCACCAGACGGCGTCGGGTGATGTTGCGAGCAGCGCGCCGCCGGCCGCGGGACCGAGGGCGACGCCTGCCGTGAAGCTGAGGCCGTAGAGCGACATGTAGCGGCCGAGCAGGTGCGGGGGTGCGAGGTCGGCGACGATTGTGCCGGTCACGATGAACTGCGCGCACTCACCGATCGCGATCACGATCGCGACCCCGGCCAAGACGGTGGTGGCGGTAAGCGTCGAGCTCGTTAGCGTTGCGAGCAGGACCGCGAGCAGGCCGATTGCAAAGAGCGCGCTGGTCGCGGCAAGAGCGTGCCTGCGGCGCATCCGCTTGACGACCCGTGTGGCTGGGATCTGCGCGACGACGATGAAGAGGGTGTTGATGAAGAAGACGATGCCGATCTCGCCCGGCCCGACTGGCGTGTGCGCCTCCGCAAACGGCGCGAGGATGTTGGAAAAGAGCGCGCCGCCGGTCATCACGAGCACGATGTTGGCGGCGATCAGGATGAGGAAGAGCCGATCGGAAGCAACTGCCCGGAAGCCTGGTCCCCTGTCGCTCGCCGACGCAGCATTCGCAAGGCGAGGATTCGGGATCCCCACGAGCACAACCAGCGCGAAGACACCGAAGGTGAGGCCGTCGAAGAGGTAGAGCGCCTGGAACGCGCGGAGATCATTGGCGGAGGCGACGATGAAGCCCGCGACCGTCGCGCCGCTGCCGAGACCGAAGTTGCCTGCGACTCGGCTGAGCGCGATCGAGGAGGCGCGCTGCTCCGCTGAGACCAGGGTCAGGCTCAGAACCTGGTTCGCGGTGGTCGCGACTCCGAACCCGGCGCCGCCGACGGCCGAGCAGACGAAGGCTTGCCAGGGACGGTCGACGAATGCGAAGCCCGCGTAGCCCAGTGCGCTCGCAAGATTGCCTGTGATCAGGAGCGGCTTCGCACGGAAACGATCGAGCAGCGCACCCGAAAAGGGCGTTACGACCGCCGCCGTGCCCATGACCGCCGCCAGCACCAGCCCCGCAGTCGCCGTCGGGAAGCCGCGGGCCTGGTGCAGGTAGATGATCTCGAAGGGAATGATCAGTCCGGTACCGAAGTAATTGACCGCTCTCCCAGCCTGAAGAACGATGACAGGCCCCGGCAGGCCCGTCCGCCAGCCGGCGATCACGCGAGCGAGCGTCCTGCTCAGTTGCTTCCTGCGGCTGGCTGTTTTCCCGTGCCTGCCTGAGAGTCGCACGTTCATCAGCGCTCCCGGCGGCGGCGATCGAGAACGGCGGACGCCGCGCGCCCGGCCGATGCGTACGATTCCATCGTCAACCTTCCAGGGTCGTGTCCAGCTGCTGCGGCACGATCCGGCGGGCGCATCGTCCGGCGCTGTCGGTGATGCATACACCGCGGTACCGGGAAACTGGGCGCCCGCGAGCCGCCCAGTTCGCGCCCCGGGCGGTGTATATACCGGGCGGAGGTAGGCGTGGTGCGGAAGGAAGGAGCGCGGGATGGCGACAGCCGATCTTCTGTCACGGGCGCGGGCAGGGGATGGAGAGGCGTTCGGGGAGCTGGCTGAGTCCCATCGGCGGGAGCTGCAGGTGCACTGCTACCGGATGCTGGGGTCCTTCGCCGACGCCGAGGACGCCGTCCAGGAGACGATGCTGGCCGCCTGGCAAGGCATCGGCGGGTTCGCTGAGGAACGCGCCTCGCTGCGCACCTGGCTGTACAAGATCGCCACCAACCGGTGCCTGAACGCGCGCCGCGCGGCGCGCAGGCGCCCGGTCAGGGAGTGGGATATGTCGCAGTTCGAACCGCCCGTGCCGACTCCGCGCGACGAGCCCGCCTGGCTGCAGCCGTTTCCTGACGCCCTCCTCGAGGGCGCCGCCGGCCGGCCGCTCGGGCCGGAGGCCCGCTACGAGCAGGCCGAAGCCATCTCGCTGGCGTTCGTGGCCGCCCTGCAGCTGCTGCCGCCGCGCCAGGTCGCCGTCCTCATCTTGCGCGATGTCCTCGGATTCCAGGCCAGCGAGGTAGCCGGCATGCTGGAGGTGACCCTCGAATCGGTCAACAGCGCCCTCAAACGAGCCCGCGCCAGCCTGCAGCGCCGGCAGCAGCCCGCCGCCGGCTACGAGCCGCCGCCCGCCGCCGGCTCGCCCGGCGAGGACGCGATCGTGGCCATGTTCGCCCGCGCGTGGGAGTCGGCCGACCTCGACGCGCTGGTGGCCCTGCTGACCGACGACGTCTTCATCGCGATGCCTCCGGAGCCATTCGGATACGAGGGCCGCGACCTCGTGGCCCGCTACTGCGCCCGCCAGTTCGCCGCGGGCCGCAGGTTCGACCTCGTGCCGACCCGAGCCAACGGCCAGCCCGCGTTCGGGACATACCTGCGCGGTCCGGCCGGAACAAGCCACGCGACCGGCTTCTACGTGCTCACACTTACCGGCGGGCAGATCTGCGCCATGACCCGCTTCGAGGCCAGCGTGCTGCCGTGGTTCGGGCTACCGCGATCGCTCTCGAGCCGGTAGCCAGCACCGGGCCATGGAGAGGCTGCACGCGCCGAACGAGGTAGCACCCCCGATCTGCGCGTCGGCGACGACACCGTGAGCTTGAGGCTTGGCAGAGCCGTTGCCCCGATCTCAGACCACTACCACTGTCAGTGACCGCAACGGAATGCTCACCTAAGGCAATCCGCACAAATCGCCGATTCGGCGGTGCCCGTCAATGGCGAGTTTGCTGCACACGAGCAGTGCAGACTGGCCAGTTCTGGACGTGCTCGGCCTCAGCACGCGATCGGCGGCACCTGACATGCTGGAAGCTCCTGCCAGGAGCCGCCGGGCGCATGTGGCGCGTGCTGCAGGCCGGAGTCAGGTACCAGTCGGCGACTGGGCTGACGGTTCAGGTCTGCCGGCGCCGTCAGCGAAGAAGCGGCCAGCGAGATAAGCGCGCGCGTGGCGGCTGCGCACGACAGGTCGGTCCGCCCTCACGCGAAGAACGGGTCTCGCTGACCGGTTTCCGCGTACTTCTTGAGGGCGAGCATTTTCGTCGCCCAGCCGATCGTCCACGCTCTGGCGCCGTCGACAGTGGCGAAATCGTTGTGGTCGAAGCTGAGGGCAATCCCGCCCTCAGCCCGGTCGGCGATCTCATAGGTCATGGTCGTTGCCTCCCACTCCGGCGGCCCTGCCACAACGGAGAGCCTGAGGCGGCGGGCGGGGCTGGAGTCCTCGATCCGGAGGTCCCAGGGGTGGGACATCTCGGGAAAGGTCAGCAGGTGGTGACCGCCCGCGCCGTCGCCGATCTCGGCGTGGCCGGTGAACCAGCCGGTGACACCGTCGGTCGTAGTGATCGCTCGCCATACCGTTGCTGCGTCGGCATCCATGTTGCATGACATGACAATGTCCGGCATCGGGATCTGTCTCCTTCTGGGTATCGCGTGGTGGCCAGCCTCTACACTAAGCCACCTGGCTTACTGTTAGCCGATTGGTTTACTGTTAGCTGCATGGTTTAGCATATGGCCATGCCTCCGTCAAGGACCGCGCATGCCCCGGGCAGTGATGATGATGACCAGCTTGATCGCGTGTTCCGGGCGCTGGCAGACCGGAAGCGGCGGGCGATTCTGCGACGTCTGAGCGCGGACAGCGCCACGGTCTCAGAGCTCGCGGCACTGTCCGGCATGAGCCTGCCGGGAGTCTCCAAGCATCTGACGGTCCTCGAGCAGGCGGGGCTGGTGGTTCGCACCGTGCAGGGCCGGGTGCGACGGTGCTCGCTCAAGCCAGGCCCGCTGCGCGAGGCGAACACCTGGCTGGCCGAATACCGCTCGTTCTGGGAGTCGGCTCTCGACTCGCTGGCCGGCTACGTGGCGACCGCCCCGCGTCGCGATGAACCCAATACCAGGGACCGGTAGCCCGATGCCGCCGCAAGACGCCGCCAGCTCGCTCAGTCTCATCGTCCGCCGATTCATCGCGGCCCCCCAGGACGCCGTTTTCGCCGCCTGGACCGAGCCCGCGCACCTGCTGAAATGGTGGGGGCCCCGCGGGGTCACCCTGGCTGCCGCCGAAATCGACCTGCGCGTGGGCGGACGCTACCGGCTCGCCAACCAGTATGAAGACGGATCCGTCCTGTGGATCGCGGGCGTCTTCGAAGTGATAGACCGCCCGCGCCGCATCACCTACAGCTGGGCGCACGAGCCCCTCGACGGCAGCGCTGCCGAGACCACACGGGTCACGGTGCGGTTCGTGAACCGCGACCAGGGGACCGAGGTCATCGTCGTACACCAGGGAATCCGGTCAGCGCGCTCACGACGGAGCCATCAGGCCGGGTGGGTCGAATGCCTTGATGGTCTAGCCATCGCAGGCTCCACCATCTTGCGGGCATGAAAGAAGCACGGCCGTCCTCGGCGCGCTCACCGCTTTCAGCCCGGCTCTGACCGCCACAACCTGGGCGATCAGAGCCCACCCCGGCCGTGTGGCCACAGCCGGCCTTGCCCAGCTACGCCGTCATCTGGCACGGGTGGCCACTATCAGCGGAACGCCGGTCCTAGCCGGCCAGCCAGCTGAAGAGCTGAAGTGGCATTTCGGCGAGAACCCCTTGCCGGACTCCGGCGTGGACGTTCTCACCGAGATCGTCGGGGCCGACGACCTGGTCACTGGCCTGCTGATCGGCATCCAGGTCAAGGGGGGTACCTCCTGGTTCAGCAAGCCCAAGGGAGGCGGTCTCCGGACGGCTGGCCCCGGTACGCACGGGAACTCGACGCGGCTGCCGGCGCCGACGGTGCTGCCCTGGAGACACTCGCGCGCCAGATGCTCACGCCCAGTGCATTCGCCAAGGCGACGACGTCGACCGCGATCCAGTGCCTCGACGCTCCGGCCGGCCAGCCTGTCAGCGCCTGGCCCAGGGTCATCAAAAACGTCAACCGCACCGGCAAGCTGTGGGGGCCGTACCAAGTCTGGTCGCAATGGGCTCCCTGCGCGGCGAACTGGCCGGGGCACGCCACCGAGCGCTACGCCGGCCCGTGGAACGCCAAAACCAAGACCCCGATCCTGCTCATCAACAACGTCTATGACCCGGCCACCGGCTACTCCGGCGCCAAGCGTGTTGAACGCCGGCTGGGCAACACGGTGCTGCTCACCGTGGCCAGCTACGGCCACCCGATTGAGCTACCCAGCAGGTGCGCCGACAAATGGAGAGTCCGCTACCTCGTCAATCTCGTCACCCCGCCACCGGGCACAGTCTGCGGAGCCCAGCGACCGTTCCGGTGATACCCGCCACCGACGCCGGGGTTCCGAACCGCAATCAGGACTCCCGCCGAGCAGGTCCGCCTCGATGTCTGCCGCGTCCGAAAGCAGGTAGCCAGTCTCGATGGCGGACCTGCGCATCCCTCGTCGGCGATGTCCACATGGCTCGCTCGCCCGGGCTTGCGGGACGGAGCAGGCCGTCAGAATTCAACCGCCCCTCAACCGCAACGGCCAGATCGCAGGCAGCCTCCAGCGCAGGTGTTGGGGTTCGAACCAGCGTAGGCTGAGCCGACGTTTTACAGCCCGTTCATCGCCGTCCATCGGAATGGCTCCTGACCTGCCACTAAGCCATTTCCCAGGCATGAAGCCCGCATTCCGTTCCGTCCCGCGTCCGTGCCGGACGAGTTGCCCAGGTCACCGCGCCGAGGCAATCTGCTGCCCGTCCAGCAGGATCCCAGGGACTCCGGTCGTTCGATCAGCATGACCGAATGAGGAACCTGGCGAATCTAGTCGTCATCTTGTCGCAATTGCCACTGCGTATCTTCGCGGAGTTGCAGCCCGGTCCTGTGCTTGGCTGAGGTTCTGGCAGTAGACCTCGTTCTAACCGAAGAACTGTGTCCCGTCGCCGCCCGGTTCTGACCAGAGATCCGCGCAGACCACGCCCCGGCTTGTGCCATAGCCTCCGATGCCTGGCAGGACCCGGCTGCGTGGCGCCCCAACCAGCTACCGCTGTCGGCGCCCGTGACATCTCAGAAGGCTCCGGTTCCGTCAGGGGTACCGATGCCGGTCGGAGCGTCGTAGCCTCTTGCGGCCAGGCACAGGTAAGTGTGGCCGCATGCGGCGCCGCCACCGGTCCCGAGTTCGTTGTTTCCCGTGGTGATGTCGAAGAGGTGCCCGCGGTGACGGTATTCGTAGGCGGCCTTGATCGTGGCGGCATTGCCGGCCAGGGCGTAGACCCCGGCGATGAGCGGCGCCGCGGCACTGGTGCCCGAGACGGTCACCCAGCCGCCGTAGTGCTTCTCGTAGACGGCAAGTGCTCAGTCGCCATGTCGATTAGACGCGGATGGTGAGCAGGATCAGGCCGTTATCCGTCTCGATGCGCAGTGCTGTGAGCTGGCTGGCTGGGTAAGCGCTGGTTCCGGCGATCCGGGCCGAGCCCGCGTAGGTCGCGTTCCAGGTTCCGGCGATGTCGGCGCCTCCTCGGGTCACGGCGACCAGGATGCACCGCTCGCCGGCGGGCAGGCCGGTTGCGGTCAGGTTGATCTCGGTGCCGGCTGGAGTGCTGTGCAGCTCGGCCTGGCCGCTGATTCCCGACGCGGTGTTCACCGCGTGGTAGGTGCGGACCGTCGGGCCGGCGAGCAGCAGGGCAGCCACGGCGGCTCCTGCAGCCAGCCCGGCACCGGCGGCGAGCAGCCATCGCCAGCTCCGCGCCGGGAAGGCCAGCAGCCTGTCGGGCTGCTGAGCCTTACGCCCCGGGCTGGCCGCCAGCCGGGGAACGGGTTCCCCGCGCGGGCCGGCACCCAGGCGCCTGAGCGGCGAGTCGTCCGCAGTGGCCAGCTGGCTGAGCCAGGCCCGGACCGGGACGAGGTCGTCGTACTCGGCGCGGCAGCCGGGGCAGGCTACCAGGTGGCGGCCGACCCGGGCGCGCGCCCGGCCGTGGAGGGCGCCGACGATGTAGGCGCCGATCTCACCGCGCCATTCGGCGCATGAGTAGCTCATCGGTCTCCCTCCGGGGCTGACGTGTTCGGCTGGATGGGGCCCGGCCCGTGCCGGGGCCATTGGCTGCGGGCCGGGCCCCGCCGGGCAGCGGTGTCGCAGCCGCCCGGCCGTCTTGGGTCCGCTCAGTAACCGTTGCCGTAGCTGTAACTGGGCGAGGTGGTCGGCGAGGCCCCGCCCCGCCTGCCTGTGCCGCGGGAGACGACAACTTCCCAGGTGAACGAGGTGCTGCCGAAGTGGTCGGAGAAGTTGTTTCCGTGAGCCTGACCAGCGGCGGTGTCCAGGCGGAAGGTGTAGAGCGGCTTCCCGTTGTAGGTGAGCTGGGTCTTGCCGTCGTCGGAGCGGTGGATCGTGCCGATCTTGCCGGGGAGCCCGCTGGAGGTCAGGTGGGCCGAGCTGGCCGTGACCGGGAGCCAGAAGCTCAGGCAGGAGCCCGTGCACTTGAGGTTGCCCTTGGTCTCGGCCGGCGTCTTCGGGGTGTAGACCGTCATCCCTGAGCTGGTCACCAGGGCCGTGCCGATCCCGCTCAGCTGGCGGGTGGAGACCGTGCCGCCCGTCGCCCCCTGACTCCCGCCGCTCCCGGAACTGCCGGAGCTACCGGTGCTTCCGCCGTAGGCGCCGCCGCCGGAGCTCTGCGCGGTCCCGCCCGAGGAACCGCATGCGGCCACCAGGAGGGCCGCGGCGGCCAGGCCGGAAACTGCGCCGCCGCCCGTGAGCAGCCGCCGCGACCGCCGGGACTTCCGGGTTGCCTGTGATGAGCCGCCGGCGGGGTGCGCCGGACGGTATATGCCTGCCATGAAGAGACTCCCTCGTGGATCGCTGCGTCAGGTCACTAGGCCCCGGGTAGATACGCCGTCACCTCCGCCTGCGTTCAGCTGCGGGGCGGAAATCTGCCGTCACGATGGCCAGCGGCGCGAGGTGCTGTCCTGGCAGCGCCCCGGCCAGTGCGGATGGACAGGAGCAGCATCCCGGCCAGCGACGCCACGGCAGCCGCTGCCTCGCCGAACGCCGCCCACAGCTTCTCCGGGTACCAGACCGGGTCATAGAGGTCGGGAAACGGGCCGAACGCGCCGATGTCCACGTATCGCGAGACGAGCATGAGCGCGAGGCCGCTGGCCGCCACCGTGAGCCCGGCCAGGAACGTCAGGCGCCGCACCTGCCTGCGTGCCGGCACCACCAGCGCGAGAGCCGCGAGCAGGGCCAGCACCGCCTCGGCCCGGAACAAGATCCCCTCGTTGATGGGAGCGGGGATCTCGGAGTAGGTGGAGGCCAGGTCCAGGTGCACGTAGGCATCGATGGCCAGTCCCGCCGCCGTGATCAGCCGCGCCGCGGTCACGGCAGCGGCGCGCGGCGAGCGGGGCAGCCAGCTGGGTTGTGCGATCCGCTGGCGGGCCGGTGGCCCGGCAGACCTCGGCGATGTGCTGCCGGGAGCAGCGGGCCGGCCATGGTTCTGGGTCATGGTCCTGATCCAGGGTTGGAGGCGGGCGGGGCGGATGAGTGCCCGGTCGTGATGGTCACGAGGGTCCTGGTGGCGGTGGCCACTTGCAGGCTGGCGATGTCGCCTGGCCGCCACCCCGCACTGGCCGGGACGGTGATCGGTCCCTTGCTCCAGGCATCCCAGACGCCGGTGACCTCGGTTCCGCCGGAGCGCGAGTGGACGATCAGGCGGCAGGGCACATTGAGCGGCAGGCCGTCAGCGACCAGCTGGATGCTGGTGCCCCAGGAGGTCCCGGTTAGCGAGACGGTGGCGCGCACATGAGTCGCGGGGTTTGAGCCCGAGGCCGTGATCGCCGGAGCCGCGGCGGTCACCGCAGGCTGGGCCAGCCAGAAGCCGCCGGCCACACCGGCCGCCGCGGCGGTGGCCGCGGTCGCGGTGATGGCCTGCCATGGCCGCGCCCAGATCCGGCGCAACAGGCCGGGCCGGGCCGGGCCGGCAGCGGGCCGCGGCGCGGCGTGCGGATCAGCGGCCCACCGGCTTTCCGGCACCATCGCGAGCAGCCCCGGCAGCGGTTCCAGCCGCGTCAGCTCAGCCTGGCAGTCCGCGCAGGCCTCCAGGTGGGACGCCACCGCCGTCCGCTCCTGGTCATCGGCCGCACCCAGCGCGTAGACACCGAGGTGCATCATCATCGGGCAGGTCATGGTCCGGTGACCCCCTGTTCCTCCAGCGTCCTGCGCAGGGCGCGCAGGCCGTAGAAGCAGCGGGATCTGACGGTCCCCTCCGGGATGGACAGCAAGCTGGCGACCTCGGCCACCGGCCGCCGCCGGTAGAACAGCTCGACGATGACCTGCCGGTGCTGAACACTCAGCGAGTCCAGCGCCGAGGCAATGACCAGCGCGTCGACCATGCCGTCAAGGCCGTCGCCGGAGGCGGGCACGGTGGCCTCGTCCAGCGGGACCTCCCGCGGCCGGGCCCGGCGGCGCCGGTGGTAGGTCGAGATGGCGATGTTGCGGGCAACCTTGTGCAGCCACGAGCTCGCCTGCTCCGGCCTCAGCTCATCGGCGTGCTGCCAGCCGCGCAGCATGGTTTCCTGCACCACATCCTCAGCGGCCTGCAGATCACCGTTGACGATGGGCAGCACGAACCCGACCAGCGGGCCCTGGTAGGCAGCCAGCCAGGCATCCCCGTTGTCATCACAGCCCGAAGCTGTCATGCCCTCTAGTACGCCGGAAGCCCGCGCAGCGTTCAGCCGGTCCGCAGATAAGCGTCTGCTCGATGCCCGCCTTGGTGACCGGCAGCCCGACCGTGTACTGCAGGCAGCGGTGCAGCCAGGCCACGGACTCGTGCGTGCCCCCGGGCCGCGTCGGTGCGGATCAGGGCCTTGAGTGTGGTCACCTGAGCCAATGTCTGCTGACAGATCCGCGGGCCGCCGGCTGGACGGGCGGCGTCAGCGGCAGGTCCCGGTGCGGCGGATGCAACGCTTAGGTCTGCCGGGACAGGTAGCTAGTGGACCTGAAACTCGTTTCCGTGCGCTGTTCGAGATGGCGTATCCGCCGCTATGCCGCTATGCCCGGCACCGGGGGTTGTCCGGGTCGGATGCGGAAGATCTGGTCGCGCAGACCCTCCAGGTGGCCTGGCGGCGCATCCGCGACGTGCCCGCCGACGACCCGATGCCGTGGCTATATGCCGTCGCACGCAACTTGTGGCGCCTGGCCGCGCCGCTGGTTGCCGATCGCGTGCCAGGCAATCCGGTACAGCCGACCAGCGCGAGGACTTCCCGGTCGCGGCCACCCAGGCGGCTGAAGGCCACGGCGACAGCGTCTCGCTCGACGACGAGAGCAGCGGGGTCGGCCGGCCGGGGGCCAACCGCGGCGCCCGTACCGCCGATCCGGTCGCGCAGCCTCGTCTGCCGGGACGCCGCGCGACGCTCGTCCGCAAGCGCCCGCCGGGTGACACCCAGCAGCCAGCCAAGCTGATGCCGGGCACCGAAGAACTCCGGCCTTCGGCGCCACACCACCAGGAACGCCTGGGCGACCGCGTCCTTAGCCGTATCCGGGTCAGCACGGGCCCTGGCGTAGCGGGAGACAGCATCGAAGTGGAGCTCATACAACTCGCGAAATCGTGCCTCGTCCGAATCCAAGCTCGCCTCCAGTACCGGTTCCTACCTGTCATTCTGGAAGTGGCCGGACCATCACTGCTTATTACACGTCCCATCGCCAATATCGGCGCCCGCTGCCGGAATTGGCGAAGCCACCGCAGGGACGCTGCATGTGCCGACGGGACTGTAACTTCAGCGACTCCGTCCGCTTTCGGCAATCCGTGACCGGGACGCCGTCCGCGCCGCCCTGCCCGCCGGCACAGCCGAGCCCGCCCGACCGCGCACCGGCGGCACTCGGAGTCACACGGGTGTTGCTCGCCGTCCGGCGCACGTCACCAAGACTCGCACCGCCATCGTCAGACAGCATCGAGGCGCTGATCCCGCTGCGCCCCGCTCGCCGATTCTCAAACCTCCGGGATTGCAGGGCCAGCCATCACCATCGGCAGCAGCACGTCCTGGGTCTATCTCACGAACGGAGACCTCTCTGCCGCTGCGCTCCCTTCGTGCCCGGCGAGCGACTCGCAGGCCGCCGCGGGCCCGAATTCCCGGTACGGCGGCCAGGACCGGGGGAACCGTGCCGCACGTCAACGACGCCCGCACCCGGGCACAATGTGCCCTCCTGCTGAGCGGCCCGCCCCGGCTCGAGCGCGCCGCCAGCTCAGGCGGCGTACGAGTGGCGCCACGGGTGGAGCGCACCGGAGTCCCTTACCTCAGCGGCGCGCCGGCTTGAGCCCGGCAATCCGCGGCGTAATTTTAACGGTGTAACTCATGACAAATGGGAGACACCAGTGACGGATGTGACGAACGTTCAGGGCGGCCGCGGTGCGGAGCTGCCGGCGGCTGATGAGCAGCTGCTGCGGGAGCTGACCGAGCGGGCCCGGGCGGGCGGGCTGAAGCTGACCGGCGAGGGCGGGCTGCTGGGGAAGCTCACGAAAATGGTGGTGGAGGGCGCGCTGGAGGGCGAGCTGGATGACCACCTGGGTTATGAGCGGAATGACCCGGCCGGGCGTGACGGCGGGAATTCCCGGAACGGGCACCGGGCCAAGACCGTGCTCACTGATACCGGGCCGGTGGAGATCAGCGTGCCGCGGGACCGGGATTCCAGTTTCGAGCCGAAGATTGTCGCTAAGAGGCAGCGGCGGCTCACCGGGATCGATGACATGGTGATTTCCCTGTCGGCGAAAGGGCTGACGCACGGGGAGATCGCCGCGCACCTGGCCGAGGTGTATGGCGCGGAGGTGTCGAAGCAGACGATTACCACGATCACTGACCGGGTCATGGAGGGAATGGCGGAATGGCAGAGCCTGGCCGCTCGACCCGGTCTATGCCGTTGTCTTTATCGATGCGATTAACGTGAAGATCCGGGAGGGCCAGGTCGCCAACCGGCCGGTCTATCTCGCGCTGGGCGTGACCGTGGACGGCGAGCGTGACGTGCTGGGCCTGTGGGCTGGCGAGCACGGCGACGGCGAGGGGGCCAAGTTCTGGCTGCGGGTCCTGGCCGAGGTCAAGAACCGCGGCACGCGGGACGTGTGCATGCTGGTCTGCGACGGGCTGAAGGGCCTGCCCGACGCCGTCAGCGCCGTCTGGGACAAGACGATCGTGCAGACCTGCATCGTCCTGAGCCCAGTGAGGCGTGGACCCCAGGCCGGTTCGGCGGGGTAAGTCCCTCGGCAGCTGCTGATGTCGGCTCTTGTTCCAGGTCTAGGACGGCCGAGGACCGCGCAGCGTGATCCTGGCCAGGATCGCCTCTCCTTCTGAGGCCGCTGCGGAGGGAGTCTCAGTTCTCGGCTGAGAGCGGCTGGAGCGGCGCCCGGGATTATCCGGTGGTGCAGCCGGCTGGTGTGTGGGTTTCGGTGGCGTGCTGCCAGCACAGTTGGGCGGCGAGCTGGGCGGCGCTGCGGGCGTGAACGCAGAAGACTGGTGTGCCGGGCCGGTAGCCCTGGACGTATCCGCCGCGGCGGCGGGCATGCCAGCCGTGGCTGTCGGTCCAGATCAGCCAGGCGGGGAACTGGCTGGTCAGGGCTTCCAGGCCGGCGCTGGCCAGGACTGCGGCGGCGGCGCCAGGGAGGGGGAAGGGCGGCAGGTGCCGGCTGCCTGCCGGTGGTCGCATGACGAAGCTGCCCGCTGCTTCGGCCGGGCCGTCGATGGTTACCGTTACGCCGTGACGGGTGCAGTGCAGCAGGAAGTCCATCAGGTAGGCCGGGGTGTCGCGGATAGCGCCGTTGATGATTACCGCGTCGTGATGCCCGGCGGTGATTGCTGCGGCGAGGCTCGCCAGGGCCGGGCGGTTCCCGCCTTGCGGGCCGGTCGCCTGGCGCTCGGCGTAGACCTTGGGCGCTGGCCAGCCCCGCCGGGCGGCGGCCTGGCCGATGAACTGGCGCCGCCGTGATAAGGCCCAGGCGCCGGATTCAGGAGCGGCGCGGACATAGGCGGCCGGGCGAGTCGGTTTCGGTTTCGTCATGACCGGTTCCTCCGCCGGGATTGGCGACACTTATCGTCGTGCTAACGCAATTCCGCCACCTGTGTGCTCGGGTCTGAGCACGCCGGGGAGGGAATGCCCCGATGCTGTGGGGTCAGCCATCGCCGTCGAGGGCGGCGCGGACGCGGTGGTGGGCCTGCTGGATCTCCGCGGGCAGGCCGGGGAATTGCCTGAGGTGCTGTTCGCGGTGGATCATCTCCTGCCGCCACCGCGGTACGTCGACTGACAGGAGCTTGCTGACGTCTGCGGGGCTGATCTCCAGGCCGTCGAGGTCGATTTCGTCTATGGCGGGGATGATGCCGACCGGGGTGTGCCTGCCCTGGACCTCGCCGTCTCTGAGGCGCAGCAGCCACAGCAGCGCTCGCAGGTTCTCGCGGTAGCCGGGCCACAGGTAGCGCCCGTCGGCTGGGTTGCGCTGGAACCAGTTGACGTGGGCAAAGAGCGGCGGGCTGGCCGCCGAGCCGATGATTTTCAGCCAGTGTGCGGCGTAGGCGCCCTCGGGATAAGACAGGAATGGCCTCATCGACATCGGGTCGTAGCGCAGCACCCCGTCGGTGCCTTCGGCGGCGGACGTCGCCTCGGCGCCGAGCGTCAGGCCGTCATATATCCCCTCGGCCAGGTCGGTGATTGCCCGGATCAGGGGCTCGCGGTCGCTGGCGCGGCCGCCGAAGATGATCGCGTCGACCGGCACGCCTTTCGGGTCGTCGAAGTCGGGAGCGAGATTCACGACGTTGGCCAGTGCGGTGGTGAACCGGCCGTTGGGGTGAGCCCACGGCATCGCCGTCTCGGCCGGCGGCCGTCCGGAGATCAGCGTGCCGGTCCAGTCTCGCCAGCCGGCGGTATCGGCGGGCGGTTCGGGGGTGCGGCCCTCCCACCACACCTCGCCGGTGCGGCTGTTGTAGGCGACGTTGGTGAGCAGCGCGCCGGTGACCGGCCCCAGCGATCGGAGCGCGATCGGGTTGGTTGCCTCGCTGGTGTCCTTCGCGACGCCGAACACGCCGAACTCGGGGTTGACAGCGTAAAGGCGGCCGTCGGCAGGGTCGACGCGCAGCCACGTGATGTCGTCGCCGTAGAAGTCGACCCGGTACCGGCGGCCCAGCGCTCCGGGGGCGAGCATCATCGCCAGGTTGGTCTTGCCCGAGGCGCTGGGGAACCCGCCGCAGATGTGATACCGCTTCCCGGTGTGCTTGTCAGTGATGCCGATCAGCATGAACTGCTCGGCGAGGAACTCCCCCGATTTCCAGCCGTCATAAGCGGCCTGCCGCAGCCCGTGCGCGATCTTGCCGAGCAGGGCGTTTCCGCCGTAGGACGAGCCGAAGTGCAAGATCGTCCGCTCGTCGGCGAACGTGACGAAATACCGCTGGTCGTAGGGAGTCCCCTGATCTAGGTTGTCCAGGTCCCCGGTCACGTGCACCGCCCGGACGAAGGTGGCCGGGTCGGCGAGGTTGCTGAGGTAATGCGCGCCCACGCGGGCCATGCGGATCATGTGCAAGGCGACCGTGCGGCTGTCGGTCAGTTCCACCCCGGCCGCGTACCGCTCTAGCGGCGAGCCGGGCGGTGCCATCAGGTACGGCACGACGTACATCGTCTTGCCCGCCAGCGCGCCGCGCATCCGGCCGGTCACCACCGGGCGCATCTTCCCGGCGGGGCGCCAGTTGTTGTACCACCCCTGGTCAGCAGGATCGCTGGTCGCCACGAACGTGCGCTCTTCTGACCGCGCCGTGTCCCTGACATGGCTGTGCGAGTAGTACCTGTGCGCGCCAGCTGGCCAGATCTCCCCTGCGGCCAGCGCCTCGCCAGCCAGCCGCGCGTCGTCGCCCGCGCTGACCACCTCAATCCGCGCGGCCCTGGTCAGGCCGGACCAGTGCCGGACGAACTCGCGGACATGAACGTTCGTCAGCCCTGCAGCGTCCAGCACCGCATCCGTCGTCAACCTGCCCCCTTGCAGACTTGAAGAAGTTTGCAACTTTGAAACAGATAGCATAGACGATGTCGAGAGGAGGCATGATGCCGCCGGTCCCGCTGTACCAGGTCAAGGCCGAATTTTTCCGGATGCTCGGCCACCCTGTTCGCATCCGGGTTCTTGAGCTGCTTCAGGACGGGCCCCGGCCCGTGCGCGACCTGCTCGCTGACATCGGCATCGAGCCGTCGAGCCTCTCCCAGCAGCTCGCGGTCCTGCGCCGCTCGGGCATTGTCACCGCCACCCGCCAGGGCAACACCGTCGTCTACGGCCTGGCAGGCGGCGACGTTGGTGAGCTGCTGCGCGTCGCCCGCCGCATCCTCACCGAGTTGCTCGCCGGGCAGAACCAGCTGCTGGCCGAGCTCCAGGACTCACTCACTGAGCTGTCTCCGCAACGTGCACCTGGCAAGCATCCAGCAGCGTCGACGGCCTGACCAAGGGCCCGCCGCCAGGAATGCTTCTCTTCTGGCCTTCCCCTCTTGCGAGCAGGTACCGGCGAGCCGCAGTACCAGTTCGCCGAGGACACGCCGGCAAGTGAGCCTTACGCCCGAGCTGACAGGAGCTATCCGCAGACCGGGCGCAAGACGGCGGCGGGGGAATCCGAGCCGCCGGCGCCTTCCGGCGGCCTGGGCCCGCGACCCAGGGCCGGGGAGGGCGCCGACGCGCGCCGGATTCGGCGCGACCGCGTCTAGCTCCGGCCGGCCAGCAGTCGAAGACAGGCGGATAGCCCGGGCTGACCGGGGCGAGCACGGCTAGCACTACCCGTGGACTGCTGGCTGACTTTCCGCTGACCTGGCTGCATCCCCGCAGGCGGCAGCGCGCCTGACCCAGAGCTGCCCGGCCCAGGCCAGGCCCGGCGCGGGCGCGGTACGCCCCGTCGGCGTCGCGGGTCGCCGGACGGTCAGCCGCGGGTACCTCGCCGGTACTTCGCAGGTCGGGGGCCGCTGGCTGCATGGGCTCCTGCCCCTGTCACCGACCCCTGACCTGGAGAGCCCGTGCCTGCTACCGCCTCCCGCCCGCCCGGCCGCCGCGCTGCCAGCGCGGATCCCGGTGCCGCGCTGAGCCCGCTGGACTCCGCCGATGCCGCGTTCCGGCTACTGGCCTGCCCGCCCCGGCCCCTGGCCCTGAACCCCGCCGCCCTGGCCAGCGGGCTGCCCCGCCGCCTCGTCCCGGTCGATGAGCTGCGGGTCCTGCTACTGAACCCGGCCACCCCTCCCCCGGCCCGCAACAAGGTCTGGGCCTAGCTGGCCCGCCGCGCCCTGGCCGGCGACCCGGCCTGGACCATCGCCCTGACCGGCATCGCCATGCCCGGGCTGCGCCGCGCCGCCGCGTCCCTGGCCCGCGGCTACCGCGGCCACCCGGCCGACCTGCAGGCCGAGATCCTCACCGGGTTCCTGACCGCCCTGCGCGCCCTGCACCCCGGTGACCTGGAGGACATCCCGCTGGCCTCCCGGCTGTGCTGGGCCGCCTGGCGGGCCGGGCGGGCCACACACCCGATCGCCCGCAAGACGCGTCGAAGCCGAAGCGACCGCGACAAGACGCTCTCGGTCGCCGGCTCCGCATGATGACCGGGCGTCCTTCCGCCTGTAGGGGGATGCGGCCAGGTCGCGTCCGGAAGTGGCAATGGCGTGAGCTTGCCGCGGCGGCGGCGGGTCATGCGGGGGCGGCGAATGAGCGCAGCCCGGTGTCGATGAGCCGGGCAGCACGGCGGACGTCGGCGGTCACCTGCTCGCGCAGCAGTGCCGGGGTGGCCGCGCGGTCCAGGTGCCTGCGCAGGCTGTCCGCCTGGATGCGCCATAGCCCGAGCAGTGCCCGGGCGGCGGCCTGCGGCTCGGGGTCGTCCGCGGTCGTTCCCGTCCGCGCGGCCAGGACCGCGGCGGCGGCCGAGGCGGCCTGGTCGGTCATGTCGGCCTGGTAGGCGCGGAGCGCCGGGGTGGCGCGGATCAGGTCGCCGAACCGACGGACCGCCTCGCGGGGCTGGGTGGCGTGTTCCCGGGCGGCGAGCCCGCCTGTCATGGCGCCCAGCTCCTGGTCGAGCACCGCTAGCGCGGCCTGGACCGGCGTGAGCGCGGGATCGGCGAGCCTGGCGCTCAGCGCGGCTAGCGTGCCCTCCAGTCGGTCCATGACCAGGGCTTCCTTAGCGGGGAAGTAGTTGAAGACCGTCTTCTCCGACACTCCGCACGCCGCGGCGACCTCCGCTACCCGGACCCCGTCGAAGCCGCGCTCCAGGAACATCGCTGTCGCGGTGTCGGACAGCTGCTGGCGCATCAGTCTTTTTTTGCGCTCGCGGAGCCCTTCGCCCGGCAGGCCCGTGGCCTGCGCAGGCATCGACTCCAGTGGCGGACCGTTCATGCCGTCAGCCTAGTACAAGTTTACAGTTGCAGAAATTTTTTAGTCTACACTATTTTCCAGTCACAGCACTATCGCTGCCTGAGGAGACAACCGTGAGCGATTTGCATATCGTCCGCGACTACCCGTACCCGCCCATCACGGTCTGGCTGGCGCTGACCGACCCGGCCCTGGTCCCGCTGTGGACCTCTACCGGCCGGGGAGGGCGGCCCGAAGGGTTCAGGACCGAGGTGGGGAGCAAGTTCAGGTTCATCGGCAAGCCCTTCCCGGGCTGGGACGGCATCGTCCGGTGCGAGGTCCTCGCCGCCCGCGAGCCCACGCTGCTGCGCTACAACTGGCGCAACAAGGAGACCGACCAGCCGACCGTGGTTACTAACATCCTCGAAGGGATCCCGGGCGGCACCCGGCTGATCTGGGATCACACCGGGTTCAGCGGCATCGAGGGGCTGTTCATGCGCCTGCTGCTGGGCCGTGTCCGCCGGAAGATGCTCAGCGAGGGACTGCCCCCAGTCCTGGCCGACATCGGCGACGACGGCCGGCCCGCCCGGCAGCACGCTGCGGGCCAGGCCCTGAGACGGTCCGCGCTAACGGCACCTCTCTTGTCAAGGCGCGGGTGACAGAGAAGTCTTCGGTACGGGCACAGTCCCCGCCGCCCGACTCAACTGCTGGCGCGGGCCGACCTGCGCGTCGCTGCTTCGCCCACGCGTCTGTGCCTGTCCTGTGGCTGACGGTATAGGACGTTGAGGCCAGCGTGGCTTCAGGCTCGCATGGCCGACCGGGGACCGTCATTCCTGCTTGAGTTGCCGGCGGGTGGCCGCCAGGATCTCGTCGGACAGCACGGGGGCTTCTGTCGCCTGGACCCGGAGGCCAAGCTGCGGGTGGAGGAGATCAGCGCCCAGCGGCTCCCTATCAGTAAGGGTCTAGCGGCGCCGCCCGGCTGCAGTGCCCCGGAGCTGGCGGCCGACCAGGGCTTGCCCGCGCCAGAAGTTGCTGCGGGAAGCGCCTCGCGGTGAGCCGGGCGGCGGAATATGCGATTCCTCCCTCCCCGTCGCATTAATGACTCGACTGCGGGCAGTGGAGAGTCCGTTCGAGACCGGCACGGCCTTTAGCACCGGGCCATCGCCAGAGCACAAATGCCACGATACGAGGAGAAGAAGATGCTCGCCGCCCTGCTGCTAGCCGGGATCGTTGCCGCGCCGCTGGGCTCGATCGCCTTGTTCACCCCGGCCCGGCAGCGCAGCCGGGCCGCCGGGTCTGGCCGGCGGCCCGCCGGCTGGTCCTGGCGGTCGCAGGCACCGCGATGCTGGCCGCGGCGGTGACCGGCGTCCTGCGGTTGCTGCACGTTTCGGAGCACAACCTGATCGCCGCGGTAGCCGGGGTGATCGCGGCCAGCCTGGTGTGGCTGCCGGCCACCTGGCGGTGGAAGGCACGCGCGCACCTGTGCTGGGCATCGAGCGTGTTCTTGTTCGTGGTATACCTGGCGTACGCGCTGGAGTGGACCATCGCCAGTCACCTCGGCGCGGCCAGCACGGCGGGCGGGATCCTGCTGTGGATCTTCGAGATCGCCGCGGCCCTGCTGTGCTGTGCGTACCTGTGGGAGATCTGCGACGCGCTGGGCACCGAGCACTGGCGGCGGCGGGTCACCGCCACCGTCGCGCTGCCCGCCGCCAGCGACGGCCTGCCCTTCGTCAGCCTGCATGTCCCGGCTCACAACGAGCCGCCGGACATGGTGATCGAGACGCTGGCGTCGCTGATCAGCCTCGACTACCCCAGTTACGAGGTCATCCTGATCGACGACAACACCGAGGACGAGTCGCTGTGGCGTCCGGTCGAGCAGTGGTGCGACGCCCACGGCGTCACTTTCGCGCACCTGGCGGACTGGCCGGGGTACAAGTCCGGCGCGCTGAACTACGCGCTGCGCCAGCTGACCGATCCGCGCGCGGAGCTGATCGGGTGGTCGACTCCGACTACCAGATCGACCCGGGGTTCCTGCGCCGCTGCGCGCCCGTTCGCCGACCCGGGGGTGGGGTTTATCCAGGCGCCGCAGGACTACCGCGACTGGCAGCACGCCTCGTACTACCGGCGGCTGTATTACAGCTACAAGTACTTCTTCGCCGTCTCGCAGCCCTCCCGCAATGAGCGCGATGGCGCGATCTTCGCCGGGACGATGGGCCTATCCGCCGGGCCGCGCTGGACCAGCTGGGTGGCTGGGACGAGTGGTGCATCACCGAGGACGCCGAGCTGTCGCTGCGCCTGCTGCGGGCGGGCTGGAACGGCCCGCACATCGACCAGACCTGGGGCCGCGGATCATGCCGCTGACGTTCGAGGCGCTGAAAGGCCAGCGCTACCGGTGGTGCTTCGGCGGGATCCAGATCCTGCGCATGCACGGCCGGTCGATGATCCCCGGCCGGCGGCCGGCGGAGAACCGGCTCTCCACCGCGCAGCGCTGGGCTTACCTGGCGGGGGCCCTGCAGTGGTACGGAGACTTGCTCGGCCTGGTATTCCTGGTGTTTCTGCTGGTCGGCGCGGCAAACCTGGCGCTCGGCGGCGGGGAGCTGTTCCGCAAGCTGACACCCTTCCTGGTAGCGACGGTGCCGGTGCTGGTGGGGCTCGGGCTGGTCCGGGCGGTGGCGCTGCTGCGCCGCGGCACCGGCGCGTCCTGGCGCGATGCCATCGGCGCGTTCTTCGTCTGGCAGTCCACGTCACTGGTGGTGGCCCGCGCATCATTGCTGGGCCTGTTCACCCGCAAGGCCGCCTTCCTGCGCACGCCCAAGACCAGCGAGAAAGTGCGCTGGTGGGAGGCACTGCGCGCCAACTGGGCGGAGTCGGGGCTGGCGGTGCTGGGCCTGGCCGGCATCGCCGCCGCGCTGACCAGGGCGACGCAGCTCAGCGGGGTCCTGCTGGCGGCGCCGCTGGTATTCCCGACGATCGGCATGGCAGCCGCGCCGGTCAACAGCTGGGCCGCTCAGCGCGCGGCACTGCCGCGCTGGCTCAGCGAGCGGCGGCAGACGGAATACCGGCGTGACCGGCGCGCATTCGCCGCGGGCGCGGCGACCGGCGGAGCCGTCGCGGTGTTCGGGGTGACGCTCGCCGCGGTCGCGCTGCTGCTGGGCCACAGCCCGCGGGTATCACCGGGCCCGGCCCTGATTGGGCCGGCGCAGGGGCGGTCGCCTCCCTGCAGCCAGCGGATCACCCAGCCCGGGGGCATCGGGGACCAGCGGGTCGCCCAGTCCCGGGCCATCCGGAACCTCAACCAGCCCGTCCCGCCGACGACCCCGCCGACGTCATCCACGGCCCCGGCATCACCGTCACCGTCCGCATCGGCGACATCGGCATCGCCATCCCCATCGGCAAGGCCGACGTCGAGTCCGGACCGCCGAGCGCGCCGTCATCGAGCTCACCGGCGCCGGGGACTGGCTCGCAACCATCGCGGTCGCCCTCGATGACCGGGCGGCGCTGGTGAGCAGGGCGGCTGCATCGCAGTCGTTGCGTGCGCTGCCATGCTTGCGGCAGGCGTCGCGGGCTGCGGGGGTACGCATGACGGGGGCGCCGCGCGGCGCGCGGCCGCCGGGTTCCTGGCTGCCTATGCACGGCCCAGTGGCCAGGTGGTGCGGCGGGACCAGGTGATGACACGGTCAGCGAGGGCGAGGCCTACGGCATGCTCCTGGCCGAGGCGGCCGATGATCATGCGGCGTTTCGCCGCGTTTGGGGCTGGACGCGCGATCACCTGCAGCTCCGCAGCGGCCTGTTCGCCTTCCACGCGAATGCGGCGGGCCAGGTCATCAGCCGAGAGCCCGCCAGCGATGCGGACCTGATCATCGCCTGGGCGCTGCTGCCGGTATCGCGGTCCAGGGGCGGCGGCTTTCACCAGGCGGGCCGCCGCGTGGCGCAAGCGATCCTGGCCAGGGAAGTGATCCGCGGTCCTGGCGGAACGCCAGTCCTCACCGCGGGGCCCTGGGCCACCGGACGACCCGCGAGCCTGGATCCCAGCTACTGGTCACTGGCCGCGCTGCAGGGCCTTGCGCAGCTCACCGGCCAGCAGGAGTGGCGCAGCCTGGCGTCGGGAGCCGTGACCTTCACCCGCCAGCTGACCCGCGATGGCCGGCTGCTGCCACCCGACTGGGCGCAGCTCACCGCCGCCGGGGCGCTCAACCAGAACCGGCTCCGGACGGCAGCCAGCCGCAGACCCAGTTCGGCCCGGACGCGCAGCGCACAGTCGTCTGGCTCGCAGCATCCTCCAATCCGCGGGCCAGGGCGCTGCGGCCGCGCTGCGACCGGCGAACCGCTCGCAGGCTCTCGCCCTGCGCCCAGACGGCACCGTGGTCGACGGCACGGCCGCGCCGCTCCCGCTCGCGGCGTCCGCCGCCGCGGCGAAGGCGCAGGCAAAGCCGCGGCGGCCGGGCACCTGCTTGACCGGGCCGCGACCCAGCAGCGCAGCCATCCGACCTACTACGGCGGGGCATGGCTGGCCCTCGGGCGGGCCCTGCTGCTGTCCGGTGCCCTCGGCACCTGCTTGATGGCGCAAAAGGAGTTGCCCGCGAGTCGCAGCTGCTGCGGGAACCTCGGTCCGGCCGCCGTCGGCTGGCTTGCGGCCGAGCTACGCCCGGTCATGGCCGCTGCGGTCGGGGTCCGGCGCGGGATCTAATCGCCAGGTCACCCCGGGGCCTGGCACAAGCCGCTGCCAGGATATCTGGCGAAGCGGAGAACTGCACCACCGGCACGCAGCAGTTCGAGGTTGCTTGAAGAGCACGTCGCCGCGGCGGCGTCGGCAAGAACCCGGCGCGTCCATTCGCCAGACGAGGGCCGACGTCTCCCGCGGGTGACCCGGCGCCATCAGTTTCTGGCCCGGCTCAGCGGTACTGGGCAGGCAAGCCCGACCGCGTATTAGCGGACCCGGCGACGCGCCAGGCGCTGCCTGGGAACTCAGGCGAGGCGGATGCCCGACGCTCACGGGCCTGTGCCCGCTCGAGGAGCTGACAGATAACTAACGGGAGCGGCTGGGCTATTCGTCCGGTGGTTCCAGGCCCTGCCGCAGTCCTTGAAGCTCAGGGTCGGCAGCCGAGCCTGGGGTGAGCTGACGGAGGATTGCGATGCCGGGTTGACCGCGAATCCTCTGGCGCCCACGGCATGGCGGGGCCGCCGACCGGGTCGCGAGCTCACCGTTTTACCGATTACTGCCATCTGAGGCGGCGGCGCGGACGGATCTCCGGCTGCAGGTGCCGGAGCCCAGCGGTACTGAGCGGGGTAGTTGCTCTCCCGGCCCGGATACACGGTCCCGTGGCCCCGGGGTTGCGCCGCCCTGGCGAGCCGGCCGAGCGCGACAGCGGCCATGAACACGATCACGGCGCCGAGGCCGGAGTAGAACCCGAGGCTCTCCAGAAGCCGCATAACCGGCGCGCTGAACGCGGACCCGGGGCTGACCGCCGGCACCCCGGGGCCGGACGAGGCGCGCCGAACGGTGACCTGCGAATCCGCCGCGGCGACCTCGACTCCTGGCTAGAGGCGCAGGAGATCACGTGAGCGGTCGGGCCTGGACCCGAGGCCCAGCCGGCCGGGACGTCACCTACGACGTCAGGATCTGGGCTGCCCAGGTTGTCGCCGGCTCCAGAGGACGGAAGTACCGAGTCCGCTGGACGACGGCTGGGCGCAAGCACTCGTCTACGTTTCCGTCGAAGGTCCTGAGCGAGGGGTTCCGGACGAAGCTCCGGGTCGCGGCGCGCGAGGGCGAGGCCTTCGATGTTGAAGCAGGCCTGCCAGTCTCTCAGCTCACCGAGCAGCGCGATAAGCCCATCAGCTGGTACGAGTTCGCGTGCGCTTACGTGGACGTGAAGTGGGACGAGGTATCTCCCAACTCTCGGAGGTCGATCGCTGATGCGCTGGCTACCGCAACGACGGCACTACTCACGACGACTCGCAACGCGCCAGATCCTGAGCAGTTGCGACGGGCACTCTATGGCTGGGCCTTCAACTCGTCCCGCCGTGGCGGCGACCCTCCTGAGAACCTCGTTCCCGTCATCAGATGGCTTGAACGGAACACAGCATCAGTCGAGAGCCTGCGCGACGCCGACGTACTTCGCCGCGTCATGAACCGGCTGGCCCGGAAGATGGACGGATACCCGGCTGCGGCCTCGGTCGTCGCGCGGAAGCGAGCCGTCTTGTTCAACGCACTGGCCTATGCAGTCGACAAGAAGTACCTCGACACCAACCCTCTGCCGACCCTGCGGTGGAGGTCGCCGAAGACGGCCGACGCCATCGACCGGCGACGGGTCGTCAATCCGGCACAGGCACAGGCACTGCTCGACGCAGTCAGTGCCCAGAGCTCGATGGGGCCGCATCTGAGAGCATTCTTTGGCGTCATGTACCACGCGGGCCTTCGCCCATCTGAGGCGGTCATGCTGACACTGGACGCCCTGGAGTTGCCACAGGAGGACGGAAAATGGGGCTGGCTGCATCTGGCCAACTCGGCACCCTCCACGGGCGGCTCCTGGAATGAGTCGGGAGGCAGGCGAGAACGGCGGCAGCTCAAGCACCGGGCAGTTGAGGAGGTCCGGCCCGTGCCTGCCTCGCCCGCACTGGTCAGCCTCCTTCGGGAGCACCTTGCTGAGTTCGGCGCAGCTCCCGATGGCCGCCTCTTCCGCGGCGAGAACGGCGGCCTGCTCTCGGACTCGATCTACGGCCGGGCCTGGGCGAAGGCCCGAGTCACCGCCCTGACCGACGCTCAGGCCACTTCCCCGCTTGCGGAACGCCCTACGATCTCCGGCACGCCCGGCTATCAACCTGGCTGAATGCGGGAGTCGAGCCAGCCAGGGTGGCCGAATGGGCGGGCAACAGCGTTCCGGTACTGCTGCGGGTCTACGCCAAGTGCCTCTCGGGCACGGAGCAGGCCGCCCTTGCCCGGATCGACGAGGCCGAATCGGGCCATCGTCCCGTCAGGGTTAGTGAGCCAGAGCATGAGTAATCAGACGCGGCCTTAAGGGTCGCGCCGCGCCCTCAGCCTTCAAGATCAGCCCGAGAACTCAGTCGCTCCTCAGTCGCGAGCAGCCGCAAAATGCCGGATTCAGCCGGACCTGACCGGACCAGAACAAGCTCAGCCCCTGACCGCGTATGCGCAGGCCAGGGGCCATTTTCAAGGTGGTGGCAGGTGTTGGGTTCGAACCAACGTAGGCTGAGCCGACGGTTTTACAGACCGCTCCCTTTGGCCACTCGGGCAACCTGCCTAGCGCCGTCCCAGTGGGTCCGGCACCAGAGCAGGATAGCGGAACTTAACCCATGGGTCTGCACGCGGATCGCATCGGACCGGACAAGACGCCTGCCCGGTGGACTGAACGCATGCCCGCCGAGGGTACGACGCCTGCCCGGCCCGGGCCCTAGCTCGCGCGCACCCCGGGCCAGGGACGCTAACCTGGGGCCGTGGCATCAGAATCCTCCTTCGACATCGTCTCGAAGATCAACCACCAGGAAGTCGACAACGCGCTGAACCAGGCGACCAAGGAGATCAGCACCCGCTTCGACTTCCGCGGCGTCGGTGCCTCCCTCACCTGGTCCGGTGACCATGCGGTCGAGATCAAGGCCAACAGCGAAGAGCGCGCCATGGCCGTCCTGGACGTCTTCAAGGACAAGCTGGTCAAGCGCCAGGTCTCGCTGAAGATCCTGGACGCCGGCGAGCCCAAGCTCTCCGGCAAGGAGTACCGGCTCAGCGTCGCCCTCAAGGAGGGCATCTCCCAGGACGACGCCAAGAAGCTTGGCAAGATCATCCGGGACGAGTTCCCCAAGGGCGTCCGGGCTCAGGTCCAGGGCGAGGAACTGCGCGTCTCGGCTAAGAAGAAGGACGACCTGCAGGACGTCATCAGCCTGCTGAAGTCCCAGGAGTTCGACTTCGCCCTGCAGTTCGTCAACTACCGGTAGCCGCTGCCGGTAACCGCCGCGCCCCATGGCCGTGGCTACGTGGCGATGTCCGGGTAGGGCAGCGTCCAGTGGCTGAGCCGCGCCGCGAACTCCTTCTGGAATGCCAGCGGCTCGGCGTAGTCCCGCTCGAACAGCGCGATGAACAGCGTCAGCACCAGGAAGTTGTGCGCCCCGAACTCCAGCAGCGCCACATAGTCATGCGCGGCGATCGCGGCGCGCTCGGCGGCAGTGAACTCCAGCCAGGTGCTGCGCTCCGGCTCCGGGCAGTTCAGGATTCGCCCGGCGTACTCAGCCTCCCACCAGGACAGCGTTCCGGCCGGGTCGCTGCGGTAGCGCTCCACCAGGTCCGGGTCGCGGTCGATGGTGAACAGGAACTTGTTCAGCAGGTACTTGCTCACGCGCCCGCCTCCTCGCCCGCGACTCCGGCCGCCCCGGCCTCAGCCGTCTCCAGATCCGTGGCCACGCCTTCGACCCCGACGGGTACCAGGTGAAGTACGCCTCCATGGTGTGGAACAGGTCGAGCGAGTCCACGTAGTCCGCGGTCACGTCCTCCCCGGCCGCGCCCATCATCAGCATGAAGTCCATGAAGCCGTGCGTGGCGTTGCCCGGCGCCCACAGGCTGTCCAGGCTGACCTCGGCCAGCGCGGCCGAGATGTTGCTGGTCGCGATCCAGTCCACGGCCTTGCGATCGAATTCCGGGTCCGGGCCGTGCGGGCCGAACTGGCGGGGTCCGCCGAGCTCCAGCGACAGGTGACCGGTCCCGATGATGGCCACCCGCAGGTCGCTGGGCCACGCCTCGACCATGGCGCGGATCGCCTGGCCGAGCTGCACGAACCGGGCCGGCTGCGGCATCGGCGGGGCGAAGATGTTGGTGTAGACCGGGACGATCGGCAGGTCCGCCTCGGGCCGCAGGGTGATGATCGGGCAGGTGATGCTGTGGTCCACCCGCAGCTCGTTGCTGAACGCCAGGTCGAAGCCGGAGTCGATGCCCGACCGCAGCAGGTACGCCGACAGGTCCTCGTTGCCGCGCAGCAGCAGCCGCGGCAGCCCGAACTCCCGCTCCTCGTTGTAGAAGTTCGCGTCGTAGAACGGTGCCTTGCCAATCAGGAACTGCGGCATGTTGTCCAGCCACAGCTGATGGAAGTGGTCGCTGCCCACCATGACCAGGACATCCGGCTGCGCGCGGGTCAGCGTCGCGCGGAACGACTCGATCTTGGCCACCCACTCGTCGGCGAACGGGGGCCGGTCAGCGCCGGACGAGGTACTGGCCCGGTAGTAGAACGGGTGGTGCGTCGATGCGATAACCGCTGCCACCGTCGCCATGGCGGCTCCTTTTCAGACGAAACGAGGCTGGCACCGCGCCGGGCTGGCCGGGCCAGCCGGCCACGCTCAGCCTGAACCAGAATCAGCCGGGCCCGTGGCCAACGTACTCGCCGGCTCCTCGGCCGCGGCAGGCCCAGCAGAACCAGCGCCGCCCGGCGTCCTCTTGCTGTTATCAGTCCTGCCGCTATCGGCATCGGCCGCCCGCTCCGCCGGCAGTCGTCCCTCCTGCTCGGCGGGCGCCGCGAGCCACGCGCGGATCTGCTCCCCGTGCTCATCCAGCCCCGGCGGCGGCAGCCGGTAGGACGGCGGCGTGGCCGAGAACGTCACCGGATGCCGCATCGTCGGCATGCCCGACGCGCCAGTCCCGGCCATGACCACCGGTTCGAGGCCGAGGTCGGTGGCCAGCGCGATGCCGCCGTCCACCGTGTTGATCGGGCCGCACGGAATCCCCGCGGCGGCCAGCCGGCCGAACCACTCCGCCGCGGTGGCCGCCGCCAGCCGCCCGGTCAGCAGCGGCCGCAGCTCGTCGCGGTTGGCCGTGCGCTGCTTGTTGCGGGCGAACCGGGGGTCATCAGCCACCTCGGGTATCCCGAGCACCTCGCACAGCCGGCGGAACTGGGTGTCGTTGCCGGCCGCGATGACGATCTCGCCGTCGGCGGTGGGCAGCGGCTCGTACGGGAACAGGCTGGGGTGGGCGTTGCCCATCCGGAGCGGGACCACGCCGCCGGCGGCGACGGCGCTGGCCTGGTTCACCAGGCCGGACATGGCCGAGGCGAGCAGGCTGGACTCGACCAGCTGGCCCTCCCCCGTCTCGTCCCGGTGCCGCAGGGCGGCCAGGATCGCGATCGCGGTGTGCAGGCCGGCCATCACGTCGAACACGGCCACACCCGCCCGGTACGGCGGCCCGTCCGCGGCGCCGGTGAGCGACATCAGCCCGGACATGGCCTGCACGATGAGGTCGTAGCCGGGCAGCGCGGCGCCCTGGCCCGCGCCGAACCCGGTGATCGAGGCGTAGATGATGGCCGGGTTGGCCGCGCTGACACTGGCGTAGTCCAGCCCGAACTTGGCCAGCCCGCCGGGCTTGAAGTTCTCGACCAGGATGTCGGCCCGCCGCGCCAGCTCGGCCGCGGCGGCCCGGTCGGTGTCGCGGCGCAGATCCAGCGCGACGGACCGCTTGTTGCGGTTGATCGCCAGGTAATAGGTGGACACGCCGTCCGCCGTCACCGGCGGCTGCCACTGCCGGGTGTCGTCGCCGCCCGGTCCCTCGACCTTGATCACCTCGGCGCCGAGGTCGGCCAGCAGCATCGTGCAGTAGGGCCCGGCCAGGACGCGGGAGAAGTCAGCAACCAGGAGGCCGGCGAGCGGGCCGGGGGGCGGCGGGCTGGGCGGACTGCTCATGGGCGACAGGCTCTCATAGGCTAAAGTTGCCCCAGCCAGCGGCTCCGCTGGCTATTACTGATCATCTGAGGACAGGCGGACCCGAGATGCACGCCCGATATTGCCCGGTGCGATATCGCAGGCTCAGCAATCTCGTCCGATACGCGCTGACCGCCGCGGCCTGACCCGGCTCTCGCCGCCCGGCCGCCCTCCGCTACCCAGCGATCCCCTTTCCCGCGAACCGCGAGCGGCCTTGCCGGCTCGCAACGCACCCGGGGCGTGAATCAGATGACCGCCATATTCGACAGCTCGGTAACCCTCCAGCGCACCGCCGAGCAGGTATTCAGCGCCGCCGACCTGACCAGCAAGCTCGCCTCCGGCAGGTCGCTGCGGATCAAGTACGGCGTCGACGTGACCGCGCCGTTCCTGCACACCGGGCACGCCGTCAACCTGTGGGCGATGCGCGAACTGCAGGACGCCGGCCACAAGGTCGTGCTCCTGATCGGGGACTTCACCACCCGCATCGGGGATCCGACCGGCAGGTCCCGGACCCGCCCGGTGATCCCGGCGGAGCAGATCGACCGGGACGCCGAGGGGTTCATCCGCCAGGCCAGCCAGATCCTGCTGACGGACCCGGCGGTCTTCGAGGTCCGGCGCAACTCCGAGTGGTGGGCGCCGATGCCGCTGGAGCGGTTCCTGGACCTGCTGTCCCTGGCGACGCATGCCCGGCTCATCCAGCGGGACATGTTCCAGCGGCGGATCGCGGCCGACAGCGAGATCTACCTGCATGAGCTGCTGTACCCGGTGCTGCAGGGCTACGACTCGGCGGCCCTGGAGTCCGACCTGACGATCGTGGGCACAGATCAGCTGTTCAACGAGCTGATGGGACGGTTCTACCAGGAGCGCCTCGGCCAGCAGCCGCAGGTCGTCATCACCACGACGATCACGCCGGGCATCGACGGCCGGGAGAAGCAGAGCAAGAGCCTGGGCAACTACATCGCCATCAGCGACACGGCCCGCGACATGTTCGGGAAGGCAATGAAGCTGCCGGACTCGCTGGTGGCGCGGTACCTGCGCGTCTACACGCTGACCGGGCTGGACGAGATCGAGGCCCTGGAGCGGGCCATCGAGGCCGGGCAGGCCAATCCGATGCAGGCCAAGCGCCGGCTGGCCCGCGCCCTGGTAGAGCGCTACTACGATGCGGCCGCCGCGGCGGCCGAGGACGACTGGTTCACGCAGGTGTTCTCCCGGCACGCCGTGCCCCCGGACGTGCCCGAGGTCCGGATCGCCAGTCCGAACGCCACGCTGATCGAGGTGCTCCGGGCCTGCCTGCCCGCGGAATCGTCCTCGCAGCTGCGGCGCCTGATCCGCGACGGCGGCGTCCGGCGCGACGGCGAGCACAAGCTCACCGACCCCGAGCAGCGCCACCCGGTCTCCAGCGGGGACGCGATCCGCATCGGCCGGCGGCGCTGGTTCCGCATCACCTTCACGGACTAGCGGCTGGCCGCGCTACGCCCGCTGCTAGGGGCGCCCGGCCAGCGACATCCGGCCGGGCGCGCAGCGGCTAGGACGCGACGGGAGTCCGGCGACGGTAGCCCGCGATATCGCTGGGCTCAGCTAGTCCAGGCTGGACTGGCGTCCCGGCCAGCATCGCGGCCAGCTCGACGTAGGTGTCCGCCCGGTCGTTGTCCCTGGCGTGCTCCGCGCACCGCCCGCCGGGGATCATCTCGCAGTCCCAGCAGCCCAGGCCGGCCGCGCCCGAGGCACGGTAGATAGCGGCGTCGCGCAGCGCGGCGATGACGACCTCGCGCTGCCGGGGCGTCAGGCCGGCCTCCTCGCGCCCGGCCTCGCGGGCCCGGTTCAGCAGGGCTGCCACCGATGAGGCGTTCCGCTTGTCCCAGTGCACCAGGCGGGCCAGGAACTGACGGTCACGACTGCTCAGCCGGACGCCGCGCAGCGCCTTCTCCAGCACCTCGCGGGCAGCGGTCCGACGGGATCCGGCCTCGCCCCGGGCGGGGAGGGCCGGCGTCACCCGGACGGGAGCCTGGTCATCGGCTGCCTGCCGGGGCCTGATACACGAGGGCGTGGGGATGACGGCGACCGGTCCGGTCACCTGAAGCTGAACGCGGTCAGTCATGAAAGCTACGGCCTCCTCATCCGGCACGGATCCGCCCCGAGCCGGTTCTGGTGTCCCGAAACCCCACGGAACGTGCTCGGGAGCACGGTCCGTCACTGAAGGACTACGCGAGTATGACGCGCCGCGCCGGGGTCAGGTTGACACTCTCGGTAACAACCTGCCAACGACTGCGCCGCCGCGGCATTGCGGCCAAGCTCCCGGCTGGCCCGGTAGAATGTGCAGAAGTCTGAACTTCAGCGCCCCCCCATTCCGGGGCAGTGTCTAAGAGGATGCACGCCGTCACCGCGTCAGTCACCCGGCCTCGGCGCGTGGAGGAGGCCTCGACAGCTGTGACCAAGCAGGTCCAGAAGCGCGACCGCGTCATCATCAGATTCGCCGGGGATTCCGGCGACGGCATGCAGCTCGCGGGTGACCGATTCACCCAGGAGACTGCGACTTTCGGCAACGACCTGTCGACCCTGCCTAACTTCCCGGCGGAGATCCGCGCCCCGGCCGGGACGCTGCCGGGCGTCTCCAGCTTCCAGGTGCATTTCGCCGACCACGACATCCTCACCCCGGGCGATGCCCCCGACGTGCTGGTCGCGATGAACCCGGCGGCGCTCAAGGCCAACCTGACCGATGTGCCGCGGGGCGCGGACATCATCGCCAACACCGACGAGTTCACCAAGCGGAACCTGGCCAAGGTCGGCTACACGGCCAACCCGCTGGAGGACGGGTCGCTGGCGGCCTACCAGCTGCACGCCATCCCGATCACCTCGGTGACGGTCAAGGCGCTGGAGAGCTTCGATATCAGCCGCAAGGACGCCGAGCGGGCCAAGAACATGTTCGCCCTCGGACTGCTGTCCTGGCTGTACAACCGGCCGGTCGAGGGCACGAACCGGTTCCTGGAGTCCAAGTTCGCCTCCAAGCCCGCGATCATGGCCGCCAACAAGGCCGCCTTCCAGGCGGGCTGGAACTACGGCGAGACCACCGAGGCGTTCTCGGTCCAGTACGAGATCGGGCCCGCCACCCTGGCGCCGGGCACCTACCGCAACATCACCGGCAACACGGCCCTGGCCTACGGGCTGGTCGCCGCGTCGCGCCGGTCGGGGCTGCCGTTGTTCCTGGGCTCCTACCCGATCACCCCGGCCTCGGACGTGCTGCACGAGCTGTCGAGGCTCAAGCGCTTCGGTGTCCGCACGTTCCAGGCCGAGGATGAGATCAGCGGCGTCGGGGCCGCGCTGGGCGCGTCGTTCGGCGGCGGGCTGGGCGTGACCACCACCTCGGGGCCGGGCATGTGCCTGAAGGCCGAGACGATCGGCCTGGCCGCGTCGGTCGAGCTGCCGCTGATCATCTGCGACGTCCAGCGCGCCGGGCCGTCCACCGGCATGCCGACCAAGACCGAGCAGGCCGACCTGCTGATGGCCCTGTACGGGCGCAACGGCGAGTCCCCGGTGGCGGTGATCGCCCCGGCGACGCCGGCTGACTGCTTCGACACCGCCCTGGAGGCGGTCCGGATCGCGGTCAAGTACCGGACGCCGGTGATCATCTTGTCCGACGGCTACCTGGCCAACGGCTCGGAGCCGTGGCGGATCCCGGCCGTGGACAGCCTGCCGCGGCTGCGCGATGAGTTCTCCTTCGCCACTCCCGGTGACTGGCGCCGGCGACGGCCAGCCCGGATTCCAGCCCTTCCAGCGGGACCCGGAGACGCTGGCCCGGCCGTGGGCCATCCCCGGCACGCCCAGCCTGGAGCACCGGATCGGCGGGATCGAGAAGGCCGACGGCGCGGGCACGATCTCCTACGACCCGGACAACCACGACCGGATGGTCCGGCTGCGCCAGGCCAAGATCGACGGGATCGCGGCTGACATCGGCCCGCTCGAGGTCGACGACCCGGACGGCAATGCCCGGGTCCTGGTGCTGGGCTGGGGCTCGACCTACGGCTCGATCGGCGCCGCAGTCCGCCGGGTCCGGGTGGCCGGCGGCTCGGTCGCCCAGGCCCACCTGCGGCACCTGTCGCCTTTCCCGGCCAACCTCGGGGACGTGCTCGGCTCCTATGACAAGGTGCTGGTCCCCGAGATCAACCTGGGCCAGCTGGCCCTGCTGCTGCGCGGCCGCTTCCTCACCGACGTGATCTCCTACAACCGGGTACGCGGACTGCCATTCCGCGCCGCCGAACTGGCCGAGGTCATCCAGGATGTGATTTCCAATGTCTGATTCCGTCCCCGCGCCGGGCCCCGGCGCCGAGGAGTTCGCCGCCGGGCCGCACCGGCTGTCCTCACTGTCGCTGGTGCCCAAGGCCGACGCGAAGCAGACCATGAAGGAGTTCAAGTCCGACCAGGAAGTGCGCTGGTGCCCCGGCTGCGGGGACTACGCCATCCTGGCCGCCTTCCAGTCCTTCCTGCCCGAGCTGGACATCCCGCGGGAGAACCTGGTCATCATCTCGGGCATCGGCTGCGCGGCCCGGCTGCCGTACTACGTGAACAGCTACGGGATGCACTCCATCCACGGGCGGGCGCCGACCATCGCTACGGGCCTGGCCGCTTCCCGCCCTGATCTGTCGGTCTGGGTCATCACCGGCGACGGCGACGCGCTGTCGATCGGCGGCAATCACCTGATCCACGCGCTGCGCCGGAACGTGAACGTCAAGGTCCTGATGTTCAACAACCGGATCTACGGGCTGACCAAGGGCCAGTACTCACCGACCTCCGAGCAGGGGAAGGTGACCAAGTCGACGCCGTACGGCTCGCTGGACACCCCGTTCAACCCGGTGTCGCTGGCCCTCGGCGCGGAGGCCAGCTTCGTGGCCCGGACCATCGACTCGGACCGCAAGCACCTGACCAGCGTGCTGCGGGCCGCGGCCGACCACAAGGGCGCCGCGTTCGTGGAGATCTACCAGAACTGCCCGATCTTCAACGACGACGCGTTTGCCCCGGTCACCGAGCCCGGTTCCCGCGACCTGAACCTGGTCCGGCTGGAGCACGGCGAGCCCATCCGGTTCGGCGCCGAGAAGGGCTACGGCCTGCGGTTCAGCAAGTACGGCTCGCTGGAGCCGTCGCTGGCCACCGGCCCGGACGATGACACGCTGCTGACTCATGACGCGCACGCGGCCGACCCGTCCTACGCCTTCGCGCTGTCCCGGCTGGACGTGGCGGACTTCTCGCACACTCCGATCGGGGTGTTCCGGCAGGCTCAGCGGCCCAGCTACGACGAGCTGATGTCCGCGCAGCTGGAGAGCGCACGGGAACAGCAGGGCGACGGCGACCTGGGCCAGCTGCTGGCGGGCAACGACACCTGGCAAGTCGGCTAGCCGCCGTGCCGGCCGTGCGGGTAGACCGGGCCGGCCCGGTCACGACCGTCATCCTGGACCGTCCCGAGGTGCGCAACGCGGTCGACGGGCCGACGGCCGCCTTGCTCGCGGAGGCGTTCGCTGACTTCGAGGCCGACCCGGACGCGGCTGTCGCGGTCCTGACCGGCGCGGGCGGCACGTTCTGCTCCGGTGCCGACCTGAAAGCGGTCGGCACGCCGCGCGGCAACCGCACCGAGCCGGACGGCCCCGGGCCGATGGGCCCGACCCGGATGCGGCTGTCCAAGCCGGTCATCGCGGCCATCGCCGGCCACGCCGTGGCCGGCGGCCTGGAGCTCGCCCTGTGGTGCGACCTGCGGGTCGCCGAGGAAGACGCGGTCTTCGGGGTGTTCTGCCGCCGGTGGGGAGTACCGCTCATCGACGGCGGCACCGTGCGGCTGCCGCAGATCGTCGGCGCGGGCCGCGCCCTGGACCTGATCCTGACCGGCCGGCCGGTCCCCGCCCCGGAGGCCTTCCAGATGGGACTGATCAGCCGCCTCGTCCCGCCGGGCACCGCCCGCAAGATGGCGGAGCAGCTGGCCCGGGAGATCGCCGGGCTGCCGCAGGCCTGCCTGCGCAGTGACCGGGCGGCGCTGCTGGACGGCCTGTCGCTGCCGCATGACGAGGCCATGGACGGCGAGTTCGCCCGCGGTCAGGCCACGCTGGCCGATCCCGCCATCCGCGCGGGGGTGTCCCGGTTCCGCGGCGGCGCCGGCCGCGGCGGCGCACCAGCCTGAGCCTGCGCCGGGCCGTCGTCAGCCGGGCGGCGGGGTGAGCGTGTACGCGACCGCGATCTCGTCCGGGGAGCGAGTGGCGGTGATGGCGACGCTGTCGCCGGGGAACACGGCATGGTCATCGATGACCGGCTCGCCGTCGGCGGTAAAGCTGACCCGGTGGCTGAGCAGCGCGAGGCTGCCCGCGGCGCGGCCCAGGTCACGGGCCGCGGCCGGGTCCAGGAGGACCGGGGTAATGGTCTCGGTGGCGCGGGCGACGGCCAGTCCGAGCCCGGCCAGCCCGTGGTAGAGGCCCGCGCCCGGGTGGTCCGCCGGGTCGCCGCTGCCGCCCTGGCCGGCCGCGCCGGCCGACGGCATGACCAGGACGCGGGGGTCGAGGCCGCCGGGGAGCGGCATGGGCAGCCACGAGGTCTGCAGGACTACCGGACGGCCGGCGACCAGGCGCAGGCGGCGGATGTGCAGCGCCTGCTCCGGGCTGCCGAGGCGGGCGGCGACGGGGCCGGGCGGGATAGCCACGGCGGCCTCCAGCAGCCGGCTGCTGACCTCGGCACCGGGCCGGGCCAGGTCGGCGCCGAAGCCGCGCAGGTGGCCCAGGTCGTGCGCGTACTGCGGCGTGACGTAGGTGCCCAGGCCGGGCCGGGCTGCGACCAGGCCCTCGTCGGCCAGCAGCTGCAGGGCCTGGCGCAGTGTCATCATGCTGACGCTGAACTCGTCCGCCAGCTCGCGCTGCGCGGGCAGCGGGCTCCCGGCAGGCCACTTCCCGCTGGCGATCCGGTCCCGGAGCTCGGTATAGATCCGCAGGTACTTGGGCTGGCGCTCGACTGCGGTGCGGCGCGGCGGCCCGGTCACCGGCCCGTCACGACCGGGCTCCGTCGATGGCGGCGCGGAGGGCGGCCGCGGCCGAGCCGACCCGGGCCGCGGTCTGACCGTCCAGCACGAGGCGCATCAGCGCCGAGCCGACGATCACGCCGTCGGCATGGCGGACGGCGGCCGCGGCGCGATCCGGGCCGTCCACGCCGAAACCGATCAGCGCGGGGCGGGTGCTGAGCGCCCGCGCCCGGTCGGCGATGGCGTACTCCGGGTTGGCTTCGGGCAGGCGGGCCGGGCCGGTGGTGTTCATGATGCTCATCACGTAGAGGAAGCCGCGGGTAGCGTCGGCGATGGCCCGGACCTGCGGCTCGGGCGTGGCTGGCGTGACCATCAGCGTAGCGTCGAGCCCGGTTACCTCGGCGGCGGCACGGTAGCCGGCTGACTCAGCGATGGGCAGGTCGGGGATGATGACGCCGCTGAAGCCGGCGTCGGCCAGCATGGCGCAGTACCGGGTCAGGCCGGCGCGGTAGGCGTGGCTGGAGTAGGCCATCGCGATGAGCGGAACGGCGGGCGGACCGGAGCTCCGCAGCCCGGCGAGGATCGACTCGGTGGTGGCGCCGCGGGCGATGGCCCGGGCTGATGCGTCCTGGATGACCGGGCCGTCGAGCATGGGGTCGGAGAAGGGCAGGCCGATCTCGACCACGTCGGCTCCGGCGTCAGCCAGCGCGGTCACCAGATCGGGCCAGTCGGGCCGGACCCCTCCGGTGACGTAGCCGACGAGGCTGGGCCGGCCAGCGGCGCGGGCGGCGTTCAGGACGGTTTCAACGGCGGCCATGGGTCAGCTCCCGCAACTGGGCGGCGTCTTTGTCGCCGCGGCCGGACAAGGTGATCAGGACGGAGACGCCGGCCGGGAGCTCGCCGGACCGGGCGGCGCGGGCCACCCAGGCCAGGGCATGCGCGGACTCCAGCGCGGGCAGGATGCCCTCGGCCCGGGCGCACAGCGAGACGGCGGCGAGGGCCTCGGCGTCGTCGACCGTGTGATACTCGGCCCGCCGGGTGGCGGCCAGGTGGGCGTGCTCGGGTCCCGCGCCGGGGTAGTCGAGGCCCGCCGAGATGCTCTGCGCCTCAGTGATCTGGCCGTGCTCGTCCTGCAGGAACACGGACTGGAAGCCATGCAGCACGCCGAGCGCGCCGTGGCTGATCCCGGCTCCGCCGGCCGCTTCCACGCCGACCAGCCGGGCCCCGGTGGCGGCGAAGCCGGCGAAGGTGCCGGCGGCGTTGGAGCCGCCGCCGACGCACGCGACGACGACGTCGGGGACCCCGGCAGGCAGCAGCGCCGCGCACTGGGCGCGGGCCTCGTCGCCGATGACGCGCTGGAACTCGCGGACCAGCCACGGGTACGGGTGCGGACCGACGACCGAGCCCACGCAGTAGTGGGCGGCGCTGACGGTCGTGACCCAGTGCCGCAGGGCCTGCGAGGTCGCGTCCTTGAGGGTGCGCGACCCTGCCGTGACCGGCACGACGGTGGCGCCGAGCAGTTCCATCCGGAAGACGTTGAGCTCCTGACGGGCCATGTCGCGCTCGCCCATGAACACGGTGCAGCCCAGGCCCAGCCGGGCGGCCATGGTGGCGGCAGCGACGCCATGCTGGCCCGCTCCCGTTTCGGCGATCAGCTCCGTCTTGCCCATCCGCCGGGCCAGCAGGCCCTGGCCGACCACGTTATTGATCTTGTGGCTGCCGGTGTGGGCGAGGTCCTCCCGCTTGAGCAGGACCCGCACGCCGAGGGTGGCGGACAGGCCGGGAGCCTCGGTGACGGGGGTGGGACGGCCGGCGTAGTCCCGCAGCATGTCGCCGACCTCGGCCCGGAACGAGGTGTCGGACCAGGCCCGCCGGAACTCGTGCTCTAGCTCCTCGCAGGCCGGGATCAGCGCTTCGGGAACGAACCGGCCGCCGAAGTCCCCGAACCGGCCGGCAGGCCCCGGGTCGGCGGGCATGGGGCTGAAGTCGGGCGGGGGCCACCGCAGCGGCGGGCAGGAGCGGATCATGACCAGGCATCGTGCGATCTCCTCCGTGCTAGAGTTCTAGAACTCTAGCACGGAGATACAGCCAGGGACCCGCGACCCTCCCCGCGCGTCAGGCGCCGGGGACGGTCGCCTGACGCCCCGGCTCGGCCTCAAGCGTGACATCCGGCGCCCCGGAGATCTCCTCCAGGCTGCGGCCGGACGTCTCGGGCAGCACCAGCGTGAGCAGCGCCCCGGCCGCCGAGATGAACCCGGCGAGCAGCAAGGTGTGCCGCAGGCCGAGGTGGTCGTTCAGTACCGGGAACAGGAACACTCCGACGAAGGCGCCGAGCTTGCCGATCCCGGCCGAGATCCCGTGGCCGGTCGCCCGGGTGGACACCGGGAACACCTCACCGGGCAGCACGAAGGTGGTCATGTTCGGCCCGAACTCGGTGAAGAAGTAGCTGATCCCGTAGGCGATCATGAAGGGCAGCACGGCCGTGGTCATGCCGGGCACCAGCGCGATCACCCCGAAGCAGACGGCCATCATGATGAACCCGGCCAGCTGCAGTTTCCGGTGCCCGATCCGGTCGATGCGGGCTATGCCCAGGATGTAGCCGGGCACGGCGGCGACCACGAAGATGGCCAGCTGGATGGCAATGGTGTCCATCGTCGTGGCGGACGGCGAGATCAGGGCGATGATCTGCGGGGTGGAGATCGTGTTGCCGTAGTAGGCGTAATCCAGCAGGAACCAGCAGCCCGCGGTCCCGCTCAGCAGCACCAGGAACCGCCGCGTGGTCAGGAACTCGCGCAGGCTGATCCGGCGCTGCGGTCCGGCCTCCGCGGCTGCCTCGCCGCCGATGGCCCCGTCGGTGAACCGGGTCAGTTCCTGCCGGGCGGTGTCCTGCTTGCCCTGCACCTGAACCTGGAACCGCGGCGACTCCGGCATCCGGCTGCGCAGGTAGACCACGGCGCTGGCCGGCACCGCGCCCAGCGCAAGGAGCAGCCGCCAGGTCAGGCCCGTGCTGACGCCGGACCCCAGGAAGGCCAGCGCGATCAGCGGCCCGATGATCAGCCCCAGGGCCTGGGTGGAGAAGACCAGGCCGACCAGCCGGCCGCGGTCCTTGCGGTTGGCGTACTCGGTCATCAGCACCGCGCTGACCGGGTAGTCGCCGCCCACACCCAGGCCGAGCAGGAACCGGAAGCCGATCAGCACCCAGAACGACGGCGCCAGGGCCGAGCCAATCGAGGCGACCGCCATCACGGCCGCGACCAGCCAGTACACCCGCTTGCGGCCGACCAGGTCGGCGATCCGGCCGAAGACCAGGGCGCCCAGGCAGGCGGCGCCCAGCATGGTCGCGTTCAGCAGCGCGAGCCGGCCGGTATCCAGGTGCCAGTCCTGCTTGATCAGCGTCGACGCGACTCCGATGATGAACAGGTCATAGGCGTCGGTGAAGAAGCCCATCCCGGAGACAAATACCGCCCGCAGGTGGAACCTGTTCAGCGATGCGTCATCCAGAGCTCCGATCAGGCCACCGGGCCGTGCCTGCGCCATGTCGTTCCTTTTCTGGTCGGCGGGCTCCGCTCCCCGGATCCTGCGGTGACGAAAGTACTTCTTTCTGGCTAATCACGACTGACGGCTACATGAACGGCAAGTGAACTCAGGAGGCTGGGATGGGCGGCAGGCGGTCAGCGCGGGGGCGGGCTGGGGTGCGACAGCGCGCGGCGGCGATGGCAGTAGCGGCGGCCCTGGCGGTCGGCCTGGCAGCTGGCGTCGCGGGCAGTCGGCCTGCTCAGGCGGCGGGCGGCCCGGCACGGACGGGCCGTCCGGTCCCCGGCCGGGTCGACTCGGGCCGGACCGGCACCGGCCCAGCGGGCGGCGGCCGGACAGGCACGGGCCGGACAGGCACGACCCAGGCCTGCGAGTCCGGCCGCCACCCGCCGGGCGGCCGCGAGCCAGCCGCCGGCCACGGTGACCGCGCCGGAGGCCCGCCGGGCTATCTGCGCTTCGGCCGCGCACCCGAAACTCGCTTCGCGGCTGGCCCGCAATATCACCAGCGCGGTACACGGGCGGCACTCCGCGGTCGGCCTGACCGTGGCCGATCCGCGCCTGGACCTCGCCTGCCGGCTGGACCGGGCCAGTCATTTCTATGCCGCCAGCGTGATCAAGGTGACGATCATCTCGGCGCTGCTGCGTAAGATCGGCGGCCGTCCGCACATGACGAAGAAGCAGCGCTCGCTGGCCTGGGCGATGATCACGCACTCCAGCAACAGCGCCGCCACCGCGCTGTGGGATGAGGTCGGCCTGCGGCACCTGCAGCGCTTCCTCAGGCTGGCGGGGATGACCCACACCCGGCTGGACTGGGGAGCCTGGGGGCTGAGCGGAATCACCGCCCAGGACGAGCTGACCTTGCTGAAGCTGCTGACCAGCCCGGGCAAGGTGCTCAGCACGGCCTCCCGGCGGTACGTGCTGTACCTGATGGCGCACGTGGTGGCCGCCGAGCGATGGGGCGTGCCGGCGGGCGCCCCGGCCCGGGTCACCGTGCACGTCAAGAACGGCTGGCTGCCCTTCCCGGGGGCGGACTGGCGGATCAACAGCATCGGCGCGTTTAATGGCCCCGGCACCGCCTATCAGATCGTCGTGCTGACGGCGGGCAACCGGAGCATGAGCTACGGGATCGCCACGATCCAGGCGGCGGCGCGGGTCATCAACCGGGACATCAGGGAGGCATGATTACCGCGGACGGCCTTCTCGACCGGGCGGCTGCCCCGGCCCGCGATCAGCGGCGCTCGGACTTCCCGGACTGGCGGCTGGCCCCCAACATCACCGGCCACCCGGAGGTCTACCGGGTGGAGAACGAGGCACTGGACCGGGCCGGGCACGTCCTGGACGCCCTGCGCACCCTGGCGCCGTGGGCCGGGAAGACGATCGTCGACCTGGGCTGCGGAACCGGCTACTGGCTCGCCCGGTACGCCGAGGATGCGGCCCGGGTCATCGGCATCGAGCCCGATGACCTGGTCCGGGCCAGCGCCCTCCGCGCGGTCGCCGCCGGGCCGGGCCGGACCGTGCCCGAGGTACTGGCCGGGTCGGCGGAGCACACCGGGCTGCCCGATGCCTGCGCTGACGTCGTGCACGCCCGGTTCGCCTACTTCTTCCCGCCCGGCACTGATGCCGGGCTGGCCGAGGTGCTGCGGATCCTGCGGCCCGGCGGGCGGCTGCTCGTGGTCGACAACGACTACCGCTGGGGCCAGTTTTCCGGGCTGCTGGCCGCGGCATCCAGCAAGCCGCCTCGCGAGGTCGCGGCCACCGTGGACCAGTGGTGGCGCGAACGCGGTGCCCGGCGCCACGAAGTCCGGTCCGAGCTGCGCTTCCGCAGCCGGGCCCAGCTCGCGGCCGTACTGCGCATCGAGTTCCCGGCCGCCATCGCGGACGACTGGCTGGCCCGCCACCCGCTGGCTACCGGCCTGACGTACGGCTACGTCCTGTTCGACGTGACCAGGACCGGCACCGGGCCCCTGGCGAGCGGCCCGCGCCCATAGGTCCCGTTATGGATAATCCAGAACGAAGATTATCTGGGTTAGACTGGACTCATGAGCACCACGATGGCTACCCGGACGGCCCCGGACCTGAGCTACCTGCTGGCCCACTCCAGCCACGTGCTGGCCACGCAGATGACGGCTGCGCTGGCCGAGATCGGGCTGACCTCGCGCGGGTACTGCGTGCTGAACCACGCGCTCGGCGGCGAGCTGACGCAGATCGAGCTGGCCCGGCTCGGCGACCTGGACAAGACCACGATGGTGGTCACGATGGACGAGCTGGAGGCGGCGGGCCTGGCCGAGCGCCGCCCGGCTCCCGGCGACCGGCGGGCCCGGATCGTGGTGGTCACGGAGGAGGGCCGGCGGGTCGCCGCGGCCGGGGCGCGGATCGTGGACGGGGTGCACGGCGCGGTACTGGAGGCGCTGCCAGCGGCGGAGCGCGAGGTGTTCGTCAGCGCGCTGTCCCGGCTGGTGGCCAGCCATCTGGCGACCCCGGCGGAGAGCGAGCGCCCGGTGCGCCGCCGTCGCCAGGCCCACCCGTAACGGCCGCCCGGCAGCACGCCGGTTGGACTTTAAGAGATTGTCTATAACGGAACCATCCGCTACGGTACTTCCTAGGGACAGGAACCTAGGAGGACCCGATGACGGATTCTGGTACGCGGCACGTTGACCGCGCCGGCCCCCGCTCCCGCGGGCTGGCGCTCGCGGTGCTCTGCGCCGCGACACTGATGATCATCCTGGACGGGACAATCGTGACAGTCGCGCTGCCGTCCATCCAGCGCGACCTGGGCTTCGCCCCGGCCAGCCTGACCTGGGTGCTGAACGCCTACATGATCGCCTTCGGCGGCCTGCTGCTGCTGGCCGGGCGGCTCGGCGACCTGATCGGCCGGTCCCGGGTGTTCCTGGCCGGGCTGGCGGTGTTCACGCTGGCCTCGCTGGCCTGCGGGCTGGCCGGCAGCCCGGAGTTCCTGATCGCGGCGCGGTTCGTGCAGGGCGCGGGCGCGGCGCTGGTCTCGGCGGTGAGCCTGGGCATGATCACCGGCCTGTACGCCGAGGCGCGGGAGCGCGGCCGGGCGATTGCCGCCTACAGCTTCACCGGCGCGGCCGGGGCCTCGGTCGGCCTGGTGCTGGGCGGCGTCCTGACACAGGCCGCCAGCTGGCACTGGATCTTCTTCGTCAATCTGCCGGCCGGAGTGGCCGCGGCGCTGGCCGGGCGGCGGGTACTGCCCGCCGAGCCGGGTGCCGGGCTGCGCGCCGGCGCCGACGCGCTGGGCGCGGTGCTGGTCACCGGCGGGCTGATGGCCGGCGTCTACGCGCTGGTCGGCACGGCACAGCACGGCTGGCTGTCGGGGCCCACGCTGGGCTTCGCCGCCATCGCGGTGCTGCTGCTCGCCGCCTTCGTACTGCGCCAGGCCCGGGCGGCGCGGCCGCTGCTGCGGCTCGGCATCCTGTCCTCGCGCAACGTCAGCGGCGCGAACCTGGCGCAGGGGCTGGTGATCGCCGCCGCGTTCGGCTTCCAGGTGCTCATTGTGCTCTACATGCAGCGCGTGCTGGGTTACTCGCCGGCGGCGGCGGGCCTGGGACTGCTGCCCACGGCGGTGGTGATCGGGATGGTCTCGCTCGGCCTGTCGGCCCGGCTGGCCGTGCGGTTCGGCCCGCGGAATGTCCTGCTGGCCGGGCTGCTCCTGGTCGCCGCGGCGCTCGCGCTGCTGGCCGGGATCCCGGTGCACGGCAGCTACGCGGTGCACCTGCTGCCGGCGATGCTGGTGTTCGGGGCCGGCGGCGGGCTGACGCTGCCCGCGCTGGCGATGCTCGGCATGTCGGCCGCCACCCCGGCAGATGCCGGGATCGTGTCGGGACTGTTCAACACCACGCAGCAGGTCGGCGCTGCGCTGGGCGTGGCGCTGCTGTCCACGCTGGCCGCCGCGCGGACCGCGCACCTGGCCGCGACGGCCGGTCGGCCCGGCGCGATGACCGCCGCCGCGCTGACGAGCGGCTACCGGCTCGCCTTCGTGGTCGGCGCGGGACTGGCCGCCGGGGCGCTCGTTGTGGCGATGGCGGTGCTGCGGCCAGCCGGATCGCCGGCCGCCGCGTCGCCGCTGGCCGGACCTGACGCGGCCGGATCTGCGGCAGCCGGGCGCGCGGCGGCTGGCGAGCGGGTACCGGCCAGCTGCGGGTAACCCGGCGAAGTCACGTCAGCCGGCCGCGGGCGCGCGGCCGGCTACGTGCGCGCGACGTACCGGCCGCAGTCGGCTACGTGCGCGCGACGTACCGCAGGTCGACCGAGTCCCGGTGACCGTTCCAGGTCAGCGTGAACCGCCAGCAGCCCGGCACGGGGACGTTGACGATGGACGGGTAGATCTCGCCCGGCGCTGAATCGGCCGGCCAGGTCGAGGACACCGTGCGCGGCCCGGCCGGCCCGAGCAGCCGGCCGGTCAGCCGCAGCGGCCGGCCGTCACGCGGGCGGCGCATCACCCACAGGATCTTGTCGTCCGGATTCTGCGGGGACCCGGCTCGCAGCGGGTAGCCGAACAGGTAAGCCGCCGCCTGACCTGCATCGGATAGCGCATAGCGGATGGACGGCGGCTGCGCGGACCGCGTCCAGGCTGGGCTGGCCCCCAGCAGCAACCGGGTTGTCGAGCAGCCGCCCGCTACGTAGCTCGCCCCGGTGACCGGCGCGGTTCCGCCCGGCTGGCCGGTGCCGGAGGTCGCGCGCGGCGAGCTGGGCCCGGCGGAGGGCGGCGCGGTGCGGCTTGCGGCTGCTCCGGGCGAGGGGTGGCTGGCCGTGCACGCGGCGGCAGTTAAGGCGCACACGGCCAGGGTGAGACCAGCGGCCCGGGCCATGCCCCCGATCGTAAGCCGAGAGCGGACGGCGCAGACAGGGTTCGGTATCGAGATGTAACGTGTTCTCACCGGGCACAGCCAGAGCGAGTGGCGGAGGGCGGCGCGGAGCATGTTCGAGAGGTTCACCGACCGAGCACGGCAGGTCGTGGTCCTGGCCCAGGAAGAGGCCAGGGCGCTGCAGCACGACTACATCGGGACCGAGCACATCCTGCTCGGGCTGATCCATGAGGGCAACGGTGTCGCGGCCCGGGCCCTGGCCGCGCTGGGCGTCGATCAGGAGGCGGTGCGGCAGCGGGTGATCGACATCGTGGGCCGCGGCGGCAAGGCCCCGTCCGGGCACATCCCGTTCACCCCGCGGGCCAAGAAGGTCCTGCAGCTCGCCCTGCGCGAGGCGCTGCAGTTCGGCCACAACTACATCGGGACCGAGCACATCCTGCTCGGCCTGATCCGCGAGGGCGACGGCGTAGCAGCCCAGGTCCTGACCGCCCTGGGCTGCGATCACAGCCGGGTGCGGCGCGAGGTGACCGAGCTGCTGGGCCAGCAGCCCGGCCGCTCCGGGCCGCTGGCGGAGATCGACCCGCCGGGCAAGGCCGGCCGGGGCACCCGCAAGGCGCTGACCCAGGTCATCAGCCGCCTGGAGGCGATCGAGGTCCGGCTGTCGGCCCTGGAGAAGCGGGTGGGCACCGGCCCGGACCTGCATGACCTGGACGAGCAGATCAGCCAGGTCCGCCAGGACAAGGAACTGGCGATCGACGCGCAGGACTTCGAGAGGGCTGCCGTGCTCCGGGACCGGGAGCGGGAGCTCACTACCGAGCTGACGGCCCGCCGGGACGACTGGGCGACCGCGCACCTCGACCTGCCGTCCCTGAGCGACGAGGTCGAGCGGCTGCGCCAGCTGCTCCGCCAGCACGGCATCGACCCGCAGGACGGAGTCGCCTAGCCCGCTGCGCGCTCCCGGCCCGCGCCCCGGCCAGCCCGCCGCGGCCGGCCGGGCGCGTGCGGCCCGACGCGGCGGCAGGCGTACGGTGTCGTGGTCCCATGCCCCCGGCTCAGGAGATGCCATGACCGACGCCCCGGCTATCGATCCCGCTACCTCGGCGCTGCTGGTGATGGACTATCAGCTCAGCGTGGTCTCGATGATCGAGGACGCGGACGCGCTGCTCGGCCGCGCAGCCGGCGCCATCGCCGCCGCCCGCGCCGCAGGCATCGTGGTCGGCTACGTGCGTGTCGCCTTCGATGACCAGGACTACGCCGCCATCCCCAACACCAACAAGACCTTCACCGCGCTGGCCGGCCGCCGCCGGCTGCAGGACACCGACCCGGAGACCGGCATCGACCCGCGGGTGGCGCCGGAGCCGGGCGACATCATCGTCCGCAAGGTCCGCGTCGGCGCCTTCTCCACCACCGACCTGGACGACCAGCTGCGGGGGCGCGGCATCACGACACTGATCCTGGCCGGGATCAGCACGAGCGGCGTTGTCCTGTCGACGGTGCGCGCGGCGGCCGACATGGACTACCGGGTGTATGTCCTGGAGGACGCCTGCGCGGACCCGGACGCGGTCAACCACGAGACGCTGACCCAGCGGATCTTCCCGCGCCAGGGGTACGTCATTGCCGTCGCTGACCTGGCCGGGCTCGTGCTGCCAGCCTGAGCGGAGACGAGCCGCGCACCGGGAAGCCCGGCTCGAACCCCAGATATCTGGGGTAGTGCGGGGACAGGGGCCGACGAAGACTTGCGGGCATGGACACCATGCAGCAGAACAAGGACACCGTCACCGCATTCATCGGCGCCGTATTCAGCAAGGGCGACCTGGGCGCCGTCGATGACTACCTAGGCGAGGACTTCGTCAATCATGACCCGCCGCTGGGGGTACCGGCCGGCCGGGACGGGATGCGCGCGGTGGCCGCCATGTTCCGGTCCGCGTTCCCCGACTGGCACAGCGAACTGGGATTCCTGGTGGCCGAGGGAGACCTGGTGGTCGAGCTGTTCACCGCCAGCGGCACGCAGCGGGGCGAGCTGTTCGGGGTGCCGGCTTCCGGCCTGGAAGTCAGCCTCCCCGGAATCAACATCTGGCGACTCCGGCAGGGCCGGATCGTGGAACGCTGGGGGCGCCTGGATGAGCTCAGCCTGCTCCGCCAGCTCGGCCTGGCCCCCGAGCTCTGAGCTGGCCGGGCGAATCTCAGATCAGGTGCGCGTATGGTCATTCCTATGGCGAGGGTCGCCACAGAGCACCAGGTCACCGCCCTGATCGGCCGGTGTTACGCGGGGCTGGGCAGCGCCGGGCTCCGCGATGAGGTGCTGCGCCGGATGCGCCGGATGCTGACTATCGACGCCGCCTTCTTCGCGACCGTTGACCCGGCGACCTTGCTGTTCACCTCAGGCACCGCCGACGAGCCGCTCGCTGCCGCCCAGCCGCTGTTCCTGGATAACGAGTTCGGCCGCGACGATGTCAACAAATTTGCCGCTCTCGCGGAAGCCGCCGACCCGGTCAGCTCCCTCGACCGGGAAACCGGCGGGACGCGCCCGATGAGTCCCCGGTACCGGGACATCATGGGGCCGCTCGGCCTGGGCGACGAGCTCCGCGCCGCCCTGCTGAGCCAGAAGACCTGCTGGGGCGTGATGTGCCTGCACCGGGAGGATGCGGCGCATGGCTTCGAGTCGCGGGAGCTAGACCTGATCCGCCGGATCTCCCCGCACATCGCTGAAGGGCTCCGCCGCGCCGCCATGTTCGAGGCACCCGTCCCGGTAGCCCCGAGCGGGCTGGCGCCCGGCATGATCGTGCTGGATGCCACCCTGGCCGTGATGTCCATGAGCCAGGAGGCCCGGCAGTGGCTGGCGGAAATCGAGGATCCTGATGGCCGGCCAGCCGGCGAGCTGCCTATGCCCGTCTACGCCGCAGCCGCACGGCTGCTCCAGGTCGAGGCCAGTCCCGGGCCGCGGCCGGCGGCTAGCATCCTGCTCCGCAGCCGTGCTGGCCGCTGGATCTCCCTGCACGCCGCGCGGCTGTCCGGACCACCCGAGCCGCAGGTCGGCGTCGTCGTAGCGCCGGCGCCCGCCGACCAGGTCAGCTCCCTGCTCCTGCGGGTGCACGGCCTGACCGACGCGCAGTCACGCGTGGCCGCCCTGGTTATCCGCGGCCACTCCACCAAGCAGATCGTGCAGGAGCTGCACATCTCCGCCAACACGGTCCAGGAGCATCTCACCGGGGCGTTTGACAAGTTCGGCGTCCGCAGCCGCCGCGAGCTAGTCGCAGCCGTCCTCAGCGGCCAGCGCTAACACCAGCTGGCCCGGCCTCGAACCTGGATGGCCGGTCAGGAACTCAGCCGAGCAGGCCGGCTAGCGCTTCGCGCACATCCTTGCCGTCCAGGGCGCCGGGCACCAGCCGGTCACTGTCGTGCGGGTCCGGGGAGAACGCGTGCAGCCGCCCGTCCTGGCGGGCGAGCAGCAGGTCGGTGCTGGAGCCCGCGACCTCGGCCGAGCCCTGCGTGGTGTACGCGGTCGCCGTGACCAGGGCGGAACGCTCAGCTGTCGCCAGGATATGGTCGGCATCCCGGCCCGCATCCCGGTCTGCCGCCGGGCCCCGGGGCAGCCACTCAGTGAGCAGTTTCAGGGCCTCGTCCAGCTTGCGCAGGCTGACATCGTGCAGGCCCAGGGCGTCAATGCGGATCATCATGACGATCTGCTCGGGCTGCGGAAGCAGCAGGAACCGCCACGGTTCGCCGGCCTCAGTTCCCGTCGCCCGGGCATCCAGGACCATCCGGGCCCGCTGCTGAAAAGCCACCGCGATGCCCAGGTCCCCGCGGACCTCGACCTGCTCCGCGGCCGACCCGGCCACCAGGAGCTTGCGCGCCGCCAGGGACCGGACGGCCTCGGCGAGCACCTCGTCCGACGGCCGCGCCGCAAGGAAGTCCACGATCGCGTCCACCGCGGTGAGCTCGGCGGCGGTGTAGGCGCCGAGCTCAACGGGCCCGGTGCCGACCAGGTTCACGATCGCCGTAACAAGGCCCTCCGGGACGGCCGCCGGATCCTGGCCCGGACCGCCCGGCGGCACCGTCGCCCGGCCATCGTGGTCGTTGTCACTCACGTGGTCTCCCGTTCCGCGTGCCGTCCCCTGGCCGGCGGCTGCGCCGGCCGCTGACTCAGAATCGCCGCCGCAACCGGGGACAGGGTCTCCGAGACCCAGACCTTGGAGCTGCCGAACAGCCCCCGGCCGGCCCGGCCGTGCAGCGCCTGCCCGAGCTCCCGTGACGGGTCCGCCCGGTCTGGCGGCGGGAACCGGCGGGCCAGGTCCGCGGACGCAGCGGTCACGTCATCAGCCGCCTCGATCCGGCGCAGTGCCGTCGCGAGCGACGCCGCGACCGGCGGCGACAGCCGGACGGGCACCGCCAGGTCAGGGGACAGGTAGATCGGGCGCCGCTCAGTCCACCGCGACAGCCCCCAGGGGCCGACATTGCTGCGCGTCATCCGGTAGGTGATGTAGTCGAGAAGATGGCGGAGGTCATCCAGGGATGGCAGCTTGCGCTTGCCGCCGAATGCCGCCGGGGTCTTCTCCAGCTGCACCCAGGTGCCCTGTGCCGTGCGGCCGTGCAGCTTCTCGCGGACCACCTGGCCGCGCATCCCGATATCCGGGTATTTCTTCTTATCGATGTTGCGATGGTGGCTGGACAGGCGCTGATGGCTGATCTTGGCAAAATTCCAGCTCTCGTACAGCTGCGGGTCATCGACGATGACGTGACCGCCGCACAGCACGTCATGTAGCTGGGGGACCTGCAGGCCGTGCCGTTCCAGGTCGGAAAGGATCGCGGCTTCCTCCGGGCTCAGATGCCGGGCCGCGGCCAGCAGCCCTTTCCGGTAGGCGCCCGCCCGGGCCGTGATCTCGATCATCAGCCGGACCCTGACCCGCGTCTCTGCGGTCCGCTGGCCCACCTGCGCGTCAGCGGCCCGGCCGAGCCGGCCGGGCCGCGTCAGAGCAGTGACAACGCGCTTGCGGTCCATAGATACAGTATTTCGGCCGTGCCGGAGATTAACCCCCTCGCCGCAGGGCGATTGAGGCGGCGTCCCGCGCCAGCCCGGGCCGCTCCCGCGCTAGGCGTTCGGGAGTCCGAGGTAGGGGAATTCGTCCAGCATGTCGTCGTGCGGCTGCAGGCCGGTCGGCGGGACCGTGCCGTGAGTGAGCCAGGCGAAGCGCGCGCTGTAGACATCGTCGGTGAGCTTGCGGCCGTTGGGGTAACTGGCGGGCTGCTCGCGGTCGTAGCGGAGAATATCGGGCAGCGCGATCAGGGCCGCCTGCCTGGCCTCCTCGGGCGGGTAACCGCCGTTCTCCAGCAGCGTCGACCAGGGGCCCAGGTAGTTGGCCACGTCGTCGGCTGGCTGGCGAGAGTTGTAGGTGTTCTTCTCGCTATCGGGGTTAACGAACGGGTTGATGGTCGGGTGCCCGCCGCGATCCATCTGCGTGAGCGTGCCGTCGCTGTGCACGCTGATCGAGGCCCAGACGCCGATCATCGGGGCGGCGCCCAGCATCTCGTCGGGGACCTCCAGCGCGATCGACAGGACATCGTTGCCGGCGAAGTCGTCGTGCCCGGTCCACTGGAAACCGTGCATGGCGCCCTCGATGTCGGCGAAGAACGGCTCGCTGCGCGCCCCGGCGAACACCCGGATCCCTTCGGCCTGGACCGGCTGCACTGTTGCGTCGAAGCTGACCGGGATGGACGAGGCGAGCACCTCGCCCACCGCGCCGGGCTCGCGCGCCCGGGCGCCGGATGCGTAGTAGGCCGTCCCGGTCTGCGCGCCGTTCGCGGGCTCGGCGAAGGTGAACGTGAAGGCGACGTCGGCGTGGGCGTCACCGTCGTTGTCGATGTTGATCCGGTAGACCGCGTCCGGGTGGAATTCCCGCCGGGTGATGACGGCCGGCGGCAGTTCAATGGGAGCCCGGACCGTCGGGTTGGAGTCGATGATCAGAACCGTCTTGCCCGGGTTTTCCGCTGACCTGAACGCATATACGTCCGTGAGGTCGAGCCGCGTGTCGTCGCCGGGAAACTTGAGGTGATCGGCGCTGAAGTGATTAGACATGCTGACTCCCTGGCTGCTAGGTGGAGCGACGCCAGCGGCGAGAATCGCCAGCTCTCCCTCACGCTCCCCGCGCATGCGCCGGCAGAGATCACTCGGACAGGGTGATTTCGACGCCATCTAGTGAGCAGCCTTGCCGAGGCACCGGTCAGCTGGCTGCCCGGGCCACCGCGCTGACGTCAACGCTTGCCGGGACATCGGTCCGGGCGGGGCTGTAGCTGGTCACGGTGTCGGGTACCACAAATTCCGGGCGACGGTAGGCGGATCGGAGGTCGGCCAGCGGCGGGCTGGGCTGCCCGGTGAGAGTGGCCAGCTTATCCAGGACCGCCAGCTCGTCAGGCCCCGGTGCCGCGCGCGAGTCCAGCACGCCCCAGTCCTCCCAGAGCAGCATCTCGGCCTTGTTCAGGGCAGCGAGATCGCGGACCAGGCTGCGCCGGAGCTGGGGCAAGCCTCGGGTGGCGGGGATCTCCAGGTCAGGACTGACAACGAACCGCTCCGGGTCGACCGCACCAGAGCGGGCCAGCTGCCAGGCCCGCGGGCCGGTCAGGAAGCGGTCGGGGGGGACGTCAAGAGCGTCGAAGCTGGTCCCGTCGACCGGGTCGGCATGGCCGTCGTCGATCTCTGGCTCGACCAGCCGCCAGCGCGCGGCCGACGCGTCCCAGACCTCGGCGATCTCGTGGTCGATCAGCCAGCCGTCAAAGAAGTACCCGGCGAAGCCGACCCGGGCCCGGGCTGGAATCCCCTTGTGCCGGGCCATGGCGACGAACAGCACGGTGAAATCCCGGCAGCAACCGACCAGCCGCTGCCTGGGCAGGCGGGCAGCGGACAGCGGGAGGTCAGCGAGCTCACCAAGCCGGGCGAACATCGCTGCCGCATACCGGGTGTCGATCTCGCTGATCCGCTCCGGCTCGATGCCATTCGCTGCGTAGTCGCCGTCGGCCCAGTAGTGGAACACCAGCTGCTGACTCGCCGCACGGAGCGCGCCGAGGTAGGACGGTAGCCGGTCGATCGCGGCCGCAGCAGGACCCGGCTCCGTGACCAGGCTCTGCGCCGCCCAGAATCCATGGTCGCTCACCTCGGCAGGATACTGGCCGGGCATGTGACTGTCTCCGCCGTCGACGCCTGGCCCGGTACGACGCTCAGCGGAACGCCGGCTGGGCACTCGGACTGTATTGGTGGTGGCAATGCTCGCTGGACGAGAAGCGCAGCTACTGCCAGTCCCCGGCATCCCAGCCATCTGCGGCTACCCTGTAACCATGCCGGATTCGCCTCGCACCATGACCGCGGCCCTGCACCGCGAAGAGGACTGGTACATCGCGCAGTGCCTGGAAGTGGACGTTGCCAGCCAGGGCCACACCATCGACGAGGCGCTCGCCAACCTCGCCGAGGCAGTCGAGCTGTACCTGGAAGAGGTAGACGACCCGGCCGGGCACGTCACCGCCACGCCGCTCGTGACCTCATTCAAGCTGCCCGCCGCGTGAGCCCTGCGCTCTCCGACCTGCCCGTGCGGAAAGTCATCCGCGCCCTGGAGTCGGTCGGCTTCTCCCACGTCCGGACCAAAGGCAGCCACGCGGTCTACCGGGATCCGCACGGCCGGGCTGGCCGTTATCCCGCAGCACGGCACCGTCAAGCGCGGCACGTTGGCCTCTATCCTGCGGCAGGCAGGCCTGGCCCCCGACGAGTTCCTGAAGCTCCTCTAGTAGGACGCCAGCCCAGATGGCGAACGGCGGGCCCAGGGCCGTGACCACACTGCCCGAGACCCGCCACCTCAGCTAACTACCGGCAACAACCGCCAGCCAGGTCAGCCCTCGGCCCTGCCGGACCGCTGGCCCTGACAACCCGATCGGGCAGGACACGCCCGTGCCGTGGTCGGGGCAGTAGCCGTAGTGGCTTTTATTGCTTGAAAGATACTGCTGGTGGTAGCAATTTCTGGCTGATCAGTCGCGGGGTGATGCTGTGCTGAGGCCGGCATCTTCAGCCCCCTTGAGCAAGCGGTCGTCGTAGCTGACGATGGCGCTGAGGTCTTCGCCAAGGGTGCGCGCAGTAGCCAGGTGGATCGCGTCGGGTGAACGCAGCCCGCGATCGGGCTCGTTCATGGCGCCTTCCACGACGTCGTCGTCGATGGCGATGTAAGAGAAGGCAGAAAGCAGATCACGGGCATCAGGCAGCAGCGCGGGCATGACCCGGGTCACCGCTCTGGTCACCTCGATCCGCAGCAGCGCCGAACTGATCCACTCCGTATCCGTATGTGCGTCGTAGAACGCCGCGAAGGCACGAGAGTGACTCTCTTCCGCCAGGAGCTTGATCACGGCCGAGGTATCGGCGTAGTAGATGCTCACCAGCGTCCCTCGTCGCGAAGCTCCGCGAGCCCGTCAGAGAGCCGGTCGGTGCCATCACCCGGGCGCATCCGTGGCCGGTAGCCGGGCCGCCGGGCGAGAGTCGCCCGGCCGGACTCGACGAGGCGAGCAAGCACCGGAGTCGGCTCGCGATCTCCTACCGGGACGATTCGGGCGATCAAGCGTCCGTGCTCCGTCACATCGATCGTCTCGCCATGGCGCACTCTGGCAAGAACGTCACTCGTGTGATGCCGCAGCTCCCGCAGGCCAACGGCATGCGTATCCGCCGTCATACGGGAAATGTATCACAAAAATGTGGCCACCACAGTACCCCGGCGGAACTGCCGGAACGCGAAAGCGGCGGGCCGTAAGGCCGCAATGACGCCGTGCACCTTCCCGCGCCACGAGGTGGCGCTTCGTGCGACCGGGCTGTGATCCGGAGCCAGTGCCCGGCAAGCCGTTTCCGCCAGGCTTGCGCGGTATACATCAGGATTATATCGTTGCGATGTATCGACCCGATATATCCGGCGCAGGTCGCCACATAGTCTGCCGCCAGAGACGAGGCAGCCGGATGTCCGGCGCACAGTTGTATGACGCCATCGGAGCCACCTATGCCGTGACGCGGCGCACCGAGCCGCGGATCGCCGAGCAGGTCTGGGCCGCGCTCGGCGATGCCCGGACCGTGCTGAATGTCGGGGCGGGCACCGGGTCCTACGAGCCCCCCGGCCGTGACGTCACTGCGGCGGAGCCGTCGGCGGTCATGCGGGCGCAGCGCCCCGCGGGCGCAGCGCCGTGCGTGGCTGCCACCGCCGAGAGCCTTCCGTTCGCGGACCAGTCGTTCGACGCCGCGATGGCCCTTGCCACCGTCGATCACTGGCCGGACCCGATCGCGGGCCTGCGCGAGATGCGGCGCGTCGCGCGCCGCGTGGTGGTGCTCACAACCGACGCCAGTGACCCCGACCGGTTCTGGCTGACTCGCGACTACCTGCCCGAGCACGCTGCCCTGTGGGCGGGCCGGCCTTCCCTGACCGAGCTGGCCGGCGCGATCGCAGCCCGGACCGAGCCGGTGCCCATCCCGTGGGACTGCGCGGACGGCTTCTACGAGGCCTACTGGCGCCGCCCCGGGGCCTACCTCGACGAGCATGTCCGCCGCGGCATGTCGATCTGGGCCAGAGTCGGGCCGGACGCCGAGCAGCGCGCAGTAAACAGCCTGCGTGATGACGTCGCATCCGGCCGGTGGGCCGAGCGCAACCACGACCTCCTGGATCTCGACACGGCAGAGCTGGACAGCCGCCTGCTGATCGCCTGATGCAGTCGACCAAGTCATCCGAGGCCTGGTGGCGCCCCGCTGCCCGGCGCGGCAGAACCGGCCGGGCCGGCTGCTCCGGCCGTCTGGACCGCTGGCTGAACGGCGGGCCGGAACCAGTAGCCCACCGGGAACAGCCGGACGTGCAGGTGCTCGGAGATGAACCCCCACACGCCGCGCGGGGCCCAGATGGCCACCGCGATGGCGACCGCGCCGAGCACGATGAAATACCAGGTGCCGTAGCCGGACAGCCACTGCTGCAGGGCGAAGAACACGATCGTGCCGACGATCGGGCCCTCAATTGTGCCGATGCCGCCGATCAGGCAGGCGAAGATCATCTCCGCCGTCCACTGCACGGAGAACGCCGCGGTCGGCTGGACAAACGGCTGGCTGAGCAGTTCCAGGCCGCCGGCCGCGCCGCAGCCGACGGCCGCGAACACGAAGACCAGCAGCTGGGCCCGCGACACCCGGGCGCCGACGCTGCGGGCGCCGGTCTCGTCGTCGCGGAGGGCGGTGAGCACCAGGCCGAGCCGGCCGCGCAGCAGGAAGTACAGGGCGACCAGGATGACGACGGTGACGCCGAGGCTGATCCAGTAGATATAGGCATCCAGCAGGGTGGTGTTCACGTCGGGCATGCCGGCCAGGGGCTCGCCGGTACCGCCGCCGAGTGACGGGAACCTGATGATGACCAGGTAGCAGACCGAGGCGATGACCCAGCTGGCGATCGCGAAGTAGCCGCTGCGCAGCCGGGACAGCAGCCACCAGAAGATCAGCCCGAACGCGCCGCAGGCGACCGCGGCGACCGGGACGCCGGTGAAGGGGCTGACCCCGTGCAGCCCGACGATGAGCACGGCGTAGGAGCCCAGGCCGACGAAGGCCTGCTGGCCGACCGACACCAGCCCGGCGTACGCCGGCCAGCAGGTTCCACATGCTGGCCAGGATCAGCAGGATGAAGAACTGCACGAGCAGGCTCGTGGTGCCCTCGTAGACCAGGTACGGCAGGTAGGCCAGGATGCCCACGGCCACGATGGCGCCGACCAGGGACAGCCACGCCGGACGGCGCCCCCGGGTTACCCGGGCCGGGCGGCCGGCCGCGGCCAGCGGGCAGGCCGGCTGCTTCGGCTGGACTGGCGCGGTCATGCCGTCCTCCGCCCGCTGGTAATGCCTTGCGGCCTGATGACCAGGATCAGCAGGAACAGCAGCTGCCCGGCCAGGACCTGGTCGGTGGTATTGACCTGGGCGCCGAGCTGCTGCACGACGCCGAGCAGGATCCCGCCGACCAGGGTTCCCCACAGCGAGCCCAGGCCGCCGATCACCACGGCCTCGAAGGCGAACAGCAGCAGCAGCGCGGTCGTGCCGCTGGTGGGGTCGAACGAGGTGTACATGCCGTAGGCGATCCCGGCCAGGGCCACGGTCGCGAAGGCAATGGCGGCGGCGATGCCGAAGATGTGCCGGTAATCGGCGCCGGCCAGCTGAGCCGCCTCCCGGTCGTCCGCGACGGCCCGGATCAGCCGGCCGTGCCGGGAGGACGACAGGTAGAACTGCAGCCCGAGCAGCACGACGACCGCCACCAGGAAGATCACCAGGTCCAGGTAGGCGATGGTGATCTGGGAGCCGATGCTGAAGGAGTCGGTGACCAGCGAGCCGATGCCCAGGGTGTGGCTGTTGGCCGAGAAGAACTGCTGCAGCGCGTTCTCGATGACCACCGACAGGCCGAAGGTGACCAGCAGGGTGGTCAGCACGCCCCGGTTCAGGCTGGCCTGGATCAGGGTGCGCTGCGCCAGGTAGCCGAGCGCCGCGAACAGCGGGACGACGATCAGGAATGACCAGACGGCCGGGATGTGGGTGACGGCGATGACGCCCACGGCCAGGTACCCGGCCAGGATGGCCAGGTCACCGTGAGCCAGGTTGATCACCTTCATGACGCCGAACAGCAGCGACAGGCCGCAGGCGAACAGGGCATACAGGCCACCCAGCAAGATGCCCTGGACGATGGCGTTAACCCAGATCATGCGGGTGCTCCCGGAGTCCCGGCGGGCTCGTCCCCGGCCGTGGCCGGCCCGGCCGCGGCGGCGCCAGTCAGGCCGAAGTAAGCGCCCTCGATGCCCGCCGCCGTCAGCTGGCCGGGCGCGCCCTGCAGAGTCGTACGGCCCTCCAGCAGGCAGTGCACGTGCGTGGCCACCCGCAGCGCCTGGCTGACGTCCTGTTCCACGAGCAGAACGGTGATTCCGGAGGCGAGTAGTTCCGGCAGCGAGTCGTAGATGCGCCGGACCACAACCGGCGCGAGGCCGAGCGACAGCTCATCCAGCAGCAGCAGCCGGGGGTTGGCCACCAGCGCGCGGCTGATCGCGACCGACTGCTGCTCGCCGCCGGACAGCTGCGCGGCGAGCTGGCTCCGGCGGTCGCGCATCCAGCCGAACAGCTCGTAGACGCGCTCGATGGTCCACGGGCCCTGGCGCGCATAGGACGCGCCGACCTGGAGGTTCTCCTCGACGGTGAGCGAGGGAAACAGCCGCCGCCCCTCCGGCACCATGACGACGCCGGCCGCGACCCGGCGCTCGGTGCGCAGCCGCGAGATGTCCCGCCCGTCCAGCAGGACCGACCCGGAGGTCGGCGCCTTGAGGCCGCAGATGGTGCGCAGCAGGGTGGTCTTGCCCGCCCCGTTGGCGCCGATCATCGCGTACACCTCGCCGGCTCCGACCGACAGGCTGACCTCGTGCAGCGCGCGGAGCTGCCCGTGATGGACGGTGAGCTGGCGCACCTCGAGCAGCGGCGCCCCGTCCGGCGCTGGCCCGCCCGGCTGGCTCATGAGCTCTCCCGTTCCGGCTGCTCGGCGGTCAGCCCGGACAGCGAGGTGGTCACCTCGGTGCCCAGGAACACCTCGCGGACGGCGGGCAGCGCCAGCACCTCGGCGGGCGGCCCGTCGCCGACGAAGCGGCCGCCCGCCAGGCACAGCAGCCGGTCCACGGTGCCGGTCAGGGCGCGGACTACGTGCTCGATCCAGATGATGGCCACGCCGTCGGCCTGGATGCCGTGCACGATCTGCACCAGCTGGGCGACCTCGGGGTCAGTGAGGCCGCCGGCCACCTCATCCAGCAGCAGCAGCCGCGGCCGGGTGGCCAGCGCCCGGGCCAGCTCGAGCCGCTTGCGCTGCAGCAGGCCGAGCCGCTCGGCCGGGCTGTTGGCCTCAGCCTCCAGGCCGGCCCGGCCCATGACCTCCCCGGCTCGCACATAACTCGCCGCGCGGCGCAGCCCGGCACCCTGCTGGACCGCGACCAGGATGTTCTCGAACACGGTCATGGCCCCGAACGGCCGCGGCACCTGGTAGGTGCGGCCGATGCCCAGGCGGCAGCGGGCCGCGGCACTCTGCCGGGTGACCACCGCCCCGCCGAGCCGGACCTGCCCGGCGTCCGGCGTCAGGTCCCCGGAGATCATGCTGAACAGGCTGGTCTTGCCGGCGCCGTTGGGGCCCACGATGCCGACCATGTCCCGCTCGCCGATGCGCAGGGACAGCTGGTCCGCGACGACGACCCGGCCGAAGCTCTTGGAGATCCCGTCGAGCTCCAGCAGGGCCGTCCCCGCGGACTCAGGCATGCGACGTCACAGACATCAGCGGCGTCAGGGATTCGTCGGCTCGAGCTTGGCCTGGACCTTCACGCTCGGGTTGAGCGAGTTGTCCACGACCTTCATCTCCAGCGGGTACTTGCCCGTCGCCTTCTTCCACTGCGCGCCGACCGGCGGGATGATGCCGACGCCGGGTGCCGGGCCGGCGGCGAAGTTGATCGACCCGCACATGCCGGAGTAGTTGACGTTGTGCAGGGCCTTGGCCACCTCGCCGGCGTCGTGCGGATCACTGACCGCGCCGAACGCCTCCTTGGCCACCTCGAACAGGGCGTACGAGGAGCCGATGGACTGCACCCACTGGTTGCCGGTCGAGCTCTGGTAGGCATCGGCGAGCTGCGACGCTGTGACGTTCTCGAGCGCGGAGGTGTAGGGCATGTACGGGCCCCACCAGGAGTCGGTAGCGATGTTGCTAACCAGCGGGCCGAGCGCCTTGGTGTCATCGGGGAACAGCAGCACCTTGGCCACGGTGGCCAGCCTGGGCTTGAAGCCCTGCTGCGCGGCCTGCTTCCAGAACGTGTTGAAGTCTGGTGGCAGCGGCGCGTTGCTGTAGATCTCGCAGTGCTTGTTCTTGAAATCCTTGATCATCGAGGTGAAGTCCGTCGTGCCGTCGGCGTAGGCGCCGCCGTCGACCACCTTGTAATGCGAGGCCTTGACCAGCGGCTCGAACGCCTCGCGGAACGCATTGCCGTCGGAGTCGTTGGGGTACATGCAGGCGACGGTCTTGTTGTTCGGGATGCGATTCCACATCGGCACGAACGTGCCCTGGAATTCCTTCAGCCCGAAGAAGAACATCGTGCAGTACTTGATCGCCGTGGTGGGACTCACCGGGTTGCCGCCCAGGCCCGCGTACCAGGACTCCCACGGCACCACCGTGGACAGGCAGGGCGTGCCCTGCTTCTCGCACTGGGCCGCCACCGGGTTGGTTGTCTCCGGCGTGGACGTGGTGAGCACCATGTCCACCTTGTTCTGCAGGATCAGGTTCTGGGCGACCTGGCCCGCGCGCGTCGGGTTGGACTGGCTGTCCGCCACGACGATGTCCATCTTGTATTTCTTGCCGCCGACCTTGATGCCGTTCTTGTAGGCCGAGGTATTCCGGATCTGGTTAAGCACGAACTGATCCCCGGAGGCGAACCCGGCGAGGGGGCCGGTGAGCGGCGTGACAAAGCCGATCTTGATGGTGCCGGAGGCTGATGAGCCACCCGCGCCCTTGATGCCCGAGCCGCACGCGGCCAGGAGCCCGCCGGCGCCCATGGCCAGAGCACCCGCGCCTGCGCCCTTAAGCAAAGAACGCCGCCCGATCGGCAGATCGGGCAGCAGTGCGTTATCCGCGTTCTGACGGTCCATTCCGTCTCCTCTGGGTCAGCGCCCGCGCCGACCGGAAGCTCCGGCCAGCGCGAAGTCACTTCGCCGCTTACTCCGACGGGAGCCGCAGGGTGACGCGGATGTTCGCTTAGCGTACGAGTATACGCAATGTAGAACTTAATCACGCAGTATCCGGCACTGTCAACAGATCCGCAATGCCGCGGAAAGGGCCGTTATCCCACCGGTACCGGGCCGCCCGGCACGGGCCTGGCGGCGCGGTCAAGGCCGCTCCAGCAGCAGCAATCGCCGCACCACGCCGCCTTGCCGAGGCGGCGCGAGCGACCTGGTCAGCGCACGGATGGGGGCGCCGCGCGGCGCGCGCGGACGGGAGCTAGCCGGTGCCCGGCTGACCGGAGACGGGTTAGCCCTGGGCCCGGAGGTCGGCCTCGATCTGGGCCGCGCTCTGCAGCAGCACGGGCAGGATCTCCTCGCGCAGCGCCGCCATGCTGACCCGGCTGGCGTGCGCGGAGACGTTGATCGCGGCCATGCCGACATCGGCGGCGCCGCGGATGGGCGCCGCCACCGCGCGCAGGCCCTCTTCCAGTTCCTGGTCCACGATCGCGTAGCCCTGCCCGGCGACCTCCGTCAGCAGGTCCCGGAGCTGGCCCGGATCGGTCACCGTCCGGTCGGTCAGCGCGGCGAAGGACGCCTCGGCCAGGTAGCGATCCAGCTCGGCGGCGGGCAGCGCGGCCAGCAGCACCCGGCCCATCGAGGTCGCATACGCCGGGAACCGGGTGCCCACCGAGATCGCCACGGTCATGATGCGCTTGGTCGGCACGCGCACCACGTAGACCACGTGCTGGCCGTCCAGCACCGAGATCGAGGACGACTCGTGCAGCCGGGCGACCAGCTCCTCCATGTGCGGCGCGGCCACGTCCGGCAGCGACAGCCCGGACAGGTAGGCGTAGCCCAGCTCCAGCACCCGGGGCCGCAGCGAGAACTCCCGCCCGTCGCTGCGCACGTAGCCCAGGCTGACCAGGGTGAGCAGGAACCGGCGGGCGGCGGCCCGGGTGAGGCCGGTGGCCCGGGCGACCTCGCTCAGGCTCAGCCGCTCCCGCTCCGGCCCGAAGGCCCGGATCACCGCCAGGCCGCGGTCCAGCGACTGCACGAAGTCGCTGTTGCGCGCCGGCGGACGGTCTGCTGCCTCGGCAGACACGTCGTCGTTCGCAGTGCGCCCGGAGGTTCTCATCGCATAGATGCTAACTGGTGCCCGCTTTCAGCTTGCCCAGGTTGATCACGTCGCCGGAAGGTGGCGGGCTGGGCTCGGGCACGGCACCCCACTGCGAGAAGACCACGGAGCCCTGGCTGCCGCCGGGCGAGGTCACCCGCAGCGGGTACGGCTTGCCCCGCGCGGCCACGTACAGGGTCGACCCGTCGGCGCCCGTCATCTCGATGGCCGGCTGGCCGCCGACGGTGGTCAGGCCAGTTTTCCGGAACGAGGGCAGATCGCTGGTCAGTGACCTCGTCAGGCTGGTCATGCTCAGGCTGCCGGTCAGCTGGTCCGCCTGCGGGCCAGACATCTGCACCCACTTGCCGCACATCAGCGAGCACACCGACGAGGCGTGCAGCTCACGCAGGAAGGGCCGGGTCGCCTCGACGTAGAACTTGCCGTCCGCGCCGATCAGCGACAGCGGGACGCTGTTCTGGGTGATCCGGCCGGCGAGGTCGCCATCTCGCAGCACGCTCACGTTCAGCCCGACGGGCCGCCCGGAGTCCGACAGCCGCCCGCTCATGTGCATGCTCGGGGCGCTGCGCACCGCCGACTTCATCTGCGTGATGATGGCCGAGGCACTGCGGCCCGAGGCGGAGCTGCTGCCCCCGCCGGACGCCGGGCTGCCCTGACCGCCCGCTGCCGAGCTGCCGCACGCGGTCAGGGCGAGAGCTCCCGCCGCGGCCAGCGCGAGGCCGGCCAGGCCGGTCCTGGCGGAGTGCAGCCGGGCCGTCGTTATGCGATTAATCGTCATGACTCCCCCCGTGTGGCCGCATTCGCTCCATTCCGGGAGTGCGGCCTGCGGCCGGGCCTGCGCCGGCTCTCTACCCGCTGCGCTCGACGACGAACTCGCACAGGGTCTCGAATGCCGCGCGCACCGGGACGTCGGGCAGGGCGCGGATCTCGGCCCGGGCCCGCTCCGCCCAGTCCTTGAGGTCGGCCCGGGCCATGTCCATGGCGGGGTGCGCCCGCAGCAGCTGCAGCGCCTCGGCGTGCAGGCCGGCGTCGGCCAGCTCGCCACGGCTGAGCAGCTCGACCAGCCTGGCGTCCTGCGGGCCGGCGGAGCGCAGCGCGTGCAGCATGGGCAGCGTCCGGACGCCCTCGCGCAGGTCCGTGCCGGGCGTCTTGCCGGACTGGGCCTGGTCACTGGCGACGTCCAGGATGTCATCCGACAGCTGGAACGCCATGCCGAGCGCGGCGCAGGCCGGGGTAATCCGGGCGATCACCGCGTCCGGAGCGTCGGAGAACATGGCACCGAACCGGCCGGCGGTGGCGATGAGCGACGCGGTCTTCTCGGTGATCACACCCAGGTAGTGGTCGAACGGGTCGACGCCGGGCTGCGGGCCGACAGTCTCGGCTACCTGGCCGGTCACCAGCCGGCTGAACGTCTCGGCCTGGATCCGGATGGCCTCGGCGCCCAGGTCGGCCAGGATCTGCGAGGCGCGGGCGAACAGGAAGTCACCGGTCAGGATCGCGATGGTGTTGTTCCACCGCGAGTTGGCGCTGCGGGTGTTACGGCGGACGTCGGCCTCGTCCATGACGTCGTCGTGGTACAGGGTGGCCAGGTGGGTCAGCTCGATGGCCACCGCGGCCGGGACTATCCGCTCGTCTTTCGGGTTGCCGAACTGGGCCGCCAGCAGCACCAGCATCGGGCGCAGGCGCTTGCCGCCGGCCTCGATCAGGTGCGCGGAGGCCTCGGTCAGCACCTGGTGCTCGGCGCGCGCGGCCGACCGGAGGCCGTCCTCGACCTCTTGTAGTCCGGCAGCGACATCAGCCGACTGCACTGCGTCGGTCAGGTCTACTCCAGCGGTGGTCACACGGGCTCCCTCGTCGGCCTGGCGTCGTCAGCGGGCCCGCCACAGGCAGGGCGAGGCACCGGCACCCACCAAGATATGCGCTTGCCGTGGTCACCCTGTGGTATGCCCCCGCCCGGGCGCCCCAAGCCTGCTTCCGGCGGAGCCGGGCAGGCGGCCCGGGCCGTGCCGGCCGGGCGGCCCGGCGCTGAGCGGCGGGCCGCCCGGCCGGGGCGCCCGCCGCCGGCGCCTAGCGCACGAATAGGTGACTGGCCGCGTGCTGGGCCAGGTTGAGCAGCGGCCCGGGCACGATGCCCAGCACCAGGGTGGCCAGCGCGCCGATGCCCACGGCCACGCCCGTGTAGGCGCTGGGCCGGACGACCAGGGGACCGTCGGCGGCCGGCTCGCTGAAGAACATCAGCACGATCACCCGGACATAGGGGAAGGCCAGGATCGCGCTGGCAATCGCTCCGACGATCACCAGCGGCAGCGCGCCGCCGCCGATGGCCGCCTGGAAGACCGCGAACTTCCCGGTGAACCCGCTGGTCAGCGGGATACCCGCGAAGGCGATCAGGAACAGCGCGAACATGCCGGCCACCAGGGGAGAGCGGCGGCCCAGGCCCGCCCAGCGGGACAGGTGCGCCGCCTCGCCGGCCTGGTCGCGGACCAGCGTCACGATGGCGAACGCGCCGATGGTCGCCGCCCCGTAGCCCGCCAGGTAGAACAGGCTGCTGGACAGGCCCGCCGTGGTGGCCGCGACCACCCCGGTCAGGATGTAGCCGGCCTGGGCGATCGAGGAGTAGGCCAGCAGCCGCTTCACGTCGGTCTGGGTGATGGCGATGATCGAGCCGACCAGCATGGTCAGGATGGCCACGCCCCACATGGCCGGCCGCCAGTCCCAGCTCAGCTGGCCGAAGGCGACGTAGAACACGCGCAGCAGCGCGCCGAAGGCCGACACCAGCGTGCAGGAGGCCATCAGCGCCGTGATCGGCGTGGGCGCGCCCTGGTAGACGTCAGGCTTCCAGCTCTGGAACGGCACCGCGCCGATCTTGAACAGCAGGCCGATGCCGGTCAGCGCGATGCCGGCGTACAGCAGTGTCGACGATGCGGTGCCGGACTGCGCGGCGGACGCGATGGCGCCCAGCTTCACCGAGCCCGCGTAGCCGTAGAGCATGGCCACGCCGAACAGGAAGAAGGCCGAGGAGAAGGCGCCCAGCAGGAAGTACTTCATGGCTGCTTCCTGGGACAGCAGCCGGCGGCGGCGGGCCAGCGCGCACATCAGGTACAGCGGCAGCGACAGGACTTCCAGCGCGATGAACATCGTCAGCAAGTCGTTAGCGGCCGGGAACAGCAGCATCCCGCCCACGGCGAACAGCGTCAGCGGGTAGACCTCGGTGTGGCTGAGGCCAGCTAGCAGCCCCTCGCGCTCCTCCGCGCTGCCGGGCACCGCCGCGGCCCGCGGGGTGAACGCGCTCACCTCATGTGAGGATTCCGCGATCAGCAGCACGCTGACGAAGGCCAGCACCAGGATCGTGCCCTGCAGGAACAGGGTGGGCCGGTCCACGGCCACCGCGCCCACCGCCACGATGTGACCGGGGCTGCCGCCGCCGAAGATCTTGCCGCTGGCGGCGATCACGACGGTCAGCACGAAAGCGGCGGCCAGGCTGCCCAGGGTCAGCGCGATATGCAGGGGCCGGCGCAGGAGCCGCGGCGAGAACGCCTCGACCAGCACGCCCGCCAGCGCCGCGCCGAAGACCAGCAGCATGGGCGACAGCTGGCCCCACTCGAAGTGCGGCGCGGCGATGACCGGCGCCAGCGCCGCTGTGGTCGCGGTCACCGGGAACTCCCTTCCAGCCCGGCCACGTTCGCGGGGTGCGGCGGGACGGGATCACGAGAATGCACCTGAGACAGGGTCTGGTTCACGGCCGGATTGATGATCTTCAGGACTGGCTGCGGGTAGACCCCCAGCCCGACGATCAGCGCCAGCAGCGGGACGATGGCCCACAGCTCGCGGGCCTTCAGGTCCGTCATGCTGGCCACTTCCTCGCGGACCGGCCCGGTCATGGTGCGCTGGTACATCCACAGGATGTAGATGGCGGCCAGGATGATGCCGACGGTGGCCAGCACGGCCGCCGCCTTGTACCGGGTGAAGGTCCCGATCAGCACCAGGAACTCGCTCACGAAGGTGTTCAGCCCCGGCAGGGCCAGGCCCGCCAGGCCGGCGATCAGGAACGAGCCGGCCAGCAGCGGGGCCACCTTCTGCACGCCGCCGTAGTCGGCGATCAGCGACGAGCGGCGCCGCACGATCATGAACCCGGCGACCAGGAACAGCGCGCCGGTGGCGAAGCCGTGGTTGACCATGTACAGCACCGCGCCGGCCTGGCCCTGACTGGTCAGCACGAAGATGCCCAGGGTGATCAGGCCCATGTGGGAGACCGAGGAGTAGGCAATCAGCCGCTTGAGGTCGCGCTGGCCGATGGCCACGATCGCGCCGTACAGCACGCCCACCACCGACAGCACGATGATCAGCGGGGTGAAGTAGTGCGCGGCCGACGGGAACAGCTCCAGGCAGTACCGGATCATCCCGAACGTGCCGACCTTGTCCAGCACGCCGACCAGCAGCACGGCCGCGCCGGGCTGGGCCGCGCTGGCGGCATCGGGCAGCCAGGTGTGGAACGGCCACAGCGGCGCCTTGATCGCGAACGCGATGAAGAAGCCGAGGAACAGCCACTTGCTCTGCGTCGGGCTGAGCGCCAGGTGCTCCAGGCTGCTGAACAGGAACGTGCCGCCCTGTCCGCCGTGGCCCGAGTAGATGAACAGCGCGATGACCGCGACCAGCATGAGCAGCCCGCCGAGCAGGCTGTACAGCAGGAACTTGACCGCCGCGTACTGCCGCTGGCCGGTGCCGAAGCTCCCGATCATGAAGTACATCGGGATGAGCATGGCCTCGAAGAACACGTAGAAGAGGAAGACATCGGTGGCCGCGAAGACCCCGATCATCATGGTCTCCAGGACCATCATCAGCGCGAAGTAGGTCTTGGCGCTGCGGCGCCGGCCGCCCGCCGAGCCCTCCAGGTCATCGGTGTCGTGCCAGGAGGCCAGGATCACCAGCGGCATCAAGATGGCCGACATCACGATCAGCACCAGCGCGATGCCGTCCACGCCGACCGCGTAGTGCACGCCGAACTGCGGGATCCACTCGTAGACCTGCGCGAACTGGAAGTGCGGGCCGCCCGGCTTGAACCGGACCGCCATCACGATCGTGACCGCCAGGGTGGCGAGGGAGAAGACCAGCGCGATGACCTTGACCAGCTGGTCACGCGACCGCCGGTCAGCGTCGCTGCCGGGCGCCGACCGGCCGGGGGTGAGGGCGATCACGACCGCGCCCGCCAGCGGGATCGCGCCCGCGACGGTCAGCCAGGGGAAATTGCTCATCAGATCTGCAGCCTCACCAGGTCTAGAGCCGGACCAGCAGCAGCGCGCCGACCAGCAGCGCCGCTCCGAGGAACATGGACAGCGCGTAAGAGCGCACAAACCCCGTCTGCACCCGGCGAACCCGTCCCGAGGTGCCGCCGAGAGTGGCGGCCACGGTATTGACCAGGCCGTCGACGCCCCGGTTGTCGAAGTACACCGACAGCCGGGTCAGCCACTGGCCGGGCCGCATCAGCAGCGACTCGTTGATGGCGTCGCCGTACAGGTCCTTGCGGGCCGCGACCGTCACCGGGCTGCCCGCCGGCGCCGTCACCGGGACCTCGCGGCGGCCGTAGATGAGGTAAGCCAGCGCGAAGCCCAGCACGACCAGGGCCAGGGTGACCCAGCCCGCCAGGGTGAACACGCCGTGCGAGGCCGTCGGCCCGCCGGTGACCGGCCGCAGGAAGTTCAGCAGCCTGCTGTTCAGGATCAGGAACCCGCCCGCGACGACCGACCCGACGGCCAGCAGGATCATCGGCACGGTCATGATCGGCGGCGCCTCGTGCGGGTGCGCCTTCTCCTCCCACCGCTTCTCCCCGGCAAAGGTCATGAACATGACCCGGCTCATGTAGAACGCGGTGATCGCGGCGCCCAGCACGGTGGCCACGCCCAGGATGGCCCCGGAGGTGCCGCCCTTGTCGAAGGCCGCGTCCACGATCGAGTCCTTGGTGAAGAACCCGGAGAACGGCGGGACGCCGATGATGGCCAGGTAGCCGAGCAGGAAGGTGACGAAGGTGACCGGCATGACCCGCCACAGGGCGCCGAAGCGGCGCATGTCCACCTCGTCGTCCATCTCGTGCTTGACCGAGCCGGCACCGAGGAACAGGCCCGCCTTGAAGAAGCCGTGCGCGAGCAGGTGGGCGATGGCGAACACGTAGCCCGCCGGGCCCAGGCCCGCGGCCAGCATCATGTAGCCGATCTGGCTCATGGTGGAGCCGGCCAGGGCCTTCTTGATGTCGTCCTTGGCGCACCCGATGATCGCGCCGAACAGCAGCGTCGACGCGCCGACGATGGTGACCACCAGCCGGGCATCCGCCGACAGGTTGAACAGCGGGCCGGACCGGACGATGAGGTACACGCCGGCGGTGACCATCGTCGCCGCGTGGATCAGCGCCGACACCGGGGTCGGGCCCTCCATCGCATCCAGCAGCCAGGACTGCAGCGGCAGCTGGGCCGACTTGCCGCACGCGCCGAGCAGCAGCAGCAGGCAGATCGCCGTGACCACCCCGGTGCTGGCCGAGCTGGCCGGGTGGTCGACCCCGGTGAAGGTGATCGTGCCGAAGGTGGCGAACATCAGCATGATGGCCAGCGACAGGCCCGCGTCACCGACCCGGTTGGCGATGAAGGCCTTCTTGGCCGCGGTGGCCGCGGTGGGCTTGAACTGCCAGAACCCGATCAGCAGGTAGGAGGCCAGGCCCACGCCCTCCCAGCCCGCGTACAGGCCGAGGTAGTTGTCGGCCAGCACCAGCAGCAGCATGGCCGCCAGGAACAGGTTCATGTACCCGAAGAACCGGCGCCGCTCGGGGTCGTTGGCCATGTACCCGACGGCGAAGATGTGGATCAGCGAGCCGACCCCGGTGATCAGCAGCACGAAGCAGATGGACAGCGGGTCGAGCAGCAGGCCGAGGTCCACGTGGAACCGGCCGACCGAGATCCACTCGAAGAGGTGGATGTCGCGACTGCGCTGCGCCGCGTGGTAGCCGAGCATCGTGAAGAACGCGATCAGCCCGTAGACGAACGCCAGCACCGGCATGGCCACGCCCAGCAGGTGACCCCAGGAGTTGGTGCGCTTGCCGCCGAGCAGCAGGATCACCGCGCCGGCCAGCGGCAGCGCGACCAGCAGCCAGGCAGCCTTCTGCACCCCCGCTGCGGGCAGGGTGTTCATGACCGACGCCGACGGCGCGAGCGCACTCACCGCGCCCATGGCAGTGCCTGTCACAGGAGTATCTCCGTTATCAGTATTTCATCAGGCTGGCGTCGTCGACCGAGGCCGAGCGGCGGGCGCGGAAGATAGAGGTCAGGATGGCCAGGCCGACGACCACCTCGGCCGCCGCGACCACCATGACGAAGAACGCGATGACCTGCCCGTCCAGGGCACCGTGCATCCGGGCGAACGCCACGAAGGCCAGGTTGCACGCGTTCAGCATCAGCTCCACGCACATGAACACGACGATGGCGTTGCGCCGCACCAGGACGCCCACGCCGCCGATCACGAACAGGATGACGGCCAGGGCCACGTAATGACCGGGACTCACCATCACGCCTCCTCGGTGTCGCCGCGGTCACCGGCGCCCGGTTCGCCGCCCGCGGCGTCCCCGCCGCGGGTCAGCGCGCCGGCCTGCACGCTCCCGCTGTCCTCCGGGCGGCGGCCGGAGATGACCTCGCTGACCGACAGCTCCGACGGCGTGCCGTCGGGCAGCAGCGCGGGCATGTCCACCGCGTTGTGCCGGGCGTAGGTGCCCGGGCCGGGCAGCGGTGTCGGGCGGCCGCTGGCGACCCGCTGCCGGGACAGCGTCTTCTGGGTCGGCTTGGGCGCGGGCCGCTCGTGGTGCGCCAGCACCATCGCGCCGAGCGCCGCGGTGATCAGCAGGGCGCTGGTGACCTCGAACGGGAACAGGTAGGTCGTGAAGATCAGCTGGGCCAGGCCGGTGACGTTAGCCGAGCCGAAGGCAGGCTTGGGCGGGGCGGCCGGCCCGATGGCGGCGTGCCCGACGACCAGGGCCAGCAGGATGAGCATCCCGATGCCGGCGACCGCCGCCCACAGCCGCTGGCCCTTGATCGTCTCCACGATCGAGTCGGCCGCGCTGATGCCGACGATCATCAAGACGAACAGGAACAGCATCAGCACGGCGCCGGTGTAGACGATGACCTGGACGAAGGCCAGGAACGGCGCGCCCAGCATCGCGTACAGGACCGCCAGCGACAGCATCACCACGGCGAGCAGGACCGCGCAGTGCACGGCCCGCCGGGCCAGGATCATGCCCAGGCCCGCGGTCACGGAGATGATGGCCAGGATCCAGAACGCGAACTCCCGGGTCGTGGTCGCGGCCGGGTCGGCGAGGATGATCGCGTGTTTCATCGCGAGTCTCCCGGAGGGTCGTCATCGGGCTGGGCCGCCGCGTCGGACTGCCGGGCGTCGGCCAGCATGGCACCCAGCCGGTAATAGTCCTCCTCGGTCTCGCCCAGCCGCATGGGGTGCGGAGGCGCCTCCATGTCCGGCGACAGCGGCACGACGAGCTGCTCCTTGGTCCAGATCAGGGCTCTCGCGGCTGTCGTCGGCCAGCTCGTAGTCGTTGGTCATGGTCAGCGCCCGGGTCGGGCACGCCTCGACGCACAGCCCGCACAGGATGCAGCGCAGGTAGTTGATCTGGTAGACCCGCCCGTACCGCTCGCCGGGCGAGTACCGCTCCTCGGGCGTGTTGTCCCCGCCCTCGACGTAGATCGCGTCCGCCGGGCAGGCCCAGGCGCACAGCTCGCAGCCGATGCACTTCTCCAGCCCGTCCGGCCACCGGTTGAGCTGATGGCGGCCGTGGAACCGGGGCGCGGTCGGCTTCTTCTCCTCCGGGTACTGGACGGTGTCGACCTTCCGGAACATCGTGCCGGAAGGTGACGCCGAACCCCTTGACGGGGTCCAGGAAGTCAGGCACCGGTGACCTCCTTCGTGGTGGCGGGTTCCGTCGCCGGGGCCGCCGGAGGCGGTGCTGACGCTCGGCCGGGTCGCCGAGGCCGATGCCGTGGTAGTGGGGCAGGTCCAGCGGCGGGACCGGGAACGCCGGGCCGTGCTCGCGCCTCGGCTGGCCACGCCTCCTCCTCGGCCTCGGCGCCGCTGTCGCGGCCTTCTGGGCCGAGGCCTCCCAGCCGATCCACAGCGCCAGCAGCGCGGCGACGATCAGCGCCCGCCACGATGTACACCCCGGTGCTGCCGCCCTGGCGCCGCCACACCCGCATCGTGGCGATGATCAGCGTCCACGCCAGCGACGCCGGGATCAGGACCTTCCAGCCCAGCGCCATGAGCTGGTCGTAGCGGATCCGCGGCAGCGAGCCGCGCAGCCAGATGAACAAGAAGATGAACACGACCATCTTGGCCAGGAACCACAGCAGCGGCCACCAGCCGGTAGTTCGCGCCCGACCAGACGCGTGATCGGCCACGGGGCGCGCCAGCCGCCCAGGAACAGCGTGATCGCCAGCGCCGAGACCGTGATCATGTTGATGTACTCGGCCAGGTAGAACAGCGCGAACTTCAGCGACGAGTACTCGGTGTGGAACCCGCCGACCAGCTCGCCCTCGCCCTCGGGCAGGTCGAACGGCAGCCGGTTGGTCTCGCCCACCATCGTGATGAGGTAGATCACGAACGACGGCAGCAGCAGGATCGCGAACCACGACGGGTAGTGGAAGATCACCCCGCCGAACGTCGAACGTCGCCGCCGTGCGCCTGCGCCGCGACGATCTGGCTGGTCGACAGCGACCCCGCGTACAGGAACACCGGCACGAACGACAGGCCCATCGCGATCTCGTAGCTGATCACCTGGGCCGACGAGCGCAGGCCGCCGAGCAGCGAGTAGGGCGAGGCCGACGACCAGCCCGGCCAGCACGATCCCGTAGACGGCCATCGAGCTCATCGCCAGCACCAGCAGCACGGCCACCGGCAGGTCCGCCAGCTGCAGCGGGGTGCTGGTGCCCGAAGATCGAGACCACCGGGCCGAACGGGATGATCGCGATGCTGATGAAGGCGGGGATGGCCGCGACCGCCGGGGCGATCACGAACAGCAGCTTGTCGACGCCGCGCGGGATGATGTCCTCCATCAGCGGCCAGCTTGATGCCGTCCATGAGCGACTGCAGCAGGCCGAACTTGCCCGCCCGGTTGGGGCCGGGCCGCTGCTGCATCCGGCCGATGACCCGCCGCTCGGCCCAGATGGTGAACAGCGTGGCGATCATCAGGAACGCGAAGATGCACGACAACCTTGAGCAGGACCAGCCACCAGGGGTCGATGCCCGAAGCTGGCCAGCGTCGGGTCGTGGCTCGCGGCCAACGGGCACCGCCGCGGGGGAGGCGGCCAGGACTGTCATTCCGCGCTCCTCAGCGTGACGAGGGCTGCCGTGGCCGGCGCCTAGCTCACGCCGGAGGCCGCGGCCCGCGGAGTTGCGCGGGCAGCCATACGACCCGGTCCGGCATGTCGGTGATCTCCACTGGAACGGTTACGGCGCCGCGGCTCGGTGGCCACGGTTACCTTGCCGCCGGCCGGCACTGCCCGCCTCGGCCGCGGTCGCGGCGGACATCCGGGCGACCGGTGCCCGGGCCGTGCCCGCCAGGTTCGGCTCGCCGTCCTGCATGCGACCGCCGTCGAGCAGATTATGCCAGGTGGCCAGCACCGCCTGACCGGGCCTGGGCCGACTCGGCGGTCGCTGCCGTGCTCGCGGCCACCGCGGGGCTCGCCGCTGCCGCTGGCCGCCGGGGCCAGCGAGGAGATCTCGCGGCGGGCCGCGGCGGCGTCGGGCAGGCCCAGGTGCACGTCCATCTCATCGGCCAGCGAGGCCAGGACCTGGAGGTCGGAACGGACCGCCGGGACGGACAGCGCCGGGCCGAACGTGCCCGGGCGGCCTTCCCAGTTAACGAACGTGCCCGCCTTCTCGGCCACCGCGGCGACCGGGAACACGACGTCGGCCCGGTCGGTGACCGCGCTGACCCGCAGCTCCAGGCTGACCACGAAGCTGGCCGCCGCCAGCGCGGCCAGCGCGGCATCCGGGTCGGGCAGGTCGGCGGGGTCCACGCCGGCGACCAGCAGGGCCGACAGCTCGCCGCTGACGGCGGCGGCCAGGATCGCCGACGGTGTCCCGGCCGGGCGCGGCCGGCAGCGAGCCGACGCCCCAGGTCCGCGCGACCTCGGCGCGGGCGGCAGCGTCGGTGACGCGGCGGCCGCCGGGCAGCAGGCCGGGCAGCGCGCCGGCCTCGATGGCGCCGCGCTCGCCGGCCCGCCGCGGGATCCAGGCCAGGCTGGCCCCGGTCGCCTCGGCCAGCCGGACAGCGGCGGTCAGGGCGCCGGGCACCTCGGCCAGCCGCTCGCCCGCCAGGATCACCGCGCCCGGCTGCCGCAGCGCCGCGCCGGCGTCAGCGGCGGCGCCGACCCTCGACGCTCGGCGGCCAGGGCGTCGAGGCGCCGCGGCCTCCTGGCCGGGCAGCGGTCGGCAGCAGCACGCCGGACATCTTGCTCCAGGCCCTGGCTGGCCAGCGCGGCCACCGAGTACACGGCAAGCCGTCCTGGCCGGACCGCCTTGCGCAGCCGCAGGAAGACGATCGGCGACTCGTCCTCGGGCTCGAACCCGGCCAGCAGGACCGCGGGTGCCGGCTGCAGGCTGGCGTAGCTGACCGCGCCGTGCGACCGAGCCCGGCCCGGCCACGTGCTCGGCGAGGAAGCCGGGTCTCCTCGGCCGAGTGCGGCCGGGCTCGCATGTCGATGTCGTTGCTGCCCAGCGCGACCCGGGCGAACTTCGCGTAGGCGTAGGCGTCCTCCAGCGTCAGCCGCCCGCCGGTCAGCACGCCGGCCCGGCCCCGCGCGGCGGCCAGGCCCGCGGGCGGCCACCGTGATGGCCTCGGGCCAGGAGGCGGGCACCAGCACCCCGGAGTCGTCGCGGACCAGCGGCATCGACCAGCCGGTCGGGCTGCGTGGCGTAGGTAAAGGCCCACCGGCCCTTATCGCAGTTCCACTCCTCGTTGACCTCCGGGTCGTTGCCGGCCAGCCGCCGGGTCACCGCGCCGCGGCGGTGGTCGGTGCGCTGCCGGCAGCCCGACGCGCAGTGCTCGCAGACCGACGGCGTCGACACCAGGTCGAACGGCCGGGCCCGGAACCGGTAGGAGGCGCCGGTCAGCGCGCCGACCGGGCAGATCTGCACGGTGTTGCCGGAGAAGTAGGAGTCGAACGGGCACGCCCTCGGCCACCCCGACCTGCTCCTGCGGGCCGCGGTCGAGCAGCTCGATCAGCGGGTCGCCGGCGACCTGCTCGGCGAACCGGGTGCACCGGGCGCACTGGATGCACCGCTCGCGGTCCAGCAGCACCTGGGCCGACAGCGCGATCGGCTTGGGGAAGGTCCGCTTGGGACCGTCGAACCTGCTCTCGCCCTGGCCGGTGGACATGGCCTGGTTCTGCAGCGGGCACTCGCCGCCCTTGTCGCACATCGGGCAGTCGAGCGGGTGGTTGACCAGCAGCAGCTCCATCATGCCGCGCTGGGCCTTCTCGGCCACCGGCGGAGGTGAGCTGGGTGTGCACGACCATGCCGTCGGTGCACACCGTGGTGCAGGAGGCCGGCGGCTTGGGCTGGCCCTCGACGGCCACCAGGCACTGCCGGCAGGCGCCGACCGGGTCGAGCAGCGGGTGGTCGCAGAACCGCGGGATCTGGATCCCGAGCTGCTCGGCGGCGCGGATCACCAGCGTCCCCTTGGGCACGGTGATCTCGAAGCCGTCGATGGTGACCGTCACGCCGTCGGCCGGCTTGGCCACCGCACCCGTGGTGGACGGGGATGTCATCGGGCCGACTCCATAGCTGTGTTGTCCCGCGGGCACGACCCCCGGACCCCATCGCGAACAAGCGTGGAGGCGGCCGGGTCGAACGGGCAGCCGCCCTGCCGCTGGTGCTCGAGGTACTCGTCCCGGAAGTACTTGATCGACGACCCGACCGGCGCCTGGATCGAGTCGCCGAGGGCGCAGAACGCCCGGCCGGTGATGTTGTCGCAGATGTCCAGGAGCTTGTCCAGGTCGGCCTCGCTGCCCTCGCCGTGCTCCAGCCGCTCCATGAGCTGCACGACCCAGTAGCTGCCCTCCCGGCACGGCGTGCACTTGCCGCACGACTCGTGCTGGTAGAACTCGATCCAGCGCAGCGCGACCCGGACCACGCAGGTGGTCTCGTCGAACAGCTGGATCGACCGGGTGCCGAGCATCGACCCGGCCTTGGCCACCGACTCGTAGTCCAGCGGCACGTCCAGGTGCTCGTCGGTGAACAGCGGGGTGGACGAGCCGCCCGGCGTCCAGAACTTCAGCCGGTGCCCGGCCCGGATGCCGCCGGCCAGCTCCAGCAGCTCGCGCAGCGTGGTGCCGAGCGGGGCCTCGTACTGGCCGGGCCGGGTGACGTGGCCCGGACAGCGAGAAGATGCCCGAACCCCTTGGACCGCTCGGTGCCGTAGGCGGCGAACTCCTGCGGCGCCGTGCTCGCAGGATGTAGGGCACGGTGGCGATCGACTCGACGTTGTTGACCACCGTCGGGCACGCGTACAGGCCCGCCACGGCGGGGAACGGCGGCTTGAGCCGGGGCTGGCCGCGGTAGCCCTCCAGCGAGTCCAGCAGCGCCGTCTCCTCGCCGCAGATGTAGGCGCCGGCGCCGGCGTGCACCACGATGTCCAGGCTGAACCCGGAGCCCTGGATGTCGCTGCCCAGGTAGCCCGCCTCGTAGGCCTCGGCCACGGCGTGGTGCAGCCGCCGGATCACGTGCAGGACCTCGCCGCGGACGTAGATGAAGGCCTGCTCGGCCCGGATCGCGTAGGCGGCGATGATGATGCCCTCGATCAGCGCCTGCGGGTTGGCCAGCAGCGTCGGCATGTCCTTGCAGGCGCCGGGCTCGGACTCGTCGGCGTTGACCACCAGGTAGTGCGGCTTGCCGTCGCCCTGCGGGATGAAGCCCCACTTCATGCCGGTCGGGAAGCCCGCCCCGCCGCGGCCGCGCAGCACCGAGTCCTTGAGCGTCTGGATGACGCGGTCGGGCTCCATGGCCAGCGCCGTGGTCAGCGCCTGGTACCCGCCGTCCGCCGGTAGGCGGCCAGCGAGAACGAGTCGGGCTCGTCCCAGTACGCGGTGAGCTCGGGCATCAGCACCGAGGTCACTGCTGTCCCTCCTGCGAGTCAGGGGTCCAGCCCTGCTCCCGGGCCACCCGCAGGCCGGCCAGCGAGGCGTCGCCCGCCGTGTGGCCGCCGGCGGCCTGGCCGTCGGGGAACCCGGCCAGGATCCGCGAGGCCTGCTTCCAGGTGCACAGCCGCGGCGCGCCGCGGGTCGGCGCGACATCGGCGCCCGCGCGCAGGCCGTCGACCAGTTCTGCTGGCCGACTGCGGCGTCATGTTGTCGAAGAACTCCCAGTTGACCATCATCACCGGCGCGTAGTCGCAGGCCGCGTTGCACTCCAGGTGCTCCAGGCTGACCTTGCCGTCCGCGGTGGTCTCGTCGTTGCCGACGTCCAGGTGCTCCTTCAGGTCGGCGAAGATGGCGTCGCCGCCCATCACCGCGCACAGCGAGTTGGTGCACACGCCGACGTGGTACTCGCCGACGCGGCTCGCCGCTTGTACATGGTGTAGAACGAGGTCACCGCGGTGACCTCGGCCTCGGTCAGCCCGAGCTGCTCGGCGCAGAACTCGATGCCGTCGGCCGAGACGTAGCCCTCCTCGGACTGCACCAGGTGCAGCAGCGGCAGCAGCGCCGACCGCGACTGCGGGTAGCGGGCGATGATCTGCGCGGCGTCCGGCTCCAGCCGGGCGCGGGCCTCCTGCGACAGCGCCATTACCTGTCGACGCCTCCCAACACGGGATCGATGCTGGCCACCGCGGCGATCACGTCCGCGACCATGCCGCCCTCGCACATCGCCGCCAGGGCCTGCAGGTTGGTGAACGACGGGTCGCGGAAATGCGCCCGGTAGGGCCGGGTGCCGCCGTCGCTGACCGCGTGGCAGCCGAGCTCGCCGCGCGGCGACTCGACCGCCGAGTAGACCTGCCCCGCAGGTACCCGGAAGCCCTCGGTGACCAGCTTGAAATGGTGGATGAGAGCCTCCATGGACTGGCCCATGATGTGCGCGATGTGGTCGGGCGAGTTGCCCATCCCGTCCGGGCCGAGGGCGAGCTTGGCGGGCCAGCCGATCTTAGCGTTCCCGATCATCACCGGATCGCTCGCGGGCCGGGGGCCCGACAGCCGGTCCATGCACTGGTCGATGATCCGCAGCGACTGGTCGCACTCGTCCATCCGGATGCAGGTAGCGCCCGTAGACATCGGCGGTCTCCTCGACCGGCACGTCGAAGTCATAGCGTCTCGTAGCCGCAGTAGGGCTGGCTCTTGCGCAGGTCCCACGGCAGCCCGGTCGAGCGCAGCACCGGGCCGGTCACGCCCAGCGCCATGCAGCCGGCCAGGTCGAGGTAGCCGATGTTCTTGGTCCGGGCCAGGTAGATCGGGCTGGCGTCGAGCAGCGCGCGGATCTCGCCGAGCTGGCGGGGCATGATCGCCGAGGTACTCGCGGAGCCGCTCCAGCGCGCCGGCGGGCAGGTCCTGGGCAACGCCGCCGGGCCGGATGAACGCGTGATTCATCCGCAGGCCGGTGATGAGCTCGAACAGGTCGAGGGTCTTCTCGCGCTCGCGCAGGCAGTACAGGGCCACGGTCGTCGCGCCCAGCTCCAGGCCGAAGCTGCCGACCGACATCATGTGCGAGGAGATCCGGTTCAGCTCCATCATCAGCACCCGGATAATGGTCGCCCGCTCGGGAATCTGGTCGGTGATGCCGAGCAGCTTCTCCACCGCCAGGCAGTAGGCCGCCTCGTTGAACAGCGGGGACAGGTAGTCCATCCGGGTGCAGAACGTGGTGCCCTGCGTCCAGGTCCGGAACTCCATGTTCTTCTCGATGCCGGTGTGCAGGTAGCCGATGACCGGCCGCAGCTCGGTCACGGTCTCGCCGTCCAGCGTCAGGATCAGCCGCAGCACGCCGTGCGTCGACGGGTGCTGCGGGCCCATGTTGACGACCAGGTGCTCATCGCCGCTGGCGGTGGCCTCCCGGGCCGCGGCGACGACCTCGTCCCAGTCCTCGCCGCCGACGGTGTAGACGCGGCCTTCCTCGGCCGCCTGGTCCCCGGTCACGGTGTCCTCCCCGGGCCCCGTGTCGTGGTCGGTGTGAGCGGTCATTCGTAGGCCCTCCGCTCGTCTGGCGGCGGGATGGTCGCGCCGCGGTACTCGACCGGGATGCCGCCCAGCGGATAATCCTTCCGCTGCGGGTGTCCCTTCCAGTCATCGGGCATCTCGATCCGGGTCAGTGCCGGGTGCCCGTCGAAGATGATGCCGAAGAAGTCCCAGGTCTCCCGCTCGTGCCAGTCGCAGGTCGGGTAGACCGTCCATCAGCGAGGGGATGTGCGGGTCGGCGTCGGGCGACGCTGACCTCCAGCCGCAGCCGCCGGTTGTGCCGGATCGACACCAGGTGATACACCGCGTGCAGCTCGCGGCCGGTGTCGGCCGGGTAGTGCACCCCGGATACGCCCAGGCACAGCTCGAAGGCCAGCGCCGGGTCATCGCGCAGCTTGGCCGCGACTTCCGGCAGCCTGCTCGCGCCGGACGTGGAAGGTGAGCTCGCCGTACTCGACGGCGACCCGCTCGATGGCATCGCCGAAGCTGGCTCCGGATCGCCGCCCAGCGCCGTCGCCAGCGCGTCGGCCAGCTCGTCGAAGTAGGACCCGTAGGGCCGCTGCGCGGGCAGCGGCAGCGGGCGGCGGACCTTCAGGCCGCCGTAGCCGGAGGTGTCGCCGGTGGTCAGCGTGCCGAACATGCCGGTCCGCTTGACCTGCTCGGCCAGCCGGTCCTGGCCGGCCAGCGCCGCCTCGTCCTGCTCGGCGGGCCTCGCCGTCGGCGGCGCCGGTGCCGCTGGCGGCTCACTGGCTGCCTCCCGCGCTCCGCGCGCCGGTCACTGGCCGTGCCCGGCACGCCGGCGAGCAGCGGCAGCCGCCGCAGCCGGGCCTGCTCGAGCTCGGTGACCTGGCGCTCCCGGTTGGCGCCCGAGCTTCATGTTCTGGATCTTGTCGTGCAGCTTGACGATCGCGTCCAGCAGCATCTCCGGCCGCGGCGGGCAGCCCGGCAGGTAGATGTCGACCGGCACGATGTGGTCGACGCCCTGCACGATGGCGTAGTTGTTGAACATGCCGCCGCTGGAGGCGCACACGCCCATCGAGATGACCCACTTGGGCTCGGACATCTGGTCGTAGATCTGCCGCAGCACCGGCGCCATCTTCTGGCTGACCCGGCCGGCGACGATCATCAGGTCGGCCTGGCGCGGCGTGTTCGAGGCCCGCTCCATCCCGAACCGGGCCAGGTCATGCCGGGGGCCGCCGGTCGAGATCAGCTCCATCGCGCAGCAGGCCAGGCCGAAGGTGGCCGGCCAGACCGAGCTCTTCCGCGCGTACCCGGCCAGCTTCTCGACCGCTGGTCAGCAGCACTCCGCTCGGGAGCTTTTCTTCCAGTCCCATGACTAATCCCACTCCAGGCCGCCGCGCCGCCATACGTAGACGTAGGCGACGAGCACCGTGGCTATGAAGGTGACCATCTCGACCAGCCCGAACACCCCGAGCCGGTCGAAGTAGCACGGCCCAGGGGTACAGGAAGATGATCTCGATGTCGAAGACGATGAACAGCATCGCCGTCAGGTAGTACTTGACCGGGAACCGGATGCCCTGTCGGCTGCCTGGTCGGCTCGATGCCGCACTCGTAGGCCTCAAGCTTGGCGCGGTTCCACCGCTTCGGGCCCGGACAGGGTGCCCATGACCAGCGAGAAGACGGCGAAGACGGTGGCCAGGATCCCCAGGATCAGGATCGGCACATAGTGGCTCATCGCCCTTTCACCCCCTTGCCTGACTGCCGGGCGGTGTGCCCGGGAGGTCGGATTCATCCGGCTATGCCGCCGGCGTCATCTTAGACACCGCGTTGATCAGCCGATCGGCCGCATCACCACCGCGGGTCTCGGTCAGGTTGCCGAGCAGCTTCATGGTGAAGCGCATCACCCACGGACGCTTCACGCCGTGCCTGGTCGCGAACTGCATGAACGACGGCTTGCCGATCAGTTCGACGAAGACCCGGCCGAGCGTGTAGTAGCCACCGTAGCTGTCCTTGAGGATGCGCGGATATGCCTGCAGAACGCGCTCGGCGCTCGCCGCTGACGGCCGGGCCAGCGCCTGGACGATGACCCGCGCGGCCATCTCGCCCGACTCCAGCGCGTAGGCGATGCCCTCGCCGTTGAACGGGTTCACCATGCCGCCCGAGTCGCCGGCCAGCAGCAGCCCGCGGGTGTAGTGCGGGGTGCGGTTGAAGCCCATCGGCAGCGCCGCGCCGCGGATCGGCTGGGTGCGGTTCTCCTCGGTGAAGCCCCACTCGGCCGGCATCGCGGCCAGCCAGCCTCGCAGCAGGGCGCGGTAGTCGATGTTCTGGAACGACTCCGAGGTATTCAGCAGCCCGAGCCCGACGTTGCTCGTGCCGTCGCCCATGCCGAAGATCCAGCCGTAGCCGGGCAGCAGCGAGTCTGCCGTCCCACAGGTCCAGCCAGGCTTCCAGGTAGTCATCGTCATGGCGCGGTGTGGTGTAGTAGGTCCGCACCGCGACGCCCAGCGGCCGGTCATCGCGCTTGCGCAGGCCCATGGACACCGACAGCCGGGAGGAGTTGCCGTCCGCGGCCACGACCAGCCGGCCGCGGAACTCCTGCTCGGGGCCGTCCTTCCCGGCCGACCGCGTCCTGGGCGGTAACGCCGACGATCCGGCCGGTCCGGTCGTCGAGCAGCGGCCCGGTGACCGTGCAGCCCTCGATGATCCGGGCGCCGGCCTGCTCGCGCGTGCCGGGCCAGGATCTGGTCGAAGTCCAGCCGGGTGCGCACCAGCCCGTAGCCGGGGTAGCTCGGACAGGTCCGGCCAGTCCAGCTCGATGCGGCCGCCGCCGCCGATGATCCGCAGGCCCTTGTTCCGGAGCCAGCCGTCTTCCGCGCCGATCGGGACGCCCATGCTGGTCAGTGCCCTGACCGCGCGCGGGGTCAGGCCGTCGCCGCAGACCTTCTCCCGCGGGAACTGGCTCTTCTCCAGTACCAGTACGTCCAGCCCCGCGGTGGCGAGGTAATACGCCGCCGCTGACCCTGCCGGGCCAGCGCCGACGATGATGGCGTCAGCGATGCCGGCCGTGTCGCCGTCCCGGCGCCGCGCTCGTGGTGCGGGGACCTGGCCGCCGCTGGGCGGCGGTGGCGGCGGGCCGACGGGGGGATCTTGCTCGGTCACGGACCCGTCCTGAAATATCTTGTGAACCGCTTCACAAGGGTTCTCCTGCGTAGTCTAGTCCTGCGGCCCGCCCGTTTGTCCGAGCGCCCTGGCATGGCTGCCCCCGTCCGTCCGCTGGCCGGCCGGGCCGCTATCCGGGACGCCGCGCCAGGTGCAGCGCGACCACCCCGAATGACAGGTTGACCCAGCGCGCCCCGCCCCAGCCGGCCGCCTCGATCTGGCCCGCCAGGTCCCGCTGGACAGGCCATTCGCGGATCGACTCAGCCAGGTAGTCATAGGCCTCCGCGTTCGGCGACAGGCGCCGCGCGATAGCCGGCAGGGCCCTGGTCAGGTACTGCCCGTACAGCGCGTCCAGCCCGCTGGGCCGCAGGTGGCTGAACTCACACACCACCAGCCGCCCGCCGGGCCGGGTGACCCGCAGCAGCTCGGCCAGCGCCGCGCCGGTGTCCGCCACGTTACGCAGCCCGAAGGAGATGGTGACGGCATCAAAGGAGGCGCCGGCGAAGGGCAGGTCCAGCGCGTCGCCGGCCACGAACCGGACCGACGGCGCCGGCTTGCGGGCGCCGACCCGCAGCATGCCCTGGGAGAAGTCACAGGCAATGCAGTAGGCCCCGGCCCGGGTGAAGGTCCGCGAGGATGTCCCGGTCCCGGCGGCCAGGTCGAGGACGACCTCCCCGGCGCGGGCGCCGACGGCCCGCGCCACCACCTTGCGCCAGTACCGGTCCTGGCCCAGCGACAGGGCGTCGTTCAGCAGGTCGTAGCGCTCGGCGACCTTGTCGAACATCGCCGAGACCTCGCCGGGCTTCTTGTCCAGCTGGGCTCGAGTCATAGCGCCAGCCTGGCATACGCGCTACCCAGGGCAGGTCACAGGAGCCCGGGGCGCTCCCAGGGCTGGTCCAGGACATGCTCGGCCAGGAACGCGAAGACCGTCTCGTACCAGACCCGGGCGTCGCCGGGCTTGAGAATCCAGTGGTTCTCGTCCGGGAAGTACAGGAACTTCGCCGTCTTCTGGTGCTGAGTCAGGTCAGCCCACAGGCGCAGCGCCTCGCCCACCGGCACGCGGTAGTCCTTGTCGCCGTGGATGACCAGCATCGGCGTCACGATGCCGGTGACGTGGCGGCAGGGGGCGCTGGCCTCGTAGCGGCCGGGCTGGCGGACCGGGTCGCCCCAGGTGCGGCGCCAGAAGGCCGGCCAGTCGGTGGTGGCGAACATCTGGTCCAGGGTCCACAGCCCGGCATGGCTGACGATGGCCCGGAACCGGCTGGTGTGCCCGGCGATCCAGTTGGCCATGTAGCCGCCGAAGGAGCCGCCCATCATGGCCGTGCGGCCCTCGTCGATATCGGCGCGCGCCACGACCGCGTCGGTGATCGTCATCACGTCGGTGTAAGGCTTGTCGCCCCAGGTGCCGTGGCCGCGCTGGATCATCTCCTGCCCGTAGCCGGTCGACAGCGCCGGGTCGGGCAGCAGCACCGCGTAGCCGCGAGCGGCCATCAGCCACGGATTCCACCGCCAGGACCAGGTATTCCAGCTGGCGACCGGGCCGCCGTGCACCCACAGCAGCAGCGGCGCGGGCGAGCTAGCGCTGGCGCCGGCCGGCAGGACGAGCCAGCCCCGGATCTGCGTGCCGTCGGCTGCGACGGCCGCAACGTCCTCGAGCCGGCCAGGCACCTCCGGCCGGGGCGCGGGGCTGGTCAGCGGCTCGGGAGCGGCCGGCCCGGTGCCCCCGGCGGGCTGCAGGTCGATGCGGACCGGTGCGGGCGGCGCGTCGATCGTGTTCCGCAGCGCGTACAGGTACCGGCCGTCGGGCGAGGGGCACAGGTCGCTATAGGCGGCATCGTCGGTGGTGACCGGGGTGACCGCGCCGCTGTCCAGGCCAACCCGGAACACCGGGTGGCGGCCCCGGTCGTCGGCGGTGAAGTAGACCGCGCGGGAGTCAGGCGCCCAGACAGCCGACGCGGGCTGCCGGTCCAGGCCGGGCAGCAGGTCACGGCCGCCCGGCCCGCCGGACGGCGCCGCGTCGGCGCCGAGGCCGGCCACCACCAGGGTGACGTCCCCCGGCCGGTCATAGGTGTCATGCCCGGAGCGGATGGCCAGCACCTGCTCGCCATCCGGGGCGATCCGCGGGTCCTCGAAGTCGGCGTCGGCCGCCGTCAGCAGGGTCTGCCGCTTCCCGGTGGCCACGTCCACGACCACCAGCTCGGTGTGGAATTCGCCGCCCGGCCGCAGCACGACCCAGCCGGTGATCACGGCGGATCCGTCCGGCGTCAGCTCGAAGGCCTGCTCGTCGAGCGCCCGGCCGGCGTCCGGGGTCAGGTCCCGCGGCTCGGCCGGGCGGTCCGGCTCCCCGGCCGCGGCCGGGCTCGCCGTCACCTCGCCCGCCAGCAGTCGCAGGGCATCAGGCCCCAGGTCGTGATCCCAGTAACGGACCCGGCCGGACTCATGCAAGATCGCGCTGACGCCGGCCTCGGTGCGGGCCTTGCGGCGGGCCGCATCCTGCCGCGCGCCGGTCGCGCCGGCCAGCACTGGTGCCGCGCAGGCGAAGGCCGGCGCGGCCACGGCGGTGGCCAGGCCCGCGATGCCGCCGGGCGGGGCCGCGATCCGGCGTGCCTCACCGCCGCCAGCCGGCAGCAGCCAGACTGCCGGCTGGCCGGTACTCTCCGGGGCGGCGCCGTCCTGGCCGGGGCCGTCCTCGCCCGGCGCCGGGTCAGCCGCGTCCGGCGGCTGCGACCGGGCGCCGGCCCGGTCCGGCGCGCTCGCCGCAGCCGGGCGCCGGGAGACAAACAGCAGCGAGCCGTCGGGCAGGAACTCCGGGCCGGCCTCGCCCTCCGCGCTGCGGGTCAGCCGGGCCGGGGCCGCCCCGGGGGTCGTGCCGATGCGCCAGATGCTGGTCACGTAGCCGGGCGGGTCACCGGCCACCGACTGCACCGTGGCGGCCAGCCAGCTGCCATCGGGCGCGAGTCGCAGGGATGTCAGCCGGGGAATGGACGTGAACACGTCCAGGTCGCTGAAGCCTGTCACCGAATCTCCTTGACCGTAGCGTCACAGCGGACCCTACCGTGGCCCGACGATCCCGCCCAGAGGCCAGACAGGCCGCCCTAACTGCCGAAATCGTTCCCGGGAGCTGTCTGTGCATTTCCTGTGCAACCTCTTATTTCCCCCGCAGCCGCCGGTCACCGGGTCTAGCATCAGCTACGCCAAATCGGATACGGCGCTACAGACAGGATGTAAGCACGTGCTGTCCATCCTTCATCACCTCCGCCGCAGGCACCCCGCGCTTGCCTCCGGCATTCTGACCATCTCCGCGGGCGCGCTGGCCACGACCACGGTGCTCGGCCTCGCGCCCGGCACCAGCCTGGCCGCGGACTCGGCGGCGGCGGCCTGCACCGCCGGGACGCTGTCGTGCTCCCCGGCCAGCGGAACCCCGCATTTCCCGCTGGGAACCTCCAGCACGTATCAGATCCGGCAGCTCGTCCAGTGCGGCGGCGAAATGTATGCGGTCGGACGGTTCAGCTCGGTCATCGGCTACGACGGCCAGACCCACACCAGCAAGACCTACACCCGCCATGGCGTGTTCCGGTTCAAGGCGACCGCGCCCTACACGATTTCCGGCTGGAATCCGAATGTCAGCGGGTGGGTCAATTCCATCGCCGTCGGCGGCAAGAAGTGCGGCAGCATCTTCCTGGGCGGCAGTTTCAGCAAGGTCCACGGCAAGACCGCGCACAACATCGCGAAGGTCACCGCCTCGGCCGGGGCCCTGCAGACCAAGTTCCGGCACAACGCCGGCGACGCAGTCGAGACCGTGCTGCTGCATTCCGGGCGCGTGCTGACGGGCGGGTTCTTCCACTCGATCAATGGTTCCTCGCGCCGCTACTACGTCGCGCTGAATTCCACGACCGGCAAGGATGACGGCTACCTGAAGCTCGGCATCTCGGGCAAGTACAACTTCGCTGGCGTCTCCGGCACCCGCACGGAGGTCTACAACCAGCAGCTGAGCCACGGGGGCGGGCGGATGCTGGTGGAAGGCGACTTCACCTCGGCGGGCGGCACGCACCGGCAGCAGATCTTCATGCTCTCGCTCGGCTCCAAGCAGGCCAAGGTGACCGCCTGGCGGTCGCCGGAGTTCCTGCGGAACTGCAACGCCAGCGAGCCGTTCTACATCAGGTCCGCGGCCTGGAGCGTGACCGACACGTCGGTCTACCTGGCCGACACCGGCTACTACGCCAACGGCGGCAGCAACGGCCATGCGGCCAAGCGCACCGGGCTGTGTGACGCCGCGGTCAAGTTCTCCGCCAGCGAGCGGTCACTGAGCCACACCTGGATTAACTACACCGGCTGCGACTCGCTGTACTCCGCCGTCGCCGGCTCGGGCACGGCCTACTTCGGCGGTCACGAGCGCTGGGCCGACAACGCGAACGGCTGCGACGCGGCCGGGACGGGCGCAGTAGCGGCTCCGGGCATGGTGGGGCTGAGTGCGAGCAATGGCCAGATCGCTTATAACCCGACGCGCGGACGCGGCCTGGGCGCCGATGACATGCTGCTGACGCGCGCGGGCTTGTGGATCGCCAGCGACAACCTCGACGGGACCGACGACTGCGGCGGCGTCTCCGGTCACTCCGGGATCTGCCTGCTGCCGGCCTCGTAGCAACCGCCGCGGCACCTCAGGATGGCCCCCGGCCAGCGACCGTAATCGCTGGCCGGGGGCCATTGTGCTGGACCCGGCCAGCTGGCAGGGCTGGGCACGTCAGTCCCGGGCCTAGCGTGCTCGGCCCGGCCACCTGGCACGGCTGGGTACTGCCCAGGGGCCATGGCCTGTGCCCGGACCCGCCAACGCGCGGCCGGCCAGGCGCACCGAGGCGCGCCGTCTGCGGCGCAGCGGTCGTGGGGCCACGGTGAGCGCGACTTCGGATAATCCGATCTCGGAATATCCGGAGCTGGACGGCCCCAGATCGGACAGCCTGAGAACGGACAGACGCATAACGATGGCCCCGGGCCGACGGTGGATCGTCGGCCCGGGGCCAGTTTCGCTCGTGCCGTGCCCGGCGCCCAGCGGCGCGGGCGTGGCGGCCTCAGGGGGTGATCGTCAGGTTCCCCTCGGCGGTGTCGCTGCCCTGGCCGTTACTGGCGACGACCAGGACGGTGTACTTCCCGGCGGGAATCTTCGCCGAGTGACCGTTGAACCCGTAGTAGGAAATGCTGGCGCTGCCCGCCGCCAGGCCCGGCCGCGAGATCTGCCGGACCACCGTGTTGTCCGCGTTCAGGATGCACACGGTGACGTTGGCGGCGTGCCCGAGCGTGAAGGCGATCTTCACATTGGCGGTCCCGTCGGGCGTGAGCGTCGCCGGGCTGACCCCGAGGCTGGCCAGGCCGGTGGCGGAGTTCGACCCCGGCGGGCTGCTCGGCGGCGCGGACGGGGGGGCCTCCGGCGGAGGCGCCGTGGTTCCGCCGTTGGACTCCGCTACGTACTTATGCCACTGCGCGATCGAGGCGTCGTCGGTGAGTCGCATCGCCGGGTACTGGGCGTTGCCGTTGAAGTAGGTGCCGAACAGCGCCCCGCTGCTCATGATGTACTTTCCGACGGAGTCGAGCCAGGGTCCCCGGTCGCCCGGCTTGTCCAGGGCGAACTCGGCGAAGCCATAGGGCAGCCCGACGCTCTTGGAGGCAGCGATCGCCGGCCCCATGAAATCGGTGGCGGGCGTCATCTGGAGCGGGCTGACACCGGTCGCGCTGCCGACCGGATAGGCGTCCCAGCCGAGCACCTTGATGATGTTGCCGCCGGGCAGGTAGTCCTTCCAGTTCCGGTGCGCCGCCGGGATCAGGTCCCACTCCATGAGGATGAGCGTCGGGATCAGGCTGGAGTTGTGCGCCGCGTTAGCCAGCTGGACGATGTGCGCCCAGGCGGCCTTGTAGTCGGCAACGCTGAACTGCCCGTCCTGGATGTTGTCCTCGGGCTCGTGGTAGTACGTCCAGTAGATGGGGTGGCCGGTAGGCGCGGTGTCGAAGAACTGCTTCAGGACGGCGTCATCGGCTCCCGACAGAATGGTCGTCGGCAGCGCCTTGAAACTCACGATGACGGCCGACTTATTGGCCGCGGGCAGCCCCGAGGTCCAGGCGTTGGCCGCTGGCAGGCCCGGGTAGTAAATGCGGACGATCGGCATGTGACCGAACGCCTGGGTGTCGGAAGCCAGGTCAGACGCGCTGTAAACCGACGACCCCAGCATGGGAACCGGCCCGGCATCCGCCGACAGCGAGGTGCTCCGGCCGCCGAACGCGCCCGTGTGCACGGCCGCGGCGGCCAAACCGGCCACGAGTGCCAGCGCGCCGGCGGCCGCAGCGAGCTTCCGCCCGCCCAGCGGCTTACGGGGCGGCTCGGGCTCGGGATAACTATTGTTGCGGTGCCTCCCAGAGCGGGACTGGGTCACGCTAACTCCTCTCCATGGCCGCCTACCGGGTTAGCTGACGGGTTCGGGCCGGAGAAGCCCTACAGCGGCCGCCCGCCGTTGCCGGCTGACGGCCGCCGATTCACCCCGGAAGACCTGGGTCCCCGGCTCCCTGCATGCAGGGACTCGGCGTGCTCTGCCCGGTCCCCGGTGGGATCGGGCGGTGCTCTGCGTCGGTACCTTAGCGGCAATCACGGGCAGGTAACGGTGAAACGCCTTATGACCGCCATATGCTTTTTAAGGACAAAAAGGACGTTGTTCCCGTTAGCGGGCGGGCGGGCGGCCCCGGCCGGACCCGGGCCGGGCTGATCCCGCCAGTCCCGAGCCGGCACTCCCGCCGCACTGATCCCACCCGAGGGCACCAGCCGCGGTCGTGTGATGCGCGTCACACTCTGCTCAGCGGCCGCGGAACCCGGTCGGGTCCTGCACTGCCGCCCCGGCAGGCTGCTATAGGAGCACGGCCAGGTCAGAAATCAGTAAACAAAGCTGGTCATGGCCAACGATCTGGCTTCTTATCGGTGTAGGCCACCTATGCTTTGGTCACAGATAATTTCCCGTTTGCGAGCGGCAACGCTGCGGAGCGACGTGAGCGGGCGTCTCGGTGAGGAGTCTCCTGTATGGCCGCCGCCCGACCCGACTCGCTAGAGCTCTCGGACTACCTCGGCGCATTCCGGCGCCGCTGGTGGATCGTGCTCGTGCTCGCTGTCGTCGGCACCGGCCTCGCGGCGGGATACGCCAAGGTCGCCACTAAGAGCTACACGGCAGCCGTCCTGATCCAGGTCAACCCGCTGCCGAACAACGCCAACCAGGTTGGCGGCCGGACCAGCGGCCCGGTCGACATGGACAACGAGGCGCAGATCGTGCAGTCCTACACGGTCGCCGCCCAGGCCGCCCAGCGGATGCACAGCCGGCTGACACCGGCCAATCTGCTCAAGAAGATCTCGGTCTCGGTCCCGGCCAACACCACGTTCCTCCAGGTGGACTGCGACGCGGGGACCGCGCCGGGGGCCGCGACCTGCGCTAACGCGTTCGCCGCCGCTTACCTGAACAACCGGCACAACACGATCATCGCTAGCGTGTCCGGCCAGCTCAAGGCCAACTCCGACCGCATCACGACCATGAGTAACAAGGTCGCGCACCTGAAGACGCAGATCAACTCGCTGCCCTCCAACTCGCCCCAGCGCACCAGCCTGCAGCTCACCGTCCGCGCCGACGACCAGCTCATGCAGACGCTGGAGAACGACAACAGCGTCCTGTATCCGCTGCTGGACGCCCTGAACCAGCCGAATAACGCGGCCGTGGGCCGGGTCGGCACCCCCGCCACGCCGCCGCTGTCCGCCAGCAGCCCGCGCTTGCTGCTGCTCCTGCCCAGCGGCCTGCTGGCCGGCCTGCTCCTCGGCTTTATCGGCGCCTATCTGATCGACCGCCGGGACCGCCGGGTGCATAGCGCCCGGGAGATCGAGCGCTTCCTGGATACCGCGGTCCTGCTGAGCGTGCCCCGCAAGGCCGCCCTTTCCGAGGGGCTGGTGGCATCACGGTCGAAGATTGGCCAGGCCTTCACCGAGCTGGCTCAGTACATCGCCTCGGTGCTCGGAAACGGGAGTCATGTGCTCCTGGTCGCGGGCACCTCGGTGGGCCCCGGCTGCTCCACGGTGGCGGCCAACCTGGCCGTCACGCTGGCCCGGACCCGCTCCGACGTCGTCCTGCTGTGCGCCGACCCGGACTCCACCGTCACGCCCCAGATCCTGGGCATCGGCCGGGTCCGGGGGCTGGCCGAGGTGCTGACCGGCGCCGCGCGCGTGTCCGACGTTGCCGTCCAGGCGGACGGCAACAGCCGGCTGCGGGTCATCACCCCCGGCCTGGACACCTCCAGCGCCTTGCTGCACATGCAGTACGACGCCAGTCGCCGGCTGATCTCCGAGCTGCTCGAGGATGCGCGCTACGTCGTCATCGAGGCTCAGTCGATGGGCGCCTACACCGACAGCTTCCAGTTCGCGGAGTTCGCCGACGGGGCCATCATGACCGTGGAAACCGAGCTCACCAACCGGACCGATGCCGCCGACTGCCTGAACCGGCTGGACCGGCTGCGCACCACGGTCCTGGGCGCGGCGGTCGTCCCGGCGACCAGGCTGGCGCGCAAGGCCGCCGCCCCGGAGGGCCCGCCGCAGCGCCCGGCGGCAGGCAAGTCCCGGCCCCGCCCGGTCGACGACCCGCTGGAGGCCGATGCCCCGCGCGCCCGGCGCGAGCCGCCGCGGCCGCCGGACGCCTCCCGCCCGCCGTCCCGGCCCCGGCCGTCCGAGGACGCGCACCGCCCGCAGCCGGCCACGGAGCGGCAGCGGCCGGCCCGGCGGCCCGACGAGACCTGGCCGCTGCCCCAGGCCGCCACGATCAGCCTGCCGGGCCTGCCCGAGCGGACCCGGAAGGCCACGGAGTTCAAGGACTTCCCGGACAAGGCCGCAGGAGCCTGAGCATGCGGCGCTTGCCCGTTCCGGCTGCGCTGCGGCGAGGCGGCCGGACCCGGCACCGGTCATGACCGCGACCCGGAGCCCGCTGACCACCCGGCCGCGGCGCCGCGGCCAGCAGGCGGTACGCCGCGTGTCCGCCGACCAGCCGCAGCTGCCGACAGCGGAGGAGCGGCGCCGTCCCGGACTGCTGGCCAGGAATCCGGCCTGGCCGATCACCGCGCTGCTGGTCGGTTACCCGCTCTGGTGGGCGCTCGGGCTGGCCGACTTCACCTGGATCCTGCTCGCCATTCCGATGGGCAGCAGGATGGTGGCCTGGATCCGCTATCGCAGCCGCCCGGTCCGGGTTCCGCCGGCCTTCGGCCTGTGGCTGCTGTTCCTGGTCTGCACGATGGTCGGCATCCTGGCGCTCACCCTCACCGCGCCGGAGACCGTGCCGAGCGCGGTCTCGCACCGGGTCATCTCCTTCGGCGACCGGACGCTCAACTACCTGGGTCTCACCGTCCTGCTGCTGTACGCGGGCAACCTCACCGAGCAGGAACTGCCGCGGCGCCGGTTCGCCTGGATGCTCGGCCTGGTCGGCATCTACACCGTGATCGGCGGCGTGGCCGGCATGATCCTGCCGCATCTGCAGTTCACCTCGCCGTCCGAGCTGATCCTGCCGAACAGCATTCGCTCCAACTCGTTCATCCAGGCCTCCATGCACCCGGGCCTGTCCCAGATCCAGAGCGTGCTGGGCACCGCGGGCGGGCGGCCGAAGGCCCCCTTCGACTACACCAACACCTGGGGCGACTGCCTGACCATCCTGGTCCCGTGGCTGCTGGTGGGCTGGAACGACAAGGCCGGCGACAGCGCTGGATCATCATCGCGGCCATCGCCGCCGGCACGGCCCCGATGCTGTACTCCCTGAACCGGACCGTGTGGACCGGAGTCGCACTCAGCCTGATCTACCTGGCGGTGCGCTATGCCGCCCGCGGCAAGGTCGCCATGATCGGCTGGGTGCTGGCCATCATGACCACGGCCATCGTCCTGGTCCTGGCCACGCCGCTGCAGGGCGTGGTCTCCGCCCGGCTGTCCAACGGCGGGAGCGCCAACCTGCGCTCGCACCTGAACGCCCTGGCCGTTGTCGACGCCGCGGCCTCGCCGATCGTGGGCTTCGGCGACACCCGCCAGATGCGCGGCAGCCCGTCCTCAATCGCCGTCGGCCCCTCGCCCAACTGCCCGTCCTGCGGCCAGCTGGCCGTGGGCAGCACCGGCCAGCTCTGGCTGCTGCTCATCACCACCGGCTTCGTCGGCACGGCCCTGTACCTCGGCTTCTTCGGCTACGGCATCTGGCGATTCCGCCGGGACCGAACCCCGTACGGGCTGGCCGGCGTCCTGGTCCTGCTGTTGTCGTTCCTGTACATGCTGTCCTACGACGCGGTCGGGGCGCCGCTGGGCTTCACCGTGCTGGCCTATGCCCTGCTGTGGAAGAACGACGTCAGCATCGCCGCCGACCGGGCCCGGGACAGCGCGCCGCCGGCCATGCGCCCCTTCCGGCGCTCCCTGGAGAGCTCGGAGCTGGTGTCGGTCCGGCAGAAGCGCACGACGTGACCGCGCAGCCCAGGGAGGACCGGGCCGCCGGGCTGCGGCCGTCTGCCCCGTCAGCTCCGCCGGCCCCATCTGTTCCGTCCGTCCCGGCGGCTGCGGCGCGGCCCCGCCCGGCGGGGGGCGGGACGCAGCGGTCCGGGCTGGCCGAGGTGGCCCGCGGCGGCGTTCTGAACCTGGCCGGGGCGGGTATCTCGGCGGCCGCGACGCTGGGCGTCACGGTGCTGGTCACCCGGCATTTCAGCCGGTCGGCGGCCGGCGCGTTCTTCGCCGCCACCTCGCTGTTCCTGATCATCGAGACGCTGTCCAACCTCGGCGCCTTCAACGGCGCCATCTACTTCATCGCCCGGCTGCGGTCGCTGCACGCCGAGCACCGCATTCCGGCCGTCCTGCGCGCCGCCATCGTGCCGGTCGCCATCTGCTCGACGGCAGCCGCGGTGGCCATGGCGGTATTCGCCGAGCCGCTGGCCCGGCTGCTGCTCGGCGGCCACCTCAGCCGGGGCGCCAGCCCGGCAGCGGTGGCCATCATGATCCGGGCCCTGGCCGCGACGCTGCCGTTCGCCGCGCTCATCGACACCTTCCTCGGCGCCAGCCGCGGCTACCGCGCCATGCGCCCGACCGTGCTCGTCGACCGGGTCAGCCGGTCGGCGCTGCAGCTGGCCGGCGTGCTGGTCGCGGCGGTAGCCGGGAGCACGGCGCTGCTGGCCCCGCTGTGGGCGGTGCCCTACATTCCCGCCTGCGTGCTGGCCTGGCTGTGGCTGCGCCGGATCCGCCGCCGCCGCGAGTCGCTGACCGTGGTCCCGGCCCCGGCGGAAGTCCGGCCGCCGGCCGACCTGATCCAGGACGGCCCCGGCCACGATGCCACAGCCGCTGCCAATGCCAGCGGATTCTGGCGGTTCACCGGCCCGCGGGCGCTGGCCTCCGCGGCCCAGATGATCATCCAGCGGCTGGACATCGTCCTGGTCGGCGTGCTGCGCGGGCCGGCCGAGGCCGCCGTCTACACCGCGGCTACCCGGTTCCTGGTGGTCGGCCAGCTGGGCAACTCGGCCATCAGCATGGCTGCCCAGCCGCAGTTCACGCACCTGTTCGCGATCCGCGACCGGCGGGCGGCCAACGCCGTCTACCAGGTCACCACCGCCTGGCTGGTGATCCTGACCTGGCCGCTGTACCTGCTGGCCGTGATCTACGGCCCGGGTGTCCTGACCGTGTTCGGCCACTCCTACCAGGCCGGCGGCGGCGTGATGGTCATCCTGGGGCTGTCCATGCTGGTCGCCACGGGCTGCGGTCAGGTCGACATGGTGCTGACCACGACCGGGCGGACCAGCTGGAGCCTGGCCAACGGGCTGATGGCGATGGTCGTCAATGTGGCCGTCGACCTGGCCCTGATCCCGCACTACGGCATCACCGGCGCGGCCATCGGCTGGGCCGCCGCGATCGCGGTCACCAACCTGGTGCCGCTGGCCCAGGTGGCCGCCGTCGTGCGGGTTCACCCGTTCGGGCTGGGCTCGCTGACGGCCTGCCTGCTGACCACCCTGAGCTTCGCCGCGATCCCGCTGGCGGTACGTGCCGTCGCCGGCGACGGCACGGCCGCCACGATTGCCGCGATCGCCGCCGGCTGCGTCGTCCTGCTCGGCGGACTGTGGCTGGGACGGCGGGTGCTGCACCTGGAACTACTGCCCGGCATGCCCGGCGGCAAGGGCCGCGATCCTGCCCTGGCCGCCCAGCACGCCGGGGCCGCGGTGGCCTGGCGGGCGCCGTCCCGGCGATCGGCCGGGACGCACCGGAAGTCCCGGGCCCGGACGCCTGGCGGACATACGAGAACTTAACGCCGTTTGACGGCTATTCAGCTATTTATCATCGATAGACTCACCTGCATTTCACCTGATCAGGGTCTTAGCGACGGGGCGATTGCACATGAAATACCTGCTTGTGGCGGCCTGGCCGGTCGGCCTGGCACTCATCCTGGCAGCGGGCTACCTGCTCGCCCGCCGGCCTGCAGCCGCGACCGCCGGGCCCCGGGCGGGTTCGCATGGCGGTGGCCAGCACGGGGGCGGCTCGCACGGGGGCGGCCGCCGGGTGCTGGCGGGCGGCGGTATCGGGGAGTGGCCGCTGGAAGCGGCCAAGCTGATCGTGCTCGTGTTCGCCGGCGCGGTCGTGGTCTACGGCGTGCTGGCCCTCCTGGGGCTGCTGGTGGTCAACCACGGCCTGGCCATCGACCGCCCGGCCTACACCTGGATGACCCATAACTGGGTGCACCCGATGGTGGCGCTGCAGAACCGGCTGACCAAGATCGGCAACACCTGGACCGTCTGGGGCGCGGCCGTCGCGGCGGCGGTATGCCTGTCGGTGACCTGGCGGACCAAGCGCTGGCTGCCGCCGGTCGTCCTGGCCGTCTGCATCTTCGTCGATCACTACACCACGCTGGCCCTGCGGCACACCTTCCACCGCCTGGGCCCGCCGGACAGCCCGCTCGGCACCTACCCGTCCGGCGGCTGCGACCGGGTGATCCTGTTCGGCGGCCTGATCGCCTACCTGCTGTGGCGCGAGTTCAGCGGGCAGCGCAAGGCCGCCATCTGGTCCGGAGCCGTGGTCGCGGCCCTGGGCTTCAATGAGGCCTACAGCCGGTTCTACCTGACGCTGCACTGGCTGACGGACGCCCTCAGCGGCCTGCTCTACGGCGCCCTGCTGCTCGCCGTCTTCATCACCGCGGTCCGCCTCATCGCCGGGCCGGCTGCGCCGCGGGCCGCGCTGAATGGCGCCCCGGTGCGCGCCAGCCGGTCGTCCGCGGCCCCGGAATCGGTGGCATGAGAACTGGCCGCAGCGGCGGCCCGGCGCGCGGCGCCGCGGCCAGCCGGGTCATCGCTATCCTCACGGCCGGGCTGGCCGTGGTAGCGGCGGGCTGCTCGTCCGGCTCCGGCAGCGCGCCCGCCGCTGACCCAGCCACCTCGGCCGCGGCGCCGGCCGCGACCAAGACTCCGGCGCCCGACCCGTTCGGCGCCAGCCAGCCCCCAGTACCGCACCGGTTCTCCCTGGTCCCGACCACGGGCGCCTACCTGGGTGCCTACGTGCAGCCCGCGGAGTACACCCAGCAGGCCCAGATCAGCGCCGTGCAGCAGTTCCAGGGTCAGCTGGGCCACCCGCTGGCGATCGTGCACACCTACCACCAGTGGGGCAAGCCGTTCCCCGGTGAGGCCGACACCTACTTCGCCGACCACAACAAGATCCTCCTGGTGACCTGGGGTGGCCTCCCCGACACTAAGGCGATCATCGCCGGCCGGGACAACGCGATGATCCGGCAGACCGCCCGCGGTCTCAAGGCGCTCGGCCACCCGGTGATGCTGGAGTTCCGGCACGAGATGGACCGGCCCAACCTGCAGCAGTACATCCACGGGCCGGCCGACTACATCCGGGCCTGGGATCACATCCGGGCCATCTTCACCAAGGTCGGCGCAATCAACGTGAGCTGGGTGTGGTGCCCGACCAGCCAGGGGTTCGCCCTGGGCCGGGCTCAGCCTTATTACCCCGGCGACCACGAGGTCGACTGGATCTGCTCCGACGTCTACGCCACCTCGGTGCATCAGTCGTTCAGCCAGGCGGCGGCGCCGTTCCTGGCCTGGGCCGCGGGACACCATAAGCCGATCATCATCGGCGAGTTCGGCGTCATGGGCTACGACCCGGCGGCCTGGCCGGCCTGGCTGGCCGCCGCCGGGCGCCTTCCGGACGCCGATCCGCAGGTCAAGGCCATGGCCTACTTCGATGCCAACGGCGTGGACAGCACTCACCATCCCTTCCAGTTCTGGCTCGCGACGCACCCGGCCGCGCTGACGACCTTCGGTCACTTGCTGGCCGAGCCGCTCTATCACGCGGAGAGTCCCGGTGTCCCCTGATCCGGGGCCGGCCCGTCGCCCCCCGCCTCGGGCGACCGGGCCGCCTACCTCGCGGACATGTCCCGGCTGCTGTGGCCCGGACAGCGGGCCAGTTCCGGGCCGGTCACCAGTGATTTCCTGGTGCTACCCGGCCTGAGCAGGCCCCGCCTGCTCGTCCCGGCCGGCCGGCGGCCCGGCGCCACCGCGGTCCGCCGTTACGGCGAGCCCGGCTCTCGCCGGACGCTGCTGGCCACCCGCGGCCTGGCCCTGCTCCTGCGGGCCGGGCTGGGCGGTGCCGTCCTCCGGGACCGGCTGACCCTGCGGCTGCCGGCGGGCACCGAGACCATCGAGACCTACCTGCGCGAGCAGCTCGGCGAGCCGGTGCGAGTCAGCATGCACCTGGGCGCCGCCCGGGCCAACCGCAAGCCGGTCCTCCAGCTGCTCACCCCGGCCGGCGAGACCGTCGGGTTCGCCAAGATCGGCGTGAACGACCTGACCAGGGAGCTGATCCAGGCCGAGCGGGAAGCCCTGACCCGGCTGGGCCAGGCGGGCCTGACCAGCCTGTCGGTGCCCGCGGTCCTGCACGCCGGCCGCTGGGCGGAGCTCGATGTCCTCGTGCTCTCCCCGCTCGCGACCTGGCGGCGCCGGACCCCGCTGACCGCCGGGGCGCTGGCCCGGGCCATGACCGAGGTGGCGGCCGTGGGGGGGCTGTCACGGCAGCCGCTGGCCGCCAGCGACTACTGGCAGCGGCTGGAGTCCCGGCTGGCCGGGCTCGACGACACCGCGCAGCGGACGGCGCTGCAGGCGGCCGTGGCCGGGATCGGCTCCGCGGCCGGCCGCCAGGAGCTGTCCTTTGGCGCCTGGCACGGCGACTGGACCCCGTGGAACATGGCCAGCACCCGTGACGGCCTGCAGGTATGGGACTGGGAGCGCTTCTGCGCCGGGGTCCCGGTCGGATTCGACGCGGCCCACCACTGGCTTCAGGAGCAGGTCGTGCCCGGACGGCGGGAACCGCAAGCCGCCGCCCGGGAGTGCGTCGACCGGGCCAGCGCGCTGCTGGGACCGCTCGGCGTGCCGGCCGCCGAGGCCCGGCTGACCGTCCTGCTCTACCTCGCCGACCTGTCGGCCCGGTACCTATCCGACCGGCAGGCGGATGGCGAGCTGGGGCTGGGCCGTCCGGGCCGGTGGCTCATCCCGGCGCTGACCGCCGGACTGGCGCAGCTCCCCCGCGAACCCGTTCAGGAAAGGCATTAGCTCATGGCCAGATCGGTGTCCGTCTCTCCCCCGGCGAAGCGCGCGGTGCACACCGTCTCGCTCACGGCCGGGCGGCTGACGAGCCCGGCCCGGATGCTGCCGGGCTTCCTGATCGTCGGCGCCCAGCGCTGCGGCACGACCTCGATGTACCGGACGCTGAGCCAGCACCCGGCCGTGGTCAAGTCGGTCCTGCACAAGGGCGTGCACTACTTCGACATGAACCATGAGCGCGGCCTGAGCTGGTACCGGGCCCACTTCCCGCTGACCGCCACCGCCCGGCGGGCCGCCGCCGGGTCCGGCTCCGCGCCGCTGACCTTCGAGTCCAGCCCGTACTACATGTTCCACCCGCTGGCACCCGCGCGGATCGCGGCTGACCTGCCCGGCGTGAAGCTGCTGGTCCTGGTCCGCGACCCGGTGGAGCGGGCCTACTCGGCCCACGCCCACGAGCTGGCCCGCGGGTTCGAGACCGAGAGCTTCGAGCGGGCTCTGGAGCTGGAGGAGGAGCGGACCGCGTCCGAGGCGGCCCGGATCCAGGCCGATCCCGGTTACCTGAGCCATGCCCATCAGCACCAGGCCTACCTGGCCCGGGGCCGGTATGCCGAGCAGCTGGAGATGCTGGACAAGCACATCGGGGCGGACCGCATCCTGGTCGTCGACAGCGGCGACTTCTTCACCCGGCCCGAGCCGGTGTATGACCGCGTGCTGGACTTCCTGGGCCTGAGGCACCGCGAGTACCCGGCGTTCGAGCGGCATAACGCGCGCCCGCGGCTGACCATGCGCGATGATCTGCGCGCCCGGCTGGCGGACCACTTCCGGCCCTGGGATGAGCAGCTGGCCGGCTGGCTGCCCGAGACGCCGAGCTGGCGCCGGGGCGAGCAGTGACTGCGCTGGCGGGCCGGCCCGGCGGCCGGGTGACCGTCGGCGGCATTGCCCTGGACCCGGTCACCGAGGCCGAGACCGTCGCCGCGGTCCGCCGCGCCTGGACGGCCGGGCAGGGCGGCACCATCATCACGGTCAACGCCGATGTGGCCCGCACCGTCAGCCGCCAGCCCGACCTGCCCGAGCTGGTGGCCAGTGGCTCGCTGGTCGTCGCGGACGGCATGCCGCTGCTGTGGGCGGCCCGGGCCGGCGGCCACCCGCTGCCCGAGCGCGTCACCGGGTCGTCCCTGGTGTTCTCGCTGAGCGCGGCCGCCGCCGATGACGGCCGGTCGGTCTACGTGCTGGGCGGCGCCGAGGGAGTGCCGGACCAGGCGGCCGAGGCGCTGCGGGCCCGGTTCCCGGCCCTGCGGGTGGCCGGCACCGACTCACCGCCGTTCGGCTTCGACGCCAGCCCGGCCGGCATCAAGCAGGTGGTTACCGCGGTCGCTGACGCCCGGCCGGACCTGGTCCTGGTCGGGATGGGTTTCCCGCGCCAGGAGCGGCTGATGCAGGAACTGCGGGCCGCTCAGCCCGATGCCTGGTACCTGGCCTGCGGGGGCGGCATCGCGATGGCCGCGGGCATAGTGCCCCGGGCCGCTCCGGCGCTGCAGCGACTCGGCCTGGAATGGCTGCACCGGCTGGCTTTCGAGCCGCGCCGGCTGGCTGGCCGGTACCTGCGTGATGACCTGCCGTTCGTTGTCGGCCTGCTGGCCCGCAGCCTGCTGAGCCGACTGCGGCGCCGCTAGCGCCGCACGCCCAGCAGCAGGTCTGCTCCGCTCAGATTCCGTGTCCGCGCTGATGCAGCACGCGCAGCACCGTGTTCCCCGACACCGCGCCCGAGGCCACCGCGAGCGCGAACGGCACCCGGCGCTCGTGCCAGTTGCGCCGCAGCGCCCGCACGGCCCACCGGCCGGACTCGCGGCGGCGGCCCAGGCAGGCGTAGGCGAAGGCGAGCTGGCCGTAGACGCGCGCGGCGCCGGCCGGGTCCCGGCCGATGTCCGGGTAGCGGTCCAGCATCCACTGCAGCGCGGCGGCCTTGGACTCCCACTGCCGGGCGAAGTACGACGAGCTGCTCCAGGCCACCTGGACCAGCGGGGCGTCGGCGTTCACGATCGGGTGCCGCCGGGCGGCCCGCAGGGCCAGATCCCAGTCCTCGTTCTGGCCGCCAGGGATGTCCTCGTCGACCAGCCCGATTCCGTCCAGCAGCGCGCCGCGCATGGCCAGGTAGGTCGAGGAGTGCACCATGACCATCCGGGAACGGAGCAGGTCGGCGTAGGTCACCTCGCTGCGGCCCGCCAGCCGGGGGGTGCGGTGATCGCCGAACTCCACCGCGATCCCGCAGCTGGCGAACTCCGCGCCGGGCACCGCGCGCAGCTGGCTGACCTGCGCGGTCAGCTTCCCGGGCAGCCACACGTCGTCGTCGTCGCAGAAGGCCACCAGCTCGGTGTCCAGGGCCAGGATGCCGGTGTTCCGGGCGCCCGCCAGGCCCGGGGTCCGGGAGTTGGCCAGCACGGTGACCCGGCGGGAGGCCAGCGCCGGGTCAGGCTCGCTGCGGTCGAACACCACGACCGCCCGGACCTCGCCGGGGTAGTCCTGGCCGAGCACCGCGGCCAGCGCGGCGCGCAGCTGATCAGGCCGGTTGTGCGTGGGGATGACGACACCCACCGGCGGCCAGGCCGTCGGATCGGTCATGCGGCCCGCCGGGTGTAGCCGTAGTGGGCCAGCAGCGGCAGGGTCAGCGCAGTCACGGCCCGGCGCTGAGCGGCGGGCATCCCGGTCCGCCAGCGCTCGTCGGGGCGGATAGCGATCCGGCCGGTGGTGAACCGCATCGGATTGCCCGATGCGCTATGCCCGGCCCGCAGGTCGGCGAACCGCGCGCCGGCCTCCTGCCCGAGGAAACTGAGATCGGCCCGGCTCACGGTGACGCCGGCGAAGGCGGCCATGTTCGTCAGCGTGGCGGCCGGAGCGGCGACCAGGTCTTCATATCGCACCCGCAGCGTGCTCACCCCGCGCCGGGCCAGCAGCTGGACCGCGCCGTTCTGGGCGTTCCACTGCCCGGCCGCGGCAGCCGGCGAGTAGGTCGTCATGAAGGTGGTCGCCTCGCTGTCGGGCCGGCTCACCTGCCGGGTCCAGGAGTAGGCCACCGCCCGGCTGTCGCGGACCACATGGATAACGCGCAAGTCCAGCTCGGGCCGGTAGCGCAGGCAGAATGCCAGCGACGGGTGCTTGCTGGAATCGACTACCACCGGGCTGCCGCTGACCGCGGCGATCGCCGCGTACAGGCGCAGGTAGTAGCTGGTGTACTCGGCTAGGTCCCGCCGGACGGCGGCGGGCAGCGTGCTGCCCGACAGCCGCGGGATGTGCCGGCTGCGGTCGACTGCGCCGCGCAGCTCACTGACCCGGCCGACGTCCAGCTGCTCCCAGCCGCCGAACGCGACCGTTCCGACCTGAGACCAGAACGGGCACTGGCCGAACGGCTCCCCGCAGCCGCAGCGTTCCTGTTCCACCACGCCGCGCTGCCACAGGTGCACGACCTCGCCGACCGAGCAGACTCCCGGCAGTTCTGCCAGCAGCCGCTCGATCAGCGTGGTCCCGCTGCGGCCGAGCCCGCCCAGGTAGACCACCCTGGGCGGGCTCTGTGCCTGAGCTGCTGCCCCCGCGCCGCTCACCTGCGCCTAGTAGGGCAGCAGGCAGAGTCCGGCCAGCCCCTGGGCGCCGCCGCACATCTGGCTGTCCGTCGTAGTTGTCGCTGGCGATCCACAGGCCGGCGCTGTTGACCAGCATGTCGTCGGCGCCCAGCCCGCGAGCCCGCTGGTACGGCCAGCCGTGCCGCCGCGTTGAGCATCAGCGCCCCGGTGCCGGGCACGAAGCCCGCCATGCCCGGCGCGTTGAAACCGCCGGTGCCCAGCGCGTCGCAGGTGGTCGGGTTGGAGGCGACCACCGCTCGTGCCCGCCGATGTAGACCGCGTGCTGGCTCCGCCGCGGTGGCGAACAGCGAGTCGCAGCCGGTGTAGTTCACCCAGTTGTGCAGCACGTAGCCGGCGGCCGGGTTGGCGTGCCGGGGAACGCCGCCGCCGCGTCGCACAGGCCGTTCCGCGGCGTGGCCGGTCGGCCAGCCGTTCGGGTGGTAGCCGGTGGTGGCGATGTAGACCGTGGAGTCATCCGGCGACCAGGAAGCGGCCTGGATGTAGTACGGCTCCACCGTCGCGCACTCGTAGGGGTAGCCGTTGTGCGGGTTCGACGGGGTGGCCTCGCCCTGGCTGCCGTCCCACTCGGGGGAGGTCCAGCCGGTCACGGTGGCCGGGCTGGTCGCCACGTTCAGCATGAAGATCTGCTGCCGGGGCACGCCGCCCACCGAGGTGAAGTCGCCCATGACCAGGTCGAGCGTGCCGCTGTGGCTGACAGCTCCTGGTTGTAGACCCGGGTCGCGTTGCTGGCCACGCCGGTGAACTGGTAGTTCCCGGAGATGTTCAGGTGCAGGAACCCGTCGTCCTTGCCCGTGGTCGGGTTCAGGCTGGTGAAGTACGGGTTGGCGCTGCTGTTGTTGATCGAGGTGAAGTAGCCGCCGACCAGGATGTGCCCGCTGACCCCGAGCAGGGTCTGCACCTGCGCGCTGGCGCTGTGCCCGAAAGCCGTCACCACATTGCCGGTGGTGGCGTCGAGCTCGGCGAGGTTCTTGGCCGCCGTGCCGTTCACCGTGGTGAACTTGCCGCCGATGTAGACGTCGCTGCAGTTGGTGCCGTTGAAGGCGATCGAGTTGACGATCCCGTTCACGTTCGGGGCCCAGGCTGTCACCGCGTACGGGGCGGTGGCGGAGAAGCTGAACACGTTGTTGCGCGTGTAGGTGGTACTGCCGCGCTTGATCTGGGTGAAGGTGCCCACCGCGTACATGGTGTTACCGCACTGAGCGATCTGCCGGATCTGGTCCGTGGTGCTCGTCGTCGGCAGCAGGTGCGGCGTGTTGGTCACCGGCGTTGCCGCGACTGGCCCGGCCGGCAGTGCTGCCGCTGACGATGGTGTCGCCTGCGAGGGCGCTGCCACGCCCGCTAGTCCGGCGAGGCTGAGCACGGCGGTACCCGCCACGATGCTCGCCCTGCCCCAGTACCGCAACCGCCCTGGCGCCACTGCGCACCCCCACAAAAAATGAAGAGACTTCTGTCCGGAATATCGGGCAATTATGGCATGTCAGCGGGGGGGTATGGCAGAAGTCCGGCAATATAGGAGACTGCCGGAATTACTCCCGGCAGTCTCCTGACCTGCGGCGAAGCCGAGCTGGAGCGGCGTGACTCAGCTGTTGTCAGTGATCATGGCGGCGCCCACGGTGGTGTTGGTCGCCTCGTCGATCAGGATCAGCCCGCCGGTCAGCCGGTTACGGGTGTAGGGATCACAGAAAACGGGCTGGGTCAGCCGCATGGTGACCCGGCCGATCTCGTTCAGCGTCAGCTGCTCCGCCGCCTCATCGCGGTGCAGGGTGTTGACGTCGAGCCGGTACTGCAGGTCCCGGACGATGGCCTTGACCGTCCTGGTCGTGTGCTTCACGACCAGGCGGCTGCTCGCCGTCAGCGGCCGGATCTCGCTCATCCAGCACACCATCGCCTCGACGTCCTGGGTGGCGGGCGGCTGGTTGTGCGGGCGGCAGAACATGTCGCCGCGGGAGATGTCCAGGTCATCGTCCAGCAGCAGGGTCACCGACATGGGCGGGAAGGCCTCGGACGCCGGCCCGCGGGCGGTGTCGATCCGCCGGATCGTGGTGGTCAGGCCCGAGGGCAGGTGCATGATCTCATCGCCGGGCTTGAGCACGCCGCCGGCCACCTGGCCCGCATAGCCGCGGTAGTCGTGCAGTTCAGGATCGGTGGCCTGGTGCGGGCGGATGACGTACTGCACCGGGAAGCGCACGTCGATCAGGTTCCGGTCCGAGGCGATGTGCACGTGCTCCAGGTGGTGCAGCAGCGACGGGCCGTCGTACCACGGCATGTTGGCCGAGCGCTGCACCACGTTGTCGCCGTGCAGGGCCGACATCGGGATGAAGGTCAGGTCGCCGATCTCCAGCTTGGCCGCGAAGGCGGTGAACTCCTCGACGATGCTCTCGAACACCTGCGGGTCGTAGTCGACCAGGTCCATCTTGTTGACGGCCAGCACCAGGTGCGGGACGCGCAGCAGGGTAGCCAGGAAGGCATGCCGCCGGCTCTGCTCGGTCAGGCCGTTGCGGGCGTCCACCAGCACCACGGCCAGGTCGGCCGTGGAGGCGCCGGTGACCATGTTGCGGGTGTACTGAATGTGCCCGGGAGTGTCGGCGATGATGAACTTCCGCCGGGGCGTGGCGAAGTAGCGGTAGGCCACGTCGATGGTGATGCCCTGCTCGCGCTCGGCGCGCAGGCCATCGGTGAGCAGGGCGAGGTTGGTGTACTCCTCGCCGCGCTCCTTGCTGGTCCGCTCCACCGCCGCGAGCTGGTCCTCGAAGATGGCCTTGGAGTCGTACAGGAGCCGGCCGATCAGCGTGCTCTTGCCATCGTCCACGGACCCGGCCGTGGCCAGCCGGAGGATGTCCATGTGGCGGTCCGCGCTGCCGGCGTCGGCCATGCCTGCCGCCTGGGTGCCCGTCATCAGAAGTAGCCCTCTCGCTTGCGGTCCTCCATCGCGGCCTCACTGGCCCGGTCATCAGCCCTGGTCTGGCCCCGCTCGGTGATCCGGGTGGCCGAGATCTCGTCGATCACCTGGGCGATCGTCGTAGCCGCTGACTGCACCGCGCCGGTGCAGGTCATGTCCCCCACGGTCCGGTACCGGACCCGTGCGTCGAAGAGCGGCTCGTCGTCACCGCGGGTGACGAAGGGATTGTCGGCCAGCAGGATGCCGTCCCGCTCGAAGACCTGACGCTGGTGGGAGAAGTAGATCGACGGGATCTCCAGCTGCTCCCGGTCGATGTAGTGCCAGATATCCAGCTCGGTCCAGTTCGATATCGGGAACACCCGGATGTGCTCGCCGCGGCGGATCCGGGTGTTGTAGAGATTCCACAGCTCGGGCCGCTGGTTCTTGGGGTCCCACTGCCCGAACTCGTCCCGGAAGGAGAAGACCCGCTCCTTGGCCCTGGCCTTCTCCTCGTCGCGCCGGGCGCCGCCGAATACGGCGTCGAAGCGATGCTCGGCGATCCCGTCGAGCAGGGTCGTGGTCTGCAGCCGGTTGCGGCTGGCGAACCGGCCGGTCTCCTCCGCCACCCGGCCCGCGTCAATCGACTCCTGGACCGACGCGACGATCAGCCGGGCTCCGGCCTCCTGGGCCCGGCGGTCCCGGTATTCCAGGACCTCGGGGAAGTTGTGGCCGGTGTCCACGTGCATGACCGGGAACGGGATGCGGGCCGGCCAGAACGCGCGCTCGGCCAGGGCCAGCATCACGATGGAGTCCTTGCCCCCGGAGAACAGCAGCCCGGGCCGCTCGAACTCGGACGCCACCTCCCGCATGATGTGGATCGACTCGGCCTCGAGGACGTCGAGCTGGGACAGCAGGTAGTCGGTGCGGGGCGGTGCCATCAGGAAAGCTCCGGGTTGGTGGGTGGGGAACGCCGGGCCGGCTAGTCAGCCTGGCCGGCGGACTGCACGCTGTCGATGGTCTCCAGCAGCAGCGCCGCGATCGCGGCCCGGCAGATCAGGATATCCGGAAGTGACGGGGAAGCCTGGTTGTACGCCAGCTTCGAGCCGTCGATCCGGGAGGCATGCAGGCCAGCGGACACCGCGACCGCCACCGGCGCGGCGGAGTCCCACTCGTACTGCCCGCCGCTGTGCACGTAGCCGTCGGCCTCGCCGGAGATCACGGCGGCGGCCTTGGCCCCGGCGGAGCCGAGCGGCACCAGGGTCGCGTCCAGCCGGGCCGCGAGCCGCTGCACGAACTCGGGCGGCCGCGACCGGCTGACCAGCAGCCGCAGCGGCGGGCCCGCCGGCGGGGCGGGCGCGATGGGATCAGCGGTGCTCAGGACACGGCCCTGGGCGGGGAGGGCCACGGCGCCCGCGCTCAGCTCGCCGGCCTCCCACAGGGCCACGTGCACCGCCCAGTCGGTCCGGCCGGCCTCGCCGAACTCCCGGGTGCCGTCGAGCGGGTCCACGATCCAGACGCGGCCAGCCGACAGCCGGGCGGCGTCATCCTTGCCTTCCTCCGACAGCACCGCATCAGCCGGGCGCTGGCGGGCCAGCTCGGCGGCGAGGAACTCATGGGACTGGCGGTCGCCAGCGCGGCGCAGGCTGTCGGAGTCGCCGCCAGCGGCCCGCAGGGCCAGCAGCCGCTGTCCGGCCGCCTGGGCCAGGTCACGGGCCAGCACGTCATCCGAGGTAGTCAGGGCAAACTCCATCCAGGTCCGCGGGCATCATATCCAGACTATGCCTACGTGCTTCACCGGCTAAGCCTGGATTCAGTAGGCGCCAGAGCCGCGGAACACCGCTGACCAGGTCTTCCACAGGATCTGGAGGTCGAGCACGAACGACCAGTTTTCCACATACCGCAGGTCCAGGCGGACGGACTCGTCCCAGGACAGGTCCGAGCGGCCGTTGACCTGCCACAGGCCGGTGATTCCCGGCTTGACGACCAGGCGGCGCCGGACGTGGTCACCGTAGAGCGCGGCTTCCTGCGGCAGGGCAGGGCGCGGGCCGACCAGGGACATGTCCCCGATCAGCACGTTGAACAGCTGCGGGAACTCATCCAGCGACCAGCGGCGCAGCCAGGACCCCACCCGGGTGATCCGCGGGTCGCGGCGCATCTTGAACAGCACGCCGTCGGACTCATTGAGGGCCACCAGGTGGGCCTTGCGCTCCTCGGCGTCCGCCACCATGGTCCGGAACTTGTAGACCGTGAAGGCCCGCCCGTCCCGGCCGACCCGGGTCTGCCGGAACAGGGCCGGCCCGTGATCGCTCAGCTTGATGAGCACCGCCACGAGGGCGAACAGCGGCAGGCAGAGCACCAGCGCCGTCCCGGCCACGGCCCGGTCGAAGGCCGCCTTGACGACCCGGCGGGCGCCGGTGAATTCCGGGTGGTCCACGTGCAGCAGCGGCAGGCCTGCGATCGGCCGGATCGTGGTCCGCGGCCCGGCGACATCTAGCAGGGCCGGGGCCACGCACAGGTCGGTCCCGGTCTTCTCCAGCGCCCAGGCCAGCTCCCGCAGCGCCACCCCGCTCATCTCCGGGCAGGCCAGCACCGCCACGGTGTCGGCGTCGTAGCGCTGCACGACATCGGCGACCCGGCTTAGCCCGGCGATCACCGGGAACCCGTCGAGCATCTCGGGACCGCCGCGGCGGCCGGTGTCGGCCACGCAGGCGGCCACCACCGACAGCCCGTGATAGGTCTCCCGGCGCAGCATGGCGGCCAGGTCGGTGACGACGTCGGCGTGGCCGACCACTACGACCTTCCGCATGCAGCTGCCGAGCCTGCGCAGCTTGTGCAGGCGCTTGCGGACGACGAACCGGGCCAGCAGGTCCAGCATCGTCACGGTGGGCAGCGCGGCGACGACATAGCCGCGGGCCAGGTCGGATTTCGAGGCATAGGCAGCGACCGCCACCGCCCCGGTCAGGAATATCCCCGCATTCAGCACCCGGCGGAACTCATCCGACCCGACCCCGATGAACCGCGTGTCATAGCCACCGGCCAGGCCGAGTGCGACGACCCACAACACCGGCAGGGTGAGGCTCAGCAGCAGGTAGAACGGCGCGCCATGCGGGCTGTTGAACCGGATCTCGAATGCCAGCAGGCCGGCAGCCAGGGCGCAGATGCCATCGGCGGCCACGGTCTGGCGCCGGTAGCCGCCCATCCAGGAGGCAGAGTTCTGCGCGGCCAGTCGCGCAACGACGCGATCAGCCCGCCACTCCCCGGAGATGGCTGTGTGACCTGCCAAAACTCACCTTCCGCCTGCGACCCCGGCATGCGGCCCCGTGCCTGCCACCCCGGTACCAGGGCAGGCCGCTCGACGGCGGCAGCGCCCGGTATTAACTAGCTAACGTAGACAAGACGCGCAGACAAATCAGGAGGTTGACAAGTATTAACCGCAGGCAACACAAGCGTGGCCAGATGCTGTCCAGTCCGGGCACTTCATGAGATGGCGGGCAGCTCCGCCGCGTCCATTAGCAACAAATACTACTGACTTAGTTGTATTCGTTCTGAGCTGCTTCTATGCCTCGGCTGACTAGTGTCTCCACGGCATCGGCCGCCTGGTCGAGCAGGACCGGAAGCTCCTTCCGCTCGGCCGCTGAGAAATCGCGCAGGACAAAATCGGCGGGATCCATCCGGCCCGGCGGGCGCCCGATCCCGACCCGGGCGCGGTGATAGTCGCGGGTGCCGAGGGCCGCGGTCACCGAGCGCAGCCCGTTGTGCCCGTTGTCGCCACCGCCTGTCTTCAGGCGCAGCGTCCCGAACGGCAGGTCGAGCTCATCGTGAATGACGATGATGCGCTCGGGCGGCAGCTTGTAGAACCCGCGCAGCGCCGCCACGGCGCCGCCGGACAGGTTCATGAAGCTCATCGGCTTGCCCAGGGTCACCGGGGTCCCGGCCAGCATCCCGGTCGCCGCCTCAGCGCGCGACCGGTCTCGCTTGAGCCGGGCCCCTATCCGGGCCGCCAGCACGTCAACCACCAGGAACCCGGCGTTGTGCCGGTTTCCGGCGTACTGCGGACCTGGATTGCCCAGGCCCACGATCAGCCAGCGGTCATCAGCCATCGCGGCTTACCGGCAGCTAGCCGTTCCGGGACAGCAGCCGCCGGGCGGCTCAGCCCTCCTGCTCGGCAGCAGGCTGGTCGGCAGCAGCCGCGGCGTCGGGCACCGAAGCCGGCGCCTCGGCGGCCTCCTCGGTCTCGCCCTCGCCCAGCTCGGCCTCGATCTGCGCGGCCGTCGGCGCGGCGATCACGTGCAGGACCAGGATGTCGGGCTCGACGGCCAGGCTCACGCCGCGAGGCAGCTTGAGGTCGCTGGCGTGCACGGCCTGGCCGATGGTCATGCCCTCGACGTCCACCTCGATGCGCGGCGGGATGTTGGTGGCCTCGGCCTCCAGCGAGATCTGGACGAGCTGCTGGTCCAGCAGGCCATCCGAGTTCACCTCGCCAGTGAGGGTGACCGGGATGTCCACGGTGACCTTCTCGCCGCGGCGCACCAGGAGCAGGTCCACGTGCTCCACCGTGCCCTGGATCGGGTCCCGCTGCACGGCCTTGGGCAGGGCCAGCTCGCTACCGCCCGGCAGGCCGTCTAGCCGGATCAGCACGTTGGCGGTGCGCAGGGCGAGCAGGACCTCATGGCCGGGCAGGCTGATGTGGCGGGTGTCGCCGCCGTGTCCGTACAGCACGGCAGGCACCTTGCCGGCCCGCCGCTCGCGCCGGGCGGGGCCCTTGCCGAATTCCGTGCGCGGCTCAGCCGCGATGTGTACCTCGGGCACGGTGACAACTCCTTGTGAGAACAGGGGAATGCGCTGGGAAGTCTAGCCGACCCCAGGGGGTCCGGGGGCGGGACGCCTCCGGTCTGGGGGTTCCAGGGGGTGGCCCCCTGGGCTAGCAGGGCAGTTCCCTGAGCCTGCGGTTCCAGGCGATGGCCCCGGGGTTATACGTGGCCGTCGAACAGGCTGGTCACTGAGCCATCGCTGAATACCTCGGTGATGGCCCGGGCAATCAGCGGGGCGATCGACAGGACGGTCAGCTTGTCGAACCGCTTCTCGTGCGTGATCGGCAGCGTGTTGGTGACGATGATCTCGCTGATCCGCGAGTTCTTCAGCAGGTCGATGGCGGGGCCGGACAGGACGCCGTGGGTGGCGGTCACGATCACCTGGGCCGCGCCCTGCTCGAACAGCGCCTCGGCGGCGTTCACGATGGTGGCGCCGGTGTCGATCATGTCGTCGACCAGGATGCAGGTCCGGCCGCGGACCCGGCCGACGACCTCGAGGATCTTCACCTGGTTGGCGACGTCCGGATCACGGCGCTTGTGGATGATGGCCAGCGGGCAGCCCAGCCGGTCGGTCCAGCGCTCGCAGACCCGGACCCGGCCGGCGTCCGGCGCGACGACGGTCACCCCGGAGACGTCCAGCTTGCCCTCCAGGTAGGAGGCGAGGATCGGCAGGGCGAACAGGTGGTCGACCGGGCCGTCGAAGAAGCCCTGGATCTGCGCGGTGTGCAGGTCCACGGCCATCAGCCGGTCGGCACCCGCGGTGAGGAACAGGTCGGCCATGAGCCGGGCCGAGATCGGCTCGCGGCCGCGGCTCTTCTTGTCCTGCCGGGCGTAGCCGAAGAACGGCGCGACGACCGTGATCCGCTTGGCCGACGCGCGCTTGAGCGCGTCCACCATGATCAGTTGTTCCATGATCCACTGATTGATGGGCGCCGTGTGGCTCTGCAGCACGAAGGCGTCACAGCCGCGCACCGACTCCAGGAACCGCACGAAGATCTCGCCGTTGGCAAAGTCATAGAGCCGGCTGGGGGTGGGCTCGATGCCCAGGCATCCCGAGATCTCGGCACTCAGCTCGGGAAAGGCGCGGCCGGCGAAGAGCATCAACTTCTTCTGGCCGGCGGCCGTGATCATCTTCTTCTCGCCGGAGGCGGCGCTGCCGGTCATGAACCTTGCTCTCCCTCGCCCTGCCGTACGGGGCTGCCCGGGCCCGCACTTCCCGGTCCCGCACTACCGGGAACTACCAGGCCCGGCGCGGCCGGGCTTACTGCACTCGTGCTCGCGTCGGCGGCGGTCATCCCGCCCGCATCCGCGCCTGCGGGACCCTCAATCTTGGTCCCCGCGGTCAGGTGAGCGAACGGGCCGACGACGGCGCCGGGGCCGACCTCCGCCCACTCGCAGACGGACTGGATGACGGTGGCCCGCGCCGAGATGACGCTGTCGCGGACCAGGCAGCCCGGCCCGATGCGGGCTCCGGCCCCGATGGTGGTGCCGCCCTCCAGCTGAGTAGCCGGGCCGATCAGGGCACCCGGCTCCAGCACCACGCCGACATCGACCCAGGTGCTGGCCGGGTCCACGATCGTCACGCCGGTGCCCATCCAGGTGCCCAGTAGCCGGTCATTCAGGACCCGCCGCGCGCGGGCCAGCTGCGCCTGGTCGTTGACGCCCAGGATCTCGTCGAAGTCCTCGCACCACACCGTGCCCACCGGGAAGCCGTCGGCCCGCAGGATCGACAGCACGTCGGTGAGGTACTCCTCGCCCTTGGCATTGGCCGTGGTCAGCCGGGTCACGGCGTCGGCCAGCAGGCGGCCGTCGAAGGCGTACATGCCGGTGTTGATCTCGTCGATCCTGGCCTGCTCCGGGGTGGCGTCGGCCTGCTCCACGATTCCGGCAAAGCCGCCGTCAGCGTCGCGGATGATCCGGCCGTAGCCCGTGGGGTCAGCGGCGCGGGCCACCAGGGCAGTCACCGCGGCACCCGCCGACTCGTGCGCGGCCACCAGCCCGCCCAGGGTCGCGCCGCGCAGCAGTGGCGTGTCCCCGTAGGTCACGACCACCGTGCCGCCGATCCGGCCGAGCGCCTCGATGGCCACCCGGACCGCATGACCGGTGCCCCCGCGGTGTCGCTGGATGACCGGCAGCGCGTCCGACGCGTACTCCGCCAGGTAGCTGGCCACCGGCCCGCTGGTGTCGCCGACCACGACGGCCAGCCGCGCCGGGCGCAGCTCGCGAGCCGCGGCCAGCACATGGCCCAGCATCGTCCGGCCGCAGACCTCATGCAGCACCTTGGGGGTGCTGCTCTTCATCCGCGTGCCCTCGCCAGCTGCTAGGACGATGACGGCGGCCGGAGCGATCATGCTCACTCGGCTTGGCTCCTTGGCGATTGTCACAGGATCGGTGTCGTCACGAGAAGCGGGCACCACCAGTCAACACCCCCGACTCACGCAGAATACCGCCAGGTCCGGGCGGCGCGAGCGGGAGCCCGGCGGAGAAATGCGCAGATGCTCCCGGGCGAGGATTCGAACCTCGGTTGTCCGGACCAAAACCGGAAGTCCTGCCGCTTGGACGACCCGGGAACGGAACAGGTGGTCTTACTGTACCGATCCGGCGAGCCCCGCACCGGGCCCGCGACAGGCTGCCCGGCGGGATGAGCGGGAGCCGGCGGCGCCAGCTCGTTTGGTGAATATTTCCTCACTAGAAGTGATCACGCCAGGTCAGGGACAAATTACGATCACCCGGGCCAGGTGAACTTCCTGGCGACACGCACGAATATCCGCTTGACCCTTGCGCAACCTACGGTCGCGTAGCCTACGGTTACGTAAGCGTATTCTGCACGAGCCCATGACCCGGCGGGTGCGGAGTGCTCCACGCCGGGCAGTACTGATCCGCGGTGCGGTACGGCCGGCGCAGGCATGAGAGCCCGCGCCGGTGGTACAGGCCACTGACGGACAGACAGCCGCCACGGAAGAGTCGAGCGCCAAGCGAGGACGCCATGACCACGACCGCTGACAGCTCAGCCACCAGCGCCACGGTAACCACGCCGCCAGTCCGACGCCGCACTCCGATCCCGGACCTGCAGCCCGAGCCCGTCGGGGCCTTCGAGAGAACCCTGGTCGGGATCTTCGTCATCGTCCCGATGCTGGCCCTGATCGCTGCCGTGCCGCTGGCCTGGGGCTGGGGGCTGGGCTGGCACGACATCGTGATCGCGGTGGTGTTCTACATGGTGTCGGGCCTGGGCATCAGCATGGGCTTCCACCGGTACTTCACCCACAGCTCGTACAAGGCCGTGACCGCCTTCCGGGTGGGCCTGGCCATCGCGGGCTCGCTGGCCATCGAGGGACCAGTGCTGACCTGGGTCGCTGACCACCGGCGGCACCACAAGTACTCCGACCGCGAGGGCGACCCGCACTCGCCGTGGCGGTTCGGCACCGACTGGCGGGCGCTGACCAAGGGCCTGGCCTTCGCCCACATCGGCTGGATGTTCCAGGGCAACCACACCTCGAAAGAGAAGTTCTGCCCCGACCTGCTGGCCGACGCTAAGATCCGGCGGGTCTCCGAGAGCTTCACCTGGCTGGTGTTCGCCTCCCTGCTGGCCCCGGCGCTGATCGGCGGCCTGTGGTCGATGTCGTGGCAGGGCGCCGTCACCGCGTTCTTCTGGGGCAGCCTGGTCCGCATTGCCTTCCTGCACCACGTCACCTGGTCGATCAACTCGATCTGCCACACCTTCGGCCGCGAGGAGTTCGAGGTCCGGGACAAGTCCCGGAACGTGAACTGGCTGGCGATCCTGTCGTTCGGCGAGTCCTGGCACAACCTGCACCACGCCGACCCGACGTGCGCCCGGCATGGCGCCCTGAAGGGCCAGATCGACATCGCGGCCCGGCTCATCTGGGCCGCCGAGAAGCTGGGCTGGGTCTATGACGTCCGCTGGCCGGACACCGACCGGCTGACGGCCAAGTACACCGGGGCCGCAGGCGGCCGCCGCCCGCGCCGGCTCGGCTCGATGGCGCGTCCGTCGGCCGCCGCCGGGCAGGCCGCTGAGCAGAGCCAATTGGCCGACTGAGAGTTACCCGGACATGATGGACGAGTGACAAGCCAGCCAGCCAGCAGCGGTCGCAAGCGAATGACCGGTAAGGAGCGCCGCGAGCAGCTGCTCAATATCTCCCGGCGCCTTTTCGCGGAGAAGGGCCTGGACGGCACCTCTATCGAGGAGATCGCCGCCCAGGCCGGCGTGTCGAAGCCCGTGGTCTACGAGCACTTCGGCGGCAAGGAAGGCCTGTACGCGGTGGTCGTCGACCGCGAGGTCGGGCGGTTCCTGGAAATGGCCACCCGCCTCCTCGGCGGGGAGGACACGCTGCCCAAATTCGAGGCCGCCGCGGTCAGCCTGCTGCGGTACATTCAGGACAATTCCGATGGATTCCGGATTCTGGTCCGCGATTCCAACCCGACCTCGGGCTCCGGGACATTTGCCAGCCTGATCAGCGACGTGGCCAGCCAGGTCGAGTACATCCTCGGCGACGTGCTGGCCGAGCGCGGCTACGACCCGAAGCTCGCCCCGATGTACGCGCAGATGCTGGTCGGCATGGTGGCCTTCACCGGCCAGTGGTGGCTCGACGCGCGCACGCCCAATATCGAGGTGGTGGCCGCCCACCTGGTCAACCTGGCCTGGAACGGCCTGGCTCAGCTCGACCCGGAGCCGCGGATCTCCTCAGCCGCCCGGGACCGGCTGCGCGAGCTCCCCCGCCCCCGCCCGTAATGGGCTGATCAGCCCGGCTGGCGGGCCACCACGAAGACGCGGCGGAACGGCAGGACCGTCCCGTAGGGCTGGCGGGGATAGGCGGCGCGGATCCTGAGCCCGTACTCGGCCAGGAACTCCGCCGCCTGGTCCGGGTCCAGCGCGGTGAGCACCGGCCGCAGTCCCGTGCCCTTGTACCACTCCAGGACCGGATCCTCGCCGGGCAGGATGTGCAGGTAGGTCGTCTCCCAGGCATCCACGGCGCAGCCCGCCCGGCTGAGCAGGTCCACGTACTCGGCGGGGTCCAGGGCCTGGCGGTTCAGCTCGACGCCGTCCAGGGCGGCCCGCCAGCGCGGCGACGCGGCCAGCTCGCGCAGGATGACATGGCCGGGCTGATCGGAGTTGCCGGGTACCTGAAACGCGAGCCAGCCACCGGGCACCAGCGCCGCCGCCCACTCCGGGAGCAGGTCCCGGTGGCCCGGCACCCATTGCAGCAGGGCGTTGGACACGATCACGTCCGCCGGCCGGGCGGGCTTCCAGTCCCGGACATCCGCGCAGGTGAAGCTCAGGTGCCCCGGCCCCTCGGCGGCATGCTGGCCCGCGGCCGAGATCATCTCGGCCGAGGAGTCGATGCCCTGCACGTCCGCGTCCGGCCAGCGGCGGGCCAGCGCCGCGGTGAGCTGGCCGGGCCCGCAGCCCAGGTCCACGACCAGGCGCGGCGCGTCGGCCTGGACCCGGCCGACCAGGTCGAAGAAGGGACGCGATCGCTCATCATCGAAGCGCAGGTACTGCTGGGGGTCCCACACAGGGCTCATCGGGGCTCCTCGGCCGTAGTTCCGGCTGCTGCCGGCGGCATATATCTCGACATCAAGATAACTTCGGTAACCCAGTTGTACCGGCCCGAAAGTCTCGATGTCAAGAGATATGCTGCGGGCATGGCGCCAGGCGGGGAGGACCAGCCGGATGGGACCGGCGGGGCAGATGTGACCGGCGGGGCCCGGCAGCCGGCTGCGCCCGTGCATGACGAAGTCGATGACCTGGTTGCCCGGTGGCAGGCCGAGCGGCCGGACCTGGACGTGTCGCCGCTGCAGGTGCTCAGCCGGCTGTCCCGGCTGGCCCGCCACCTGGACCGGGCCCGGCGCGCCGCGTTCGGCGCGCACGGGCTGGAGCCCTGGGAATTCGATGTGCTCTCCGCGCTGCGCCGCCAGGGGCCGCCCTACCAGCTGAGCCCCGGCGCGCTGCTGCACGCCACGCTGGTCACCTCCGGAACCATGACCAACCGGATCGACCGGCTGGCCGCCGCCGGGCTGGTCAGCCGGCGGCGGGACCAGCAGGACAAGCGCGGCGTGGTGGTGGCGCTGACGCCCCGCGGCCAGGCGGCCGCCGATGCCGCCCTGGCCGGGCTGCTGGAGCGTGAGCGCGAGCTGCTGACCGGCCTGAACCCGGCGCAGCAGGCGGAGCTGGCCGGGCTGCTCCGGATCCTGCTCGCCCCGTTTGACGCCCCGGCCTGAGAGCCGCGCGGCAGCGCGCGGGCCGGCCTATAGCTCCCTGTAGCTGTTCGACCGCCCGGCAAAGCCGTGCTTACACTCGAATGGACGTCGCAGGAATGGCGCCCGGATCGGCGCCAGGAAGAGCCCCGGAGGTCAGCAGCAGTTGCGCTACCGCGGCACCGCCACGACGGCCCTGATGTGCCTGCTGCTAACTATGGTGCTGACCGCGCTGACCGCCTGCTCGGGCACCTCCGGAGACTCGGCGGCGCGGACCACCGCCGACCGCCGGACCGGTCACGACAACCGGGGCCCGCGCTATTACCTGTCGCTCGGCGACTCGCTGGCCCAGGGCGTGCAGCCGGACGGCAGCGGCCGGAGCCAGCCCACCACGCGCGGCTACGCCGACCGGCTCTACGGCGTCCTGCAGCACAGCTATCCGGGCCTGCAGCTGGTCAAGCTCGGCTGCTCCGGCGAGACCTCGTTCACGATGATCCACGGCGGGACCTGCCCCTACCCGGCCGGGTCCCAGCTGGCGCAGGCCACGCGGTTCCTGCGCGCGCACCGGTCCCGCACGGCCCTGGTCACCATCGACATCGGCGCCAATGACCCCAACTCGTGCTTCCTGGGCGCCGCCATCGCCAAGCTGCTGAGCTGCATGCGCTCCCGCGTGAAGCTCACCGTCGCGGACCTGCGCACGATCTTGTCCCGGCTGCGCGCCGCGGGCGGCCGGCACGTGCGGATCATCGGGATGAACTACTACGTGCCCGAGCTGGCCGGCTGGCTGCACAGCATCACCGGCAAGGAGATCGCCGTGCTCATCGAGCGGCTCGTGCACGGCTACAACAGCCTGCTCGCGCACGTATACCGTCGCTACCACGTGCGGGTGGCGAACGTCTTCGCCGCGTTCCACAGCGGCGATTTCAGCGACAAGGTCACGGTGCCGGGTCTCGGCACCATTCCGCGAAATGTCGCCACGGTCTGCCAGCTCACCTGGTCGTGCTCGCGCACCCCGAATGAGCACGCGAATGACACCGGCTACGCCATCATGGCGGTCGCCTTCCTGGTGGCCGACGAGCGCTAGCGCCGGGTCCTGGCGATGGCCCGCCTACCGAGATCGCCGGGACGGGATCGCCGGGGCCGGGATCGCCGCGGTGGCCAGGCCCGGGCCGGGCGGCCCTAGCCGCCCATCTCCTCGGCCAGCACCAGCCACCGCTCCTCCAGGGCAGTCCGCTCCTCCTGCGCCGTGCGCAGCTGCGCGCCGAGGTCGATCAGCCGCTCGTAGTCGGTGGCGCTGCGAGCCAGCTCCTCGCTGAGGCTCGCCTCGGTGCCGGCAATCCGGCTGATCTGCCGTTCCAGGCGGGCCAGCTCCTTCTGCCCGGCCCGCTGCCGGGCCGCCGACGGGGCATTCGCCGCGGCCCCGGTGGCGGCCGCCGCGGCGCCGTCCGCACCGGCGCTCGACGGCACCCTGGCCGCCCCGGCCGCCTGAGTCCCGGCCGCCTGGGCGGTGGCCGCCGCGGCGGCGGCCAGCCGGGCCAGCTCGGCGTCGCGGCGGGCCAGGTACTCATCCACCCCGCCGGGCAGGAAGGCGAGCTGGCCGCCGGTCAGCGCCATCACGTGGTCGGTGACCCGCTCCAGGAAGTACCGGTCGTGGCTGACGGCCAGCACCGATCCCGGCCACCCGTCCAGCAGGTCTTCCAGCTCGGTGAGGGTCTCGATGTCCAGGTCGTTGGTCGGCTCGTCCAGGAGCAGCACATTCGGCTCCCCGAGCAGCAGCAGCATCAGCTGCAGCCGGCGGCGCTCGCCGCCGGAGAGCTCACCGACCGGCGCCCACTGGCGGTCCCCGCGCAGCCCCAGCCGTTCCAGCAGCTGGCTGGCTGACAGTTCCCGCTTGCCAATCCGGACCGACCCGCGGACCCGCTCGGCCGCTTCCAGGACACGCAGGGCCGGATCCACCGGCGGCGGCTCCTGGGTCAGGTAGCCGAGCCGGACTGTGCTGCCCCGCCGCACCCGGCCGGTCGCGCGCAGACCCGTGCCCGCGCCGGCGTCGGAGTCCGGGCCGGCCGGCGGGGCCGACTCGCCGGCCGCCGGTGCAGCTACGCCGGCCGCCGGGGCGGCCTCGCCGGCCAGCTCCAGCAGGCCGGCCATCAGCTGCAGCAGCGTCGTCTTCCCGCTGCCGTTGACGCCCACGATCCCGATCCGGTCGCCGGGGCCAAGCTGCCAGGTCACGTCCGCCAGCAGCTGCCGCTGGCCGGCGGCCACGGAGACGTCGGACAGCTCCAGGACAGTCTTGCCGAGCCGGGCCGCGGCCAGGCTGGTCAGCTCCACGCCGTCGCGGGCCGGCGGCTCCCCGTCGATCAGCGCGTTGGCTGCCTCGATCCGGAACTTCGGCTTGCTGGTGCGGGCCGGCGGCCCGCGCCGCAGCCAGGCCAGTTCCTTGCGGAGCAGGTTGCGCCGCTGCACGTCGGCCGCCTCGGCCAGCCGGGAGCGCTCGGCGCGGGCCAGCACGTAGGCCGAGTAGCCCCCGTCGTAGGCGTGCACCTGGCCGCCGGCCACCTCCCAGGTCCGCTCGCATACTTCATCCAGGAACCAGCGGTCGTGGGTGACGGCCACGTACGCGCGGCCGAACTCGCGCAGGTAGCCCGCGAGCCAGCGGATGGCCTCAATGTCCAGGTGGTTGGTGGGCTCGTCGAGCAGGAGCAGGTCACGCTCGTCGAGCAGGACCGAGGCCAGCATCGTGCGGCGCCGCTCACCGCCGGACAGCTGGCCGATCTCAGCCTCGGTGTCGATGCCAGCGAGCAGCGCCCCGATGACCGAGCGGCTGCGCGGCTCCGCGGCCCACTCATGCTCCGGGCGCGAGCCGAACACGATCTCGCGGACCTGCCCGGTGACCCGCTGGGCCTGGGGCAGGTACCCGATCGTGACGTCGCGGGCCCGGGTGGACCGGCCCGAGTCCAGGTCGCCGGCCCCGGCCAGCGCGGCCAGCAGCGTGGACTTGCCCGTGCCGTTCCGGCCGACTACTCCGATGCGATCCCCGGCCGAAACGCCGAGTGACACCTGATCCAGCAGAGCCCGGTCACCGTAGGCCTTGACGGCCAGTTCCAGGTTGACCAGGTTCACGCCGTCACCCCGGAGGTGACCAGCGTGGCGCCGGGCACCGGTCCGCTGGCCAGCGCCACGGCCCGGCAGATCCCGGCCCCGGTGAGTGAGACAGCGAGCTCGCGGGCGTGCTCGGCGCTCTTGGCCAGGAACAGGCAGGTGGGCCCAGAACCCGACACCATCGCGCCCACCGCGCCGAACTCCCGGCCCGCGGTCAGCGCCCGGCGCAGGTCAGGCCGCATGGACAGGGCCGCGGGCTGCAGGTCGTTGGCGAGGTGCTGGCCGACGGCGACAGGATCTCCGGAGCGCAGCGCCGTCATCAGCGGGCCGCTGAGCTCCGGCGCGGGGATCTCGGCCGGCCCGCCTCCGGACTGCGCGCCGGCGGACTGCCCGGCGGCGGACTGCCCGGATGCCCGGCGGCCCGGCCAGGCGGGCGGCCCGCAGCCGGTCGCAGGTGGCATAGACCTCCGGGGTGGACAGGCCGTCGGCCGCGAAGGCCAGCGCCCAGTGATAGGTGCCCGACACCAGGGCCGGCGTCAGCAGCTCACCCCGGCCGCGGCCGACCGCCGTCCCGCCGGCCAGCGAGAACGGCACGTCGCTGCCGAGACGGGCCGCCACCTTCGCGAGCTGCGCCTGGCTCAGGCCGGCCTGCCACAGCTCGTTGCAGGCCACCAGCGTCGCCGCCGCGTCCGCGCTCCCCCCGGCCAGCCCGGCGGCCATCGGGATCCGCTTGCGGATCTCGATGGCGACGCCCGGCCGCGCGCCCAGGCCAGCCGCCCGGGCCAGGGCGGTCACGGCCTTGCTGGCCAGGTTGGTCGGCCCGGTCGGCACCAGCTCGGCGTCCAGTCCCGTGACCAGCACCGTGGTCCGCTCGGCCGCCTCGACGGTGACCTCGTCGTAGAGCGAGATCGCCTGGTAGACGGTGACCACGCCGTGATAGCCGTCCGGCCCGGCAGGTCCGACGGCGAGCTGGAGGTTCACTTTCGCCGGGACCCTGGCGGTGACAGCGATCGGCGCGGAGGCTACTGGGCTCACGATTCCATGATCGTAGCCGGGCCGGGCCGCCCGCCGCCCGGGCCACTTCCCGGAGACGGTCTGCAAGTGGCCCGATGACGCAGGATCGCCCGGATCGCTAGGGTTCGGCCATGACCTCTCCGCTCGTCCGGCGAGCACATCATGCGACCAATTCTCTGCACTCCCTGATTTACTTCGCGCCCGAGGCCGAGCAGCACCTGACGGCCGCGGGCCTGGAGTCCGGCCGGATGTGCTATTTCGCCAGCCGGGCCGCGCCGATGGGCGCCGTCGCCGCGGGCGTGGTCACCGCCACCTTCTACAACTTCAGCCCGGCCCTGGTGGCCGCCGCCATCCCGCGAGCGTGGGAGCTGGCCAGCCCGGCGGCGCTGATCGACGCCCGTTTCGCGGCGGCCGATGCGGCGCTCGGGCGCCTGCTCGGCCCGGAGCTGGCCGCCTCGGCCGACATCAAGTCGCTGGCCGCCCTGGTCCGCGAGGCGGCGAGCGCCTGCGGCGCGGAAGGCCGCCCGCTGTACGCCGGCGACGCTGGCCTGGACTGGCCGGGCGGCCCGCCGCACCTGGAGGCGTGGCACGGCATGACCCTGCTGCGGGAGCATCGCGGCGACGGGCACGTCGCGGCGCTCGTCGCCGCCCGGCTCAGCGGCATCGAGGCCCTGGTCACGCATACCGCTACCGGCCAGGGGTTCCTGCCGGAGTTCGCCCGGGCCAGCCGGGGCTGGACCCAGGCGGACTGGGATACGGCGGCCGAGGGCCTGGCGGCGCGCCGGATGCTGGATTCCGGCGGCGCCCTGACCGCGGCCGGCCTGGAGGTGCGGGCGATGATCGAGCGGGAGACCGACATGATGGCCTCGGCTCCGTGGCTGCACCTGGGTGACGAGCGAACCGAGGAAGTCATCCGGATCGGCAAGGCACTGACCAGAGCCGTCGTGGCGGCCGGCGCCTTCCCGGCGCAGGGCGTCTTCGCGCCCGCCCGCTAAACGATGCCGCGCCCGGCAGCGAAGTGAAGGCCGGTGCCGGGTCCGGTTACGGCGCGCCGTGATATTGCCATTCCGTGCGGCGCGGGCGGCCGGGCAAGTCCGCCCGGCCGGTGGCCCAGAGCAGGGTCACCCACCGGTCGGTATCCGCTGGCGCATCAGGAAAGAAGCGAGCCAGAACCCGGTCGCACAGGTCGGCCGGCGGTGCCCAGGTGAGACCGAGTCCCTGGGCGACATCGTTCATGTGCACCAGGGTTTCCGCGATGCTCATCGCGGCGAATCCTGCGGTGTCCAGCACGCCGGCGTCATGATGCGCGCGGACCTGGAGTGGCGTCGTCGCCGCCATGGCCACCAGGAGGGCGCCGCACGCGTCCACGACCTGCACCAGGCCGGCCCCGCGGCCCGGTCCGCGAAGATGACTAGTCCCGGGCCGCCGGGCCGGTGACGGGCCCACGCGAACGGGACCGACGCTTCCGTGGACGGAGTCCCGGGACCGAGCTGCGCGGCATGGAAGAACAGGTTGTCGGCGATGTGCTCGGCCGTTTCCCAGCAGGTCCAGTCCAGCGGGCCAGCCGCGGCGTCCCAGTCCATGTCCTGCCCCTGGCCCAGCGTCGCGATGGTCAGCCGGACAGCACTGCTCACATCGGCTGCGATGGCGGGACGGGATGTATCGGACACTGGCGGAGCCTATCGTTCGCCGGTCACGACAGCCCGGCTACGAAGAACATGCGGCCTCGCCCGGGTCTGCTGCTGCGATGCGGGTGAACTCGGCGATGTCCAGGGACTCGCCGCGCCGTCCCGGGTCGATGCCCGCCGCCCGCAGCCGCTGCTCCGCCGCCGCGGCGGAGCCCGCCCAGCCGGCCAGGGCCGCCCGGAGGGTCTTGCGGCGCTGCGCGAACGCGGCGTCGATGACGGCGAATACCGCCGCGCGGGTGACGCCCGCTGCGGCGGCTGCCGGGGGGTCCCGGACCGTGAGCCCGACCAGCCCGGAGTCCACTCGGGGCACCGGCCAGAACACGCTCCTGGACACCGAGCCAGCGCGCCGGACCTCGGCGTACCAGGCGAGCTTGGCCGACGGGATCCCGTAGGTGCGGCTGCCGGGCGGCGCGCTCATCCGGTCCGCCACCTCGGCCTGGACCATGACCAGGCCGCGGCGCAGGGTCCCGAAGGTGGCCAGCAGATGCAGCACGACGGGCACCGCGACGTTGTAGGGCAGGTTTGCCACCAGCGCGGTCGGCGGGTCGCCGGGCAGCTCGGTGATCCGCATCGCGTCGCCGGGGACCACCTCCAGGCGGCCGGCCAGTCCCGGCGCCCGGGCCGCGACCGTCACCGGCAGCTCGGCGGCCAGCACCGGGTCGACCTCCACGGCCAGCACCCGCCGGGCCGAGGCGAGCAGCGGCAGGGTCAGGGACCCGAAGCCCGGCCCCACCTCCAGCACGACATCCTCGGGAGCGAGCCGGGCCAGGGCCGCGATCCGGGTCACCGTCCCGGCGTCCACGACGAAGTTCTGGCCCAGCCGCTTCGACGGCTGCACGCCGAGCCGTCCGGCCAGCTCCCGGATCTCGGTCGGCCCGAGCAGGTCGGCCAGGCCGGGCAGCTCGGGGACTAGGCCGGCCACGGCCCGAAGACCCGCGCCCCGGTGGCCTCGATCGCCGCGCACAGCTGGCTCACGTCCTGCTGCCGGGCCGCGGCCAGGGCCCGGACCGTATGCGCCACCTGGGCCGGCTCGTTGGACTTCCCCCGGTTCGGCACCGGTGTCAGGAACGGCGCGTCGGTCTCGGCCAGCACCAGCCCGTCCGGCATGACGGCGGCCGCTTCCCGCAGCTGCGGGGCGTTGGCGAAGGTCAGCGTGCCGGCGAAGCTCAGCACGTAGCCCGCGTCGGCGCAGCGCCGGGCCATGGCGGCGTCTCCCGAGTAGCAGTGAAACACCACGTGCTCGGGCGCGCCCTCGGCCGCCAGGATGTCCAGTACGTCCTCGTGGGCATCACGATCGTGGATCATCAGCGCCTTGCCTGCGCGCTTGGCGATGTCAATGTGCGCCGCGAACCACTCCCGCTGCAGCGCGGGCGGCGCATCATCGCGGTAGTAGTCGAGCCCGGTCTCGCCGACGGCCCGCACCTCGGGCCAGCCGGCCAGGGCGGCGATCTCGGCCAGCACGGCGTCGCGCCCGGCCGGCGAGCTGGCCGCAGTCGCCGTCTCGTTGGGGTGGATGGCCACCGCGGCGTAGACGTCGTCATGCTCGGCGGCGCACTTCACCGACCAGTGCGCCGACTCCAGGTCACAGCCCACCGTGATGACCCGGGTGATGCCGGCCGCCGCGGCCCTGGCCAGCACGTCGGCCACCGGCGCGTCGATCATGTCGAGATGACAGTGACTGTCGAATGCCACCGCCGGCAGCGGCGCCGGGGCGGGCGCGGGCGGCCGGGCCGGGCCGCCACCGGTCATGAGCCCTCCAGGCGGGCCAGCTCCTCCTCGGCCAGGGCCGGGTCGAGCTTGGTGAACAGCGGTACCGGCGCGGCCAGCGGCGTGCCCGGCCGGATCGGCGCGGATTCCCAGCGGGCGGCCACGTTGTAGTCCCCGGTGATGACCGGATAGGCCGGGCCGTCGTCCTCCCTGACCTCGTCAATGCGCGGCATGCCGGACCAGGGCCCGGTGCCGCCCAGCATGCCGGCGACCTTCTGCGAGGACTCCGGCAGGAACGGGGTCATCAGCGTCTTACCGTCACTGACCAGCTGCAGGGCCACGTGGCAGATGGTCCGCATCCGCTCCGGGTCGGACTCGCGCAGCTTCCACGGCGCCTGATCGGACAGGTACTTGTTGGCCTCGGCGACCGTGCGCATCGCCTCGGTGATCCCCGCCTTGAAGCGGGACCGGCCCAGCGACTCGCCGACCGTCGCGAACGAGTCCCGGGAACGGGCCAGGATCGCCGAGTCGGCATCGGTGAGCTGACCGGGCGGCGGGATGGTGCCGATGTTCTTCGCCGCGAACGAGACCGAGCGGTTCACCAGGTTGCCCCAGTTCGCCACCAGCTCGTCGTTGTTGCGCCGGATGAACTCCGTCCAGGTGAAGTCGGTGTCCTGGTTCTCCGGTCCGGCCACGGCCACGTAGTAGCGCAGTGCGTCGACGTTGTAGCGGGCCAGGAAGTCGCGCACGTAGATGACCACTGAGCGCGAGGAGGAGAACTTGCGGCCCTCCATGGTCAGGTACTCGCTGGAGACCACCTCCGAGGGCAGCGCCAGCTCGCCGAGCGGGCCGGGCTGCCCGCCGCGCGCGCCCTTGCCGCCGTAGCCCAGCAGCATGGCGGGCCAGATCTCGGAGTGGAAGACGATGTTGTCCTTGCCCATGAAGTAGTAGGACTCGGCGTCGCGGTTCTGCCACCACTGCCGCCAGGCATCGGGGTCGCCGCTGCGCCGGGCCCACTCGATGGACGCCGACAGGTAGCCGATCACCGCGTCGAACCAGACGTAGATCCGCTTGTCCGGGCGGTCCCGCCAGCCATCCAGCGGGATCGGCACGCCCCAGTCCAGGTCCCGGGTGATCGCCCGCGGCTGCAGGTCACCGAGCAAGTTCAGCGAGAACTTCAGCACGTTGGGACGCCACTGGCCGCTCTTGGTCTGCAGCCAGGTGCCCAGGGCGTCGGCGAAGGCGGGCAGGTCCAGGAAGAACTGCTCGGTCTCCACGAACGCCGGCGTCTCGCCGTTGATCTTGGAGCGGGGACTGATCAGGTCAGCCGGGTCCAGCTGGTTTCCGCAGTTGTCGCACTGGTCCCCGCGGGCGCCATCGAATCCGCAGATGGGACAGGTGCCCTCGATGTAGCGGTCGGGCAGCGTCCGGCCGGTCGACGGCGAGACCGCGCCGATCGCCTTGCGGGGAAAGATGTAGCCGTTGTCGTACAAGCCGCGGAACAGGTCCTGGACGACGGCGTAATGATTGCGCGTCGTGGTCCGGGTGAACAGGTCGTAGGACATGTCCAGCCCGGCCAGGTCCTCGGCAATGACCCGGTTATAGCGGTCGGCCAGCTCGCGGGCCGTCACGCCCTCGGCGTCGGCCTGGACCTGGATGGGCGTGCCGTGCTCGTCGGTGCCGCTGACCATGAGTACCGAGTTGCCCGCCATTCGCTGGTACCGGGCGAACATGTCGCAGGGCAGCCCGAAGCCGGATACATGGCCGATATGGCGCGGGCCATTCGCGTACGGCCAGGCGGGTGCAGCGAGGATAGGACGGCTGGTCGGCGACATGGAACCAGCCTAGGGGAGGATCGGGGCGGCCCGGTTCTGCATCAGGCCCAGACGAGCTGTATCCCCGCCTGCCAGTCCCGCAGCAGCTGCTCGCTGCCCGTGATCGTGATGTCGCCGAGCCCGGACCCGGTCCGTTTCCACAGCAGCCGGTACAGGCTGGAGGCCGGTCCGGCCACCTCGCAGCCGTCCGCGGGGCCGCGGCGCCCGGGCCCGCGGCCGGTGTACTCGGTCCGGCCGCTGTCGGCCGAGATCCGGGCACACCACTGGTGGCCAGTGTCGGTGGTCCGGAACCGCAGGCGGCGGCCGGCGGCGCCGGCCTCATCCCGGCCGGCCCCGTCCTGGCCGGTGCTGTCCTGCTCCGAGCCGTCCCGGCCGAAGAAGGCCAGCAGCAGCTCGTCGATGCCGTCGGCGGCCAGCGCCGGCGGGTAGGCCGGATCATCGCCCGCCGCGAGCTGCGCATCGGCCCCGTGTATGGCCGTCTCGTGCGCCTGCCGCCGCGCCCAGAAGGCCAGCGGTGTCGGGGCGGGCAGGAACGTCCAGCACTGCACGTCCGGCCCGGCCGACCCGAGCGTCTTGACCAGCGCCGCGTGTCCGGCGCGGAACCAGTCCAGCAGCTCGTTATCGGGCGGCCCGCCGGCCAGCTGCTGCGCCTCGGTCATCTCGGGCACCTCCTCGCTGAGCTGCTGCCCGACATACTCAGCCGCCCAGCGGTGCACGTATCCCAGGTGCCGCAGCAGGTCGCGAACCTGCCAGGCGGGGCAGGAGGGCACCGGGGTCAGCAGCCCGGCGCGCTCCGCCGCGCTGACCAGGGCAGCGCCTTCCCGTTCCAGGGCAGCGATGTGACCAGCAGGATCCATGCTGGGGAGTGTGGCAGCAGGCACCGACAAAACGGGCTCCCGGCCCGCGCCAGCATCAGCGTCAGCGGGATCGCTGGCGGTGCACCGCGTCATACACTTCAGAGCTGCGCAGGCCCAGTTCCCTGGCGACCGCCGTGGCGGCATCCTTGGTCCGCTCGCCTCGCTCCACCCGGGCCGCCACCTGCTCGGCGGCCTCGGCCAGCGATGCCGCGGGGAGCCTGGCCGGTGCCCCCGCCACCACCAGCGTGACCTCGCCGAGCGACCCGCCGGCGAACTGCTCGGCCAGCTCCTCCAGGGTGCCCCGGGCGACCTGCTCGTGGGTCTTGGTCAGCTCCCGGCAGACCACTGCCCGGCGGGCCGGGCCGAGGGCGCCGGCCAGCTGATTCAGGGTGTCGTCCAGGTTCCGGGCGGGCGCGAAGAGGATCACCGTGCGGCGCTCGGAGGCCAGCTCGGCCAGCCGCCGCGCCCGGTCGCCCGCCTTAGGCGGGAGAAAGCCCTCGAATACGAAGCGGTCGGTCGGCAGGCCGGAGACGGCCAGGGCGGCGATGGCGGCCGATGGCCCCGGCAGCGCCGTGACCCGGATGCCCGCGGCCGCGGCGGCCGCCACCAGGCGGTAACCCGGATCGCTGACCGCTGGCATGCCTGCGTCGGAGACCAGCAGCACGTCGGTGCCGGCCTCCAGGTCCGCCAGCAGCGCGGGCACCTTGCGCCACTCCACGTTGTCGTAATACGAGATCACCCGGCCGGTCAGCTGGACGCCCAGGCTGGCGGCCAGGCGCCGGAGCCGGCGGGTGTCCTCGGCGGCGATCACCGGGGCGGTGCGCAGCGCCTCAGCCAGCCGGGCGGAGGCATCGCCGGGCTGGCCGATCGGGGTGGCGGCGACCCGCAGGGTGCCCGGCGGCAGGTGGCCCTGCCGCTGGCTGCTCGCGGGTACTTCCGGGCTGTCGTCAGCGGATCGTTGCATTCTGGCGCCCAGGCTAGTGGGCTGCGCCTCTACGATGGCAGGCGATGAGGGCAGATGAGACCGCGCTCCCCGGCCCGGCTCACCCGGCTGACCCAGCCGAGGCGGCAGACCCGGGCCAGTCGCGCGGGCAGGCAGACATGACCGGGCAGGCTAGCGCGCGCCCGGCCGGTGCCCCGCAGCCCGGCAGCCGGGGCCGGCCGCGGGCGATACCCCCGGTGCCGGGCAGCGCGTTCTGGGGGTGGGCGGGCCCGCTGCTGGTGACCCTGTTCGGCGGGTTCCTGCGGTTCAACCGGCTGTCGATCCCGCATGCGGTGGTCTTCGACGAGACGTATTACGTCGGTGATGCGTGGGCGATTCTCCAGCACGGGGTGGAGATCAACCATGTGAAGAACGCCAACAGCCTGCTGGTGCACGGCAGTACGGCGATCTTGAAGGGCCCGGCCGGGCAGGGCGAGCTGGTCGCGCATCCGCCGCTGGGCAAGGTGATCATGGCGGGGGGTCAGTGGCTGTTCGGGCTGACTCCGTTCGGGTGGCGGGTGATGGTAGCGCTGGCGGGGACGGCGTCGATCCTGATCCTGGCCCGGGTGGTGCGGCGGATGACGCGCTCGACGCTGCTGGGCTGCATTGCGGGTCTGCTGATGGCGCTGGACGGGCTGGAGCTGGTGCTGTCGCGGACGGCGATCCTGGACATTTTCGTGATGTTCTTCGTGCTGGCCGCGTTCGCCCTGATCGTCATCGACCGGGACCGGACCCGGGCGGCGCTGGCGGTGGCGGCGGACCGGGATCCGGCGCCGGGCCGGCCGGGGAACGGCGGACCGGCGCTAGGCGCCCGGTGGCCGCTCATGCTCGCCGGACTGTCCCTCGGCGCGGCGACAGCCTGCAAGTGGAACGGGGTGTACTTCCTCATCGCGTTCGCCGGGCTGGTCATCGCCTGGGACCTGGGCGCGCGGCGCGCGGCCGGGTACGGCGGCCGGCTGGGCGGCGTGCTCCGGTCCGACGGGCCCTGGCTGCCGGTGTGGTTCGCGGTCATCCCGGCGGTCGTCTACGTCGCGTCCTGGGCCGGCTGGTTCGCCAGCCCTTACGGCTACAACCGCAACGGCGCCGCCGACAACTCCGGCCACGTCACCGGCACCCTCGCGGCCTGGTTCGACTACAACAGGTGGATGCTCCAGTTCGGGCTGGGGCTGAGCTCCAGCCAGACCTACAAGTCCGACCCGCTGGGCTGGCTCGTCCTGGCCCGGCCCATCTCCTTCTACTCTCAGTGCGCTAAGCCCTGCGGCTCGGCTACCGAGCAGGAGGTGCTGGCCATCGGGACGCCGCTGATCTGGTGGGGCGCCGCCGTCGCCCTGGTCATCTGCCTGGGCTGGTGGCTGCTGCGCCGCGACTGGCGGGCCGGCGCTGCCCTCCTCGGCGTAGCCGCCGGCTGGCTGCCCTGGATCTGGTTCTACTGGCACGACCACCGCACCGAGTTCTACTACTACGCCATCGCCTTCGAGCCCTTCCTCATCATCGCCATCACCTTGTGCCTGGGGCTGATCATCGGCCCCCAGCGCGCCTCGCCCGCCCGCCGCGCCGCCGGCGCCATCGCCGCCGGCGGCTACCTCATCGCCGTCCTGGCCAACCTCGCCTACCTCTACCCCGTCCTCACCGCCAAGATCATCCCCTATTCCGCCTGGCTCTCCCGCATGTGGTTCCACAGCTGGATTTGAGTTGGCCTTCAGCTAACGGTCAGCGATTCCGGCGATAGTAGGGCTGACGGAATCGGGCCCGGCAAGCCCGCACGAGGCGGGCCGCAGGCAGGTCAGCAGATTTTCTGGCCGAACCACGATCCCGGCGGGGCCGGCAGACGTCTATAAGGTGAGAGACCACAGGGGTGCGTTATCAAGCCGGGAGCGAGGATGAGGGCGATGGGTCAGCGGCCCGACTTGCACGCGAGGTTCGAGCAGGATGTGCTGCCCGCGCTGAGCAGGCTGTACCCCGCCGCGCTCCGGATGACCCGCAATGCCAGCGACGCCGAGGATCTCGTGCAGGAGACGTCCGCCAAGGCCTACGCCGCATTTCACCAGTTCAAGCCGGACACCAACCTGCGGGCGTGGCTGAACCGGATCCTGGCCAATACCTTCATCAACGGCTACCGCAAGCGCCGCCGGGAGCCGATCCAGGAACTGGGTGCCGACTTCGAGCGGGACTGGCAGCTGGACGGCGACCCGCTGTCGACGCGGGCCCGGTCGGCTGAGGCCGAGGCCATGGACCGGCTGGGCGACAGCGAGATCCTGAAGGCCCTGATGGACCTGCCGGAGATCTTCCGGACCACCGTGTACCTGGCTGACATCGAGGGCTATCCGTACAAGGAGATCGCCGAGATGATGGGCACGCCGGTGGGCACCGTCATGTCCCGGCTGCACCGCGGCCGCGGCCGCCTCCGCGAGGCGCTGGCCGCGCGGGCCCCCAAGCCGAGAGCCCAGGACCGGCCGGCGGCCAAGCGCCGCCCGGCGCCGCGGGTGCCGATCGTCCGGCCCGAGACGGCCTGACCAGACGGCCCTGACCAGACGGCCTGACCAGACGGCCGGACCGCTTCCGGCGCTAGCCGCCGAAGATCCGGTCGCAGGCCCGGGCCGCGGCCTTCCCGTCGTCCAGCGGGCAGAACTTGCCGGTGAAAGCCCGGTAGGCGTCGGCGTGCCGGGCCGCCACCGCATCCAGGTCGCCCACGGCCGCGATGACCTCGGCGGAGGTCTCGAGCAGCGGCCCGGGCGCCTCGGACTCGAAGTCGAAGTAGAACCCGCGCAGGTTGTCGCGGTACTGCTCCAGGTCATAGGTGAAGAACAGCAGCGGCTTGCCGGTCGGCGCGTAGTCGAACATCACCGACGAGTAGTCCGTGATGAGCGCGTCACTGACCAGGAACAGCTCGGAGATGTCCGGGTAGGGCGTCACGTTGAGCACGAACCCGGGCCGGGTCCCCACCGGGACGTCGTCGGCCATGTGATGGTGGCCGCGCAGCAGGATGACATAGTCATCGCCGAGCCGCTGCCAGGCATCCTCCAGGTCGAGGCGGAAGTCGAAGCGGTACCGCCCGGAGGCGTAGTACTGGTTATCCCGCCACGTCGGCGCGTACATGATGACGCGCTTGCCGTCCGGGATGCCCAGGCGGGCCCGGACCCGCTCCGCGACGCGCTCGTTGTCGCCGCTGCACAGCACATCGTTGCGGGGATAGCCGGACTCGCAGATCTCGCCGTCGTAGCGGAAGGCCTGACGCATGATGGGCGTGCTGAACGGGTTAGGCGACAGCAGCAGGTCCCACTTCAGCACCTCCTGCTCCAGGTGGTCCAGGTACTTGGTGCCGCTGATGAACTGCGGCTGCTCGACGTCGAAGCCGATCTTCTTCAGCGGCGTGCCGTGCCAGGTCTGCACATACACCTGGCCCTCGCGCTTGGTGTACCAGGCCGGCATGTCGTCATTGGAGATCACGTACTTGCAGCGGCCCAGCGCCTCGTAGTAGTCGTCGGTGCCGGCCAGCACCGGGGTCGAGCCGTCCGGCGCCGGCACCGCCCAGTCGTTGACGACCCACAGGTGCTCGCGGGTGTCGCCGCGGCGGCGCAGCTCGTCGGCGATGCCGCGCGGGTTGTCCCCGCACTGCTTGCCCTTCCAGCTGATGAACAAGATCGAGTCCCGGACCGGCAGGCGCTGCTGAACCGGGTAGTAGACGCTGCGCAGCACCTTGCGCTGGACCCGGCCGCCCTCAACGAGCTTCAGCGCCGGGCCGACGGTCATGATCGGCGAGTCGTAGCCGCTGGTGGTGAAGCGGTAGGCCTTGGGCCCGAACGTCATCCGCTTGTCGCCCACGTCGCGCAGCCGGGCATGGTCATAGACCGGCTCGACAAGTTCTTCCTCGGCCTGGCCGACCGGCCGGATGCCGAACAGCCAGCTGCCGTCTCGCAGCGGCAGCTGGCGGCCGAATGACGGCATGGCGGTAGCGGGGATGGCGAGGGTGAACTGCTCGCCATCGCGGGCTACCGGGATGACGTGCCGGTCGGTCGAGCCCCGCCGGGTGAGCACCGCCTCGCAGTCCTGGCCGGCGGCTCCTGCATACCGTCCCGCGAGCGTCAGGGTGCCCTCGGGGTTCCACGCATGCTGCTCGATGACCGGCAGCTCGCCCCGGCGCACGATCGCGGCGTTGCCGTACCTGGTCCGCGCCACGATGATCTCCCTGTTGTCAGCGAGGTAGGAGTACTCGGGGAACCCGTCCGCGAAGGCGACCCGGGTCCGTTTCGCGTCCTCGTCCTCGCCGGCGACGACGTACAGGTCCCATTCCACCTCCTCGTCCCGGCCCATGGCCAGGCCAGCGAGGCCCGCCGGTGCCAGCGGGCGCAGCAGGTCAGCGTTGCTGACTGCGGCGCGCAGCCGGATGCCGCCGGTGCCGGTCTTCTCCACCGTGGCCCCGAGGGGCTGCTCCGCGGCGCCCTTGGACCAGCGCAGGACAAGGTCGAGCTCCGACCGGGCCGGCCGCCCAGCACCTTGCCGGGCTGCTCGACGTCAACTTCCAGCTGCAGCTGGTCGCCAGCCTGCGCACAGCTCTGCAGTACGGCCGGGGTCTCGGTGACCTGGACATGGAGCTGGCGGCCGACCCAGCGCACCCCGAACCGGATGCCGGGCGCGACCTGACGCACCTCGGGCCGCTCGGCGGGCCCGACGACCGGGGTGTGCAGCCGGGCCGGGCGCCAGATCCCGCGGCCGCGGACCAGGATGTAGCCATCCCAGTCGCCGGTCAGCCACTTGCCCGCCGGCTTGAACCAGCGGGAGCTGATCACGGCGCGGAAGCCAGCCCAGTCATAGGAATACCGGTCCTGCCGGGACCAGCCGGTCGCGTACGCGTGCTCAACCGACCGGGCCGGCACCACGATGGGCAGCCGCTTACCGCCGCGGGGCACCAGCACGATCACCTTGGAGGCGTGCCGGCGCTGAGTGATGTCCACCGACGGGACGAAGGCAGCGCCGCTGATGACGAGGTTGTCGCCCTCCCACTCGATGCCCTCGACGCGGACGAACGGGTCCAGCTCGCGCCAGTGCGGCTTGTACAGGCTGTCGGGGATCTTGACCTCAGGGTCAGCCCGGAACGGCAGGTCGGCCCGGACCCGCCCGCGCTCCCGGACCACCGGGATGGTCTTGACCGGCTGCTCCTGCATCCACATGACGAATTCCAGCAGCTGCTCGAACTGGCCCTGGCTGATCAGGTGATAGGCCAGTCGCTGCCGCGACGGCAGCCCGGGGAACACCCGCTTGTCGACCTGGGCCAGGTAGCGCTGGGTGAGCTCGGTGAACTCGGTCCGGAAGTTCTCGTCGGTTCTGGCCAGCTCGCCGACATACAGCCAGACGTCGTTGATCAGCGCCTTGCGCTGGTGCTGGCGGACCATCTTGTGCGGCTTGTGCTCGCGCAGGAACGAGTCGATGTTCAGCAGGGCGTGGATGCGGTCCCGGTAGTTGCTGATATCGGTCCGGGACTGGGTGATCGACAGGCTGCCCTTGCCCCGCTCCCGCCAGTAGTAGATCGACTCCGGGATGGTGTCCACGGCCTTAGCCAGGACATGAGCCCGGGTAATGATCTGCAGGTCCTCCCACACCATGCCCTCGGGGTAGGTCAGGCCATGCAGGTCCCAGAACGACTTGCGGAACAGCTTGTTCCACACCGACACGTCGTAGAAGAGCGCCGGTGTCTTGCTGATGTGCGTGCCGATCTTGCGGCCCTTGATGGCCCGGGCGTGCAGCGCCGACTTGGTGACGCCCAGCGGGCCCAGCCGCTGCACGGCCCCGGACACGAAGTCCGAGCCCGATTCCTCCAGCGTGTGCAGCATGTACTCGTAGGCATGCGAGGGCAGGGCGTCATCGGCGTCGACGAACGCCAGGTAGGTGCCCGTGGCGCGCTCGACGCCCCGGTTGCGCGCGTAGCCGGGACCGCCGTTGGAGACCTGAACAAGGGAGAACCGGGGATCCGCCGCAGCCCGCGCCCGGGCGATCTCGGCGCTGCCGTCGACGGAGCCGTCGTCGACCATGATCACCTCAAGGTCGCCGAAGGTCTGCCCGGCGATCGACGCCAGGCAGTCGTCCAGCAGATCCTCGTTGTTGTAGAAGGGCACAACAACGCTGATCCGCGGAACCGTCATAACCTGTCTCCCTTGTGTTCACCCGGCGGTGCTCCTGCACCCCGTGGCCGCAGCCCTAGCCTCGTGCACCGGGCCACGCCGCACTGCCCGTACGGCATTGTCCAGCCAGCCGCGCCCTTTGCCCCCTGCCGGCAAATCCTAGGAGATCTGGGGTGCTGCGCGTCACAAACACCGCGCTGCCCGGCCGGATGGCCCGGGAAAGGGCGGGACGAAACGGGGCCTGAGCGGCTGCTACTCGCCGCGCCAGGCCGGCTGCCGCTTCTGCGCGAAGGCCAGCCGCGCCCTCCATCGCGTCCGCCGAGGTGAATACCGGGCTGATGATCTCCGACTGCCGGGCGAACGCCTCGGCGGAGTCCCAGTCGGACTGGGCCGCGATGACCTGCCTGGTCGCCGCGATCGCCAGCGGGGCCCCGAGGGCTACCCGCCGGGCCAGTTCCGCCGCCGCGGTCAGCGCCTCGCCCGCCGGGGTGACGGCGCTGACCAGCCCGGCCTCGGCCAGCCGCCGGGCCGGGTAGTGCTCGCCGGTCAGCGCGATCTCCATGGCCAGGTGATACGGGATGCGGCGGGGCAGCCGGAGCAGCCCGCCGGCCCCGGCCACCAGGCCCCGGCGGACCTCCGGCAGGCCGAACTTCGCGGTCTCGGCGGCCACGATCAGGTCGCAGGCCAGCGCCAGCTCGAACCCGCCGGCCAGCGCGTAGCCCTCCACTGCCGCGATCAGCGGCTTGGCCGGCGGACGTTCGGTGATGCCGCCGAAGCCGCGGCCCTCGACGACCGGCGTGTCCCCGGCCAGGAACCCCTTGAGATCCATGCCCGCGCTGAACGTTCCGCCGGCCCCGGTCAGGATCAGGACCCGGACGTCGGCCCGGTCATCGAGCTCATCGACGGCCGCGGCGATCCCGCGGGCCACGGCGCCGTTGACCGCGTTCCTGGCCTCCGGGCGGTTGATCGTGATCACGGCGACGCCGTCGGTCACCTCGGTCAGGACGGGCTCAGCCATCACATCTCCTCCCGGGCGGGCCGCGCGGGGTCGCCGGCCGTCGTGCCCGCTACTTGGGCTGGAACCGGATCCCGCCGTCGAAGCGGATGACTTCCGCGTTCATGTAGTCGTTCTCGATCAGCGACCGGACCAGGTGCGCGAACTCGGCGGCCGTGCCCATCCGCTTGGGGAAGACGATCGGCGCCGCCAGCTTGGCCTTGAACTCCTCGCTGGCCGGGCCGCTCCCGTAGATCGGCGTGTCGATGATGCCCGGGCAGATGGTGTTGACCCGGACCCCGATGGCGGCCAGGTCGCGGGCGGCCGGGACGGTCATGCCGATGATCCCGCCCTTGGACGCCGAGTAGGCGACCTGCCCGGTCTGGCCTTCCAGCCCGGCGATCGACGCGGTGTTGATCACCACGCCGCGCTGCCCGTCGGCGTCGGCCGGCTCGCTCGTCGCGATCCGGGCCGCCGCCAGCCGCATCAGGTTGAAGGTGCCGATGAGGTTGACGTCGATGACCTTCCGGTAGCTGGCCAGGTCGTGCGGGGAGCCGTCCCGGCCCACCGTGCGGGATGCCCAGCCGATGCCAGCGCAGCTCACCGCGACCCGCAGCGGCGCGCCCGTCGCGCCGGCCGCCTCGACCGCCGCGCGCACCGACTCCTCGTCGGAGACGTCGGTCTGCGCGAAGACACCGCCGATCTCGGCGGCGATGGCCTTGCCGCGCTCGTCGTTCAGGTCCGCCACTACCACCGTGGCGCCCGCCGCGGCCAGCTCTCGTACTGTCGCCTCGCCCAGGCCGCTCGCGCCGCCGGAGACGATCGCCGAAGTTCCGTTCAGTTCCATGGCCGGGAGCATACTGCGCGCCGGCCGGGCACGACCGAACCGGCTTCGGTCGCTCCCGGAAGGTGCGAAGTGTCGGCAGGCGTCCCTAGCATGGACTATCGCCCGGACCAGGAATGGCGTCCGCGCTGGCGATCGATGAGGACGGCCGCGCGGCAGCCCGGTCTGGATGCAACCCGAGTTCGGCCGGGGCGGCGCAGGCGGTCTGGGTGGGGCGGCAAGGAGGATGACGTGAGGCGGTACCGCGGGAACCCGTGGGCAGTGCTGATGGTGGTGTCGCTGGGGTTCTTCATGACCCTGCTGGACCTGACGATCGTCAACATCGCGATCCCCAACATGATCAGCAAGCTGCACGCGTCGCTGGACGACATCCTGTGGGTGATCAACGCCTACGCGCTGGTCCTCGCCGTGCTGCTCATCACCGCCGGGCGCCTGGGTGACCTGCTGGGCCAGCGCCGGGTCTTCTTCGGCGGCGTGGTCCTGTTCACTCTCGCCTCGGCCGCCTGCGGCTTCGCGCCGGGGGCGGGCTGGCTGATCGCCTTCCGCGCCGTGCAGGGACTGGGAGCCGCCCTGCTGATGCCGCAGACCCTGGCCATGCTGACGATGGTCTTCCCGCCCGAGCGGCGGGGCGCCGCGTTCGGCGTCTGGGGCGCGGTGGCCGGCGTGGCCACCATCGCCGGGCCCGACCCTCGGCGGCCTGCTGGTGACCGCCTTCGACTGGCGCTACATCTTCTTCATCAACATCCCGGTCGGGGCCGCGGTGCTGGTGCTGACCCTGGTCCTGATCCCCGACCTGCGCACCGGCCGGCGGCACCGGTTCGATGTCAGCGGCGTCCTGCTGGCCAGCGTCGCGCTGCTGCTCATCTGCTACGGGCTGGTCGAGGGGCAGAAGTACAGCTGGGGCACGGTCACGTCGTTCATCTCGATCCCGCTGATCCTGGCCGCCGGCGTCGTCCTGCTGGCCATCTTCCTGGTGCGTCCAGGCCCGGAAGCAGGACGGCGAGCCGCTGGTGCCGTTCTCGCTGTTCCGGGACCGGAACTACGCGCTGATGAACTGGCTGGCCGCCTGCATCTCCATCGGCATGCTGGGCATCTTCCTGCCGTTCACGATCTACCTGCAGTCGGTGCTGGGCTTCTCCGCGCTCAAGGCCGGCCTGACGCATGGCGCCGGCCTCGCTCATCTCGATGTTCGTCGCGCCGGTGGCCGGGCGGATGTCGGACCGCATCGGCGGCAAGTACATCCTGATGGCCGGCGCTGACCCTGTTCGCGGTGGGCATGGGCCTGATCGCGCTCATCGCGCAGCCGGACCTCGGCCTGGTATGACTTCCTGGCCCCGCAGATCGCGGCGGGGATCGGCATCGGCTGCACGTTCGCGCCGATGACGACGGTGGCCATGCGCAACGTCAACCCGCCCATGGCCGGCGCCGCCTCGGGCGTGTTCAACACCACCCGGCAGGTCGGCAGCGTGATCGGCACGGCCGGGGTCGGCGCGCTGCTGCAGAACCGGCTGGTCGCCGCGCTCACCAGCCAGGCCGCAGCTGCGCGGGGCCGGGCTGCCCGCGGCGGCCCGGCACAAGCTGGTCAGCGGGTTCCAGGCGGCCGCCAAGGGCGGCCTGGAGGAGGGCTCCGGGCACCACCTGACCGGGCTGGGCGGCCAGATCTTCACCCACGGGTTCGTGGACGCCATGCGGCCGACCATGTCACGCCCATCGTGCTGCTGCTGGTCGGCGCCGCGAGCTGCTGCCTTCATCAAGCGCCGCAAGACCGTCCCGGCCGGACCGCCGCCCGCCGGGCCAGCCGGGATCGCGGAGCAGGCCAGCGCCGCCGGGCCCGCCTGACCTGCCGGGCGCACCGACTGCCGGGCCGGCGCTGGCCAGCGGGCCCGGCAGCCCGGCGATCTAGTCGGCGGCCAGCAGCAGGTCCTGCGCCCACAGGCCGGGCGCCTCGGCCGGCACCTGGTCGAAGGGGAACCCGGAGCCGAACGCAGGCTCCAGGTCGGAGAGCCAGACGGCCTGCGGGTCATACCGGGCAAAGAACGGCCGGCCGACCAGCGACGGGTCACGGGCCTGGATCATGTGCAGCGCGAACACCTTCTCGCCGGCGATCTCGGCCACCCCGTCGACGCAGACCTTGCCGGGCGTCGCCGACATGGACGGCCCGCGCACCGTCCGGCACAGGCCGGACACGCCGCTGTAGGCGTCGCGGAAGATCTCGGCCGCGCGGGCCAGCGGGACCGCGAAGTAGCCCTGCGGGCCCGGTGTCGCGCTCCACGAACATGTAGTAGGGCACCATGCCCATCCGCAGCTGGGTCCGCCACATCTGGGCCCAGGTGTCGGTCGTCGTCGTTGATGGTCCGGATCAGCGGGGCCTGGGTGCGGATGATGCCGCCCGCGGCCCGGATCCGGCGCACGGCCGCCGCGACCATCGGCGGCTCGAGCTCGCGCGGATGCGAGAAGTGCGCCATCAGGGCCAGCGTCTTGCCTGCGCTGCTCGACCTCCTCGAACAGGCGCATGGTGTCGTCGGCGTCCGGGTCGGTGACGAAGCGCTGCGGCCAGTAAGCCAGCGACTTGGTGCCGATCCGGACCGACTCGATGTGCTCCAGGCCGGGGCCGAGCAGCGGCTCGATATAGCGGCGCAGCACCCCCGCACCCATGATCATCGGGTCGCCGCCGGTGATCAGGACGCTGGTGACCTCCGGGTGCGCGCGCAGGTAGTCCGCGACCCGGTCGATGTCGTCGGTGGCCATCTTCAGGTCCGGCTCATCCACGAACTGCGCCCAGCGGAAGCAGTACGTGCAGTAGGCGTGGCAGGTCTGGCCCTGCTTGGGGAAGACCAGGACGGTCTCGGGGTATTTGTGCTGCACCCCGGGCAGCGGCTCCTCGCCCACGGCGGGGATGTTGAGGGCCAGCTGGCCGGCCGGATGCGGGTTCAGCCGCATCCGGACGGCGTGCGCCGCCGCCTGGATCTCGCGCGGCGAGGCCTGCCCGGCGAGCAGGTCGGCGATGGGCGCGATGTCCTCCGCGGACAGCATGTCCGCCTGCGGGAAGACCAGCCGGTAGATCGGGTCGTCGGGCGCGGCGTCCCAGTCGATCAGGGACTCCACCACGTAGTCATTGGTGCGAAAGGGCAGGACCGTGGCGACGGCCCGGACCGCGAGCCGCTCGGCCGGATCCAGGCCGGCCCTGGCCACCAGGTCATCCAGGTGCTTGGCCGAGTACGCGCGGAACCTGCGGCCCTGCGCGGGGACGGTGGACGCGATCTGCTGATCAGTCATGCAGCTCCTTCCGGTCGCCGCCGGGCCCGGCGTCGTTGCCAGGCCCGAGACTCCGTGATGCCGCCAGCGGAGTTGTCCCCCGCTGAGCCCCGGTCTGTCCCTGAGACGCTGCTGACCGCCAGTTAGCTTCGGCCAGACCATAGAAAGTGGTCACAGTTTGAAAACGCTTCAGGAAAGCCCAGAGTTGCCTGTGCTTGCCATGTCCCCCACTGGGTTATACCCAGGACCCAGGCCAACCCTACGGGAGCTGTTGCGCCCGAGGTGATCTGTTCTGCCGCATCTGTCCCGCAGTGCCAGTTTCGCCTCCTGCCGTGCGCTGCCCGTTCCGGTCTGGCCTGCGCACCGCGCATGTTCCCCGGCCAGGACCAGTTATGCGCTCCGCCCGCCGCGGGGGATCGCCTGCAATGAGAGGCTTGGCCGCATGCGGGTTGCCGAGCAGCCGGGCACCGATCACGGCTCCTCCGGAGGTGCCGGGACGTCAGCCGTCGAGCTGCGCCCCGGCCAGCCCGCCAGCAGCCGGGCCCCGGCCGGGCCGTCGGCTGCCCCGGCCGACAGCCAGCGTCCGGACAGCGGGCAGCGGCCGCTGGTCGTGGTGGATGCCATGGGCGGCGACCACGCGCCCGGCGAGATCGTGGCCGGCGCCGTCGCGGCGGCCCGGCAGCACGGCACGCGGATCGCGCTGACCGGCCGGCCCGGCCTGCTGCGGCCGCTGCTGTCCCGGCATTCAGCCCCGGCCGACATCTGGGTGGTCCCGGCCGAGGACACCCTGGCCATGGATGAGGGCGCGCTGGCCAGCTGGCGCCGCCCGCGGTCCAGCATCGCCGTGGCCTGCCAGCTGGTCCGCCGCGGTCAGGCGACAGCTGTGATGTCGGCCGGCTCCACCGGCGCCATCGTCGCCACCGCGCGGCTGCGGCTGCGGCCGCTGGCCGGCGTTACCCGGCCCGCGCTGGCGGTGGTGCTGCCGACCCGGCCCGAGCCGACCGTGCTGGTCGACGCCGGCGCCATCGCCGACCCCAAGCCCGAGATGCTGGTCCAGTTCGCCCAGCTAGGCGTGGCTTATGCCCAGGCCGCCTGCGGCATCGCCGAGCCGCGGGTCGGGCTGCTGACCATCGGCGCTGAGCCGGGCAAGGGCAACAAGCTGGCCCGGCGCGCGCATGAGCTGCTGGCCGCCGACCCGCAGCACGGCCTGCCCATCAACTTCGCCGGGAATGTCGAGGGCAGCGACCTGCTGGCCGGGCGGGTGAATGTCATCGTCACTGACGGCTTTACCGGCAACGTGGCGCTCAAGACGCTGGAGGGTACGGCCGGCTTCGCCGCCCGGCAGCTGCGCGACACCCTCGGCGGGTCGGCGGCCGCCCGGCTCGGCGCCCTGTTCCAGCGGCGCGCGCTGCGCCAGCTCAGCGAGCGGCTCGATCCCGAGGCCTACGGCGGCGCGGCGCTGCTCGGCCTGGAGGGGACCATCGTCATCGCGCACGGCGCGGTGGCGGCCCGGGGCGCCACGGCCGCCGTCCTGCTGGCCGAGGAGCTGGCCCGGGCCGGCATCACCGACAAGATCCGCGAACGTCTGGGCCCGGTGCGCGGCGGGCACTTCCTGCGCCGCACCTGACCCGGCCCGGTGCCGCCGGCTCCCGGCCGCTCCCGGCGCCGCGACCGGCCGTCGCGCAGCTAAATCGCTGGTTCCGGCCCGATAGGCTGGTCAGGTGACGGATCCGGAGCAGACACTCGCGCAGCTGGTGCAGGACGCGCTCGCCGCCGAACTCGGCGAGCAGTACGCGAGCAGTGACCCGCTCATCCGCCCGTCCCAGTTCGCCGACTACCAGGCCAACGTCGCCCTGTCGCTGGCTAAGGCCGTCGGCCGCCCGCCCCGGGAGATCGCCGCCGCCGTCGCGGCCCGGCTGACGAGCACGGCCGCCGGCGCCGCAGCAGGCCCCGCCGGGGCCAGCGCGATCGGCACGGCTGAGGTAAGCGGCCCCGGGTTCATCAACATCACGCTCAGCGACGAGTGGATCTCCGCCTCGGCGACCAGCCTGCTGGGCGATGACCGGGCCGGCGTGCCGCGGGCCGCGGACCCGCAGAAGATCGTCGTCGACTACTCCGCGCCCAACGTGGCCAAGGAGATGCATGTCGGCCACCTGCGCACCACGGTCGTCGGCGACGCTGTCGTGCGGACCCTGGAGTTCCTCGGCCACGAGGTAGTGCGGGCCAACCACATCGGCGACTGGGGCACCCAGTTCGGCATGCTGCTGGAGCACATGCTGGACCTCGGTGAGCAGGCCACCTATGACCTCCTGGCGGCCGGCGAGATCAACGCCTTCTACCAGGCCGCCAAGGCCAAGTTTGATGCCGACCCGGCGTTCGCCGACCGGGCCCGCCGCCGGGTCGTCGCCCTGCAGTCCGGCGACCCCGAGACACTCCGGCTGTGGCAGGTCCTGGTCTCCGACAGCGAGCATTACTACAACAAGGTCTACGGCCGGCTCGGGGTCACGCTGACCGACGCTGACCTGGCCCCGGAGAGCTTCTACAACCCGATGCTGGCCGACGTGTGCGCCGAGCTGGAATCGGCCGGCGTGGCCGTGATGAGCGACGGCGCGCTGTGCGCGTTCCCGCCCGGCTTCACCGGCCGGGACGGCAGCCCGCTGCCGATCATCTTGCGCAAGAGCGACGGCGGCTACGGCTACGGCTCCACGGACATGGCCGCGATCCGCTACCGGATCCGGGACCTGCATGCGCAGCGGATCCTCTACGTGGTCGGCTCGGAGCAGGCGCTGCACTTCTCCATGGTGTTCGCCGTGGCCCGCCAGGCGGGCTGGCTCACCGACGCGGTCAGCGCGGAGCACGCGAGCATCGGCCTGGTCACCGGAGCCGACGGCAAGCGGTTCCGGTCCCGGTCCGGCGCCTCGGTCAAGCTGATCACCCTCATCGACGAGGCGGTCGAGCGGGCCGAGGAGGTCATCAAGGACCGCTATGACGACCCCGAGCAGCGGCAGCAGATCGCGGAGGCCGTCGGTATCGGGGCGCTGAAGTACGGGGACCTGTCGGTCGCCCGCGAGTCGAGCTATGCGCTGGACTTCGACCGGCTGCTGGCGCTGACCGGCAACACCGGCCCGTACCTGCAGTACGCGACGGCCCGCATCCGGTCCATCTTCCACAAGGCGGGCCAGGAGCCGGCGGCGGCGCGCGGGCCGATCACGGCCGCCGAGCCGGCCGAGCGGGCCCTGGCCCTGCAGCTGCTCCGGCTGGGCCGGGCCATCGATGAGCTGGTGGCCGGGGCGGAGCCGCACAAGCTGGCGGCCTACCTGTTCGACGTCGCGAGCACCTTCACGGCGTTCTACGAGCAGTGCCCGGTGCTGACCGCCGCCACCCCGGCGGTACGCGACTCCCGGCTGGCGCTGGCCGGGCTGACGCTGCTGGTCCTGCAGACCGGGCTCGGCCTGCTCGGCATCCCGGTGCCCGACCGCATGTAGGCCGAATCCTCCGGCTCTTCCCGGGCTGTTCCCGGGAACGGCGGCGCGATCTCCCATGGCCGCCGGACATGCTCGAGGCCATGAGCAACCAGAACCGTGACTCCGCAGATAACTGGCCGACCGAGCAGATCCGTGCCGCGGGCGGTCAGCAGGGCTGGGCCCGGGCGAGCGCTCCCGGCGCTCCCGGCGCTCCCGGCGGGCCGGGCGGCGCCGGTCAGCCTGGCGGCCCGTCCGGGCCGGGCGGGTACGGCCCAGGCGGCATGACCGGCCCGGGCGGTAGCGGCCCGGGCGGTAGCGGCCGCGCCGCCCCGGCCGCGCCACGCGGTGGGGCATCGGCCTGGCTGCGGCCGCCGTCCTCGCCGCCGGCGGCACGGCCATCGCGCTCGCCGCCGGCAGCCCCGCTCAGCTGAGCCTGGCCGGCCAGTCGGCCGCCGCGGGCCAGCATGGGTCGGCTGGCCCGGCGGCCGCGAGCGGGGCCGGCACGCAGGCCACGGCAGGTGCTCCGGCCTCGGCTGCGCCCGCCAGCCAGGCCGCCGTGCTCAGCACAGTGCTGAGCGCCGCCGACTCCCCCGGCAGCGCTGCACTGGCCGCGGCCTCGCCGGATGCGAGCCAGGCCGCCGGCGTCGCCGGGCGGGCACACCCGTGCGCAGCGGCCCGCCGGCTGGTGCGTCAGCACCCCCGGCGGGCGCTGCACCGGGTGCTGCGGCACCCGGCCGCCGCCCACCGCCTGCGGGCGGTCTGCCGCGGGCGGCTGGCCCGGACCCGGCTGCGACTGCGCGGCATCCACGGCCAGTTCACCATCAAGACCAAGAGCGGAACTAAGACACTGGCCTTCGAGCGCGGCACCGTCGAGTCGGTGGCCAGCAGCACCGTGACCGTGCGGGCCGCTGACGGCACCATCTGGTCCTGGCACCTGGTCAGCAACACGGTGGTCCGCGAGGGCGGCAAGAAGGTCACCGCCGCCAGCCTGGCCACCGGGCAGCGCGTCTTCGCCGGCGGCCCGGTGGTCAGCGGCAGCGACAACGCCCGGCTGATCGTGATCCGGCCGGCTCAGGCCCCGGCGCCCTCCGCCAGCCCGTCCAGCTGACGCTGGCACCGCCGCGTGAGCCGCCCCGCGAGCCCGGACCACTGCCGGTCCGGGCTCGCGGGCACGGGCAGCCCGCCCGCCGGCCCCTGGCTCCCGGTGGTGGTCGCACGAACATCCCTGGTCATCCGGTTAGCAGGCGACGCGAGACGCGGGTAACCTCTCAGCCGGGCAAGCGCCCGGAATGCGGCGTCCTGTCCCCGTGGCACCGGGCCGCACCTGATGCCCGGAACCTGGCAGCCCGCCGGCCCGCCCGCGTCCGCTGGACGGGGACCTGCGCACCGGAGATTGGCCCGAAGACCTGATGACAGACAGCGACCGAATCCCCCAGGTCCTCGTCGTGGACGACGAGCCGAACATCCGCGAGCTCGTCCAGGTGGCGCTGAAGTTCCACGGCTGCTCGGTCAGCACCGCGGCCAGCGGCCGGGACGCGCTGCGCCAGGCCGAGAGCAGCCGGCCTGACCTCATCGTCCTGGACGTGATGCTGCCGGACATGGACGGCTTCGAGGTCACCCGCCGCCTGCGCGCGGCCGGCAACGAGGTGCCGGTCATCTTCCTGACCGCCCGCGACACCTCCTCCGACACGGTCACCGGCCTGGCCATCGGCGGCGACGACTACGTGACCAAGCCGTTCTCGGTGGAAGCGCTGGTCGCCCGGGTTCGCGCGGTCCTGCGCCGGGCATCGCGGGCGGCCCCGGATGCGCCGCCGGGAACGGCGGGCCCGCTGCGGGCCGGCGACGTCGAGCTCGACGAGGACCGGTGGACCGTGCACCGGGCCGGCGTGCCGGTGGAGTTGTCGCCGACCGAGTTCCGGCTGCTGGCCTACCTGATGCGCCATGAGGGCCGGGTGCTGACCCGGGCCCAGCTGCTGGAGAACGTCTGGGGCTGGGACTACGCGGGCGAGTCGCAGGTCGTCGAGACCTATGTCAGCTACCTGCGCCGCAAGCTGGACCCGCTGGGCCCGCCGCTGATCTACACCCAGCGCGGCGTCGGCTACAGCTTCCGGCCGCGGCACCGGGAGCAAGCCGGGCCGGGCGGGTGAGCGCCACCGGCGCGGCCGCGGGTCGCGATGGCGCCAGCAGCCGGCCGGCCGCCGCGGCCGCCGCGGCTCCGGCCGCCCCCGTGGCCCGCGCCCGATCCGGCGGTACCCGGCGGCTGTCGCTGCGCGCCCGCATGCTCGTGCTGCTGATCGCCGTGACCACCATGTTCCTGCTGATCATGGGCACGGTGAGCACGGTAATCCTGGCCCGGAACGTGACCCAGCAGTTCCGCGGGAACCTGATCGCCGAGTCCACCATCAGCCCGGCCGAGATCGCCCGGAACCCGCACGGCTACGCGGCGGTCCTGATCACCCGGCTGCCGCTGCACGTCCAGCCGCTCACCGGGAGCTCCGGGCTCACCGCCGACCTCGCCGCCCAGGTATCCCGGCAGCTCGGGACCGGCCCGCTGCGCAACCGGGCCCGGCTGCGGAAGTCCCTGTCGAAACCGTTCGGGCTGACGATTCCGGGCGGCCCGCAGCTGCTGGCCGTGGCCCGGCTGGTGACCAGGAACCAGAGCAGCACGCCCGGCGTGCTCGTGGTGGCGCAGGCCACCAGCGCGGCCACCCGGCAGGTACGCGATTTCATCATCGCCGAGCTGATCACCGGCGGCGCGCTGATCGCCCTGCTCGCGATCGGCGGCGAGTGGCTGATCGGGCGGGGCCTGGAGCCGCTGGGCCAGATGGCCGGTACCGCGCACGACATCACGGCCCGGGGAGACCTCACGGCGCGGATGCCCGACGCGGACGAGCAGACCGAGGTCGGCCTGCTGGCCTCGGCCATCAACACCATGCTGGACCGGATCCAGCAGGCCTTCGGGGCCCGGCTCCGCTCCGAGCGGAAGGTCCGCGAGTTCGCCGCCGACGCCTCGCACGAGCTGCGCACCCCGCTGACCACCATCCGCGGCTACGCCGAGCTGTACCGGCAGGGCGCGCTGGGCCCGGATCAGCTGCCGAGCGCGATGCGCCGGATCGAGCAGGAGGCCCAGCGGATGAGCACCCTCGTCGCCGAGCTGCTGGAGCTGGCCCGGCTGGACCGGACCACCTCGCTGGACCTGACCGAGACCGACCTGGCCGCCGTCGTGCGGGATGCGGTCGCCGACGCCGTGGCCGTTGAGCCGCAGCGGCCGGTGCGCGCCGAGGCGCCGCCGCGCCTGGTGGCCGTCGTGGACGAGAAACGGATCCGCCAGGTGCTGGCCAACCTGCTGGCCAACGTGCGGGCGCATACCCCGGTGACCGCGCCCGTGGCCGTCCGGCTCGGAGAGATCACCGGCGGCATCCTGATCGAGGTGGCTGACTCCGGCCCCGGCATGTCCGCTGCGGACGCCGCCCGGGCCTTCGACCGGTTCCACCGGGCCGCCGAACGCGCGGCTGACGACGCCCCGGCTGAGGCCGGCCCGGGCACCGAGCGCAACAGCGGCAGCGGCCTGGGCCTGTCGATCGTGCAGGCCATCGCGCACGCGCACGGGGGCCGGGCCACACTGGAATCCTGGCCGGGGCACGGCACCAAGGTCCGCGTCTGGCTGCCGGGCCGGGCCCCCGCCTGACTCATTACTCGCAGGGCGGGCGGAGTGCCCCGGGGGCACCGCCTTCCCTCGTCGCCAGCTCCTCAGTCCAGGCGGCGCCGGCACCCCGCCCGCCCGCGTGAGCTAGGGGACCGGCTCGCCGGCCGTCGCCTCGTCCGGGTCGGCCGGCTCATCGCCGGAGCCGGGGTCACGGCGGCCCGGCAGGTGCTCGAACATGTAGTAGACGGCCAGCAGCCCGTAGATGATCAGGGCGGCCAGGCCCGAGACGAACGCTGCGATCAGCGTCGCCGCCACGTACCCGAACAGGCCGGCGCTGAACTGGAGGTTGGCCACGTGCGGCACCTCCAGGTCCCGGACGGCGCCCAGCTTCTTCAGGTGCGCGGCGATGTACATCCAGATCCCCGAGTAGCCGACCGAGATCGCGATCATGACCACGCCGTAGGCCACCGCCGCCGCCTTGCCGCCCGTCAGGGCGTCCGCGCTGGCCTGCCCCGCCGCGAAGCGATCGGCAAGCTCGCGCGCGATCAGGGCGGTGGGGAACGGGATGGCGACGACCCCCATCAGCGCCACCAGGTTGATGATGAGCAGCTTGCGGTCCACGAGGGTGATGGCCCCGAACATCGCGTGGTGGTTGATCCACATGATGCCGATGGTCAGGAAGCTGACGGCGTAGGCGAAGTAGTTGGGCCAGGCGCTCAGCAGCACGTGATAGGGATGGTGGCCCAGTCCGTCAGCGCCAGCGCCGACTTCCAGCAGGTTGAACACCAGCAGGGTGATGGCGACCGCGAACACGCCGTCGCTGAACGCCTCCGCCCGCCGCGAGCTCATGCCGGCTAGGCCTGCTCCGGCGCCGGCTGGTCGTCCGGCCCAGCCGCGTCATCCGGCCCGGCCGCGACCGCGGCCGCCCGCGGCTGCACCGAGCGGACCAGCAACTGCGCCACGTCGATCACCTCCAGCGTCTCCTTGGCCTCGCCCGAGCTCTTCTTGGCCGCCACCGCGTCGCCCAGCATCACCATGCAGTACGGGCAGCCGGTCGAGATGGTGTCCGGGTCGGTGCCGAGCGCCTCATCGATCCGCTCGGTATTGATCCGCTTGCCGATCCGCTCTTCCATCCACATCCGGGCCCCGCCGGCGCCGCAGCAGAAGCCGCGTTCCTTGCACCGGTGCATCTCCTGGGCCTGGACGCCCGGCACCTGCTCCATGATCTCGCGGGGCGGGGTGAAGATTCGGGTTGTGCCGGCCCAGGAAGCACGGGTCGTGGTAGGTGATCTTCTCATTAACGGGGTTGACCGGGGTCAGCCTGCCCTCGGCCACCAGCTGGGCCAGCAGCTGGGTGTGATGCACCACCTCGTAGTTGCCGCCCAGCTGCGGGTACTCACGGGCGATGGTGTTGAAGCAGTGCGGGCAGCTCGCGACGATCTTGCGCGCGCCGGCCTCGTTCAGGGTCTCCACGTTCTGCTGAGCCAGCATGCTGAACACGAACTCGTTGCCCATCCGCCGGGCCGGGTCGCCGGTGCAGGTCTCGGCCGGTCCGAGCACCGCGAAGTTCACCCCGGCGGTGTGCAGCAGCTGGGCGACCGCCTTGGTGGTCTTCTTGGCCCGGTCCTCCAGCGCGCCGGCGCAGCCCACCCAGAACAGGTACTCCACGTCATCGCCGATCGGCCCGTCCACGACCGGGACCTCGAAGTCCAGCTCGGTGATCCACTCGGTGCGCTTGTCCTCGCCCATCCCCCACGGGTTGCCCTTGTTCTCCAGGTTGCGCAGCATCGTGCCCGCCTCGGTCGGGAACGCCGACTCGATGAGCACCTGATGGCGGCGCATCCCGGTGATGTGATCGATGTGCTCGATGTCCACCGGGCACTCCTCGACGCAGGCGCCGCAGTTCGTGCAGGACCACAGCACGTCCGGGTCGATCACGCCGTTCGATGCTGAGTCACCCACCAGCGGGCGTTCTGCCTCGCTCCGCACGGCGTCCGGCAGCTGCTGGCGCGCCTCGTCGGAGCCAGCCAGCAGGTACGGGGCCTTGGCGAAGGCGTGATCGCGCAGGTCCATGACGAGCATCTTGGGAGACAGCGGCTTGCCCGTAGCCCAGGCCGGGCACTGCGACTGGCAGCGCCCGCACTCGGTGCAGGTGGCCAGGTCCAGCATGCCCTTCCAGGTCAGGTCCTCGATCTTGCCCAGGCCGAAGATGTCGGTGTCGGGGTCGGCTTCCTCGAAGTCGAGCACCTGGCCGTTCGAGCGCATCGGCTGCAGCGGGCCCAGGGCGTCCGGCCGTCGGGAGAACAGCACGTTGAGCGGGGCGATGGCGATGTGCAGGTGCTTGGAGTAGGTGACGAAGACGCCGAAGCCGAGGATCACGGCCAGCTGAGCCAGGATGAACGTCGTCTCGATGGCGGAATTGGCCCCGTGGCCGAGCGGGTGCAGCCAGTGGCCGACCAGCTGCGAGGCGAAGGCGCCGCGGGGGTAGGGGAAGTCGCCGGTGTTGATCTGGGCGCCCCGGTAGAGCAGCAGGGTGGCGACGACCAGGAAGATGCCCAGCAGGACCAGCCAGGCGGCGCCGGTGTGCGAGCCGGAGAAGCGGGACCGGCGGCCCTCGCGCTTCGGGTCCGAGCGCAGCCGGATGATCGCGAAGGTCACGATGCCGGCCAGGACGGCGACCGCGAACAGGTCTTCAGCGAACCCGACCCAGGCCCAGGTCCCGATCAGCGGGATGGCGAAGGTCTTGGAGAACAGCGCGCCGTAGGCCTCGATGATCGTCAGGATCAGGATGATGAAGCCCCAGAAGGTCAGGAAGTGCGCGATGCCCGGCACCGTCCACTTCAGCAGCTTGCGCTGCCCGAAGACCTCCGTCACCTGGGTCTCGGCGCTGCGGGCCGGGTGCTCGCGCAGGGCCGCGATGCGCTCGGGGGCGGGCTGGCCGCTGGTCGCGAGCCGGTACAGCCACCACAGGCGGCGGCCGGCGACCACGGCGGCGACCGCCGTCAGGGCAAGGCCGATAATGATGCGCAGGGCCACGGGGGACCTCCCGGTGCGTCGTCAGGCCAGGCGGCGCCGGCGCTGGCGCGGTGCCTGGCGGCCAGCCTAGCCCGGCCCGGCGCACGGCTGATGATCTACGTGCCCGGACATCTTACTTACTGGTAACCTGCCGCCCGCGGGGCGGCTGGCGGGGCTGGCCCGCGGTCCGGCGCCGCAGACCAGCGATCAGCCGTCGCGGACCAGCGATCAGCCGTCGCGGACCAGGGACCAGCCCGGCGCCCTGCCCGCTACCCTGAACCCGCGGATCGGAACAGTCCCCGATCGCTGGTGTCGACGGAGCGTGACGTGGCCCAGGCAGAGGCACAGGGCAGGCGAGTGCAGGCGGCGAACTCCCACGGCAGGCTGGCCATGCTGGCCGGCTCGGTCACCGCGCTGGTTGTCGCCAGCCTGGCGGGCAGCGCACTCGGCTTCCTGAATAAGGCGGCCTGCCGGGCCGGGGCGTGGAACGTCGGAGTCGGCCAGTACCAGGCGCACTGCTACACCGACATCTACCCGCTGTATTTCGGCGAGGGCCTGTGGCACCACCAGGTTCCCTACCTCAACCACCCGGTGGAGTACCCGGTGCTCATCGGGGGCGCCATGCAGGCGGTCTCCTGGCTGGTGCGGCCGATCACCGATCCCTACATCCGGGGCCGGGAGTTCTTCGACATCACCGTCGTGCTGCTCACGCTGTGCGCGATCGCCGGGGTGCTGGCCACCGCCTACCTGGCGGGCCGGTCCCGGCGCTGGACGGCCCTGCTGGTGGCGCTGGCGCCGGGCCTGATCCTGGCCTCGTTCATTAACTGGGACATGATCGCGATGGCCCTCACCGCGGTGGCCATGGCCGCCTGGGCGGCGCGGCGCGGCGCGCTGGCCGGGGTTCTGTTCGGGCTGGCGATCGCCACCAAGTTCTACCCCATCGTGCTGCTCGGCGGCCTGTTCCTGCTGTGCCTGCGGGCGGGCCGGCTGCGATCGTTCTGGGTCACCGCGGCCGGCGCCGCGGGCGCCTGGCTGGTGGTCAACATCCCGGTTGCCATCGCGGCGTTCACCGGCTGGTCGAGGTTCTACCGGCTGAACTCCACCAGGGGCGCCGACTGGGGCTCGATCTGGTACTACTTCGAGGCCGAGCACGTGCCCGGGCTCGGCCGCCTGAGCCTGCACGTGAGCGCGCTGAACCTGGTCAGCCTGCTGCTGTTCGCGGTGGGCTGCGTGCTCATCGGGCTGCTGACCCTGGCCGCCCCGCGACGGCCGCGGGTGGCCCAGGTGTTCTTCCTGGTCCTGGCCGTCTTCCTGCTGGTCAATAAGGTCTGGTCACCGCAGTACGTCATCTGGCTGGCGCCGCTGGTCGTGCTGGCCCGGCCACGGGTGTGGTCCTGGGCTCTGTGGCAGGTGGCCGAGATCGGCTACTTCTTCGCGATCTGGGCCTACCTCATTCCCTTCTCCCAGCCGGGCGCGCCGGGCGGGATCGGCGGCGGCCTGTACTTCGCGGCGCTGCTGGCCCGGTTCGGCACGGTGGCCCTGCTGTGCGCGCTGGTCACCCGGGACATCCTGCGGCCGGACCGGGACGTGGTGCGGGCGGCAGGCGAGGACGATCCGGCCGGCGGGATCCTCGACGGCGCCGGCGACACCGTGGTGCTGGGCCGCCGGGCCCGGCCCGCCGCAGCCTGACCTGCCCCGGCTACCGCATCCGCAGCCTGACTAAGCCCGGTCACGTCCTCCGCAGCGCGGCCCGGCAGCTGCAGCTGTTTGACAATAGGCAGGCAGATACCTGCATAATGAGACGGTGAGCATCGAGGCAAGAGCGATGGACTCGGTCTTCAAGGCGCTGGCCGACCCCACCCGGCGGCTCCTGCTCGACCGGCTGCGGGAGCACAACGGCCAGACACTGCGCGAGCTGTGCGAGCAGCTGGGCATGGCCCGCCAGTCAGCGACCCAGCATCTGGACATCCTCGTGCAGGCCAGCCTCGTGACCATCGTGCGGCGCGGACGGGAACGACTGCACTACCTGAACCCGGCGCCGATTCAGGAGATCGAGGAGCGCTGGATCTCGGTATTCGACCGGCCCCGCCTGCAAGCGATCAGCGCCATCCGGAACCAGGCAGAGGAGTACGCCATGACTGACGCACCCGCGTCCGTGCCGACCTACGTCTATGTCACCTACATCCGCGCCAGCGCCGAGCAGGTGTGGCAGGCCCTGACCGACGCCGACCTGACCGCCCGGTACTGGGGCCACGCCAACATCTCCGACTGGCAGCCGGGCTCAGCCTGGGAGCACCAGCGCACCGACGGATCCGGCGCCGTCGATGTCGTCGGCCGGGTCCTGCACGCCGAGCGCCCCACCCGCCTGGCCATCACCTTCGAGGACCGCCCGGAGGCCGAGCTTGAGCGCGAGCCGTCGGTGGTCACTTTCCTCGTCGAGCCGCACCAGGAGATCGTCCGCCTGACCGTGACCCACGAGAAACTCCCCAACACCGAGATGCTCGGCGGCATCTCGCAGGGCTGGCCGGCCGTGCTGGCCAACCTCAAGTCGCTGCTGGAGACCGGCGAGGTCCTGCCGCAGGCGCCCTGGGAGATGTCGAGGGCGCACGCCTGAGACGGCGGCCGCCGCCGCTCTTCGGTTACCCAGCGACCGACCGCCACCTCGGCGACCCACCGCGACCCCGCACCGCCACCTCAGCGACCGACCGCAGAAAGACCGACCGCAGAAAGGAGATCTGATGGACACCACGCCGCTCCGGGACGCCTGCCGCATGCTGCTGGACGCCGCTGACACGGTGGCCGCCGCCGGCCAGCCGGGCCCTGTCCCGCCGGCCGGCGAGTGGAACGCCGACCAGATCCTGGCCCACGTGGCCCTCGTCAGCGCCGCCACCATCGCCGCCGCCTCCGCTATCGCCTCAGGGGCGTCCACGACCTACGACAACCGCATCGCCCTCGACACCTGGACCATCGAGCGCCAGATCGCGCTCGCCGGCGGCAGCGCCGGGCTCCGGGACCGCATCCGCCTGCAGGCCGAGACCCTCTGCGCGCTCGGCGGACCGATGCTCAGCGAGGCCGAGCTCGACACCCTGGTGCCCACCCTGCTGCTGTCCCACGACGAGCTGCTGGTCAGTCAGCCCCTGCCACTGCGGGAGCTGCTCGCCGGCCTCGCCGAGGCGGAGCTGCCCGGCCACGCCCGGCAGCTCCTGGCCCTGCTGCCGGACGGCGACCGGGCCGGCGCCGCGGCCTGACCCGCGCCGCGGCCTGCCGGAGCCGCGGGCTGGCCGGCGGCGGGCCGCGCCGCCGGCCACCGCGGCGCTGCCGTCAGCCCTTGCCGTCGGTGGCGGTGCTGAACCGCAGGGACGGGGCCGGCAGCCGGGGCCGCGCGCTGGTCCAGCCGGCCCGGATCACGGCGTCGTAGGATTCCAGGCTCCCGCTGGGCAGCACCAGCCGCGGACCCAGCGCGATCATCTCGAGGTACTTCTTTCCGTGCCGGGTGATCATCTTGGTGCCGCAGATGTTCTGCCGGACCGGCTGCTTACCGCCCGGGCAGGAGGTCAGCCCCGGCCGGGCACCGCTGGCCGGCACCTGCCGCGGCGCGGTGGTCGTGAAGTACTCATCGGCCAGCAGGCTGCCCGTGCCTGGTGCGATGACCAGGACCTGCCGCTCGGCGCCGGATCCCGTCCCTGTCATCTCGATGCCGTAGCCGGTCCGGCCCAGCGGATCGGTGACCCGGCCGGCCGACCGGACGCCTGGCAGCGCGGCCAGGTCACGGAACACCGCAGCGCGAACCTGCGGGGTGATCGGGTCCCACTTGAGCAGCTGGTCGTAGACGTCGAACATCTCGTAGCGCACGCCGTGCGGGTTCTGCGCTCGAGCCGCCCGCCGGACCACCGCCGCCAGCCGCTTCGGGGCCGACGGGAGGGCCCGGAACTGGGCGAAGGTCAGATTGCCGTTGCCCAGGTAGCCAACGGCCCCGCCGGTCTGCCACCAGGCCTGCTGCCGGCCGTGGTGCCGGGGCAGCGGCGGGGATCCGTCGGCCCGCCAGGCGGCCGCGGCACCCGCCGACGCCGGCTGGGATGTCCAGCTGCCGGGGACCAGGTTCCAGGACTGCCGGGCCGCCGACCGCGAGTCCCAGTTGGCCGACGGGTACCAGCGCTGCATGACGGCGAAGGGGTGCGCGTTCGGCCCGGCGGCCTGCGCGCTGCCGCTGGTCATCACGACCCGCCAGTACCGCCCGGTCACCGGGATCCGCGCCGCATTGGTGGCGGCGGTGAGCAGGACGGCACGGGCCGACGGGGCCGGCGCGGCCGAGCCGGGCGCCTGGCCGGCCGGATGCGACGGCGGCCGCCCGGCGGCCGGGCGGCCCGGATGACCGGCCGCCGGGCGCCCCGGCGGCCCGGCGACAGCCGCGGTCAGGCCGGCGGCGAGCGCCGCGGCGGCGGTCACGGCCAGCCCGGCGACCAGGTAGCGGCGCCGCCGGCCACGCGGTGCAGGCCACGCGGGCGGCCGAGGGGCCGGGGCGGGCGGCGGCCCGGCGGTGATGAGACTGGCGGCGGGCGGGGCCGTGCCCGGATCCGGATCCAGGCGTGGCGGCCGCGCCTGCGCAAGCAAGTCCAGCACGTCGCCGGGACGCTCTGCAGGCCGCCAGCTCGGGTGTCGGCTCATCGGATTCCTTCCTGAGGCGTGCTGAGTGTGGCGGGTGGCCGCGTCCCGGCCGGCGGGCGGCCGGCGGGCGGGCGACCGTCGGGGACCCTGCGGCACCCGGTGGCCCGGACGCGGCGGGCGGCGCGGCGGCGGGCGGCGCGGCGGCCAGCGGCCCGGCCGGAGCCGGACCCGCGGGAAGCCGGCCGCGGAGCGCGCGCTCCAGGCGGCGCCGGGCCCGGTGCAGCCGGACGAAGTAGGCCGCCGTCGAGCAGCCCATGACCTGAGCCGCCGCGGCCGGAGTCAGTCCGTGCCAGGCCACCAGCGTGAGCAGGTCCCGGTCGGGTCCTGACAGTTCGGCCAGCGCGGCCAGCACCGCATGCCGCTCGGTTACCTGGTCCGCGATATCCGGTGCGGCCGGCCCGCCGACCGACGTCCAGGCCTGCAGCTCGGCCGCGAGGGAACGCTGCCGGACGGTGGCGCGGAACTGGCTGGCGGTCACATTCCGGGCCACGGTGAGCAGCCACGGCAGCTCAGGCCGGGGAATGTCAGCTAGCCGCCGCCAGGCGACCAGGTACACCTCGCTGACGATCTCCTCAGCCAGCTGGCGGCCGGCGTGACTGACCGCGAAGGCATAGACGCGCGGCCTGGTGCGCTCATACAGGCTGGTGAACTGCTCCACCGCGTCCTGGTCAGCCACGCCGTCACTCCCTGGGCCCGCGCTCGGTTGCTTGCATCCCTCACCAGAGAGTGTCTGCTTCCTGTCATTTCTTACCGCCCGGCGGCAGACGGCGGGCGGCCAGAATCCGGACTCCGGCCGGGAATACCCGTCCACCCAGCAAAGTTGAGCCAGACAGACTCAAGTTTTTGCCAGGCCGGCCATCGCATGGCAGACTTGAGCCCGCTAGGCTCAACCCTGGCGAGACCGGAATGACCGCCCAGCCGACCCTGGCAAAGCGGACAAAAAGGCTTAAAGACACTAGGTAATACCAGCAGGCGCAGCGGCAGAGCTGCCCGGAACGAAAACCAAGGACTGATCTCATGGCACGTGCGGTAGGCATCGACCTGGGGACGACCAACTCCGTCGTCGCCGTCCTGGAGGGCGGCGAGCCCTCAGTTATCGCGAACGCGGAAGGCTCGCGGACCACGCCGTCTGTCGTCGCCTTCGCGAAGAACGGTGAGGTGCTCGTCGGCGAGGTCGCCAAGCGCCAGGCGGTGACCAACGTCGACCGGACCATCCGGTCGGTGAAGCGCCAGATGGGTACCGACTGGACGGTCGCCATCGACGGCAAGAAGTTCACAGCGCAGGAGATCAGCGCGTTCATCCTGCAGAAGCTCAAGAGGGACGCTGAGTCCTACCTTGGCGAGACCATCACCGACGCGGTGATTACGGTGCCGGCGTACTTCAGCGACGCCCAGCGCCAGGCCACCAAGGAGGCCGGCACGATCGCCGGCATGAACGTGCTGCGCATCATCAACGAGCCCACCTCCGCCGCGCTGGCTTACCACCTGGACAAGGACACCGAGGCCACCATCCTGGTCTTCGACCTGGGCGGCGGTACGTTCGACGTGTCCCTGCTGGAGGTCGGCGAAGGCGTGGTCGAGGTCAAGGCGACCAGCGGTGACAACCACCTGGGCGGCGACGACTGGGACCAGCGGGTCGTGGACTGGCTGGTCAAGGACTTCAAGAACAGCTACGGCACCGACCTGTCCAAGGACAAGATGGCGCTGCAGCGGCTGCGGGAGACCGCGGAGAAGACCAAGATCGAGCTGTCGCAGACCAACGAGTCGCAGATCAACCTGCCTTACATCACGCACTCCGACCAGGGCCCGCTGCACCTGGACACCAAGCTGACCCGCGCGGAGTTCCAGCGGATGACCTCCGACCTGCTCGACCGGTGCAAGGCGCCGTTCCAGCAGGTGATCCGGGACGCCGGGGTGAAGCTCAGCGACATCCACCACGTCGTGCTGGTGGGCGGCTCCACCCGGATGCCGGCCGTCGTCGACCTGGTCAAGGAGCTGACCGGCGGGAAGGAGCCCAACAAGGGCGTCAACCCGGACGAGGTCGTGGCCGTGGGTGCCTGCCTGCAGGCCGGCGTGCTCAAGGGCGAGGTCAAGGACGTCCTGCTGCTGGACGTGACCCCGCTGTCGCTGGGCATCGAGACCAAGGGCGGCATCTTCACCAAGCTGATCGAGCGCAACACCACCATCCCGACCAAGCGGTCGGAGATCTTCACCACCGCCGACGACAACCAGCCGTCGGTGCAGATCCAGGTGTTCCAGGGTGAGCGCGAGATCGCGGCCTACAACAAGAAGCTGGGCATGTTCGAGCTGGCCGGGCTGGCGCCCTCGCCGCGCGGCATCCCGCAGATCGAGGTCACCTTCGACATCGACGCCAACGGCATCGTCAACGTCTCGGCCAAGGACCTGGGCACCGGCAAGCAGCAGTCCGTGGTCATCTCGGGCGGCTCGGCCCTGCCGAAGGACGACATCCAGCGGATGATGGCCGACGCCGAGAAGTACGCGGATGAGGACCGGCAGCGCCGTGAGGAGGCTGAGGTCCGCAACCGCGCGGAGTCGCTGGCCTACACCACCGAGAAGTTCCTGTCCGAGAACGCCGACAAGGTGCCCGACGACATCAAGTCCGAGGTCGAGACCGCCGTCGCCGACCTGAAGAAGGCGCTGGAGGGCACCGACACCGAGGCCATCAAGACGGCCAGCGAGCACGCGGCGCAGGTGAGCCAGAAGATGGGCACCGCGATCTACGCGGCATCGCAGGCCAGCGCGCAGGAGGCCGGCGAGAGCCCGGCCGACGGCGAGGCTGGCCCGGGGCAGGACGACGAGGTCGTCGAGGCGGAGATCGTCGACGACGACAAGCCGGCTGACCGGGAGGGCGGCGCCGCCTGATGAAGTCTCCTGAGGAAGAAGGCCAGAGCCCGGTGATCCGGGATCGCAGGCGCATCGACCCGCGGACGGGCCAGGTCCGGGACGTGCCCGGCCAGAGCCGCCCGGGCCGGCACTCGGCCTCCAAGCCTGGCAGCGCCAGCCCGGGTGGCCAGGGCCGCCCGGGCGGCGCCGGGAGCCAGTCCGCCGCCGCGCCGGGCAACGGCCCGGCGGCGGGCGCGAGCCCGGCAGCGGGCTCCGGGCCGGCCGCGGGCGGCGACGCGGGAGCCAGTGCGGCGACGGCGGATGCCCTGGCCAAGCTGGCCGAGCGGACCGCCGACCTGCAGCGCCTCCAGGCCGAGTACGCCAACTACCGCAAGCGAGTGGAACGGGACCGGCTGGCGGTCCGGGAGCAGGCACTGGCCAGTGTGCTCAGCGAGCTGCTGCCGGTGCTCGATGACATCGGGCGGGCCCGCGAGCACGACGAGCTGTCGGGCGGGTTCAAGTCCGTGGCCGAGTCGCTGGAAGCCAGCGCCACCAAGCTGGGGCTGACTCCCTTCGGCGAGGCCGGGGACCCGTTCGACCCGACCGTGCACGACGCCCTGATGCACTCCTACTCCGCCGATGTCACCGAGCCGACGGCGGTGCAGATCCTGCAGCCCGGTTACAAGGTGGGCGACCGGATCATCCGGCCCGCCCGGGTGGCTGTCGCGGAGCCAGCGGAGGACGCCGCGCCCGCCGACGGCGACCCGGAGTCCGGGCCGGACGACTCGTCCGGGTCAGCCGGGCCCGGCACCGCCTCCCGCTGACCAGAACTGTGTAAGAGAGGCCCGTTGAGCACCAGGGACTTCCTTGAGAAGGACTACTACAAGACCCTTGGCGTAGCCAAGGGAGCGTCCGCCGACGAGATCAAGAAGTCGTACCGCAAGCTGGCACGCAAGTATCACCCGGACGCTAACAAGGGCGACTCGAAGGCCGAGGAGCGCTTCAAGGAGATCTCCGAGGCCTACGACGTCCTCTCCGACGACAAGCGCCGCAAGGAGTACGACGAGGCGCGTTCGCTGTTCGGCGGCGGCGGGCCGCGGATGCCTGGCTCGGGCGGCCCGCCCGGCCCCGGCGGCTACAACTTCGACCTCGGCGACCTGTTCGGGGGCGGCAGCAGCGCCAGCGCCGGCGGCGGCTGGGCGACCTGCTCGGCGGCGTGTTCGGCAGCGGCGGCGCGCACCACCGGCCAGGCCCGGCCGCGCCGCGGCGCGGACATCGAGACCGAGGCGTCGCTGTCGTTCGGCGACGCGATCGAGGGCTCACTGTCGCGCTGCGGCTGGCCGGCGAGGGCCCGTGCAAGGCCTGCGCCGGCACCGGCGCCAAGGCCGGCACCGTCCCGCGGGTCTGCCCGACCTGCGAGGGCACCGGCGCAGGCAGCCGGAACCTGGGCAGCTTCGCGTTCTCCGAGCCGTGCAAGACGTGCCGGGGCCGCGGCCTGATCGTCGATGACCCGTGCCCGGTCTGCTCGCGGCAGCGGCCGCGCGATGAGCACCCGGACCATCCAGGCGCGCATCCCGGCCGGGGTCGGCGACGACCAGCGCATCAAGCTGAAGGGCAAGGGCGCGCCTGGCGAGCGCGGCGGGCCGGCCGGCGACCTGTACGTCCGCGTGCACGTCGCGCCCGCACCCGGTGTTCGGCCGGTCCGGGCACAACCTGACGGTCACCGTGCCGGTCACCTTCCCGGAGGCGACGCTGGGCGCCGACATCAAGGTTCCCTCGCACCGGGGGATGCCGGTCAGCGTCCGGATCCCGGCCGGGACGCCTAGCGGCCGGACGTTCCGGGTCCGGGGCAAGGGCGTGCGGCGGACCGACGGCACGGTGGGCGACCTGCTCGTCACCGTGGACGTGCAGGTGCCGCGTGACCTTGGCGACAAGGCCAAGACCGCGCTGGAGTCCTTCCGCGAGGCCACCGCCGGGCCGGACCCGCGCGATGAACTGCTGCGCAAGGCCAAGGCGTGACAGGTGGCGGAGGGGGATGCCATGACGAGCCAGTTCGAGCTCTCCGACGACACACCCGTCTACGTGATCTCGGTCGCCGCCCAGCTGTCCGGACTGCACCCGCAGACGCTGCGGACCTACGACCGCCTCGGCCTGGTCTCGCCCGGCCGGGCGGCCGGCCGGGGACGGCGCTACTCGCTGCGCGACATCGCTCATCCTGCGCGAGGTGCAGCGGCTGTCGCACGACGAGGGCGTCAACCTCTCCGGGATCAAGCGGATCCTGGAGCTGGAGAGCGCCGAGCGGCGCAACCGGATGCTGCTCGCCGAGATGCACGCCGAGATCGGCCAGCTGCGCGCCGAGCTGGAATCCACCCGCGCGGTAGCCGCCCGGCTCGCCGGGCTCCTGCGCGATCGCACCGGCCGGACACTGGTCCCGGTCCGGGACGCCGTCCCGGTCCGGGACGGCTCGCCCGTCCGGGAAGTACCTCCGGCGAGCTGAGCCGGCCGGGACACCGGCCGCAGCTCGCGACCCAGAACCTAGCTGTACTGACCTGAAAGAGAACCCACCGTGGATGACAAGCTGACCCGCAAGAGCCAGGAGGCTCTCTCCGACGCGGTGCAGCGTGCGAATACCGCCGGCAACCCGAACGTGGATGGCCTGCACCTGCTGGCTGCCCTCATCGAGCAGGAGGGCGGCACGGCCGCACCGCTGCTGCGGGCTGTCGGCGCCGACCCGGCGACCGTGCTGCAGCAGGTGAACAGCCAGCTCGCCCGGCTGCCGAAGGCGGCCGGCGCGACGGTCAGCGCGCCGGAGACCTCCCGGCCGCTGCTGGCCACCCTCGCGGCCGCCGGCCGCAAGGCCAAGGAGATGTCCGATGAGTACATCTCCACCGAGCACCTGCTGTTCGGCCTGGCCGCCGACGGTGGCCAGGCTGCCACCGTGCTGCGCGGCGCAGGGGCTGGGCCAGACCAGGTCTTCGCCGCTTTTGAGCAGGTCCGCGGGCACGCCCGGGTGACCTCACCGGACCCGGAGGGCACCTACCAGGCCCTCGAGAAGTACGGGGTGGACCTGACCGCCAGCGCCCGTGACGGCCGGCTGGACCCGGTCATCGGCCGGGACGCCGAGATCCGCCGGGTGATCCAGGTGCTGTCGCGGCGCACCAAGAACAACCCGGTGCTCATCGGCGAGCCAGGTGTCGGCAAGACCGCCGTGGTCGAGGGACTGGCGCAGCGCATCGTGGCCGGCGACGTGCCCGAGTCGCTGCGCGGCAAGCGCGTCGTCGCGCTGGACCTGGGGGCCATGGTTGCCGGGGCCAAGTACCGGGGCGAGTTCGAGGAGCGGCTGAAGGCCGTCCTGAACGAGATCAAGCAGAGCGACGGCGAGGTCATCACCTTCATCGACGAGCTGCACACGGTGGTGGGCGCCGGAGCGGCCGAGGGCGCGATGGACGCCGGCAACATGCTCAAGCCCATGCTGGCCCGCGGCGAGCTGCGCATGGTCGGCGCGACCACGCTGGATGAGTACCGGCAGCGGATCGAGAAGGACGCCGCGCTGGAGCGCCGCTTCCAGCAGGTGCTGGTGGGCGAGCCGTCGGTCGAGGACACGATCGCGATCCTGCGCGGGCTCAAGGGCCCCTACGAGGCGCACCACCAGGTGCAGATCTCGGACGCCGCGCTGGTGGCCGCCGCCAGCCTGTCCGACCGTTACATCACCGCCCGGTTCCTGCCCGATAAGGCGATCGACCTCATTGACGAGGCCGCGTCCCGGCTGCGGATGGAGATCGACTCCCGGCCGGTGGAGATCGACGAGCTGCAGCGCTCGGTCGACCGGATGAAGATGGAAGAGCTGGCCCTGGACCGCGAGGCCGACACCGCCAGCAAGGAGCGGCTGGAGCGGCTGCGCGCCGACCTGGCTGACCGGCAGGAGCAGCTCACGGCGCTGATTGCCCGGTGGGACCGGGAGAAGGCCGGCCTCAACAAGGTCGGCGAGCTGAAGAAGCAGCTCGATGACCTGCGCGGCCAGGCCGAGCGCGCCCAGCGGGATGCCGACTTCGAGACGGCGTCGCGGATCATGTACGGCGAGATCCCGGCCCTGGAGCGGGAGCTGGCCGCCGCCGGAGACGCCGATGGAGCCGGGTCGGCCGCCGGGACTGGCAACGGGGCCGGTGCCGCCCCTGGCCTGGCCGAGACGCCCATGGTGAAGGAGGAGGTCGGGCCCGGACGACATCGCCGACGTGGTGTCCTCGTGGACGGGCGTGCCCGCCGGCCGGCTGCTGGAGGGCGAGACCGGCAAGCTGCTGCGGATGGAGTCCGAGCTCGGCAGCCGGCTGGTCGGCCAGGCCACGGCGGTCCAGGCCGTGTCGGACGCCGTGCGCCGGTCCCGGGCGGGAATCGTCCGACCCGGACCGGCCCGTCGGGCTCGTTCCTGTTCCTCGGGCCCACCGGGTGTCGGCAAGACCGAGCTGGCCAAGGCCCTCGCGGAGTTCCTGTTCGATGACGAGCGGGCGACGATCCGGATCGACATGAGCGAGTACTCCGAGCGGCACTCCGTCGCCCGGCTGGTCGGCGCCCCGCCCGGCTACGTGGGCTACGAGGAGGGCGGCCAGCTCACCGAGGCGGTCCGGCGGCGGCCGTACTGCGTCATCCTGCTCGATGAGGTGGAGAAGGCGCACCAGGAGGTCTTCGACATCCTGCTGCAGGTGCTGGATGACGGCCGGCTCACCGACGGCCAGGGCCGGACGGTGGACTTCCGCAACACCATCCTGATCCTGACCTCCAACCTGGGATCACAGTTCATCGCCGACCCGAAGCTGGACGAGGCGGCGCGGCGCGAAGCCGTGATGTCGCTTGTGCAGGCGACGTTCAAGCCGGAGTTCCTGAACCGACTGGACGACATCATCCTGTTCGACGCGCTGAGCACGGCCGAGCTGGCCCAGATCGTCGACCTTCAGGTGGCCCGGCTAGCCCGGCGGCTGAGCGACCGGCGGCTGACCCTTACCGTGACCCCGGCCGCTAAGGAGTGGCTGGCGGTGACCGGCTTCGACCCGGTGTACGGGGCGCGGCCGCTGCGCCGGCTGATCCAGTCGGCCATCGGTGACCGGCTCGCTCGTGCGCTGCTGTCCGGCGAGATTGCCGACGGGGACACCGTGATCGTGGACCGCGACGAGTCGGCCGATGCCCTCACCGTCACCCCGGCCCGCCAGGTCACCCCGGCCCCCGCCACCTAGCCCCGGGCCGCTGGCCCGGGGGCACCCCCGGGGCCAGCTCACTGCTACACCATCGCGTCGTAGCGGTCCTCGGGAAGGCCGAGGTCGTTGCGAATCCGGTAGCGCAGGCTGAGCAGCAGCCGCAGTTCCGAATCCTGGTCGCCGCCCTCCGGCTGGGGCGGCTCGCCGCCCGGCGACGGCCGGCCCAGGCACAGCTCCACGCCGGCGGTCGCCCAGTCCAGGGCACTGAGCAGGTCGGACCGGTCGACCAGCAGCTCGGCCACCAGGTCGCAGACCCGCGGGTCCTGCGGCCCTTCCGCCTTCAGCTGGCTAATCAGCGCCTGTGCCTCGGCCTGGTGGCCGAGCTGGAAAAGCGCACGCGCGAGCGGCACCCGCGGATCCACGAAAACCGGTCCGCCCGCCACCATGGCCCGGCGGAACCCGCCCGCCGCGGCAGCCGGGTCATCGGCAAGCAGGTACTGCTCGCCGGCCCGCAAGTACGCCTCGGCCCGCGGCATCCCGGACGTCTCCTTGGCGGTCGCGGCAAGCTGATTCATCAGCTCTGCTGCGGCCGCATGATCACCGCTGCGCACGGCGTCGAATTCGATCGCATCGAACTGTTCACGACTGAGCACGGCCACGTCTCGTACGGTACCCAGCCGGAGTTCGTTATCAACGCAAACGACTACGGAGTAATGGCATCGTGATCCCGCGGCGGCGCGAAACGCGCCCGGTACCGCAGCACTAGCGGCGGGACCGCTCCAGGGCATCCCAGAATCCGCGCCGCAGCGAATGCCGCACCTCATCGTGAAGCAGCGAGTCGATCGGCAGCGCCGACCCCTGCAGCAGTCTCGCTTCCAGGTCTGAGGGCATCCGCGGCTTCCGCGCGAGCACCGCCTCCAGCCACAGCGCCGGGGCGTCCCTGGCCACTGCCTCCCCGAAGCCGAATCCCTCGGCATGCGCCGCCTGGACCGCGTCAGTCAGCGAGATCGCGATGGGCTGCGGCAGCGCGGGCTGGTTGTGGGCCGGCAGATTATGCGCCGGCTGCGGCAGCGCGGGCTGGGACAGGCCCTGCGGGTAACCCTGCTGCCCATGGCCCGGCTGCGGGAGACCAGGCTGAGACACCCCCGGCTGAGGCAGGCCCGGCTGCGACGCCGGGCCCTGGCGCGCCCCCGGCGGAATCCCGTACGGCCCTGATGGCTGAGGCGGGTAACCAGGGGCCTGCGGCGGGACCGGGTTCGGGTAGGCGCTGCCGTAGGGCGCCTGCATGTTGCTGTACGGCGAGGTCAGCCCCGCGGGCGGCGGATAAGGCGACCCGGATCCGGCGGGCAGCTGCCGCTGCTGGGGTATCGGCCGCTGGCCCTGGGGACCGCTCAGCGGGCTCCCGTGCGGGGTAGCACCGTGCTGGGTAGCACCGGGCTGGCCGCCCTGCGGGCTGGTCTGGCCATGCTGCGGCCCGCCGCCCCGGGCGTGCTCACCGGTACCGGCGCCCTGCGGCGGTACCGACTGCTGGGAGTAGCCGTTCTGCGCGAGGCCGTTGCCCGGCAGGCTGGTGCCGCTGTATCCGCCAGGCGGCAGACCGTTACGCGGCGGGGAACCCGGCTGCCCGCCGCCCTGGTAGGCACTGTTGCCCGGCAGGCCGTTGCGGGGCAGGCCATTCCCGGGAAGCCCGTTAGCGGGCAGACCATTCGAAGGCAGGCCATTCGAGGGCAGTCCGCGGGACGGGAGCCCGTTCCCGGAGTATCCGTTGCCGGGCACGCCATTCTGCGGCAGGCCATTGGCGGACGTGCCATTCGAGGGCAGGCCATTCTGCGGCAGCCCCTGGGACAGCCCGTTCTGCGGCAGCCCATTGGACGGCTGGCCATTGGGCGTGCTGCCCGTTAGACGGCAGGCCGTTCGGCGGCAGCCCGTTCTGCGGCAGGCCGTTCTGACGGCAGGCCGTTGGACAGGAACCCGTTGGACGGCGTCCCGCTGGGGGGCATCCCGGCGGCCGGGAGACCATTCGCGGAAAAGCCGTTCTGCGGCAGGCCGGGCCGCGCTGACTCGGACGGCTGGTACGGCTGCTGAGCAGGCATCCGGGCGGACTCGGGAGAACGGTGCTCACGTCCCGGGTCCCCGCTGTCGCGGCCCCCGCCCAGCAGTTCGCGGCCTGGCTCGGAACCCTGCGGTCCGGGCCGGTGGCCACCAGCCGCATCCCCGGAACCAGCCGGCGGGCCGCCGAGGCTAGCGGCCGGATCGTTCAGCGCGGCGCGCCCGTCATCGTTCAGGCCGGGACTGGCGGGCGAGCCAGGCGCCGGAGCCGACGCACCGGGGTACATTCCCTGGCCGGTCAGGCCAGGCGCGGCAGCCTGCGGCTGGGCCGGCCCGGAGCTGACCGCCGGCTGCGGGCTGAGGCCGGGCTGGGCAGCTCCCTGCTGGGCGGCGTTCTGGTCGCCGGAGCCAGATCGCCCGGAGCCTTGCTGGCCGGAGGTCTGCTGGTCCTGGCCGCCTGGCTGTCCCGCCAGGCCGAACTGGCCCTGACCGAACTGACCCTGACTGAACTGACCCTGACTGAACTGGCCAGGGCCGAACTGCCCCTGATCAAACTGGCTCTGACCGGGACCACCCTGACCCGGCTGCCCGGCGCCCGACTGCCCGGCGTCGGGCTGCACGGCACCGGGCTGGGACGGCCGGGCGGCTGGCTGGGACGAGCCGAACTGGACAGCAGCGGGAGCCTGACCAGCCTGAGCCTCCCCGGCCGAGGCGGACGGCGCGGTGGCGGCCAGTGCCGAGCTCTCGGGCTGCCGCGACGCGCGCGCGTAATCCGCGCCGACCGGAGCCGGATAGAGCGCCGAAACGCCAGCTGGCTGGGCCTGGGCCGACTGGGCCTGGGCGGGGATGGCCAGGCGGCTCGTCCCGCTAGCCGGGCCGCTGGCCGATGTCGCGGCCGGACTGTCAGTGACCGCGGGCTCGGCGCCGGGGATCAGATCCACATACGGGCGCAGGTGACTCGCGGAGATCTCGATGATGTCGTCGCACTCCTGGCGGAGCGCGCGGGCGATGGTCCAGTTCCTGTCGGCCGCGATGTGCACCAGGGCCACGCGGATTCCCTGGTCCTGGACATCGGAGATGACCTGCGCGAGATCCTCTTCCGCGCTCACGATCACTACGTCACTGACGGCCTTGTTCCGGGCCAGGGCAGTGAGGTCACGGCGGATCTCGGTCTCGACGCCCTCTCTGCGGCCCGGCCGCAGCTTGCCGAGGCGGAGCTTGAGCCCGGGGATATCGGCCAGTGTCTCGTGCTCGGCGGTACGCCGGCTGTCCACGGTCGTCTCGTACCAGTAGCAGCGCAGGACCTGCAATCCCGTGCGGTCGCGGGAAACGCTCGCCAGCAGCTTCAGCAGTCCCGCGTAATCCCAGGAAACTGAGTCACGATGGCGTGTGCCGTGAACGGCGAGTGCGCCGTCAGCCAGCGCATACCCGGCATCCACGAACAGCGCGCAGCGATCCACCCGACACCGCCCTTCCATTGACGCGTGACGTTACCAGCGCATGGTGGTCGCTGTGGCGGATAGCGCAGATCGCGGACTTAGGCACCAGCCGGGATTCTGACCACTGCTCCGGGCATTTCGGCAGCTGAGGGCCATGCGCTACGGGACCGGGCAGGGCGAGGCCGCGACCGGGGCCGACGGTAGGCTCTGCTGCTGTGGCTGATGATCGCGACGAACTGCTGCAGGCAATCCGGGAGCGAGCCGTTGTGCACGGCGCGGTGACCCTGAGTTCTGGCCAGCGCGCCGACTGGTATGTCGATCTGCGCCGCATCCTGCTCGATGGCAGCGCCGCTCCGCTGGCGGGCCGGGTCATGCTGGCCGCGACAGCCGACCTGTCCTACGAGGCGGTTGGCGGGCTGACCCTGGGCGCCGACCCGGTCGCGACGGCGATGATGCACGCCGCCGCGGCACAAGGGCGCAAGCTCGACGCGTTCGTCGTGCGGAAGGCGGAGAAGGAGCATGGGCTGCAGCGCCGGATCGAGGGGCCGGACGTGGCCGGGCGCCGGGTGCTGGCCGTGGAGGACACCTCGACCACCGGCGGGTCCGTGCTGACCGCGGTCGATGCGCTCACCGAGGCAGGCGCCGAGGTCGTCGGCGTGGCCGTGCTCGTGGAGCGGGGTGCGCGCGGCCGGATCGCTGAGCGTGGCCTGCCGTACCGGCCTGCTTTCGAACTGGCCGACCTCGGGCTGGGCTAGGCCGGCCAGCCAGCGGGCGCCAGGAAGAAGAACCAGGCCAGCCGGGGTCGTGCCCCGGGACCGCGGCGCGGTCCGGAATACTTGAGGTCGGATTCCGAGGAGAGGATGCTGCCGTCATGCCTATCGCGACGCCGGAGATCTACGCCCAGATGCTGGACCGGGCGAAAGGGCAGGGCTTCGCCTACCCGGCGATCAACGTGACGTCCAGCCAGACCCTCAACGCCGCCATCCGCGGATTCGCCGAGGCCGGCAGCGACGGGATCGTCCAGGTCTCCACTGGCGGCGCCGAGTACCTGTCCGGGCAGGGCGTCAAGGACATGGTGACCGGTTCGGTGGCGCTGGCTCATTTCGCCCGGGCCGTGGCGGCCAGGTATCCGGTTCAGATCGCGCTGCACACCGACCACTGCCCGAAGGACAAGCTGGACGGGTTCATGCGCCCGCTGGTTCAGATCTCCGCCGAGCGGGTCGCGCGCGGCGAGGAGCCGCTGTTCCAGTCCCACATGTGGGACGGGTCCGCGGTGCCGCTGACCGAGAACCTGCAGATCGCCACGGACCTGCTGAAGCAGTGCGCCGCGGCGCGCGTGGTGATGGAGATGGAGATCGGCGTCGTCGGCGGCGAGGAGGACGGCGTCGTCGGCGAGATCAACGAGAAGCTGTACAGCACCACCGATGACGCGCTGGCCACCGCCGAGGCGCTCGGTCTCGGCGAGCGCGGCCGCTACATCCTGGCCGCGACGTTCGGCAATGTGCATGGCGTCTACAAGCCGGGGCACGTCAAGCTGCGCCCCTCGGTGCTGAAGGACATCCAGGAGGCGGTCGGCGCCAAGTACGGCCAGGACAAGCCGTTCGACTTGGTCTTCCACGGCGGCTCGGGCTCGGACCTGTCCGACATTCGTGAGGCGATCGGCTATGGCGTGGTCAAGATGAACGTGGACACCGATACTCAGTACGCGTTCACCCGCCCGGTCGCCGGCCACATGCTCGCCAACTACGACGGCGTGCTGAAGATCGACGGCGAGGTCGGTAATAAGAAGGCCTACGACCCGCGGGCCTGGGGCAAGGCGGCCGAGGCTGGCATGACCGCCCGCGTTGTCCAGGCCTGCGAGAACCTGCTGTCGGCGGGCACCCAGCTCGGCTGAGCCGCCGCGACAACTTCGGGAGTGAGATATCCATGAGCCACCAGAACCTGCTCGGCGGGCCGCCGGACACGCTGCTGCCGCCGGATGAGGAGGCGCGGGCGGCCCTGGCGGCTGCGGCCGACCCGGCCACCGTGGCCGCGGCGTTCCCGGCCTACTGCGCCGCCTGGGCGGCCCTGGCCGAGCGGGCCCTGGCCGGCGGTGACGCTGTGGCCGCCTACGCCTACGCCCGGACCGGCTATCACCGCGGCCTGGACCAGCTGCGCCGGGCCGGGTGGAAGGGGTACGGCGGCGTGCCCTGGGAACATGAGCCTAACCAGGGATTCCTGCGCGCGCTGGCCGCCCTGGCCAACGCCGCGGCCGCCATTGGCGAGGACGACGAGGCGGAGCGCTGCCAGGTGTTCCTGGCCGAGAGCAGTGCCGCCGCCGCGGCGAAGCTGCTTGCGTAGCAGCGCGCTCATCCCGGCTGCCGGACCGGCAGCGCTACCTGACGGAGGGACTGCGGACACATGCCCGCCATCGTGATCGTGGGCGCCCAGTGGGGCGACGAGGGCAAGGGCAAGGCCACCGACCTGCTGGGTGACAGCGTGGACTATGTCGTCCGGTACCAGGGCGGTAACAACGCCGGGCACACGGTCGTGATCGGCGAGGAAAGCTACGCCCTGCACCTGCTGCCCTCGGGGGTGCTGTCCCGCACCGCCGTGCCGGTCATCGGGAACGGGGTGGTCATCGACCCGGCCGTCCTGCTCGATGAGATTGACGGCCTGGAAGCGCGCGGGGTGTCCTGCGACCGGCTGCTGATCTCGGCCAGCGCGCACTTGATCATGCCGCATCACGTCGCGCTGGATAAGGTGACCGAGCGTCACCTGGGCCGGGCCCGGATCGGTACGACCGGCCGCGGCATCGGCCCGACCTACAGTGACAAGGCCGCGCGCATGGGCATCCGCGTGCAGGACCTGTTCGACCCCGGCATCCTGGCCCAGAAGCTGGACCTGGTGCTGCGGGAGAAGAACCAGGTGCTGACTAAGGTCTACAACCGGCGCACCATCGACGGGGCCGCCGTGGCCAAGGAGTTCGTCGGCTATGGCGAGCGGTTGTCCCGCTATGTCGCCGACACCGGCCTGGTGCTCAACCAGGCGCTCGATGACGGCAAGGTCGTGCTGCTGGAAGGCGCCCAGGCCACCCTGCTGGATGTCGACCACGGCACCTACCCGTTCGTGACCTCCTCCTCGCCGACCGCGGGGGGCGCCTGCGCCGGGTCCGGGCTCGGCCCGACCCGGATCACCCGGGTCATCGGCATCCTGAAGGCCTACACCACCCGGGTCGGAGCGGGCCCGTTCCCGACGGAGCTGACCGATGCGCAGGGCGACTGGCTGCGCAAGACGGGCGGCGAGTACGGCGTCACGACCGGGCGGCCGCGCCGGACCGGCTGGTTCGATGCCGTGGTGGGCCGCTACGCGACCCGGGTCAACGGGGTCAGCGATTACTTCGTCACCAAGCTGGACGTGCTGTCGGGCCTGGAGAAGGTGCCGGTCTGCGTGGCGTACGAGGTGAACGGCCAGCGGCTGGACGAGATGCCGATGACCCAGACCGAGTTCCACCATGCCGTTCCGGTCTATGAGTACCTGGATGGCTGGTGGGAGGACATCTCCCGGGTCAAGGACCCGGCCGACCTGCCCCGCAACGCGCGGGCTTACCTGGCGGCGCTGGAGGAAATGATCGGTGCCCCGATCAGCGCGGCAGGGGTAGGCCCGCGCCGGGACCAGACACTGCAGCTGCAGCCAGCGGCCTGAGCCGCCCCGGCGGCCTTACTGCAGGCCGAGGAATCGCAGCACGGCCAGCACGCGCCGGTGATCTGCCTCGGCCGGGGGCAGGTCGAGCTTGGTGAAGATGGCATTGATGTGCTTGGCCACGGCGCTGTCGGTGATCACCAGGTCAGCGGCGATGGCTGCGTTGGACCGGCCCTCGGCCATCAGCGCCAGCAGTTTCCCGCTCCCGCGGGGTCAGGCGGCTGACCGGATCTTGCCGGCCGCGGGTGAGCAACTGCGCGACTACCTCCGGGTCCAGCGCTGTCCCGCCCGCCGCGACCCGCCGGAGCGCGGCCACGAACTCGTCAACGTCGGCCACCCGGTCCTTGAGCAGGTAGCCGACCCGCTCGGTGTGTGCCGCCAGCAGATCGGCGGCATAGCGCTCCTCGACATACTGGGACAGCACCAGCACCGCTACCGCGGGCCACTCCCGCCGGATGACAAGCGCCGCGCGGATGCCCTCGTCGGAGTGGCCCGGCGGCATCCGGACGTCGGCGATGACGGCATCGGGCTGCTGCTCGGCGACTGCGGAACACGGCCACTGCGCCGCCGGGCCGGGAGCAGCTGCTGGCGGCCGGCCTCGCGCTGTTCGCCGAGCTGCCGGCGGCAGCGGTCTGCGGCGCGCTGGCCCTGTCCGGCTCGCGACGGCTGGGGCGCTCCCCGCACTCCCGCTGCCCGCCTCATCCGCCTCGGCTGACTCGCGGGCCCGACCAGTAGGCTCGGCGCGTGCGCGTTCTTGTTCTGGGCTCGGGGGGCCGTGAGCATGCCCTGGCCCGATCCCTGGCGGCTGATCCCGGCGTGACCGCCCTGCATGCCGCGCCGGGCAACCCGGGCATCGGCGAGCTGGCCGAGCTGCACGCCGGGTCGCCGGCCGACCCGGCCGCGATGACGACGCTGGCCCGCCGGATCGCGGCCGACCTGGTCGTCATCGGCCCCGAGGCACCGCTGGTGGCCGGCGTCGCCGACGCGCTGCGGGCGGCGGGCGTCGGCTGTTTCGGTCCCGGCCAGGACGCGGCCATGATCGAGGGCTCCAAGTCGTTCGCCAAGCAGGTCATGGTGGCGGCGGGCATCCCGACCGCCGCGGCCCGCACGTGCCGGACCGAGGCGGAAGCGAGCTCCGCGCTGGATGCCTTCGGGCCGCCTTACGTGGTCAAGGCCGACGGCCTGGCCGGCGGCAAGGGCGTGGTGGTCACCAGCGACCGCGCCGCGGCCCTGCGGCACGCCGCGGCCTGCGGGACCGTCGTCATTGAGGAGTTCCTGGACGGGCCCGAGGTGTCGGTCTTCGCGGTCGCGGACGGCATCGCCGCCGTCCCGATGCTGCCGGCCCAGGACTTCAAGCGGGCCGGCGACGGGGACACCGGGCCCAACACGGGCGGCATGGGAGCTTACGCGCCGCTGCCCTGGGCCCCGCCGGAACTGGCCGAGGAGACCCTGGTCACCGTGATCCGGCCCGCGCTGGCCGAGCTGAGCCGGCGCGGCATGCCCTACAGCGGGCTGCTGTATGCCGGGCTGAGCCTCACCTCGCGCGGACTGCGGGTGGTGGAGTTCAACGCCCGGTTCGGCGACCCGGAGACCCAGGTCGTCCTGGACCGGCTGGCGACCCCGCTGGGCGGCCTGCTGCAGGCGGCAGCGCACGGCGACCTGGCCGGCACCGTCGCCGCCGGGCTGGCCTGGCATCCCGGCGCGGCCGTCACCGTGGTGATCGCCGCCGAAGGCTACCCCGCCGCCCCGCAGGCCGGCGCGCCGGTCTCGGGACTAGCCGAGGCCGCCGGCCAGCCCGGTGCCTATGTCCTGCAGGCCGGTACCGCCACGGGCGCCGGCGGCCTGGTAGCCAGCGGCGGACGAGTGCTCAGCGTGGTCGGGACCGGGACAGACGTGCCGCAGGCCCGCAGCGCCGCCTACGCGGCCGCGGCGCAGATCAGCATGCCGGGCGGCTGGTACCGGACCGACATCGGCGCCAGCCCGGCGCCGGCGGCGCCGCGAGCTCGTGAGCGACGGCCGTGAGCGCGGGGGACGAGGCAGCAGTCTCAGCCGCGGCCGCCGGCCAGGCTGACCTGGCCCAGGTCCCGCTGCGGGTCTCCACCCTCGAGCTGTTCTTTGACCTGGTCTTCGCCTTCACCCTGACCCAGCTGGCCGCTGTCCTGGACACCGGCCTGGATATCGCCGCGGGCGGCCAGGTGCTGCTCATTTTCGGGCTGCTGTGGTGGATGTATGAGGGCTACGCCTGGCTGACCAACGCCCGGCCGCCGGTGCACACGGCCGAGCGGATCCTGCTGCTGACCGGGATGGCAGGCTTCCTGGTGGTCGGGCTGGCCATCCCGCATGGCTTCGGGAGCGACGGTGTCACGCTGGGCGCGGGCTACCTGGTCGTCGTGGTCGTGCACGCGTCCTTGTACTACCGGGTGAACGCCAACATCATCCGCGTCGCGCCGTTCAACATCGCCTCGGCGCTGCTGGTGCTCATCGCCGGGGCTGGCCGGGGGCCCGGCCCGGTACCCGCTGTGGGCCGCGGCCCTGGTCATCCAGCTCGGCTCGCCGCTCATCGTGCACCCGCGCAACCTGTTCGAGCTCCGCCCGGCCCATCTGGTCGAGCGGCACAGCGCGCTGCTGATCGTGGCCCTCGGCGAGTCCGTCGCCGCCATCGGCATCGGCGCCGCGACCCGCGAGGGCCATGCGGCCGGGACGCCGGCCGCGCTGACGGTCAGCTCTGTGCTGGGCCTGGCCCTGGCGGCCGCGTTGTGGTGGATCATCTTCGGCGGCCGGGACGAGGAGCGCACCGAGCAGGTCCTCACCGCCGCCTCCAGCGCACGGCGGACCTCCCTGGCGCTGTCCGCCCTGTTCTACGGGAACGTGCCGGTCCTGCTCGGGCTGGTGGCGATGGCGGCCGGGGTTCAGGAGGCGATCGCCCGGGCGGGCCGCCCGGGCGGCTGGAGCCTGGCCAGCGGCGGCCTGGCGGACGCGGCGGTGCTGGCCGCCGGGGCGGCCCTGTTCCTGGCCGGCGACGTGGCCATCCGGCGGGTCCTGCGGACCGGCCCGGTCGCCCTGCGGGTCGCCGGTGCGGTAGCGGCCCTCGCCACCGTCGCCGCCGGGGTGACCATCGGCCCGGGCGCCCAGCTGGCTCTGCTCACCGCCGTGCTGGCCGTCATGCTGGCGGCTGAGCGGTACCGGGACGCCCCGGAGCCAGGGCCGCCGGGCCCGGCAGGCAGGATAGAGCCGTGATCGAGCGGTACACCCTGCCGGAGATGGGCCGGGTCTGGAGCGAATCGCACAAGTATGAGCTCTGGTGCCGGATCGAAGTCCTGGTCCTCGCGGCGCACGCCCGGGCCGGCACGGTCCCGGCCAGCGCCGTCGAGCCGGTGCGGGCCGCCCCGCCGCCGTCTCCCGCGGCCGTCGCCGAGATCGAGGCGGTGACCGGTCACGACGTCATCGCGTTCCTGTCGGCCTGGGCCGACCAGACCGCAGCCGCGGGACGCCGCCGCCTACGTCCATTTCGGCATGACCTCCTCCGACCTGCTGGACACCGCCCTCGGCCTGCAGCTCACCGACGCCACGCGACCTGCTGCTGGACCGCTGCACCGCTCTCCTGGCCGCGCTGCGCGACCACGCGCTGGCCCACCAGGGCACGCTGCGGGTGGGCCGCACCCACGGCATCCATGCCGAGCCGGACGTGTGGGGGCACCGGGTCGCCGATTTCGCGTTCGCCATCGCCCGCTGCCGGGACCGGCTGAGCCGGGCCCGGGCGGCCGTCGCGGTCGGCAAGCTGTCCGGGCGCGGTGGGCACCTACTCCAACATCGACCCGGCCATCGAGTCCGAGGTGATGGCCGAGCTGGGGCTGCGCCCGGCGGATGTGGCCACCCAGGTGGTGCTGCGCGACGGCATCGCCGAGTGGACCAGCGTGCTGGCGCTGATCGCCACGGTCTGCGAGGCCGTCGCGCTGGAGGTCCGGCACGGCCAGCGGACTGAGGTCGCCGAGCTGGCCGAGGCGTTCGGGGCGGGGCAGAAGGGCTCCTCGGCCATGCCGCATAAGAGAACCCGGTCCGCTCGGAGCGGATCTGCGGGCTGGCCCGGATCGTCCGCGCCCAGGTCGTCCCGGTCATGGAGGGGATCCCGCTGTGGCACGAGCGGGACATCTCGCACTCCTCGGCCGAGCGGGTCGCCCTGCCCGACGCTGCCATCGCCACCGACTACCTGCTGGAGCAGACCACCGGGCTGGTGACCGGCCTGGTGGTGGATGCCGCCCGGATGCGGGCCAACCTGGACTCCAGCCACGGCCTGATCTACACCTCGGCGGTGCTGCTGGAGCTGGTCGCGGGCGGCGTGTCCCGGGAGTCGGCCTACGCCCTGGTCCAGGCGGCCGCCATGCAGACCTGGCAGGACGGCACGCCGTTCCGGCAGACCCTGCGCGAGCACGCCGCCCGGGCCGGCCAGCCGCTGGATGAGGCCCGGCTGGATGAGGCCTGCCGGCCGGAGCGGTACGTGGCCCGGCTGGGGCCGGTCTTCGAGCGCCTGGCCAAGCTGGCCTAGGGAACAGGAACGAGCCAGGCGATGAAGCTGCTGCACTCGGGCAAGGTCCGGGACCTGTACGAAGACGGCGCGGACCTGATCATGGTCGCCTCGGACCGGATCAGCGTCTACGACGCCGTGCTGCCCACGCCGATCCCGGACAAGGGCGCCATCCTCACCCAGCTGTCGCTGTGGTGGTTCGAGCGCCTGGCTGACCTGGTGCCCAACCACGTCATCTCGGCCAGCCGGGTGCCGGCGGAGTGGGCGGGCCGGGCCATCCGGTGCCGGCGGCTGGAGATGATCGGGGTGGAGTGCATCGCCCGCGGCTACCTGGCCGGGCTGGGCCTGGAGTCCTACCGGGCCGCTGGCGCCATCTCCGGCGTCGCGCTGCCGGACGGCCTGACCGAGGGGTCCCGGCTGCCCGAGCCGGTGTTCACCCCCACGACCAAGGCCGACGCCGGCCAGCACGACGAGAACATTGACTTCGGCCGGGTCGCCGAGCTGGCCGGCGCGGCGGACGCGGCCCGGCTGCGCGAGCTGACCCTGGCGGTCTACCGCCGCGGCCACGAGCTGGCCCTGGACCGGGGCGTGATCATCGCCGACACCAAGCTGGAGTTCGGCCGGGACGCTGACGGGACCATCGTGCTGGCCGATGAGGTGCTGACGCCCGACTCCTCGCGCTTCTGGCCGGCCGATCAGTGGCAGCCCGGCCAGGCCCAGCTCGCGCTGGACAAGCAGTTCGTCCGGGACTGGTCGCTGCGCTCGGGCTGGGACAAGCGCCCGCCCGCGCCGCCCGTGCCGGCCGAGGTCGTCGAGGCCACCCGGGCCCGTTATGTCGAAGCCTACGAGCGGATCACCGGCGAGCGCTGGGCCTGAGACCAGCCCCGGCGGCGACGATCAGGTGCAATCTCGCGATCGCGCGAATCCGCCGCCACCGGGCGGGTATGACCCGACCGGGCTGGTTCCAGGCAGGACCCTCTGTTAACCGCTTGGAGTCACTCCGATACGTTACGTAACACTGTCATCATGGTCTGGGGGGCTCGGGAGCGGTGGAATACTGGACGTCAGGTGAGACAGGCGGCCGGCAGCTCAGCGAGATGCTGGCCGACCGGCCGGTCGCCACGCAGGTGCTGAGCCGGCCGAGCGCTGCTACGCAGCAGCACAAGGACAGGAGCACCAGCCAGATGACGAGCGGCCCCGAGACCCGCTATCGCGTCCGCGGCGGAAACCAGTTGCAGGGGACGGTCTTCATCCAGGGCGCCAAGAATGCTGCCCTCAAGATGATCGCGGCGTCCCTGCTGGCCGAGAAGGGCCGGACGGTGCTGCGCAACGTGCCGGTCATCGAGGACGTCCGGCGGGCCGTGGAGCTGGCTCAGGCGCTCGGGGCCATCGTCAAGTTCCACGAGGCCGAGCGCACGCTGGTGATCGACGCCTCCGAGCTGACCAGCTCCGTGCTGCCAGCCGACATCGCGCGGCGGTTCCGGGCATCCGTGCTGTTCGTCCCCGCGCTGCTGCACCGGCTGGGCGAGGCGACCATCGAGGGCATCGGCGGCTGCAACCTGGGCAGCCGTAACCTGGACTTTCATTACCGCGGCTTTGCCCGGCTCGGGGCGATCGTGGACGAGCAGGAGACCCGGATCCACATCAAGGCCGGGCGGCTGCGGGGTGCCCACCTGTACCTGGACACTCCCTCGCACACCGGTACCGAGAACCTGATCATGGCCGCGTCGCTGGCGCCGGGCACGACGGTGATCGACAACTGCGCGCTCGAGCCCGAGGTGCTCGACGTGATCGCGTTCCTGACCAAGATGGGGGCCCGGATCAGCGGTGGCGGCACCGGGTTCGTGACCGTCCAGGGCGTCGGCGAGCTCACCGCCGTCGAGCACACCGTCATGGCCGACCGCATCGACGCCGCCGTTTTCTCGATGGCGGCGGCGATGGCCGGCGGCGAGGTCACCCTGGTCGGCGCCTCGCTCGAGCATTTCGGCGTGGTCCGGTGGAAGCTGGAGCAGATGGGCGTGGAGTTCGCCGAACATGGCGCCATCCTGCAGGTCCGGCGAGACCGCCAGCTGCGCCCGATCAACGTGATCACAAGCCCGTTCCCCGGATTCGCCACTGACCTGCAATCGCCGATTATGGCGGTGAGCTGCCTGGCCGAGGGGACCAGCTACATCCGGGAGACCATCTTCGACGGCCGGTACATGCTGGCCGGCGAGCTGAACAAGATGGGCGCCAAGGTCGAGGTGGCCAACAACGCCGTCCTGGTGCACGGCCCGACCGCGCTGCACGGCGCCGAGGTCATCGCCCACGACCTGCGGACCGGGATCGCGCTGGTCCTGGCCGGCCTGGCGGCCGACGGCGAGACGGTCGTCTCGCCGGGCTACCTGATCGACCGCGGGCACGCCTCGGTCGCCTCGCGGCTGGCTACCCTCGGTGCCGACGTCACCGAGGAAATCACCGGCTGACGCTCCCGTCTGCGAAGATTCCCGCGCCATTCACATTTCCCGCCTCACAACGCGCAGTCGAGTTTCGCTTTGCCGTTGTATCACGGATAATTGCCTCTTCCAGAGACATGTCCTGTGAGCTACTAAATGGAGTAGCGGAACTTACCGGCTGCGGAGCGGGTGGCCTGAATGAGACGGGAAATGGCGCGAATGACTGGGGGCGCCGAGCCGACGATCGGCATCGTCGGACCACATGACCTGGTCGAGCGGATCATGCTGTCGGGCCTGCCGCTGACGGCCGGGCCGGGGGCGCCCCCCGACCGGGGCGACGGCGCGGCCCGGCGGCTGGTCACGGCGGCTTACCGGGACGAGCAGGAGGCGCCGGAGAAGGTGGCCCGGCTCGGCAACTCGGTGGACGCGTGCCTGTTCGCCAGCCGGGTGCCGTACGAGTTCGCCCGGCGGGCGGGCGTGCTCGCTGTTCCTGCGACGTACATCCAGCTGAGCGGCAGCGCCCTGTACGCGGCGATGCTGCGCGCGAGCCGGGACGGCCTGGACATCGGCCGGTCCAGCATCGACGTGGTCAGCCAGGCCGACGCCGAGGATGCCTTCGGCGAGCTGGGCATCCCGACCGGCGGGGTGCACGTCCGCGAGGAGGTGTCCGGGGCGGCCCTGATCGCCAGCTTTCATGAGCGACTGTGGCAGCAGCAGGAGACCGCTGTCGCCTTCACCTGTCTGCAGTCGGTGGCCAGGAAGCTGTCGGCCGCCCAGGTCCCGGTGTTCCCGCTGCGGCCGACGGGCAGCGCGATCCGGTCCGCGCTGCGCACCGGCAGCCTGCTGGCCGGGTACCGGCGGCTGGAGAACGCGCAGCTGGCCGTCGTGATCGTGGAGGTGCCGACGCTGCGGGACACGGTGCGCCGCGGGTCACCGCGGCAGGCCCGTGAGGAACTGCGGCTCACCGTGCACCGGTTCCTGGTCCAGGAGGCGCAGCGGATCCAGGCCACCGTCAGCTCGCTGAGCGATCACGGCTTCCTGGTCATCGCCACCCGCGGCTCGCTCAGCCAGGCTGCCGACGGCACCGGCGGACCGCCGTTTGTCGAGCGGGCCCGCAGCGAGCTGGGCATCGGCCTGGAGGTGGGTGTCGGCGGCGGCCGTACCGAGGCCGAAGCCGAGGCGCGGGCCCGTGCGGCGCTCGGCCGGCCCGCGGTGACCCGGCTGGCCGGCCCGGCGCGCGAGCGGCCGGGCCAGCCCCTGGTGCCGGGCCCGCGGTCGGCGCCCGCCGGCGCCAGCGGGCGCGGACTGGACACGCTGGTCCGCCTGTCGGAGAAGCTGGCGGCGACCGGCGCCACCCCGGTCGTGGATGCCGAGACGGCCGGGCGGCTGCTGTCGGTGACGCCGCGCACCGCACGGCGGCTGCTGGCCACGCTGGTCGAGGAGGGCCTGGCCTGGCCCCTGCCGCCCAGCCGCAGCCCGCAGCCGGGGCGCCCCCGGCAGGCCTACCGGCTGGTGATCGAGAAGCTGGGACCGCGCAGCAGCGCCAGCGGCCGCTAGCCGGGCGCCTGGCGGCCTGCGCCGGGCGCCGGGGCCTGGTCAGCGATCCCGGGCGGCGTGCTGGCCGGCCGGCGGCCCGGCCCGGCGGGCCAGGTTCCGGGCCAGGCTGGTCAGCAGCTGGCCGTGCAGCCGGTCCCAGCGCAGGGCAGTGATGTCCAGGATGCCCCAGTTGCCATGCTGGGCGTTGTCGCAGTCCAGCCCGGTGACCGCCACCGGGCCCCAGCCCAGGTCAACGGTCCGCCGGTAGTACTCGTGCAGGTGACCGTGCAGCACGACCGACGGCCGGACGGCGGCGGCCACGCCGGCCAGCAGTTCCTGGTGCTGCCGGGCCCGGCTCACGTCCGCGCGTGACCAGCCGGGCGGCGGGGCGGTGAAGACATGCTCGATGCCTGCCGGGCAGTCGTGGCTGACCAGCACGTCGGCCGGCCCGGCGGCAGCCACGGCGGCCGCCTGGGCGGCGCTGATCTCCTCCTCCGGCCACCAGTCCCGGCCCGCCGTCCGCTCGGCACGGTCCAGGCTGACCGCGCCGCCGAGGGCCAGCCAGCGGCGGCCGTGCCATTGCCACCGGTAGCCGCGCGGCAGGTGCCAGATCCGGTCCGTCACCGGGCAGCGGCCGTCCGGGCCGGGTGACAGCCGCCCGAGCATGCTGTGGTCCTCATGGTTGCCGTCCACGAACCATAGCTGCGCGCCGGCCGCGGCCAGCGCCGCGTCCGTCCGGGCCAGGAAGTCCGCGCCGCCGCGGTCGGGCCAGATGCCGAAGTCGCCCAGGTGCAGCACGATCCGCGGGCTGGCCGCAGGCAGCTGGGCGCAGATACGCCGGATGGCCCGGACCGCCCAGCCGGTGTTGCCGTGCCAGTCGCCCGCGACGCCTATCCGGACCGGGGCCCGGTCCATCCGCCCATCATGCCCACTGGCGGATCACATCCCGGCCGAACCGCGCCATTTCCTCGCGCTGCGGGGAGAACTGCAGCAGCATCAGGTCCACCCCGGCGTCGGCGTAGCCGCGCAGCCGCTCGGTGATCTGGTCCGGCGTGCCGACCAGGCCGCTGCGCAGGCCCCGGTTGGAGACGCTGTACTCCTCCAGCGACACCTGCGACTCCAGCTGGGAGCCGGCGATGAAGTCCTGGTAGGAGGCATAGGCCTCGGGCGAGGACCGGACATTGAGGATCCGGTCCAGCTCGGCCTGGGCCTCGGCCTCGGTGTCGCGGCAGACCACGAAGCCCGAGACCCCGAACTGCAGCGGCGGGCGGCCCGCGGCCGCCCGCCGGGCACTGAGGTCAGCGACCTTGGCCGCGATGACCTCGGGCGCATCGCCGTGCATCACGTAGGCGTCGGACTGGGCCGCGATGACCTCTTTGGCCTTGGGCGACTCGCCGCCCATATACACGGGGGGCAGCCGGCTGGGCTTGGGCTCCAGGTTGGCGCCCTGCAGCTGGTACAGCGATCCGTCGTGCGTCACCGTGTCCTCGCGCAGCAGCCGGGAGATGACCTCCAGCCACTCCTGCGTCCGGGCGTACCGGGCGTCGTGCACGTCGAACGGCGCCCCGTACTGGGCGGCCTCGTCCTTCCACCACGACGACACCACGTTGAGCGATATCCGGCCGGGCGCGATCACGTCCAGCGTGGACAGCGCCTTGGCCGTCAGCGCGGGCGAATGGTAGTTGGGCCGGACCGCCAGCATCAGCTCCAGCGTGCTGGTGACGGCGGCGACGGCCGGCGCCAGCGTCCAGCAGTCCAGGGAGGGCTCGCGGGGGCCCTTGATGTCGTTGAGGTTCAGCTCGGCGATCAGGCTCAGGTCAAAGCCGTGCTGCTCGCTCTCGGCCGCCAGGTCCCGGATGTAGGGCCAGGCCACCGGCATGCCCTCATCCCTGACGTTGCGCAGCCAGCCGCCGAAGATCGGCATCCAGTACCCGAACCGCATCATGAACCTCCACTGTCGGCGATGTCCGGCAGCCTCAGCCGGCGAGCAGCTTGCCCAGGTAGGCGGCCACGGCCGGCAGCGCCGCGCGCGGTGCCGCCGCCTCGATGGCCGCGTTGTAGTTGGTCGTGGTGTTGATGTCGTAGGTGACGAGCCGGCCGTCGGCGGTCTCGATGAACTCAAAGCCGGCGATCTCGATGCCGCGGGCCGCGGCGAACTCCTCGTACCGGGCCGTCACCGGATCGGTGAACCCGGCCCGCAGCGCGAACAGGCTCGGCTCCTGCGCCGCTCCGGCCGGCTGGCCCGGGGCGGGCACCGCGCAGGCGTCGGCCGGGCACAGCTGGAATCCGCCGCGGGCGGTGTCAGCCGTGATGGCGTAGATGAACTCGCCGCCGACGATCTCGGCCCGGGTAATCTGCGGCCGGGCCGCGACCAGGTACTCCTGGAGCAGGGTGATGCCGTCCACCGGCGCCTCGTAGTCCGGCCCGGCCAGGTAGTCGTCGAACTCCTGGTAGCTGGCGAACAGCCGCACGCCCAGGCCCTTGCCGCCCTGGTTGTGCTTGCTGACAAACGGCGCGGGCAGCTTCCGGGCCGCCGGGGCCAGCTCGCGGGTCCCGGCGACGGCGATCGTGCGCGGGACATCGAACCCGGCCGCCCGCAGCGCCACGAGCTGGTCGACCTTGCTCATCTCCAGCTCGAGCGCCGGCCGGCCGTTCACCACCCGGCGGCCGTGCGCGTGCAGCCAGGCCAGCACGCCGCGGGTCTGGTCCTTGGCATAGGGGTGACCGCGGGTATGCGACGAGGCGCTCATCCGGGACCAGAACACCCCGTCCGGCGGCGCCTCGCTCAGGTCAACGGCAGCCTCGCCGAGCAGCCACTGCTCATGCGGCACCCCCGCGGCCTGCAGCGCGGCCCCGATGGGCGCGAACCAGTCCGGGTTCTCGTGGATTACATAGACCTTCACGCTGCCTGTGGCCTCCGCCCGCGGTGGTATACCAAGGACAGCGTACGAGATGCCCGGAAACATCCCCGGGCTGGCTCGGCTCGCTGGCCAGCCGGACCGCTCAGTGCCGCCGCGGCCACGCCCTGGCCACGGCCAGGAACGCGTCATTGGCGCCCGGGTCTCCGATCGACACCCGGGCTCCGTCGGCCGCGAACGGCCGGACCGCTACTCCGGCCCGGTCGCTGGTCGCGGCGAAGTCCGCGGTGTCGGTGCCCAGCGGCAGCCAGATGAAGTTGGCCTCGGTCGGCGGGACAGCCCAGCCCTGATCCAGCAGCTCGCCCCGGACCCGGTCGCGCTCCTTGACCACCAGCTCCACCCGCTCCAGCAGTTCCTGCTCAGCGTCCAGTGACGCCAGCGCCGCCGCCTGGGCCAGGGTGTTCACGCTGAACGGGAGCTGCGTCGCGCGCGCCGCCGCCGCGACCGGGCCGGCGGCGATCAGGTACCCGACCCGCAGCGCGGCCAGGCCGTAGGCCTTGGAGAAAGTCCGCAGGACGGCCACGTTGGGGCGGTCCCGGTACAGGGTGATCCCGTCCGGTACGGCCGGGTCGCGGATGTACTCGTGGTACGCCTCGTCCAGCACGACCAGGCAGTCCTCCGGGACCTGGTCCAGGAAGGCGGTGAGCTCGTCGGAGTGCACCACGGTGCCGGTCGGGTTATTCGGGTTGCAGACGAGAATCAGCCGCGTCCGGCTGGTGATGGCGGCTGCCATCGCTGCCAGGTCATGGGCCTGATCCCGGAGCGGCACGGTCACCGAGGCGGCCCCGGCCAGGTCCGCCAGCCGCGGATAGGCCTCGAAGGACCGCCAGGCGTACAGCACCTCAGTGCCGGGCTCGGAGGTGGCGGCCAGCAGCTGCTGGGTGACGCCCACGGAGCCGCAGCCCACCGCGACGTGCTCCGGCGGCACGCCCAGCCGGGCAGCCAGCGCGGCAGTCAGCTCAGCGCACCCGTTGTCGGGGTAGCGGTTGAGCGCGGTGGCCGCGTCAGCCAGCACCGACAGCACCGACGGCAGCGGGCCATAGGGCGATTCGTTCGAGGAGAGCTTGTAGGAGGTCCCGTCGGGCGCCATGGGCGTCTTGCCCGGCTTGTACGGAGCGAACGACTCCAGAACCGGCCGGAACCGGGGCGTTTGCACGGACATCATTGTCCTCCAGCGCAGATCGGCCCGCCGCTCAGGCCAGAGCGCGGGACAGCCACCCGCCCTCAGCCTAACCGGTCAGCTACTGGCCAGAGTGTCCCGATCTCCGCCTGTTCCGTCGTCCCGGCGGCGGGGTACAGTGACCTCGTGAACCGACTTGGCGAGCTGGAGCGCGCGATTATGGACGTGCTCTGGGAGGCTTCGCAGTCCCTCACTGTGCGCGAGGTCAGCGCGCAGCTGACCGAGCGTGATCTGGCACACACCACTGTCATGACAGTGCTGGACCGGCTGTCGAAGAAGGGCTTCGCGCGGCGGCAGCGCGATGGCCGGGCCTGGCGGTATCGCGCTGCCGAGAGCCGCGAGGCGTACGTGACCGAGCTCATGCTCAGCGCGCTCGACCAGACCGGTGACCGGCAGGCGGCCCTGGCCCGCTTCGTGCGGAGTGTCTCCGGCTCTGAGGCGCGTGCCCTGCGGCACGCCCTGGAGACACTCAGCGAGGGCAGCAAGGGCTGAGCGGCGATGACCGCCGTGTTCGTCCTGGCTGCCGTGGCTGCGGGCTGCGTCCAGGCTTCTGCCCTGCTCAGCGCTGCGCGCTGGCCCCGGCGCTCGCCGGCGGCAGCCATCGTGCTGTGGCAGGCGATCGGCCTGGGCTGGGGCCTGGCCGCGGTCGGCACGCTGATCGGCCTGGGCACCATTCCGCAGCGGGCCGGCGTCATGGGCAGCGCCCTTGACCAGCTGACCGGCTTCCTGCACGCCCGGCCGCTGCCGTCGTTCGGGCTGCTGGCGGCCGTCCGGCTGGGCTGCCTGGCCGCCGGGCTGCTGTTGCTGTCCCTGCTCATCTGGGTGCTGCTGGCCGCCTCGGCCAGTGTGCTGCGGGCGCGCCAGCGCCAGCGGCTGCTGCTGAGCCTGCTGGCCCACGGCGATCCCAAGGTGCCCGGCGCGCTGGTGGTGGACCACCCGGCCGCTGCCGCGTACTGCCTGCCGGGCCTGCGCTCGACGATCGTCGTCAGCGCCGGCACCCTGGACCTGCTCGACGCCGCCGAGCTGGCCGCCGTGCTGGCTCATGAGCGGGCCCATGCCCGCGAGCGGCATGACCTGGTGCTGCTCCCGTTCACTGCGCTGCTACATGCCTTCCGCTGGTCGCAGGCGGCGCGGGAGGCGTTCCGGGCGGTCGCTCTGCTGGTCGAGATGCACGCTGACGACCTCGTGCTGCGCCAGCGTCCGGCCCGGGAACTGGCCACCGCGCTGCTGCGCGTCGGGGCGGCCGGCGGCTGCCAGGCGCCGTCCGGCGCGCTGGCCATCGCCGAGCCCGAGATTGAGGGCGAGGTGACGGCCCGGGTCGCCCGGCTGCTGCGCCCCGCGCCGGGCCTGTCCGCCCCGGCCCTCGCCCTGGTCGCGGCGGCCGCCGCGCTCGCGGTGACCCTCCCGGTGGCCGTCCTGGTCATCCCGTTCTGAATACATTGCTCAGAACCTGAGGGGCGCCAGGTGGCGCCGCCTTCCTTCGTCGCAGGCTCCTCAGGCTGTTTACATTTGGCGAGCGGCCGCTGCGGGGCGCCAGGTGGCGCTGCCTTCCTTCGTCGCAGGCTCCTCAGTCCAGGCAGCGCCGCGCCCCGCAGGGTCGCTCGCGGGCGTCAGGGACTGGTGGGCGACGGGCTGGGGACGGGTGAGCCGGAGGCCGGCGGGCCGGCCTTGGGCTCCGTCCGGGACGGGCCGACGAACAGCAGGACCTGCCGCGGCGCCCACGGCACGGCGTCGTAGACATACCAGCGGCCGGGGGCCTGGCGCTGGTTCCGGGCAACACCGTGCCGCTCGACGTTGAAGCGCACGGCCGTCACGTGGCGCGCGCTGAGCATCGCCTCGACCTGAGCGACGGTCTTGCCGTGGATGTTCACGCCGTGCATCGCCTCGCCCGGCGCGAACGCCGAGGCCGTGGACTCGTACTGCTCGCCCGGCCGGGCAGCGCGGCCGAAGACAAGATCGGCCTGGCCGCGGAAGCTGACCGGGACCCGGACGCCAACCGGGCACTGGTCGCCGCCGCTGGCCACGTGGCAGGCGCCCGTAGCGGTGATGGGCGTGATCGCGCTGGCGTGAGTCCCGCCGAAGTAGACGACCGTGCCGACGATCGAGGGCGAGACGGGCAGCAGCCGCAGTGAGATGTTCAGGTGGTGCCGGGCGAACTCGGCTCGGTACTGCGCCGGGTCGGCCACCGGGTTGCGCACGATGACGTCGATGTAGCGGCCGTGCCGGACAAACGACAGCACGTGCGCCCGGGCCGGCTCGGGCCCGGCCGGAACATGCCCCGCCCGGTGCCCTGCCTGGCCGGCCGGAGCGGAGTGACCGGGCTGCCCGGTCATGGTCACGAGCAGCGCCGCCGCGGCCACCCCGGCGGCCGCCGGCACGGCGATCAGCCAGCGGCGCCGGATGCCCCGCCGCGGGCGTGCGGCGGCCGGGCGCGAGGCGGCCGGGTGCCGTGCGCCCGCAGGCGTGGCGGTAATCTGGCCGGCCAGGTCGGCCAGCGTGTCCGGCCGGGCAAGCTGCGCGGCCTCCGCGTCACTGACGCGGGCGATCTTACTGAGCTGGTTCACCGGAAGTCTCCACTCGGAACGTGCGCACGGCTGGGGGCGGGGTCGGCTGGACCGCGGTCCAGCTCGGCGGCGAGGCGGCGGCGGGCCCGGTGCAGCCGGATCCGCACGGCATTGCGCGAGCAGCCCAGGACGACAGCGATCTGACCGTGGTCGAGGCCCTCCCAGCCGGTCAGGGCGAGGAGCTCACGCTCGGCCTCGGGCAGGCGGCTGAAGGCGGCCGCGGTGCGGGCTAGCTCGCCGGTGTACTCCGGCGGGTGGTAGCTGATGACCAGGTCGGCGCGCAGCCGGTCAGCCAGCGCCAGCCGGCGCCGCTCGCCCCGGCGGTAGTTGGCCAGCACCCGCCGGGCCACGCCGTACAGCCACAGCCGCTCCTGCTGGCCGGCGGGCATGTCGGCCAGCCGCCGCCAGGCGGTCAGGAACACTTCGGCCAGCGCGTCGGCGGCGTCATCGGGATTGTCGGTGCGGCGCAGCAGGTAGCCCAGGATCGGGCCGTGGTGCGCCGCGTATGCCGCCTCGAAGCGGCGTTGTCGCTCGTCATGAGCGGGTGTCAGCGGACTGGGCAAGGCTGTTCCTTTCGACACAGCCCACATGTCCGCCGGGCCGTCAGCATTTCAGCCGACGTCCGCGGCTAGTCCGAGATGCGGATGCGCAGCCGGCGGAAGCCGCGGCCCTTGTTCTCGATCTTGACGACCTGGATCTTGCCGATGTGACTGGTGCTGGCGACGTGGGTGCCGCCGTCGGCCTGCTGGTCGAGCCCGACGATGTCGATGATCCGGACGTCGGGCACGTCAGGCGGGACCAGGTTCGTCGCGGTGCGGATGATGTCCGGCAGGGCGAACGCCTCGGCGCGCGGCAGGACCCGCACGTCAATCCGGCGGTCGTTACCGATCTCGGCGTTGCACGCCGCTTCCACCGCGTCCCGGAACCCCTCCGGCAGCTCGGGCAGGTCGAAATCCATCCGGGCTGTCAGCGGCTCCATGTTCCCGCCGGTCACCAGCGACCCGTAGTCCCGGAACACCACCCCGCACAGCACGTGCAGCCCGGAGTGCGTGCGCATCAGCGCGGTCCGGCGGTCGTCCTCAACCGCTCCCCGCACGGTGCTGCCGGCCGGCGGCAGCGGGTCGTCCTCGGCCGGGATCAGGTACAGGTCGTCGCCCTTGCGGGCCCCGGCAATCCGGGTCTGCACGCCGCCCCACAGCAGCACGCCGTGGTCGGGCGGCTGACCGCCGCCGCCGGGGTAGAACGCCGACCGGTCCAGCACGATCCCGTCCGGTCCGGAGTCCAGCACCACCGCGTCCCACTCGCGCAGGGTCTGATCGTCCAGTTCCAGCCGGTGGGTACGCCACGTCGCCTCAGTCACCCGCCTGAGCCTAGCGAGCCGGCGCGATGCGGCGCCGCCTGGACTGAGGAGCCTGCGACGAGGGAAGGCGGCGCCCTAAAGCGCCGTTCCGGCTCGCACTGGAAATACAGCCTCCTACCAGGGGCCGTAGGGGCCCTGGTGCGAGGCGGAGGAGTTGCGGCTGCGCTTGAACTGGCTCACCTTGGGCCGCACGTCGGCCAGGTAGATGGCCGCCGCGACGAAGGCCACGATCGGCAGGAAGTTGAAGATGCTCAGCTGGCCGATGGCCCCGCCTATGCCGATGACCAGGGCGACGCCGAGGATGATCAGCCAGATCGGCTTGGTCTGCTTGCCGGCCGCGGGAAAGGCCGTCTTCTGCTGCCGGATCGCGTCGACGAACGCGAAGGCCTCGGTGACGAACGCAGCGAGGAGGAGCAGCCAGAAAAAGTAGTTGATCGGGCCCCACCCCGAGAAGCTGATGATGCTCACGGCGCCAACCTACTCGAATCCCCGCCCTGCTGCGGCTCGATGGCGGGCCGGGGCGGCGCGGCGTCCAGGGCGTCCTCGCCGACGTCCTCCGGCCAGGTCAGGGCGGCCTCGTCGGGCGGCAGGTCGCCGGCCTCGCCGTCCTTGCCCTCGGCCAGCCGGGTCTCCTTGCGGAACGACTCGTAGATCTCGATGACCATCTGCTTCTGCCGCTCGGTCAGGTCCGGGTCCGTCAGGACCGCCTCGCGCACCATCGAGCTGGGCTGCTTGTCCTCCAGGAAGCCCGCCTGGATGTACAGGGCCTCGGCGGAGATCCGCAGGCCCTTGGCGATCTGCTGCAGGATGTCGGCGCTCGGCCGCCGCAGTCCGCGCTCGACCTGGCTCAGGTACGGATTGGAGATCCCGGCGTTCTGGGCCAGCTGGCGCAGCGAGATCCGGGCCTGCTCGCGCTGGTCGCGGATGTACTCGCCGATGGTGTTGACGTTGACCGGCTTCATGCAGGCAGTATCCCACGCCCTGCTTGCAACTGCAAGCAAGGCGCTAGCTGTGGCTAGCGAAGGCTAAGCTCGCCGCGCCTGCGGAATCCACCGCAGCGGAAGCATCCGTTACTCCCGTCACATCATGACCATTAACGAGGAGCCGGGCGCGGACCTCGCCCACCGGCTGGCCGCCCCCGGTGATGGTGACGGTGGCCAGCTCGTCCAGCGCGGCGAGGTTCACGCCGGGCACGTCGGCCACGCCCAGCTCGCGCAGGATGGCAATCGTGAGCGGCGCCCTGGCGCGCTGCGCGCCGTCCTCCAGCTTGAGGCCGCCGGCCCGGCCGTCGGCCAGCGCAAACGCCTCCACGCCCTCCGCCCCGGCCTTGACCATCAGGCCAGGCACGGCGGTCATCAGGGCGTTCTCGGCCCGGTGGGTGCCGGAGGTCCAGGCCGGATAGGCGCGGAAGGCGTCGGCTACCCGGCGCTCGGGCGTGCCCGGCGCGGCCAGCACGAGGGCCCGGAAGGCGCGGGCCAGGCCGCTCACCGAGATGGCCATCAGCGGCGCGCCGCAGCCGTCCACGCCGATCGCGGCCACCGGCTCGCCGGCCAGCTCGGCGATGGTGGCGGCGATGGCCTGCTGCAGCGGATGCTGCGGGTCCCGGTAGCTGGCCGTGGGCCAGCCCGCGGCCACGCAGGTGGCCAGCATGGCGGCGTGCTTGCCGGAGCAGTTGAAGTGGACCCGATCCGGCGGCGCGCCGGTCCGCACCATCTCCCGGTGCGTTTCCTCATCCCCGGCCAGGTCGGGCGGGCACTGCAGGTCGTCCTCGCTGAGCCCGGCGCGGGCCAGGATCTGCCGGGCACCCGCTACGTGGAAGTCCTCGCCGGAGTGGCTGGCCGCGGCCAGCGCGAGCAGTTCTCCGTCCAGGTCCAGGCCGCATCGCAGCATGGCCACCGCCTGCATGGGCTTGTTCGACGAGCGGGGGAACACCGGTGCCGTGACCGCCCCGGCCGACACCGCGACGGTGCCGTCAGCGCGCAGGCCGACCGCCTGGCCGCGATGCACGGACTCGAGGAAGCCGGACCGGATCACCTCGGCCAGGACAGGACTGCCGCTCACTTGCTACCTCCTGCAACGGGGATCTGAAGCATGCCCCGGGCCGCGGCGGGGGACATGGCCGGGCGCTGAGCCAGTTCCGCCAGCGCGGCCGCGCGGCTGACCAGCTCGGCGTTCCCGGTGACCGGGCGGCCGCGGGCGAATGACGTGGTGTCCTCCATGCCGACCCGCAGGTGCCCGCCTGCCGACAGGGCGGCCAGCATGACCGGCACCGTGGTCCGGCCGATGCCGGTCGCCGACCAGGTCGCGCCCGCGGGCAGCGCGGCGACAGCGGCGACGAGGGTGGCCGCATCGCCGGGCATCCCGCCGGGTACCCCCATCACCAGGTCGCAGTGCACGTGGCCGCCGGCCGGCTCGCCCAGGTCGGCGAGCAGCCGGTGCAAGGTGGCCACGTGCCCGAGGTCGAACAGCTCGAATTCCGGCACGACGCCCAGGTCCTTGGTGCGCGCGTACAGCTCCCGGATGAACGGCCACGGGTTCATGAACACGTCATCGCCGAAGTTGACCGTGCCGCAGGTCAGCGAGCAGGCGTCGGGCGCCGCGTCGAGGACGGCCAGCCGCCGGTCGAAGCTGTCGGTGACGGCGCCGCCGGTGGACAGCTGGACGATGAGGTCGGTGCCCTCGCGCAGGGCCTGCACCGTGTCGGTCAGCCGCTGCAGATCCAGCGTCGGCCGGGCCTGGTCGTCGCGGATGTGCACGTGGATGACGGCGGCCCCGGCGGCCTGGCAGTCCTTGGCCGTGGTGACGAGCTCATCCAGCGTGACGGGCAGGGCGGGCACGGCCGCCTTCTCCGACTCAGCGCCCGTCGGCGCGACGGTGATGAGGGTGGCCGGACCGGGCCGGTGCGGACTGTCAGCAGTCATGGCAAGATGCCTTCTCGTGCGAGCGGTGGTACAGCGGGCCAGCGAGGCGAGCGTATCGGTCGGCGGTTCGGTGGTCGGCAGCCTGCCCCGTCCTGGCCTGGTGGTACTGGTCGGCGTGACGCATGCCGATACCCCGCAGGCGGCCGCGGCGCTGGCGCGCAAGATCTTTTACCTGCGCATCCTGGCCGGCGAGAAATCCTGTGCCGATACCGGGGCGCCGCTGCTGGTCATCAGCCAGTTCACGCTGTACGCGGAGACGGCTAAGGGCCGGCGGCCGACCTGGCAGGCGGCGGCCCCCGGCCCGGTGGCGCAGCCGCTGGTGGAGTCGTTCGCTGCCGCGCTGCGCGAGCTGGGGGCCGGGGTCGAGACGGGCGTATTCGGGGCCGACATGCAGGTGGCGCTGGTCAACGACGGCCCGGTGACGCTGATCCTGGAGACCTGACTTCCCGTCGCCCGGAGGGCGGCAGCGGGTTTCCGTTCCAGGGGGCTCCCCCTGGAACAGCACGGGCTCAGCGGCTGAGCGACGCCTCGCGGTCCAGCGGGCTGCCCTCCAGGTACCGCCGGGCGAAGGCCAGTGACTCGGCGAGGTCGGCGTCCCGCTGCGCCGCGTCTGCTGCCCGGTGCGTATTGACCTCCAGGACGACGACCCCGCGGTATCCCTCGGTGCGCAGCAGGCCGAGCAGCTCGGCACACGGCTGCGTGCCACGGCCGGGCACCAGGTGCTCGTCGGGCAGGCCCGGCCGGGTGCCATCGCCCAGGTGCACGTGGGCCATCCGCGGGCCCAGCTGGCGGGCCAGCTCCAGCACGTCAGACCCGGATACCGCCGCGTGCGAGACGTCCAGGGTGGCGTGCGGGACATTCATCTCGACCGGGTTCCAGTGCGGGGCGTACGCCGTGACCTCGGTCTCGCCGCGGCTGAGCGGGTACAGGTTCTCGGCGGCGAAGGCGATCCCGCTGTCGCGCGACAGCTCGGCCAGCCCCGTCTCGAACTCCCGGGCGTACTCCCGCTGCCAGCGGAAGGCCGGATGCACCACGACGACACCCGCGCCGAGCTCCGCGGCCATCTCCTGGGACCGGCGCAGCTTGCCCCACGGATCGCGGCCCCAGACCCGCTGGGTCACCAGGAGGGTCGGCGCATGCACCGCGACCACCGGGATGCCGTGGTACTCCGACAGCCGGGCCAGCACGCTGGCGTCCTGGCTGACCGGATCGGCGGTGACCATCACTTCCAGCGCGTCGTAGCCGAGCCGGGCGGCGGTCTCGAACGCATCGGGGACCCGTTCGGGGAACATCGAGGCCGTTGACAGCGCGATCTGGATCCGCGGCGCGGCGGTCCCGCCGGTCAGCGGCCCGGACCGCGCCGCCGGAGACGACGGGGCAGCCCCGTCTGCCTGGCTGCCTGTTACCCGCCCGCCTGCCACCGCACCGACACTTCCCAGCCCGTCTCGCTGCCGGACTCATGACGCTCCGGACCTGACCCTGCCAGCTTATGCGCCACCCCCCGGCTGCCCGACCAGGAGCCCGCGCGCGTGTCCGCGCGTCGCCGGATGCCGGGCCGGCGAGTGTCGGGCCGGTGAGTGTCGGTGCCGGCGGCTACGGTTCCGGTCATGGGAAAGCTGGCCACGGCCGCATCGTATGAGTGCTCTGAGTGCGGCTGGCGAGCCCCCAGATGGGCGGGCCGCTGCGGGAAATGCCAGTCCTGGGGCAGCCTGGTCCAGGTTCCGCCAGCCGGCCTGCCGCCGGTCACGGCCGGCTCGTCGCGGGTACCGCTGCAGGCCGGGTCGCCGCGGGAGAAGGCCGTGCCGATCAGCCAGGTCGACGCCACCGCAGCCAGGGCCCGCCCCACCGGCCTGGATGAGCTGGACCGGGTACTGGGCGGCGGCCTGGTGCCGGGCGCGGTGGTGCTGCTGGCCGGCGAGCCGGGCGTGGGCAAGTCCACGCTGCTGCTGGAGGCCGGCGCCATGGCGGCCGAGACCGGCCCGGTGCTGTACGTGACCGGGGAGGAATCGGCCGCCCAGGTCCGGCAGCGCGCCGACCGGGTGGGCGCGATGAGCGACAACCTGTTCCTGGCCGCCGAGACCGACTTCGCCGCGCTGCTCGCCCACGTCGAGAGCGTCAGCCCGACCCTGCTGATCGTCGACTCGGTGCAGACCATCAGCGCGGCCGGGATCGACGGGGTGCCGGGCGGTGTCACCCAGGTCCGCGAGATCACCGCGGCGCTGACCGCCCTGGCCAAGCAGCGGATGCTCACCACCGTGCTGGTCGGGCACGTCACCAAGGACGGCTCGGTGGCCGGGCCGCGCACCCTGGAGCACCTGGTCGATGTGGTGCTGAGCTTTGACGGGGATGCCCGCGGGCAGCTGCGCATGGTCCGGGCGCTGAAGAACAGGTTCGGGCCCACCGACGAGATCGGCTGCTTCGAGCTGGGCGAGTACGGCCTGGTCGGGCTGCCCGACCCGAGCGGGCTGTTCCTGTCTCAGCGGGACAACCCGGTGCCGGGTACCTGCGTGACCGTGACCATGGAAGGTCGCCGGCCGCTGGTGGCCGAGGTGCAGACCCTGGTGTGCCCGGCGACGACCCCGGAGCTGACCCGCCGGATTACCTCCGGCCTGGACTCCGCCCGGGTGGGGATGGTGCTGGCGGTGCTGCAGCGCCGGGCCAACGTGGCGATCGGCAAGCAGGACATCTACGCCGCGACCGTCGGCGGGGTCCGCCTGACTGAGCCGTCGGTGGACCTGGCCCTCGCCCTGGCGCTGGCCAGCGCGCGGGCCGACCTGAGCGTGCCCGGTGATCTGGTAGCCATCGGCGAGGTCGGGCTGGCCGGGGAGATCCGCCGGGTGGCCGGCGTCCAGCGCCGCCTGGCCGAGGCCCAGCGCCTGGGCTTCCGCCGGGCCATCGTCCCGCCCGGCTCCGGGATCCTGCCCGCGGCCACCCCGCCGTCCATGAACGTCCGCGAGGCCCCCGACCTCACCACCGCCATAGCCATAGCCCTAGGCGGCTAACGGGTCTCCGAAGGGCCTGCCTAGCTGGGCCGGCAACACCCACTCCGAATCCGATCGCGAAGGGTGGTCGCGGAAGGCCGGCCCGAAGGGTCGGTCTTCCGGGGCCGGCCTGCAGCGATCGCCCCCAGGGGGTCCGGGGGCGGGACGCCTCCGGTCTGGGGGTTCCAGGGGGTAATCCCCCTGGATAACTCAGCTGTAGCGCTCCAGGAGGGAGGACTCGGCCAGGCGGGACAGGCCCTCGCGCACGCCCTTGGCCTGCGCGCTGCCCACCCCCTCGACGCACTGCAGGTCCTCGACGGTGGCGGCCAGCAGCTTCTGCAGGCCGCCGAAGTGCCCGATGAGGCCATCCACGGCCGGGCTGGGCAGCCGGGGGACCTTGGCCAGCAGCCGGTACCCGTGCGGGCTAACCGAGTCGTCCAGGTTCTCGGCGCCGCCCAGGCCGAGCACCGCCGCCACCGCCCCGATGTCGAGCAGCTCATCGGTGCTCAGGTCTTCCAGCTCAGCCAGGGCCGCGACGGCGGCCGAGCGCCGGTCCGGCGGGGTGCTGGGCACGTAGTCCTGGGCGAGCAGCTGCCGCTCGGCACCGCTGCCGGCGACCAGCTCATCTAGCTGGAGGGCCAGCAGCCGGCCATCGGTGCCGAGCTCGACCATGTGACCCTCGATCTCATCAGCGATGCGGCGGACCATCTCGACCCGCTGGGCCACGGCCGAGACATCCCGGACGGTGGCCAGGTCCTCGATTTCCAGGGCTGACAGGGCGCCGGTCACCTGGTCAAGACGCAGCTTGTAGCGCTCCAGGGTGGCCAGGGCCTGGTGGGCTCGCGACAGGAGGGTGGTGGAGTCTTCCAGCACGTACCGCGCACCGCCGCTGTACACGGCGATGATCCGCATCGACTTGCTGACGGAGATGACCGGGTATTCGCACTGCCGGGCGACCCGCTCGGCGGTCCGGTGCCGGGTCCCTGACTCGCCGGTGGGCAGCGTCGGGTCGGGCACCAGCTGGACCGCGGCCCGCAGGATGGTGGATCCGGTGCGGTCCAGCACGATGGCGCCGTCCATCTTGGCCAGCTCGCGCAGCCGGGTGGCCGAGAACGCCACCTTGAGCTCGAACCCGCCCGAGCACAGGTCCTCAACTGCCTGGTCATAGCCCAGCACGATCAGGGCTCCGGTGCTGCCCCGCAGGATGCGCTCCAGGCCTTCCCGCAGCGCGGTACCCGGCGCCACGGCCGCGAGCGCGGCACGACGCTGCTCATCCCGCCCGATGCTCATGGCAGGCACCCTCCTGCCTCCAGGCCGGTCATTGCCGTCAGTCTATTCGGCGGCGGGGCCGTCGCGGCCTAGCTGATGCGGAAGGTTACGGGGTTGCTGGTCAGGGTCCCGTCACTGACCGCCGCGGTGTACGTCCCGGCCGGCATCCGCGAGGTGCCGGCCGGGCAGCCCGGCGCGGACGCCTGCCGGTTCCAGGAAATGGGCAGCACCGTGGGCACCCCGCGCTGCAGGTCCGAGGTGAGATTGCCGGTGCCCTGCACGCAGTCAGCCGAGCTCCAGACCCGCACCGATCCGGCCCGGATGATCAGCGCCACGTGCCGGGCGCCGACGTCGAAGGTGCAGGTCTGCCGCGCGGTGGCGACCACGTCGACGCTGAACTGGGGAAGGGCGCCGGCCCCGTAACTCTCCTGGCTGGAGAACAGGCTCAGCACCACCGAGCCAGCCGGGCACGGACGCGGATGACCGTAGGCCGCCCGGTTGCCGTGCCGCCCGTGCGGTGCCGCGTTCGCCTGGGCCTTAGTGGCGGTACCACCGGCGGCCGGGCCCGCGGCAGCTGCTTGCTGGCCGCTGCCCTGGCCGGATCCGCGGCCGGCGTGCTGGCCGGCGGACTTGGACCCGGGCTGCCCGGCAGAGCTGCCGTTGCCGCCGCCAAGCGCTCCGGTGAAGGCCCAGGTGATCAGGCCCAGCACGGCCAGGCCGCTGAGCAGGGCGACGAACCGCCGCCGCCAGTAGGTCGCGGCCTGCGGACTGCGCATGACGGGCCGGGGCGGCCGGGGCCGCCCGGACGGGCGGGACCCCCCGGAACGCGGGGCCGGGACGGATCCCGCCGCCGGAACCCGCAGCTCGGGAGCGGTCTTCACGGCCACGCCTGCCCGTCCCGCGGGCTCCCCGGCGGCTGCGGCCGCTGGGGGCGGCACTGAGCCCGCCGGGCTGGCGGCCGGCGGCAGCGAGCCGGACCCTGCTGCGGCGCCCGGACCGGGGTGAGCGCCGGGTGCGGGCGGAGCACCCGGCCCCGGCGGGGCAGCAGTCTGGGCATCGGCAACGATCCCGGCGTACGCAAGCTGCCGGATGCGCTGCGCGCGCTGACTCCACCGGTTATTACGGAGAGTATTCATGCCCATAGAGTGAGTATGCAGAGCCGCCGACCCGCCTCAGAGCAGAAACGCCGCCCGGCTGTAACTGCGTTATCGCAGCTAGATAGCTTGCCCAGGTTCGCCAGGCAGGCCGGATTGAGGCCCCATCGGACCGGGCTGACCGGCCTGGAGATGACCTGAGAGCCTTCACCTAACTTGACCTTCAGTTACTTTCTGCTACCACTTGGGCACCGGGCCGGGCTGGGCGGCCGGGCCGCCCGGCCCGGCGGGCTGGGCGCCACATGGGAGGATCGGCCTGTCATGACCTCCCCCAGCGTCTCCCCTTACACAGCGCCGATCCTGGCCTGGTATGCGGCCAGCGCCCGTGACCTGCCGTGGCGGCAGCCCGGCACCTCCGCGTGGGCCATCCTGGTCAGCGAGATCATGCTCCAGCAGACGCCGGTGGCCCGCGTGCTGCCGGCCTATGCGGCCTGGATGGCCCGGTGGCCGACACCGGCCGCGCTGGCCGCTGACCGGCCCGCGGATGCCGTCCGGCAGTGGGACCGGCTGGGCTACCCGCGCCGGGCGGTCCGGCTGCACGCCATAGCCACCACCCTGGTCAGCGAGCACGGCGGGCAGGTCCCGGCCAGCGCCGAGGCGCTGGGCGCGCTGCCCGGAATCGGGCCCTACACCGCCGCAGCGGTGGCGAGCTTCGCGTTCCGGCAGCGGCATGCCGTCCTGGATACCAATGTCCGGCGGGTCCTCGCCCGGCTGGTGACCGGCATGGCGCTGCCCCCGGCCGCCACCACCGCGGCCGAGCGGCGGCTCGCGGAGTCGCTGCTGCCCGCCACCGACGAGGTCGCGGCCCGCTGGGCCGTGGCCGTCATGGAACTAGGCGCCCTGATCTGCACAGCGGCCCGGCCGGCCTGCGCCGCCTGCCCGGTTGCCGCGCAGTGTGCCTGGCGGCAGGCCGGCCAGCCAGCGCCGGCGAGCCGGCGGCCTGCGCCCGGCTACGCCGGCAGTGACCGGCAGTGCCGGGGCCGGCTGCTGGCCGTGCTCCGGGCGGCCGACGGCCCGGTGCCGGCCGCCCGGCTGGATCCGGCCTGGAATGACTCAGGGCAGCGAGCGCGTGCGCTCGCTGCCCTGATGGCCGATGGCCTGGTCACTGCCAGTCCGGACGGCTGCTACGCCCTGCCGGGCGAGTCCGGCTCCTCGCCGGCCGCAGCCTCCGACCCGCCGGCCGCGCCGCTGGCGGGTGCTGACCCGCCAGTCGTAGCGGCCTTACTGCTGGCGATGTCCTCCGGCGGCGCGTCAGGAACCGCGTCGGGCTTGGCCACGCCCTTGAAGGTGAACTTCGCCTCCGGGCCCTTGCCGTCCGCGTCGACGATGACGATCTGCCCCGCCTTCAGCTCGCTGAACAGGATCTTCTCCGACAGGTGATCCTCGATCTCCCGCTGGATAGTGCGCCGCAGCGGCCGCGCGCCCAGCACCGGGTCGTACCCGCGCTCCGACAGCAGCTCCTTGGCCGCCGGGCGGAGCTCGATGCCCATGTCACGGTCCTTGAGCCGCTCGTCCACCTTGGTGATCATCAGGTCGACGATCCGGAAGATCTCCTCCCGGCTGAGCTGGTGGAACACGATGATGTCATCGACACGGTTCAGGAACTCGGGCCGGAAGTGCTGCTTGAGCTCCTCGCCGACCTTGCTCTTCATCCGGTCGTAGGAACCGCGCGACTCCCCGGAGGTGCCGAAGCCGACCGACACGCCCTTGGAGATGTCCCGGGTACCCAGGTTGGTGGTCATGATGATGACGGTGTTCTTGAAGTCCACCACCCGGCCCTGAGCATCGGTCAGCCGCCCGTCCTCCAGGATCTGCAGGAGCGAGTTGAAGATGTCCGGGTGCGCCTTCTCGATCTCGTCGAACAGCACGACGGAGAACGGCCTGCGCCGGACCTTCTCGGTGAGCTGGCCGCCTTCCTCGTACCCGACATAGCCGGGCGGGGAGCCGAACAGCCGCGACACGGTGTGCTTCTCCATGTACTCGCTCATATCGAGCTGGATCAGCGCGTCCTCATCACCGAACAGGAACTCGGCCAGCGTCTTGGACAACTCGGTCTTGCCGACGCCCGACGGCCCGGCGAAGATGAACGACCCGCCTGGCCGCTTGGGGTCCTTCAGCCCGGCCCTGGTACGCCGGATGGCCTGCGACAGCGCCTTGATCGCGTCGTTCTGCCCGATCACGCGCCGGTGCAGCTCGTCTTCCATCCGCAGCAGCCGCTGGGACTCTTCCTCGGTGAGCTTGAAGACGGGGATCCCGGTCGCCGTCGCCAGCACCTCGGCGATCAGCTCCTCGTTCACCTCGGCCGGCGTGTCCATGTCGCCGGCCTTCCACTCCTTCTCCCGCGCGTCCTTCTTCTCGATCAGCTGCTTCTCGGTGTCCCGCAGCGCAGCTGCCTTCTCGAAGTCCTGGGAGTCGATGGCCGACTCCTTGTCGCGGCGGACGTCGGCGATCTTCTCGTCGAAGTCGCGCAGGTCCGGCGGGGCGGTCATCCGGCGGATTCGCATCCGCGAGCCGGCCTCGTCGATCAGGTCGATGGCCTTGTCGGGCAGGAACCGATCGCTGATGTAGCGGTCAGCCAGCTGCGCCGCCGCCACCAGGGCGTCATCGGTGATGGTCACCCGGTGGTGCGCCTCGTACCGGTCCCGCAGGCCCTTGAGGATCTCGATGGTGTGCTTGATCGTGGGCTCAGCGACCTGGATGGGCTGGAACCGGCGCTCCAGCGCCGCGTCCTTCTCCAGGTGCTTGCGGTACTCATCCAGCGTGCTGGCCCCGATGGTCTGCAGCTCGCCGCGGGCCAGCATCGGCTTGAGGATGGAGGCAGCGTCAATGGCGCCCTCGGCGGCACCCGCCCCGACGAGGGTGTGGATCTCGTCGATGAACAAGATGATGTCGCCGCGCGTCCTGATCTCCTTCAGGACCTTCTTGAGCCGCTCCTCGAAGTCGCCGCGGTACCGGGATCCGGCCACCAGCGCGCCCAGGTCCAGCGTGTAGAGCTGCTTCTCCTTGAGCGTCTCGGGGATCTCGCCCTTGACGATCTTCTGCGCCAGGCCCTCGACGACCGCGGTCTTGCCCACGCCCGGCTCGCCGACCAGGACCGGGTTGTTCTTCGTGCGCCGGGACAGCACCTGCATGACCCGCTCGATTTCCTTCTCCCGGCCGATGACCGGATCGAGCTTGCCCTCCCGGGCCGCCTGGGTGAGATTACGGCCAAACTGGTCCAGAACCAGCGAAGTGGACGGCGCAGCGTCCGACGGGGCACCCGCCGCCGCCGGCTCCTTGCCCTGGTAGCCGTGCAGCAGCTGGATCACCTGCTGGCGGACCCGGTTCAGGTCCGCGCCGAGACGGACCAGCACCTGGGCGGCCACGCCCTCGCCCTCGCGGATCAAGCCGAGCAGGATGTGCTCGGTGCCGATGTAGTTGTGACCCAGCTGCAGGGCCTCGCGCAGCGAGAGCTCCAGCACCTTCTTCGCCCGCGGCGTGAACGGTATGTGCCCGGACGGCGCCTGCTGGCCCTGGCCGATGATCTCCTCAACCTGCTGGCGCACCGCCTCCAGGCTGATCCCCAGCGACTCGAGTGCCTTGGCGGCGACGCCCTCGCCCTCATGGATGAGGCCAAGCAGGATGTGCTCGGTACCGATGTAGTTGTGGTTGAGCATCCTGGCCTCTTCTTGTGCCAGCACCACAACCCGCCGCGCCCGGTCGGTAAACCTCTCGAACATCTCGTCGCTCCTCACAGAGCGGTCGGGGAGGGCATCGAACTTGCCCTGTCCCTTCCGCATGTTAGCCCGTACGCAGGGCGACGCCTCGCGCGCGATCTCTCACGTACGTAAACGTTCCCCGCCGGTAAGGCGTTCATCCCATCCAACCTAGGCCACAGACCCCTGTGTTCCCAGCTACGCCGGCAGCGAACGCCGAGTTCGGCCCGGTCAGAACATGACAGCAGGCGGCGCCGTCGCCGACTGAGCGACGGAGCCGCCTGCTGGCGACCTCCCGCTGGAACGAAGCCACTCCGGGGCCGGCCAGGGGCGTCGGCTGCCGGACGATGAGGCCCTGGCGATGCCGGAGCGGCTAGGTGAGCGCCTGCTTAGTGAGCAGCCTCATAGTCTGAGATGATTGATGCCGGAATGCGCCCCCGGTCACTGACCTTGTGGCCGCGCTGCCGGGCCCAGGCGCGGATATCGGAACTGCGCTCCCGACCCGGCCCCGAGCGCGACTTGCGCCGCCGGCCCCCGCCACTGACACGCCGCGAGTGCTCTGTATATGGCGCGAAGGTGTCGTGCAGTTCCTTGGCGTGAGCAGAGCAGACGTCGATCTCATACGAGGCACCGTCAAAGGCAAACGAAACTGTCTCGATACCTTCGATCTCGCCGTCGTGGTGGAGGTCGCAGACGACCGTCACCACCGTCTTCTGGGCCATCAGGCAGCCTTTCCCCTGCGGAGGTCTTTTGGCACGTAAAGATATACCAGCAGCCGACTGCTTGACAATTCACGATACGCAAGTTTGTGCTCGACGACACACGCACCCAAGCCCGATGTAACTCTGCGTAATCGGCGCCCCGACTATTTGTGGTCGCCTCGTTCTGGCGCTACAGCATCTTCGGCCCGCGTATCTGCATCGCGTGCCGGAATCTGTTCCGTCGCGGAAATATCCTCCTCGGCTACATCCTCTGAACGTCGCCGCCGCGCGCCCATCTCATGTCGCAGGAAGGCGCCGACTGCGACGAGGAATGCCGCACATACCAGCAGCGGCGGGGTGAGCACTGACACGTACTTCATCGAGCTGCGCCCTTCCGATCCAGAATGCATGTTCCTGATCGCAAATTTCATCTGGCAAGGCGGGGTCAAGCGCGGCGTGGATGCGGTCACCCGGCCCGCCTAAACCGCATTGTCCCGCACCAGCGCAGGACGGCTCCCGCCGGGTTCCCGCAGGAAGGCGGCCCGGCGAGCCCCGAACGGGATGCCCCGATGGCCGGCGCGGCGGGCCGCCGGACGCACCCGCCAGCCTGCTGCCCGGCCGGGCGAGGTGCGCGGCCGGAGCTGGCCGGGAACATCGCGGAGCCCGACAGGACCCTGCGGCCAGCACGAATGCCACAGTCCGCGCGCCATGCCGGAAACCGGTCTGGCCGCGGTACCAGGCGTGGCAGGATCGGAGCCTGCCCGGGCCGAGGACGACTGCGGGTGACACGCCCTGGCCGCGCCGGGCCGCCCCGCCGCACCCGCGGATGTCCACCCGGCCGATCACCGGCTAGCGAACGTATCTGCCCCGCCCAGGAAAGCGACCGGCATGTTCCACGCCGACCTGCATATTCACTCCCGGTACTCGCGTGCCTGCAGTCGCGACTGTGATATCCCGCATCTCGCCTGGTGGGCTCTGCGCAAGGGTATTTCCGTCATCGGCACTGGGGATTTCACGCATCCCGCCTGGGCGGCCGAACTGCGAGAATCTCTCATTCCCGCCGAGCCTGGCCTGCTCCGGCTGCGCCCCGACCTCGAGGAGCGCCTGCGTCGTACTTCGCCACGCACCTGCGCCGGGCACGTGCGTTTCATGCTCTCCGCCGAGATATCCACGATCTACCGTGGCGGCGACCAGACGCGGAAAGTTCATCACCTCCTCTATGCGCCCACATTCGAGGCGGCCGATCGCATCACGACGGCGCTGGGCAAGATCGGGAACCTGGCCTCAGACGGCCGCCCTATTCTCGGCCTTGACTCCCGGAACCTGCTGGAGATCACGCTCTCCGGCGGACCCGGCTGCTACCTCGTGCCAGCTCATGCGTGGACACCCTGGTTCGCAGTCCTTGGCTCGAAATCCGGTTTCGATCTGGTGGCCGACTGCTACGCGGATCTGGCCGCCGAAGTATTCGCCATCGAGACCGGCCTGTCCTCCGATCCGTCGATGAACTGGATGTGCTCCGCGCTTGACCGATACCGGCTGGTGAGCAACTCCGATGCGCATTCGCCGCCGATGCTCGGACGCGAGGCGACGACGCTCAACTGTGACCTGGATTACTTTGCGATCGCCGAGGCCTTCCGGTCCGGTGCGGGCCTGCACTCGACGATCGAGTTCTTCCCGGAAGAGGGCAGGTACCACCTGGATGGCCATCGCAAATGCGGCATCCGGTTCGAGCCCTGGCAAAGCAGCCAGCACGGCGGGGTCTGCCCGGAGTGCGGCAAGCCGCTTACCATCGGCGTCGCGCACCGGGTCGCCGAGCTCGCGGACCGCCCGGCCGGCTACCGCCCGCCTGGCGCACCCGGCTTCACGAACCTCATCCAGCTGCGCCAGGTGATCGCCGAGATCGCCGGAACCGGCCCGGCCAGCAAGAAAGTGGCGGCCGAGGTGAGCCGGCTCGTGGGCGTGCTCGGCCCGGAACTGGAGATCCTGAGCAATGTTCCGCTGTCCGACGCCGGGCGGGCCGGCGGCAGCGCGCTGGCCGAGGCACTGGACCGGCTGCGGCGCGGCGAGGTCGTCCGCGAGGCGGGATTTGACGGCGAGTACGGCACGGTACGGCTGTTCCAGCCGGGCGAGCTGGACTCCGGTCCAGCCCTGTTCGATCTCCCGGCCACGGCCAGGGCGGCGGCGCCCGGCCAGGCTGGTGCCAGCAGAAGGAGCGGGCCACCAGCCGCCGCCTCGCCGGGCCGAGGTCGTGACGGCGCAGCCGGAGCTAGTCACACCGCGGCCATCCGGTCCGGGCAGGACCCGGCCGGTACAGAGCCGGACGGCCGGGACCCGGACGCGCGGGACCCGGATAGGCGGGGCCCGGACGGGCGAGACCCGGACCAGCCGGACCCGGACAGGCGAGACCCGGACCAGCCGGCTCCCCGGAGGGTGACCGCGGAACCCGCGGCGGCGGGCGCCCGCCGCCTCCTCAGCGGCCTGGACCCCGAGCAGCGCGCGGCGGCGCTGGCCCCGGCACCGCTGCTGATCATCGCCGGACCCGGCACCGGGAAGACCCGGACGCTCACCCACCGCATCGCCGCGCAGGTAGCCGCCGGAGCACCGCCCGGCAGCTGCCTGGCCATCACCTTCACCCGCCGGGCCGCTGAGGAGATGCGCGGGCGGCTGCTGGCCCTCAGCCAGCCCCCGAGCCACGGAAACCCAGGGCCGGAGAGTACGCCCGCGGCGCCGGGCGCAGCCGCCGGAGCCGGTTCGTCTGATCCCGGATCAGCTGCAGCCAGCCTGGCGGCGGTGACAGTGACCACGTTCCACGGGCTGGGCCTGCGGATCCTGCGCGAGCTGCATGCCCGGGCTGGCTTGCCGGCCGACTTCCGGGTGGCGGACGAGGCGGCCGTGATGGATGTCGCAGCCGAGGCCGCCGGGTCGGCGCTCGCGGGCCGGGAACTGCTGCGGACGGCGGTCCCCGGCAGCCCGGAGCGGGCCGCGCTGGCCGGCGAGCTGGCCAGGCGCGGGCTGGTCGATTTCGACGGGCTCATCGAGACGCCCGCGGCGCTGCTGGCGGCCGAGCCCGCGCTGGCTGCCGCGCTGCGCGACCGGTGGCCCCTGATCAGCGTGGACGAGTACCAGGACGTAGACGCCGCCCAGTACGAGCTGCTCCGGCAGCTGACCGGGGATGGCGCCGGGCTGACCGCGATCGGCGATCCGGACCAGGCCATTTACGGGTTCCGCGGCGCCGACGTCGGATTCTTCCTCGCGTTCAGCACAGATTTCCCTGGCGCCGCCACGCGCCGCCTTAGCGTCAGCTACCGCTCCAGTCACGAGATCGTGGCCGCCGCCAGCGCCGCCATCGCCCCGGCCACCCTGGTACCGGGAAGGGCGCTGCGGGCGCTCACCGCCGGGCCGCCGGTGAGCGCGCACGAGGCCGCGGACGAGCATGCGGAGGCCTCGTGGATTGCCCGCAGCATTGATCAGCTCCTCGGCGGGTCATCGTTCCACTCTCTGGACAGCGGCCGGGCCGACGCTGAGGGCCACGCCGGGCTCAGCCTGGCCGGCATCGCGATCCTGTACCGGACCGACGCTCAGTCGGCCGCGCTGGGCCTGGCCCTGACCCGGGCAGGCCTGCCGTTCCGCAAGGGCTCCCATGACCTGCTCCAGCGCCGCAGCGGGGTGCCGGACCTGCTGGCCGAGATGCGGCTGGCGCCCATGGCCGCCCGCGGCGGACCTGCCGCCTCCGGCGGGCTGACCGCGAGCCGGCTGGCGGCCGCCGTACGCACCCTGACCGCCCGGCCCGGCCGGTACCAGCCGGTGGACATCCTGGCGGCCGGCGAGCTGCTCACGCCGCTGGCCCGGCGGTGCGGTGACGACCTGGAGCGCTTCTGGACGGAGGTCAGCCTGGGCGCGACGGTCGATGCCCTCGACCCGCGAGCCGACGCGATCACGCTGCTGACTCTGCACGCGGCCAAGGGCCTGGAGTTCGACGTGGTGTTCGTGGCCGGATGCGAGGACGGTCTGCTGCCGCTGCGGCTGCCCGGCACCGATCTGGCCGAGGAACGGCGGCTGCTGTTCGTCGGCATGACCCGGGCGCGGTCGAGGCTCGTGCTGACCTACGCGGCACGTCGATCGCACGGCGGCCCTGGCGCTCGCGACGGCGGCCACGGCGCCTCGCCGTTCCTCCGCCCGCTGGGCCCGGCCCTGGCCGGCCCGGCCGCCGCGCCGCGGCCGCGACGGCCCGCCGACCGGCAGCTGCGCTTGCTCTGACGCCGGGCAGCGGCGGAGCCCGGCCTCAGGACCCCGGCGGCAGCCGCAGCAGCATCCGGGTGTTGCCCAGCGTGTTGGGCTTCACCCGGTCCAGGTCGAGGAACTCGGCGACGCCCTCGTCGTAGGAGCGCAGCAGCTCGGCATACACCTCGGGGGTGGCCGCATCGCCCTTGATCACCTCGAAGCCATGCCGCTGGAAGAACGGCACCGCGAAAGTGAGGACGAAAACCCGCCGGACGCCCACCTGCCGGGCCGTGGCCAGCAGGGCGAGCACGATCTCGTGCCCGGCGCCGCGGCCCTGGTGAGCCTCGCCGACCGCGATGGTGCGGATCTCGGCGAGGTCCTCCCACATCACGTGCAGGGCGCCGCAGCCGACGACGCCGCCGTCCTCATCACAGGCCACCCAGAACTCCTGGATGTCCTCGTACAAGGTGACCGTCGCCTTATCGAGCAGCCGGCCCGAGGTCACGTTGGCATCGATCAGGGCGCGGATCGCCCGCACGTCAGTCGTCCGTGCTCGCCGGATCACGTACTGCATGCCGGGGGTACCTCCGCAAGGCCCTGACGCTGGGGATTGAGCCAGCATCCCAAACTGAGGTCGGGGCTGGCAATTCGATTCCATACGCAGCGTAACATCGCATGCACAAATTGTTCTCCGGCGCCGGTCAGCAGCCAATTCGCGCACATCACGTGCAGATCACACTCGGTTCCCGCTCCTGCTGACACGCCGCCTGACCTGCGGAAACGATGGCGTACGCGACCCCGGCAGCGGGCCGGAGCAGTATGGGCAGCGTCAGTGCTGGCTCTGCGTACGGCAAAGCACACGACCGTCGCGCGCGGGCCAGATGTTATGAAGACCTCAAATCTTTGCTGTTTGGCTCCGGCGCCACTACACCTTCGATTAATCTCCATCGCTGTTACCCGTTGCGGCCGGCCCGACCCTGGGTCCGGCAGGCCACGACCCGCCGAGTCCCTGAAGCGCACCGCGCGAAGGGGAGCCGGGGACCCACGTTCCCGGGGTGAATCGGCGGACTGCAGCCGCATCCGCGGCCGCGGCCCGCCGTAGGGCTTCTCCAGCCCGAACCCGTCAGCTAACCCGGTAGGCGGCTAAGGAGAGGAGACTCCACGTGGAGCGCTTGCCACACGGCAGGCATCACCAGCACAGTCAGCGCCCGGCAGGAGCAGGGCGCAACCGGGCAGGCCGGCGACCGCTTTCTTCCTGGAGCCGCCTGACGATCGTGACCGGGGCACTCGCCCTGGCCAGCGTCGCTCTCCCGGCCGGCGTCGCAGGCGCCGCATCCCAGGCGCCCGCGACCGGCTCACCAAACCTGAAGGTCACGCTGGCCAAGGCGCAGAAGCTCGCCAACGAAATCGAGAAACTGGGCCAGCAGTACGACGCCCTGCAGATCCAGCTGCGCCAGGCCCGCCGGGAGGCCAAGCTCTCCCGCCTGGCCGCGGAGCGCTACGAGAAGCTGGTCGCTTCGGGCCAGCAGGCGATCGGGCAGATCGCGGCGCAGGGTTACATGAACGGCTCCCTGGACCCGACCCTGCAGATGCTGCAGTCATCGGACCCGCAGCAGTTCCTCGACCAGACCTCGATCATGCTGCAGATCCAGCAGGAGAACGGCGACAAGCTCAGCCAGGTGTCCACCGCCGAGCTGGCCGCCAAGAAGGCCCAGCTGGCCGCCGCGCAGGAAGACACCCAGGCCACCAAGCTGACGGCGCAGATGCGCAAGAAGGTGGCCGTGTACCAGGCCAAGCAGAAGGTGCTGGACAGCACGGCGTACAAGCAGGCCCTGGACATTTACAACGAGACCGGGAAGTACCCCAACATCTCCATCACGGGGAACTCGATCCCGAGTCAGGCCCTGCGTAACGCCATGACCCGGGTGGGCGACCCGTACGTCTGGGCCGCCGCCGGCCCGACCTCGTTCGACTGCTCGGGCCTGGTGGTCTGGGCTTACGCTCAGCTGGGCATCAGCCTCCCGCACTTCACCGGCGACCTGTGGAATGCCGGCGTCCATGTCGCGCGCTCCGACCTCCAGGCCGGCGACCTGGTGTTCTTCTACGGCCTGGATCATGTCGGCTTCTACGTCGGCAACGGCCTGTTCCTTGACGCCCCGCAGACCGGCCAGGACGTGCAGGTCCAGCCGATGCTGTGGAGCGTCTATGACGGCGCGGTGCGGATCGGCTAACCCCCCGTACGCCGATCCCGCCGCGCCCCGAAAGCACGTCGCGCCCGGCACCAGCTCAGGCTGGTGCCGGGCGCGACGTGCCCCAGGGGGTGGTCCCCCTGGGTTACTCAGGCTTGACGAGGGGGAACAGCACGGTCTCCCGGATGCCGGACCCGGTCAGCATGATCAGCATGCGGTCGATACCCATGCCCAGCCCGCCGCTGGGCGGCATCCCGTGCTCCAGCGCCCGCAGGAAGTCCTCGTCGAGCTGCATGGCCTCCGGGTCACCGCCCGCGGCCAGCAGCGACTGCGCTGTCAGCCGGGCCCGCTCCTCCACGGGGTCGACCAGCTCGGAGTAGGCGGTGGCGATCTCGGTGCCGAACGCGACCAGGTCCCACTTCTCGGCCAGCCGCGGGTCCTCGCGGTGCTGCCGGGTCAGTGGCGACACCTCCACCGGGAAGTCGCAGTAGAACGTCGGCTCGACGGTGCGGGCTTCGACCAGATGCTCATGCAGCTCCAGCAGGATCTGGGCGGCATTCCAGCCGGGCTGCAGCTCCACTCCGGCCCGGCCGGCCAGCTTCCGCAGCTCCTCGGCGCTGGTGCCGGGGGTAACCTCCTCGCCGAGCGCCTCCGACAGCGCACCGTGCACCGTGACCGACCGCCACTGCCCGCCGATGTCGTACTCGGACCCGTCCGCGCGGCGCACCACCGTCCCGCCCAGCGCGTTCTGGGCTGCTGACTGCAGCAGTTCCCTGGTCAGGGTGGCCATGGTGGTGTAGTCGCCGTAGGCCTCGTAGGCCTCGAGCATGGTGAACTCTGGATTGTGCGTCGAGTCGGCGCCCTCGTTCCGGAAAATCCGCCCGATCTCGTAGACCCGCTCGAGGCCGCCGACCACGAGCCGCTTGAGATAGAGCTCCAGCGCGATGCGCAGGTACAGCTCCATGTCGTAGGCATTCATGTGGGTGCTGAACGGCCGGGCGTTGGCCCCGCCGTGCAGGGTCTGCAGCACCGGCGTCTCGACCTCGAGGTAGCCCCGGGCATGCAGGTCCTCGCGAACGGAGCGGGTGACCGCGGCGCGGATCTCCGCCATCTGGCGGGCCTGCGGGCTGGTGATCAGGTCCAGGTAGCGCTGCCGGACCCGGGCCTCCTCGCCCAGGCCGCGGTGCTTGTCCGGGAGCGGCCGCAGCGCCTTGGCGGTGATGGCGAACGAGTCCGCCAGCACCGAAAGCTCGCCGCTGCGCGAGGTGATGACCTCGCCCTCGACGCCGACGTGGTCCCCCAGGTCCACGTCCTGCTTCCAGGCCGCCAGGGCCTCGTCGCCGACCCGGTCCAGGGAGATCATCACCTGGATGTCGCCGCTGCCGTCCCGGATGGTCGCGAAGCAGAGCTTGCCGCCGTTGCGGTACAGCACGACCCGGCCGGCCAGCCCGACCCGCTCGCCCGTGGCGGTGTCGGGGGCCAGGTCCGGGTGCCGCTCGCGGACCCGGGCGATCATGTCGGTACGCGGGAATCCGACCGGATAGGGGTCGATGCCCGCGGCCCGGAGCCGGTCCAGCTTGGCCCGGCGGATCTGCATCTGCTCGGGCGTATCGTCGGCCCGGCCTTCGTCGCTCATCTGCCGAGGCTACCGGTCGGGCCCGCTGGCAGGCACCGCGATAACCCGGCGCGGCTAGCCGCCGGCCGGCGCGGCGTTGCGCTCGTAGATCAGCCGCAGCCCGACCAGCGTGAGCCAGGGCTCATAGGCGTCGATGACCTTCACCTCGTCGATCACCAGCGGCGCCAGGCCGCCGGTGGCGATGACCGTGACGGCGTCCGGGTCGCCGGGCACCAGCTCGGCTGCCATCCGGGTGACAATTCCCTCGACCTGCCCGGCGAACCCGAAGATGATGCCGGACTGCAGGGCCTCGACGGTGCTCTTGCCGACCACCCGGCTGGGCCGCGCCAGCTCGACCTTGAGCAGCTGGGCGGCACGCCGCGACAGCGCGTCGACCGAGATCTCGATGCCGGGGGCCAGCGCCCCGCCGACGAACTCACCGCGCTCGCTGACGGCGTCGAAATTGGTGGAGGTCCCGAAGTCGACCACGATGGCGGGGCCGCCGTACAGGTGCACCGCGGCGGCGGCGTTAGTGATCCGGTCGCTGCCGACTTCCTTGGGATTGTCGTAGCGCACCGGCACGCCGGTCTTCACGCCCGGCTCTACGATCACCGCTGGGACGTCGCCGTAGTACCGGCGGAACATCTCTCTCATCTCGTGCAGAACGGACGGCACGGTGGAGCACAGCGCGATCCCGCCGATATCTGGCTCGGCGAACATCGCGCTCTGGTCCAGCAGCCCCTGCAGGATGACGGCCAGCTCATCGGCCGTGCGCTTGGGATCGGTGGCGATCCGCCAGTGCTCGATCACCTCCTCGCCGTCAAACACGCCGAGAACGGTGTTGGTGTTGCCCACGTCGATGGTCAGCAGCATGGATTCGCCTCCCGCAGGCTTACTGGTGCTGGCCCGGCCCGGAGCCGAAAGTCAGCCAGCAGTTGTCGATCAGCCGCGTCGTGCCGACCCGGGCCGCCACGAGCAATCGCGCCGGCCCAGTATGGTCTGGCGCTACCTCGGCGAAGGTCACCGGGTCGGCCAGCGTCAGGTAGTCCAGCGTCAGCGGCGGCTCCGCCGCCCCGGCCGCGTCCAGCAGCAGGGCGGCGGCCGCCAGCGCGGCCCTGGGCCCGGCGTCGGCCGCGGCCGACGCGGCCGCCAGCGCCCGCGGTATCGCCAGCGCAGTGGCTCGCTCCCACTCCGACAGGTACACATTGCGACTGGACACCGCCAGCCCGTCCGGGTCGCGGTAGGTGGGAGCCGCGGCGATCCGCACGCCGAGGTCCAGGTCGGTGACCAGCTGGCGGACCAGGGTGAGCTGCTGAGCGTCCTTCTCGCCGAAGACCGCGATATCGGGCGCGGTGAGGTTCAGCAGCTTGAGCACGACCGTCAGTACCCCGCCGAAGAAGCCCGGCCGGAACTCGCCTTCCAGCAGCCGCCCGGCCGGGCCCGGGTCCACGGTGACCTGGGGATCGGCGGGATACATTTCCGGCCCGGCGGGCGCGAACACCACGCCTGCGCCTTCCTCGGCGCAGATCTCCAGGTCCCGCTCCATGGTCCGCGGGTAGCGGCCGAAGTCCTCTCCGCCGCCGAACTGGAGCGGATTGACGAACACGGACACCAGCACGCTGCCGCCGGCGCCGGGCGCCGCCGGCGTGCCCGCCGGCGGGTGGCCGGCCAGTTCCCGGGCCAGCCGGAGCAACGACCGGTGACCGTCATGCAGGGCGCCCATGGTGGGCACCAGCACCACCGGCCGGGGCATCGTGGCCCGCGCGGTGGCCAGGCCCAGCCGGGTCCGGGCCAGGACGGGCATCACGGCGTGGTCCCGGCCAGTACGTCCAGCAGGCGCTGCGCGTCGGGCGGGCTCAGCATTCCGGCCGCCAGGGCCCGGTCGGCGGTCAGCCGGGCCAGCGCCAGGTAGGCGGGCAGTGCCTGCGGGGCAGCGGCGCGCAGCGCAGCCACGTGGCCGGCGACGGTCTCGGCGTCGCCGCGAGCCACCGGGCCGGTCAGGGCAGCGTCCCCCAGTCGCAGCGCGTTGTCCAGGGCCGCCCCCACCAGCGGGCCGAGCATCCGCGCCGGGTTGCTTACCCCGGCCTGGGCCAGCAGGTCACAGGACTGGACCACCTGAGTGACCAGGTGGTTGGCGGCCCCCGCCAGCGCGGCGTGATACAAAGCCCGGCGCTCCTCGGCGATGAAGACCGGCTCGCCGCCCATCTCCACCACCAGGGCCTCGGCCACCGGGCGCAGCTGACCAGGGGCGGTCACCCCCCAGCTGATGCCCGTCATCCGGTCGACGTCGTCGGGACGGCCGGTGAAGGTCATGACCGGGTGCAGGGCGAGCGGGATCGCGCCCAGCCGGACGGCCGGGTCCAGGACCGCCAGGCCGTGCCGTCCGCTAGCGTGCGCGAGCAGCCGCCGGCCAGCTCGGTGCCGGTCGCGGCCAGCCCGGCCACCAGGCCCGGCAGCACGTCATCGGGCACGGTCAGCAGCACCAGGTCAGAGCGGGCGATGACGTCCTGCGGCTCCCGGACCGGAGTGCCGGGCAGGGTCTGCTCAATGCGGTGCCGGGACTGGGCCGAGACCGCCGATACCGCCACGATCCGGTGCCCCGCCCGGCGCAGCGCGACAGCCAGGGCCGTGCCGGCCCGGCCGCTTCCGACGACGCCGACACCAAGCTCGGCGGGATGCCGAAACTGGCCGTGACCGGCCTGGTCCTGCGGTTCAGCGCTGGTCATCTCGTTCCAGTCCTAGCCGGGTACCGGACGGAAGGCTCAGCATAGCCATCCGGACCCGGCGCTGCCGCTCGGCGGCGCGGGGCCGCCGGGGTCGGCGCGGGGCCGCCCGGGTCAGTGCCGGTCAATACGCCGGTCGTCGTGCCAGCGGCCCGAGCCATTGCCGGGGTCGCCATCATCGGAGTCGTCGGGCGGCTGCGGGGCCCGGCAGCAGCGCTCCAGGTACAGGGCGGCGGCCAGCAGGGCGGCAGCCGACAGGACGGTCGCGCCGGCGGCGATGGCGTCGGACCGCGGCACGTCCTTGTCCAGCAGGCCGGCCACGTAGATGCCGAACCCGGCGGCCAGGCCGCCCAGCGCCGCCGCGGCGGCCGAGCTGGCCTTGGCCAGGGCCGCCATCCGGGCCACGGCCATCGGCTGCAGCGGCTTGCCCGTCGTCTTCCGGCCGGTGATCTTAGCTCGCAGGTTGCGGCCGGCCACGGTCTCGCCGATCGCCAGCAGGAGCAGGGCGGGCACGGCCGTCCAGGGCAGCGGCGGCATGGTGGCGATGGTCTCGCGCACGACGAGCCAGGCCAGCGCGGCGCAGGCCACGGCGATGGCCAGCAGCGGGCCCGGCCGCGTCGGAGTCATGACGCGGCTCCCGGATCCGGCGGCGAGCCGCGGCGGCGGACGGGCGGGCCGCGGCGGACGGGCGGGCCGGGGCGGGCAGGCGGAGCGCCGCGTCGTCCAGCCGCCGGACCCCCGCCGTGCCGACTGCGCCGGCCAGCAGGGCCGCCACCGGGCCGTAGCCGGGCAGCACGGCGTCCGGCGCGACCTCCAGCCAGGGCACCAGCACGAACGCGCGCTGGTGGGCCCGCGGGTGCGGCAGGGTCAGGTCCGGGTCGTCGCGGCGCTCATCGCCGCAGGCGATGATGTCCACGTCCAGGGTGCGGGGCCCCCAGCGCTGATCGCGAACCCGGTGCAGCGCCGCCTCGGCGGCCTGGCCGCAGGCCAGGATCTGCCGGGCCGGCAGCGCGGAGCGGGCCAGCAGCACCGCGTTCAGGTAGTCATCCTGCGGCGGCCCGCCCACCGGCGCTGTCCGGTACACGCCGGACACCGCCGTGCAGGGCAGGCTCGCGCACAGCAGGTCCAGGCCGCGCTGCAGGCTGGCCAGCGGGTCACCCAGGTTGCTGCCGAGGGCGAGCACGATGACCCGCTCGCCGCCCTGCTGCTCGCCCGCCTGGCGCTCGCCGCCCTGCTCTCGCCTGACAGGTGCTCGCCTGACGGTCGCTGGCCCGGCTGGCGCCCGCCGGGCTGACGGGCGGGGTCCGGCGCGCTCATGAGCCCGCCGCCGCGGCGCCACGATGGATGGTCACGCTGATGTCGGCGACCTGCCGGGTCACCGGCGCCTGCGGCTTGTGCACGGTGATCTGCACCCCCAGCACCGCCGGATCCGCCAGGCAGGCACCGGCCAGCCGCTCCGCCAGCGTCTCGATCAGCGCCACCGGCGGGCCGGAGACGATGTCCGCCAGCCGCCCGGCCAGCGCCCCGTAGTCGGCGGTGAGGGTGAGGTCATCGGCGGCCGCGGCGGGGCGGGTGTCGACGGTCAGGATCGCATCGACAATGAACTCCTGGCCGTTGACCCGCTCATGGTCGAGCACGCCGTGCCGGCCGAAGGCGCGCAGCCCCAGCAGCGAGATCTGGTCCTGGCTCATCCGGAGGTCTCCTGCGCCGTCCCGGCCCCGGCGCGGCGGGCCTCCTGACCCCACCGCGCGGCCACCCGGACCGCGTCGGCATTGGCGGGCACCTCATGCACGCGCACGCACCACGCCCCGGCCGCGGCGGCCAGCGCGGTGATCGCTACCGTCGCGTCGTCGCTGCCGGCGAAGGATCGCGGCTCGCCGTCCGGGCCGGCCAGCAGCCGGCCGAGGAACCGCTTGCGGGACGCGGCCACCAGCACCGGGAACGGTGCTCCCGGTGCGCTGAGGCGGGAGATCTCCGGCAGGCTGGCCAGCAGCGGCCAGTTGTGCTCCGGCGTCTTGGCGAAGCCCAGGCCCGGATCAACGATGATCTGCGCCGGGTCCGCGCCGGCCGCGATCACGTCGGTCACGCGCAGGCTCAGCTCGGTGCAGACATCGGTGACGACATCGTCGTACACCGCCTTGCCGTACATGTCGGCGCTGTGCCCGCGCCAGTGCATCACCACGTACGGCACTCCCGCGGCCGCGATCACGGCCACCATGCCGGGATCGGCCAGGCCGCCGCTGACATCGTTGACCATCCGCGCGCCGGCCGCCAGCGCCTGCCGGGCGACCTGCGCCCGCATGGTGTCCACGCTGACCCGTACCCCGGCCGCGGCCAGCTCGGTCACCACCGGCAGCACCCGGCGCAGTTCCTCGGCCTCGGTGATCCGCCGGGCGCCGGGCCGGGTCGACTCGCCGCCCACGTCGATGATGTCGGCGCCGGCCGCGGCGAGGTCCCGGCCGCGGGTCACCGCCGCCGCGGGGTCCAGCCAGCTGCCGCCATCGGAGAATGAGTCCGGCGTGACGTTGACGACGCCCATCACCAGGGCGCGGCTGACGCTGGGCAGGCCGGGCAGCCGCCAGCGGCCCGGCGGCGCGGCGGCACCGGCCGCCGGCTGCCCTGGCCGCGGCGTCGCCTCGCCTCTCGCGTCGCCCGTCATAGGGGCCAATCTACGATCTGCTGGCTAGCGGGGCGCCGCCGGCCGCCGGGACGCGCCGCCGTTCAGCCGCCGCCGCAGCCGCCCCAGGCCCGCCGCGGCGGCGATCCGGCGTACCCCCAGGGTGGGCCAGACCAGGAACGCCTCTGCCTCCAGGGCCGCCAGGCCGATCCGCGGCGCGTCCCGGGTGTTGGGGAAGACCAGGAATCGCGGCACCCACTGCGGGCAGAACTTGGCGTTGAACTTGTACAGCGACTCGATCTGGAACCACCGCGACATGAACAGCAGGATCCCCCGCCAGGCCCGCAGCACCGGCCCGGCACCGATCCGCTCCCCGCGCTCCAGCGCCGCCCGGAAGACGGCGAAGTTCAGCGAGATGCGCCGCACGCCAAGACCAGGGCTCAGCCGGATGGTCTCGACGATCATGAAGTCATTGAGGCCGGGCGCGGCCGACCGGTCCCGCCGCATGAGGTCCAGGGACAGCCCGTCCTCGCCCCACGGCACGAAGTGCAGCAGGGCCCGCAGGACGCCGTCCTCGGTGGCCGTGGCGACCATGCAGCGATCGTCGTGCTTTCCGCCCACCCGCCCGAGGGCCATCGAGAACCCGCGCTCGGTCGGGCTGCCCCGCCAGCTGTCAGCCTGCCGGACCAGCCGCCTGATCTCGGCCTCGGGAATGTCGGCCACCCGGCGCACCTCGGCGGTGTAGCCCTGCCGGCCGACCCGCTTGACCATCTGCCGCACGTTGCGCATCGCGCGGCCGTCCAGCGAGAAGTCGGCCACGCTGACAACAGCCTCGTCGCCGAGTTCCAGGGCGGTCAGGTTGCCTTCCCGGCACCAGACCTCCGCGCCCTGCTCGCCGCAGCCGATCACGGCCGGCACCCAGGCGTGCCGCGCGGCCTCATCCAGGAACGCGTGGATTGCCCCCGGCCAGGCTTCCGGGTCGCCGATCGGGTCACCGCTGGCCAGCATGACGCCCGACAGCACCCGGTAGCAGATGCACGACTTGCCGGTCGGCGACCAGATCACGCTCTTATCGGTGCGCAGCGCGAAGTAACCCAGCGAGTCCTGATCGCCGCGCTGGTCCAGCAGCTTGCGGATAGCCGTCGCGTCCGCCGCCCGCAGCCGCCCGGTCGGCTCGGCCGGGCGCAGGAACAGGAACCCGACCACGGCCAGGGTAAACAGGCCCAGGCCACCGGTCAGGAAGCCGAAGTGGTCGGCCCTGTTCTCGGCGATGAAATGCACCGGGCCGGAGAAGCCCAGCAGGTTCAAGATCACCGACTGGACCCGCTGCCACAGGGTGTAGTGGCCGGCCAGCCCGCCGGTAACGCCCAGGTAGGCCAGCCCCATGACAATGTCGGCGATGGCCAGCGCGACCAGCGCCCATAGCGCCCGCCACCGCGTACGCGGGTCGCCGGTGGCGTAGAACTCGGCCTGGTAGCACACCAGGGCGACGAGCAGGCCGCCCGTGACCACGATCGGCGCGATATGCGGCGGGGTGTGCCGCAGCAGGGCGTGCAGCACCAGGTTGGAGCCCAGCAGCAGGACAACCGCCTGCCAGGCCCGGCGCTTCCGGAGCCGCAGCCCGTGCGACAGCATGACCAGCAGCAGGCCGATGATCACGTCAGCAGTGCGGGTGAGATCAGTGACCTCGGTCAGCCGGTGCAGCTGATAGCGGTAGTAGAGCCCGGGGCGCAGGCCCTCGATGATGTCTGCCAGTCCGATCAGCAGGGCCAGCCACCGGGCCGCGACCGGCACCCAGCGGCGCTGCTGGCGACGGTCAGGCGCCCGGGCGCCGGCCGGGCGGGCCGGGCGCTGAACGCGTGCGCCCTGGCCAGCGCCGATGCCGGTGCCGGGTTCGGCCACGGAGGACCCGCTTCTATTTGTCAACTCGGACAAGGTACTCAAGCCCCTGTTCACGGGGCATCAGCGTAGTCATCGCCGTCTGCCCCCGCGGGCAAACTCCACAACGGAGCGCCCGCTAGCTCAGCGCCGCTCCAGGAGCAGGCTCATGGCCTCGGCGCGCGTGCTGTCGGACTCCAGGAACGATCCGCGGACCGCGGAGGTAACGGTCTTGGCGCCGGGCTTGCGGACCCCGCGCATAGACATGCACAGGTGCTCGGCCTGAATTACGACGATAGCGCCGCGCGGCTGCAGCACCGTCATCATCGCATCGGCGATCTGGCTGGTCATGCGCTCTTGCACCTGCGGCCGGCGGGCGAACACATCGACCAGCCGGGCCAGCTTGGACAGGCCGGTGATCTGGCCCTTGATGTTCGGGATGTAGCCCACGTGCGCGTGGCCGAAGAACGGGACCAGGTGATGCTCGCAGGTCGAGTACAGCTCGATGTCCCGGACCAGCACCATTTCCTCGTGGTCAGCGTCGAAGACCGTCGTCAGCACGTCCTCGGGGGACTGGTGCAGGCCGGCGAACTGCTCGGCGTAGGCGCGCGCCACCCGGGCCGGGGTCTCCCGCAGCCCGTCCCGGGCCGGGTCCTCCCCGACGGCGAGCAGGATCTCCCGGACCGCTCGCTCAATTCTCGGCAGGTCGAAGAGCGGGCCCTGATCGCCAGGACCCGCCCCCGCCGAACTCAATGAGAGCCGCCGGAACCGGGATCGTCCGGCTCGCGCGGCGAGCCGAACCCGGGGCCGCCGAAGTCCGGGCCCGGGCCGAAGTCAGGAGCCGGGCCGAACGACCCGAAGTCCTGTCCCCCCGCGGGGTTCCGCGGCATGGTGCCGGAGGCCTGCCCGTTGCCCGAGGACGGCAGTTCCTTCCCGTCGGAGGCGGCGATCAGCGCCAGCTCCTTGGGAGTCAGGACCGGCGGCTTCTCCGACGGCAGCCGCTTGCCGTAGCCGGTGTAGGAGCCGCGGGTCGGCCGCTTGTGCACCGGGGCGAAGATCTCCAGCACCGCCTGCCGGGACAGCGTCTCGTGCTCCATCAGCTGCAGCACCAGGTTGTCCAGGACGTCCCGGTACTGAACCAGGATCTCCCACGCCTCGTCATGCGCCGACTCGATCAGGCGGCGGACTTCCTCGTCGATCGCCGAGGCGATCTCCTCGGAGTAGTCCCGGCTGTGCGACATCTCCCGGCCCAGGAACGGCTCGCCGTCGCCGGTGCCGAACCGCCGCGCGCCCAGCCGCTCGCTCATGCCGTACTCGGTGATCATGCCGCGCGCGATCGAGCTGGCCTTCTCGATGTCGTTGGCCGCGCCCGTGGTGGGCTCGTGGAAGACCAGTTCCTCCGCGGTCCGCCCGCCGAGCAGCATGGCCAGCTGGTCCATCATCTCCACGCGGCTGACCAGGAACTTGTCCTCGACCGGCGCCGAGGCGGTGTAGCCCAGGGCGCGGCCGCGCGGGATGATCGTGATCTTGTGTACCGGGTCGGCGTTGGGCAGCGCGTGCCCCACGAGCGCGTGACCGCCCTCGTGGTAGGCGATGATCTTGCGCTCCTTCTCCGACAGCAGCACGCTCTTGCGCTTCGGCCCGGCAGTCACCCGGTCAATGGCCTCCTCCAGCGAGGCCATCGTGACCTGGTGCTTGTTCTCCCGCGCGGTCAGCAGCGCGCCCTCGTTGATCACGTTGGCCAGGTCGGCGCCGGTGAAGCCGGGCGTGCGCCGGGCGATCAGGTCCAGGTCCACGTCCGGGGCGAACGGCTTGCCCCGCGCGTGCACCCGCAGGATGCCCTTGCGGCCGGTCAGGTCGGGCTGGGCGACGACGATCTGCCGGTCGAACCGGCCGGGCCGCAGCAGCGCCGGGTCCAGGATGTCGGGCCGGTTGGTCGCGGCGATCACGATGACGCCGCCCTTGGTGTCGAACCCGTCCAGCTCGACCAGCAGCTGGTTCAGGGTCTGCTCGCGCTCGTCGTGACCGCCGCCGAAGCCCGCCCCGCGGTGCCGGCCGACGGCATCGATCTCGTCGACGAACACGATCGCCGGGGCGTTGGCCTTGGCCTGCTCGAACAGGTCCCGGACCCGGGAGGCGCCGACACCGACGAACATCTCCACGAAGTCCGAGCCGGAGATCGAGTAGAACGGCACGCCGGCCTCGCCGGCCACCGCCCGGGCCAGCAGCGTCTTGCCGGTGCCGGGCGGCCCGTACAGCAGCACGCCCTTGGGGATCTTGGCCCCGATGGCCTGGAACTTGCCCGGGCTCTGCAGGAAGTCCTTGATCTCCTGCAGTTCCTCGATGGCCTCGTCGGCGCCCGCTATGTCGGCGAAGGTCGTCTTCGGCGTGTCCTTGGTAATGAGCTTGGCCTTGGACTTGCCGAAGTTCATCACCCGCGAGCCGCCGCCCTGCATCTGGTTCAGGAAGACGAAGAACAGCAGGAAGATAGCCAGGAACGGCAGCCAGCTCAGGATCAGTTCCCAGAAGGAGTTGTTCTTGGGCACCTCGACGTTGTAACCGCCGGGCAGCTGCCCTGCCTTGACCTCATTCTGCAGCGTGACCGCCAGCTGCTGACCCTGATTACCGACCCAGTTCGACTCCAGCAGCTGACCCGAGTTCGTCTTGACCTGGATCGTCTGATTGGTGTCGGTAAGCGTGGCACTGCGAACCTGGTGGTTATTGATCGCCGCGACGACCTGCGACGTGCTGACCTGCTTGTAGCTCTGGCCAGACCCGGCCAGGCGGAAGACAAACAGGAACACAATGACAACAAGGAGGATGGCGAGAACCCATCCGCGGAAGATGCGCTTCAGATCCATCGATGAACGGCCCCGCCGGTTCCGGGCCGGTCCCTCCTGATAAGCACCGAGCCCCGCCGACCCCCGGCGAGGCTGCCTTGCGCACCAGCGTCCGCGCTTGGCTTCCTACTTCCCGCCAGCCTGCGGCGAGATTTACTGACCGTACACCGGGCGCAGCGGCACCGGCACGCAGGAGGCACCCCAGGCCGGCGCGGCCTGCGCCAGCACAAGATCACCGGCCCTCCGGTAGTCCTCCTACCCACGTGAACGTATTTCATCTCCCGTGGTGTTCCCCGCAGTATTCCGGCTGCTGCGCCCGGTATCGGGGAGCCGGGCTACGCGGCGTCGGTGTCTCCGGCCACGCCGCCGTAGACGTGCGGCGCCAGCGTGCCGATGAATGGCAGGTTCCGGTACTTCTCGGCGTAGTCGAGGCCGTATCCGACGACGAACTTATCCTCGATGTCGAAGCCCGTGTAGGTGACATCGACCTTGATCCGGGTGGCCATCGGCTTGCGCAGCAGCACGCAGACCCGCACCGAGGCCGGCTCGCGCGATTGCAGGTTTCCCACTAGCCAGGACAGCGTCAGGCCCGAGTCAATGATGTCCTCGACCACCAGGACGTGCTTGCCGCTGATGTCGGAGTCCAGGTCCTTGAGGATGCGGACGACGCCCGAGGACTGCGTCCCGGAGCCGTACGAGGACACCGCCATCCAGTCCATGTGCACGGGCAGGTGGAGGGCGCGGGCCAGGTCAGCCATCACCATGACCGCGCCCTTGAGCACCCCGACCAGCAGCAGTTCGCGGTCAGCGTAATCAGCGTCGATATCGGCGGCCAGCTCGGCGATCCGGGCCTGCAGCTGTTCCGGGGTAATCAGGATCTCCTGGAGGTCAGCTCCTACGTCACTCGCGTCCACTCAAGTCCCTTCGATCACGTCACTGTGCCGAAATATCAGCCTGTCACACTGCCGCTGAGCGCGAACACCGCCCGGCAGGTCCACCCAGCGCTGGCCGCGCCAGGCGGTGATCAGCGCGTCCAGCCCGGCGATGTGCCGCTCGGCCAGCGCCCCGGCCGGTGCCCCGGCGGCGAGCGCGGCGTCCCGGAGCACCCGGGCCCGCACCGCGTCGGACAGCCCGGCCAGGGCGGCCGCGGGCAAGCCGGGCTGGCCATCAGCCAGCTGGGCGGTCGCGGCGGCGGCCAGCTCGTCGAGAGCGGCCGCATCCCGGCGCAGCTGCCGGGCGGTCCGGGCCAGGGCCTCGGCGACGCCAGGGCCCAGCTCCGCCTCCATCGCCGGCAGCAGCCGTTCCCGGACCCGGACCCGCGCGTAGCCGGGATCGGCATTGTGCGGGTCGGTCCAGGGCACCAGGCCCTGCGCGGTGCAGGCCGCCGCGGTCTGCGCCCGGCGCAGCTCCAGCAGCGGCCGCAGGTAGCGGCCCGATCGCGGGGCCATCCCGGCCAGCGAGCGCGCGCCGGACCCGCGGGCCAGCCCCAGCAGGACAGTCTCCGCCTGGTCATCGAGGGTGTGCCCGAGCAGGATGGCGGCTGCCGCGCAGGCCTCCGCCACTTCGTCCAGCGCCGCGTAGCGGGCCGCGCGGGCCGCCGCTTCGGGGCCCTGGTAGCCGGGATCGCCCGGCACCGCCACGGTGACCTGGACGGCCTGCACCGGGTCCAGCCCCAGGCCGCCCAGCATCGCGGTCACCCGGCCGGCCTGCCCGGCCGAGCCCGGCTGCAGCCCGTGATCCACGGTGACCCCGCCGGCCCGCAGGCCGAGCCGCGGGCCCTCGAAAGCCAGCGCGGCGGCCAGCGCCAGCGAGTCAGCACCCCCCGAGCACGCGGCCAGTACCAGCTGCCCGGGCCGCAGGCCGGCCAGCGCCCGGCGCACGGCCAGCCGGACCGCGGCCACCGCCGGGTGCGGGCCCACCCCCTGGCTCCCCGGCTCCGGCGCTCAGCTGGCGGCGGCGCGGCCGCCGTCGACCCGCTCCAGCCAGGTCAGCGGGCTGGCGATCTCCTCGGCCGTCGGCAGCGTCTCCGGTGATGTCCACACCTTGTTGAAGGTCGTCATCCCGGCTTCGCCCACGACCATCTGGACAAACCGGGATCCCTGCTCGTACTGCTTCATCTTCAGGTCGATGCCCAGGATGCGCCGCAGCGCCTGCTCCATCCGCCCGGCCGAGCCGCGGCGGGCCGAGAACTTGGCGCGGATGTCGGCGACCGACGGGACGACGGCCGGGCCCACCGCGTCCATCACGTAGTCGCCGTGCCCCTCCACCAGGGTCATCACCGAGGTCAGCCGGTCCAGGATCTCGCGCTGGCGCGGCGTCTGGATGGCCTCGATCAGGCTGCCGCCGCCGCTTCGCCCGCCGACCGCTCCCCCGACCGCGTCGGCGGCGGCCCGCAGCCGCTCCAGGATCGAGGCCGGGTCCAGGTCGGATGCCAGCAGGAACTCGGTCATCTGCTGCTGCACGTAGGGCCGGAGCCAGGCCACTGAGGTGAACTGGGTCCGGTGCGTCTCCTCATGCAGGCAGACCCAGCGCCGGAAGTCGCTGGGATCGACGCCCAGCTCGCGCTCCACCATGACGATGTTGGGCGCGACCAGGGTCAGCCGCCCGGCCGGCGCGTCCTGCCCGGCGGTGTCCGGGTCCGGCGGGAGGAACAGCTCGTACTGGCCGAGCACCCGGCCGGCCAGGTAGGCCAGGATCAGGCCGGCCTGCATCCCGGTGACCCGCGATCCGACGGCCGACATGACCGAGCTGCCCGGCGCACCGCCGGCTTTCTCGGTCAGGTGCTCCACGAGCGGGTCGAGCACCACGCGGAAGCCCTCCACGTTGGCCCGGATCCAGCCCGGCCGGTCGACGACGGCCACCAGGCCGTCGTCGGCGGCGCCGGGCAGGCCGGTCAGCTCCCGCACGGGATCGGCCACCTCCGCAGCGAGCTGCCGGAGCTCGGCGACTACCCGCCGCGCCTCACCCATCGTCACCTGCGGACCTGGCCTGACCCACCGGACACCGGTCGAGGTCGCCACGTTCCAGTCGATCATCTGCACGCTGCTCACCCCCCCACCGTACGTGGCCGGGACCGGCTCCGCCCGGCCGGCGGCCTCCCGGCCGGCGCGCCCGGACCCGGGGCGGGGCTGCTGGCTAGCCGGAGCCGCCGCAGCCGCAGCCGGCCAGCGCGGTCGCCAGCCGGGCGATCTGCGCGCCCGCCGGGGCCAGGCCCCTGGCCGGGAGCTTGTCCGCCATGAACGCGAACGACAGCAGCTGCCCGTTCCGCGCGTAGACGATGCCCGCCAGCGAGGCGACGGTGGTCAGGTTGCCGGTCTTGGCCCGGACGACCCCCAGGGCCGCCGGACCCGCCTCGGCGAACACGCTCCCGCCCGGCGCCAGGGTGCCGGAGAAGCCCGCCACCGGCAGGCCGCTGATCGCCGAGCGCAGCCCGGGCCGGGCCGGGCTGGCCGCCAGAGCGACGGCGGCGACCAGGGCCTTCGGCGTGATCCGGTCCCGTGGCGACAGGCCGCTGCCATCCACCAGCGAGATCCCGGTCACGCCGAGGCCGCGCAGGACGCTCTCTTCCGCTGCTGCAGCGCCGCTGAACGAGGCCGCTGCCGCGGGCGATCGCGACGTGCCGGGCCAGGTTCTCGGCGATGACGTTGTTGCTTTCCTGCAGCATCTGCTCGGCCAGCTGCGCCAATGGCGGCGAGGTGACCACCGCCAGCGGCCTGGCTCCGGCCGGGGCCCGGGCCGCCCGCGGGGACCCGGTGACCTGGATGCCATCCGCGGCCAGGAAGCCGGCGAAGGCCGCGGCGGCCGCCGGGGCCGGGGTCATCGTCCGGGGCCGGAGGTTCCCCGGGTCGTCCGCGTCCTCCGGCGCGCCGCCGCGGGTCAGCCGGCCCTGGTCCACCTCGAGCGAGCTGATCGGCGTCACGTTGCCGGTGGTGACGTAGCTGAGCGGCCAGCCGGGCGCCAGGCCCGGCCCGGAGTACAGCGACGTGTCATAGTCCAGGGTCACCCGGTGCTGGCCGCGGCGGCGCAGCGCCTGCGCGGCCCGCGCGGCCAGGGTCACCAGCGTGGCGTCCCGCGGGTAGTCAGCGGCGGGCGGCTTGCCCGCGGCCAGGGTCGGGTCGCCGCCGCCGACCAGGACGATGCTGCCCGGCGACCGGCCGGCCACGACCCGGGTGCGAAAGCGGGCGCCGGCGCCCAGGACATCCAGGGCGGCCACGGCCGTGGCTACTTTCGTGGTCGATGCCGGGGCGAAGGCGCTGGTGCCGTCGCGGTCGTACAGCACCTGGCCCGTGCGCAGGCTGCTGACCAGGACTCCGACGTGCGAGCCGAGCAGAGACGAGGACGCCAGCGGCCCGAGCGCCCTGGCCAGCCCGGCCGGGGTGACCCCGCCCGCGCTGCCCCGCGGCGCGCCGCTGACCGCGCGCGGCGCCGGGCCGGCGGCGGCCAGCGACCGCGCGCCGACGCGCGGCACATCCCACCGGGCCAGCCGGGGTGGGAGAATACGCGCGACGGCGATGCCCGCCACGATCACGAACAGGCACAGCAGCGCCAGGCTGGCCAGGGCCAGGTGGTGGAGCCGGAACACCGAGAAGGTCCCTTCTGCGGACGGGGCCGGGACAGCCTGACCAGGTCCGCCGGGAGGCCGTGACGCCGATCGGGTAGACATCATCAGGGAGTCTCAATCATCTAGGCGCTGAGAGGGCTGGAACGTGGAGTTCGATGTAGTAATCGAGATCCCTAAGGGGCAGCGCAACAAGTATGAGATGGATCATGAGTCGGGGCGGATCCGGCTGGATCGCATGCTGTTCACCTCGACCCGTTATCCAGCCGATTACGGCTTTATCGAAGACACGCTGGCCGATGACGGCGACCCGCTCGACGCGCTGGTGCTGCTCGATGAGCCGACCTTTCCCGGCTGCCTGATCAGCGCCCGGGCTATCGGGATGTTCCGGATGCGGGACGAGCAGGGCGCTGACAACAAGGTGCTGTGCGTGCCCGCCACCGATCCCCGGGTCGCTCACCTGACCGAGATCTCCCACGTGTCCGAGTTCGACCTGCTGGAAATTCAGCACTTCTTCGAGGTCTACAAGGCGCTGGAGCCCGGCAAGGAAGTCCTGCCCGCCGCCTGGGTGGGCCGGGCCGAGGCCGAGGCTGAGATCGAGGCGTGCCGGAAGCGGCTAGCCGACAGCAAGCACTGATGCCGCGCGGGCCGCCTCGGAAGACGAGGCCGGCCCCCGGTGAAACCCACGGGATCAATGGGAAAGACTAGGCACATAGGTAGCAGGTCATAACCGGCGGGCGGCAGGACGCTCTGGGAGGACGGCCAAGTGGCTCAGGAGGACGACGCGCTCAGGCAGGCGCCGCTGTTCGAGGCCCTGAGCGACGATGACGCGCGGGCGCTGCGCGGCGACGTGACTCAGGTCGAGCTCGGCCGCGGCGAGCGCCTGTTCGCCGAGGGTGACGAGGGCGACCAGCTCTACATCATCCTGCGCGGCAAGATCAAGCTGACCCGGGCCGCCCATGACGGCCGGGAGAACCTGCTCAGCGTGCACGGGCCCGGCGAGATGTTCGGGGAGCTGTCGCTGTTTGACCCCAGCCCCCGCACGGCCAGCGCGACGGCCATCACGGACGCCTCGCTGGCCGGCCTGGGCCACACTGACCTGCGCAGCTGGCTGTCCACGCGGCCGGAGGTGGCCATGCACATGCTGCAGGCCCTCGCCCAGCGGCTGCGCCGGATCAACGACATCAAGGCCGACCTGGTCTTCACGGACGTGCCGGGCCGGGTGGCGAAGGCGCTGCTGGACCTGGCCCAGCGCTTCGGCACCCAGCAGGACAACGGGATCCAGGTTCATCACGACCTGACCCAGGAGGAGCTGGCCCAGCTCGTCGGCGCCTCACGGGAGACCGTCAACAAGGCGCTGGCCGACTTCGCCGCGCGCGGCTGGATCCAGCTGTCGGCCAAGTCGGTGCTGCTGCTCGACACCGACCGGCTCCGCAAGCGGGCCAGCTAGCACCCGCGGCTAGTAACTGACTCCCGGCGGCAGCTCGCCGCGGGCACCTAGGTAGTCGAGCTGAGCGCGCACCGAGAACTCGGCGAACGGCCAGACCGCCCGCGGGACCGCGGCGTAGACCCGTTCCACGATCTGGGCCGGGGTCCGGTCGCCGGCGGCGAGGGCGTCCCGGATCTCGGCCAGCCGCTCCGCCCGGTGGGCCAGGTAGTAGTCCAGCGTGTCGGCCGGGCGGTCCAGCAGCGGTCCGTGACCGGGCAGCAGCACGCGCAGCTCCGTCTCGTCGGCCAGCGCCCGGAGCCGGTGCAGCGAGTCCAGGTAGTCGGCCAGGCTGCCGTCGGCCGCGATCACGGTGGTGCCCCGGCCCAGCACCGTGTCCCCGGTGAGCACGGCCCCGTCCTGCGGCAGCACCAGGCAGACCGAGTCGGAGGTGTGCCCGGGGGTAGCGACCACCCGCAGCTCGCAGCCCGCATCGGCCAGCACATCCCCGGCCGCCAGGCCCTCGTCGCCGAGCCGCTGGGCGGGGTCGACGGCCCGCACCGGGGCGCCGGTCAGCTCCGCCAGCCGGGCCGCCCCCTCGGCGTGATCGGGGTGCCGGTGGGTCAGCACGATGACCGCCACCTGCTGGCCCGCGTGCGCAACCGACTGAACCACCCGCTGCAGATGTCCCTCGTCGAGCGGGCCGGGATCGACCACGATGGCCGCGGCCGAGCCTGGCTCCGCGATCACCCAGGTGTTGGTGCCGTCCAGGGTCATCGGCGACGGATTGGGCGCCAGAACGCAGCGCGCCCGCGCCGTTCCCGAGCCGTCAATCCGGTCCCGGGGACTGCCCGGCGGTTGTCCTGCCGGATAAGCCTGACCGTCGCGGGGAGCCTCGGTCATACCGGATACTCCGTGATCCCCGGCACGGTCAGCCAGACCGCGCCCTCCCGCTCCAGCACCTCGGGGATACGCGGCAGCACCTGCCGCGGGCTGGACAGCGCCGTCTGAGCGTCCGGGTAGGACGCGAGCTCGGCCAGGCTCACCGCGGTGGGCGGCCACAGCTGGATCTCGCCGCGCCGGCCAGCCGCCAGGGCGGCACCGGGCTCGATCCAGGTCACCGCCGATGCCTCGCCGCCCACGTCCCGGGTCCGCTGCCCGGCCGGCAGCGCGGCGGCGAAGAACCGCGCATCGAACCGGCGCGGCTCGATGACCGGGGTGATCCACCGCGACCACGGCCGCAGCAGGTCGGACCGCAGCACCAGGGCCCGCCGGGCCAGCAGCTCCGCCAGGGACAGGGACCGGTCGAGCAGGGCCCGGCGGTCGTCCTCCCAGTCCGCGCTGGTGGTGTCCGCCACCACAGTGCTGCTGGCCGACTCGCCGGCCAGCAGCACCCCGGACTCCTCGAATGTCTCCCGCACTGCCGCGCACACCAGGGCCCGAGCCTGATCCGGCGGAGCAGCGAAGATCTCGCCCCACTCGGCGGCCGGCGGCCCGGCCCAGGCCACTTCCTCGTCCGCGTCGCGGGGATCGACCGAGCCACCGGGAAACACCTGAGCGCCCGGCGCGAAGGCCATCGTCGGCTGCCGCCGCAGCATGTAGACCTCCATGCCGGCCGGGCCGCCCGCCGGGGAGCGGGCCGGGCGCAGCAGCATCACCGTCGCCGCGTCGCGCGGGACAGCCGGCGCGCGGCGGCCGTCCAGGATGTCCCTGGCCCGTTCCGCCAGCTCGCCGGGGAACGGAATCGCCGCTGACTCGCCGGCCGGCTCCGCCACGCCGGTCACCTCCGCGCTGTCCGGGATGCCGTCGGCCTGCCGCCCGGACCACCGCCGCGCGGGCGACGTGGCTGCGCCGCAGGCGCCGGGCCGCCTGGACTCAGCTCGCGACCTCGGCGATCAGCTCCACCTCGACTGGCGTGTTGCGCGGCAGGACGGCCATGCCGACGGCACTGCGCGCGTGCCGCCCGGCCTCGCCGAACACTTCCAGCAGCAGCTCGCTGGCGCCGTTGATCACCTGGGCCTGCTCGTAGAAATCGGGAGCACTGGCCACGAAGCCCGTTACCTTGACGATGCGCCGGATGCCCTCCAGGCCGCCGGCCACCGACGCGGCCGCCGCCAGGGCGTTCAGGGCGCAGATCCGGGCCAGGCCGGCCGCCTCCTCGACGCCGAGGTCGGCACCGACCTTGCCGGTGCCCTGCAGCTGCCCGCCCGCCATCGGAAGCTGGCCGGCGGTGTAGATGTAGTTGCCGGTCCGGACCGCAGGGACATAGGCCGCCAATGGCGGGATCACCTCCGGCAGCTCCAGACCCAGCTCGGCCAGGCGCTGCGCCGGGCTGCTCGCGTCGCTCATCCCTTGCTCCGCTTCAGGTAGGCGACGAGCTGCTCCGAGTTGGGACCGGGGACAACGGTCACCAGCTCCCAGCCATCGTCGCCCCAGTTGTCGAGGATCTGCTTGGTCGCGTGCACCAGCAGCGGCACGGTTGCGTACTCCCACTTCGCCATAGCCGAACCCTAGTGGGGCCGCTCCGGCAGCGGAGCGACCCCCGGGCATCTGATCGTTAGCCGGCCTTATCCGGCTTCTCGTTCACCGTCGTGGCGTCGCCGCCGGTGGCGGCCGGGGCCGCCTCCGGGCTGGCGGGGGCGGGCGTGGCGGCGCCGATGTCACCCCTGTCCGCAGGCGACAGCTCCGGGATGGCCGGCGGATCCGGAATCTCCACCGGGTCGGACGGCGCGCCGCCGATTTCCGCCTCCTTCTCGGCCTGGGCCACGGCAGCGTCACTGAAATCGGCCAGCGAGGCCGAGTCCGCTGCTGAGCGGTTGTCGACCGGCCCGGCGGGCGTGAACTTGTCAAAGAACCGGAGCAGCTCGACCGGGATCGGCATGACCAGCGTGCTGTTGCGCTCCGAGGCCACCTCGACGACGGTCTGCAGCAGCCGCAGCTGCAGGGCGGCCGGGTCCCGGGCCATGACGTTGGCCGCAGCGGCCAGCCGCTTGGACGCCTGGTACTCACCATCGGCGGTGATGATCCGGGCTCGCCGTTCCCGCTCCGCCTCGGCCTGCCGGGACATCGACCGCTTCATGCCCTCCGGCAGCGAGACGTCCTTGATCTCCACCCGCTCCACCCGGACACCCCACGGGCCCTCGGTGGGCTCGTCGATGATCTTGCGCAGTTCCCGGTTCACGGTGTCGCGCTCGGCCAGCAGCTGGTCCATCTCCGACTGGCCGATGATCGACCGCAGCGACGTCTGGGCCTGCTGGGAGATGGCGAACAGGTAGTTCTGTACGTTGATGACGGCCTTGATCGGGTCGACGACCCGGAAATAGACCACCGCGTCGACGCGCACGCTGACGTTGTCCCGGGTAATGCCTTCCTGGGCCGGCACCGCCATCGCGACGATCTGCATGTTGACCTTCTGCATCCGGTCCCCGAAGGGACGGATCAGGGTCAGGCCGGCCTGGCGCGGGCGGCCCAGCACCCGGCCGAACCGGAAAATAATGCCCTGCTCGTACTGCTGGACGACCCTCACCGAGCGGCCGACGCCAATCACGCCGGCCACGACCAGGACCACCAGGATCGCTATGACTACATCGACCATGGGCGAACACCCCTTCCGGGCCCCGTACCCGAGTCCTCAGGTACCAGCCTAGTGATATACGGGACACCCGCGGTCATCGCGAGACCCAGAGCCGTGGCGGGCCTGGCCGCCCGGCGCGGATAGCCTCCAATCGTGAGCACACGGGACAGCGACTGGGACGGCGTGCGGCTGCACGTCGTCACCGGGAAAGGCGGCACTGGCAAGACCACCGTGGCCGGGGCGCTGGCGCTGGCGCTGGCCTCCGGCGGCAAGCGGGTGCTGCTCATGGAGGTGGAGGGCCGGCAGGGCATCGCGCAGCTCTTCGATGTCCCCCCGCTGCCCTATGCCGAGCGCAAGGTGGCTGTCGCGCCGCCGACCAGTACCCGGCCGGGCGGGGACGTGTACGCCCTGGTCGCCGACCCCGAGTCGGCCATGCTGGAGTACCTGGAGATGTTCTACAACCTGCGGCACGCCGGGACGGCGCTGACCAAGCTCGGCGTCATGGACTTCGCCACCACGATCGCCCCCGGCCTGCGCGACGTGCTGCTGACCGGCAAGGCGGCCGAGGCGGTGCGCCGCAAGGCGGGCGGCAAGTCGGGCGGGCGCGTCTACGACGCCGTCGTCATGGACGCCCCGCCGACCGGCCGGATCGGCCGGTTCCTGAACGTCACCTCGGAGGTCTCCGGGCTGGCCCGGGTAGGTCCGATCCGCGGCCACGCCGACACGGTGCAGCGGGTGATCCGGTCGCCCGACACCGCTGTCCATTTTGTGACAGTGCTGGAGGAAATGCCGGTTCAGGAGACCCTGGACGGCATCGCCGAGCTGACCAGCCTGCCGGGTGGCGCCATCCAGGTAGGAGCCATCATCGTCAACATGACCCGGCCGCTGGCCCTGCCCGCCGAGCAGGTCCAGGCCGCGGCGGACGGCCGCCTCGACACCGGCGAGCTGACCGCCGGGCTCAAGACAGCAGGGCTGGACGACAGCCCGGTCCTGGCCGCCGAGCTGGCCGCGGAGCTGACCGATGACGCGCGGGGCGCCCTGGCCACCGAGGTCCAGCGCGGCCGGCTGAGCGGGCCCGGGCAGCCGTGTTACGAGCTGCCCTGGCTCAGCCACGGCATTGACCTGGGTGGCCTGTACCGGCTCGCCGCCGCGCTCCGGGACCAGGGAGCTGCCTGATGGCCGGCGCGGCGCGGCCGCCCGCCCTGGACGTGGACGGGCTGATCGACGACCGGCGCACCCGCATCATCGTGTGCTGCGGGTCCGGCGGGGTCGGCAAGACGACCACCGCCGCGGCCATCGGGCTGCGCGCTGCCGAGCGCGGCCGTCACGTCGTCGTGCTGACCGTCGACCCGGCTCGCCGGCTCGCGCAGTCGATGGGACTGTCGATGCTGGACAACACCCCCCGGCCGGTGCCGGGCCTGGCCGCGCCAGACGGGGCGGCGGCGGACGGCAGCCTGCACGCCATGATGCTGGACATGAAGCGCACCTTCGACGAGATCGTCGAGGCGCACGCTGATCCGGACCGGGCCGCCCAGATCCTGGCCAACCCCTTCTACCAGTCCCTGTCGTCGAGCTTCGCCGGGACCCAGGAGTACATGGCCATGGAGAAGCTCGGCCAGCTGCGCCGGGCCCAGGAGTGGGACCTGATCGTGGTGGACACGCCGCCCAGCCGGTCGGCGCTGGACTTCCTGGATGCCCCGCAGCGCCTCGGCCGGTTCCTGGACGGCCGCCTGCTGCGGCTGCTGACGGCTCCGGCCAAGGTCGGCGGCCGGGCCTACCTGCGGGTGCTGAACGCCGGGTTCGGCATGGTGACCGGCGTGCTGACCAAGATCCTCGGTGCTCAGGTGCTGCGCGACGTGCAGACCTTCGTGACCGCCCTGGACACGATGTTCGGCGGGTTCCGGGAACGCGCCGACTACACCTACCAGCTGCTGCGGGCGCCCGGCACAGCCTTCCTCGTCGTGGCGGCGCCCGAGCCGGACGCGCTGCGCGAGGCCTCGTACTTCGTGGAGCGGCTGGCCCAGGAGCGGATGCCGCTGGCCGGCCTGCTGCTGAACCGGGTCCAGCGGGCGCCCGCCGCCCGGCTATCGGCCGCCCGCAGCCAGGCGGCGGCGGAGACCCTGCAGGCCAGCGGGTCGCACCCGCTGGCGGTCACCGCGCTGCGCCTGCACTCCGAGCGGATGCAGCAGGTGTCGGCCCAGCGCCGTCTGGCGGAGCACTTCACCGCGGCTCACCCGGTGGTACCGGTCGCGGAGATCCCCGCCCAGGCCCAGGACGTTCACGACCTGGACGGGCTGCGTGCCATCGGGCACGCCTTCGGGACAGCGGGAGAGTAGGCCTGGATCAGCTGGCGACGAGCTCGTCGCCGGTGCGCTCGTAATTGTTGCGCGCGTTCTCCAGCAGGCCCCGCCAGGACTCCACGTCCGGGCGGCGGCGGAGCAGGGCCCGGCGCTCGCGCTCGGTCATCCCGCCCCAGACTCCGAACTCAATGCGGTTGTCGAGCGCGTCAGCCAGGCACTCGGTGCGCACGGGACAGCCTCGGCAGATCAGCTTGGCCCGGTTCTGTGCCGCCCCCTGAACGAAGAGCTCGTCCGGGTCCGTTCCCTTGCACGCGGCTCGGGCGGTCCAGTCCGTGATCCACATGTGCCCAACTCCTCCTGATCGTCACGCCCGCAGCGGTTCGTCACGCCGGGTGGCGTTCAGTCGCGGTCCGGTACCGGCGCTAGACACGCTCGTACCGGTGAGTGATGGTCGCGGAAGAGTAACTTACGGAAGTCCGGCGCGCGGCGCTAGTCCCCGGCCGGCTCATTTCCGCATAGCCCTGATGAGCTATACGGACACATGTGACTAGTCATTCCATTGCCGGCGGCCTGCTGGCCGCGGTCCAGGAGTCGTTTCGCAATAGCCCGCGCAATAGGCGTTTTAGCTGCTCAGCCGGGGTAGTGGCGAAACCTTGCCTGCGGCAGCGTAGCCTGTTCGCGTGCAGAGTCCTTGGCGCCGCGCCGGCGTAGTGTCGAGCGCGGCTGGCCGCATCGCGGTCGTGTCTGTAGCGGCGGGTGTCCTTGTAGCCGCCATCCTCATACCCTTCACCGGGCTGGTCGGCGTCGCTACCAGGGATGCCGCCCAGACATTCAATGATCTGAACGTCCAGGCCCTGGGCCATGTGCCGACTCGCTCGGAGATCCTCGACTCCGAGGGGCACCTGATCGCCTTCTACTACCCGGGCGGCATCTACCGGATCCCGGTGGGCTACGACCAGATCTCGCCCGTCATGCGCAACGCGATCGTGGCGATCGAGGACTCGCGGTTCTACCTGCACGGGGCGATGGACCCTCGCGGCACCGTCCGCGCGTTCGTCAACGACGTGAAGAACGAGCCGGTCCAGGGCGGGTCAACGCTGGCCCAGCAGTACGTCAAGAACGCCCTGATCCTCACCTCGCGCTCGAAGTCGGCCCAGCAGGCCGCGGCCGCCGACACCCCCGAGCGGAAGATCCGCGAGCTGCGCATCGCCGCCGATGTCGAGCAGGAGATGACCAAGCCGCAGCTGCTGGCCGCCTACCTGAACGTCGCCTACTTCGAGAACAACGCCTATGGCGTCCAGGTCGCGGCGGAACGGTACTTCAAGACCAGCGCCAAGGACCTCACCCTGGCTCAGTCCGCCCTGCTGGCCGGAATGGTCGAGAACCCGGCCGCTGACGACCCGTTCTCGCACCCCCGGCACGCCAAGCAGCGGCGCAACACCGTGCTCGAGCGGATGGCCCAGCTCGGGTACGTCACGAAGGCCGCCGCGGCCAAGGCCGCCGCCAAGGGCCTGGGCCTGCACCCCTCGACCATCCCGCTGCAGACCGGCTGCTACGCCCACTCGGCCCGGCACGCGGCGTACTTCTGTGACTACGTGCTCGCGGTGCTGCGCCGGGACGCTGCCTACAAGAAGACCTACCGCGACCTGAACTCCAGCGGCGGCCTGAAGATCTACACCACGCTGAACGTCCACGATGAGACGGCCGCGCAGAACGCCGTCAGCTTCGTCGTCCCCGACCACTCATCGACGTACAACCCGAATCACAACGCCGACGCCGAGGTGCTCATCCAGCCCCGGACCGGCCGGGTGCGGGCGATCGCCGTGGACCGGCACTACGGGACGGCAGCGGGCGACAACAACATCGACTACGCCGTTGACACCAAGTACGACGGCGGCGCGGGCGTGCAGACGGGCTCCTCGTCGAAGCTGTTCACCCTGATTACCGCCCTCAAGGAGGGCGTCCCGTTCGGCTTCGCCGAGCACACGGTGTCGCCCGCCTCCATCAGTGGCTACAGCAACTGCAAGGGCCAGGGTGCGGGCGTGTTCTCGGTGCACAACGCCGAGGGCGCGGGCAAGGGCACCTACAGCCTGTACACCGGGACGACCCAGTCGATCAACGTGTTCTACGCGATGCTGGAGCAGAAGGTCGGCCTGTGCAGCACCGTCAAGACGGCGGTCAGCATGGGCGTGCACCGGGCCGACGGCGTCTCCCTGCTCAAGGGGGTCGGCAAGAGCGGCCACGCCGGCTACCAGTACCCGGCCGACGACCTCCCGTCGTTCACCCTGGGCGCGGTCAACGTCTCGCCGATGAGCATGGCCGCCGCCTACGCCACCGTCGCGGCGCGCGGCATCTACTGCAAGCCGGTCGCCATCGAGCGGATCACGGCGCCGGGCGGCAAGGACCTGCCCGTCGAGTCCGCGAACTGCCACCGGGTGTTCTCCGCGGCCGTCGCCGACGCCGCCACGCACATCCTGGAGGGCGTCATCGCCTCGGGCACGGCGGCCGGCCGGGAGATCGGCCGCCCGGCAGCGGCCAAGACCGGCACCGCGAACGCCGGCACCTACGCCGCGTTCGGCGGCTACACCCCGAACCTGGCGGGCTACGTGTCGGTCTTCAACCCGGTGAACCCGACCAACCCCGCGGGCGAGATGCTCGGCTACCACTCCTGCTACCGCGAGGTGTCAGCGGCGGGCTCTCCTGTCCCGGCCAGATGTTCGGCGACAACGCCCCCGGCGCGACCTGGCAGATGACGTTCCTGCACGCGGCCCTCGGGAAGGTGCGGTACTTCGTCGGCGTCCCGGCCGGCAGCCCGTTCCTGTCCCAGGGCTCCGGCATCATCGCGCCCAACCCGCCCAAGAAGAAGAACCCCGGCCCCGGCCACGGCGGCGGCCCGGGCCACGGCGGCGGCCCCGTCCACCACTAGCCCGGCCTGACCGCCCGTCGTCGCCATCGCGGCGCGCGGGCGGTCAGCGGCCCGGCAGCGGCCTCGCCGCGGGCCGGCTCCGCTCCGGGATCCGTTACGAGCCCGAGAGCTGGCGGCGGACCTCGGCAGCCACCCGGCTGCCCTCGGCGCGACCCGCTACCTGCGGCGTGACGGCCTTCATGACCTGGCCCATCGCGGGCATGCCCGCGGCCCCGGTCTCGGCAATGGCAGCGGCCACCAGGCTCGTCAGCTCGCCATCATCAAGCTGAGCGGGCAGGTAATCAGCCAGGATGGCGTTCTCCGCCCGCTCGGCCGCGGCCTGCTCATCGCGGCCCGCATCCTCGAAGGCGGTCGCGGCCTCCCGGCGGCGCTTAGCCTCGCGGGCCAGGATCTTGAGCACCTCATCGTCGCTGAGCTCGCGGGCCGCCTTCCCCGCGACCTCTTCGTTACTGACTGACGTCAGGGCCATCCGCAGCGTCCGGGTACGTACCTCGTCGCGGGCCTTCATGGCGGTGGTGAGGTCGGCGCGCAGGCGCTCCTTGAGTTCGGGCATGGGCCCATCCTGCCGCCCCGCTGACCGCCCGTCGAACAGGTAAGCCGCGCCGTCGCGACCGGGCCACCGGGGCCCGCATGGCACCATGAAAGCATGCGACCAACGACGCTGCTGGGGGCGGCCGCCGCGGCCGGGGCCCTCGGCCTGGGATACGCCACCGTCATCGAGCGCAACTGGTTCGTCCTGCGCCGTCTCGAGGTGCCGGTGCTGCCCGCTGGCGTCGCGCCGCTGCGCGTCCTGCATATCTCTGACGCCCACCTCACCCCCGGCCGGCACCGGCTGCTGTCGTGGATCCGGTCCCTGGACGCACTCGACCCCGACCTGGTCGTCAACACCGGCGACTCGATCGCGCACCGGGACGCCATCGGCCCGCTGCTGGAGGCACTCGGGCCGCTGCTGGACCGGCCCGGCGCGTTCGTCTACGGCTCCAACGACCTGTACATCCCCAAGCCGAAAAACCCCGCCCGCTACCTGTGGCGCACCTCGGCCAGCGACAGCCACCGGCACACCCCCGACCTGCCCTGGACTGAGCTGGGCGAGCGCCTGGCCGCCCGCGGGTGGCTGAACGCCAATAACCACCGAGCCCGGATCAAGGCCGGCGACCTGGACATCGAGGTGGCCGGCGTCCATGACTCGCACATCGGCCGGGACCGCTACAGCGATATCGCCGGGCCCGCCGACCCGGCGGCCGACCTGCGGCTGGGGGTTCTGCACTCACCCGAGCCCGCGATCATGGACTTGTTCACCGCGGACGGCTTTGACCTGCTGCTGGCCGGCCACACCCACGGCGGCCAGCTGCGGCTGCCGGGCGTCGGCGCCCTGGTCACGAACTGCGGGATCGAGCGCGAGCGGGCCAGCGGCCTGCATCATCATCCGGCGGACGGGACGGCCTGGCTGCACGTTTCCGCAGGCCTGGGCACATCACCCTGGTCCCCGGCCCGGTTCTGCTGCCGGCCGGAGGCAACCCTGCTCACACTGGTCCCGCGGATCAGCTAGAATTCTCACGCGGTCGGCGGGGTGTGGCGCAGCTTGGCAGCGCGCTTCGTTCGGGACGAAGAGGTCGCAGGTTCAAATCCTGTCACCCCGACCACAGGAACGGCAGGTCACCGGGTATCCCCTGACCTGCCGTTAGCATTTCAGCCCGCCGAATGTGTCCGATTCTGGGAGCGGATTGGGAGCGAACCAGTCCGCATGCTGCTGCGGCTGGGCTCTTGCCGGTCCCATATATGGGCGACAGCGACGGGGCGGCGGCTACCCAGCAACTCACGCAACAAGCTGGACGTGGTCACGATCTTCCACGCCTACGGCGAAGCCGCCCAGCCCGGCTTAGAGCGAGGCAGTGACAGCCAGCCCGGTCGGATCATCGGCGTCACTACGCCGGTGCGCCTGCTGCGCGACCCCAGACTCTCCCTAGGAGGCGAGCTACGGAATGGTCTGATCGCAAGGGCCGAGAGCTCTCACTGCTCGTCTGTCGGCCGCACTGTGGCGTCGTCCAGGCGGCGGTGGAGCATGGATGCCAGGGTGAGCATGTCCAGGGCGTCCGTCCGCGAGGTGGCCCGCTGGACCCTGGGCGCGTGCGCGGCCGGGTTCCGGAAGGTGCCGAACAGCCCTTTCATGAGGGTCGCGATCCCCGTCTGCTCTGACCGCTCCCATTCGCTCGCGAGGCTGTTGAACGCGATACGCGGCCCCGACCCCAGCGAGCATGCGGATTCGACTAGACGAGTGCCGTCTCCTGCCACGCCGCCCAGCGTGCGCAGCTTGTCCGCCACGCTCTTGGAGGCTTCGAGGACGGCATGGAAGTAGTTCTGCTGAAGTAGCTCAGCGCGACAGAAGTGGAGTACGTCCGGATGAACAGACCGGCGTGAAAGCTCGGCACGGAGGTCATCGGCGCGCTGTTGCGCCTCCCCCAGCGTGGCCGCACGCCGGGTCTGCCCGACCTTCCCGTCCTCCCGGACCTGATAGCCGGAAAGCAGCAACCGTTCGTTGATGAGTGCGCGGGTCGCATCGAGATCGGCCTGGGAGCCGAACCGCACTGGCGCCATGACTTCCGAGATCAGACGAAGGAGCGGCCTGCCGTCCCGCTGCCGGTTCTGTCTCTCCGCGACCGCATTGAACAGGCGTTTCCACTTTGTGTTCTGCTCGTCTCCAGGTGACTCGCTCACCTTGAGCGCAGCGATCAGGTTCGGGATCTGGGGGCCTGTGACCGCGTCAGCGACCACCTTGCAGATCTGCTCGATGGTCGATGCGGAGAATGCCGGTACGACGATGGGGGTGGGCTGCGCCATGTCCGGCATTGTCTCGCTGATCAGCGCCTGGGCCCGCTTCCTTGATCGGTGGGAAGGTACTCCAGCTCTGAGACGAAAAGCCGCGGCTGCTTGAGCATGCGGTGCCGCTTGGCCACCACGGCTGCCGGATCGGCAGGTACGGCCGCTGTGGCCGCTATCGGCCGCTATTCATTTCGGTCCACCAGTCCGCCAGCCTCTTGCATCAGTTCGTCCTCGACGGCGTCCACCAGTGCCAGGGCACGGCGCTCGAGCTCGTCAACTTCGATGAGGCCGAAAGCTAGGCGACCGCAGGGCCACATGGAGAGCCGACGCCCTGGCAGGGCCGCAAGCGAACGGCTTCCCTCTCCGGGGATCGCGGCACCGCCGCCGAAATCGGCCTCGTCCAAATGCTCAAGGGCGTTCCGCAGGTTGGCGAGCACCCTGTCGCGGGGCATCGGGTCCTCGCCCCGCTCCGTCGACAGTCGTCTGGTCCATCGTTCAAGCTGATGCGCGGGCCACACCAGCGCCTGCTCGTCGGCCCAACGCTCTTCGGCGGATGCGAGCGGCCCCTTCAGCGCCGACAAACCTTGTGCTCGCCCCAGTGCTGCTACTATCCGGCTATGCAACCCGGCTGCTAGGGCACGCGCTGACGCGTAGGTCTCAGACCTGTCACGCGTGCCGCTCAACACTGCGCGGCACGCTCCTCCATGACCAATGAGGAGTTTTTTTCGCCGTGTCATCATTCAGCCTGGTTTCCTTTCCCGAGTTCTATCGTCCCAGCGGCTTCGTCCGGGCGGCATCGCCCCTGGACTCGTCTAGCTGGCGGCGTCGATGAGAGTCCCCGACCGTTGTGTGGCGGATCTGCGTGACCGGGGCTATCTGATCTTCGAGGGATTCCTCGAGGCTGACGAGCTGGCGGCGGCCCAAGACGCATTGTGGCTGCACTACCCGCGGCCCGAGGAGTACTTCGGTGACCCGGCCGCACACTCCTGGCTAACAACCAACCAGTGGGCCGGCGAGACCCGCGGACCGTGGCGGTCGTGGGACCTGAACCGACTGGCCTTTCACCCCGACCTGCTCGACTTGGCCGAGCGCTTCCTTGGTTCGGCCGACCTGCGTCTATATGAGGCGGGGCTGTGGGCCAAGTACGCCGGGGCCGTTGACTACGACCAGTGCCACCACCGCGATTTCGCCAACCACACCCTCGTCGTGCCCAAGCGCTCCCAGCCGGCCACCCAGATGGACTGCTGGATCCTCCTGTCAGACGTCGGCGAGGAGGACGGCCCTACCAAGATCGTTCCGCTGTCGGTCGGGCAGAGCGTCCCGTACTGGCCGGTCCCAGGGGATCACGACATCACGAACGAGTACCTCCCCTCGGGGACATTCGCCGAGGTGGAGGTCTCCATGACAGGTCCCGCGGGAACCCTGCTCGTTCGTCGGACCGACGTGCTTCACCGTGGGTCGGCCATGGCCGGGGAACGCTCAACCCGCTTTGCGCTCCTCGTCAACTACGACGCGTGGGGACCGCGCTGGACCGGCAAGGTCGCCTGGGCCGACCGCGCGACCCAACCAGGCTGGTCCGAGATCGTCGAGCGGGCGACTCCCCGGGAGCGGTCGGTGTTCGGATGGCCCGCTCCCGGCGACCCGTACTGGGACGAGCAGACCTTGGCCGACACCCAAATGCGCTACCCCAGGGCCGACCTGACGCCCTACCGCTGAGGAAGAATCACGAAGTCCAGTTGGAGTACTAGGCCCGTAGTAGTTGCCGTACCAGGTTGGGCGGCACCAGTGACGGAGTAGCAGAGCAACCTAGCCGGCAATAGAGCGTTGAGGATGCCTACTGACGAGTGAGGCGATATCTGCGCCCGCGCTTCAAGACTTGTCAGCCAACGCTCTTGAAGACAGGCCAGCAGGTCAGCACGCATGGCAGGGCTGACGTGACTGTAGATGCCGCGCATACCCGGCAGCTCGTGTCCCATGCGCTCTGACTTGAGCGCATCGGGAACTCCGGCCTCATCCATCCAGGTCTGGTGACCGTGACGCAGGCCGTGCGGAGTCAAGCACCCGTTGCGCATACCGCTTGCACAGTCATACCCCGGCAATCAGCCGACGTCACGATCTGCTCTCTAGCCTTCGCGCTGGGTTAAGTCTTCGATACGGCCGGGCTCAGTGGCCGGTGAGGTGGATAACGCCGACATCAGCCAGCCCGTCGAGGGCAAGCTGGACGGCAAGCGCGGCGAGCAGGAAGCCGAACACCTTCTCGGTAACCAGCATCCGGCTCTCGTCCATGTGGTTGCTGACGTGCACGGCCCAGCGGAACGTGGCAACGTCGAGGGCAAGGATCAAGATGAGGATGCCCACGACGACGGCGAACACTGCGACCGAGGAGGCTTCGGCGGATTCGGTGACCAGGACGACGATCCCGGCCGGGTTGAGCAGGTACGGCACGGCCAGGGGGAAGACAGCGATTTTCATCGGGTCTTTTTGCTCGGTCTGGTGACTGCTGCCGTTGCCCTCCGGCCGGCCGAGCACCATGGTGACCGCGATGATGAGCAGGATGATGCCGCTGGCGACGCCGAGTGCGCCGGGCGAGAAATGCAGCAGCCTGGTCAGCAGGCCGCCCAGGACCAGCAGCAGCACGGCCACGACGGCGGCCGTGGTGAGCATCTTGCGCACAACGCGCCGCTGGGTGCTTTGCGGCATCCCGCTAGTGGCCTCGAGGAACGGGACCAGCGCGATTTTCGGGCCGACACCGATCAGGAGCAGCAGGAACGTGTCGATGACGAAGGTGGCGTCGAGCTTGCCGAGTTCCATCTGGCTACCGGTACTCGGTCAGACCCGGTCGGCGCGGGAGGGCAGGCGCATGGCGCGCAGGACGTCGGGGCGCAGCCGGCGCAGGGCATCGCCGGCCGCCAGCTTGTAGCCGTAGGTGTAGGTCGGAGTGTTGTAGGCCATCCGGATAACGTCCTCGACCGTTGCCTCGTTGTGGATCATTGCCTGCCCGGTGCCGGCGATCTCTGACGCGATCTCGCCGATCGCGTGGACGCCCAGGAGAACTCCGGTGCCGCCGTGGAAGATCAGCTTGAGCAGGCCGTCCTGGCCGGCGATGACCCCGCGCGGGGTGGTGCCGAGCTCGCACCGGCCGATCTCATACGGGATGCCCTCGGCAGCGCAGTCTTCCTCGCTCTTTCCCGCGCGGGCCACTTCGGGCAGGCCGTAGATCGCGGCGGCCGGGATCTGGTCGACGTGCGCGGAGAAGTCAAGGCCGAGCGCTCCGCACAAGGCCTGGCGGCCCTGGTCGGCGGCGACCGAGGCGAGGGAGGGGCCGATGACGTCCCCGGCAGCGAAGATCCACGGGCAGCTCGTCTGCAGGCGAGCGTCGACGACGACCCGGCCGCGGGCGTCGACCTCAACGCCGGCCTCGTCCAGACCGAGGCCTGTGGTGGTGACGCTGCGCCCCGCGGCGAACAGCAGCGCGTCCGGCCGCAGCTGCTGGCCGTCGGCTAGGTCGACGGCCAGGTCCTCGCCGTCCCGGTGCACCGAGGCCATGCCGGTACCGAGGATCACCCGGTTCCCGCGGCCGCGGAAGACCTGCTCAAGGCGCCGGGAGATCTCCGCGTCCATCATCGTGGCCAGCCGCGGCGCGGCGTCCAGGATGGTAACGGGGGTGCCGAGCGCGGAGAAGATGGTGGCGTACTCGATGCCGATCGCGCCGCCGCCAACGATGAGGAGGTCACGTGGATTGCCCGTGGTCTTCGCCGTGACCGTCTCGGAGTCGGCCACGCGCGGATCATCGAACGGGATGCCCGGCGGGCGCAGCGGCCTCGACCCGGTCGCGATGATGACGCGGCCGGCTCGCAGCCGCCGCTCTGTCCCGTCCGCCGTCCGCGCCACCACCGTGTGGCCCGCTTCGAGCCGTGCCTCGCCTGGGATCAGGTGCACGCCGCGCTCGCGGATCCGCTCCAGTGTCGCCTGCCGCAGCCGCTCGCTGACCTCTTCGGCGCGGGCCCGGATGGCCGGGTACGCCACTTCCGGCGGCGCGGACAGCGCCACCCCGTAGATCTTTTCCTTCTCGAACGAGCTGAAGTAGACGGCGGCCTCGCGGAAGGTCTTGGTCGGCGCTCCGCCGCTGGTCACCACCGTGCCGCCCACGACGTCCCGCTCGACCAGCGCGACCGAGTAACCCAGGATCCCGCCCAGCTCGGCCGCCGTCTCGCCGCGGCCCCGCACCGATGATCACGACGTCAAAGTCGTCCCCGCCACTGCCGGAGGGCACCACAGATCTCCGTTCCGCCGGACCGCGTCCCTGAGGTGATCATTTCCCCCCGCGCATAAGGCGGGCCTCACCCAGCCGGGATGATTCCGGTTCCCCAGCCGGGATCCTCCCGCCCGCACGGGGTTCATGTACTGGCACAGATACTGAATTTTGCGGCACGCCGGGTCCCGTGGTCGTGGCGATGTCACAGCCGGAGACGGGATCGCAACTAAGGGCATGAGCATTAAAGCCAGAACATGGGTGAGGACGATCGTGCGCCGGTGCCGCGACGCAGACATGCCGAGAGCAGGAAAGCTCATACGGGCGGGCGGCGCGGCCGCGCTCGCCATCGCTGTCTGCGCGGCGGGGCTGGACGCGCAGGCCGCCGTGGCCCCGCGGTCGGTGGCACTTGCGGGCAGCGCGGTGCCATTCACCAGCCAGACGGCGGCCCTAGGAGACCTGAGCAGCGCGAGGACGCTGACCATCCAGGTGTGGCTGCGACCGGATATGGCCGGTGCGCAGAGTTATGCCAATGCGGTCAGCACGCCAGGAGACAGGCTCTTCCGGCAATTCCTCAGCCCCGATTCCTACACGGCCCGCTTCGGGCCCAGCGCCCGGGGAGTCTCAGCGGCGCGGGCCTGGCTGCGGGCGCAGGGCTTCACGGCTGTCCAGGCCGACGCGCAGCGGGACTACGTCCGGGCCACCGCCACGGTGGGTGCGATCGACGACGCCTTCCACGTAACGATGATGCGGTACCGGGCTACCGGGCAGGCCAGCGGCGGTGGCGCGCCGCTGTTCGCCAACGACAGGCCGCTCACCGTGCCGGCCAGCCTGGCAGGCGACGTGCTCGGCGTCACCGGCCTGGACAGCGCCGCGGTGACCGTCCCCATCCGGCGGGCGGGCCCGACCGGGGTGTCCCCGGCCGCCGCGGGCAAGGCGGACGCCTGCTCCAGGTACTGGGGGCAGCACATGCTCGCCGGCCTGCCGTCGAGGTTCGGCACCACCCGGTTCCCTGTGGTGACCTGCGGTTACACGGCGACCCAGTACCGGTCCGTGTACGGCGTGAACTCGGCCAGCACGGGCCGGGGCCAGACCATCGCCTTCGCGGAGGCAGGCGGCCTGGTCCCGGGCATGTTCAAGACCCTGCGGGACTTCGCTAAGCAGTTCCACCTGCCTGCGCCCGCCGCTGCCCGTTACAAGGAGATCAACCAGCAGCCCCGGTCGTGCACAAGGCCGCAAGAGGCCACCGGCGAGGAGCAGATGGACCTGGAGTCGGCCTACGCCATGGCACCGGGGGCCCGGCAGCTCGTCGTCGGCGCCAACCTGTGCGACACCGGCGACGGCGGGTTCCAGGGCGGGTTCAACACCGACCTGGCCGTCATCAACGGCGACGGCAAGAAGCCACTGGCCACCGTGGTGTCGAACTCATGGGAGACCGGGTTCGACGACCAGGCCGCCGACATAACCAAGATCGAAACGGCGTTCCTGGTGAAGGCGGCCGCTGTGGGAGTGGGCATGTACTACTCCGCCGGCGACGCCCCGTGTGTCCAGCAGCCCGCCAGCAACCCTTACGCCACTGGCGTCGGCGGCACCATGCTGGGCATCGGCAAAACCGGCACCCGGCTGTTCGAGACCGGTGCGCTCTTCGCGGAGGCATCCATCAAGGCCAAGGCCTGGCACGTCACCGGCAGTTTCGGTTTCGGCGGCGGGCAGAGCCTGGTCTTCAAGCAGCCGGGCTACCAGAAGGCCGCGGTCCCCGCGTCGATGAGCAGACCGCCAGCCAGCGGGAGCCCGCCAGGTCAGCTGGGATGCAGGATTTTCGGCGGCCCGCCGTCGCCGCCCCCTGGCACGTCGCCGATGCGCAGCGCGCCTGATGTGAGCGCGGACGGGATCGACGGGATGATCATCGGGGAGATCAGCGCCAGCGGCAAGTACGTCAATGCCGAGGACGCCGGGACGAGCCTGTCCGCGCCGCTGGTAGCGGGCATGGTCGTGGCGGCGCAGCAGGGCCAGGCCAAGCCGTTTGGCTTCCTCAACCCAGCCCTGTACAAGCTGGCAGGCACCCGGGCCATCTACGACGCGCTCCCCGTCACCAGTTCAGACCCGGTGCTCTGGCGCGCCGAGGTGTGCCCGAAGACCGTCTCGTTCTGCCCGCCAGGCACGGAACTCTGGCTCACTGACGATCAGTCCCGGTCGGTGCCGGGCTCGACCGGGCTGGTCACCGCGAGAGGGTACGACAACCTGTCCGGTGTCGGCGTCCCTAACGGCCAGGCCTTCATCAGAGCCCTGCGCAAACTCGGCTGAGCATCTCATCACGGCCGGTAGGCGCCTACCGCGCGGCCGGCCTGAGGAACGGGCGATGTCACAGCCGGAGGCGAGGACCGCAACTAAGGACATGAGCATTGAAGCCAGAACGCCGGTGAGGACGACGCGGGAGGAACCGGCCGCGCCAGGGTCGCGCGCGCGGCCGCCGAGCTTGCGGCTGGAGGAATTCGAGCAGCTGTACCGGCGCAACGTCGATGTCCTCATGGGCTACTTCGCGCGCCGGTGCCGCGATCCGCAGACGGTCGCCGATCTCACCTCCGAGACATTCGTCCGGGCCGTGGACGGGTTCGCCAGGTTCGACCCGCACCGCGGATCGGACCGGGCGTGGCTGTTCGGCATCGCTGCCCGCGTGTTCGCCCGCCACTGCGAGCAGTCGGCGGGCCGCCGAGATGCGGTCGCGCGTCTTGGCGGCCACCGGCTGCTTGAGGAGGACGAGATCGAGGAGCTCGCCGAGCGGATCGATGCCGAGCGCGAGGGCGCCGCGCTCATGCGGCGATTCGGGCGGCTGCCCTCAGTCGAGCGGGCGGCGATCGAGCTCGTCGACCTGGAGGGGCTCAGCCCGATGGAGGCGGCGGTGGCTCTTGGCGTCTCCCGCGTCGCATTTCGAAAGCGGTTGTCTCGGGCGAGGTCCCGGTTGAGAAAGGAGCACCAAAGCGATGAGTAAGTTCACCGATCACCTATGGAGTGATCTCGTTCGAGAGCACGGCGCGACGCTCGCGCACGCCGATCGACCCGAACCGGGCCGAGCCCGTCGGCCGCGTCCGCGAGTTCTCGCGGGCGGCGCGCTCGCGCTGGCGGGCGCAGGCGTCGCGCTCACGGTGACCATGAGCGCGACGGCCAGCACGCCGGCGTTTGCCGTGACCCGCCAGCACGACGGGTCGGTGTCGGTGAAGATCAACTCCAGGTCGGGAATCGCCGGCGCGAACCGCGAGCTCTCGGCAATGGGGATCCACGAGCGAGTGCTCGCCGTCAGCGACGGCCAGCCGGCCCCGCTCAACTGCCTGGCGGCCGGAGCGGGACAGGACGGGAAGTCTCTGGTCATCGCGGGGAAGCCGAAGGTCCTGACGGGCCCGGCGTCCGCACCGTCGAGCACATTGGGCAGCACCGGCACGGGCAACACCGGCACGGGCAACGCTGGCTCGGGTGGTCCAGCTGTGGGCTCCACCTGGCACGTCGTCGTCTGTCCCTCCCTCGGCAACACGGGCAGCACCGGCTCGGGCAACACCGGCACCGGGTGATCTGGTGACGGCCGCCCGCGTGACCGCCCGGGCACCCGGATGCTCGGCGGCGTTCCGTGACCGGTCTACGCGCCCCGATCCGGCATGCGGGACCCAGCCCGCTGCACTGGGGACCGGTCAGGCACGCTTGTACCGCACGGGAGTGTCTGCCTGGCGCCGAGGAGGGACCGATTGGATGCCGCTGCGGCCAGGGTAGGCGCGCGCCCGCTCGGCTCGGCCTACGTGGCGCTCGCCGCGCTGATGTGGTCACTCGCCGGGATTCTGCAGCGTCAGCTGCATATGAACCTTGCCTCTCAGCTAGCGGGACGCGCGATATTCGCGTTCCTCGCGCTGCTGGTATTTATCGCGGTCGCGGAACGGGGCCGGCTGATCCGGGCTTTTCGCGCGATCGGCCGGCCAGGCCTGCTGATCGCGGTGCTCCTGGCGATCTCATCAGGTGCGTTCATTACCGCGATCGACAGCACCTCGGTCGCCAACGTCCTCATCATCCAGGCCCTTGTCCCGCTCGTGGCCGCGCTGCTCGCCCGGCTAGGCGGCGAACCGGTGCACGCCCGGACCTGGGCAGCGATAGGCGTCGCGGTCGCGGGCGTCGCGGTGATGGCCGGCGCGCCGACCCGGCCAGGGCTGGCGGGCCTGGTCTTCTCGGTCATCACGACGCTGACGTTCGCAGCCATCATCGTGATTGCCCGGCGCCACACCGACGTGTCGATGGCCCCGGCGACGTGCCTCTCGCAGATCATGGTGTTCGCCGTGTTCGCTCCGTTCGCTCATGCCGGTGAGCTGAGCGGGACCAATCTCGGTTATGTGGCCCTGCTGGGAGTCGTCCAGATGGGACTCGGACTGTTTTTCCTGTCGCTGGGCGCGAGACTCGTCACGGCTGCCAGGGTCGCTCTCATCACCCAGCTGGAGAACGTTCTGGGGCCGCTGTGGGTATGGCTAGCCGGTATCGAGCACCCGTCCGCTCTCATGCTCACGGGCGGCATCATCGTCATCGCTGCGGTCGCCATGGAGATCACCCGCGGCCCGGCTTCGGTGCGGAGCATTCAGCGGCAGCCCGCTGATGGCCTGCGTAATCTCGCTGGCTCCCCGGCAGAAGCGCAACCAGCCGAGCACTGCTAGGCGGCCGGGAGTCACCAGTTCTGGCGGCCGTCCTCTACCGCAGACCCTGACGGATCGCTGCGCCGCCTGCCCTCGCGGCCGCCTGCTGACTCGGCGGGAGCAATCGGGCACACTGGGGCCATGGCAGGGCCGAGCGGCGCAGCCGCGCTACCAGTCATCGATGTTGGCCCGCTGACCGGCGGCTCCACGGCAGCGGCCAGAGCGGCGGTGGCGGAGCAGATCCAGCTGGCCTGCCGCGAGCGCGGTTTCTTCTACGTGACCGGCCATGGTGTGCCCGCCGGCCTCGTGGACGAGCTAGCTGACGCCAGCGCGGAGTTCTTCGCGCTGCCGCTGGCCGGCAAGCTGGAGATCGCCATGGAACGCGGCGGCCGCGCCTGGCGGGGCTTCTTCCCGGTCGGCGCCGAGCTCACGTCCGGGGAGCCGGATCTGAAGGAAGGGCTGTACTTCGGCACCGAACTGCCCGGCGATGACCCGCGAGTGCTAGCCGGGCTCCCGCTGCACGGCCCCAACCTGTTCCCGCGGCAGGTCCCCCGGCTCGGCCCGCTCGTACTGGCCTACCTTGATGCGCTGACCAGCCTGGGTCAGGCCGTGCTCGCCGGCCTGGCCCAGAGTCTCGGCCTGGACAGCGGGTATTTCGCCACCGGCTATACCGCCGACCCGACCATCTTGTTCCGGATCTTCCACTACCCGCCGTCCGCGCCACAGGACAGCGGCTGGGGCGTGGGCGAGCATACCGACTACGGGCTGCTCACCCTGCTCGCCCAGGACGACAGCGGCGGCCTGCAGATTGCCGCGCCAGAAGGCTGGATCGACGCCCCGCCCATCCCCGGCACCCTGGTCTGCAACATCGGCGACATGCTCGACCGGCTGACCGGCGGCTGGTACCGGTCGACGCCGCACCGGGTCCGCAACGTCAGCGGCCATGACCGGCTCTCGTTCCCGTTCTTCCTCGATCCGGGATTCGCCGCCGAAGTACCGCCGCTCCCCGACCGCGCCGCCGCCGGAGAGGATGGCCGGCGGCGGTGGGACGGGCAGGACCTGCGCGCGTTCACCGGCACCTACGGCGACTACCTTCTCGGCAAGGTCTCCCGGGTCTTCCCGCAGCTCCGCAGCGAGGTCCTCGGCTAGCCCCGGGAAGGGCGCTGCCGATCACCGGCTCGGGGCAGAGCCCTGCCGGCGGGTCAGCGGCAGATGAACAGGCCCATGCGGGCGAAGGTCCGGAAACTGCCCCGGGCCTGGATGACGTGGCCGACCTGCTCCGCGATGTCGTCGAGCACGGCATCGAAGTCAAGTGGCTCCCGCGTCCAGGCGAGGACCGGCTCGCGGATGCTGGCGACGTAGGCCAGGACCGGCTGCGCGGCGGGGATCGAGAGCGGCACGTCACTGGTGCGCAGCGTGACGCTGGAGAACTCCCGGCTCAGCATGGCCGTACCGGTCTGCGTGGTAAAGCTGTGGGCAGGCAGCGCCCGGAACGGCCGGTCCAGCTGGCGGGAGATCGCGGTGCCCATCAGCTCATCAATCTCGGCTAGGTGGGCAGAGCTGTTAGTGGACGCCAGCACGGTGCCGCCCGGTCTGGTGATCCGGCGCAGTTCCCGGATCGCAGCCCCGACATCGGGGACGTGGTACAGCATGTGCATGGCCATGGCCACATCAACGCTCTGGTCGGGCAGCGGGAGACGCTGCGCGTCGGCCTGGACCAGCGACAGGCGGCCGGACTGGCGCAGGTCAGCCAGCGAGCGCAGCATCCCGGCGGACAGGTCAATGCCGATGGCGTGACGGCACTGGCCCTGCGGCACGATCCGGCGCAGGTCATTCCCGTTACCGCAGCCCACATCGGCCACGATCTGCGTCCCGTCCCACGGGATCACTGCGGTGCGCCATTGCGGCTCGGCCGTGGTCTCGGCATACGCATAGATGGCCATCCGGGACCGGAGGTGCCGGTCGTCGGCGTACGCGGAACCAGTCAGCATCCGACGTCCGGTCACTGGGTCATCGTCAGCCACGGTTACCAGCACACCACACGATGCAGACCTTGCTGCCGGGCGCCAGCGGACCGGCGCGGGGCCCGTGCGGGCACGCTGGCTAAGGTGGATCCGGATCAGGCGGCTAAGAAGGGATCTCAGACACAGGCATGGGCGTCATCTACACGGCCACCACGCTGACCCCGAGCAAGGAGGAGCTCCTCACCGCCTGGCTGCCGACGCAGCCCTGGTATGCCAGGCCCGGCCGCGAGCCGGAGCTGACGAAGGTTGGCGGGTTCCGCGTGGATGATCCGGCGAACGAGGTCGGGATCGAGTTCATGGCGGTCACCGACGGCTCGGGGGATCAGGCGATCACCTACCACGCGGCGCTGACCTACCGCGGCAGCCCGTGTCAGGACACGGCCGCCGAGCTGATCGGGACGACCGAGCACGGCGTGCTCGGCCGTCGCTGGGCCTACGACGGGACCCGCGACCTGGTCCTGATCGCTCAGCTCGTCGCGCTGATCCAGGGCGATGCGCCTGCCCAGGCCCAGAGCAAGAGCCACACGCTGGATCCGACGGTCATCAGCCGGCCGGTGACGGGCGAGCGCCTGACAGTCGCGGGCTCGGCGGTGGCCGCTGACGGGCCGGATGGCACGGACCTCCGGGTGACCACGGCTGACGCGGGCGGCGGCCCGGCCGGCGACCTTCTGGTGCGCATCAACCGGGTGCTGCGGCCGGTGTCCGGCTCAGCAGACGGCGACCTGGGGCAGCCCGGTGTCTCGGCCACCTGGCGGCTGCCGGACAGCGGGCGGGTCCGCGGCGTCTTCGCTACCGCGCGGCTCGCCTAGCCGCGGTCAGCTGCTGGGCTGCTCGATCTGCTGCGCGAGATAGTTCTGCTCGCCGAGCTGCTCGATCAGGCCCAGCTGCGTCTCGAGATAGTCAACGTGGTGCTCCTCGTCAGCCAGGATCGACTCGAAGAGGTTCGCGCTGGTGACATCGGAAACGCTGCGCATGTAATCGATGCCCCGGCGCAGCCGGTCAATGGCCTCAGTCTCAACGGCCAGATCCGACTCGAACATCTGGGTCACTGTCTGGCCGATCCGCAACGGGAACAGCCGCTGATAGTTCGGCAGCCCGTCCAGCAGCAGGATGCGGTCGGTCAGGACCTCGGCGTGCCGCATTTCGTCGAGGGACTCCGACCGCGTGTAGCGGGCGAGCTTCACCCAGCCCAGGTTTTCCTGCATCTTGGCGTGCAGGAAGTACTGGTTGATGGCCGTCAGCTCGGCACTGAGCTGCTCATTCAGGAATTCCAGGACCCGGCCATCGCCGCGCATGGACTCACCCCCGTGCTAGGCACTACCTGACGGCACTCTACGGGGTCGGCCCGCCCGGCGGCATTGCCACGCCGGCCTGCGGGACAGTACTGGCTCAGGCCACCTGCCGGCTGAAGGGGCACTCGCGGCAGGCCTCGGCGATCAGATCCTCGAGATGGTCCTGGCAGCTTCCGCAGCAGGTACCGGCCCTGGTCGCATGACCGACCGCCTCGACCGAGGTCGCGCCCTGCTCGATGGCAGCGCTGACCTGGTCATCGGTCACGGCGTTGCAGATACATGCGAACACGGTACGGCCCGGATTCCCCTTCGCCCGACTAACGCGCTGTATCAGTTAGGTTAGCCTAACCTCAACCAGCGAGTCCATGTGGGGTGGGCCACACTCAGGCCCGCGGCGACGCCTGGCCGGCCTGGCTGGCCGCGTCGCCGGCGGCCCTCACCAGGGGTTTCTGCCGTGTACGGGTCTCTCCGGTCCGCTGGCGGCTGATCGCCGCGGCTTCATCCATCAGGTCCGCCAGCCCATCGGGGAACCTCGCGCGGGTGACCAGCGGTGCCAGTGCCGGGCGGTCGTCCTGAGTGCCGATGCGCCAGGTGAGCCGGGGCGAGCCCGCGCTGGACAGGGCAACCAGGGCGGGGAAGCGCTTGCGGCGAGCGCCGTGGGCCGCCACGTGCTGCTCCCACGTGCGCCGGTCGGCAGCCCAGGCACGCAGGTACTGCTCGCACAAGTCCGGGGTGATCAGCTCCAGCCGGCCGAGGGAGCCCTTCAGCGCCGCTATCCGCCGCGCCCGCTCAGCGGAATCGAGCTTCTGATCCTTCTCGACCATGGCGCGCACTCGCTGAATGAACTGGCGGCGCTGGACCAGGAATCTGGCCCAGTGCGCGGCATCGGCATCGGCCACCTTCCGGCCCTGGTCCAGGAGCCAGTAGATGCCCTCGGCCAGCACGTCGCCCAGTTCCTCGTTGCGGGCCCGCTCCGGATTCCGGAACGGGTCGTAGGGGTACTGGACGACCCGGCCATGACAGGTGGTGGGACGGAGCCCGGTGTCATCGAGCAGGAAGAACCAGTCGTCGTTATAGATGTCGGGGAAGAACGAGTTGCTCTGGCCGACATCAATGACCAGCGCACCGCCGCCGACAAACGACTGCTGGGAGCCGCCGGCGTCCCGGTAAGCGTGGCAGACCACCGAGTGATCCGGGAATCCGCCAATCCGGAAGCCGACGGCGGGATAGGAGTCCAGCAGGCCTGAAGCGGCCCGGACATCGGCGGCCCCGAGGCCGGTGATGTCATCGTCGAGGAACATGATGCGCCGCCAGCCGAGCATGTGGCTGAGCATCAGGGCCAGGTTCCGCTTGGCGCTCAGGTCGGACCGGCGCTCGAACACCGTCCCGGTCAGCAGCCGCGATGCCTCCCAGGCGGGCAGGTTCAGCTGCGCTGCGGCCGGCACGTCAATAGCGAGGAGACCGACACCGGCGGGCAGGCACCGCGCGGCCGCGGCCGCGCTGGTCCACCTCCCGCTGTGCAGGGTCACGAGCGTGCAATTCAGCGCCTTGGCTAGCTCCGCAGCAGGGAACAGGTAGGCCGGCCGGCGCGCGGTAGAGACGATGATCGCATCGAGGTCCTGCCGGGCAGGCACGGCGCCAGCAGAGGCGGCAGCAGCAGAGGCGGACAGCAGGCCCCGGTGCGATCCGTGATGGTGCGGATCGCTGCCGGCCGGCTGGCTAGTCGGACCACTCGAAGAGCTTGTACTCATCCAGTGTCCAGTCCGGGGTCAAGGTTGCTCCGTTGATGATGGGAACGCGGGACAGAATGCAATAGGAGCTGCTGTCACCGAAGCGATTCTTCAGGTAGTCAGCGTTGCGATCGCGGAACCTGGCATCCGTCAGCGCTCGGACAACGCCATAGGTGCCCCGGCCATACATGCCATTGCAGATGGTAACAGTCCGCTTCCGGTTGAACGGGCTAACCGCACGGGCAAACAACGCCACATCCTCCCGCAGGAATAGTCCCGCGTCCGACTTTTCCAGGACAGGCCGGTGCTGCGCGACGGCATCGTCGCCATCGGTCTCGAAATACTGCCCGCCCTCGGTATCCCAGTCGGCGATCTGGCGTACCGGGAGCCGGAGTTTCTGCAGCGTCGAGCTGGTCACCTGGTTCCAGTCGATACCGCCGAGGGTGGTCAGGTGGGAGGTGTAGTCGTCCTCGCTGAGCTGGTCGGCAACGATGCGCCGCACCTTGTTAGCGGGATTGGCGGCGCGCAGGTGCCCGTGCAGCTCGAACAGCGCGTCCAGTTCGGAGTAGTTCAGCAGCTCGATGTAGTCCGGGTCACTCCGCTCGGTGTACGGGATCCTGCGCAGCATGTGCTCCGGCCACCGGGCAACGACGATCGTGACGTCGTTACCGTCAGCAAAGCGCCAGGGTCCGCTGCTGAGTGAGTCCTCGATCTCGCCGCTGCGCTCGCCTTCCGGGACCGGCGACGGCGACGGCTCGGCGCCTGCCCGCAGCGCTGCGTTACGCAGGCTGGCTAGCTCGCGCTTCAGCTCGTTCATGACCTGACGCTCGTCATCGCTCAGGTCTTCCGGGCTGACGGGTCCGGCGACATCCCCGTCGAACGACCGTGTCGTCGCGAACAGCGCGGCATAGACGTCCAGCCGCGACAGCGGCGGGACGCGCGGATTGGTCTGCGACTCCCAGGATGAGATGAGCGGGACGCTGACCCCGCCCAGAGCCAGGGCGAGCTGGGGCTGGGTGATCTTCCTGCCGTGCCAGCGATCTTCCCGGAGAGCGCGCAAGTACCGGGCCAGATGCTGCCGCGGATCCCGACTGTCCACACCATGCCTCTGTTCATCTGAAGTTCAGGCTTCATGTAAACACCTCATACCATCATAAAGGCCTGACGAAACCGCAGCTAGACGGGGCTATCGGTGTGGGCTGACCAATGAAGCAGCCGCCTGAGGTCAGAACAAACTGGCAGCTAAAGGAGCCTGGTGAACATGACGAGAGTAAGGGAAACTTAAGTAAGGAACAGCCGAACAGAGGAATGACATGAGAACTTAACTGAAGTTAAGGCTGAAGCTGGCCATCAGGACGGGTGGGCCACACGTCCCCGAGCAGCGGCCGATCGCAGTCGCCACCTGCGCAAACGGTCCAGAAACCCCCGCGGGCACCCTCGCCACAAGGATGCCCGCTACGGACCCCATCCGAGCTCGCGTGCGCGAAGGAAGTCCCGTGAACAGAATAGACCCTCACCTGACGATGGCAACGATCGTCGCTCTGCATCATGCTGGCAGCACTCACCTGCCGGCTGCCGCCCGGAAAATCGGCCCGGCGCCGCTGACGGCCATTGAGGCGATGGTGCTGGCCGTCGCCGCTGCCTTCGCGCTTATCGTCGTCGCGACCGTCGTGGTGATCATCGGGATTCACCAGGAGGAGCGGCGCAAGACGATTCTCCGCGGGCGCCGCCCGCCGACGGCCTGCGCGCTGCTGGCCCGCTGGGTCCTGGGCGCTCACTTCTACCTCATCCCCGAAGAGCGGCCCCAGGCCGAGGAAGACCCCGGCGAAGAGCCGCCCTGGTTCGAGCGCCCGTCACCCCCGACGCGGCCGATCGGGCCACGCGGCCGGTAGGCCACCGGCCTGAGCGCCGCAAGACTCCGGGCCGCCGTGCCCCTTGCCGCCGGACTGCCCTGGCCCGCCATAGCCGCCGGGCCAGCCCCTCGGGCCATTCTGCCGCGACGACCCCTTAACAAGGGTTAGTTAACGTTCGGGGAAATTCACCTGGAACAGCGGCCGGCCAAAACGACCGCCAGCCCGCAGCTCCTGTCTTGCCAGCATCACACCGTCATGTCAAAATGTCTCTTTGTGCTGGATATCAAGGTGCTTGACCGTGACGAATGGCGTACGCTCCGCGATATCCGGCTTACGGCCCTGCACGACTCTCCTGATTCTTTCCTGGCCACTTTCCAGCGGGAAGACACCTACCCTGAGGCCCGCTGGCAGGCTGAGTTCACCCGTGGTAGCTGGAACATCGGGTTTCTTCAGGAAAATCCGGTGAGCCTCCTGGGCGTTACCCGCGAGCCTGATCAGCCGCACCAGGAATGTTTCATTGAGTACCTGTGGGTGGCCCGGCAATGGCGCGGGTCTGGCTTCGGCAATTTCATGATTAACACCGTCGTAAAACGCTTGCAGGCAGACGGGGTCCGGACCGTTTTCCTCTGGGTGATCGACGACAACCACCGGGCGATCCGGTTCTATGAGCGCGCAGGATTCGTGAGCACGCACGTTCGCCAGCCGCTGGCCGACCGGCCCGGCAAGCACGAGGAGCGCATGAAACTGCGGCTGGGCTGAGTCCGGGCCCGGTGGTACTGTCCCGGGTAGTGGCAGCGCACTGCCTGCCCGCTTCCGAGCTGTCAGCCGGCCCGCGCCGCGACGGCGACGAGGACAAGGGTCTGCGACTCGCGTGCACCTTCTCGTCAGGTCTTACCTGGGCGGGCAGACGCGGGCCGACCCGCCGGGAAGAGCTGATCCATGACGCAAGATAAAGCCCGGAAAGCTGCCGCCCGTCAGCGCATGACGCAGACCGGCGAGCCCTACAGCGTCGCGCGCCGGGCGGTCCAGGCCAACGCTGAGGACCACGAGCCGCTAGCTGCTGCTGAGCAGCCTGGTCCGGGCCTGCCGGGCCCGGATGTACCCGTGCCAGGCCAGGACCTGCCAGTCATAACCCGGGCCGGGTCTAGCGCAGCGCCGGATCCTGACTGGGACACGCTGACTCCCGAGGAGCTGTACGCCCGCGAGGCGGCCGAGGCCGGGGTCGGCCCGGACCAAGCCGCAGCGAACCTGGATGCCTTCCGGATCCGCGAGCTCGCCGAGCAGGCCCAGCGGGTGGCCGATGACGCGCGGGAACGGGCTGATCGCGCCCGCGAGCGCGCTGACCGGGAAGAGGAAGCAGCCGGGGAAGCCGAGGACCGCGCGGGCCTGGCCGACGAAGCGGCCGAGCTGGCCATGGAGGCGGGTGACCCGCGGGCCGAGCAGCGCGGCCAGGAGCTAGCCGACCGCGCGCAGGAGGCCGCTGATCAGGCCAGGGAGCGAGCCGACGCAGCGGAGGAGGCCGCTGGCGAAGCCGAGGAGCAGGCTGACGAGCTCGAGGAACTAGCTGCGGCCTACGCGGAGCGAGCCAGCCAGCCGGGGCCGGCGGACCGTCACGGTTCCCCGGGCCATCCGGCTGACCGCGGGCAATCCTGGCGCCGCTGGCAGTGGGGCCAGCTCCTCGGGCGGAGCCAGACAGCACCTGGCCCGCCGGCATTCCTGCCACCGGAGCCTCCTCGGGCCCCCGGCGCGCCGCATCCGCCCGCACCGCCACGACCGCCACGCGTGTCGAGGTCGGCGCGGGAGGGCTGACCCGAGTCAGTGGTCAGCCGCGCATCCCCGGCCCGGCCTGCGCTCGCCGGGGGTGCGCGTCCGCGCTCAGCTGGCCGGCCGTGCGGGATGCGCGGCGGGCCGGCACAGCTGGCCGGGGCTGATGGAAGCGCGGCGGGCCGGCTCAGCTGGCCCGGGTGCTGGCTGCGCGGCCTGCAGAATCAGCTGGTCCGGGTGGTACCGTGCGCGGCGAACGACTGCCGGTCGCCTGCCTATGCCGCACGCGGTGCCGCCGCTTCCAGCCGCGCCAGGTCAGCGGGAGCGAGCCGGAGGCCGGCGGCAGCCGCGTTCTCGGCCAGCCGCTCCCGCCGCCGGGTGCCGGGGACTGGCACGATATCCGGGCCCTGGCCCAGCAGCCAGGCCAGGGCGAGCTGGCCCGGGCTCACCCCGAGACTGTCAGCGATCTCGCGGATGGCCTCGACCAGGACGAGGTTGCGCGCCAGGTGCTCGCCGCCGAACCGGGGATCGCCAGCCCGGAAGTCACCCGCCGCGAACTGGCGTTCGGGCAGCGCGCCGGTGAGCAGGCCGCGGCCGAGCGGGCTGTAGGGCACCAGACCGCTGCCCAGCCGCCGTGCGGCCGGGATCACGTCATCCTCGGCTTCCCGCCAGGTCAGCGACCACTCGAACTGGACCGCTGTCACCGGGTGCACCGCTGCCGCCTGATCCAGCTGGCCGGCGTTGCACTCCGACAGGCCCAGGTGCCCGACCTTCCCTGCGGCGACGAGCTCGGCCATGGCGCCGATGGTCTCGGTAACGGGCACCGCGGGGTCGATCCGGTGCAGGTAGTACAGGTCGATGTGGTCGGTGCCCAGACGCCTGAGCGACTGCTCGCAGTAGCCCCGGACATGCTCAGGGCGCCCGTCCAGCCGCACTCCGTCGCGGCTCCGGACGATCCCGAACTTGGTGGCCAGGACCACCTGCTCGCGGCGGCCGGCGATGGCCCGGCCGATCAGTTCCTCGTTGTGGCCGCCGCCATAGCTCATCGCGGTGTCCAGGAAGGTCACGCCCAGGTCGATGGCCGCCTGCAGCACGGCCACCGACTCGTCATCGTCGGCCGGGCCGTAGCCCTGCGAGAAGCCCATGCAGCCGAGCCCGACCGCGGACACCGCCAGGCCGTCCGGTCCCAGGTTTCTTGTTTGCATGAGGCCGAGGCTAGGCCCGCCTGCCTGCCGGATCCATACTAGGAACATGCTGGTATGGATAGTGCCAGGATCGCGCCAGTGAGCGCGCCGCGAGGCCGCTCGGGCGAGGTCGCGGGCCTGCTGCGCAGCCGCCGCGAGCGGCTTCAGCCAGGCGATGTCGGGCTGCCTGCCGGACTGCGGCGCCGGACGCGAGGGCTACGCCGGGAAGAGGTGGCCCAGCTGGCCAGCATCTCGACGACCTATTACACGTTCCTGGAACAGGGCCGGGACATCCGGCCGTCCCGGCAGATCCTGGACGCGGTCGCCGACGCGCTCCGGCTGAGTGAGCCTGAGCGCGGGTACCTGCACGAGCTCGTGCACGGCTCGCCAGCGTTCCTGGTCAGTTCCGCCGCCGCGGGCGGCGGCCCGGAGAAGCTGCCGGCTGCCGTCGCGGACCTGGTCGACCGCCTGGACCCGGACCCGGCCTATGTCAGCGGGCGGTGCTGGGATGTGCTCGCCGCCAACCGGGCCGCCCGGCTGCTGTGGGCGGACTGGCCCGCGCTCCCGCCGCCCGAGCGCAACATCGTCTGGTGGACGTTCATGCACCCGGCGGCCCGCTCGGTCCTCGTCGACTGGGAAGCTGAGGCATCGGCCCAGCTGGCCCGGTTCCGGGCCGCGGCGGCGCGGCATCCGGGTGACCCGGACTTCGCCGCGCTCATCGAGCGCTTGCTGGCCGGCAGCGCCGAGGTCCGGGCGTGGTGGCCGCGGCACGACGTCGCGCCGCTCAGTTCCGGCACCAAGCGGATCCGGCACCCGGCCCTGGGCGAGGTGACTTTCCAGCACGTCGTCCTGCAGCTGGCTGACGATCCGGAGCAGAAGATCGTCACCTTCGCCGCCCCGGCCCGCCCGCGCGCGGCACTGGCACGGCTGGTCAGCGAGCCGCCGCCGCGCCGCGTTAGGGGGTAGACAGCCCCAGCACAGCTGAGGGTGGAGCGGCCGGCGGCGCGTTCGCCAGCGACACGGCAGCCGGCTTGATCCCGGTTGCGCACCGCGTCGCCGGTGTGCGATCGTTCCAGTGATCGTGATCCACCGGCAGGAGGTGAGCCCCGTGAACGCAGTGTCCGCAGTGGGTGCTCCCCTGCAGTCCACGATCCCGCGACTGAGGTAGTCGCTACCGGGAGCGCCCGCCAGGCAATTCGCGAAGGGCGACTCCCGTGAACACAGCACCTGGTTCAACTCCGCACTTCTCCTCGACCACGGCCTCCGGCCCGCCCGGGTCCGGCCAGGATCAGCCGCAGGTTGACGCCACGAGGGGGGTGCGCGCCGCAGCCGAGCGGGCACTGGTCCTGCATGGTGGTGGATCGGCAGGCAATGCGTGGGAGATCGGCGTCATCGCCGGCCTGCTCGATGCCGGCCTGGATGTGACCGAGGCTGATCTGATCATCGGGACGTCGGCCGGATCGACGGCGGCGGCCCAGATCACTAGCGCGACCCCGGCCGAACTGCTGGCCGCCATCCTTGCCGCCGCGCCCCGGCAGCGGACTGGTCCGGCCGAGCCCGGCGGTGGACGCGCTCCCGTTAAGCCGGTGACCGACCATCTGGAGAGAACGAGCCGGATCATCGCTGCCGCTGCGGATGCGGCTGACATGCGCCGCAGAATGGGTGCGGCGGCGCTCGAGTTGGATGCGGCCTCAGATGGCTCCGGGCCAACGCGGTGGCGCGCTACCGTCGCGACCCGGCTGCCCAGTCAGCACTGGCCGGAACGAACGATGCTCATCACGGCGGTCGATGCCCGCACCGGCGAACCGGTCGTGTTTGACCGCCACAGCGGAGTCGACCTGGTCGACGCCGTCGCCGCCAGCACCTCCAGCGGCTTCCCCTACCGCATCGGCGACAGCCGGTACATCGACGGCGGCTACCGGCGCAACGAGAATGCCGATCTGGCCGCCGGATACGAACGGGTGCTGGTGCTGTCACCGTTCGGCGGCAGATCACGGCATCCGCTGGAATGGGGCATGCAGCTTGCGGCGCAGGTCGACGAACTACGGGCAGGCGGCAGCAGAGTCGAGACGATCTTTCCGGATAGCGACTCGCGCACCGCATTCGGCGACAACATGATGGATCTGTCGGCACGTCCGCCCGCCGCTCGAGCCGGTTACAACCAGGGCAGAGCCCGTGCCGGGCAGGTCACCGAATTCTGGCGCTGACGCCCGCGACACCAGTCGACTGTTCAGGCCCCGCCCTAGCTAGCGGCCGGAGGGATCGGGCGGCGTCCGGCGAAACCGTGCGCGCTCTTGTGGTACCAGCCGAGCTCGCGCTCGCCCTCCAGCCAGCACAGCAGCACCGGCTCACCGTCCAGCACGGCCGGGAAGTCCAGGAGCAGCGGAGCGAAGCCCTTGAGGTCCAGGCCCTGCTCACCGAACCAGCCCAGCAGCTCGCTGAGCCGGGCCTGCAGGCCCTTGGCCTCCGGCACGCCGCCCAGCTCCGACGGAATACCCCGGGCCAGGCACGCCTGCAGCTCCACCAGGTCGGCGCGGACAGCCACCAGCTCGTCCGCGCGGGCCAGCAGGCCGGGCATCATCGCGCGCGCCCGGGCCAGTGTGTATGCCTGCTCCATGACGGAAGCCTCCCGTGCGACGGCGACGTCGCCTGCTCCGGTACCCGGCCGGCTGCCGGTCAGGACGCGGTGGCCCGCGCTGCCCGGTCGGCCAGCTCGGGGACGAGCAGCTCGGCGATCTGCGCGGCGTTCAGTGCCGCGCCCTTGCGGAGGTTGTCCCCGCAGACGAACAGCTCCAGCGCATGCGGGTCGTCCTGGCTCTGCCGGATCCGGCCAACCCAGGTCGGGTCGGTGCCGACGATGTCGGCCGGGGTGGGGAACTCACCGCGTGCAGGGTCATCAGTGAGCACGACGCCGGGCGCTTCCTGCAGTACCCGGTGCGCGTCCTCGCGGCTCACCTCGGACTCGAACACCGCGTGCAGGGCCAGCGAGTGCCCGGTGATGACCGGCACCCGCACGCAGGTCGCCGCTACCCGCAACTTCGGCAGGCCGAGGATCTTCCGCGACTCCTGGCGGATCTTCAGTTCCTCCGAGGACCAGCCCTCATCTCGCAGTGAGCCCGCCCACGGGACCACGTTCAGCGCCATCGGGGCCGGGAACGGCCCCAGGTCAGTAACGGCGCGGCGGACATCGCCCGCTTGCTGGCCGAGGGCACGGTTGCCCGCGACCTGGCTGAGCTGGTCGTAGAGGGCATCCATGCCGGCCTTGCCGGATCCCGAGACCGCCTGGTAGGACGCGGCGACGATCTCCCGCAGGCCGAAGGCCCGGTGCAGCGCGGCGATGACCACGATCATCGACAGGGTGGTGCAGTTGGGCACGGAGATGATCCCGCGCGGCCGGTCAGCCGCAGCCGCCGGGTTGACCTCGGGCACCACCAGCGGCACCTCGGGATCCATCCGGAATGCCCCCGACTTGTCGATCACCACCACGCCCCGGTCAGCCGCAACCGGCGCCCAGGCCGCCGAGACCTCATCCGGCACGTCGAACATGGCCAGGTCCACGCCGTCGAAAGCGTCAGCGCTCAGCTCCCGGACGACGACGTCCTCGCCGCGGACCGGCAGGCGCCGTCCGGCGGACCGGGCCGATGCGATCAGCCGGACTTCGCCCCATACGTCGTCTCGGGTCGACACGATCTCCCGCATCACGGTCCCGACCGCGCCGGTGGCACCGACGATGGCCAGGACCGGGCGGTAGGGCTGGCCGGCCGGGCTCATGGCGGCGGTCACCGGCCGGTCCCGCCGTACACGACGGCCTGCTCTTCGCCGCTGCCCAGCTCAAACGCCGAGTGGGTCGCCTCGACAGCGAGGTTGACGTCCTTCTCGTCCACCACCACCGAGATCCGGATCTCGGATGTCGAGATCATCTCGATGTTGACACCCGCCTCGGCCAGCGCGCCGAAGAACGTCGCGCTCACCCCCGGGTGGGAGCGCATGCCGGCCCCGATCAGGGAGATCTTGCCGATCTGGTCGTCATACAGCAGCGAGGAGAAGCCCACCTCGTCCTGCAGCGCCCGCAGCGTGGCCATGGCCGTCTGGCCGTCCTCGCGGGGCAGCGTGAAGGAGATGTCGGTCCGCCCGGTCGCGGCCGCCGAGACGTTCTGCACGATCATGTCGATGTTGATCGAGGCGCCGGCCACGGCGCGGAAGATCCGGGCCGCCTCGCCGACCTTGTCCGGGACGCCGACCACGGTGACCTTAGCCTCACTCCGGTCATGCGCTACGCCGGAGATGATCGCCTGTTCCATGTCGCTGTCCTTTGTCTCCTGGCTCGCCTCTGGCCGCATCGCGTCGCGCACCCAGGTGCCTTCCTGGTTGCTGAACGACGACCGGACATGGATGGGGATGCTGTACCGCCGGGCGTACTCCACGCAGCGCAGCATCAGGACCTTGGCACCGCACGCGGCCATCTCCAGCATCTCCTCGTAGGAGATGCGGGGGATCCGCCGGGCCGCCGGAACGATCCGCGGGTCCGCCGTGAACACGCCGTCGACATCGGTGTAGATCTCACAGAAATCGGCGCCGAGCGCGGCGGCCAGCGCCACCGCCGTCGTGTCGGATGCGCCACGGCCCATCGTGGTGATGTCCTTGCTGGTCTGCGAGACACCCTGGAAGCCCGCGACGATCGGGATGGCCCCGTCCTCCAGCGCCGACCGGATCCGGCCGGGCGTCACGTCGATGATGCGGGCCTTGCCGTGCGTGGCGTCGGTGATGATGCCGGCCTGCGAGCCGGTGAACGAGCGGCCCTCCAGGCCCAGGTTGGCGATGGCCATGGCCAGCAGCGCCATCGAGATGCGCTCGCCGGCGGTCAGCAGCATGTCCAGCTCGCGGCCCGGTGGCAGCGGGCTGACCTGATTGGCCAGGTCTCGCAGGTCATCGGTGGTGTCGCCCATGGCGGAGACCACGACGACCACAGAGTTGCCGGCCTTGCACGTGGCCACGATCCGCTGGGCTACGCGCTTGATCCCGTCCGCATCCGCGACCGAGGATCCACCGTATTTCTGGACAACGAGGGCCACGGGCTCGCCTGCACCTCCCGGTCTCGGCTGGCGGCGGGCAGCCCCGAGTCTATCCGGGGACCACTGTGCCTAGCGGGCTGCCTGCTCGCCTCCGGTGCCCTCGAGCACCGACAAGTCGGCGGCGAGGTCCGCGCCCGGGACATCCAGCCGCGAGTGCGCGACCACCGAGTGCAGCGCCCGCAGCGCCGCGCCGCCGTGCGTTCCCCAGTGGTTGACGTAGGAGTACTGCCACCACCACAGTGCCTCGGCGGCCCGGCCGGCCTCGTAGTGCTTGAGGCCGTGGATCAGGTCGGCGGCCACCCCGGCGAGGTCGTCAGACAGCCGGAACCGGGTCGCGCGGGTGTCCGCCGAGTAAGGGTCGAAGATCTCGGCGTAGTCATCGCTGGGCAGCCGGGCAGCGAGCCCGGTGCGCAGCACGTCCAGGTCCGGGTCCGCGCTGATGTCCGGCTCCCGGTTGCCTTCCGCGATCACGTCCTCGCTCGCGCCCAGCTGCGCCCCGGCGAGCATGATCTGGGCGACTTCCAGCAGCAGCAGCGGCACCGTGTGCGTGCCGCCCTCGCCGCGGGCCACCGCTGCCAGGCCGTCCAGGAAATCGCGGGCATGCTGGGCAATCCGGTCAGCCAGGGGCCGCCACTCCTCGCCGGGCCGGATGCTGTCGCTGGCCTCGCTCACCGGGCCCGCCGCAGCGCAGTCCGCCCGTTCGTGCCGACCCGGCCACCCCGTGTGCTAGGCATCCAGCAGTCTCCGTCCCTCAAAGGCACGCCCGAGAGTCACCTCGTCGGCGTACTCAAGCTCGCCGCCGACCGGCAGTCCGCTGGCCGGCCTGGTCACGCGCAGCCCCATGGGCTTGAGGAGCCGCGCCAGGTAGGCCGCGGTCGCCTCGCCTTCCAGATTGGGGTCGGTCGCGAGGATCAGCTCGGTGACAATGCCATCGGTGAGCCTGGTCATGAGCTCCTTGATGCGCAGGTCATCGGGACCGACTCCGTCGATCGGGCTGATCGCGCCACCGAGCACATGGTAGCGACCCCGGTACTCGCGGATCTTCTCAATCGCCGCGACGTCCTTAGGTTCCTCGACCACGCAGATCACTGTCGGGTCGCGCCGCTCATCCCGGCAGATCCGGCATTCGTCCTCCTGGGCCACGTTGCCGCAGACCCGGCAGAACTTCACCTTCTCGATCACTTCCACCAGCACTGCCGAGAGCCGGCGTACATCAGCAGGATCAGCGGCGAGCAGGTGGAAGGCGATCCGCTGGGCGCCCTTGGGACCCACGCCCGGCAGCATCCCCAGCTCGTCGATGAGGTCCTGGACGATGCCCTCGTACACCGCGGCCGCCCTACCGGTCGCCGGGCGCGGCACCGCCGGGCGCGCCCGGGTCATCAGCCGGGCCCGGCTGGCCGGGCAGCTGACCCGGCAGCGTCTGGCCGGGAACGGCCTGGCCGGGAATGGTGCCCGGACCCGGCATGCCGGGCATGCCGGGCATGCCGGCGCCGCCGATACCTGACGCCAGCGGTGCCATGGCCTCTTCCTGTAGCTCGCTGGCGGCCCGCGAGGCATCCCGGATCGCGGCCAGCACCAGGTCGGCCAGTGTCTGGGCCGTCTCGGCCGGGTCGGCCGGGTCGATGGCCTCCGGCGAGATGATCAGGTCCAGCAGCTCGCCCTGGCCGCTGACCACGGCTTTGACCAGGCCGCCGCCGGCTGTGCCCTCGACCGCCGCCTCAGCCAGTTCCTGCTGCGCGTTCATGAGCTGGCTCTGCATCTGCGCCGCCGCCTCGAGCAGCTGCTGCATGTCCAGCTGACCGCCAGGCTCCACGATGCCCCCAAAAACCGTCTGGCACCCTCGGTGGCGGGTGACCGCTGAGTTACGGACCGCGCCGCCCGCTGGGTGCCGGGCGCCCGCGCGTCCCTGTCATCCCGAGCCTACGGCCTAGCCGCCCCGGGCGGGACCCGGCGGTCAGGCGTGGCGGGCGATGCGCAGCCCGTTGCGGCTATCCGGGAGCCGGCGCTGCGGTCAGGCGCACGCCGCCCGGCCCGCGACGGCCCGGGTCATACGTCGCCCATGTCCTCAATGATCCGGCCGCCTAGCTCGCGCTCGATGAGGTCCACTCCGGCCGGCTTGCCCGCCGGGGGCAGCCTGGCCGGGGCGCGTCCGGGCCAGAGCGGCGGGGACAGGCGCAGCAGTATCTGCGGGATCGTCGTCGGGGTCCCAGCCTTCGCCGGGGTCCTCCCAGCTGGGCGGCGGGTCATCGGCCCAGGCCGGGCGGGTGTCCGCGCTGGCCTGCGGGGCCGCGGGGCCGGCGGTCACGGCTGCGCCGCCCGATCCGCCCGTCCCGGCGGGACCACGCGGGGGCGCGCTGCCGCCGCCTCCGCCGCCACCCGCGGGGGGGCCGCTGCCGCCGGACCCGCCGCGCGGGCCGGCCGGGCCCGAGCCGGGGTTCCGCGCGGCCGCCCTGATCTGCGGCGAGATCCCGAACATGGTCTGCAGCACCTGGCCCAGCAGCTTGTCGTGGCCGCTGCTGGAGAAGCCCTTGGCCTCGCCCTCCCGGGCGAACTCGATGGTCAGGACGCCATCGTCCAGGGACGCGACGGTGGCGTTGGTGAGCAGGATCCAGGCCACCTTGCGGTCGCGCCGGACCGCCTCCAGGACCTCCGGCCACCGGGACCGGAGCAGGTCAGCGTCGGCCGCCCCGGACGGCGGGGCCGCCGGAGCCGGCCCGCGATCACGCGCCGGGCCCGCGGTACCGGCCGCCGGTCGCGCGGGCGCACCGTTACGGGCAGGCCCATCCGGAACGGAGGCCGGGCCGGCGGAGTCTCGGGATGCTGGGGCCGCCCGGCCGGGGCGCGCCGCCGGGCTGTCCGCCGGCCGCTCCCCCGCCGCGGGCACTTCGGAACGGCCCGGAGCAGCCGGTGCCGGGGCAGACGCGACAGGTGCGGCCGCCGGAGCGGGCAGCGCCGGGGCAGCGGCGGCCGGGACACCAGCGCCGCCGGCCGTGAGAGATTCCAGCCGCCGTTCCAGCCGCTCCAGGCGGTCCCGCAGCTCGGAATCAGCCGCGCGGGCCGGGCCGCTCCCGCCGGCGGCGGGGGCCGCTCCCGCGGCCGGGCCGGGCAGCAGCACCTGGGCGCACATGAGCTCCAGCAGCAGCCGCGGCGACGTCGCGCCGCGCATCTCGATCAGGCCCGCGCTGATGACCTCCGCCGCCCGGGTCAGCCGCGCCTGGCCGAAGCGGTCGGCCTGGGCCTGCATCTCCTCCGTCCGGTCGGCGGGTACGTCCAGCAGCCCGGTGCTGATCGCGTCCGGCACCGCGGCCAGCACGATGAGGTCACGCAGCCGGTCGAGCAGGTCGGTGGCGAACCGCCGCGGGTCATGGCCGCCCTCGACGACGCGGTCGATGGCACGGAAGACAGCCCCGCCGTCCTGCGCGCAGAAGGCCTGCACCACCTCGTCCAGGAGACGGTCATCGGTATAGCCGAGCAGGGACACGGCCCGCGCGTAGGACAGCCCGGAATCGTCTGACCCGGCTATCAGCTGGTCGAGCACCGACAGCGAGTCGCGGACCGAGCCCGCTCCAGCCCGGATAACGACCGGCAGGACGGCGGGCTCATACTTCACGTGCTCGCTGGCCAGGATCTTCTCCAGCAGCTCGCGGAGCACCGCGGGCGGCACGAGCCGGAACGGGTAGTGGTGCGTTCGCGACCGGATGGTCGCGATGACCTTCTCCGGCTCGGTGGTGGCGAACACGAACTTCAGGTGCGACGGCGGCTCCTCGACCAGCTTGAGCAGGGCGTTGAAGCCCTCCCTGGTCACCATGTGAGCCTCGTCGATGATGTAGATCTTGAACCGCCCGGCGACCGGGGCGTAGAAGGCACGCTCCCGCAGGTCCCGGGCGTCGTCGACGCCGCCGTGCGAGGCTGCGTCGATCTCGATCACGTCGATGCTGCCCGGCCCGGACGGCGCCAGCGCGACGCACGAGGCGCAGACCCCGCACGGGTCTGGGGTCGGGCCCTGCTCGCAGTTCAGCGAGCGGGCCAGGATCCGCGCGCTGGAGGTCTTGCCGCAGCCGCGCGGGCCGCTGAACAAGTAGGCGTGGTTGACCCGGCCGCTGCGCAGCGCCTGGCGGAGCGGCTCGGTGACATGATCCTGGCCCTTGAGCTCAGCAAAACTGGCCGGGCGGTACCTGCGGTACAGCGCCAGCGGCGCAGCCGCCGCTGGCGACTCGGCCGCAGGGCTAGGACCGTGACCGGGACTGGGGGCGTCACCTGTCATGACCTCATCCTCGCCGGGAGGGGAAAAAGGACCCCCCGCACACCCGTCAGAGCCCGCGTACCCTTGCTGCCTTCCGGCCCTGGGGGGGTTGGCGGGATAAACGTCGTGCGAGGGGTCTGCCGCCAGTCTAGCCAGGCCCGGGACCGGCCGGTGCCAGCTATCCCGGTCCCGGCCAGTCCCGCTCGGTAGACCCCGGTCAGCGCGCTGCGGACGGACCGTAAGCCGCTGGCGAACAGGACCCGGGCCCGGAACGGCCCGGTTTAGTTGCCGGGATCCGGCCGGGAGCCAGTAGGCTTGCCGGCGGAGGATTCGCCTAGTGGCCTAGGGCGCACGCTTGGAAAGCGTGTTGGGGGCAACCCCTCAGGAGTTCGAATCTCCTATCCTCCGCCACCCTGAGCATCAGGAACCACGACGGCGTGCCAGGCGTGCCGCGAGGTGGTCACGCCTGAGGACCTGCGCTACTGCCAGCGAGCCGCTGCCCGCCGACTGTTACAGAAGGTTACTAAAGGTAATAAAGTAGGGGAGGTTGACTTCCCCTGACGATCATGCACATCCTGGCAAAATACTGTCGGACGGAGCCAGGAGAGATCACTAGTGCCGCTGAACTTGCCCGCCGGGAAGCGCCTTGCCGTCAACATCGGAGTGGACTTCGACGCTCAGTGCGCCTTCAGCGGGCACCTGGAGAAACTGAGCCCGGCCATCCTGTCCCGCGGCGACTTCGACGTTGAGGTCGGCACTCCCCGGCTGCTGCGGCTGTTCGCCAGCTACGAGATACCGACGACCTGGTGCACCCCCGGGCACACGCTCATCACCTTCCCCGACAGCATCAAGGCCGTTATCGATCAAGGTCACGAGATTGCCGCCCACGGCGCCTACCACGAGTCAGTCCCGACGCTCGGCGAGGCCGAGGAACGGCGGCTGATGGACCTCCAGCTGAGCCAGCACGAGAAGATCGTGGGCCGGCGCCCCCGCGGCTACCGCTCGCCCGCCTGGGACTTCTCCGAGTGGACACTCGGCATCCTGGAAGAACACGGCTTCGACTGGGACAGCTCCCTGATGGGCCGCGACTTTGAGCCGTACCGGCCCCGGCAGGTCACGGTGCACCGCGAGGAACCTAACGAGTTCGGGCCGCCCAGTCCGGTGCTGGAACTGCCGGTTTCCTGGTTCATGGACGACTTCCCCGCGCTCGACCACGTGCCGGGCGTGCTGGCCGGCATGATGTCCACCGATGACACGTTCGCGCGCTGGCGCGACAACTTCGACTACGCCTACGCCCATCATCCGGGCGGCGTGCTGACCCACACCGTGCATGGCCTGGTCAGCGGGCGCGCTCACGCGATCATGCTGCTCGAGCGGTTCATCCGGCACATGAAACAGCACGATGACGTCTGGTTCGCGACGCTCAGCGACATCTCCGACTGCTGGCGCGACTGATCGCGGCGCGGGAGATGGCGACGGGCCTTTCAGAAGAACGAGTGCCGGTTGCGGGCCTGACCGCGGCCGCCGAGATCCTGGTCGACACCTGGGGCGTCCCGCACATCTACGCGGCGAGCACCCGGGACGCATTCGCCGCCCAGGGATTCAACGCCGCACGTGACCGGCTCTGGCAGATCGACACCTGGCGACGCCGCGGCCTGGGCCTGCTCGCGGAGGTCTTCGGCACCGACTACGTGCCATGGGACCGGGCCGCGCGGCTGTTCCTGTTCCGCGGGGACATGCACGCGGAATGGCTGGCCTACTCGGCCGAGACCAAGCTCATCGCGTCGGCGTTCACGGCCGGGATCAATGCCTACGTCCGCCGGACGCGCGACGATCCGTCGCTGCTCCCGGCGGAGTTCCGCGAGCTCGGCTACGAGCCCGCCTTCTGGGCGCCGGAGGACGTGGCTCGCATCCGCAGTCACGGGCTGTTCCAGAACGTCGCCCAGGAGGTGGCCCGTGCCCGCGTCCTGCGGGACTTCGGACCGGGCGCCGAGGAGCTGCGACGCCGCCGGGAGCCAGCCGCGGATCTGGTCATTCCCGACGGCCTCGACCTCACCGTGATTCCCGATGACGTCCTGCAGACCTACCTCCTGGCCACCGCGCCCGTGCCGTTCCCGGCCCCGGGCGCTGCCGCAGCAGCCGCGGCAGCCGCGTCCGACCCGTCGGCGGCCGGGGCGGGCAGCAACAACTGGGTGCTGGCGGGAACGCGTACGGCCACGGGCCGGCCGCTGCTGGCCAACGATCCGCACCGGACGGTCTCGGTCCCGTCCCTGCGCTACATGGCCCACCTGTCCGCGCCCGGCTTCGATGTCATCGGCGCCGGCGAGCCCGCCCTGCCAGGCATCTCCATCGGGCACAACGGCCACATCGCCTTCGGCTTCACGGTCTTCTCCGTAGACCAGGAAGACCTGTACGTCTACCAGACCTGCCCGGATGCCCCGCTGGACTACCGCTATCAGGATCGCTGGGAGCCGATGCGGGTCATCCGGGAGCTGATTCCGGTTCGCGGCGGGCCGGCGGCCGAGGTGGAGCTCGCGTTCACCCGGCACGGACCGGTGATCCGCGCCGATGCTGAGCGGCACACCGCCTTCGCGGTGCGGGCGGCCTGGCTCGAGCCGGGGATGGCGCCCTACCTCGGCAGCATCGACTACATGCGGGCCACCAGCTGGGAGCAGTTCTCGGCCGCCATGAACCGCTGGGGAGCGCCGGGCGAGAACCAGGTCTATGCCGACGTGGACGGCAACATCGCCTGGAAAGCGGCCGGGCTCACGCCGATCCGGCCGAACTGGGACGGCACGCTGCCGGTGCCGGGCGACGGGCGCTATGAGTGGGCCGGCTTCTATGACATGGACCAGCTGCCCGAGGAAGTCAACCCGGATCGCGGCTGGATCGCCACGGCAAACGAGATGAACCTGCCCGCCGGCTTCCCGCCTGAGCGGAAAATCGGCTACGACTGGCCCGCGCCCTTCCGGCGGCAGCGCATTAACGAGGTCCTCGAGGCCCGGACCAGCCTCAGCGCCGCCGACCTGGTCGCTCTCCAGGAGGACTTCCTCAGCATCCCGGCCCGGCAGATCGTCAGCGGCCTGGCTGGGGTGACCTTCACCGATCCGGCCGCATCAGCCGCGGCCGGGCTGCTGCGCGACTGGGATTGCGTGCTCGCGGCTGACTCCGCCGCTGCCGCGCTGTTCCAGGTCTGGTACCGGCGGCACCTGCGCCCCGGCCTGCTCCGCCAGGCTCTCGAGCAGGTGCTGCAGCCGGGTCAGGTCGGCCCGGCCCTGTCGGCGCTGCTGCCGGCCGAGGACCTGACCGGCGATGCGCGCATTGACCTCCAGCTTTTCGCCGCCCTGCGGCAGCAGTCCGGCAAGGGCGGCGCCGGCGCCCTGGCCGTTGTCCTGGAGACGACGCTGCGCGCGGCGATGGCCGACCTCGCCGTGCTGCTCGGCGAGGACCGGAGTCAGTGGGCCTGGGGCCGGCTGCACCGCGCCCATCTGGTGCATCCCGCGGCCGGCCTGCTTGATGAGACCACCCGGGCGCAGGTCACGCTCGGCCCGCTGCCGCGAGGGGGCAGCAGCGACACCGTCGGCGCGACGACCTACCTGCCGGACTTCACCCAGAGCGCCGGGGCCAGCTTCCGGGTCGTGGTGGACGTGGGCGCCTGGGACAACTCGCTGGCGATGAACAGCCCTGGCCAGTCGGGGGATCCGGCGAGCCCGCATTTCGCTGACCTGTTCCCGGCGTGGGCCGCCGGCGGGGCGATCCCGCTGCTGTACAGCCGCGAGCGCGTCGAGGCCGCTACCGAGCGGCGGATTCTGCTGGTACCGGGCTAGCCGCCGCGCTGGCTGGCCACCGTGCTCGCTGGCTAGCGCGGCTGGCGCAGGCTCGCGTCGCGCAGGAAGGCCAGCACGGCGGCCACCCGCCGGTGGATCTGCTGCTCGCTGGCCAGGTCGAGCTTGCTGAAGATGGTGTTGACGTGCTTTTCCACCGTTGACTCGGACAGGAAGAGCTGCTGGGCGATGCCGGCGTTCCCGCGCCCCTGGGCCATCTCCCGCAGGACGTCCATCTCGCGCTGGGTGAACCGGGCTAGCGGTGACTCGCGCAGCCGGGCGCGCCGGGTGACCAGGGCGTCCACGACCTGCGGGTCGATGACCGATCCGCCCGTCGCCACCGCGCGCAGCGCGGACAGCAGCTGGCGCACGTCCCCGACGCGGTCCTTGAGCAGGTACGCCAGCCCGGCGGTGCCATTGCGGAACAGCTCGAAAGCGTAGGACTCGTCGGCGTACTGGGAGAGAATCACCACCCCGACGCTGGGGGCGGTCGCCCTGATGCTGTGCGCCGCGTCGATGCCTTCCATGGCGGGCTGGCCGGCCGCCGGTCCCGCCGGCATCCGGATGTCGGTGAGCACGGCATCGGGCCCGGCGCGGTGCACCGCGTCGAGCAGCTCAGGCGCGGAGCCCACGGCGGCCAGCACGCTCACCTGGCCGGAGTCTTCCAGCAGGCGGCGCATTCCCTCCCGGACGAGATAGTTGTCGTCGGCGATGACAATCCGCAACGGCTCAGCAGGCGGCGGCTCAGCAGGCGGCGGCGCGGTGGCCGGCGAGTCAGCCAGCGGTGGCGCCGGCACTGGCGGGTCAGTCACAGGTGGCCCAGCCATCGGGAGCCCCGGTCGCGGCCAGCGGGACCTCCGCCCGCAAGGTGGTGCCGCGGCCCTCGCCGCTGTCCACGCGCAGCGCCCCGTGCACGATGGATATCCGGTCGGCGAGGCCGGCCAGGCCCAGGCCGCGCACGGCGGCCGGGTCAAACCCGCAGCCGTCGTCGCTGACCTCCACGGCCAGGTGCCCGTCCGGCTGGGTCAGCGCCACGAGTACCTGGCGAGCCCCGGCATGCTTGACGGCGTTGGTGAGCGCCTCCGAGACAACGAACCAGGTGGCGGCCTCGACGTGCCGGGGATAGCGAACCCCGCGCAGGGCGGGGTCGGCCTCGATCATGACCTCGATGGGCAGTCGCGCGGCCTGCGCCTCGATCGCTTCCAGCAGTCCCTGGTCGGCCAGGACCGGCGGGCTGATGGCATGCGCGTAGTCGCGCAGCTGACCGAGCAGGCCGCTCAGGTCCTGCTGCAGCTCGGCGAGCGGCTCGTCGGCCCGCTGATCACCGCGGTGCAGCCGCTCGCGGGCCAGGGCCAGCCTGGCCATCAGCACGACGAGGTCCTGCTGGAACCCGTCATGCAGGTCCCGCTGAATGCGCTGGCGCTCGGCATCCCGCGCCTGCGCCACCCTGGCCCGCGAGGCGGTGAGCTCCGCTGCTTGCTGACGGATGACCTCCAGGCGAGCGCTCAGCTCGGCGGTCAGGTGCAGGTTGCGCACCGCCGTGGCCGCCTGCCCGGCCACCCCGGCCAGCAGGCGGCGGTCCTCATCCAGCAGCGGACCGTCATGGCGGGGGCCGCACTCGATATACCCCAGGGTGGCTCCGGCCAGGCTCAGCGGGACGACCAGCGCCGGCTCAGCTACCTCTTCCGGCCCGATCCCGGCCATCCCGGCCGCGGGCAGCAGCGTTCCGGGCCCGGTGCGCTGCAGCCGGACGCGAGCCCAGCGCAGGCCCAGGCCGCGCTGGATTGCATCGGCGAGCCGGGCCAGCATATCGGCCGGGCCAGGTGCGGCCTCCAGCGTCGCGCCGAGCCGGCTGAGGACCTCATAGCCGTCTAGGCGGTCGCCGAACACCCACCGGTCAGCCAGCCGTTCCAGCCGCCGCCGGGCAGGCTGGAACGCCAGCGCCGCGGCCGCCGTCAGCAGTACTGCCACCCCGGCCGGCAGGTACTGGCTGGCTAGCAGCCCGAGCGTCGCCGTGGCGGCCGCGTATCCCGTCGCGATCAGCAGCCACATGACCCGGTAGACCGCCGACCTGCGGGACGACCGGTCGATGCCCAGGAGCGCGTCGTGTGACAGCGCGATGACCAGCGAGCCGAGGGCGAAGAGGAGGGTCAGCGCCCAGAGAAAGAAGATGGCGACAATCTCGACGACGCCGGGCCGGGGCGGCCAGGCCAGGGCGACGAGGGCGGCGAAGACCACCATCGCGCACTCCGCGCCGGCCAGCAGCCACCGGATCCGGCGGCGGTCTTCCGGGGACGAGCGGCGATACCGCAGGTACAGCAGGATCACCCCGAGGATGACCCACGCGACGAAGCTATCCTGCAGCCCGGCGGCAGCCGGCGCCACGGGACGGACGGCCGGCAGGAACAGCGGGCTAACGATGCTCGGCGAAGTCCCGGAGCCGAGGAACGAGGTCGGCGGCCCCGACCGGCTGGAGATCAGCAGCGCCACCGGCAGCAGCGCGGCCACCGCCGCCGCGGTGCGGAGCACCCAGCGCTCGCCGGGCCGCTGTGGCAGACCGGTCGGAAATAGCCCGATCAGTCCGATAGCGGCGACGATGGTGGCATTGGCCGCCCAGGCCTGCGCCAGCGCGACGATCCAGGCCACCGACGAACCGCTGGCGGCCGGCAGGACGGCATCGCCCAGGCAGACGTCCAGCAGGAACAGCGCACCGCAGGCGAGCAGCCAGGCGGAGACGCGCCGGCCCTGCCCGCGGAACACGCCGACCAGGCCGACGGCATAGAACGGCGCCGGCCCGGCCAGCACCCAGCCAGCGCCGGCCGGGTCACCCGCGACCAGTTCGAGTGCGACGGCCGCGGCCAGCGCGCACCCGCCGATGGCCGCCAGCATCGTGCAGACAGCCCGCATGAGCCCAGTGTGACCCTGGCAGCCTCCGGCTGGATAGGAGGAAGACCGTACCTCTCGTGGCGGCCAGCCTCACCTGAGCGCGGTGGCCAGCGCGGTGTCGGGGGGACGGACGGCAGCCCTAACGTCGCAGCGTAGGCAGGCAAGCGTTTAGGGGACGGGTGGTCTCGGTGGCGGCGCACACCTCAGCGCGGGCAGCTCAGGCGAGCCGCCGGCCGGGCCGGCGAAGCATCCAGGTTGCGGCTTACGGGGCCTGCGGAGCGGGAGTCGGGGGGATCGCCGGCAGCCTGACATTTGCCGGGTTCTACCTGTTCGAGCTCCAGCACCCCGACCACGCGCCGCTGGGTACCGCGAACGACCTGAGCAGCGCCACCCTCGCACTGCTGATCCCGGCCGCGCTCGTGCTGACCCGGTACCTTCCGGGCCGGCGCCGGGCCCGGGTCGTCCAGGCGGCGGGGATCACGGCCCTCGCGGTGACCGCTGTGACCGGTCCGCTGCTGGTGGCGGGGGTGCTCGGCTTCAACTTGGCGACACCGCTGTCAGCGGCCGGGTACCTGCTCATCGCCTGCTGGATTCTCGCGGTCAGCCGGATGCTGCCGCGCACAGCGGAGTTCGGGCCCGCCGTGACCCGCTTCGGGCTGGTCCTCGGCCTCGCCATCGCGGCCGGCATGCTCATCGCGGCCGCGGGCCTGGCGCTGCCGTGGCTGTCGGTGCCGCAGCTGATCGTCTTCGCCGGGGCCGCCCTGCTCGGGCTCCCCGCCTGGCTGATCATGCCTGCCTGGTACCTGTTCCTCGGCCGGTCCCTGGCCGGGGCCGCCAGGGCCGGCCACTGACCGTCGCTACCGTGAGGAGAAACCGATGGCTTCCTCTGTCCAGACCCACGGGCCCTCTGATCAGGCCCAGGGGCCGCCCGGCCTGACGAGCGCCCGGCGCATCGCGCTGGCCGGCTACCGCTGGCTGCTGGCGGCATTCGTGCTGGGCTGCGCCGTGCAGATTTTCCTGGCCGGCCTAGGTGTCTTCAGCTTCGGCGATCACGATGAGGCGGGCGGCACCAGCGCGTTCAACGCGCATATGACGCTCGGGTTCGCCCTGTCCGGCGTGGCGGTAATCATCCTGATCCTGGCCCTGATCGCCCGGCCCGGCGTGCTGGCCTTGTCCCTGGCGGGGGTGCTGGTCATCCAGACGTCCTTGCTGCAGAGCGTGCTGGACAGCCTGGGCCACGATGACACCGCCGCGTTCGGCGGGCTGCACGCCCTGGACGGGCTGCTGATCGTGGCCAACGCCGGCGTCTTGCTCGCGCTCGCGCTCCGGCGGCGCGGCGCGGGCCCGACATGACAGCGAGCGCCAGCCGCCCGGCGCAGGACGAGCCGCCGGCCGGGATGCTGCGGCCGGCCAGCCGGCCGGGCGCGCGGATGGCCACGGGACTGCTCCTGGCGACGGTGGCGGCCGCCCTGGCTGGCGTGGTCCTGACCGTCCTGGCCTGGAGCGCCCTAAGTCCAAGCGACAGATTCTCGAACCTGGGCGCGACAGTGTCGGCGGTCGCGTACGCGGGGCTTGGCGCGCTGATTATCAGCCGCGCGAGGAATGCCGTCGGCTGGCTGCTCATCGCCGAGGGAACAGGGCTGGCCGCCATGGCCCTGACCTCCGCCTATGCAGTGGCGGGGATCCGCACCCAGCCCGGCTCGCTCCCCGCCGCCAGGCAGGTGGGCGCGGCGGCGGAGTGGGTCTTCTTCGCGCTGGTAGCCGTGCTCGTCCTGACGCTTCTCTTCTTCCCGTCCGGGACGCTGCCGTCGCGGCGCTGGCGCCCGGTTGCGGCGCTCGCCCTGCTCGGGACCGGGGTGCTGCTGGCCGGATTCATCGTCGCTCCGCGGCGCGTAGCGCTGCCCGCGCCCGGCGGCACCTCGCTGACCTACCAGAACCCGCTCGGCCACAGCTTCGCCGGCCACGTCCAGTCCGCCGTTTCCCTTAGCAGCCTGAACGGCCTGACGCTGCTGTCGGTGCTGTTCCTGGGCGCGGCTGCAGCGTCCCTGGTCGGGCGCTACCGGGCGGGCGCCAGCGAGCTACGGCGGCAGATCAGGTGGGTCGCTCTGCTCGGCGCCGCGTTCGGGATCCTGCAGCTCGTTGCCATCGCCGGGATCATCGCCGCCCACGGACAGATACCGCCCGTGGCGGCCCTGGCCTATACCGGCACCGAGCTCGTCGCCCTGTTCGGGCTGCCGGTCGTGATCACGATCGCCATCTTGAAATACCGGCTGTACGAGATCGACGTCATCATCAACCGCACCGTCGTCTACAGCCTCGTCTCGGCCGGGCTCACGGCCGTATACGCGGGCATTGTCCTGGGCATCGGGGCACTGGCCGGCCTGCAGGGCGCCCCGCTGCTGACGATCGCCGCGGCGGTCGCCGTGGCCCTGCTCTTCCAGCCGCTGCGATCGCGCGCCCAGCGCATCGCCAACCGCCTGGTCTACGGCGACCGGGCCACTCCGTACCAGGTGCTGTCCGACTTCGCCGACGACATGGCCGACCAGCTGGACTATGACAAGGCCGTCGACCGGATGGTCGCGGTCCTGGCCAGTGCCACCGGCGCCACCAGGACCGAGGCCTGGATCCGGGTCGGAGCCGAACTGCGGCCCTTCGCCGTATGGCCCGGCGGATCCGTCCCGCCTGGCCCCGTCTCGCTCGCGGACAGTACGCGGCTGCCTGCTTTCGAGGCGGCGACCCGCGCGGTCGCCGTCCGGCATGGCAGCGAGCTGCTCGGAGCGCTCGCCCTGGAAAAGCCGCGGAACGAGCCGCTGACCGCCGCCGAGGACAAGCTCCTGCAGCACCTGGCCTCCCAGGCCGGACTTGTCTTCCGCAACAGCCGCCTCACCGCGGAGCTGCAGTCCACGATCGAAGAGCTGCGGGCCTCGCGGCGCCGGCTGGTGGAGGCGCAGGACGCCGAGCGGCGGAGAATCGAGCGCAACCTGCACGACGGGGCGCAGCAGCAACTCGTCGCGCTGTCGATCCAGCTGGGCCTGCTGGAGGAGTCCGCCGACGATGCCGCCTGCGTGCGGCAGACGGCACCGCAGCTCAGGGCAGCTGTCCGGGCCGCGCTCGACGATCTGCGGGACCTAGCCCGCGGCATCTACCCGCCGCTGCTGGCCGAGCGAGGCCTGGTGTCGGCCCTGCAAGCCCAGGCCCGCAGGGCCGTTCTGCCGGTCGTGATCGAGGCGGACGGCGTCGGCCGCTACCCCCAGGATGCGGAGACCACGGTCTACTTCTGCGCTCTGGAAGCGCTGCAGAACATCGCCAAGTACGCCGGCGCCTCGCGGGCGACCGTCCGCCTGTCGTGCTCGGCCAGCAGCCTCCGGCTGACCGTCACCGATGATGGTGCCGGTTTCGATACCACCTCTGCCCGCAATGGCAGCGGCCTGCAGGGCATGGCCGACCGGCTGGCCGCGCTGGGCGGCACCCTGGACGTTCGCTCCCGGCCGGGACACGGAACGACGCTGACCGGGCAGCTGCCCGTGCCGGACTGCGCGCGAGCGTGAATCGCTCGCAGCCCCCGCTGCCGGCGGGGGCCGCGAGCTGGCATCCGGCCGCGCCGGCCTGCTCGCGGCGGATGCCTCGTCATTCGCGGGTCGAGATGATGATGTAGTTCGTCCGCCAGGTCTGGCCGCCGTCGTAGGAGAAGGACTGCTCCCAGTGCGGCTTGCCCTCGTCCAGCCCGCTCCACTCGATCCGGACCTTGGTCATCCGCCCGGCGATCGGCTCCTCGGAGTAGAACCGGCCCCAGCCGTCAGCGAACCGGCCCTCCCCCAGCAGGCCCAGCTCGCCCGGTACTCGCGCTGATGCCCACCAGATCCGCCACAGCCCGGTCGCGGGGTCATACAGCCGCACGGTCAGCGCGTCGAACGGCGGGTCGGCTTCGTTGTGAGTGAACTCGACGTTGCCCAGGCCCCCGAAGATGGGCTGCACCTCAGTGCTGGCCCCGAACTCGACCCACTCATCGCAGTCCGGGTCGAAGACGTCGCGCAGCCTGCGGTTCAGCAGCCGCCACCGCCCGTGGTAGGCATCGAAGTCCGCGGAACCGTCCCGCACGGTAGCGCTGTCCTGCGCTGCCACGGTCTCGGACGTCGGTGCGGACGGGGTCTCGGTCATTTGCGCTCCCGGATCGGATCGAATCGGACACTGCAGCGGTACCGTACGGCGGCATTACTGACACCTTCTGTCAGTGATGGCTGGCAGAATCCGGGGATGCGCGCGAGCCGGCTGGTGTCCCTGCTGCTCCTGCTGCAGGCGCGCGGCCGGCTGACGGCCCGGCAGCTGGCCAGCGAGCTGGAAGTCAGCGTCCGCACCGTGTACCGCGACGTCGAGTCACTGCACGCGGCCGGCGTGCCGCTGTACGGCGAGGCCGGGCCAGACGGCGGTTACCAGCTCCTGGACGGTTACCGCACGCGGCTGACCGGGCTCACCGGGCCCGAGGCGGAGTCACTGTTCCTGGCCGGGCTGCCCGGGCCGGCCGCCGAGCTGGGCCTGGGGACCGTCGTCGCCGCCGCGCAGCTGAAGATGATGGCCGCGCTCCCCGCGGAGCTGAGGGACCGGGCGGGCCGCATCTCGGCGCGGTTTCACCTGGACGCGCCGGGCTGGTACCGGGACGCCGACCCGGTACCGCACCTGGCCGCCGCCGCGGCGGCGGTCTGGGAGGAGCAGGTCATCGAGATCAGGTACCGGCGCTGGAAGGCACCGGAGGAGGTGACCCGGACACTGCAGCCCTATGGCCTGGTGCTCAAGGCCGGCCGCTGGTACCTGGCTGCCGCGCAGCCCGGCGAGGCGGGCGGGGCTGGCCGGGTGGCCACCTACCGGGTCTCGCAGATCCTGGACCTACGGCCGGTGAACGAGAGCTTCGAGCGCCCGGCCGATTTCGACCTCACCGGATACTGGCAGGCCTACCTGGCGGACTTCGAGTCCCGGCGGCATCGCGGTGCGGCGGCAATCCGGCTGTCGCCCGCCGGCCGGGACCGGGCCCGCCACCTGCTAGAGCCCGCGGCCAGCCGGGCCATCGGCCAGACCGCGGGCCCGCCGGACGCCAGCGGCTGGATCCGCGCGGTGATTCCGATCGAATCACCCGCGCATGCCGCCAGCGACCTGCTGCGCCTGGGCGCCGACGCCGAGGTCCTCGAGCCACCCGAACTGCGCGACCTGATGATCTCCACCATCGATCAGCTAGCCCGGACGTACATTCCGGCAGCAGGCTCTGACATACCTTGCTGAGTACCTGTAGCTAGCGAGGTACACGATGAGCCGCACCGTGATCGACGTGGATGATGACCTCGTCGCTGCCGCCGCCACGGCGCTAGGAACCAGCACGAAGACGGAAACGGTCAACGCAGCGCTGCGCGAGATACTGCAGACCAGGCGCCGGGCTCTGGCGCTCACCAGGCTCAGGGCAGCCGGAGCGGATGGCGCGTTCGACGTCGAGCTTCCTCAGGAGGAGGGGTACGACATCTGACCGCTCCTCGCCACTGACGCTTCTCCCCTCCGCGTGCGGCCCAGTCGCAGGGGCCCGGAGTCAACAAGTAGTCCAGGATCGCCGTCTAGAGGTTCCGGCTACAACCGGGTTACACTGCGCAAATCGCTTAATGATCTTGCTGGCCCCGGCTGGCGGAACCAGGCCCGGCACTGAGGGAGTCCCATGAACAGAGTGGTGACCGGCTACGACCAGAACGGCAGCCCGGCGATCTTGCGGCAGGGCGAGCCGCCCACCGTGATTCATGCCGGCCGCTACACCACGACAGAACTGTGGGTCTCCGGACGCGCCCCGCTGACCGCCGGCACGACGGACACCTCCACGACGGAATGGGCGCTGGAGCCGCCGCCGGGCGGCGCCTGCTTCCGGATCGTGGAGATCGCGGCAGCCAGCGGATGCGGACGAGGCAGGCAGCGACGAGCACGCCGGATTCCAGGAAGCCCACGCCACTGACACCCTGGACTACGTCACTGTGCTGCGCGGCGAGGTGATACTGGTGGTCGGCGGTAGCGAGGTCACGCTCGGCCCGGGCGACTCCGTGGTCCAGCAGCCTGGCGTCCCGCACGACTGGCAGAACCGCTCGGCCGAGCGAGCCGTCATGGTGGGCGTCCTGGTCAGCGCCCGCTGACGATCAGCTGCGACCGGCACTCCCCCGGCCACCGGCCAGCCGGGCCGGCCAGCCTGCCGAGGGCGCCTGCTCGGCTGGCCGATCGGGGCGGACGAGCCAGACTGGGTGACGCTCCGGCCGCCGGGCGGCGGACCCGGCGTGTCCTTCCAGGCCGAGACCGAGCATGTCCGGCCGGCCTGGCGGCCGGACCGGGCGAGCAGCAGATGATGATGCATCTCGACATCGAGGTCGGGGACCTGACTGCGGCGGGCGCGCACGCCGAGGCCGCGGGCGCCGTGCTCGCGGACTTCCAGCCGCAGGACGATGTCCGGGTCTACATCGATCCCGCCGGTCATCCGTTCTGCCTCTGGACCCGGTAGCGGTCCCGGGCGCGACCGAACCGGCGCAGCCCTGGCACTCACGGATTAACCCGCCCGGTCGCTGCCGGGCTCACCTACACTCAACACGTGGTTTTCAAGCAGGTCGGAGAGGGGCGCCCCTATCCCGATCACGCCCGGACTTCCCGGGAATGGGCACAGATCCCGCCCCGGCCGGTGCGGCTCGACCAGCTGATCACCACGAAGAACGTGCTGGACCTGCACAGTGTCCTGGCCAGTGACTCCACGTTCTACGGTGACCTGTTCCCGCACGTGATCCGCTGGCGCGGCGAGCTGTATCTCGAAGACGGCCTGCACCGTGCCCTGCGCGCCGCGCTGCACCAGCGCTCGGTGCTGCACGTCCGGGTCCTGGAACTCGACTAGCGCCGCGGGGCCGCCCGCCGGGTGCGGCCGGGCGGGCAGGCATCCAGGCCAGTGCCGCCGGGGCTAGGCGCCCTGATGCTGCGGCTGGCCGTGCGACGATGCCGCGGTGCCGTTCTTCCCCGCCGGCGGCACGCCGCTGCGGCGGTCAGCCGCTGCGGCCTCATGAGCGAGCCGGGGCGTGATCCAGTTCAGCAGGTCCGGCAGGAGCAGCCGCCAGGTGTACATGGTGTGGCCGCCGCTGGGGATGATCTTGAGCTGCACGACGGGCTGGCGGTTCTGCAGCAGCTGCTGGAAGTTCTGCGAGTTGCGCACGTCGTTCCTGGCTACTCCCGCCGGTGCCCAGCCAGAAGGACGCGATACGCCGGTGCGGGCCCAGCGCCTGCAGTTCCTCGATCGGGGTATTGTCGCGCTCCTGCTTGCGGGTATGGAACGCGCTGACCATCCGCGGCGGATCCGCCAGCTGGTTGTCGCTGGGCTGGAAGTAGCCGCTGAGCACGCCCGAGTAGCTGAAGATGTTGCCGTGCTGCAGGCCCATGTTGGCCGCGCAGAAACCGCCCTCGGAGTACCCGGCGATTCCCCAGCCGTGGCCGGGCGCCTGGACGCGCAGGTGAGTGCTGATGTACCGGGGCAGGTCCAGCGACAGGTAGGTGTCGTCCTGCGGACCGTGCCACTGGTTGAGGCACTGCAGCGAGATCCCGCGCCCGCCGTTCGCGTCGGGCAGGACCAGCACGGTCGGCTTGGCGGTGCCCTGGCTGACCATGCTGTTCATCGTCGTGTTGACGCTCAGCACGGAGATCCAGTCCTGCGGATTTCCGGGGAACCCGTGAATCAGCTCCAGCACCGGGAACTTATAGGACTGCCAGCCGGACTGGAAGTACTGCGGCGGCAGGTAGACGTAGACCCGGCGCTGGATGCGGCTGAGGGCGCCGCGGACGTTCAGCCGCACGGTCACGCCGGCCTGGGCGGCTAGCCCGGTGTCGATCGACTGGCCGAGGAACGTCCCGAACTTGACGCCGGGCTTGCTCCCGCCGGTGGCGGGCACATTGGCGGCGGCCTGCACGCCCTGATTGGTCAGGTCGGAGATCGCGGCATTCCAGTTCTGGTAATAGTCGTAGTACTTATTGACCGCCGCGACCCCGAACGCCATGGCCGGTATGAAGGCCAGACAGGCGGCCAGGATCCGGAACACCAGCTGCTTGGCGACGATCAGCCACCACACCAGCGCCCCGAATACCGCTATCAGGATCAGGAAGAATTCCGTACTCTGCGGCTCTGGCAATCAACTCTCCGGTCACGCGGCCTGATGGTTCACCGTGGTCCCCGCACCGCACAACGACCGGCGAGCGGGGGGCAGTGCCCGCCCGACCGGGTGGCGGTGGAGGTGGGATTTGAACCCACGGAAGGGTTGCCCCTTCACACGCTTTCGAGGCGTGCGCCCTCGGCCACTAGGCGACTCCACCGAGGGTGAGCCTACCCGAGAGGGGGCCCGTCCGGGTCCGCAGTACCCCCGCGCTGCCGGACGAAGAATTCCCGCAGCAGGCCGGCACAGTCCGCGGCCAGCACCCCGCTGATCACCTCGGGCGGGCGGCCGAGCCGGCGATCATGCAGCACGTCCCACAGAGAACCGGCAGCACCAGCCCGCGCATCAGCGGCCCCGAAAACCAGCCTGCTGACCCGGGCCGCCAGCACCGCGCCCGCGCACATCGTGCACGGCTCCAGGGTCACCACCAGAGTGCAGCCCGCCAGCCGCCAGTCGCCGAGCGCTCGCGCCGCCGCCCGCAGGGCCAGGACCTCGGCGTGGGCCGTGGGATCGGCGTCGGCCTCGCGCCGGTTGCGGCCCCGGCCGAGGATGGCGCCGGCGGCGTCCAGGACGACCGCGCCCACGGGTACATCGGCAGGACCGGGCTCGGCGCCGGCCGCGGCGGCCTGCTCGAGGGCGAGCCGCATCGCAGGCTCGAACCCGGCCTCATATCCGGTCGGCGACTGTCCCGTCACGAGGCCGACCGTACCCGCCCCGATGCGCCGGGCGCGGCTACCGGGGTGCGCCCGGCTCGCCGGCTACCCGGATATCCCGCCTGATCAGGCCAGCGCCGCCGCGTCCAGGGCACGCTCCAGGGCCGGGCCGAAACCGATGCGCCGCGCCAGGCTCGCGAGCACCTCGTCCGGGAACAGGTCCAGGTCGCCCGACAATGCCCCCAGTTCCATCTCGTCCACGCCGAGGTCGGCGAAGATGGACATGTCCCCGGCCGGGAGCACCTGGTCCAGGTCCTCATCCTCGGGTATCGGGATGTCGAGGTAATCCAGCACCTGCTCGGCCAGCGGCCAGTCCACCGATGCCGTCAGGTCGGACAGGAAGACCGAGATCTGCGACCCGATCACTCGCAGCGCCACGAAGAAGTCGTCGCCGACGGCGGCCAGGCCGATCGCCCCGATGCCAGGCTGCTGACGCATGGCCTGGATGAGCCCGTCGAGGCTCTCGGTGAGAGCGGCAGGCAGCAACCCCACTTCCCATAGGTCGTCGTCCCGGTACACCACGACGGCGAAGTCGCTGCTAGTCAGTTCGGTCATCGTCACCCCACGGCTGGCTTCAGGAGGGAATGGTGTCAGATTCTCCTGTCCGGCGTGTCCCGATCCCCCCGTCCAGGACCGTGCGCGCTGGCCCGCTGGCTCAGCGTCACCGGTAACCGGGGAACGGCGGGAGGCTTATCAGCCCGGCAGGCCGGGCATATCCGGGGTCATGGGCGTCAGTTTGGCCGCACGGCCCCCGTCGCGCCGGCCGCCCCAACTCCGACCGCCGTCTAACGGACCGGTGCGGCTGCCCTTGTCGCTCCGATCCCGTATGGTGTCACTTTCGGTTAGCAGACATTGGTTCGCAATTTCCCCTGAGCTATGCTGAGCGCACCAGCCAGCACCAGATTTCCGCCACAACGCCGCAACGGCTAACAGCCCGGCGCACCCTAGGAGGTGATCACGATGCTCAAGAAGGTCATCACATGGGCGATCGTCTTGTTTATCGTGTACTACCTGATCTCTCACCCGAACGGTGCCGCTGGAGTGGTGCACCACGCGTTCAACGGGCTGCGGTCGGCCGGCCAGTCTCTGTCCAAGTTCGTCAGCTCCCTCTAGCATGCGCGCCACGACCGCGCGGGGCCCCGTCGCCGTCAGCAAGTACCTCCTCCCGCGCGAGGTGCAGGTAGCAACGGTCCGTCAGCATCCTGCGGTGTTGCTGCCCGTGGGCGCGCAGACGCTGGCCGGGCTGCTGGTCGCGGGCGTCCTGAGCGCCACCATCGTGCACGGCACCCAGCTGTTCCTGGCGATCTTGTGGATCGCCTGGGCCGTTCTCCTTCTGCGGCTCATCTGGAAGGCCATCAACTGGGCCGTCGATTACTTCGTGATAACCACCGAGCGGCTGCTGCTGACAACGGGCCTGCTGACTCGCAAAGTGGCGATGATGCCGCTGTCAAAGGTCACGGACATGAGCTTCCAGCGTTCCTTCGCCGGACGGATTCTCGGATACGGCGAGCTCATCGTCGAATCGGCCGGACAGAACCAGGCTTTGGACAGAGTGCCGTATATTCCCTATCCCGAGCAGCTTTACCTACTTGTATGTGGGATGCTGTTCCCGTCGGGCGCGGACACGGCAGAAGACGCCGAGACCTCCGACGACTAAGTTCCGCTAGCTTTCTCCCCTTCCCCGGGGTTCGTGCGGTCAGACGACCAGGCTCGTGACGTCTGACCGCACGAGCCTGTCGGGCCCCTTCCGGGGAGCATCCGCACGTATCCGTACCCGTGACCTGCCTGTACAGGCGGAATCCGAAGTGGCATCCGTGGATGGCGTGGCGGGGGTTCCCTGCGGTGCGGTTGTCCGGCAAGATGTGATTCCTCCGGTTCGCCGGAGCCCGTCCAGGGCGCTGCCCCGTGCCTGTGACCACTCGCACCGCTCCGCCCTGGCCGGGTCCTGGCGGCATTCCGCCGCTCGGGGCACTGACAGCAGGCCGCGCCGGGGCACGGGGACTGCCCGCCGGTGAGCCCACCGCGATCCCGCCATTGCCAGGACCGCCGGAATCTCCGCAGAACGGGACCACTGGCCACCGTGGCGCAAAAGGGAAGCGGGGACTCCGCGTCAGCACGCGGGTCCCCGCTCACCATGGCGGAGGCTCGGGGATTTGAACCCCGGATGGGCGCGAACCCAAACCGCATTAGCAGTGCGGCGCCATAGACCGGACTAGGCGAAGCCTCCCGATGACCCAACCGGGTCGGGCCTAGGGTACCGGTACCGCAGGAGGGTCGGCAAAGCCGACCGGCCCATCGGCTCAGCGCGCCTCGACCACTTCATAGTCGCCGCGGGCGTAGGCGTCGCGCATGGTGGTCTTGGCGAACTTGCCCACACTGGTCTTGGGCACTTCCTCGATGAACGACCAGCGCTCCGGCAGCTGCCAGCGCGGTACCCGGTCAGCCAGGAACGCCCGCAGATCGGCCGCGGTGACCTCGCTGCCGCTGGCTCGCACCACGGCGGCCAGCGGCCGCTCGCCCCACCGGTCGTCGGGCACGCCGATGACCGCGGCCTCGCTGACATCGGGATGGGCCATCAGCGCATTCTCCAGCTCCATCGAGGAAATCCACTCCCCGCCGGACTTGATCACGTCCTTGGCCCGGTCGGTCAGCGTCACGTACCCGAGCGGGTCGATCGTGCCGACATCGCCGGTGCGCAGCCAGCCGTCGCGGAACTTGCCGGGGTCGTCGTCTTTGTAGTAACTGCCGGTCACCCACGGGCCGCGGACCTCGACCTCCCCGACGGCCTCGCCGTCGTGCGGGAGCACCGCGCCGCCCTCGCCCACGAGCCGCCCTCGACCAGGCACATCAGCCGGCCCTGGGTATCCCGGTAATGCCAGGCCTGGTCCTCGGGCACCCCGACCGGCTCACGGGCGACGCTGCCCAGTGGCGACGTCTCCGTCATCCCCCAGGCCTGGACGATCCGCACGCCCAGTTCCTTCTCGTAGGCCTCCAGCAGCGCGTGCGGCACGGCGGACCCGCCGCACGGCACCAGCCGCAGCGACGACAGGTCCCCGCCGTGCACCCGGACATGCTGCAGCAGCCCGTTCCAGATGGTGGGGACCGCGCCGGCGATGGTCGGCCGCTCCGCCTCGATCAGCGCCGCCAGCGGCGCGGGCTGCAGGAACCGGTCGGGCATCACCATGTCGGCACCGGCCAGGACGGCCGCGTACGGCAGCCCCCAGGCGTTGGCGTGGAACATGGGCACGACCGGCAGCACCCGGTCCCGGTCCGACAGCCCGAACACGTTGCCCATCCCGACGGCCATCGAGTGCAGGTACATCGACCGGTGGCTGTACACCACGCCCTTGGGGCGGCCGGTCGTGCCGCTGGTGTAGCACATCGCCGCGGCCGACCGCTCGTCCAGCTCGGGCCAGTCGAACTCGGCAGGCTGACCGGCCAGCAGGTCCTCGTAGGAGTGCACCTCGCGGCCCGACCCGGCGAGCTCAGGCGGCACCACGAAGCCCGTTCCGGATTCTTCTGGCGTGCTGATGATGACGTGGCGGATGGATGGCGCATGGGGCAGCACGGCGGCCAGCAGCGGTACCAGCGTGCCGTCGGCGATCACCACCTCGTCGCCGGCGTGCTCGGCGATGTAGCCGATGACCTCCGGCTCCAGGCGCAGGTTGAGCGTATGCAGGACGGCCCCCATCGAGGGGATGGTGAGGTAGGCCTCGAGGTGCTCGGCGTTGTTCCACATCAGGGTGGCCACGCGCTGGTCGGCGTCCACGCCCAGGCTGCGCAGCGCGCCGGCCAGCGCCGCCGCCCGGGCACCGATCTCGCGGTAGGTCCGGCGGCGGACCCCGCCCGGCATGCCGGTGATGACCTCGCGATCGCCGTAGGCCGTCGTCCCGTACCGCAAGATCGAGGTGATCGTGAGCGGAGCATCCATCATCGTCGCGCGCATGAGCATCCTCCCGGCACCCGGCGCAGCAGGCGGCTAGGCCTGACTGGCTGCGCGGTAATCCCGTCCCATTGATGTGCATAGTGTCACGCCGGCTGGCGAGAAAACGACCCCCCGGGCGTGCGGGCCGTCGATCCGCCCGGTCGCTGCCCCGGGCCGGCTCCGCCCGGCCGCGTCGCCGCGGGCGGGCCTCCTGGCGGACTGCGGGCTCAGTCGGCCAGCAGATCTGCGTCGATGCGCAGCTTGGCGACCGCCCGGGAGACGGTGCTCTTCACGGTGCCGAGGCTGACGCCGAGCCGCTCGGCCACCTCGGCCTCGGTCATGTCCTCGTAGTAGCGCAGCACGACCGCGGTGCGCATCCGCTGCGGCAGCCGCTCGACCGCCCGGCGCAGTGTCTCCTGCAGGTCGCTGTCCCCGGCATGATCGGCGACGGCCCGGTCGGGCAGCTCGTCGGTCGGGAACTCCTGCAGCCGGCGCCGCCGCCACCAGGAAATGTGGGTGTTCACCATGGCCCGGCGCACGTAGCCGTCCAGGGCGCCGCGATCCTCGATCCGGTCCCAGGCCAGGTACGTCTTGGCCAGCGCGGCCTGCAGCAGGTCCTCGGCGTCGGCCAGGTTCCCGGTCAGCAGGTAGGCGGTGCGCAGCAGAGCGCGTCCGCGCGAGGTGACGTACTCGCGGAACTCCGGATCGTCCGGCGCGGCCGCGCTGCCCGCCCGCACCTGCTCGGCGATGGCCGGGTCGCCGGGGCCGCCCGGATCACTGCCGGCCAGGTCACCGCTGGCGTCGCTGTCCGGCTCGCCGCGGCCGTGCTGCTCCTGGCGCTCGCGCGCCGGCGGCACCGTCCGCGGCGGCACGGGGCGCGGCGGCACGGCATGCGGCGGCACCTCGTGCCGTCCCTGCGCAGCGCGCGGAACCCCGCCGCCAGCGCTCGCACATGCCTGTCCAGCCAAGTGATCGCCCCCGACGCTCATAATCAACGTTACTAAGCACTCATCACACACAGTTAGCTACCCCGTGTAACGGGAGAGTCTCGGCGCGACCGAATACCTGCATACCAGTCCCTTCCGGGGCGAGCCGGGCACCGGGACACGCGGCGGGGACGGCTCGCCGTCGCCACCTTGACGGATAGCCGGATATGTGTGACTGTCGGCCGGCAAGAAGTGACGAACCCCTAGACGGCCACGGTGTAACTTCGCAGTGTCGGAGGCTGGGTCATTTCGCCCGGGGGAGGGCAGATGCTGAGGGCTCGCGGGGATCGCTCGTGCTGCGACCGCTGCGCGGGCGCCGGCGGCGGCACGGCCGATGCTGCGCGCGTGGCCCGGCGGCGGCTGCTCAAGGATGCGGTGTTCCGGCCGCAGGCTGGCTTACTGCCCGAGTCCGGCGGCTGGCTCGGCCGCGGCGAGGGCCGCCGCCACGATCCGGCCGGCTATCCGGGATTCGGCCCGGACAGCGGCTCATCCGCTCCGGACCCCCATGCCGGCCAGGCCGGCTTCCCCGACGCCAGCCGGCTGCCCCGGGCCGTGACCGGCACAGTCCTGGACGTCAGCCCGCATGTGCTGGTCCTGGGTGAGCCGGGCGGGCGGCCCGGCTCCGAGCAGCGCTTTACCCTGACCGGCGACGCGACGACCTGGCGCGGCACTGCGACCGAGCCGACCTCACTGCACCACGGCGACCGCGCCGTTGTCCGGCTGCACCCCTCGCGACGCGGGGTCGCTGACCGGATCTGGGCCAATATCGGCCGGGTAACCGGCACGATCATCGAGCACACCAGCGACTTCATGGTGGTGGACGAAGGACTGACCCGCAGCCGCCAGATCGTGGTCATCCCGCCCCGGGCAGCCGGCCGCATCCAGGTCCGGTTCCCGACCCTGCAGCCGGGCTACCTGATCGACGTGATCGGGCTGCGCGGCCCCGACGCACTCGAGGGGCTGATCCCGGCGACCTCGCAGCCGGCCTACCCCGCCGGGCGACTGCCGGAGCCGCCGCTAGTCAGCGGGCATGTCCCCGATGCCATCAAGGGCTCGGCCACCTGGCACGAGCCCGCCGGAGAGCCGCCTGGCGTGCTGGGCGTCGCCTACCCGGCGCTGGATCCCGAGACGGGCTGCGCCGAGGAGCAGCAGCCCGGCCGGGCCCGCGGCTACGGCCGGATGCCCTACCTGGCCGTCGGCAGCTCGCTGCTGGTGCGCAACGACTGCAACGGCGCGTCCTGCGTGCTGCCGGTCACCGGCTGCGCCGCCGTCGCCCGGCTGTTCAACGACCGGTGCGTCACCTGCGGCACCTCCCCCCGCGGCCGGGTCGCCGACCTGACCGAGGCCAGTTTTGTCGCGCTCGGCGGGGAACTCGACAAAGGCTGCATCAACGCGACCATCACGATCGGCCGCTGAGCATGGAATTCCTCATCATGCTGCAGACCGTGCAGATCCCGCTGCTGGCCGCGATGCTGCTGGGCGGGTGCGTGACCAAGCTCATCCGGGCCCTGCGGCTGGGCTCGCTGGACCGCGGCCTCGGCCCGACAGCGCTGTTCCCGATGCGGCTGCGCCGCCCGATCGGGCTGGCCATGTCCGCGCTGGAACTTGGCCTGGGCCTCGGCCTCATCGTGACGGCCGGGCCGATCGGCCGGGGTGCGCCGGCCACCTGTGTCCGGCTGGGCACCGGGCTGCTGTTCCTGGTCGCTACCTCCGCATTGCTGGAGTTGCGCGCGGCCCGGCCCGATGCCGGCTGTGGCTGCTTCGGCGACTTCAGCCATACCCCGGTCGGCTGGCGCACGCTGACCAGGTCGGCGCTGCTCGCGGCGGCCGCGCTGATCACCATCGGGCTGCACCCGGTGCAGCAGCCGCAGTCCCACCCGGCCGCCGAGCTGCTGCTCGGCATGCTCGCGGCCGAGCTGGCCGTGATCGCGGGCCTGTCCCCCGAGCTGGGCGAGGCCCTGGTCCGGCTGGGCTATTCCGAGCCGTGCGAGCTGCGCATCGTCCCGGTCGAGCGGACGCTCACGGCGCTGCGGCGCAGCAAGCAGTGGCGCCGGCATGCCGGCCTGCTCACCGCCGATATGCCCGCGGACGTGTGGCGGGAGCTGTGCTGGCGGTACCTGGTGTTCCCGGCCCGCTACGGTGACCGCGAGGCGGAGATCGTGTTCGCCGTGTTCCTGCGGCAGCGCCGGCCGCTGATTCACGCGGCTATCGTCGACGCGGCCACCGGGACGTCCCTGCCGTGGGCGGCGGCGCCGTCGCGCGCGCACTGGCCACTGCGGCGCGGCCAGGACGCGCGCAGCGCGTGGTCGGCCGCGCCTGACCCGGAACCGGCAGGCGAGCAGCCGGCGCCCGGCTCGGAGAACCCAGCCAGCCCCGCCAGCGCGGCCAGCGCACCGAGCCCGGCTAGTGCGGGAAGTCCGGCCAGCCCGCCCGGCCCAGCTGATCCAGGACGGCGGTCTGCCGCTCTCTACTGATATCTAGCGTCTCATCTAGAGAGACCAATAATGCGGCAGAGGGGACCGCGGGCCGGGATGGCCGGGCCCGCGAGACCGAGGCGGCTGGTCAGGCGGGCTGCGCCCGCAGGAAGCGCCCGAAATGCGGCACGGTGAAGGCGATCAGCCCGCGCTCCGAGCTGTAGATGAGACCCTTCTTGATCAGGCCGTCACGGGCCGGCGAGACGCTGGACGGCTTGCGCCCCAGTTCCTCGGCCACCTGCGCCGTCGGCACCGGTTCGTCGCCGAGCGTCGCCATCGCCCGCATGTACTCCCGCTCGGCCGGAGTGGCCCGCTCGTACCGGCTGCCGAAGAACCCCACCGCCAGTTCCCCCGCTGCGACCGGGCCCGCCACCGCCACGTCATGGGCTGTGACCGGGCTGGCCGCCGCCACATCCCAGGTCACCTTGCCGTAGGCCTGGACGAAGTACGGATAGCCGTCCGCCGCGTCATACAGCGCGTCCAGCGCCGCCGCCTCGAAGTCGGCCCCCTCGCGGCGAGCCGGGGCCAGCACCGCGACGTCCGCCGACTCCCGGTCCAGCCGGTCGATCGGCACATACCGGAACAGCCGCTCGGAGTAGCTCTTGCTCGCCGACAGCACCGAGGGCAGGTGCGGCAGGCCCGCGCCCACGACGATCAGCGGCCCGTTGTTCTGCGACAGCTCGTGGCAGGACGCGCACAGCGCCGAGATGTCCGCCGGCGGCACGTCCTGCATCTCGTCGATGAACAGCGCGATGCCCACCCCCAGGTCAGCAGCGACCGAGGCGGCGTCGGTGAGCAGTTCCGTCAGGTCGATCTCCATGTCACCGGAGTCGGCCCGGCCGCGCACCGCCGGGACATCGATGCCCAGCTGGGCGACCGTCACGCCCTTGGCTCCGCGGGCGTCGCGGGCGGCGAACGACTTGAGCACGCCCAGGAAATAGTCGATCCGGTCCGGCGCGCGATGCCGGGGCGCCAGCTCGCGGACCGCCATGTGCAGCGCTCCGGCCACCGGCCGCCGGATCGACTGCTCGGGCCGGGCCTCGATCTTGCCGGTGCCCCACAGCCGCTGCATCGCCATCGACCGGAAGGTGTTGAGCAGGACGGTCTTGCCGACGCCGCGCAGCCCGGTCAGCACCATGCTGCGCTCCGGCCGGCCACGCGCGATCCGCTCCAGGACGACCTCGAACTGGGCAATCTCCCGGTCCCGGCCAGCCAGCTCAGGGGGCCGCTGCCCGGCTCCCGGCGCGTAAGGATTTCTCACGGGGTCCACGCGATAGGAGCCTATGACGCGATCTAGAAAGAATCCTAGACTGGCGTAGAAAGCGCTACCGGCGTGTCGCGCTCGCGACCTGCGCCCCGGTACGTCCCCGAAACGAGCATCGCCGGGCGCGCCAGGGAACGGGGCCATTGTTCCCAGGCGCGGCCCGGCGAGCAGGAACCGTACCTCAGGTCGTGCTACGGCAGGTTCTTCTACTGTCACGTACGGGACGCGCGGATGGTTCGGACGATTTTCTTACGGCTGCCCGCACACGGTGTTTCGGACAAACGAGCTGCCGCCGCGCCAGACCGGATCACGCCGCCGGCCAGGCTCTTGGCCTGTCAGCGCTCCCGGCCCGCGTGGCCCTGATTCAGCCGGGCCAGGAACTCGTTGTAGGCCGCCAGATGCTCGTCATCGTCAATACCGCCGTCCGACCACTGGGCGGCAGCCGTCGCCGGGTCCGTCGCCGGGTCCGCACCGGTACCCGGCCCGGCTGTCGCGGGGGCGGCACCGGCGCTGGCGCCCGGTCCGGGCGCGGCCGGCCGCTGGGCCCGGCCGGGACGGCACCCGGAGCCACTGATTCCGGCGCGCCGCCATGCGTGGCGATCAGGCTGGCCATGCTGGTCCGCCTGGCGCTCTCCAGCCAGCCGTGCCCGGCCGCCGCGGCCCGGTCATCGGTGCTCCACAGCAGGAACACCAGCATCATCAGGCCGAACATGATGGCGTCGCCGCCCACCCACATGACTGCCCCGCCCGCATGCAGGTCCGCTACGGGCGTGGGAGCCCAGGCCGGGCGCGGGCCCTCCGGCAGGCCGGGCGTCCCCTGGCCGCCAGTCCCCAGCACCAGGCCGGTGAAGGTGTCCACCGGCATGATCAGCACCAGGATCACGAAGCGGACGGGGTAGGACAGCCGCCAGCGGATCGGCTCGCTGCCCAGCAGCGGCAGGAAAAACAGGTAGCCGATGATGAGGAAGACCGCGTGCTCACCGTTGTGCAGCGTCTCGTTGCTGTCGATCGAGGTGGCGGCGCTGGTCAGGTGGGCCACCACCACGGCCGCCGTGTACGCGACCACGCCGAACACCGGCCAGGTCAGGAAGCTGGCCACCTTCGATCGCAGGACCCGCTTGGCCCAGGTGTGCACCGGGTTACGGCTGGCGTGCAGCAGCAGCGTCATCGGCTGCCCGAAGATCAGCAGCGGCGGTGCCACCATCAGCAGCATGAGGTGCTGCACCATGTGGTCCCAGAACAGCAGGTCGTCGTAGACGCCAACGCCGCTCTCCGTCGCGATCACGATGACCGCCAGCCCGGCCCCGAACAGGAGCGTCCGCCAGGCCGGCCACGGCCGGGCCGGGTGCTGGCGCGCGACCCGGATCACGCCCCAGCCGTACAGGGCGGCGAAGACCACGACGAGGACCGTGACAACGGGAGCGAACTGCCACTGGGCAACGACGGCCGACCAGCCGAACGGGGGGAGCATGCGACCTCCTTCACCGGCGAGACTACTCGGCGTAGGAGCTGACGGGGGGGGCCGGGCAGGAGCCGGTGCCAGGGCAGCGTAGCCCCCGCTATCGTTAGCGCCGGAGGGTTCGCCTAGTGGCCGAGGGCGGCGGTCTTGAAAACCGCTGTGGCGAGTGATCGTCACCGTGGGTTCGAATCCCACACCCTCCGCCAACCAGCCAGGATCGCTGCTGACCTGCGACTACACCCGGAACGGCCCGCATGCCTCGTGACGGCGATGTGCAGCCGTATGTCACCAGGAGCCACCGCAGGCGGGTGGTCACGGGATATACGCGGGATGACGAGGCGGGCCATAACCGCAGGTCGGGAGCTGGTTTTGGTCATCATGGCAGTGCATCGCTGATCCGCCCGCCGGCGATCCCCTCATCACCGTCGATGCAGTTGGCATACACCCGCAGCAGCACGTCCCCGGAGTGACCGGCGCGGCGGGCCACGGTCGCGGCCGGTACCCCAGCGTTCAGCCACAGCCATACCGCAGCGTGGCGCAGGTCATAGGGACGTGCCGCGAGCAGGGACGCGACCTGATCGGGCGTCAGCGCCAGGAGGCGGGCGGCCCGCCAGACCTGACTGAGGGTCGATGACCGGACGAAGTTGCCGTTGAGCTGGCGGAACAGGCGCCCGTCCGGAGCGATGCCGAACAGGTCGAGGGGCCAGCGCAAGATGACCACCAGCTCGGGCGGGATCGGCACGGGGCGGATCTCATCGGCGGGCCGGTGCTTGAGGCCCTTGTCATCGTGGACCTGGCCGCTGTCGGTGTAGCGGCTGCCGACTTCCGGGTGGTCCGGGACAGGTGCAGGCGGCCATAGCCACGGGCGGGCAGCTCGCAGTCGGCCTTATGCAGGTTCACGGCCTCAGCCGGGCGAAGGGCGCTGCGCCGACCCTGGACACGGCGTCCGCTCGCTGCGAACCGGCGCCTATGAGGAAGACAGGGAACTTACAGTCGAGGCATGGTGGTAGCCAGATACGACACGGTTGCAGACTTCTACATCAGCGGTTTCGATTCCACGGACGACTCAGTCTCCCTCTCTCTCCTTGACCTGCTGGGGCCGGTGGCTGGCCTGCAAGTCCTTGATGTTGCCTGCGGACACGGGCGCATCACCCGCGAGCTGGCGCGGCGCGGCGCCGATGTCACGGGCATCGATATCTCAGGAAACCTGGTCAGGAAAGCCCAGGAGACCGAACAAGAGGAACCGCTAGGCATCCGTTACATCCACGCTGACGCGACCAGCCCGGAACTTCTGGGTGGTCCTGAGTTCGACACGGTGACCTGTAGTTTCGGCCTGTCCGACATCGATGACCTCGACGGCGCGATCACGGCCATAAGCACGGCACTGCGGCCACGCGGGCGCTTCGTCTTCTCGATCCTGCACCCGTGTTTCGCCGGAGGGCAGGACATCTCAGGCTCCTGGCCGACCGCTGGAAGCTACTACGACGAGGGACGCTGGACAGCCAAGGACACCCTGTCCACGCTCCGCCGCCAGGTCGGAGCCGATCACCGGATGCTGTCGACCTACCTCAGCACGCTCCGGCGGCACAACCTGTGGCTGGACCAGATCGCCGAGCCGCTTCCGGCACGGGACTGGGACCAGGCCCACGACGCCGACCGCAAGCCCGTGTACCTAGTGGTGCGATCGATCAAGATGACCGAGGGCTAGCAGGCGCGGGCCAAGATCTTCGTGCCATCACCGTGCCATTGACCACGGTCGGGCCCGGTGTCTAGCGGTTACCCGCAGGAGCAGCCTCACGCAGGTCGGCGGTCTAGCTACAGGTCGACCCGGCGATTTGCAAGCTGGTGGTCAGCGCCCCGGACCGGGGCCGTCCCGGTCTGCTACCCGCCAGGTGCAGGTCCACGTGCACCAGCCCGGATCTCGAGGTCCGGTTAGCGCCGCCGATACGCCGGGTCATCGTGTGCACCTGGCGCCAGCAGTGTCGGCCGGGCATGTCAGCTGGCTTCCTTCACCTGCGCGGCGTACCGGTCCAGGTACAGCGGCCAGCCCTGGGCACCGTCCACGCCGTCGATCACCGATTCCCATCCGGGGCCGTGCCGGTCGATGTGCCGGTGCTCCAGCTCCACCCGAGTCCGGGACGGCGACTCGGCGTAGAACCGGACCTCCACCTCGCTAGTCTGCGCCAGATCGGTCTCGATGCTCCACCGCGGGCTGATATCCCAGCTGAACACCACCCGGTCCGGCGGGTCAAAAGCCAGGATCCGCGCCCACCTGCACTCGCTGCCGTCCTCCGCCCGGTCCACGATGCCGCCGCCGACCCGGGGCTCGAACACCGTCTCCGCGATCGGCGCCCCGAGCAGGTTGTGCTCCGGCGGCTTGAAGTCCCCGAACCGGTCGGTGAACACGGAGAACGCCCGCTCGATCGGCGCGTCCACCACGATGTTCTTGCGCACCGTCGGCGCCTCGGTCCCAGCCATCAGGCCTCCCTGTCATCCTCAGGCGGCGCCTCAGCGGCCCGGGCATACCCGGCCAGCGCCCGCTGCCAGTACGTGTCGAGCTGATCCCGCAGCGCCGCCAGGGCGACCGGGTTGAGCCGGTAGATCCGGCGCGTTCCCTCGGCCACGTCCTCCACCAGCCCGGCATCCTTCAGGATCTTCAGATGCTGAGACACCGCCGACCGGCTCACCGGCATCCCGGTCGCCAGCTTCCCCACCGCCAGAGGTCCCTCAGCCAGGCGCGCCACGATGGCCAGGCGCGTGCCGTCAGCCAGCGCACCCCAGCGGTCAGCATCTCGGTTAGCATCCACTAACCGTTAGACTTCTCTAACCAAGCGGGTCCTGTCAAGGCGGGGTATGCCGAGCTGCGTGATCGGGCCCGCGAGATCGAACGGCTCAAGACCGAGTTCCGCCACGAGGCACAGCACGGATCTGCCGGGCGGGCTGTGCGGTGTGCGGAGCAGCCCGAGGCAGGGTCTTGCTGGCCAGGGGCGCTTCGATCAGACGAGCGGGTCGAACATGAACTCCCGGACCTCTTGCGCGCAGCGGCAGGCGGCCGCGATCTTTGCGGCCCACTCGAGAGCAGCCTCCCGTGTGGGTACGTCGACGATGGTGACGCCTCCCCACAGCTCCTTGGTCTGCGGGTAGGTGCCGGCGGTGACCGTCCCGTCGCCGGCCACCATGACGGGCGCCACGTCCTCTTCCAGCCCGCCGGTGAAGATGTACACCCCGGCCTCTTTAGCTTCCTCGATGACCGCGTGTGCGGCCCTGCCCACCTCCGGCCCCTCCTCGTCGGGGATGTGGGCCATCGCGTCACCGGGGAACGAAATCAGGTATCGCGTCATCTCAGGGCTCCTCCTGCCTCGGCGGCCTGCTCCGGCAGCCTCTCACCCGTCAGACGAACGCGCCGCCCGGGATTCAGCGCTCCTCCAGAAGTTCCGGCGAAACGTCGGCCGCACGCGCACGCCGCTGCTGGCAGTGCCCAGGCTGCGACCGATCAGTTTCGAGCCGGCGCGCGGTCAGAGTCTCGTGCGGCCAGGCGCCGAGGCGACAACCGAGGAGGACTCAGGTGCGCGACCGGAAGCTGACGACATGGCAAAGCTGATCTATTCGGCGATCGGCTCGCTTGACGGCTACGTCGAGGACGCCTCGGGCAAATTCGAGTGGGCGGCGCCTGACGAAGAGGTGCATGCGTTCGTCAACGAGCTCGAGCGACCGATCGGGACCTACCTCTACGGGCGGCGGATGTACGAGACGATGGTCTTCTGGGAGACCGTTGATCCGGACGGCGGCTGGCCGGCCGTGGCGCGGGAGTTCGCGACGATCTGGCAGGCGGCCGAGAAGGTCGTCTACTCGCGAACGCTCAAGACGGTGTCAAGCGCCCGGACACGGATCGAACCCGAACTCGACCCCGGCGCGATCGAGCGGATGAAGCAGAGCTCAGTTTCTGACATCAGCATCGGCGGCGCCGAGCTCGGCGGTCAGGCGATCGCCGCGGGCCTGGTCGACGAGCTGCAGCTGCTGCTGGTGCCGGTTCTCGTCGGCGGTGGCAAGCGAGCGCTGCCGGACGACGTCCACGCACGGCTCAAACTGCTCCACGAACGCCGGTTTGAGAGCGGGGCGGTCTTTCTGCGCTACTCGAGGAGTCGGTGATGACGGCGCGAGAAGCGCCTTCGGGCTCTTCTCTGCCGAGGTACCGCCCATCGCGGCAAGTGCGGGCGTGGCGAGGGTCGCGCGGCGGGGCAGCGAGCGGTGCGGCCGCTGGTGGTTGTAATAGCTGGTGAAGGCATCTGGCCGCGGCTCTGGCTGCCAGCAGGTGCCCCTAGGTAGCCTGCCAGTGGGGCCGTGGCCAGAAAGGCGTCAGCCCGGAGCCTGATTTGGGCGGGCTCCGGGCTGACGTCTCTGGCTCAGGCCAGGACTACTCGAACTCTCCAGCGCGAACGCCGGTAGTGAACGCCGCCCACTCGGCCGGCGTAAACACCAGGGCCGGGCCCTGGCGGTCCTTCGAGTCCCGGACCGCGACAATGCCGGGCAGGTTCCGCGCCACCTCGACGCAGTTACCTGAGCCTGACGATGCCTTGGCCTTGCGCCACTTGGCGCTAGACAGGTTGTGCTGCTGCATGGCCAACCTCCTTCTCACGCCGCCATGGTACGGGCGGCGTCGGTGATCAGGGACACCGAATTGGCAGGCGCTAGCGCCAGGGCACGCAAGTGCTCGAAGCTACTGGTGTACAGCCGCACGTCAGCGTCGCCTTCCAGGAACAAGCCAGATGCCTGGCTCTCGACATATACGACGTCGACCTCGGACGGCTCCCCGAACCGCAGCACGGCAAAAGCGCCCCGCAGGCCGGGGTGCGGCCCGGAGCTGAACGGGATGACCTGGACCACGATGTTCGGCTGGCGTGCTGCCTCGGCCAGGTGGTCGAGCTGAGCGGCCATGGCGTTGTCGTCGCCCACCGGCCGGCGCAAGACGGCCTCGTCGATGATCGCCCACAGCTGTAGCGGCTGGGCGCGAGTCAGGACGTCCTGGCGGGCCATCCGGACCTTGACCAGCTGCTCGACCTCGTCCTCGGTCGCACCGGGCAGGTCACCCCGGATGCTGGCCCGCGCGTAGGCCTCGGTCTGTAGCAGGCCGGGCACGAACCCGGACTCGAAGTTGGTGATCGAGGTCGCCTCGGCCTCGAAGGCGATGTAGTTCAGGTACGGGCCAGGCACCGCCGCGGGGAGGGACTGGAGCCAGCTCTGCTCGTCCGCCTTCGTGGCGAGGTCGATCAAGGCGGCCCGGACAGCGTCGGAGACCGCATAGAGGGCCATCAGGTCGCGGAGCGTGCGACCTTGCGGGCGCACCTGTGCATTCTCGATCCGGTACAGCGTCGTGGTGTTGATGCCGGTCGACTCGGCGACGTAGGCGGGCTTTAGCCCGGCGGCCTCGCGCAGACGCCGCAACTCAGCGCCGAGCCGCCTCAGCCGCAGGGTTGGTGGTCGTCGTGGAGGCATGCGGGGATCTTAGCCGCGTTGTCCAGATCCCGTAAGCCTCAATGTTGATGCACTATTGCATTCGGCGTGCTGCGGGAGCACACTGGCCTACGCATCGCATCCGCGCCTCGACTAAGCGGAGCACCCCATGAGCGGCGGGATCGGCACCGCGCAACGGCAGACTATTACCGGCGGACGCCCTTATGTCACCGGTGCCCATCGCCCTGCGCCCCGGCTCGTGACCGGTGCCGGTCCCGCCATCCAGCCCGTCGCCAGGTCGACCAGCCTCGACTTAGGAGCACTGGACAGCTCTTCCGGTTGTGCCCGTGACCACGCCCGCGCCGTCCTCAAGACCTGGCAAGTCCATCCTGATGTCATCGGCACCGCGCAGCTGGTCATTTCTGAGCTCGTCACCAACGCGGTCCAGGCCACCCAAGAGCTAGCCCTGACCGTGCCCGGGTCCGTGCAACTGCGGCTCACCAACCGCGGCCGCCACATCCTCATCGAGGTCGACGACCCCGACACTTGCGAGCCAGATCCGCATAGCCACGCCATCGCCGCCGAGCACGGCCGCGGGCTGCTGCTGGTCGAGACGCTGAGCGCCGACTGGGGCACCCACCCGCGCGGTCCGGCCGGCAAGACAGTCTGGGCCAAAATCACCTGCGATCCGGTGGTCGCGCCGTGATCGGGTTAGCGCCGGAGCGGTGCCTTGCCCAGTCACTGGAGATGGTCAGGGAGATAGCTGACGAGCAGGCCTGCTAGCTCTTTCGGGCGGCTCAGGGCAACGGTATGGCCGGCAGTTATCTCATCCGGAACGATGCCCAGGCGGCTGGCCACCACCCGGCGCATGAACTCGGGCGGGAAGAACCGGTCTTCGGTGCAGAGCACGAACCGGGTCGGCACCGGCGGCCATCCGTCCAGCGGCCACGGGGCGTGGCCGGGAGTGCCTGACTGGTCGCGCGCATGGCGACGGGCCTGATCGGCCAGGGCAGGAGGAACGTCCTGGTAGAACAGGTCTCCGCCGGAGTACCGCTGCTCCTGCTGGCCCATGACCTCGTCGAAGCCGGTGTTGACCGACCAGTCGTCGGGAGTCTCTCCCGGCGCCGGGAGCATCGCGGTCACCAGCACCAGCATCTCAACGGGAACCCGGGCCACGACCAGCGGCGCGGTGAACCCGCCGAAGGACTGCGCGACGACGATCAGGCCGCGGCGGCTGCCGATCGCCATGACGACGGTATCGGTGTACTCGGCCAGCCCAGCCGAGTCGTCATCGCAGGGCAGGTCGGGCGCGAGGGTGTCATGGCCGCGTTGCCGCAACTCTTGCTCGACCAGGTGCCAGTACCATCCGGCGTCCCCGGCGCCGTGAATCAGCACGAAGGTGGCCACCGTCATCTCCTCCCGTCTCCTGCCCCGTGAGTAAGACGAGCTGACGCCCGGCCAGTCATCGCTAGCGCACATTGCTACGGGACTAGAGCTCAGTCCCAGCCCGTGAAGCTCTTGGCCGCGATGCAGAACTCGTTTCCCTCCGGGTCCTGCAGCACGGTCCAGGGATGCCCCGGCAGCTCCGTGTGATTCTCAGCGACCGTGGCACCAAGCCGCACGAGTTCGTCGATGGCGGACGGATTCGGATCCACCAGATCGACGTGAACACGATTCTTGGCCTGCTTTGCCTCGGGCACTTTGTGGAAGTACCAGGCAGGCTCCCGCCGGGCACCGTCGGCTCCGCCGATCGAGGCATACATCGCGCTGGCGCCGTTGTCGACCGGGCGTCCAAGCACTGTCGACCAGAAGGCTGACATCTTCTGGACGTCCTCACAGTCGAAGCTGATGTTGCCAAGGCTCGCAGGCATGGCCATCCTCCTTCGCGCGCGGGGACTAATCGTGGCACGGGCATCACGGGTCCGGCAGCGGCGGCAGGCAGTTCGGGGCAGGAGCCGCGGGCTAGGCCAGCCGGGTGCTGGCCTCGCGGGCCGAGCAGGCGGCGCGGGCCGCGACGGCCAGCGCCATGGTCATGACCGCCAGGCCCGCCACGTCCAGGGCGCCGGCGTGGAACAGCCCGGCCTGCCCGGACCCCCGGCCGAAGACCCAGCATGCGGCGCCGGCCAGGAAGCAGCACGTGACGAACGCGCCGGCGCTGGCCAGCCGGGCCAGGTAGGCCAGCAGCCCGGCTGGCATGGGCAGCCGGCGCGCTATCCCGGCCGCCCCGGCCGCCAGACAGGCGACCGCTACCGGGCTCAGCGCCATCCAGGCCAGCTCCGGGCCGGGAAAGTGCAGCAGCGCGGCCGGGTGCGCCCAGTAGGAGGAGACCGACAGCGTCGCGGCCCAGCCGAACGCGGCCAGGCCGGCCTGCAGCAGCCCGTGCGGCCCGGCCGTCCCCCCGGTGCCGGGCCAGGAGTTCTGGAAATGGTGCGCTCCGGCGGCCAGCGCGACGGCGCCGGCCAGCAGCAGCCCCGCCGGCCACGCGAGCCGCCGGCCCGGGTCCCGGATCAGGGTGACGCCGGTAAGCCAGCCGACCGGAAGCCCGGCGAGCACAGCCAGCAGCCCGACAGCGACCCCCGCCACCGTCATGATGGCCACGCCGGCGGCAGTGCTAGCTGCGTGCGGCGTGCCCCACTGCCAGCCGGTAGCCAGCTGGGTCAGCATGGCCACACCAAAGATTCCGAACGCGGCCAGGGCCCAGCCCATCGTGGCCAGGCTGGCCTGGATCTGCCCGGCCGGCTCTCGCCGGTGGCTGGTCAGGCCCGCGTGGCTCAGCCGGGCCAGCAGGCCGCCGCGGGCCACGTCGGCGGCGCGGCGCCAGGACCGGGGCCGGTCGGCGAACTCGGCCAGCAGCAGCTCGGCGAACTCCGCGCCGTACCGGTCCCGCCAGGCCGCGGGGTACCAGCGCAGCAGCCGCGCCGCGCGCCGCTGCGCGGCGGGCGCGCGGCCAGCTGTCATGCGCCGCCCCAGCTGCGCGCGAGCCGGCTGAAGCCCGACATCGGCGACCCGGCGCTGGTCATCCAGGTGCGCGCGCAGCGCCGTCGCGCCGGAGGCGGTCAGCTGGTAGGGACGGCGGCGGTCGTCGCTGTCTAGCGCCTCGATCAGGCCCTGGCTCTCCAGCCGGCTGAGTGCCTCATACAGCGTGCCGGGGGGCAGCCGCAGGCCCGCGAACTGCTCGACGTCCTTGGTCAGCGCATAACCGTGCTTCGGGCCGTCGGCCAGGCTGGACAGGATCAGCGTGGCCGGCCCGGCGTACCGGCCGAAGGTGCCCAGCGCCGCGGCGGCCGTACTCGCTGGCCCGCCGGCGTCACCCGCGGACCGCTCCGAGCGTGTCATGCGGGCCATCGTATATCGCCTGCCGATGGAACGGGAGCCGATCCTTCGGGGCGGACGTCCGGCAGCAGGTAGGGCACCCGCCCGGCCAGGAAGGAGCGCGGGAACCGCTCGCGCATCCGCCACAGCCCGCCATCGATGACGAAGTGCGCCATCACCACCCCCAGGTACCCGCCGTACAGCACCCGCCAGGCGGGCAGCGCGCTGTGCAGGTGCGAGGCCGCGGCCAGCACGGCCCCGCCGATCAGCGCGATGTTGCCCAGCGCGGCCAGCGGCAGGGCCCGCGTCATGCCCCGCCCGCCGCCGCCCGCGACCAGTCCCACCAGCATCAGGTACTGCAGGCCATGGGCAATGGTCAGCCCGGCGACGGCCGCGTACGGAGAGCCGAAGGCGAACACGGGCAGCCAGAACGCCAGCGCGGCCGTGTAGGTGGCCCACAGGCCAGCCTGCCGCTGAGCGGCCGGACGCCGGGCCAGCTGCCAGATCCCGGCGCCGGCCGCCCCGGCGAAGCCGAGTGCCGCCAGCGGGAAGGCCCAGCCCAGCCCTGGCGCGACCGATAGCTGCAGCAGCCCCGGATGCGCCAGCAGCCCGGCGACGCCGGCCAGCCCGGCCGATACCAGGGCCCGACGCTCTCCCCTGGTCAGCGCCCTCACCCGGTGCGATGCGGCGGCCAGCGCCGCCAGGCCGAGATTCTGCTTCTGGTAATGGAAGAACTGCCAGCCGAAGTAGGCCAGCAGGCACCACTGCAGCGTCCCCGGCGACAGCAGCCCGGCGAGTGCGCCCGCCCCGGCGACCAGGCCCAGCGGGATCCACAGGTACCGGGCCAGATGCCGGCGCATGTGCGCCCGCACCGGCGCTGCGGTGTAGAACCAGCCGGTCGCGGCGACGTGCACCGATGATCCGGTGAACAGCAGCCAGCTCAGCGCGCTGGCCGGCGCCGCGGAGGCCGGCGGGGCCAGCGCGATCGCGGCGACGATCGCCCCGGCCGTCAGGACAACGGTGCCCCAGACCCAGGTCCGGGCGCGCCGGTCGGGCCGGGCCGGGACAGCGGCCGCGGCGGCCGCCGGCGCCCGGAGCGCGTCAGCCACCACCACAGCCGCCTGCCGCACCCGAGCCCAGCTGCCCGGCGACGAAGACCGCGATGAAGGCGGCCACGACAGCCACCGGCAGCAACGCCAGCACAATGAGGCCGGTCACCTCGGCGCACCGCCGGGGACCCAGCCTGCGCGGGCCGGGCAAGCCGCCAGCCTGCGGACCATGACCCGCCAGCCCGGTCCCGTCCGCTTCCTGACCGGTCCCGCCCGATTCCTGACCAGCACCGCCCGCCTGCTGACCGGCCGTCCGCGCGGCCGGGCTGGCCATCGGCCGCAGTAGTTCCGGAGTCACCACCATGGCATCGTTCATGGCGGCACACTATTTCGGAAACCGATACATCGTCAACCGATAGCTCGGCGCCCGTTATAGTGTCAGCCTGCTCGCGCGGCACCACCGGGACGCCAAGCCGGCCCCCCGAGATGCGCAGCGGCCGCCGGATCGACACACTAGGAACATGAGCGACCAGACGAACTCCGACCGTAGCGGCGCCGAGGCCGAGGAGAACCCGCGCGTGGTGGTGGTCGGCCCGGACGGCATCGCCGTCGAGTCCGACGCCGAGCACAGCCGCGAGCGCCCGGTCACCGAGATGGTCGAGCAGCCCGCCAAGGTGATGCGGGTCGGCAGCATGATCCGGCAGCTGCTGGAGGAGGTCCGGGCGGCGCCACTGGACGAGAAGAGCCGGGCCCGCCTCAAGGAGATCCACTCCAGCTCCATCAAGGAACTGGAGGACGGCCTCGCGCCCGAGCTGATCGACGAGCTCGAGCGGCTGTCCCTGCCGTTCGCCGAGGACGAGGTGCCCAGCGAGGCCGAGCTGCGTGTCGCGCAGGCCCAGCTGGTCGGCTGGCTGGAGGGCCTGTTCCACGGCATTCAGACGACCCTGTTTGCCCAGCAGATGGCGGCCCGTCAGCAGCTCGAGCAGATGCGCCGCGCGCTGCCGCCCGGCATGTCGCCGATGGGACCCGGCGCCGGCGGCGAGGAGGGCGGGCAGATCCCGCCGCACGCCTCGGGACCGTACCTGTAGGGCGAGGGATTTTCAGCTTTTCCCGAACGGAACGACCGGGCGCCAGTCCGCCTCGCCGGGCCAGGCCCAGTCGCGCCCCGGCCAGGTCGTCACGATCAGCGTGACCACGCAGGCCAGCAGGATCACCGGCGTGACGCCGGTCCGGACCACGGTCTCCAGCCAGCCCAGCCCGGCCGGCAGCGGCGCCCCGGTGGCCGGCAGGTAACCGATGGCCAGTGCCGCTGTCCGGGCCAGCAGCAGCCAGTCCAGCCGGGACCAGGGCAGCAGCGCCAGCAGCGCCCAGCCCAGCCCGTCGTACCAGGGCAGCACGTAGGGCCAGGCGAACAGCCAGGCCAGTGCCACCGCGGCGACCACGCTCACGGCCAGGCCGGCCACGATAACCCGGTAGCCGCGGCTATCGGCTCCGGCAGCAAAGACCTCGGCCGCCCCGCCGCCGGAGGCCGGGCCGCCGCCGGAGGCCGGGCCGGCCAGGGTCCGGCGGCCGGTTGCCAGGACGGCGCGCAGCAGCAGGACCAGGAGCACAGCGCCGAGCGCGACGGAGGCGAACTTCACCGCATCCTCGGCGGCTGCCGCACTCAGCCCGCCGCCTAGCCGCAGGACCGATCGAACCGACCGCCACGGCGACCCGATGGATACCTGGCTGCCAGCCCGGGCCGCAGGGCTCAGCGAGTGCAGCCCCCACACCGCCAGCGACACCCCGGCCGTCAGCGCGAACCCGGCCGCCAGCCCGGTGAGCGTCACGACCGGTTCCAGCCAGGCCCGGCGCCGGGCCCCGGCCGCCCGTGATTCCCGCCAGGCCAGCAGGCAGGCGAGCGCGAGCCCGGCCCCGGCCAGCGCCATGGTGACCTTGACCGCGAACCCCAGCCCGACCAGGGCGCCGGCCACCGTGCCGCCAGCCGCCAGGCGGATCAGTCCGGCCGGCGCGGCCCTGGTTCCGGCCCCCGTGTCGTTATCCGGGCGGGATGGCCGGCCCGGCCGGACCGCTAGCGCGAAGGCCGCCAGAGCCGCCACCACGAAGACGACGGCCTGGCTGTCCACGTGCGCGCCGGCCACCAGCACCTGCAGCAGCAGCGGATTAGCTGTCCACAGCAGGGCGGCCCGCAACTGGCGGCGGCGGTCTCCGCGGGCCAGCCGGTGCAGCAGCAGGCCGGCCAGGCTGAAGGCCAGGACGTTCTCCAGCGAGAGAATGAAAACCGTCAGCCGGACGGATGTACCTCCGGCCGCTGAGGCCAGGGCCTGCCCGCCGGTGGCCAGCGCGCCGTAGACCGAGGGACTGTTCCGCCACTGCCCGACCGCGCGGGCAATGGGATCTCCGAGGCGGGCCAGCTCAGCGGGCGTAGTGATGTAGGGATCATGGCCCGTGGCGGCCATCCGGCCGTAGGCCGCGTAGCTCAGATGATCCCCGGACCCGAACGGCGGAAGCAGCGCCAGGGCCACGGCCGCGACGATGCCCGCAGCCAGCAGCAGCCACGGCGAGACCTGCCAGCCCCGCCGGCTGGCCCAGATCGTGAGGCCGAGGCCGGCCGTTCCGGCCGCGACGGCGGCGAGGGCCAGCGCCACGACCAGATACGGCGGCGGGTGCGCCGTGAAGAACCACGGCGGGGTGCCCGCCTGACCCGGCAAGGCAGGCTCCAGCAGCGAGGGGCCGAGCATGGCGACGGTCAGGGTCGCCGCGACGCTCAGGCCGCTGGCGGCCAGCCCGGCCCGGCCGGCCCGCTCCGGCCGCCACGCCGGGCGGATGCGGCCGCCCGGCTGGGACCCACCCGGCTGAGAACCGCCGGGCTGGGCACCACCCGGCTGCCGGGACCGGCTGGTGGCCTGCTCAGCCCCGGTCTTCCCGCGCGGGCCGCCGACCCCCGGTACCCGGCTCACCGCCGGTCAGCCGCCGGCGGCCCGTGCGGCCCGGCGCTCGGCGGCGCGCCGCGCCCGGGCCCGGCGGGCGCGCACGACAGTGGGCTCGCGCACGGCCAGCGCGCGGGCGACCCCGCCCAGCTGCCGGGCCCGGTGCAGCTGGGCCTGCCAGTCACTGCCGGTGGCCCGGTGGGCCAGCGGCACCTCGACCTCGGTCACGCGCAGGCCGCGGCGGATCAGGTCGATGGTCATGCCGGTCTCGATGCCCCATCCGGCCGCCAGCGGCAGCGCGGCCTGGAAGGCGGCCCGGGTCAGGCAGCGCTGGCCGTTGAGCGGCTGGGCCGGGCGCCAGCCAGTCGCCCGCTCGATCCCGGCGCCGGATGCGCCGGTGACGATGCCGAACCCGCCCTTGCGGACCCGGTTGCTGAACACGGCGATAGTCATGTCGGCGGTGCCGTCGCGGACCGGCTCGGCCAGCGGGCCCGCCTCGGCTGCCGTCTCGCCCAGGTCGGCGTCCAGGAACAGCAGGTGGTGCGGGGCGCCGGCAGCGGCAGCCGGCCCGGATTCCAGCAGCCGGACCACCTCAGCGCCGGTCTCGATGGCCGCCGCCTTGCCGCGGTTGCGGGCATGCCGGAACACCCGGGCGCCTGCGCCCGCCGCGACGGCGGCAGTGCTGTCGGTTGAGCCATCATCAACGACCACCACGATGTCGGCGCCGGCCAGACTCAGGGCGGCCTTGACGGTCGCGCCGATCCGCTCAGCCTCGTTCCTGGCGGGGATGACGACAGCGAGGTCAGCTGGCATAGCTGCGATCCTAGTGCGGCGCGCGGCGGCTCATCCGGGCTCTGGCCTGGCCCGCGGGTCCGGCAGCCGCCCGGCGAGCCAGCGTGGCGCCTACGGGCCGGTCACCGGCGCGGTGCTGTCCAGCACGGTGAAGACCGACTCCAGCCCGGTCACGTGCAGCACTTTCCTGATCGCCGGCCGCGGGCTGGCCAGCTGCAGGTCACCGCCGCACTCGCGGGCCCGGCGCTGCGCGGCGAGCAGGACGTTCATCCCGGTCGAGTCGCAGAACTCCACGCCTGTCATGTCGACGACGAGCTGCAGCGGGGCGCTGCCGGCCAGTGCCGTCATGAGCTCGGAATGGAGCTTAGGCGCCGTATACAGGTCGATCTCGCCCGCGACGGACATGATGGCGTGATCACCTTGCGCCTGAGTCGTTACCTTTAGCTCCACGAGCGCACCTTACCGGGTGGCAGCTCATGCCGCCTAGACGGTCACTCTGCGCAGATGTCTAATCCACGTGCGGTGACCACTGTTCTGCGCGAAGCTGGTCATGACCCACATCGCCGACGGAGCTGGAGTCGTCGCATGCCCAGGCAGCCAGGCCAGGCGGAAAGCAGGGACGCCGGGCTATCCGGGGGCAGCCTGCCCGGTACGGGGTTCTCCGGCACGGAGCTGCCCGGCACGGATCTGCCCGGCGCCGGGCTCCCGCGGGCCGGGGCGGCCGTTCCGGCCCGCCTGCTGGAGGCGGCCATGGAGCGGGTCGCCCCGGAGCCGCCCGCACCCGATCCGGACAGCAGGCTGGCCAGCGTCCGCGACGCCCTGACCGAGCTGCGGCAGCGCGCCGCCGGCGCGGCCTCCTGGCTGGAGAGCAGCGATCACTACGCCCGGCTGCTCAACTCGGGCGGCGTGGTTCCGGTAACAGCCCGGTTCGACGCCCGTGACCTGGCTTTCCTGGGCCGGGCCCGCGAGGACCTGCTGAGCTTCGCCGACCTGGGGCTCCGGCTGGCCGACCTGCACCGGCCCCTGGATGCCGGCGGGACGAGCAGCGACCCGGCCAACCCGGCGCTGCGCTGCCGCAGCTGCATGTGGCGGTGGCCGTGCCCCACCTTCCGGCTGCTGACCGAGTACCTGGCGGGCCGCGGCGCCGCGGGCCGCTAACCGCCGGCGCGCCGGGCCACGGTGGCGGCACTGGCCGGCACGCCGTACCGTGGAGGCATGCGAGCACTGCTGCTAGGCCTGGTCGCGCTGGTCGTCGCGATCTTCGTCATCTCGATCCTGATCAAGGTCTTCGTCTTCGGCCTCGTCCTGGTGCTGGTCGCCGGGGTGACCTTCCTGGCCTTCCGGTTCAGCCGCCGGAGCCGGGACGACTCGCCCCGCTAGGCCGCGATCCCGGCCGGCGGCGCCCGCCGGCTAGACCGGCGCGAGCTCCGGTTCCGGCTGCACGGGCGCCGGCTGTTCCGGCTGAGCGCGCTCCGGATGTCCCGGCTGCGGGTAAGCCGCCGGCGGCAGCTGGTCGGGCCGGGTATCAGCTGATCCCGGCCGCGCCGGGTCCGGCCGGCCTGGTTCGCTCAGTTCCGCGGCGATGCCAGCACTGAGCCGCACCTTCTCCCGGCCCGGCTGCGCGGCGGGCTGGCCGCGGTCGCTGCCCTCACTCTCGGGCTCACCCTCGGCTCCCGGATCCCGGCTGACCGGGCTGGACAGACACCGCGGGCCGCCGCGGCTGCTGGCGAGCTCGCTGCCGGGGACCTGGATGACGGCGACGCCGGCCCCCTCCAGCCGGGCGATCGTCTGGGCATGGCGCTCGCTGCACACGGCCAGCCGCGGCCCCAGGGCCAGCGCGTTGCCGCCGTCATCCCACGGGCCCCGCCCGCCGACCGGGTCCAGCCCGGTGTCGATGACCCGCAGCCGGTCGATTCCCATCGCCTGCGCGGCCGCTTCCAGGAATGGCTGCGGCCGGGACACGCGCAGCCCGCATGGCCGCAAGGTGATCAGGTGGGCGTTCAGCGTGAAGGCCAGCGCCGGGTGCATGAGGACGGTGTCGGCGTCGATCATGGTGCACTGAGTGTCGAGGTAGCCCGCTCCGCGCGACTGGTCGAGGGGAATGGCCAGCACGGTGTGGGCCAGGCCCGCCTCCAGGGCGTGGCGGGCCAGGCGCTCAGCGCCGGCCGCCGTCGTGCGCTGCCCTACCCCGATGGCCAGCACGCTGGGCGCGAGCAGCAGGACGTCGCCGCCATCGACGTTCTCCAGCTCGGAGTCGTACAGCCGCTTGATGCCGGCGAATCTCGGATGGTGGTCGTAGATCACCCGGAGCAGGTCCGCTTCCCGGCGGCGGTGCGGCTCGGCCGGGCTGGCAATGGCGATCCGGTCGCCGACCCAGAAGCTGGAGTCACGGGTGAACATGAGGTTAGGGACGGGGTCGATGACGAAGTCGTGCCGGTCGAGCATCTGGAAGACAAGCCCGCTGCCATCGGGCAGGTCGTCGGGAGCCAGGCCGGCAATGAGAACCTGGCCCAGGTCTTCGGGCGGCAGGGCATCGAGCCGGGCCCGCACCTGGGCACGAAGCTCGTCCCCCAGCTCCCCGGCCCGCAGCACCGACTCAATGGCCTCGTCCCTGGCGGGCTGATACTCCAGCGTGTCCTGGAGCAGCTCGGTGATGTACAGCACCTCGACGCCCTCGTCCCGCAGCGACTGCGTGAAGGCATCGTGCTCATGCTGAGCCCGGGCCGCCCAGGGCACCCGGTCGAACAGCAGCCGGTCCCCCATCCGCGGCGTCAGCCGCCTGAGCTCGAGGCCGGGCCGGTGCACCAGCACGCTCCGGAGCCTGCCTACCTCGCTGTCCACTCCGTGCGTGTGGCTCACGATTTCCCCCCGCGGCGGATCACCGCGCCCCCTACGCGATGCCCCATCGGGAGTTATCACCGGTTAGCTGCCGGGTTACTCATGGCATTTGGTTACGACCAGGTCGCAGCTTCAGCAGGCGTCCGCTGGAACTCTCGGCCGCGGCGCGGGGAGCACCGCCCAGACCGTCTGCCCCTGGCCGTCAGCGCGAATGCCCCAGTCCTGCGACAGCTCCTCGACGATGCCCAGACCGCGGCCGCCGAGAGCCGACCGGGACGGGTGCGCCTCACGCGGGCGAGTGGGCCCGCCACCATCGCTGACCGCGACCTGCACCGACCCCTGCTCGACCATCCAGGCCACCTGGACCTTGGAACCGGGCAGCGGCCAGGCATGCTTGATCGCGTTGCTGAGCAGCTCGGTGACCACCAGGGCCGCGTCGCCGACCGCGGTCCCGAAAACACCTGCCGCCGACAAGTCGTCGGTCAGCCGCTGCCGGGCTACCGCGACGCTCGCAGCCGCGTACGGCAAGACCACCACGCTCGTCGCTCTCACCTCCCCGGCATCCGACCCAATGCCGCGCTGTGGCATCCGACGCGGCAATCGACCCACTGCCATGTCACAACGTGGAACAAGCGCTGCGACCGAAGATGCCCGATGACGGGCGGCCGAAACAGGCCGGGCCGCAGCTCACCGCGAGTCAGGGTCCTGGCCTGGTGCTCCGTCCTCATTCCGGCCAGCGCCGGGCGCCGGCGAATCGCCCATGAGCCCTTCGGCGGCCAGCCCGCGGACCAGGCCGCGCAGGCCGGCCGACAGGCCGACCCGCTCCTCGGCCGATAGCGCGCCCAGGATCCGGGCCTGCCGGGACTGCCAGGCACCCCATACCTGGGTGGCGATCGCGCGGCCCTCCTGGGTCAGGTACAGCCGGACATAGCGCTGGTTTCCCTCGTCCCGCCCGCGGCGGATCCAGCCCTTGCGCTCCAGCCCGGCGGCCAGCCTGCTGACCGTGCTCTTCTCCAGGCCCAGCAGCCCGGCCAGCTCGCCCTGGGCGATGCCGCGGGCTGAGACCAGCTCGATCAGCGCCCGGGCCTCGGACGGGGATACCGCGGGCACGTCGGCGCCTGCCGCCGCGGCGGGCCCGCTGCCCGCCGGATCCGGCTCCTGGCCGGCTGGCCGGCGCGTGCCGTTCCCCGCCACCCCGGCCTGGCCCGGCCCGTCCTGACCTGCGTCAGCATGATCCCCGGCCGCAGCAAGGACACTGGCCACGATGCTGCTGGCCGCCCGGGCCGCAACCGGTGCCTCGCCCGCCGGGGCCGGGCTCACCACCCGGAGCAGCTGCGTAAGCAGCCGCTCCAGCTCCGTGTCGTCCATCGACTCACCAACCACGCCCACAGTTGTACCGTACAACTAGCTCGGTGGTACAGTCGCCGCGTGACAGTTGCTCTCTACAACTCAGGGCGGGGCCGCCGGCCCGGTGCCCGCGGCCGGCCGCCTTGCGGCCACGTCCGGATATCCAGCCGTTCACCAGCCCGTCCGCCCCGGCACTGGGGCTGGCTGCCGCGGCCCCGGTCGCGCCGGACCGGTCCGCGAACCTCGTAACGGGCTCCGGGCGCTCCGGTCATTGCATAGGGTCAGCGGCGTGAGTGACGACAAGCGGCTGCGCGGCCGCGACGCGGCCAGGGCCGCCAAGGTGACGCTGCGCGAGGCCGGCTGGCCGCGCCCGGCCAGCTGCTCCAGGGCGAGAGCGTCTCGGTCGGCGGTGTCCTGACCGCCGACCTGCCCGCCGAGCCGCTGGCTGATTACGCGGCCGAGCACGGTCTGCGACCCAGCGCCGCCCGGCCGCCAATCCCGTCCTACCTGCGCCAGCTGTGGCGCCGGTGGAGCTTCATCATGGCGTTCGCCACCGCGCGGAACATCGCCATGTACACCGAGGCCCGGCTCGGCCAGCTGTGGCAGGTACTCACCCCGCTGCTGAACGTGGCCGTCTACTACCTGATCTTCGGCGTGATCCTGGACACCAGCAGGGGCATCCCGGACTTCATCTCGTTCCTGGTCGTCGGCGTCTTCGTGTTCAACTACACGCAGCGCTCGTTCATCTCCAGCTCCAACGTCATCACCGACAGCCTGCCGCTGATCCGGGCGCTGCAGTTCCCGCGGGCGTCGCTGCCGCTGGCCTACGTGATGATCGAGCTGCAGCAGATGATGCTCTCGATGGGCGTGCTGTTCGTCATCATTCTCTTCCGCGGCGAGCATCCGAGCTTGTACTGGCTGCTGTGCATCCCGATCCTGCTGCTGCAGACGATCTTCAACGTCGGCGTCGGGCTGTTCGTGGCCCGGCTCGGCTCGCAGGTCAACGACTTCAGCCAGCTGCTGCCGTTCCTGCTGCGGACCTGGATGTACCTGTCCGGCGTCATGTTCAGCATCGCGACGCTGACCCACGTGCCGTCCGAGGCCAAGGCTGTCCTGCAGCTCAACCCGGCGGCCCTGTACATCACGATGATGCGCAACGCGCTGCTGTCGACCCAGCGAGCGAGTTTCCCTGGCAGCTCATTCGGGAACGCGCGGATGTGCGCCGAATGGCATGCCTACAAACCCAGCGAGCCGAAGTCCATCATGTACTTCAGCGCGCACTGCCCGGCCATCGCCAACCCAGCGCACTTCTGGTACTACGCCATCGGCTGGGCCGTAGTCGCCATGGTGGCCGGTTTCTTCTTCTTCTGGCGAGCGGAGGCGAGGTACGGCCGTGGCTGAACCCATGGTGGTCGTCGACGACCTGCACATCGTGTACCGGGTCTACGGCGCGGGCGGCGATCGCGGCACGGCGGCGACGGCGCTGCTGCGGATCGTCGGCCGCAAGACCCGCGGCTCGATCCGCGAGGTGCACGCGATCCGCGGCATCTCGTTCGTGGCCTACCGCGGCGACGCGGTCGGCGTCATCGGCCGCAACGGGTCGGGCAAGTCCACCCTGCTGCGCGCGATCGCCGGCCTGCTGCCGCCCGAGCAGGGCAACGTCTTCTCGACGGGCGAGGCTTCGCTGCTCGGCGTGAACGCCGCGCTGCTGGAGGACCTGACGGGCGAGCGGAACGTCATCCTGGGCTGCCTGGCCATGGGCATGACCAAGGCCGAGGCCAAGGAGAAGTACCAGAGCATCGTGGACTTCTCCGGGGTCGGCGACTTCATCGACCTGCCGATGAAGACCTACTCCTCCGGCATGGGGTCCCGGCTGCGGTTCGCCATCGCGGCCTCTAAGAGCCACGACGTCCTGCTGGTCGACGAGGCCCTGGCCACCGGTGACGCGGAGTTCCGGGTCAAGAGCCACGCCCGGATCGAGGAACTGCGCGGGGACGCGGGCACCGTCTTCCTGGTCGCGCACAACCTGGAAGAGGTCGAGCAGACCTGCAACCGGGTGATCTGGATGGAGCGCGGCCAGATGGTGATGCAGGGTGAGGACGTCATCGGGATCATCGACAAGTACATCGAGGCCTCGGGCGGAGCCCCGGTCATCCGGGACCCGGTGACCCGCGAGCGCCTCGGCGGCGAGCGGCGCAAGAAGGTTGCCGCCAAGGTCAACTGAACCACCGGCCCGCCGGACGGCGGGCGGAGCGGCACCCACAGCGCGGGGCCCGGCCAGGTCTGACCTGGCCGGGCCCCGCGCTCGTGCCGGGAGGATCGGGTCAGCTGACGGCCCACACCTGCCCCGGCTGGCCCGCGCAGTCGTCCTGGACCAGTTTCGTGCCGGCCGTCCGGGTGCTGCGCGGGTCAGTCAGGCACAGGCCCGAGTTCTCATTGAGCAGCTGCCCGTGCGGGCCCGGCACCCAGTGCTGCGCCGCGGAACTGCCGCAGGTGGCTAGCTGGACAGCGGCTCCGGTGGCGGCCGAGCCGCCCGCCACGCTCAGGCAGCGCCCGTGAATCGTGAGCGCGCCGCTCCGCTTCATGATCCACTTCTGGGCGGCCCCCGAGCCGCAGACGGCGATCTCGGCAGCCGTGCCGGGCGCCGGGCTGTTGCCGGCATCGGACAGGCAGCGGCCCGGCAGGCCGGCCAGCACCGGCGCGGCGGCCAGCTGCCAGGACTGCGCCGCGGCGCCCGAGCAGTCCCGCAGCGTGACCGGGCTGCCGTTCTTCCGGCTACTGCCCTGGTCCGCCAGGCAGCGGCCCGAGCCAGGGTTGGCGAGCTCATCGCCGGCCCGGTACTGCCAGCGCTGCCCGGCAGAACTGGCCGAGCACTTCTGCAGCACCGCCTTCGTGCCGCTCGCCGGGCCGGCGACGGCCAGGCACTGGCCGCCGGCTGTCAGGTGGCCCGGCCCGGCTGGCCCGGTGCCGGGGATGAAGGTCCAGCGCGGCGCCGCCTGGCCAGTGCAGCCGCTGATCTGGACCCTGGTGCCGGCCGCCAGGCGGCCCGACGAGGTGCCCAGGCAGATCCCGTTCAGGCCCAGGCGCACCCGCCCGGCGGCGGGATGACTGTTGGTGATCCGGGCGATCACGACGATGCTGAACGCAGCGGATCCGGCGGCCGAGCCACGGGTGGCCGTCACGGTCACCGGGTAACTGCCGGGCGCCCCGGTGACGGTCCCGGTAATACTCCCCCCGCTCAGCTTCAGGCCGGCCGGGAGTCCGGTGACGGCGTAGCTGACCGTGCCGGTGCCCGCCCCCTGCGCCCGCAGCGCCAGCCGGGCCGCCGACTTCTCCCGGTAGACCTGCGCGCCGGGGTTGATGACCGACATCAGCTTGCCGGGCGCCCGCAGGCCGGCCAGGCCCTTGGGCGTGCCCAGGCCGGTTGGCCCGTCATAGCCCTGCTCGGCACGGCACAGGTACGCGCGCGCGGCGGGGCAGCTGCCGTTGGAGCCGCTGGTGATGTCGGTGAAGTCCAGCCGGCTGGCGTACGGGTAGGCCGCGGGCATGGTGCCCGGAACCAGGCCGCTGCCCGGCTTGCCGGTGCTGATGTCAGCCAGCGCGTAGGCGGCGGCGACGATCGGGGCGGCCACGCTGGTGCCCCCGACCGACGTCCACTTCGGGGCCGCGGAGCCGAAATTCACGGTGTCGTAGACCGCCACGCCGGGATTGGGGTCGGCGACCGCGGCGACATCGGTCTCGGTCCGGTTCGGGCAGTCGGCCGGAAAGCCGGATTCATTGTGCTGCCAGGAGGCCTGGGGCTCCAGCACCGAGCAGCCCGAGCCCGTCCCCTCCCACGCCGTCTGCTTGCCCGCGCTGGTCGCCGAGGCTCCCTGCAGGCTGGTCCCGCCGACCGCGGTCACGTACGGGCTGGCCGCCGGGAACTGCGTTCCGTACCCGTCGTCGCCCGCCGAGGCGGTGATAGCCACGCCCGGCTGGAAGAACGCATTGTCGAAGGCATTCTCGCCGACGAACTCGGCTCCGCTGCCCCAGCTATTGGAGACCGCGCTGGCGTGCGCCGCCGCATACCGCACGGCCTGAGCCAGGTCGGCAATGGAGTCGGACCTGGCCTCGACCAGCAGGATGTGGCAGTACGGGCAGATGGCCGACACCATGTCCAGGTCCAGGGACTCCTCGAGTTCCCAGGCGCCGGTCGGGTCGGCCGCGGGGAGCTTGCTGCCGCCGGACTGATTCACGACCTTCGCGCAGTCGCTGAACGCCGTGCAGAACGGCAGTCCGTACTTGGCGCGGTAAACGGCGAGGTCGGCGATGGCGTGCGGATCGTTGTAGGCATCGACCACCGCGACGGTGTCCGTGCCGCCGCCGGGCTTGGTCGCGGCCGCGTCGCGCAGCCGGTAGGCCTGCTGCAGGGCTGCCGGAGCATAAGCGCCGGCGGGCGGGCCGGCCGCCGTCGGCAGGCTGGCGGACCGGCCGGCCAGCCGGCCTGCGCCGGCCGGCCGGGAGCGAGCAGGGAGCAGGGCCATGCAGGTCATCTGGCCCGGCCGGGTGGGCGTCGGGCACACTTGCTGCAGCCCCGATCCGGCGGGCGCGACCCGGGGCGCCGCGACGAAGCCCGGGCTGACCGGAGCGGACGCACCCGCGCTGGAGGTACCCGCGCTGGCCGGGCGGGCACTAGCCGGGCGGGCACTAGCCGACGCAGCCGGCCCGGCTGGAACGATCGTCAGGCCAGCGAGCCCGAGCGCCGCTAACGCCGTGAGCAGTCCGGCACGCCGCGTTCGCCCTGCTGCCCGCATGGAGCCTCCCCAGCCGCTGATGCCTGAAATAGACGCGCAGAAAGGGCATGATGAGCTTCCGGTAAATGCCCCGAATAAGAGCGTCTTCCACTACTCAAAGCATCAGTGACTATAGCCGGGACGAGCAGGCCCATCAGCTCAACCATGATCTGACCGGAATCATCCGGGAACGCATCTAGCTGCACGTTTACCGGACTTGCGGGCGCGTAATTCGTTTCTTCCAGATGATTCAGCATGCCGCGATTGCCGGGCGGTAAGGACTGCATCCCTCAGGATTCCGCCGGGATCCGATTCAGTCGCCCGGTGGCTCGCTGGCCGCCCGCGGGCGCGGCAGCCGGGCCCGCGGGCCGGGTATCCCGGTGGCCGGCGGATTTCGCGGAGCCGGCGGCGATCCCGCTAACGGAGCAGCGGGCGAGGGCTCGGGGATCGATGCCTGGCCAGAGTCCGGCAGGTCCGGGACCGCTGCCGCTGCGGACGGGCCAGCCTTCGCGGGCGAGCCAGCCTCCGCCGCCGGAACTGGCCCGGACGCCAGGCTCAGGCGCAGCCGCATGACCGTCCCGCCAGCCGGGCCACCCTCCGCCGCTACCTCACCGTCCTGCGCCCTGGCCAGCTGCCGGACGATATACAGGCCCAGGCCGATCCCGCCGAACCGGCGACGGTCACCCGCCTCGCCCTGAACGAAACGCTCGAACACCCGCTCCCGGTCCGCCGCCGGGATCCCGATCCCCTCATCCGCCACGCTCACCTCGATCCGGCGGCCGGCCTGCCGGGCGCTGACGGTGATGGTGCCGCCGTCCGGGGAGTACTTGAACGCGTTCTCCAGCAACTGGCCGACGATGATGTCCGTGGCCATCGGGTCACCGTGCGCGGGCGGCAGATCGTCGGGAACATCGGTCACCAGGGAGTGCTGGCCGGCCAGCGAGCGAAACGCGACCGTGGCGCCCCGCAGGATCCCGGCCAGGTCAAACGGGCCGTTGCTGACGGTCAGCTGGTCGGCGCCGGCTCGCGAGCCGAGCAGCAGCTGCTCGACGAGCCGGCCGAGTGACCCGGCCCGCTCCGCGATTGTCTGCACCGCCGAGCGCCGGTCCGGGTCAGGCAGCTTGTCCCACCTGCTGGCCAGGGTGCTGGCGAAGCCCTGCACCACGGTGATGGGCGTGCGCAGCTCGTGGCTCGTGGTGGCCAGGAACAGGTCCTTGGCCTCCTCCAGATCCTTGGCCGCGGTGATGTCACGGAAGTCGACCACCTGTTCCTCGCGGCCGGTCAGGCCCGTGCACAGCACGTCCATCCAGCGGCCGCTGGGCAGCCGGTGGCTGAGCTTGGCCCCCGGCTCGGGCACCGGGAACGGCGGCGGCTGGCCAGCCGCGTCGTCGGGCGAGACCCCGGTCAGGCGGTGCGCGGCCGGATTCCACTGCTGGACCAGCCCGGCCGCGTCGAGCACGGCGATGCCGTCGGCGCTGCCATCGATCACCGCTCGCTCGTGGGCGCGCTGGCGGACGACTTCCTCGAAGGCAGTGACGTTGGACAGGGCAACGCTGGCATGGCCGGCCAGCAGTTCCAGCAGCTCCAGGTCGATGTGCCCGACCTTGCGGCCGCTGTACAGCGCGTAGAGCGCGCCGTAGGGCCGGCCCGAAACGTGCGACAGGCTGAGCGTGATCGTGTGCAGGCCCGGCAGCGCCGACCAGATCAGGTCGTCGAACCGGCCGGACTCGCCCGTGGCCATCAGCACGGTCTTGCCCGATCGCATCAGCTCGCCCACCGTGCTGGTGGCCAGGTCGGCTGTCCGGCCGCGCAGGCTCTCGGGCAGCCCGTCCAGGCTGACCAGCCGCAGCCGGTCGCCCTCGATCATCACGAAGCCGCCCGCGTCGGCGCGAGTAAGCTCCCGCAGGCTGGCCGCAATGCGGTCCAGGACCGGCTCGAGGTCGAGCTGGGCGTTCATGTCGGCGACAACATCCCCGAGACGGCGTACTACCCGGGCCCGCTCGGCCATGTAGTGCCGGACGGCCTCCTCATCCCTGGTCTGGTGGCAGATGCTCACCCAGCCGGCCACCTGCCCGGCGTCATCGCGCAGCGCGCTGGCGTCGATCCGCAGGTCCACCAGGTCGCCGTCCTTGCGGATCCGGCGGGTGGCGAAGGACACCTGGCCGCCGCTGGCGACCCGCTCCAGGACGGCATTGTGCTCGGCCATCAGCTCCGCGGGAATGAAGGGCGGCTGCTGGCCGGTCACCTCAGCCGCCGACCAGCCGAACATCCGCTCGGCAGCGGGATTCCACACGGTGATGGTGCGGTCAGCGCCGACTGCGATGACGGCGTCGGCCGCGCAGTCGATGACCGCGCGGGCGATTGCGTCAGCCGGGGACCGGTCGTTATTCCGGTCCCTGCGCGCTACCGCCAGCCTCAGCCCCACGGCCTCATGGTCCCATCACCGGGCCCGGTGGTCAGCAAAACGCGACGTGAGAGCCATCCCATCCGCGTTCGGGGTGGTCCCGGTGCCGCGGTCCGCCCGCTCCGGATCGCCGATCTGGAGACCGGGAACCGGATCGGCCGGCGGTGCGTCCAAGGGTGCATGACGCTAGACAAGCTCACCGCGCTGCGGCGGCCGCGATCGCTGACCGCCGCCGCCCGCTGCATGATTGCCGTCGCCGGCCTGGCCACCATCGCTGCCTGTGGCAGTGCTGCCGCGCCCGGCTCGGGCAGCAGCGGATCAGCCCCCGCCCCGAAGGGGGCGCTCAACATCACCATGCAGGGTGCGCCGGGTACCCCGGCCCGGCACTGGACGCTGCACTGTGGTCCGGCCGGCGGCACGCACCCGCATCCCGCCGCCACGTGTGCAGCGCTGCTGGCGGACAAGAACCCGTTCGCCAAGCCCAAGCGTCACCAGATGTGCCCGATGATCATGGCCGGCTCGAAGCGGATCCTGATCTCCGGCACCTGGTACGGGCAGACGATCCACCGGACCGTCGTCGACGGCGGCTGCGACCTTGCCCTCTTTACCAAGCTCAACCAGGTGATCAACTAGCCCGTGCTGCTCTGCGGCTCTAGCTAGCCCGCAGGCCACGGGCCGGCTGTCCCCCGGCCCGTGGCCTCGCCGGGTACCAGGCGCCTCGGCGCTGGCGGTGCCCGGCTCCCGGCCAGGCCGGCAGGCGCGTCCCATCCCCGCTCGCGCGCCTGGCCGTTTCTCTTCGTGCGAGCCGGAGGGACGCCCTGTGAGGCGCCGTCTTCCCTCCTCGCAAGCTCGTCAGTCCAGACGGCGCCGGGCGTCCCTCCGGCTCGCTCTGCTGGCCTGCAAGCCTCCGGGGCGGCGGGGGGCAGCGGCTACTTCAGCAGGCGCGACATCCGCCGGTCGGCCAGCGGCTTGCCGCCCGTCTGGCAGGTCGCGCAGTACTGCAGCGCGGAATCAGCGAACGAGACCTCGCGGATGGTGTCCCCGCAGACGGGGCAGGCCTGTCCGGCCCGCCCGTGGACCCGCAGCCCGGCCTTCTTCTCCTTCTTCAGGTCCCCGGCGGCCAGGCCATCGGAGCGGGCGATCGCCTCGGAGAGCGTGCTGGCGATCACCGCGTGCAGGGCAGCCACCTCATCGCCGCTCAGGCTGGAAGCCAGCCGGAACGGCGACATCTTCGCGGCATGCAGAACCTCATCGGAATAGGCATTGCCGATGCCGGCGATTAGCTTCTGATCCCGCAGCACGCCCTTGATCTGGGTCCGGCGGCCAGCCAGGATGCCGCCCAGCACCGCGGGAGTAAAGGACTGGTCGAGCGGATCCGGCCCCAGCGCCGCCACGCCAGGCACCGCGGCCGGATCGGTCACCAGGTAAACAGCCAGGCGCTTGCGGGTGCCCGCCTCCGTCAGGTCGAAGCCGGCACCATCGGCGAACCGGAGCCGGAAGGCCAGCGGGCCCCTGCCCGGCCGCGGCGGGCTGTCGGGGAGCGAGTCCCGCCAGCGCAGCCAGCCAGCCCTGGCCAGGTGCGTGATCAGGTGCAGGGGCGGGCCCTCGGCCGCCGGGGTGACGGTCAGGTCCAGGAATTTCCCGTGCCGGCTGATCGCGGTGACGGTGCCGCCCTGCAGGGCGGTCAGCGGCGGGTCGTAGGTCTTCAGGACTGAGAACTCGGCGACGTCGGCACGCTCGATCACGCGGCCGGCCGCCCGCTCGCGGAGGTCGGCCGCGAGCGACTCCACTTCCGGTAGCTCCGGCACGGTACCGAGTCTAGGTTGCCGAGGTCAGCAGGGCGATCAGGTGCTGTTTGATGGCCGGCCGGGAGGCGAACACGAGCAGGAACAGCGCCTCGCGGGCCAGCCGCTGGGGATGCTCGCCCGCCAGGATCGACCGGCTGCCTGCCGTCGTGATCAGGCTGGCAGCGGCCCGCATCGCCAGTTCAGCAGCGGCGGCCCGGGCGGCGGGCAGGTCCTGGGGCGCGGCCGAGTCCAGGGCCTGGCGCCGGCTGGCCAGCTCGCCGTCCAGGGGGCCGGGCCCGGCCAGCGCACAGCAGCGGGCCGCCACGCCGAGCGCGAGGGACCCGTTCGAGCGCAGGCCGCGCTCGTCCCCGGCCTGCCAGTCCGGGAGCGAGATGATCTCTAGCACCCGGTCGGCGGGCACGAACAGGCCGTCGAAGCTCAGCTCGACCGTGCAGCTGGCGCTGGTCGCAACCGGCGCGAGCCGCCGGGCCGCCAGGGCCGGGCCGTCCCGGGCCGGGACCAGCATGGTGACTAGGTCGCCGTGGTCATCGCGGGCCGCGACGTACAAGACGTCCACTAGGCCCCAGCCGGTCACCCAGGGTGAGCTGCCCTCCAGCCGGTAGCCGCCGTCGGCGGCGCGCCCGCGCAGCAGCGGCGGTCCGGGCCGGGCCCCGCCCAGGGCGATGCCGGCACGGACCTGGCCCCGGCACAGCGGCGCCAGCCAGTGTTCTCGCACTGCGGGCCGGGCGCCGGCCACGACGCGGACCGCTCGGTGGTGCTGCAGCCAGACGAACGTCGTCGCCAGGCAGCCGCTGGCCAGTACCTCGGCGACCGCGCACAGGTCCGCCATGCTGCCGCCCAGGCCGCCGGCCGCGGCCGGGCCGACCAGGCCGTACAGCCCGGCGTCGGCCAGCGCAGCCAGGTGCCTGGCCGGGACCCGGTCGGCCGCATCCACCGTCATGGCCGAGGGGAATAGCAGGTCGTCGGTGATATTTCTCGCACGGTTCAGGCCCGTGGTCGCTGCCATCCGACCCATGGTGCCAGCCCGCCATGCGCTGGCTGCATCCGGTGACAAGGAGCCAGTCGGGCGCTTAAGCTGCGGCATGCGCTCCTGGCCAGGGGCACGAGCAGCGGACCGGATCCCGACCGGGACGTGCCACCGGAAGGGACGATGCCCGACATGATCGAAGCCCGGCGTGCTGGTGCCGGGCCGACCCGGAGAACTCCTGCTGACAGTGCTCAGGGAGTGCGTGCTCAGGAAGTATCTGTGGGCGAGGAGGGATTTGAACCCTCACGTCCTCTCGGACACACGGACCTGAACCGTGCGCGTCTGCCGTTCCGCCACCCGCCCGGGGCAGCCCATAGGTTAGCACGTCCGCAAGCGCTGCCATGTCGCCTATACGATCGGATGCGAGTAGCGAGAGGAGGTACCAACCGTGGGAGTCCTGCAGCGGTTTGAGAGCCGGCTGGAAGGGATGGTCGAAGGTGCCTTCGCGCGGGCGTTCAAGTCCGAGCTGCAGCCGGTCGAGATCGCGAGCGCGGTTCAGCGGGAGATGGATGACCGCGCGGCCATCGTGGCCCAGGGCCGGACCCTGGTCCCCAATGACTTCGTGGTCGAGCTGGCCGACACCGATCATGAGCGGCTGGAGGTCTACGCCGACAGCCTCGGGATTGAGCTGGCCACCCTGGCCCGCGAGTACGCCAGGGAGCAGGGTTACTCCTTCGTGGGGCCCGTGCAGATGCGCTTCGAGGGCGTCCCGGACCTGACGACCGGCACCTTCCGGATTCGTTCCGGTGTCATCCGGGGCACCACCGTGGAGGACGGCGAGATCCGCCGCCCGACCAGCGACCTGCCCCGGCCGCCGGGAAACCTCAGCGGCAAGCCGCGCCTGCTGGTGTCGGGGCCCGACGGGTCGGACGGCGCCACGCAGCGGACGTATGACCTGACCGCCCCGATTACCATCCTGGGCCGGGGTACTGACTGTGACCTGCGCCTGGTGGACCCGGGCGTCTCCCGGCATCACGCCGAGCTGCGCGTGGAGGACGGCGAGGTGATCCTCGTCGACCTGGAGTCGACGAACGGCACCTTCGTCAACGGGCAGCCGATCCGCCGCGTCAAGCTGACGGACGGCACCCAGGTCACCCTCGGCCGCACGACGCTGGTGTTCCGGCGGGACAGCATTTACTGAGACACGCAGCCCGGGCCGCCCCGGGCAGGACCAGAGGCAGCTAAGGCCAGCCAAGGACTCATGACCCGATGAACGCGCTCACCCTTACCCTGATCAGGCTTGCGTTCCTCGCCGTCTTGTGGCTGTTCGTCATCGCCGCGGTCGGCGTGGTCCGGACCGACCTGTTCGGCTCGTCACCGCGTCGGCGACGGCAGTCCCGTAAGGCACGGCCGCCGCGGCCCGCGGCACCGCCCCGGCGCGCGCCGGCCCGGCCCAGCCGCGCCGACCCGCATCAGATGGTGGTGACAGCGGGCGCGCTGGCGGGCACCACAATCGGCCTATCGGACACCCAGATCACTATCGGTCGAGCCGATGACGCCACACTCGTCCTCGCAGATGACTACGCTTCGACCCGTCATGCCCGGCTCTTTCCGCAGGATGGTCAGTGGCTCGTGGAGGATCTCGGCTCCACCAACGGCACCTACCTTGACCGGCAGAAGGTGACGCAGCCCACCCCGGTACCAGTCGGCGTGCCTATTCGTATCGGCAAGACCGTCCTGGAGCTGCGCAGATGACTCTGGCACTGCACTACGCGCTCCGCTCAGACGTCGGGCTGCTCCGCGAGGGCAACGAGGACTCCGCTTACGCGGGCCCCAACCTTCTCGCGATCGCCGACGGCATGGGCGGGCACGCTGCAGGTGAAGTCGCCAGCGCGGTCGCGATATCCGCGATTGCCCCGCTGGATCACCAGAACCTCCACGAGAGCCAGGCCATGCTCGGGGCCCTGGCCAACGCCGTGGCCACGGCCAACACCACGCTGCACGAGATGAGCATCGCCGACCCGTCCACCGAGGGCATGGGTACGACGCTGACCGCGCTGCTGTGGGCCGGGCTCCCAGGTGGCCCTGTGCCACATCGGCGACTCGCGGGCTTACCTGCTGCGTGACGGCGACTTCTACCAGATCAGCCGCGACCACACCCTGGTCCAGTCCCTGGTGGATGAAGGACGGCTTACCGCCGCGGCCGCCGCCACGCACCCGCAGCGGTCGCTGGTCATGCGGGCCCTGCAGAGCAGCACCGACGCCGAGCCGGACCTGGCCATGCGCGAGGCCATGCTCGGCGACCGGTACCTGCTGTGCTCGGACGGCCTGTCCGATGTCGTGACCGACCAGACCATCCACAAGACCCTGGTCTCCAGCGCTGATCCGGCCCAGGCCGTGGACCAGCTCATCAACCTGGCGCTGCACGGCGGCGGGCCGGACAACATCACCTGCATCGTGGCCGATGTCGTGGACACCGTGTCCGGGCCCGTGCCGCCCAGCCAGGGCACGGTGCTGGCCGGGGCCGCGGCCAACGGTGACGGCCGGCCGCACTCGCGAGAGGACAGCCCGGCCGGCCGTGCCTCGCTGCTTACTCAGGCCCGGCCGGTCTCCGAGCAGGCGCCGATGCGGCCGGCGGCCCAGCCGGCCGATGGCCGGCACCGGGCCCCCGCCTCCAGTTATGACGAGGACGAGGACGAGGCCGACCCGGGGCGTCGCCGGTGGCCCGTGGTCACCACCATCCTGGTCATCCTGATCCTGCTGGTCGCGGGCGGCGGCTACACCGCCTGGCGGATCACCCAGGGGCAGTACTACGTCGGCACCGATGGCCAGCAGGTCATCATCTACCGCGGGATCAACCAGAAGGTGGCCGGGCTGAATCTGTCCAGTACCTTCCAGCGGACCGGCATCCCGGTCTCGCACGTGCAGGGCAGCGTCCTGGAGCTGCCGACCGCGTCCGGGAGCCTGACCGAGGCGCAGCGGACGGTCACCAACATCCGCCAGACCTACACCTGCGACCAGGCCACGCAGGCGGCGCAGAAGTGGCTGGCCAACAAGCCCAAGCCGCCGGTGATCGCCAAGGGACACAAGCCCACCAGGCAGCAGAAGCAGCAGGAGGCCAAGGTCAAGGCCTACCCGCCCAAGCCCAAGGTGCCTGCGTTCTGCCCCTCGCAGGGGGCTGGGTGACGGATTTGTCCGCTGCGCACGCAGCAGCACCGGCCCGGACCGAGGAGCCGGCCCCGATGCCCCGGGGCCGGCGCTGGACCGAGCTGCTGATGCTGGCGTTCGCCGTCCTGGTGGTCGTGCTGGCCTATGCCTGCGCGGGCCTGGGCCTGAGCGGCAAGCTTCCGGCGAGCCTGCCGCTCTACTGCGTCCTGTTCGCGGCCATCGTGGGCGTCGCCCACCTGGCCGTGCGCCGCTTCGCCCCGTGGGCTGACCCGCTCATGCTGCCGCTGGCCGCCATGCTGAACGGCCTGGGCGTGGTGATGATCTGGCGACTGCAGCAGTCGGGGCGCGGCGGCAATCCCGGCAACGTGATCAGCACCCTGAATTCCTCATCGACCCTCATCCAGCTGGTCTGGTCAGCCGTCGGCGTGGCGGCGTTCATCGGCGTGCTGGTGGTCATCAGGGAACCCCGCACCCTGCAGCGCTATACCTACACCCTGGGCGCAGTGGGCCTGGTGCTGCTGGCCATCCCGGCGGTGCTGCCCGGCAGCCTCAGCGAGGTCCAGGGCGCGAAGGTCTGGATTCTCATCGGCGGGTTCTCCCTGCAGCCCGGCGAGTTCGCCAAGCTGGCGCTGGCCGTCTTCTTCGCCGGCTACCTCGTCGCCAAGCGGGACGTGCTGGCCCTGGCCGGACGGCGGGTGCTGGGCATTGACCTGCCCCGGGCCAGGGACCTGGGACCGGTTCTGATTGCCTGGGCAGCCAGCCTGCTGATCTTGTTCTTTGAGACTGACATCGGCACCTCGGCCCTGTTCTTCGGGCTGTTCGTGGCGATGATCTACATCGCTACCCAGCGAACCTCGTGGCTGCTGATCGGGCTCTTCCTGTTCGTCGGCGGCTCCTGGCTGGCCGGGACGATCGTCCCGCACGTCCAGGCCCGGTTCACCGACTGGCTGCACCCGTTCGATCACGTGACGACCACCGGCTTCCAGCTCGTCCAGGGCCTGGAGGGGATGGGCTTCGGCGGCATCTTCGGCACCGGGCTCGGTCACGGCCAGCCGTACTGGACGCCGCTGGTGCAAAGCGACTTCATCATCACCGGATTCGGCGAGGAGCTGGGCCTGACTGGCCTGATGGCCCTGCTGCTGCTGTTCGGCCTGCTGGTGCAGCGCGGGCTGCGGGCCGCCGTGGCGGTCAAGGACCCGTTCGCCAAGCTGCTGGCCGGCGGGCTGGCGTTCGTGCTGGCCCTGCAGATTTTCGTGATTGTCGGCGGGGTGACCGACCTGATCCCGCTCACCGGGATCACCACGCCGTTCCTGTCCCAGGGCGGCTCCTCGCTGGTCGCCAGCTGGGCGCTGGTCGGGCTGCTGATGCGGGTCAGCAACACGGCCCGCAGGCCCGCGCCGCAGCCGATCCAGGATGAGGGCATGACCCAGGTGGTGCGAGCCGGATGAATCGCGCCCTGTTCCGCCTGTCCCTGGCCTGCCTGGTCATGTTCGTGCTGCTGCTGGTCAACGTGAACTACGTGCAGGCCTTCCAGTCCACCAGCCTGGCCGACAGGCCGGGCAACAGCCGCGTGTTCTACCAGCAGTTCCAGTACAAGCGCGGGTCCATCATCGCCACCGGCGACAGCAGCGCCACCAAGATCGCCGAGTCCCGGCTGGTCAAGGGCGGGCACGGCACCTACCGGCGGTCCTACCCGGACGGGCCGGCCTACGCGCCCGTGACCGGGTATGACTCGATCTTCAGCAAGACCGGCATCGAGGGGACCGAGAACAAGGAGCTGTCGGGCACCGCGCCTTCGCTGGAGGTGCATAACCTGATCAGCCTGATCACCGGCAAGCCCAGGCTGGGCGCCACCGTGTCGGTCACGATCAGCCCGCAGGCACAGCAGGCCGCCTACAACGCGCTGGCCTCGGACGGGGGTCATGAGGGCGGCGTCGTCGCGATCAACCCGCGCACCGGGGCCATCCTGGCCCTGGCGTCCTACCCGAGCTTCAACCCCAACGCGTATACCACGCTGAACGGCACGAAGCTCGACAAGATCGACAAGGCCAACCGGAAGAACCCGGACCAGCCGCTGCTCAACCGGGCCCTCCAGCAGACGTTCCCGCCCGGCTCGACGTTCAAGATCGTCACGGCCTCGGCCGGGTTCTCGACCGGCCGGGTGTCGAACACCAGCTCGCCGGTGGACGCCCCGACCGCCCTGTCGCTCGGCAACGGTCACGTACTCATCAACGACGACAACGAGGCGTGCGGCGACGGCCACCCGCCGATCATCGAGGCGTTCCTGCTGTCCTGCAATACCGCGTTCGGCAAACTCGGCATGCAGGTCGGCGGCTCCAGGCTGCGCCAGGAGGCCAACGCTTACGGCTTCAACTCCGCACTCGACGTCCCGCTGGCCACCGTCCCCAGCGTGTTCCCCCGGGTCAGCGACCCGGCATTCACCGCTATCTCGGCCATCGGCCAGTTCAATGACCAGGTCACCCCGATGCAGGAGGCGATGCTGTCGGCAGCGGTCGCCAACGGCGGGACGCTGATGAAGCCCTTCCTGGTCCAGCAGGTGCAGGCCCCCGACCTGTCGGTCATCGACTCGGCCCAGCCGACCGTGCTCGGCCACCCCGTAAGCTCCACCGTGGCCGGGTACCTGACCCAGATGATGAAGCAGGTCACCCAGAACCCGGCCGGAACCGCCTATGCGACGGCCAACAGCGGCGTCGCCGGCGTGGAGATCGCCGGCAAGACCGGAACGGCACAAAACGGCGTCAACAACACCGGGCTCGATGACGCAGTGTTTACCTGCTTCGCGCCAGCCGACAACCCGAGGATCGCTGTCGGCGTCATCGTGAAGGGCGGTGGTTTCGGGGCGGCAGCCGCCGCGCCCATAGCCGTCCAGGTCATCCGGGCCTACCTGAAGCTGTCATGAGCACCCGAATCTACGCAGGACGGTAACGTTAGTGCGAGACATGACCCAGCCACGGCTGCTCGGCGGCCGCTACGAACTCGACGGGATCGTCGGGCGTGGCGGCATGGCCGAGGTCTTCCGGGCCCGCGATATCCGTCTGGACCGGATCGTCGGGGTAAAGACCCTGCGCGATGACCTGGCCCGTGACCAGACCTTCCAGGCCCGGTTCCGCCGCGAGGCACAGTCCGCGGCCTCACTGAACCACCCGTCCATCGTCGCGGTCTATGACACCGGCGAGGACATGATGGGCCAGACGCCGGTGCCCTACATCGTCATGGAGTTCGTGGACGGCCGGACGCTGCGGGACCTGCTGCGCGATGACCGGCGGCTGCTGCCTGAGCGGGCCGCCGAGATCAGCGACGGCGTGCTGCGGGCGCTGGACTACAGTCACCGCCACGGCATCGTGCACCGCGACATCAAGCCGGGCAACGTCATGCTGACCCGCGACGGCCAGATCAAGGTGATGGACTTCGGCATCGCCCGGGCGACCAGCGACGCGCAGGCCACCATGACCCAGACCGCGCAGGTCATCGGGACTGCTCAGTACCTGTCGCCGGAGCAGGCGCGCGGCGAGCGGGTGGACGCTCGCAGCGACCTGTACTCGGCCGGGTGCCTGCTGTACGAGCTGCTGGTCGGCCGGCCGCCGTTTACCGGCGACTCGCCGGTCGCGATCGCCTACCAGCACGTCCGCGAAGACCCCGTTCCGCCATCGCGGATCGACCCCGAGGTCCCGGACTGGGCCGACGCGATCGTGCTCAAGGCCATGATGAAGGATCCGGCCGACCGGTACCAGTCGGCCGGCGACATGCGCAACGACATCCAGCGCGCGCTGTCGGGCGCCCCGGTCGCCGCCCCCATGATGCACCCGGACATGTACGCCGCCGGGACCCGGCGGATGGGCGCCTCGACTCAGATGGCCGGCGCGACCAGCGCCATCCCGCCCTACTCCTACGGGCCGGAGGGCGGCGACGGCGACTACGGCGACCAGAACCGCCGCAAGATCTGGCCGTGGGTGCTGGTCGGGGTGATCGCCCTGCTGCTGATCGGCGGCGGCGTATACGCGTTCAAGTTCGCCTCCAGCAGCGGGGGCAACATCTCCGTGCCCGCCGTCGACAACCTGCCGCTGGCCAAGGCCCGGACACAGATCGTGAAGGCCGGCCTGGTGGTCGGTCAGGTCCAGCGGCAGACCTCGCAGTCGGTGAAGGCCGGGAACGTCGTCAGGACCAACCCAACCAACGGGACCACCGTAGCCAAGAACACCTCGATCAACATTGTGGTGTCCACCGGCCTGGGCACGGTATCGGTGCCGTCGGTGCTCAACGAGCAGCAGAGCGACGCGGAGGCTGCGCTGCACCAGCTCAAGCTGCACGTCAAGGTGCGCCATAAGCTGTCCAGCGGTGCGCCCGGTGTGGTGCTGAGCCAGGACCCGCAGGGCGGCACTCAGGTGAAACCGGGCACCACGGTGCGGATCACCGTCTCCGAGCCGGGGGTTACCGTGCCCAGCGTGCTCGGCCAGACCCAGGCCCAGGCCACGGCCACGCTGCAGGGCGCAGGGCTGCAGGTCAATACCGTGCTCGGCACGCCGCCGGCGGGTAGCGGGTACGTGGCCGGCCAGGTGTTCACCACGAACCCGGCGGCAGGCACGGTGGTCGCCGCGCACACGACCATCACTATTGACGTGGTGGCGGGATCGACGACGACCTCGCCGCCCACGAGTTCCAGCCCGCCGGTGAGCTCGAGTCCGCCGGTGAGTTCCAGCCCGCCGACAACCACGCCGGGCCCGTCGCCGGCCGGACCCTAGCCGACCGCACCCGCTGTCCGGTCCCGGCCTGGCCGGGACCGGACAGGCCGGTCAGGCCGGGTCGATCGGCACGTGCACCGAGGCCCACGGGAAGGCGACCAGCCAGAGCAGCACGGCCACGGCCAGGACGAGCAGCAGCAGCCAGGCCGTTCTGGCTGCCGGGCGGCCGGGCAGTCGCTGCCAGATCCACGCGTACATGATCAGCCCTCCGTCCGGGCCAGCCGGGACCGCTGGCCGGTCAGCACGCCCGTGACCACCACGCGGCTGGTTCCTGACCAGGCTGGATCGCAGGTGATCAGGGTGATCCACCGGTGCTGCGGCCGCTCGCCCGGATGGCCGGGATCGGGGGCCAGCATCGCGGTGTCACCCGGTGGCACCCAGGCCGGCCGCCCGGTGATGCGGTAGGTATAGGTCCCGGCGGCGGTGTCGATGTACACCAGGTCGCCGCCGCGCAGCCGGGGCACATTCCAGAACGGGTTGCCTGCGGTGACTCGGTGACCGGCGACGGCGAAGTTCCCCAGCTGCCCGGGCCGCTGGGTGCCGGGCACGTGCCCGGGGCCTAACGCCAGCTGGCTGAGCCCGGTGCCCTGCACGACGGCGAACCGCCAGTGCGGGCCGAAGCTCGGGATCCGGATAAAAGCGAACGGCTGGCCCAGGGCCAGCTGTCCCGTCCGGCCGAGCATCGCCAGGCTCAGCCCGGAGGCCCACTGGCTGCCCAGCTCGCTGGCGAAGCGCCGCTGAGCGTCATTCGCGCGCCGCGCGGTGCCCCAGTACATGTAGGCCATGAACATGGCCACGATCACGCCGAGGGTGACCAGGATCTCGCCGGCAGAACGCAGGTAGGGCCGCAGGTTGCGCACGGAACTCTCGCCTCTGGTTACAGGATGTAATCAGAGGCTAGCTTCTCGTTATGGCGTGACCGCGCCGCCGCGCGGGGGACGGCGGCCCCTGTCTGCCTCTCCGCCTCCGAGCCCGGCACAGCCCCGGAGCAACTACGCTTACCGCGAAGGCCGCGCAGCGCGGCATCCCGCACCGCCGCCCGGATGCGCGCGGCGGGCGAGCCGACCAGGAGAAGACCGTGCCTAAGTCCCGCACCAGAAGCAAGGCGGTCTACACGCCACCGCAGAAGTCCGCCAAGTCGAAGGTCAGCCCGCGGTGGCTGGCCCCGACGATGCTGGGCTGCCTGCTGCTCGGCCTGGCCTGGATCGCGACATTCTACGTCAGCAACGGTGCGCTGCCCATCAGCGCCATGGGCAGCTGGAACCTCGTGGTGGGCTTCGGCTTCCTGGTCGGCGGCGTCGTCTTGTCCACCAAGTGGCACTGACCCGGCAGAACAGCTAGCCCAGGGGGCCACCCCCTGGAACCCCCAGTAAGGGATGGCTAAAGCCGGACGGCACCGACCAGGTTGATATCTCGGAGCACCACGCCGGCGACCAGGACGGCCAGGATGACCACCGTCGCGGCGGCCTGGATCAGCGCCCGGTTACGCCGCGGCGCGTAGGCATACGCGGCGGTCAGTGCCGCGCCGGCGATCAGCCCGCCGACGTGCGCCTGCCAGGCGATGCCCGGCACCACGAAGGTGATGACCAGGTTGATCACGATCAGGCCGATGATCTGCCGGGAATCCAGGCGCATCTTCCGGGCCAGCACAAACCAGGAGCCGAACAGGCCGAAAATCGCGCCCGACGCGCCGAGCGCGGGCAGCGTCGGTGACGCGGCCAGGTAGAACAGCACCGAGCCGGCGAGGGCACTGACCAGGTAGACGGCCAGGAACCGCAGCGAGCCCAGCATCCGCTCCAGGGCGGGCCCGACCACGATCAGGGCCCACATATTGAACAGGATGTGCAGGATTCCGGTGCCGGTGTTCAGCGGCTCGTGCAGGAACGCGTTCGACAGCAGCCGGTACCAGTCGCCGTTGGCGACCCCGATCGTGTTGCCGATCCGGCCGACCATCACCCCGTCGTTGAAGACCCGGTTCAGGAATGCGTTCTCGGCAATGTAGGCAAGGATGTTGATCGCGACCAGCGTCCAGGTCACCACGGCGCCCTGGACGAGGCGGCCGCCGAACGCCCCGGCCGGGCGGCGCACGGTGGCACCGCCCTGCCGGATGCACTCGACACACTGCTGGCCCACCGCCGCCGAGCGCAGGCAGTCCGGGCACGCCGGGCGCCCGCACCGCACGCAGGACACATATGTCTCGCGGCCGGGATGCCGGTAGCAGGTCGGCACCGTCGTGCCAGATCCGCTGGTGCCGGCCGGGCCGTCCGGGTCCGGGGGGGTAGCCACGTTCGTCACCCGCTGTCTAGCTCGCGGAGCCGCCGGCGTCGTCGGAGACCTCGACGGACTCCAGCACCACGTCCTGGACCGGCCGGTCGGCGCGGCCGGTCTGCTCCCGGCTGATGCCATCGACGATCTCGGCGCCCGACACGACCTCGCCGAAGATGGTGTGCTTGCCGGTCAGCCACGGCGTCGGCGTTACTGTGATGAAGAACTGCGATCCGTTCGTCCCCGGCCCGGCGTTGGCCATGGCCAGCAGGTACGGACGGTCGAAGGCCAGGTCCGGGCTGAACTCGTCGGCGAACTTGTACCCGGGCCCGCCCGTCCCGGTGCCGAGCGGGTCGCCGCCCTGAATCATGAAGTCGGGGATCACGCGATGAAAGAGCGTGCCGTCATAGAGGCGGTCCTTGGACGCCTGGCCCGTTCCGGGGTTGGTCCACTCACGCGAACCCTCCGCGAGTTCGACGAAGTTCCGGACCGTCTTCGGCGCGTGATCAGGAAACAGTCGCACGACGATGTCGCCGCGATTAGTCCGCAGCTTTGCGGTCAGCGTATTGCTCATACATCGCATCCTTGCATGCCCGCAGCACCCGCCGACCACCTGCGCGCCGGGTCGGCCGTGATTGACCGGTCCCGGCGTGGGAAGTGTGCAAGAGCGAACCGAACCAGTCCGGGAGGACTCAGTGTCAGTATTTACCAGGAATCATGCGGCTAATGGCGGCACCAGTGTGCGCGAGCGCGCCGCCCGGAGCGCAGAGCTCGCCATGCCGGCTGCCAAGAACGCCAGCACGACTCTGCGCCGCGGCGCCGAGGATGCCGGCACCACGCTGCGCCGCGGCGCAGAGGATGCGGCCGCCTGGGCGCGCCCGCATGTCGACGAGGCCGCGGCCTGGGCCAGGCCCCGGCTGGATGACGCCCGGGCCTGGGCGGCACCGCGCCTGGAGCGCGGCGGGACCGCCGTTCAGGAGACCATTGCCCCGGCCATCTCCGAGGCCATGGTGACCGCCGCGCGCAAGCTGGACGTTCAGCCGGCCCGCAAGCGCCGGCGCTGGGGCAGCGTGCTGGCCATCACGATGATGCTCGCCGCGGCGGCGAGCGCGGCGGCGGCGGTGGCGCTGCGGCGGCGGCCCGCCGAGGACTTTTACGCCGCGGAGCCGGCCCCGATGACCGAGCAGCCGATCGACCCCGACGGCAGCGAGCCCGACATCGAGGCCAACGGCCACCCGCACGCCTGAGCCGCGGGCCTGACCGTGACATTCGTCACGGTCAGGCCGGTACGGCCAGCACACGGCGCAGCCGGAATCCTGGCTTAGCCTGGCGCCATGTCATGGTTGCCTGCTGTCCCCGGCCGCCCGCCGGGGCAGGATAGGGGCATGTCGCCATGGACCACGCCGCGGCGGGCCGTATCGGACACCGACACGACCACCGAGCAGGTCCCGGCGTCCGTCCGGCTGGCCGCCGTCCCCGAGCCGCAGCCTGCCGCGGTCGAGGCGGACTACCTGTCCTCGTCTGCCCGGCTGACCCGCAGGCTCATCATTGCCGCGATCATCGTGAGCTTCCTGCTCGTGCCGCTGGCGACCTCGGCGGCCAGCCAGCCGACCGTGCGCAGCCTGACCGGCCTGGGCGCCGCGCTGATTTTTGTCCCGGTGGTGATCTGGGTTGCCGTCGTCCCCGGCCCGCCGTCCGAGGCGCGAGACGCGCCCTGGCCGTGGCTGATCCTGATCGTCGGGCTGGCCATCGCCACCCTCGCCATCACCGGGAACAGCAACTGGGTGACCGGCCTGGCGGTGGCCGCCGCGGCCTGCGGCCGGTTCTGCCGCAGCATGCGGCCGGCCGCCTTCGGAGCCATCAGCTGCGCCGCGGGCGGCCTGGTGATCGGGCTGACCCATCACGCCACCCAGGGCAACCTGGCCGCCATCGCGCTGACGCCGCCGCTCGGCGCCTTCTTCGCCTACAGCGCCGGGAAGCGGAACGAGGCCGTCGCCGTCCTGCGCCGCACCCAGGCCGAGCTCGCCCGGGTGGCGGTCGCCGAGGAGCGGCTGCGCATCGCCCGGGACCTGCACGACCTGCTCGGGCACAGCCTGTCCCTGATCACGCTCAAGGCTGAGCTGTCCCGGCGCCTGATCGACACCGACACCGGGCGGGCCCGGGCCGAGATCGGGGACCTGGAATCGGTGGCCCGGCAGTCGCTGAGCGATGTCCGGGAGGCTGTCGCCGGCTACCGCCAGCCGGACCTGGCCGCCGAGCTGGCAGCTGCGCGTGAGCTGCTGACCGCCGCGGGGATCGCCTGCCAGGTGACGGCACCGCAGGTGCTCTTGCTGCCCGGAGACGTCGACGCCGTGCTGGCCTGGACGATCCGGGAAGGTGTCACCAACGTCGTCCGGCACTCGAGCGCAACCAGCGTCACGATCACCGTGGCCGTCCGGGCCACTACCACCGTGGTCGAGCTGACCGACAACGGCACGGCCGGCAGCCCCGCTCCGCCGGCTCCGGCCGGCTCGGTTCGGTGCGGCTCCGGGCTGGCCGGCCTGGGCGAGCGAGTCCAGGCGCTGGGCGGGAGCCTGGCTGCCGGCCGGGACCCGGCGGGCGGCTTCCGGCTGCGCGTCAGCATTCCCGCCGGCCAGGCCGGCCGGGGGCCAGACCGGGAGCTGGCCGGGTGAGTGTCCAGATCATGATCGCTGAGGACCAGGCGATGGTCCGCCAGGCCCTGGTCGCCCTGCTCGGGCTGGAGCCCGACATCGACGTGGTGGCCCAGGCCGCCAACGGCGACGAGGCACTGGCCATGGCACGCAAGCACCAGCCTGCGGTCGCCGTCCTGGACATCGAGATGCCCGGCCGCAGCGGCATCGAGGTGGCGCGGCAGCTGCGCGAGGAGAACTTCGGCGGGCAGGTGATCATCGTGACCACCTTCGGCCGGCCAGGCTACCTGCGGGCCGCGATGGCCGCCGGGGCCAGCGGATTCCTCCTCAAGGACTCCCCGGCGGCCCAGCTCGCCGACGCCATCCGGCGGGTCGCCGCAGGCGAGCGCGTGGTCGATCCGGCCCTGGCCGCCGCCGCGCTGGCGGAAGGCGACAGCCCGCTGACCGGCCGCGAGACTGAGGTGCTGGCCGCCGCTGCCGGCCACGACGCCATCAGCGACATCGCCGACCGCCTGCACCTGTCACCGGGCACCGTCCGCAACCACCTGTCCGCCGCCATGCAGAAGCTGGGGGCCCGCAACCGCGCTGAGGCCGTGCAGATGGCCCAGCGCAAGGGGTGGCTCTAGCCCGCCCCCGACGGATGCCGGCCGGGCCGTCCCGGCTCAGCCGTACCCGGCTCGGCCGTGCTCAGGTCCTGCCCCGCTCGCGGAGCCAGCGGCCACGGGGGCCCCGGCGCAGCAAGCTCGCCCGGGTCGGGCCGGGCACTGGCCTGGCCGAGGATCAGCTTCAGCCCCTGCGGGCCGCCCGGCGCGGGCCCGGCCGGGGCGCGCGGGACGGCGGGCACCCAGGCAAAGGCCAGTGCGCCGCCGGCCGCGCCCAGGATCGAGCCGATCAGGTAACCACCCACGTGGGCTGTACTCAGCCCGACGACGGCCAGCAGCACCGCGGCCGTGGAGTACAGCGAGCGCTGCACGGGGTCAAAGAGCAGCAGCAGGCCGCACACGATCAGCCCCGCAGCGATCAGCAGTGCCAGGGGAACCAGGAAGTCCGGTTTGCCGCTCGTCAGGGTCAGGCGCACGGCGGCGATCTCGCCGCCGCCGGCCATCGAGCCCAGCGCCCCCCAGAACGGCCGGCTGCGCCGCCAGCCGCGCCAGGCACGGCGAGCCGTCCCGGCCAGGACCTGCCGCCGGGGCTGACGAGCATGGGCCGGAGCGTGCCGGGCACCCCTGGGCATAGCGTCCTGCGCGGCGGCGCTCACCGACGCGCTGCGGGCCATGCGCGCTCCGTCCCGATGGGGTCCTACCGCCTTCCGTCCCGGCCGTGGCCTGCGCTGAGGCCGCCGTAACCGGGCCAACCCCGACATGGGTACCTGATCGCGCCGAAGCTAGCGCGACAGTTACATAGCGGTCAAGACCCGCTCCGGCCAATCGGCGGCGGGCCGGCCCGCCCTCCGGCGGCCCCCGCCCGGCCGGGAGACAATCGCAGCATGCTCCTGGACAAGGTGGTGCGTACCTCGGCGGCGGTGGCCGCCGCCCCCGGGCGCCTGGCCAAGGTCGCCGAGATCGCGAGACTGCTGCGTGAGGTGCCGCAGGCGGAAATCCCCGCCGTGGTGGCGTTCTTGTCCGGGGAGCTGACGCAGCGGCAGATCGGCGTGGGCTATGCCGCGATCATGGACCTCCTCGGCCCGGCAGGCAGCGCCGGGCTGGCCGCCCCGCCTGACGCGCCGGAGCTGACGGTCACCGAAGCCGACCAGGCATTCGGGGCCATCGGCGCGCAGGCCGGGCCCGGCTCCCAGGCCGGGCGACGGCAGCTGCTGAGCGGCCTGCTGGCCCGGGCGACCGAGACCGAGCGCCAGTTCCTGGTCCGGCTGCTGGCCGGCGAGCTGGGCCAGGGCGCGCTGGCCGGCGTTATGACCGAGGCCATCGCGGCCGCCGCCGACGTGCCGGCCGCGGCCGTCCGGCGCGCGTTCCAGGTGGGTGGCTCACTGACCCGGGCGGCCGCCGCGGCGCTGGGCCCCGGCGCCGGGCCGGAGCGGGCGGAGGCTGCGCTGCTGGCCGTGACGCTTCAGGTCGGGCAGCCGGTCCGGCCGATGCTGGCCGCCACCGCGCCGACCATCGACGCGGCCCTGGACAAGATCTCGCCCGCCGCCGTGGAGTGGAAGATCGACGGCATCAGGATCCAGGTTCACCGGGACGGCGACCAGGTCCGGGTCTTCACCCGGACCCTGGATGACATCACCGCCCGGGTACCGGAGATTGTCACCGCCGCCCGGTCGCTGACCGCGACGACCGCCATCGTGGACGGCGAGGCGGTGGCGCTGCGCCCGGATGGCCGGCCACGGCCGTTCCAGGTCACCTCAGCACGGACGGCCAGCCAGGTCGACGTGACCGGGCAGGCCGGGCAGACGCCGCTGACCCCGTTCCTGTTCGACCTGCTGCACCTGGACGGCACCGACCTGCTGGACACCCCGGCCAGCGAGCGGTTCGCCCGGCTGACCGCAATCGCCCCGGACAGCCTGGTCATCCCGCGCATCGTCACGGCCGGGCCGGGCGAGGCCGCCGAGTTCTTCGCCGCGGCGATCGGCCACGGGCACGAGGGGGTCGTGATCAAGTCGCTGGACGCTCCCTACGGCGCCGGGCGGCGGGGCGGCGACTGGATCAAGGTCAAGCCGCGGCACACGCTGGACCTGGTGGTCCTGGCCGCCGAGTGGGGCCACGGGCGCCGCCAGGGCTGGCTGTCCAACCTGCACCTGGGCGCCCGCGACCCGGCCACCGGCGGCATGGTGATGCTGGGCAAGACATTCAAGGGCCTGACCGACGCCCTGCTGGCCTGGCAGACCACCCGGCTGCTGGAACTGGCCGATCCGCCGCAGCCCGCAGCGGCGGGCCGGGATTCAGCCGGAGCTGACCCCGCCGCCTGGCGCGGTGTGGTGCGGGTCCGGCCCGAGCTGGTGGCCGAGATCGCCTTCGACGGCGTCCAGGCCAGCAGCCGCTATCCGGGCGGTGTCACGCTCCGGTTCGCCCGGGTGCTGCGCTACCGCGACGACAAGCCCGCGGCCGAGGCCGACACCATCGCGGCGGTCCGCGCCCTGTGGACCGGCGAAGAGCAGGACTAGCCGGCCAGCGCAGCACCGGCCTGCCGGGCAGACCAGCTAGCCAGCGCCGATCTGCAGTCCGCCGATCTGCAGCGAGTCCGCCGAGGTGTAGGGCTGATAGGTGGTGACGTGAGTGAACACCATCTCCGGCAGCACCACGGGCGGCGGCCGGTGCGGGGTAAACGTCAGCGGGATGCCCAGCAGGTCGCCGTGGATCCTGGTGCACAGCAGGGTCACGTTCCCGGTGAAGTTCAGCGACGACGCCTTGATCGACAGCGTGTGCCCGCCCTCGGTCACTGTCAGGTCGTCATCGCCCGAGAGATCCAGCCCGCTCATGCTGAACTTGAGCATCTGCTGCGGCCCGCTGGCGGTGGGGACACTGGCCACGCCGTCATAGGACAGGCCGGTCAGCGTCGCCGTGTTCGCGGCGATGCCGGACGGCACCGCGGCCACGACGAGCCCGCCCGGCGCGGCCACCTTCTTAGTGATCTTCCCGGTCGGCCCGGGCTTCGGGCTGGTGCTGGTGGTCGGCCTCGGGCGGGGGCCTCCCGGCGGAGCCGGCCGGGCCGGGCCGGAAGTCGACGGGCTCGGGCTGGGCGACGGACAGGAGGAACTCGGGGTCGGGCTCGGAGCCGGCCGGGGAGCCGCCGTCGGGTTCGGCCGGGCCGTGACCGCCGGAGCGGCCGCGGCCCGGCAGGCGCCCGGCCCGGCAGGCGAGCCTGCGTGCAGAACCCCCGCGACCAGGCCCAGCACCAGGGGCAGCAGGGGGAGGCCACGGTAGCGGGTGCCGCCGCCCCGGCCCCGCTCGGTGTCGGCGGCGTCCGGCTCCGTAATCCCGGCCTCCGCGTCAGTCCCGGGCCCCGCGTCGTCGTGCTGACTCGCTGACGGCCGGCTGCCCGGGTCACCGAGGACCAGCGACAGACCGGTGAGGGAGGCGTCGTGCCGCCCCGCCGGGCGTCCCCGCCGCCGGCGCCAGGGCGCTGGCTGCTCAGCACCGCCGGGGGCCGGCGTCCAGGCAAAGGCGAGCGAGCCGCCGAGCACGCCCAGCAGTGTCCCGAGCAGGAAACCGCCCAGGTTCGTGGCAATCAGTGCCGCGATCGACACCAGCACGCCGACGATCGAGTAGAACATGCGCTGGCCCGGGTTGAACCAGATCAGCAGGGCACAGACGATGAGCAGGGCGCCGATCAGGATGCCCAGCACGCCGCCGGTCCCGATGTGCAGGATCAGCCCCATCGAGTGCATCGGCAGCGGGATGAGCAGCAACTCGGCGCCGGCCGCGGCCAGCAGGACTCCGCCCCAGAACGGGCGGCTGCGCCGCCAGGCACGCCACCCCGACCAGGCCCGGCGGGCGGCGGAGTCCGTGTGCTCAGGTACGTCTGGCATGCCGCCTCAGAGGGTCAGGAGAAGCAGGGGTGGTCGCCACCGGACAGGTTCAGGCTGAATCCGGGGAGGGTGAACGTGCCCGCCGAGGTGGAGTAGGCCGTCTGGTGCAGGTCGGTGATGTCGATGCTGCTGGCCTGCTGGCCGAAGGTGCCCGCCTGGCCCAGTGGCACGCCCGGCACCGCATTCAGGGTGCTGGCGTCCTGGCCGATGTTGATCTGGTGGAAGGTCGCCACGCTGCCCGACAGCTGATTGGCGTCGATGACCAGCCCGCTGGCGCTCACCGGGGTGCTGCCGCCGCCGGCGGTGATCCGCAGGGTGAAGTCGCCGAGCCCGAAGGGGAAGCCCGCCACGACGCTCTGGCACAGGTTCGTGATCCGCGCCTGGCCGATCTCGGACTCCGCGACCGCCACCGGAGTCTTGTTAGCCAGCTGGTCCACGGTCCCGAACTGCTGGAACCCGGTCCCGCTGAGCGAGTCCGCCGAGACCTGGAACTGCTGCCCGGAGATGGAGAACGACGACGCCAGCGCGCCGCCCGCGGTCAGGCCGAGCAGCGCGCCGGTGACGGCCAGGGACGGCACCGCGATCAGCGCGAAGCGCTTCCACCGGACCCGGCCCGGCGCGCCTGATCTCGCTGCTGAGGTGGTACCGGGTGAACTCATGATCGGCTCCCTGCCAGGTCCGCTGCGGGCAGAAACGGCACGATCCCGGAGTCCGGCTCGCACGCCGGCGGGACCGCTACCCAGCCGCCCGGGGATGTGATCCGTGCCACACCCGAGCGGTCGCGTCAGGAAGTTACCGTCTAGTAGCTAGTGGGTCAAGCCACATCAGGTAATGAACTTTCCCGATTATCCTGGTGTGAGCAGCAGGGGGCAGATCGCCGCTAATCCGGCGAATCGCCTCTGCCCAGGTCAGCAGCCAGGTCTCCCGGCCCGGGCGGCGGCCGGGCCGGGATTCGTCGGCGGCCCGGTGGCACGACCGTCCCGCGGGGATCCGCCAGGGTGTCCGAAAACAGCCGTAATCCGGCTGACCGGAAACTGACCGGAGCCCGCTGATGAGCGGACGCGCCGGACCGCTGCCGGTCAGGGCACCGGGCTGGAGGAAGATGGCTGCGATTCACGTCCCGCCGCCGCCGTAGGCGGCGGGCCTAGGCAGAGGAGCCCGGATGGGGACCGTCTGGGAGGACAGCGACGGGGCATGGCGGACGACACTGCGCCGCCGTCAGGTCCTCGCCGATCCCAGGATCAACAAGGGCACTGCGTTCAGCGACACCGAGCGGGCCGAGCTCGGCCTGATCGGGCTGATCCCGCCGGGCCACATGACGCTGGACCAGCAGGTCTCCCGGGTCTACGCGCAGTACCGGCGGCAGACCACCGACCTGTCCCGCAATGTGGTGCTCACCGAGCTGCACGACCGCAACGAGGTGCTCTTCTACCGGCTGCTAGCCGGCCACCTGAGCGAGATGCTGCCCATCATCTACACCCCGACCGTCGGCGAGGCCATCGAGAACTACAGCCACGAGTACCGGCGGCCGCGGGGCGTCTACCTGTCGGTGGACCGGCCCGAGCTCATCGAGACCTCGCTGCGCGCACCGGGCCTGGCCTCCGATGAGGTGGACCTGATCGTCGCCACCGACGCCGGGGCCATCCTGGGCATCGGGGACTGGGGTGTGGGCGGCATTCACATCGCGGTGGGCAAGCTCGCGGTCTACACGGCGGCCGGGGGCATCGACCCGAACCGCACCCTGCCCGTCATGCTCGATGTCGGCACCGACCGGCAGAGCCTGCTCGATGACCCGCTCTATATCGGCAACCGGCATCCCCGGGTCCCGGTCGCCGAGTACGACGCGTTCCTGGATAAGTTCGTCACCGCCGTCCGGCAGGTCTTCCCGCAGGCCCTGCTGCACTGGGAAGACATCGGGGTCAGCAACGCCCGCCGGCTGCTGGAGCGGTACCGGGATCAGCTGCTCACCTTCAACGATGACATCCAGGGCACCGGCGCGGTGAACCTGGCCGCGGCGCTGGCTGCGGTCCGGGCCACCGGGCTCAAGCTGGCCGACCACCGGATCGTGATTTTCGGAGCGGGGACAGCCGGGATCGGCATCGCCGACCAGCTGTCCGCGGCGCTGATCGCCGGCGGCCTGTCCGCCGCGCAGGCGCGGGCCCGGCTGTGGGCACTGGACCGCACCGGGCTGATCGAGGCGGGCGACCCGGCGGTCAGCGAGCAGCAGCGACGCTACGGGCGCGATCCGTCCGAGGTGGCCGGCTGGCGGCGAGACCCGGACCTGGGCGGGATTGGCCTGGCGGAGGTCATCCGCCGGGTGCACCCGACGATCCTGATCGGCACCTCGGCCCGCGGTGGCGCGTTCGACGAGGCCATCGTGACCGAGATGGCCCGGCACGTGGCGCGGCCGGTGATCATGCCGATGTCCAATCCCACGAGCCTGGCCGAGGCACGGCCGGCCGACCTCATCCGCTGGACGCGCGGCCGGGCGCTGGTCGCGGCCGGGAGCCCGTTCGGCCCGGTCGACTACGAGGGCACTCGTTACATCATCGGCCAGGCCAACAACGCCCTGGTCTTCCCCGGACTCGGGCTCGGCGTGATCGCGGCGCGCGCTTCGCGGGTCACCGACGGGATGCTCAGCGCCGCGGCTCACGCCGTGGCCGGCCTGGTCGATACCACGACCCCCGGCGCCCCCTTGCTGCCCCAGGTCGAGACCCTCCGGGAGACGTCGCTGGCCGTGGGGATCGCGGTAGCCCGGGCCGCGGCGGCCGACAAGGTGGCCGGCGTTCCGCTGGCCGATGACGTTGCCGGCCAGGTCAGCGCACTGATGTGGCAGCCGGCCTACCGCCCCGTCCGACCGGGCTGAGGGAGCCGGGCTCGCCATGGCCGCATCGCGGGGAGTGCCCGGTGTGGTAACGCAGGCCCTCAGCGCAGCCCGCGGCGGACTGCGCCGGTACGTAAGCGACCTGCGCGCCAGCCGGAAATTCGTGGCGGGCGAGGTCAGCCACGCCGGCTGGCTGGACCTGGGCCGGTTCCGCTGGCACAACGTATCTCCCGGCCAGGCCGCCCGGACCGCTATCGGCGTCATGACGCCACTGGTGATCGGAGTTGTGACCGGTCATCCCGAGTACGGCACGTTCGCCGCGCTCGGGGCCCTGCCGACGGGGTTTGTCGCCTTCCGCGGCATTACCCGGACCCGGGTCGTGCTGGTCGCCCTCACCACGGTCGGCATGGCCGTGTCGACCTTCATCGGCGCGGCCGGGGCGGCCGGGGCACCATGGCTGCTGGTCCCGGTGGTCATGGCGTGGGCCTATCTGGCCGGCGTCTGCGCGGCTCTGGGCCCCTCGGCCATCGCGGTGTCCCTGCAGTGGCCGGTCGCGCTGCTCATTGCCAGCGCCATTCCGCTCAGCGTGCCCGAGGCAGGCGTGCGAGCCAGCCTGGTGCTGGCCGGCGGCCTGTGGCAGGGCGCGCTGGTCGTCTCCTCCTGGGCCCTGAACCGGGGCAGCACGGAGCGGACGGCCATGGCCGAGTCGTACACGATCCTGAGCGAGTATGCCGCTCAGCTGGCCGCGGGCCAGGGCGGGCCGCCACCGCCCGCCACCCTGCCGGGCAGCTACGCCCTGCGCGACCCGAACCCGCTGCTGCGCGGCGGAGCGCGCCAGCACCTGATCGACCTGCGGGAGGAGGCTGAGCGAATCCGGTCCACGCTGACCGTGCTGGGCAGCGGCCCCGGCGACGGCAGCCTGGCGACCGGATCAGCCGACGAGGGACTGCTCACGGCCGGTGATTCCGCCGCGGCTGCTGATGACACTGCGGGCCTCGGCGCGGTAGCCGGGCCGGGCCGCGCGGCCGGGCGCGACGCTGCGGCAGGTGACGGCACGGCAGCGCACGACCGCGCGCCCGCCGGCGGCCGGGTGGCGCTCCTGACCAGCGCCGCTCGCGCTCTCGACGAGACGGCGCAGGCCCTGCGGTCCCGGCCCGGCCAGCGGGCCGGGCACCTGGATCTCGCCCGGCAGGCCATCGCGGACTGCGAGGCCGGCAGCGGCCAGGCCTGGAGCTGGGCTGGCCATTCCCTGCACGGCCAGCTGCGCAGCGCGGCCCGGATCACCGAGCGTCTCAACGACGCCGAGCCGGGCCGGGCCGGGCGGGATAAGCGCGGCCGGGACAAGGCCGGCCAGAGCGCGGCGGGACCCGGCGGGGCCGGCCACCACGGGGTCGGCCACCACGGGGCGGCGGCCCCGCCCCGGCCGCCACTGCGGCTGCCCGCCCGCGACCTGATGGTGACGGTCCGGGCGAGCGTGGGAACCGGCTCGGAGGCGGGCCTGGCACGCCCTCCGGCTGGCCGTGGTGGCCGGCGCTGGCCCAGGTCATTGCCCTGGCGGGCGGGCTCCCGCACGGCTACTGGATCACGCTGACGGTCCTGATCGTCTTGCGGCCGGACTACGGCTCCACGCTCTACCGCGGCCTGCAGCGAGCCGCCGGCACAGTGCTCGGTGCCGGGCTGGGCGTAGCCACCGTGCTGCTCGGCCACTTTGGCAATGGCGCCCTGCTGGCCGGCATCGGCGTCTCGATGTTCGCCGCCTACGCGGTGTTCCCGGTGAACTACCTGTTCTACTCCGTCTTCCTCACTGATTTCGTGGTGGTCCTGCTGGCGCTGGCCGGGCTGCCCGCCGATCAGACCGCGCTCGACCGGCTGGCCGGAACCGCGATCGGGACGGCCCTGGCGCTGATCGCCTACATCCTGTGGCCCACCTGGGAGCGAGCATCGGCCACCGACAAGTTCGCCCGCCTGATCAGCACCCAGGCTCGCTTCATGGCCACGATGCTGCGGGCCTATCCCAGCCCGGCTAGCGACGAGCTGCGGCAGGCCAGGACCCTGAAGCTGGCCGCGCGCCGGGCCCGGATCGACGCGGAGGCCTCGGCTGACCGGCTGGCCGATGAACCGGACCGGCCGCCGGTCACCCGCGCCTTCGCCCAGGCGCTGGTGTCCGCCGGGCACCGGCTGGCCCTGGCCGGGCTGGCCCTGGAGGCCGCCGTGAACGCCCACCACGTCGCGCTGCGGCGAGCCAGCTCGCTGGCCCCGGTCGCCGCCGCCGCCGCCGGCCGGCCCCGGGCCCGCCGGTCCCGGCCCGGCCGATCCCGGCTCGCCGCCGGACAGCAATCCCGAGCCGCTGCCCGAACTGCTCAGCCAGCTCGCCGGCATGGTCCGGCAGTCCGCCACCCAGCTCGCCGAGGGCCTGCGCCGGCTCGGGCCGCCCGGGCCGCTGCCGCCGCTGCGCGCGGTTCAGGAGCAGCTGCCGCGCGATGACGAGGACGGCGCCCTGTTCGCGACCACCGACGGCATGGTGGATGCCCTGAACACCGCAGCCGATGTCATGCGCCGTCACCTGGGCCAGCCCGGCCACGGCGAGGCCGGCGGCCCCTAGCCCGCCAGGTCGATAGGTACGACAATGGCGCAACCCTCACAGAAAGCTGGCCCGGATGAGAATCGCGCCTCTTCGCCACCTTCGTCACCGGCGGGTCATCGCCGCCGCGTCAGCGGGCACCTTGCTGGCGGGTACCGCCCTGGCCGGCATGCTGGCCGCCGGTGCCCCCGTGGCCAGCGCCGCCGGCGCCGGCGCCGCGCATGCTCAGGCGGGCAGGCACGGCCTGCTGCCCCGGTTCATCTACGCCCCGTACTTCGAGACCTGGACCTCCGCCACCCTGCCGGCCGTCGCCCGGAAGTCCGGCGCGCGCTACCTGACCCTCGCCTTCCTGCAGACCCCGAAGAAAGGCTCCTGCACGCTGGCCTGGAACGGCTCCCGCAAGCAGCTCGTCAAGCCCGGCGGCCGCTACACGCGGCAGGTCGCCGAGCTGCGCCGGGCCGGCGGCGACGTGATCCCCTCGTTCGGCGGCTACAGCGCCGACCACGACGGTACCGAGATCGCCGACTCCTGCACGAGCGTCGCCAAGATCGCCCATGCCTACGAGAACGTCGTGACCACCTACGGCGTGACCCGGCTGGACATGGACGTCGAGGACAGGTCCCTGAACAAGCCGGCCGGGATCGCCCGGCGCAGCGCGGCGATCGCGCTGCTGCAGAAGTGGGCCGCCCGCACGCATCGCCGGGTCCAGATCGTCTTCACCCTCGGCGTCGAGCCGGGCGGCCTGCCCGGCAACTGCCTGGCCGTGCTCAAGAGTGCGATCGCGCACGGCGTCCGGATCGACGTGGTGAACATCATGGCGTTCGACTACTACAACGCCAAGACAGACTCCGACATGGGCACCGAGGCCATCGAGGCGCTGAACAGCACGCACCGTCAGCTGATGAAGCTGTTCCCGCATGTCTCGGCGCGGCGGCTGTGGTACCTGGAGGGCATCACGCTGCTGCCGGGGATCGATGACTTCCCGAAGAAGACAGAAGTGACCTATCTCAGCGAGGTCCAGGACGTCCGGTACTACGTCCAGCGCCACCCGATCCAGGAGTTCAGCATCTGGGCCATCCAGCGGGACAACGGCGGCTGCCCGGGCACCATTGACAGCAACTCCTGCTCGGGCATCACCCAGCCGCGCTGGGCGTTCAGTCACCTGCTGGACAGCTACTCGCGCCGGTAGGCCGCTGCGGCTGCCCGCGGGCCTGCCCGGTCAGTCAGGCCGGGCCTGCCCCGGGCATTCCAGCGGGCGCCGGGCGACTGTCAGCAGCGGCCGGAATTCGGTCATTCGGCGTGTGCCGATGGCATCAAGACATTAATCGGAATTGCCGCGCCGACGACCCTGGTGATATCCGAGCAGCAAGCCGTGCAATTCCGGTCCTGATACGAGTGCGGACCCGTACGATGCGCTGAGTCCGTTATCGGCGGATAGCTCAGCTTACGGGAGACCTGGTGATTGTCCGGCGGATGTACTCGGTGCCCGAGCACATCACGATGTTCGGTGCAGGCGCGGCCCTGGTGGCCTCGGTCTACCCCATGATCATGGCCCACACCGGCGGCCAGGGCATTCCCTGCCCGCTCCGGACGCTCACCGGCGTGCCCTGCCCGTTCTGCGGCATGACGACCGCCGCGGTCGCGCTCGTGCACGGCCAGTGGGCCACCGCTGCCCGGACCAGCCCGCTCGCCTGCCTGGCCGCCGGCCTGGTAGCCGGCACGGCACCGGTGCTGCTGGCCAGGATCACGGGAAAGGTAGCGCCGCCACGGCCGTGGTCCGCCACGGCGCGCAAGCGCACCGGCCAGCTAGCGGGCGTCATCGTGGCAGGCAGCTGGGTCTTCCAGCTGCACCGGTTCGGCTTCCTGTAGACCGCGGCCGCGCCGCGGGAGCTGAGCAGCTCAGCCCATCTAGAAAGGCCCTCCAGTGACCGATTTTACCGCTCCTGCCGCATCCGCGGTGCCCTATGCCAACTGGGCGCAGCGCGTCGGCGCCTACCTCGTCGACGTGCTCCCGATCATCATTCTGGACATCATCGGCATTAACATCAGCTTCGGCGTCTACGCCCTGTGCGGCCTGATCGGCCTGGCGTTCACGATCTATAACCGCTGGTACCTGGGCGGCTCGACCGGCCAGTCCATCGGAAAGAAAATGCTCGGCCTGCGCCTGATCAGCGAGCAGACCGGCCAGCCGATCGGCCCGCTGATGGCGTTCGTGCGCGACATCTGCCATGTACTGGACAGCCTGGCCTGCTTCATCGGCTGGCTGTTCCCGCTGTGGGACGCCAAGCGCCAGACCTTCGCCGACAAGATCCTCGGCACGGTCGTTATCCCGGCCTGACCATCGGCACTCGCGGCCCGCGAGTCCCGTGCCGCCGAACCGGGCACGAGACCGCGGGCCGCACACGCCGGGAGGCCGGGCGACGCCGCAGCCGGGCCGTCGGCGGCGCTGTCAGCTAGCTGCTAGTACCGGGCGGTCATGCAGTCGGCCGCGGCCGATGCGGCGGCCTGGATCTGGGCGATGCCCGTCCCCTCGTCCGGCTGACCGCTGGACAGGACGGCCATCAGCAGCCGGTGATGATCGTGCTCGAGCACGCCGATGCTGTTGATCACCCACTGCCGGGACGAGCCGTCCGGCAGCCAGCCATCCTTCACTGCCGAAACGGTGCCCGGCGTAGCGGCTGCCGGGACACCCCAGCGCTGATCGGCCTGGACGTTCTGCATCAGGCTCAGCACGTAGGCACGCGCGCCCGCATTCAGCACCGAGTGCCCCGTGAGAGCCCGCAGCAGGCGCAGCTGATCGCCGACGGTCGTGCTGGTCAGGCCCCAGTAATTCCCGGTGCCGGGTGTCGTGTGCCGCAGCCCGAGCCGCCTGTTGGCCGCCGCCAGCCCGCGCCCCGCCCCGGCCAGATTCCACAGCTCGGTGGCCGCATCATCGTCGCTGGCCTCGATCATGCGCGTGGCGAGATCCTCGTCGGCATCGCTGAGCGCGACCCCGGAGTCCTCGCGCTGCAGTAACAGCGCCGCCAGGATGTCGGCCTTGGCGATACTCGCGGTGTGGAAGCGCACGCCGCTGCCGTAGACGGCTATCACCCCGGTGGACTTGTCGACCACCCCGACGGCGAGCTGGCCGGTCTGCCGGGCCAGCACGGGTGCCAGCGCGGTAGCCAGGCGGCGGTCCCACAGCTGCCGCCGGGCGATGATGCTGGCCCGCGCGCCGAGCGCCTTCTCACCTCCGTGCCCGGCGGCGCGTGACTGGGCGCCGCTGCCGTTCGCCGGCCCGGCCGAGGGCACACTTGTCCCCGAGCCCGAGCCCGGGCCCGGACGGCGGGCATGAGCCGAGGAGATCGTGACGATGATCACGAAGACCACCATGAGCGCGAAGACCATGGTGAACACCAGCCGCTCCCAGGGCGCCAGGCTGCCCGCGTGAACCGGGCGGCCGGGCGGCGCCGGCCGCATACGGGGCGGCGGCCCGATGCGGCGCCGGTCGCTCACCGCTGTATCCCGAGCATCATTTCTCCCCCGAATGCCCCTAAAATTGCAAGCGCGCCAATTGCGTGGCGCACGGAGCTATGACGAGAAAAGCAAGCGTGCGACCCGAGACGCGTTCGTAATTGAAATTCCCCCGGATATGACAGAGTCATATTCTTGATAAACGCTAGCAGGGCCCGCCTGGCCTGGGAAATATAATGCAGTTCTAGATTGCCGGAGATTCAATTAGCCAGCGTTTCGGATGGCTTTCTCCCCGACTGCCCGGCCGGCCGCTGCCGCTTTCCCGGTCCTGGTCTGCTGCCCTGGCGCCGCCGGCGCCTGGCCGGCCTGCGGCTGATGATCAGGACGCCGCCGACGCTCACGAGGCCGCCGGCGATCGCCACCGGACTGGGCACCTCGCCGAGCCAGGCGTAGGAGACGACCAGCGCCGCGGGCGGGACCAGGTACAGCGCCGCGGTGGCGGTCGAAAGGCGGAACCGGGCCACCGCATGCCCCCAGGTGACGAAGCCCACCGCGGACGGGAGCACGCCGAGGTACACAGCGGGCCAGATCGCGGCGGCGATCCCGCCGGGCCGGCCGCTGGCCGCATGCGCCAGCGCCAGCCCGGCGGCCGGCGCGAGCGGGGCGGCGAAGGCCGTGCCGGCCCACATGGCGTAGCAGGCAACTTCCAGCCCGGTGTACCGGCTCAGCAGGGGCTTGCTGGCCGCGTGGTACACGCCCTGCGCGGCCGCAGCCGCGAGTACCACCAGCGCGCTGGCGGAGAAGCGGGACGGGCCGCCGGCCAGGGCAACCACGGCGGCGCCGCCCAGGGCGACCGCGCTGCCGAGCAGCGTGCGGCGGGTTAGCCGCTCCCTTCCGAACCCCGCCGCCAGCAGCACGCTGAACACCGGGGCGATGGCAATCAGCAGGCTGGCGGTCCCGGCGGCGACGCGCAGCTCCCCCCAGTTGAGCAGCAGCTGATAAGCGGTCATGCCGGTCGCGCCGCAGAGCGCGATCAGCGGCAGATCCCGGCGGCGGGGCCGGCGTACGCCGAGCACGGGCGCGGCGGCCGCGAGCGCGGCGGAGGCCGCCGCCAGCCGCAGCACCGACAGCCCGGCCACGCCCAGGCCGTCCAGGCCGAGCCGGATGGCCGGGAAGGCCGACGCCCACAGCCCGACCGTGACGGCGAGAGATACCACCGGGAGCCTGCTCGTCATGACTCCACGGTGCGGCATATGATTGCTAAGGTCTAGTTACTATTTATTTGATGATTCGGAAGGAAAGCTTATTGATTGACGTGCGCCGCCTCCGGCTGCTGCGCACCCTGGCCATTCACCGGACAATCGCGGCCACCGCCGCGGCGCTGCACCTGACCGGCCCGGCCGTCTCCCAGCAGCTGGCGGCGCTGGAACGGGAGGCCGGGCTGCCGCTGCTGGAGAAGCAGGGCCGCGGGCTGCGGCTCACGGCGGCCGGCCGCTCCTGGTCGAGCACGCCGATGTCATCCTGGCCAGCATCGCCACCGCGGAGTCCGACCTGCAGGCGCTGCGCGGCGGCGAGGCCGGCGTGGTCCGCGTGGCCGCATTTCCGTCAGCGGCGCGGGTCCTGCTGCCGGACGTCTGGCGCGACCTGGCCGGGACGGCTGGCGAGGCCCCTCAGTTGCGCGTCGCCGAGCAGGAGCCCGAGCAGGCGATCGCGGCCCTCCGGCGCGGCGACGCCGACCTGGCCGTCGTACATGCGTATAGCCTGCTGCCGCGTGAGCTGCCGCCCGGCTGCGAGCAGCACCACCTGCTCGACGATCCGGTGCTGCTGGCCCTCAGCCCGGAACTGGGGGCGCAGTACCAGCTGCGGCCGGGCCAGCCTGTTCCGCTGGCCGGCCTGGCCGCAGCGGACTGGCTGCTGCCCGGCCCGGAGACGTCCTGTCATGAGCTGACCAGGCGGGCCTGCGGGGCGGCTGGCTTCGTGCCCCGGGTCATCGCGACGGCCACCGACTTCTCGGTCATCACGGCGCTCGTCGCGGCCGGCGCCGGGGCGGCGCTGGTACCCCGGATGGCCCTTCCGGCCGCGGTGCCGGGACTTAGCCTGCATCCCCTGGCCGATCCGGTGATCCGGACGGTATCGGTCCTCACCGCGGCGGGCGAGACCCGGCAGCCACCGGTGAACCGCGTCCTGAGCAGCCTGCAATTGGCCGCCGGTGCCGCAGCCGCGGCAGCAGCAGCCGGGGCTACGACGAGGGCGCCGGACGGCCGTCCAGCCAGATCGACCACGGCTGGATGAGGCCGATCCGGAGCAGGTCCGCCACGACCCACGGATCGGCAGTGAACCGGGCCTGGATCTCCCCGGCGTCGGCCGCCTCCATGGCCAGCAGCGCCTGCTGGCCGTCGCCGACCGGACCGCCCAGGAGCACCAGGCCGTCCTCGACCAGGCCGTCCATGAACGCTGCATGCTCGTCCCAGGCGCGCTGCTCGCGGATCGGCCGCGAGTCGTCCCAGTCCGGGCCATGCACCGTGGTGACCGCGAAGAATGCCATGACAGCGACGCTACGGCGCACCTCCGACAGTGCGATCCGGCCGGTCAGGCGGCTGGCTCCCGGCCGTCGGCCAGCTGGCCCAGGTAGCCGCGGGCGTGCTCGATGAGCGCGGCCGCGGCCGGGCTGGTCGCGGTGGCCGGATGCCAGGCCAGTTCCAGCCGGGAGCGCACCGGGGGCCGGCCGACGGACAGCACGTGCAGCGCCGGCTCATGCGCGCGGGCGGCGGACGCCGGCAGGATGGCCAGGCCCAGACCGCGGCCGGCCAGCTGGGCCACCATCGGCAGCGCACTGGCCTCCAGCACGATCCGCGGCTCGAATCCGGCGCGGCGGCACGCGGCGTCCAGGGCAGCCCGCACTCCCGTGCCGCGGGGCAGGCAGATCAGCGGGCGATCGCGCAGCGCCCCGACCGGCAAGGCGGTGCGCGAGGTCAGCGGGTCGGCCGCGCTGACCGCCGCGACCAGCGGCTCGTCGGCCACGACCGCAGTCTGCAGCCCGGCCGGCGCCGGGCCGGCCGAGCCGATCAGGGCCAGGTCCAGGCGTCCCTCCCCGAGCAGCCCGGCCAGGCAGTCCGAGTCATCCTCGCTGAGGGTGATGCTCACGCCCGGATAGCGCTCATGAAACCCGGCCAGCAGCTCGGGCATCACGGGGATCGAGCAGCCGCTGACCATTCCCACCGTGACCTGCCCGCGGACCAGCCCGGCCAGCTCGTCGACGGCCAGCCGGGCGCTGTCGACGGCGCTGAGCGCCGCGCGCGCGAACGGGAGCACCGCGGCGCCCGCCGCCGTCAGCCGGACCGAGCGGCCTGACCGGTCCAGCAGCTGCTGGCCGAGCTCGGACTCCAGCCGCCTGACCTGAGCGCTGACACCCGGCTGGGCGACGTGCACGCGGGCGGCGGCCCGGGTGAAGCTGCCCTCCTCAGCGACCGCCACGAAGTACTCCAGCTGATGTAGCTCCATAACCCCCGACTCTAGGTCAGCAACCCGTCATGCCCGGAGCTTCTGTCCGGTCCGGGCCTGAGCAGGGCCTGAGCCCAGTGATCCAGGTGCTCTTCGATGTACTGAGCCGCCCCGCGCCAGTGCGCTCCGTGCCCCTCGGCGTGCAGCCGGGCCCACGGCTGCCGCCCCGTCTCAGCGCCCGCGCGCAGCAGGTCGTACATGCCCCGCGTGTGGGCCGCCATCAGCGCGGGCAGCTCCCGCCGCTGCCGGGCATCCAGGCCGTAGCCGTCGGCCAGGGCGCGCAGCCGGGGCCCGTCGGCGGCCGGGTCACCGTCCGGGACCAGCGGGATGAAGCCCTTGGCCGCATAGCCCAGGTCCCACAGCCGCGAGCCCGGGCCCGCGCCGTCCCAGTCGATGAAGACCCAGCGGTCGCCGTCCCGGACCAGATTCCACGGCGCCAGGTCGTTATGGCAGATCAGATCCCGGTCGTCCGGCGGGATCGCCACATCCCAGGCCGCATCAGGAGGCTCGCGGAATCCGGACGTCGCGTCGTGCAGCTGGCGGATCAGCACGCCAACGCGGCGCAGCCCCGCCTGGTCCAGCGGCGGCATCGTGTCAGCCAGCTGGCCCGGGATGTACTCCAGGACATGCCGCCCGCGGGCATCACAGCCCTGCGAGCGCGGCGCAGCCGGGTACCCGGCTGCCTGCAAGTGATCGAGGAAGGCCGCCACGGCTGGAGTCTGCGGGCCGGCCTGCTTGCGGACCGTCTGCCCGGCCCGGACCACGACGCCGGCGACGTTCCCGCCCTCGAGGACCTGCTCTGGCTCGTCCACCGCTTCATTGTTCCCGCGGCGCCCGGCAGCTGTCGCGGCCATTTCCGCTCCGGGCAGGTCCGGCCTGCCATCCTGCGCAGCAGGCCGGGCCGTCGGCGCTAGCCGAACGCCGGGTAGCGGCCGGCGCGCGCACCGAGGTCCTGGCGCTCGCTGCCGGTCAGCGGCAGGCGGCCGGTGCCTTTCCTGGCGTAGGTCTCGGTGTCCCAGTGCGGCAGCCGCGGCCCGCCGGTCAGGCCGTCCAGGGTGCTGGCGACCAGGTCCAGCCCGGCGGCGGCGGGACCGGGCGCCCACGGCAGCTCAGCTATCAGGTCCAGGTGGTGCAGCACGTACTCGGTCAGCCACATGGCCACGAAGTCGTCGGCGGCCAGCACGTGCCGCTGGAAGAGCACCGCCGGGCCGGCGGGCGGCTGGCCCACCGCGCGGGCGGCCGCCGTACTCACATCGCGGAAATGCTGGCGCAGGCCCGCCGAGCTCGCGTACATGGCCGCCGCCGCCCAGGTCCAGCGCACATCGGCGAAGGTGGCCGGCCCGGTCACCGGCCAGTCCCGCCAGTACGTGATGTAGTCCCGGTCCGGCGCTGCCGGTGACGGCGACGCCAGGCCGGACAGGATGCCCTCGGCGTCCAGCCGCAGGTGCACGATCACGTCGGCGACCCGCCAGCCCAGGCAGCCGCTGGCCCGGATCAGGTCGGTCTCGCTGGCGGTGTCCACGATGTCCAGCAGCGCGCCGATCTCGTCTGCGAGCAGGGCGCCGGGTCCTGCGGGGATAGCCACCCGATGGACGGTACTGGGCCCGCGCCCGCGGCAAAAGGATTCGAGCGGCCGGGCAGGCCATGCAAGGATCGTCACCGGCCGGTCACCGGGGACGGGCGGCTGGCCGACGGACGCGAACCGGAGATTCCCCTCATGCATGAGACAGTCAGGCGGGTCAGCGAGGCGCTGCGCGCGGCCGGGGTCGAGCAGGACATCCTCGAGCTGCCGGCGGCCGTGCCCACCGCGGCCAGCGCGGCGGCGCAGGTGGGCACCGAGGTCGGCGCGATCGCCAACAGCCTGCTGTTCTCCGTCGACGACCAGCCGATCCTGCTGATCACCAGCGGCGCGCACCGGGTGGATACCCGTAAGGTCGCCACCCTGCTCGGCGTGGGGCGCAAGAAGATCCGGCGGGCCGATCCGGACTTCGTGCTCGCCGTGACCGGGCAGCGCGTGGGCGGGGTAGCCCCGGCCGGGCACCCCGCGCCCATCCCGACCTACGTGGACGTGTGGCTCGATCGCTACCCGCAGGTCTGGGCCGGTGCCGGGCAGCCCGAGGCCCTGTTCCGCACGTCCTTTGCCGAGCTGCTCAAGATCACTGGCGGCCAGGCGGCCGATATCGGCGAGGACGACTAGCGCTCCGCACCCGGCTGGCCCGGCGATTATCGTGAGGTGCGTGGAGCGCCCCGGAGCCACCCGCAGCCAGCTGGCCCTGACGTTCACTCGCCCGGATGTCGCCACCGCCTACCAGCACCGGCCGCCGTACCCGGCGCAGGTATTCGACATCCTGGAGCAGCTCATCGTCGGCCGGCCGCGCCGCGTGCTGGACCTCGGTGCCGGGGAGGGCGCCATCGCCCGGCCGCTCGCCGGGCGGGTGGATCACGTGGCTGCACTGGACATCTCCCCGGCGATGATCGCGGCTGGCCGGCAGCGGCCCGGCGGGCAGCGGCCGGCCCTGTGCTGGATCACCGGCCCGGCCGAGACCGCTCCCCTGGACGGCCCGTACGGGCTGGTGACGGCCGGGGCGAGCCTGCACTGGATGCCCTGGGAGCCGACGCTGTCCCGGCTGCCGCCGGTACTGACCGACGGTGCCCTGCTGGCCATCGTTGATCAGGATTTCCCGGACGTGCCCTGGGCCGCGGAGCTCCGGCAGATCATCGGCCGGCACTCACGCAGTACCTCCTACGATCCGCAATTCTCGCTGCCGGATGAGCTGGCCGCCCGCGGCCTGCTGGAGATCACCGGCCGGCAGGCCACCGAGCCGGTCCCGTTCCGGCAGTCCGTGCCGGACTATGCCGAGCACTTTCATTCCACCTCCAGCCTGGCCCGGGCGTGGATGCCCGCGGCCGAGGCAGCGGCCTTCCGTCAGGCGGTCACGGATGCGGTCTCGCCGCATGCCGTCCGCGGCATCGTGACGGTACCGGTCGTGGCGCAGCTGGCCTGGGGCCGGATCACCGCGAGCTAGTCGCCCGGGCCCGCCGCGAGGGAGCCCAGCACCTCGCGCAGCGGCCGCTGCGCCGCGCTGGCCAGCACGAGATCGGCGGCCCCGAACCGGCCCGGGTCGGCATGCGGATTAGGGATGGCGACGCAGCGCAGGCCGGCTGCCCGGGCCGCGGCAACACCATGCGGCGAGTCCTCAACGGCGATCGCCTGGCCGCCCGGGACCCCCAGGCGGCGTAGCGCCAGCTGGTAGACCGCCGGATCGGGCTTCGGCGGCCCTACCTCATCACCGCAGGCCAGGCAGTCGAAGGCAGCCAGCACGCCCGCGGAGCCCAGCAGGCCGCGCACCCAGGTCTGCGGGGAACTGCTGGCCACTGCGAGGCGCAGGCCGCACCGGGCCGCGTCGGCGAGCCATCCAGCGATGCCCGGGGACAGGCCGAGGGCGGCGTTGAGCTGGTTCCGGACTGCGATCCGGCGCGCATGACTGGCCACCCGGTCGAAGGCCGGCCCGACGGCCGCGGCCAGCTCGGCATAGCGCTGCTCGGTGAGGTCGCCGCCGTGGTCAGCGAAGAAGGTGGCCTGGTCAAGCTCCAGGCCGTGCTGCCGCCATTCGTGCTGCCAGCTGGTCAGGCTGGTTGTCTCAGTCGCCATCAGCAGGCCGTCGAAGTCGAAGATCACCGCTGTGATGGCCATGGCCACAGTATTCCGCCTGGGCCAGGCGCACCGGCCGCCGGGCGCCGGCAGCTCAGGCCAGCAGGCGGGCCCGCCACCGGCGCAGGCGGCCGGCCAGCCGGGGACGGCCTGCCGCCCGCAGCCGCGGGATGTGGTCATCGATGAACTGGACGTAGAGCGGGACCAGTTCCCGGTCCAGCAGCGGCAGCGCAGCGGCAGCGGCCGGCGGCTCCGTGCGCCAGGCCAGCGCGGCGGCCACCAGGGCAGCGGCCGGAGGGGACGGGCCGGACAGGTAATGCTCGGCGGCAAGGGCGTTGGTGCCGACCCGGCCAGTTGCTGCGGTGAACAGGAAACGGGCCGGGAACAGCACGACCTTGGTCAGCTGCCGGGTCCCCCGGGCAACCAGGCGCTGCGGGTCCCGGATCTCGGTGACCATAGTGTCGTCGCGCGGCCGCAGCCGGGCCGGCGGGCTCAGGCCCGACCAGGGGCTCAGCCGGGCCTGCCAGCCGATGCTGCCCAGGAAACCCACCGCGAACTCGGCGCCCGCCACCAGCAGCTCGGTCTGCCCGGGCCGGGCCATGCCGTCCCGCGCGTCCGTCCCGGCCAGCAGGCGGCCGTTCTCCAGCAGGTCGAGCCGGTCCAGCGCCGGGAACCGGCCGCCGCGCGCGGCGCCGCGCAGCGTGGCCGGCGAGCCCCAGAACACCGACAGCCGCTCGTGCAGGCCGGACCCGCCGGACCGGACCTGGCCCGCCACCCGGCGGATCGTGAGCCGGTCGGGCGGCCGCAGCGGGCCGGCCAGGATCAGGCCGATGTCCACGTCGCTGACCAGCGGGCTGAAGCCGCCGTGCGCCAGGCTGCCCAGCGCGTACCCGGCGAGCAGTCGCGGGCCCAGCACGGCCTGGTAACTGGCCACGGCCTCGGTCAGCACAGCCTCGCCCTCGGCCGGGCCTGGCGTGTCTATCCCCACGGCCCGATTGTGACAGCCGCAGGACCTTCAGCGGTGGTGGCCGCCGCCGTGCTCTTGACTCTCCCGTAGCAGGAGAGGCGATGGTCAGCTGGTGACCACTGACCTGCTGCGGGCCCGGCTGGCCCGCAGGCTGAGCCTGGGGCTGTCCGGCGAGCTGTGGCTCGTCGAGGCCGGGATCTTCCTGAACATGCTCGGCTACGGTGCGGTGCTCCCGTTCGAGGTCATTTACCTGCACGACGGCCGCGGATTCAGCCTGGGGATCGCGGGGCTGGTGGTGGGCACGGCCACCGGTATGGCCGTAGTGACCGCGCCGCTGGCAGGCCCGGCGATCGACCGTTTCGGGGCCCGGCCGGCCATGGTGCTGGCCGGGGTCGCGCTGGCCGGGGGCTACGCCGGCCTGGCCGGCGCGCATACGGCCGGAATGGCGTTCGCCGCCGCCGCGCTGGCGGGCGGCGGCAACGGGGTGCTGAACCCGGCGCAGTCAACCCTGATCGCCACGCTGACCCGGCGGGATCTGCGGCACCGGGCGACGGCGGTGTCCAGGGTCGCCGGGAATGCCGGCATCGGAATCGGCAGCGCGGCCGGCGGCCTGATCGCGGCGGCAGGCCTGGCCGGGTTCGTGACGCTGTACCTGGCCAATGCCGTCAGCTACCTGGCCTACACCGGCGTCCTGGTGATCGTGGTCCGGGGCGGCGGGCGGCCGCAGCGGGTGCCCGGCGGGTACCGGCTGGTCCTCCGGGACCGGGCGTTCCGGCACCTGGCGGCCGCCAACGTGGCGGTGATCGCGGTCGGCTGGGGTGTGTTCACCTGGCTACTGCCCCCCTACGCTCACCAGCGGGCCGGGATCAGCACCCCGGTCATCGGCCTGCTGCTGCTGGCCAACGCCGCGACCGTGGTCGCGGTTCAGGTCCCGGTCGCCCGGCTGGCCGAGGGCCGCCGCCGGATCGCGGCGATGGCGCTGGCGACCTGGCTGTTCGCCGGATCCTGCCTGCTCGTTGTCGCGGCCGGCAGCCGCCCGGCCCTGGCCGTCGCGGTGCTGCTGGTGGCATCGGCCGCGGTCGGGGCCGGCGAGTGCTGCTACACCGCCGCCCTGATGCCGCTGGTCGCCGACCTGGCCCCGGACGGCCTGCGCGGCCGGTACATGGCGGCGATCGGATTCTCCTGGTGGATCGGCCTGGCGCTCGCGCCGACGCTCGGCGGGCAGCTGCTCGGCGCCTGGCCCGCCGCGGCCTTCCTCGCCGCGGCCGCGGCGGCCATCGCAGCCGGAGTGTCGCTGCTCCGGCTGGAGCGGCGGCTGCCACCCGCGGCCCGGCTGACTCCCCGGCCAGCCTCCGGCGCCGCATCCGGCCCGCCGCGCGGCAGCCGCTGACGGCCGGGCAGGGACAGGCTGGCTGGCGGCACGGCCCGCGGCCGGCGCAGCAGCCGCCGGTGCTCCTGCTGTTCGCCGGCCCTGGCCGTCCTGATTCAATCGGAGATATGCGTGCTCACCACACTGCGTCCGCGCTAGCCGGGCCGGCATGACCGCCCTGCCGCTCGGGCCGGCCCGGCCGCCCTGCCCGCTGACCGGGCCGAGGCCCTCAGCGCGATCGAGAATCGCGTGCTCTGGCTGTCGACCGCGATAGTCGACTACGCCAACCGGGTGCGGCCCAACCCGACCGGGCTGAAGGTCGGCGGACATCAGGCGTCCAGCGCCTCGATGGTCTCGATCATGACGGCGCTGTGGCTCGAGCAGCTCACCGCGGGTGACCGGGTATCGGTCAAGCCGCACGCCTCGCCGGTTCTGCACGCCCTGGAGTACCTGCTCGGCCAGCTGGACGAGAAGTACCTGACCACGCTGCGGGAATGGGGCGGCCTGCAGAGCTACCCGTCACGCAGCAAGGACCCGCTGCCCGCGGACTTCTCGACCGGGTCGGTTGGCATCGGCGCGACCGCGCCGGTGTGGGCCGCGATCTCCCGGCGCTACATCGGCAGCCATTTCGGCGCGGGCGGGTCCGGCCGCCAGTACTCGCTGCTCGGCGACGCCGAGCTCGATGAGGGCGCCTGCTGGGAAGCCATCCTGGACCCGATGGTCGGCGACCTCGGCGAGGTGGCCTGGATCGTCGACTACAACCGGCAGTCCCTGGACCGCATCGTCCCGACGCTGGGCGCGTCCCGGTTTGAGGGCATGTTCCGGGCCGCGGGCTGGCAGGTCCTCACGGTGAAGTACGGCAGCCTGCTGACCAGCCTGTTCGAGCGGCCCGGCGGAGACGCGCTGCGGCGGCGCATCGATGCCATGCCCAACCCGGAGTATCAGCGGCTGCTGCGCCACGCCGCGCCCCGGGTCCGCGACCTGCTGCCGGGGCCGGGGCCGGACGGGGCGGCGATCGGAGAGCTGATTGCCGGCGTCGCCGATGACGTGCTCCTCAAAGCGGTGCGCAACCTCGGCGGTCACGACCTGATCGCGCTGGGCAGCGCGCTGGCCAGCATCGACGACTCCCGGCCCACCGTCATCATCGCCTACACCATCAAGGGTTACGGGCTGCCCACCGAGGGGCACCCGCAGAACCACTCCGCGCTGCTGACCAAGGCGCAGTTCGGTGAGCTCGCCGCCCGGCTCGGCGAGAATCCCGCCCGCCCGTGGCAGCGGTTCGACGACAGCACCGAGCCCGGCCGGCTCTGCCAGGCCGCCGCCGCGCGGCTGCGCCGCGACCCGGTGCCGTCGCCGGCGCCGGTCACCGTCCCCGCCGACCTCGGCCATACGCCGCGCGGCACCGGGACCACCCAGGCCGCCCTCGGCCGGACCCTGCTCGACGTCCTGCACGCCGCCCCGGAGGTGGGCCAGCGGATCGTCACCGTGGCGCCCGACGTCAGCTCCAGCACCAATCTCGGCGGCTGGGTGAACAAGGTCGGCGTCTGGTCGGCCGCCGAGCGGCGGGACTGGTTCGACGACGACACCGACACCATCCTGCACTGGCGCGAGCGCCCCACCGGGCAGCACATCGAGCTCGGCATCGCGGAGACCAACCTGGTCGGGCTGATGGGCGAGCTGGGAGCGACCTGGAGCCGGTGGGGCCAGCCGCTGCTGCCGGTCGGCGTGCTGTACGACCCGTTCGTCGGGCGGGCCCTGGAGCCCTGGGCCTTCGGGATGTACGCCGGCGGGCAGTCCATCCTGGTCGGAACGCCGTCGGGCGTGTCACTGGCTCCCGAGGGCGGCGCCCACCAGTCGGTGATCACCCCGTCGATCGGGCTGGAGCAGCCCGGCTGCACGATGTGGGAGCCGGCCTTCGCGCTGGACACTCAGTGGTGCCTGCTGGCCGCGCTGAGCCGGCTGGGCCAGCCCGGCGGCGAGTCGGCGTACCTGCGGCTGTCCACCCGGCCCGTCGATCAGGCCCTGGCCGCGGTGCCGGCGGACGCGCTGGCCCGCGAGCAGCGGCGCCGGCAGGTCGTGGCCGGCGGGTACTGGCTGCGGCGCGTGTCTGCCCCGGCCACGGCGATCGCGGCTGTCGGCGCGGTGGTCCCCGAGGCGCTGGCGGCCGCCGATCGGCTGGCCGGGCTGGGATTCCCGGCCGATGTGCTGTGCCTGACCAGCCCGGACCTGCTGTTCCGCGCGGCTCAGGCCCGCCGGGGCCTGGGCCAGGCCGACACCGCGATCCTGGATGAGCTGTTCCCCGCAGACCGGGCCGTCCCGCTCGTCACCGTGCTGGACGGGCACCCGCACACCCTGGCTTTCCTGGCTGGCCTGACCCGCCAGCCGGCGACGCACCTGGGCGTGACGTCATTCGGGCAGAGCGGCGCCCTCGACGACGCTTACCGCTACCACGGGATCGACAGCGACACGATCATCGGGGCGGTGCTGGATCTCGTCGACTAGCGGGGCCTGCCGCCGGAGGACTCCGGTGCGGCGTCGTTAAGTTTGAGCCTTGTGACCGATTCGCAGGATCCCGCCGCCGAGACCACCACCTTCGAGCAGCATCGTTTCGAGCTACCGCCCGGTGCCACCGAGCTGGTGCTGGTCCGGCACGGACAGTCGGCGGCCTACGTCGATGGCCGGCCGTTCCCGCTGGTGGCCGGGCAGGGCGACCCGCCACTGTCAGAGCTCGGCGCCGGGCAGGCCCGCCGGGTCGGCGCCCGGCTGAGCAGCGAGGACATCGGCGCCATCTACGTGACGACGCTGCGGCGCACGGCGCAGACCGCCGCGCCGCTGGCCGCACACCTCAGCCTGGACTGCCGGGTGGAAGCCGGGCTGCGCGAGGTGCACCTGGGCGACTGGGAGGGCGGCCTGTACCGCAAGATGGTGGCGCAGGGGCACCCGGCCAGCCGCCGGTCAGTCACCGAGGAGCGCTGGGACGCCATTCCCGGCGCCGAGCCGGCGGCCGACTTCGCGGCCCGGGTCCAGGCCGCCATTAGCCGGATCGCGGCTCGCCATCCAGGTCAGCGGGTCGCGGCGTTCACCCATGGCGGGGTGATCGGCCAGGCGCTGGCGCTGGCCAGCAGGTCCCGGCCGTTCGCCTTCATCGGTGCCGACAACGCCTCGATCAGCCGGGTCGTGATCACCAGCGACCTGTGGATCGTGCGCGGCTTCAACGACACGGCCCACCTGTACTGACTGGCCGTCCGGCGGGCTGGCCGTCAGGAGTGCGGGTCGGGGCCGGGATCGCCGCCTGCGGCCCGGATGCCGAGCCGGGCGAGGTAGGCCGTCCACGCCTCGCGGTGGGCTTCGCGCAGTTGCTCGGTGGCCAGGTCATGATGGCGCAGCGTGAGCCGCGTGCCGGCGTCACCGTCGGCCGCGAGCAGCACCTCGACCCGGCTGCTGCCCGCCCGCAGGGTGCTGGCGTCGGCGGGCGGCTGATCGCCTTTGACGTGCTGCGCGGCTTCGTCGTCGGCCCAGCCCCAGGTGAACTCGACCCGGTGCGGGGGATTCAGGTCAACGAACTCGCCGGCGGCCGCGAACCCGTCCCGCATCCGGATCCAGAACTCGCCGCCCGGCACCGGCTCCAGCCGGGCCTGGCTGCCCATCCAGGTGATGTACCGGGCCGGGTCGGTAAAGAACCCGAAGACATGCTCGGGAGGCGCCGGGATGCGCGCCCCCACCTCGACGATGCCTGATGTGATCATGACAAGCTGGTTCCCCTCAGCATGAGCTGGCCGGTGCTGCAGACACAGTGATACCGACACCAGCCGGGCCGCGGACTGGGCGCTAACCCATCATGCCCGCGGCCGGGCTGCACCGGCTGGGTGGTGCGCGGGCCGCAGCGGCCGGAGGCCGCCCTTCCAGCCGGGAGGTGACTAGCGGTGGCTGACCAGGAAGTGGATGACGCCCTCGCGCGCAGCTTCCTGGGCTCATTGCCGCCCGAGGTGGCCAGGCAGCTGCGGGCTGAGGGCGAGCGCGCTGACTACCCGGCAGGCACCACGGTCTACCAGCCCCGGGCTGACCCGCGCGCCGTGCTGGTCGTGAACGGCCTGCTGCGGGTGTACCTGGCCTCGCTGGAAGGCCGGCAGGTCACCGTGCGCTACGCGCGGCCTGCTGATGTGCTGGGGATCGCCGTGCTGGTGGGCGGGCCGGTCAGCGTGGGTGTCCAGGCGGTGGAACAGTCGAGCCTGTTCCGGATCAGCTCCCGTACCCTGATCGCGGCGGCGCGCCAGGACGCGCGGGTCGCCTGGGCCATGGCGGAGGAACTGGACCGGCGGCTGTATGAGGTCCTGGAGCAGACCGCGGTCAACGCTTTCGGCTCGGTGCGCCAGCGAGTGGCCGGTCACCTGCTGGACCTGGCCTCCGATCAGCAGCACCCGCAGGACCGGCTGGCTGCCCGGGTGACGCAGCAGGATCTGGCCGATGCAGTCGGGTCCGTGCGCGAGGTGGTGGCCCGGGTGCTGCGCGACTTCCGGGTCGCGGGGATCGTGGCCACGAGCGCGGACTCGGTGGTCATCCTGGACCCCGCGCGGCTGCATGCCGAGTCGGCGGGACCTGCTGGCCGGTGACTTTAGTCCGCGGGCGGGCGACTGACGTCACTGACATCGCGGCGGCCGCCCGGCAGCCTGGCAGGAGTCAGGCCCGCGCGAGCGGGCAGTCCAGCCAGGAGAAGAGCACTTCCGTCATGACTATCTCGACCGCAGTCTCCCGCGCGGAGCCAGGAACGCCAGGCCCGGTCCGGGCGGTGTCAGTGATCAGCACCGGCACGGTGCAGATCCGCCCGGAGCATGCCTACGGCTCCCGTAAGCCGCTGTACTGGTGGCTGCTGACCTCCCGGAAGTGGACGCCGCCCCGGCCGGTCAACGCCTATGTCATCGAGCACGCCGCCGGCCTGATCTTGTTCGACACCGGCCAGGACCGCGCGTCCGTCACCGACGATCAGTACTTTCCCGGCGGCTTCACCGGGCACATATATGACCGCCTGGCCCGCTTCGAGATCAGCGAGCAGGACACCCTGCGCGCCCAGCTCGCCTCGCTCGGCTATTCCCCGGCCGATGTTGATACCGCGATCCTGTCCCACCTGCACCAGGACCACATCGGCGGGCTGCCCGAGCTGACGGGCGCGAATCTCCTGGTGTCTGCTGCCGAGTGGACCGAGCTGTCCGGGCACCAGCCTGAGCTGCGCGGCTTCCTGCGCAGCCATATCCAGCTGCCGGGACTGCGCTGGCGCCAGGTCAGCCTGGACGAGGTGAGCGAGCCGGGCCTGGCCCCGTTCAGCCGGTCCCTGGACGTGCTCGGCGACGGGTCGCTGACCTTGCTGCCGACGCCCGGTCACACGGCTGGCTCGATGTCCCTGCTCGTCCGGCGCTCCGGGCGCCCGCCGCTGCTGCTGACCGGGGACCTCACCTACGGGGCGGACCTGCTGGAGCAGGGCACACTGCCGGGCGTGGGGGTCCGGCGGCAGCTGGCGGCCAGTACGCGCCAGGTCCAGGCCCTGGCGCAGCAGCTACCCGGCCTGGTCGTGCTGCCCGCGCATGATCCGACCGCGGCGCAGCGGCTCCTGGCCAGCTGACCCGGCCGCCCCGGCCGGGCCCGGGCGGCGGGCCGGCAGCGGGGCAGGCCGGTCAGAGCCAGCCGCGCTCGTCGGCCAGCCGGACGGCCTCGGCGCGGTTGCGCGCGCCCGCCTTGGCGATGGCCGCCGACAGGTAGTTGCGCACGGTCCCCTCGGTCAGGTACAGCCGCGCGGCGATCTCCGCCACCGTCGCCCCCGGCCGCGCGGCGACTAGCACGTCGCGCTCCCGGGCGGTCAGCGGCGAGGCCCCGCTGGCCAGGGTGTCGGCGGCCAGGACCGGATCCACCACCAGCTCGCCCGCCGCCACCCGGCGGATGGCGGCGGCGAGCTGCTCGGGCGGCGCGTCCTTGACGACGAAGCCCCGGGCGCCGGACTCCATGGCGCGGCGCAGGTAGCCCGGCCGGCCGAAAGTGGTCAGGATGAGCGCCCGGCACTCGGGCACCTCATGGGCCAGGACGGCGGCGGCCGCCAGGCCGTCGATCCCCGGCATGTCGATGTCGAGCAGGGCCACGTCGGGGTAATGGCTGCGGACCGCGGCGACCACCTCGTCGCCCCGGCCGACCGTGGCCACAACCTCGAAGTCCGGCTCCAGCGCCAGCAGCGCGGCCAGCGCGCTGCGGATCAGCTCCTGATCATCGGCGAGCAGCAGGCGGACCATCAGGCGCCTGCCGCCTGCTGGAGCCGGACCCGCAGCCGCCAGCCGCGCGGCTGCACTGGCCCGGCATCCACGACGCCACCCGATGCGGCGGCTCGCTCGCGCAGGCCGGCCAGGCCGTTGCCCGGTGCCGCCGGCCCGCCGACACCATCGTCGGTGATCTCGACCGCGGACGCCGAGAGCTGGACGGCGCACGAGCTGGCCCGCGAATGGCGGACGATGTTGGTGAGTCCTTCGCGCACGGCCCAGCCGAATAGCTCCTGGTGGGCGGGGTCGACCACGTCGACGGCCCGGGGCAGGTCGGCGGTGATGCCTGCCGCCCGCAGCAGTTCCCGGCCGGTGGCCAGCTCACCGGCCAGGGTCACCTCGCGATAGTTCGAGACGGCGGCGCGCATGTCCCCCACCGCCCGCCGGGCCAGGACCTCGACCTCGGCCATCTCCTGCAGGGCCCGGCCGGGATCGGCCGTGCCCAGGCGGCAGGCCAGGCCGGCCTTGACCGTGATCGTGGTCAGCGAGTGGCCGAGCAGGTCGTGCAGGTCCCGGGCGATGCGGATGCGCTCGTTCTCAGCCGCCAGCTGCGCGAGGCCGGCCCGGGCCTCGGCGAGTTCCTCGCTGCTGCGCACCACCTGGAGGACGGCGAACACGGCCAGCGCCACAACCGGGATCGCGACCGGCGTGACGGTTCCGAAGGCAGCACCCAGGCTGAGGTGCCAGGACGGGATCGCCGCCGGCACCAGCAGCGCGGCCAGCGCCATGGCCAGGACGAGTGGCATGGAGCGGAGGCTGAGCCGGGCAACGGCGAGGATCGTCAGGAACACGCACATGACGAACGCCGCGGCGTGCGCCAGCGGCAGCTCGGCCACCGTCAGCCCGACCAGCAGGATGTACCAGGCCCAGAACCACCACAGCCGGCCCCGCCATGCCGACCAGCAGGCGCCCAGCCAGCCGATGGCGAACGCGATGAGGATGGCATAGCCGGCGACCGCCGCCGGGCCGCGCGAGTACTGGTGCACGGCGCCGACGACGAACAGCAGGTAGGCCAGCGGGGACGCGTTCAGGACCAGGCGGCGCCAGCCCTGGGCCCACCTGCTCTGGATGGCCGGCCGGGACAGCCTGGCCGGCCTGCCCGACGTGACATCTGCGCTCATCGCGATCCAGGGTAATCCGGCAATGACTAGCTCACGCCCGGCTCGTGGCCCGGCGGTAGGCCAGCACCGCGATGGGCAGCAGGGCCACTGTCCACGCCGCCACCACCAGCCAGCCCTCGGCCGGCCAGCTGCCACCGTACAGAGCGACCTTCCCGGCCTGCACCAGCCAGTAGGACGGCAGGGCCTTGCAGAACTCGAACAGCGGGCCCGAGGTAGCGATCTGGAAGCCGTATGCTCCGCCCAGCAGGGCGAACAGCGTCGTCGCTCCGCCCACCGCAGGAAGCAGGGCGTCCGCGCGCAGCAGGTGCCCGAACGCGATGCCCATGATCGCGAACGGCACCAGCCCGGCCAGCGACAAGCCCAGGAGCGTCAGCCACTCGGTTGCGGTCAGCCGGACGCCCAGCGCCGTCCCGGCGGCGAACATCACCCCGATAGTGAGCAGCGCCATCAGGTATCCGCAGATCGCCTTGGCCCGGATATAGGACCTGGCAGACAGCGGGGTTATCCGGAGCTGGCGGGTCCACCCGGCTGACCGCTCGTTCGCGATGCGCGCTCCGCTGCTCACCACGCAGTTCATCGTGCCCATGGTCAGCATGGCGGCCATGAAGTACACCGGGAAGCTGATGCCGTCGAAGCTGTGGTGCCGGTTCGCCGTGGCGACCGACAAGTACAGGGCCAGCGGCCAGGCCAGGGCGAGTACGAAGAAGCGCCAGTTGCGGAAGGTCCGCAGGATCTCATAACGGAGAAAAACTGAGCCGGTCACCGGGCCTCCTGTGGGTGGGCGCTGATGTCGTTACGGTCCTGGTCGTCGGTCAGGGCGAGGAAGACGTCCTCCAGGCCCGCGCCGTGCACCTCGATGTCGCGCACCTCCGGGAACTGGCTGAGCAGCGCGCGCACGGCGGGCTCTGCCACGGTGCAGGTGAGGATGACCGAGTCCCCGCGGCGGTCAGCGCTCAGCACCCCCGGCAGGCTGGCCAGCCGGGCCGGGTCCGCGCCGGGCAGCGTGGCCCGGATCGTGCGGCCGCCGGCCAGGCTCTTGATCTCGGTGGCCGGGCCGTCGGCGACCACCTCGCCGCGGGCCAGCACGACGATCCGGTCGGCGAAGGCGTCCGCCTCCTCGAGGTAATGGGTCGCGAACAGCACCGTCTTGCCGCGCGCCGCGATGGCGCGCATCGCGGCCCAGAACTCGCGCCGGGCCTCCACATCCAGGGCCGCCGTCGGCTCATCCAGCAGCAGCAGGTCCGGGTCGGCCACCAGCGCGGCCGCGAACCGGGCCCGCTGGGCCTGGCCCCCCGACAACCGGGTCGTCAGCCGGCCGGCGAACTCGGCGGCACCGGTCAGGTCCAGCACCTCCGATACCGGCAGCGGGTGCGGGTACAGCGAGGCCACCAGGGTGACGAACTCGCGGACGCTGAGGTTCTCGATCAGCGAGCCGACCTGGAGCATCCCGCTGACCTGCCCGGCCGCGACCGCCTGCGCCGGCGGCTGGCCGAAGATGGTGACCCGGCCGGAGTCCGGCCGGGTGAGGCCGAGCACCATGTCGATGGTGGTCGACTTCCCGGCGCCGTTCGGGCCCAGGAGCGCGACCGTCTCGCCGGCCGCGATGGTCAGGTCGATGGAGCGGACGGCGCGAACCGCGCCGTAGGACTTGGACAGGCGGGACAGGATGATCCCGCCTCGAGGGTCAGGGCGTATGGTCATGCCCCGAGACTGGCCCGCGGGCGGCCGCGCCAGGTAGTGCCGCAGCGCACCAGATGGCCGTGACAAATGTCAGACGGCCCCGCTACCTGACAGCACTGCCCGTGACCCGGTCCGGGGCGATCTTGACGATGACCCGGATCACCTCGGGCGGGAGTTGCAGGAACTCATCGCCGGCGCCCGGGCCCTCGTACTGCTCCTCCAGCCGGACCGCGAACCGGCGTCCGACATCCTCGGTCACGGTGGCCACGCCGCGGATCTCGGCGTACACCTGCGGGTCGCCGCGGTCGAAAACCGTCAGGCTCACCCGGGGGTCGCGGCGCATGTTGCGTTCCTTGCGGCGGCCGGCGGCGGTGGACAGCAGCAGGCTGTCCCCCTCCCGGCAGACCCATACCACCGAGGTCTGCGGGCTTCCGTCGGGATTGATCGTGCCCAGCACGGCCGGGTTGGGCTCGTCCAGCAGGCGGCGCACGGTGGCGTTGAGCTCAGCGGTCATGCTCTGAGGGTAGAAGGTATCCCGGCCGGGCTCAGGAAGAAGGGGTCCCGCTACTGATCGCCTCAGGCTCGTGCTCGGGCAGCGACTGCTGAGCCCAGATCGTCTTGCCGCTGCGGGTGTGCCGGGTACCCCAGCTCTCGGCGAGCTGCGTGACCAGCAGCAGGCCGCGGCCGCCTTCGTCGTAGCGGCCGGCCCGGCGCAGGTGCGGCGCGGTGCTGCTGCCGTCGGAGACCTCGCAGCACAGCCCGCCGTCCAGGATCATCCGCAGCTGGATGGGCGGCTGGGCATGCCGGATGGCGTTGGTGACCAGCTCGCTAACAATGAGCTCGGTGGTGAAGATGATGTCATCCAGGCCCCAGGCCTCCAGCTGGACCGCAGCGCGGCCCCGGGCCTCGGCGACGATGGCAGGCTCGGCCGGCAGGTCGAGCGAGACGATCCGGTCCGGTGCCAGCGCCCGGGTACGGGCCACCAGCAGCGCGGCGTCGTCCCCCGCTCGCTCCGGCAGCAGGGCCGCGATGAGGTCGTCGCAGATCTCCTCCAGGGAGGGCCGATCCGGCGGCACGCAGCCGGGCTGCGGGTGCACCTCGCTGAGCACCGCGCGCATGGCCGTCAGGCCGGCATCGATGTCCCGCTGCCGCGACTCGATGAGGCCATCGGTGTAGAGGATGAGCAGGCTGCCCTCGGGCAGCTTGGCCTCGGCCCCCTCGAAGGGCAGGCCGCCGAGGCCCAGCGGTGCGCCGGCCGGGATATCCAGGAACCGGGGGGCGCCGCCGGGCGGAACGATGGCGGGCAGCGGGTGGCCGGCCCGGGCCATCGAGCACACCCGGCTGACCGGGTCGTAGACCGCGTACAAGCAGGTGGCCGTCAGGTCGGCGGTCTCATCCCCGTCCGGCGCGACCATCTCCTCCGCCGACAGCCGGGTCACCACGTCATCCAGCCGGGTCAGCAGCTCAGCCGGCTCCAGGTCGATGTCGGCGAGCGTGCGGACCGCGGTGCGCAGCCGGCCCATGGTCGCGGCCGCGTGGATGCCGTGACCGACCACGTCACCGACCACCAGCCCGATCCGGCTGCCCGACAGCCGGATGACGTCGAACCAGTCGCCGCCCACCGCTATACCGGACTGAGCGGGCAGGTAGCGGGTGGCCACCTCGACGGCGGCCTGGGCGGGCAGGTGGCGCTGCAGCAGGCTGCGCTGCAGGGTCAGTGCGGTGGCGTGCTCACGGCTGTACCGCCGGGCGTTATCCACGCAGACGGCCGCCCGGCCGACGATCTCCTCGGCCAGGACGAGGTCCTCGTCCTCGAATGGCTCGGGCCGCTGGTGCCGGACGAAGATGGCGATTCCGAGCGTGGTGCCGCGGGCGCTGACGGGCACGGCCATGACCGAGTGGAACCCGAACCGCCCGGCCCGGGCGGCCCGGGCCGGGTCGCGCTGGGACCACCAGCCAAAGCTCTTGTCGGCCTGGCTGTAGTTCACCGCGCGGCCGGTGACCAGGCACTCGGCCACCGGCGAACCCGGCGGATAGGTCGACACCTCACCCGGCTTGATCACTGCCTCGGGCGTGTCCGCCAGGACGGATCCGAAGGCCATGCGGCGCAGCGGCACGGTGCCGTCGACCGGGCCCGAGGTCGGCTCGTCACCGCGCAGCACGGACTCCAGCAAGTCGATCATGACGAAGTCCGCGAAGCCGGGCACCGTGACCTCGACGAGTTCCTCGGCCGTCCGGGTCACGTCCAGGGTGCTGCCAATCCGGGTGCTGGCCTCGTTCACCAGGGCCAGCCGCTCCTTGGCCAGGTGCTCCTGCGTCACGTCGGTGGAGACCACCAGGACGCCGCACACCTGGCCTGCGGGGTCCTTGACCGGGGACAGGTGAACCTCGACGACGCGCGGGGCGGGACCACCGGGCCCGGTGCCCAGGCCCTTCCACCGGGCGGGCTCGCCGGTACGGGCAACCAGCCGGGCGACCGCGACGCAGGATTCCGTCTCGGGGTTGGAGATCAGGTCGGTGAGCCGCAGTCCCAGCCCGGCGTCCTCGGTTTCCAGGCCCAGGGTGCGGCACATGGCCCCGTTCAGCCGCAGCTGCCGCATCTGGTTGTCCAGCAGGGCCACGGCCACCTCGGACTGGCCGAACGCCCAGTCGACCATGGCCCGGGTCTGGGCCGCCTGCACCTCACGCGGGCCGGCCGGGTAGGCGAGCACGTACCACTGGGTGCACCCGGCGCCATCCTGAACCGGATTGGCCTGGACCCAGAGCGGCACCTTGTGGCCGTCGCGGTGCCGCACGTCGGCCCGGCCGGACCAGGCCTGCGGCCAGCGCGCCGGGAGCCCGCCGGTCTCGGCCGTGTCGCGGTACAGGAAGGCAGCGGCGTGCTGTCCGAGGACCTGCTCCGGGGCATAGCCCAGCCACGCCTCGGCCGTCGCGCTCCAGCCGGTAATGACCCCGTGCGCATCGACCGCAGCTGTCGCTGGTGCCTTGTCGGTCATGTCGCCCCCGGGATCTCCTACCCCTCGGCCGCGGCCGTGAACCGACGGCATGACTACCAGGGAAATAGTGATGTATCACCACAATCTGCCGACTGCTCCGACGGCGAACTGCCGCGCGGCCGGTGTCCGAGCGGCTTAGTCCGGCAGCACGGCCAGCCGCACCCGGCGCAGCCGGCCCGGATCAGCGATGACGTCGATACCCGTGACCAGGCCCGCGGGCCCGACCGTCAGGGCCAGGACCGCCTGCAGCCGGCCACCAGGCGCGAAGACGATGCCCACCGAGCCGTTCACCAGCGCCAGCTCCGACTGCCCGGCCCGGACTGCGGCGGCAACCGCACCGCGGGCGACCAGTTCGGCACCCCGCAGGTCCATCGCCCGCCCGGCGGGAACGGCCGCGGCATCGGCGGTGAGGGTGACATCGGAGTCCAGCACCGCGACCAGAGCGGCCAGGTCGCCGCCGCGGGCAGCGGCCAGGTAGGCGGCGGCCGCCGCCCGCTGACGGGGAATGTCGGCGGGATGATCCCGGGCCGGGGCGCCGCGCACCCGGCGGCGGGCCCGGCTGGCCAGCTGCCGGACCGACTCTGCCGAGCGCCCGAGCACCGCCGCTATCTCGGTGAACGGCCACGCGAACAGGTCATGCAGCACGAAGGCCAGCCGCTCGGCCGGCGTGAGAGTGTCCAGGACGACCAGCATGGCGAGCCCCACCGAGTCCGCGAGGACCGCCTCGTCCTCCGGATCGACCGGCCCGCTCGGCGCGCCCGCCCGGCCAGTGACGGTCACCCCGCCCGTCCGGGGCGCCGCCTCCGCGGCGTCGGGCCAGGCGTCACCGACCGGGTCCTCCTGGCGGTGCCGGCGCGACCGCAGCATATTGAGCGACACCCGGGCCACGACCGTGGTCAGCCAGCCACCCAGGTTCTCCACGTCGCTGGTGTCAGCCCCGCTCAGCCGCAGCCAGGTGTCCTGCACCGCGTCGTCGGCGTCGGACGCCGAGCCCAGCAGCCGGTATGCCACCGCCCGCAGGTGATCGCGGTGCTCTTCGAAGGCGACGGCCAGCCCGTCGCTGTCGGCCATCTGTCGGGTCACGTTCCCTCGCTGCCGGGTGTCGTCTCACTGACACCCTCTACCCGCCAGACGTGACACGACGGGCGATGCGAGCCGGTCCTCGTCCAGGGCCCGCCCGGACACGACTCCGGCCAGCCCGCCAAAAAGCTCAGGCGAGGGCTCCGGGGGTTTTACAAAGGAGCCTTCGCCTGAGCAATGGTCGAAACTAGCCGAGAAATGTGCACTACATCAGTAGAAAACGCGGTGCTTACTTTCCGAAACGGTCAAACTCTCCGCTAAGCACCCCGCCGACGAATGCATGCCATTCGTCCGGGGTAAAGCGGAGAACCGGGCCCGTGACGTCCTTGCTGTCGCGGACACCGACCACGCCGTCAGGCAGGCTTGCTACCTCGACGCAGTTACCGTTGGCGAAACTCAGCGAGCTCTTGATCCAGCGCGCGGCTGAATCTGGCCCTCCCTGACGGCCCGCAGGCATAACCCGTCGCACGTCCATTACCTCGCTGAAAGATGTCGTAGGGTTTGGGACAAAAAGCTGTAACTACGTCAGGTAGCCTACCAGTTGCTTAAAGTGCGTGCCGGTCCTTTGACCAGCGCTCCTCAGATGTGTCGAGAATCAGTTGTCTGGACATCTCTGGGCTGAGAGCGCCGTCGGCAAGCATCTGGAACGCAATCCTGTGCAGGTAGGTGTCCCGCTCTCCCTCGACGGAGAACGCATTCCGCAGATGCTCGGCGCTCACGACGTCCTGCAGCATAGCGTCGTTATCCGGGCCAAAGCGGAAGATAACAAATGACTCACCGAGAATCGAGTGCTGCGCGTCCAGCGGAAGTACCTGGAGCAGAACGTCAGGCCGGGCGGCCTCCCGCGCCAGTCGCTGAAGTTGCTCGTACATAACTGACGCATCACCGACCCGGCGCTTCAGCACCGACTCATCCAGCACGACAGAAAGCTGGACAGCCGGATCCCGGGCCAGTACCTGCTGGCGCCGCATCCGGATTCGCACCAGTCGCTCGACCGCACCGGGCGCAATAGGCTCAACCCGGCTGTAACTACCGATAATGTGCCGGGCGTAATCTTCTGTCTGCAGCAGGCCCGGCACCGCCTCCACGTGCCAGATCAAGATCGAGCTTGCCTCGTGCTCCAGGCCGATGAACTGCTGGTAATCAGCCGAGATGCTGTCGGCGAATTCCTCCCACCAGCCCTTGCGGGCGGCATCCTCGGCGAGCGCCAGCAGCAGGTCCCGGCGCGCGCCGCTGACCTTGTAGTAGTCCAGCAGCCGCTCGACCTCCTGCGGCTTTAAGCCCGTCCTGGCCAGCTCATACCGGCTGATCTTGGACGGGGACCACTTCAGGGCAGCAGCGACCGCATCGCCGCTCTTGCCCGTGCTCTCCCTGATGCCCCGCAGTTCCGCGGCCAGCCGCCGCCGCCGTACCGTCGGGCTTCCTGGCACGACCATCGCACGCCCCTACAAAAGTCTCATTGCATCTCACATTGAGACCATCGTAACCATAGCTTCGCCGTCGGTAGCGAGCGCAAGGTGCGCACGGGGCTGATGCGCCGGGGCCCGCCGGGAGCTGGCGACCCGCCGAGGGCGGCCCGGCAGTGAGCGCCACCGGCGCGGCCGTGGTAATTGCCGCGGCGAGCTGAGAATGCTCGCGCTAATCCCGCGGCACATCCTGCTCGGACGTGGTCGGACAGGGCTGCGCCGCCGACAGCGGAACCGCGACGATCACATGTGGTAGAAGATATGCCCGGTGCCGGAAGGGGCAGCCGCCAGGACTTGCGCGGCGGGAGCCTGTGCGGCCACTGCGGCTAATACCGGAGCGGCTCCGGTTGCGCCGAGCGCCAGAACGGCGGAAACAATAAGAGCTCGCCCGGTGCGCATGGTTTCCTCCACCGCGTTTTCCCAGGCTGACCTGGCCAGATCGAGGTCGTTGGGTCAGCCTGAGCAGCCACCTATATCATGGCGAGGTTTTTCCCGGCATTGAGGTATTTTATGCGCCTCAGACATAATCTTTCTCAATTTCTTATTGTAACTAAAACAACTTCTAAATCGTCACTGGAAATGTTCATGACCGCTTTCGGAGAAGTTCGACTTGCTCGTGCTCTGAAAGTCTCCGTGAAACTTTCACCGCAGCGGAACACTTCCGGAAAGCCGCTATCGGACAGCCCGCCGGACGGGCGAATTGGCGTTCGAAAAGCAGCTTGTATCCTCAATTTTCCGGTAGTAAAGTACAGTTCGTGTCCATTGCGCCCACCGTGGCCTCCGGCGGCGTGCTCATCGGCCGTGACAGCGAGCTCACGGCACTGGGCAGGCTCGTCGCAGCGACAGCCCGGGGCCGGGGCGCAGCGGTGCTGATCGAAGGCGAGCCGGGGATCGGTAAGTCCGCCCTGGTCCGGACCGCGCTGGCCGAGGCGTCTGCAGCTGCCTGCCAGGTGTTCTGGGGCGCCGGCGACGAGCTCGGCCAGGCCTTACCGCTCCTGCCCTTCCTGGAGGGTATGCGCGTCCGCGAGCCCTCAGCGAGCCCGCGGCGCAACACGATCACCGCGCTATTACGCGGCGAGCTCGCTGCTGACCGGGGCACGGACGTATCGGCGGCCCTCGCCGAGCAACTGCTGGCTCTGATCACCGAGCAGTGCGCGGCACAGCCGACGATCCTCGTGATCGACGATCTCCAGTGGGCCGATCAGGCGACCGTCACCTTGTGGGGACGGCTGGTGCGATCGGTGCGGCAGGTCCCGCTGCTGCTCATCGGGATGATGCGGCCGGTACCTCAGCGCGATGATCTGGTAGCGCTGCGCCGGGCGGTACCGGAGGACGCCAGGATCCTGCTCGGCGGCCTGCCCGTGGCTGAGGTGACCGAGCTGGTGGCGGGCCTGGCCGGCGGCCACCCAGATGGCAAGCTGATGCGCCTGGCTGACGGCGCCGCGGGAAATCCGCTGTACCTGACCGAACTGGTCGCGGCACTCGCGCGCAGCTCGCGCCTGGCGATCACCGACTCCGGCGCCGCCGAGCTGACCAGCGGCCCCGTGCCGGGCTCCTTGTCGGCCGCCATCGCCAGCCGCCTGGACTTCGTGTCCGGGCCGGTGCGAGAGGTCCTGCAGGCCGCGGCCCTGCTCGGCGTGGATTTTGCCGTGCCCGACCTGGCCACCGTGCTGAGCCGGGGCGTCGCTGATCTGGTCCCGGCCCTGGACGGGGCGCGGGCCGCCGGCGTATTGCGCGAGTCGGGCAGCGGCCTGGGTTTCCGGCACCCGATGATCCGCGCCGCTCTCTACGAGGCGATCCCGGCACCGGTGCGGGCCGCCTGGCACCGGGACGCGGGCCGCGCCCTGGCCAGCGCCGGCGCGCCGGCCGACCGGGTGGCCCGGCAGCTCCTGCAGGCCGTCGATGGCTCGGGCCGGGCCGTCGAGCCGATGGATGAGTGGATGCTGGGCTGGCTGGCTGGCACCGCGGGCCTGCTCGTCGGCCAGGCGCCCAGAGTCGCAGCCGAGCTCCTGGGCCAGGCCGTGGCCAGCTCGCCGGCCGGCTCGGCCTGGCATGGCAGCCTGGTCGGACGCCTCGCTGATGCGCTGTACCGGGTCGGCGACATCGCCGAAGCCCAGCAGGTGGCCAATAGCGCGCTCGGGCAGGCGGTCGAACCCGATCTCCTCGTCGACCTGCACTGGACCCTCGCGCAGTGCAGCATGCGGGCCGGGCGCTCGGCCGAATCGCTGGCCACCCTCGACCGCGCGCTCGCGACGCCCGGCATCTCGGCTGGCCATCGCGCCCGGCTGCTGGTACTCGCCGCCCGGACCCACAGCTACGTCGGTGAGGTCGAACGAGCCGGACGGGTGGCCGATACCGCCCTCGCGGCGGCCACAGAAGCCGGCGACACCTGGGCGATGGGCTGGGCGCTGCACGTGCTGACCATCGTCAGCGCCGTGCAGGGGCAGATGGCTGACGCGCTGACGCTGTTCGACCGGGCGCTGAGCGTGACTCAGTCCGACCCGGCGCTGACCGACCTGCGCTTGCTGCTGCAGATCAACAAGGCCGTGACCCTGGGCTGCCTGGACCGTTACGAGGAAGCATTCACCGCCGCCCGGCAGGCCAGCCATCTTGCTGACCAGGTCGGCACCGCAATCCGGCTGGGGCAGGCGCACAGCGCCCTGGGCCAGCTGCTGTTTGACACCGGGCGCTGGGACGATGCCCTCGCCGAGGTCGAGGTAGCGCGAGCTGATCTCGAAGAGCCCGCGGCGGTGTGCAATGACCTGGGTATCGCCGCGGTGATCTGCCTGCACCGGGGCGATATGGCTGCTGCCCGCCGCTACCTGTCGGCCGCTGTCCCGCCGGCTCAGCGCACCGGAACCAGGGTGATCGGGCCGCTGGCCCTGGCTCGCAGCCTGGACCTGGAGCATGACGGCGCACTGCCCGAGGCACTGGCCGTGCTCACCGCCGGGATCGCCGGCAACACCGAGGAACTCGAGGAGATCGAGGATCTGCTGGCGGATGCTGTGCGGCTGGCCCTGAAGACGGGTGATCTGCGCACCGCCAGCGACCTGACCGGGAAGGCCATCGCATTCGCCGCCGAGTCGGAAATCCCGCACCGGCAGGCGACCGCCCTGTACTGCGGCGGTCTGCTCGACCACGATGCTGACCGGCTGCTCGCGGCGGCGGAGCGCTATGAGCATGCCGGGCGGGTTCTGCCCGGGGCCCAGGCCCAGGAGGCGGCCGCTGCTGAGTTCGTCGGCGGCGGGGACCGCGACCGGGCCCGGGCTGCCTTCACCCGGGCCGTGGAGATCTACACCTCGCTCGGCGCCCTGGTAGATGTTGCGCGCCTGCAGGCCACGTTCCGCACCCATGGCATCCGCCGCGGACCGCGCACCAAGCACCGGCAGGCGCGCAGCGGCTGGGACAGCCTGACCCCGACCGAGATCAAGGTCACTGCGCTGGTAGCCGAAGGGCTGTCCAACCCGGAGATCGCCGCCAAGCTGTTCTTGTCCCGGCGGACCGTGGCCACGCACGTGTCCCACGTCCTGAAGAAGCTCGACGTGAACTCACGCACCGACATCGCACGGGAAGCAGCCCTGCGCAACCGCCCCCCGCGATAGCCCCGCCGTGAGCAGCCGGAGGGATGCCCGGCGCCGCCTGGACTGAGGAGCTTGCGACGAGGGAAGGCGGCGCCCTCAAGGGCGTCCTTCCGGCTTGCGGAAATAAAGTGTGAGCCCCCGGCAGGGGGGCGTGATCTGTCGATCTGCCGGGGGCCCACGTTTCACCGGACGTAGCTGCGGCCGCCCCGCTGGTGATGGCCGTTGCCCTGATCCAGGTCGGCCTGGATCGCGAGCGTGAAGAATACGGCCTTGCCTGCGGGAGTCCGGTGAAAACCCCAGTCGTCCGAGAGGCTGGCGACCAGCATCAGCCCTCGTCCGGTTTCCGCGTCTGCGGGCGCGTAGACCGGCACCGGCATGGCGGGTGACGTGTCGTGCACCTCCACGCGTAACTGGTCACGCGTGCAGGTGAGGACCAGCACGACTGTCCCTCCCCGCTCGTGCCTGATGGCATTGGTCACTAACTCGCTGGCGAGCAGGACCGCCGCCGAGGTGTCGACCAGGATGTCCCAGGCGCAGACGGCCGCCCGGACATGGACTCGCGCCTCGGCCGGCGCGGCAGGCCCGGTCGCGAGCGGGATGCGGCGCAGGCGCTGCACTGTCGGGCGGATCGGCGTCATCGTGTACATCTGGTTTCCTCGCCAGGCTGGGGAGCCGCACAGGGCCAGCGCAAGTGACCCTGTGCGGCCACTCCCGGGCGATCCTCTTCCGTTTGTCAGCACTGGATCGCACCGGTTCTTGCATGACAAATCTCCTGCAACTTTCACGGCAAGACATCGGTCGGGTGACGGATATACGAAGCCGTCAGCCGGTGGCGGGCCGCGCGCCTGCGGGGAATCCCGTCCAGCGCAGCTCCGGCGGGAGGTGGCCGGCGTCATTGAAGGTGAGCAGGGCGGGGGGCAGTCCTGGCTGACAGCCGATCACGGTGAGCGCGCAGTTCATCTGGTTCAGCCCGAGCCAGCGCCACGACGGCGCGCTGAGCGCCTGGCTGACCAGCCAGCCGATGAGGAAGTTGTGCGTCACGACCAGCTCATGGCTGTCACTGCCGTCGTCACCGGGGGCCAGGAAGCGCTGCCGCGCCTCGGCGGCGAGCTGCGCGCCTGCCGTGCGCTCAGCGGCGGGGAATCTCCCGACGAAGGCCGCGAAGGGGGGCGGCAGGTTCCCCGGGTCGGGGTCAGACGGGACGTAGTCGCCCGCCAGCTCGCAGGCCGTCACCGGGACGCCGGGCAGGCAGCCGGAGATAATGCTGGCGGTCTGCGCCGCCCGGGGCAGCGGGCCGTGCTGGATGACCGACAGCGGCACGCCGGCCAGCCGCCCGCCGGTGAGCCGGGCCTGCCGCTCCCCGTCCGGGCTGAGCGGCCCGTCGTGCGGCTCCGCCAGGCCGTGCCGCACCAGGTACAGAAATCGAGTCATCCGCTGCTCCCGCACGCTGCCGGCCGGCCTGGGTCCGCGGGCGGCACTAAGACCGGCCCTGCGGCGCCCGGTCCTGCGGCGCAAGCCGGTCATGCCGCGCAGGCTGATCCTGATGCACGCCGAGGTAGTCGTCGCCCCCGACATAGATCGTGTGCCCGGAGGGATGCCGGGTGGTAGCGGCCCCGGCGACGGCGGCCGCGAACTCCTCGATCGTCGGGATGCTTCCGGCCTGGGCGCGGCGGGCGCTGACCACACCCGGCTGAGCACGGTCCAGCAGCATCACCGTGGTGGTTCCCTCGATCATGTCGCCGGAGACGACCACCAGGTCAATGCCTCGGCCGGATAGGTCGGGGATCTTCGCGCGCAGCGCATCCTCGCCCGCTCGCTTGCTGCGCGCGACCGGCTCGTAGGCGCCGATGCCGGGCTGCTGGCCGTGGAAGTGGGCCTGGTGACTGGTGACGAACACGATCCGCCCGCCGGCTGGCATGAGGTCCGCGGCGCCAGCGGCCAGGCTCAGCTGGGCGTCACGGTTCAGCCGGAGCGCGTAGCCCGGGTCGGCATCGCGCTCCATCCCGCCCGAGGCGTTCAGGATGAGCACGTCAATGCGGCCGTAGGTCGTCTTGATCAGGGCCAGCATGCGGCCGACCTCGGCGGCATCGGTGACGTTAGCCTGTGCCGCCAGCGCCTCGCCGCCGCCGGCGGTGATGTCGGCGACGACGGCGTCGGCCCGGCGCCGCTTCTCCCGGTAGTTGACGACAATCCGCGCTCCGGCCTGCCTGCTCAGCAGCCGGGCGGTCGCGGCGCCAATCCCGCGGGAGGCGCCGGTGATCAGGATGACCGGGCCGGAACCGCCCGGGCCGCTGCGAGCGTCCGTCATGTTCCCAGCATTCCAGGCATCCGGGACAGCCGGCGCCTGCGGTCCGGATAAGCCCCCGGCGGCCACGCCGGGCGCTGAGCGGGACGGCTCCCGATCCCCGGCCGGGGCCGCTGCGGAGGGGCCGGCGACGGGAGGGCTTTCGGAGCCGGGTCCGGCTGGCGGCGCAGTCCCGGCAGGGTTATCGAGACGCGCAGCCCAGCGGCTCCGCGGCCACCGCCGCGACCGTCCCGTCGTGGGCTGCGGCGACGGCGGCGACGATAGCCAGGCCCAGGCCGGATCCGGGCCGGTGCGACGGGGCGCCGGCGCGGTAGAACCGGTCAAAGATGCGTGGCAGCTGGGCAGGCGGAACGCCGGGGCCGTTGTCGCTGACCTCCACGACGACGTCGCCATCGCGCCAGTCAGCGGTCAGGGCGGCGGCGCTGCCGGCGGGAGTATGGGCAGTTACGTTCGCGAGGATGTTGTCGATGGCCCGGCGCAGCAGTTCCTCGTCGCCGGAGACTTCCAGTCCGGCGGTGATGCCGGTGCGCCAGGCCCGGTCCGGGCTGGCGGTCCGCGCCCGCCCGGCGCACTCGGCAGCCAGGGCACTGAGATCGACTGGCTCGCGCTGCCGGTCCGGATGCTGGTCCAGCCGGGCCAGCCGCAGCATGTCGTCCACCAGGCCGCCCATCCGCTGGGACTCCGCGGTGATCCGCCGCATCGCCTCATCGACCTGGGCGCGCTCGGGCAGCGCTCCCTGCAGGTAGAGCTCGGAGTTGGCGCGCAGTGATGCCAGCGGCGTGCGCAGTTCGTGGCTGGCGTCGGCAAAGAACCGGCGGGTGGCCTCCTGGCTGGCCTCCCGCTCCGCGACGAAGGCCTCGATGCGGCCCAGCATCCCGTTCAGGGCGGCACCGAGCCGGCCGACCTCGGTCCCCGGATCCTGGGCGCTGACCCGCTCGGTGAGGTCACCGGCGTTGATCTTGTCGGCCTGGCCGGCCATCACCTCAACCGGCCGCAGGCCCCGGCGCATCACCCAGGCGGCACCTCCGGCGGCGATCAGCCCGGCGACGGCCGAGCCGATGATGAGGATCAGCTCCAGCTGCCCGGTGGTGTTGCTGATGTCGGTCAGGCTGGTGGTGGCATAGGCAATGCCGATCCGCGGGAAGTCCGTGGCCATCAGCCGCAGCTGGCCGTGCCCGTTCTGGCTGGTCACGGTAACCCCATGCTGGTCGCGGGCCAGCTTGTTCAGGCTGGCCGGCAGGCGAGGCACCAGGCCTGGATTGCCGTCAATGAATACGGCTCGCTTCTGGTGTGACGTCGTCGCGACGTAGTACCGGCCCAGCCCGCCCGGCAGGCTGGCGATCGGCCCGGCGATCACTTTCTGCTCGACCGGGGTGAGCCCGGAGGGCAGCTTCGGCGAAGGACCGGCCTTGAGCGTGGTCTGCCGGGGCTTCGAGGCGGGACCAGGGGGGTGCACGCGCACCCAGTTCCGCAGGTTCAGGACCCGGTAATCCGCCAGTACCGCCTTGAGCTGCGAGTCGGTCTGGCCCGTCAGGTACCCGCGCAGGGCCGTGACCGCGGCGAAGTCGAACCCGACCAGGGCGATCAGGGTGACGGCCAGGACGCCGACCAGGACCCGGGTACGCAGCTTGGCCCGGCGGGGCCAGGGCGGTCTCACTGCTGCTCGCGCGGCAGCCGCAGGCTGTAGCCGACGGCCCGCTGCGTGTGGATCACGTCCGTGCCGTGCGCGGCCAGCTTGCGCCGCAGGTAGGCGATGTAGGTGGCGACCACCGTGCTGGACCCGCCGAAGTCGTAGTCCCAGACATGCCCGAGCAGTTGTGCGCGGGTCAGGACCCGGCCCGGGTTGAGCATCAGGTAGCGCAGCAGCCGGAATTCGGTCGGGGACAGCTCGACTAGCTGCCCGGCCCGGCGGACCTCGTAGGAATCCTGGTCCAGCTCGATGTCGGCGAAGACCAGTACCGGCCCGCCCGCGCCGTCGCGCCGGGTGCGGCGCAGCACCGTGCGGATCCGGGCCGCGAGCTCCTCCAGGCCGAACGGCTTGGTCAGGTAGTCGTCGGCGCCGATGCTGAGCCCGTTCACCTTGTCCTCGCGGGTGTCCCGGGCCGTCAGGAAGATAACCGGGACCCAGCTGCCCTCCCGGCGCAGCCGCCGCACCACCTCGAAGCCATCGGTGTCAGGCAGCATCACGTCGAGAACTACCAGGTCAAACGGCTGCTCCCGGGCCAGCCGCAGCCCTTCGGTGCCCGTCTCGGCCGTCGCCACCTGGTAACCCAGGAACGTCAGTGACGCAGCGACCGCGTCACGCAGGAACGGCTCATCATCGACGACCAGCAGGCGGCCGTGATCGGCGGCCGGTGCCGGTGCCGGTGCCGTGCCGGTTCAGCCATGACACCTCCCAGGGTCGCCAACATGCGACCACCAGAACGCTAACCCCGGCTGTGACCTGCATGTGAGTTTCATGTGAGCCGAGCGGCATCGCCCGGCCAGGCCCGTTGCCAGGCAACGCGCCGCTAGTGGCGTGTTTCTTCCTGCGCTCCGTCCGGCAGCAGCGGGCGCATGAAGGTTCGCTCGTACCGGAGGACGCAGCCGCTGTCATCCCGGATCCGGTCCGCCGCGACAAAGTCGGGATCGACGCCGAACAGCCCGCGGTACTGCTCGTAGGCGGCCAGGCTGGGGAAGCTGAACAGGGCGAGCGCCCGGTCGCTGGCCCCCTCGGCGGGCAGGAAGTAGCCGTGATGGGTACCCCCGTGCCGGCTGACCAGCTCCATCCAGCGCCGGGCGAAGCGCTCAAAGTCCTCGGTCTTGGCCGCGTCAATCACGTACTCGACGACACAGGTGATCACAGCAGGCAAGACTAGCCGCCGGGCCGGGAGCGACCCGGAGCACTCCATGATGGCCGTTGCCGCCCCGGCCGTAGCAGCCGCTCAGGGACGGCCGCGGTGCCGCTCCCACTCCGGCGCGAGGACCGACATCATGGTGGCGTCAATCCACTCGCCGCCATAACGCAGTTCCTCGCGCAGGACGCCTTCCACGACGAACCCGGCCTTCTCGTAGACCCGGCGGGCTCGCGGGTTGAAGGCGTACACCTGCAGCGAGATCCGGTGCAGGCCCAGCTGCTCAAAGCCGTAGCCGACGATCAGCCGGACCGCCTCGGTGCCCAGGCCCCGGTTCCGGCCCGCCGGGCCGATCAGGGTACGGAAGTTGCAGCTGCGGTTGCCGGCGTCCCACTCGTTGAGCACGACCTCGCCCACGCACTGGCCGCTGGCCTTGTCGGTTACCGCGAGATCGAGGCGGTCCGGCTGCTCATTGCGCGAGCCGTACCACTGGCGAAGCTGCTCCGCCAGATCCGGGTCATCCGGATCGGCTTCGGCCTCATCCCCGTGCAGGCTGCCGGTGAGCTGCAGCACCTCGGGATCGGCCAGCGCCTCGCGCATGGCATCAAGGTCAGCATCGGTGAACGGCCGCAGCACGACCCGCTCGCCAGTGAGAACGGGCTTAACCGAGAAGTCGGCGGATTCGTGATCCATCACGTGGCGTGAGCCTGCCACCCGGCCTCCGGCCCGGCAACCGAATACCACGTCAGCGGCCGCGTTCAGTCAGGCTGCGCCGTCCTCGGGCTAACCGGCGAGAATGATTCCATGGACTGGCCAGTCGGCTTTCCCGCCGAGATGAGCATGGGGACCATCTCGGTGCGCTGCTACGACCCGGCCGATGCCGCGGAGTTGCTCGAGCCGCTGGCCGACGAGCGCGTGTGGGAGCACATGTCCCGGGCCGCACCTCGCGACGCCGCCACCCTGGACGAGATCATCCGGTCCAGGCTCGCCGATGGCTACCGGGCAACCTTCACCGTCCGGCAGGACAGCCGCGCCGTCGGCATTACCTCGGTCCTGGTCGATCCGCACGACCCGGCAGGCGCGGAGATCGGCGGAACGCTGCTCGGACCGGGCGCGTGGGGGACCGGCGTCAATACGGCGGTCAAGCAACTCCTCCTCACGGTGATCTTCCGCCACGGCGCCCAGTGGGTTCAGCTGCGCACCGACGAGCGGAACGGACGGTCGGCCGCCGCGATCCGGAAACTCGGCGCGACCGACCTGGGCATCCGCGAGGAGCCCCACATTCGCCGGGACGGCACACGCAGGCGGAGCCGGATCTTCCGCCTCGACCGCGCCTCCTGGCCGGCCGGCGCTGCCGGGTGATCCAGGCGGGGCCTGCCCGCGGCTCACCTGGCAGTCCGGCCGGGTCAGCTGCCTGTGGTGCGGCCGTCGGTATCTCCCCGGGCGGCGGCCAGTTCCCGGAGTATCGCGATATCGCCGATGTCCTTCTGCCGCCACGGCCGGCCGTTGCGCAGGTGCGGGTACTGCTCCTTCATGGCCAGCATGCCAGCGACGCTCATGGCCAGTACCGGCGCGCCATCGAGCGTCCCGGGCTCGTCGCCGAAGGATCCTGGCGGAAACTGCCAGTCCGACCAGCGCCCCAGGGGCTGGCTGAACGATCCATCGGGCTGTCGATCGAAGTAGGCAGTACTGAACGGGACACCATCCCACGTGAACTCGCAAGACTCCTCGGGAGGCTGCGTCGCCAGAGTTCTGGCGCCGGCGCTGGCCAGCAATGCCTTCGACTGCTCAGCGTGAATGCGCTCCACCCAGAACTCGACGTCGCCGTGCTCTCGGGTGATCCGGCCGATCCGGGCATCGAGGCCCCAGCCGCCGAACAGCCACGCGGAGATACCGGCTGCCTGCGTGACCGCTACGACCCTGCGGATAACACGCAGTTGCCCTTCGGTGGTTTCGTTCACGGTGGTCAGACGGTCGGCGGGACGGCGGGTGTGTGCTGCTCCAGCGCCTTCAGCGGCGGGTAGCGCAAGTAGTGCGTCATGCCTGGTCTCCTCGTCAGGGATTCCAGCCTCCCGCGCAGGAAGGCCCGCTCCCGCTCGTTCCGGACGAGTTCGAGTGCGGCCCGGTAGGCCGTTGCTGCCTCAGCGGTCCGGCCGGCCCTGCGCAGCAGGTCCGCCCGCGCCGCCGGAAGGGGGTGATAGTCCCGCAGCGCGTCGGCGTCCAGCGCGTCCAGCGCCTGGAGACCGGCCTGCGGGCCGTCGCGCATCGCCACGGCTACCGCCCGGTTGAGCTCAACCACCGGCGACGGGGACACCCGCGCAAGCACGTCGTAGAGCGCCACGACCTGCGGCCAGTCGGTCGAGGCGACGTCGGCCGCCTCGTCGTGCAGTGCCGCGATCGCCGCCTGCAGCGCGTACGGCCCGGAACTGGGCCCGCACAGGGCAGCGACGACGAGGCCGCGGCCCTCGGCGATGCGGTCGGCGTCCCACAGCCCGCGGTCCTGGTCCTCGAGCGATACCAGCTCCCCCGCCGCGTCGACCCGGGCGCCGCGGCGGGCGTCGACCAGCAGCAGCAGCGCGAGCAGCCCGGTCACCTCGGGTTCAGCGGGCAGCAGCCGGTGCAGGATCCGGGCCAGCCGGATCGCCTCGTCAGTGAGGTCGGCCCGGACCAGGTCCTCGCCCGCGCTGGCGGCGTAGCCCTCCGTGAAGATCAGGTAGACGACGCGCAGCACGCCGGGCAGGCGCCCGGCCAGCTCGTCGGCCTCGGGCACCCGGAACGGGATCCGTGCGTCGCGGATCTTGCGCTTGGCCCGCACGATCCGCTGCGCCATCGTGGCCTCCGGTACCAGAAAGCCCCGCGCCACCTCCGGGGTGGACAGTCCCGCGAGGCACCGCAGCGTCAGGGCAGTCTGGGCCCCGACCGACAGCGCAGGGTGGCAGCAGGTGAAGAACAGGCGGAGCCGTTCGTCGGGGACGTCGCCCGTCTCCCGGTCGGGCGCCGCGGGGACAAGCTGCTGCGCCTCGACGTGCATGATCGCGAGCCGGGCGGCCTGAACCTTGTCGCGCCGCAGCCGGTCGACGGCCTTGCGCCGCGCGGTGGTGAGCAACCAGGCCACGGGGTCGCCGGCACCCCGTCGACGGGCCAGCGCTCCAGCGCGGCCTCCATCGCATCGGACGCAGCATCCTCGGCGAGGTCGAGGTCACCGAACTGGCGCACGAGAATGCCGAGCAGCCGGCCCCGCTCCTCCCGGAACACCGCTTCGACGGAGCCAGCCGCCCGCCCGCCGGTCATGACGGGCCGAAGTCCTGGATCGGGCGCACTTCGACCCGCCAGGCCCTGGCCCCGGGGCAGCGGGCCGCCCAGTCGATCGCGGCATCGAGGTCAGGGAGGTCAAGGATGTAGTAGCCGCCGAGATACTCCCGGGTCTCGGCGAAGGGCCCGTCGGTGACGATGCGCTCCCCGGTCGTGCTCACCTGGACGGAGGTAGCGGTCTCGAAGGAGTCCAGCACGTTGCTGTCGACCACGACGCCGGCGTCGCAAACCGTCTTGTGGAAGGTCATGAACGCCTCCATGAGGCCCTGGCCGGCTTCGGCCGTCGGCGGCTCGGCGTCCTGGGAGCCGATGATCAGCAGCATGTACTTCACGGTGATCTCCATGTTCGTCGGATTTCGAGGGCTGCCCGCAGGGCGGCAACACGGGGATGACGAACGACGAGGCCGCAGATCGACAGCCCGCCAGAAGAATCTTTTCAGGCCCCTTCGATCCCGTGCCAGCCCGCCCTCAGGGGCGCGCGCGGGTCTCGCCCATCCCGCGCATATCCCACATGCCCCCCCGGCTGGTTGGATTGTGGTTATGCCAGACGACTTCCCGCAGCTCCTGGCGGATCGAAACGTCGTACTGATCCGGCACGGCCAGCCCGAGGAGACTCGGCTCCGGGGGTGGCTCGACGGTTATGACGGTCCGGTGCCGACCTATCGAATCGAGCTGGTCGCCCGCGAGGGGAACTACACCTGCCCGTATACCGCTACAGCGCCGGACATGTTCGAGGCCCTTGTCCGGCTGCGCCGTCAGCTCGAACCGGACGGGCTGATGGTCGCGGTCCAGGGAGCGCGGCGTGATACCTACCCCAGCGGCATGGCACGGGATACGGGCGGCGGCATGCTCGTCTTCCTCATGCGCTCTGGTCGACGCGGTGGCCAGGAAGCCCTCGTGGGAACGCTGGATGACGCGCCGCCTGAGCAGATTGCGACGGTCGACCAGCAGCGGGAATTCGCCGAGGCATGGGGGGCTGAACCCCAAAATCAGTGACGGACCGCACGTCGTGGCCGTTACAGCATCGCCGCTGCGAGCCATTAGAGAACGAGCTTCATGCGCGGGGCTGAGGTCACCGTGAAGCCGATCTCCTCGTAGATGCGCTGCCCTGCCGGAGTGGCGCTCAGGTCGACACGGTCAGCAGCAATCGATCGGGCCCAGGCCACGATGTCGAGCACGAGCATCGATCCGTGACCCTGGCCGCGATGCTCGGGCAGCGTAATAACGTTCGCGAGGCGTACAGTGCGCCCTCGCACGCACTGAGGGCTCGGAACGCCGATCTCCAGGGTGCCAATGGCCGTAGCTACGAGCTCGCCATTTACCTCGATCGCCGGGAACCGGGCATGGCGAGGGTCATCGACATACCGCGAGAACCACTTACGTGCGTGCCCCTTCCACGGCTCCTCGACCGTCGTGCTGCCCTCGTCAAACAACAGCGCCCAGAGGCGCAGAAGCTGGGTGCCGTCCTCGGCCGTTGCGGTCCGCAGGCGGCCTGAACTGATCTGGGTCACCTCGCCATGCTTCCACCAGGGGGACTCGAACCCCTGACCCCTGCCTGGAAAGATCGTTCGCCCGCCAGCCTGACCTGCTCCGCTGCTGGTGAGCTGGCCGCTACCGGCACCAGCGTCAGGCGCTGACGGCGGTCTCGCCCGGCCGAGTGCCTGCCGGGGCTTCGCTGGTGGGCTGGCGAATGCCGGGGACACAAAGGAGTGCGAGGAAGGCAGCCAGCTTGATCAGGCCACCACCACGTCCGCCTGCGTGCATCGATGCCGGTCACCGTCCTCCGGCGTCCCAGCCAGACCGCCAGTGTCCGCACCTGTCGCAGTACTTCGCTGCGGTACGCGGAGCGATAGTCAGGGGACGGTCCCGCGGGGTACTACCCACTGCACCTTCTGGCTGGTGAATTCCGCAATGAGGTCGTAGTCGCCGTCGTAGTGGAGCACGGTCACGCGTTCCCGCTCGGCCACGGCGGCGATCAGCAGGTCCGGGAGGCCGACGGCCCTGGCCTGCCCCCGGCGCCACAGCGCGGCCTGCACGTCCAGGGCCCGCCGCCAGTCCTCATCATGAGTGGGCAGCCACTCGTAGCCGAGGTCACGATCAGCGCGCAGGTCATCAAGCTCCTTGCCGCTCCTGGCCGCCCATCCCAGCTCAAACTCGACGACGCCGCACGTGGCCACCAGCCCCGCCTCGATCAGCGGACCCAGCACTGCGGCGACCGGATGATGACGCAGCCGGGCCAGCGCACTGGTATCAGCCAGGTAACTGGCTACTACTGCCATGCCCCGCGCATCACGCCCTCATCCTCCAGGTCCGGCAGGCCACCCGAAGCCAGCCGCAGCAGGTCCCGCCGCCGCGCGGCCAGAGCCGCCACCTCACGCAGCGCGGCATTCACCGTGTCCTTCTTCGTCTCGGTATGCAGCACCTCCCGAGCCGCCGCCAGATACTGCTCATCAACGTCAACCAGGGTCTTGGCCATCGCCACCTCCTCCACGTTCAGTATATACAACGAGCGACCTAGAAGATATACGACGTCACTGGCCTCTCGCTCACCGAAGAGTTAGCCGGCGTCCCTGGTGAAGGCCCCTCGCCAGACCTCGACTGAGCCGTTGCTGATTCCGGCGATGTAGTTGAGAACTCGGGTGTAGCCGTCGTCGAGGAGCATCGGCAGCGCCGGTCCGGCGGGCAGGCCGTTCGCGAAGGTCCTGGTGATCCAGGCTTGGACCCAGGCCGTTTCGTTCACCCACTCGGCGCCGGTGAAGCCGGCCTGCTCGATCGAGGCGCGCAGTGAGCCGGCGGTGACGACGAAGCTGTCGGTTCCGTCGAGTGACCATGGCATCGGCCAGGGCAGGTCGGCCTGACGCGGCTGGCAGACCTCCCAGATGGCCAGGCGTGCGCCGGGTTGCAGGCAACGGGCAATGTGCGCGAACCAGGCGGTCTTGTCCTGGACGTTCATCTGGACATGCATCGTGATCGCGGCCTGGAACAGCGGGTCAGGTTCGAACGCGGCGATGTCGGCCACCCGGAAGTGGACGAGGTCGCGCAATCCGGCCTTGGCGGTCAGGTCGCGGGCGGCGTCGACGTAGGCCGGGGTGATGTCGATGCCGGTGACGCGGTTCCCGGTGCGGCGGGCGATCTGCCGCGCGGGCCCGCCAAATCCTGAGCCGATGTCCAGTACTCGGTCGCCCTCAGCGAGCGCGAGGTTGCCGATGAGCAGGCCGACGGCGTCGGCGCCGCCGATGTGGAACTGGTCGAGGTTGTCCAGCGCGCCGTCGGCCGACGGGTCCAGACCTGGATGTTCGCTCAGGAGCCGGTCGATCGTCTGGCCGGCCGTCGTTTCTGCGTAGGTCATCGCACGAGGTCCTTTCCGTCGCTTGCGATAGCCGCCAGTTCGGCTTGGTGGTGTTCAGGTCCGGGCAGCTGCGGAGGCTGGGCGGGCAGGAAGACGGCAGCGAGCAGCGCGCCGGCGAGGGCGACGGCTCCGGCGACGACGCATCCGACGCTGACGCCGTGGTCGAAGGCGCTGGTGGCGGCCTGGCGGACGGCGGCGGCCGCGGCAGTGTGGCCGTGAGCGGCAAGCTGGCCAGAGACACCGAACGCTGCCCCGACGGACTGGCGGGCGAGGTTCGTCAGGGTGTGCGGCAACGTCGCGGGAAGGGAGGTAAGCCGCGAGGCGTACAGAGAGGCGTAGACGCTGCCGATAACGGCCACCCCGAGGGTGCCGCCGAGCAGGCGGGTCGAGTCGTTCACGGCGGAGCCGACGCCGGCCTGGCGGGCCGAGACGGCCCCCATGATCGACTCGGTGGCGGGCGCGGACGTCAGGCCCATGCCCAGGCCGTAGACGACCATCTGGATGGCGATGATCCCGTAGCTGAATGTGGGCGCGATGTCGCTGGCGACCCAGAAGTAGAAGCCCGCCTGCAGGACCAGCCCGGCGGTGACGATGGTCTTGGTGCCGAGACGAATCGCGAGCCGGGTGCCGACGGTCGATCCGACGGCGACGGAGATCGCGACGGGCAGCAGGTGCACGCCGGCGGACAGCGGGCTGTAGGCCCGGACGAACTGGAAGTACTGGGTCATCAGGAAGATGAAGCCGAACAGCGTGAAGAACGCGACGGTGACCGAGGCGCTGGCGGCGCTGAACCGCATGTTCGCGAACAGCCGCACGTCGAGCATCGGCTGATCGGTGCGGCGCTCGCCGACGATGAACGCGATCAGCAGGACAGCGGCGCCGGCGAACCCGAGCAGCGACGCCGCCGAGGTCCAGCCCCGGCCCGGAGCCTCGATGAAGGTGTAGACCAGCAGCCCCATGAAGCCGCCGGACAGGACCAGACCCAGGACGTCCAGGCCGTGCGGCACCGGGTTCTTCGAGCCGGGGACGAACCGCGCGACCAGGGCGATGACGGCTACCGACACCGGCCCGAGCGTGAAGAAGATGCTCGACCAGCTGAAGTGCTCGAGCAGGAAGCCGCCCACGATCGGCCCGAGGGCGATGGCCATCCCGCCCGTGGCTCCCCACAGGCCGATGGACAGCGCCCGCTCCTTGCGGCTGGTGAACACCCCGGTCAGCAGCGACAGCGTGGCGGGGAACGTCATCGCCGCCCCGAGGCCCATGACGGCCCGAGCGGCGATCAGCCCGGCTGGGGACGTGGCATATCCGCCGGCGAAGCTGGCCAGGCCGAACACCAGCAGCCCGGCCATCAGCATGCCCTTGCGGCCGAACCGGTCGGACAGGCTCCCGGAGGTCAGCAACAGCGCGGCGAAGACCAGGTTGTAGGCGTCCACCACCCACTGCAACTGCGCGGTCGTCGCGCCCAGTTCCCGGGTCAGTGTCGGCAGCGCCACGTTGACCAGGGTGGTGTCGAGATTGATCACGAACGACGCCATGAGCAAGGCGACCAGGACGAGCGGCTTCGAAGGCGCGCGAGTCATTCTCTTCTCCTCTACTTCGCAGCGGCGGTGAGCGGGCCGGCGGCGGGCAGCGGGGCGCGCCGGGCCCTGACCAGCGCGCGCACGGACGTGATGTGCAGGGCGAGCAGCAGCGGCACGCCGACGGTCGGGACCACCGCCAGCGGGAGCTCGCTGATCGGCGCGCCGGACGGGGTGACGTGGATCAGCTGGTAAGCGGTCACGGCGCCGAGGGTCAGGGCCACGACCAGGTCGGTCATGCCGAACGCGTTGAGCCACAAGGCGGCGCGGCGGCCCGTGCCCTGCGCGAGCCTGAGCGCGACCAGCAGCGCAGCGATGCCGGTGGCGATGTCGCCCAGGCCCGCGGGCAGGGCGAACAGCGGGGGCAGATGGCCGAGGGCCATGATGAGCAGGAAGGCCACCCCGTCCGCCGCCCGGAACGCGTGCGGCAGCTCCAGACGGCGCGCCATGCCCGGCGCGGCCAGGGCGCTCGCCACCACCGGCACCCGGCTGAGGGCCAGCAGCGTGACCAGGAAGCCGGCCACCGCGACGGGCATCCACGGCACCCCGTGGCCGATCCGCGCGTGGTACCAGCCGTGACCCGCGATCACCGCGCTGGCGGTGAACCAGCCGCCGAGCACGACGGCCGCGCCCCCGGCGAGCAGCGCCGCGCGCCTTCGGCCCAGGCCGGCTGCATCCCCCCGCCGTACAGCACGACGCAGGTCGCAGCCAGGATCGCGGCGATTCCGGCGATGGTGATCGCCCATAGATAGGCGGGTGGATCGTACATGACGTCCTCCTCAGTTGATATCTACAGACTAGTATCTTGTAAATAGTAGCTGTCAACTAGTATTATGAGGACGTGACTCGGAACGTTCGTACCTACGACCACTTCTGCCTGACCGCCCGAGCCCTGGAACGGGTCGGCGACCGGTGGACCCTGCTGGTGATCCGCGACCTGCTCACCGGGCCCAAGAGGTTCACCGACCTGATGGACCGCCTGGGCGGGATCACCCCCAAGACGCTCAGCCTGCGCCTGCGTGAGCTGGAGGACGCCGGGATCGTGGCCGCCGACCGCGAGCCGGGCCGGCGGGAGGTCTTCTACCGCCTGACACCGGCCGGAGCCGATCTCGAGCCCGTCATCGACGCGCTCGCCTGGTGGGGGCTACGGCACGAATGGCGCCAGCCCCGGGCTGGCGAGCCGCTGCACGCCGAGCACCTGCTCCGCACCGTCACCCAGGCCATCGAGCGCACCGGCGACGGCCACGAGCCAGCCCGCTGGCACTTCCGGCTCGACGGCGCCGACTACCTGGTCGAAAGCAACGGCCGCCAGTGGTCCCTCACTGCCGGACCCCCGCCCGAGCGGGCCGACGTCACGATCACCGCGACCACCCAGGCGCTGGCCACCTTCATCTTCGCCCGCCCCGACCTCGACCTCGACGTCACCGGCGACACCAAGCAGGTCCGGCGATTCCGGCAGCTGATCCGCACCGTGGCCACCATCGTGCCGCCCGTCTAGGTCCCGAGGACGGGTCTACGTGTGAGAGGGACACGATGAGCTTGCTCGACACTGGCGTCTCAGCTTCAGCGGCGGGAGGTATGGCTCTGACCGCGCTCGGGATGGTCCTCACCCCCGGCCCCAACATGATCTACCTCGTCTCGCGAAGTGTTAGCCAGGGCCGCCTGGCCGGCATGATCTCTCCGCCGGGACCGGGCTCGGCTTCGTCGCCTACATGACGACGGCAAACCTCGGCCTGGCCATTGTCTTCGTTGCCGTGCCGTGGCTCTACATCGGCTTCAAAGCTGCTGGCGTCGCCTACCTCGGCTATCTCGCTTGGCAAGCCCTTAAGCCGGGCGGTCGGGGTGTCTTCGAGGTCCGGCAACTGCACCGGGACTCTGCGTTCACGCTGTTCCGAATGGGGCTACTGACAAACCTGTTCAACCCCAAGGCCGCCGTGATGTACCTCGCGCTAATCCCGCAGTTCATCTCTCCCGCTTCTGGAAGCACCACCGTCCAAGGCTTCACGCTCGGCACCATTCAGATTCTCGTGAGCATGAGCGTCAACGCTGGCATCATCGTCGGGGCCGGGTCGATCGCCCGCTTCCTCGTCACCCGGCCAGGTTGGGCCGCATGGCAACGCCGAATGACCGGCACAATGCTGGGACTCGTCACTCTCCTTCTCGCACGGGAAGTCCCCGAACGCGCCCGGATCTAGTCTTGGAAGTCTCCGGGCCGTGCCGCACTGGCCTTAGCGCGACCCTGGATTCGTCGCTACAACACCCATGCTGTTGTGGTCAGCATTGGTGGTCAGCCCTGCCCCTCGGCGCGGCTGCGACGGAGAAGACGGTGTCAATCCGCGCTTAACACCTGGGACGGTTCCGGATGTCCCCGCGATACTGGCGCCGCGCCCGGTCGCCTCACCCCAAGCGTCGCAAGGGGCTAACCACTAGCGGGAGTCGCAGGGACACTCCCTACCGGGGCCGCTGTAGTCGTTTAGACGCCAGTGGAGCGTGGCCCCGGCCCGGAACCGCCTACGGCCATGATAAAGGCCGATTGCGTCATTGCCCCCGCATGGGCGACACCGGTCTCGTGTTCACGACCCGGCCCGGCAGGCCAGTGGAACCCGCAACCTCGTAAGATCCTTCGCCCGGATCTGCACGCACCACGGCATCCCCCTGATCCCGGTGCACTCGATCCGGCACACAGTCGCGACCCTGCCCAAGGTCTTAAAGGTGCCAGGGCTTGCATGCCGACCGACCCGGTCTCGTTTTGCCTGGTGGAGCTAAGGGGACTCGAACCCCTGACCCCCTGCTTGCAAAGCAGGTGCTCTTCCAGCTGAGCTATAGCCCCGTGCGGGGTGCCGTCCAAGGGTACCCGGATCCGGGCACCTGGATCAGCCGGGCGGCGCGGCCGGGGCGGCTGGCGTGGTAGGTCACAGGAAGGCGGGGCCCGGGTACCGGATGGGCTGCGTCCGCTCGGAGCGGGCCGCTTCGGCCCGTGCCGTGTCGGAGCGGGTGCCGGTCCCGCCGGCCTGCGGGGCAGGGGCGGGACGGGGCACCGTGACCCGCGGGGACTCCGCCCCCGGGCCGGCCGCTCCGGCGGCCAGGACGGCAGGGAGGTCGGCAATGCTGGACAGGACATGCCGGGCGCCCGCCTCGCGGAGCCGGGCAGCGGGATGCGTGCCGGTCAGGACCCCGGCCACCAGTCCCGCGCCGGCCCGGCGGCCCGCCAGGACGCCGCTGTCGGTGGACTGGACGACGACGGCCTCGCGGACATCGCTTACGCCGAGCTTCAGCATGGCCTGCAGGACCGGGTCCGGATACGGGTAGCCGCGCGGGACCTCGTCCGCGCCCAGCACCAGGTCGACGCGCTCCCGCCAGCCGAGAGCAGCCAGGAAAGCATCGATATGCCGGCGGGTCAGGGAGCTGATCAGGCAGATGCGCCAGCCGGCGGCCGCCAGCGCATCCATCGTCTCGACGGCGCCGGGCACCGGCTCGACGGGGCCGCGGTGCACGGCCCCGCCCAGGGACCTGTCGAAAGCCAGGTAGGCAGCCTGAGCCCGGGCCTCGTTCCCCGGGAAGAGCCCGCGGAGCACATCGATTCCGGTCATGCCGCGGGCCCGGTGCACCAGGGCCATGCTGCGAGCGAACGCCGTCGTGCCCGGCACGACCCCCTGTGTCGCGATCGCCTCGGCATAAGCCCGTTCCAGGCTGCCATCATCGGCCACCGTGGTGCCGATCAGTCCGAGGCACGCCAGCGTGTACGCCGGCATGTCTGTCACCCCCGCCTCCGCCCGCCGCCTGCGGTGCGCGGAGCTCTAGTCGTCCGCGGTTGTCGCCTCGGTCCACAGGTCAAGCTCGGCGCGATCAGCCTGGACCTTCCGCCAGACGGCAAAGGCGCTGAGACCCAGCACGGCGATGACGAGCAGCTTCTTCACGATGTGACTCCTCCAGATCAGGCTCTCGCAACCGCGGCCCCGCGGCCTGGACGGCCCGGACGGCGACTCTTGAGCCTAGCAAGGAGCATCGTCAGCGTTGCCGCTCCACACGAGTCTCGTCCCAGACCGGCTCGGCCGCCTCGTACACGTCGCCGCTGGCCCCGAACACCAGGAAGCGGTCGAAGGACCGGGCGAACCACCGGTCGTGGGTGACGGCGAGCACCGTCCCGGCGTAGCCTTCCAGGCCTTCCTGGAGGGCTTCAGCGCTGGCCAGGTCAAGGTTGTCGGTGGGCTCGTCGAGCAGCAGCAGGGTCGAGCCCGGCTAGTTCCAGCAGCAGGATCTGCAGCCGGGCCTGCTGACCGCCGGACAGGCTGATGAACGGCTGCCGGGCGCACACCTGCAGCTCATACCGGGACAGCGCGGCCATGGCCTCGTTGATGAGCAGGGCATGCTCGGTCATCAGGATCTCCAGCGGCGTGCGCCGCTCCAGGTCCGGCCGGGCGTGGGTCTGGGCGAACATGCCCGGCACCACCCGGGCGCCGAGCCGGGACACCCCCGTATGCCGCACCTGATCCCCGGCCAGCAGTCGCAGGAAGTGCGACTTGCCGGATCCGTTGGAACCGAGCACGGCCACCCGCTCGCCGTACCAGACCTCCAGGTCGAACGGAGCCATCAGCCCGGTCAGCTCCAGCTGCTCGCAGATCACCGCGCGCTTGCCGGTCCGACCGCCGCGCAGCCGCATCCGGACGTTCTGCTCGCGCGGGGCCTCCTCCGGCGGGCCCTGCTCCTCGAACTTGCGCAGCCGGGTCTCCGCGGCATGCAGCCGGGAGGACATGGAGTCGTTGTAGGTGGCCTTCAGCCGGTACATCCGGACCAGCTGCTTCAGCTTCTCGTGCTCCTCGTCCCAGCGCCGGCGCAGCTCATCGAGGCGATCGTTGCGCTCGCGGCGGGCCTGCGCGTAACTGGCGAACCCGCCGCCGTGCACCCAGACACTTGTGTCCTCGACGGTGATGATCCGCTGCGCGCAGGCGGCCAGCAGTTCCCGGTCGTGGCTGACCAGCAGGACGGTCTTGGTCGTGGCGGCCAGCTGCTGCTCCAGCCAGACCTTCCCCGGCACGTCCAGGTAGTTGTCGGGCTCGTCGAGCAGCAGCACCTCGTCCTTGCCCCGCAGCAGCGACTCCAGCACCAGCCGCTTCTGCTCGCCGCCGGACAGGGTCCGCACCTCACGCCACCGGCAGTTGTCATAGGAGATGCCCAGGGCCGCGATGCAGCAGGCATCAAAATGCACCTCGGCGTCGTAGCCGCCGGCGTCGCCCCACTCGGTCAGCGCCCGCGCATACCGCATCTGGGTCGGCTCGTCATCACGCTCCATCATGGCCAGCTCGGCGTCGTCCAGCCGGGCGGCGGCCTCCCGTACCCGGGGCACCGATACCGACAGCAGCAGGTCGCGGACGGTGGACTCATCCCGGATCCCGCCGACGAACTGGCGCATGACGCCCAGGCCGCCGCTGGAGCTGACGGTGCCCGACTGCGGGGTCAGGTCCCCGGTGACCAGGCGCAGCAGCGTGGTCTTGCCCGCCCCGTTCGGCCCGACCAGGGCCGCGACCAGGCCGTCGCCGACCCGGAAGGAGATGTCATCGAGCAGCAAACGGCCGTCGGGCAGGTGGTGACTCAGATGCCCGGCTTCGACGTGGCCCATGTGCCCCCCTTCCCGGTAGCCGGCTCGCGTGGCCGGGGCCCGCTGACGGGCCCCCCGTGCACAATAGACGGCCGGACCGGCCGGCTTCACCAGGTATTTCTGCCGCTGACGGGCAGGCCGACCTGGCCGGTCAGGTGGAACCGCCGTCCCGAATGCCCGACAATAGCCAGATGGAAGTTCAGGGCTTCAGCGATAACTCCCGGTTGCGCGCTTCGGATGCCGACCGGGACCGGGCTGCCTCGGTGATCAATAACGCCATGGCCGAGGGGCGGCTGACCGCCGACGAGCATTCCGAGCGGCTGGATGCCATTTACTCGGCTAAGACTCACGCCGACATCGTGCCGCTCCTGGATGACCTGCCCGGTCACGGGGCTATCGCCGTGCCTGCGCCGGCCGGGAACCTGCGCCCGGCGGGCGCGCCGTCCGGGCCGCCGGACCGGATCGTGGCCGTGCTGAGCGGCGCAACCCGCAAGGGCTCCTGGCAGGCCGATGCCACCATCGACATCCTGAACGTGCTGGGCGGCACTGAGCTGGACTTCCGCGAGGCACAGCTGAGCAGCCAGGAGACCACCATCCGGATCACCTGCGTGCTGGGCGGGGTGGAGATCACGGTGCCCCCCGAGATGCACGTGGTGAACTCCGTGGTGACGATCCTGGGCGGGGTGGAGAGCGTCAGCGACAGCGACGAGGCCACCCAGCCCGGCGCCCCGACGCTGCGGATCACCGGCAGCTGCGTGCTGGGCGGCATCGAGATCAAGCGCAAGTCCCGCAAGGGCATCAAGAACTCCGGCCGCCGCAGCATCGGCCGGTAACCGAAGGGCGGTCCCGGCTAGCCCGGCCGGACCTGCGCCCGGCGGCGGACCGGGTCAGCCAGCGCCGCGGTGAGCTCATCCAGCGCGCGCAGCGTATGCGCGCTGACCACGGCGTCGCAGTGCGGCCAGGCGGCGGCCATCCCCCCGGCCAGCGGCTGGTAGGTCGCGCTCTTGGTGCGCGGGTTCACCCAGACGATCCGGTAGGCCACCAGGGACAGCCGCTCCATCTCCCGGCGCACGACGTCCGGGTCACCGGTGTCCCAGCCGTCCGAGACGATCAGCACCACCGCGCCGCGGGCCATGCCGCGCCGCCCGTAGGAATCGTTGAACTCGCGCAGCGCCGCCCCGATCTTGGTGCCGCCGCGCCAGTCCGGGGCGGCCTCGCCCGCCCGCTCCAGGGCCGGCCCGGGCAGCGACCTGGCCAGTGCGGGGGTTAGCCGGGTCAGCCGGGTGGCGAAGCTGAACACCTCGGCGCTGGCCGCGCCCGCGGCGCAGTACAGCAGCTGGATCATCGCCCGGGCGTACGGCTCCATCGAGCCGGAGATGTCGCAGAGCACCACCATGCGCCGGGGCCGCCGGGCCGGAGTGCGCCCGATCAGCGCGAACGCGTGACCGCCGCTGCGCCGGGCCCGGCGCAGCGTAGCCCGCATGTCCGTGCGCGGGCCGCCCGGCCGGCGCCGCTCGCGCCGCGACCGGCGCAGCGGAACCGCTAGCGTGATGGCCCGCATCAGCCCGGCCAGCGACGCCAGCTCGGCGTCCGACAGCTCGGCGAAGTCCTGCCCGGCCAGCCGCTCGACGCTGCTGCCGAGGTACCGGTTCTCGACTTCCCGTTCCGGGCCGGGCGGGAGCTCCTGCGCCTCAGCGGGCGGCAGCTCCTGATACCCGACGGGATGCTCCCGGGCTGCCTGCGCGGCCTGGGCCAGCACGTCTCCGGGGGTGACCGGCGGCCGGGCCGGGCCGCGCAGGCCGCGGTCGGCGCTCCCGGCCGGCGACCCGTCCAGCGCGCCGAACACGGCAGCGAAAACCTCCCGCAGCAGCTCCGCCTGGTCCTTGCTGGACACCAGCGTGGCCAGCGCGCACAGGTAGAGCTCGCGGAGGCTGGCGGGCCGGGCGATGGTCACCGCGGCGGCGAACCGCTCGCACCGGCCGGGGCCGGCGGCAGCCCGGCGTGCCGCAGCGCCGCCCCGAACCGGGCGGTCACCTCGGCCAGGTCCTCAGCCATCGGGAGCCGGGTCGGCCCGGCCGGCTGCGGAGTCCCCGGAATCCCCGGCTGCCGGGTCCCCGGCTGCAGACTCCCCGGCTGCGGATCCGGGATCAGCAGCCTGTCCCGGCGCCGGATCGGCACCCGGCGCGGCCGCGGCAGCCAGGGCCGCGAAGCCCGTCTCGCGCACCATCCGCATATCTTCGGCGTACTTGAGCACGGCGCCCGCCGTCCGCTGCGCGGCCGCCGCATCCAGCCCGTCAGCGCCCAGCACGTGCAGCGCCGTCGCCCAGCTGATCGCCTCGGCGACGCCCGGCGGCTTGGCCAGGTCCATGTCGCGCAGCCGCGCAACGCCGCGGGCGACCTGCTCGGTGAGCGGCACCGCGGCTTCGGGGACGCGGCGGCGGATGATGGCCGCCACCCGGTCAGCGTCGGGGTAGTCGATCCAGTGGTACAGGCACCGGCGCTTGAGCGCGTCGTGCAGGTCACGGGTCCGGTTGGAGGTGAGCACCACCACCGGCGGGTGGGCTGCGGTGCGAGTGCCCAGCTCAGGGATCGTCACGGCGGACTCGGCCAGCAGCTCGAACAAGAACGCCTCGAATTCGTCGTCGCCCCGGTCCACCTCGTCGATCAGCAGCACCGCGGGGCGTGGCCCGGGGTGGGTGAGCGCGGCCAGTAGCGGGCGCCGCAGCAGGAACTCGTCGCTGAACAGGTCGGCCTCGCGCGGCGCCTCGCCGCGTGCCTCGGCCAGCCGGATGGCCAGCAGCTGCCGCGGGTAGTTCCACTCATACAGTGCCTCCGCCGAGGTCAGCCCCTCGTAGCACTGCAGCCGGATGAGCGGGGTGTCCAGCACCGTGGCCAGCGCCTTCGCGGCCTCGGTCTTGCCCACCCCCGGCTCGCCCTCGAGCAGGATCGGCTGGCCCATCCGCGCCGCGAGGAACAGCGAGGTACCGAGGGCCTCATCGGCCAGGTACCCGATGTCATCTAGCGCCTTCAGCAGGGCGCTCACGTCGGGCAGCTGCCCGTCCAGTTCACTCACCGGCATCCGCCGGAACGAAGATCCGCACCAGTACATGATGCGACAGCCGTCCGGGTCACGAGACCGCCAGGTCGGTGCGCAGCGGCCGGCCCTGGATCGCTGACCACACGCCGGCCGGGGTGAGCGGCATGTCGGCGTGCCGGACGCCGAACGGCGCCAGGGCGTCCAGCACCGAGTTGACCACGGCCGGCGGTGACCCCACGGTGGCCGACTCGCCGACCCCCTTGGCGCCGATCGGGTGGTGCGGCGAGGGCGTCACCGTCTCGCCCAGCTCCCACGACGGGCACTCCACCGCGGTGGGCAGCAGATAGTCCATGAACGAGCCGCCCAGGCAGTTGCCGTCCTCGTCGTAGGCGATGACCTGCATCAGCGCCATCCCGACGCCGTCGGCCAGCCCGCCGTGCACCTGGCCTTCCACGATCATGGGGTTGATCCGCACACCGCAGTCATCTACCGCGATGAACCGCCGGACCTTGACCACGCCGGTGCCCGGATCGACATCGGTCACGCAGATGTAGGCGCCGAACGGGAACGTCAGGTTGGGCGGGTTGTAGACGGTCTCCGCGTCCAGGTGACCTTCCACGCCGTCGGGCAGCTCCAGCGAGCCGTGCGCCGCCATCGCGATCTGGGCGATCGTGGCTGACTGCTCGGGGTCGCCGCGGACCTGCCAGGCTCCGTCCGCCCAGTCCAGGTCGTCGGGCGACACCTCCATCATGGCCGCCGCGACCAGCCGGGCCCGCTCCCGGACCTTGCGGGCCACCACGACCGCCGCGGCCCCGGATACCGGCGTGGAGCGGGAACCGTAGGTGCCTAGCCCGAACGGGGTGACATCGGTATCCCCGTGCACCACCTCGACGTCATCGGGGCTGATCCCCAGTTCCTGGGCCACGATCTGGGCGAATGTCGTCTCATGGCCCTGACCCTGCGTCTGCACGGAGATGGCCAGCACCGCCTTGCCGGTCGGGAACACGCGCAGGTCGGCGCCGTCGGCCATGCCCAGGCCCAGGATGTCCATGTGCGCCCGCGGCCCCGCCCCCACGCCCTCGGTGAAGAAGCTCAGCCCGATGCCCATGTACTCGCCGCGCTCCCGCCGCTGCGCCTGCTCCGCCCGCAGCTCGTCGTACCCGGCCATGTCCATGGCCAGCGCCAGGGCGCGCGGGTAGTTGCCGGAGTCGTACTCCCAGCCGGTCGGGCTGGGATAGGGGAACTGCTCGGGGCGCAGCAGGTTGCGCAGCCGCAGCTGCGCGGGGTCCATCCCTAGTTCCCCGGCCAGCAGGTCCACCATCCGCTCGACCAGGTAGACCGCCTCGGTGATGCGGAACGAGCAGGCGTAGGCCACGCCGCCGGGTGCCTTGTTGGTGTGTACCGCGGTCACCTGGCAGTGCGCCGCCTGCAGGTCGTAGGAGCCGGTGAAGATGTGGAAGAAGCCGGCCGGGAACTTGGTGGGCTGGGCGGTGGCGTTGAACGCGCCGTGGTCAGCGAGCACCTGCGCGCGCAGGCCCAGAATGCGGCCGTCGCGGGTGGCGGCGATCTCGCCGTGCATGTGATAGTCGCGGGCGAACGTGGTCGACATCAGGTTCTCTGACCGGTCCTCCACCCACTTCACCGGCCGGCCGGTGATCATCGTCGCGACGATCGCGCACAGGTAGCCGGGGTACACCGGGACCTTGTTCCCGAAGCCGCCGCCGATGTCGGGGGAGACGACCCGGATCTTGTGCTCGGGCACGCCCGCCACCAGCGCGTAGAGGGTCCGGTGCGCGTGCGGCGCCTGGGTGGTGGACCACAGGGTGAGCTTGCCGCTGACGGAGTCCAGGTCGGCCACGATGCCGCAGGTTTCCAGCGGCGCGGGGTGCGAGCGGGGGTAGAGCATGTCCTGCGTGACCACCACGTCGGCGGCGGCGAAGACGGCCTCGGTCGCGGCCGCGTCGCCGGCCTCCCAGTCGAAGATGTGATTGCTGCCCTTGCCCAGGTCGTCGCGGACCAGCGGGGCATCGGGGTCCAGGGCCCGCTTCGCGTCGACGACCGGCGGCAGCGGCTCGTACTCCACGTTGATGAGCTCGAGGGCGTCCCGCGCCGAGTACCGGTCCTGGGCCACGACGAACGCCACCTCCTGGCCCTGGAACCGGACCTTGTCGGTGGCCAGCACGGCCTGGACGTCCTGCGACAGCGTCGGCATCCAGGCCAGGTCCCGGCCGGCCAGGGACTCCCCGGTGATCACCGCCGCCACCCGGGGATGTGCCAGCGCGGCCTCGGTGTCCACCGACAGGATCCGGGCGTGCGCCAGCGGGCTGCGCAAGATCGCGCCGTACAGCATGCCGGGCAGCTGGATGTCGTCCACGAACTGGCCCCGGCCGCGGATGAACCGGGCGTCCTCCTTGCGGCGCAGCGGTCCGTAGGCGCTGGCCGGGCGCGCGGCCACCTGCTGACCGGGCGCTGCCTCCGGGCCGGGCCGGGGCGGGGCGCTCATCCGGCGGGCTCCTGGTGCTTGCTGGCCCACTGGATGGACCGCACGATGTTCTCGTAGCCGGTGCAGCGGCAGATCTGTCCCGAGATCGCCTCGCGGATCTCCTCGGCCGACGGGTCCGGGTTGTGGTCCAGCAGCCAGCGGGCGGTCATCAGCATGCCCGGCGTGCAGAATCCGCACTGCAGCCCGTGACACTGGGCGAATCCCTCCTGGACGGGATCCAGCTCCCCGCCGGACTCCAGGTCCTCCACCGTGCGGACCCGGTGGCCGTCGGCCATCGCGGCGAGCACGGTGCAGGACTTGACCGGGGTGTCGTCCAGCCACACCACGCAGGCCCCGCAGTTGGAGGTGTCGCAGCCCCAGTGCGAGCCGGTCAGCCGCAGGTCGTCGCGCAGGAAGTGGATCAGCAGCAGGCGCGGCTCGATCTCCCGCCGGCAGGGGCTGCCGTTGACCGTCACCGTGATCTCCATCATCGCGGCCGCCTGCCGGCCGCTGGCCCGCCCGCGGCCCGCGGCGCCGGGGCTGCCGCGCGCAGGAAAGCGCGGCGCAGCGCGCGGGTGGTCAGCTCGCGAGCCAGGTGCCGCTTGTAGTCCGCCGGACCGCGCTGGTCGGTGGATGGCCGGCAGTGCTCCGCGGCGATCTCGCCGCCGCGGGCGAAGGATTCCTCCGTGGCGGGCGCCCCGGCGAGGAACTCTTCCGCCTCGGCGGCGGCGAAGTTCCGGGCGCCGACGGCCGACAGCCCGATCCCGGCCGCCGCGATGGTGTCCCCGTTCAGCCACAGGGCTACCCCGGCGGCGCCAACCGGCCAGTCGCCGACCCGGCGGCCGACCTTCTCGTACGCGCTGCCCAGCCGGATGGCGGCCGCATCGCCCGGCCGGCCACCGTCCTGCCAGATCGTGATCTGGATCTCGGTGAGGATCTCGCCCGGCGCCACCACCGTCTCGTAGGGCCCGGTGTGAAAGTCACGGGCCGGGACGGTCCTGATGCCATCGCGACCGCGGATCACCATCGTGGCCTTGAGTGCCGCGAACGCCGCCGACAGGTCCTCGGACGGGTCGGCCTGGCACAGCGAGCCGCCGATCGTGCCCCAGTTGCGCACGATCGGGTCAGCGATGACCCGCTCGGCGTCGTGCAGAATCGTGAACAGCTCGCCGGCCGCCGCCGATTCCAGCAGCTCGGCGTGCCGGGTCATGGCACCTATCCGCAGCTGGCTGTCGGTCACGGTCAGGTAGGCCAGCTCGGTGAGCCCGTTGATGTCGATAAGGGTCTCGGGCTGGGCCAGCCGCAGCTTCATCATCGGGATCAGGCTGTGGCCGCCGGCCAGCACGCGGGCCTCCGGGCCGAACCGGGCCAGCAGCTCAAGCGCATGCTCCACGGTCGTGGCACGCTCGTACTCGACATGCGCTGGAACCTGCACGTGTGTCCTCCCGGTCCAGTCGAGTGTAGGCATGCCCGGGCCGCCGGCGCCCTACCGGGCGGGCGGGCCGGCCAGCCGGATGCGCCAGACCGGCCGGCCACCTAGGTAATAATCGGGAGTGCCATGACGCTCACCCAGCTGAACGCGTTTGTGCTGGTCGCCAGGCTCGGGTCGGTGACCGCGGCCGCCAGCGCGCTCGGCGTCAGCGAGCCGGCCGTATCCCAGGCCCTGTCGGCTCTGCGGCTGCACCTGGGCGACCAGCTCGTCACCCGCGGCCCGGGCGGGATGACGCTGACCGCCGGCGGATCCCGGCTGCTGGCCACCGCCTCCCAGATCGTGGTGCTCGGCGCCGAGGCGCACGCCGCGGTCCGGGCCGCTCAGGGCGCTCCTGAGCAACTGCGCATCGTGGCGACCTCGGCGATAGCTGAGTTCGTCCTGAGCCCGCTGACCGAGGCGTTCACCCGGCGCTACGCCGGGTCGGTGGACGTGTCCACGGGCGTCGCGGTCAGCAGCGAGCTGGGGGTCCTGGTCGGCAACCGGCTGGCCGACATCGCGCTCGGCTCCAGCGTGACCGCCGATCCGGGCCTGGCCGTCGTGACCGAGCCGATCTTCCGCTACCGCCTCGTGGTCGTCGGCGGCCGGGCCCGGCCGCGCGGGGCGCCCGGTCAGTGGCGCTGGCTGATCGACCCGTCGGGTACCGACCCCGGCAGCGACAGCGGCCAGTTGCTGGCCCGGCTGGCCATCCCCGACTCCCGGATCGGGGTGTTCCCCAACCAGACCGCCGCCTGGGCGGCCGCTGCCGACGGGGCCGGCGTGGCCCCGGCCGTGGAGCACCTGGTCGCCCAGCAGGTCCGGCGCGGAGAGTTGTCGCTGGTAGAAGCGCCGGGCACGCCACTGGAGGCCTGCTGGCACGTCACCATGCTGGAGCGCCAGCACCGCAGCGCCGCTGCCAGCGCGTTCCGGCGGTTCCTGGGTACCCCCGAGGCCATGCAGCTGATGCGGGCCCCGGCCACCGGGGTGCCGCCGTCCCGGTTCCGCCCTCCCGTGTATGTGACGATCTGGAGCTGATCAGCAGAAATTGCACGTCACAGCGCCGGGGATGACCCAGCGCAGTCGCCCGGGCCACGACTTAAGCAAGTGCTTATTCGGCTATTGCGAGCCACCGGAAGCTGGCGAAGTATCAAGCCCATCGGCGATGCCGGTGTCGCATTGGCACCGGGGGCAGGAGCCCGGCATGAGGATCGAGTCCAGCGGCCACAGTGAGGGCAACCCGCGGCTGTTTGAGCTAGTCGAACATGCCCCAAAGACTGGCAAAAGCCCCACCGTCTGGGCCTGGCCTGAGCTGATGGACTACCTGAAGATCGCCGGCCAGCCTGTCGCCGGGCCGTGGCCGCCGCACCAGGAGCCGCGTCCCGACCCGACCGAGGAGGGCGGGCCGGTGGCCGTCCCCGACCCCGACGCCCCGCCGCGCGAGCGGGACTGACCGCATGCTCCCCGCGCGCCCGTAATCCTGGGAGGATCACATGTATCCGTCTCGGTTCCGCTACGAGGCGCCACGATCGCTGGATGAGGCGATCGCGCTGCTGCACGACGGCGGCGAGGACGCCAAGGTGCTGGCGGGCGGCCAGAGCCTGGTCCCGCTGATGAAACTGCGCTTCGCCTCCCCCGAGCTGATCGTCGACATCAACCGGCTGCCCGGCCTGGCCTACCACCGCGCCGACCCCGACGGCACCCTGCGGGTCGGCGCGCTCTGCCGGCACGCTGACCTGGAGCACTCCGCGCTGCTGGCGGCCTCCCAGCCGACCATGGCCGCGGCCGCGCCGCTGATCGCCGATCCGCTGGTCCGCAACCGCGGCACCCTGGTCGGGTCCATCTGCCATGCCGACCCGCAGGGTGACTGGGCCTCGGTGGCCACCGCGCTGGGCGCCTCCATCGTCGCGGCAGGCCCCCGCGGGCGGCGCACCATCCCGGTGGCCGACTTCGTGACCGGCCCGTTCCAGAACGTGCTGGAGACCGATGAGATCGCGGTCGAGGCGGTCTTCCCCGCCGCTCAGGGCAGCCGCTCGGGCGGTTACCTGAAGCTGGAGCGCCGGGTCGGCGACTTCGCCACGGTCGGCGTCGCCGTGGCCCTGGAGACCGCCGGGCCGATTGTCACCCGGGCCGGCATCGCGCTGACCGGGGTGGGCGGGTCCACCATCGCGGCCACGGCGGCCGAGCAGGCGCTGACCGGCCGGGAGCTGTCGGGCCCGGTCATCGAGGAAGCGGCGGCCGCCGCAGCCGCCGCGGCCCGGCCCAAGACCGATCACCGGGGCAGCGCCGAGTACAAGCGGCACATGGTGGCCACCTTCGTCACGCGCCTGCTCAGCCGCACCGAGGCAGACGCCAGCGCAGCACCGGGAACGCCGGGAAAGGCAGCCTGAGATGACCACGGTCTATGACGACCTCAGCGACTCCGAGTCCGGTGACGTGCCGGTCAACCGGATCCGGTTCACGATCAACGGCAAGAAGAAGATCGCCGAGATAGAGCCCCGGCTGCTGCTGTCGCACCTGATCCGCCGGGGCCTGGGGCTGACCGGCACGCACATGGGCTGCGACACCACCAACTGCGGCGCCTGCACGGTGCTCGTGGACGGCCGGGCCGTGAAGTCGTGCACCATGCTCGCCGTCCAGGCCGACGGCCGGGAGGTCACCACAGTCGAGGGGCTGGCCGGGGCCAGCGAGCTGCACCCGCTGCAGGAAGGCTTCCGCGAGGAGCACGGGCTGCAGTGCGGCTTCTGCACCCCGGGGATGATGATGGCCGCCTCGCAGCTGCTCGCCGACAACCCCGACCCGACCGAGGAAGACATCCGCTGGGCCCTGTCGGGCAACCTGTGCCGCTGCACGGGTTACCAGAACATCGTCAAGTCGGTGCTGTGGGCCGCCGAGAAGCTCCGCTCAGCCGGCTAGCCGGGAGGATCACGTGACGGCACTAGACGAAATCAAGATCGGCGGCCTGGGCGCCAGCCGCAAGCGGGTAGAAGACAGCCGCTTCATTCGCGGCAAGGGCAACTACACCGACGACATCACGCTGCCCGGCATGCTGCACATGGAGATCCTGCGCAGCCCGCTGGCGCACGCGCGGATCAAGTCGATCGACGCCAGCCGGGCGTGGGATATCCCCGGCGTGCACCTGGTGCTGACCGGCGAGATGATGGCGACCCGCAACCTGGCCTGGATGCCCACCCTGTCCTATGACACCCAGGCGGTGCTCGCCACCGACAAGGTGCGCTTCCAGGGCCAGGAAGTGGCCTGCGTTATCGCCGACGACCCGTACATCGCCAAGGACGCGTGCGAGCTGATCGACGTCGACTACGAGCCGCTGCCGCCCATCGTCAACCCGGAGCAGGCCCTGGCCGACGGGGCGCCGGTGATCCGCGACGACAAGGAAGGCCAGCCGGACAACCTCATCTACAACTGGGAGGTCGGCGACCGCGGCCGGCACCGACGCCGCCTTCGAGCAGGCCGACGTCGTCTCCCGGCTGAAGCTGCACTACCCGCGGTCGCACCCCTCGCCGATTGAGTGCTGCGGGTCGATCGCCGACTTCGACCGGTCCACCTCCAAGCTCACCGTCTACATGACCACCCAGGCGCCGCACATCATCCGGGCCGCGGTAGCGCTCGTCGCCGAGCTGCCCGAGCACATGATCCGGATCATCTCCCCCGACCTCGGCGGCGGATTCGGCAACAAGGTGCCGGTGTACCCCGGCTATGTCTGCTCGATCCTGGCCTCCATCCTGCTGGAGCGGCCGGTCAAGTGGATCGAGGACAAGTCCGGCAACCTCATCTCCACCGGCTTCGCCCGGGACGTCTACCTGGACGGCGAGATGGCGCTGCGCCAGGACGGGAAGATCCTGGGCGTCCGGATCCGCACCGACGCCGACCACGGGGCGTTCTTCGCCGACGCCCAGCCCAGCAAGTTCAAGATCGGGCTGCTGCACTCGACCTTCGCCGCCTATGACGTTCCGGTCGGGCACATCATGTCCCGCGGCATGCTACACCAACAAGGCCCCTGGCGGGGTCGCCTACCGGTGCTCATTCCGGGTCACCGAGGCCATGTTCTTCCAGGAGCGCATGGTCCACGCGGCCGCCGCCGACCTGGGCATGGACCCGGCCGAGTTCCGCCGGATGAACCTCGTCCGCGATGACCAGTTCCCGCACCGGACCCCGTTCGGGTTCCTGCTCGACTCCGGGCAGTACGCCAAGTGCCTGGAGGTCGGCCTGAAGGCCGTCGGCTACGAGGACTTCCAGCCGCCGGCAGGCCGAGGCCCGCAAGGAGGGGCGCCTGCTGGGCCTGGGCATCTCGACGATGACCGAGCCGCTCGGCGCGGGCAACAGCCGCGAGTACGACATCCTCGGCATCAAGATGTTCGACTCGGCCGAGCTGCGGGTGCACATGACCGGCAAGGCCATCGTCCGCACCGGCGCCAAGTCCCAGGGCCAGGGCCATGAGACGACCTGGGCCCAGATCGTCAGCCACGAGCTCGGCATCCCGGCCGAGGACATCCTCGTCGAGGAGGGCGACACCGACACCGCGCCGTTCGGGATGGGCACCTACGCCTCGCGGTCCACCCCGGTGGCCGGCGCCGCGGTGGCCATGGTGTCCCGCAAGGTGCGGGCCAAGGCCCGGAAGCTGGCCGCCCACCTGCTGGAGGTGTCCGAGGAGGACGTCGAGTGGGAGCTGGGCCGGTTCTACGTGCGCAGCGCGCCGGACCGGGGGGTGACCATCCAGGAGTGCGCGATGGCCGCCTACAGCAACATGCCCGACGGCATGGAGCCGGGCCTGGAGAACGTCGCCTACTACGACCCGCCCAACCTCACCTGGCCGTTCGCCGCCTACTTCGTGACGGTCGAGGTCGACCCGGAGACGGGGGTCTGGGACGTCCTCAACATGGTCGCGGTGGACGACTGCGGCGTCCGGATCAACCCCATGATCGTGGAGGGCCAGATCATGGGCGGCCTGACCGAGGCGTACGCCATGGCCAACATGCAGTTCATCACCTTCGACGCCGAGGGCAACTGCGTCGGCTCGAACTACATGGACTACCTGCTGCCCACGGCCTGGGAGACGCCGGGCTTCGAGCTGCACAGCGAGGTGGTCACGCCGTGCCCGCACCATCCGATCGGCGCCAAGGGCATCGGCGAGTGCGCGGCCGTGGGCGGGCCGGCCGCCTTCGTTAACGCGGTGCTGGATGCGATCTCCGGCACCGGGGTCCGCAACATCGACATGCCGCTGCTGCCGGACCGGGTGTGGGAGGCCATCACCAAACGCCGTGACGTATCGGGCGCCCCGCCGGTGCGGACGGACGACTAGCGGGGAGATGCAGCGATGGATAGCTGGGACGTACTGGCACAGGCCACCGACCTGGCCCGGCGCGGGGAAGCCTTCGCGCTGGCCACGGTGGTCTGGCGGCAGGGGCCGTCCTCCAGCCAGCAGGGCTCGCGGGCGATCATCACCGCCTATGGCCGAGCTGCACGGCTGGATCGGCGGGGCCTGCGCCGAGCCGGCCGTCATCCGGGAGGCCCGGCAGGTCATCGCCGACGGATCCGCGCGCCTGCTGCTGCTGGGCAGCCCGGCCCAGTTCGGCGAGTCCGTCCCGGACGGCATGACGGTGGTACCGATCTCCTGCCAGAGCGAGGGCGCGCTGGAGGTCTACATCGAGCCGGTCGTGCCCGCGCCCAGCCTGATCGTCGTCGGCCGGTCGCCGATGGCCCGGACGCTGACCGAGCTGGCCCGCACGGTGGGCTGGCAGGCCCGGCTGATTCCCGGCGAGGAGTTCAGCTCCGCCGACGCCGGCCCCGGATCGATCGTGGTGGTGGCCACCCAGGGCCACGGCGACGAGGAGGCGGTGCAGCAGGCGGTCGCCGCCCGCCCGGCCTACCTGGGCCTGGTCGGGTCGGCCCGGCGCGGCGAGGCGGTACTGGGCTATCTCGCCGAACGGGGCGTCCCGCGCGACCAGCTCGACCAGGTCAGGGTGCCCGCGGGCCTGGACCTGGGACCCACCAGCCACCAGGAGATTGCCGTCGCGATCCTGGCTGAGCTGGTCCAGCTTCGCGCCGACGGCACGCTGAGCACCGGTGCCGGGCCCGCCGTCGCTGCGGCGCCGGCGGAGGCGGCCGACCCGGTCTGCGGCATGACCGTGACCGTCAGCCCGGATGGCCTGCCGCTGAGCCACGACGGCACCACCTATTACTTCTGCAGTGCCGGGTGCCGGCGGGAGTTCGAGGCCGAGCCCGCTGCCTACGCAAAGGATGAGTCCCGATGCTGATCAAGAACGAGTTCGAGGTCGGCCAGCCGGTCGACCGGGTGTGGACGTTCTTCGACAACATCCCGCAGGTCGCGGCCTGCCTGCCCGGCACCGAGCTGACCGCCGACCACGGCGACGACTCCTACGACGGCCAGGTCGCGGTCCGGATGGGTCCGGTGAAGCTCCAGTTCGCCGGCACCGCGAAGATCACCGAGCGGGACGAGGCGGCCCGGCGGATCGTGGTCGACGCCAGCGGCGCTGAGGTCCGCGGCCGCGGCCAGGCCAGCATGGTCGTGACCGCCCGGCTGACCCCGCCGGCCGCGGGACGAAGGTCGCCGTTGACCAGGACCTGCAGCTGTCCGGGGCGGCCGCCCAGTACGGCCGGGGCATGATCGCCGATGTCACCGCCGTGCTGATGCGCGACTTCTCGGCCAACCTGATGCACCGGATTGACGCGCTGGAACGGGGCGAGTCGCCTGACCAGATCGCCACCGCCAGCCCGGCCAGCGGCTTCCGGCTCGGCCTGCAGGCGGCGCAGCTCGCGCTGATGCGGGTCTTCCGGCGGTTCTTCCTGCCCTACCAGCCCCGTCCGAGCTGAGAAGGAGGTCAGTCATGGTGCTGTGGTGGATCGGCAACGTGGTCCTGCTGGTCGTTGTCCTGCCCGTGGTCATCGCCCTGCTCAACCGGGTGCTCGCGGCGGCGGAGCGGATCCGGGCGGCCACCGACGAGATCCTGGCCGGCGGGGTCGCCCTGATCGGCGAGCTCGACGGGTCCCAGACCTGCTGGCCACGACCGACAGGACTGTCCATGACGTCTCCGTTGGCGCCGTCCGCTACGCGGGCTCCGTCGCGAAGCTGCTCAGCTAAGGAAAGGAGAACGGCCATGCCAGCTGCAGCCTGGATGACGCTAGTCGTCGCCGGACTCATCATCGCCATCACCGCGGTCGGCCTGATCCGGGTCATCTTCCACCTGCGCGCGATCCGCGCCACGCTCCGCGCCACCACCGGCGGCGTCCAGGCCATCGCCCAGCTGACCGCCCCGTGCCGGAGCGGCTGACCTCGGTCAACGCCAGCCTCAAGCCGGTCCGCGACTTCTGCGAGACGGTCTGATGACGACGATCAGCGAGCACAGCGCCGGGAGGACGAGATGACCGGGCACGTCGCGGCCCAGGCGGCCGCAGACCACACCAGTACGTTCGGCTGGATCGTCGGCTACACCATCGGCGGCGTCATCCTCGTCGTCGTCGTGGTCCTGGTCGCGGCGATCCTGCTGCTGGCCCGCTCGATCGGCAACGAGGCGCCCAAGATCAACAACTCGCTGAAGGAGTCCGTGGACAACACCGCCCCGCTGGGCGCGCTGCGCACCACCATCGAGCACGCCACGATCATCATCGGCGGCCTGCAGCGCGGCCGCGCGCGGCTAGGAGGGTGACGATGCACACGCTGGCCCTGTCCGATACCACGCACACGCTGTGGTGGAGCGCGATCATCGTCGGCATCGTCGTGGTCCTCGCGGTCGCTGCGCTGCTGAGCCTGCTCATCTACCTCATCAAGATCATTGACCGCCGGGTCGTCGCGATCGGGGGACGCTGACGCGCGGCGGAGGAGAATACCGCCGATGCCGCGCTCATCCCGCAGGTCGCCGGCGGCGTGGAGGCGGTGCTGGCCGAAGGGCTTCAGCATCACCTGTTCCTCGGCCGGGTGCTGGGAAAGGTGAAGTCATGACGCTGCTGGTCGTCCTCACCGTCCTGGACATCGCGGCGCTCATTGCCGGGCTGGCGTTCTACCTGTTCTGGGCCGGGACGCTGCTGGGCCGGGTCGCCACCAACCTGGAGGGGGCGGCCGGGCTGGTCACGAAGATCGGCGACAACGCCAGGGTGATCGAGCCAGGCCTGGAGCACATCAACCGGGCCGGCGGCGTGGTCGCCGGGGCGCTGCCGCTGCTGTACGGGATGGCGGAGGACATCGTGGCCGGCGTCACGCCGCGACCCGAGCCGCCCGCCGAGTCCCCGGTGGCCCGTCCCGCTTCCGGCACCCGCCGCTCCCGCCTGCACGACGCCGTCGGATTCAGGCGCTAACCCTTACCGGCCGGGAGTGTCGGGCAGGGTGCTGTGGTCGCTCTGGCCGATCCAGTGGTCTTTCCAGGACTGGTCGTACTGCTCGGTGTTGCAGGTCGGCCGGTAGACGGCGATCAGCTCGCGCATGATCTGCTCGCGGTGGGCGCGCGTGCCGCCCGGTACCTCGTACGTGCAGATGTAGACCTTCCAGCGGGAGCCCGCTCGCCTGACCCAGGACGCTGCCCGCGGGTGCCGGAACGGGAAGCGCTCGGCGCTGAGGTCATCGGAGTGCCCGACGTAGATGACGGCGTAGCGGTCCGGCCGGGCCTCAGGCTCGGGCTTGTACATGATCGCGTACACAGCCGCGGCGGCCGGCGGTGTCCAGCCGCCAAGGACCCGCGGTCCCTCGAACGGGTAGCCGGCCAGCGAGCCGAGCCTGATCACCGCTCGATGTCCTCGTCCTCGCTGATCGCCTCGGCCCGGACGATCGGACCCGGCGGCAGCCCGGCGGCCGCGGCGGCGCGGGTGAACTCCGCGGTGGCCGCCTCGATGGCCGCTTCCCGGCTGGCGGCCTGGATGAGCAGCTGGGCGCCGTAGCGGCTGGTGCCGATCCCGGTCGCGATGCCGTTGCTGGCGGCGACCGCGTCAGCTAGCTCCACGATCTGCTCGCGGCTCAGCACCCGGTCGCCCTCGGCCTCGATCCCGACGCTCCATCTCACCTGCAGGCACTCCTTCACGGGCAGCTGGACTTGGCGCTGCGCCAGCTAGTTCAGGGTCGGCAGCAGCGCGGCTAGCTCTTCCAGGCTGCTCAGGTCATGTCCGGACAGCAGCAGGTCGATGTGCGGGGCCGCGGCCATCATGCCCAGCGTGCTGGGCCGGAAGCCGGGGTCGTGTCCCTTGTGCGGGTTCATCCATACCAGTGTGTGGCACAGCCGTCCCAGCCGTTCCATGGCGGTCGCGAGGACTTCCGGGTCACCCCGGTCCAGGCCGTCGGAGCAGATGACCACGACCCCGCCCCGGCACAGGCCGCGGCGTCCCCAGTCCCGGACGAATGTGTCCAGCGCGGCGCCGATCCGGGTGCCGCCTTCCCAGTCAACGACGGTGCCCGCGGCTCGCTGCAGCGCATCATCGGGGCGCCGGGTAGCCAGGGCCCGGGTGATGCGGGTCAGCCGGGTGCCGAAGCAGAAGACCTCGACCCGGCCTGCCGCGCGGCTGGCCGAGTAGGCGAACTGCAGCAGGTGCCGGGAGTAGTCGGCCATCGAGCCGGACACGTCCAGGATCAGGATCAGCGGGCGCAGCTTGATCCGGCGCTGGCGCCAGAACAGCTCGGCCGGCTCACCGTGCACGCGCAGCGACTCCCGGACGGTCCGGCGCAGGTCCGGATTACGGCCCCGGCGGGCCGGCTGGGTGCGGCGGGTGCGGCGGCGCGGCGGGGTCAGCTGGATCCGCCTCATGATCCGGCGCAGCGCGGCCAGTTCCTCGGGGGTGCAGGCGTCGAACGACTTGCGCTTGAGCGCCTCGACATCGGAGGCCATCCAGCCCAGGACGGCCTCCTCCTCGTCGCCTTCGGCATCCGGGCTGCTGGCCGGCGCGACCAGGTTCGCCTCGGCTTCGGCGTCGGCCCGGGCTCGCAGCGTGACCAGCTCGCGGTCCGGGCCGGCAGCGCCGAGGAAGAAGCGGCGGAACACCTCGTCGTAGACCGGGATGTCGTCGCGCTTGCTGACCAGCGTGGTCCGGCCCGCCCAGTACAGGTCGGCCAGGTCGGCCGGGTCCAGGACGGCCAGCGCGCTGGCGTAGGCCAGGACGTCACCCGAGCCCGCCGCTACCCCGGCGGACCGCAGCTCGCGGGCGAAATCGACCAGCGTGCCGACTAGCTGGGTGCCGGGCTCAGGCACCGGAGGTGATCTCCGCCAGGTTCTCGCGCACCAGCTCGAGGTCGTCGCGTTCCTTGACGACCGCGCCGAGCGTGTCCACGGCGGCCTCGGGGGTCAGGTCGGCAGCGCCGAGGAAATCCAGCGTCCGCGCCCAGTCGATGGTCTCCGCCACCCCTGGCGGCTTAGCCAGGTCCAGCTCGCGCAGCCGGTGCACGGCCGCGACGACCTTGCGGGCCAGTTCAAGGGACACTCCCGGCTCGCGTACCAGCACGATCTCCACCTCGCGGTCAGCCGCGGGATAGCCGATCCAGTGGTAGAGGCAGCGCCGCTTGAGCGCGTCATGCAGTTCCCGGGTGCGGTTGGAGGTCAGCACCACCAGAGGCGGGCTCGGCGCCGTGATGGTGCCGATCTCCGGGATGCTGATCTGGAAATCGGACAGCATCTCCAGCAGGAATGCCTCGAACTCGTCGTCGGCCCGGTCGATCTCGTCGATCAGCAGCACGGCCTGGTCACCCGCCCGGATCGCCGCCAGCAGCGGCCGTTCCAGCAGGTACTGCGGGCCGAAAAGCTTGTCGACCGCTGCGGAGTCAGCTGCCTGCTGCGCCGACAGGGCCCGGATATGCAGCATCTGCCGGGCATAATCCCACTCATAGAGGGCCTGATGGGTGTCGATGCCCTCATAGCACTGCAGCCGGATCAGCCGCCGCCCGAACACGGCGGCGAGCACCTTAGCCACCTCGGTCTTGCCGACGCCGACCTCGCCTTCCAGCAGGATCGGGCGCTGCAGGGACACCGCGACGAACAGGGCCGTCGCCAGGCCGCGGTCAGCCAGGTAGCCGCCGTCGCGCAGCGTCTGGGTCAGCTGGCCGACGGTCTCCGGGCGGTCCATCCAGGCATCCTCCTCGCTGCGGGAGCTGCGGTGGCGCCGCCGGAGTCGTCGCTGTCGCCCGGCTGGTCAGCCGACCCGAGCACCAGGTCACGGATGCTGCCGGCGCCGGGGTTCAGCTTGCCCTCGCGGGCCAGCCGGTCCTTCCAGGCGGCCCGCAGGTCGCCGTCCGGCCCGGCCATGTCGCCGAAACCGACATTGGACATTCGCTTGCAGGCCTTGACCGGCCCCTCGGCCTCGGCCAGCCCGGCCGCGTCCTGGTCCTGCGCGGCCCAGACGGTGCGGAGCACCTCCAGCGCCTCATCCGGCTCACCATTCATGTCCGGGCACACCCTTCCAGCTGATGATCCTGACTACCTCCACGGTAGGCGCTGGTCAGCGCGAGGCGCGAGCCCGGATTAAGGCTTCTCTTATTCACGCGCAGTGTGACCGCAGTCACATGTGCAGCCCAGCCCGGCGCCCGGCGGGAAACTTCCCGCAGATTCTTCCGGAGCCATGTCGATCTGAAGCCGCGGCGTTCGACGCATGGCCAGGAAGGACCGGGAACGATGAAAGCTTGTCAGCCAGGCGACCGAGATGGCGCCCGGAACCCCGGCCATGACAGGAGAAGGAGAATCTCATGCGATTCCTCGGTTACACCCTGGGCGACCCGGACACCCCCTTCACCGGGCCGAACCCGGAGCTGATGGAGGAGATGGGCAAGTTCGTCGAGGAAGCGACCAAGGCGGGTGTGCTGCTGGCCACCGGCGGCGTCGGGCCCCTCCAGGAGGCCACCCGGGTGATCCGCAAGGACGGCCAGTTCACCCTGGTCGACGGCCCGTTCACCGAGGCCAAGGAGCTGATCGGCGGCTGGGCCCTGATGGAGTGCCGGGACAAGGCCGAGGCCATCGAGTGGACCAAGCGGTTCCTGAACATTGCTGGTGACGGCGAGACCACCATCCGCACGGTCTATTAAGAGGGTTACCCCGTCGGTCAGCCGGGCCGTCCTTGCTGACGCCCGGTGACCGGTGGTGGGATTGCCGGATGAGCACGCCGGCGCAGGACGCTATCGAGACGGTCGTGCGGATGGAATCGGCGCGGCTGATCGCGGGACTGGCGCGATTCACCGGAGACATCGGCCTGGCCGAAGAGCTGGCTCAGGACGCGATCGTCGCGGCGCTGGAACAGTGGCCGGGCGAGGGGGTGCCACGCAACCCGGGCGCGTGGCTGATGACGGTGGCCAAGCGGCGCGGGGTCGACCTGTTTCGCCGCAACCGCGAGCTGCGGCTGAAGTACGCGCAGATCGGCCGGGCACTGGAGTCGGCCGGCGACGCCGTCACGCCCGACTTCGATCAGGCGTTCTCCGATGAGATCGACGACGACCTGCTGCGGCTGATCTTCACCGCCTGCCATCCCGTGCTGTCCGTCCCGGCCCGGGTCGCGCTGACGCTGCGGCTGCTCGGCGGCCTGACCACGACCGAGATCGCGCGGGCCTACCTGATCAGCGAGGCAACGGTCGCCCAGCGCATCGTCCGGGCCAAGAAGACACTCGGCGACGCGCACGTGCCGTTCGAGGTCCCCGGCCCGGAGCAGCGGCCCGCTCGCCTCTCCTCGGTCCTGGAGGTCATCTACCTGGTCTTCAATGAGGGCTACTCGGCCACGGCCGGGGATGACTGGATGCGCCCGCAGCTGTGCGCCGAGGCGGTCCGGCTGGGCCGGATCCTGGCCGGGCTGATGCCTGCGGAGCCGGAGGTGCACGGCCTGATCGCGCTGCTGGAAATCCAGTCCTCGCGGGTCCGGGCGCGTTCTGGCCCGTCCGGCGAGCCCGTGCTGCTGCTGGACCAGGACCGGGCCCGGTGGGACCGGCTGCTCATCGCCCGCGGCCTGGCCGCGCTGGCCCGGGCCGAGGAACTGGGCGGCGCGACTGGCCCGTACGCCTTGCAGGCCGCGATCGCCGCCTGCCACGCCCGCGCATTCCGGCCCGAGGACACCGACTGGGAGCAGATCGCGGTCCTGTACGGCCTGCTGGCCGAGCAGAATCCGTCGCCGGTTATCGAGCTGAACCGGGCGGTGGCACTGTCGATGGCCGCCGGGCCGCAGGCCGGCCTGGACCTCGTCGACCAGCTGACCGCGGAGCCATCGCTGCGCGACTATCACCTGCTGCCCAGCGTGCGGGGTGACCTGCTGATGAAGCTGGGCCGCGCCGCCGAGGCCCGGGCGGAGTTCGAGCGGGCGGCCGCGCTGGCCCGCAACGCCCCCGAGCGCGACCTGATGACCGGCCGGGCTCAGGCCGCCGCGCAGCAGGCCGCCACGCAGGCCGGAGCAGCTGACGTGCCCGGCGGCGAGGGGGGCGCTACCGGGCCAGCCCGGCCAGCCGTCCTGACTCGCGGAGCTCGCGTCCCGGTCAGGCCTGGCCGGCCAGGCTGATGGCCCCCGCGACGACGGCGCGCTGCCGGCCGGTAAACGCATCGCCGACGGCGTCCACCGCGGCGGCATACAGATCCAGGGCGGCCTGGCTCCGAGCGTCCGGCGGGCCGCCGTCCAGCCCGAGGGCCCGGTCCTGCGCGGCCCGCCAGGACCCGCCCGCCTGCGCGGCGACGAGGTCCCAGATGTCGTTCTCGCTATCGACCAGCAGCTGAAAATGCACCGCCAGCACCGGTGCCAGGTACGTGGCCAGGAGATTGCCCTGCACCGCGGCGACGCGGGGCCGCCCGTGCCGCAGCGCGGCCACCAGCTTGTGCACTTCCTCGGCGTAGCCGGTGAGCTCCGCAGCCACCCACTCCCGGGCCGGCCCGGCGATGTCCGCCCAGGACCAGTTCCCGGCCAGGTCCTGCAGCTCGGCCGCGACGCCGGTGCTGTCCTCGATGATGACAGCGGAGCGCCAGGCCGCGACGTCCTTGCCGGCCGACTGCGGCTGCCCGAACTGCTGGCGCTGCCCGGCGACGGTCCGCCAGGACAGCGACACCAGGCGGCCCGAGCGCACCACGAGGTCATAGTCAGGGCCGGCACCGATGGCCACCAGGTCGACATCGGACTCGGCTGTGGCCGTGCCGCGGGCGTGTGATCCGGTCAGCACCACCGCCGCCGCACCCGCCGCCGCGAGCTCGGCGGCCATGTCGCGGCACAGGGCCAGTACGTCGCGTTCCATACCGCCATGATGGCCGCAGGCCGGGCCGGGTACGGCCGACTGCCGGGATGACGATCCGGGCTCGGCAGCCCTAGGCCGAACCCCAGCCGCCGAGCTGCTCGACGGAGCGCAGCAGGCACTGCGGGTCATGGCGGCGCCAGTCCTCGTGCCCGTCCGGCCAGCGGAGCAGCGCGGCCCAGCCCTGCTGGTACCGGCACCACGCCACGATCGTCGCGGGATGCCAGCGACCGTCGGTGAACAGCACCGACGCCTGCGGCCACTGCGGGGACAGCCGGTCGGCGCCGATGAGCTCACCTTGCGGGACACGGGTCAGGACCGGCTGAGCTGTCACGCGGCGACGATAACATGTTCGATTATATTTGCTGATGGCGGATGACAACATAATAAGATTCGATTACACCTGTTTATCCAGCTCACTTCGGAGAGTTAACTGGCGAATTGCCTGATGCAATATCCCCCGCCGGGCGCCAGCCGGCGGAACCGGCGGTGCCTGTCAGCCGGGACGACCAGCGACGGACGCAGACGCGGCACTATCCAGGCCGCGCTCCCGTTCCCGGCGCTCAGCGGTTTCCCGCGGGTCGTGGATCGTGGTCACGCCGTCCGGGCCAGCTCCGGGGTCCGTGTGGTGCTGCATGGTGTAGAAGCGCAGAGCGTGCCCGTCCGGGTCGAGGACCTCGGGCAGGATCCAGCCGAAGCTGGCCCGGTGCACTCCGGCATGGACCTGGCCGAGCTCGTCGAGCCGGGCCGCGAGGCGGTCCATGGCCTGCTTGTCCGGCACGCCGATCGCGAAGTAGTCGAAGCCGGCCGCCGCCCGGGCCCGGTCCGGGTCCAGCCGCAGGCCCAGGTCCGGGCCGCCGGCGGGATGAGCCAGGCCGCAGCCCATCAGCTGGCCCTGCTCGACGAACTCGACCTGCACCTGGTAGCCGAGCCGGCTGCGATACCACTCCAGCGACCTGGCCAGGTCGGTGACGGGCAGCTTGAGGTGGTGGATGCCGGCCAGCGCGGGCGCATCGGATGTGGTCATGGTTCCCCCTCGGGTGTCCTGAACGCCGTCCGCCTCGGCTGCCCCGCAGCGCTCGTTATGGCTGATTGCTCTTCCTGCAGTTGAACTCTCTAAGATGCAGTCCCACTGCATTACAGTTATACTGCAACCTATGACGTCCGACGTCAACCCGGTACGCCACCAGTCCCTGCGCGAGGCCCAGACCGCCCTGACCGAGGAGCGGATCGTGACGGCCGCGACGGCGCTGTTCCTGGCTGACGGGTACGTGGCCACCACGCTGGAAGCGGTGGCGCGGCAGGCCGGGGTCGGGGCGCGTACGGTCTATGTCCGGTTCGGCACCAAGGCGGCGCTGTTCAAGCGCGTGGTGGACGTGGCCATCGTGGGCGACACCGCTCCCGTCGACGTCCTGGGACGGGACTGGATGCAGCTGGCGCTGACGGCGCCTACCGCGGCGGAGCGCATCGCCGCGACCGCGGCGGTGGGGCGGCAGATCATGGAGCGCACCGGCCCGCTGTTCCTGGTGGCCCAGCAGGCGGCCGCCGTCGAGCCGACCATCGCCGGCTACTGGCAGCAGGGCCGCGAGCAGTCCCGCCGGGTCCACGCGGTCTTCTGGACCCGGATGGCGCAGGACGGGCTGCTGGACCCGGGCATCGACGTGACCTGGCTCATCGACACGACCAGCATCCTGGCCGCGGCTGAGACCTACCTCCTGATCACGCGGATGATGGGCTGGGACCTCGACGCCTACCAGGCCTGGGCCGCCGCCACCTTCACCCGCCTGATGACGCCGCCGGCCGGGACTGGTGGCCCGCCTTAAGACCTGCGCCCGCCCGGATCAGGCCGGATGACGGGCGGGACAGCCAGGCCAGGACGGGCTCCGCGCGCCCGGCCGGGCGCTGCGCGCCCTACACCCGGACGGTGGCGGAGCGGCCCAGCACGTGCCCGCGGGAGTTGCGCGGCTCGACCGCGAAATGCGGCGCGCGATCGTGCACGGTCATAGCCGTCTCAAACCCGGTCCGGCGGAACGTGCCGACCCGCCGCAGCGACGATGCGGACCGCCCGGCCAGTACTGTCCAGGCCGCGACCTCGGTCGCGCCGTTCCAGCTGGCGTAGACGCGCGAGCCGCCGCCCGGCCGGTGCAGCGCGGCCGCCGCCGGCTGACCGGCCGGCTGACCGGTCCAGTCGTGGCTGAACGCCCGGTAGGACTGGCACGAGGCGGTTATCTCGCCGTCAGCCAGCAGGCTGCCATCGGCGGCGAACTCCGAGTAGTACGGCAGCGTGCCCCACCCGACGAACATCCGGCCGTCGGGCAGCAGCTGAGCGCTGCCCATGGCGCCCGACAGCAGCCGGCGGCCCGGGTGGGCGAACGCCTGGCGCAGGGTGGCCTGCATCCGGTCGGTGTCCAGGTCAAGGATCAGCGCGCGCGAGTGCCGCTCCTCCGCCGGATCGGCTCCGTTGTCGAACAAGGTCAGCGTCCGCGCGCCGTGCTGGCGTGCGTGGTGCTGCCAGTAGAAGCGGGTTCCGGGGCCGAGCGCGAAATCCGAGTTCTTGCCGCCCAGCCGCCAGATGATCCGGCCGGTGCGCCGCGCGACCTTGTAGACGGTCCACGTGTTGCGGCTGGAGATCAGCAGGTCACCATCGGGCGTCGTGGTGATCGAGTTGATATGGAAGTAGTTGAACGGGCTGGCCCGGGTCTCCCCGGCGTACGCCTTGGCGCTTTCGGTCACCGGCACGTGATCCAGGCTGTCCCATTCGAAGAGCAGGTCGCCGGTGGCGACGTCAATCTCCTGGACGACGCCAGACAGCACCCAGCCGTTGACCGGGCCGCCGACCGCGGACAGGCTGGCGGGCCTCGTCCGGTAGGCGGTGATCAGCGCGGTGCCCTCGGAGGTCAGGCGGAACTCGTGCAGGTCGGCCTGGACGCCGCGGTGGGCGCGGATGGTGTGCGTGACCCGGTAGGCAGAGTCGGCGATGGCGCAGTCCCCCAGCCCGTAGCCCTCCGCCGTGACCACGCCCTGCCACCAGGTCAGGACCGGCTTGCCGCGGTAGGCCTGCGTGCTGACGTCCATCCGGTGCCGGGAGCTGGTGTTAGGCCCGAACCAGACCAGGCTGCCCGCCCCGTCCCGGATCAGCGAGCCGCCGCGCCCCGGTCCCGACCACGGGGCGTTCAGGAAGGTGAGCCGGGAATCGGCCGGCCGGCCCTGCCGGGTCACCGTCGTCGCCGGCGGGGTCAGGTCGGGCCGCGAGACGAAGTGCTGCAAGCCGTCGTCGGGACTGTCACTGGCCTGCGAGGCGTCGGGCACCGGCGGGCTGGCACACCCGGCCAGACCCAGTCCGGCCACGCCGGCAGCCAGCCCGGCCTGGCCCAGAACCTGCCGTCGCGTCCACTCCCGTGCCATCCGGCCAGCCTCCGCTAGTCCCCGTTCACCCAGTTCAGCGGGGTTAGTAAACCGGCGGTAGCTGGACGGGACCTGAAGGCCAGCGCCCGGGATCGCTGGACGCTGGCCTGCCGCACTGTGGCCGCTAGCCCTTGTTCAGGGAGACATGACCGAACGTGGCGTGGAGATCAATCTTGTTGGCCGCCTGGGCGTTGTTGTGCACGCTGACATCGCTGGTGCCCACGTCGGAGTCCGCCTTGACCCGGTAGGAGGAGCTGCCGGGCACGGTGACATCGATGGCCCCGGCCGTCGTACCGACCTTGACCAGGCTCGGCGGCGAGGCGAACTTCAGGTTCACCGTTCCGGCCTTGGTGTTCACCGTGTAGGAACCCCGGGCCAGCCCCGAGCCCGTCACCTGCCCGGCGTCGGTATTGATGTCGGCCTTGGTCGGACCGCCCTGCAAGGTGACCTTCCCGACGGCGCCGGTCACGTCAAGGGCCACGTTCGAGGGCATCTTGACCTGGTAATCCATGTGGCAGTCGGTCGGGCCGGAGCAGCTCGCGGTGAGGGTCCCGGTAGACCCGGACACCTTGTGGCTGGCGGTGGGCCCGTTGCTCGGCTGCTCGGTCACCTGAACCCGAGATGATCCGCTGCTGGCGGTCACGCGGACAGTGCCCACCCGGTTGTTGACCTTCAGGGTGTGCACGCCGGCCGGGAGGCTGTAGCTGCGGCCGCCGGCCTGCCCGGAAGATCCTGCTGAGCCCGACGGACTCGATGACGAACCGCCGCCCGTGCTGACCGAGCAGCCGGCCGCGAGTGCGACGGCCAGGACTCCGGCCGGAAGCAGCAGCCGGGGTACCCATTTCGGGCCAGATGCGATCTTCATGCGGTTCCTCCTCGCTGGGCGGACGACAGGCGCCACGGAGGTCACGGGCGGTCATGAGTCTGGTCGCCGGGCGGACTAGCGGGCATCACCCGCAGCGGGCTACTGGCGCCGGCGATCGGCAGGCGGCAATCCGCCGGGCGGCGCGGATTGCTGCGACCCTTTCGCACCTGCCTGCCGGTGGTCGTTGTCGAGATGCTGCAATCTGGCTGGCCCGGCATGCTGGGCTCCATGAGCGGTCAGCAGCCCGGCGCCGGCAGTCGTCATCATGATCATTCTTCGCACGGCTCAGCGACCGGGCACGGGCCCGCCGCCGGGCACGAGCACCGGAACGGGACACTGACCCGGCTGAGCCATCTGGTCCGCCCGCATTCTCATGAGACAGCCGACCGGGTAGATGCGGCCCTGACGACCAGCGCGGCCGGACTCCGCGCGCTGTGGATATCCCTGCTCATCCTGGCCGTCACGGCGGCCGTCCAGGCGGTAGTCGTCGCGGTCTCCGGATCGGTCGCGCTACTGGGCGACACGCTGCACAATGCCGCTGACGCCCTGACCGCCGTTCCCCTGGCCATCGCCTTCCTCGCCGGCCGGCGGCCGCCCACCCGCCGCTACACCTACGGCTACGGGCGAGCCGAGGACCTGGCCGGGGTCATCATCGTGGTGGTGATCGCCGCGTCGTGCGTCCTGGCCGCCTACCAGGCGGTGGCCAGGCTGGCCCATCCTCGCCCGGTGACCGGCCTGATAGCCGTGGCCGCTGCTGCTGTCGCGGGATTTGCCGGCAACGAGGTCGTCGCCCGGTACCGGATCAGCACCGGCCGCCGGATTGGCTCGGCCGCCCTGGTCGCCGACGGCCTGCATGCCCGGGCCGACGGCTTCACCTCACTGGCCGTCCTGCTCGGCGCGGGCGGTGCGGCACTGGGCTGGACCTGGGCTGACCCGCTCGTCGGGCTGCTCATCACGGTCGCGATCCTGGCCGTGCTCCGGCAGGCGGCCCGGGAGCTCTGGCGGCGGCTCATGGATGCCGTCGACCCCGCGCTAGTCGACCAGGCCGAGGAGGTGCTGCGGGCAACGCCGGGCGCGCAGGGTGTCGGCCAGGTGCGGCTGCGCTGGATCGGTCATCAGCTCCGCGCGGAGTGCGAGGTTCTCGTCGATCCCGGAGCCAGCGCCATCCAGGCTCATCAGGTGGCCGTCAGCGCCGAGCACCGGCTGCTGCATGCACTGCCCAGGCTGACCGCGGCGCTCGTGCATGCCGACCCGCAGCCGCTGGCCGGCACCGACCATCACGCGCTTCTGGCGACGCACCGGTAGCGACCGGTGAGCGGACCGCCTCGACGCGGCGGCCGGGGGCAGCCGGTACCGCCGAACTGGCGCCGTGGCTGGGTCAGTGGGTCGCGCACAGCGGCTGGTAGTGGGTGACGTCGGTGGAGTAGGACCGGCCGGTGTGCGGGTCGTGCCGCTCATTCGGGTCGAGCCCGTCGTAGCCCAGGTGCGTAGCCGGCTCGCTGCACACGGCGCATGATCGGGTGCTCGTGCTCTCGCCCGCGGTGCCATCGGCCTCGTTCCGCCAGACCCGGATCATGATCATGACTGCGAACACGGCGACATGCAGAAGCGTCACGAGAACGATCAGGGTGGTCAGGCTGCTGCTGCTCACTTCGCTCTCCTCCCTGCCGGGCAACCTGCGCTCGCGACCATTTCGTCCGGCTTGACGGCGCGATCTAGGTCACAACCCGCTCGGCTTCGGCCGGGAGAGGCCGGCTGCCCCGCGCCGCGGTCAGCCGCCGAGGCTGGCGGTGGCGACTGGCTGCCAGATCCAGTCCCGCTCGGGACCGTGCTGGGCGATGAGGTGAACCCGGTCGATTGTCACCGGACACTCGGGCAGCTCACGGCCCAGCGCGGCGATGATCGGGCCGGCGGGCTGATCACGGGTGCTGTAGGCGAGGGTGACATGCGGTATCCACACCCCTGTGGACAGTGCTGCGGAGCGGGGAGCGGCCTGGCGGATGGCCTGCTCCACAACGTCGAGGGCACCGGGCGGGCGGACGCCCAGCGCGATGGCCTCGGGATGGTAGAGCACCTGGCCGACGGTGCAGGTTACCGGCGGCACCCGCGCCAGCAGCTGCCGGGCCTGGCCGGCCATCGCCTCAATGTCGGCAGCAGGCACGTCCGTGCTCAGGCCGACTCGCAGGATGCTCAGGTGCAGCCACTGCTCGGGAGTGACATGCAGGCCGCTGATGCCGGAAAGACGCTGCCGGGCAACGGCGGCGAGAGCACGGACCTGAGGCTGATCGCGCATGAGGATGTGCCAGTAGAACTGCGCCGTACCGGGGCCTGGCTCGGGACGATCCTGCCAGCGGTCGGCCATCCTGGACGGCAGAGTTTCCATGGGCGTAGCGTCGCGCAGCGCCACCGGCTCGCGCAGTCCCTTGACGATCTGTGCCGGTGAACGCGGCGCGCGGGAGCGCGGCGAGCACTGCGACCAGCGTCCCGCGCGCCGTGGCAGCGGCGGAGTGTCCTGCCCCGCGCGGCCGCAGAAGGTGGAGTTAACTCCACCGAGATGCAGCCCGCCAGCCTCCATGATGGAGGCGACGGGACGGGTCCGGAGCGGGAGGCAGGGGATGAGTAATCGCACAGGCATCTTCGCCCGGCTTGCCCGGCTGACCCTGGTGACCTGCGCTCGGGGGCTAGTCCAGGCAGTGGTCTCGCTGGCTGGACTCCTGCTGTTCTTCGCCTCCGTACTCTCCCTGCTCTCCCTGGCCGCAGGCATCGGGGTGGTGCTCGCGCCGAAAAGCCTGCTGGCCGTGCGGGGGCTGGCCAGCACCCAGCGCCGCTGGGCGCGGCAGTGGTCGGGGGTGACGATCGCGACGCCCTACCGTCCCCGGCCGGTGGAGATCACCAGCGGGCTGATCGGGCGGCTGCAGCGCTGCAAGTGGCTGCTGACCGATCCGGCGACCTGGCGGGATCTGCTGTGGGCGCTGGCCGGCGTGCCGGTGAGCGTGGTCCTCGGGCTGCTGCCCGTGTTCATGGTGGTTGCTGGCCTGTGGACGGTGGTGGCCGACGGCGGAGCGCTGCTCTTCGGCTGGTGGAGCACCGCTCCGCCAAATTTCTGGGGGCAGGTGTTCTTTCTGGGCATGCTGCCACTCAGCGCCGTGACTGGATCGCTGGTGCTGCGAGGACAGGCCTGGGCCGCCGCATCGCTGCTGGCCCCGACCCGGCAGGCGATGACCGCGCAGGTGGGCCGGCTGGCTGAGTCCCGTTCGCAGGCGGTGGACGCCTCCGCGGCCGAGCTGCGCCGGATCGAGCGTGACCTGCACGACGGCGCCCAGGCGCGGCTCGTCTCCCTGGGCATGAACATCGGGTTCGCCGAGGAGGTGCTACGGGACAACCCCGACCTGGCCCTGACCCTGCTCGCCGAGGCTCGCACGTCGAGCGGGCAGGCCCTGTCCGAGCTGCGCACCCTCGTCCGCGGCATCCACCCGCCGGTGCTGGCCGAGCGTGGCCTCGACGGAGCGGTGCGGGCGCTGACGCTGAGCCTGCCCCTGCCGGTGGACCTGCATTTCGAGCTGGCCGGGCGGGCGTCCGCGCCCACCGAGTCGGCGGTCTACTTCGCCATCGCCGAGGCCCTGGCCAACGTGGTCAAGCACAGCGGCGCAAGCCGGGCCTGGGTGCAGGTGGAATACCATGTCCGGCAGGCTCGTCGCCATCGTCGGCGACAACGGCACCGGCGGTGCCACCCCGCGCGCCGGCGGCGGGCTCCGCGGCGTCGAGCGGCGGCTGGCCGCCTTCGACGGCGTGCTGGCCCTGACCAGCCCGGCCGGCGGCCCGACCCTCGTCACCATGGAGCTGCCGTGCGAGTTGTCCTTGGCGAGGACCTGACGCTGCTGCGGGACGGGCTGATCCGGCTGCTCACCGCGTATGACATGGACGTCGTGGCCGCGGTGGACAACGGTCCGGAGCTGCTGACCGCCCTGGTCACCCACCGCCCCGACGTGGCCGTGGTGGACGTCCGCCTCCCGCCGAGCTTCACCGACGAGGGACTGAAGGCAGCAATCGAGGCGCGGGCCCGGGTACCGGGCCTGCCGGTGCTCGTCCTGTCCCAGCACGTCGAGCCGCTCTATGCCAGGGAACTGCTATCCGCGGCCCGCGGCGGAGTTGGCTATCTGCTCAAGGACCGGGTGTCGGATGTGCGCCGGTTCATCGAGGCTGTGCGGACCGTCGCCGGGGGCGGCACCGCCATGGATCCCGAGGTCGTGGCTCAGCTGGTGGCCCGGCATGCCCGGAACGAGCCGCTGAGCTGTCTTACTCCCAGAGAGCGCGAGGTACTCACGCTGATGGCCGAGGGACGCACCAACGCTGGCATCGCCGCCCGCCTAGTGGTGACCGAGAAGGCGGTCAACAAGCACATCGGCAACATCTTTACCAAGCTTGACCTGTATCCCGACCAGGACGGCAACCGCCGCGTGCTAGCCGTGCTGACCTACCTCAACGCCTGAGGCAACTCCGCAGCGCATGAGGCAAGTCGCTGGCGCCGCACTGTCCCGGCTCCGGCACGGGCACTACCCGGCGATGAGGAGCCTGCCGCCAAGGTCCATCTCGTCCAGGTCGAGCAGTTCCTGATTGCGCTCGGCCCACCGGCCCGATTCGAGATCGGCGCGCAGGTCGCCCACGACGCGCTCCTCGACTGCCAGACCGACCTGGTGCCACACCGATACGGCACGCCGGGCCTGCTCGTCCAGGTACGCATCCGGCCGCCGCCAGTAGGAAGGGAAGTTGCCGTCGCAGCAGTCCCACGGGATGGGTACCGGCTCCAGCCGGGCGCCGATCGCGCTGGCCCGCTCGGTCAGCGTGGGACGGCCGGCGCTCAGCAGCGCGTGCTCGGGCATGTAGTCGCGGATCAGCCAGAAGGCACGTTCGAGGATGCCGATGTCGTAGTGGAAGGTCACGACGCGGCGGGCGACTCGCTGCATCTCCCGGTAGCCGGCGATCGCGTCCGGCCAGTGCTGGTCAGTTGACACCGCCATCGCGGCGTCGAATGACTTGTCCGCGAACGGCAGGCTGCCCGCCACGCCAGGTACGCACGGCGCCGCCGGCTGGCCGCTGGGCCCGCATGACCGCCGACGGCTCGACCGCCGTGACCGCACGGTCGGGCGGCTCATATGCTCCGGTGCCCGCCCCCACGTTGACGACCGTGCGCGCGTCGCCCAGCGCGGCCCAGATCCGCGCCGCGAGCCGCGGATCGGTCGGCCGCGTCGCCGCATAAGTAGAGCCGATCGTGTCGAACAACTGGTCGCTGGCCAATGTCCCGGGCCCCTCGTCGAGTGCGAGCTAGTCTTCCGCCTGATGCGCGCTGCCCTGATCAAGGTGACCATAAGTACTATCGCATGTCATGTCAAGTAATATCTTGTCTTGATTCACGGTGCGACGATGATTCCAGAGGTCGAGACAGGTCCACCTGGCAGCGACGTCATTCACGGGGAGGGATCGAGCTAGATGGCGCGACCGCAATATGACCACCTGTGGGCGCTGGCGCACGCTGAGCGCGCCTTGCTGGCGGAAGACCTAGCAGGCCTCGACGCAGAACAGTGGCGGCACGACACCTTGTGCGGGGACTGGGACGTCGAGCAGGTTGTCGCCCACCTCACGGCTGCGGCGAGCATCAGCCAGGGGCAGTGGCTGCGCAGTATGCTCGGCGCGCGTTTCCGCCCTGACGTGCACAACCAGCGGCGGCTGGCCGAGCACCGCGGCAGCACGCCCGCGGAGACGCTTGATCGGTTTCGCGCGGTGATCACCAGCACGACCGCGCCCTCAGGGCATACCCCCGCCTACCTCGGCGAGGTCGTTGTCCATGCCCAGGACATCCGCCAGCCGCTGGGGCTTGTGCGGACACCGAGCGTCGACGCGCTGACGCCGGTGGCCGACTTCTTCGCCCAGCGCAACTTCACCGTTACCAGCCGTACCCACGTAGCCGGCCTGCAGCTGCGGGCAGACGACGGGCCGTTTGCCACGGGCACCGGTCCGCTGGTCACGGGATCGACCCTCGCGCTCGTGATGAGCATGGCTGGCCGCGTACCGTACCTGGCCGAGCTGGATGGCCCAGGCGTGCCAACCCTGCGGTCACGACTGCACACCACCCCCCTAACCAAAGACAGCTAGCGTCGCTCATAGGCCCGAACCGGCCTGGACTGGCAGGCCGGGGGTTGGTCGTGTACCAATGGCAGCTCTCAAGGATCGTGATCTGACTATGCATCACCAGCCAGCCGCGGGCGAGGTCGTCACCGAGACACTCGATTACGACGGTGGTCGGCAGGTCACGGTGTACGTCCCGGCAGATCCGCCCGAGGCCGTCGTATTCGCCGGTGACGGTCAGCTGATCTCGCAATGGGGCGGAGTCCTCGAGGCGGCGGACGTGCCGTCCACGATGATCATCGGCGTCCACCGCCTGGCCGATGAGACGCTGCGGCTCCATGAGTACTCACCGGACTTCGACCCGGAACGGTTCGCTGCACACGAGAAGTTCTTCGTCCAGGACGTCCGCCGATGGACGCGGTCGCGATTCGGGGTCGCGGTGCCCGCCAAACGCACCGCGGTGTGCGGTGTCTCGGCGAGCGGGGAGCTGGCGCTCGCGATTGGGCTTCGGCATCCGGACGTCTACGGTGCGGTCTTCTGCGCCTCGCCGGGCGCAGGTTACCGACCGCCTGGCGAGATGCCGAGCTCGATTCCGCGCGCCTATCTGGTGGCCGGCACGCTGGAGCCGTTTTTCCTGGAGAACGCGACCCGGTGGGCGGTCGCGCTACGCGAGGCGGGTGCGGACGTTGAAATGACGGAGCGGGTCGGGTCGCATGGCGGTGCGTTCTGGCGCGAAGAGTTCCCGCTGATGGTGGCGTGGGCATTTGGGCCGTGATGCATCTGACCGGTCGTCTCGCGGTCCCGGAGGGTCGTAGCGGTGAGAAGATCAGCTGAATGGGGCCAGCTGAGATTGAGCGCGCGCTGGCTGTGGCCATGTCGGTCGTCTCGGCGGCTGGCCTGCCCGTCGATGAGGCGGTTATTCTCCACGATTCGAACAAGCTCACTGTGCGCCTGCTGCCGTGTGACATCGCTGCCCGCGTCGCGCCGGTAGCGCATCAGGTCGCGCAGTTCGAGATCGAGCTTGCCCGGCGGCTCGCCGGATACGGGAGCCCGGTGGCTGCTCTGGACCCCCGGGCAGAGCCGCGCGTCTACGAGCGTGATGGCTTCGCCGTCACGCTGTGGACTTACTACGAGCATGCGATGTCCGGGGAGGTCTCACCAGCGGGCTACGCGGATGCGCTGGAGCGGCTGCATGCCGGCATGCGCCAGCTCGATGTCCAGACGCCGCACTTCACCGACCGGGTGGCAGAGGCTCAGCGCCTGGCGGAGAGCAGCAGCCTCACCCCGGATCTTGCCGGCGCGGATCGGGAGCTGCTGGTCGCTGCGCTGCGGGGCCGCAGCCGGGCGATCGCCGACCGCGGCGCTGCCGAGCAGCTGCTGCACGGCGAGCCGCACCCGGGCAACGTGCTCAGCACGCAGTCCGGGCTGTTGTTCATTGATTTCGAGACGTGCTGCCGTGGACCGGTCGAGTTCGACCTCGCCCATGTCCCCGAAGATGTGGCCGACTGCTATGCCGCCGCCGATCAAGACCTGCTGAGCCAGTGCCGGGGCCTGGTACTGGCCATGGTCGCCGCCTGGCGCTGCGATCGGGGCGACCAGTTCCCGGACCGGCAGCAAGCAGCCCGCAAGCTCCTCAGCGCGCTGCGACTAGGCCCGCCGTGGCCGCCGCTCGACCTCGTGATGCGCCTGCCGATAGTCCGTAACCCAGCCCGGCCACCAGGCGCCCGGCGAGCGCTAGACAGGAGCGCTAGACCTATAGGGCACACTGGGCGCAGTATTCGGGCAGACGCGATGCTAGGCACCGGACGCTGCCGTTCCTTGAGAGGAACATGATGAGCGACAAGCCACATTTGCGCCCTCATCAAAGAGCACGGCGAGCGACCCGCGCTACCAGGCTACTTGTGGCGATTCTCATGATCGCAATCATCGGCTTCGGAACCGCCCTGGCGGCGACTGGCCACCTCCCTGCTAATTTCCGCTGGCCTTAGCTTCACCTCACCGTTAGTCGCCGGTCGCGCCGTCGGTCTGCTCCCGGAGGATGTCGGCGTGCCCGATGTGCCGGGCGTACTCTCCGAAGATGTTCATGTAGATAAAGCGCAGAGACACCTGGCCCAGCTCGTCGTGCGGCACCGTCTGGTCCAGCGCGAATCCCGCCGCGATCTGTCGGGATGCCGCGCAGGCGCTCTCGAACTCGGCGATGACGTCGCTGATGGTCTTGTCGGCTCCGACGTCCCAGCTCGGGTCATCGCCGCGGGCGTTCCCGGTGATCTCCTCGCGCGGCTTGCCGCCCAGGTAGTGCTGGAACCAGTTCCGCTCCACTGCCGCGGCGTGGCTGACCAGGCCGAGCAGGGTAGTCGGCGAGGGCACCAAGCGCCGCCGGGCGTCCTCCTCGGACAGGCCGCGCAGCTTTCCGCTGAGCGCACTGCGGTGGTACTCCAGGAACCACTCCAGCGTCTCCCGTTCTGCGGCGGCGACAACGTCATCTACATCTGCCAGGGGCGGGGTATCTGTCACCGCAAAAGGCTATGTCCTAAGGGGCCCTGACACTCCTCCTCCACTCGTCCAGTGCCGACCCGGCAGCCGTTCGAGCGGGTGTTCGACGGCCTGGTCGTGACCCCGTACGTGACCGGCCGGGGCTGCGGGGAAGCGGTGCTCAGAATGAGCTGTGAGCTGGGACTGCGGGGGGTGGGCCTGGATGGACTTGAACTCGCCCACCCCCGGCGAGCTGGGGCGAATCCCCATTAGGCATCACGCCACTCCCCATCTGACGGGGCGAGTCAGCCTGTCTGCGTAAGGCGATCCGCCTCGGCAAGAAGCAGGTTGCCGAAGGGCTGGAAGCCGATTCTCACGCTGTTCAATCCGCCGAGCACGCGATGGACGGTTCCCCACTCCCATATTGCGGTGGCGTCGACGCCAGTTCGAGCTGCCAGACGTTCCGTTCTAACCCACAAGTCGTCGCCGGCGGAGGGGGTGCAACGGACGATAGTCCCGAGGTCACATGCGGGTTCCGCCCTCAGGCCGACGGGATCTATCAGCTTGAAGGTGCCACCTTCTGTCTGGAGTGCGTTCGCTTCATGAACGTCGCCATGCACGAGCACCGACGTTCGACGGTGGTAAGCGCGCTCGCGGCGATCGGCACATTCGACGGCGTCGTCGATCGTCGCTGCCGAACATGGTCGTTCCAGCTCCTCCCACAGCTGCGGTATGAGGTGCTGCATCCGATGTGCGAAGTCGGCGCCGGTCGGCAAGTCGATGTCGTCGTCGAGCGGGCGCCAGATTTGCGTGACGATGTCGCACAACATGTCGTGTTGCGAGCGATGGTCCAAAATCACGTCGTACATCGGCGGCCCGAGCCTCTCCAGCAGAAGTGCGTCTCGGGTGAGGTCCCGGCGGATCAGGCGTGCGCAGGTCTTCCCCGCAGCGAGATCGAGCACGGTCGCTTCGAAGCCGAGCTGGCGTCGATATCCGGGAACCCCGACCTTGAGGACTGACGGGGCCCCGTCGGCGAGCGTGGCTTCGACGACCAAGGCAGCGTGTCCCCCGCGCATCGTTGCGCCGATCGTCAGCGACCAGTCCCGGGCCAAGGAGTCCAGGACCGACGGTAGACCGTCGAGCCATGCCGCGTCCCGTCGGCAAGCGCCTGGCTTCGAACTTCATCGGGAACGTCGAGTGTCATCCGATTCGTTGTCCCCTAAGACTCGGACGCGCTCTAGGGGCAAAACCGCTCTGAGCTGGGTGGGCCTGGATGGACTTGAACCATCGACCTCTTCCTTATCAGCTCTGACCGCGGGGCCGTCACCGCTGCCTGGTGCCTAGATCCGTAGCGCTGAGGGATCGCTGAGTGCGCCCGGAGTTAGTCGGCGTTGCTGTCACGGTTGCTGTCAGACCAGGATGTGACCCACCACTCGGAGGCGATGGACAGGCCGCACAGGCGTAGTGCCTCGCGTTTGTCCTGGTCGAGGTGGGCTGTGACCACGACGGCTTGAATGGCTCCGCGTTCGGCGGCACGCTCGATCGCTGATCTCAGGAGCTGCACTCCGGTAGTGGCCCACCGGCCTGGCGCGACGACGAAGTCATCGATATCGCAGGTCTGGCCACCGGGATCATAGACGGGCGGGGCGCCTGCGAGCTGCGCGATGAGAAAGCCTGTGACTGCGCCGGACTCTTCGCTGACCAAGGTGATCACATCCGGGTCCTCGATGAGCCGGGCCAGGTAGGGACGCTGGACCTGTTCAGCGTCGGCCGCGGGGCGCCAGAACACGGGCTGATATCGCGCGTACTGGCTCCGCCGTTGGCTGGCCATCGCCGTCATCGCATCCACGTCAGCTGCCACGGCAGCCCTGATGTGCTCGGTCACTACCCCAGTCTGCCGATCCTGTCCGTGGCTAGCCGCTTCTCGCCGTGATCCGCCGCTCACTAGTGCACGTAGGGTGTGCGACCCCCTCCTTGCAAAGGTCGTTCAGCTATCAACCTGACCTGCCCGCTGCTGGTCACGGCTCTATCAGGCTTGCCGCGAGTCACCGCGACTTCCCGCTTGCCACCGCTCGATCGGGCACGCGACGTGCACGCCACAGTGGCTCCCGGCCCGCGTCGATCCCAGTTGGACCCGCTAATCGGACCTGGCGCGGGCGAACCATTGACCCGTTGCTCGGCCTGAGGAGTCCAGCTGATGTCAAGCCCCTGAGAGGATGGCGTTGTGGAGGACCGGTCTGTCAGCGCGCCGCAGTACGAGGTATTCGCCGATGAGTTCGCCGTGCACGCCGAGAACGGGTTTCACAACGCCTTCTATGACCGGCCCGCATGCCTGGCATTGCTCGGCGACGTAGCCGGCAAGCGGGTGCTGGATGCCGCATGCGGCCCCGGTCATTACGCTCGCGAGCTGGTCCGCCGCGGAGCGCAGGTGACCGGGTTCGACCAGAGCACTCGGATGGTGGCACTGGCCCGCGCTCGGGCGAGCGCCGCCGAGTTCCGTGTCCATGATCTCGCCGACCCCATCACGTGGCTGCCTGACGCCAGCGTGGATCTGGTGCTGTGCGCCCTGCACCAGGGCCGCGCTCATCTACCTGCACGGGAGCGACAGCCGTCAGCGCGAAATCGCCGACAGCCTGAGCAAGCTGGTCCGGTCAGAGCTACGCCGGGACTCCCGTCGATCGGGCACGCAGCGGGCACGAAGGCACCGGCCAGGAGGCAAGGCTGGGGGAGGCAGTGCTCAGAATGAGCTGTGAGCTGGTGATTCGGGGGGTGGGCCTGGATGGACTTGAACCATCGACCTCTTCCTTATCAGGGAAGCGCTCTAACCGAGCTGAGCTACAGGCCCGTGTGCTCCCGGCGTTCTGTCCGGAGCACGCCGGGATAGGTTACCGCAAGCGGAGACCAGACGCTTAGTCGGTCTCCTTCAGGGTGACCTCGATGCCGCCGGCGATCACGGTGACCAGGTTGTACAGGACCGCGAAGACGGTGGCCAGGGCGGTGATCAGGATCACGTTCACCGCGCCGATGAGCATGGTGTAACCCAGCACGCGGGAGGCCGAGAACCAGCTCGACGCATTCGAGCCGGCCCGGGTCTTGCTGGAGGTGACCAGCCCGACCGTGTGCTCGATGCTGGTGAACACGCCGATCTTCTGCAGCACGAAGTACATGGCGGCCACGGCGACGAACAGGATGACCCAGCCCACCAGGGAGATCATGAAGCTGAACTTCATGACCGACCAGGGCTCGATCCTGGCAATCGCCAGCTGGGCCTTCCGGCTCGACGGTGATCCCTGGGCCGGGAAGCCCGCAGGCGTCTGCCGCTGGCCGGCCGGGCCCGGCTTCGGCCGGGGCGTCTTGAGCTTGCCCGGCCGCTGCGGGCGGGTGCGCTGCTTGGTCGGGCTGGGGAACGTCGCAGTGGCCTGTGAGCCGCGACCGGGATCGGGCGTGACGAACTGGGCTGGCATAGGGGGAACTCCCGGGGCTCCGGCGGCCGCGACTGAGGGGGTTGAGCCTCCGCTGCCGTACGAGCCGTTTCCGGACGCCCCGTTGCCCGGCACTCGTGACTCCCAGCCTGCTGTGTCCCCCGGCCCCGCTGGGACGGGGGGGATCGGGTCGGCCGATGGCACCGGGCCCGGGTCAGGCTGACTGGACTTCTCGCTAGCTGGCTCTGACTCCGCCTCCGCGGCGGGCCGGCCGAACGCCGGCGGGGGGGCCGTCTTCACGCTCGCGGACGGCGTCGCCCCTGCCGGGGCGCCGGTCGCTTCCGTGCTGCCGTCGGGAAGCCACCCTTCTGGCTCCGAGCGGTTATCCACCCCGTCCTCCTCCGAGCCGTCGCCTGAGTTGAGGGTATCCCCAGGTTCCGCGCTCTGCTCGCCGGAATTCTTGCCGCGATCTGCGGTGACACTATTAAGACGCCCGAATGTGCCGTTTCGTTGCGTCTTACGGCTCACGGCCATCTCCGTATCCCCCCGCAGCTCACGAACCCCGGAACTGTCGCCATGATCAGGTCACATCCGGCACCATACACGCCAGGCTGCCTAACCAGCGGTTACTGATCGCTATCCGCATCCGGCTCATCACTATCCGCCATTTGGCCTGGCAGACCCTGCTGTTCTGCAGAATCCTCACCGCTATCACTCTCCGGGGCCGTGCTTGCCGCCACAGCTTCGGTAGTGCCCACCTGGTCAGCAGCGGAATCCTCGGCCGTGTCAGCCTCGGCGTCCGGATCGGGATCCTCGTCCAGGCTCCCGTTCACCAGTGACTCAGCATTCCGGGCGATGGCCACCAGCGTCTGGCCGCCGGCCAGATTGACCAGCCGCACGCCCATGGTCTGCCGTCCGGACTGCTTGACCTCAGCGGCCCGGGTCCTGATCACGCCGCCCGCGGAGGTGATGGCGAAGACCTCGTCGTCCGGGTGCACCATGAGGGCGCCGGCCAGCTCACCGCGGGAATCCACGATGCGCGCGGTGAGCACGCCCCGGCCACCGCGACCCTGAACTGGGTACTGGTCGGTCGGCGTCCGCTTAGCGTAACCGCCGTCGGTCGCCACCAGGACATCGGCGCCTTCGCTGACCACGTACATGCCCAGCAGCTGGTCGCCGTCGGTGAACCGCATGCCGATGACGCCCCGGGTGGCCCGGCCCATCGGCCGCAGCGCCTCGTCGCTGGCGCGGAACCGGATGGCCTGGGCGTGCTTGCTGACCAGCAGCAGGTCATCGTCGGCGGATACCAGCCCGACCGAGATGACCTCGTCGTCCTCGACCAGGTCGATCGCGATGATCCCGCCCGACCGGGGCGAGTCGAAGTCAGTCAGCCGGGACTTCTTGACCAGACCGGAAGCCGTGGCCAGCACCAGGTACGGGGCGGCGTTATAGTCACGCAGCGCCAGGACCTGCGCGATCTGCTCATCCGGCTGGAAGGCCAGCAGGTTGGCCACGTGCTGGCCGCGCGCGTCGCGCCCGGCGTCCGGAAGCTCGTAGGCCTTGGCCCGGTACACCCGTCCCTTGTTGGTGAAGAACAGGATCCAATGGTGGGTCGTGGTCACGAAGAAGTGGTCCACGATGTCGTCGGTGCGCAGCTGGGCACCCCGCACGCCCTTGCCGCCACGACGCTGGGCCCGGTACAGGTCACTCTTGGTGCGCTTGGCGTAACCACCGTGCGTAATGGTGACGACAACGTCTTCCTCAGCGATCAGGTCCTCGACGGACATGTCGCCGTCGTAGGCGATGATCTCAGTCCGCCGGTCGTCGCCGAACTTGGCCGCGATCTCGGCCAGCTCGGTGCTGACGATCTGCCGCTGGCGGACCGGCGAGGCGAGGATGTCCTCGTAGTCCCGGATATGGGTCATCAGCTCGTCGTACTCGTCCACCAGCTGCTGGCGCTCGAGCGCGGCGAGCTTGCGGAGCTGCATGTCGAGGATGGCGCGGGCCTGGATCTCGTCGATCTCCAGCAGTTCCATCAGGCCCTGCTGGGCGGCGGCCGCCGAATCGCTGGCCCGGATCAGGGCGATCACGGCATCGATCTGGTCGATGGCCTTCAGCAGCGCACTCAGGATGTGGGCCCGCTCCTGCGCCTTGCGCAGCAGGTAGCGGGTCCGGCGGACGATCACCTCAATCTGGTGGGTGACCCAGTACCGGATCATCTGGTCCAGGCGCAGGGTGCGCGGCACCCCGTCGACCAGGGCCAGCACGTTCGCGCCGAAGGTGTCCTGGAGCTGAGTGTGCTTGTACAGGTTGTTCAGCACGACCTTGGCGACGGCGTCGCGCTTGAGCACGATGACCAGCCGCTGGCCGGCCCGGTTGCTGCTCTCGTCGCGCACGTCGGCAATGCCGGCCAGCCGGCCGTCCTTGACCAGCTCGGCGATCTTCAGCGCGAGGTTGTCCGGGTTGACCTGGAACGGCAGCTCAGTGGCGACCAGGCAGGTCCGGCCCTTGCGATCCTCCTCGACCTCGACCACGGCCCGCATCGTGATCGAGCCGCGGCCCGTGGTGTAGGCGTCGCGGATCCCGCGGCGGCCCACGATCTGAGCGCGGGTGGGGAAGTCCGGGCCCTTGATCCGCTCCATCAGGGCGGCCAGCAGTTCCTCGTCGTCGGCCTCGGCGTTCTCCAGGAACCACTGCGCCCCGGCGGCCACCTCGCGCAGGTTGTGCGGCGGGATCTTGGTGGCCATGCCGACGGCGATGCCCTCGGAGCCGTTGACCAGCAGGTTCGGGAACCGGGCCGGAAGGACGACGGGCTCGGCGGAGCGGCCGTCGTAGTTGGGCCGGAAGTCGACGGTCTCCTTGTCGATGTCCCGGAGCATCTCCATGGCCAGCGGGGCCAGCCGGCACTCGGTGTACCGGTGGGCCGCGGCCGGGTCGTTGCCGGGGGAGCCGAAGTTGCCCTGGCCGTCGACCAGCGGCATCCGCATGGCCCAGGGCTGCGCCAGCCGGACCAGCGCGTCGTAGATGGCCGAGTCACCGTGCGGGTGGTAGTTGCCCATCACCTCGCCGATGACGCGGGCGCACTTGAAGTACCCGCGGTCAGGCCGGTATCCACCGTCGTACATCGCGTACAGGATCCGCGTGTGGACGGGCTTGAGGCCGTCCCGCACATCAGGCAGTGCCCGGCCGACAATGACCGACATCGCGTAGTCGATGTAGCTGCGCTGCATCTCGACCTGGATGTCGACCGGCTCGGTGCGATGCCCCTCCGAGGGTGCATCGGGCGTGCTCACGTCGGGCACTAGCTATCCCTTCCAGTCCTGTACGGGCTCACTCAGATGTCGAGGAACCGGACATCCTTGGCGTTGCGCTGGATGAACGCGCGCCTGGCCTCCACGTCCTCGCCCATCAGCACGCTGAACAGCTCGTCGGACTGAGCCGCGTCGTCCAGGGTGATCTGGCGGAGCACCCGCCGGGCCGGGTCCATCGTGGTGTCCCACAGCTCGTTGGCGTTCATCTCGCCGAGGCCCTTGAAGCGCTGGACGCCATCGCGCGGCCGCGGGTCCCGGCGGCCGTCCTCGATCCCCGCCTCGATCACGGCGTCCCGCTCCTTGTCGGAGTAGGCGTAGCCGGGCTGGGCCCCCCGCCCGTCCCACTTGATCTTGTAGAGCGGGGGCTGGGCCAGGTACACGTGGCCGGCCTCGATCAGCGGCTTCATGAACCGGAACAGCAGGGTCAGCAGCAGCGTGGTGATGTGCTGGCCGTCCACGTCCGCGTCCGCCATCAGGATGATCCGGTGGTAGCGGAGCTTGCCGATGTCGAACTCGTCGTGGATGCCGGTGCCCAGGGCAGTGATCATCGCCTGGACTTCGTTGTTCTTCAGCACCCGGTCGATGCGGGCCTTCTCGACGTTCAGGATCTTGCCGCGGATGGGCAGGATGGCCTGGAACATCGGGTCCCGGCCGCCCTTGGCCGAGCCGCCGGCGGAGTCGCCCTCGACGACGTAGATCTCGCACTGCGCGGGATCCCCGGACTGGCAGTCGGCCAGCTTGCCGGGCAGGCCCGTGCCGCCCATCAGGTTCTTGCGGGTCAGGTCGCGGGCCTGCCGGGCCGCGATCCGGGCGCGCGCCGCCTGGGTGGACTTGATGATGATGGCCTTGGCCTCGCCGGGGTTGCGCTCGAACCAGTCCCGCAGGTGGTCGTTGCACACCCGCTGGACGAACGACTTGGCCTCGGTGTTGCCGAGCTTGGTCTTGGTCTGGCCCTCGAACTGCGGCTCACTCAGCTTGACGTGGATGATCGCCGTCAGGCCTTCACGGACGTCGTCGCCGGTGAGGTTCTCGTCCTTCTCCCGGATCAGCTTCTGCTCACGGGCGTACCGGTTGACGATCGTGGTCAGGGCCGCGCGGAAGCCTTCCTCGTGAGTGCCGCCCTCCGCGGTGTTGATCGTGTTGGCGAAGGTGTGCACGGACTCCGAGAACGCGCCGGTCCACTGCATCGCGACCTCGGCCGAGATTCCCGTGGCCTCCTCGCCGAACTCGATCACCGACTCGTGAACCGGGTCCTTGGAGGCGTTGAGGTAGCGCACGAAGTCGGCGATGCCGCCGTCGTAGCGGTAGCTGACGACGACGGGCTCGCCGTTGATGTGCTCGGGCCGCAGGTCGGTCATCGTGATGGCCAGGCCCCGGTTGAGGAACGCCATCTCCTGCATCCGGCGGGACAGCGTCTCGAACGACCACTCGGTGGCCTCGAAGATATCCGGGTCGGGCCAGAACGTGATGATCGTCCCGGTTTCGTCGGTCGCCTCGCCGCGCTCCAGCGGGCCGGTCGGCACGCTCAGCGCGTACGACTGCCGCCAGGTGTAGCCGTCGCGGCGGATCTCGACGTCGAGCCGGCTCGACAGGGCGTTGACGACCGAGACGCCGACGCCGTGCAGGCCGCCGGAGACGGCATAGGACTGGCTGTCGAACTTCCCGCCCGCGTGCAGGGTGGTCAGCACGACCTCCACGGCCGGGCGCTTTTCCACCGGGTGCATGTCCACCGGGATGCCGCGCCCGTTGTCGGCGCACCGGATGCCGCCGTCGGCGAGCAGCGTCAGCTCAATCTTGTCGCAGTACCCGGCCAGCGCCTCATCCACGGCGTTGTCCACAACCTCGGTGACGAGGTGATGCAACCCGCGCTCGCCGGTCGAGCCGATGTACATGCCGGGGCGCTTGCGGACCGCCTCCAGGCCTTCCAGAACCGTGATCGACCGCGCGTCATAGGACAAAGTTGAAGCTCCTCCTGGAACAGGCATACACCAGGCGGGCACGAAACCCCCACAGGCGTCCGCCCAGGTGCGCATCCTCATTTTACCTGGGCGAACCGCCAGGCTCAGCCGTTAGACGCTAGCCACGCCGCTAGCCATAGGTATCCCGCGGGCCGCGGCCGCCGCGGACCCGCCACTCGCCGGGCCGGCGCGGCGCGCTGGCCGGGCCCCGGACCTTGACCCGGCGCACGGTCCCGTCGCCCAGTTCCATGTTGAGCCGCCTGATCAGCTGGCCGGCCAGCAGCCGGACCTGGGTGGCCCAGGCCGTGGAATCAGCGCTGACCAGTAGCTCGCCGTCGGCCAGGGTCTCCGGGCGGGTGTGCTGGGCCAGGTCGGGCCCGACAATCTCCGGCCACCGGCCGAACACTGACCCGGTCGCCGCGGCCAGCGCCCAGCCCTGATCGCTGATCAGGCCATCCACCGCGGCCGCCAGGGGCTGGGGATCATCCCGGCGCTCCCGGCGAGGCCGGCGAGCCGAGCCCGGTCCGCCCGGGCCGTCCCGTTTTGTCGTCTTCGCTGGCCTGTTTCCCCTGGCCAGCGCGTCCGCCTGGACCGCCGCCAGGGCCTCGCGGGCCAGCCGGGACCGGTCCGAGGGCTCGGCCCCAGACGATCCAGTAACGGGGCCCTCGGCACTCACTGCCCGGCCGCCTCAGTGACCTCGCCGCCGGTCACCGCGAACCGCTGCCCGGACAGCTCGTCCGGCACATCAGCGCTGACCGCGGCGGTCACCAGCACCTGGTCAGCGCCGCCAACCAGGCCAGCCAGCCGGCTGCGGCGGCCGGCGTCGAGCTCGGCGAAGACATCATCGAGGATGAGCACGGGGTCCTCGCCGCCCGCCCGCAGCACCTCGAACGCGGCCAGCCGCAGCGCGAGCGCCATCGACCAGGACTCACCGTGGCTGGCGTAGCCGCGGGCCGGCAGGCCGCCGATGCTCAGTTCCAGCTCATCCCGGTGCGGTCCGGCCAGGCAGACGCCGCGCTCGAGCTCGGCCCGGCGGCTGGCCGCCAGCGCGTCATGCAGGGCTGCGGCCAGCTTGTCGGGCTGCGGCTGCGGCTCTTCCTCGGGACGGAACGACGGCCGGTACCGCATCGCGGTGTCGCTGGCGGCACCTGACACCGCGCTGTAAGCCGTGGCTACCAGCGGCCGGATCGCCTGGACTAGCTCCAGCCGGCCAGCCGTCAGCTGGGCACCGACGGTCACGAGCTGCTCATCCCACACCTCCAGGCCGCTCGGCACCGCGCCGCCCCTGGCCCGGGCCGACTTCAGCAGGGCCGAGCGCTGCCGCACCACCCGCTCGTAGTCCGACCGGATGCCGGCGTACCGCGGCCTCGTCGCCACCAGCAGGTCATCCAGGTACCTCCGCCGCTGGTCCGGGTCCCCCTTCACGACGGCCAGGTCCTCGGGCGCGAACAGCACGCAGCGCAGCACCCCGAGCGCCTCGCGCGGCCGGGCCGGCGCGCGGTTGAGCCGCACCCGGTTGGCCCGGCCGGGGTTGATCTCGATCTCGATCAGGCTGTCCCGCTCACCGCCGCGGATGGCGGCGCGGATGATGGCCCGCTCCGCGCCGTGCCGGATCAGCGGGGCGTCAGCGGCGACCCGGTGGCTGCCGAAGGTGGCCGCGTAGCAGGCCGCCTCGACCAGGTTGGTCTTGCCCTGGCCGTTAAAGCCGGTGAACACCGTCACGCCTGGCTCCAGCCGGACGTCAGCGCTCGCATAAGAGCGGAAATCGGTCAGCGCCAGCCGGGTCAGGTGCACGCCTGCTGAGACTAGCGGCTCGGTCTGTCAGTCGCGCCCCGCTGCGGCAGCGAACCGGGCCGGGAAGGGCCTGCGCGCCGGGCCCGCTAGCCGCCCAGGCGGATCGGCATCAGCAGGTACCGGTAGTCGGGGTGGCCGTCGGGGCCGGGCTTGCCCGTGATGAGCGCGGGCTTGCGCGGCTCGGTGAAGGAGATCCGGGCGGTATCGGAGTCGATCGCGCTCAGGCCGTCCAGCAGGTACTGCGGGTTGAAGGCGATCGACAGGTCGTCGCCGTCGAAGCTAGCCTCCAGAATTTCCTCGGCCTGGGCCTCGTCCCCGGTACCCGCTTCCAGCATCAGCTGGCCGGAGCTGAAGGACAGCTGCACCGCGGTGTTGCGCTCGGCCACCAGCGCCACCCGCTTGACGGCCTCGGCCAGCGCGCTGGCCGCCAGCTCCGCGGTGGAGTTCAGGGTGGTGGGCAGCAGCGCCTGGTACCGGGGGAACTCACCGCCGAGCAGCCGGGTCGTGGTGCGCCGGCCTGCTCCCTCGAAGCCGATCATGCCGTCCCCGCCCTGGCCGTCGTCGCCGGGCACGGCCAGCGCGATGGCGACCTCGGCCCCGGCCGTCAGCGCCCGGGCGGTCTCGCTCAGCGCGCGGGCGGGCACCAGGACGGCCGCCGACTCGTCGCCGCGCAGCGGATTCCAGCGCAGTTCCCGGACCGCCAGCCGGTAACGGTCAGTGGCGATCAGGGTGAGCGTGTCGCCTTCGATCTCCATCCGCACGCCGGTCAGGGCAGGCAGCGTGTCATCCCGGCCCGCGGCGATAGCGGCCTGGGCCACGGCGGTCGCGAACGCGTCGCTGCCGACCAGGCCCGCGGCGGGCGGCATCTCCGGCAGCGCCGGGTACTCGTCCTCCGGCATGGTCAGCAGGTTGAACGTGGCACTGCCGCAGGTCAGCACGGCCCGCCCGGAGTCAGCGACGATCTGCACCGGCCGGGCGGGCAGGCTGCGGCTGATCTCGGCCAGCAGGCGGCCGGAGACCAGGGCGGTGCCGGGCTCCTCGGTCGTGACCGGGACGGTCGCCTGGGCCGACACGTCGTAGTCGAAGCTGGACAGGGTGAGCTCATCGCCGGCGCTCAGCCGGATGCCGGCCAGTACCGGCACCGTGGGCCGGGCCGGGAGCGCCCGCGCGGTCCATGCCACCGCTTCGGCCAGCACATCGCGTTCGAGAACGATCTTCACCTGACGCCGCCTCCAGATCTGCGGTCTTGCCAGCAGGTGCGCTGGGCGCGCGGGCCTGTGCCAGCCTGCTTGGTTCTTGGATTTCCTGATAGAGAGAAGAACGCAGTAGTCATAGGGTCGGTGGATCCCGGGGACAACTGCGATCCCGCCAGGTCAGCACGGCATCGTGCGCCCACAGGGGTGCCCTCAGCCCGGGTATAGCCGCGGCAGGCGCTGTGGACACCCCGATGTTTCCCGCCGGACACCGCTGCGTTGCCCCCGGGTTGACCGGAATTATCCGCCGGCTGTCCCAAGCTCATCCACAGATTCATCCACAGCCTGTGTGTGCTGTATGGGCAGTCCCGGCCGAATCTGTAGTCGTATCGATACTGAATGTAATACATGCTGGTCGGCGGGCAGTGTCCACTGCCTGTGGAAAGCCTCATCACGATGACGTCACCCCGATCACCCCGGTTATCGCAGGTCAGCCCGACAGGGCTTGCTGCTTGATCCGGTTGGTCAGCTCGGTGACCTGGTTGTAGATCGAGCGGCGCTCGGCCATCAGCGACCGGATCTTGCGGTCGGCGTGCATGACCGTGGTGTGGTCGCGGCCGCCGAACTGCTGGCCGATCTTCGGCAGCGACAGGTCGGTGAGCTCCCGGCACAAGTACATGGCGATCTGCCGGGCGGTCACCAGCACCCGGGACCGGGACGTGCCGCACAGGTCATCGATGGACAGCCCGAAGTACGACGCGGTCTGGCCCATGATCGTCGCAGCGGTGATCTCCGGCCCGTGCGCCTCGGGGATGAGGTCCTTGAGCACGAACTCAGCCAGCTGCAGGTCCACGCTCTGCCGGTTGAGGCTGGCGAAGGCCGTGACCCGGATGAGGGCGCCTTCCAGCTCGCGGATGTTGGTGGAGATCCGGCTGGCGATGTACTCCAGCGCCTCCGGCGGGGCGTTCAGCCGGTCCTGGACCGCCTTCTTGCGCAGAATGGCGATCCGGGTCTCCAGCTCAGGCGGCTGGACGTCGGTCAGCAGCCCCCACTCGAACCGGCTGCGCAGCCGGTCCTCCAGGGTGACCAGCCGCTTGGGCGCCCGGTCGCTGGAGATCACGATCTGCTTGCTGGCGTTGTGCAGGGTGTTGAAGGTGTGGAAGAACTCCTCCTGCGTTCCTTCCTTGTTCTCCAGGAACTGGATGTCGTCCACCAGCAGGACGTCCACGTCGCGATAGCGGCGCCGGAAGCCGTCCTGCTTACCGTCGCGGATCATGTTGATGAAGTCGTTGGTGAACTCCTCCGAGCTCACGTACCGCACCTTGAGTCCCTGGTACAGGCTCTGCGCGTAGTGCCCGATGGCGTGCAGCAGATGTGTCTTGCCCAGCCCGGAGTCGCCGTAGATGAACAGCGGGTTGTAGGCCTTGGCCGGCGCCTCGGCGACGGCCACCGCGGCGGCGTGCGCAAACCGGTTGCTGGAGCCGATCACGAAGGTCTCGAAGGTGTACTTCGGGTTCAGCCGGGCCTGCGCGGGGCGCGGCACCGACTGGCCGATGCCGTGCCCGGGGGGACCGCCGCCCAGCGGCGGCAGGCTGGCCGGGCCGGGCCGCTCCTGTCCGCGGCCGTCGGCGCGGTCCAGGCGCTGGCCGTTATCCAGGCGCCCCTGGCCGGTGTCCCGGCCGTGGTCGATGCCGGAGTCGCGCGGCCCGCGGTCGAGCTGAGTCCCGTGGTCGAGGACCGCTGACTGGCCCAGGCCGGCCCCGTGACCGGGACGGGCGCCATCGTCATAGTCCGCGCCGCTGTCCAGTCCGCTGCCGTGGTGCAGTCCGGCGCCGTTGTCCATCCGGGCCGCCGGGCCGGCTCCGCCGGGGTGACCGGAGCGGGCGTCATCCAGGCTGCCGCCCGCTGACCGCTGCCTCGCCTCATGCTGATGGTCGCGGCCGGGCGCCTGGCCCGGCTCGGAGCTGGCGCGGCCGTCGTGCAGGCCGCCGCCGCCAGTCAGCCGGCCGGGAGCGCTCAGGTCGGCGGAGTCCTCGGGGCTGGGCCGGGCCGGGGGCAGCAGCCCGGCGCCGGGGAACACGGGGCCGCCCGCGGCGTCAAAGGACACGGGGCCGACCGGCTGGCCGTCCATCCGCAGCGCGGGCATGCGGTCGGTGTCAGCTCGCGCGGACTCCCGGTAGCCGCCGTTCCCGATGCCGGCCGGGTCGGGACCGGAGCCGGGCAGCGAGCCGCCCGGCCGGTGCTGGGCCGGCTCGTGCCGGGGCGGCGCGGCCATCCCGGCCGTGGCGGCCGGGTCGACCGTGACGGCCAGCTGGATGCTGCGGTCCAGTTCCCTCGACAGCGCGTTGGTGATCAGCGCCCGGAGCCGGGTTTCCAGCTGCTCCTTGACGAAATCGTTAGGCGCCGCGATCAGCGCGGTGTTCTCGACCAGGCCCAGCGGCCGGGTCAGCTGAAGCCAGGCTCGCTGGTGCGGCTCGATCTGCATGTCAGCCAGATCGGCGAGAGACCGGGCCCAGACATCTGCGAGGTCGTCTTCTCTCATCTGCAACTCACCTCGCGCCCCCACATATGATCAACAGGTTTTTCCACAGCATGTGCACGTTGCAAAGGTGCGCTGCTGCACGTCAGTTCCCCACCCGGTGACCGGGGCTGGCGATCGGGTGGAGTCACCGATCACCGGCGTCCGGGCACCGCTATCCACAGCCTAGGGCCGCCCTTCGCGACGCGGCTGCCAAACAGTCATGGTCATGGTTGGGCATGCCCGCCCGGATGGCAAGCCGCGCGCTGGCCTGGGGCGGTCTGCCGGTTTGACCGCCCCCCCTCGGGCCGCGTAACGTTTGTTAGCCCGGTTAGACCGGTGCGGGTGAAGCATGGCCTCGTACCGGACCGGGACGGTTAGCCCCGAGACCCCCGTGGCTCGGGGATCCGTGGTTCCGAGATACCCGAAGTTCCGAGATCCGCAGCACCTGGAGTTCTGGTGAGCAAGCGTACGTTCCAGCCGAACAACCGTCGCCGTGCCAAGACGCATGGCTTCCGGCTGCGCATGCGCACCCGGGCCGGCCGGGCCATCCTGGCGTCGAGGCGGCGGAAGGGCCGCGCGCGCGTCAGCGTCTGACTGACGCCGGCGCGGGCGGGTGACTGCCGATGCTTCCCGCCGCCGCGCGACTGCGGCGCAAGGCGGAGTTCTCGGCTGCGGTCCGGGGCGGCAGCCGGTATGGCAAGCCCCTGATTTCCGGTCATCTGCTGGTCTGCCCGGCCGATGAGCCCGCCCGGGTGGGATTCGTCGTGAATCGAGCTGTGGGCCCGGCGGTAGTGCGTAACCGGGTCAAGCGACGGCTGCGCCACCTAGCCCGAGGGCATCTGGGGTCACTTCCTGGAGGTAGCCTGCTTGTGTTGCGCGCTCACCCACGCGCCGCGACGGCACGCCAGGAGGATCTCGCCGCCGAACTCGACCTGGTAATCGCAGCTTTGCTTCGGCGGCAGGATAGGGCACTGTGTCGGTGACAAGCCCAGGAGGTCAGCAGGCACCGGGCCGGCGGTCAGCCGGCACCCGGATGATCATGCTGCTGATCCGCTGCTACCAGGTCGCTGTCAGCCCGCTGCTGCCGCCGTCGTGCCGCTTCTACCCGTCCTGCAGCGCCTACGCGCTGGAGGCGGTGCAGGTACACGGCGCCCTGCGCGGCTCCTGGCTCGCGGTCCGGCGGCTCAGCCGCTGCCACCCGTTCCACGCCGGGGGGCTGGATCCGGTGCCGCCAGCGCGGTCCGGCGGCCAGCCAGCCGAGCCGGATCGCGGCGCGGACGCGGACTTTTCTGTACAGACCTCAAGGGAGCTAGCACGTGGGTAATCCGCTGAACATCCTCTACGGGGCCGTTGGCTGGGTGGTCACGCGGATCTACGACGTGCTCGCCCCGATCTTCGGCGACTCCAGCGGGTGGACCTGGGCGCTGACGATCATCATCCTCGTGGTGTTCATGCGGCTGCTGATGGTGCCGCTGTTCATCAAGCAGATGCACACCACCCGGGCGATGAGCTCGCTCCAGCCCCAGATGGCAGCGCTGCGCAAGAAGTACAAGAACGACAAGCAGACGCTTAACCAGGAGACGATGAAGCTCTACCAGGAGGCGGGCGTCAACCCGCTGATGGGGTGCCTTCCGGTCGTCGCCCAGCTGCCGTTGTTCTTCTCCCTGTTCAGCGTCCTGCGCGCGATCGCCGAGTGGAAGCCGGGCGAGGTCCCGAAGTACGGGCTGAGCGAGCACATGGTCGTCAGCGCTTCGCACGCCAAGATCCTGGGCGCGACGATCGCGGACAAGTTCCTGTTCTCGCACGGCGTACCGCTGCACGCGAAGGTCGTGATCCTCGCCGCCGTCCTGGTCAGCATGGCCACGACCTACCTGACGGTGAAGCAGAGCATGAAGCGCGGCATGATGCCGGCCGCGACGCCCGATAACCCGATGGCGTCGTCGCAGAAGTACATGGCCTACATCATGCCGTTCTTCGCGCTGACCGGCCTGTACTGGCCATTCGGCCTGGTCCTGTACTGGGTGACGACCAACCTGTGGACACTCGGGCAGCAGTGGGCGCTGTTCAAGCGCTACCCGTGGACTCCGCCTGCGGCGGTCGGGGCCGACGCTGCCGCCTCGAAGGCAGCCCCGGCTAAGGCGAGCTCGGCCAAGGCGGGCTCGCCATCCAGGAATGGCGCGGCTAGCCAGAACGGCCGGCCAGCCCCGGCGGCCAACGGATCGGCCGCGGCTTCCGGCGCGGCCGGCGCGGCCGGCGGAATGCTCCGCAAGCTCGGCCGGCGTTCTGAACCTGAGCCGCAGCCGGAGGAACCCGAAGTTAAGCTCGTGAGGCAGCAGCGGCAGCGACAGTCGCGAAGCAAGAGGTCGGGTAAGCGCTGAGGTGCCTGACCGGGCGCCCGGGATTTCGCCGGGCGCCCGGTCGCTCCGGCGATCGCGGCTGCCCTTCGCGGCGAGCAGATCGCCGGGCGGCTGCCAGGGGACATGTGTGACGTCGGACGCGAAGGCGGCCGCGGATATGAGATGGCGATCTGAGGAGGCCTGGCGTGAGGCAAGGAGAGAACGTGGTAGCCGAGCCTGACGAGGAGCAGGACATGCCTGGTCAGGACGAGGCCTCGACGAGCGAGATCTCCGAGCTGGCCGAGCAGGCGGCCGAGGGCGACGCCGCTGGCGTCGGGGACGCCGATGCCGGCCGGGACAGCGAGGACGGCGAGGCGGCCGATCGCGGGCCGAGCATGGCCGATCTCGAGAATGAGAGCGAGATCGCGGCCGACTATATCGAGGGCCTGCTGGATGTCGCGGACCTCGACGGCGACATCGACATGGATGTCGAAGGCGAGCGGGCATTCGTCTCCGTCGTCGGCGCCACGCTGGACGAGCTCGTCGGCTCGCGCGGGGAGGTCCTGGAGGCACTGCAGGAGCTGACCAGGCTCGCGGTGCACCGGCAGACGGGCAACCGGACCCGGATGATGCTGGACGTCGGCGGTTACCGCCAGCGCCGCCGCACGGAACTGGCGGAGACCGGCCGGGACGCCGCGGATGAGGTGAAGCAGACCGGGCAGCCGAAGCGGCTGTGGGCTATGAACCCGTTCGAGCGCAAGATCGTGCACGATGCGGTGGCTGCCGCCGGCCTGCGCAGCGAGTCGGAGGGCGAGGAGCCCGACCGCCGGGTCGTCGTGCTGCCCGCTGGCTGACGACCACGGCCGGGAGCTCACCGTGCCGCTCGCCGGTCCTCCGGCCAGCGCGCGCGTAGTCCTCGGCGACCTGCTCCCGGCCGCCGAGCGATTTGCTGCCCTGCTGGCCGGCCCCGGCGTGGAACGCGGCCTGATCGGCCCTGCCGAGGCAGCGCGGATCTGGGACCGGCACATCCTCAACTGCGCGGTGGTGGCCGAGCTCGTGCCCGACCATTGCGTCCTCGCTGATCTCGGTTCCGGGGCTGGCCTGCCGGGCATCGTGCTGGCGCTGCTCCGGCCGCAGGCCGAAGTGCTGCTGATCGAGTCGATGGCCCGGCGGGTGGCGTTCCTGGACGAGTGCGTTGCCGAGCTCGGGCTGACACATGTACGGGTGCTGCGGGGCCGGGCCGAGGACCTGGCGGGCGAGGTGAGCGCCGACATCGTTACCGCGCGAGCGGTCGCACCGCTGGGCCGGCTGGCTGGCTGGGCGATCGGCTTGTGCCGTCCCGGCGGGACGGTCCTGGCGATCAAGGGCGCGAATGCGGCCGCTGAGCTGGCGGCAGCCGCTGCCGACCTGCGGCGGCTCGGCGCTACCGGGCAGGCGGTTCTTCAGGTCGGTAGCGGGATCGTCGATCCGCCTGCCACAGTAGTCAGGTTCATGGCGCCACGGCAGTCGCGGTCCGCAGCCAGCAGGGACAGCCGCCGGGGTAGCCGGGGCCAGGACCGGCCAGGTTCTGGTCCGGGGGCATCAGGGTCCCGGTCCGGCGGGCGGGCGCGTCAGGGCCGGCCCGGTACTCAGCGGCCCCGGGGCGGGAAATCCGGGCCCGGGCCCGGTGGTAGCTAGAGTGCAGGCGAACCGCGGCTGTGTGCGCTCGACCCGGCGCGGATCCATGATGGAGATGCGGCGCGTGCCCGGCAGGGCCGGTACGGGCCGGACCGGACCGGCAGCTTGGCTTGATGAGGTGAACTGATGATGGCGGCCACAGCCGGCCTGGGCTGGCCCCGCGAGCCGGCCGGACAGCCGCTGCTCGGTCAGGCAGGCCTTTCACCTGTCCGGACGGGCGGAGTGAGCGGTCAGATCCCGGAGCGGGACGCCAGCCTCGGCTGGCCCGAGTACGGCAGGGCTCTGAGTGGTCTGGGTGCTCGTGATTTTCTGGCTGAGGTCCAGGCACCGGCTGCGGATGTGGCTGGCCCCGAGCCTGGCCGGGGTCTCCGGGAGCCGGGAGGACCTGGCCCGGCGACTGAGCAGCCGGGCCGGCTGCAGTCGGCCCGGCCCGAAGTTTCACGTGAAACACCGGACAGCCAGCGTGCGGACAGTGGCCGGCCGGATCTCGCTGCACCGGGCTCGGCAGCGCGAGTGCCCGCTGCTCGCCAGCCCGCGGATGACTCCGGGGCAGCCAGCCGGGCCTTTCCTGGCGCCGCCGGCCCGCCCGTGACCGAAACGGCGGAGACCGGGGCAGCGGGTCCGGGACAATGGCAGGCGGGTCAGTTCGCGCCGGCCGGGCCGGGAGCGCCCGGAGACCCGGCAGCGGCCGGGCCAGGATCGGCCGGGCCGCCGCCGGCCGGAGCAATGCCGGTCAGCCCGGCGGCGGGGCCGCGGGCGAGCTGGACAGGCAGCAGGACTGGCGAGAGCGAGGATGATGTAGCCATGGCAGCGGGACCGGGCGGCTCGGCTGATACGCCGATCGCGAGGGCGGCGCAGGCAGCCGTGGTGGCACGATCGGGCGGGGAGCGCTGGCCGCGGCCTGGCTCCTGCCGGGTCGTCACGATCGCGAACCAGAAGGGCGGGGTAGGGAAGACCACGACCGCCGTGAACCTGGCGGCGAGCCTGGCCATGCACGGGGCCCGGGTGCTGGTCGTCGACCTGGACCCGCAGGGCAATGCCTCGACCGCTTTTGATGTCGACCATCACTCCGGCGTGGGCTCGGTCTACAACGTGCTGGTTGAAGGCCAGCCGCTGTCGTCCATCGTGCGCCGCGTGGCTGGCTTCCCTGAGCTGTACTGCGCGCCCGCGACGATCGACCTGGCGGGTGCCGAGATCGAGCTTGTCCCGCTGGTCGCCCGGGAGTCCCGGCTGGCCCGTGCGGTGGCCCAGTATGACGCTTCCGACCTGGACTACATCTTCATCGACTGCCCGCCATCTCTGGGGCTGCTGACGGTCAATGCCCTGGTGGCAGCGCCCGAGGTGCTCATCCCGATCCAGTGCGAGTACTACGCCCTCGAGGGTCTGGAGCAGCTGCTCCGCACGGTCGAGCTCGTCAAGAGCCACCTCAACCCGCGGCTGGCCGTGAGCACCATCTTGCTCACCATGTATGACGGGCGGACCCGGCTGGCCTCTCAGGTCGCGGACGAGGTCCGGCAGCACTTCGGGGACGTGGTGCTGGGGTCGGTGATTCCCCGGAGCGTCCGGGTCTCCGAGGCACCCAGCTACGGGCAGTCGGTCATGACCTACGACCCTGGCTCGAGCGGTGCCCAGGCCTATATGGAGGCGGCCCGCGAGATCGCCCACCGCGCCGGGCAGCTAGCCGCGACCTGACGACGATCGCCCCGGCGGCTGCGCCACCCCGGCCTGCTCAGCGGATCTCGGCCTATCTCGGCCCATCTCGGCCCATCCTGGCCTCGCCGGTAGGCGGGTCTCCAGCGCAGCCGGCTAGCTGGCGGTGAGCAGCCGCCGGCGCAGCGCGGCGCCGGTCGGCGGAACGCGTTTTCTCGGCTCCGGGTAGCTGGCAGGATGGAGTGATGCACGGGGGCGGCGCCGCCCGGTGCTCGTGTCCGTCCCAGTTCCAGCAGGCCCGCGCCTGGCCTGGCGTGAGGCGAGGAGAAACGATGCCGCAACCGAAGCGTGGACTGGGCCGGGGGCTCGGGGCACTGATCCCGACCGCCCCGGTCAGCGTGGTCCCCGAAGGTGCGCAGGGCAGCGATGCGGGCGACGCGCCCCGGGGCGGCATGGCGGGCGCGGGCCAGCGCGGCCAGGACTACGGGACCGCCGGGCTGGCCGGCCCGGAGATCCTGCCGGTCGCGGGCGCCTATTTCGAGGAAGTTCCGGTGGGCGCGATCACGCCCAACCCGCGGCAGCCGCGCCAGGTGTTCGACGAGGACGCGCTGACCGAGCTGGCCGACTCGATCCGGATCGTGGGCCTGCTGCAGCCGGTCGTGCTCCGCCGCGTCGGGCCGGGCAGCTACGAGATCGTCATGGGCGAGCGGCGCTGGCGAGCCTGCCAGCTGGCCGGACTTGACGTCGTGCCGGCCATCGTCCGCGAGACCCCCGACACCGACCTGCTGCGCGACGCCCTGATCGAGAACCTGCACCGGGAGCAGCTCAACCCGCTGGAGGAGGCGGCGGCCTACCAGCAGCTGCTGGACGACTTCTCGGCCACCCATGACGAGCTGGCCAGGCGCATCGGGCGGTCACGCCCGCACATCTCTAACACGATCAGGCTGCTGAACCTGCCGGCCACGGTGCAGAAGCGAGTGGCGGCCGGGGTGCTGAGCGCCGGGCACGCCCGGGCCCTGCTGTCGGTCGATGACATCACAGCCCAGGAGCGACTGGCCCATCGCATCGTGGCTGAGGGACTCTCGGTCCGCGCCGTCGAGGAGATCGTGGCCATGGGGGCCGCGGGCGGCCAGCCTGCTCCGGCCGAGCGGAAGCGGCCGGGCCGGGCGCCGGTAGCGCCGGCGCTGAAGGATCTGGCCGACAAGCTGTCGGACGTCTTCGAGACGCGGGTCAAGGTCGAGATGGGGCAGCGCAAGGGCAAGATCGTCGTCGAGTTCGCTTCGGTCGACGACCTGCAGCGGATTGTCGCCAGCATGTCACCCGGGCTGACTCGCGGCCGGGGTGCCTGACGCCTGTTTCACGTGAAACAGGGCCGGGCGGCCTGCCTGGCCTGCCGGGCCGGGCCTCGGTCAGGTCACCGCCGGGCTGGCCACGACCGAGGTCGCGCGGATCGCTGCGGCGAAGTCGTCGACGTCCGACTCGGTCGTGTCGAACGCCATCATCCAGCGCACCGTGCACTCCTGCTCATCCTCGGCCGCCCAGATGTGAAAGTTCCAGTCCTGCTGGAGTGCGGCGGCCTGGCCGCGGCCCATCGTGGCAAAGACCGCGTTGGCCTGAACGGGATAGGCCAGCCGCAGGCCAGGCAGGCCGGCTATGCCATCGGCCAGCCGCCGGGCCATGGCATTGGCCGCTCGCGCGTTGCGGTGCCACAGGCGGTCATCGAGGAGGGCATCGAACTGGGCGGCCAGGAAGCGCATCTTGGACGCGAGCTGTAGCCGCTGCATCTGCTGGAACGGTGCTGCGGCCGTCAGCGCCTCCCGCATCACGATGACCGCCTCGACGCCCAGGGCCCCGTTCTTGGTGCCGCCGAAACTCAGCACATCCGCATGCGCCGCCAGTTCCGGCAGCGCGCAGTTCAGGGACGCGGCGGCGTTCGCCAGCCGGGCGCCGTCGATGTACAGCAGCAGCCCGCTCTCGTCACAGAACTCGCGGATGGCCCGGAGCTCGCCGAGCGTGTAGCAGGTCCCCACCTCGGTCGCCTGGGCGATCGCCACGACCCGGGCCTGGGCCTTATGCGGGTCGCCCCGGCCGGCCAGCTGGCTGGCGATCAGCCCGGGCGTCAGCTTGCCGTCGGGCGCGGGGACGGTCAGCAGCTTGCTGCCCAGTACCTGCTCCGACCCACCACCTTCATCCGTGTTCAGGTGCGCCGTGTCCGCGCAGACAACGGCGTCGCCGGGCCGGAGCATCAGCCCGAGGCCCAGCATGTTCGCGGCGGTGCCGCCGAAGACCAGGTAGGTGCCGGCCGCGCCGAACTCGGCACACAGCCGGGCGGTCACCCGCTCGGTCAGCGGGTCGTGGCCATAGGAAGTGGCATCCCCCGCATTCGCCGCCATCAGGGCGCTGAGCACCTCAGGGTGCGCGCCGGCATGATTGTCGCTGCCGAAGCTCTTGTGCTGGCTTGTCACGAGGTGAGCCTAGCGATCATGGCAGCCGCAGCCGCGGGGCGGTGTACGGGTCAGCGGCCGCCCGGGTGGGTACGATGTCCCCCGTGGCCAGCCGCGGCCTGTTCGCGGAACATGGCCCGGGGCCATTCTTTTTGCGGTGGCTGGCAGCTTTCGTAGCGTTCGACCACAGGGGTGCCACGTGTCGCGCCGTCTTGCGAGCATCACGCTGGACAATCTCGATGACCTCACGCCCAGATGCCGTCGCTGCGTGTTCTGGGAACTCGACCCGGTCAATCAGGCCCGTGCCGTCGAGCAGGGGGATCCCGGGCTGGAGAAAGAGTCCTGGATCTCCTCGGTCCTGCTCGAGTGGGGGAGCTGCGGGAAGATCGTCTATGTCGATGGCGCGCCGGCCGGGCACATGATGTACGCCCCGCCAGTGCATGTGCCGCGCTCGGTTGCCTTCCCGACGAGCCCGGTCAGCGCCGACGCCGTTCTGCTGATGACCGCGCATGTGCTCTCCGAGTTTTCCGGCGGGGGCCTGGGCCGGATGCTGGTGCAGGGACTGGCCAAGGACCTGACCCGGCGTGGCATCAAGGCGATCGAGGCCTTCGGTGACCTGAAGTGGACCGCTCCGACCTGCATCGTGCCGGCCGACTACCTGCTGGCCGTCGGCTTCAAGACGGTCCGGCCGCATGCCCGCTACCCGCGGCTCCGGCTGGAACTCAAGACCGCGCTGTCCTGGCGGGAGGACGTTGAGGTGGCACTGGAGCGGCTGCTCGGCACCATGTCCTCGCCGGAACGCTCCCTGCGGCTGGCCTGAGTTCCTGGTGCGGAGTTCTCTCATGCGGAGTTCTCTCGTACCGGGCTCATCCCCGGGCGCCTGAGCCCGCGCGTGGCCGCCGCCAACTGGCCGCCAGCATCCGGTCGTGCTCGAGCAGAACTCCTAGTGCTCCAGGTGGTCTAGCCTGACACCAGCTGCAGCAGGACCGTCCGGCCGGCGCACTGCGGAGCGTGCTGTGATCCTGGACCCCCGCTGCGCGGCCCTGCACGAGCGCCTGGGGCGTCTCCAGCGCCAGCGGGACCCGGGATAACGACCAGCGGCCTCCGGCCCGGCCACGAGGGCAGAGCAGGAGGCCGCGCTGTCGAGCCAGTTCGGCTGACGAGCCGGTTCCGGCTTAGATGAAGTCCGCGAGTTCGCGCAGCAGTGCCGACTTGGGCTTGGCGCCGACGATCTCCTTGACTACCTCGCCGCCCTTGAACACGCTGAGCGTCGGGATGTTCATGATTCCGTAGCGCTGCGTGACGGCCGGGTTGTCGTCCACGTTCAGCTTCACGACGTCGATCTTGTCGGCGTGCTCGCTGGCGATCTCCTCCAGCACGGGGCTGACCTGGCGGCACGGCCCGCACCACTCGGCCCAGTAGTCAACGACGACCGGCTTGTCGTTCTTGAGAACGTCGACCTCGAAGGTCGCGTCGGTCACGTTCTTGGTTGCGCCCACGTTCAGGACTTCCTTCCTCATATGGTGCGCGCCAGGCTGGCACGCTGGCGCGGATCTAGGCCTTGTGATCGGCCAGCCACCGCTCCGCGTCAAGCGCGGCGGCGCAGCCGGTCCCGGCGGCCGTCACGGCCTGCCGGTAAATGTGGTCCACAACGTCACCAGCGGCGAAGACGCCGTCGATGGCGGTGCGGGTGCTCGGGGGGTCGACCAGGAGGTAACCCTCGGGGTTCAGCGGCAGCTGACCGGTGAACAGCTCGCTGCGCGGGTCGTGACCGATCGCTACGAACATCCCGGTCACCGGCAGGTCGCTTTCCTCGCCGGTCTTGACGTTGCGCAGCCGGAGCCCGGAGACCCGGTCCTCGCCCAGGACCTCAGCGACCTCGCTGTCCCAGGCGAACTTGATCTTGGGGTTCGACATCGCGCGCTGCTGCATGATCTTGGAAGCGCGCAGCGTGTCCCGGCGGTGCACGACCGTGACCGACCGGGCGAAGCGAGTCAGGAACGTGGCCTCTTCCAGGGCCGAGTCACCGCCGCCGATCACGGCGATATCGGTCTCCCGGAAGAAGAAACCGTCACAGGTCGCACACCAGGAGACGCCATGGCCCGAGAGCCGCTTCTCGCCCGGCACGCTGAGCTCGCGGTAACGCGAGCCGGTAGCGATGATGACCGTCCTGGCCAGGTAGGTGTCGTCGCCGACCTTGACCACCTTGGGGGTGGCTCGCAGGTCCACCTCGGTGACGTCCTCGGGAACCAGCTCGGCGCCGAACCGCTCGGCCTGCTTGCGGATGCTGTCCATCAGCTCCGGCCCGAGCACGCCATCCGGGAATCCGGGGAAGTTCTCGACGTCCGTGGTGTTCATCAGGGCGCCGCCCGAGGTAACCGACCCCTCGAACAGCAGCGGGTTCAGCTGCCCGCGGGCCGCGTACAGGGCGGCCGTGTAGCCCGCCGGGCCTGACCCGATGATGATGACGTCCCGCACCTCAGTCACTTGCTTTTCCTGCCCCTTCTGCATGGCAACGGCATCAACCGATCCTAGGGCCGGGAGATTCCCGCGCCGGGTTAGCCCGGCAGGCTCGTGTCCCCGGCCTGCTGCGGTCAGCCTGGCAGCCGCCGGTGTTCTAGTACGTCGCTCGCTGAGCGTGAGCATCCCGGGCCCACCACCCAGACCTGCGCGGCCTGAGAACCGGTGGCCGCGGTGACGATGATGGTCGCTGCCGACCCGCGGAACTGGGCGAGATCCACCAGGCGGACCGGCTGGCTGCCCGCAACCCGGCTGAGGCAGGCAGATAGCCGCGCGAGCTGGCCACTGCGTCGGCTCGCTCCGCGGCAGCCCCATGTTCGGGGTTCGCGGTGGGCTTGCTCCGGGCCTGAGCGAGGGCGGCGGTGACCTGCTGAGTGAGGTGCGCCGGCTGATAGTTCGTGCTGGTCTGCACGGGCCTGACGGCAGCTGTCTGCCCGCCCGCCTGGTACCGCACCAGCGGCCCGAACTGGACGGGGGTCTTCGTCCCCGGCCTGACCAGCCCGTTGGGCGCCGCGGCGCGGGCCGACCCGCCGGCTGAGGAGCTGCCGGCCCCCGAGCCGCTGGACGCTGAGCTGGACTCCGCGGGTCCGCTGGACCCGCCGAGCTGGGCCACGGCAACCGCGCCGCCGCCCACCACCACGACCGCGGCTGCTGCCGCCGCCACCCGCAGGGCTGGTGCCGGCAGGCGCGGCCAGTTACGCCCGCGGGCAGTACGCAGGGCGTGTCCCGGCTGGGGGCGCCCGCCGTGCGCCGGGCGGGCCTGCCGCACCGAGGGCGATCCCGCCGCCCGGTGCGCGGACTCGGTAGCCAGGGCCGTCTCAATGCGCGCGGCCAGGTGCGCGGGCATCGGCGGGACCTCCGTGGCGGCCAGCAGGCCGGGGATCTCGCCCAGCGCCTCGTAGGTGGCCGTGCAGCGAGCACAGCTGTCCAGGTGCGCGCGGACGCGCCTGGTCGCGGCGCGGCGCAGGCCGCCGCCCCGGAACCGGGCCAGTGTCTCGGCGCTGGCATGGCGCGTCATGGCTCGCTACCCCCCTCCTGCGAAGGTTTGACGCGCCGGGACGTGGTTCGGTTCCGTCGCCCCTTTTGTGGCTCCGAATCCGGATCGCGGTACCGCAGGTGCGCCAGCGCGGGCAGCAGCCGGGCCCGGGCCCGTGAGCAGCGGCTCTTCATCGTCCCGGCCGACACTCCCAGCACCTCGGCTGCATCCGCGACCGGGTAGCCCGAGCATGTCCACCAGGACCAGCGCCGCCTGCTGGTCAGGCGGCAGCGTCCGCAGCGCGGACCTGACATCCAGCGACGTGTCGCTGTCGGCGGCCGGGTCGCCGCGGCCGCGGGGGCCCGCCAGCGCCTCCAGGACCTGCTCGTCGGTGCCGGTGGCGGCCGGCCGGGCGGCCCGGCGGCGCAGCCGGTCCAGGCAGGCGTTGACCACGATGCGGTGCAGCCAGGTGGTGACCGCCGAGTCGCCCCGGAAGCTCCCCGCCCGCCGGAACGCCGAGATCATCGCGTCCTGGAGCGCGTCCGCCGCCTCCTCCGGGTCGCCGAGCGTCCGGATCGCCACGGCCCACAGCCGGTCCCGGTGGCGGCCGAAGAGCTCGCCGAACGCATCCGGGTCGCCGGCGACGTGCTGACGCAGCAGTTCCGCATCGGAGACCGGGGGATCGTCAGCGTCCGGGCCGGCCGGCACCGGGCCGGCTGGATCCGGGCCGCCTGGCTCCGGACCAGTCACCGCTGCGGGCCCGCCGGGGGTCTCCTCGGGCTCAGCGCTGTCTCCGGGCATGGCCGGGGCCGGCAGCGGGATACCGGTGCGGGCGGAACCCGCGTCATGGCGTTCCGTCGCTCCTCCCCTCGCCGGCGGCCCTCCCGGCCAGGCGCCGCGGCGGGCAGGTGCGGGCCAGCGCAGTGACCCGGCTAGCTGGTGGACGCGGCTGTGCCGTGGACGATGATAGAGAAAACCTGGGCCATGTACTTGCCGGATGCGGCGGGCGGCATCTTGGTGAACCAGATGACCAGGAACTCACCGGCCGTCTTGCTGGTGGCGTGGAAGGTGTAGGTGCCGCCGATGCCACCGGCGCTGGCCACCGTCGTCATCGACTCCAGGTTGCGCCTGGCTCCTGGCATCGGAATCGCCCACCTTGAGCTGCACGTTCGCGCCGGGATTGGCGCCGAACTTGATGGTGACCGAGCTGAGCCGGACCGGCTTGCCCATGTCCAGGATCAGGCCCGGTACCGGACTTGAGGTGACCGAGCTCCGGGGAGAAGTACTCCTGGGAGCTCCAGCCCTCCGGGTTCCCGTTGAGCACGTTCATCGCCTGGTTGGTGTTCTCGTCCCCGGCGTCGCTCGGGTTCAGGGCGTCGAAGCCGTGCGCGCTGACCGGCTTCAGGACGGAGCTGGCCGGGCTCGGCGCGGTCGAGGGCTGGGTGATGTTCGCCTGGCTGGTCGGGCCGGACTTGTGCCACAGCGGCGAGGTCGCGGCGACCAGGCCGATCACGACGATCACGGCCAGTGCCGCCACTACCCCGACCCGGACTCGCGACCCGGCGCCACGCTGCCGGCGCGGCCGCGGCCCGCGCTGCCAGTCCTGACCGCGGGGCGGCAGCGTGCGGTCACCGGGCCAGTAGTCGCCGCCGGCCTGCTGGCGGGAGGCCGGTCCGGCCTCGCCGCGGCCCGGCATGGCGGGCGGGACCTCCTCGGGCGGCAGCTCAGCCGCCAGCGCACCCGCCAGCTGGCCAGGCGTCTCCAGGAGCACGCCATCGCGGCCGGCCATCTGCAGGGCCCGGCAGGCGACGTCGTCCAGGGCGGCCGGGCACGCCGGCCCGTACCTGCCGTGGCCGTCGCGGCTGGCCGTCGGCGAACGGCGCTGGCGGCAGCGCCGGGTAGTCCGATCCGGGCCACATCCCGGTGAGCGCGGCGTACAGCAGGCGTCCCAGGCCGTGGGTGTCGGCCAGCGCCGGGTTCTCGGCGGTGGACCCGGACAACGCGGCGTCGATCCCGATGCCGGTGACCTTCACCCCGCCCCCGGTGGTCCAGCGCAGCGACTCCGGGGTCAGGCACAGATGGGCCAGCCCGGCCGCGTGCGCGACCGACAGCGCGGCGGCCGCCTCGGCGATGATCCGGGCTCCGGCGACCGGGTCAACCGGCCCGCTGGCCAGCATGTCGTCCAGGGTGTCACCGGCCGCCCACTCCATCACGATGTAGGCGTTGTCCCAGTCGTCTTCGACGTCGAAGACCTGCGCGAGCCGGGCGTCGGTCAGCCGGCTGGCGGCCCTGGCCGCGGTCAGCACCTCGCGGACCCGCGGGAATCCGGCCTCGAAGGTGACCACCGTGACCGCGCGGGCTAGTGTCTCGTCGATCGCTTTCCAGGCAGCCCAGCCACTGGCTGCGGCGACCCGGTCCTCCAGGCGGTACCGGCCGCCGAGCCTGGTGCCCGGCTCAGAGATGAACGTGCTCATACGTCACAGCTCAAGGGCCGGCCGAACCCTTGACTCCCTCCTGGACCGTAAGTGATCAACAGGATCAGATAAGACAATGATGCTGCACAACATGCTAGGCGGCACGTGACCTGGCGGCAGGCCACTAGGCCAGGGCTTCGCAAACCGTTACCGCTCGGAGACGTACCGCACCAAGTGTCCCGCACTGACCCGCCCCGTGTCCGCACCGCCCCGCCGCGGCGCCGGGCCGACTGCTCAGCGGCGGAAACGGGCCGTCACCGTCTCAGTCAGGTCGGCCAGCTCACCGACGCGCAGGGCCCGGGCAAACATCACATAGAGCAATAGCGCTCCGCAGCTCGCGAGTGTCACAGTCACGACCGCGTTGAGGTGCCCGGCCGGCACGATAACCCCCACCATCAGCGAGACGGCGATGGCGAACAGGGTCGCGGGAACGGCCGCCAGGTGCATCCGGAACAGGCTCCCGGCCACGGCACGGCCGTCCAGGCCGCCGATCCGGCGGCTGAGAATCTGCCACGCGACCACGGTGCCGGCCAGGTTGGCCAGGCCGAACCCGACCCCCAGGCCCGCCACGACCTGGCCCGGCGGCAGGATCTCCAGCGCCACCACGTTGGTCACGATGTTGACGACCATGGTGAGCAGCCCGATAAGCGCCGGGGTGCGGCTGTCATGCAGGGCGTAGAAGACCCGGAGCTGCAACTGGAAGAACATGTAGGGCAGCAGCCCGAGGCAGAAGACGGCGAACACCTCGCCCAGGTACCGCGCGTCGGCAACGCTGGTCGACCCGTAGGCCAGGAAGGTCTCGGCCAGTCCCGGCCCGAGCGCGGCCAGCACCAGCGCGCAGGGCACCACGATCACCGATGACAGCCGGACGCCGACCGAGAAGTCACCGGCGACCAGCGACATCTTCCGCTCGGCGGCATGCGCGCTCATCCGGGGCAGCAGGGCGGTGATCACCGAGATGCCGACGATCGCGTACGGCATCTGGAACAGCTGCCAGGCGTAGGTGTAGGGGGTGAAGCCGGCGCCGTAGCTGACGTGGGCCTTGAGGGCCGCCACGCCCGCGCTGTTCGCGACCCGCGTGGTCACCAGGAAAGCCACCTGGGTGGAGGCGATGTAGCCGAACATCCAGCCCGCCATCCGGCCGATCTCGGCGACCTCGGCCCGCCGGAAGTCGAAACGGGGCCGCCACCGGAATTTCACCCGTCGCAGGGCCGGCACCAGGGCGGCCGTCTGCGCGACGATGCCCAGGGTGGTACCCAGGCCCAGCAGGGCGGTCTGCGTGCTGGTGATGGCCACCGGGGTGGCGCCGAAGCCCGCGACGCCGATGAACATCAGCAGGATGACGATGACCACGACGTTGTTGACGACCGGGGTCCACATCGGCGCTGCGAAGCTGCCCCGGGCATTCAGGATCGCGCCGGCCAGCGAGCTGATCCCGTAGAAGAAGATCTGCGGGATGAAGAAGTAGGCGAAGACCACCATCAGATGCAGCTCAGGCCCGGTGATGCGGCCCTTGTACAGGTCCACCAGCAGCGCGGCCGCCGCGGTGGCCACCACGGTCAGGACCAGCAGCGCCACGGTGACCAGGGTGAACATGCGCTGGTCGTAGGCCTCGCCGCCGTCTCGGTCGCGCCTGGCCGCGTTGACCAGCAGCGGCACGATGACGCTGGTGAGAATCCCGCCGATGACCAGGTTGTAGACCGCGTTGGGCAGGGTGTTGGCGTTGTTGTAGGCGTTGGCCAGCGCGAAGGCGCCGAGCGCGTAGGCCTGCACCAGGGTGCGCAGCAGCCCGGTGCCGCGCGAGGCGAGGGTGCCGATGGCCATGACGCCGCTGGAGCGCATGACGCTGGGCCCGGCGGCCTCGGCCGCGGCGCGCGGCTCCGCACCGGGTACCGGGGCCGGTGCGCTCTCCCCGGCTGCCGTCTCCTCCGCCGCTCCCAGCCCGGTGTCGGTGCCAACCCCCTCCGGGCCAGCCTGACTGGGGCCGGGGAACAGGTCGGCCGGCTCGCCGCTGTCCCGGCCGGCCTGCTCCCGCGCCTCCGGGGCACTGCCAGGCGGCGGGGTGGTGCCCGGCCAGCCCGGCGGCAGGTCGGACTCGTAGTCGTAGCCCGTTGCGGTGCGGCCGGCAGCCGCATAACGGTGCCCCTCGGGACGCGCGGCCGTATCGCGGACCGGGCCGCCATGACGACCGGTCAGGCCGGGTGCCACCCGGTCCTCGGGACCGGGAGCTGTGCCGCTGTCAGCTGCGGTCGGCCCAGCCTGGGACCCGGGCGTAGTCATCCGCGTCCTCCGTCAGAACGTGGTCGGTGCCGGCCTCACCGGACTCGGCGCGGTCATGACCGACGTTATCGGTTCCTTCCGGCTGCTCGTGCCCGCTGGCGCCGGATGTACTCGGCGCGTCCTGTCGCCCGGCCGCACCGGCTGGAGGTTCCTGCTGGTCAGGAGCCGTCGGCACGGCCGGGTCCGCCGGACCTGGCGGTGTGCGGCCGCGCCGGATGGCCCGGGTGGCCGAGGCGGCCATGAAGACCCCGAGCGCGGCAGCGAGCAGGATGAGGGCCAGGGTGCCGAAGTGCGTAGCCTGCACCGTCGTGCTGACCGGCGAACCCGGCAGCGCCCGCCCGTCCGGCGCCGCCAGGCGCATCGTGACCGTTGTCGAGCCGACGGCCGACGCCTGCACCTTGATCTTCTTGGTGGTGATGTTGTCAGCCGGCAGCTCGATGACGCCGGGGGCGGTCAGGACGGCGAACCCGCCGCCCGCCTCCTGCACGACGCTCACCTTCACCCGGACTCGCACCGGGTAGCTCAGCCGGTTGTCGATCGCGACCGGGATGGTCCCTTTCTGCCCGCCCAGGGTGACCGGGCTGCCGCCGACGATCGTCACCCCGGCCAGCTGCCGGCTGGTGTAGGCCGTGATCCGGTGCATCAGCCCGCGGGCCCGCTGCCGGGCCGGCGCGGAGGTGCGCCAGGCCGACGACTCCACCCCGGCGATGGCCTGGTAAAGCTGCGGCCTCGGCTTCACCCGGATGCTCTGCACCTGCTGGACGGCCCGGTTGGCCGCCTTGATGCTGCGCAGCATCGACCGGCTGAACCGCTGGGCGCCAGTGTCGTCGGGGGCGCGGCGGGCGACCTGGCCCGGCGCGTGCTTGTCGGCCGCCAGGCTGCCCGCGCTGACCGGCGACAGCCACGGCGCGGTGGTCGTCTCCTGCAGCAGCGCGCTGGCCAGCCCGGCCGGCGGATCCCAGTGCCGCGGCGGGGCCACCACGATGGCCGGGGACAGGTGGCCGCCCTGGGCCGCGATCATCGCTGTCTCGGCCAGGAACCGCTGCTGGACGGCGAAGGCGGCGCCCGGTGCCGTCGACCGCGCCCGGACCGAGCCAAGGACCTGGGTGAGCGTGCTGTCCGCGAGCAGCACGCGCATGTCGCCGCCCTCGCCGTCGGGCGTGGCCGTCACCGCGCTGGGCGTGTACAGCTGGCCGGTGCCGCGGGTGGCATCGCCGCGCTGCTGAGCACGACCGTCCTGATGCCGTTCAGCGCAGCCAGGTTCTCCAGCATCGAGTAGTTGGCCATGACCGTCGGCAGGCCAGGCGATGGCCGTGGTCAGGTTAGCCGGGCGGGCCTGTCCTGCCGACGGCGCCGTGGGCGTGAAATCCCGCTTCAGGACCTGCGCGGCGACCGAGCGCCCGGTCGGTGAACGCCCGGTGGACGTCATCGCCCAGGTTGCCGCGGGTCAGCGCGGCGATGTCCACGTCGGCATAAGGGGTGACGACGGTCGGCTGGCTGCCCAGCGTCGTGCGCAGCCGCGGACAGAGCTGGCGGCGGCCGGGCTGGCCGCAGGCTCTTCCCGCTCTGGCAGTTGCGGTTCGCGCCGACCGAGTAAGGATCAGCTCATGGCCTGACCGCGCTGGACAGCAGCGCCGGGTCGACCACCCAGGTCAGCTTGGCCTGCCTTCCCGGCGGGCCCGCTGCCCGCGCTCAGCAGCCCGGCCAGCCGCCCGCCGCTGGTCAGGCTGGCGGCCAGGTGGTTGTCCAGCAGCCCGGGGCACGGCCCCTGGTCGGGCGAGTCGATCAGCGGCCAGATCCAGGCGATGTCGTCATGGGGACGCGGCTGGCCCTTGCGGGCCTTCGGCCAGAACGGCAGGAAGGTCCGGCCGGTGCCCGGCATGATCCCGGCGGCGTCGTGGCCTGCGCGGCCAACGGGTACACGCCGAACGCGACAGGTGCACCTTGTTGGCCGGCAGGACAATCCGCCAGCTGACGGTGGCGCCCGGCGCGAGCGTGCCCGGCACGGCCTCGTCAGATCCGGGCACCGCGGTATCGCTGATCAGGTCAGTGCCGCCGCGTAGCTGCCGAAGCTGATCCCGGTGGTGAAGGGCGTACGGGCCGAGCGGAGCTGGACCGTGATGCCGCGTGACCGGTGGTCTTGGCGGTGTTGCTCAGCATTCGCCGGGACCCGGTATCTTCGCCCCGGCCGGGCGTAGGGCGGATTGATCGAGGTGATGGCCACCGCGGCGGGCGGGTCACTGACGCTGGCCGGTGCTCGCCGCCGCCGGCGGGGCCAGCGCGGACGCCAGCACGCCGGGCAGCACCAGCCCGGCCAGCGCGCTGGCGGCCAGCATCAGCCGGACCGGCCGCCGGCCCGAGGGCCGGGCCGTCGGCGCGCTGGCGGCAGCACGGCGAGGATGGCATGGCCGAAATGTTATTGCCGCCGGCCGGGTGTGTCGGGCAGTCTGGCGGCTAGCCGCCGGCGGCCTCGCGCCACGGCGGGAATGTCCGGTCCATCTACCCTCTCCGGCCTCCCCGGCTATCACCAGCTCGCGCTCAGGACCTACCCTCATTGCCCGTGCCCGACTCAGTGCCGATGATCTAGCAGCCGATGACCAACCAGCCGATGAGCAGCCAGCAGCAGCGGCAGGCAGCCGCCGCACTGCTGGCTAGTGTATCCCCGCTCGCCGCTGAGCTCGGCAGCCTATTCGCGCGCGCCGGGCACGAGCTGGCCCTGGTCGGCGGGCCGGTGCGGGACGTCTTCCTCGGCCGCCCGTCCGGGTGACCTGGACCTGACCACCGACGCTCCGCCGCCAGCGCGTACTGGAGCTGACCCGCGGCTGGGCCGACCAGGTGTGGACGATCGGGATCGACTTCGGCACCGTCGGGCTGCGCAAGGGCGGCGATCGACTTCGAGATCACGACCTACCGCAGCGAGCACTACGACCGGAGCTCGCGCAAGCCGGAGGTGGCGTACGGCGACGTCGCTGGAAGATGACCTGTCCCGGCGCGACTTCACCGTGAACGCGATGGCCGCCCGGCTGCCCGGCTACGAGCTGGTCGACCCGTTCGGCGGCCTGGCCGACCTGCGGGACCGGGTGCTGCGGACGCCCGGCCAGCCCGCAGGCCTCCTTCGACGCCGACCCGCTGCGCATCCTGCGCGCGGCCCGGTTCGTCGCCCAGCTGGGCTGTTCCCGTCGCCCGGAGGTGCGGGCCGCGATGACCGAGCTGGCGCCCCGGCTGGCCATCGTCTCCGCCGAGCGGATCTCTGCCGAGCTGGCCAAGCTGCTGACCTGCGCCGCGGCCCGGCGGCCCGTCGGCCGGGCATCCGGCTGCTGGTCGACACCGGTGTCGCCGAGCAGGTGCTGCCGGAGGTCCCGGAGCTGCGGCTGGAGACCGACGAGCACTACCGGCACAAGGACGTCTACCAGCACTCGCTGACCGTGCTGGACCAGGCCATCGACCTGGAAGCGCCGGTACGGGCTGCGCGCAGGACCTGGTGCTGCGGCTGGCCGCGCTGCTGCACGACATCGGCAAGCCGGCGACCAGGTCCCGGCTGCCCGGCAGCCGGGTCGCCTTCCACCATCACGAGGTGGTCGGGGCCAAGATGGCCCGCAAGCGGCTGACTCAGCGGCTGCGCTTCCCCAAGGACGTCGTCGCCGACGTCACCCGGCTGGTGGAGCTGCACCTGCGGTTCCACGGCTACGGCGACCGGGGAGTGGACCGACTCGGCGGTCCGCCGGTACGTCACCGACGCCGGCCCGCTGCTGTCCCGGCTGCACGCGCTGACCCGGGCCGACTGCACGACCCGCAACCAGGCCAAGGCCCAGCGGCTGGCCCGCGCCTACGACAGCCTGGAGGCGCGGATCGCGCGAGCTCGGCCGAGCAGGAGGAGCTGGCGGCCATCCGGCCCGACCTGGACGGCAACGAGATCATGGCCATCCTCGGCGTCCCGCCCGGGCCGCTGGTCGGCCGGGCCTACGGCACCTGCTGGAGCTGCGGCTGGAGCACGGCCCGCTGGGCCGGGACCGGGCGGTTCAGGAGCTGCTGGGCTGGGCCGCCGAGGTCGGCGTGGCGCGCCGGCCGCCGAGCCGCCTGTTCCGCCGGACGGCTCCGAGCTGTCCGGGGACTGACGGCTGATCAGCCAGTAGCACGCCCGCCGCGACCACGTAGCCCGACCGCCACGACCAGCAGCATGGCGATAGAGCGGCCGGTCGTCGGGCATGAAGACCGCGCTGACGGCCGCGCCGGCCACGAACGAGACGTTGAACAGCATGTCGTAGAGGGAGAAGACCCGGCCGCGGTAGGCGTCGTCGACCTCCTGCTGCAGGATCGTGGTCGCGCAGATGGCCACGCCCTGGGCGGCCAGGCCGAGCAGGAAGCCGATGACCAGGAAGCCGGGCTGGCGGAAGCCGGTCCCGAGGATCCGCGGTCGAGACGCCGCCCAGACCAGCAGGCGGTGATCCAGCTGGCCTTGGCCACCCGCCGGGTGACGAGCGGGGTGATGACCGCGCGCGGCGCCGTAGCCGAGGGCGGAGGCCACCACGACCAGGAGGTAGTGGCCGAGCGCCGTGTTGCTGCTCAGAGTCGCGGTAGAAGTAATTGCGGTACAGCAGGACCGACATCAGCAGCAGGATCCCGTACAGGAACCGGTGGCTGCCGGTGGCCGCCAGGACGCGGCCGCGCGCCCGGCGGCGCCAGGCCAGTGGCGGGCCGCCGGCCACCAGGCCGCGCAGCACGATGGCCAGCTCCGCGCCGATGCCCGCGGCGGTCGCGGCGCGGTCTGCTCGCGGCGCGGGTCCCAGCAGCGTCGCGCGGGCATCCGCGTGGCCACCAGGCCCGGCGGCGAGGTAGCACAGCCCGCCGACCAGCAGGGTGACGGCTGAGCCGAGCTCGCCGCCGCCGGTGACCACGTGCACGCCGATCCGGCGATGCCCGCCGATGAAGGCGACGACCGTCCCCGAGGTCGGGGCCACCGAGTTGGCCATGACCAGCTTGTCCGAGCTGACCACGTGCGGCAGCGCGGCCGACAGCGACGGCCAGGAAGAACCGGTTGACCCCGAGGACCAGCAGCGCCGCCGATGTACAGCGGCACGCCGAGGGCGCCGGTGGCCACGAAGGCGGCGGCCACGGCCACGAAGGCGAACCGCGATCAGCGCCGACCAGACCAGGATCTGCCGCCGCGACCAGCGGTCGATGAAGACCCCGGCGAACGGGCCGACCAGTGAGTAGGGCAGGTACAGGACGGCGAAGGCCACGGCCGCGGCGGCCGGGTTGGGGAAGCGTCGGGCGTTGAAGAAGACGTACGCGCCGAGCCCGGCGTTGAAGACGCCGTCGCCGGTCTGGGAGATCAGCCGGGTGGCGAACAGCTTGCGGAACTCGGCTCGGCCAGCACGGCGCGCAGATCGCGGTGAAGGATGACGGCCGCGGCCGCCTGCCAGGCGGGCCGGGACGCTGGGCGGACCGGCCGGCGGGGCCATCCGCCTCAGGGAACACCACCCAAGCCTATGGCTCGCCTATCGTCGCGTCGCGGCTGCAGCGGCGCGTCGGGACCCGCGGACCCTGAACCTCAACCGGGCGCTGCTGGCCGCCGACCTCGTGCTGATCGCGGCATCCACGGACTCGCAGGCCAGCCAGCGCGCATCAAACTGGCCGGGTCCCGCAGTGGGACCCGGCCAGTCTTATGCCGGTCTTGGGCCGCCGCAGGACTAGCGGTCGACCTCGCCGCTGATGAACTTGTCCACGGCGTCGCGGGCGTCGTCGTCGCTGTACTGCTCCGGCGGCGACTTCATGAAGTAGGACGAGGCGGACAGCAGCGGGCCGCCGATGCCGCGGTCCTTGGCGATCTTGGCCGCGCGGACAGCGTCGATGATGACGCCGGCCGAGTTCGGCGAGTCCCAGACCTCGAGCTTGTACTCCAGGTTCAGCGGGGTGTCACCGAAGGACCTGCCCTCCAGCCGGACGTAGGCCCACTTGCGGTCATCCAGCCACGGCACGTGGTCCGACGGGCCGATGTGCACGTCGGCCCTGGCCATCTCGTGCGGGATCTGGGAGGTCACCGACTGGGTCTTGGAGATCTTCTTGGACTGCAGGCGCTTGCGCTCCAGCATGTTCATGAAGTCCATGTTGCCGCCGAAGTTGAGCTGGTAGGTGCGCAGCAGCTCGACGCCGCGGTCCTCGAACAGCTTGGCCATCACCCGGTGGGTGATGGTGGCGCCGACCTGGGACTTGATGTCGTCGCCGACGATCGGGACGCCCGCGTCGGTGAACTTCTGCGGCCCAGGCCGGGTCGGAGGCGATGAACACCGGCAGCGCGTTGACGAACGCGACGCTCGGCGTCGATCGCGCACTGGGCGTAGAACCGGTCCGCCTGCTCCGAGCCGACCGGCAGGTAGGACACCAGCACGTCGACCCGGGCGTCCCGCAGCGCCTGCAACCACGTCGACGGGCTGCTCGTCGGACTCGGTGATGATCTCCTGGTAGTACTCGCCCAGGCCGTCCATGGTGTGGCCGCGCTGCACCGTCACGCCGGTCGGCGGCGACGTCGCAGAACTTGATGGTGTTGTTCTCGCTGGCCACGATCGCCTCGGCGAGGTCCCGGCCGACCTTCTTGGCGTCCACGTCGAACGCGGCGACGAACTCGACGTCGCGGACGTGGTAGGGGCCGAACTGGACGTGCATCAGGCCCGGCACCCGGCTCGCCGGGTCGGCGTCCCTGTAGTAATGCACGCCCTGGACCAGGGAACTTGCGCAGTTCCCGACGCCCACGATGGCTACCCGAACCGAACCCATGACGGATTGCTCCTTATCTGTGCCGTGCGGCGATCGCACGCAGCCGGCCGCAGTGGCCGTCCGTGCTCGCTCCGCCGCCTTCGTGTGTGGTCCCCGGCGCGGGCTGGTCCGGGTGCGGTGCCCGACTGCCGTTCCGAGGCGATGAGCTCATTCAGCCAGCGGACCTCGCGCTCCACTGACTCCAGACCGTGCCGCTGCAGCTCGAGGGTGTAGCTGTCCACCCGCTCGCGCGTCCGGGTGGCCGCGGCGCGGAACGCCTCGAGCCGCTCTTCCAGCCTGCTGCGGCGGCCTTCGAGGATCCGCAGCCGGATGTCGGCCTGGGTCAGGCCGAAGAACGCGAAGTGCACCCCGAAGCCGTCGTCCTCCCAGGAGGCCGGCCCGGACTGGCCGAGCAGGTCCTCCAGCCGCTCCTTGCCCTCGGCGGTCAGCCGGTAGACGATCTTTGACCGCCGCCCGGCCAGCGGCTTGGCCGGGCCGCCGACGGCGTCCTCGGCGATCAGGCCCTGGCCGAGCAGGTCCTTCAGGCACGGGTACAGCGACCCGTACCCGAACGCCCGGAACGCTCCCGAGCAGCGAGTTGAGCCGCTTGCGCAGCTCGTACCCGTGCATCGGGGTCTCGTGCAGCAGCGCCGAGAACAGCGAGCTCGAGCACGCCAGAACGCTGACTGCTCATGCCGGCCCGCACCTCCTGCCTGCTCATCGCCCGTCGCCACTGCGCCTACCGTGCAGGGCCAGCCGGACCCGGTGACACGGGCCGAAGCCCCTGACGTGACATCACTCGATGTATCGAGTCGATACATCGCAAAGATATGCGGAGGGATGCCAGGGCGCAAGCCCGGCGACTGCGCCCGCGCCCGGCCATGCCGTCAGATCACCAGGTCACCAGCGTGGATATCGGGTCAGGTATCGGCGCTGACGGCCAGTTCCGTCGTAACCTGTCGGGCATGAGGCGATCGGTGGTCGACTACGGGCTGGCGCGGCGCGCGACGCTCGCCTCCGTCTTCTCCGGCCGCACCACGCGTGACCGATGTCTGCGACGCGCATCCCTACCTGCTGCGGGCCGCCAAGTTCCACGGCGAGCCCACCGACGTCACGTGCCCCATCTGCCGGAAGGTCAAGCTGACCCACGTCACCTACGTGTACGGCGACGAGCTGGGCCGGTACGAAGGGCGCGTCAAGCAGGGGTCAGAACTGGACGAAATGGCCGCGGAATACGCCGAGTTCCAGGTCTACGTGGTTGAGGTCTGCCAGAGTTGCGCCTGGAACCACCTCGCGTCGTCCTACGTCCTCGGCACGGGCGAGCCGACCCACCCGGCGGAGCCGGCGGGCCCGGGCCGGCGAGTAACAGCAGGCCAGGTCTGGCCGCCTTACGGTTCGGTGACCGCTCCAGCCGCACGGGCGTGAGTAACACGATATGAGCCGGGATGGTTTGGTACCTGCCGGGTAACGTGTGTCCCGGCGGGACGGACAGCTTTCGCTTGCGACCGCCTTACCCCGACCAGCGAGGACGCGTGAGTAACCCAGAGGTTGCCGGCCCGTACTGGCAGGAACCGCCAGGTACGGGCAACGGCAGTACTGATTACAGCGGTGCCAGCTACGGCGGTACCCGCGGTGGTGGTGCTTCCTCCAGCGGCAGCCGGTCAGCGCGCGACAGCCGCTCGGCCAGCTCCGGGCAGGGCCGCCGGGAGCGCGGCCGTGACGAGTACGCCCCGCGCGGCGACCGGGGCGACGGTTACTCCTCCGGCTCCGCCGGCCGCCGGGGCGGCGGCCGGGACTCGGCGCCCGGGCGCCCGGCGCCGGGCGCCGCTGACGCAGACGACTTCTGGCAGGAGCCTCGCGGTCGCCGCGGCCGGAGCCGGCCCGAGGCAGACCCGGCGGGCAGTGGCCGCCGCGATTCGCGCTACGGCGCCCGCGGCCAGGCCGACCGCTCGCCGCGGGGATCCCGCGGCTACGAGGGCAGCCAGGCCACCGGGACAGGCCAGGTTGCCCAGGACTTGCGTGAGCGGCTCGGCGTCCGCGGCGCCCAGGGTCCGGGCCGGACCGGCGGCACGTCCGCTGGCACGTCCGGCGGCCGGATGGATGACCCCCGCGGCAACGGCGCCAGCGGACCGCGCACCGGCACTGGCTACACCGGCGGCCGCCGGGCCGCCCGCGCTGCGGCCGGCGATGGCGGCGAAGGCGGCACCGGGACGATGCAGCGCGGACGCCCGGCGGGCGGGCCGGGCTGGGGCGAGCCGGGTGACACCACCGGGATGCCGGGCACGCGGCGCCGGCCAGGCGCTGGCGGCCGCGGCGGCTCTGGTGGTCCGGGCGGAGGACCTGGTGGCCCGGGCGGCCGCGGCGGCGGCTCTGGTCCCGGCGGCCGCCGGACCTTCAAGGAATGGCTGCTGTACGGCAGCTGGTGGCGGCACTGGACGTGGAAGAAGGCGGCGGCCGTCGTCGGCGGTACCGTCGTCGGCATTGTCGTGCTGGTCATCGCCGGGTTCTTCGTCGTCTATACCAGACCCCGATCCCGACGGACACCACGCGGCGGCGACCGCGGCCCCCTCCAGCGTCTACTACGGCAACGGCAAGCTGATCGGAACCTTCAGCAACGGCGGCCTGAACCGGCAGATCCTGACGTCCGAGCAGATCCCGCCGGTGATGAACCAGGCGATCATCGCGGCCGAGGACCGGCACTTCTACTCCGAGGGCGGTATCTCGCTCACCGGGCATCCTGCGGGCCGCCGTCACCGACCTCAAGGGCGGCAGCTACAGCCAGGGCGGCTCCACCCTGACCGAGCAGTTCGTGAAGAACTACTACACGGGCTTCGCCTCCGCCGATAACTCCGACAAGTCGGCCAATGACAAGCTCAAGCAGATGTTCGTCGCGATCAAGCTGGCGCACACCAAGTCGAAGTCCTGGATCCTGACCCAGTACCTGAACACCGTCTACTTCGGCGAGAACGCCTACGGCGTGGGCGCGGCGGCGCAGACCTACTTCGGCAAGAAGGCGGCCCACCTCACCGTCGCTCAGGCCGCGATGCTGGCCGCGATGGTGAACCAGCCGGCTTCTTCAGCCCGACCAAGGGCAATGCGGGCTACGAGCCGCTGGTGGCGCGCTGGCAGTACGTGCTGACCAACATGGTCCGGGACGGCGCCATCACGCCAGGCCAAGGTCGCCACGCAGAAGTTCCCCATGGTGCACCTCCACTTCGCCAGCGGCTGGACCGGCACCAAGGGCTACCTCATGGAGATGGTGCAGCAGGAGCTGAAGAGCAGCTACCGCATGACCGACAGCAAGCTCGACAACGGCGGCCTGAAGATCTACACCACCATCAACCAGACGCTGATGGACGGGCTCGCCTCGGCCGTGGCGCCAGAACAAGCAGCTGATGGCCGACGGCGGCGTGCCGCTGCCCGTCTTACGCGCACGTCGGCGCCATGCTGGTGCAGCCCGGCACCGGGGCCATCCTGGCCGTCTACGGCGGCCCCGGCTGGATGTCGAACCAGAAGCGATGCAATCGCGTGAAGTGCCAGCTACAACATGGCCGAGGACGCCCGAGCCGGTCGGCTCCTCCTTCAAGCCGTACGTGCTGGCCACCGCCGTCCGCCAGAACATGGACGTGCAGACCAGCATCCTGAACGGGTACTCGCCGATCTGGATCCCGCCGGACTGGACGCCGACCGACCGCGCCATGCTGTCCAGCCCGAAGAAGCCCGCCAAGTACCTTCGGCTGGCTGCCATTTCAACGAAGCGTCGGCGAGAACAGCCGGCCGCCACCGGCGTAGCCGACGCCACGGCCATCTCCTCGGACCCGGCCTACATGGACCTGGCCCACCAGGTGGGCATGCAGATCCCATCATCAGCATGGCCAAGAGCCTGGGCGTCGGCGATAACCCGTTCAACGCCAACGGCGGCGATGACTACACCGGGCTGAAGAAGCTGTACGGCACGGCGGGCCAGGGCCAGGCAGGCTCCGTGCAGATCGCGCTCGGTGGCAGCCCGCTGACCACCGTCGAGCAGGCCACCACGTTCGCCACGCTGGCCGCCGACGGCCAGTACAACCAGGCCCATGTCGTCACCAAGGTCATCCAGGGCTCGGAGAAGCTGCCGTCGCGGGTGAAGCAGTCGCAGCCGCTGACGCAGACCGAGGCGGCCGACATCGACTACGCGCTGTCGTTCGACAACACGTCGCACTTCCCCGGCGGCACCGGATACCCGAACGCGGCGTGGGACCGTCCGGTGATCGCCAAGACCGGAACGCTGAAACGGCGACTTCGCCCCGACGCCTGGTTCATCGGCGCGATCCCGCAGTACTCGCTGTCGGTGTCGCTGTTCACCAACAACCAGAACACGTCAGCAGCCGCCAGCAGACCTGGCATCTGCCCGCTGGCGGGATCACCGGCGGTCTGCGGCGGTACCTGGCCGGCCAAGATCTGGCACACCTTCATGACGACCCAGTTCGCGGCACTGCCCGTCCAGCCGCTGACGACGCCGGACTTCACCGGCTTCGACACGTGGAACCAGGTCACCGGCCGATCGGCACCGCCCCGTCATCGCCGCCGACCAGCACTAGCCCCCCGCCGACGCAGCCCACCCAGCCCACGCCGACCTGCACTCCGCAGCCCGGCCAGGCCTGCGTTCCCGGCGGCGGGATCTCCACGTCCCCGCCCACGAACAGCGGCCCGCCGACCGCCTCGCCGACGTGTACCCCGGCGCCCGGCCAGCCGTGCTTCGGTACTAACCCGCCGGGACAGAACGGCAAGCAGACCGCAGCCTTGTCAGCACGCCGGCCGCGGACGCGACGTCCGAGCAGGCCCGAAGATCCGCGGCTGTGCTGGCGACCGCAGCAACCTAGCTCAGGCGACTAGCTGAGCTGGCTGCGCAGCCAGCGGATGTCGGTCGCGGGGTCGGGCGTCTCGCAGACGACCGGGGCCCCGGCCGCCCGGACGACGTCCAGGATCAGGGCCGGGTCGATCTGGCCCGACTCCAGGCCGGCGTGCCGGTCCCGGCCCGAGCCGAACTCGTCCCGCGAGTTGTTGCAGTGCACCAGGTCGATCCGGCCGGTGATGGCCTTCACCCGGTCCACGATCTTGCCCAGGTCCTCGCCGGACGGAGAACGCGTGGCAGGTGTCCAGGCAGAAGCCGACCTCGCCGCCGCCGGTGGCCGCGCCGGCCACCGCGTCCCATAGCCGGGCGATGGCATCCAGGCTGCGGGCCATCGCGCCGTCGCCGCCGGCGGTGTTCTCGATCAGCATCGGCAGCGGCCGCTCGATCCGCTCGATCGCCTTGCGCCAGCTGTCGTAGCCCTCGGCCAGGTCCACTGCCGGCGGTGACGTGCCCGCCGTGCACGATCAGCCCCCGCGCGCCGATCGACGCGGCCGCCTTGAGCTGCTGCTCCAGCAGCTTGCGGCTCGGGATCCGGATCCGGTTGTTGGGCGAGGCCACGTTGATGACGTACGGCGCGTGGATGTAGGCGCCGATACCCGCCTCGGCGAAGGACGCCTTGACCTCGGCGGGCTCGCCGGGAAGCGTCGGCGCCTTCCAGCCCTGCGGGTCGCCGAGGAAGAACTGCACGACGTCGGCCCCCATGGCCTGGGCCTCGCTCAGGGGGTCGCCGTCGTGCAGGTGCGCTCCGATCGCAGTCATCTCCCGAGCCTAGCGCCCGGGGATGTCAGGCCAGGGTCAGCGATGCGGCGGGCGGGCGGCTAGCCGAAGCCGCCGTGCCCGATGCCCAGGCCCAGGCCGACGAACGCGCGCGATGATGCCGGTCACGATGAGGATCCGCTGCTCCGGGTGGCCGAGTTCAGCTGGGCCACCATGCCCACCCCGAAGGCCGACGATGCCCAGGACCGTGGCCACGGCGCGCGCGCTGACGATCAGGCCGCAGGCGAAGGCCGCGATGCCCACGACGACGGTGAACAGCGCTCACGATGTTCAGTACCGGATGCGCTGGCCGTCGCTGTTGAGGGTCAGCCAGGAGGCGCTGGCGGCGTGACTGGGTCTTCACGGCTTCGGGCATAATCTCGCCACCACCTCGACGAGTGCCTGTACGCTCTCGCGGACCTGTCCTGTGCTCAGTGTCTTCCCGCAGCCGTCCCAGAATGGAACCACCGTGCAAGCTGCCGCGGCCCGGCGCAGGACAGCCGGTTCGATGGCTGGTAAGCTCGGCCCGGGCCGGCTGTCGGTGCCCGGCAGGTGATCGCCGGCTGCGATCGACCGCCTTGCCGGCATGTCACGGCAGGCGGGCACCGGCGAGCGGCTCCTCCTGTCACGGAAAGACCGTGACCGCGTGAGTCCAGAGGAGGCAGTATAGCGCATGCGCCGCTACGAGATGATGATCATCCTCGATCCCGCGCTCGAAGAGCGCACCGTCCAGCCATCACTCGACCAGTTCCTGAAGGTCGTCACGACCGCGGGCGGCACCGTGGACAAGGTCGATGTCTGGGGCCGGCGCCGGCTGGCCTACGAGATCGACAAGAAGTCCGAGGGCATCTACACCGTCGTCGACCTGAAGGCGGAGCCGGATGCCGTCAAGGAGCTCGACCGTCAGCTCAACCTCAACGAGGCTGTCCTGCGGACCAAGATCCTGCGGCCGGACGTGCACTGAGCGCTGTCAGCGCGCACGCCGGGCCCGACCTGACTGAACCCGAGCGACCGGGAGTACCCCGATGGCAGCAGGCGACACCCAGATCACGATCGTCGGCAACCTCGTCGACGATCCCGCAGCTCCGCTACACCCCGACCGGGAACGCGGTGGCCAACTTCCGCGTCGCCTCGACGCCCCGGTTCATGGACCGGGCGACGAACGAGTGGAAGGACGGCGACTGCTGTTCCTGACCTGCAATGTCTGGCGGCAGGCGGCGGAGAACGTGGCCGAGAGCCTCCAGCGCGGCATGCGGGTCATCGTCTCCGGGCGGCTCCGGCAGCGGTCGTACGAGACCAAGGAAGGCGAGAAGCGCACCGTGTACGAGATCGAGGTCGACGAGGTCGGCCCGTCGCTGCGGAACGCCTCGGCCAAGGTCACCAAGTCCGTCCCGGTCCGGCGGTGGCGGTGGCGGCGGCTACGGCGGCGGCGGCGGTGCGGCGGCGGCCAGGGCGGCTCAGCGGTGGCGGCGGCGGCGGTACGGCGGCGGACGCCAGGCTGCTCCGATGACCCGTGGGCCATCCGACGCCGGCGGCGGCGACGGCGGCGATTCTCCGACGAGCCGCCGTTCTAGCCCGGGTCAGCGCCGCCCGTACCGCGCGCAACTAGCAAGAATCCATTAACCGACCATCCCCGCCGCAGGCGGGGCTCTGCCAAGGAGCACCACGATGGCCAAGCCACCCATCCGCAAGCCTAAGAAGAAGGTTTGCCTGTTCTGCCAGGACAAGATCACCCGCGTGGACTACAAGGACACCGGGCTGCTGCGGAAGTTCATCTCCGACCGCGGCAAGATCCGTGCCCGCCGGGTGTCCGGCAACTGCACGCAGCACCAGCGCGACGTCGCCACGGCGATCAAGAACGCCCGCGAGATGGCGCTGCTGCCCTACACGAGCACGGCTCGCTGAGGCCGGGGAGGTAGCGAACCATGAGCGGTAAGCCCATGAAGCTCATCCTGACCCAGGAGGTCACCGGCCTCGGTGCCCCCGGCGACGTCGTCGAGGTGGCGGCCGGCTACGGCCGCAACTACCTGGTTCCGCGCGGTCTGGCCATGCAGTGGACGCGCGGCGCGGAGAAGCAGATCGAGCTGATCCGGCGGGCCCGCTCGGCCCGCGAGATCCGCAGCCTGGACGACGCCAAGGTCGGCCGCGACCAAGCTGGCCTCCATGACGGTCCGGCTGCAGACCCGGGCCGGCGGCGGCGGCCGGCTGTTCGGCTCCATCTCGACCGCGGACATCGTCGGCGCGGTGCAGGACGCCGGCGGCCCCGCGCTCGACAAGCGCAAGATCGAGGTCCGGAACCCGATCAAGACGGTCGGCGCCCACCAGGTGGCCATCCGGCTGCACCCCGACGTCAGCGCCACGCTGAGCGTCGAGGTCTCCGCGTCCTGAGTCAGTAAGTACCTGTGAGTCCCCCGGCGTGAGCTTGATGCGCCGGGGGACTTGCTTGTCCGGGACTAGTTCAGGGTCCTGTTCCTGACGGGCCCACGTCCTGCTCAGCTCCCGTAGCCCGCCAGTCGCCGGGCGAGCTCAGGATCGAGCTCAGCGACCATCTGCCAGATCGCGGCTAGTCGCGCAGCCAGCTCCTGCATGGTCAGCTCCGGGCTTGCTGGAGCTGCCCGCGGCCCGGCCTGCGGGCGGCGCTGCCCCGCCACCGCCTCGGCCAGGTCGTCGATGGCCCGGCCCACCCGGCCGAGCTCATCTGTGCCGTCCCCCCGTATCGAACACATACTCGAACCATAGGGAGCCCGGCCCGCGCGCGCCCGTCATTTCGCCAGATCGGGAGGAGCCCGCTGGCGGCCGAGTCATAGTCTTCACATGTGACGTAGGACGTTAACTTCCCAATGTGGATAACTTCCGGCCATCGGGCGGTGCCTGGCCATGACGAAGTTTTTCTTTCGCACAGCGGGTGGAGGATGTTTCCGCTGGCAGATCACGTCAGCGCTCGAGTTATACCCGCCATTTCCACAGGGCTGTCCCCATGCTGCGCACAGCCTGCGCGGCGTGTCTGCACAGGCTGTCCACAGGCCTGTGCACACCGCGATTCGCCGTCATTGGCCGACCAGCAGCAAACTGTCGGCGACGTTCGATAGAACGGATCTCACCCCGCTCGGGCGGCCGCGGGGTAACGGCGAGCGTGGCACGGGGAGGTGCGCTGGTGAGCGTCGCGGAGATCGCGCCACGCAACAGCGACGAGTTCGAGCGGACGCCGCCCCATGACATCGCCGCCGAGCAGTGCGTGCTGGGCGGGATGCTGCTGTCCAAGGACGCCATCTCCGACGTCCTGGAGGTGATCAAGGGCGCCGACTACTACCGGCCCGCGCACCAGCTCGTCCACGAGGTCATCCTCGACCTGTACGGGCGCGGTGAGCCCGCCGACGCCGTGACCGTCGCCGCCGAGCTGACCCGGCGCGGCGACATCAGCCGCATCGGCGGTGCCCCGTACCTGCACACCCTGATCGCGTCGGTGCCGACCGCCGCCAACGCCGGCTACTACGCCCGGATCGTGCGCGAGCGAGCCATCCTGCGCCGGCTGGTCGAAGTCGGTACCCGCATCGTCCAGCTCGGCTACACCGGAGACGGCGACGCGGACGAGCTCGTCGACCGGGCCGAGGCCGAGGTTTACGGGGTCACCGACCGCCGGGTGTCCGAGGATTACGCCCCGCTGTCGGAGATCATGCCCGGGGCCCTGGACGAGATCGAGGCCATCGGCAGCCGCGGCGGCCAGCTGACCGGCGTCCCCACCGGCTTCGCCGACCTGGACGCCCTCACCAACGGCCTGCACCCGGGTCAGATGATCGTCATTGCCGCTCGCCCCGCGATCGGCAAGGCACTGGCCCTGGACACACCGCTGCCCACCCCGGCCGGCTGGACCACGATGGGTCAGGTCCAGCCCGGCGACTGGCTGCTGAGCGCCGACGGTAGGCCCACGCAGGTGCTCGCCGCCACCGAAGTCATGACTGGCCACCGTTGCTACGAGGTGGAGTTCAGCGACGGGACAGTGCTGGTCGCGGATGCTGATCATCAGTGGCGGGTTACCACGAGGGCAGCCCGGCGCCGGGCTACCCGGCAGCGCCGCCAGGCTGAGGCCGCAGACGGGGCGATCGATGCGCGGCATCAGGTCGCCACGACGGCCCAGCTTGCCGCCTCGCTGGTCTCCCCGTCAGACGGGCGCCGCAACTACGCCGTTGACGTGGCGGAGAGCGCTGAACTGCCCGGCAGCGAGTTGCCCTTCCCGCCCTACGCGCTGGGCGTGTGGCTGGCGGCGCCGGATGATCGGGCGATCTGGCCGGTAGCAACCGGGCCCGAGATCGCCATGCTGATGGAGGCGGAGGCTGTTCCGGAGGACACCGCCGCGCGGAGCACCTTGCAGGGCCTGGGCATCGTGGGCGGTAAGCACATCCCGGCCGGATACCTGCGTGGCTCGCAGGCGCAGCGGCGGGCGCTGCTGGCCGGGCTGCTCGACATGTCCGGGCTGGTCAGCCGGTCCGGGACAATCCGGTTGCCGCTCACCGGGGAGCGACTCGCGGCAGACGCCCTGGAGCTGGTGCTCAGCCTGGGCTACCAGGCCGCCATGACCGCGAAGCCTGCCCGGGCAGAAGGCGGCGTAGCTCGTCACGTCATCAGGTTCACGCCGGGCGACAAGGTCTTCTTCCTCGCGCCCAAGCTGGCGCGCCAGTCAACGCGCGTCCGCCCGGCGAGCCGCCGCCGGTTCATCACGGCGGTCCGGCAGGTCGACACCGTTCCCGTGCGGTGCGTGGAGGTGGACAGTCCCGACCACACGTACCTGGCCGGACGCAGCTGGATCCCGACCCACAACTCCACTCTCGCCCTCGACCTGGCCCGCGCCGCCGCCATTCACGCCGGTCAGGCCACGGTCATCTTCAGCCTGGAGATGAGCCGTAACGAGATCACCATGCGCCTGCTGTCGGCGGAGGCGCGGGTGGCGCTGCATGCGATGCGCACCGGTCAGCTGGGTGACGACGACTGGGCTCGGCTGGCCCGGCGGATGGGCGAGGTTGCCGACTCACCGCTCTACATCGATGACTCGCCGAACATGTCGATGATGGAGATCCGCGCCAAGTGCCGTCGGCTCAAGCAGCGCAACGACCTCAAGATGGTCATCATCGACTACCTGCAGCTGATGAGCTCGCCCAAGCGAGTCGAGAACCGCCAGCAGGAAGTCTCGGAACTGTCCCGGTCGCTCAAGCTGCTAGCCAAGGAGCTGGGCGTACCCGTTATCGCGTTGTCGCAGCTTAACCGTGGCCCTGAGCAGCGCACCGACAAGCGCCCGATGCTGTCTGACCTTCGCGAGAGCGGTTGCCTGACCGCTGACACGACCTTGCTGCGAGCCGACACCGGAGCGCCGGTCACCTTCCAGGAACTGCTCGACAACGGCCATGACGGCGTCAGCGTCTGGTCGCTGGATGAGCAAAGCCGCCTTGTCGCAGCACCTATCACTAGCGTCTTCCCCTCCGGGGTCAAGGAGGTCTACCGGCTCAAGCTGGCTTCGGGCCGCGAGGTCAAGGCCTCCGGCAATCACCCGTTCCTCAGATTCTCGGGCTGGCGTCCGCTGGAGGAGCTGGCCGCCGGCGACCGGATCGCCATACCGCGGCAGATCCCGGCACCGATCAGCGAGGGACTCGGCTGGACCGAAGGCCGCCTGGGCTTGCTGGCCCATCTCATCGGCGATGGCTGCGTCCTGCGCAAGCAGCCCGTGCACTACACCTCGAACGACGAGGCCAACCTGGACTTCGTCGAGAGCGCGGCCGCCGTGGAGTTCGGCATTACCCCGCGACGGGTGGCGCAGAAGACCTGGTGGCACAGTTACCTGCCTGCTCCGTACCAGTGCACCCACGGCCGGTACAACCCGCTGCACGTTTGGTTCCGCGAGCTGGGCATCGAGAATCTGCGCTCCTACGAGAAGCGCATTCCGGAGGTCCTGTACTCCGCTAGTGACCGCGAGGTCGCGCTGTTCCTGCGGCATCTGTGGGCGACCGACGGGTCGATCTGGAATCCGCAGGGCAAGCCCAAGTCTGTTCCGAAGGCCTACTACGCGTCCACCAGCCGTCAGCTGACGGACGGAGTAGCCCGCCTGCTGGGTCGGCTAGGGATCGTTGCGCGGATCCGCCAGGTCACCAAGGCGGGCTACCGGCCGTCCTATCACGTGATCATCGCTGACAGGCCGAGCCTGCGAACGTTCTGCCGCGAGGTAGGCGCGTATGGCAGGCGGGGCGAGACTGCCCGCGCGCTGCTGGCCGCGCTGGAGGACAGAGCTACCAATACCGACGTTGACACCCTCCCCCGGGAAGTCTGGGAGCTAGTCAGGGCCGAGCGAATTCGCGCTGGCCTGACCGAGCGGCAGTTCCAGGCCGCGATCGGTACCCACTACTGCGGTTCGACCCTCTACAAGAGCTGCCCGTCCCGCGACCGCCTGCTGCGCTGTGCGGTGGCACTCAACTCGCCGGCTCTCGAGGCGGTGGCCACGACGGACATCTTCTGGGATCGGATCGAGAGCATCGAGCCGCTGGGACCATGCCCGGTTTTCGATGCCACCGTCAAGGGGACGCACAACTTCATCGCCGACGGGATTTTCGCCCACAACAGCATCGAGCAGGACTCGGACATGGTCATCCTGCTGCACCGCGAAGACGCCTACGAGCGGGAGTCGCCGCGAGCCGGGGAAGCAGACTTCATCGTCGCTAAGCACCGCAACGGCCCGACAACCACCGTCACAGTCGCATTCCAGGGCCACTACTCCCGTTTCATCGACATGGCCGCTGGCGTTTAAGGACCGCCGAAACTAGGCATCCCACCCGTCGTCGGCCAATCGAGGCGCAGCGCAACCGAGCGGATTCACTCCCGAGTGACGCCGCGCGGCGTGGTCATCCCGTGCTGGCGCCCTGGTCGCTGACCATCCGGACCACGCCGACGGGCTGTCCGGCCAGTGGGTCGCGCGCCTGCAGGACATAGAACATCGGCGTGCCCGGACCATCCAGGTCGACGATCGTGGCAGCGGCACCGCGCAGGGCCCGCCCGATGCCGGACGTCGCGAACCAGTCGATCCGCGTGAGGATGCCCGGCAGGCCCAGACGGGCACCTCCCCGAGGCGTCCGCCGAGTTGAGAATGGAAGTGGCCGCAGAGCACGGCTCGCACATCAGACCCCTCCAGCGCAGCCGCCAGGTCGGCGGGATTGCGCAGGTTGGCCGACCGCAGCGGCTCCCGGTCGGGCGTGATCGGAGGATGGTGCAGGATCACCACCGAGCCGGCCGGGGCGGGGTCGCTCAGGAGGTCCTGCAGCCAGGCGAGCTGATCCGGGCTGAGGTGGCCGTGAGTCTGGCCCGGCACGAGACTGTCGAGGGTGATGATCCGGTAGCCGCCGGCCTCGCTCACGGCGGCGCGCGAGCCATCCGGGCCACCCGCGAGCGTCCCGCTCGGCTTTCCCGCGTGATCGAAATGCCCGCTGCCCAGAATTGCCGCGAAGGCATCGCGGTTGTCGTGATTGCCTACGCAGTAGGCCTGCGGGATGCCCCGGGCCCGGGCAAACTCCCCGATCTGGCTGAGTGCGGCCGAGTAGCCCTCCCGCGAGCCGTCATCGGCCACATCACCGCTGATGACGACCAGGTCGAGGCCGTCGACCTGGGCGCAGTCCCGCAGCAGTCCCGCGAGGATGGCCCGGGCATCGAGCCCCTGAGCATCCACGCCTTCCTGGCGCGGCAGATGACAGTCCGACAGATGCAGTACGCGCACGGGCTCCGCCCTCCGTGAGAACCTGGGTCTGCATCCAGCATGCCGTGCCCGCCGCCGGTCGTGAATCAGGGGCAGCCGGCGATCCTGCTGTGCGGCACGGGCTGAGCCCGCTGTGTCGTAGACTGTGCTGCGCACCTGCGCTCGTAGCTCAACGGATAGAGCACTTGACTACGGATCAAGAGGTTGGGGGTTCGAGTCCCTCCGAGCGCGCACCGTAACCGCAGGTCAGGGCCTTGCTCTCAGACATGAGACGAGGCCCTGTTGCGTTCGCAGTGGCCTCGCGTCTCACGCTTTCTCACAGGCGCTAAACGATCTTGTGAATCCTGGCCAGCGCGGACCGGCCCCGCTTCAAGTCGTCATCGCTGGCGTGGACGTAGGTTTTCTGGGTGAACGCCGAGTCGTAGTGACCTGCCCACTTGCTGATGATCGAGATGGGGACGCTTGCGTGCTCCATGAGCGTCAGCGTGGTGTGCCGCGAGTCGTGCAGCGTAGTCCGGCCCGCTTGAGCAGTCGGCCGAACTCATCCGAGTACCACTCAGGGTGGACAGGGATGCCGAGCTGGTTCGTGACGACGTACTCCCCGCCGCTGTACCAGCCAAGCTCTGTCAGGCCGTCTCGGTAGGCCTGCCCGGCGTCCGCGCTCTCCGCGAGCTGGAGCTTGTGCAGCGCCGTCAGAGTACGGACGATCACATCATCAAGGCGGCGGCGCTAGCGCCGCCGCGCCCGGTTCCGCTCGCGTCGGGCTCTGGCGCTACCAGCGGTGGTGGCGCATCCATGGCAACCCCGAAACGCCGGTCTGGCCGGCGGCATCAGCGCAGTCGCGTGAGGGTACGGAGAACGTCGCTTCTGTCGTCGACCATTATCCCTTCCAGACAATGGCAGCGAAGGTGACGGCAGTGTCGTCTGACGCTACTGACTTTACTTGGAGGAGCGCTTCATTACCCGAGCTTGTGTGGACGCAGAATCGCTTACCTTTATGAAGAGACGAGACGTAAACTGAAGTGACGAAGTCTGTCGCCGCCTGGCATGTGCTCAGCGTTGAATCTTGGCTCCGTGAAAGTATGGAGAAGCTGTTGTTATCATTAGGGGCATCAACGGCAACGTTTCCAATCTGGCGGATATCGGCAGGCGTACTGTCGGTGGCGCAAGAGTTCGACACTCCCCAGTTGGCGGAGCTGCTGTCGAGGTTGATGCAATAGGACTGGCTGATCGTAAAGGTGCCCTGGCGAAGGACCACCCCCGGACTCGGAGCGGGAGGCGGATTAGTTATAACGCTTGAGCCGCCTCCGGATGCCTGAGTCGGAGTTGCTGCGTTATTGCTACCTGCGGACGGCGTGGTTTGCGATGGCAGCGTAAAAGATATGTGGAGGACGCCGATTAGCTTGGCCCCGCCCACGACTGCGGCGATGATTGCGCATGTGCCGCCGATGACGGCGACTATTAATTTGACTTTGTTGTCAGTGCTCAGATCCCATTTGAATTTCAACTCGGGGACCTCCCCTATGTGATATCTGCCGATTATGGCACAGATGCGGGTTTGGTACGGCCTTACCGCCAGACGCTGTCCGCACCGGATCGTTCTTGACCGTCTGAGTGCTGTCTAGCTGGTGGATAGCAAAGCCGCGGGTCGGCAGGAAGCGCCTAGCGCCCGGTCGCCATCACCAACGACCTGGGAGTGAGAGGCAATCATGTCCTGGCTGCACATTGCGACGACGGCCGCATGATCCAGCAAAGTGATCAGCTGACTATCTTATCGGCGTGGTCCTGATCAAAGCCGCGCCTACTATCAGTGCCGTGCCCAAGAGCGCCGGACCGCGGCCCGTGCACGAGCCGGTCAGGGAGCATCCCCGGCCGTGTGTGCGGCCGCACTACCGGCCTGTCGAAGTGCGCTTCAGTGACCGGAGCTGGCGCCCGGCCGAGATCCTGGCCTGGCACAAGCTGTCCCGCCCAGAGAAGTCGGTCATGAGCGGCTGGAAGGCACACCGGCTGGCGCTGCTGCGGTACCCGGACGGCACGCGGACCTGGCACCTGCTCACTGACTCTGGCGCCATCCGGCCCAGGAGCTAGGCGGCGGCCAGCTAGGCTGCCGCCCGTGCGACCAGAGAAGCTCTACTCCGCCCGGCGCGCGGACCGGTGCGAGCCTCAACGCCACGCCCACTTACATCCGCCGCTGCCATGGATCCCGAGGCATCTGTGGCTGATTGCCACCAGCGCCGTGCCGATTCTGATCTCGGCAGTGGCCTTAACTGTCTCCGTCCTTGCCTACGATGATCAGCATTCAGCTGACGCCGCCTCTGCGCAAGCGACGCGGGAGCAGTATGCCCGGCTGGTCTCAGCGTGGCTAACCGGTCCGGCCAAGGACGGCTCAGCCAGCCTGTTCGTCCAGAATCTCGGCAGCGCGCCAATCACGGGCGTCGGCGTGTACTTACAGGGCCCCCGGATGGGAGAGAGGGCCGGCAGCCACTACTCCACCTTGCTGGGGGATGTCCCGCCCTGCTCCACTGCGGAGCTGAGCCTGCCGCTTGTCTCGGTCAAGAGTCTTTCGGGTAGCTTCGGGACCGTTCTATTCGGCATGACGCAGATCGGCACGCTGACGTTCATGGATCCCAACGGCGTCTTCTGGGTGCGCTACGCCAGTGGCCGCCTCCGGGGCGGTACCGATAGCCAGCTGGCGGCGTTGGCCAGGCAGGCGGTCTCAGGTCGGGTTCAGCTGGCGCCGGCCAGGGGCTGTGCGTGAGTGTTCGACGGGTCGCTAGGCGATGCCTGGGGGCTGATACTAACGCTGTGCGTATCAGCCAATCCATGGTCGTCTCATCAAGACTCTGACCTGTGTTTTGAGACACCGGTAGACGTCAGGAGAGTCAGTGCCCCGGACTACGGATCAAGAGGTTGGGGGTTCGAGTCCCTCCGAGCGCGCACCGCACCCGCAGGTCAGGGCCTTGTTCTCCGGCGTGAGACGAGGCCCTGCCGCGTTTCCGGAGCTGATCGGTAACGAGGTACTCCCCGCCGTTGCTGACGCACCGCCGTCACCTCCCGGGTGGTGCTCCAAGGGGGTTCGGGGGTAACGGGTATGAGAGTCGGCATCATCGGGGGATCGATCGCCGGATGCGCGACAGCGGCGCTCCTGCATCGGGCCGGCCACGACGTTGTTGTCTTCGAGCGGTCCGAGTCCGACCTGGTCAGCCGGGGCGCGGGAATCGTTACAGTTACGGCCGCGTGGCAGGACATGATGGCGCACGGTCTGTTTGACGGGACCCTTCCCGCCTGCCGGGCCGACCGCTCCCGGTTCGTCACCCGTGCATCCGGGACCGGCCAGCAGCGATGGCTGGGCGACGTCCGGATGGGCTCCACGCTGCTCAACTGGGCTCATCTCTACCAGCACTTCCGGCGGCACGTCGCGGACGATCTCTACCGCAGTGGTGCAGCCGTCGAGCGGATCGAAGCGACGCCTGACGGCACGACGCTGCACCTTCTCCAGGGCGGTTCACAGGACTTCGACCTCGTCGTGTGCGCCGACGGATATCGCTCGCTGGGACGCGGGCTCATTGATCCTGGCGCCGCGCCTGTCTACCGGGGAATGGTGCTGTGGCGCGGGCTCCTCCCCGAGCGCGACATCCGCGTCGATGCCCTCGACGGCTGCGATCTCCTGCGACCCGTCTACCAGGGGGGCCACGGGGTCGTGTACTACGTCCCCGGACCCGGGCGGAGCACCGAGCGGGGAAAACGCCTTCTCATGTGGGGCTACTACCTCCAGGTTCCGGAGAGTGCCCTGGCCTCGGTGCTCGTCGACGATCAAGAGCGGCAGCAGTCGGGCTCGGTACCGTTCGGGAAGGTGCATCCGGAGGTCAGAGCGGGCCTGGGGTCCCGCCTCGCGGGCCTGCTGCCCTCGTCGCTGTTCGAGCTAGTGCAGCAGAGCGGCAACTCCTCGATACAGGCCATTTACTCGTCTGCGCCCCGCAGCTACGCACGCGATCGCTTGTGCCTGGTCGGCGATGCCGGTGCAGTGTTCCCCCCGTTCGCGGGGAGTGGCGTCCTCAGGGCGGTGGCCAGTGCCACTTCACTGACGGACGCCCTCGCCGGCGAGCTGGCCGTGGATGATGCGCTCCGCCGGTGGAGTGAGGCCCAGCTCCAGGTCGCTGCTCAGGTCATTCCGAACGCTGAAGAGATCGAGCGGAGCTACGTGTTCGGCATGCCAGACCTCACCACCATGCCAGCCACGGCAACCAACGACTGGATGTCCGCAGCCTCTGCGGGGCTCGCGGTCACCCTCCCGGGCGTGTAACTGGAAACGGCAGAGCCACTGACCCCCGCGCAGGCATGATCCTGACCCCACGCTTGACATATGCCAAAAGTGGAATACGTTGGAGCTGTGGCCCGCTCTACCCTGACGCCGGACGTCTTCAGCGCAATTGCCGCGGCGGACCGGCGTGAAGTCCTGGACGCGCTGATCGCCGGCGAGAAGGCCGTCGGGGCGATCGTGAACGACCTCTCGATGTCCCAGCCCCAGGTGTCAAAGCACCTGCGGGTGCTCAGTGAGGCCGGACTCGTCAGGTGCCGGGCGGAGGGACGTCGCCGGCTGTACCGCCTGGAACCAGCGCGCCTCGAGCCGTTCCACGAGTGGCTGGCCAAGTACGAGCAGGCGTGGAACGACCGACTGGACCGGGTGGATGACTACCTCAAGGAGCTACAACAAAAAGGAGAGCAGCAGTGACACCTAATCGGCACGGATCGGCAGTCATCGAATTCCCGAACGATCTCGAGATTGTCATCACCCGGGACTTCGACGCGCCGATCGGACTCGTCTTCGACGTGTTCACCAAGCCCGAGCACGTGAGGAAAACGTTCGCTCCATTCGGGGAGGAGGTGACGGTCTGCTCGATCGACCTGCGCGTCGGAGGGAAATACCACTTCGTCATGGTGACCGACGACGGAACCGAGTGCTCGTTCCGGGGGACCTACCTGGAGGTCGAGCCGCCGACCCGGACCGTCCAGACATGGCTGTTCGACGGGTGGCCAGATGCGGAGGCCGTCGAGTCAATGGATCTGAACGAGACTGACGGAGTGACGAGACTGACGCAGAGGCTGGCGTTCCGCGACCAGGCTGGCCGTGACCACATGACCAAGTTCGATGGCCCTGAAGCAGGCTTCGACAACGTGGAAGACTACCTGCGGACGCTGCTCGACCCAGAGGGAGCCGTCTCTGGGTAGCCGGGGTTCGAGCCAGGTGTCGGCACCAGGCCGCTCCGCGGTCATGGCGCGCTCTGGACAAGCAGCAGCCGGCCGGGAATGACAGGCCGCCGTCAGGCCCGGATTGGTACCGTGTGGCCGTGACAGCTGGCGCGTCCTTCACCGAAGAAGAGGTTGTCTGCACCGCCGGGGAACGCGAGTTGCTGGAAGGGTTCCTGGAGTACCACCGGCGCGTGGTGGCCGGAAAGCTCCGCGGCCTGTCGGAAGAGGATGCGCGCCGACGCCTGGTGCCGTCGCTCACGACGCCGATCGGCCTGGTTAAGCACGCGGCCGCCGTGGAGCGGAACTGGTTTCACCATTACCTGGGCGGGCGGCCACGCGAGCAGATCAGCGGGAACGCCAGGGGCGACGACGCGAGCTGGGAAGTCGGCGAGGGCGAGACCATCGCCGCCGTTGTCGCGGAGTACGACGAATCGTGCGCCGAGTCGCGGCGGATCGCGGCGGCCTTCGCCCTGGATGACACGGTGCCGCACGACCAGCTGGGCGAGGTGTCGCTGCGCTGGATCTACGTGCACATGATCAGGGAGCACGCCCGGCACATCGGGCATGCTGACATCCTGCGCGAGCAGATTGACGGCGCCACCGGCGACTAGCACCGGGCGCTAGCCTGACCAGCAGCCTGATCCGGGCCTGGAGAGGCTGCTGGCGGCCTAGCTAAGATGTAGTGATGACCAGCAGTTCCGCCGCAGATCAGCGCCTGCGCGACCTCGCGCGGCTGCGGCGGGTCCGGGACCGGATCGACCGGGACTACGCGCAGCCACTGGACGTGGAGGCGCTCGCGCGCGGCGCCAATATGTCGGCCGGGCACCTGAGCCGCGAGTTCCGCCAGGCCTTCGGCGAGTCGCCGTACGGATACCTGATGACCCGGCGCATCGAGCGCGCGATGATGCTGCTGCGCCGCGGCGACCTCAGCGTCACCGAGGTCTGCTTCGAGGTCGGCTGCGCATCGCTGGGCACCTTCAGCACCCGTTTCACCGAACTGGTGGGCATACCGCCCAGTGCCTACCGGCGCGAGGCGGCGCGCGCGACGGCGGGGATGCCGTCGTGCGTCGCGAAACAGGTGACCAGACCGATCAGGAATCGAGAAGCATCCGCTGGCCCGGCGTCGGCAAACTACTCCTGACGAGGAACAAGTCCACAGGCAGGCGATGGACGGCCGGCATCCGGCCGCCGGATCGCCGCGGGCCTGGCCAGCCGGCCGGGCCGATGTGACCCACGACTTCAGGAGCGACCATGACTGACTCTTCCGCCCCGAGCATCAAGACCGTCCTGCACCCCGTGACCGACCTGGCCAAGGCCAAGCCGGTCTACGCCGCCCTGCTCGGTGTCGAGCCGCAGGCCGACGCGGATTACTACGTTGGCTTCGAGGCCGGCGGCCAGCACATCGGGCTGGTGCCGAACGGCGCGCAGCAGGGCATGACCTCGCCGGTGGCCTACTGGCACGTGCCGGACATCGAGGCGAAGCTTGCCGAGGTGACCGCCGCGGGTGCCACCGTGAAGGACCCGGTGCGCGACGTCGGCGGCGGTCGCCTGGTGGCCACCGTCACCGATCCCGATGGCAACGTCCTCGGGCTGCTGCAGGACCAGTGAGCGCCTAGCAGCGCTGATCCGGTCGCGCGGTGAGCACGTCGCCGCGCACCGGAACCGAGCCAGGGGACGCCGGCGGAGACCGCAAGACGGGCCGCCTGACGGATGGAGAGGATAGGAATGGCCACGAGGACGGACAAGCGCCCGGCGGGGTCGCTCGCTGCCGACAGCCATGATCTGATCCGCGTGCACGGGGCGCGGGTGAACAACCTCAAGGACGTCAGCGTCGAGATCCCGAAGCGCCGGCTGTCGGTGTTCACCGGTATCTCCGGCTCGGGCAAGAGCTCTCTGGTGTTCGGCACGATCGCCGCCGAGTCGCAGCGGCTGATCAACGAGACCTACAGTGCCTTCGTGCAGGGCTTCATGCCGACGCTGGCGCGGCCCGAAGTCGACGTGCTCGACGGGCTGACCACGGCGATCCTCGTCGACCAGGAGCGGATGGGCACCGACCCGCGCTCCACGGTCGGCACCGCCACGGACGCCAACGCGATGCTGCGGATCCTGTTCAGCCGGCTCGGCCAGCCCTACCTTGGCTCGCCCCAGGCGTTCTCCTTCAATGTCGCCTCGATCAGCGGCGCGGGCGCGGTCAGGTTCGAGCGCGCCGGGAAGACCGTGAAGGAGCGGCGCAGCTTCAGCGTCATCGGCGGCATGTGCCCGCGCTGCGAAGGCCGGGGCAGCGTCACGGACATGGACCTGTCCCAGCTGTATGACGACAGCAAGTCGCTCAGCGAGGGTGCGATCACTGTTCCCGGCTATACCGGGGGCGGGTGGAACACGCGGCTCTACAGCGAGTCCGGCTTCTTCGACCCGGACAAGCCAGTCCGCCAGTTCACCAGGAAGGAGCTCGACGACTTTCTCCGCCACGAGCCGGTCCGGATGAAGATCGCGGGCATCAACATGACCTACGAGGGGCTGATCCCGCGGATCCAGCGGTCCATGCTGTCCAAGGATCCGGAGGCGATGCAGCCGCACGTCCGGGCCTTCGTGGACCGCGCGGTCACGTTCACCACCTGCCCGGAGTGCGACGGCACCCGGCTCAGCAAAGAGGCGCGGTCCTCGAAGATCAAGGGCATCAGCATCGCCGATGCCTGCGCCATGCAGATCAGCGACCTGGCCGGCTGGGTCGACGGCCTCGACGAGCCGTCGGCGGCGCCGCTGCTGGCCGCGCTCAAGCGCAACCTGGACTCATTCACCGAGATCGGCCTGGGCTACCTGTCCCTGAGCCTGCCGGCGGCCACGCTGTCGGGCGGCGAGGCCCAGCGCACCAAGATGATCCGCCAGCTCGGCTCGTCGCTCACCGACGTGACCTACGTCTTCGACGAGCCGACGGTCGGGCTGCACCCGCATGACATCCAGCGGATGAACGACCTGCTCCTGCAGCTGCGGGACAAAGGCAACACGGTGCTCGTCGTGGAGCACAAGCCGGAGATGATCACCATCGCCGATCACGTGGTCGACCTCGGCCCCGGGGCCGGCACGGCCGGCGGCACGGTCTGCTTCGAGGGCACCGTCGCGGGCCTGCGGAAGAGTGACACCATCACCGGGCGGCACCTGGAGGACCGCGCCGCCCTGAAGCCCTCGGTCCGGACGCCGTCCGGGCAGCTGGAGGTACGCGGGGCCAGCCTGCACAACCTGCAGGACGTGGACGTCGACATCCCGCTCGGGGTGCTGGCCGTGGTCACCGGCGTAGCGGGCTCGGGCAAGAGCTCGCTGATCCGCAGCTCGGTGTCCGGGCGGGATGGCGTGGTGACAATCGACCAGACGCCCATCCGCGGCTCGCGGCGCAGCAACCCGGCGACCTACACCGGGCTGCTCGACCCGGTCCGCAAGGCGTTCGCCAAGGCCAATGACGTGAAGCCGGCCCTGTTCAGCTCGAATTCCGAGGGGGCCTGCCCGAACTGCAACGGCGCGGGGGTCGTTTACACCGACCTGGGGATGATGGCCGGCGTCGCCACCACCTGCGAAGTGTGCGGGGGGAAACGGTTCGACGCCTCGGTGCTGGAGTATCACCTCGGCGGCCATGACATCAGCGAGGTCCTCGCGATGCCGGTCAGCGAGGCCCGGGAGTTCTTCGGCCAGGCGGAAGCGCGCATCCCGGCCGCGCTCGCCATCCTGGAGCGGCTCGACGACGTCGGGCTCGGCTACCTCAGCATCGGCCAGCCGCTCACCACGCTGTCCGGCGGGGAGCGGCAGCGGCTCAAGCTGGCCACCCGCATGGGCGAGAAGGGCGGTGTCTACGTCCTCGACGAGCCGACCGCCGGCCTGCACCTGGCCGACGTCGAGCAGCTGCTCGCCCTGCTCGACCGCCTGGTCGACGACGGCAAGTCGGTCCTCGTCGTCGAGCACCATCAGGCGGTCATGGCGCACGCCGACTGGATCATCGACCTCGGCCCCGGCGCCGGCCACGACGGCGGCCGGGTGGTCTTCGAGGGAACGCCGGCCGACCTGATCGCGGACCGCTCTACCCTGACCGGCGAGCACCTCGCCGCCTACGTGGCCGGCTGACCCTGACACGAGATCACCTGACCGGCTCGCTAGCATCCAGGACGTGGAACTGCTGCGAACCGAGCGCGTGGTCTTGCGCCACTGGCAGGAGTCCGACCTGCCTGCGTTCTATGACATCTACTCGCGTGATGAGGTGACCCGCTGGCTGGGACCGCAGCCTCGTCGAGCGCTGACGACCCCTGACGAGGCTCGCGAGCGGCTGCGCCTGTGGCGCGCCTTCGGGTCTGACCTGGAGCGGCCTTTCGGGCTGTGGGCCCTCGTCCCGGCCGGGACCGCCGGGCAGCAGCAGCCCGTCGGGACAATCCTGCTGCTGCCGCTGGCTGACTCGGGCGGCCCGACGGGCCTGACCGAGGTGGGCTGGCATCTGCACCCGGAGCATCAGGGCCGCGGGCTGGCTACCGAAGGGGCCGCCGCGATCCTCGCTGCCGCCGCGGCCGCCGGGATCGGCCAGGTCCTGGCGCTGACGGACACCGACAACATTCCGTCGCAGGCCGTCGCCACCCGCCTGGGGATGGATGACGAGGGCACCACCGACCGCTGGTTCGGGCTGACCATGCGCCAGTTCCGCAAGGATCTGACCGACGCCCGGGATCAGGCGCCAGGCTCGACCGCAGGCTGATTCCCGCGGCGAGCGGTGGCCTGCTCGCGCAGTGCCGCGTCCAGGGACGACTCCACATACTGCAGTGCCCGGGCGGCCGCGGGGTCCCGGGGCCGCCGGGCCAGCTCGGCGGGGTCTACGTCCTCGACGTGGGCCTGGATCCACCAGATGTTGCCGAGCGGATCGCGGACCCGGCCCACCCGGTCTCCGAAGAACAGCCCGGTAACCTCGGTCACCGGGCTGGCGCCGGCGTCCAGCGCCCGCTGATAGGTGACATCGGCGTCCGCGACGTACAGGCGCAGGAACGCCGGCGTGTCCGGCCAGCCGTCCCGCGCGTCGAACATCATCACCACCGAGTCGCCGATTCGGACCTCGGCGTGCCCGATGCCGCCGTCCGGGCCAGCCATCCGGGCCAGCTCCTGCCCGCCGAACGCCGAGATGATGAACTCGATGAGCTGGGCGGAGTCCGCTGAGATGATCCACGGCGTCACGGCCCCGTACCCGGCTGGATGGCTATCGCTCATGGATCCCACGCTAAACGGAGCCAGCGACACCCGGCCGCGGCAGTCCCGTTAGCCGGGTTTGGTACAGGAAGTGAATTCTGCGCGACGTCCCGTGAGTAGTGCACCGGGCGTGCTTAGCATCTGACCTGGCCCGGGCGGGGCTGGGCCCCGGACTTCCGGCGGCTCACCCGCGGCCATCAACATCAGGGTCCTGGCTCGCGCCTGAACATGGCCCTGACCTGCTGTCGCCACATTCGCCGTCGGGAGCTGCCGTGCGGAAATCACTGTTCATCAAGGCCGGCGTGTGCGCCCTGCTCGCGATCGCCGTGGCCGGCTGTTCCGGGCCGGCGGTATCGCCGGGGCCGGGCCGGGCCCGGCCTGCGGGGGCCACAGTCCTGCGCTGGGGATCGTTCTTCGGCGGGGTCCGGGGCAACTTCGGCACCGAGACCGCACCGGTTGCCATCCATCTTCCCGGCCCGGTCGCCGCGGTTGGCTCCTCGAACTCCACGGAGTACGCACTGCTCGCCGACGGCCGGCTGTACGCCTGGGGCCTGGGCACGCAGGGTCAGCTCGGCGACGGCGGAATGCGGAACTCGATCAGCACGCCGGTGCCGGTCCGGTTCCCGGCCGGGGTGCGCATCGCCGCCATCCCGGCCGACGTGATGCCGTACGACACCGGCCTGGCCGTGGACACCCGCGGGCATGTCTGGGGCTGGGGCCGCAACGGGGGTGGTGAGCTGTGCCGGGGCACCCGCAGGACCTACGCCCGTCCCGTCCGGCTGCCGTTCTCGGGTGTCACCGCGCTGGCGGGGGCCAGCAACCACGCCCTGTATGACGCCGGCGGACGGGTATACGCGTGCGGCCAGAACGTCGCGGGCGATCTGGGTGACGGCAGCATGCGCAGCAGCACGACCCCGGTCCGCGTCCGGGGCCTGTCCGGCGGCCGGGTGGTCCGGCTCGTGGCTTCCTTCGCCAACTCGGGTGCCCTGCTCGCGGGTGGCAGCTATTTCGACTGGGGCTATGACGGCGGCGGCCAGCTCGGCGACGGGCGTGCCCGGCGGTCCTCAGACGTTCCGATTCACGTGAAACTTCCGCGGCGCGTGACCCAGGTCGCGCAGGGCGGATCTATCTGGGACAACGGGCAGAGCCTGGTCCTGCTGGCCGACGGGTCGCTGTGGTCGTGGGGCAGCAACCAGGCCTACCAGCTGGGGACCGGGACGCGGCGCGCGCAGCCCGCGCCCGTGCGGTTCGCCGCGCCGGACGGCGTGACCTACACGCGCCTGGCTACCGGCTCGGCTACCTCGTACGCGATCTCCCCGGCCGGCAACGTCTATTCCTGGGGGGTGAGCCATGTGGGCCAGGCGGGGACCGGGCGAACCCGGACAGTCCCGGCGCCCGTGGTGGTGGCCTCCGGCGCGGCATCGATCTCGGCTACTGCTAATAACGTAGTTATCAGCGTTCCGCGCCGGAGCTGACCCGCCCGGCCGCTGACCTGGAGGACATCGGCGTGCGAGAGGACACCGGCGTGGCTGCTCAGGTCCGGCAGGCCCGTCCGGATGACGCCGCGCCGATCGCCGCGGTGCACGTGCGGTCCTGGCAGGCCGCCTACCAGGGCCTGCTGCCGCAGGAGTACCTGGACGGGCTGGACCCGGCCGACCGGATCACGCGCTGGCGGGACACCCTGCTCGCCCACGAGCCGGAGCGCGGGGCTGGCGAGCCGCTGCAGCGCGTCGTCGTCGCCGTCGACGGCGAGGCTATCCGCGGCTTCGCCGCGTTCGGGCCCACGCGCGACCCTGACGAGGACCCGCAGCGGACCGGTGAGGTGTACGCGATCTACCTGCTCCCCGAAGCCTGGGACCAGGGCCTGGGCCGGATGCTGATGGCCGCGACGCTCGGCCAGCTGGCCAGCGCCTACGTGCAGGCAACGCTCTGGGTGCTGGACTCCAACGAGCGGGCCCGCCAGTTCTACGCCCGCAGCGGGTGGGCCGAGGACGGCTCGGCGAAGCTGGACGACAGCCGCGGGTTCGCGATCCCCGAGGTGCGCTACCGGCGCTCGCTGCCCTAGCTTCCGGCGGACTCCTGGCCCGGACCGGAACCCGGCACTACTCAGCCCGGTCCGGCCCCGGTTCCGCCGGTCACCTGCGCGGCGGCGGCGTCCATCGTCTGATCCAGCAGCACGGCGATCGTCATCGGGCCGACCCCGCCGGGGACCGGAGTGATCAGCGCGGCGACTTCCCGGGCCTCGGCGAAGGCCACATCCCCGACGTTGCCCGGGTTGTAGCCCGCGTCGATGACGACGGCGCCGGGCTTGATCCAGTCACCCCGGACGAACTCCGGCCTGCCCACCGCCGCGACCAGGATGTCGGCGGTCCGGGCGATGCCGGGCAGGTCTCGGGTGCGGGAGTGGCAGTAGGTGACCGTCGCGTCGCGGGCCAGCAGCAGCATGCCGGCGGGCTTGCCGAGGATCGGGCTGCGCCCGATGACGACCGCGTGCCGCCCGCTGGGACTGACCTCGCAGGCATCGAGCAGGCGCATGATGCCGCCAGGGGTGGCGGAGGCGAATCCGGGATCGCCGAACGCCATGGCCGCGAACGAGTGCATGGTGACTCCGTCGACGTCCTTGTGCGGCGCGATGGCCTCGAAGGCGGCCCGCTCGTCGATCTGCGGCGGCACCGGGTGCTGCAGCAGGATGCCGTGCACGGCCGGATCAGCCGACAGCTCGCTGATGGCGCTGACCAGGTCCTGTGTCGTAGCCGTCGCGGGCAGCCCGACATGCCGCGAGGCGATGCCGACCTTGCGGCTGCGGTTCTGCTTCATCCGCACGTAAGTCACCGACGACGGGTCCTCGCCCGCGATGACCGTGGCCAGGCACGGCGTCACCCCGGTGGCCAAGGTGAAGTCGGCGGCCCGCTTCGCGACCTGGCCGAGAATCTCGCGGGCCACTGCCGCGCCATCCATAAGCTGGGCAGCCACGTTCCCTCACAGGTGGTCGGGGCGGCCTGCGTCAGACGCGGCGGCCGCACGCTCCGGGTTGCGATCTGTCCGGTCAGGCGGGCTTGCGGCCGGACACCAGGAAGGCCAGGCCGGACATCGCGATGGTCGCGGGGGCATGAAGATGGGCGCGTACCGCCGCGTCAAGCTCGTCCAGCTCGGCCGCACTGGCCAGTCCCATCTGTAGCACGTGCGGGCGCATGCTGCGGACCATGTCGGCGCGGATCGTCAGGCGCGGGTGGCCGGGCGGGTAGACCGGCGCCTGGATCTCCGTCAGCACGCCCGTGAGCCCGGCGGCCCGGAACAGTTCCGGGACCCGCCGGCCGATCCACGGATCCGCCCCGTTGCGGCGGAATGCCACCGAGAAGATCTCGCAGATCCGCTCGAAGGCCGGGATCGGCGGATAGCACAGCGCGTACTCCATGTCGTACTCCAGCGACATGACCCAGCCGCCAGGCCGGGCCAGCCGCGCCATCTCGCTGACTACCTCCTCCGGCCGGGGAATCGTGACCAGCAGCGTCCGGGTATGCACCAGGTCAAAGGAGTCACCGGGCAGCCCGGTTCGCCGGGCATCCGCGGTCAGGACCTCAACCTCGTCCAGATTCCGGCCGGCGGCAAACTCTGCGGCCATGGTTGTATGCAGCGGATCGGCATCGACGCCGACCACGCGGCCGCCCGGCGCGACGCGCTCGGCCAGCAGGTCCAGCACGCCGCGCGGCCCGCAGCCGAGGTCGATGGCACGCTGCCCCGGCCGCAGTCCGGCGCGGCCGATCAGAGCGCCGCTCAGGGCGGTCAGGTCGTCGGCCTGGAGCTGCAGCCGGGCACTCTCCTGACGGCTGCTGCCCAGCGAGTACACCGCGCTGGCATCCGGGCCTGGCCCGGTTCCTGCTGACTGGCCGGAATCTGCCATGCCAGTCACCTCCCGACCCGCATCGGCAAGGCTCTGGATGCTCCCGGGCACGATGGCCGGCGGCCGGCAGTCTCAGCGGTCACGCCGCCTCCGGGTCCCCGGGCCTGCCGGCGGCTGAGGAGTGTTCCCAGCGTAGCCACACCAGCGCGGGCCAGAACACTTCCGCCGGGCGCGCCGGGCGGCTACGACAGCACGCGGCGGCGGAAGTTGCGCAGGCCGATGGCCAGGAACACCGCGGCGAATGCCAGCAGCACCGGGTAGATGACGTACAGGTGCATGTGCGGCGCCCTGGTGAGCGCGGCCCGCATCCCCTCGTTGACGTAGATCAGCGGGTTGATCAAGACGATCGTCTGCAGCCAGTGCCAGCCGCCGACCTGCACCGGCGCCAGCCTCGTCCAGGAGTAGTAGGTGCCGCCCAGGAACGTGATCGGCAAGATGATGAACCCGAACATCAGGCCGATGTTCCGCGGCTCGAAGCTGGTGCCCAGCACCAGGCCCAGCCCGGCCATGGCCACGCAGGCCAGCGGGATGAGCGTCACGATCAGCCACCAGTGCAGGTGCAGGTGCGCGTGCACGCCCGGCGCGTGCACGACTGACGCGATCGGCAGCACGATGATCGCCGACAGCACGCCCTGCGCCGCGCCGGACAGCACCTTGGCGATGGCCACCAGCCAGATCGGGCACGGCGCCTGGACGCGGTCCTCGATCTCCCGGGTGAACCCGAACTCCTGGGCCATGGCCAGGGCGATGGACTGCACGCCCTGGAACATCACCGAGATCCCCACGACGCCGGGCACCAGCACGGTCGCGAAGGCGGACTCGGCCGCGTCACCGTGCCCGCCGCCGACCGTCTGGCCGATCTTGGGGAACACGTACAGGAACACGAAGCACAGCAGGAACGGCTGGATGAGGGTGCGCAGGACGAACATCCGCGAGCCCTTGCGCAGCACGACGAGGTCGCGCAGCATCAGGGCGCCCAGCGCGGCCCAGCTCGCCGCGGCCACCGAGCGCGTCGGCCCGCCGCCGATCCGCTGGGCCGGAGCCTGCGAGCTCACCGTGGCGGCCATCAGTCCCGCAGCTCCTTGCCGGTCAGGTTGATGAACACTGTTTCCAGGCTGGGCTCGGCGATCGACAGGTCGATGACATCGAACCCGCCGCGCTCGGCGGCCAGCACGATCCGCGGAACCAGCCGGTCACTGCCCTGGACGTGCAGCTGGACACCATTGTCGGTACGGCGGCTGCGGGTGACCCCGGCGACCTCGCGGGTCAGCAGCCCGGCCAGCTGATCAGGGTCGCCGCCGGCCTTGACCGTGACAACGGTGTCGGCATCAACGCTCTGCTTGAGCGCCGCCGGGGTGTCCAGGGCCAGGATCTTGCCGTGGTCCATGATGGCGACCCGGTCGCAGAGCTGGTCGGCCTCTTCCATGTAGTGCGTCGTCAGCAGGATGGTCTGGCCCTGATCGTGCAGGCCGCCGAGCAGCTCCCACAGGGCCAGCCGGCTCTGCGGGTCGAGCCCGGCCGTGGGCTCGTCCAGGAACAGCACCGACGGACGGTGGAAGATGGCCCGCGCCACCATGAGGCGCTGGGCCATGCCACCGGACAGCGCGTACACCGAGGCCTTGGCCCACCGGGACAGCTGAAACTGCTCGAGGAGCTCATCGGCGGCCCGCCGGGAGGCCTTCGCCCCCATGCCGAACAGCCGGCCGTGGAAGTAGAGGTTCTCCCAGACGGTCAGCTGCCGGTCGAGGGTGTTCTGCTGCGAGACGATCCCGCTGAGCTGCTTGGCCAGGGCGGGATGGGCGGCGATGTCGACGCCGCCCAGGAACGCCCGGCCGGAGGTCGGCACCACCCGGGTGGTGAGCATCCCGGCGGTCGTGGTCTTGCCCGCGCCGTTGGGCCCGAGCAGGCCGAAGATCTCACCGGCCCGGACATCGAGATTGAGATGGTCCACGGCCGCGAAGTCCGTGCCCGGATAGACCTTGGTCAGGTCCTCGGTATGGATGACAGACTCGGCCGGGGCCAGGGCGGCGCCGGTGCCGCCTTCCGGCACTGCTGCGGTGCTCATCGCCCCACATGCTAGCCCTGGACCCGGCCGGCTCCCGTGACTGCCTGCTGGTGCTACCGGTGCTCCGGCGGATTCGGCTGATGCTGCTGCGGGTGCGCCTGGTGGTCGTGCGGCTGGCGGCTGCGGCGCAGCCAGAAGAACACGACGGCGGCCACCAGCACCCAGGGCACCAGCCAGCCCAGCGCGTGTACCGCGAAGGCGGCGACGACCGCGACGAGGACGATGGCGACGAGCCGGTTGTAGCGGCCCCGGCGGCGCCCGCCGGCCACGGCCGGCTGCCCCCGCCCGCCCGCCTGCCGCCCCGGCGCGGCCGCCGGGACGTCATCGTCGGGCAGGTCGGCGAACAGCCCGTGCAGGTCAGCCTGCGTGCTGGCGTTCATTGCCTGCTCCATGCGCTTGCTGAACTCATCGGAGTCCAGCCGGCCGTCACCGTAGTGCGCGGACAGCCGGTCGGCGACCTCGGCCCGCTCAGCATCGGAAATCCGCATGCCGGGGTTGGCGTAGTTGGCTCGGGCCCGGGGCGGGCCATCCTTGGTGGACGGCGCACTGGACGGTGCGGACATGTCGGTGAACCTCCTGAGACTCAGAGTCAGCGCGGGTCAGCGGGACCGGGCGGCGCGGGACTGGATGAACTCCTCGGCGATGGACCGGTCGTGGCCCTCCTCCGGGATCAGCAGCCAGCCGGCGATGTAGAGGGGGACGCCGAACCCGCCGGCGATGGCGAGCACGGCCAGGACGACCCGGACGATCGTCACGTCGATGCTGAGGTAGCGGGCGATGCCCGCGCCGACCCCGGCCAGCACCCGGTCGTCGACCGGACGGCACAGCTGCTGGCGCGGCTGCTCGGGCAGGGGCTCGGCGGTGGTGTGATCGGCTTCGGTGTGTGCGGTGGTGGTGTTCATGGCTCCAGCCTCGCCGCCCGGAGCCGGGCTCACCATCGGGAACGACCCTGGCCCGACCCTGACCCCGGGCCGCCGATATCAGGGATTGCCCGCATAGCCGCGCGCGGGAGGTCAGCGTCATGATGGAGATATGACAGAACGAGCCGGCCCCGCGCCGGACTGGCACGGCACCTGGCCGGGAGCTCCCGGCCAGCCCGGCGGCCCCGGGCCGCAGGGCAGCCCGGCCAGTCCGGGCCGCCCCGGCCTGCCGGGGACCAGTCCCGGCCCGCACGGTCCCTGGCTGGACCCGGTTCAGCCGGATGGCCGGCGGTCCGGCCGCTGGCGCCGCCGCCGCCGTGGCCCGCGGCTATGGCGGCGCGGCCCGCGGGGTACCGGGCCGCTGCGTCGCTCTCAGGAGGACTGCCTGGCCGGCGGGGTGGCAGCCGGGCTCGCGGACCGGATGGGCTGGGACGTCACCCTGGTGCGGACCGTATTCGTGCTGGCTGCCCTGCTGAGCGGCTTCGGCGCGGTGCCCTATGTGCTGGCCTGGCTGGTGGTTCCCGCGGCCGGGGAGAAGGGCTCGATCGTCAGCCGGGCCCTGACCGACCGGCGCGGCATCACGCTCGCCGCGGGCCTGGCCTCGCTGCTCGTGGTGATCTTGCTGGTGGGCTCCGCCCTGTCGGCCAGCTGGTTCGGCTCGCTGCTGTCACCGTGGATCTTGTCGCTGGCCGTCCTGGTGCTGATCTGGCGGAACGCCTCCGCTGTGGAGCAGGACCGGATGCGGCACTACGTCGAGCCGCTGGCGGGCCTGCTGGACGGCACCACCCGGTCCCGGACTGTGTGGCGGGTGGTCATTGCCGGGGTGCTGCTGCTGGCCGGCCTGATCACGCTGCTGTCGGAGCACCTGCGGGTGAGCCTGCTGCGGCCGCTGGCCGGCCTGCTGCTGATCGTCGCCGCGATCGTGCTCATGCTCGGCCCGTGGTGGCTGCGCATCGCCCGGGACCTGGTCGTGGAACGGCAGGCGAGGGCCCGGGCCGAGGAGCGGGCCGACATGGCCGCCCGGGTGCACGACTCGGTACTGCAGACCCTGGCCCTCATCCAGCGCCGGGCTCAGGACCCGCAGCAGGTGGTCCAGCTGGCCCGGGCTCAGGAGCGAGAGCTGCGGTCCTGGCTGTTCGACGGCCGCGCCCCCGGCGCGCTCGACGGGGAGGGCATGACGGTCGCGGACGGAGTCAGGCTGATCCAGCAGGAGGTCGAGGCGCAGCACGGGATAGCCATCGAGGCGATCACGGTCGGAGACTGTGAGCTCACCGATGACCTCAGGGCGCTGCTGGCCGCGGGCCGGGAGGCGACGGTGAACGCGGCAAAATGGTCGGGAGCTGAAGTCGTCTCGGTGTTTGCTGAGGTGGAGGCCGCCCAGGTGTCGTTGTTCGTGCGTGACCGGGGCCGCGGTTTCGATGCCTCCGCGGTGCCCGCCGACCGCAAGGGCCTGGCGGAGTCCGTGCACGCCCGGATGACCCGCCGGGGCGGCTCCGCGACAGTCCGCAGCGCTCCCGGCGAGGGGACGGAGGTGTCCCTCACGATGCCCCGCGCGGCCGGGGAACGCCAGCCCAGCCGGGCGGGGGCGGGATGAGTGCCCCCGGCCGCCCGGCCGCGGCGCCTGGCCCCGGCGCGGCCCGGCCGACGGTCCTGATCGTTGACGATCATGGCTTGTTCCGCTCGGGCGTCCGCTCGGAGCTCGGTGATCAGGTTGAGGTCATCGGCGAGGCCGACGACGTGCAGCCGGCCATCGACCTGATCGCCGCCCGCCCGCCGGATGTCGTCCTGCTCGATGTGCACCTGCCGGCGGGCGGCGGGCAGCTCGTGGTCACGGCGACCAAGGCCACCCAGCCGCAGGTCCGCTTCCTGGCCCTGTCCGCCTCCGATGCCCCCGAGGACGTCATCGCCGTGGTCCGGGCGGGCGCGCGCGGATATGTGACCAAGACGATCTCCGGAGCCGACCTGGTGGCGGCGATCCGGCGGGTGGCGGCCGGTGACGCGGTGTTCTCGCCCCGGCTCGCTGGCTTCGTCCTGGACGCCTTCGCGGCCGCGCCGCCCGACGGCGGCGGAGCGCCGTCCTTCGACTCCGAGCTCGACCAGCTCACTCCGCGCGAGCGGGAGGTCCTGCGGCTGATCGCCCGCGGCTATACCTACAAGGAGATCGCGCGGGAGCTGTTCATCTCGGTGAAGACGGTCGAGACGCACGTCTCCTCCGTGCTGCGCAAGCTGCAGCTGTCGACCCGGCATCAGCTGACCCGCTGGGCGGCTGAGCGGCGGCTTACCTAGCGCGACGCTGCGGCCCGCGGGCTGGGGGCGGGCTACTCCGGGTCCGGGCGCATCAGGTGCGAGTAGGCCCGGTTCATCAGCAGCCGGGACCGCTCCTGCATGCGCTTGCGGTCTTCCTCGCTCGGCGGTTCCCGCACGGTCACGACGACCACGACCCGGTCCTGCTCATCGGGGTCGGACTGGCGTGTGGCGATCTTGTAGCCGAGCAGCCGCCCGGCGCGGCGGCCGGCTGCGCGCACCGCGGCGATCTGCTCCGGGTCCGCGGCCGCGAGCCGGCGCACGTACTCCCAGTCGACTTCCAGGTGCCGCGCGATGGTCAGCGTCAGCTCATCCGGCTGGGGGGCCGAGGCCACGGCAGTCACCTTCCCGTGCGCGCTCGGGGCGGCGGCGCTTCTCGAGGCCAGCCGGGCGCCACCGGATCTCACTTTCGCGCATGACCGCAGGATAGCCTCGGCAGGCCGCCGGGCGCCCGTCTCAGCCGCGCCGGGTGTCCTGCGTGCCGCGGCCGGGGCCGCTCCGGCCGGCCAGCAGGGCCGCGGTCCGGGGCCGGGGTCTCAGCTGCGGCTGGCTGCCTCCAGGCTCTCGCGGACCGAGCGGGTCAGCGGATGCTCCGGCGGGAGGGCCTGCTCGCAGTCGGTGAGCGTGCGCCGCAGCAGCGCAACCGCGTCAGTGGCCCGGCGGGCTGAGTGGTAAGCCAGCGCCAGGTTGGCCCGCGAGGTCAGCGTGTTCTCGTGATGCGGGCCGAGCACCCGCTCGTAGTCGGCCAGCGTCGCCTCGTACTGCTCGGTGGCCACCACCAGCTTCCCGGCTGAGTGGTAGGCCGAGGCCAGGTTGCCGCGGGCGGTCATGGTGTCCGGGTGGTCGTCGCCCTGGACGCGCTGCCGGTCGGTCAGCGTCCGCTCATACAGCGGGATGGCGTCCTTGAGCTTGCGCGCGCTGTAGTAGGCGGCGGCCAGGTTGGCCCGGGCGGTGATGGTGTCCAGGTGGTCGGGCCCCAGCACGCGCTCCCGGTCGGCCAGGGTCTTGGCGTACAGCGGGATGGCGTCCTTCAGCTTGCCCGCCGACCGGTACGCATACGCCAGGTTGCCCCGGGCGGTGATGGTGTCCAGGTGGTCGGGCCCCAGGACCCGTTCCCGGTCGGCCAGGGTCTGCACGTACAGCGGGATCGCGTCCTTGATGCGCCCGGCGGAGTGCAGCGCCGAGGCCAGGCTGCCGCGGGTGGCCACCGTGGTGGGGTGATCCTCGCCCAGGATCAGCTCCTGGTCGGTCAGGGTGCGCCGGAACACGGTGATCGCGTCCTCGGTCCGGCCGGCCGACCGGTAGGCGGAGGCCAGGTCGCTGCGGGCGGCGAGGGTATCGGGGTGGTCGGGGCCGAGGACCCACTCGCGGCCGGCCAGCGTGCGCTCGAACAGCGGGATGGCCTCGCCCGTCCGCCCGGCGGCCAGGCACATCCGGGCCAGCTGGCCGCGGGCGGTCAGCGTCTCGGGATGACCGGGACCGGCTGACTCCTCGCGCTGGGCGAGTGACTCGCTGAGCACGTCGATCGCCAGGTCAACCCGGCCGGCCGACTCGTAGGAGGCAGCCAGCAGCCGCAGGAACTCCAGCGCCTGGTCACTGTCCTCGGCGGCCTCGCCGTCCTGCTCGGCCTTCCCGGCGGCCTCGGCCAGCTCCCGCCAGTAGGCCACGGCGGGCCCGCTGAGCCGGGCCGTGTCCAGGCTCTGCCCGGCGCGCAGCAGCAGGGGACGGGCGTCCGCTGACCACATGACTTCCGGCGCGGTGGCCGCCAGTGCCGCCGCGGCGTCCCGCAGGGCCTGATCCAGGTGCGCGTCGCGGCAGAAGTCCGGCCACGCCTGCAGGATGGCGCCGACGGCGGCGCGGGCTGCCTGGTCGCGGACGGCCGGGGGCAGCACCTGGCGGACGCAGCCTTGCACCAGCGAGTGCACGTAGACGGTGCGTACCGCGCTGGACGGGTCGATGCTCACCAGGCCGACCTCGGCCAGCGTGCTGAGCACGCCGCGGACCTGCTGGTCGGTCGCGGCGGCCCGGTCCGGGCTGTAGCTGCCGATGTACTCGCGTGCGGCCGGGCTGGTCAGTACCGATACCGGGATGCCGCTCGCGTCCAGCATCGCCAGCATGGCCAGGATCGGCCGGGCCAGCGCCGAGGGCAGCAGCTGGTCGGTGCGGTCCAGGGACAGCGACCAGGTCACCGCGACCGCGGCGGCGTTCCCGGCATCCGGGCTGATGCCCATCGCCTGCCGCCGCTCGCTGTACTGACCGCGGTAATCCCGGCAGTCGATGCGGCGGTCGGACACCACCGCCGCGGCCTGGGCCAGCGCGATCGGCAGGCAGTTCAGCGTCTCGGCCAGGTCCAGCGCCCCGTTGCGCTGGGCGGTGTCCTCGAACAGCCGCGCGGTCAGGTACCCCAGTGCCTCGCGGCGACTGTAAGGGCCGACCTGGACCAGCCGGGCGTGCTGCCCGGGCGGCGAGATGGCGGCGGGCAGCAGGCGCGTGGTCAGGACCGTGCGGCCCATCGCACCGCGGGGCCACAGGTCGGCGGCGTGATCAGCCTCGGCGAGGTCATCAATCACGACCAGCCACGAGCGGGTGCTCTCGGCGAGCCAGCGCAGGAAGCGGTGCGCGATCTCCTCCTGGTCCTCGCCCGTCCCGTAGCTCGCGTGCGCAGCCGGCCCGGCCGCGGGGCCAGCTCCGTTCAGCGCGGCCCCGGGCCCGGCACCGGGGTGGATCCCGCCGGGAGCCATGCCGCTGACGGTCGGCCCGGTGGTCACCCAGCCCGGCCCGCCCGCGGCGCGGCTGGTGTCGTGGTAGGCCTGCGCGTAGCCGGTCAGGATGGCCGCGCGGCTGGATCCGCTAATCCAGACGAGCAGCTCGATGTCCTGGGACTGCCACAGGGACCGGGCGTAGGCGACGGCCAGCTGGGTCTTTCCCGTGCCGCCCGGCCCGGTCAGGACATAACTGCCGGTCTCCTCGGCCCGGACCAGGGAAGTGAGCTGCTCAGCCGACTGCCCGGCGACTGCCCCGAAGCCGGTCTCCGGGCGGGGGCTGTAGTAAGGCACGAGCGGAGGTACGGGTCCCGACTGAACCGGCCAGCTCACCGCGGCCGCGAGGCTGTGCTGGGCAACCGGCATATCCGCAGTCTCCTGCTGCTATGGCTCGCGCTTCCTGAATGGTCCGCAGGCCAGCCTGAACGGCCACATTGTGCCAGCCCGCACTTTGCCATGGAGATTCTTACCATACGACCACTTGTCGCAGCGTAAGAGGGGAATAGCAGGTCCAGGCGGGAGAAATCTGGTGCCTGGGTGCAACACCACCGCAGCATTCGCAACTGCGGGTTCAGGCGTGGCTGGCCGCCTCGATATCGTCGCTCGTCAGGTGACAGCCGGGCAGAATCAGGCCGGCCGGCTCAGGCCGCTCGCCGGTCAGCATCCACCGGCACGCCGCCGCGAGCTGGAAGCTGATCAGCGGCGGCACGGCATCGCCGATGTGCCGGTACATGTTCGAGAGCGATCCGGCGAAGCGGTATCCGCTCGGGAAGCCCTGCAAGATCGCCATTTCCCGGACCGTGCACAGGCGGTCCTGATCGGGATGGGCATAGCGGCCATTACCAATATGGCCGCACTCGCGCTTGATCGTTACCGCGGGCCGGTCCCACCACAGGCGGCCGTAGACGTCGGGATGGCTGCCCAGGTCACCGGCGGCAGCCCGGCGCCGCATCGCGGGCGTCAGCAGCGCGGCGGCGTCCGGGTGCCGGATCAGGTCCGCCCAGCTGCCGCCGTCCGGCGGGATGGCGGCCAGCCGCCGCCGATTCGCCTCGGCGCTGAGCGATGGCGACACGTGCAGGTCATCGGCGGGATCGGCGGCTCCCGCGGGGACCGGCGGCAGCTCCCAGATCGCCCGGCGGACGTGGGTGGCCTTGGGGCTGATCTGCCAGCCGTCCCACAAGTCCGTCAGATCATGCAGGGGCAGCGGCCGCCGGGCCGCGATCACCAGGGCCCGCTCGCGCCGCTGCGGCAGGCCGAAGCGATCGAGCAGGTGGGTCGCCGCGGTGGCCTGGTAACCCAGCGCGGTCAGGTCGGTCAGGAGACTGGTCAGGTGCCCGGCGAACCGGCCCATGACCAGCTCACGGGCGTTCTCCAGCAGCACGATGTCCGGGCGCAGTACCTCGGCGAACCGGGCGACCCGCCGGACCAGGCCGTTCCGCCGGTCGTCGCGCAGGTGATTGCGGGCCAGGGTGCGCGAGAACCCGGTGCACGGCGGGCAGGCCGCCAGCACGGTGACCTGGCCCGCGGCCAGGCCCAGCGCCGCGCACACCGCCTCGGGGTCAGCGGCGGCTAGGTCGGCCTCCAGCGGCTCCAGGCCGAGGTTGGCCTGGTAGCTGACGTTGCAGCCCAGCGTGCCCCGGCCGGCGCTCGGCTTGCCGAGCTGGGCGTCGACCGCACCGGCCACCCGGAAGCCCGGGTGCGCGTGAAAGCCGTAGCTCATGCCGCCGGCCCCGGAGAACAGGTCCACGACGGTCCACGGCGGCCCGGTCTGGGACATCGCCACCTCCCGTCACCGAACACTAAGACCTGTGCCGGGAGGCGCGACATCGCCACGCGGGCCGGCTGACGGGCGGTCTGCGGCTAGCCCGCCCGCTGGCCGTCCTTATCGTCGTGCAGGAACAGGTTGAGGATCCAGCCGACGATCCCGATGATGATCGCGCCCCAGAACGCCGGCCAGAAGCCGGTGATGTGGAAGGGCAGCGTCAGCTTGCCGGCCACCCAGCTGCTCAGCCACAGCAGCAGGCCGTTGACCACCAGGCCGATCAGGCCGAGGGTCAGGATGTAGAACACGCAGCCGATGGTCTTCACGATCGGCTTGAGCACCGCGTTGACAACGCCCACGATGAGCGCGACGACGATCAGCGTCAGGATCTTGGATGCCGTGCTGCCCGCGCGCAGCTCGATGCCGGGCACCGCCCACGTCGCGACGGCGAGCGCGGCCGCGGAGATCAGCACCCGCAACAGGAGTTTCATGCGGGCCATTTTGACATAGCTTCGCAAACCGGAGGTATTCTCCCGATTCCGGCAGTTCACGCAGGCTAGGTCACCGCGGGCCGGACTCACCCCGGGGGGTGACCGGGTGCTCTCGAATCACGGACATCAGGCCGGTGACATGGGAACATGTCCGCTCGGGGATGGCGCAGCCGCGCTGTAGCACGGACCAGCACCGACGGCTGACATCGCAGGGGGAAACAGTAGATGGGCCTTGCCTGGACGGCCGACGCCGTCGACGATTCGGTGCTGTCCGCCGTGGCACAGGCGGCCCGGCAGCAGCCGGGCCAGCCCCGGTTAGCCGACCGCCAGCCAGACGGCCGGCACGCGAGTAGCCCGGCCGCAGGCACCTCCTGGACGGCCGGCGCCCGGCATCGCCGCCCGCCCCGCCGCCGTGCCATGGCCGCCCGCAAATACTGGACCTAGGCAGCGCCCTGGCCGGTCGCCGAGCGGGTAAGTAGACGGGTCATGGCTCCCGGGGGAACATCCAGGCGGCGGCTGACCCTGACGGTGGCCTGCACTGCTCAGGTCATGATGGTGCTTGATGTCCTGATCGTGAGCGTCGCCCTGCCAGCCATGCAGCGCGAGCTCCAGCTCTCTCCCGCCGGCCTGGAGTGGGTGGTGAGCGCCTATGCCCTGGCCCTGGCCGCGCTGATCCCCCTGGGGGGAGCGCTGGGCGACCATTTCGGGCGCAAGCGCGTTTTCGTGGCCGGGCTCATCCTCTTCACGCTGGCGTCGGCGGGCTGTGCTCTGTCGGTGTCCGGGGGGATGCTGATCGGTTTCCGGGTCGTGCAGGGAATTGGCGGCGCCGTCATGTCCGCGCTGACACTGTCGCTGATCTCCGAGGCGTATCCCCGGGAGCTGCGGACCCGTCCGATCGGAATCTGGGCCGCGGTGAGCGGCCTGGCCGTGGCCGGCGGCAGCGTGCTCGGCGGGTTGCTGCTCAGCGTGTTCCCCTGGTCATCGATCTTCTGGGTCAATGTCCCGATCGGGGCGCTGGCCGTGGCCATCTCCCTGGTCGCAGTCGCGGAGTCCCGCGAGTCCGTGCCGCGTCCCTTCGACAGCGCGGGCGTCGCGCTGAGTGCGTGCGGTCTTCTCCTGCTGACCTTTGGCTTCGTTGATTCCGCTGACGCCGGGTGGGGCTCGCCCGTCGCGGCCGGCAGCGTGGCGGCCGGCGCCGCGATCCTGGCTGTCTTCGTGGTGTGGGAGCGCAGGGCCGCATACCCCATGGTCCCCGCGGCATTGCTGCGAACACCAGGATATGGCCGGGCCTGTGCGGTTTACCTGCTCGCCTACCTTGCGTTCTCAGGATTCATTTACTACGTCACCCTGTTCTTCCAGAATATTGACGGATGGTCCGCCCTTCGCACTGGCCTGTCCTGGCTCTTCTTCTGCGTCCCGTATTTCTTCGTCGCTCAGCTCGGGAAGCGGATCGGGCAGCGGCTGTCGGCGGCCTCGGCGGTCGGGTCGGGCTGCCTCATCGCCGCCGCGGGCATGGCCGGCATGAGCCAGCTGACGACCACGACACCATTTGCGTGGGCGGCGGCCTGCTACATCCTGGTCGGGGTGGGCTTCGCCCTGATGGTCCCGGCGGGCTCGACAGCGGCCATGGCCCAGGTTCCTGAGGGATCGTCCGGGATTGGCTCCGGCTTGTTCAATGCCTGCCGCCAGATCGGGACAGCGATGGGACTGGCCATCCTGGGTTCGGTCGGCGCCAGCGTGATCCTGGCCGACTGGCACCGGCAGTCCGGGGCCTTCCCGTCCGGCCAGCGGCACAGCGCAGCGCAGGCCGGAGCTGACGTCGCAGGCGGCCAGGTTCACGCTGCCGCGGCCGCCCTGGGACGGCTCGCCCTCGAGCCCGCGACGGCCTCGTTCCTGCGCGGCTTTGAGCTGGCCCTGCTGCTGGCAGGCGCGATCATGGCCGCGGCTGGCCTGCTGGGTCTCCTGGGCCTGCGGCACCTCAGCCGCCCCGGCTAACGGGCGGGCTGGACCTGGCGAGATGTCCCCGGCGCCTTTGCGCGCTACATCACCGACCAGGACACTGTGGCCCATGAGCGAAGCATTCATCGTCCCGCCGACCGAGGGGCGGCGCCTGGATCTGGGCGGCTTCGAGGCGGTCGTCCTGGCCACGAACACCCAGACGTCCGGTGCTTTCGCACTGCTGCGAACTCAGAACGAGCCAGCCGGCTTCGGGCCGCCGCTGCACGTTCATCGCGACGCCGCCGAGGCGTTCTACGTACTCGAGGGCGAGTACCTCGTGCACATCGAGGGCCGGGAGCAACTCTGCCCGCCGGGCACCTTCGTGTACGTGCCGCAAGAGGTGCCCCACACGTTCCGGGTGGTGTCTGCGGGCGCCGGCCAGAAGCTCAACCTGTTCTCTCCAGCTGCGATGGTCGGTTACTTCGAAGAACTGGCCCTGGCAGAAGCGGCCGGGACGGCCACGCCGGAATTGCTGGACAGCATTGCAGCGAGACACCAGATGGACGTTCTCGGACCTGTCCCGGACACATACCTGTGAGCCGGGACGGGCCAGCGCCGCTCGTCAGCAGCCAGCGCCCGCGGAAGCCGGGGCTGTTAAGACAAGTCCTCGGCCTGCGTATCAGCGCTCAGCGCCGGGCATGAGGGAAGCGGTGCACCTCCTGCGGCCAGCCGACCGCCACCGCGATCCGGCCAGCCCAGTACCGTGCCTCGGCATCGCCGGGCACATCGACGACCGCGAAACCGCCGAGGTGCTCCTTGGTCTCGACGTACGGCCCGTCGGTGAAGAGGGGCTCGCCGCTGCCCGGGTCGACGCTGCACACGGCGGTCGATGCGTCCAGGCCGCCGTCGCTGAAGACGAAGACACCGGCGGCCGTCATCTCCTCGATCAGGGCCCTGGCGGACGTGCCCCTCTCGCGCAGCTCCTCCTGCGTGAGGTCGGGCACCCACTCGTCGTTGAAGGCGATCAGGTACAGCGCCATCTCAAGCTCCTCTGCTCACGGGCAGTCCGGACGACTGCCGCTCACCTTCTCCACGAACGCACTGGTCTCGATACGACACCCCGGCCGAGATATTTTTCCAGCCTTCGGCATCGCAGGTCAGCGCGGGGGGCCGGGCTGCCGCCGCAGGTCACAGCCCTAGGTATCTCCTGAGCCGTGCGGTCCTGCCCGCCGCATCCGCTTGCCGTCTGCGTGAACCTGGCTCAAGCCAGCCGCAGTAAGCACCTCGTCGGCCAGTTCGGCCGGGGTGAGCCTGTCCGAGCGCAGCATGAGCGTGCCGCCGGGCTGGCGGGCAGCGGCAGCCATGATCTCCTCCACGCCGGTCATGCCGACCTCGCGGGCGAGCTGGTCCCATTCCTTGCCTGGCTCAGGCATGCGGGCATTGAGCCGCTCCCGGAGTACTCCGGCGTCCGTATTCAGGAAGACGTGCAGGACATCCTCGCCCGCGTCGGCCAGGCCGCCGAGGATCTCGGCCCGGTAGGCGTCGCGGATCAGCGACATCGGGACGATGAGCGTGTCCGCGTGGTGCTTGCGCAGCGACAGCGCCGTCGCAACGACCAGCTCCCGCCAGCTCGGCAGGTGCTGGAAGTCGCCGTCGGACGGCAGCCACTTCCACAGCATGATGCCGACGTCCTCCGGGTCATACACGAGCGCGTCCGGGAGCCGCCGGTGCAGTTCCGCCGCCAGCGTCGTCTTCCCCGCGCCGAACCCGCCGTTCAGCCAGATGATCACCGGCACAAGCTACCTGGCTAGTCTCCCGTGCCGTCTTGAGCCAGGTTCAGCTCCCGAGCGGTGCCGGAGTGTCTCGCATCAACTGTGGCGTGTCGACCTAGAAGCCGGCCCGCAGGCGCACGAGATAACCCCGGCGACGTCGGTGGTCAGATCCGCGATGATGGCCGGCATGGACGTAGACGAGGTCGAAGTTGTCGTCGCCCATAACGAGCGCGCGACCCTGCGCGTCGGCAGCGTGTTCGTGAAGATCGACGCTGATCAGACCCGCACCGACGTCGAGGTCGAGGCGATGGCGATGGCGCCGGTCCCGACCCCGGAGATCCTGTGGCGGAAGCCGCCCGTGCTCGCGCTCGCCGCTCTCCCGGGGACCGCACTCGGCCACCTCGGCGAGCCATCTGCCGCTTCGTCGGCCGCGTGGGCCGCGGCGGGCGCCGCCGCTCGGATGCTGCACGACGCGCCGCTGCCGCCATGGCCCGGCCGGAGCCTCGACGAGCTCGCATCGCGCCTCGCCGATGAGTGCGAGTGGCTCGTCGCCAGCGACGTCCTTCCCGCCGACGTGGTCACACGCAACCGCCGGCTCGCCGAGACTGCGCTCCGGCCGTGGACACCGGTGTTCATCCACGGCGACCTGCAGGTCGACCACGTCTTCGTCGCCGGTGACGAGGTCACCGGCGTGGTCGACTGGTCCGAGGCGTCCCAGGGCGACGCGCTCTTTGATCTCGCCATCCTCACGCTCGGACACAATGAGCACCTTGGCGACGTCGTCGCCGGCTACGGCGCCGACGTCGACCGCGACCTCATCCGCGCCTGGTGGTCGCTGCGATGCCTGACTAACGTGCGCTGGCTGGCCGAGCACGGTTACGGCTCGCCGGAGGAGTTCCCCGAGGTCGCCGTGCTGCGATCCCGGCCGTGAGGCGGCCCGAGCCGCGTCAGAGCGCGCCCCGCGCCGTCGCTGCAGGTGGCTGGGAGCGGTTCGCTACTTCCAGCGGAAGTGGACGAACACCCGGCCGAAGTTCTTGGAGTCCTTCTCGACCCGGTGATACAGGGCCTTGATCTCTTTCTGCTCCAGGAACCGCATGACGTGCTTCTTCAGCTGGCCGGATCCCTTACCAGGGATGATCTCGACCATCGGGGCCTTCTTGCGGACCGCCTCGTCGATGATGTCGCGCAGCGCCCGGTCGATGTCAGTGCCGCGGTTGTAGATGTCGTGCAGGTCCAGCTTGAGCTTCATCGGGCCCGTCTCCGATCCGCCAGTGGCACCACGGTACGCCGCCCCGGCCGGGCTGGCGCCGCACGGCCGGCCGGACGGCGCCGCCCGCCGGTGGTTTCAGCCGCCCGAATTTTGCCGATAAACGCGCTGCGAGCTGCACTGTGCCCCGGCCTGGCAGGCCTGGCCCGGCGGGCCGCGCCAGTTCTGAGCCAGCGGGCCGACCCGGCCTGCCCGCCCTGAGGGAGTTCGGAATGCGCCCTGCCCGGATCGCGGCGGCTGCCGCCGGGGCACTGCTGCTCGGCGCGGCGGGGTCCGGGGCGGCCGGCACGACAGCGGTCACCGGGGCGGCGGCCGCCGGGGCGGCGGTCACCGGGGGCCGCCCGGCCGGGCCCGTCGTGGTGATCCGGCCCGGGGTGGTCCGCGCCGAGAGCGCGCGACGCAGCCCGCCCAGCACGGCGTACTGCGAGAAGCACTTCAAGATCGCCTGCTATCAGGCGCGCCAGATCCAGCGGGCCTATCAGCTGCCGGCGCTGTACCGGCAGGGCATAACCGGGCGCCGGCCAGACGATCGTGATCGTCGACTCCTACGGGTCCCCGACGGTGCGGCACGACCTGGCGGTCTTCGACAAGGCGGAGGGACTGCCCGCGCCGCCCTCGCTGCGGGTCATCGAGCCGGCCGGGCAAGGTGCCGCCGTACCGGCCGACCAGTAACCGGGCGGGCTGGGCCGGCGAGACGGACCTGGACGTGGAGTACGCGCACGCGATCGCACCGGGGGCGGGCATCCTGGTAGTGGCCACGCCGACCTCGGAGAACGAGGGCACGACCGGGTTCCCGCAGATCGTGGCCGCCGAGAAATACGTCATCAGTCACCATCTCGGCGAGGTGATCAGCCAGAGCTTCAGCGCGACCGAGCAGACATTCCCGTCGAAATCCGCGCTGCTGAGCCTGCGCAGTGCCTACGTCGCCGCGGCGCGCGCGGGAGTCACGGTGCTGGCTGCCTCCGGGGACAGCGGGGCGGCGGACGTGAAATTCAACGGCTCGACGTATTACCTGCACCGGGTGACGTCCTGGCCGGACAGCGACCCGCTGGTCACCGGCGTCGGCGGCACGCAGCTGCACCTGGCCGCCGCGGGCCGGCCGCGGCCGGCCACCGTGTGGAACGACACCTATAACGCGGCGACCAATCGCTTCATCCTGGGCAGTAAGGGTCCCGCTCCGCTGGCCGGGGGCGGCGGGAACTCGGTCATCTTCGGCCGGCCCGCGTACCAGGGCGGCCTGGCCGCAGTTGTCGGGGGCGCCCGCGGCGTGCCGGACATCTCGATGAGCGCGGCCTGCAACGGGGCGGCCGACATGTACCAGAGCTTCCGCGGCCAGCCCGCCGGGTGGTACCCGACGTGCGGGACCAGCGAGGCCACGCCGGAGTTCGCTGGGATCGTGGCGCTGGCCGCCCAGGTAGCCGGGCACCCGATCGGGCTGGTCAACCCGGCTCTGTACCGGCTGTCGGCCATGCACGCGCCGGGCCTGGCGGATGTGCTCGCGGGCGGGAACACGGTCTCGTTCCGGCAGGGCGGCAAGCTCCGCACCATCCGCGGGTTCCGCGCCCGGCCGGGCTACGACCTGGCCTCGGGCGTCGGCACAGTGTCGGCTCCGCGGTTCGTCCCCGAGCTTGCCCTGCTGGCCAGTCACCCGGGCTGGCCAGGGGCGCAGATCGCGACGATGGCGGCCAAGATCGTGGCGACAGCAACCCGGCTTGCGCAGGTGTCGCGGGCTGACTGGTAACCAGCCGGGCGGCCGCCCGGCCCGGCGCCCGTCCAGTTCTGCCGGTCCTGGCCGCCACGGACCGGAAGCACGCATGATCTGCGTCCTGGGGGATGCCCACCTGGACGTCGTCGTCAGTGTTCTCGGGCCACTGGCGGAGGACACCGACACCCCGGCCAGCACCTCGGTCGGGGCCGGCGGGCAGGCGGCCAACGTGGCCGCCTGGGTCGCGGCCCTGGGCGGGCAGAGCCGCCTGATCTGCGCCCGCGGCAGCGATCCGGCCGCCGACCTGGTCACGGCCGAGCTCGCCGCCCGCGGGGTGAGCCTGGCCGGGCCGATCCTGCCGGGCCGGACCGGGGTGGTGGTGTCGCTGTCGCACGGCGGCGCCCGGCGGTCGATGCTGACCGACCGCGGCGTGGGCCCGCAGCTGGCTGCCGATCATCTGGACCCGGCCTGGCTGGCGGACTGCGACTGGCTGCACCTGCCCGCCTACAGCCTGGTCCGCGAGCCGATCGCGGTGGCGGCACGAGCCGCGGCGGCGCTCGCTGGCGCGCGGCAGGCCCGGCTTAGCATTGACCTGTCATCAACGGCTGCACTGACCGAGTTCGGGCCGGACCGGTTCGCCCGGCTGCTGGGGGACCTGGCCCCCGATGTCGTGTTCGGCACGGAGGCGGAGGCGGCGCTGGTCGGCGAGATCCCCGGTCCGGAGCTGGTGCTGAAGCTGGGCGCCGCCGGTGTCCGGGCGGGCGGAGTGCATTATCCGGCCGTGCGCACCGATGCCGTGGATGCAACTGGCGCGGGAGACGCGTTCGCGGCGGGTTACCTGCTCGGCGGGGTTCGCGCGCGGCCTGGCAGCTGCCGCGCGGGCGGTGGCGAGGATGGGAGGCATGCCTTGACGTTCGCGCCGGTGCTATCGGAGGAGGTCGCGACCGCCCTGGCCGAGAACCGGCCGGTCGTGGCCCTGGAGACCACGCTGGTCTCGCACGGCTTCTCCGGCGGCCGCGGCCTGCTGGCCGCGAGGGAGTCGCAGGACCGGGTGCGAGCCGCCGGGGCTGTCCCGGCCACCATCGGGATCATCGACGGCCGGGTGCGGGTCGGGCTGGCCGACGCCGAGCTGGAGCGCTTCGCCGAGGCCGGCATCGGCGCCCGCAAGGCCGGCGCCCGGGACATCGCGGCCTGCCTGGTCCAGGGCGCGCTGGGGGCGACGACGGTCGGCGGCACGCTGGCTGTCTGCGGGGTGGCAGGCATCCGGTTCATGGGCACCGGCGGCATCGGCGGCGTGCACCGGGGGTTCGCCGACAGCCTGGACATTTCCGGTGACCTGCCGCGAATCGCCCGGACTCAGGCCATGGTGGTGTGCTCGGGAGCGAAGTCGATCCTGGACGTCGAGGCCACGGCTGAGCTGCTGGAGACCCTGGGCATCCCCGTGCTGGGCTGGAACACGGCCACGCTGCCGCTGTTCTACAGCGCGGGCGGCGGCCCGGCGGTCTCGGCCATCGTGTCCAGCGCCGCCGAGGCCGGGCAGGTGGCCGCCGCGCACTGGGAGCTGTCCGGCCGGTCCGGCCTGCTGCTGGCCCGGCCGCCCGCGGACGGCCTGGATATCGAGGCCCTGGTCGCCGAGGCCGTGGGCGAGGTCGCCAGCCTCGGCGTGACCGGCCAGGCGGTGACGCCGGCGATCCTGACCAGGGTCGAGGAGCTGAGCGGCGGGCGCAGCGTCGAGGTGAACCAGCGGCTGATCGCCGACAACGCCGGACTGGCCGCCGAGGTGGCCGTGGCCCACGCGGGCCTGGTCAGCTAGCTAGGCCCCGCGTCGCCGGGCCCGCGCGACGGATGTGACGGAAGCGTGTTTCGTTGATCACTGTGGGTACTTACCCCGAGTACTAGACCCGCCAGAGCGCGGGCCATACCCGCCAAGCCGCCAGCGCGGCCTTGCGTGGATCGGGGGATCTCATGAGCATGCCTCAGGGTGGCGAGTCGGGCCAGCAGTGGGAAGGCGGCGGCCAGCAGGGTCCGCCTGGAGGACCGTGGCAGGCCGGTCCTGCGGGTCAGGCCGGCCAGGGCGCGCCGGGCGGGCAGCAGGGCGCGCCCGGAAGCCAGGGCCAGGGCGGCAGCCAGGGCCAGGGCGGCACACAGGGCCAGTACTACGGCAGTCCGCCGCCGCAGGGCGGTGCGGGCGGGCAGCAGTACCCGAGCTCGATGCGGGGCGCGCCGATCTCGCCTGTCAATGAGATCGAGACCCGGGTCAGCGGCCGCCGGATCGTCCAGTTCATCGTGGACTGGATCCTGTGGGGGATCGTCGCCGCCCTGATCAGCTGGGCGCTGAACCGGGGCACCGGCGGTGTCGCGGTGATCCTGACGCTGATCCTGATCGTGGTCGATATTGCCTGGTACTTCCTGTACTGGGCATACGTGCCCTACACCCGCCGCGGCCAGACGCTCGGCATGCAGCTGATGAGCATCCGCGTCATCAGCACCGACGGCGGCCCGGCGAGCCTGATGCAGCTGTTCCTGCGGTCGATCCTCCTGGTGCTGTTCAGCTGGGTGGCGGCGATCGTCGGCTTCATCACGATGATGTGCTCGCGGTACCGCCAGCGGGTGGGTGATCACATGGCCCACACCATGGTGGTCCGGGAGAGCGTGGAGCCGGTCCCGGCCCAGCAGGAATTCGCCGCGCAGGCCAGGCCGGCAACCGGTAAGCACGGTCCAGGCAGCAGGCCCGGGCGGCCCTCTGGCCGCCCGGGCTTCTGCTTGCCCAGGGGGAGAATCCCCCTGGAACCCCCTTGACCGGGGGCGCCGCGCCCCCGGACCCCCGAGGGGATGGGGGCTGGACTGGCGGCTAGCTGGCTGGGTCGGTGGTGAGCTGGGCGCGGAGGCGCTTGCGGTCGGTCTTCAGGACGCTGGTCAGCGGAATCGCGTCGATCACCCGGACCTCGCGCGGGTACTTGACGGCCGACAGGTGCTCTTTCGCGAAGCCGACCAGCTCGGCTGGCTCCGTTGCCGCGCCTGCGCGAAGCTGGACGAACGCCACCACTTCCTCGCCGTACTTGTCGTCGGGGCGGCCGACCACGGCGGCGGCGACTACGTCGGGATGCTGGACCAGCACGTCCTCCACGTCGCGCGGGTAGACGTTGTAGCCGCCCCGGATGATCAGGTCCTTGATCCGGTCCACGATGTACAGGTAGCCGTCGTCGAGCCGGCCAACGTCGCCGGTGTGCAGCCAGCCGCCGCGCATCGCCTGCCCGGTCTCAGCCGGGGCGTTCCAGTACCCGGACATGACCACCGGCCCGCGGACACAGATCTCGCCGTCCTCGCCGGGGCCGGCCGGCGTGCCATCCGGCCGCTCGATCCGGACCTCCACGCCCGGCGCCGGCTGGCCGACGCTGCCGAGCCGGGCGGCGCCGATCGGGGAGGTCGCGATGATGGCGGCCGTCTCCGTGCAGCCGTACCCCTCGGCGACCTCGACGTTCGGCAGCCGGCGCTCGAAGTCGGCCGTCACCTGGGGTGGCAGCGGGGCGGCGCCGCTGGTGAGCCGGGCCAGGGCCGACAGGTCGTAGTCCTCCAGCGGCTGCTGCAGCAGCATCTGCAGCATCGACGGCACGAGCGGGCTGATGCTGACCCTGTGCCGCTGGGCCAGCGCGAGCCAGCCGGCCGGGTCGAACCAGCGCATCAGCACGGTGGTGCCCGGATCCGGGCTGTGCAGGCTCATCACGCTGACCATCAGCCCGTAGACGTGGGACAGGGGCAGCGGCAGCAGGGCGGTGGTCATGGCCGGGTCGTGAGACGTGGCGGTGGCCGCCCAGGCGGACGCGGACAAGGCGTTATGACTGATCATGACGCCCTTGGAGCGGCCGGTGGTGCCGCCGGTGTACAGCAGGGCGGCCAGCTCGGCCGGGTCGGTGTCGACCAGGTCACCGGGCTCGGCGGCTTCCAGGTCCGTCAGCGGCAGCAGCGGCGCGCCGCCATCGGCGTCGCCGCTATCGCCGGCGGCCAGGCCGGCCACCACGATCGCGCGGAGGCGGGGCAGCCCGGCGGCCGCGGCGCGGACCTTGGGCAGGAACTCGGGCGTGGTGATGGCCAGCACAGCTCCGCTGTCGCTCAGCACGTGCCGCAGCTCGTCCTCGCTGAGCAGGAACAGCACGGGCGTCGCGACGGCGCCGGCCCGCCAGACAGCGTGATAGCTGACCCCGACCTCGGGGCAGTTGGCCATGCAGATGACGACCCGCTCGCCGGGGGCCAGGCCAGCCCGGTCGCGCAGGCCGCCGGACAGCCGCCGGGACCGGTCAGCGAGCTGGCTGCCCGTCCACTCCTGGTCCTCGAAATACAGCCGGGAGCCGTCAGCGATCCGCTGCCAGGATTCCTCGGCCAGGCGCTGCAGGCTGGTCCCCGTGGCGCTGGTCACCATCTGTGTTGTCATCCGCGCTCCATCCGGCTCGCTCCATCCGGGCGTGCGGCCGTGCGTGCCGCCAGCCACCTGACAAGGTGGACGTAACCGGGATTATCCGGGTTCACCGAACGACATTCACCTGCCACCCCTCCGGCGCTGCGGCTGCGGTCCCCGGACGGGCACCGAGACCGGGGCGCACTGCGGGGATGACCCGGCCAGCTCAGCCGGTGTTCTGCAGGCCGGCCGCGACGCCGTTGACGCTGAGCAGCAGCAGCCGTTCCAGCCGCTCGCGGGTGTCCTCGTCCGGCTCCGCGTCACCGTCGCCCGTCCCGCGCAGCGCGGTCAGGGCCCGCAGCTGCAGATGGGACAGGGCGTCGACGTACGGGTCGCGTAGCGCGACCGCGCGGGACAGCACCCGGCGGCCGCCCAGCAGCCGGTCGTGCCCGGTGACCGCAAGGACCAGGCGCCGGGTCAGGTCGTATTCCGCCAGCACGATCGCGGTCAGGTCAGGCCGGCCGCCCAGCGCCAGGTAGCGCGCGGCGATCCGCCGGTTGGTCTTGGCCAGGCTCATCTCGGCGTTGTCCAGCAGCGAGGCCAGCAGCGGCCAGCCCTGGTAGGCGGCCCGCACCTCGGCCAGCCCGGCCGTGTCCGGCGGGGGGCCGCCCCCGATGGCCAGCCCGGCCTCGCCCGGTGCGCTGGTCCCGGTGATCACCGCGGCCAGGCCGCTGCCCAGGCCGAACCAGCCGGGCAGGTTCACCCGCGTCTGGGACCAGGCGAACACCCACGGAATCGCCCGCAGGTCGGCGAGGCCGGCGGCCGCCGAGACGCCGCGCCGGGCGGGCCGGGAGCCGATCCGCATCCCGCCCAGCTCCGCCAGCGGGGAGATCCTCGCGAACCACTCGGCGAACCCGTCGGCGCCGGTCAGGCCCTGGTAGGCGCCCAGTGCGGCGGCGTCAATGCGGCCGGTGACGGCACGGAACTCAGCGGGCACGGGCTCGCTCCTGCCCCGTGTCCCGTCGGCGCCGGCCGGGCCGCGGGGCGCCGCGGAGGCCAGCAGCACCGCCGAGGTGACCTGCTCCAGGTGCCGCTGGGCGATGGCCGGGTGCCCGTACCGGGCGAAGATCACCTCGCCCTGCTCGGTGACCTTGAACCGGCCGTCGACCGATCCCGGTGCCTGGGCCAGCACGGCTCGCCCGGCCGGGCCGCCGCCGCGGCCCAGTGCCCCGCCGCGGCCGTGGAACAAGGTCAGCCGGATGTTCCGGCTGGCCGCCCACTCCGCCAGGCGCTGCTGGGCGTCGAACAGCCGCAGGGTGGCACTGACCGGGCCGAGCTCCTTGGCGGAGTCGGAGTAGCCGAGCATTGCCTCCAGGTAGCGCCCGCCCGCCGCCAGCCGCTCGGCGACCGGCTCCAGCGCCAGCATGTCGTCCAGGATCTTCGGTGCGTGGTCCAGGTCCTCGCCGCTCTCGAACAGCGGGATCACGTCCAGCGCGGGCGGGGTGCCGCGGGGCACGGCCAGCCGCGCCAGCTCGTAGACGGCGGCGATGTCGGCCGCCGACCGGGTGAAGCTCACGACGTAGCGGTGGCAGGCCTGCGGGCCGTAGCAGTCCTGGATGCGGGCGATGGCCGAGAGCGTGGCCAGCACCTCGCGGGTCCGGGCTGACCGCGCCGCGCCCGCGTGCAGCTCGCGCAGCGCCGCGGCGTGAACCGCGCTGTGCTGGCGGACCTCCAGGCCGGCCAGGTGAAAGCCGAAGGTCTGGGCCTGCCAGATCAGCCGCTGCAGCTCGCCGTAAGCCTGCCGGCCGGCCCCGGCCGCGGCCAGCGCCCGCTGGAGCGCCTGCAGGTCGGCGATGAACTCGCCGGGCCCGGCGTAGGCCAGGCCCTCGCCCGCGCTGCCGGCTGGCGGCGGCAGCCCCCGCTGCCGGCCAGCGCGGGCCGTGGCGGCCTGCCGGGTGGCCCGCAGCCGCCGCGCCGCGTACAGCAGGAACTCGCGGTAGGGCTCCTGCGGTGAGCGGGCGGCCAGCTCGGCCATTAGCTCCGGCCGGGCCCGCCGGGCGGCGGCCAGGGCCAGCCCGAGCTCGGAGGCCGGCGGCGGCGGGTCCGCGTGCAGGGTCAGCGTCCGGCCGATCCGGGTGGCGGTGTTCTCCAGCGCGAGCAGGGCGTGCTCGGCCTGGATCTGCGCGGTCTGCAGGGTGACCTGAGCCGTGACGAACGGGTTGCCGTCCCGGTCGGCCCCGATCCAGCTGCCGTAGCGGACGAACGCGGGAGCCAGCGCCGGGACCCGGCCGGAATCGCTGCCCTGCAGCGCCCGGTCCAGCGACCGGTACAGATCCGGGACCACCCCGAAGAGCGTCTGATCGAACACCGCCGTGCCGGTCCGGACCTCATCCAGCGGCTGCATCGCCTGCACCCGCAGCGCGGAGGTGCGCCACAGCAGGTCGACTTCCTCGTGCAGCCGGCGCAGCGCCTCGGTGCGGTCGCTGTCCCCGAGCGAGTCGCCGCCCAGCTCGTCCAGCAGGCCGCCGATCCGCTGCAGCGACTCGGTCACCGCCCGGCGGCGGGCCTCGGTCGGGTGCGCGGTGAGCACGGGGTGCACCCGCAGCCCGGCCAGCAGGTCGCCGAACGCGGCCGGGTCGAGCTGCTCCCGCAGCGCCGGGATCGCCGCGGCCAGCGACTCGCGCAGCGGCTCGCCGCCGGTGTCGCGCTCCCGCAGCGTGCGGATGCGCTGATGCTCCTCGGCCAGGTTGGCCAGGTGAAAGTAGACGGTGAACGCCCGGGCCACGGCATCAGCCCGGTCCAGCGGCCAGGACGCGACGAGGGCAGCGATGCCGTCGTCGGCGCGCTCCCCGTCCCGCTCGCTGGTGCCCTCGCGGCGAGCGGCGATGACCGCGTGCCGCAGCCGCTCCACGTCATCAAGCAGGCCCTGGCCGCCGGATTCGCTGATGACCTGGCCCAGGACGTCGCCGAGCAGGCGGACATCCCGGCGCATCGGCGCCGGCACCTTCTGTCGGTCGGCGTCTCTGCCCACGGAGCCCAGCGTATCGGGCCGCGCCACGGTCGCCCAGCGCCGCCTGCTCGCCGGCGGCCAGGCATTAAGTCCCGGTAAACCACAACATCTAGTGTTGATCAGCATGTTTTCTTACAATGGGACATATGCCGAACTCACTGGCGGCCGCTCCGGCCCGCAACGTCCTGGACCGGCTGTTCGCGGCGGCCGAGCAGGGTGATCCGCCGCTGCTGGCGCAGTTGTTCGGCAGCCATGGCGAGAAGCTGGGCACGGTGACCGCCCGGGAGCAGGCCGAGTTGTTCGGCGAGCTGTACATTCCGATCTCGCGGGACTGCGGGCAGCTGCTGTACTCGCTGGTCCGGGCCGGGCGCCCGGAGACCGTCGTAGAGTTCGGCGCCTCGTTCGGCATCGCCACGATTCACCTGGCCGCGGCTGTCCGGGACAACGGCACCGGCAAGGTGATCAGCACCGAGCTGAACCCGGCCAAGGCGCAGCGAGCCCGCGACAACCTGGCCGAGGCCGGGCTGTCCGACGTCGCCGAGGTCGTGACGGGCGACGCTTTCGAGACCCTGGCCGCCCTGGACGGGCCGGTTGGCTTCGTGCTGCTGGACGGCTGGAAGAACCTGTACCTGGACGTGCTGAAGCTGATCGAGCCGCGGCTGACGCCGGGCGCCATGGTGGTCGCCGACGACACCGAGGCCCCCTCGTTCACCGCCCAGCTGGCCGGCGTACCTGGGCTACGTGCGCGATCCGGCCAGCGGCTACGTCAGCGTGACCTTCCCCGAGGGGCGACGGCGTCGAGGTCAGCTGCCGGCGCCGCCTAACCAGCAATCAGAACTCCAGCGGCCCTCGCCGTCGGCGTCCGTGGCACTGCGCCTGGCCGTGCTGCTCCAGGTGGCGCAGGTGGGCGACGACCTCGCCGAGGGCAGCCTGCCGCGGGAACCCGTTCAGCTGGTTCCACGGGCGGGACCAGGACACCTGCGCGGCGACCGACCACGCGCTCTGGCCGTCCGGCGTCGCGGCCAGCGCCGCCGCGATCTCGGTCAGCCGCTCCTGGTGATGCGCGGCCAGGTCGGCCAGCCGCCCGTCCAGGTCGGTGAACCGGTACTCGTGGGCCGGCAGCACCTCGGCCGGCTCGATGCCGCGCAGCGCCGTCAGCGAGCTCAGGTAGTCATCCAGCGGCGAGGACGTCATGTCGTAGGCCGAGATGTTCGGCGTGATCCGGGGCAGCACATGATCGCCGGTCAGCAGCAGGCCGCGGCTCTCGTCGTGGAAGCACAGGTGGCCAGGTGAGTGGCCCGGCGTCCAGACCGCGCGCAGCGCCAGCCCGGGCACGTCGATCAGGTCGCCGTGGGCAATGACCTGGTCGGCCCGGGCCATCGGGCCGCGGCCGGGCCAGTTCCGTGCGCCGGGTCGTCACGTCCGCCAGGTGCTCGGTGGGGGCGCCGCACCAGCGCAGGTAGGCGGCCATGCCGTCGCGCATGACCGTCCAGTCGGCATGGTCGGCCAGGAACTGATCCTCGCGCTCGTGCATGCCGATCCACGCGCCGGACTCTGCTCGGCGACCTTGCGGGACAGGCCGTGGTGGTCGGGGTGCACGTGCGTGATCACGATCGCGGTGATCGCCGGTCAGCGGGATGCCGCACGCTTTGAGGCCGGCGGTCAGCGCCGTCCAGCTGTCCGGGTGATCCCAGCCGGTGTCCACCATCAGGAAGCCGGACCGGTGCTCGATCAGGTAACTCAGCACGTACCGCAGCGGGCTGTCCGGGATGGGCACCGGCACCGACCACACGCCGCTGGCGACCTCCTCGACCGGCGGGAACTCCCGCCGCAGCCATGCCTCACGCTGGCGCGTGCCGGTCACCTGCATCCGCGGGGATCCTCTCGCGTGCCTTAACCACCGGGCCGTTGACACTGGCTCCGGCGCTGTGATTCGCTCGGAGCCAGCAATAAGCATAACTGATTTCAGTTTTTGCCCGGCGGAGCGCCGGGTGTGCTATAGGGGGGCGGTCAGGGAATTGCGGGAGGCGGTCGGAGTGAGCCGGGAGACAGTCGAGGAGTTCCGCGCCCGCGCCCGGGCGTGGCTGGCGGCTAACGCGCCCCGGCGCTCTGCCGACGGGGACGACAGCGAGGACGCCGGCGCCACCTCGGGCATCGCGGCGCAGCGGGCCTTCCAGGCCCGGCTGTATGACGCGGGATTCGTGGGCATCACCTGGCCGGCCGAGTACGGCGGCCAGGGCCTGACCAATGCCGAGCAGATCGCGTTCAGCGAGGAGGCCCGGGACTTCTCGCTGCCCGTCGGTGCCTTCATCATCGGGCTCGGCATGCCGGGACCGACGATCCTGGAGTGCGGCAGCGAGGAGCAGAAGAAGCGCTACCTGCCGCCGATGCTGCGCGGTGAGGAGATCTGGTGCCAGCTGTTCTCGGAGCCGGGCGCGGGGTCCGACGTGGCCAGCCTGCAGGCCAGCGCCGTCCGGGACGGTGACACCTGGGTCTTCAACGGGCAGAAGGTGTGGACCTCCGGCGCGCAGTACAGCGATTACGGCGCCGTGCTGGCCCGGACCGACCCGACGCTGCCCAAGCACGGCGGCATCAGCATGTTCATCGTGGACATGCACGCGCCGGGCGTCACCGTCCGGCCGCTGCGCGTGGCCACCGGGCACGCGCCATTCAACGAGGTCTTCTTCGACAACGTCCGGCTGGACGCCGACGCGCTGATCGGAGCGGAGAACAAGGGCTGGGACGCGGCCGTGGTGATGCTGCGCAACGAGCGCATCGCCATCGGCTCCATGACCGGGTCGCGCAGCAACCCGCTCGGCTTCGAGGTGCTGCACGAGCTGGCCGTGAAGCTGGACCGGGCCGGCGACCCGCTGGTGCGCCGCCGGCTGGCCGAGCTGTACGCCCGCGAGCGGGCCGTGGCGCTGTTCGCGCGGCTGCTGCGCGAGGAGGCGATGGCGGGCCGGATGCCGGGGGCCCGCGGATCGGTGGCCAAGCTGGCCGGCGCCGAGCTGGGCGCGTTCGCGGTTCAGGCCGCCATGGACATCCTCGGCGACGCTGTGGCCGCGGCCAGTACCGATGAGCTGACCGCGGTGGTCGTGTCGATGGTGGCCGTGCCGGGCGGCGCGATCGCCGGCGGCACCAACGAGATCCAGCGCAACATCATCGGCGAGCGCGTGCTGGGCCTGGCCAAGGACCCCGGCGTGGATCGCTCGACGCCGTTCAATCAGCTGCGGGTCGGAACCCAGAAGAAGCAGTAACGGTGCCGGAGCCCGCTGTGGCCCGCCACGACGGGCAGCCGTCAGGAGGAGCATCATGAGCCTGGTCCTGAGCGCAGAGGAGGAGTCGCTGCGCGACTCCGTGCGCCGGTTCGTCGCCGACCGCAGCCCGATCGGCGCTATCCGGAAGCTGATCGACTCCGGGCAGCCCTACGACGACGCCGTGTGGCAGCAGCTGGCCGGCCAGCTCGGGCTGGCCAGCCTGCTCATTCCCGAGGAGTACGGCGGCTCCGGCGCCGGGCACAGCGCCATGGCCGTCGCCCTGCAGGAGCTGGGCGCAGGCCTGGTCCCCTCGCCGCTGCTGGCCTCGGGCGTGCTGGCCGCCGGGGCGCTGCTGCGCCTGGACGACGAGCAGGCCCGCCAGGAACTGCTGCCCGGCATCGCCAGCGGCGACCTCGTGGTCACCCTGGCCAGCACCGGCGCCGACGGTGGCGCGGCCCGCCCGGCGGTCTCGGCCGCCGGTGCCGGCGAGGCGGCCCGGCTGACCGGCGAGCTGGCCCCGGTGCTGAACGGCGCGCAGGCCGGGGTGCTGCTGATCCCGGCCAGCGGCCCGGACGGGCTGGCGGTGTACCAGGTGGCCGCGGACGCGACCGGACTGACTCGCGAGCCGCTGACCAGCACCGATCACACGAGGGCCCTGGCCAGGATCGCCCTGGATGACACTCCGGCGCGGCCGCTGGCCGGGGACGCGGCGGCCGCGCTGGCGGCGGCCGCCGACCTGGCCAACCTCGCGCTGGCCGCCGAGCAGTGCGGCGCCATGGCCGCCTGCCTGGCCATGACGACGGAGTACGCCCGGCTGCGGGTCGCCTTCGGCCAGCCGATCGGCGCCTTCCAGGCGGTCAAGCACCGGCTGGCCGACATGGAGACCGCGTGGGAGCTCGCGCAGGCCGCGCTGCGGGCCGCGGCCACCAGCGCTGACGCCGACCCGGACCGGTTCTCGGCCGACGCCTCGGTAGCCCGGGTGCTGACCTCGGGCCCGTACTTCACCGCCGCCGCCGACACCATCCAGCTGCACGGCGGCATCGGGTTCACCTGGGAGCACGACGCTCACCTGTATTACAAGAACGCGCTGGCCGGAAAGGTGCTGCTGGGCGGTGCCGGGGATCAGCTGGACCGGCTCGCGACCACCCTGGGGGTGTGACAACCTGGCGCCCACGCGGAACCAGCTCGGGATGGCGGTCTGACATGCAGCGCGCGGCACCGGCGGCAGGACCTGCGGTCCCGTCCACGCCTGCGCAGCACGGCCGGCACGACCGCATCCTGGAGGCTGCCGCCGCGATGCTCAGCTCCGGCGGTGAGGACGCGCTGCAGATGAAGGAGCTGTCCCAGCGCGCCGATGTGTCGCTGGCCACGCTGTACCGGTACTTCCCGGCCAAGGACCACGTGCTGCTGGCCATCACGCTGAGCCGGTTCGAGGCGGCGCTGGAGCAGGTCCGGTCCGAGCCGCCGCGCGCCGGGACTGTCCGCGAGCGGGTCACCGCGCACCTGCTCCGCGAGTTCCGTGCCGAGCAGCGGGAGCCGAAGCTGACCGCCGCGCTGAGCCGCGCGGTCAGCGAGACCAGCCGCAGCTACAGCACGACGATCGAGCGCATCGAGCGGGCGCGCCTGGAGGTCATCCGGCACGTGGCCGCGCGCCGGGCAGCCGCTCAGCTCCCGGCACGCGGCCGTCCTGCCGGTGATCGCCGATGTCTTCGGGGCCGCGACCCGGCGCTGGCTGGCGGCGTCTCCTCGCCCGCGGCCGCTCGGTTCGAGATCCGGCTGGGCTGCCGCGCTGCTGGACCTGCCCGATGCCGCCCTGGACGAGGAGATCGCGCTGGCCGGGACCGGCGCAGGCGAGCCAGCAGCTGGCCGCCGCCTGCCCGCGGATCAGCCCGACGGCTCCAGGATGACCACCGGGATCTGCCGCGTCGTCTGACGCTCGTACTCGGCGAATCCGGGATTCTGCAGCTTGTTGGCCGCCCAGATCCGGTCCCGCTCCTCGCCGGCGGCCACCCGGGCGACCAGGCTGACGGTCTGCGTGCCGATCTCGGCCGTCACCTTGGGCTGGGCCAGGAGGTTGTGATACCAGTCCGGGTTGTCCGGCGCGCCCGCCTTGGAGGCGAAGACGGCGTAGTTGCTGCCCTCCTCGCGGTACATCACCGGGGTGACGTGCTCCCGGCCGCTGCGCGCTCCGGTGGTGTGCAGCAGGAGCAGCGTGCCGCCCTCGAAGGGGCCGCCCACCTTCCCGCCGTTAGCCCGGAACTCCGCGATGATCTTGTCGTTCCAGCCGCCTGCTTCTGCCACGGATACTCCGCTCTGGAATGCTGATCGCCTGTTTATCCCAGGGGGCCACCCCCGGAACCCCCAGTAACTGGGGGCTCGCCCCCCAGACCCCCGGATAATTAGCGCGCGCCGCGTACTTCCAGCTCGCCCAGCAGGTCCCTGGTCGCGACGGTGATGGCCTGGACAGCACGGTCGAACGCCTCGGCGTTATGCCCGGCCGGGGTACGGAACCCGCTGACCTTCCGGACATACTGCAGGGCGGCGGCCCGCATGTCGGCCTCGGTGACGCCATCGGTGTAGGGCTCGCGGAGAGTCTTGATGCTGCGGCACATAGAACGCAGATTATGCGACGACCGCCTGGCCCGGCCAGCCGCCCGGCGGCTGGCGTGCCGCCGTCCCGGGTGGTAATCGGGGTGGAGCAGGCCCGGCCCGGCACGTTAGCTTGTCCTCTGCCCGGCCATATGTCCCGCCGGGGTCATGCCTGAGGAGGTACGGTCCGTGGCTGAGCTGGACTCTACGCAGCACCCCGCCGGCGCGGCGAACTCGCCGCCGGGCCGGCCAGCGCCGGCCTGGCTGGCGCGGACCTGGCCGCTGTCGACCGGCTGGCCGCCGCCTTCGCCGAGCGGGCGGGCCAGCCGGGCCTGGCCTACGGCGTGGTCGCGCGCGGCGCGCTGGTGCACTCCGGCGGGCTGGGCGAGCGACGGCTGGGCGGGCCTGCCCCGGACGCCGGCAGCGTGTTCCGCATCGCCTCGATGACCAAGAGCTTCACCGCCGCCACCGTCCTGACGCTGCGTGACTCGGGTGCGCTGCGGCTGGATGACCTGGCGCAGGAGTACGTCGCCGAAATGCGCGGGGTGCGCCTGCCGTCGGCCGACTCGCCGCGGCCGACCATCCGCAACCTGCTGACGATGACCGGCGGGTTCCCGACCGACGACCCGTGGGGCGACCGGCAGCAGGGCCTGCCGCCTGCTGAGTTCGCCGCCCTGCTGCGCGACGGCGGCATCCGGATGGCCTGGGCGCCGGGCACCCGGTTCGAGTACTCCAACCTGGGCTACGCGATTCTCGGCAAGGTCATCGAGAACGTCACCGGCGAGGACTACGCGGCCGTGGTGCGAGCCCGGATCCTGGCGCCGCTCGGCATGACCAGGACCGGCTTCGAGGAGGCCGAGTTCAGCCCGGACGAGCTGGCCCGCGGCTACCAGCACGCCGACGGCGGCTGGACCGAGCTGGTGCCCGACCCCTACGGCGCCTTCGCGCCGATGGGCGGGGTGTACAGCACCGTCGCCGACCTGGCCCGCTGGGTCGCCGGCTTCGCCTCGGCTTTCCCGCCTGGTGACCCGGCCGCCGGCGACCGCGCACCCGCTGGGCCGGGCATCCCGGCGCGAGATGCAGCTGCCGCAGCTGGCCATCGTCACCGGGCCGGACGGTTCTTTCCCCGGCGGCGCCGGGATGAGCTACGGGTTCGGGCTGTTCATCGAGGACGACCCGGCCTTCGGCGCGATCGTGCAGCACAGTGGCGGATACCCCGGCTACGGCAGCCAGATGCGCTGGCATCAGGCCACCGGAATCGGCACCATCGTGCTGGGCAACGGCACCTACGCCCACGCCGGCGTGCTGGCCAGCCGGATGCTGGCCGAGGTGCTCGGTCAGCTGGGGCCGGGCCGGCCGGAGTGACCGCGGCCGGGACCGCGCTGGTTCGGGGGCCTGCTCCGGATGGCCGGGCGTGGCCGCAGACCCTGGCCGCCCGCGCGGACGCCGACCGGCTGCTGCAGGACTGGGATGACGAGCTGGCCGCCCGGCTGTTCACGCCCAACGTGGACTGGGATCAGCCGCTGGCTGGCCGGCAGGCTGCGATCGGCCAGATCCGGGACCGGATCGGCGACTTCCGGTCCGACCCGGATCGCCCGGCGCAGTACGACTCGCCCGCGCACTGCCGCTGGTGGCTGCGCGGCGAACACGGTGTCGTCCAGGCCGAGATCGGACTGGCCCCGCTGGCGCAGACCCGGATTCAGTCCCTGCGGCTGGCGGTGCCGCCTGCGGCCGGATCGGTGCTGCAGCGCGTCCTGGAGACGCTCACCGGCCTGGTGAACGCGGGCGCGGCGGCGCTGCCGGCGGACCTGGCCGTGGCCGCGGATGTCAATGGCGGCGACGCCGCCCGGCGGCTGCGGGTGGCGGGCGCGTGGACCGGGCCCTGCGCCGTCGCCGCGTTCTGCGCGGGCGACGGCGAGAGCTCGACGACTGCCGAGCTGGCGGGCGAGTCAGGCCGGGCCGAGCTGAGCATCACGGTGGACCCCGCGGCCGGGACGCTACGCCAGGTCAGCGTCGTGCTGCTGCCCTGAACTGTGTTTCCGCTCCCCGGCGGGGCGCCTGCGTGGCGCCGCCTTCCCTCGTCGCAGGCTCCTCAGTCCAGGCGGCGCCGGCACCCCGCCGGCGCGCTCAGGGCGCCTAACGGCGCCGAGGGCGGGCCGGGGAGCGGGCAATACAGCAGTTACTTGTCGGACTTGCCGGACTTGAAGGCGTCCTTGACCTTCTCGCCCGCCTGCTTGAGGTCGGCCGATGTCTCATCGGCCTGACCCTCGGCCTGCAGATACGGGTCGTCGCTGGCCTGGCCGGCAGCCTGCTTGCCCTGCCCCTTCTTTTCCTGCGCCTTGTTCTTGAGCTTGTCCATCAGACCCATGCCAGGCTCCCTCCGGGAGACTGCCGCGCGGTGCGGCAGTGCGGTCGTGCCTCCTTCCCTACCGTTGCTGGGCGGTTTCTAACATGGGCCGGGCCTGGCCGGCCGGAGTCACCCGACCGGGACGGGCTGGATGATGACCGGGCCGAGCGTCGGGTCCAGCTCGGCCGCCTGCGACACCCCGGCCGGGGTCAGCACGTCCATGGCCTTGGGCACGGTGCCGGGATCGGCCGAGCAGACCGGGCTGGTCCCGTCGGCGGCGCACACGCCGAAGCTGAACGCGCCGGGCGTCGCGGTGAAGGCGCGAGCCTGGTCGGAGCTGAACCCGTCCTGGCCGGTGAGCACCACGGTGAAGGCCCAGCCCGGCCCCGGCGTGCCGAACTGTGCCTGCGGCAGCGCGATCGTGACGGTCTTGCTGGCCTGGTCGGCCACCATGACCGCGGTGCCGGCCGGATTCCCGGCCGTGTCGGTCCACTTCGGGGCGGCGAAGCCCTGGGCCTCGACCAGCTCGCTCCACGCTCCGGAGGCCGCGATGGCGTAGTTCCGCGAGGCGAAGGCGGCCTGCGTGGAGGTCTGGCTGGCCGCCGGGTTGCGGACGTAGACATCGAGCAGCTGCGCCCCGAATGCCGCGCCGAACGTCGGGTCCAGGTTGGCCAGCGAGGCCCGCAGGTACACGGTGGTCCCGTCCGTGATGACCTGGAAGCCGGTCAGGTCGAAGGCCCCGGCGTGGAAGTCGGCGGCGGTCGGGTACTGGTAGGTGCCAGGCCCGTTGTCGTCGCCGGCCGGGTCGGTCACGTTCAGCACCGTCGTCCCGCCGGTGACGTCCCCGGTCACGGTCACCTGGGCGTAGCCGGTGCTCCGCCCGCCCGCCGCGGTGGCGGTCGCGGTGATGACGTCGGCGCCGAAGCCCGCCGGCACCGTGGCCGAGAAGCTGCCGTCGGCCGCGGCGGTGACCGACGCCACCGCGGCGGTGGCCCCGGTCGTGGTGTCGGCCGACTCGATGCTGACCGTGGCGCCGGGCGCCGTGCTGCCGGTGACGGCGGTCGTCGCCGATTCCAGCGTGGCCCCGGACGCCGGGGCGGTCAGCGTGACCGGCAGGGCGCCCGGCGGCCCGTGGCGGACGTACCGGGCGGTCGTCGCGGCCGGAGTGTCGACGGTGTGCCCGGCGCCCAGGGCCAGGATCAGCCGCAGTTCCTGAGCCTGCGCCCAGGTCAGCGGCGAGGCCGATCCGGCCGCCTGGCCGTCAGTGAACCCGATGGAGGCCGTCGCCGGGTCGCTGCCGTACGGCGAGGCGGGCAGGTCCGGGTCCTCCCACGCCTGCTCGGGCACCAGGCCGACGCCGGAGGAGAAGTTCAGCATCGCGTTCAGCAGCCCGGCCGCCGCGGTGGCGTGGCCGCCGGCGATGTCGCTCTCGGCCCGCTCGCCGGACAGCACCGGCCACAAGTGCCCGGTCCCGGCGTCGGTGGGCGGCCAGGGCGCGCCGGAGGTCGCGCAGCTGGTCTGGCTGGGCTGGTAGCAGTCGCCGTAGCCGTCCGCGCTGCCCAGCGCGGCTGAGGTGCCGTAGCGGTAGTAGCCGGTGCCGCTAGGGGTGCTGACCGAGATCTGCTTGTCCAGTACGCCGAGCGAGGCCTGCACGTCCGGGTCGCTGGCCGGCAGCTCGCCGAGCCGGACCAGCTCCTGGAAGCCGCCGTCGATGACGGCCCGCTGGTCGGCGGTGGGGCCGCCGTTGCCCAGGCTGTAGCTGATGGCCGCGTTCGGGTCGCCGGTCTTGGACAGCCGGATGAAGTACCGCGGTCCGTCCGGCCCGGTCGTGGTGACCGTCCACGACTTGATGCTGCGCTGGAAGTAGTCGGCGGTGGCCTGGTAGATGCGGGCCCGGGCGGCGTCCCCGTGCCGGGCGGCGATGACCGAGGCGGCGGTGAGCCCGGCGATCTCGGCCGCGATGGTGGACGGCGAGTAGCCGGCCTGCTCCTCCCACCGCTCGACCCCGTCGGCAGGCCCGCTGGCGACCAGGAAGTCAGCGGCGGGCCGGATGTGGTCGCGCCACAGGGCCGTGTCCCCGGCGAGGCCGGCCTGCAGGGCCATCAGGATCGGGTAGGAGGTCTCGTCCAGCTGCAGGCCGCCGGTATCGGGGGCGGCCTTCCCGTTCAGCAGCGAGTTGCGCGGCAGCGCGCCGCCGGGCAGCTGCTGCCGGTCCAGCAGGAACCGGGTGGCGGCCCGCGCCGTGGCCAGGTCCCCGTCCGCCAGCAGGCCGGTGAAGGCCTCGTACAGGTCGCGGGCGAACACCTCGCGGTAGGAGCCGAAGTAGGCCGGCGCCCCGCCCGAGTCGGTCCCGGCGGGCACAGCCTGGCCCCAGGGACTGGCCAGCGAGGCGACGATCGCGCCCGGGAACGTCTTATCCTCGCTGGCCTTGAGCACGTTCGCGGACAGGTAGTAAGAGCGGTCGATTCGCGACAGGGCGGCGGCGGGCTCGCCGGGCAGGTGTGACGGCGGACGCCGCAGCCCCGCGTCGTAGGCGGCCCAGCCGCTGCGGTAACGGCTCTGAACCTGCGCGAACGGCGCCCCGAGCGAGCTGCGCGCGGTACCGATGGCCCCGGCCTGCGTGCGGCCGAAGCCCAGGGCCAGGGTGAGGCTGCCGTCCGCGGCCGGAGTCAGCGCCTCGGTGGCCACGATGTGGCCGTCCGGCGCGGACTGGTAGGGCGTCAGCGCCCGGGCGCTGTCCAGCTGGGTGAGGCCGTCGCTCGCGGTTCCCGCGTAGCCCACGCTGGCGGCCGGGACGGGGGTGCTGGCCGCCAGCGCCATGAAGGTGGGGACGGCGTAGCTGCGGTTGACCGCGTCGGTGACCGTGTTCGTGCTGGAGATGACCGGCACCGGGGCACCGCCCAGGGTCGCCACCACGCCGCTGTTCGCGCCGGCGTTCTGGGTTCCGCCGCCGCCGTTCCCGTTGACGTGGGCGTCCAGCCGCGCGTACAGGTGCAGGCCGGCGATCCGGGTACCGGAGCCCGGCACCGCCGTGAGCTGGGTGTGCATCAGCACGGTGTCGCGGGCCGGGTCGGTGATGTAGGTGGTGGTGAGCCGGTAGCCGTGCGCGGCGTCGGTGGCGGTCACGGTGCAGGCCATCCCGGTCGGGTCGGCCTGCACGATGTAGGTCATGTCGCGGGCCTGCAGGTCGGTGAAGGTCGACCCGTTGGTCACGATGTACTGCAGCGTGGCGACGTTGGTGTTGTCGATGGTCGGCTCGTAGGTATCGGACAAGACGCCGCCGGCGACGGTGTACCAGACCTTCGAGCCGGTGCCGGCCGCGGTGCCGACGCAGTCCTTGCGGGCCAGGTCGAAGTACGACATGGTGCCGGGCGCTCCCGGTGCCACCGCTGCGTCAGCCGGGGCGCCCGTGGCGGCCGGGCCCGTGGTGGCGGCCCCGGCGCTGGCGCCCGCGAGCGGGATCAGCACCAGGGCGGCGAGCGAGATGGTTAAGCCGGCCGCCGTCCGGCGCCGCCGGTGTCCCGCCTGCTGCTGCGCCTGCCCTCGCGCCATCTGCCGCCTCCGTCCAGCCGCCGCCAGCCCGGCTCCCGGGGTCGCCCGAAACCAGACCAACCCCGGCAGAAACGTCCCCCGCTCGCCGGCCGCTGTCAAGGGCCTGGTCTCCGGGGGCAAGCCGTGCGGCGCGGTCGCTCCAGCGGCCGGGATACTTCGGCCTGGCTGAATCCGGCGTGCCCGTAGCGGGTGGGAGGGGTGTGGCTAGGCCCGGCCTGCGGGCGCGGGACGATAGCGCAGGCCGTCCATGAGCAGGTCCAGCAGCCGGCCGGCCTGGTCACGGGCCGCGGGCTCGCCGGCGACCAGCGACACCCCGCTCAGGCTGGCCAGCACGTCGGCGGGCTGCACGTCCGGCCGGATCGTGCCGGCCCCGGCGCCAGCGGCCAGCAGGTCGGTGATCGCCCCGGTCAGGCGGCCGCGACTCTCCTCGAACGGGTTGCCGCCCGAGGCGACGACCGCGCGCAGCGCGTCGGCCATGCCGCGCTTGGTGGTCAGGTAGTCCACGAACCGGTCCATCCAGGTCCGCAGCGCGGCGTCCGGCGGCAGCTCCGCGAGCAGCCCGGCGACCGAGTCGCAGAGCCGGGCCAGCTCGCTGCGGTAAGCCGCCTCGACCAGCGCCTCGCGGGTGGGGAAGTGCCGGTACAGGGTGCCGATCCCGACGCCGGCCTGCCGGGCGACGGCATCCAGCGTGATCTCCGGGCCGCCCGAGGAGAACGCCCGGACCGCGACCTCCAGCAGCCGGTCCCGGTTGCGCTGGGCGTCGGCGCGCAGCGGTCGCGGCGCCGCCGGCTCCGGTCCGGCCGCGGACGGGAGGCTGGCCTGCGCAGCCGGCGCTGGCTGGCGGTCTGGCGCCACGGCAGTCACCTTCCGGGTTGCTAAGCGGAGGGTACTCCGCTTAGACTGAGGGCAATAGCGGAGCTTCCTCCGGTTGCCATCGTACCGGCCCGGGGAGCCCGTGCGCAGCGCCCTCTTCAGGAGCGGCGCGTGGCCGCCGGACCAAGGAGACCCAGTGACCGAGCATGCACCCGTCGTCACCCCGTTCGGCGCCCAGTCCACCGCCGCCGAGGTCATCGAGGGGATCGACCTGTCCGGCCGCCGGGCCATCGTGACCGGCGGCGCGTCCGGAATCGGGATCGAGACGGCCCGCGCCCTGGCCGGCGCCGGGGCTGAGGTAACCCTGGCGGTCCGTAACCGGGCGGCCGGCGAGCGCACCGCGCGCGACATCGCCGAGTCCGCCGGCGCCAAGCCGGTGCTGGTCGCGGCGCTCGACCTGGCCGACACCGAGTCGGTAGCCGCCTTCGTGGCGGGCTGGGACGGCCCGCTGGACATCCTGGTCAGCAACGCGGGAATCATGGCGTCGCCGGAGCTGCGCACGCCGCGGGGCTGGGAGATGCAGTTCGCCACCAACCACCTGGGGCACTTCGCGCTGGCCACCGGACTGCACGGGGCGCTCGCCGCGGCGGGCACAGCGCGGGTGGTCTCGGTCAGCTCGTCGGCCCACCTGCGCTCACCGGTCGTGTTCGACGACATCCACTTCCTGCGCCGGGAGTACGAGCCGTGGGCGGCCTACGGGCAGTCCAAGACGGCCAATGTGCTATTCGCGGTCGAGGCGACCCGGCGCTGGGCCGCCGACGGCATCACCGTGAACGCGCTGATGCCCGGCGGTATCCGGACCGCCCTGCAGCGCTACGTCAGCGACGAGGAACTGGACCGGATGCGCGCTCAGTCGGGCGCGCCCGCGGCGCAGTGGAAGACGCCGGAGCAGGGCGCGGCCACGTCGGTCCTGGTGGCGGCCTCGCCGCTGCTGGCCGGGGTGGGCGGCCGGTACTTCGAGGACTGCAACGAGGCGGCGCTGAACGTGCCGGGCACCCGTCGCGGCGTTGCGGCCTACGCCCTGGACCCGGAGGCGGCCCGGCAGCTGTGGGAGGTGTCGGTCGCGACGCTGGCGGCATAGCCTCCAGGCAGGGCCCGCCGCGGCGGCGGGCGGAGCTGAAGGAGCGTGCGTGGCGAGCCAGCCCGGCATCCCGGACACCATGCGGGTGTCCGTCCTGGAACGACCCGGCCAGCTGCTGCTGACCGAGCGCCCGGTGCCCCGGCCGGCGGCCGGGCACGTGCTGGTCGCCGTGCGCAGTGTCGGGGTGTGCGGCTCGGACGTGCACTACTTCCAGCACGGGCGGATCGGTGACTTCGTCGTCCGAGCACCGCTGGTGCTCGGGCACGAGGTCTCCGGGGTGATCGCAGCTGTCGGTGCCGGCGTGGCCGGAGACCGGGTCGGCAGCCGCGTTGCCATCGAGCCCGGCGCCGCGTGCGGGGCGTGCGCGCCGTGCAAGGCAGGCCGCTACAACCTGTGCCCGCAGATGCGGTTCTTCGCCACCCCGCCCGTGGACGGCGCGCTCGCCGAGTACGTCGAGGTCCGGGCCGACCTCGCGTTCGCGCTGCCGGATGCGGTCAGCGACGATGCGGCGGCCCTGCTGGAGCCGCTGTCGGTCGGCATCTGGGCCACGGGCAAGGCCGGCCTGACCCCCGGCGGCTCGGTCCTGATCGCGGGCGCGGGCCCGATCGGCCTGGTCACGGCCCAGGTAGCGCGAGCGCGGGGAGCGGCGACGATCGTCGTCAGCGACATCGCCCCGGACCGGCTGGCCGCGGCCGAGCGCAGCGGGGCCACTGCCACGGTGCTGGCGGGGGCCGGCCAGGACGGCGGCACCGACGGCGGCGGGGACAGCGCCGCAACGGGGCCCGGCCCGGAGTTCGACGCCTTCATCGACTGCTCCGGGGCCGCGTCCGCGGTCACGGCGGGCCTGCGGATGCTGCGCCCGGCGGGAACCGCGGTCCTGGTCGGGATGGGCGCCGACGAGCTGCCCCTGCCGCTCGGCCTGATCCAGCGCTATGAGCTGACGGTGACCGGGACATTCCGGTACGCCAACACCTGGCCCGCCGCCATCGCCCTGGCCGCCTCCGGCGCGGTCGACATCGACGCGCTCGTCACCGACCGGTATCCGCTGGATCAGGCGGACACCGCCCTGACCGCCACGACCCGGCCGGGCACGATCAAGTCGATCATCGAGCCCTGGCGCTAGCCCGCTCCGGGCCCGGGTCTCAGCCGCTGCCACCGCCCCGGGCCGCGCTTCCCGAGACCGGATTATCCGAAATCGCAGTAACTGGGCCGGAGCCCTCAGCGGGCCAGGCTGTCCGCGCCGGTCAGCAGGCCGGCCGGCAGCCGTCGCCCGGCCACGGCCAGAGCCAGGTCCTGAGCCTTGCCGGTCACCGGCCGGCCGGACCCGGCTGACCAGTCGAGGTCGTCGGCGCGGAGGCTGACCCCGGCCAGGCTGGTGCCGAAGTGCTTCAGGCTGCCGGCCGATGTCACGCCGTCCAGGACGATACTCATCCGGCTGGCCGGGACCGTCCGGTCGATTCCCAGGGCCACGGTGATGTCCAGGCCGTGAATCACGTCGTGGGTGAGTGCTCCGGCCAGGCCGCCGCCCGGCGGCCGCCACGGATACTCCGCGTTATCCCGGAGCCATGCCGTCAGCTCGGCGGCCGGGGCGGCGGCGTCGCGGCGGGCGCAGCGATCGGCCATGGCGGTGAAGTTGCCGCGTGAGCGGGCCAGCTCGAAGGCGAACCGCGGGGTCGAGTACCGGAAGGGCATCGTCATGTGGGCCACGACCTCGCGGACCCGCCAGCCCGCGCACAGGCTGGGCTGCTCCCAGGCTTCGGGGGGCAGGCCGGCCAGCAGGTCCGCCAGCTCGCGGCGCTCGGCCGCGATGAGGGCGGCCAGGCCGGGGGCGGATCCGGCGGGCGGGGCCAGGCCGGGCGCGCGCTCTGGCCGGCTCACCGGGAGGCCTCCCCGGAGACGAGCGTGCCGAGATAAGCGGCACAGCGATCGAGTGAGGTGACAAAGCCAGCCTGGGCCTGCGGGCTGCGGAAGGGCTCGGGAACGTTCACCTGATGGATGCGGACCTCGGTGCGGTCGCCGCCCAGGTCGCTGAACGTCGAGGTGGTCGTCATGCCGGTATCCGGATCGGTCCAGACCAGCCGTTCCGGCTTGCTGATCTCGACGTAGACGGCATGCATCGGGTACGTGCTGCCGTCGGCGTCGTTGACCATGACCGTCTCGAACACCCCGCCCGGGCGCAGGTCAACCGTGATGTTCTCGCGTGGCGTGCTGACCCCGGCGGGCCCCCAGAAGTGGGTCAGGTGGTCGGGCTCGGTCATGCACCTGAAGACGAGCTCCCGCGGGGCATCGAAGACCCGGGTGTAGGTGAGCTCGTCGGCCTGCGGCTCGTGGTTACTCATCATCTGCCTCCCCGTGCTGGTCGCGGTGCTGGCCGGGGGCGGGTGCCTCCTGCAGTCCGCGCAGGTGCTGGTCGAGCTTGTCGAACCGCTCGGACCAGATTCGCTGGTTCTCTGCGATCCAGCCGGCCACCTCGTCGAGGGCTGCTCGTTCCAGGTGACACGGCCGGAACTGGGCGCTGCGGGTCCGCGTGATCAGCCCGCAGTCCGCCAGCACCCGCAGGTGCTTGGAAATACCCGGCAGAGTCATGTCGAACGGCGCGGCCAGCTCGTTCACCGTGGCATCGCCCCTGGCCAGCCGGGCCACGATGGCCCGCCGGGTCGGGTCCGCGAGCGCGGTGAAGGTCTTGTCGAGCGTCGTGCCTGCCGTTGCCATGTGACCTCCCGGGTTCTTGTTAAACCATACGGTTAATTAACCAGAGAGTCAACTAAGCAGATGCGGCCGGGTGCCTGCGGGCGAGACGGGCGGTGGGCGGGGTGGTCTCAGGGCGCGGTGGCAGCGAACCGGATCCGGTCGCCGGCCACTTCCACGTCCGCGCAGACAAAGCCCGCCGCTCGCAGCCGGCCTGGCAGCGTGGCGGCATCGAGGGGGACGAAGATGTCGCCGACGTGGACCTCGCGCCGTTCCGGGGTGTCCAGGCCGTCCGAGCCGATCAGGACGCCACCCGAGCGGACGACCCGGGCCAGCTCAGCCAGGGCGCGGTCCTGCTGGGCGACGGTCGGGATGTGATGCAGCATCGTGAGGCAGGCGGCGGCGCTGAACCGGTCCGCCGGGAACGGCAGGCTGGCCGCGTCGGCCTGAACGACCTCTACGTTGGTCCCGGCCAGCCGGGCAGCCAGCTCGGTGGCCAGGTCCTCGTCCAGCTCCACGGCGGTGACCCGCGCGGAATGGCGGCGCAGCACATCGGTGGTCAGCCCCGGGCCGGCGCCGACCTCCAGCAGGTCGTCACCGAGGTCGTGGCCAGCCACGACCCAGGGCAGCAGCTCCTCCTCGACCAGCCGGGCCCATTCCGGGCTGGAGCACAGGGCCAGGTGCGCCTCATTCATCTGCACATCGTAGAGACCCGGCGGCCGCCGGGAGCCCGCCGCGCCCGGGCAGGCCAGCGGCGTCGCCCGGCCGGACGCGGATACAGTGCCAGACAGCGGCGCACATCGTCAGTAACCGGAGGCGCGGATGCGCACGGCCTTCACCGACCTGGTCGGCGTCCAGCACCCGATCGCCGGGTTCAACCGCTCGCCGGCCGTCGTCGCCGCGGTCACGAACGCGGGCGGCCTGGGGGTGCTGGCCGCGACCGGCTATAGCCCGCGCGAGCTTGATGCGCAGCTGAGCTGGATTGACGAGCAGGTCGGCGGGCGGCCGTACGGGGTTGACCTGCTCGTGCCGGAGAAGCTCGCGGCGGCCGGGCCGGACAGCATCCGGGCCAGCCTGCGCGCGCAGATCCCCGACGGGCATCTCGCCTTCGTCCGTGACCTGCTCGCCCGGTACGGCATCCCGGATTCAGAGGGACCGGACTGGATGGACGAGATTGGCGCCGCGCTCAGCCCCGGCGCCGCCGGGGAACTGCTGGACGTGGCGTTCGGGCACCCGATTGCCCTCGCCGCCAGCGCCCTGGGCACCCCGCCACCCGGCCTGGTCGGCCGCGGCCGCGCCGCCGGGGTCGTGGTGGCCGCGCTGGTCGGCGCACCCCGGCATGCGCAGCGGCAGCTCGATGCGGGCGTCGACCTGCTGATCGCCCAGGGCACCGAGGCGGGCGGCCACACCGGCACCATCGCCACGATGGTGCTCACCCCGGAGATCGTCAGCATGGCCGGCGGCCGCCCGGTGCTCGCGGCCGGCGGCATCGCCTCCGGCCAGCAGCTGGCCGCCGCGCTGGCCCTGGGCGCGGCCGGCGCCTGGTGCGGCTCGGTGTGGCTGGCCAGCGAGGAAGACGTCGCCAACCAGGCGATCAAGGCCAAGTTCCTGAGTGCGACCAGCTCCGACACGGTGCGCTCGCCGACCCGGACCGGCAAGCCCGCCCGGCAGCTGCGCAGCGCCTGGCACGCGGAATGGGAGCGTCCCGGCGCGCCCGAGGCCCTGCCGATGCCGCTGCAGCCGATGCTGGTCGGCCAGGCCTGGCAGCGCATCGACGCGGCCGCCGCAGCCGGTCACCCTGGTGCGCTGGAACTGGAGTCGTTCTACATCGGCCAGGTCGTCGGCTCGTTTCGCGAACTGCGGCCGGCGGCGGAGATCACCGCGCAGCTCGCCGCTGACTGCGAACGGCAGATCGCCGCGCTGGCGCGACTGGCCGGCTTGCTCCCGAACGGCACCCCCGCGCCGCCGCCCGGCCCGGCCGCTGGATGACTGCGCGCCGCCGGCTGCGCGCCGCCCGCCGGGCTGCTGCCCGCGGAGCGGTCCAGGAGGTGATGGCGCACCGGGGTTATGACGGCCTCGACCCGCGCACTCCGGTTGTGGCCGGGGTCGGCCAGGCCTCCGAGCGGCTGGGCGACCCGGCGTACCGGCGGCTGTCGCCGGTCGACCTCGCCGCCGAGGCGGTCCGGGAGGCTCTGGCCGACGCGCTGGCCGGCACCGGGGACGCCGCCGTTGCCGCGGCGATCGACACCGTGGCCGGCGTCCGCCAGTTCGAGATCTCGCATCCCCGCGCGCCGGCCCCGCTGGGCCGCTCCGACAACTACCCGCGCTCGGTGGCGGCCCGGATCGGCGCCAGCCCGGCCCGGGCCATCCTGGAGGTCGTCGGCGGCCAGGCCCCGCAGCACCTGGTCACCGAGCTGGCCGGCGCCATCGCGGCCGGGCAGGCCGAGGTGGCCCTGGTGTTCGGCTCGGAGGCCATCTCGACCATGGAGCAGTACGCGGGCCAGCCGGGCCGGCCGGACTTCACCGAGCATGCCGACGGCAGCCTCGAGGACCGCGGCTACGGGCTGGGCGCGATGTTCTCCCGGCACGAGGCCGCCCACGGGCTTACCGGCGCGCCCAGTCAGTACGCGCTGATCGAGAACGCCCGCCGGGTCCGGCTCGGCCAGACCCGCGCCCAGTACGCCGCCGCGATGGGCGAGCTGTTCGAGCCGTTCAGCCGGGTGGCCGCTGCGAATCAGCATGCCGCCGCGCCGGTCGAGCGCAGCGCGGCCGAGCTGGTCACCCCGACCGAGGCCAACCGGCTCATCGCCGACCCCTACACCCGCTACCTGGTGGCCAGGGAGAAGGTGAACCAGGGCGCTGCCGTCTTGCTGATGTCGGTCGCGGCCGCCCGGCGGCTCCGCGTCCCGCAGGACCAGTGGGTATTCCTGCACGGGCACGCCGACCTGCGGGAGCGAGACCTGCTGGAGCGCGCTGACCTGTCCGCGAGCCCGGCCGCCGTCATGGCCGTCGAGCATGCGCTGCGGCTGGCCAGCAGCACCGTCGCGGACCTGGCTGCGCTCGACCTGTACAGCTGCTTCCCGGTACCGGTGTTCAACATCTGCGACGGCCTCGGCCTGGACCCGGCCGACCCGCGCGGCCTGACCGTGACCGGCGGCCTGCCGTTCTTCGGCGGGCCCGGCAACAACTACTCCATGCACGCCATCGCCGGGATCGTCGGCCGGGCCCGGGCGGTACCGGGCACCTTCGGCCTGGTCGGGGCCAACGGCGGCATCATGACCAAGTACTCGGCGGGCGTGTACTCGACCAGGCCGGCGCCCTGGCGGCCCGACCACAGCGCCGCGCTGCAGGCCGAGATCGACGGGTGGGCCGCTCCGGAACAGGCCCGCGAAGCCGATGGCCGGGCTGTGATCGAGACCTGGACGGTTCGTCACGAGCGCGACGGCGCCCGGACCGGGATCATCGTCGGCCGCCTCGAGGAGGGCGGCGCGCGGTTCGTGGCCCGCGCCGATGACGGCGACGGCGAGCTGCTGGAGCTGCTCGCCTCCGGGAGCAGCCCCGCCAGCCGGTGCGGGTCCGGCCGGCAGGCTGGCCTCAACATCGCCACGATCCGACTCAGCGGCACGGGCGGCTGACCCGCCGCTGAAATATCGGACCGCAGCTGGCCAAGACACCGGTGACAAGTTCCGTGCCGGCACGACAGCACTCGAGGATCCGCTGGCCCGGCACGCTTTGGTGAGTAACTAATTTCGCGATCGCGCGCGGGGCCCTACGATCGCCACGGCACTAGCAGCCAGCGCCTCGGAACGCAGGGAAGGCGGAGCATGCTCACCTCCGACAGCGGCTACATCACAGCGGGCGACGGCCAGCTGTACTACGAGGCGGCCGGGGACGGCCCGCCGGTCCTGCTGATCCACGGCGGCTCGGTCGACCTGCGCATGTGGGATGAGCAGGTCGCCGAGCTCGCGGGCAGTTACCAGGTCATCCGCTATGACCTGCGCGGCCTGGGTCGCTCGGCCCGGCCCGCAGGACCGTACCGGATGGCCGATGATGCCCTCGCCGTGCTGGACCACCTCGGCGTGGCTGCCGCGGCCGTGGTCGGCTTTCCACGGGCGGCGTCATCGCGCTGGAGCTGGCCGTCCGCCACCCCGAGCGCGTAACGGGCCTGGTGCTGATCGGCGCGATCACCCCGGCCGATCCGGCAGACCAGCCTGCCGCGATGGCCGCCGCTCGCGAGCACCTCTACGCTCAGCTTGCGCCGCGGGAGTCGGCCGCTGCCGTCGGCGATCTGACCGCAGCGGTGGCAGCTGATCTGGATGTGTGGGCCAGCGCGCATCACGGCGCGGCGCGGGAGCGGCTGCAGGCCTGGGGCATGGCCAACCCGTACTTCCACGAGGGGATGGGCGAGCACGAGGAACTCGGGCCCGTCAGCGACGTCGACCTCGCGGCGATTGCCCGGCCCGCCCTGGTGATCGTCGGCGACCAGGACGTCGCGCTTTCCCGGCTGGCCGCCGAGCAGCTGGCCGCCACCATCCCCGGAGCGGAGCGCCTGGTCGTCGCCGGCGCCGATCACTATGTCAGCACCGCTCAGCCCGGCGAGCTCGGCGCGGCCCTGCGGGCCTTCCTCGCCGCCCGGCATGCGATGGCCCCGGCGCGCGAGCGCTAGCGGTACCCCCGGGCAGGCTGGTGACGCGGCCAGGCGGCCCGCTGGCCGGTTACTCCTCGCGCGACAGCCGGCGGATTCCCACGCCAGCCCGCAGCAGCCGCAGGAGCGCGTTGGGTTCCTGGAGCCCGGCCGCCGCTTCCGGGTCGCCGCGGACCAGTTTCTGGTAGATGGCCAGGCCGGGCCAGCGCGGGGCCGGGACCTCCGGGCCGGTCCCGGCCCGGCCGGCGGAAGCGGGCCCGCTCAGGCTGGGATCCACGCGCGCCGGGCTGCGGTCAATCATGACCAGGCCCGCGTCGCGCATCCGGGCGACCTCGAGGGTCACCGCGTACACCCCGCGACCGAGGGCGAACGCCATGTCGCGAGGTGTCCGGCGGCCATTGGCGAGTGCGAGCAGCTCGCCCTGCCCCGGCCCGGGCTGGACCGCCGACGTCGGACCGCCCTGCACGAAGATGACCCGGTCCCGGTCCGGCATCGGCGGGCTGGCCAGCGATGTCAGGATCCGCAGCCGGCGATAGGTCTCCTCCAGCAGCTCCGCCGAGCTTGCCCCCGGCTCGAGGACCAGGACGGGCGTGTCGTCCTCCTCGTGGCGGGCATACCCGTCGATCCGCCCGGCGGCGATGACGAAGATCGCGTCCGCCAGGGCCAGCCGCAGCAGCACCTCCAGCTCGCCCTGCCCGATGAGGGCTCGGCGGATCAGGTCAGCTGGCGTCCGCCCGGCACCGCCGGAGTACTCCTCCGCGGCCGCGGGCAGGACCCGGCCGGTGCTCTGCAGGATGGTCTCCGGATCCGGGGCCCCCGGCGTGATGATCGCGATGATCTGCCCGGCACGGAAGTAGATCGTCCCGCCCGGCTCGCCCAGCACCCGCAGGCCGCCCGAGAGCCGGCTGGCCGCACAGTCCAGCAGCGCCGGGCCCAGCAGGCGGGCCGGCTCGTCGCGTCCGGTGCTGAGGGCCGTGCCAGGGACAGCGCGCACGGTGCCAGGAGCCGCCACCGCTACGCCAGGATGGTCGGCGCGGCTTGCGCGAACTGCCGCCCGGCCAGGCTGATGTTCGTATGTGACCGGCTGATGTCGGCGAATAAGAGCAGGCCCTCGCCCTGCCGCCAGTCCAGGATCCGCAGCAGGTGACACCGGCTCGGGGTGGTCAGCAGGATCTCCTCCAGCCGTCCTCCGGCCTGGGCCCCGGCCAGGGCCGTAGTGACCAGCCGCGCCTCGTCGGCGGCGCTGGCCGCCGCCGCGCGCAGCCCCGTGCCGAGTTCGCCGGCCGCCCGTACGACCATGCCGGTACCGACATCGACCACAGCGACCGATTTCACCCCGTCGGCCCGGAGAATCTGGTGCAAGGACTCGTCGAGATCAGGCACGTGACACGCGGCTCCGGAATTTGCGGCAGCTTTCCTTGGCACTGAGGCTACCGCAGCAGACCATTCTGCAGGTCGTCGCGGGCCCTTGGATCTCACTTATTTCCGCCACTCAGAGTAACCATTACCAGTAGTAGTCAAGGCACTACTATGGGTAAAAGAAGCACACCCTTTGTGCCATTCCCCTGGCGATCTTCCTTAACGCGCGGATATCGTGGCTCGCGCATTGTCCTGCCAGCGAAGGGGAAGCCGTTCATGGACATCGAGAAGGCACTGAAAGAGGCGATGACCGTCGAGGGATCGCTCGGGGTGGCGCTCGTCGACTGGGACAGCGGTATGAGCTTAGGAAATCTCGGCGGCGGAAAGTACCTGGACCTGGACGTGGCGGCAGCCGCGAACACCGAGGTTGTGCGGGCTAAGATGCGCGCGATGGAAGCGCTGCGCCTGGACGACGCCATCGAGGACATCCTCATTACGCTGAGTCAGCAATACCACATCATCCGGCCGTGCAAGAGCTCCGGCAGTAACAAGAGCCTATTCCTGTATTTCGTGCTCGACCGCCGCAAGGCCAACCTGGCGCTGGCACGCCATCAGCTCAAGCTTGTCGAGCAGGACCTCGGTACCTGATCGCCGGCGAGGACTTTCATACCATTTTCGGCAGTCATCTGCCCGCTGTATTGACCGTGCGCCGTTATGCCGGGTAATGACCAGTCTGGCCCGGTAGCCGGGCGCTGGCTAATGCCGCGTTCCCCATTCCCCTGCTCCGTCAGCGGACCTAGTCCGGCGGGGTAGCCGATCGCCAGCGGCCGGCCGGATGCATCCGGCCGGCCGCTGGCATGCCGTCTCCCGCGGCTCAGGGCCGCAGTGCCCGGGCGTGATCAGTCCGCCCAGGTCGCGGTCAGCAAGCCAGACCTCCTTGACGCAGCCCCGGTCCGTGAGGTTAGGTAACCCTAAATTAGGGTTGCATTACCTAACTTCCACCAGGCGGGCCGGGCAAGACAGGCCGGGCGGACCCAGGAACACGGTCCACCGGACCACGTGAGACGGAGGCTGACCGCGTGCTGCCGACATTCGTGATCGGGCTGCGCGAAGGACTGGAAGCGGCGCTGATCGTCGGGATCATCGCCGCGTTCCTGGGCCAGCAGGGCCGGCGAGATGCACTGCGGCAGGTCTGGATCGGCACCGCCGTCGCGGTCGTGATCTGCGTCGCCATCGCGCATCGGGCTGCAGGTGCTCTCCTCTGACCTGCCCCAGCAACAGCAGGAGGGCCTCGAGACCGTCGTCGGGCGCCCTCGCCGTCGGCATGGTCACCTACATGATCATCTTCATGCGGCGGCACGCCAGGGACCTGAAGGGCAGCCTGGAAGGCGCGGCGGCGTCGGCGCTGGCCGCCGGGTCCAGCCGGGCACTGGTGCTGATGGCGTTCCTGGCCGTGCTCCGCGAGGGCTTCGAGACGGCCGTGTTCCTGCTGGCCACGTTCAATGCCTCCGGTGACTCGGCGACCGCCTGGCTCGGCGCGGTGATCGGCATCCTGCTGGCCGCGGCCATCGGCTACGGCATCTACCGCGGCGGCGTCCGGCTCAATCTCAGCCCGGTTCTTCCGGGCCACCGGGCTGATCCTGGTCCTGGTCGCGGCCGGGCCTGGTGATGACCGCCCTGCACACCGCCAACGAGGCGGGCTGGCTGGACATCGGGCAGGTCCAGGCGTTCGACCTGTCCTGGCTGGTCCGGCCGGGCACCCCGCTGTCCGCGCTGTTCACCGGCGTGCTCGGCATCCAGCCCTATCCGGTGTGGATCGAGGTGATCGGCTGGCTGGCCTACCTGGTGCCGATGACGATCATCGTGGCGTGGCCGTCCCGCCGCCCCGGTGCCGGCTGCCCGCGCGGCCCGCCCGGCCGCCGCCCGGCAGGCCACTCAGCGATGACCGCCCGGCTGACCTAGAGACCCGGCTCGGAGCACCGAGCCAGCTGGCCCGGGCTGACTGCCGGGAGGCGGCCAGCACCCGTCACGCACGACAGAAGGAGTCCCACGATCGTGAGCACGCACGGCAGGCGGCAGGAGCCGCACGAGACGACCCCGGGCCCGGCCGGGCCCGGCCGGGCCAGCGGCCGCCGCACAGCCGCCCGGCGGCCCCTGGCCCGGCGCGCCGCGTCACCGTCCTGGCTACCGTTGCCGCGCTCGGTGCCCTGGCCGGGTGCGGCAGTTCCGGCGGCGGCTCGGGCTCGGCCGCGGGCGGCGGCTCCGGCTCGGGCAAGCCACGACCGTGTCGATCGACCTCACGCCGCAGGGCTGCCTGCCGAAGCCCGCCAAGATCAGCGCCGGCCAGGTCGAGTTCACCGTCCCAACAAGGACGCCGACGCGGTGTCCGAGGCCGAGCTGCGCACCGCCGACCTGGCCGCATCCTGGGCGAGCAGGAGAACCTCTCGCCCGGCCTGTCCGGCGGCTTCTCGCTCAACATCCAGCCCGGCAGCTACAAGATCAGCTGCCCGGGGGCGGCGCAGTCGCGCGGACGCTCACGGTCTCCGGGAAGGCCACCGGCCTGCCTGGCAGTCCAGCCCGCAGCTCACGCGCCGCCGTGCAGGGCTACTCCGGTTACATCGGCCAGAACGCGGCCGCCCTGGTCAGCCACACCCAGACGTTCTGCCGCGCGATCAATGCCGGCAACATGGCCCAGGCCAAGCTCGCTGTACCCGCAGGCCCGCGTCTACTACGAGCACATCGAGCCGGTGGCCGAGATCTGGGGCGACCTCGACACCCAGATCGACGGCCGGTGGGAGAACCCGGTCACGGTGCCGTCCCAGTTCATCGGCTTCCACCAGATCGAGCAGCTGCTCTGGGCGGACAACACGCTGGCGGGCACGCCGCAAGCTCTGCGCCGGGCTGGTGCAGCACGAGCAGCAGCTGGCCCACCTGGTCAGCAACGCCCAGTACAGCCCGCTGGAGATGGCCAGCGGCGCCACCGACCTGATCAACGAGGCGGCCACGTCGAAGATCAGCGGCGAGGAGGAGCGCTACTCCAACACCGACCTGCCCGTGTTCCAGGCCAACGTCGACGGCGCCATGGAGATCGTCGGCGCTGCTGCGGCCGTACCTGCAGCAGAAGGACCCGAGCCTGCTGGCGCTGATCCAGCGGCGGGACGCCGCGGTGGCCAAGCTCATGACCAAGTACAAGGCCACCCCCGGCTACGACGACACCGGCTACGTCGAGTACTCCACGGTCCTGGACAACCAGCGCCGCCAGCTGGCCGCGTCCGTGAACGCCCTGGCGGAGGCGCTGTCCAAGGTGTCCAGCCAGGTGAGCTGATGCCGATGAGCCGCAACGCAACCCGGGCCGCGGCTCGCGGCGACCCCGGCCGCCGGCGGCGCAGGCGCTCCGCCCGACCCGGGTGCCGCCGGGCCCGTCCCGGCGCCGGCTGCTCGCCGGCGCCGGCGCCGCGCTCGGGGCCGGCGCCGTGGCCGGCTGCGTGGCCGCGTACCTCGCCGACCGCGGCGGCGAAGCCGGCGGCCAGCGCGCGGCGGAGACCTGCGCAGACCGTCCCGTTCTACGGGGCGCATCAGGCCGGGCATCGCCACCCCGGCGCAGGACCGGCTGGCGTTCGGCTCGCTGAACGTGGTCAGCGACGCCGGCCGGGCCGACGTGCGCGACCTGCTGCGGGCCTGGACCGGCGCGGCGGCCCGGATGACCCGGCGGCCCCCTGGTGGGGGAGGACACCGAGATGAGCGCGCCGCCGGTGGACACCGGCGAGGCGGTCGGCTCCCCGGTATCCCGGCTGACGATCACCATCGGCTTCGGGCCGTCCCTGTTCGACCACCGGTTCGGCCTGGCCGGCAAGCGGCCCGCCGCCCTGGCCCCGCTGCCGCCGCTGCCCAACGAGAACCTGGATCCCAACTACTCCGGCGGCGACCTGTGCGTGCAGGCCTGCTCGGACGACCCGCTGGTCGCCTTCCACGCGGTGCGCAACCTGGCCCGGCTGGGCATGGGCGTGGTCGCGCACAACTGGATGGAGCTCGGCTTCGGCCGCACGTCCACCACCACGACGGCGCAGGCCACCCCGCGCAACCTGCTCGGGTTCAAGGACGGCACCCGCAACATCAAGGCCGAGCAGACCGAGCCTGATGGACGACCATGTCTGGGTCGGCCCGGAGACCGATCAGCCGTGGCTGCGCGGCGGCAGCTACCTGGTCACCCGCAAGATCCGGATGTTCGTCGAGAACTGGGACCGCGACTACCTGCGGACCAGGAGAACGTCATCGGCCGCGCCAAGGTCAGCGGCGCGCCGCTGTCGGGCGGCACGGAGTTCACCGACCCCGACTTCGCGGCCTGACACCGCCGCCGGGCCAGCCGTCGATCCCGCCCGACTCGCACATCCGCCTGGCCAGTCACGAGCACAACGGCGGGACCCGGATCCTGCGCCGCGGCTACTCCTTCACCGACGGGATCGACCCGCAGACCGGAACGCTGCTCGGCGGGCTGTTCTTCATCGCGTTCATGAAGAACCCGGCCAGTTCGTCCAGCTTCAGCGGTCGCTGGCCGGCGACGCGCTCAACGAGTACATCCACCATATCGGCAGCGCGGTCTTCGCCTGCCCGCCGGGCCTGCGGCCCGGCCAGCACTGGGGCGACAACCTGTTCGCCTGATTCCGGCCGGGCGCGGCGCCCTGGGTTTACGTCGCGGCTGGCGCCGCCCGCCGCATGTCGGCCTGGTGCAGCTCGGCGACCAGCCGGGTCACGGTGCGCAGTTCGGCAGCGGGGATGATCGCGACGCCGTTGCCGTCGGCGACCACGATGTCGGCCGGGCGGACCAGCACGTCGCCAAGCAGCACCGGCGCGCCGACCGCCGCGCGGGTCAGCGCTCCCCGGCCTGCTACCGGGGTGACCTGGCTGGCCCAGACCGGCAGCGGCCCCGCAGCCAGGGCCTCGACGTCCCGCACCGCCCCGCCGACCACACAGCCGGCGAGGCAGGCCTGGCGGGCCCAGCTCGCTGCGGTGGCGCCCAGCACCGCGCGCGGTCCCGCGGGGCCGGGCGGCGGGCACTCGAAGACCGCCACGTCGCCGGGCCGGGCCGCCGCGAACAAGGCGCGGAAGTCGAAGTCGGCGGCGCTGTCATCCGCTGGCGGTGCGGCCGGATCGGCGCGCCGGGTCTCGTACCGGACGGTGAAGGCGGCCCCGCAGGCGCGCACGCGAGTTCCGGGCGGGAAGATGGCCGGCAGCCCGAGGGCCCCGCCGGTGCCCGTCCGCCGCAGGATGTCCGATACCGCGCACGACACGTCTTCGAGCCCGGACAGGAAGTCCAGATCAGCCTGGGCGCTGGCCGCTGCCACGGCGGCGGGACCTGCGGTCACCGGGCCGCGGCCCCGGCCGCCTGCTGGCGGGCGGCCGCCCGGGAACGCCGGCGGGCCAGGACCGAGATGGTCACGGCAAACAGCAACGAGATCCCGTAGAAGACCTGCTGCACCCAGTCGGACAGGCCCAGGATCTGCAGTCCGGTGATGCCGGTCACCAGGAAGTACACGGCCACCAGGGTGCCGAGCGGGTTGAACCGGCCGGGAGTGATGGTGGTGGCCCCGAGGAAGGCCGCCGAGTAGGCGGGGAGCAGGAAGGTCGTGCCGACGGTGGGGTCCGCTGACCCCACCGTCCCGGCCAGGACAACTCCGGCCAGCCCGGCGACCAGGCCCGCGGCCACGAATGAGCCGAACCGGATGCCCGCCACATTGAGGCCGCTGAGCCGGGCCACCTCCCGCGAGCGCCCGACAAACAGCAGGTACTGGCCGAGCGGGGTGTAGCGCAGTACGTACCAGATGAACGCCGGCCGCGATGATTCCGAAGTAGAAGCTGTACGGGACACCCAGCACCTGATTGGTCATGACCGAGACGAGGCCGGTCGAGATGCCGCTGATCGTGACGTAGTTCGTGATGGCGTAGGTCACGCCGGTGGCCAGCGTGCCCACGGCCAGCGTCGTGATGATGCCGTCCACGCCCAGCGACACCACGAAGAACGCGTTCACGGCCCCGACCAGGCCACCGATGAGCAGGGCCAGCACCACGACCAGGGCGATCGGCAGCTTCAGGGTGACGTTGAAGACCGCCACCACACTGGTGACTAGGCCGAGCGTCGCGCCGGCCGACAGGTCGAACTCGCCGACCAGCAGCGGGAACAGCACCGCCAGCGACACGAACACCAGCGTGCTCTGCGAGCCCAGGATGGTCTGGGCGTTGCCGAAGGCCAGGAAGGCCGCCGGGCGCAGGGCGCCGAACAGCACGATCAGCAGGAGCCACACCCACAGCAGCACCCACCGCTCGGCGAACACCTTGCCCAGGACTAGCGCTGGCCCGGCCGGGCGCGGCGCGGCGGCCGGGGGCGGCGCGACATCAGGCGAGGCGCTCGTGAGCGGCCCGCCGGCCTCGCCGTCCCGCCGCGCCCTGCTGTCGTTCATGCGCGGGTCTCCTTCCTCATCGCCAGCCCTGATCCAGGGCGGGCTGGTCAGTACACCGGCGTCAGCCAGTCCTCCGGTGCGGCAGCCTGCCCGCGGACCAGCGCGAAGTAGCTGTCGCGGATCGTCGTGGTGACCGGCCCCGGCGGCGGCTGGCGCAGCGGGATGCCGTCGATACTGCGGATGGCCGCCACTTCCTTGCCGCTGCCGCAGAAGAAGAGCTCGTCGGCCAGGTAGAGCTCGGACTTGTCGATCGTCCGCTCCGCGACGGCCTGACCGGTGGCCTGCTGGTGCAGGCTCATGATGGTGTCGCGGGTGATGCCCTCGAGGATCCCGCTGGTGGCCGCCGGCGTGGCCAGCTGCCCACCCCGGACCATGAACAGGTTGTAGCCGGGACCCTCGGTCGCCTTTCCCGCCCCGTCGACCATGATGGCGTCGTCATAGCCGCCGTCCCTGGCCTGCAGCAGGGCCAGGCGGCTGTTCAGGTAGTTCCCGGTCGTCTTGACCCGGACCGGCGAGCCGTCGTCGGAATTGCGCCGCCAGTGGCTGACGCACACATTGAGGCCGGCGCCGGCCTGGCGCCGCTCGGGATAGCGGCCCATCGGCATCGTGGCGATGACCGTCCCGACCGGGTCGACCGAGTCGAGCCCGCCATCGTCGGCCGCTACATACGCCAGGACCCGGACGTGAATGTCCTCCCGCAGCTCATTGAGCCGGGCCAGCTCCGCGATCTGGCCGGCCAGCGCGGCCGGGCTGGCCGGCAGGCTCATGCGGGTGACGAGCGCCGAGTCGGCTAGCCGGCGGAGGTGATCGCCGACCCGGAACAGGTACAGCTGGCCGGACTGATCGTTCCAGTAGCCGCGGATCCCCTCGTAGACGATGGCGGCGTACTTGACGGCGGTGCTGAGGACATGAACCTGCGCCGACTCGTACGGGACCACCTGCCCGTCCATCATCAGGAATCGCGGGTGCTGGCGGGTGGCGGTCATGATGGCGCTCCGCGGCCCGGGCCCGCCTGCCAGACGCCGATCAGGTCGTCGCTGCTGACGACCGTCGCGCGGTAGGCGTCCAGGATCAGCATCGCGGCCTCGTGCAGCGCCGGGTTGTCGCTGGCCACGCAGTCGGCCGGCAGCACCGGGAAGTAGTCCAGGAACCCGGCGGAGCGGATGGTGGAGTCCACGCACCCCTCGGTGGTGCAGCCGGCCGCGATTACCGTCCGGATGCCGCGGCTACGCAACACCAGGTCCAGCGAGGTCCCGACGAACGCGCTGGACCGGTACTTCTCGATAACCAGGTCGCCGGGCGCCTGGCCGAGTTCGGGGAGCACCTGGTGGCCCCAGGTGCCGGCCACGCAGAAGACGAACGAGTCGTCCTGGGGCCGCGGGTAGCTGCGCTGCATCCGCAGCTCGAAGTACAGCTGGCTCAGCGACTGGGTCGCGTGGTCGGTCCGGGTCGTCGCCTGGACGAAGATGACCAGCACGCCCGCCCGCCGGGCGGCCTGCACCAGGGCGGCGATCCGCGGCACGATGGCGGCGTAGGCGCTGATATCAGCGCCCTGCGCGGCAAAGGCGCCGTCCGGGCTGCACAGGTCGTTCTGCATATCGATGACGACCAGGGCCGTCGTGCCCGGCTCGGCGATCTCGCCGAGCTCCGTCGGGACTTGCCGCCCGTAGATCTCGATCATGCCGATCCCCTTTCCGGCGCGGCCGCCGGGCGTTCCGCGGTGGTTCCGAGCCCGAAGACCGCGGCGGCGGTCGGGCCCTGGATCTGGGCCTTGGCGTCGTCGGTGATGCCGTCAGCCCACTGGACCCGGCGCAGCTCGTAGGCCGCGCTGAATCGCGGGTACCCGCTGGCATACATCAGCCGTCCCGGCCCGAACCGGGCGGCCAGCTGCACCAGGAAGTCCTCCCGGTAGGCGCCGGTCGTGTGCAGGACGACGTTCGGCGCCTGGTCCAGCAGGAAGGTGACATCGGCCGCGCCGAGGCCGGAGATGTTGAGCTGACCCTCATGGGTGAGCACGAACGTGGTGCCGGGGAACTGCGCGGCCAGGGCGCCCACCTGCGGGGCCTCCGACAGCCACGGATACCCGGCCGCAACCGTGACCGGGAGCCCGCGGTCGGCGCTGGCGGCGACCATCCGGCGCGGTTCCGGGTCCAGCAGCGCGAAGCCGTCCTCCCAGGGATGCAGCAGAACGCCGGCGAAGGCCGGGTCGCCCGCATAGCGCTCCAGCTCCGCCGCCCAGTCCCGCATCCACGGGCTGAGCCGGATCAGCCCGGCCAGCTGGCCCGGGTGGTCTCGCACGGCGCTGGCCGGCCCGGCGTTCGGGGACTCGCCGTCGGCCAGCTTGCCCCCGCATACGAGCGTCCGGTCGATGCCCAGCTCGCCCATGCCCGATAGCAGGCCCGGCAGGCCGCCGTCGTCCGGTCCGGTCCGGCCGCCAATGAAGGCCAGCGCGTCGACAATCACGACGCCCTCCCCAGCAGCTGGCTCAGTGTGCCGCCTAGAACCTGGGCCGTGTCCGCGTCGGACAGGCCGGCCAGCCGCACCTTCTCGATCTCCAGGACCGGTGAGCAGACCGGCCCGTCGCTGCCGAACAGCACCCGCCCGGCCCCGATCCGACGGACCGCCTCCGAGATCTTGTGCGGGAACGGCATCGCCGAGGTCTCCAGGTACAGGTTGTCGAACCGCTCGGCGGCGGCGATGGCATCGTCCACGTGGTAGTAGCCGCCCATGTGGCCCAGGATGATCTGCGCCTCCGGGCACTGCTGGGCCAGCAGCGCAATCTGGTAGGGCGTCGTCATGGGCTCGTCCCCGCAGTGGAACAAGGTCGGCACGCCCAGGTCGGCCGCGGCGCGAACCAGGGCGGTGGTATCGGCGCCCGCCGGATGCGACAGCGTCGATGCCGGGTGCAGCTTGAGCCCGACGAAGCCGAGGTCGGCGATCGCCGACCGGAACAGCCGGATAGCCAGGTCGCCGTAGCCGGGATGCATGCGCGCGAACCCGAACAGCCGGTCCGGGAACTCGGCGCAGGCAGCAGCCGTGAGGTCCAGGACCCGCGGATTCAGCGCCGGGGCGTCCGTGATCGACATGATGATGGCCGACTGCACTCCGGCGTCGTCCATCCGGCGGACGCAGTCGGCGGCACTCATCGACCAGCCCAGCGAGGGCACGTCGTCGACGTGCATGTGGGCGTCGAAGACAACGGGTGCGGCGGCTGGCGGCATGGGCGGTGGCTCCTTTCGGGCGGGCCCGGACCCGGTGCCGGTCACCGGGCGGTGCCTCTCAGGGCACTGATCGAGGCGTCGAGGGCGGCCGGCTCCAGGTAGGCGCCGCGGCAGATGATCCCGCCGATCTCTTCCAGCGCCGCCAGGCTGGCGAGCGGGTTGCGGTCCAGGATCAGCAGATCGGCCGGGCGGCCGGCGGCCAGGACGCCCGGGCCGTGGCCGAGCAGGCGGCCGGCCTGCACGGTGGCCGCGGCCAGCGCCTGCCGGATGCTCGCGCCCAGCCGCACGTACAGCTTCAGCTCCTCCAGGAGCGTTGGCCCCACCGGGTTGAGGGCGGTGCCCGCGTCGGTGCCGGCCGCGACGGTGGCCCCCGCCTGCAGCGCCGCCGCCGTCCGGGCGTGGAACACCTCCCGCGCGGCGTCGGTCTTGGCGATGGTGTCCGGGTCGATCCCGGATCCCGGCCGGACATGCTCGACGGCGATCGCGGTCGGGACCAGGAACGTTCCGCGCTCACGCAGCCGCGCCAGCTCGTCGTCGCCCATGAACGCGCCATGTTCGATGGAGTCAACGCCGGCCGCCAGCGCGCCCCGGATGCCAGCTGCCGAGTGCGCGTGCGCGGCCACCCGCAGGCCGGCTTTGTGCGCCTCCTCCACGCCGGCGGCCAGCTCTTGCTCGGTCAGCTCGGCCGAGTGCGGTGAGCCGGGCGTGGACAGGCCGCCGGTGGCCATCAGCTTGATGACCTGCGCGCCGGCCCTGACCTGCTCGCGCACCGCCTTGCGCACCTCGGCCTCGCCGTCTGCCTCGCGGCCGTACTCCCAGCCATGCCCGCCGGTCATGCAGACCCAGCGGCCGGCCGCGATCACCCGCGGACCCAGCACCTTGCCGCCATCGGCCAGCTGCGCGTACTGAATCACGGCGTCGTCCACGCAGCCGAGGTCGCGCAGGGAGGTAATGCCATGCCGTAGGGCGGTCAGGCCGTTAGCGGCCAGCCCGATGGCCCGCTCGAAGGGCGGCCTGCGCCAGTGCAGGTACGGCCGGACCTCCGCGACCAGGTCCAGGTGGACATGGCAGTCCATCAGGCCAGGCAGCACGTAGCGGCCGCCCAGGTCCCGTGCCGTGCTGCCGGCGGCTGGCGGCTCCGCCGAGATCCCGGTAATCAGCCCGTCAGCGACCGTCAGCGTTCCGAACGGCGTTTCCTCGAGTTCCTCCCCGGCCAACGCGATCCCGTTGCTCAGCACGAGGCTCCCGGTGCTCATGTCGCCGCCTGTCCCTTCCGGTCCGCGGCGCCGGGAGCGGTCCCGTCGCCGTCCTGGTAGCTCGCCTTGATCAGCTCCGCCTCGGTCAGCGCCGGGCCCGACAGCTCGCGCCGGACCCGGCCATCGCGGAACACCAGGACGCGGTGGCACAGCCCGACCAGCTCCTCGTATTCCGAGCTGGCGATCAGCACGGCGGTTCCGCTCGCGGCCGCGGCGGCGATGTAGGAGAAGATTTCCTGCCGGGCGCGGATATCGACGCCCTGGGTTGGCTCGTGCATGAGCAGCACGCGCGGCTCGACCTGCAGCCACTTCCCGATCAGTGACTTCTGCTGGTTGCCGCCGCTCAGGGTGCTCATCGCCGCCGCGGGATCGGCCGGGCGCACGTCGAAGGCGCGCAGCGTCCGCGCCACCTGATCGGCGACCGCGTGCAGCCGCAGGCGCCCCCGGCGCTGATGCCGCGGCAGGACCGGCTGGGCCACGTTCTCGCCGGTGGTCATGGTGGGAACGACTCCGTCCCGCAGCCGGTTGGCCGGGATCAGCACGACCCCCGAGCGCAGGCTCGAGGCCGGGGACAGTTTCCGGGCCGGGACGGCGCGGCCCGGCCAGCGGACCGTACCGCCGGTGGCCGGGAGAGCTCCGTACAGCAGGTAGGGGACATCCTCAGAGCCCATTCCCAGCAGCCCGGTAACGCCGACGATCTCCCCGGCGCGCAGCGTCACCGACAGCGACTCGACCATCGCTCCGCTCAGTGATTCCACCTCGGCCAGCACCGGCTGCCCGGCCGCGGCGGGAGCGGACTCGGGATACAGGTCGCCCAGGTCCCGGCCGACGATGAGGTTGACCAGCTGATCGTGGGTCGCCTCGCGGGTGGGCAGCTGGCCGGCCACCTGGCCCTCGCGCAGCACGGTGACCTCGCTGGTGATCTCCAGGATCTCGCTGAGCTGGTGGGCCACGAAGATGATCCCGTGCCCGGCCGCGGCGATGCTGCGCATGATGCGGAACAGCGCCTGGACGCTGTCACCGGGCAGGTACACAGTCGGCTCGTCCAGGACCAGGAGGCCGGGCCTGCCGATCTGCTCGATGTCGGATACCGCCCGGGCGATCGCGATCAGCGCCCGGTCCACGTCCTGCACCTCCCGCAGGTCCGCGTCCGGCCGGACCGCGATGGCAAACCGCTCCAGCAGCTGCTCGCAGATCCGCCGCTCGGCCCGCCAGCTGATCCGCGGCACCCGGCCGCCGGCCTGGTAGCGCCCGAGCCGGATGTTCTCCAGCACGGTCAGCGACTCCACCAGCCCCAGATCCTGGTGCACGAAGGCGATGCCCAGGCCGCGCTGCTCGCTGTGCCTGATCGGCAGGCTGACGGGCTCGCCGCGGACCTGCAGCTCGCCGCCCGGATCGGGAGCGTGGTAGCCCGAGAGGATCTTGATCAGCGTGGACTTGCCCGACCCGTTATGCCCGATGAGGCCGTGGATCTCACCGGGCCGCACCGACAGATGAGCATCGCGCAGCACCGTCGTCGCGCCGAAGGTCTTGGACAGGCCCCGGACGGCGACGACGGGCGGCGCCATCGCGATCTCGCTCAGCTCACGCCCCACAGCTTCTTGTAGCCGTTGATGGCCTGCGTGATGTTGAACCAGTGCAGCTGGTTCACCTCACTGATGTCGATGCTGTCGATGTTCTTGCTGTCGAACAGCCGGTTGGGGATGACCTGGCGGACCGGCGGCTGGCCGGTCAGCAGCCGCAGCACCTGGTCGATGTACGCCCAGGACTCCTGGATGTTCGCGCCCGCGATGTCGGTTCCCACCGCGCCGGACTTGACCAGCTCCTCCACTCCGGCGGTGCCGTTGTAGGTGGAGATCTTGACCTTGCCGACCTTCCCGCGCTGGCGCAGCGTGGGCACGATGTTGAGCGCCATCGCGTCCACGACGGGGATGATGTGGGTGAGGTCGGGATAGCGCGACAGCAGCGCGCCGGTCAGGGTCGGCAGCCGGGTGGCCCAGTCCGCCGCCGCCACCTGCTGGACTGAGACGAGCTTGACCTGCGAGCCGGCCTTGGCGAACTGGCCGCGAATGGCCTGGACCATGTCCAGGTGGGCGGGCGCGTTCGGCAGGATGAAAACCGCGACCGTAGCCTTGCCGCCGGAATCGGTGATCACCCAGTCGGCCTCCAGCGCACCTGCGCCGATGTAATCCAGGCAGACCCCCGCGCTGACGGCCTTGTCAGCGGGACCGCCGGCGGAATCGTTGCGCTCATTCGCGACGACCACCTTGATGCCTTTGCCGACCGCCTTCTTGATCTGCGCGGAGATCGAGGCACTGGCGATCGAGTCCACGATGATGGCGTCCACGCCGCTGTTGATGGCCTGGTCCATGCCGGCCACGATCAGGTTGGTCTGCCCCTGCGGATCGTAGTTGCGCGCCTGCAGCCCGGCTGCCTCCGCTGCGTCCTGCACGCCCTGCCACCAGGTCTGGACAATCGGCACGCCCATGAGCAGCGGCAGGTAGAAAACGTGCTTGCCCCGGGCGGAGGAAATGTCGAAGGCGGGGCCGGGCGGCACGAAGGCCGGGGTAGCCCGCGCGGCCTGGACCGCGTCGCGGGCCTTTTGCAGGCCAGATTTGCTGACTCCCGAGCCCGAGCCCGATGACCCGGTGCTGCCCCCCGAACTACAGGCGGCCAGGGCGGCGGCCGCGCCGGCGCCGAGTGCCAGGCGGCTGCCGCCGCGGATCACAGCCCGGCGGCTCAGGGCCGCTTCGGAGGCGGGGGCGAGGCCGTCGGTGGGGATGCGGATGTTGTCCATCGGTTCCGTCCTGTGTTGTCGCCGGAGCCTTGGCCTAGCGCCGGCTGGCCTGGCCGCCTGAGATGCTGTCGATGAGCCGGAGCAGCTGATCGCGGGCGCTGGTCAGCACCGTCGTGGTGGCCGCGTGCACGGCCGGCAAGTCCCGGGCCATGACCGCGGCGTGGAGTTCCCGGTTGTTGGCCAGCGACGCCAGCAGGTACTGCCGCGAGCTCTGGACCAGGATCGTGATGTAGCGCAGCGAGCTGCTGAGCGCGGTTGCCGTCATGCTGGCCAGCATCCGGTTCGGGCAGCAGTCCTGCAGGGTGCGGTTGTAGCGGGTCACCGCGTCCAGGTAGGCCCGCCCGTCGCCGGCCCGGGCCGCGGTGCTCATCTGGTCGATGAGGGATTGCAGCTGGTCGCTGATCTGCGGGGTAACCTCCGGGGCGGCCAGCGCCATGCAGCGTGGCTCGATGAGCAGGCGGCACTCGTACAGATCGGCTGCGTCGCCGGCGCCCAGCAGCGCGACGGTAGCGGCCCGGCGCGGCTCGATGTCGACCAGGCCCTGGCGGGCCAGGGCGCGCAGCGCCTCCCGGATCGGGGATCGGCTCATGCCCGCTGCCTCGGCCAGGGCGACCTCGGTCAGCTTGTCACCGGGCCGGATGTCGCCCGCCACGATGTGCGAGGTGATCCAGTCGGCGGCCATCTCGGCTAGTGACGCGTGCGGCGGGGGCGCGGGCAGCGCGGCCGTCTTCGGAGCTGATGGCCCAGGCCCGTTCATGATCACCCCCAATCCTGCATTCTGTATACAGTATGTAGAAATGAGGTGTCAATGACTCATCTACCAGCCCAAAGATCATCCGAGCGAAGGTCTGGCCGGCATCTGATGGGGCGGCCGGGGCGCCAGTGACACTGGTTCGCCCGGCTCGCACGTCAGCGCCGCTGCGCGAAAAGGGCATTCGGGCCTGCTTGCGGCGCGGGTCACCGGCACGACACACTGGCGGAAACTTGGGAGGAGAGGCCGTGCCGGCCAGCAGGAGAGTGCCCCGGTGGTCGGAGTTGCGGCCGCTGTTGCGTCCCGAGCGCATCCCGCTCGATCCCGTCGAGCGGCGGCTGAGCCGCGCGCATACCATTGCTGACCTGCGGGCGATCGCTGCGCGCCGGGTGCCGCGGGCGGTCTTCGATTACACCGACGGCGCCGCCGAGAGCGAGCTGAGCCTGCGCCGGGCGCGGGCCGCCTTCGCCCGCGCCGAGTTTCATCCCGCGGTGCTGCAGGACGTGAGCGCGGCCGACACCGGAACGACGGTGCTGGGGCGGCGCTGGCCACTGCCGTTCGGGCTGGCGCCGACGGGATTCACCCGGATGATGCACCACGAGGGCGAGCGGGCCGCCGCCCGCGCCGCGCAGCGGGCCGGCATCACCTTCACGCTGTCCACGATGGGGACGACCTCCATCGAGCAGGTCGCGGCGGAGGCACCCGAGGCGCATAAGTGGTTCCAGCTGTATGTGTGGCGCGACCGGGCGGCCGGCAAGGACCTGGTCGAGCGCGCCCGGGCGGCCGGGTTCGAGGCCCTGGTGCTGACCGTGGACACGGCAGTCGCGGGCGCGCGGATGCGCGATGTCCGCAACGGCCTGACCATCCCGCCCGCCCTGACCCCGGCCACCGTGCTCGACGCGGCGCTGCACCCGGCCTGGTGGGCCAACCTGCTCACCACCGAGCCGCTGGAGTTCGCCAGCCTCAAGGCGCAGCACGGCGCGCTCGCCGAGCTGGTCAACTCGATGTTCGATCCGTCGGTGACGTTCGCCGATATCGAGTGGCTGCGCGGGCTGTGGCCCGGCCCGCTGCTGATCAAGGGCATCATCACGGCCGATGACGCGCGGGCCGCGGTGCAGCACGGCGCGGACGGCATCATCGTGTCCACCCACGGCGGCCGCCAGCTCGACCGGGCCGCCGGCACGCTGGAAGTCCTGGCGCCGATCGTGGACGCCGTCGGGGACCGGGCCGAGGTGCTGCTCGACACCGGGATCATGGGCGGCGGGGACATTGTGGCCGCGCTGGCGCTGGGTGCACGGGGCTGCCTGGTCGGCCGCGCGTTCCTGTACGGGCTGATGGCCGGCGGGGAGCGCGGGGTGGACAAGGCGATCGCCATCCTGTCCGCCGAGATCACCCGCACGCTGCAGTTGCTGGGCGTACCTCGGGTGGCCGATCTGAACCGGTCGCACGTATCACTGCGCGGGCCGGGATAGCGCGGCTCGCACCGAGAGCAGAAACCACCGCGGGGGCCAAGCGCGAGAGGAAGTCCGCCCATGGAGGTTGTCGAGTTCCGCCCGGAGCGCGAGCAGTACGCGTTCACCTTCGGCGGTGTTGCGCCGGTCCGGACCGTCCGGCCGGGCACGATGCTGCGGCTGTGGACCGAGGACGCGTTCTGCGGCACCATCTCCAGCACGGCGGACCTGCCGAGCGCGGCGCTGAACATGCCGTTCGTCAACCCGCAGACCGGCCCGTTCTACGTCGAGGGCGCCGAGCCGGGAGACACCCTCGCGCTGCACTTCGTCAGCCTCAGCCCGGCCCGCGATTACGGCGCGTCCTGCACCATCCCGCTGTTCGGCGGGCTGACCAGCACCGACCGCACCGCCACGCTGCAGGATCCGCTGCCCGAGCGGACCTGGATCTACGAGGTCGACCGGGACCGGCAGACCGTCGCGTTCCAGGCCCAGTCCAGCGAGCTGCGGGTGGAACTGCCGATGGACTGCATGCTGGGCACCGTCGGCGTCGCGCCCGCGGCCGGCGAGGCACGCTCCTCGCTGGTGCCCGACGCCTTCGGCGGGAACATGGACACCCCGGAAATGCGCGCCGGGGCGACGTGCTACCTGGGTGTCAACGTCGAGGGCGCGCTGTTCTCGGTGGGTGACGGGCACTACCGGCAGGGGGAGGGCGAGGCCTGCGGCACCGCGGTCGAGGGCGCGATGAACGTCACGCTCATCGTCGACCTGATCAAGGGCGGCGGCAGGCCTGGCCGCGCCTGGAGACGGACAGCCACCTGATGGTGATCGGCTCGAGCCGCCCGCTCGAGGACGCCTGGCGGATCAGCCAGGTCGGCATGGTGAGCTGGCTGAGCGAGCTGCACGGGCTGGACAAGCTGGATGCCTACCAGCTGCTGTCGCAGACCAGCGAGGCGCCGCTGGCCAACGTGGTGGACGCTAACTACAGCGCCCTGGCCAAGGTGGCCAAGGCGTACCTGCCGCGGGCCACGGCCTATGGCGGCCTGCACCAGCAGCTGCGCGAGGCGGCCGCCAGCGAGGGCTCGTAAGTCAACGACCAGCGAGGGCTCGTAACTAAGGGAGACGCAAGGTGGATCTGGGCCTGCAGGGACGGCGTGCCCTCGTCACGGGCGGCACGAAGGGGATCGGACGGGCCATCGTGGACACGCTGGCCGCCGAGGGCGCGGCGGTCGGGTTCTGCGCCCGCAGCGCGGCCGACGTCGCCGCTACGGTGGCGGCCCTGACGGAGGGCGGCACGCACGCGGTCGGACGGGTGGCCGACGTGTCGGACGAGGCGGCGCTGCAGCGCTGGGTCACCGAGTCGGCCGAGGAGCTCGGCGGAGTGGACATCGTGGTGGCCAACGTGAGCGCGCTGGCCATCCCCGATGACGTGGCGAGCTGGCAGGCCAGCTTCAGCACCGACATGATGGGGACGGTCGGGCTGGTCAAGGCGGCGATGCCGTACCTGGAACGCAGCGACGCGGCCTCGATCGTGACGATCGCCAGCGTGTCCGGCCGGGAGATCGACTTCGCCGCCGGCCCGTACGGCACATTCAAGGCGGCGATCATCCACTACACCCAGGGCCTGGCCTTCCAGCTCGCGGGCCAGGGCATCCGCGCGAACAGCGTGTCGCCGGGCAACACCTACTTCACCGGCGGTGTCTGGCACAGCATCGAGAGCGGTAACCCGGAGTTGTTCGGCCAGGCCATGGGCCTGAATCCGACCGGCCGGATGGCCCGGCCCGAGGAGATCGCCCGGGCCGCCGTGTTCGTGGCCAGCCCCGCGGCGAGCTTCATGACCGGCGCCAACCTGCTCGTCGACGGGGCGCTCACCCGCGGCGTGCAGTTCTGACCCCGGCGCGGCGCGCGGCCTGCAGCGACGGCGCGGCGCGGTACCGGGCGCACTCGGCAGCCCGGCGCAGAGCATAATCTTGCGCTGCGCGGAAAGGGGCCGTGGCCGGGGCGGCGACCGCGCGCCCGGCCGGGGCCGGGCCATGCCGCCCGCCGATAGCTACTGAGGGAGACGTCAGCATGAGCATCGAGAAGCCGGAGATCGACTTCCCGGGCGGCGAGCCGCCCGCCGACCTCCAGATCACTGACGTGTGGGAGGGCAGCGGTCCCGAGGCCAAGGCGGGGGACCGGGTCCAGGTCCACTACGTCGGGGTCGCGTACTCAACGGGCGAGGAGTTCGACGCCAGCTGGAACCGCGGCGAGCCGCTGGAGTTCCAGCTCGGCGTGGGCCAGGTCATCGCCGGCTGGGACCAGGGCGTGCAGGGCATGAAGGTGGGCGGCAGGCGCCAGCTGGTCATCCCGCCGGGCATGGCCTACGGCGACCGCGGCGCGGGCCGCTCGATCGCGCCCGGCGAGACACTCATCTTCGTCTGCGACCTGGTCTCGGCCTGAGCACTGCTGCGCCGCGGCCCGGCGGGCGGTACAACGGGTAGGTGCCTGAGCTTCCTGAGGTCGAGAATGCCCGTCGCCTGATCGCTGAGCACGCGCTGGGCCGGCGCATTTCCGATGTCGATGACTCCGACAGCTACGTGCTGCGGCCGCATCCGCCCGGCGAGCTGAAGAGCGCGCTGACCGGGCGCCGCCTCACCGCGGCGCACCGCCGGGGAAAGACGATGTGGGTGGAGACCTCCGGGACCTCCGACGGCCCGGCGGCGGATGCGGACGCTGCCGGGCCGGAGGTCGGACTCCACCTGGGCATGAGCGGACGCATCGTGGTGACCGGCCCCGACGGCACGGTGATCGAGGCCGGTGACCCGTACCGCTACGGCGGCCGGGGCCGTAACCCGGTCTGGAGCCGGTTCACCCTCACCTTCGCCGATGGCGGCAGCCTGGTGCTGCTGGACCCGCGGCGCCTCGGGCGGGTCTGGCTCAACCCCGGGATCAGTGCCCTCGGGCCGGATGCCACCGAGGTCACGTTCGGGGAATTCCGGGCGCTGATCACGAAGGGCACGATCGCGGTCAAGGCGCGGCTGCTGGATCAGTCCAAGATCGCCGGGGTGGGCAACCTGCTGGCCGACGAGATCCTCTGGCAGGCGCGGGTCGCCCCGCTGATCTCGGTCAGTCAGCTGACACCCGCGCAGGTCAAGCGGCTCTACGAGGCGCTCACGGCGGTTGTCGCGGCGGCTATCGCCCGCGGTGGCGCGCATACCGGGGAGATCATCGCCCAGCGCCGTCCGGGCGGCACCTGCCCGCGGGACGGGGCTCCGATGGCGCACGGCGTGGTGGGCGGCCGGTCGACGTGGTGGTGCTCGCGGGAGCAGGCGCTGCGCCCGGCCCGGCGGCGCCGCGCGGCCGGCCCGCCGAAGACGGGGTCGCAGTGACAGCAGCAGACGAGTTCTTCCCCGGCTTCGACGTCGTCGATACCGACGTCGGCGGGATCACCATCCACGGCCGCGTCGGCGGCTCGGGCCCGCCCGTGCTGCTGCTGCACGGCTATCCGCAGACCCACGTGATGTGGTCGGCCGTCGCGCCGGCGCTCGCCCGCGATCACACCGTGGTGGTCGCCGACCTGCGCGGCTACGGCGACTCCGGCAAGCCGCCCGCGGGCCCGGACAGCGCGGAGTACAGCAAGCGGGCCATGGCCGCCGACCAGGTGTCCCTGATGGCCCGGCTGGGCTTCCGCACCTTCGCGGCGTGCGGTCACGACCGGGGCGCGCGGGTCGTGCACCGGATGGCCCTGGACCACCCGGAGGTAGTGCAGCGGGCCGCCGTGCTGGACATCGTGCCGACCAGCTATGTCTACGCCCACGCCGACGAGGAGCTGGCCCGGCGGTACTGGCACTGGTTCTTCCTGATCCAGCCGCCGGACCTGCCCGAGCGGCTGATCGGGGCCGATCCGGAGTTCTTCCTGCGTGCCCTGCTGCCGCGCTGGGCGGGCCCTGGCTTTGCCTTCGATGAGCGGGCCGTGGCGCAGTACGTGCGCTCCTTCTGCGATCCGGCCGCCATCGCCGCCAGCTGCGCGGACTACCGGGCCGGCGCAGGGGCCGATCTGGAGCACGCGGTCAGGGACCACGGGCGCCGGGTGGACTGCCCGCTGCTGGTGCTGTGGGGCAGCCAGGGCTTCGTCGGGACCCACTACGCCGTGCTGCCGGTGTGGCAGGAGTTCGGCACGGACGTGCGCGGCACCGCCCTGGACTGCGGGCATTTCCTGCCCGAGGAGCAGCCGCAGGCCACCGCCGCGGCGCTGGCCGAGTTCCTTCGCTGACCGGTCCGGCCGGGGCCGGCCAGGTTTCCCGGTGGCCGGCCGGGGCAGCGCCTAGAGCTATGGCGTCCTATGTGGTGAACCCGGCTGGCGTGGCCTGGGCCCGTCAGCTCATTGACGGCCGTCAGTATGTGCTGGACAGCGACTGGGGACAGGTCCAGCCGCGGGCCAGCGACCAGAACGACTACCTCGAGGCGCACTCGTGGGAGGAGTACGCCCGCTGGCACCTCGGGCTCACCGACGGCGCGCGCGATGAGACCAAGGCCCGGTACGCCTTTGTCTTCGGCGACTACCGCCGCGTGCACCGCATGGGCCTCATCGCCTGCCTGTACCGGGCCGCTGAGTGGCGGCACAAGGACGTCGAGCTGGCTGCTCACGACCTCCTGCAGCGGCTGGACGCCAAGGCGGGCATCGGCTGACGGCGGCCGCGAGCCGGCGAATCCGGCGAGAGCCGGCGAACGCTCGGCGAACGGCGCGGCGCCTAGGTTCGCCAGCAGCGGTGCCCGGCACCCCGGGCACGGCGATGCCGCAGCCGCGATGCCGCCCAGGAGGCAGCCGATGCAGTTCCCGGTCCTGTACCTGCTTGACGACGATCCGGGCGTGGTGAACGCGCTCCGGAATGACCTCAGCCGCCGGTTCGGGCAGGATTTCCGGATTCTCGCCGACACGTCCCCCGCCGCCGGCCTGGCCAGCCTGCGCCAGCTGGCCGCCGACGGGGTGAGCGTTGCCCTGCTGATCGTGGATGATGACATGCCCGGCATGCCGGGTGCCGACTTCCTGGCCCGCGCCCGCGAGCTGCACCCGCTGGCCAAGCGCGTGCTCCTGGTCGAGCGGGACTACTCGCTGCGCAGCCCGGTCGTGGCGGCCATGACGCTGGGCGAGGCTGACTACCACCTGACCAAGCCGTGGCTGCTGGAGCAGGATCTTTACCGCGAGGTCAGCGAGTTCCTGGCCGAGTGGGCCAAGGGCCAGGAGGCCGGCTTCGACCTGTTCCACGTCATCGGCGCGCCGCAGGACGCGCGCAGCCACGAGCTGCGCGAGCTGCTCACCCGGTTTGGCGTGCCTTACCACTTCCACGCGCCCGATAGCAGGCGCGGGCGTGAGCTGCTGGCCGGCCGGGGCCTGGATCCAGCACGGCTGCCCGTCATGATCCGCCATGACGACTACGCCATGATCGATCCCACGCTGGCCCAGATCATCGAGGCCGTCGGCGGCAGCGTGGCCAGCGACGCCGACGAGTGTGACCTGGTGGTCGTGGGCGCGGGGCCGGCCGGCCTGGCCGCTGCCGTCTACGCCGCCTCGGAAGGGCTGGAGACGGTCGTCCTGGAGCAGAGCGTCTCCGGCGGCCAGGCCGGATTCAGTCCGATGATCCGGAACTACCCGGGCTTCCCGCACGGCGTCAGCGGCCACGACCTGACCCGCCGCGCCTGTGAGCAGGCCTGGATGTTCGGCGCCCACATGGTGTTCGCCCAGCCGGTCAGGAGCCTGGAGGCCGCGGGCTCCCGGCGCGTCGTGCATCTGGCCGGCGAGCAGACGGTCCGCGCCCGGGCGGTGATAGTGACGACTGGCATCACCTGGCGGCGGCTGGGCATCGCGCGGATCGAGGCGCTGGTCGGCTCCGGGGTGTTCTACGGCTCGTCGGGCAGCGAGGCCCGGGCGATGGAGGGCCGGCGAGTATTCGTCGTCGGGGGCGGGAACTCGGCCGGCCAGACGGCGCTGCACCTGGCCCGGTACGCCCGGCAGGTGACGCTGCTGGTCCGCGGGGCCAGCCTGGGGCGGTCGATGTCGGAGTACCTGACGACCGAGATCGAGGCCACGCCGAACATCGCCGTGCGACTACGCACCGAGGTGGTCGAGGGGCACGGGGACACCCACCTGGAGGGCCTGACGCTCTATGACGCCGGCACCGACACCGCTGACCGGCTGACCGCGGACGCGCTGTTCGTGCTGATCGGCGGCGAGCCGTGCACGCAGTGGCTGCCCGTGGGCATCCAGCGCGAGGCTGGCTATATCCGGACCGGGCGCGATGTCATCCGCGCGGCGACGCAGCCGGACTGCTGGCCGCTGGAACGCGATCCGCTCCCGCTGGAGACCTCGATGCCCGGCGTGTTCGCGGCCGGCGACGCGCGTTACCGGTCCATCAAGCGCGTCGCCTCGGCTGTCGGTGACGGTGCCACGGCGGTCCGGCTCGTGCAGGAGTACCTGGCGGCCGAGCGGGCGGACGCGCTGGCCCTGCCCGCCGGAGTCTGACCCCGGTCGTCCGCCAGCCCTCCCCGCCGGCCAGCCCAGCCGCCGCCCGGGATCATCCGGGCTAGGGGCGGCTGCGCAGGGCGGCGACGCCGTCGCCGCTGAGGTCATCGAGGGCGGTCTTGCGGCCGGTCATGGCCATGACCAGGGACAGCAGCGGCCCGGCGGCCTCGGGACCGGTGCCGTGCGTCCAGTCAGCGTCGGTGGCCCGCAGGGTCACGCCGGTGATCCGCGTCTTGGCGCCGATCAGCAGGTTCGAGCCGGTGAAGAACGTCGCCACCCGGGCCACCGCTCCGGCCGGGTACTCGCGGGTGATGCCCAGCGGCCGCCGGATGTCCTCGCCGTGAATGATCGTCTCGCCCAGCCAGGTGTCGGTCGGGCCGGGCGGATGCTTGGTCGAGTTCACGACGGCCTCGAAGCGAGTCAGGGTCTCGGCCGTGCTGGCGCCCCGCTCCCGGGCGATGTCGGCGGACTGCAGCCGGCTGAACTTGAACCCGTTGCGGCCCAGCTTGACGAAGAACTCCGGCGGCGTCATCACGGCGGCCGCGGTCATGTGCGCGGTCACGTCCCGCACCGACCATTCCCCGCACAGCGAGACGCTCGACCACTGATCGGCGCTCAGGCCCTGCAGATCCGCGGCCAGCGCCTTGCGCTCGGCATGGATCACCGGCCAGATCTCGGCTTTGTCCATCGGTCCCTCCCCCTGTCGGCCCGAAATCCCGGATCCCGGCAGCTCAGGACACCGCGGACGATGACCCGGCCCTGGCCAGGTTCCGGCTTTATTCGGTAGTCGCTAAATTAGTCATGTGCCGAACAAGACGCAACCAGGTCGCCCGGAATCCGGCCGCCAGCCGCGCCCGCCCGGTCCGCCCCGCGAGCCCGCCGGGCAGGCCGGCGACATCCAGCAGGTGATCGCGGCACTGGCCTCGCCCGTGCGGCGGGAGATCCTGGGCCTGATCTGGGACCGCGAGCTGCCCGCCGGCGAGATCGCCCGGGCCTTCGCTGTGACCAAGCCGACGATCTCCCAGCATCTGGCCGTGCTCCGCGCAGCGGGGCTGGTCAGCGGGCGGGCCGAGGGCACCTCGCGGTATTACCGGGCCCGCCAGGACGCCCTGCGCGGCCTGCGCGCCGCGCTCAGCAGCCCGGACAAGTGGAGCAGCGCCGACGACCTACCGGAGCGGGCGCTGTCGGTCGCCCGCACCAAGCTGGTGGTGGTGGCTACCGCCGAGGTGAGTACCGACCAGCAGACGGCCTTCACCGCGTTCACCGATCCGGCCGTGTACTCACGCTGGCTGGGCGTTCCGGTCACCATCACGGACGGCCAGTTCGCCTGCACCATGGAATGGGGCACCCAGGTGCGCGGCCGGTATGAGGTGGTCTGCCCGCCTGACCTCATCGCGATGCGCTGGGACTTTGAGGATGACAACATCCCCGTCCCGGGCGGCGAGATGACCGGTTACCTGCGGATAAGCCCGGCCGGCGGCGGCGCGCACGTCGAGGTGCACCAGCTGGCCGACACCCCGGCCCAGGCGGAGTTCATGGAAGCAGCCTGGACTATGGTGCTCGGCCGGTTCCGAGCCGGTGTTGGGAAAGCCGCCGGTTCCGGCCCGGCTGGTCTTCGCGCCCCGCGGCGCAAGCGGCGTAATTAAGGCGTAGCTGCAGCCCCTGCTGCGGAGGGTCAGGAATTTCCGTTTATACCGGATAAACTTCCCGGACACTTCTCCGGTTTCTCGCAAGCTACGCAACTCCGCTCCGAGGATCTCATCAATCTAGGGGACCTCGCCTACCCAAAATGGGCCATCCGCACCTGCGTTCTGACTAATTACTGTCGTCAGGTACCTACTAAACGCGCAGGTAGCACGGGGGAGATGGCATGGGGGCCGGAACTAATTCGCAAGGGCAGGAGCCACGGCGAATTGTTGCTCTCATCCCTGCGCATAACGAAGAAGAATCCATTCAGCGAGCCATCACCGCCCTGCGCGGGCAGACGGTGCCACCGCAGCGGATCATCGTAATCGCCGACAATTGCACCGACGCTACGGGCGAGCTGGCGGCGCAGCACGGCGCCGAGGTGATGGTGACCGAGGGCAATACCCACAAGAAAGCAGGCGCACTGAATTACGCGCTGGAGCAGGTGCTGCCAGGGCTGGCCGACCGGGACGCCGTCCTGGTTCAGGACGCCGACAGCTTCCTGGACCCGGAGTTCCTGACCGCCACCACCCGCAAGCTCGGCCAGGGCTTCGGGGCGGCCGGGCGGGAACTTCCGGGGCCGCGCGGGCGGCGGCGTATGCGGCGCGCTGCAGCGCAACGAGTACGCCCGCTATGCGCGGGACACGGCGCGCAAGCACGGCCGGGTGCTGTGCATCACCGGCGTGGGCACGCTGCTCAGCGTCGCGGCCCTGCGAGATGTCGTCGCGGCGATCCGCGACGGCCGGCTGCCCGACGCCGGCGGTGGCTACGCCTACAGCTACGCCACGCTCACCGAGGACAACTGGATGACCCTGGCGCTGACCCACCTGGGCTACCGGGTGATCTCGCCCAAGGACGCGACCATGTCGACCGAGGTGATGCTGACCTGGCAGGAGCTGGCCAGGCAGCGCCTGCGCTGGAAGCGCGGTGCGATCGAGGACCTGCTCAGCTTCGGCTTCTCCCGGCGCACGCTCAAGGGCTGGACCCTGCAGCTGGTGTCGGCCGCTGGGCGTCCTGGCCTCGATCGCCTACCTCGCCACGCTGCTGGGCTCGCCGTGGCTGGGCTTCCACCCGCAGGCTGGCGTTCCTGGCCATCACCTTGATTTACGCCGCAGAACGGCTGGTGACGGTGCGATCGCGGGGCTGGAAGGTGGCCCTGGCCTCCGCGACGGTCATTGTCGAGTGGGGCTACGACCTTTACCTGCAGACCGTCCATGTCCGCGCCCTGTGGGGGGTGCTGTGGCGGACGCAGAAGTCCTGGTGAGGCCACGACGCCGCCGGATAACCCGGTGACCGGAACGTAGGGAAGACGGATATCGAAGGAGATGAGAACTATGTACGGCAAGCTCGCAGGAGGGGCACTGCCCACTACCGGCCTGGCCGCGCACTGGCGGGGGGCCTGAGTTACCTGTACGCGGCGCTGATCGCGTTGCCGCGATCGGCGTGCTGTTCGCGGTCAAGCGGATGCTGCCCAAGAGGACACACTAGCTGAACGACGACGCCCGCGGGCACGGCACTCCGGCACGGACTGCCCGGCCCGGCACGGAAGGGAGGAGCCGTGATGCAATTGCAGACGGGCGGTGCGGCCGCTGGCCTGGACGCTGGTGGCCTGCGTGCTGCTGACCGCCGGGTGGGCGGCGTTCATGATCACCGACCCGCTTGCCGGGCACCGCCAGGACGCCATGCAGGACCAGCTGCACCGGCAGTGGCAGCGGCCCGCCCAGGCCAAGCGGCCCATGACGGCGGGAGCAACGGCGCGGGCAGGCAGCAGGGACGGCGGCCAGGGTCGCGGTCCGGCCGGGCACCGTGCGACTCCCGGCGTGCGCCGCGAACGGCCAGGGCGACCGCCCGGGCGCCGCGCGGCACGGCTACACCGGGACTACACCCCGACCGGATCCGGCCGGTGACCGGCCAGCCGTTCGCGCTGATGCGGGTGCCCGCGTTCGGGCCGGACTGGAAGTTCGCCATCGTGCAGGGCACCGGCGCTACAGCCAGCTGGCGCTCGGGCCCGGCCACGTCGCCGGGGACGGGGCTGCCCGGCGCAGCGGGGCAACTTCGTGGTGGCCGCGCACGACGTCACGGCCGGCAATCCCGTTCCTGCACCTGCGCTGCCCTGCACTAGCCCGACAAGGTGTACGTCTACACCCGCGACGCACGGCTATACGAGTACAAGGTCCAGCTCCGAGCGGGTCGTGCGATACACCAATGTCGGCGTGAAGTACCCGGTGCCCGGCCACCCGGGCATGGCACCGACACCGGGCGCTGATCACCCTGATCACCTGCACGCCGGTGACGCTGGACGTTCACGCCCTGGCGGATCGTGGTGACCGGCGAGCTGGTCAGGGTCAGCCCGGTGAGCAACCGATGCGAACCGGCAGCGCGGCGATGACGGCGCTGTCACCTTCCGGGACGAATTCGACGGCCCGGCCGGCGCGCCGCCCGACCCGGCCAGCTGGTCCTATGACATCGGCGGCGGCGGCTGGGGCAACGGCGAGCTGCAGGACTACACCGATTCCCCGGCGCAACGCCTTCCAGGACGGCCGCTCGCACCTGGTCATCCGGGCCGACCGGGCGGCGCCAGGCGGCCTGCGCCCGCCGCGTCGGCTACCACAGCGCCCGGATCAAGACGCAGGGCAAGTTCGGCCAGCTCGGCGGGACCTTCGAGGCCAGGATCAAGGTGAACTCGCGGCGCGGCCTGTGGCCGGCGTTCTGGCTGATGGGCGCAGGACATCACGACCGCCGGGCTGGCCCGCGCTGCGGCGAGGTGGACGTGCTGGAGGACTTCGGTTACTCGACCGGGCAGTCCTCCGTGCACGCCCCGGCCGGGCCGGCAACGTGCTGCACAGCGCGCATCGGACCTCCCGCCAGACACCGCTGGCACGTATACCAGCTGTCCTGGCAGGACGACGGCATGCGTTCAGCCGGGACGGAGAGACCTACCTGACCGTCCCGCGCTTCTGCCCGCCGCGCTCCTGGGTGTTCGGGCCTGCGGCCCCGCACAACGGCGGGATGTTCCTGCTGCTGAACCTGGCCGTGGGCGGCAACGCGGGCGAGCCGCCGCCCGAGACCCCGTTCCCGGTCGACCTGATGATCGACTACGTCCGGGTCAGCATGCCGGACATCGGCCAGCTGGCCGGTACGTGATCTGGGGGGCAGGCCCGGCAGCCGAGAGCGGACGGAAGATCTTGGCTAATCGCGTCCAGCGGTCCACAATCAGCGTGCAGACCAGAATGTCATTCGGGGCTGGGCAGGGATGGTGAGGCATGACACGGGCGGTGGTCCTGGGCGGCGGCGGGCCGGTCGGCATTGGCTGGGAGTGCGGGCTGGCCGTCGGCCTGGCCGAGGCGGGCATCGACCTCGGCGGAGCTGACCTGATCGTGGGCACCTCAGCCGGCTCGGTGGTGGGCGCGGGGCTGGCCCTCAAGCTGGACCTGGCGGCGACGGTCGAGTCGGTGAGTCAGCCCCTCCCGGTGGGCGCCGGCGGCGGCGCGGGCCTGGAGGAGATGATGGCGGTGCTGGCCGGCGCGCTCGCCGACGGCCTGGAAGATGAGCAGCTGCGCGCCAGACTCGGCGCGATGGCCCTGGCGACAGCCACCGTGCCCGAGGACGACTTCGCCGGGGCGCCGGTCTTCGCGCAGGCCACCGGCCGGGAGTGGCCGGCGTCGTTCCGCTGCACGGCCGTGGAGACCGGGACCGGGCGGTTCCAGGTCTGGGATCAGGCGGCCGGGGTGCCGCTGCCGCGCGCCCTGGCCTCCAGCTGCTCGGTGCCCGGCGTGTTCCCGCCGGTCACCATCAACGGAATCCGGTACATGGACGGCGGGATGCGCACGCCGCTGAACGCCGACCTGGCCGCCGGGCACGACGCGGTCATCGCCGTGTCCTGCATGATTCTGTCGCTGCCCGCGGGCATGAGCGACCCGGTCTTCGATGCCATCAGCGCGGAGACCGCCGCCGAGCTGGCTGCCGTGCGGGACAGCGGCAGCGCGCTCGAAGTGGTCGCTCCTGGCCCGGAGTTCCTGGAGGTCAGCGGCTGGGGCACCAGCCTGATGGATCCCTCCAGGGTTGCGCCTGCCTACCAGGCCGGGCTCCGCCAGGCGGCCGCCGAGGCCGGCCTGCGCGCAGTGTGGGCGGCCTGACCTGGTCCTGCCTACACCGCGCGGGAGCCGGGCGGCTGCGCGCGGTGTAGGCAGTGCGGGCGGTGCGGGCGGCCTGACCGGGTCCGGCGGCAGCGCGGGCCCTAGGATCAGGGCGATGCGGCGTGAGTCTTCCACGGTGGTCGCCCTGGTCGGCGACGTTGGCGATGAGCTGCTCGCCGGGGTGTCCCGGTCGCCCAACGTCGCGCTGGCCCGCGCCCCGCGGCCGGGCGATGATGAGTCCGCGGGCACCGGCTCCGCGGCGCGAAGCCCAGCGGCGCGCAGCTCGGCGGCCACTGGCCCGCCGCCCGCCCCGCGGCCCGGCTGGGAAACCGGGGCCCGCGCCATGCGCGAGGCGGCCCGGCGGCGCTCGACCTACGTGATCGTGCCGGATGACCCGCTGGCCGGGGTGGCCGCCGGGTGGCAGCAGATGTGGGACGTGGCGGCCGGCCCGGCCGGGACCGCCGCCTTCGAGGAGCTCGCCGCCGAGGCACTGGCCGCGTGGCGCTCCCGGCAGTTCGAGCTGCCGGACTACTACCTGGTCGTGGCGCCCCCGGACGGCCAGGCCGCCGGCCCGGACCTGTACCTGGGCCCGCTGCGGGCGGCCCGCCCGCGCCGGGTCGCCGTGGCCAGCATGGCCGGCCGTCCCGGCCAGGCCGCCTGGCTCCTGGACACCCTCCGGTCGCTGGAGCACGGGCCCTGGTGGCCGCCGCTGGATGAGCTCCTGGAGGCGGCCAGGCGCTTTTACGCCGGCGGCCTCGCCGAGACGCAGTCCCCGCAGTTTTCCCAGTAACGAGGTGGCCCGGGCCCGGCGGATCCGCACAACCAGGAGACTTTGGCGCCGGACCGGCGCGGAAGTCTCCTGGCTAATCCGGAGGAGGGCGACGGCGCGGTCAGCCCGCCGTCAGGTGGCCGGCAACGCCGTCAGCTGGCCGGTGACGCCGTCACCTGGCCGGTGAACCAGGCGGCCTGGGCGACGGCGCTGTCCGCGGCTGCGACCAGGCCGGCCTGCAGCACGAAGTCATGCCACATCCGCGGCCAGCGTGAGTAGGTCACGGCCACCCCGGCCGCCGCCGCCCGGCTGGCCAGCTGCTCGGCATCGGGGGCGAGCAGCTCGTCGGTGCCCGCCTGGATCAGCAGCGGCGGCAGTCCGGCCAGCTCGGCGTGCAGCGGGGAGACCGCGGGATCGGCCAGGCCGCCGGGCCGGCGTAACCCGCGGCGCAGGCAGCCAGCCAGCCGGGGCTGAGCAGCACGTCGCGGCGCACCAGCGCGGGCCGGGCCCGGCGGTCGGCGGCCAGGTCCAGCCACGGTGAGGCCAGCATGCACCCGGCGGGCAGTTCCTCGCCCGCGTCGCGCAGCGCGATGACCAGGGCCAGGGCCAGCCCGCCGCCGGCCGAGTCACCCGACACCACGACGGAGCCGGGGGCGGTCTCGGCGAGCACCGCCTTGAGCACCTCCCGGGCGTCGTCGAGCGCGGCGGGATGGGGGTGCTCGGGGGCCAGCCGGTAGTCCGGCAGCACGACCTGGCAGGCCGCCTGGCTGCTGAGCTGCGCGGCCCAGGCCCGCAGCATGAGTGGCGACCCGATGCAGTAGCCGCCGCCGTGGAAGTGGATCACGGTGGGTTCGGGGCGGGCCCCGGCCGCTGTCACCGTCTCGCAGCGCACTCCGTTCCGGTCATGGTCGGCTACTGCCGTGCCCCGCGGCAGCAGTGACGTCCGCATCAGGCCGTCCAGCCGGCGGCGCTGCACAGCCCAGGGCAGGTCCGGGTTCAGCACGTGGCGGCGCAGCTGCCGCAGGCCCGGCCGCAGCAGCGCGGCCGGCACGCGCAGCCCGCCGGCGCCGGGCGGCCGGGCCGGCCGCGGCGGCCGGTCATGCCGGACTCCCGCTGACTCCGGCGCCCGCCGGGCCGGCCGCGGCCGCGGCATGACCTGATACCGGCCGAGGTCAAAGCGGCGGACCCGGTGCCGGTACACGAAGGTGTGGTCCGGCCAGTTGTTAATGTTCCGCCCGGCGGCCGTGGTGTACCAGCTGCGGCAGCCGCTCTCCCACACCGAGGTGTGGCTGGCGGCCTGCACCCAGTCCCCGTAGGACCGCTGCACATCGGGGCGGACGTCCAGCCAGGCCAGGTTCTGGGCTCCTGCGCGCGCAGCGCGGCGGCCACGTAGGCGATCTGGCCTTCCAGCATGTAGAGGATCGAGTTGCCGCCGAGGTTGGTGCTCGGCCCGTACAGGATGTAGAAGTTCGGGAACCCCGCGACGCTGATGCCCAGGTAGGCCTCCGCGCCCTCGCGCCAGGTGTCGTGCAGCTGCTGCCCGGCCAGCCCGGTCACCGACATCGGGGCCAGGAAGTCGAGCGTGCTGAACCCGGTGCCGTAGACGATCACGTCAGCCGGGCGGCTGACCCCGCCGGAGGTGACGACGCCGTCGGCGGCGATGCGCTCGATGGGATCGGTGACCAGCTCGACGTGCGGCCGGGCCAGGGTCGGGTACCAGTCGTTGGAGAACAGCACCCGCTTGCAGCCCATCACGTAATCCGGGACGCAGCTGGCCCGCAGGCCCGGGTCGGTGATCACCTCGAGCTGCCGGCGCCACAGCTGCATCGGGGCCGCCAGCATTTTCGGCGACAGGACGAAGCCGCTGGTGAGCAGCTCGCCGGAGAGGAAGATGCGCAGCCGGTCGGCCTTGCGAACCACTGGCAGCCGGGCGAACATGTCCTGCCGCGCGGCGGTGTAAGAGCCGTCGGACTTCGGCAGCACGTAGGGCGGCGTGCGCTGGTACACATCTACGTGCGCGGCCACCTTGGCGACCTCGGGCACGAACTGGATGGCGCTGGCGCCGGTGCCGATGACGGCGACCCGCTTCCCGGACAGGTCCGTGCTGTGATCCCAGCGGGCGGAGTGCCAGGACGGGCCGGCGAAGGTGTCCCGGCCGGGGATGGCGGGCAGGGCGGGCCGGTTGAGCTGGCCGACGGCGGAGACGACGGAAGCGGCCTGGACCGTGTCCCCGTTACTGAGAGTCAGGTCCCACCGGGCCCGGCCGGCGTCGAACGTGGCGGCGGTCACGCCGGAGCCCAGCCGGAGATGCGGACCGAGCCGGTGATCGTCGGCCAGGGCCTTCAGGTAGCCCAGGATCTCCGGCTGGGGCGGGTACCGGCGGCTCCAGCGGCCCGGCCGGAACGAGAACGAGTACAGGTGGCACGGGACGTCGCAGGCGGCGCCGGGGTAGGTATTGTCCCGCCAGGTGCCGCCCAGGCCGTCGGCCTGGTCGAGGATGATGAAGTCCTCCAGGCCGGCCCGCTGCAGGGCGATGGCCATGCCGAGGCCGCCGAACCCGGCGCCGATCACCGCCACGCGGTAGGGCGAATGCTCGGGCATGGGCCTCCCTCGCGCTTCGGCGCGGGCCCGGCCGACGGGCCGCCCGGCCTCCGGGACGTGTCACGAACCCTGTGCGAGCAGGATAATCCGGTTCGGTGTGATCCGGGTCATAGTTTTTGTCTGCGCAGGTCGGGCATAGGGCGGGGCCCTCTTGGGGTTAATCATGCGACAGCACCCAGGTGCGTGATGGTTGCCAGAAGAGCAACGCGTCGCCCTGTCCCGTGCCACATCCCCGCACCCCTGCCGTGCCCGGGCGGATCATCCGCCGGCCGGCATTGCCCTGGGTGAGTAACGAGCGCCCCCCGCGCCCGAAACCAAGGTCTGCCCTTGTACCCCCGCATGCCCTCACACCGGTCCCTGTCCGCCCTCTTTGCCCACATCTGTTCCTTCATATCCGGTCTCGCAGCCCGGCTGCCGGCTCTGGCGCGCCACGCCCGTGCCCTGCCCGGGAACCTGCGGCAGTCCGGCCTCAGCCCGGCGCGCCGGCTGCCCCTGGGCTTCGCCGCAGCCGGCCTGGTGGCTGTCATCGGCGTCACGGCCGGCCCGGCTTCGCCGGCCTCGGCGGCCACTAACCTGGCCACGATCAGCCACATCGGCCCGGCCATTGCCGCCGGCCACGCAGGCGACGCCCTGTTTGCCCCCGAGGCGAGCGAGCACCCCGCGCAGGCTCCGCACCGGGCGGCCCCGGCCCCGCGCAAGCCTGCCCCGGCCAAGGCCGCCCCGGCCAAGCCTGCCCCGCGCAAGGCCGCCCCGGCCAAGTCCGCGCCGCGCAAGGCGGCCCCGGCCAAGGCCAAGCTGGCGGTCAAGGAGCGCAAGCCCGCGCACCGCAAGCCGGTGCACCACGCGGCCAGGGTCGCCCGGCCGTACACGATCTACGACTCGGTCCACCCGTCAGCGTTCCCGTCGAAGAAGACGGTCGCCATCTATGCCACCGGCAACTACGCGGCCCAGCCGAGCGAGGTGGCCGGCCAGAAGTCGGTGATGTGGATTGACATCACCGGGCGCGACTACGCGGCCTCGGTCCTGGACGTCGAGCCCGGCGACGCTACGCCCGCCGTGGCCGCGGCGTGGGCCCAGCACCGGCTGAGCGCCAACTCGCACGCCCTGGCGCGCATCTACACGATGCGCTCGGAGTGGGGCGCGGTGGTGTCCGCCGTGTCGCACATGAAGAAGTCCATGCGCGACCGCATCCGCTGGTGGATCGCCGACCCGACGGGCGTGCGGCACATCGTGCCGGGCTCCAGTGCGACGCAGTGGTACTGGGGACCGAACTACGACATCACGACCGCGAACCCGAATTTCTAGGCTCCGCGGGCTCGGCCGGGCCGCCTGGCCCGGCCGATCTGCGCCGGACCTGAATGTGATCTACGACCGGGCCGCTGAGCCGGGATCCTGCAATAGGACCTAGCGCAGCGGCCCGGTTCTCCTTTCTCCTTAATTCGCAGATAATTCGCGATCTTGTAACTCCCTGTCAGTAGTACCTGCAGTTCAGCACAATGTTGTGCGCCGTTGGCTCGATCTACTGGAGCGAGCCGGGCGAAAAGGTATCCGAGACCGGGACGCTAACCATCCCGGCAGTTCCGGACATAGCGTGGTGCCCGTCGCGGATTTGCTCCGGCAGCGGTCGCTGTCAGAGCTCAGGCCAGGGCCAGCCCGCCCCGCCGCCCGCTGATCTCCTCGTTTGCATCACCCACCGCAGGTACCAGTTAGGGAGCACGATGAAGTACCGCAAGATTGCCAGCGTGGGCGCGGCTGTGGCCGCCGTCCTGGGCTCCGGGACGGCGGCCCTGGCGCTGTCCGGTAACGCCTCGGCGCCCGGTGCGGCCGGCACGGCGGCGGCCGCTGCCGCCGCTTCGGCCGTCACCCCGCCGGCGCAGATCGTCGGCTGCGTCGTCGGCTCGAGCCGGATCCTGGAGCACGTCTACACCAACGTGGCCAACTTCAAGAGCTGCCCCTCGGGGTCCTTTGAGGCCGGCCCGTGGAACGTGACCGGCGCGGCGGGTCCCGCTGGCCCCGCCGGTCCGGCCGGTCCCGCGGGCCCGGCCGGACCGGCCGGGCCGCCCGGATCCTCGTCGGGCAGCTCGATCACGGCCACCACGAACGTCACCGCCTGGCCGGAGAGCAGCGGCTGGGCCACGGATGCGTTCTCCCGTCAGCTCACCGTCACCGTGCAGCACGCCGCCCCGTCGGCGAAGTGCGGTGGCACCCCGGTCTGCTACTTCGTGACCGGCCAGCTGTCCGACAGCGGCACCTTCCAGACGACGGCGGGCGCCCAGTCGCCCAACGGCTCCAGCTCCGCGAAGATCTCGGGTGTCCTGGACGGCACCCTGACCGGGGTGGCGAACTTCGAGTTCTACGCGTCCTCGAACCAGGTCGCCGCGGCGAACGTGCCGGTGTCGGCGACCGGGACGGCCCAGCCCGCGTCCACGACCGACTGGGGCGAGCTGGCCTTCCCCAAGGGCACGACGTTTGCCAGTGTCAGCCTGCCGGCCTACTCCTGGACCTACGTGGCCCCGAAGACCTGCGAGAAGTGGCTGGACCAGATCAATCCCGGTGACGACGGCCAGGGCCCGGCCGACGGCAACATCACCGGCGTCAACGCCTGTACCGCCTGACACCCGCGATCGTGCCGTCCCCGGCCGCGGGAATGCCCCGGCCGGGGACGGCACGTTCATGCGGGCGGGCGGGAGAACCGCATCGCGGCGTCGCCGATCCGGCCGTACCGGAGCGTGACCACGTCGCTGAGGTAGCTCATGCCCAGCCGCCACGGGGCGCGGGACCCGGCCCGCGGGAACTGATCGATTGAGCGGAGCACATAGCCGGCTGCGAAGTCGAGCAGCGGCCGGCGGGTCACCGACGGGTCGGCGACCGGGACGCAGGAGCGGTAGCCGCGGGCGTCCATGTAGGCGAGCAGCCGGCAGGTGAACTCGCTCACCAGGTCAGCCTTCAGCGTCCAGGAGGCGTTGGTGTACCCGATGGTGAAGGCGAAGTTGGGCACGCCGCTGAGCATCATGCCCTTGTAGGCCATCGTCTCGGGCAGGTCGACCGGGCGGTCGTCCACGGTGAGCTGCGCCCCGCCGAAGGCGAGCAGCTGCAGGCCGGTCGCCGTCACCACGATGTCGGCCGGCAGTTCCGGGCCTGACTCCAGCCGGAGGCCCCGTTCGGTAAAAGTAGCGATCTGGCCGGTGACGATGCTGGCCCGGCCGTCCCGGATGGCGGTGAACAGGTCACCGTCGGGCACCAGGCACAGCCGCTGATCCCAGGGGTTGTAGGCCGGATTGAAATGCGTGTCGACGTCGTAGCCGGCGGGCAGCTGCCCGATGGCCAGCTTGCGGATCCACTTGCGGATCATGGCCGGGCGGCGCTGGCTGAGCTGGTAGATCAGGATGCCGATCAGCGCGTTCTTCCAGCGCGTCACCGCGTAGCCGCGGCGGACGCCGAGCAGGCTAAGCAGCCGGGTGGCGATGGCGTCGTCGGCGGGCATGCTCAGGACGTAGCTGGGCGAGCGCTGCACCATGGTCACGTGCGCCGCCGTCTGCGCCATGGCCGGCACGAGCGTCACCGCGGTCGCGCCGCTGCCGATCACGACGACGCGCTTCCCGGCGTAGTCCAGGTCCGCGGGCCAGTGCTGCGGGTCGGCGAGCTGACCGCCGAACTCCGCGGCGCCGGGGAACTCCGGCCGGTAGCCCTGGTCGTAGCGGTAGTAGCCGCTGCACATGAGCAGGAACGAGCAGGTGATCGAGACCGGCTCGCCGTCGTGGCTGGCGTGCACCGTCCACTGCGCCTGAGCCGATGACCAGGAGGCCGAGGTGACCCGGTGACCGAAGCGGATGTGCTTGTCGATCCCGGCGTCGGCCGCGGCGTCGCGCACGTAGCTGAGGATCGAGGGGCCGTCGGCGATCGCCCGGGCCCGGGTCCAGGGGCGGAACCGGTAGCCGAGGGTGAACATGTCGGAGTCCGACCGCACGCCCGGGTAGCGGAACAGGTCCCAGGTCCCGCCGCTGGCGTCCCGGGCCTCGAGGATGGCGTAGGTCCGGGCCGGGAAGGCGGCCTGCAGGTGATGGGCGGCGCCGATCCCGGACAGGCCGGCCCCGACGATCAGGACATCGACGTGCTCGCTCATGGCATTGCGGTCATCGGCACACTCACCGGGTCCGGGCCGGGCGCGGCCGGCGCTGCAGGCGCTTCTCGAGCTGGAGGATGACGTCGAAGTAATGCACGGGCGTCAGCCGGGCCAGCGCGTCGAACACGTAGGCGTCCGGGCCGACCAGGATGCGGGCCCGGCCCCGCTCGACGCCGCGGACGATGATCTCGGCGGCCTGGCCGGGCGAGGTCATCGTCATGGCCTCGAACTCGGCCGCCAGCTCGGCGTGGCTGAGGCCGCGGCCGGACGGGTCGCGGCGGATCCGGGCGCTGCGCGCGATGTTCGTCGTGATGCCGCCCGGATGAACCGTCACCGCGCGGACGCCGGTGCCGCGCAGTTCCTGGCGCAGCGCCTCGGTGAAGCCGCGCACGGCGAATTTCGAGGCACAGTACGCGCTCTGATAGGGCATCCCGAGCAGGCCGAAGACGCTGGAGGTGTTGACCATGACGCCGCAGTCCTGCTCCAGCAGGAGGGGCAGGAAGGCCCGGGTGCCGTTGACCACGCCATCGAAGTTGATCTGCCGCAGCCATTCGTCGTCGCCGGGATCGCCAGCGACGACTGAGGCCGCGACGGCCACCCCCGCGTTGTTGAACACCGCGGCCAGCGGCGCCCGCAGCCAGTCCCGGACCTCGCTGGCGAAGCGGCGCTGATCTGCGGCGTCGCGCACGTCGAGGACCCGGGTCAGGACCGGGCCGGGCAGCGCGGCCGCCGTCTGCTTCAGGCCGTCCTCGTCGATGTCAGCGATCGCGACCGGTGAGCCCGACCGGGCCAGCAGGGTGGCCAGGCTGGCACCGATGCCCGAGGCGGCACCAGTGATCATCACCGGGCGGCCGCGGATGATGACCTGGCGGCGGGCACCGCTCAATGGCCCGCGAATGAGGGGCATCGACACCACCGTCGCCCATCCTGATCTGGTGGTACGTGGCTGTACCAAAGACGGTACGCCGCTGTACCATGGGCGGCAACCCCCTGCCGCGACCGCGACGCGAGGAGGGAGAACGACGAACGTGACGATGACTGAGCAGGCCGCCGGGCCGGCCGGATTCGCGCCGCCGCGCGCCGAGTTCCGGCGGCGGCTGCTCGACGGCATGGCGCAGGCCATCCGCGAGCGAGGCTTCCGCGAGTCCACGGTCGGCGACGTCGTGCGGCACGCCCGGACCTCCCGCCGGACCTTTTACGAGCATTTCGTCAGCAAGCAGGAGTGCTTTATCGCGCTGCTGCACGAGTCCAATACCGGGATGGTGCGCGACATCGCCGCCGCGGTCGACCCGCGCGCCCCCTTCGACACCCAGGTGCGGCAGGCCATCGAGGCCTGGATCGCCAGCTCGCAGGCCCAGCCGGACATCACGCTGAGCTGGATCCGTGAGATCGGCTCGCTCGGCGACAACGGCCGTCAGTTCCAGCGCGAGTCGCAGGAGGAGTTTGTCGCGCTCATCCGCAACCTCACCGACACCGAGGAGCTGCGGGCCGCCGGCATTGTCCCGGCGCCCCGCCAGTTCGCAGTGCTGCTCGTCGGCGGCCTGCGCGAGCTCATCGCCACCACCGTCGAGGACGGCGGCGACATCGGCGATCTCACCGATGTCGCGGTCCACGCCACCCGGGCCCTGCTCGGCCCGCACCCGATGACACCCGGCCCCGCTAGTCAGTCCGCCGGGCTGATCACCTGAACCCGACCCGCAGTACGGCACCGGACAGGAGCAGCGTGCATGAAGGTCCAGATCAACTCCGACAAGTGCCAGGGTCACGGCCGCTGCTATGACCTGGCCCCCGGCCTGTTCGGCGATGACGAGCAGGGTTACGGGATGGTCCTGGGCGACGGCAGCGTGCCGGCCGGCTGGAGCATGATGCGCGGCTGGCCGAACTGAACTGCCCCGAGCGGGCTATCGACGCCCCTGAGGAGGCATGACATGGCCGTCGACGAGCGTTTCCCCCGAGATGTCCCCGAGGCCGGCAGTGCGGAACTGCTCGGCACTCACAGCGAGATCATCACGGGCCCGGTCGGGGACTGGGCAACTGACTTCTCCCACCTCGAGCCGGAATGGTCCGCCGACCCCTACCCGATTCAGGACGACCTGAGGCAGCGCTGCCCCATCGCGCACACCGACCGGTTCGGCGGCGGCTGGCTGCCGGTCCGCTACGAGGACGTCGCCTCGATCGCCTATGACACCGAGCATTTCTCCTCGCGGGCCATCATCATGAGCAACTTCCGGCCGCCGCCGGAGATCGCGCCGATCGGCGAGGCGCCGCCGATCTCCTCCGACCCGCCCTTCCACCACGACGCGCGCAAGCTGCTGCTGCCGGCCTTCACCAAGACCGCAGTCAGCCGGCAGGAGCCGGCCACCCGGGCCTTCTGCCACTCGCTCATCGACAAGTTCGCGGGCCGGGACGTTGTCGATGCCGCCGGGGACTACGCGCAGCACATCCCGATCCGGGTCATCGCCGACATGCTCGGCTTCCCGCCCGAGGACGGGCCGCAGTTCACTGAGTTCGTCGAGAGCGTGCTGGAGGGCATCAACCTGCCCCAGGAGGAGCGGCTGGAGCGCTTCGAGCGGCTGGATGCCTACCTGCTGGCCCAGGTCTACGACCACCTCGACCACCCGCGTGAGGACCTGACCAGCTACCTGCTCAACGTCGAGCTCTACGGCAGCAAGCTGGAGCCGGGCCACGTCACCGGCACCATGGCGCTGCTGCTCATCGCCGGCATCGACACGACGTGGAGCGCGATCGGGGCCTCGCTGTGGCACCTGGCCCGCAACCCGGCCGACCGCGAGCGGCTGGCCGCCGACCCCGCGCTGCTGCCGACGGCCATGGAGGAGTTCCTGCGCGCGTACGCGCCGGTCACGATGGCCCGGCTGGTGAAGCAGGACATGAGCTGGCGGGGCGCCGACATGAAGGCCGATGACTGGATCCTGCTGTCCTTCCCGGCGGCCAACCGGGACCCGGCGCAGTTCGAGCAGGCCGATGAGGTCGTGATCGACCGCCAGGTGAACCGGCACGCGGCGTTCGGGCTGGGCATTCACCGCTGCGTGGGGTCACACCTGGCCCGGATGGAGCTGCGGGTGGCGCTGGAGGTGTGGCTGGAGCGGATCAGTGCCTTCAGCCTGGCCGACCCGGCCGCTGTGGCCTGGTCGAAGGGCCAGATCCGCGGGCCCCGGGTACTGCCGCTCCGGATTGGGTGACGCGGGCCGAGGATCAGTCCAGGAGCTGGCGGAGAATGCGGGCCAGCTGGTCACGATCGGCGGCGCTGAGGCGGCTGAAGGTCCGCTCGGCCTCCGTTCCGCGGGCCGCGCGGATCGCGCCCATCACGCTGGTCCCGTGCTCGGTGAGCTCGACCAGCGTGGCCCGCCGGTCGCCGGGATCGGGCCGCCGCCCGACCAGGCCGCGGGACTCGAGCGCGTCGACGACCTCAGTGGCCGAGCGCGGCGCAATGTGCAGGTGCTCGGACAGCTCCGACAGCCTCATGGTCCCGTGCCGGCTGAGCACCCGCAGTGCCCGCAGGTGAGCGAACGTGATGTCCCACGGGGCCAGGTTCGCCTGCGAGGTTTCCCGCAGCCGGCGGGCCACTGACCAGAACGTTTCCGACAGGGACTCATCACCGGCGGGCTCGCGCCGGTCCGTCGCATCGCGATCGTGGACCACGGGAATAGGGTACCAGCGACTGGTGTTGTTCCCTCATATTGAGGTAACCTCAGTATCTGACTTCCGGCCCGCGCAGCCGAGCGCGGGCGGTCCGCCGCAGAATCGAGAGCTTCTTGGCATCGCCACAGCAAAGCCGGGACACCAGCCCGCCGGGCCGGTCCCGCCACCCCAGAACCGTCACCGCCGCCGAGAAGGCCCAGGCCCGCGAGGTATCGCTGCGCCGGATCGGCCGCCTGTTCACCCCCTACCGCTGGCCGCTGGCCATCGTCACCGCCATCATCGTCGCCTCGTCGATCGTCGGCCTGGCCTCCCCGTTCCTGCTGCGCGCGGTCATCGACACCGCGCTGCCCGACCGGAACGTCCGCCTGCTGGCCTGGCTGGTGATCGCCATGGTCGCCGTCGCCGCCATCACCGCGGCCTTCGGGGTGGTCCAGACCTGGATCAGCACCAAGGTCGGCCAGCAGGTCATGCACGGCCTGCGGACCAGCGTCTTCGCGCACCTGCAGCGGCAGTCGATTGCCTTCTTCACCCGGACCCGGACCGGCGAGGTCCAGTCCCGCATCACCAATGACATCGGCGGCATGGAGGCCGTCGTGACCTCGACCGCCACCTCCATCGCCTCGAACCTCACGACCGCCGTCGCGACGGCGGTCGCCATGGCGGCCCTGTCCTGGCGGCTGTCGCTCATCTCGCTGGTGGTCATGCCGCCGGCGATCTTCCTGACCCGCAAGGTGGCCCGGATGCGCCGCGCCATCACCACCGAGCAGCAGCGGGAGCTGGCCAACCTCAACGTGACCATCGATGAGGGGCTGTCGGTCAGCGGTGCCCAGCTGGCCAAGACGATGGGCGCGGCCCCGACCCTGGTGCGGCGGTTCACCGAGTCCTCGGCCCGCCTGATCGACCTGGAGCTGCGCTCGCAGCTGGCCGGGCGCTGGCGGATGGCCTCGCTCAGCATCATCTTCGCCGCCATCCCCGCCATCATCTACCTGGCCGCCGGCCTGCCGGTCACCGCCGGGACGGTCAGCATCGGCACCCTGATCGCCTTCACCACCTTGCAGAACGGCCTGTTCCGGCCGCTGACCGGGCTGCTCAGCACGAGCGTCTCGGTGGTCAGCTCGCTGGCGCTGTTCGCCCGGATCTTTGAGTACCTGGACCTGCCCGTGGAGGTCGACGAGCCGCCCGACCGGCCGACATCGATCCCGCCGCGGTAACCGGGCAGGTCACCTTCGAGAACGTCAGCTTCAGCTACGCCGGCGCCGACCGGGCCGCCCTGGACAGCATCGACCTGGACGTGCCCGCCGGAAGCACGCTCGCCCTGGTCGGCGAGACCGGTTCCGGCAAGACCACGCTGGCCTCGCTGGTCGCCCGGCTCTATGACCCGACGAGCGGCCGGGTCCTGATCGACGGCACCGACATCCGCGATATCCGCCTCGCTGACCTGGCCGCCATCGTGGGCGTCGTCAGCCAGGAGACCTACCTGCTGCACACCACCGTGCGGGAGAACCTGCGCTACGCCCGGCCCGGCGCCACCGACGCCGAGATCGAGGATGCGGCCCGGGCCGCCCAGATCCATGACCTGATCGCCGGGCTGCCCGATGGCTACGACACCATGGTCGGCTCGCGCGGGTACCGGTTCTCCGGCGGCGAGAAGCAGCGCATCGCCATCGCCCGGACGCTGCTGCGCGACCCGCGGGTGCTGGTCCTGGACGAGGCCACCAGCGCCCTGGACAACGAGACCGAGCGCGCCGTCCAGCAGGCCTTCGACGCCCTTGCCGAGGGCCGGACCACGATCACCATTGCCCACCGGCTGTCCACGGTCCGCGATGCGGACACGATCGTCGTCCTGGATCACGGCTGCATCGCCGAGGCCGGCAGCCACGCCAGCCTGATCGCCGGCCGCGGCCGGTATGCCGCGCTGGCCGCCTAGCACCGGGCCTCAGGCGGCCTGGCGCCAGCCGCCGGAGAGCAGCGGCCGCAGGAACTGCCCGGTCGCCGAGGCTGCCACCCGGCTCACGTCCTCCGGGGTGCCAGCGGCGACGACCAGCCCGCCGTCCGGGCCGCCGCCCGGTCCCAGGTCGATGACCCAGTCCGCGGTCTTGATCACGTCGAGGTTGTGCTCGACCATCAGCACCGTGTTGCCCCGGTCGACGAGCGACTGCAGCACCTCGAGCAGCTGGCGCACGTCCTCGGGGTGCAGGCCGGTCGTCGGCTCATCCAGCACGTAGATCGTCTGGCCCGTCGAGCGCCGCTGCAGCTCGGCGGCCAGCTTGACCCGCTGGGCCTCGCCGCCGGACAGGGTGGTGGCACTCTGGCCAAGCCGCAGGTAACCCAGCCCGACCGACTCCAGCGCGCGCAGCCGCCGCGCGATCCGCTCGACCGGCGCGAAGAACTCCGCGGCCTCGGCCACCGGCATGTCCAGGACCTCGCTGATCGTCTTGCCCTTGTACCGCACCTCGAGCGTGCCGGGGTTGTACCGGGCGCCCCGGCACTCCTCGCAGGGCACGTAGACATCCGGCAGGAAGCTCATCTCGATCCTGATCGTGCCCTCGCCCTGGCAGTGCTCGCAGCGCCCGCCCCGGACGTTGAACGAGAACCGGCCCGGCTGGTAACCGCGCACCCGGGCCTCGGAGGTCTGCGCGAACAGCCGCCGGATGTGGTCGAACACGCCGGTATAAGTCGCCGGGTTCGACCGCGGCGTGCGCCCGATCGGGGACTGGTCCACGCCGATGACCTGGTCGAGCTGCTCGGTGCCCGTGACCCGGCGGTGCCGCCCAGCCGCCTGCTTGGCCCCCGTCAGCCGGTTCGCGAGCACCGGGTACAGGATGTCGCTGACCAGCGAGGACTTGCCGGAGCCGGACACCCCGGTGACGACCACCAGCTGGCCCAGCGGGATGGCGACGTCGATGTCGCGCAGGTTGTGCTCACGCGCTCCCTCGACGACCAGGTCAGGGCCGGGCTGCCGGGCGCGGCGCCGCGCGGGCACCGCGATCTGCCGGCGCCCGGACAGGTACGCGCCGGTCAGTGACTCCGCCGACTCCTGCAGGTCAGCGACGGTCCCGCTGACCACGATCTGGCCGCCCTGCGGCCCGGCCTGCGGGCCAACATCGACCACCCAGTCCGCGGCCCGGATGGTGTCCTGGTCATGCTCCACGACGATCAGCGTGTTGCCCAGGTCCCGCAGCCGCGCCAGCGTCTGCAGCAGCGCCCGGTTGTCCTGCGGGTGCAGGCCGGCTGACGGCTCGTCCAGCACGTACAGCACGCCGGCCAGCCCGGAGCCGATCTGGGTCGCGAGCCGGATCCGCTGCGCCTCGCCGGCCGCCAGTGTGCCCGCGGCCCGGTCCAGCGACAGGTAGCCCAGCCCGACGTCGGCGAGGAAGCCCAGCCGCGCCTGGATCTCCCGCAGTACCTGGCCGGCGATGAGCTGCTCGGCGCCGGCCAGTTCCAGCTCGCCCAGCCACCGGGCCGCCTCGGCGGCCGGCATCGCCGTCACCTCCGCGATCGACCGGCCGGCGACGGTCACGGCCAGGATTTCCGGCCGCAGCCGGGCGCCCGCGCAGGCCGGGCACGGCACCGCGCGCAGGAACCCCTCCAGCTGCTCGCGCGCCGCATCCGAGCCCGCCGCCCCGAGCCGCCGCTCGAGCCACGGCAGCACGCCCTCATAGGTCACGAAGTAGGACCGGTCCCGGCCGCTCCGCGTGCGGTAGCTGATATGCACCCGGTCGCTCGCGCCACGCAGGACGGCCGCGCGGGCGGTCTCGGGAAGCTCATCCCAGGGCGTGTCCGGATCGAATCCGCGGGCGCCGGCGAGGCCGTGCAGCAGCCGCTGGAAGTAGTCGCGCTCCTGCCAGCCGGCCCACGGCGCGATCGCGCCCTGCGCCAGCGACCGGGTGGTGTCCGGAACGATCAGCGTGAGATCGGGCTCCCGGCGCACGCCCAGGCCGGTGCAGACCGGGCAGGCACCCGACGGCGAGTTGAAGGAGAACGACCGCGGCTCGATCTCCGCCACGGCGAGCGGGTGCTCGTTCGGGCAGCTCAGAGTCTCGGAGTAACGGGAGATCCGGGCCGGATCGTCGCCGGACCGGTCGACGAGCTCCAGCAGCACCCGGCCAGCTCCCAGCCGCAGCGCCGTCTCGACCGAGTCGGTGAGGCGCTGCCGGGCCGAGTCCCGGACGGTCAGCCGGTCCACGACCAGCTCGATGGCGTGCTCGTCCTGGCGCCGCAGTTCCGGCGCCCCGGTCAGCGGGTACACCGTGCCGTCGACCCGGACCCGGGCGAAGCCCTGGGACTGCAGGGCGGAGAACAGCTGGCCGTAGTCGCCCTGGTCTCCCGGCGCGACCGGCGCCAGGACATGGAACCGGGTGCCTGCCGGCAGTTCCAGCGCCCGGGCCACGATCTGCTGGGGGGTGTAGCGGGCGATCAGCTCGCCGCAGACGGGGCAGTGCGGCTGGCCGATGCGGGCCCACAGCAGCCGCAGGTGGTCATAGATCTCGGTGACTGTGCCGACCGTCGACCGCGGGTTCGCCGAGACGGACTTCTGGTCGATCGCCACGGCCGGGGACAATCCCTCGATCGCGTCGACGTCCGGCTGGCGCAGCTGGCCCAGGAACTGCCGAGCGTAGGCCGACAGCGACTCGACGTACCGGCGCTGCCCCTCGGCGAAGATGGTGTCGAACGCCAGGCTCGACTTGCCCGACCCGGACAGCCCGGTGAACACAATCAGGGCATTCCGGGGCAGGTCAAGATCGACGCTCCGCAGGTTGTGCTCGCGGGCACCACGGACGGTCAGGCGGTCATTCACCAGGAAGCTCTCAGGACTGGGGGACAAGCCGGCGGCACCGCCGCCTGGCTCGAATCGACCCAGTTATAACAATCTGACCTGGCCGTTCGTTCCTCGGCAGGACTGGGTCAGCCGACCTGCTGCCCGGCCCTGACCGGAGCGGCCTGGCCCGCGGGCTGAGCGCTCGCGTGCGGGGCGGCTGCCTCCCTGCGGGTTAAGCGCTGTCACAAGTTGATCTAACAGGCATTAGGTCTGTAATCTAACGGCTGTTGCATTCTCACGGATGGTGTCAGTGACCCTCGACCTCTTCGGCGAACACGCGGGCAGCATAGGCCTCCAGCGACTGCTCGCACTCCGCCAGCCCCTTCACCGCAGCCTCCCGGCCCGCCGCGCCGAAAACGTCCCGGTCGCTGATCTTGGCCAGCCAGTTGCGGAGCTTCACCAGGTCGACCTCGTTCTCCTCCAGCTCGGCGTAGGTGAAGTGGTTCGCGGTGTATTCCTTCTGCACCTGCTGCAGGAAGTCCTGGCAGCGGTCCACGATCTCCTCGTACTCGTCGTTCCTGGCCGCCTGGTAGGTCGCGCGGACCTGGGCATCGCCCGCGAGCGCCGTGCTGGACAGCAGGACGGCCGTCCCGGACATGTCAGTGATCTCCCGCCGCAGTTTCCGGAAGGCTCGCTCGTTAGCCGGGCTGGCGGGCAGCGCCGCGACCGCGTTCTGCAGGTAGATAGCGCCCAGCGACTTGATGCGGCGCCAGACGGTCGATCGCAGCCGGGTCGGTTCGGCTGGCACGCGGTAGATCAGCAGCAGCCAGCCCTCGGGTGGGTCACTCACCCTGACATTGTCCTCCAGGAGGCTTCGTGACGGCGTTGCCGCTTATCCTCACCGTCTTCGTCGCCTGCGCGGTGGAGGCTACCGAGGCGCTGACCATCGTGCTGGCCTCGGGCCTGACCCGGGAGTGGCGGTCCACGTTCCAGGGGATGGCCGCGGCCCTGGTCGCCCTCGCCGTCGTGGTCGCGGTACTGGGGCCGGCGGTGCAGGCCCTGCCGCTGACCGCGCTCCGGCTCGTGGTCGGTGCCCTGCTCGCGATCTTCGGCCTGCAGTGGCTGCGCAAGGCGATCCTGCGCGCCACCGGCTACAAGGCCCTGCACGACGAGGCCAGCGCCTATCAGCGGGAGATCGCCGCCGCCGAGGCGGCGCCGGTCACGGCCCGGGGCCGGGTGGGTGACTGGTATGCCTTCGTCTTGTCGTTCAAGGGCGTGCTCCTCGAAGGACTGGAGGTGATCTTCATCGTGCTCACCTTCGGCGGCAATCAGCACAACCTCGGCGCGGCGGTGATCGGCGCGGCCGCCGCCGTGGTGGTGGTCACGGCCGTCGGGATCGCCGTCCGGGCGCCGCTGTCCCGGCTGCCGGAGAACGCGCTGAAGTTCGCCGTCGGCATCATGCTCACCTCGTTCGGCACCTTCTGGGGCGCCGAGGGCGCTGGCGTTTCGTGGCCCGGCAACGACGGGGCGCTGCTGGTGATCGTCCCGGCCGTGGCCCTGGTCGCGCTGGCTTACGTGGCCCTGCTCCGCCGCGGGCGTGCTGTCCCCGCCACGGGCCAGGCGGCTGACCTGGAGGAGGTGGGACGCTGATGCGGTTCCTGCGATCGTTCGGCGCGTTCTGGTACGACTTCATCGTCGGCGACGACTGGCAGGTCGCGGCGATCGTGGTGGTGGCGCTCGCACTGACCGCGCTGCTGGCCCACGCGGCATCGGTGAATGCCTGGTGGCTGCTGCCGGCTGCCGTGGTCGGCGCCCTGGGCTGGTCGGTTCGCCGCGCCCGCGGTCACTAGACGCGCGGCTGGGAGACTCGCCAGCCCCTTGCCTGCGCGGCGGAGGCCTAGAAGCCAGCCGGAACCGGTCCTGCGGGCAGCCGCAGCCAGGCCGGGGGCTTACCTCGTTCTGGCCCGGCCCGCTGGTCTCTAGCGTGGCTGACACCGACCAGGCTGACCGGGGGAGACTGTCATGACCGCTACCGGCCAGGCGCGTGCCCGGCTGAGTCGCCGAGGTGACCTGGCTGCTAACCGGGCCATGGGCATCCTGTTCGCCAGCTCCGGCGTCTTCTTTCTCGCCGGCGTCCTCGACCCGCCGATCCTGCCTACCTGGGGTGGCTCGGAGGCCGACGTCATGGCGACGGCGTCCGCCCACCAGGCCGCCTGGTTCGCGTCGACGTGGCTGATCGCGCTGTCCATCGTGACCGGACTGGCCGCGGTCGAGCTCCTCGTCCGCGTCATCGGCACCGCGCTGGCCCGGGTCGGCCGGGCGCTCTACCTGACCGGGAGCGCACTCGGCCTCACGTCGGTCACCTATGACCTCGCCGTGACCAGCACGCTGCTCGGCACCCGCCGTCTGCCCGGCTGGTACCTCGGCGTCCAGCACTGGGCCGATGGCCTCGGCACGGCGTACTTCGCCCTGCTCGCGCCAGCCGCGATGGGCTGCATCGCGGTGGCAATCCTGCGCACCCGCGCGCTGCCCCGCTGGACGGGGTACACCTTCCTGGCCGCAGCGATCCTGCTGCTCGGCCAGTACGCCGCATTCCGGGGCGCGCTGCCGTTCCCGCAGTTCCTGGCCTTCCTGGCGATGGGCGTCGCGCTCCTGGCCCGCCGGAACCCAGCTGTGCCCGGATAGCCGGAGAGCACCGCCGGTCAGGCCGGAGTGATCACCACCTTCAGCGCCGAGTTCGCCGCGGCGTTCGTGAACACGTCGTAGGCCTCATCCATCTCGTCGAAGGTGAACGAGTGCGTGCCCATCTTCTCGGCCGGGATCCGGCCGCTGGCGACCATGGTGAGCAGCGTCGGGATGGACACGGTGTCGACCAGGCCCATGGTCAGCCGGACGTTGTGGATCCACAGCGCCTGCATCGGCAGCTCGACGGCGGCGCCGTGCACCCCGATGTTGGCGACCGAGCCGCCCGGCCGGACCAGGGCCGCGGCGGTCTGCAGCGTCTGCGGGTAGCCGACCGCCTCGATGGACACGTCGACGCCCAGGCCGTCAGTCAGCGCCATCACCTCATCGACCGCGCCCGGTCCGGCTTCCACCACATCCGTGGCGCCGAACTCGCGGGCCTTCTCCAGCCGGAACTTGTTCGTGTCGATCGCGATCACCCGCGAGGCGCCCCACAGCCCGGTCGTCAGGATGGCCGACAGGCCGACCGCGCCCGCGCCGACCACGGCGACCGTGTCGCCAGGACGGACCTGTCCGGCCAGCACCCCGACCTCGTAGCCGGTGGGCAGCGAGTCAGCCAGGAAGATGGCCTGCTCGTTCGTCACGCTGTCCGGTACCGCGTACAGCGAGGTGTCGGCGTAGGGCACCCGGACGGACTCGGCCTGGGTGCCATCGATCAGGTGGCCGAAGATCCAGCCGATCCCGCCGACGGTCTGGCAGTGCGACGGCATCCCGCGCTGGCAGTACGCGCAGCGGCCGCATCTGGTGATGGCGGGTACTAACACCCGGTCGCCGGCGCGGAAACCGGTGACTGCGGCGCCGGCCTCGGTGACCGTGCCGACGGCCTCATGGCCGAGGATCCGCCCGTCGGTCACCGCCGCCACATCGCCCTGGAGGATGTGCAGGTCCGTGCCGCAGATCGTCGTGGTGTCCACCCGCACCACCACGTCTGTCGGCTCCTGGATGGCCGCATCGGGGACCTCGTCCCACGCCTTGCGGCCGGGACCGTGGTACACCAGCGCCTTCATCACTACCTCCGGTGCTCGACATCCGCTGCCGGGTCCCGCTCGGCGGGTCCGCGACGCTCCTGGGCTGACGGTAACCGCGCGGTAACGACCGGGCTGTCTCAGAATTGGCCTGCGGTCGCCGGCCCGGCTGAGTGCTGCGTGCGCCAGCGCTGCCTGCGGTAAACCTCCGGGCGGCGTTGTGGCTGGCCACATGGCGTTTCCCGGCCGGCCCTTCCACAATGGATCCCATGCGGGCTGTAATCGCCGCGGTCGCGGTGCTTGGCTACGGCGCGCTCGCCGCTGCCCTGGGCGTCTCGGTGGCCGCCGGAAACGGCGGCGAAGTTCGCTGGCTCCTGTACGGGCCCGTGCCATTCTGCGTGATCGGGGCCGTCGGATTCCTGCGCCGCCCGCAGAACCGGGTCGTCTGGTGGCTGGTCGGCTTCGGGGCCGCGTTCGGCGCCCAGGTGGCGCTCGGCGACGTGCTCGTCCCGGCAGCCGAGCAGCACTGGGGGTTCGCCGCGCCGGGGACCGTGCTGGCTGCGCTGGTGTGCCAGTGGGCGGGCGCCGCCATTGCCATTGCCATCATCGGGCTGTTCGGGCTCTTCCCCTCCGGGCGCCCCGAGGGCCGCCTGGACCGGCTCGTCATCTGGGCGGCCGCGGCAGTGGCGGTGGCCGTGCCGGTGCTCAACGCCCTCAGCGGCGCCAATCTCGCGCTGACCGGGTGGCCGCCCGGCCAGGACCTGGCGCCCCTGGTCAGCTTCGGCGTGCCGGTGCCCGCGCTGGCCCCGCTGAGCGGGCTGATCGTGGTGGTGTACAACTCCTATCCGTTCTGGACCGTGGTCGGCGTGGTCCTGCTGGCGCTGCGCTACTGGCGCGGCCCGGCCACGCAGCGGCGTCAGGTCCGCTGGCTGCTGCTCGGCGTGACGGGCGCGTTCGGCGTGTGCGTTCCGCTGTACCTGCTGTGGTCGGAGGCCGACCCGGCCGGCGAGGCCAGCAGCGCCCTGGCCGCTGTCGTGTCCTGGCTGGCCCTGGGCATGGCGCTGCTGGCCATGCTCACGGCGCTGTTCTCCTCCGGGGTGTTCGGCATTGACGAGCCGGAACGGCGCGCGCTGGTGCACCGGGTCCTGCGGACCTCGATCGGTGCCATCATCGCCATCGCCGCGGTTACGGCCGGCCTGCTCACCAGCCTGATTGCGCCGGCCGCGGTGGCCGTCGTGGCGGGCGTGCTGGCCGCCGCCGGCGGCCAGGCGATGCGGGACCGCCTGGAGCGTGCTGCGGACCGGTGGGTGCTCGGCGCGCGGCTGGCCGGCTACGCCAGCCTGAACCGGTTCGGGCGGAGCCTGACCCAGGCCCCTGGCTCGGACGGGCTGCTCAGCGACCTGGCCGGAGAGGTCCGCCGCGGCCTCGGCCTGACCTGGGCCCGGGTGACGCTGGAGGCGGCGGATGGAGGGTCGCTGCGGGAGGCCGCGGACGGCACCCCGGCCGGCGAGCCGTCCGCGGTCGTGCCCATCGAGTATCCCGGCGTATCCCTGGGCCGCATCGAGTGCGGCCCGCGTCCCGACGGTCCGCTGCTCGCCGAGGATCTCCGGCTGCTGGCCTACTTCGCCGCCCAGGCCGCCGTGGGCGTGCATAATCTCCACCTCGCCGCGGCGCTGTCCCGGAGTGTCGAGGAGATCCGGGACCAGGCGGCCGAGCTGGCGGCCTCCCGCGACCGGGTCGTCGCGGGCCAGGATGCTGAACGCCGGCGGATTCAGCGGGTTCTGCACGACGGGGTTCAGCAGGAGATCGTGGCGCTGTCGGCCAGGGCCGGGCTGGTCCGGCAGCAGTTGCTGCGCGGCGACCCGGCCGCCGCCGACGGGCTGACCGACATGCAGCGCGATCTGGCCACCACGCTGCGCGACGTCCGGGAGATCGCCTACGCGATCCATCCGCCGGTGCTGTCCGACCGCGGGCTGCTCGAGGCCATCGAGGCGCAGTCCAGCCGGCTGGCCCTGCCGATGGTGGTCCGGGCCGACCCCCGGCTGCGCGGCGTGCGCTTCGGCGAGCAGATCGAGGTGACCGCCTGGTACGTGCTGGCCGAGGCCCTGTCGAACGTGGTCAAGCACGCCGGGGCCACCGAGGTCGAGGTGTCGCTGAGCCGGGAGGACGGCAGGCTCGGCCTGACGATCCGCGACGACGGGTGCGGTTTCGATCTTGACCGGCCCCGCGGGCTGGGGCTGACCGGCCTGTCTGACCGCCTGGACACCCTCGGTGGCGCGCTGGCCATCAACAGCGGTGCCGGCCTGGGGACGTCGGTATGCGTGCACATCCCGGTGCAGCACGACCAGGCGGAGGAACCAGAGCCGGAACCCGGACCAGAACCCGAGCCCGAGCAGGTAACCATCCCGGAGCCCGCGGATGCCTGAGCCGCTGCGGATCGTCATGGCTGACGACAACTACCTGGTCCGCGAAGGCGCGCGGCGGCTGCTGGAGGATTCGGGCGACGTCGTCGTGGCCGCCGCCGTCGGGTCCGCGCCGGAGCTGCTGCATGCGGTGCAGCGGCTGCGGCCAGCGGCCGTCCTCACCGACATCCGGATGCCGCCCGGCCAGGGTGACTCGGCCGGCCTGCCCAGCATGGAGGGCATCGACGCTGCGCACGCGATCAGGTCGGCGTATCCCCGCACCGGCGTCGTTGTCCTGTCCCAGTACGCCGACGAGAGCTACGCCTTCGAGCTGTTCCGGGACGGCACGGCCGGGCTGGCTTACCTGCTGAAGGACCGGATCGGCGAGGTCGGCCGCCTGCTGGAAGCGCTGCGCGAGGTCAGCGCGGGCGGCTCACTGATCGATCCGCAGGTGGTAGAGACCCTCGTCCGGGCCCGGGCCCGGGTGCGCGCCTCGGCCCTGAGCTCCCTCACGCCCCGCGAGCTCGACGTGCTGCGGGAGATGGCGCAAGGACGCGGCAACGCCGGCATCGCCGCGCAGCTGCACCTGTCGGAGTCCTCGGTGGAAAAGCACGTCAACGCCATCTTCACCAAGCTCGGCCTGACCACCGAGAACCTGTCGCATCGCCGGGTCACCGCGGTGCTGACGTTCCTGCGCGACGCGGGCCTGCGCGGCTGAGCCCCGGCAAGCCAGCCGAACCCGGCGGCGGCCGCCGCCGCCCGCTCGCTGGCCGGACCCGACCGGGGCGGTTCGCTCAGTGCCCGCTGGCTAGCTCCGCCACGGCTGCTTCGATCGTGCGGGCCTCGGGCCGGACTGCCGTTCCGGCGACCAGGACGGTCGGTGTCGCCTCCACCCCCAGCGCCGTGGCGCGCGCGGTCACGTATGCCGGCCAGTCCAGGTAAGGCCCGGCAAAGACGCAGTCCGCGAACGCCGCGTCGGTCAGCCCCGCGGCCTGGCCGAGGTCAGCGAGCTCGGCGTCGGTCAGGCCAGCTCCGCCCTCGGGCGGCTGCCCGTCAAACAGCGCGTGCGCGTACTCGGCGAACCTTCCCCGGTCGGCGGCGCAGCCGGAGGCCGCCGCCGCGCGGGTGGAGTAGTTCGTCGTCGACGCCTCATCCAGGAAGTTCATCGGGTGGTAAGCCAGGCTGATCTGCCCGTCAGCAGTCAGCCGGGCCAGGGCCGGCCCGGACGACAGCTCAAACCGCCGGCAGAACGGGCACAGGAAGTCGATGAAGACATCGACGCGGGCCGGGCCGCTGCCGAGCAGTATCCCGTCACCCTCGCTGGTCGCGCCGGCGGGAAGGCGGCCGGGGACGCTCAGGCCGGCCATGAGTCCTCCGGGTGCATCACAAGAACCGCCTGGTGCGCGAACGCCTGGCTCATCGACCCAGTATGACGGCTGCCTGAGCGTGGCGAATGCCGGGTCAGGGCATGAACGGCAGGTCGGCAGGCAGGGCTGCGCAGGGCGGGATCCGGGGGGCTAGCTTGGCCACATTCGTCCTGGTCCACGGCGCGATGCACGGCGGCTGGTGCTGGCGCGAGGTCCGGCAGCGCATGTCGGCCAGCGGCCACGAGGTGTACGCGCCGACCCTGACCGGTCAGGGCGAGCGCCGTCAGGGACTGACGCCCGAGGTGGGGATCTCGCACCATGTCACCGATCTCGCCGAGCTGGCGTACTTCGAGGACCTCAGCGACATTCACCTGGTGCTGCATAGCTACGCGGGCGTCCTGGCCGGGCCAGTCGCCGAGCGGGCGGCCGGGCGGCTGGCTTCGGTGACCTACCTGGCGGCCTTCATCGCGGCGCCGGGGCAGAGCCTGCTGGACGCCGAGCCGCCCGAGGTCGCGCAGCGCTACCGTGACCTGGCCGCCTCGGACGGTGGCGGCTGGCGGGTGCCGGCCTCGCCGGCGTTCCTCGATCAGTGGGGAGTGACTGATCCCGTTCTGCGGGATCGGGTTGGCCCGAGGCTGACTGATTTCCCGCTGCGGTGCCTGACGGATCCGGTCCATTTCGACCCGGAACCCCTGGCGAAGATCCGCAAGGTCTACGTCAGCCACACCCGGCCCCCGCTGCCGGGCCTGCGGAAGTCCGCCGGCCTCGCGGTCGCGGCCGGCTGGGAGACGCACCAGCTTCCCCTCGGCCATGACCTGATGCTGGCTGCGCCCCGCGAGACGGCCGAGCTCCTGGCCGGCATTGCCCGCGGCCCAGCTCACGGGCGGCGTACTGCCGGACGGCCCTAACTGCTCCCGCCGGGCTCGGCCAGGAAGCTGACCGTCTGCTCCGGAGACAGGGCGATCGCCGTCAGCCGGCTGATAATGCCCAGGTAATGCTCGACGTCGGGCTGCCGCTCCAGGTGCTGAGCGCCGGTCAGCTGCTCGATGTGAACGATGTCCGGGATGCCGGCCTCGGCGAAGCTCAGTGCGGTGAACGACCCGCCCACCCCGGCGTGCGCGCCGACGGCCAGCGGGACGACCCGCAGGTCGACGTTCGGCAGGCTCGCGACCTCGATGAGCCGGCGCACCTGCCCGCGCATCACCTTCGTCCCGCCCACCGGCCGCCGCAGCGCGGCCTCGTCGAGAATCGACAGGATCGCCGGTGCCGCCGCGCCGGTGAGGAGTTCCTGCCGTTTCATCCGGACCCGGACTCGCCCGTCGATCTCGCGCCGGGAGGCGGCGGGTAACCCGGCCTCGATGACGACCCGGGCGTAGTCCTCGGTCTGGAAGAGCCCGTTCACGAATTGCAGGTCAAAGGTCTTGATCTGCGAGGCGGCTGCTTCCAGTCCCAGGTAGGAGTCGAACCAGCCCGGCAGGATGTCGGCGTATCTCGCCCACCAGGACCGGGCGTTCGCTCTCGCGACCAGGTCGAGCAACTCGGCCACGACCTGAGGATCGGTTACCCCGTACAGCTCGAGCAAGTCCGTCAGGTCCCGGGTCTTGAACCCCGTCCGGCCGAGCTCCATCCGGCTGATCTTGGACCGGCTGGCGCGAATCCGCCAGGCGGCCGATTCGGGAGTGACGCCGGCCGTCTCCCGGAGACTCCGCAACCGGGCGCCCAGCATGATCCGGACGACTGCGAAGCCAGGCCGGCCAGCAGGATTGCCCGCTTCTAAGTCCATGTCCTGCTCTCCGGCCAGCTCGGTGCGCGCCCGGCTGACCGGCTGCAGGCGCTGGCGACCCGGCAATTCGTACTTACCACGCAAACCTATCACCGCTGGTGCGGGTGGCCATTCCATCGACGGGTGTGCCGGAGGGCGCTGATGCACGTGCAATTCGTGTTGCATATGGGCTTGCATGCACCCCCCGGGGTGCGGCAGTATGCCGTACCGGCTCGCTCGAGTTCCTCCCTTTACGACAGGTATGTGACCGATGAGCGTGCGTCTCTTAACCCGCGACGACCTGATGCGTGCGCGGTGTGCTGCCGGGAGAACCGGATGAGCGACCAGGGCTCCGCGCGCGGGCCTGCGGAGAATCCGCAGGAGTTCCGGCGGAGCCTGGGCCAGGCCCTCCGGGCCGCCCGCGACACCGCCGGCTTCTCCCAGGAGCAGCTGGCCCGGCGCACGGGACACGCGCGCAGCACCATCTCGATGGCCGAGCGCGGCGCCCAGGACATGTCGCGGGTCTTCTGGCAGCGCTGCGACGACGCACTGGCACCGGACCCCGCATTCGCCGCCCTGTACGAGCGGCTCACGCAGATCCGGTCGGTGACGCGATCCCTGGACACGCGAACCGTGGCCGGGGCCCTGACTGCTTACCAGGCCCTGGGCTGGGGCGCGAAGATCGTCAGCGGCCGGGTGATGCTGATCTGCGGAGCCGGAATCGACGCCCTGGAAGTCCCGCGGGCCACCGGCGTGCTGGCCATCCACTGGTGGCTGTACACCAGGGGAGCGCCCGACGAGATCCGCGGGCTGCCGGGACTGCCGAGCCCGGCGGCCGCGCTGGCCGTGATCGCCGCCGGGGACAGGTGCTACTTCCTGACCCAGCCAGGTGCGTTCCCGTGGACCGAGCCGGATCCGGCGAACGCGACCCCGGACAGCGGCGCCACCGGGCCGGAAGTGCGCTGGCATACCGGCGGCAGCCGGATTCCGGCGCCGCCCTGGCCGGACCCTCGCGAGCACCGGGTCGAGTGGGCCCACCCGCCGCCGGCCCGGCCGCGGCTGGCCGACCCGGTCATCCTGCTTGACCTGCTCAGCAGGGTGACCGTGCTGGCCGGGCACCGCAACCACGTGCTGACCCTCCCCGGCGGCCTCCGGGTGGTGCCGGCACCGCGGAACCCGGCCCTGCGCGCTGACGGATAAGGGCTAAGGGCGCGACGTCAGCTTGTCCCGAAACTGTCGAATTCGCCGTTCCGGACCCCGCCGAGGAACGCGTCCCACTCCGCGGGCGTGAACCGGAGGACCAGGCCCGCACTGTCCTTGCTGTCGCGCACGCCGATCTGGCCGCCGGTCAGGCTGGCCACCTCGACGCAATTGCCGTTGGCGAAGCTCAGCGAGCTCTTCATCCACTGCGGTGCCGCGTCAGTCGCTGCTGACCGGTGTCCGCGCGTCAGTCTTCTCATATCGGGTCCTCACTGAACGATGCCGGTTCCTCAGGTGCGCACCCCGGGACGTCACGACGACTTGCCGGTCCCCCGGGGAAGCCAGCCCATCGTCGGCCGGCATAACTGACATACGGCCGCGATACGGGCCGGTCCTGCCGCTTTCTTTCGTGCCGCCAGACCGGGGCTGACCCTGAGACCCTCGGGGTGCATCTCAGGGTCGAACCGGGGCCGTTCCCGATCGCGGCCGGCCGCCGGCGGCGGCAGTCTGGAGACATCGGCACAACCAGTGCCTGCCGAAACGGAGACCGATCATCATGCTCGCGATCATCGCCCTGGTCATCGCCGCAATCGTGGCCCTGACCGTGCTCAGCTTCGCTGTCCACGTCCTGTTCTCGCCGTGGCTGCTGCTGGTAGCCGCCGGCATCCTGCTGTGGGTCAAGTTCCGCCCGCGGCGCTCCCGTCAGTAGCCAGGAGGGCCGGAAATAGTCAGGCCCGTGCGAGTGCTGTTGTGTATGTGAGTCCGGCAGCCCTGGAATGCGCAGGCTGCGGCGCCTACCGCGCGCCGTTCGAGTACGCGGACGACACAAGGAGGGCATGACCATGACCGGCAACCTTGAGAAGGCCGTCCTGGCGGGCGGCTGCTTCTGGGGCGTGCAGGACCTCATCCGCAAGCGTCCCGGCGTGATCTCGACGAGAGTCGGCTACACGGGCGGGGACGTGCCGAACGCGACCTACCGCCATCACGGCACCCACGCCGAGGCGATCGAGATCAGCTTCGACCCGGAGCAGATCTCCTACCGGGACCTGCTGGAGTTCTTCTTCCAGATCCACGACCCGACGACGCTGAACCGGCAGGGCAACGACCGCGGGGCCAGTTACCGGTCGGCCATCTACTACACCAGCGATGCGCAGCAGCAGACCGCTCTGGACACGATCGCTGATGTCGAGGCGTCGGGCCTGTGGCCGGGCAAGGTGGTCACCGAGGTGGAGCCGGCCGGGCCGTTCTGGGAGGCCGAGCCCGAGCACCAGGACTACCTGGAGAAGTATCCCGCGGGCTACACCTGTCACTTCGTCCGGCCGGGCTGGAAACTGCCCCGTCGCGCGGACCAGGTCAGCCACTAACCCGCCCAACCCGCCTACGGAGACGGCCCGCCAGGATTCTGGCGGGCCATCCTCTTTTCCGGCTGGCGATTCTGCCGCCGCCCGGCTGTGACGATCACCCCGGCAATCTGCCGGTCCGGCCTGCGGGTGCTGCCGCCGACGATCCAGACAGGAAGTTTGGCTTAACGGCGCGCCCGGCTGAGTCTCCATTCCTGGTCCGGGCTCCCCGCGCGCCGCGCAGGTCACCGTTTGTCATGTTGGAACAGTCATATGTCCATAGGTATTGACAAATGCTTGTCCAAGCCTGAACCTTGGGGCAGCCTGAGGGACCGGGTCCGGGCTGTCGATCATCTGTCACCCCCCGGGCCCCGGGGATTCCTCGTCTTGGTGAACCTGAGGCTGGAGGTAGGCCTGTGACAAGTAGTGAGGCATCGGTCCCCACCGGAGCAGCCCCGGCAGGGGGTACGGAGTCCAGCCGGCTGTTCATCCGGCAGACCTCTGGCCTAGTTCGTGAGCTGGGGATTCCCGCAGCGACGGGAATCTCGCTGGCGTCGGTCGCCGTCGTCAACACCTTCATCAACTTCAACGCCGGGCTGACGGACTTCGCCAAGGCGGACATGTTCCTGCCGCTGATCGTCGCCGCGATCATCTGGCTGGTGGCGATGTTCGCCTACCGGTACCTGCTGAAAGCCGTACCGCGAGCCGGCGGTGAGTACGTCTTCCTGTCCCGGATCGTGTCGCCGGTCGCAGGCTCGGTAGCGGGCCTGGGCATCGCGGTGGTGTTCACCTACGTGCTGGCCACGAACGCGCATTTCGCCGCGCAGTTCACGCCGTTCATGCTGAGCGGCCTGGGGGCGGCATTCCACAGCACCGGCATCGCGAACGCCGGCAACCACCTGACCAGCAACGGCGCGATCGCCTGGCTGAGCATCGTGGTCATGCTCGTCGTCGCCGCGCTCTCGCTGTTCTCGGTGCGGATCGTCGCCCGGATCATCTTCGGGCTGATCGTCTTGCAGGTCGTGGCCTTTGTCGTGCTCATCGGGATGCTCGCGTTCCACTCCCACGCGGACTTCGTCGCGGCGCTGGCGAGCTATAGCCATCACCCGGGCGCCTACTCGGCGATCATCGCGGGCGGCAAGGCGAACGGAGTCGTCTTCGGCACCTCCATTGCCGCCGCGATGGCGATCATCCCGTTCATGGTGCTCAACTACAACGGCGTGCTCTACTCCTACTACGTCGGTGGTGAGCTGCGCCGTCCCGGACGCACCTACCTGTACGCGTCGGCCATCAGCATCGGCGTGCTCGTCGTGCTGTGGGTCGGGGTCTGGGCTCTGCTGCGCGCCCGGGTCGGATTGCACTTCATGCAGGCGCAGGCGAACCTCGGCGTGCTCAACCCGACGGCTTACGGGAAGATCACCGGCCTCAGCTCGGTGTCCGGCGGCCTCGGCTACGGGATGATCCTGTCCTCGGACCCGATCACCAAGATCCTCTTCGCGACAGCGGTTCCGTTCGCGGAGATCGCGGTCAACCTGGCCTTCCTGACGGTCACCACCCGGGTGCTGTTCGCCCAGGCCTTCGACCGGCTGCTGCCGGTCAGCGTGGCCAAGGTCAGCGAGCGCAATCACGCCCCGAACATCGCCATCGCCATCGTGCTCGTCATCGGCAGCGCGTTCTGCATCCTGACCAGCCTGGTCAACCTGGGCAGCATCGTGGCCCTGCAGAGCCTGTTCTTCGCGCTGATCCTGCTGGCCGGCGGTATCGCCGCGACCGTGCTGCCACGGCGCCGGGCCGACCTGATCGAGACGCCGGGGCTGTCGGACGCCGAGCGCTCCGCGTGGCTGCGCAAGGTGACCATGGTCGGCGGTGCCACCACTGTGCTGGCGCTGCTCACCGTGTTCGAGCTGGTCACGCACTCCGCCGTCTACGGCAAGTTCAGCTGGGAGTCGATCCTCACGCTGCTGATCGTGCTCGGCTCCGGGCCCGTGATCTACGTGATCGCCCGCTCGCTGCGGCGGCAGCGCAACTCAATCGACCTGACCATGGCCATGCGCGAGCTTCCCCCGGAGTAAGTACATGCTGCGAGGCAAATCCAGTCGCGGGAAGAAGAAGCGCCAGCTGCGCATCTACTTCGCCACCGATATCCACGGATCGGAGACCTGCTTCCGTAAGTTCCTGGCCGCGGCCAGGGTGTACGAGGCGGACGTGATCATCCTGGGCGGCGATTTCGCGGGCAAGGCGCTGGTCCCGGTTCTGACCGAGGGCGACAGCCTGCGGGCCAGGGTGGGCGGCGAGGACATTACGGTGCCGGCCTCGGAGTGGGACCAGCTGGCGGGCGATGTCACGAAGGGCGGCTTCTACCCGGTCCGGATGGACGCTGCCGAGCTGGCCCGGCTGGACGCCGACCCGGAGGCGCTGACCCGGCTGTTCCGCGGCGAGATCAACGCGCAGCTGCAGCGCTGGTGCGACCTGGCGGCGGAGCGGCTCGACCCGGCGGTGCGATGCATCATCACGCCGGGCAATGACGACCCGCTGGAGGCCGATCCGGTGCTGGCGGCTTCCAGCCGGGTGGAGTGCCCGGAGCTGGAGCTGTGTGACCTCGGACCGGTCACGATGGCCAGCCTGGGGTACGTGCCGCAGACACCGTGGGACACCGAGCGGGAGTGCTCGGAGGAGGAGCTCGGGAAGCAGATCAGCGAGATGCTGGACCAGGTGCCGGACGGCAAGCCGGTCATCCTGAACCTGCACTGCCCGCCGTACGCCTCCGGCCTCGATGACGCGGCGGAGCTGGACGCGACGCTCAAGCCGGTCATCCGGGGCGGCCGGCCCAGCATCGTTCCGGTGGGCAGCCACGCAGTCCGGGACGCCATCAAGAAGTACCAGCCGGTGGTCGGCCTGCACGGGCACATCCACGAGTCCCGCGGTGTGCAGAAGATCGGCAAGACGATCTGCGTCAACCCGGGCAGCGACTACTCCTCCGGAGTGCTGCGCGGCGCGGTGGTGGATATCGCCGAGGACGGGTCGTGCCTCGACTTCCTCCTCACTACCGGATGACCGGCATGACGGCCGGGCCGCTCGCCGATCCCATCGCGGAGACCAGGCGGCTGATCGAGGCGGCGGGGGCGCGCGGCCTGGTGCTGCGCGCCCTCGGCGGAGTCGCGGTCTACCTGCAGTCGGACGGGCAGCCGCGGATCGCCCGTCAGGTGAAGGACATTGACCTGGCGGCGGTGCAAGGCAGCGGCAAGCGCGCCGCAGCGCTGCTCGCCGACGCCGGGTACGCCGGGGACGAGATGTTCAACGCGCTGCGCAGCGGCCGGCGGCTGCTGTTCCACGACCCCGCCAACGGCCGGCATGTGGACGTGTTCATCGGCCAGTTCGCGATGTGCCACGACATCCCGCTCACTAGCCGGCTGGACCGTGAGCCGCTGACCGTGCCGCGGGAGGAACTACTGCTCAGCAAGCTGCAGATCGTCGAGGCGACGCAGAACGACCTCAGCGACGTGTACAGCCTGCTGCTGCGTTACGACGTGGGTTCCGCGCCGGACGCGGGGCTGGACGCCCGGTTCCTGGCCCGGCTGTGCGCGGCCGACTGGGGTCTGTGGCGTACCTGCGACGCCAGCATCGGGCGACTGCTGGCCGGCCTGGCCGCCAGCGTCCTGGAGCCGGCCGAGCAGCAGGTCGTCGGTGATCGCCTGGAGCGGCTGCGGGCGCAGTTGCTGGCCGAGCCCAAGAGCCTCAAGTGGCGGCTGCGCAGCCAGGTGGGCGAGCGGGTCCGCTGGTATCAGGAGCCCGAGGAGGAGCAGGCGGCCGGCGTGACCCGATCATGACCGCACCGCCGGGCGCCCGGAGCACGGGGCGGGCCGGGGTGAGCAGCTACCTGGTGGCGGAGGCGAGCCATGTTCACTGACCGGATCGCCGAGGTCATGCAGACCCGGGCGCACCACCCGGAGCTGGTGGCTGAGGCGGCGGCCCGCCGCCGGCGCGCGCCAGCCGTCATCGAGCCGGGCGGGCGGCTCGTGCTGATCGCCGCCGATCATCCGGCGCGCGGCACGCTGCGGGCGGGCAAGCTCGAGTTCGCCATGGCCGACCGCAGGGACCTGCTGGAGCGGGTGTGCGCGGCGCTGGACCGGCCGGGTGTCCGCGGCGTGCTCGGCAGTGCCGATGTGCTGGAGGACCTGCTGCTGCTCGGCGCGCTCGACGGCAAGGTGGTCATCGGCTCGATGAACCGCGGCGGGCTGGCCGGCACCGTGTTCGAGATCGATGACCGGTTCACCGGCTACGACGCAGCCGCTGTCGCCCGGATGGGGTTTGACGGCGGCAAGATGCTGATGCGGATCGACCCGGATGACGCGGCCACCGCGACCACGCTGCAGGCCTGCGGGAACGCGGTGTCCGAGCTGGCCGCGCCGCCAGCTGATGGCGATGATCGAGCCGTTCATCTCCCGGCGGGTAGCCGGGAAGGTGCGCAACGACCTGACGCCCGAGGCGATGATGCGGGCTATCGCCGTCGCCTCCGGCCTGGGCAGCACGTCCGCCTACAGCTGGCTCAAGGTGCCGGTGGTGCCGGACATGGAACGGGTGATGGCCGTGTCGACGCTGCCGGCGCTGCTGCTCGGCGGCGAGGTGCCGGACGATCCGCAGGCGGCGTTCGCCGGCTGGCAGGACGCGCTGCGGCTGCCGAATGTGAAGGGCATCGCGGTCGGACGGTCGCTGCTGTACCCGGCTGACGGTGACGTCGCGACCGCGGTGGACACCGCGGTCAGCCTCCTGTGACGGGAAGCCCGGCGCGCCGGGCGAGGCCCGGGCGGCACCCGGCCAGCAGCGGGCTAGCTGAGGGCCGGCTCCGGCCGGGGCAGGCTGGTGGTGAACGCGTACCGGGATGCCCGGTACAGATGCCAGGCGAACTCGACGGGCCGGCCGTCTGATCGTAGGCGATGCGCTCCATCGTCAGCAGCGCCGCGCCGCGCGTCTCATGCAGGATCCGGGCCTCGGCGGCCGAGGCGTTCTTGGCGCACATCCGCTGGGTGGCCGCCTGCAGCCCGATGCCCGAGGCGCGCAGCAGCTCGTACAGCCCGTGCTCCTCCAGCATCTCCACGTTCAGGTGGACCAGGCCGGCGGGCAGGTAATTGTGCATCAGCGCCATCGGCTCGCCGTCGGCCATCCGGATGCGCTCCAGCGACAGCACCAGCGCCCGCTCGGGCAGTTGCAGGGCCTCGGCGACCTGGTCGCTGGCGTGGCTGACCTCGGCCCGCAGCACCTGAGTGGCGGGCGCCCGCCCGGCCGCCGCGAGGTCGTCGTAGAGACTGGTCAGCTCAACGTCGCGGTCGATGCGCTCGTTGGCGACCAGGGTGCCCGCGCCGCGCTTGCGCACCACGAGCCCCTTGTTGGCCAGGTACAGGAACGCGGCCCGCACCGTGGGCCGGGACAGCCCGAGCGCCTGGGCCAGCTGCACTTCGTTGTCGAGCCGCGCGCCGACCTTCAGCGCGCCCGACCTGATGGCGGACTCGTAGTACTGAGCGAGCTGAAAGTACAGCGGCACCGGGCTGGTCCGGTCGATCGTGATCGGTCCGGCGGTGGTTACGTCGCGTTCGGGCATCAGGCTCGTCATCCGGCAGGTCCTGAGGGTGCGGGAGCTGAGGTTTGCGCGGTGCTTGCTCGTTTGTTTGGACATTTTATCACGGCAGCACTCGTACAAAGTATAGCTGTCAGGTGTGATGAGTCGTGATCACGGCCTCTACCAGGGCTATCGCCGTTTTGTCCATACATACTCACACTCTCTTGACAGGCCATATCCGGGCAGGCACGATCAGCTAGTGGCAACTCACCATGATGTGCCCGCCGGGCTGCGGATCGGCGTGGTGCTGGAGGCATTCCCCGACTGGTCGCTGGAGCAGGTCATGCAGTGGCTGCGCCAGGAAGCCCCCGACATCACTGACCTGGAAATCGGCGCAGGCGGCTACGCTCCGCATCCGCACTGCGACGTGGACACGCTGCTCACCAGCGATCCGGCCCGTACGGCCTACCTCGACGGAATCGCCCGCCACGGGCTGCGCATCGACGCCCTGAACGCCTGGGGCAACCCGCTGCATCCCGACCCGGACCTGGCCGCCGAGCACGACGGCGCAATCCGCAACGCGATCCGGCTAGCCACCCAGCTCGGCGTCGACCGGGTCGTCGCACTGGCCGGCTGCCCGGCGGGCAGGGCGGGTGACCAGGCGCCGCACTTCGGGGCCGGCGGCTGGCTGCCCTACCTGGAGGGCGTCTACCAGCGGCAGTGGGACGAGCAGATCGCGCCGTACTGGTCGGGCATCGCGGAGTTCGCGGCGGCGGAGAACCCGGACCTGCGGGTCTGCCTGGAGCTGCACCCCGGCACCTGCGCGTTCAACGTCGAGACGTTCCGCAAGGTTGCGGCGCTCGGCCCGGCCATCGCGGCCAACCTGGACCCCAGCCACTTCTTCTGGATGGGCATGGACGGGCACAAGGTAGCCGCGGCCCTGGGCGACCGGGTGGGCCACCTGCACGGCAAGGACACGGTCTTCCACGCCGAGAGCCTGGCGCTCAACGGCCTGCTGGACCGGCGCTGGCCGGAGCCGGCCGCCGAGATGCCGTGGACCTTCGCGGTTCCCGGCCGCGGCCACGACCTGGACTGGTGGGCCGGCCTGCTGCGCGAAGTCGGCGGATCGCAGGCACGGGTGGTGTCCATCGAGCACGAGGACCCGTTCGTGCCCGCGACGGAGGGGGTTCCGGAGGCCGCGCGGTTGCTGCGCGCCGCGATCGACGCCGCGCAGGCGGAGCAGTGAGCACGGGCCAGCCGGCCAGGCGACTGCGGGTCGGCCTGGTGGGCACCGGCATCATCGCCCAGGTCATGCACCTGCACTACCTGGGTGAGCTGGCCGGCAAGTTCGAGGTCGCCGCGGTCTGCGATCTGGACGCCGCCGCCGCGCAGGCCTGCGCCGACCGGTACCGCATCCCGGCCGTGTTCACCGACTGGCGCGAGCTCCTGCGGCATCCGCTGGATGCCGTGTTCGTGCTGACCTCCGGCAGCCACGCGCCGATCGCCGAGGCGGCCGCCCGGGCGGGCCTGCACGTGTTCGCGGAGAAGCCGATGTGCTACTCAGCGGCCGAGGGCGCGGCGATGGTGGCGGCCGCGCAGCAGGCCGGCGTCACGCTGATGGTGGGCTACCCGAAGCGGTACGACCCGGCGTTCGCGCGGCTGCGTGACGAGCTCGGGCAGCTCAGCGGGGCCCGGATGCTGCGGGTCACCACGTTCGAGTCGCCGCTGCACCCCTACATCGGGCACTACTCGCTGCTGCCGCGCGGCCCCCTGCCCGACGAGGTCATCGCGGGCCTGCGGGCGGACAGCGAGAGCCGGGTCACGGCGGCCCTCGGCGAAGCGACCACGGCCGAGCGGCAGATCTACGAGGGCGTACTGCTCGACACGCTGGTGCACGAGATCAACACGGTGCGCGGGCTGCTGGGCGAGCCGACCCGGCTGGAGCATGCCAGCCTGGCCATGGACTGCGTCATGCTCCAGCTGCGCTTCGGCGACCTGCGGGTAGTCATCGACTGGATAGACCTGCCGGGCATCGCCCGGTACGGCATGGAGTTCGCGGCGTACGCGCCGGAGCGGCGCCTGTCGCTCACGTTCCCCTCGCCGTTCCTGCGCAACGCGCCGGCGGTCCTCGCGATCACCGATGGCGCGGCGGGCACGTCGCGATCCTGGCGCACTGAGGAGACCGTCAGCTACGAAAGCGGCTTCAAGCGCGAGCTGGAAGCCTTCTACGACAGCGTCGTCACCGGCACCCCGCCGCCGACCAGCGGCGCCGACGGGCTGCGCGACATCACGCTGTGCCAGTCGATCATCGATAGCTACCACCGCGGCGCGCCGGTCGATGACCCGGCCGGCGTCGCGGGGACAAGGACAGCCGGGTGAGCCAGAACCCTCCGGCCAGCGCGCCGATCGCGGTGGCCAACGCCCCGGTCAGCTACGGGGCATTCGAGCTGACCGTTGGCCAGGACCCGAACGTGCCCGACGGCCTGACTGTGCTCGATCAGGTCGCCGCGGCCGGGTACGCCGGGATCGACCTGGGACCGGTCGGCTACCTGGGCAGCGGCGAGCAGCTGGGTGAGCTGCTGGCGGCGCGCGGGCTCGGCCTGGCAGGCGCCTACCTGGAACTGCCGTACTCCGACCCCGCCGCGCTGGCCGCGGCACTGCCGGAACTCGACGCTCTGCTGGACACCTTCGACGCCGTCCGCTCCTACCTGCCGGGCCCGCCGCCGCGGCCCACCCTGGCCGATAACGGCAGCGCGACGCGCCGCAGCCGGCCCGGCCAGTCAGCCGGGGAGCACTCGCTCGGGCTGGACCATGACGGCTGGCGCCGGTTCGGCACCGGCCTGGCCGGGGTCATCGCGCGCTGCCGGGACCGCGGCTATGAGCCGACCTTCCACCCGGAGACCGGCACGCATGTCGAGGCACCGTGGGAGATCGAGCAGGTCCTGGAGGTGTCGGACGTGGGGCTGTGCCTGGAAACCGGGCACATGATGCTCGGCGGCGGCGACCCGGTGGCGATGCTGGCGGACTTCGGGGACCGGATCAACCACGTCCACCTGAAGGATGCCCGGCTGGCCGTGATGGACACCATCAGGGCTGACGCCGCGCAGGTCACCGAGATCTGGACCAGGGAGGCGTTCTGCGCGCTCGGCGAGGGCGACCTGGACGTGGACGCCGTGCTGGACGGGCTGACGCAGATCTCGTTCGGCGGCTGGCTGGTGGTCGAGCAGGACATCCTGCCGCGCAGCGCCGAGCGGTTCGCCCGGGCCGCGCGCGAGCAGCAGCATAATCGTGAGTTCCTCACTGAGCGGGGGCTGTGAGATGCCGTTCCGGCTAGGGCTTGTCGGCGGCGGCCGGATGGGCCGCACGCATATGCGCGCGCTGGCGGACTCGGAACTGGTGGCCGTGACCGCGATCGCCGAGGTGTCGCAGACGGCCCGGGCGGCCGTCGCGGCACCGGGCGTGAGCGTGCACGCGAGCATCGCGGAGATGCTGGCGGACGCCGCGCTGGATGGCGTGCTCATCACGGCGCCCACCGACCAGCATCGCGCAGTGGTGGCGCAGGTCGCAGCCGCCGGGCTGCCGATCTTGTGCGAGAAGCCGTGCGGGCTGACGGCGCAGGAGGCTCGCGCGTCGGCCGCAGTCGTCGCGGACGCCGGCGTGCCGTTCCAGGTGGCGTACTGGCGGCGGTATGTCCCGGCGCTGCGGCAGCTGCGCGCGGCGATCGCGGCGGGCGAGCTGGGCACGGTCCTCACCGTGGCGTGCTACCAGTGGGACGAGGGTCCCGCCCCGCTGTCGTTCCGCGCGCACAGCGGCGGCATCGCGATCGACATGGGCGTGCACGAGTTCGACCAGCTCCGCTGGCTGACCGGCGAGGACATCGTGAGCATGACGGCCGTCGGGGCCGGGCCGGACCCGGACGGGCTGCCGGACGTGGAGAGCCTGCAGGCGATCGCCACCCTGTCGGGCGGCGGCAGCGCGGTGGTCTCGCTGGGCCGGTACTACCCGGCTGGTGACGCGGTGTGGGCGCAGGCGTTCGGCACCGGCGGCAGCCAGCTATGCCCGGTCATCGACCCGGCTGACGGCGAGCGGGTCCAGCTGGCGGCGCTGCGCAGCCAGGCCGAGGGCTTCGCCGCCTACGCGGGCGGTGCGCCGTGCGACGGGGCGACGGCGGCGGACGCGATCGCGGCGCTGGTCGCGGCCGAGCAGGTGGCGGCGGCGGTGCCGGCGATGGCCGGCCAGGCCGCCCCGTGACAGGCAGCACAGTGACAGGCGACACAGTGACAGGCGACACCGTGACCGGCGGGGTGGTGCCGGGCGGCGGGCCGGCGCTGCGGGTCGGCATCGCCGGCTACGGGATGATGGGCCGCGCGCACAGCTACGGCTACCGCGTTGCGCCGATGCTGCGCCACCTGCCGGTGACGCCGGTCGTCACTGTGCTGTCCGGCCGGGACGCCAGCGCGGTCGCCGCCGCGGCGACCGCCTACGGCATCCCCGCGTACGTGACGGACTGGCGCGAGCTGATCGCCCGCGACGACGTCGACGTGGTGGACATCTGCACCCCGCCCGGCACGCATGCGGAGATCGCGCAGGCGGCCGCGGCGGCGGGCAAGGCGGTGCTGTGCGAGAAGCCGCTGGCGCTGTCCTACCCCGAGGCCGCGGCGGCGACCGCGGCGGTGACACAGGCGGGCGTGCATAACGCGGTCGGCTTCAACTACCGGAAGCTGCCGGCGGTGGCGCTGATGCAGCAGATGGTCGCCCGCGGCGCCGTCGGGGATGTCCGGCTGTGGCGGGCGACCTGGCTGTCGGATGAGTTCACCGACCCGGCCACGCCGTACGACTGGCGGTTCGACAAGAACATGGGCGGCACGACCATCGCCGATCTCGGCTGTCACCTGATCGACCTGGCCCTGTGGATGGTCGGCCCGGTCCAGGCCACCTGCGCGCAGTCGGCCACCTTCATCCCCGAGCGGTCACTGGCGGGCGGCGGCACCCGGCAGGTCAGCGTGGATGACGCGTCCAGCGCGCTGCTGCGCTTCGAGTCGGGCGCGCTGGGCAGCATGGAAGTGGCCCGCGCCGCGGTCCGCCGGCCGTGTGACTTCACCGTCGAGGTGAACGGCAGCTCCGGCACCCTGGTCTTCGACTACACCAGGCTGAACGAGCTGTGGTACGCCAGCGATGGCGACGACCCGGCGCTGTATGGCATGCGGCGGATCAGGGCCGAGCAGCAGACCCACCCGTACGCGGCGCAGTGGTGGCCGGTCGGGCAGGGCGTCGGCTACGGCTCGTCGTTCGCCAACCAGGTGGCTGACCTGCTCGAGGGCTGGCCGGACGCGGCCTGGTCGCCCGGCTTCGCGCAGGGGGCGGCGGTGCAGGCCGTCTGCGATGCGATGGAGGCCTCGGCCGCGGGCCGCGGCTGGGTGCCGCTCAGCGACATCACCGGCGAGTCCGCACAGTAATCGGCCGCCGCCCCGCCCGCGGGATGCGGGCGGCGCGGCGGCCAGGATCGTGCTCCTGCCTTTTCTGGTTTGTGGTACCTGGTTGCGGCTACTTGGTGAAGTGCCAGTACTCGGGCAGCAGCGTGTACAGCGCGTTGAACGTAACGCCCTGCAGCTTGGTACTGACCGCCTGGATCAAGTACGGGTTCGGCGCCCAGATGTAGGGCAGCTGCTGTGCTCCGTAGGTGGCGTAGCTGTGGAACAGGCTCAGGCTGCCGCTGGTGTGCGTAGCGTCGATCAGCTGATCCATCTTCGAGTCGGAGTAGTTACCCGAGTTGGAGCCCGCCCCGGTGGCGAACAGCGGCTCGCCGGTCGGCTCGAAGCCCGGGCCGTCGAAGCCCCAGCCGCCGTAGGCGAACACCTGGACGTTGCACTTCGGGCCCATCGGCGCGCACGGGTTGGCCTCGCCGATGATGGTGTTGAAGGTCTGCCCGACCAGGTTGATGGCGATGCCCGCCTTGCTGGCGTCCGACTTGTAGGCCTGCCACTGGGCGGTGGTCGAGGCGACTCCGGTGGGATAGACGAAGGTGAACTTGGCCTGCTGGCCCTTGGTGATGCCGGTCCCGCACTTCGACGGGTCCTGGCAGGCCATCACGCCGCCCTGCATGGCCCAGCCGTGACTGGTCAGCAGTGACTTGGCCTTGGCGATGCTGAACGGGTACGGGCCCTGGCTGTTGTTCAGCCGCTGCACGGCCGGGCTGCCACTGATTACCCGGCGGCTGGTTCGGCGCCGGGCCCGAGTTGGGGATGGCGTAGCCGCGGTAGATCGCCTTGTCGATGCCGTTCTGGTCGAAGACGCTCTGCAGCGCCTGGCGCATATACAGCTGGCGGACCATCGGGCCGACCTGCGGGTTGTTGAAGTTCGGCTGCGCGTAGTAGATGCCGAACGAGTAGAACGGCTGCAGGGTGTAGCCGCTGCCGAGCGGGTTGGTCGCCGGCAGGACTGAGTTCGCCGACTTCGGCGGCAGGTCCTGCGACGGGATGTTGCCCACGTCCAGCTGGCCGGTCTTCAGCGCGGTGTACTCGGTCGAGTCGTCGGTGTACGGCACGAACTTGACCGCCGAGATCTCCGGCTTCGGACTGCCGGAGTACGCCTTGTTCGGCACCATCGTCACGTTGCCGGTGGTGCTGAACGCAGACAGCTTCCACGGCCCGTCCACCACCGACCAGAGCGGGCTGGTCGCGTACGTCGCGGCCTGCTTGGACTGGGCGGTCAGGAACGTGTAGACCTTCTTGCACCTGGCCCAGCCGTCCGCCTTGCTGTCGGTGATGCAGCCGCCGCTGCCCGGCTTGCCGGTCAGGCTGGTGACGTCCCAGGAGGGCGGCATCGGGGTCAGCTCCGCCAGCTGGTTGTAGGTGAACCAGAGACTGGAGTAGGCCTTGTTGAGGTTGAAGGTCACCTGATTGGGCCCGGTGGCCTTGTAGGACGTCACGTTGTCCGGGAGCAGGCCCGTGGAGTAGGCAGCCCAGTTGGCCTTCTCAGCCTCCGCCATGTTCATGTAGAACAGCAGGCTCTTGGCGTCGACGGCCTCGCCGTTCGACCACTTCCAGCCCTTCATGTTCACGACGACGGTCTTGCCGCCGTTGGAGTAGACCGGCGGGCTGGCGGGCGACAGCGGGTAGTTGATCGCCACGTTGTCGTTGGTGTTGTTGCCGAACATGTACAGCGGCCGGTACATCAGAAACTGGAACTGGTTGTCGTTGTACACGCTGGCGTTGGTGATCGCGTAGAACGGGAAAATCCAGTTGTAGGTGACTCCGGCGGGCAGCGCGACCGTTGCCGTGCCGCCCTTGACCGGCGTCCCGGCAGAACTGCCGCCGCCGCTGGCGGGACTGGCGGCGGTCGAGCTGCAGCCCACCGCGGCGAGCGCGAGCGCTGTCATGCCAGCGGCTCCCGCCAGTCTCAACTTGCATCTGAATCGGACCATTACTCACTCCTCGGGCGCCATGCTGGAACCTGCTGCGGCTCCCCCGCTCACCCTGCAGGGCGGCGCCTGCCATCGGCCTGGCACCGGCCTGCCACCGCTTGGCGGTGCCCGCCCGGCCGGCCCGGCAGGCCGGTCAGGCGCCGGCGGCGCGCAGTCTGGCGCGGATGGGACGAGCGTCCGGATGGTGCAGGTCGTCGAGTATCGCCAGGGCCTGCTGCCAGGCGTCGCGGCCAGCGCGCTGGTGCCCGCTGGCGTGCTGGGTCTCACCGAGGTGGATGAGGGTCTGGGCGCGGTAGTAGTGGTCACCGGCATCGGCGTAGGCGCGGAGGGCCTGCCGGTAATAGGCAGCCGCCTGGGCGTGGTGGCCGGCCTGGTGGCAGCAGTAGCCCAGGCTGTCCAGAGTCGTGGCCTCCTGGAACCGGTTGCCCGTCTCGCGGTGCAGCTCCAGGGCCTTTCCGCAGTAACTGAGGGCGTCCTGGCTGTCGCCGAGCAGCGCGGAGTACCAGCCGACGGCGTTGAGCGCGTGCGCCTGCCCGGCCAGGACGCCCGCGGTGCGGTACAGGCTGAGGGCGCGCCGCGCGTGCTGCAGCGACTGGGAAAGCTCTCCCCGCAGCTCGCAGATGCGGGCGGCACCCAGGTGGCAGCAAGCCTGGCCGGCATGATCGCCAAGTCCGCGGTAGAGCTCCAGCGCATCCTGCACGCGGCCGTGTGCCTCTTCCGCGGATCCCAGCTGGGCCAGGGCCTCGCCGAGCAGCCGTCCGGACAGGGCCTGCGCGGGGCGATCACCGAGGCGGATAGCGGCCGCCAGCGCCCGCCGCTGGACCTGGACCCAGTCCCGGCAGTGCCCGCGGCGGGCAAAATGCTCCCGCAGCACCGCGGGGAGCTGCCAGGCATGGGAGTCGAATCCGCCGGCCGCCGCGGCGGCAGCGGCCGCCAGCAGAACGGGATACTCGGCCTGCAGCCAGGCCAGGGCCTGCTCCGCGGTGGCCAGGTGCTCGGGCGGCTCCGCCGCCGGCGGCAGCGCCGTGATCGGGCTGGCGCGGGGGTAGGCCAGCTCGATAGCGGCCCGCGCGGTGTGCAGGTAGTGGTCGAGCATCCGCCGGATCGCGGTGCGGCGCTCAGCTTCGTCGCACAGGTCCGCGGCGTAGGCGCGCAACAGCCCGTGCAGGATGAACCGGCCGGGGGTGTGCTCCTGGATGAGGTTCGCCCGGACCAGCTCGGAGAGCGCGCCGCGGGCCTCGGATTCGCGGGCCGCGGCGAGACTGGCGGCTGCGGCCGCGGAGATGTCCGGGCCGGGATGAGCCCCCAGCAGCCGGAACATCACGGCGGCAGGCTCGCTCAGGAGCCGGCAGGACCAGGACAGCACCGCCCGGACATCGGCGGCCTGGTCTCCGGCGTTCAGCTCGTCCAGGCGCCGGCGGATGTCCCGCAATCCGGCGGTCAGCGCGGACAGCGGGAGGGATGGCTGAACCGCTGCGCGCGCCGCGGTGATCGCCAGGGCCAGTGGCAGGTGCGCGCACAGGGTGGTCAGCTCAGCTATCTCCGTCGCCTCGGCGCTGACCCGGTCGGCGCCCAGGCGGCTGGCCAGCAGCTGCCGGGCTTCTGCCGCGTCGAGCACATCGAGCGTGAGGGGACTGGCGCCCTCGGCGGCGACCAGGCCCGCGAGCTGGCTGCGGCTGGTCACGATCACCACGCAGGTCGCAGAGCCGGGCAGGAGCGGCCGGACCTGGGTTTCGTCCCGCGCATTGTCCAGCACGATGAGCATGCGCCGGCCCGCCAGCAGGCTGCGGTACAGCCCCGTCTGCGCATCCAGCCGGCCGGATGCCCGGCTGGAGGCCAGATCGAGCGATTCCACCAGCCCGCTGACCGCTTCGCCCGGTGTCAGTGCGGCCGGCGATGAGTCGAACCCGTGCAGATTCACGTAGAGCTGACCGTCGCGAAAGCGCGCCTGCATCTGGTGCGCCCAGTGCAGGGCCAGGGCGGTCTTACCCACGCCAGCCGTTCCGGTGATCGTCAGTATCACCGTCTCTCCGGCAGCAAGCCCGTTGTCCAGCCGCTCGGTCAGCAGCCGCAGCTCATGCTGCCAGGCCGGCGAAGTGCGCGGGGGCGGCGGGCAGCTGCCGGGGGATGACTACGGCAGCCCCGTCTCCTGGCGCGGCTCCGTTCTGCTGCGGAACGGCCCGGTGCCGTCGCGGCACGAGCGGGATGGCCTGGCCGGCGGCCGGCCGGCCGGGCATCGCCAGGGCCGGGTCGCCGGACAGGATCCGCTGGTGCAGGCGCTGCAGGTCGGGCCCGGGCTCGACGCCGAGCTCCGCGGCCAGTCGCTCGCGCAGGTCCCGGAATACCTGCAGCGCGTCAGCCGGCCGCCCGCACCGGTACCGCGCGATCATCAGTATTCCGGCCAGCTGCTCCGCCAGCGGGTACCTGGCCAGCACCAGCGGGATCTCCTCGGCCGCATCCGCGGCCCGGCCCGCCGCCAGCAGGGAGCTGAACCGGCCCAGGACAGACGACAGGTGCTCCTCCGCCAGGGCGGCCCGGATCGCGCCCACTCTCGGGGAGTCCGGGACATCGGCCAGCGCCGGACCCTGCCAGAGCATCAGGGCCTGATCGTAGGCGGCGACTGCCGTGCCGCTATCGGGCGCGGCCCGCGCCGCGGACACGAGCGACCGGAACTGGTGCACGTCCACCAGGCCGGGGCCCAGGTGCAGCTGGTAGCCATCCCCGTAGCGCTCGGGCAGGCAATCCGGCACTCCGGCCAGCGTCTTGCGCAGCCGGCTGACCAGGATCTGCAGGCTGGCCCGGGCGGATGGCGGCGGCTGCTCTCCCCAGAGCAGGTCAACCAGGTCGCCCGCCGGCACGACCTGCCCGGCCGACAGCGCCAGGAATGCCATGAGCAGCCGCAGTTGTGGTCCGGGCGGCGACTGCCAGCCCCGGGCCTCGCGCACCTGAACAGGGCCGAGCACGCGGAGCCAGGCTTGACTCGCGCCATCTTTTTCCTGACAGGCAGCCCATTCGGTGGCCACGCCCCGATAGTAATCTCGGGATTTCAGGCGGCCAGAGCCGCGAGACCGACGATTGCGCATTGTGATGCACTCGCCACCGGCTCGTTGCCTCCCGGCGTCCGTGCGGGGCGATTTATGTGAGAGCAAGGGCGTACATGACACAGCCAGCAATTCCCGACTCCGCCGGCTGGCAGCAGCTGTGGACCATTGACGCCGGAAGCGTGCTGCTCCAGCCGGTCACTCGCCGCATCGCCCGGGAGGTGCTGGACGGCGGTCCGGCTACGCGCGCCTTTGCCGACGGAGCCCTGCACGCCAGGATTCCCCAGGCCATGGGGATCGCCATCCGCGACATCGACTCCGGCGCGGCCGCCGTGCTGCCGACTGTCTGGGTCATCGTCCGCCGCGAGGACGGACTGATCCTGGGCGATCTGGGCACCCACGGGCCGCCCGACAGTGCGGGCTGCGTCGAGATCGGCTACTCCCTGGCCCCGTCGGCACGAGGCCAGGGCATCGGCGCCGCCGCCGTCGGCGCCCTGGTCCGGCGCCTGGCCACGGTGCCGGGAATCCGTCAGGTGACCGCCGTTACCGGTGCCGGGAACATCGCCTCCCGGCGCCTGCTCGAACGGCTGGAATTCCAGCTCGCAGACTCGATCCCGGACACCGGCGAGGTGCGCTACACGCTCACTCGACTTCCTTGAGGATCTTCTGCATGGACGCGTTCTGCTCGCGCAGGAAATCGAGCTGAGCACTGACATCGCCGAGTTTCAGGTCGGTGTGCTCCTGGGCGGTGATGGCCAGGTCGGCCAGGCGGCGGTACTCATCGGCTAGCCGCCGGTACTGCTCACCTCCGGTCAGCTCCAGCTGCGCCCGGTTCCTGGTGGTGAGGTAGCGGTAGCCCAGAACCATCCCGAGCGCGAGCACCCCGGCAAGTGCGATCCAGACGAGATACCTGCCGCTCCTCGCGCTGCCCCCGTTCGATGTGAAGGGGATGGTCAGTATCGCGACAGTGACGACGGCGGTCGCACAGATGATCGCCGTTTCCCGTGCTGTCCTGGACTTCATCGCAGCTCCGCCTCCAGCTCGCTTTTCGTGGCCAGGGTCCGCGCCGCAGCCCTGATCGTCTCGGGGGTCAGGTGCAGCGCGAAGGGCGCCACCTCGTAGAACTTCATCGCCTTGCCGTCCGCGGACACCTCGATGCAAGCCGACACCAGCCCGGCCGCCTCGAGCTTGCGCAGGTGGACCTGCAGCAGGGCCCGGCTGATGCCCAGGTCGCGGGCCAGCCGGCTGACATAGTTGCGCTCGTCGGCCAGCGCGGCCACGACTCGAAGCCGGTGCGGGTTGGCGAGCGTGGCCAGTACCTGCAACAGCCTGTCTCCGGTCCCGTCGCCGGGCTCCGCAACAACGTCACTTGGCATCTGCAAAGGAAAGTTAGCAGGTAGGTCCCTGGCGGTCAAGCCGCCAGGGACCTTGGCGCTGCAGCCGCTCAGGACTGACCGGGCAGGATGTTGTGGGTGCGCCGGAACACGTTGCCGGGGTCATAGCGCCGCTTGACCGCCGCCAGCCTGCGGTAGGTGCCCGGCGGGTAGGCCGCTGCGACGTCCGCGCGGTCCGCCGAGCCAAGGAAGCCTACGTAGGCGCCCGAGCCCAGCGCGGCCACCGCCGACCACCTGTGCAGCGCCTGGCGCAGCAGCCCGGCCGGCGCGGCCTCGGGAAGCAGGAACGCGGCCGCGACCATGACCTCGGCGTCCCGGTGGGCGAAGGCGGTCGCGTCCCGGCTGACGCGGGCTACTGCGCCGCCCATGCTGCGCAGCGAGAGCGCCGCCCCGCCGGCGGCGAACAGCTCCCCGACGGCGGCGACACGCGCGTTGTCCAGCTGGCTGAAGAAGGCGTTGCGCACCTCCATGCGCAACCCCGGCGGCAGCGGCGTGAAGTCCTCGAGCACCTCGGCGTAGGGGATGACCCTGATGTCCTCGGAGGTGACCGGGGCGAGCGCGCGGAATGGCCGCAGCGCCCTGGCCGCCGCAGCGCCGTCCGGGCTGGCGTAGCAGCACATCAGCGTGACGCTGCCGGGCCGCCCTGGCGCCGGCGGCATGAGGCTGAGCGTCGTGGTCAGCTTCTCGTCGCTGGCCCGCATCTCCTCGCGCCAGCCCGCAATCAGCCGCGGCAGGTCACCGGCCTGGTAACTGATCGTTCCGAAGTGCACGGAGGTGACCGGCTGAGCGGTGAAGTCGAAGCTGACGGCGACGCCGAAGTTGCCGCCGCCGCCCCGCAGCGCCCAGAACAGGTCGGCGTGCTCGACGGCGTCCGCGCCGATCAGCCGTCCGTCCGCGGTGACGACCTGCGCGCCCACCAGGCTGTCGATGGTCAGCCCGTGCTGGCGGACCAGCCAGCCGATCCCGCCGCCCAGCGTCAGCCCGGCTACGCCGACCTGACTCGTGTCTCCCGCGGTCAGCCCCAGCCCGTGCGGGCTCAGGGCCGCGGCGACCTCGCCCCAGGTCGCGCCCGCGCCGATGCGGACCCGCCGGGCGGCCGGGTCCAGCAGGCGCATGCCGCTGATCCGCCGCGTGTCGATGATCATGCCATCCGCGCTCGTGCTCAGCCCGGCCATGCTGTGCCCGCCGGACCGCACGGTCACGGCCAGCCCGGCGCCCGTCGCATAGCGCAGTGCTGCTGCGACCCCCGCGGCGTCGCGCGGACGGACCACCAGGTCGGGGGTGCCGTCGCCGAACAAGGTCACCGCAGTGCTCGGCGTAGCCCTCATCTCCCGGAACCAGCACCTCCGCGACTGAGCCGAGCGCGGCCAGCGCCGGTGAGGAAAGCTTGCTGCTCGTTAGCTGTGTCATGACAACGATGGTGCCGATCGGCGGGGCGCCCTGTCGTCGTGCCCAGGGACCGCATTTCTCCTGATCAGGAGGGACTCAGCGGGCTGCCTTCGTACCACGGGCGGAGTAGCCGGCAATGCCTCCGGCAGGAGGATGCGCCCCTCGGCGGTACTCCGGCCGCCGCGACCCTGGCCCGGCTGATCGCGGTGATCTTGGCGTTGTCCCCGGCATCCGCAGGCCGGCTACGTAGTCTTCGAGGGGGTACCGTAGATAAAGGCACTCATCCGGGCTACTGGCGCGTAACTGACCATGCGGCCACTGCCCGGAGCTCGTCGCTCCAGCCCCTGGCGACGCATCACCAGCCCGGCCCCGATGCGCATCCAGGAGTTGCCCCGGTGAGATCTCCAGAAGCAGGCACCGACCTGACCGTCCGGACCTCGCCCGCCACGATGCCGCCAGAATCGCCGCGCGGCACTCAGTACGCCGAGTTGTCCCGCCTGGTCAGGCAGGCCGGGCTGATGGACCGGCGCCCGGCGAACTACATCTGGAAGATCGCGGTCACTACCCTGGCGCTGGCGGCCGGATGGACGGTCTTCGTTCTCGTGGGCGACTCATGGTGGCAGGTGGCCGTGGCCGTCTTCCTGGCCGTCGTGTTCACCCAGCTCGGCTTCCTGGGCCATGACGCCGGGCACCGCCAGATCGCAGGCTCCCGGCAGCGGAGCTATATTCTCGGCGTCCTGCTGGGCAACCTGGGCATCGGGCTGAGTTACGGCTGGTGGGTGGACAAGCACAACCGGCACCACTCCCACCCCAACACCGAGGGTGCCGACCCCGACATCATGATGAGCGCGCTGGCCTTCACCACCGCTCAGGCGCGCGCCGCGCGCGCAGTGAGCCGGGTGATGTTTCGCTACCAGGCCTACCTGTTCTTCCCGCTGCTGCTCGGCGAGGCGATCAGCATTCACGGGGCGAGCATCCGCGCGATGACCCGCAGCACCGGGCGGCACCGGCTGGCGGAGACGGTGCTGCTCGCCGTGCACCTGGCCGGCTACCTCACCGTCGTGTTCCTGGTGCTGTCACCGCTGAAGGCGGTGGTGTTCATCGCGGTGCAGCAGGGCCTGTTCGGCCTGTACCTGGGCTGTTCCTTCGCTCCCAACCACAAGGGCATGGCCGTCCTCGCCGCGGACGACCGCAGTGACTTCCTGCGCCGCCAGGTGCTCACCTCCCGCAACGTCCGCGGTGGCTGGCTCACCGACCTGGCGCTGGGCGGCCTGAACTACCAGATCGAGCACCATCTGTTTCCCTCCATGCCGCGCGCCAGCCTGCGGCACGCCCAGACCCTGGTCCGGACGTTCTGCGAGGAGCACGGCGTGTCGTACTGCCAGACCAGCCTGGCGGCCTCCTACGCTCAGGCCCTGCGTTACCTCAACTCCGTCGGCAAGCAAGCCGGGCAGGGGGCGGCGTGAACCCCGGCCTGATCAGGCCGCGCCCGGGTCAGGGCAGCTCGATCGTCTGCGCGCGCATCAGCTCGTGAAGCGCGAGGTCCAGAACGGGCCGCAGGTCCTGCTGCAGGGTCGTGAGCTGGTCCGCGATCAGCAGCAGGCCGTGCTCCACGACGGCGGCTGCGTCGGGCTGAGGCGATTCGTCCAGGTCAGTAATGCCGAGCGCGCCGGCCAGCGCCAGGATCAGCACCTCGCTGTCCAGCAGCTCGTACCAGCTCGCAGCGGACGTGCTGCAGCTGCGCAGCGCCTGCTCGACATCACCGGCGTCGAGACCATCGGGATGCGAGCGTTCCAGCAGATCCCTCATCACGGTGCCCAGGAGCACCGCCAGCTGCTCCCGGTCAGCGCGGCTGAGGTCAGCCATCGCCGCCGTGAACGCCGCCGCATCGCCGGCCTGCGCCGCCGACACGGCGGCATCGACGGCCGTGGCCATGGCTCTGGCCGGTGCTGGCCACGGCCGGTAGTCGGCCGTCACCGGATCAGCCCCGGATACTCCGGCGTCGCGTCGTGCACAGTGCCCATGCTGGCACGGCCGGGGCAGCCGCGCCGGGCGGGGCAGCGCTGGGCCACCCAAGAAACCGAGTAAGGGAGCACGCGTGGATCAGCTCAGCCTGGGAATCATCTCGCGGTCCCGGAAGGAGAGCGAGCACCGGCTCGCGATCCATCCGCTGCACCTCGAGCGGATCGAAGCCGATCTGCGGGAGCACATCTACCTTGAGCGCGGCTACGGCGAGCGCTTCGGCGTGCCCGATGAGCAGCTGGCGCCCTTGGTCGCCGGGCTCCGCACCCGTGATCAGCTCATCGCCGAGTGCGATGTCATCCTGCTGCCCAAGCCGCAGGCTGAGGACCTCACCGAGCTGCGGCCGGGACAGGTCCTGTGGGGCTGGCCGCATTGTGTCCAGGACGAGGAGCTCACCCAGCAGAGCATCGACCGGCGGCTCACGCTGATCGCCTTCGAGGCGATGAACTACTGGTCGGCCGACGGCTCGTTCAACCTGCACGTCTTTCACAAGAACAACGAGCTGGCTGGTTACTGCTCCGTGCTGCACGCGCTGGAGCTCATCGGGCTGACGGGCGACTACGGCCGGCGACTGCGGGCGGCCGTCATCGGCTTCGGGGCCGTCGGCCGGGGGGCCGTGACGGCACTGAACGCGCACGGCGTCAGTGACGTGGACATCCTGACGCAGCGCGGCGTCAGCGCGGTCGCGTCGCCGATCCACTCCGCGCGCATCGTGCGCATCGAGCAGGACGCCGCTCAGCCGGGCCGCAGCCAGGCGCTCTCCGAGGGCAGCGCGGTGCCGCTAGCCGCGTTTCTCGCCCGGCACGACATCGTGGTCAACTGCGTGCTGCAGGACACCGACGCCCCGCTGATGTTCGTCACCAGCGAGGACCTGGACTCCTTCGCTCCCGGCAGCCTCATGGTCGACGTGTCCTGCGACGAGGGCATGGGGTTCAGCTGGGCTCGTCCCACATCCTTCGCCGAGCCGATGTTCACGGTCGGCAGCAACATCCACTACTACGCGGTGGACCACAGCCCCTCGCTGCTATGGGACTCGGCCACCTGGGAGATCAGCGAGGCCCTGCTGCCGCACCTGCGGCCGGTCCTGAGCGGCCCGCCGGGCTGGAAATCGAGCGAGACCGTCCGGCGGTCCATCGAGATCCGCGACGGCGTGATCCAGAACCCGCGCATCCTGTCGTTCCAGCATCGCGCACCGGACTATCCGCACGCGAAGGTGACCGGCTCGCGCAGTTAACCCCAGCCGGCCCGGACTTCCCGGTCAGGGCCAGATCGCGGTGAAATCCGCCCGGACCGGCGCGGCGTTGCCCGCGCTGACCGTGACCACGCCGTGGTAGGTGCCGGGGTGGGCGTAGGTGTGCTGGCCGGAGATGGCGTACAGGCTGTTCACCCGGCTGCCGGTGGCATTGGTGCCGGTCACGTCGCCGGTCGTGGTGCTCCCGTCGCCCCACTTGATCGTGCACCCGATTCCGAGCGAGGGGTCGCACATGGTGAGCGCGCTGGTGGGGAAGCCCGGTGCCGACAGCGTCGCGACCGGGCTGTGCACCCGGCCCCGGGAGCTGGCGGTCACGGTTTTTCCGATGACGGTCAGCGGCCAGGGCACCTCAGCGGAGGGATAGAAGTTCACCCCGGCCGCCTGCAGCCGGGCCCCCTGCGCGGCCAGGCGCTGCCGGAAGTTGCGGTAAGCGGGACTGGCAGCCGTCCGCCGGGCGGCCGGTGACCACGCAACTTCCGCCAGGGCCGGCAGCCGCGGGAAGACCATGTAGTCGACCGTGCTCAGGGTCGGCACGGTCTCGCTCCACATGGCGCCCTCCACGCCGATGACGTTCCGGTCGGTCACGCCGCTGACGAAGCCACCCGGGTTCCAGTTGTAGGCGGCCGAGACGTCGCACCCCGTCGGGCAGGCCCAGTTCTGGCCGAGTGCCGGCGGCTCGCTGGACCGGGCGGTCACGACGTACTTCTGATCGAGATAGGTGTGGTTCGCCGGCGCCATCACGATCTTCATGTGCTTGGCCACGGCCTCCCGGCCGGTGACCGAGTCGGGCGACTTGCCCCCGGCGGGCTGCCAGTACTCGGCGACCGAGCCGGCGGGCAGCCGGGTTCCCTGGCCAGCGATGTCAGCCCAGCCCATGATCGTCTTGCGCTGCCGGGTGACGAGGCGGGCTTCGGTGTTGATGAACGCGGCGTACTTCGGCGCGCTGAGCAGCGACGAGGGCACCTCGTCGCCGCCGAGGTCGTAGTAGCGGCCCGGCGTCACGGCCGAGAGCTGGTTGATGATCGCCGTCATGATCGCCCAGGTGTCCCGGCTGGCCGGGCACAGCGCGCTGTAGCCGACGTCCTCGGTGTAGTCCCAGCGCGGCGGGTTGCTGGCGCCGCAGTTGATGCTGTGCGGGCTGACGGGCAGCGCGGCATTGCCGGTGTCGTTGTACTCGGACTTGATGATCGCGTTGTTGTGCCCGGGGGAGTCGACCTCGGGCACCACGGTCATGAAATGCCGGGCCGCATCGGCGACGACGCCCTTGTACTGCGCCTGCGTCCAGAAGCCGCCGGGATCCCGCCGCCTGCCGTCCGTCCCGACCGAGCCGCGGCCGCCGATCCTGGTCAGCCTCGGGAAGCCGTTAATGGCCAGGCGGAAGCCCTGGTCGTCACTGAGGTGCAGGTGCAGCACGTTGATCTTGTAGGCGGCGATCTGGCTGATGAGCCTCCGGACTGCCGACGGGGACTCGTAGTGCCGGCCGATGTCGAGCATCAGGCCCCGGTAGGAGTAGCGGGGGTAGTCGGTGATGGTGACCACGGGCGCTGTCCACGGCCCGCGCACGACCGCGGGGCTGGCGATCCACGCCGGCAGGAGCTGGCGGAAGGTCTGGATGCCGTTGTAGAGCCCGTGCGCGGCAGGCGCCTCGATTTTCGCGGCGGATCTGGTGATGGCGAGCTGGTAGCCCTCGGCCCGGTGACGGGCCGCGAGGGTGCCCGGATTGCCGAGCTTCAGGAGGATGTCGCCGGCGTGCGGCGCGCCGGTGACGACCGGCAGCCGGTAGCCGGTCGCCGGGCGCAGGTAGGCCGCCAGGTCGCGGGCCACGGAGCGCTCTTCCCTGGCCTGGCCGCCGGCAGCGGCGACGATCCGGGCGCGGCGGGTGAGGGTGAAGTGACCAGTCCCGGCCTTCGCCGACACCGGCCGGGGCACGACATCGATGGTGCTGGCCGCGGTGGCGGCCGGCTGACCCGCAGTCGCGCTCGCGGCCACCGCGACAACGGCGGCCGGAACGCCGATCACCAGGGCCGCTAAGCCGGCCGGCCAGGCGAAGACGGCGGCCGGGCGGCGACGCCCGGGGCGGCCGCCAGAGTCGGCGAGCTTGCCGCCCGGGCTAGCGAACAGGGCGGGGAGACGGAGTCTGCGGTTCATGCTGGCCCCCTGCTGCTCTCGGGTCGCCGCCGCCGGCCGCCGCCGGACGCGTCCAGCCGGGCAAACCGGACGTTACAGGGACGGAACCGGCAGGACAAGGGGCTGTCGCTGCGGGATGCCGCCGCTCATGCCGGATCCGCCGGGCCGTCCGGGACCTGCCGAGGCGGACCGGGCGGAGTCCGCAGGCTCAGGTGCGCGGCCGCCAGCATGCAGTCCGGGCCGGTCAGCACCAGCGTGACCCGGAACGCGCCGTCGATCGGCCGGCCCTGGTGGCTGCCCTGCTGGGTCTGGGTTCCGACGACGAACGCGGCGTCGCCGATGACCCGGACGTCGGTGTCGGTCGTGAACTCGAAGGCGGTGTAATCGAGTCCCGCGCTGAACCGGCGCAGCCACTGCTCGCGGTCCAGCAGGAAACCGAACGGCCCGACGCCGAGAAAGTCCTGGTGCAGCAGCCTGGCCAGGGTGTCGCTATCGCCGTCGAGTTCGGCGCGCGCCCAGACGGCGACCTGATCGCGGGGAGTGGTCATGATGCCGTGTCCTTTCGCTCGCTGCGGTTGCGGGTGGAGAACATGGCAAAACCTTAGATGTCTAATCGATAGATGTCAAAGCTTTCGATATCGAATGAGGTAGCCAGCCTGGCCGCGGCCGGGACCCCTGCCGGGACTGCTGCCCTGCGTCGTACCGCCGCGGCCGGTCATAGGGTCCGGGCGAAGAACCCCGTTACGGAGTCCAGAGCCTGGCTGAGATACGGCTCGGTGTCATACAGGTCGATGTGCAGCGAGCTGTCGAGCCAGACGATCTCCTTGTCGCCGGGTGCCTGCTCGTGCAGGGCGGCGGCGAGCTCCGGCGAGCAGAACGCGTCGGCCTTCCCGTGCACGACCAGCAGCGGTGTCTGACCCAGCAGCGGCGCTGCGCCGAGCGCGTCGAACGTCATGAGCGAGTGCAGCGAGCCGCGGGTCACCTTGTTCTCCCACAGCCGCGAGCGGGAGCGGTCGGTGCCGTAGTAGGCGTACGGCTCGTCGCCGGCCATGGCTGCCTCGGCCCCGCCGTCGGCGACGGCGGGGATGTACTCGTCATAGCCGGCCAGGAACGACGCGAGCGCGCCGCGGTAGGTGTCCGCGCCGAGCTGCCCGGCGAACCAGGCGGGGCTGTTGTAGCCGCCCGCGACGCCGGCGACCGCGCGGACCCGCGGGTCCTGGCTCGCAGCGCGGACCGCGTAGCCGCCGCCGAGACAGACGCCGAGCAGGCCGATGCGGCTGCTGTCGACGTCCGGCCGTGACTGGAGGAAACCGACGGCCGCGCGCAGGTCAGCCAGCTTGCCCTGGCTGTCCTCGTGACAGCGCCGGCCCTCGCTGCCGCCGAAGCCGCGGTGATCGAAGGCGAGCGCGGCGAACCCGGCGCGGGCGAGCTGCCGCGCATAGGTGCCCGCGACCTGGTCCCGGACGCCGGTGAAGGGACCGGTTACGGCAATACCCGGCAGCGGCTGGCCGGGATCCCGCTGGTCATGGGCGGGCAGGTGCAGCGTGCCGGCGAGCGAGATGTCGTCGCTGCGGAAGGTGACGTCGTGTGATTCGGCCAGCTCAGCCGGAGTGTCCGTCATGACGACCACAACGCGCGCGGGTCCCGCGGCAGTCCCGCAGTGCCGTTCGTTCTCGCGTCACTGCCGGATGGCTCTAGCGAGCCTAGTCTCCGGGGCCGAGCAGGCCCGGTCGCGTGCTGCATGACATGTGATCCATGATGTCGGGCATGACGGGCACCGAGCGGGCTGATGTCATGGTGCGGATGTCCTTCGGCCCGAACCACGGGATCGAGTTCTCGCCGGACGGGGCCCTGCTGGCCGTGTGCTCGGCGCAGCACGTGGAGATCATCGACGCCCGCAGCGGCCGGGTGCTCCGGCTGATCCGGGGGCACGCGGGGACGGTGGCGGACGTCGCCTTCTCGCCCGACGGCACCGTCATCGTCACCGGGTCTTATGACGGCACCGCCCGGACCTGGGAGGTCGCTACCGGGCGGCCGCTCGTCACGTTCGCCGGGCACGACGGCGCGGTTTACGCTGCCGCTTTCTCGCCCGACGGGGCACGGATCGCCACCGGCTCAGCCGATTCGAGCGCCCGCATCTGGAACGCGGCCAGCGGCGCGCGGGTGGTCACCATGGCCGGGCACTTCGAGGCCGTGCAGGACGTGGCGTTCTCGCCGGACGGGACGCGCCTGGCGACCGCGTCCACCATCAGCGCGCTGGTCTGGGATGCAGCGACGGGCGAGCTGAGCGCGTCGTTCACCGGGCACGCTGACATCGTGACGTCGGTCGCGTTCTCGCCGGACGGGACGCTCGTCGTCTCGACGTCCCTCGACGACACGACGAAGGTCTGGGCCGCCGCCACGGGCCAGGAGGTAGCGGCACCGGCCGAGCGCCACCCGGCCCCGCACGATGCCGTTTTCGTTCAGGGCGGCACGCTGATCGTGACCGCCTCCGGCGTCCGGGACCTGCGGGTGTGGGACGCGGCCACGGGCGCGCCCCGGGGCCGCTTCGAGTGCGACGACGGAGTGAACGCGCTGGCGGTGTCACCCGACGGGGCGGTCCTCGCGGCGACGACCACGATCACGGCCCGGACGTGGGAGATAGCGACCGGCACCCCCGGTCTCACGATCGGCGCCGGTCACGAGTCGCTCAACGCCGTCGCGTTCGACCCCGCCGGGGAGTTGCTGGGCATCGCGTCCACCGACAAGACAGCGACCGTCTGGGATGTAAAGACCGGTGTTCCGGTGACCACCCTGGCGGGGCACGGAAGCTCCGTCAGCGCGATCGCGTTCTCCCCCGCCTCCCGGCCCGGCCAGATGGCGGCCGCGACCGGGTCGCTCGACGGCATCGCCCGGACCTGGGACGCGGTCACGGGGCGGCCCGGAGCCGAGCTGACCGGGCACTCATCGTGGATCCGGGCGGTCGCCTACGCGCCCTCGGGGAAAATGATCGCCACCGGGTCTGGCGACAACACCGCCCGGACCTGGGACGCGGCTACGGGTGCGGCCCTAGCGACGCTGCGCGGGCACGCCGGGGAGGTCAAGGCGGTCTCGTTCGCGCCGGACGGATCGCTGCTGGCCACCGCCTCCGACGACCACACGGCCCGCGTCTGGGACCCGGTGAGCGGGACCTGCGTCCGGACGCTCAGCGGGCACGACTCGTGGGTGTATGGCGTCGCGTTCGCCCCGCGCGGTGACCGGATCGCCACCGGCTCCTGGGATGAGACCGCCCGGATCTGGGCCGCATCGACCGGAGAATGCATGGCCACGCTGGCCGGGCATGCCGGGACGGTGGAGGCCGTCGCGTTCTCGCCGTCCGGCAAGCTGCTGGCCACCGCCTCAGGAGACGCGACCGCCCGGCTGTGGAATGCGGCCACCGGGAGGCACCAGGTCACCCTGACCGGGCACGACTACACCGTGCGGGCCGTCGCGTTCTCGCCATCCGGGAAGCTGCTGGCCACTGTCTCCAGCGACGCCACCGCCCGCCTGTGGGACACCTCCAGCGGAGCGTGCCTGGCCACGCTGGTCCCCCTGCCGTCCGGCGGGTACATCACGCTGCTGCCCGACGGGAGCTACAAGCTGGACGGCGACCCCGGCGACTGCCTGTGGTGGGCGGCCGGGCTCAGCCGGCTCGGGCCAGCGGAGGTCAGCAGCCGCTGCCCTGAAGTCCGCCGGCTCGCCCCCGGCGCCCCGATCTTCCCGGCCTGAGGGTTAGAAGCCGAAGCTGTTGAACGGCTCGGGATCGGTCCGGAACATGCGCGAGAGCAGGCTGACGGACTTGCGGTCCCCGCGAATGCGCCCGGCGCTGGCCAGCAGTGCGGCGGACATCCCGCCGAGGTAGAGCGAGCCGAGGGCCTGCAGGTCGATCATCAGGTCGGGAGTGGTCGTGACCGGGGTGCAGGCGGCGCCCGCCGGGCCGCCGTCCAGTCGCCACGAGCCCTCGTTACCGGGGCACATCGGGTCGGACTCGATCCCGAGCACGATCGTCCCGCCGACGTCATAGCTGCGGGCCTCGAGCGCGGCCGGGACGTCGAGCAGGCGGATCCACAGGTTGTCGGACTGCCTGGTCACGCGCATGGCCCGGGGATTGTCGAGCATCCAGCGCAACGGCTCGTCGCCCGGCCGGGGCGCGGCCACGACCTTCCGGGTCAGGTCGTAGTCCAGGAGCAGCTGCCACATCGCCCGGTACGCGTCATCGCTGGCGGCCTGCAGCCCCTCGACGACCAGCGTGCCGGTCTCCTCGATACGAGGGGACCAGGGGAGCCGGTAGTTCGCCACCCCGTCGATGGACCCGTTCCGGTCACGATGAACGAGGTAGCGCAGCGGGCCGGCCGGGCCGGCCGCGGTGTCACTGAGGCCCGACCACATGTCCGGCGTCGCCGACAGCTCACCGGCGCGGCTCGTCCGGACGGCCTCATGGACACGGCGCCAGGCGGCCCGCGCCGTTGCGGCGTCGGTCATCTCCAGACTGCCGTCAGGCGTGCCCGGGGTCAGGATCCGCGCCTGGGTGCGCTCGATCTCCCACCGGGTCCGCAGGGTGGCCGGGCCGTAGCCGTAGCGACCGTAGATGGAGCCCTCGCTCGCGCTGAGGCCGGCCAGCGGCTCACCGCGCTCGCGGGCCTCGTCGAACATGGCCTGCATCATCCGGCGCAGCAGGCCCTGCCTCCGGTGCGTGGCGATGACCCCCGTCGACGTGACTCCGCCCATCGGCACCTGCCGCTCTCCGGGCACGGTGATCTCGAAGCTGATCATGGCTGAGCCACCGACGATCCGGCCGTCGGCGAAGGCCGCCTGGGGGTGAAACCGGCCGGCCCCCATGAGCTCATCGGCCCAGGCCGCCAGCTGCGCCGCAGCGGCCGGAGCGCCGGGCTGCGGCCATGCCTCGGGGCCACCGTGCCAGGCGGCCGGGAACGGCTCCCAGTGCGGCAGGCCGTTGGCGTAAGGCAGCACCTTGAGGTAGCCGGCCAGTTCATCGGGCTCGACCTTGCGGATCTCTGCTGGCATGCCATCGACGATGTGGCAGCACGGGCCAGATGGCTAACAATAAAGCCCGGGACTACATCGAAGGCAGGCGCATGCTCACCTACATCCTGGCGCCCGAGGACCTCGGCCAGATCCGGTTCGCTATCTCGCCCGCGACCGAGGCCATCCTGTCCCTGCGCGCGCTCCGCGATCCCGCGCGCTTCCCGCTGCAGCTGCCCTGGGTGCAGCGGGTCCAGGCCCGCCTGCCCGACCTGGACTGGGAGGTGCTCCGCTGCCTGGTGAATGACCGGATGGGCAGTCCCGACTTCCTCACTCCGCCGCTGTCCGGGCCGCTGACGACCTATTCGGCCGATCTGGCGGCGATTGCCCGGACCGATCGCGGCGAGGTCGAGCGTCAGCTCGTAGCTGTCAACGGTCATCTCCCGGAGGCGCTGGCCGGTCCGGGCGCGCTCGACCGCATCAGCACGGCGATGGAGCACTACTGGCGGATGACCATCAAGCCCTACTGGCCGCGGATGCGGACGATTCTGGAGGCCGATGTCGCCTATCGCGGCCGCATCATCACCCAGGACGGCACGGCGGCGATGCTCAACGACCTGGCCCCCACCATCAGCTACTCGCGCGGCAAGCTGAGGGCCGACCAGGTCAGCAACCCCAGCAGAGCGGAGGCGGTCGCCGGCCGGGGGCTTGTCCTGTTCCCGACGATGTTCGGTCCCGGTGCGGTCATTCCCTTTGACATCGGCCACCGGCCCGAGCTGGGCTACCCGGCGCGCGGACAGGGCGGCCTGTGGGCGCTGCGGGCCCAGCCGAGCGCGAGCGACCTCGGCCGGCTGATCGGGCGCGAGCGGCTGCGCATCATCTCGCTCCTGCGCAGCCGGCCGCGATCGACGAGTGACCTGGCCGTCGAGCTGGTCGGTCACGCCATCGGCGGTCAGCCAGCACCTGCAGATCCTGCGCCGCACCGGTCTCGTCGACTCCTACCGGGTCGGCAAGCAGGTCTTCTACCAGCCGTCCGACCTTGCAGCACTGCTCACCGGGGACTAGGCGGCGGACGGCGCTGCAGCCTGCCTGGCGCGGACGGGAACGCTCTCGAAACCGCGCAGCACGAGCAGCGAGCGCCGGGTCGGCGGGGCGGCCAGCCCAAGCGCCGGGTACCGCCGGGTCAGCTCCTCGATGGCGATACGGCCCTCCAGCCGGGCCAGGGCGGCGCCGAGGCAGTGATGGATGCCGAGCGAGAAGGACAGGTGCCGGCCGGCATCTGGCCGGTCAATCCGGAACTCGCCGGGCTGCTCGAAGGCCTCCGGGTCGCGGTTGGCGCCGCCGATGAACACGATGACGGGCCGGCCCGCCGCGATCACGCGGCCGCCGATCCCGACATCCTCGGTGGCTATCCGGGCGGTCAGCTGGACCGGGCTGTCGTAGCGCAGCATCTCCTCGACCGCCGCCGGCACCAGAGCTGGATCCTGACGGAGCCGGTTCCAGCTTTCCGGGTCACCCAGCAGGGCTACTGTGCCGTTCCCGATCAGGTTCACGGTGGTCTCGAATCCGGCGATCAGCAGGAGCAAAGCCGTGCTCACGACCTCGCCGGAACTCAGCCGGTCGCCCTGCTCCTCGGCCGCGATGAGCGCGGACAGGATGCCGTCGTCAGGATCGCCCCGGCGCTTGCGCACCAGGTCCTGGAGGTAGCCGGTCAGCGCCAGCTCCGCGGCGCGAGACTGCGCGGTCGCCGCCGTCTGGGGATCCAGGTTGGCGGCCACGTCATGACCCCAGGCCCGGAACCGGGCCTGATCCGCAGCCGGCACGCCGAGCAGATGGCAGATGACCGCGATCGGGAGCGGGAAGGCCAGCGCGTCGATCAGGTCGAAGCCGGCTGCGCCGTCCGCGGCCCTCAGCAGCCGGGCGGTGACCTCGCGGATCCACGGCTCGAGTCCGGCGATGGCCCTCGGGGTGAAGGCGCCGGACACGAGCCGGCGCAGCCGGGTGTGGTCGGGCGGGTCCATCGTGAGCAGGTCCGCGGCGGGCAGCGCGGCCCGCGGGTCGCCCGGCGGGTAGGACGGCGGCCGGTAGCCGGGCTGGTGCACCGGCGAGCTGCTGAACCGCCGGTCCCGCAGGATGCTCGCCACCGTCGCGTGGTCGGCCGCGGCGAACAGGCCGAGCGGGCTGCGCACCAGGCCGCGCCGACGGATGTCGGCGTAGAGCGGGTACGGGTCAGCCTTCGTCGCCGGGAGCATCATCCGGGCGACCGGATCGCCTCGCCACTGGCACAGCCGCAGCGCGGCCGGCTCGACGACGCGGCTCTTGATTTGCTCTCCGAGGCCCATCCCGCACTCCTTCACCGCACAGCCGGCCTGGTCACTTCTGGTCAGCCATGATCAGTTCGCATACCAGCGGTATCTGGATTCTGAAGGTATCTGTATGCTGTTGGTATGTCAATGTGAGAGCATGGGGCGTGGCCAGAGTGACCAGGGCAGAGTCCAAGGAGCGCACACGGCAGCGGCTGCTGTCGGAGGCGCAGCGGCTGTTTCGCGAGCGGGGCTACGCCGCGACGTCGCTGGAGCAGATTGCGGAGGCGGCGGAGGTAACCAAGGGCGCGATCTACGGGCACTTCGCCAGCAAGGAAGATCTCATGCTCAGCGCACTCGAGGCAGCCGCGCCTCCCGATTACACCGCCACGCTGCACGACCAGTCGCGGCCGCTGCGCGAGCGCCTGACAGAGTTCGGCCGCGACGTCGCCGCCGAAGACCCCGGGGACGCCGCGGAGCTGGCGATGTACCTGGAGTTCTATGCCGCCCTGCTGCGGGCCCCCGACGCGCTGCAGCGTTACAGCAGCACCATCGAGCGCCGGCTCCGGGAGCTAGCCGGCGCCGATCCTGACGACCTGCCGGCGGGGACCACGCCGCCGGTCCAGGCCTGGGCCATCGGGCAGGCGATGCTGGCCGGCCTGCAGATCTACAAGAGCCTGGCCCCCGGCCTGGTCACCCCGGACGTGTTCGAGCGCGCGTTCGGCCTGCTGGCCGACCTCTACCAGGAGCAGTAACGATGACGGGCAGGGAAACAGGCCGCAAGCTGATCGCCTCGAACAAGCGGGCCCGGCACGACTACACGATCCTCAAGACCTACGAGGCCGGGATCGTCCTGGCCGGCAACGAGGTGAAGTCCCTGCGGGCCGGCCACGCGTCGCTGCTCGAGGCGTTCGTCCAGGAGAGCGACGGCGAGCTGATGCTGTACGGCCTGCACATCCCTGAGCTCTCCTACGGCCGGTACGGCACCCGCGCTCTCTACCAGCCGCGGCGGACTCGCAAGCTGCTCTTGCACCGCAGCGAGATCGACAAGATCATCGCGAGGCTGGGCGACGCCGGTATCGCGGTCGTGCCGCTGTCGCTGTACTTCCTGGACAGCTGGGTGAAGGTGGAGATCGCCCTGGCGCGCGGCCGGCGGTCCTTTGATAAGCGGCAGGCAATCGCCCAGCGGGACGCCGACCGGGAGATCGCCCGGGGTCTCAGCGACCAGCTGCGTGGCCGGCGGCGGCGGGCCCGCGGGTCGGGCTGAGCGGCCGGTCGCCGGAAGAAGTCCGCGAGGTGATGTCGGATCGGGGCCGGGGCGTTCGTAGCAGGGGTGAGCGGCCGCCCGTGCGGGGCGCCCGCCGGGGAAGGGAATCGCGATCATGAAACTGACGACGACCACGCAGGTCTCCGTCGATGGCGTGATGCAGGCCAACGGCCCGTCGGAGGAGGAGCACAAGGCCGGATTCGAACGCGACGGATGGGCCATGGGGTACTTCGACGACGAGGCCATGAAGTTCGTCGAGCAGGTGTTCCAGCGCGCCGCGGCGTTTCTGTTCGGCCGCCGGACCTACGACTTCTTCGCCGACTACTGGGGGCCGATGGAACCGGGCAGCGGCCCCATCGCGGATGCCATGAACACCAAGCCCAAGTACGTCGCATCGAACACGCTCACCGATGGGCGCTGGGCGGACACGACCGTTCTGTCCGGCGACCTCGCGGCGGCCATCGGCGAGCTGAAGGCCAAGCCGGGCGGTGAGCTGCAAGTGCACGGCAGCGGCAAGCTGGTCCGGTGGCTGCTCGCGAACGACCTTGTCGACGAGATGAATCTGCTTGTCGTCCCGGTGGTCGTCGGCATGGGCACCCGGCTGTTCCCCGGCAGCGGCCCGGACCTGGCGCTGGACCTGGCCGAATCGCGAGCCTTCCCGAAAGGGGTAACGCTCCAGGTCTACCGGCCGGCCGGGCGCCCGCAGTATGCAGCCAGCTGAACCACCTGACCTAGGTGACGCACGAGACGACCGGCCCGGACCACAGGAGATGATCCGAGATGCAGTACCTGCTTTCCGTGATCGGCGACGCGGCCAGCTCGACCACCCCGGAGGAGCAGGCTGCCATCAGCGCGTTCGATGACCAGCTCAGAGCCGGGGGCTACTGGGTCTTCGCTGGCGGCCTCGCCTCGCCTGACTCCGCCGCTGTCATCGACAACCGGGGCGAGGAGCTGCTGTTCACCGACGGGCCATACCTGGAGTCGAAGGAGTACCTGGCCGGCTTCTGGATCATCCAGGCCGCCGACGATGACGTGGCTGTCGGGCTCGCCGCCGAGGGGTCGAGGGCCTGCAACGGGAAGGTCGAGGTGCGGGCGTTCCGGTAAGCGTGGCTGCGTCCGTGGCGCTTCGCCGCCCCGTTCCCGGTGGCCCAGCCCGTCGACCCGGGTTCGCTGCCGAATAACCCGGCTGGCCTGGCCCGGGATCTGCTGTCACTGCTCCGCCGGGCCGGGCCAGGACAGGGCGCCGAGGGATTCTGGACGATCGGGGCGCGCTCCTACACTGGTCAGGTGAGCATCGCCCTGACCCTGCTTGCCGATGTGCGCTGGCGAGGCAGACCGGTTGCGGGTGATCGCCCGAAGGCGCTGCTCGCTGCTCTCGCGGCCCGCGACTGCCGTCCGGTGCGGCCCGAAGAGCTGATCGAGCTCGTCTGGGGAGAAGACGCGCCGAGCAACGGCCTGAAGAGCCTGCAGGTGCTGGTGTCGCGGGCCCGGAACGCGTGCGGTGCGGACGCGATCGTCCGCGACGGCGCCGGGTACCGGCTGGGGGCTGCGCCGGGCGAGGTCGACAGCGCCAGGCTCGCCGACCTCGTGCCCGCCGCCGCGGCCGTGCTCGACCGGGACGCCGCCGCCGCCGAAGGGCTGGCGCGGGAGGCCCTGGCGCTGGCAGCCGGCCTGTCCGGGACAGCTGACGGGGACGACGGCCCGCTTGCGGAGATCCGGCGTGCCGCCGCCGCGGATGCGGCCACCGCGCGAGTGATCCTGGCGCGGGCGTCCAGCCGGACCGGTGCGCACGCGGCCGCGCTCCCGGTACTGGAGGCGGCGCATGCTCAGTCGCCCCGTGACGAGCCGCTGCTTGCGGACCTGCTGCGCAGCGAGGCCGCCGTGAGCGGCCCGGCGGTGGCGCTCGACCGTTTCGAGCGATACCGCAGGGACCTGCGCGAGCGACTCGGCGCGGACCCCGGCGAACTGCTGCAGCGCACGCACCGCAGCCTGCTGACCCTCGACCGCCCGGTCCGCCGGGGGGTGCGCTACGAGGCGACCGAGCTGATCGGCCGGGACGATGACCTGGCGCGGCTGCGGGCCCTGATGGCCAGCGCGCGGATGGTATCTATCGTCGGCGCCGGCGGGCTGGGCAAGACGCGGCTGGCACACGCGCTCGCCCGGGACGCGGCGGAGCCGGTTGTCCACTTCGTCGAGCTGGCTGGCGTCGCCGCGGCCGAGGATGTCGCGGTCGAAGTCGGGTCCGTCCTCGGCGTCCGCGACTCGGTCAGCGGCCGCCGGGCCCTGACGGCCGGGCAGCGGGCCGACATCAGGGAGCGGATCGCCCGGCGGCTCGCGCAGTCCCCGAGCTTGCTGGTCCTGGACAACTGCGAGCACCTGATCGAGGCGGCCGCGGAGCTCACCGCATTCCTGATCTCGGCGGCGCCCGACTTGCGCGTGCTCACCACCAGCCGCGCGCCCCTCGCGATGGCCGCCGAGCGCGTCTACCTGCTCGGCGAACTGCAGGCGGGCGACGCGGCTCAGCTGTTCCGCGAGCGGGCGGTCGCCGCGCGCCCGACCGTCCGTCTCACCGAGCAGACCGTAACCAGCATCGTCAGCCGGCTTGACGGCCTGCCGCTGGCGATCGAGCTCGCCGCGGCCCGGGTGCGCGCTATGTCGGTCGAGGAGATCGACCGCCGGCTCGAGGACCGGTTCGCGCTGCTGCGCGGCGGCGACCGCAGTGCTCCCGACCGGCATCAGACCCTGCTGGCGGTCATCGAGTGGTCCTGGAACCTGCTGGACGCCGGCGAGCAGCGCGCGCTGCGGCGGCTGGCGCTGTTCCATGACGGCTTCACGCTCGAGGCCGCGGAGACCGTGCTCGGCGCTAGTGCTTTCGACGCGGTCCGCGGCCTCGTTGACCAGTCGCTGCTGAGCGTCGCAGAGGCCGTGGCCGGGATCCGCTACCGGATGCTCGAGACGGTACGCGAGTTCGGCCGGATGCAGCTCGGGCGGGCTGGCGAGGAGGCAGGTGCCCGCGCCGCCCAGCGCAGCTGGGCCACCGGTTACGCGTCCGCGCATCAGGCAGGCATAACGGGCACCGGCCAGTTCGCGGCGATCGACGCGCTCAGCGCCGAGGAGACCAACCTGGCCGACGAGCTGCGCGGCGCTATCGCCGACGGGGACCGTGACTCGCTGGTCAGGCTGCTCGCCGCGCTCGGGCTGCTCTGGACGATGCGCGGCGAGCACCTTCGGCTGATCGCCCTGGCCCGGGCCGTCGCGGAGGCGGTCCGTGGCTGGCTGCCGCCGCCAGACCTGGTGAACGCCGCCCGGGCGGCAGTAGCGATCACCTTGAACAACTCGATGATGATCGGCGGCGGCGAGGCTGGCGGCCCGCTCATGGTCCTGCTGCGCCAGCTTGGCCCCGATCGGGGCGGCAACGCCTACCTCTCCGGCCTGGTCCGGGTGCTGCTCGCCTGCGATCCGGCCGATATCGGCAGCTTTCCGCACCGGTTCGCGGCCGACGCCGCCGGGCCCGGCGCCGCCGGGTTTTCCGGGCGGCTGGCGGTGCTCGCCGCCGACCCCGACCGGCACACGGCGGCCGCCGCCAGCCAGTGGCTCGGTCACGAGCGCGAGAACGCCGGCGATCCGGTCGGCGCGATCGAGGCTGCCCAGCGCGTGCTGGCCCTCGTCCGCGACGAGGACGGCCCATGGGCTCGCGCCATGCCGCACGAGCTGCTGGCCGAGCTGACCATGCAGATCGGTGACCCCGCGGCGGCGGTCGAACATGCCCTGACCGCCCTGCCGGTGATGCAGCGGATCGGCGCTAGTGATGACGAGCTGCAGCTGCGTACCCTGCTGGTGTTCTGCGCGATCGGCGAGGGACGGCTCGCTGACGCGGCGGACGAGCTCCGGCGGACGGACCAGATCGCTGAGAGCGCGACGGCGTTCGGCTCGGCTGCCTTCCGGCAGGTAGGCCGGGCGGAACTGGCGCTCGCGTCGGGCGACCTCGGCGCCGGGCTCGAGCTGTACCGGGAGCGCACGGTCCAGATGCGCGAGATTCAGCTGCCAGGAGTGACCCGCACCGGAATGGAACCGTGGGCGCTGCTCGGGGAAGCGATGGCGCTGAGTGCGCATGCCCGCTACGCAGCAGGCGACGACATCGCGCACGGGGAGGCGCTGTTCCGCGCTTGCCGTACGGGCGCACTGCGGGTAGTAACCCCGGAAAACCCGCACCTCGACTACCCGGCATCGGGAATAGTGCTGTTCGCCCTGGGGGCGTGGAGCCTGCTGCGCCGGGCCGCAGCGGCCGAGGACGCGGTGCGGCTGCTCGCCCTGGCCGACCGGTTCGCCTACAACCGGATGATTCCCACGATGCGATGGGAACGGATCACGCCCGCGGCCGAAGAAGCCGCGCCCGGCCTGCTCGCCCGGCTGCGGGCCGAGTACCGGGACTGCCCGCAGCCGGGCCTGCTGACGCAGGTCCGGCTGGCGGTGCAGCGGCTTCCCGGCTGAGAGGGCGGCCCTACCGGGACTGGCAGCCCGGCCGAGAGCCGGGCGCCAGCCCAGATCCGGGCACTACATGCGCCGTCGGTAGCTCCGTACCGAGAGCGGCGCGAAGACCGCGATCACTACCAGGCCAGCGAGCAGCGTCCAGCCCGCCTCGCTGGTGACCAGGCCCTGGTTGGCCAGGGCGCGGGTGGCGGACACCAGGTGCGAGACCGGGTTGACCTTCACGAACGCCTGCAGCCAGCCCGGCAGGGTGGTCACCGGCACGAACGCGTTGGACAGGAAGGTAAGCGGGAACAGGAACAGGAACGAGATCCCCTGCACGGCCCGGGCGCTCTTGGCGATGGTGCCGATGAAGGTGAAGATCCAGGCCAGCGCCCAGCCGGTGAAGATCGCGAGCACGATCGCACCGAGCACGCCGAGCACGCCCCCGCCGGGACGGTAACCGATGATCACGCCCATCACGAACGTCAGCCCGGCGGCGATCAGGTAGCGCACCAGGTCCGCGACCATCGGGCCGGCCAGCGGGGCGATCCGGGCCATCGGCAGCGCCTTGAACCGGTCGAAGACCCCCTTCTCCATGTCCTCGCGCAGCTGCACGCCGGTGGACATGCAGGTGGTCAGCACAGTCTGGGCCACGATGCCGGGAATCAGCAGCGGCAGGTAGCTGTGCACGTTGCCGGAGATCGCGCCGCCGAAGATGTAGGCGAACATTGCCGTGAACAGCAGCGGCTGCAGCGTGACGTCGAAGAACTGCTCCGGGTTGCGCCGCATCTTCTTCAGCGCGCGCCAGGCCATGATCAGCGTCTGGCTGATCGTCTCGGTGATGGTGGTACGCGGGCGGGTGCGGGCCACCAGGGCGGCCGGATCGACGGTGCGAAGGGGGGCACTGCCGGCGGGCGCCGGGCCCGCGGTCATGGTACTCACTGGACCTCCAGAACGGCCTCGTGGCCAGCGCCGGCTTCGGCAGCACCGGGTCCGGCTGGGTTTGGATCGGCTTCCGTGCCGGTGCCGTGGCCGGTGATCGCGAAGAAGACCTCGTCGAGGGACGGCTTGTCCACGTTCACCGAGGTGATCGACACCCCCGACTGGCGGAACCCGATCAGCACGTCGGCCGCCCGGTCGGCGGTGTCGAGGGGCACGTTCATCCGCCCCGACTCGGGCGTCAGGACCGGCTCGGCGCCTGCGATCCGCCGAACTATCTGCCGGGCGAGCTCCTGATCCGCGCCCGCCCCCAGCTGCACCTGCAGCGTCGAGTTGCCGACCGAGGCCTTCAGCTCATCGGGTGTGCCCTCGGCGACCTTGCGGCCCCGGTCGATCACCGCGATCCGCCCGGCGAGCTGATCCGCCTCGTCGAGGTACTGCGTGGTGAGCAGGACCGTGCACCCCTCGGTGACCAGGCCGCGGATCGTGTCCCACATCTGCCCGCGGGTGCGCGGGTCAAGTCCCGTGGTCGGCTCGTCCAGGAAGATCAGCGGTGGCCGGGTGATCAGGCTCGCCGCGAGGTCCAGGCGGCGGCGCATGCCGCCGGAGAACTGCGCGATCGGCTTGTCCGCCGCTTCCTCCAGGTCGAACTGCGCCAGCAGCCGGCTGGCAGCGGCGCGGGCATCAGCCGACCGCAGGCCCTGCAGCCGGCCGAACATCCACAGGTTCTCGGTGGCCGTCAGGTCCTCGTCGACCGATGCGAACTGACCGGTGATGCCGATCAGCTGGCGGACGCGGTGCGGTTCGCGGATGACGTCCACGCCGAATACCCGGGCCTGTCCGGCATCGATCGGCAGCAGGGTGGCAAGCATCTGCAGGGCTGTCGTCTTCCCCGCCCCATTGGGGCCGAGGACGCCGAGAATCTCGCCCTGGCGGACATGAAGGTCGATGCCGTCGACCGCACGGAGCCGGCCGAAGGTCTTGACCAGGCCGGCGGCGTCAACGGCTGCGGTAGCTGTCATAGCAAGGACGCTAAGCGGCCGCGGCTACACCGCGGCTACACGGCGGTATCACCGCTGACTGACCGGGAAGGCGGGATCGATAGGAAATCGTGACGACTCTTACTGTGGTATGTCACATTGCACCACCGTTAGCGTGAGAAGTCAGTCATGGGTGAGCCACCGCGTGCTGGCTCACCCGGCAAGGCACCTAGGCAGGAGCAGCGAACATGAGTGGGCGGCGCCAGAAGGTTCTAGCAGTGGCGGCCGCGGCGGTCTCCGTGGCCCTGGCCGCCGCGGGCTGCAGCAGCAGTTAGTTCGCCCTCATCAGGGCAGCAGGCAAAACCGGTCAAGGGCGGCACCGCGACCGTCGGCGTGATCAGCGGGGCCGCACCCACCTGGACCTGGCCGTTCACCCCGGTCGCCCAGTCCAGCGTGGTGAACAAGCAGGACTTCCAGTGGCTGCTGTACCGGCCGCTGTACATGTTCGGCGGCAACAACAACTCGGTCACCGTCAACTACCCCCTGTCCACCGGAAACGCCCCGGTGTTCTCCGACGGCGGGAAGACCGTGACCATCCGCATGAAGGGCTGGAAGTGGTCGAACGGCGAGACCGTCGACGCCGCTGACGTGGCCTTCTTTCTCAACATGCTCAAGGCAGAGAAGGCCAACTACGTCGGGTACACGGCGGGCGGGCTGCCGGACAACCTGGCCTCGTTCGACGTCACCTCGGCCAACACGATCGTGCTGCACCTGACCAAGGCCTACGCGCCGACCTGGTTCACCTATAACGAGCTCGCGATGATCACGCCGTTCCCGCTGGCCTGGGACGTCACCAAGGCCGGGGCCAAGGCCGGCAGCGGGGGCTGCAGCACCAGCGCAGCCAAGTGCCCGGCGGTGTATAAATTCCTGCTGGCGCAGGCCAAGGACCCGTCCGGCTACGGCACCAGCCCGATCTGGGGAGTGGTGGACGGTCCGTGGAAGCTGACTGCGTTCAGCGACGCCGGGAACGACACGTTCGTACCGAACAAGAGCTATTCCGGCGAGCCCAAGCCGAGCCTGTCGAAGCTGGAGTATGTCCCGTACACCAGTGACACCGCTGAGTACACCGCGCTGAAGACCGGGACGCTCGACGTCGCGGCGATCGGCGTGGGCATCCCGTCGGCTGATCTCCCGCCCAAGCCGGCCGGGTCTGCGCTCCCGGCCACCAACCCGCTCGGTTCCGGCTACTACCTGGAGCCGTTCTACTCGTACGCGATCGCCTTCGGGGAGTACAACTTCCAGAACCCGAAGTACGGCCCGGTGTTCAAGCAGCTGTACTTCCGGCAGGCCCTGGCCTACCTGACCGATCAGGTGGGGATGGCCAAGGCGGTCTACGCGGGCTACGCCTACCCGACGACCGGGCCGGTTCCGCCCAAGCCGGCCAACCCGTTCGCGCCGCCGGTCGAGAGCGCTAACGGCGGCCAGGGCCCGTACCCGTTCAGTATCGCGAAGGCGAAGGGGCTGCTCACCAGCCATGGCTGGCAGATGGTGGGCGGCGTGATGACCTGCGAGATCCCGGCCAAGTGCGGCGCGGGGGTGGCTAAGGGCCTGCAGGCGAAGTTCACGCTGGACTTCACCACCGGGTTCGGCAGCCTGGTCCATCAGGTCGAGGTGTACAAGTCGGATCTGTCCCGGGCCGGGATCCAGCTCAGCCCGATCGGCCAGAGTTTCAGCACCATGCTCAGCACGATCAACAACCAGAACAAGTCCTGGGTCATGGGCCAGATCAGTGGCTGGGCCTACGACGGGCCGGGTTTCCTGCCGACCGGCGAGCCGCTGTTCCAGACCGGCGCGGGCGCCGGCTTCGGCTACTCGAACCCGCAGATGGACAGCCTGATCAAGCGCGTGCAGACCGACAGCAGCCTGTCGTTGTTCCATCAGTACGCGACCTACAACGCCGAGCAGCTGCCCGTCCTCTGGATGCCGCAGAGCTACTTCATCCAGCCGGTGAAGAGCACGCTGCGCGGGGTTACGTTCAACCCCGATTACACCTTCGTGCCCGAGTACTGGAAATTCACCTCGTAGCCGGACGCGGCTGGCCTCGCCGCAGCGGGTTGATCCCGGGGCGAGGCCAGCCGGTGCGGGGAACGTCAGCTGATGCTCGGTTGTCTAGGATCGCCTGGCGGATCCTAGACCTGGGCCGGTTCTTCCATGATGACCATGTCGGCGACGATGCAGCTGACGTTGTCCGGGCCGCCGGCCTGGAGCGCCAGTGCGACCAGGTCCGCGGCGGCCTGGTCGGGGTCGCTGACGGTGAGCAGGACGTGTTCCAGGCCATCGGCTCCGACGACCTGGTGCAGGCCGTCGGAGCACAGGAGATAACGGTCGCCAGGCCGGGTCTCGTGGAGCTGGAGGTCTGGCCTGGGAGTACTCCCGTTCAGTGCCCGCAGCAGCAGAAAGCGCTGGGGATGAGAGGCGGCCTCGGCCGCAGTGATCGTACCGTCATCCACCAGGGCCTGGACGAGGGTGTGGTCCCGGGTGATCTGTCGTACCTGACCGTCGCGGGCCAGGTAGGCGCGGGAGTCGCCGATGTGCACGAGCCCGATCTGCGAGCTCGACCAGAGCACCGCGGTGAGCGTGGCACCCAAGCCCTGCTTAGAGGGGTCGGCGTCGGCGATGTCGCTCAGCGCGCTGCTGGCCCGCCGCACCGCGTGATCAAGCGCGTTCAGCAGCTCCCCGGCAGGCACCGCCCTGTCCAGCGGTCGCAGGGCGTCGATGACGACCGCGCTGGCCACTTCGCCGGCGGCGTGGCCGCCCATCCCGTCGGCGACCGCCAGCAGCTGGGACCCGGCGTAGACGGCGTCCTGGTTGTCGTCGCGGTCTCGGCCGGTGTCGGACCGGACCGCGTAGCGGATGGCCAGCGTGCTGTGGGCTTCAGGCATGAGGGTGTCCTCCCCGGACAGGTAGCCGATGAGGAAGGCAGCCAGCTGACGGCGGGCCGCCGTCTGCGCCTCGACCTGCGCCCAGTACGCGGCCAGCTCCGCCGCGGCCTCGGCCGCTGGCAGGGTGCTGACCGCGCGGATTGAGGCCAGCGGCATGCCCAGCCGGCGCAGCCAGGCCACCAGCCGGGCCTGCTCCAGCTGGGCGGGGCGTAGAGGCGGTACTGCGACACCGGGTCCACCCGGACCGGGCACAGCAGGCCCAGCTCGTCGTACAGCCGCAGCGCCTTGCGCGACAGCCCCGACGCCCGGGCGAAGGCGCCGCTGGTCAGCAGCTCCACTGGATGCCCTCCTCATACCGGGCGGGCTGCCCGGCGACATCAGGCTCGCCCTGGCCCCACGGGCCAGGTCAAATCACAGTCCCGGACCCGCGTGATCCACGCTCCGTGGCTCCGGCCACAGAGCTGCGGTCAGCTGTCGTCAGCGGGCCAAATCCGGACGCTCCGGCGGGCCGCGTCGAGGATCAGCTGCGCGTCGATGCTGACCCGCGTCTCGGCGATCCCGAATGTCGGCCACTGGCAGATGAACTCCAGCGGCCCCGGTGGCGGCAGCGGCCAGGCCCAGAACCGCAAGACCTGGCGGTTCGCGGTTCCGCCGCCGCCGCCCCGTCGCAGGATCGGCCCGGTCGGCTCAGAGTCGTCATGCGGCCTGTCGCTGCTGACCATCGTGCCGTCCGAGAGCCGCAGGCTGATCTCGGCCGCCCGGTCAACCCCGCGCCAGCCCTCCGGGGCTGCCTGCACTACGCCGCCGTCCCAGCCGGGGGCGCCGGGCCGGATCAGGCGGGTCAGCGCGAACTCGAATCCGCTGGTGTAAGCCGATATGCCGGTGATCGCCATCATGGCCTGCTCGGAACGCTCAAACAGCAGGCTGTCCACCAGCACGAGGCCAGGAATCTCGGTCTCCGGCCGGTGCCACGGACGAGGCACCCGAGGCTGGAGCTGCCTCGGCCCCGGGACTCGTGCCTTGCGGAGGAAGCGCATGTCGTCAGCCTTCGCCGTCGGGCGAAAGGGAATCGCTGCCCTGGTCGATTCCCAGCTGGGCTGCCCGCCGGGTGAGCTCAAGCTTGGAGTTGACGTTCAGTTTCGTATAAGCGTTGCGCAGGTGTGTCTCGATGGTGCGTTCGCTGAGGAACAAGTTCCTGGCGATGTCCGGCGTTGACTGGCCAGCGACGGCTAGCCGGACAATCTCGTACTCGCGGCGGCTGAGGGCATGCACCCCGAGCGCAGAGTTGGCATGGCGGGGGCGGCGGAACGTGCCGCGGACGGCGCCCTGCACCTGATCGAGCACGGCGTCGGCGTCTTCGACCCAGGGGCGGTGATCCGCGCCTGGCAGTTCAACGAATTTCGCGCCGGCAATGTGGCTTGCGAGGTAGCGGCCGTTGCCAACTTCGACCCAGCGGTCATCGCTGCGGTGCAGCACCAGTGTCGGGGAGTAGATATCGGGCAGCAGATTCCGGACATCGAGCTGCGCGTTCATCATCATCAGGTCGCGGGCCATACCGGGGCTGGCTCCCACCCGCAGGTAGCGCGCCCACCAGCGCTGGGTGTCCGGGTCGAGGGGCAGGTCCGGGTTGACGATGTCCCACCATGCCCCGCTGGCCCACGCCTCATCGAAGCGCTTGATGAACTGGGCGACTGTCTGAGACGACACCCCCCACGGATAGTCGGCGGTCGCGACCTTGCGCGGGTAGGACCCGTAGAGAATCAATGACTCGACCCGGTGCGGGTGCTGGGCGGCGAACGCGATGCTCAACGCGCCGCCCTCGGACACCCCCAGCAGGTGCGCCCGCTCGACGCCGACCGAGTCCATTACCGCCCGGATGTCATCGACTCGCTCGGCCAGGGTGGGCGGGCGTTTCATCGGATCCGAGAGCCCGGTGCCGCGTTTATCGAACACGATCAGCCGACTGAAAGATGCCAGCCGGTGCAGGAAGCGGGCCAGATACGGCCAGTCCCAGGCCGCCTCAACATGCGACACGAACCCGGGCACCAGCACCAGATCCGGCGGCCCCGAACCCAGGACTTGATGGGCTATGTGAACCTGCCCGCTGCGCGCGTACCTCGTGGCCGGACCCACCATGGGAGTTTACCAAGCTAGAGCCACACCCGGCGGCGGCCGCGGGCTCCCGATCGGAGCCGCGGCCGCCCGTGTCCCCGTCGCCCGGTTCAGCCGACCGCGACGCCGGCCTCGGCGGCGGTCCCAGCGGCGAGGGCCTGCACGTCCTGCGTGGTCAGCGGGTTCCCGCCGATCGCCCAGTCGCCGCTGTGCACCTCTTCCAGCACGCACCAGGTCACCCCGCGCATGTTCTCACCCTCAATCGACACCATCGTTTCGGTGAGTTTCTGCACGATCTCGCGGCGCTGCGAGGTGGAGAAAACGCCTTCAATCACCTTTACATTGATCAGTGGCATCTCCTGCGCTCCTTTCCGTTTAGTTCCTGTGCTCCGCCGGTCCGTGCCCACTCGCGTCGGCCGGCCTGCTCACATTCACGGTAGGAACACCGTTGCGCCGCTACATCCGTACCAGTACGGATTCCAGCAACTTGATTTCCCGGCCATCCCGGCCGAACGCATGCCGACGGGTCCCGCGCTTCCGCTCACAGCAGTCCGCCAAGATGGGGAATTCGCCTCATGCCCGGCCACCCGCCACCTCGTTACGGTGCCAGCACGGCCCACCACCGAATCGAGGATGCCATGAGCCTGCGGACCAAGCTCTTCGCCCTGACCTATGACCGCCAGATGGCTGGAACCGAGAAGGCCGGACTGCGTGCCATGCGCGAGCGCTTGCTGGCCGGGGCGGCCGGCGACGTGCTGGAAATCGGCAGCGGGACCGGGGCTAGCCTGGCCAGCTACGGACCGCGAGTCACCTCGCTGACCCTGACCGAGCCCCAGCAGCCGATGCTGCTGCGCCTGCAGCGCAAGGCGGCGGAGCACTGGCCAGCCGCGACGGTCCTGCGCGCGCCGGCCGAGGACCTCCCGTTCGACGACCACAGCTTCGACGTGGCCGTGTCGATGCTGGTCTTGTGCGGCGTGGATGACCAGCCGCGGGCGCTGCGGGAGCTGCGCCGCGTGCTGCGCCCCGGCGGGCGGCTGCTGTTCCTGGAGCACCTGCGCGCCGATGATCCGGCCACGGCCCGGCTGCAAGACCGGCTGAACTGGCTGAACCGGCTCGTCGTGTGCTGCGACTGCAACCGGCCGACGCTCGACTCCATCACGGCCGCGGGATTCGCCGTGACCCAGGTGGAGCACACCGCGCTGCCGAAGGCCCCGCCGTTCGTGCGCCCGACCATCGTGGGCAGCGCCACGGCGCCCGCGCTGGTGCCAGCGGAACACGACTCCCCCTGACAGCGAGCGGCGGCGGCGCTCCCGCTCGCCGTCAGCCCGCTAACGAGTCAGTGGTGCTAGCACGACTACCCGCTGGCGGCTGGCTACCTTGCCGATCTGGCCGAGTGCGCGAGACTGCGCAGGGGAGGTTTCCCAGGGGGAGAGGTTGTCGTGCGGGCTGTCCTCATGGTGTTCCGCGGCCGGTTCCGGCAGCACTGGAAGTCGTGGCTGGCGCTCAGTGTGCTCGTCGCCGTGGCTGGCGGGTTCGTCATGGCCGCGGCGGCAGCCGGACGACGGACGACGGCCGCCTTCCCTGAGTTCGCGGCCCGGCACGGTTACGACGTCATCGTGTACAGCGGGAAACCGCTGCCCCAGTTGAACCGGCTGCCTCATGCCGCATCGGTGACGCCGGTGCTCGTGCCCATCAGCGGCGGGCTTGGCTGCGCGTCCTGCCGGAAGCCGATCGATACTGAGAACTTCCTGATTAACGAGGTGCCGCCGCGGCAGCTGCCGCGGATGGTGACGCTCCTCTCCGGGCGGATGCCCGACCAGTCGGACCCTAGCGAGGTACTGGCGTCCTTCACGCTCGCCCAGGACAACGGCGTGCGCATCGGCTCGGTGATCCGGGCGCAGCTGGGCAGCCCGGCGCAGCTGAGAGGTGGCCCGGCAGATCCATCGCCGGTCCTGCATCCGGCGCTGCGGGTGGTAGGCATCGTCGCAGCTGAGAGTGAGTTCCCCTCTGGAGCCAGCCTGCATTACGACCTGTACGCCACGGCCGCGTTCGCCGCGGCAGTGAATCACCGCGCGGCGCTGCTGTCGACCTACTACGTGCGCCTCGTGCACGGGGCCGCAGACCTGGCCGGCTTTGATTCCCGGCTCCGCTCGCTGGGCGTGTATGGCAGCTACGACCTGGATGCTGCCGCCGGCGCGGTGGAGGGATCGATCCGGCCGCAGGTCATCGGCTGGTACGTGTTTGCTGGCCTGGCCGCGCTGGCGGCACTGGCGGTCATCGGGCAGGCGATCGCCCGGCAGTCCGTCACGGAGCGGGCTGATCATCCTGTCCTGTCGGCCCTTGGCATGCAGCCCCGCGAATTCGTTCTGGTCGCCCTGGCGCGTGCGCTGCTGATCGGCTCGGCGGGTGCCGCCGGGGCAGCGCTGGTAACGGTGCTGGTGTCGCCGCTAACGCCGGTGGGCGAGGCCCGAACGGCTGTTCCCTCGCCGGGCCGGATGTCCCTCGATCCCGTTGTCCTCTCATTCGGCGCGCTGGCTGTGCTGGCGGCCGTGACGGCGGTGGCGGCCTGGCCCGCGATGCGCCACGCTCGGTTGCTGCGCAGCCGCCCGTACCGGCGGGCGGCGCCAGTCGCAGTCGCGGTGGGCCAGGCCGCGGCGCTGGCCGGCCTGCCGGCCACGGCCCTGGTCGGGATCCGGCACGCGCTTGTCCGGGGCCGGGGCGGGCAGCCCGTCGGGACGGCGCTGCTCGGCATGGTGATGGCGGTCGCTGCGCTGTGCGCGACGGCTGTCTTCGCCGGCAGCCTGACCCATCTCATTTCCTCGCCTGCGCTGTACGGCGCGCCGTTCCAGGCCTACTTTGCCAGCAACGGCGAGCCCGGATCCCAGGCGGTCGTCACCGGCCCGCTGCTGGACAGCCTGCGAGAAGACCGTGCGATCGAGCAGATAACCCAGGGCGCCTTCGTTGAGGTCAACGTCAACGGCAGTCACGTCCGCACCGTGGCGATGACCCCGGTCCGCGGCCCTGCCCTGCTGTCGGCCGTGGACGGCCGCCTTCCCCACGGTGACCGGGACATCATGCTCGGCGTCGCCACCATGCACGCCACGGGTTCGCGGCTAGGAGGGACTGTCAAGGTGACGGTCTCCGATCCGGAGGGGAAGCCGCACGAGGCCAGATTCCACGTGATCGGCCGGGCGTCCCTGAATGCCGGTACCGGCGGGCTGGGCAACGGGGCCGTGATGACCACGAGCGCCTTCATCGGCACGCAATGCCCGCCGGGGCCGGGCCAGTCCGGCTGCCAGCGCGCAGTCAGGCGCGGCCTGGCTACTGTGGTGCTGGTCCGAGCGGCTCCGGGACCCGGCGGGCGCGCGGCGCTGGCCCGGCACATCCGCCATTACCGTGGCCTCACTTACCTGCCGGCAAAGCCGGCCGTGCTGATCAACTTCGGCGAATCGGTGAACTTCCCCCTGCTGTTCGGGGTAGCACTGTCGCTGTTCGGGGCCGCGACCATGGTGCACCTGCTGCTGGTCAGCGTGACTAGGCGGCGCCGGGAGACCGGGCTGCTGAAGTCGCTCGGGTTCGTCCGCCATCAGGTCGCCGCGGCGGTCTGCTGGCAGGCCACCACAGTCGCGCTGGTCGGGATCGCGATTGGCACGCCGATCGGCATCGCGGCAGGAAAGGTGCTGTGGCGGGTGTTCGCCACGAACTTCGGCGTGGTGCCGGTGCCGGTGGTCCAGCCGCTGCTCCTGGCGGCGCTGGTGCTCGGGGTACTCGGCGTCGCCAATGTGCTCGCTGCAGTCCCCGCCGTGCTAGCCGCGCGATCACATCCGGCCCAGCTGCTCCGGGCTGAGTGAGCAATTCCGTCCCGAGCGAGAACTGCCCGTTCCCGCTCGCCTAACCCATCGTCTACCTGGCGGTGCTCCCGGGCCGGATTGGACAGCGCAGCGTCAGCGACTGGAATCTGCGCCGCGTGCCCTCTTGCGCGATGTGGAAATCAACGATGTCGAAGGACTCCGTCGCGAACTGCTCGATCTGACCATCTGTACGCCAGGAAAAGAATCGGGCGGGAACGTGGTCGTCCGACTCAGCAGGCCCCTCGCCCGCGTCCTCGCCGCCGCCGTATACGCCGAGGAAGAACAGCCCGCCAGGCAGCAGAACTCGGGCAATGGACCTCAGTACGGCCGGAAGTTCAGCGTTGGGCACGTGCAAGAGGCAGTTCATGGCATACACCGCACCGAAGGAATCAGCCGGGAAGTCAGGCTCGCTGAAGTCCATCACCCGTGCGTCCAGCCCCTTGTCCCGGCACCGTGCCACCATGGCGGCCGACATGTCGGTGGCTACGACGTCGAGACCGTGGCCGGCGAAGAACGCGCTGTCCTGGCCAGTGCCAGCGCCGATCTCCAGCAGTCGCGTGCAGTTCGCCTGCTGGAGGCGGCGCAGGAACGCTGCCCGCTCGGCCTTCTTCCAAGGCTGCTTGTCCTGGCGATCGCGCCGGTCAGCCGCGCCGTCATAGGCCTGCCGCAGGTCATCTCGTACCTGCTGGTAGTCCGCACTGCCCATGGTTCCTCCTGGCCTGGCCAGCCCCGAAGCGCACGGGATGGCAGATGTCACGAACACGGGTACCACGTCTGGCAGGACAATGCCTCGCACTGGGTCCATCACGACGAGCATGAGCGCCTGCGGCGATGAGTTTCGCGGTGGTTCCAGGTCTCTACTTCGGACCGCTCCATCGCACTCGAATCGGGAGGCATCTTGAGGCTTCTTCTCACGTCCGCGGGCGTCAAGAACGCCAGCATCCGCCACGCGCTGGTTGAGCTCCTGGGCAAGCCGATCGCCGACTCAAGCGCCCTGTGCATCCCCACCGCGGCGTACGGCCACCCCATGGTCGGCCCGGGCGTCCGGGCCTGGCAGTTCATCAGCGGAAATTCCGGCCTTCCCATGGTCGACCTGGGCTGGAAGTCCGTCGGCGTGCTGGAGCTCACCGCGCTGCCCAGCATCGATGAAGAGCGCTGGGTGCCCCTGGTCCGGGAGACGGACGTCCTGCTGGTGGCGGGCGGCGATGCCCTCTACCTGTGCCACTGGATGCGGCAGTCCGGGCTGGCGGACCTGCTTCCGTCGCTCAGCGAGACGGTCTGGGTGGGACTGAGCGCCGGGAGCATGGTGATGACCCCCAGGATCGGGGCGGATTTCGTCCAGTGGAAGCCGCCGGCCGGTGACGACAGCACGCTGGGCATCGTTGACTTCTCGATCTGTCCCCACCTGGCTCAGGAGGGCATGCCGGGCAATTCCATGGCCGAGGCGGAACAATGGGCGGCCGACATCTCGGGTCCGGCGTACGCGATGGATGACGAGACTGCCATCAAGGTGGTCGATGGCGCCGTCGAGGTCGTCTCCGAGGGGCACTGGAGGCACTTTCCCTCCTAGCCGCCGACACCAGCCCGCGAGTGTTCCGAAGTCGTCCGCAGCGCATCCGTCAGCAGCGCGGCCAGCGCATCGAGCTGCAGGTCGGCGGATGAGGAGACCTCCTCGTCGGACCCGTCCAGTGCCCGGGCGGCCAGCCCCGCCTTGCTGTCGATCAGCTCGGCGATCCGGGTGTCGATGGTCTGCGCGGCGATGATGCGCCATGCGGTGACCGGTTCGGCCTGCCCGATGCGGTGGCTGCGATCGATGGCCTGGGTCTGCTCTGCGTTGGTCCAGGACAGCTCGGCGAGCACGATGTTCGATGCGACCTGCAGATTCAGGCCAACTCCGGCCGCGGTCAGCGAGCACACCGCGACCGCGACGTCCGGGTCGTTCACGAAGGCATCGACGTTCGCCTGCCGCGTCCTCGGCGTCTGGTCGCCACGGATTGACGAGAAGCGCACACCCTGCCGGGCGAACGTCTCTTCAGCAGCATCCATCACGTCGATGTGCTTGGCGAAGAAGACGACCTTCCCGGTGCTGCGGGCCAGCTGTGCCGCGTAGTCCGCGGCCAGGTCGGCCTTCGCCTGGCCGATGCGTCGCATCATGGTGAATACGTTCTCGCCGGCCAGCGTCGTCGCGTCCTTCAGCTCCGCCCGGGCCACCCGGCGGACCAGGTCGTCGTCGATGCCTTCGATGCCGACGTCGGACGAGCGGTTCGCGAGCGCTGTCTCATACCGCGTTACCATCCGGCTCACGAGGTGTCCGCTCTGCTGCCCGGATCGACCGGCTGGCCTGTCCGTCCAGCTCGACAGGCAGGTCGGCGATGCGGCGGGCGGGGATATCGGCGGCCACGTCGAGCTTGCGCCGGCGTACGACGCCGAGGTCGATCACGCACTGGCGCGCCGCGGGATAGAAGCCCCGGTCGGCTGGTGTCAGGCCGGTGTCCTCAAGTGCGTCCGCCAGCAGGCCGAGGGGCTTGCTGTCGTCGATCCAGCCTAGGAACTGCCAGATCGCCCGGAAGTCATCGATGTCGTTGATCAGCGGGGTGCCGGTCAGCGCCATCAGCAAGGGCCGCGCCAGACGAGACCGGATGCGCTCGGAGAGTGCGAGGACGTGCTGCGAGCGCTGCGACGTCTTGTTCTTGATGAAGTGAGCCTCGTCCACGACCATGCCGCGGAAGCCGAAATCAGCGAGCCACCCGATGTGGCGGTCGAGTACCTCGTAGTTGAGCACGACGATGTCGGCGAAGCCGTCGACAGTCCCGCCGTCGCCCTGTACCACGGTGGCCGGGCGGTGCGGCGTCCAGCGGGCCGCCTCACGGGCCCAGTTGGTCTTGACGACGTTCGGCACGACGACGAGCAGCGGGTAGGCGTTCGCCGCTTCCGCGGCGAGCAGCGCCTGAGCCGTTTTGCCCAGACCCGGCTCATCAGCGAGCAGGAACGTCCGGTGACCGGCAGCGGCCGCGGCGACCAGCTCCCCCTGATGCGGCATCAGCTCCAGGGTCGCCGGAGTGAACCGCGCCGTCGGCGCCGGGAGCGCCATGCACGCCGGGGTTCCCCCGCCGGCGCGCTCGAAGGAGCTCAGCAGCGGGCCGAGCAGCTCCCAGCTAGTCAGGCGGCGCGGACGGGTGGCGGGCTGCGGAACGGCAAGGTCGGGGGCGAGGAAGGAGGGCACCAGCTGCCGGGAGAGCACCGACTGCGGCACGACCCGCGACTCCGGACCGGGGGGAGCGGTCGCGGTTTCCGCCGAGGCAGTCTCTTCGGGTGCCGGCTCGATGCCGTGGTCCCGCTCCATCTGACGCTTGAGCAACCGGGCCGCGTCAGAGACGGTGGAGTCTTCGGCGAGCAGCGCTAGCAGCCCAGCGTCCTGGACGGCCGTCGTCGCGAGGATGGTCGCGATGCCGTCTAGACGCTTGAGCTGCTCAGCCTGTTGACGGGCGCTCCCGGCCGCCGTCCGGACGCGGGTGCGCTCGTCTCGCAGCAGCAGGGCGACGGCCTGGTACTTCGTGCGGACGGCAGGCGTCACCCGGCCGCGCCGGGCAGCCGCCTCGACCTCCCGGACGGCTCGGTACAGCTCCGAGACAGCGTCGCCATCGTGGCGGACGCGCCGTCGCTGCTTCTGTGCATCGGGACGCGGAGCGCCCTTCCGGCGCTGGCCTGTCCGAGCCAAAAACTCCTCCTCTGCGATGCCGGGCACGGCGGCCACGGCAGCATGCCGCTCAGCCCCGCGGCCGGGGCGAGGAACGTCCCGGCCAATGGGCCTGTTTCTCCGGACGCCGGGCCTGCCTGCGGATCTGCGACGATCGACGCAGTCGGCTGCGGGCGTCTTGTGCGGACCCTGAACCGCCGGCGGGTGGGCGGGTAACCGCCACTGGGATAAGCCGTCGCCGGACGACCAGATCGGTTCACGGGTCTCCGCTAACCATAACGCGTGGGAGGGCGCATAATTCCCGGCCCCCTGCCCGCTGGACCGAAGAAGGCCCGGATCGGTGCAGAGCTGGGCCACCCGCCATGGGTGCCCGGACGACCAGCTCGCCAGGCCGGAACCACCTCCCAGTAGGTGACTGGCCAGCTAGCGTGCCGCGTGCACCCGCTGAGCCGGACTCATCATCTGAAGGCTTCCTGCAACCAGAACAGGCCCTCCCCTGCTGGCACCAGCTAGGCCTTGCGCGGGATTCAACCAGACTGTTCGCGGGCATGGCCCCGTACTTACAGCAAGCTAGTTCTGCGGGGGCGCTGATGCTGGATCTCGGTAACGAACTTCGTGAGGGCTACGCCGATATCGGCGACGTGCGGCTGCACTATATTGAGGCCGGCGAGGGGCCGCTCATCGTTTTGCTGCACGGTTTTCCCGAGTTCTGGTACGGGTGGCGCCAGCAGATCGAGCCGCTCACAGCAGCGGGATTCCGGGTCGTCGCACCCGACACGCGCGGCTATAACCTGTCCTCGAAGCCGGACGGCGTCGCAGCCTACGACACCGCCAAGCTGGCTGCTGACATACGCGGCCTGATCCACGAGCGCGGCGCAGAGTCCGCGCTGCTGGTCGGTCACGACTGGGGCGGAAGCATTGCCTGGGCCACCGCGATGAACCATCCCGAGGTCGTGGACCGGCTGGCCATCCTTAATGCAGCCCACCCGCGGAAGCTCTCGCAGGGACTGCACCACCCGGGCCAGCTCCGCAAGTCCTGGTACTTCTTCTTCTTTGATCTCCCGGAGCTGCCGGAAAGCGTTGTCCACAGCGACCACTGGCGGTTTTTCCGGCACTTCCTGCGTGACGCCGACCCGGCCTACACGCCCGGCGAGATCGAGCGCTACATCGAGGCGTGGTCACAGCCGGGGGCCGCAACGGGAATGATCAACTACTACCGGTCCTCGGTGCGAACTCCGCCCAAGCAGGCTGAAGCGGCGATCCGCCCGGTCGAGGCGCCGACCCTGGTCATCTGGGGACAGCAGGACCGCTACCTCGGCGAAGGACTAGCTGAGCCTGACCACGACGACGTGCCCAACCTCGACCGCGTCGAGCGCCTGGCCAATGCCTCGCACTGGGTCCACCACGACGAGCCCGAGCGCGTCAGCCAGCTCCTCATCGACTTCTTCGCCACCGCCAGGAACTGACCGACCCCCGCAATGCGGTTGTGAGCTGACCGACGCGCGACGGCCGCTGACGCCATTTCGCCCATGTAGCGGCTGCGCAACGAACTGGCTACGAAGGCGCAGAGCCAGCGTCGTTGCGTTGATCATGTGCAACATGGGACGGATGCGCGCAGTCGCAGTTGCGGTCGCCGCGAGCAGCTGCGTCCTCGTCGCGGCCTGCTCGTCGACCGGCCACTCGGCGGTCCCCGAGCCAGCCCCGGCCTCGTCGTCGAGCAGCAGCGGCGCGGTCCAGCGTTACCTCAATGGAGTCAATGCGCTCTGCGATGGGCTGGAGCAGAAGATCACCGCGCTGAACGGCGGCCAGTTCGATATCCCGCTGAAGGACTTTCGCGCCCAGCTCCCTAAGCACACCATGCTTCTCGATGACTTCGATCGCCAGCTCGCCGCGATCGCCGTGCCCCAGCCAGCGGCCGCCAAGGCGCGGGCGCTCGCCGCCTACGTCGCATTCGCCAGCAAACTCGACGCGGCGCGCCTGCGGGCCGCTCGGCAGGGTGCTGCCGCGTATCGGCACGAGATCGACGCCGAGAAGAAGTCCGCGGCCAGCGACCCGTCCATCGCCGGCCTGACCGCGGCCGGGTTCAGCGAATCATGCGAGGCCCGCTGAGTCGCGCGGATTTCGCCTAGGCGAACTTGTCGATGGCGGCCTGGCTGACGGGGGTGAAGAAGTTGACGAGGTTGCCGTCGGGATCGCGGAACAGCAGCGACCGGTTGCCCCACGGCATCGTGGTGGGCTCGTTGACGAAGTCCTCGACGAAGCCGGCCAGGTTCTTGTGCACGCCGTCGACGTCATCGACGAGGAACTCGATGATGACGGTGCTGTTGTCGGCGGGCCGGGCGGCGCCAGGAGCGAACAGCGGAACGGTGCGGGTGCTGGCGATCGCGAGAGTGGCGGAGCCGGTGGTGAGCTCGGCGAAGTTCTCGTTCGACCAGGTCGCCTGGACGCCCGTGGCCCGCTCGTAGAACCCGGCCAGCTGGGTGACGTCGTCGGTGATGATGCGGATCGAGACGAGTTCCATGGTGATCTCCTTGTCAGCGGGAACGTCCTGCACGTCACGCTAGAACTAATACCGGGCAGAACCTGCCCGGTATTGTTGAGATACTTGCGTCATGGCCCGGCCGACCGCACGCGTCCTGTCCCTGCTGGAGCTGCTGCAGTCGGGCGGTGTCCGGACGGTGGCCGAGCTGGCCTGCCGCTCGGCGTGGATGAGCGCACCGTGCGGCGGTACGTGGACCACCTGATTGACCTCGACGTGCCGGTCGAGTCGGTGCGCGGCCGGTATGGCGGGTACCGGCTGGGCTCCGGCTACCGGATGCCGCCCCTCATGCTCAGCGACGACGAGGCACTGGCTGTCATGCTCGGCCTGGTCGCGGGCCGCCGGACCGGGCTGGTGACAACCGAGGGCGCGGCCAGCGAGACGGCGGCGGCCAAGATCCGCCGGGTACTGCCCGAGCGGCTCGCCCGGAGGCTCGACGCCGTGCTCGGTTCGCTCGCCTTTACCGCGCGGCCCGGCGAGGCACCCGCACCGGACACCGGGGTCCTGCTCTCGATCGCCGACGCAGTGCACCATCACCGGCCGGTCTCGATCAGGTACACCGCTCGCGATGGCCGGCGCAGCGAACGAACCCTGCACCCGTACGGGCTCGTCGCCCACTCCGGCCGCTGGTACGTGACAGGCGCGGATCCCGGCATCGGCGAGGACCGGACGCTGCGGCTCGATCGCATCGCCGACGCCAGGACCTTGCCCGGCTCGTTCGAAATGCCCGCCGGGCTCGACCCGGGACAGCACGTCCTGTCCGCACTCGCCATGACCCCGTACCGGCATGAAGTAACTCTGACCATCCAGGGCACGATCGAGCAGATCCGCGCCCGGCTCCCCGCCAGCGTCGCGATCGTGACAGAGCTGCCGCCTGCGGGCGGCGCAAACCCGCAGGCCGGACGCTGGTTCCGTGTCGAGCTGCATGCCGAACGGCTCGACTGGCTGCCCCCGCTGCTCGCCTCGCTCGACCTGCCGTTCGCCATAGAGCGACCCGACGAGCTTCGCGACCTCGTCGCCGCGCTCGCCAGCCGGCTCGCCGCATCCGCCCGGCGGGATGCAGCAAGCCCGTAACCCTGGACCTTCGGGCCTGGCCGGGCGGCCAGCATCAGCTGACGCAGCCGTTCCGGTTCACGGGCCCGTGCGCTCACGGTTGCGCTCAGACGGCGGGATCGACTGTGGGTGCGCAGCAGCCGGTCAGCGAACTCCGCGTGCAGGATCTCAACCCGGCTGAGGTGCGCATGCGTCACCGCCGCGTCGCGCAGGCTGCCCGCAATGACCAGGACGCTGGCGCTCAACGCTGCTCCCAGGGCGCGGTTCGGTCGGCGGTGCCGATCGCGTTGAGGGCTGCGATGGCCTCGCCGGGCAGTTCGACACCGGCCGCTGCGGCGTTCTCCTGCAGGTGGGCGGCTGAGGACGTGCCGGGGATGAGCAGGATCGTCGGCGAGCGCTGCAGCAGCCAGGCCAGCGCGACCTGCATGCGGGAGATGCCCAGGCTGGCGGCGACCTCGTCGAGCACGCCGGACTGCAGCGGCCGGAACCCGCCGAGCGGGAAGAACGGCACGAACGCGATGCCCTGCTCAGCGCACTGATCGACCAGGGCGTCATCAGCGCGGACAGCGAGGTTGTAGAAGTTCTGCACCGTGACGACCGGGGCGATCGCGCGGGCGGCGGCGACCTGCTCGGCGCTGACGTTGCTGACGCCCAGGTGCCTGATCAGGCCCTCGTGCTGCAGGGCGGCCAGCACCGAGAACGGCCCGGCGATCGCGGCAGCTTCCCGGGAATCAGCCATTCGCAGGTTGACCAGGTCAAGCGCATCGAGGCCCAGGTGCTCGAGGTTGTCGTGCACGGCCCGGACAAGCTCATCGCGGCTCAGCGCCGCGGGCCAGGATTTGTCCGGGCCGCGGCGGGCGCCGACCTTGGTAACGATGCGCAGCCCCGCCGGATAGGGGTGCAGCGTCTCGCGGATCAGCTCATTGACCGTGTGCGGCCCGTAGTAGTCGCTGGTGTCGATGTGGGTGATGCCGAGGTCCACGACGGCGCGCAGCACGCTCTGCGCGGCACCGCGGTCCTTCGGCGGGCCCCAGGCCATCGGCCCGGCGAGCTGGATCGCGCCGTAGCCCATCCGGGTCAGGACGAGGTCGTCGGCCAGCCGCATGGTGGCCGAGCTGGTAGTGCCGGTCATGGGTTGTCTCCATTCGGGTGCGTCTTGCTGACCGCCCCCAGCATGGCCAGGACAGCAGCCGGTACCCGTCCCAGCGACCTAGGCTGGACCCGAACCTCCACAAAGAACCTGCAGTGGCTAGTAAACTTCCATCATGGAGGCGCTTGATCTGCAGATAGTCCAGTGCCTGCTGCGTGACGGGCGGGCGCCGTTCCGCCGGATCGCCGGGGCGCTGGGCGTGTCGGAGCAGACGGTTGCGCGACGGTACCGGGGGCTGCTTGCAGCGGGCGTGCTGCGCGTGCAGGTTCAGCCAGACGAGCGCGTCACCGGTCGTCAGCGGTGGTTCGTCCGCGTCCAGTGCCGCCCCGATGCCGCCGCCGCGCTGGCCGACTCGATGGCGGCCCGCGACGACGTTTCCTGGGTCAGCATCACCTCAGGCGGGTCCGAGATCATCTGCGTCGCCTTCACCGACCCGTCCCGCCAGGACGGCTCGGTGCTCACCCGCCTTCCGCGCACGCGACAGGTACCCAGCTTCACCGCGTTCGCCGTGCTGCACATGCACGTCGGCAGCAGCGAAGCCAAGTGGATGCCCTTCGACGAGCCGCTCACCCCGGCCCAGGCCGCGGTCCTGCACGGCGCGGAACCGCGGCGGCCTGCCGCCGCCAGCCCCGGCGCCGGGCCGGCGATCCGCCCGGACGACGCCCCGCTGGTCGCCGAGCTGGCCCGTGACGGGCGCGCCGGGGTCGTCGCGCTCGCCCGCGCGACCGGCTGGCCGCAATCACGCGTCTCGACCCGGCTCGGCGAGCTCCTGGCGACCGGCGCCGTGCACGTCACCACCGACCTGGCCCCCGCGCTGTTCGGGTTCCAGGCCACCGCCTACCTCTGGCTCACCGTCACCCCCGGCGACCTGCACCAGACCGGGCAGGCCCTGTCGCTGCACCCCGAGACCACCTTCAGCGCCGCTATCACCGGAGCGGCGAACCTGCTGGTCACCGTCACCTGCCGCGACCTCGCGGCCCTGTATGCCTTCGTCACGACCAAAGTCGGCACGCTGTCCGCCGTCCGCCAGGTCGAGATCGTCCCCGTCCTGCACCGGCTCAAGCAGGCAGGAACCCGGGTCCGCGACGGGCGGCTTTCCGTCACCTGAGCCAGCCACCGGTCAGCTCAGGCCGTGACCTGGACCTTACTCACCGCGCGCTCCGCCATGGCGGACCAGGACGGCGCGGGTGTAGAGCAGGTCGAAGCCCTGACGCTGCGCGTTCTGCTGGGACTTGGATCCGGGCTGGGTGACGATGACCGCGACGTCGCAGCCGGCCGCGGTGGCATCGGCCAGCCGGGCCGCCAGCAGCGCGGTCTGGATCCCGCGGCGGCGATGCGCGGGCGCGGTCGCCGCGCCGGTGAGCTGGGCGACACCCTCGGCCAGGCGCATGGTGGCGCCGCCCGCCAGGACCCCGTCGCGCAGCGCGGCGTAGCGCACGTTGCCTGCCTCGACTGAGTCACGCTCGGCCTCGATGATCAGCTCGCGCGGGAAATCCTCGTGCCAGGGCACTCCCTGATCGTCGGGGTGGACGGAGCCCTCGGCCACGACGTCAAGCCACGCCTCGGACTCCTCGGCACCGCTCGGCCGGACCTCGATCCCGGCCGGGGTGACCCGTCCGGCGTTGCCGGTGAGGGCCCGGCCGAGCACGTTCTCGAAGGACTCGAGCTGGTAGCCGCGGGCGGTCAGCCGGGCGGCGATCTCCGGGTCGGCCAGGTGGGCCAGCTCGATCTGGGTGGGGGCCCCGAGGGCGGCGAAGGCCTGCTCGATCTCGCTCAGCGCAGCCGGGTCGGGCACCCCGCCGAAACCGAGTCCCGCCACCTTGTTGTAGGGCGAGCCGGCGCCGGCGAAGCTCGCCACGCCGCCGGCGAGAGGGGTCACGAAGCCGGCGGTGCCGGACCGGCGGCGGGCGGCCTCGTTGCACCCGGCGATGAGCTGTGTCTCGGCCCGCTCAATTCGCGCGGCCAGGGTCATGTCGCAGAACAGAGGCAACCGCCCTGCCGCTTGCGGCGGGTCGGCAGTCAGCTGGCGGGTCGGGCGGCTGTCGGTGCCGTACGGGGGCGTCATTGCTCTTTCTCCTGCGGATCAGCCGGTCAAGGTAATGAGTGCCGGCCGCGCCCGCCGTTCTTACCTCGTTCCGTCCAGGAAAGGAAAACCGGCAGGGCGGTCAGACCGTCTCGTCACGTAGCGCTGCGAGCAGGCCGTCGAAGTCATCGCCGCAGGGCCCGCAGGCACTGAGGTGCGCGGTGACGCCGGGAAACCGCTGCTCTACCGGATGGCCTGCGGCGGCCAGTTCGGCGCAGACGTGCAGCAGGTCCATCGCCTCGGCGCAGCCCACGTCCCGCGGGTCGGTATGCAGGAATCGGTCCAGCTGCGGCCAGCCGGTCATGAGCGCCTCGCACGGTCAGGGTCGTCGTCCAGGTAACCGTTAGCGGCCAGGGCGGCGCGGAGCTTACGCCGGGCGTCGAACATCGTCTTGTAGATCGCGCCGCGGCTGGAAGCCAGCTCGATGACCAGCGCATCAAGCGGAACACCGTGCAGGACGAGCGATACGAAGACCTGGCGCTGCCGCGCGGTCAGCTCCTCATCCACGGCCCGGCGCAGCGCCGCCAGCAGATCCCGGCCCTCGGCCTCCTGCACGGGATCGAAGCCGAAGCGGGCCGGCAGCCGGTCCCAGTCCTCGGCATCGAGGGAGACGGCCGGGTTACGCCAGAAGTGCCGGCCGATTTTCGCCGATACCTCGAAGATGACGAATTTATAGGCCCAGGTCGTGAACCGGCTGTCGCCCCGGAACTGCCCGAGCTTGCCGGTGATGGCGAGCAGCGCGTCAGCGGCCGCCTGGTCAGCCAGGTCATCAAGCTCAGGCCCCGACAACCGCAGCCGCGGGCCGCGCCGGGCGGCCTCCCGCCGCGCGATTCGCACCAGCATCGCGTGCAGGCGGCCGAGCGCCTCATCCCGGGGCGGCCCGGTGGCGGCCAGTGCCCGCAGCCACTCAGCTGACTCGGCATCGAGCCGGGGCGTGGCCGTGCCCGGATCCGCTACCCCCATGCCCAGATGGTAACGGGCGGCGGCAAGGCCCGGTCAGGCCGTGCGCAGCGCGGTGGATAAGGAACTGACCCGGCGCCGCCGGATGCGGGTCCCGTGCCGGGCGGCCCGGATCCGGCGGCCGCGAGCCCTAGGTGGTGGCCAGCCCGGAGGGGGCGCTGCCGGCGGGCAGCGGAGCCGGGGAGCTCGGCATCTCGGTGAGGTGACCGCCGGCCACGGCGAACACCGACAGGATGTGCGCGCCGCTGCCATCCACCGACAGGGTCCGGCCGTCGGGGGACAGCCGGGCGTCGATGTCTCCGCCGCCGCCGCGGATAGGCGTGCTGCCGATCAGGGTCAGCGCGCCGCGCGGGCTGATGGCGTAGCTGGAGATACTCGACGACCCGGTGTTGACGGTGAACAGGAAGCGGCCGTCATGGCTGATCTCGACCCAGCACGGGGCGGTCTGGCCGTCCGGCACCGGTGACGCTCCGACCGGGGTCAGGCGGCCCAGCAGGCCGTCCCGGTAGGCCGACACGGTGCCGAGGCCGGGGCCGTTGTGGGCATTGCTGACGAACAGCTGGAACGGATGGGCCGGCGAGAACTCCGCGCCGAGCTGGCCGAGGCCCTGGCCGGTGAACGGCGATCCGGGAGCCGCCAGCAGGCGGCCGCTGGGCAGCACCAGGAAGCTGTCGATCTGCGAGGTGCCGGTGCGGGCGCCGATGACGCGGGTGCCGAGCGGGTTGAAGAACACATCGCCGAGGCCCGAGGTGCCGGGGACGGCGACGGTCGAGCCGGGGACGGGGCTCAGCGTCCCGCCGTGGCTGAGCCGGAATCCGGTGTAGTTGCTCTGGCTCGCGCCCGAGTTGGCCACGTAGACCAGGCCGGCCGCCGAGACCGCGACGCTGACCGGCTGGCTGCCACCCGAGGACACCGGGTGCCCGGCCAGCACCGGCACCCCGTCCGCGGTCAGGCGCAAAACTGAGACCTGGTTGCTGCCCGCGTCCACGGCCAGCAGGTAGCGGTGGTCCCGGGTGACCTGGATCGCGCCCTGGGAGGCCAGGCCGGCGCCGGTGCCCGCCCCGCCAGCCGCGAACGGGCTGCCGGGCAGCGGGGTAACCGAGCCGTCGGCGTGCCGGGCGAAGGCGTCGATAGTGTTCGACCCGGTGGTGTTGCCGTCGAGGTAGGTGTAGCCGACGACCGGGGAGGCCGTGCTCGCGCTGGCGGAGGCCGCCGTGCCGAGCAGGCCGATGGAGGCCGCCAGCACGCTGCCGCAGGCGACCAGGCATGTGCGGATGCGCATGTCCGTGCTCCTTGGGTGAGGGTAGATCCGCAGTGATCTGCGGACCCACGGAGTCAGCGGCGCGGCTGGCCTGCCTGCTTACCCCAGCCCCTCAGCACGTCATCGTTTCGTAAGAAGATGCCGGGCTAGAAGACGCCGGGCTGGTCAGCTCACCCGTGCCAGCACGGGCAGCCCGCGCGTGGCTAGCGGCAGGTCCAGCCGCCGTCCACCGTCAGGGTCTGCCCGGTGACATAGCTGGAGGCATCGCCGGCCAGGAACAGCAGCGGCCCGTCGAGCTCATCGGGCCGGGGCGGCCGCCCGAGCGGCGTGTGCGCCCGGATCCAGGCCACCTGCTCGCCATCCTCCAGGAAGCCGGTGGTCGCGGTCGGGAACCACGACGGGGCCAGGGCGTTCACCCGGACCCCCCGTCCGCCCCACTGCGCCGCCAGCTCCCGGGTCAGGGCGACCACGCCCGCCTTCGTCGCGCCGTACCCGGCCAGCCCGTACCGGTCCAGGCTGGTCGCGGCGGCGGGCGAGGCGACATTGACGATCGTGCCGCCGCCCCGGTCCAGCATGTGCCAGGCCCACCAGCTGGGTGAGGGCGAACAGCCCGGTGAGGTTGGTGTCGATGAGGTCCTGCCACTGCTCGGCGCTCTCGTCCTCGGCTGGCCCGGAGTAGGCAACGCCTGCGTTATTGACGAGGATGTCGACCTGGCCGAAATGCTCAACGGCCGCGCTGACCAGCGCCTCGCGGTCAGCGGCGAGCCGCACGTCGCAGGCGGCCGGCCAGGCCTCACGCAGCTGCGCGGCCAGATCGCGGTCCGCCTCGCGCCGGCGCGAAGCCAGCACCAGGCGGGCGCCGGCCCCGTCCAGCACCTGCGCGAACCGCCTGCCCAGCCCCGAGGACGTGCCGGTCACCAGCGCGACGCGGCCCTCGATCCCGGCGACGGCGGTCATGGCAGGAGGCGGTAGAACCGCCACGACGGGTGCTCGATCGGCAGGACCTGCACGCCGGCGTAGCCGGCCCGCTCGGCCAGGTCGCGGACGTCCGCCGGGCGGATGAGCGCCCCGACCGGCTCCGGGTCGGGGCCGGTCCGGCCCTGCGGCAGGCACCAGATCGCGCTGGCGGCCGCGAAGAACCGCTCGGTCTCGTCCCCCGGCGCGGTGAACTCCTCGGCTGCCCGCTCTTCCACGACCAGCACCGCACCGCCCGGCTCCAGGGCGGCGCGAGCATGCCGCAGCGCCTCGACCGGCCGCGGGAAGTCATGCACGCACTCGAAGAACATGGCCAGGTCATAGCGCGGTGACCAGTCGGCGGCCGGGTCGGCCAGGTCGACGACCTCCAGGGTCACCCGGTCAGCGACGCCGTGGTCGACCGCATTCCTGCGCCCGGCCGCGATCGACGCCTCGTCGCTGTCCTGGCCATCCACCCGTCACGTGCGGGAACGCCTTGGCCAGCTCGATGGCGGCCCACCCGGTGCCGCAGGCCAGGTCGGCTACCCGGGCCGGGCGCGCGGTGTCCTGGAGGCGGGCCAGCACATCGGGCAGCTGCGGCAGCCAGTCCGCCACCAGTGAGTTCACGAACGCCGGGCGGGTCAGCGCGGCCTGCCCGCTGAACCCGTCCGGCCCGTAGGCGGCGTACGGCACGCCCTCGCCGGTGCGGTAGGCGCTGACCAGCAGGGGCAGCACCCGGCCGGCCGCGGCCACGACGTCGGCCAGGCTGCCGAGGTAGGCCGGCCCGGTCTCGTCCACCAGCACCTCGTAGGCGCCTTCGGCCAGCGCGAACCGGGCCGTCGCCGGGTCGGCGCCGTCGACGTCAGCCAGGCCGCTAACGGCCTGCGACTGCAGCCACTCGCGCAGGTACCGCTCGTCACACCCCGTGCGCTCCGCCAGTTCTGCCGCGGACGCCGGGGCGTCGGCCAGCGCCCGGTACAGGCCCAGGTGGATGCCCAGGTAGGCGGTGCACAGCTCGGCGGCCCCGATGCCGGCGCCGAATATCCGGCCGGCGTAGCTGCTCGGCCGCTCCTGGCGGCGTCGCCTCGGTCTGGTCAGCTGCCGTCTGGCCAGCTGCCATCGTGTCAGTGGTCATGCCGATCACCTCTCCCTGGTCGCCCGCGCTTCGCGGGATACGACCAGGTGGCGTCAGGTGCGGCCTGGCATTGTCAGCCCGGCCAGCTGACTTCCCAGGTGATGCCGGGTTCCGGCTCGTAGCTGCATAGCCGGCCGGTGCGGACGGCGTTGGCCAGGTGCCGGGCCAGCGCCTCGTCCTGCCGCCCGATTGTCTTGACCGCGGCGCGGATGCGCATGGTGACGGCCTTGCGCGCCCGCTCCGCCGGGTCGCCGGCGATCCGCGGGCGGCCGCCCAGGCCGAGCGCCCCGGCCAGCTCCCCGGCCAGCATGGACCGCTCGGCGCGCAGCCGCTCCAGGCGGCCTAGGTCGGAGTGGTCCTCGGCTTCGGCCAGCTCCTCGGCCAGCTCCGCCAGCCGGTCCCGGTAGGCGCGCCGCGCAGTTTCATCCAGAACGGGGCCGAGGTCAGCCTGGGCTGCTACAGCCGATGCCGGCGGGCCGCCCGCGGCCTCGACGAGGTCGAACGCGGGGAGCGCCTGTCCCGGGCGGGCCAGCAGCACCGCCAGGTCACGCAGGCCCTTGGAGTCGGGCACGGTGCTGCGGCGGCCGCGCCACTCGATGACCCAGACTGGCCCGTCGCGGCGCAGCCGGCCTCGGCTGGCGGTGCGCTGCGGCGCGCCCGGGGGCAGCTCGCCGACGCGCAGCCCGTGCTGAGGCCGCGCACCTTCGGACAGCACGTCGACGCGGTCGCGCAGCGCCGGGACGGCGGCGCGCACGTACCGCGCTCGCGCTGTAGCCAGGTAGCGGCTGGCCTCATCAGGCCGGCCGAGGTAGCCGGCCAGCCGCCCAAGCTGCTCGGCCACAGTGCCGAAGACCACGCCGCCGATCCCGTCCACCGCCCATAGCGACTCATGCGGGCGCAGCGCGTCGAACAATCCCGCCGCCGCGTCACGGCTATCCAGGTGCATGGCGATGTCGGCCAGCGCCCAGTGCGACTCCAGCCACTCCGCGTCGCGGGGCAGCGCGTCGGCCGGGCCGGCCAGGAATGCCCGCAATGCCATCCGGGCGTAGGCCGGTTCACCGGCGGCGAGCAGGGCCCGGCCCGGCGCGGCCAGGTAGCTGGCCGGCACGTTCGCCGTCCCGATCCGCTCCATCAGGTCCAGCATCTCGGCGGCGTACTCCCCGGGCGTGCCGCGGTCGAGGTGGGCCTGCATGCGCACGGTGAACACCATCAGCTCGGCGTTGAAGCTCCGGGCCCGGCGCCCGATGCTCTCGGCTGCGGCCGCGTACTGCAGCGCCAGGTCGGGATTGCCGTCCAGCAAGGCGCGCATGCCGCGCCAGATCTCCGGCAGCCAGGTGTAGCGCGGGACGCCGGTCCGCTGCGCAAGCCGCTCGTAGGCTGCGGCCTGTTCCTGCGCCGCGGCCAGCTCGCCGCGCTCCAGGTGGGCGACGAGCAGCAGGCGGCGGGCCAGCAGCAGGCTCGCGGGCTCCTGCGGCCGGCCGTCGGGGTCATCGTTGGCCAGGTCGACTATTCGGGCCGCTGCGGCGGCCCGCTCGGCAACGTAGTCCGGTCCCGCGATCGCGTCGCAGTAGGCGGCCAGCACGGCCGACTCGATGAGCGGATCGCCAGCACCCCTGGCCATCCGTACCGCGTCCTGCGCCAGCCGCACCCGCTCGGCGTGCGGCGCCGACCCCTCCAGCGCAAGGGCCAGCCGGCCGCGCACCGCGGCCCGCAGGGCAATCTCGCCTGGCGGCAGGGCAGCCTCGGCCCGGCGGAGCAGGTCCGACTGGTCGTCATCGCGGATGGGCACTTCGAAGCCGGTGAGGCCGCCGCCTAGGGCCAGGGCCGCCCGGGCCAGGTCAGCGCCCCGCCCGGCCCTCGTCGCCTCGGCCGCGGCGGCGAGCAGCACCTCACGAGCCGCATCGACGTCACCGCAGAGCTGCAGCGCCTCGCCGTGCTCGATGGCCACCGCGATCCGGTCCGTACCTGGTCCGGCGGCGGCACGGGCGAAGTGCGCCGCAGCGGCCTCGAACCCGAGCCCGGCCATCGCCTCGCGCGCCGCGCGCAGCGACCAGGCCGCTGCCCGGCCCGGAGCCTGCGGGCCGGTCGCTCGGGACCAGTGATGGGCCAGGCGGGGCGCCAGGGCGGACCCGTCGTCGCCGGTGTCCAGCGCCTCGGCGACCCGCGTGTGCAGCCGCCCGCGTTCGGACCCGGACAGGCCCTGCTCCAGGACCTCGCGGACGAGCGAGTGCCGGAACCGGTAGCGCACCACCGCCGCCGGGTGGAAGTCGACCAGCCGGGCCGCCACCGCCTGGTCCAGTAGCCCCGCAGCGTCCGCCTGGCCGGTGTCGCAGACCTCGCATACCAGGTCGATCTCAATCAGGTCCGCAGCGGTCTGGGCGGCAAGGGAGGCGGCGGTCAGCAGCCTCGCGCACGGCTGGCTCAATCGCGCAATTCGGCGCTCCAGAACCTCCCGGACTCCCACCGGCACCACCTGCGCCGCCGCTGGTCCCTGGGTCGCCATCAGCCGGGTCAGCTCATGGACGAAGAACGGATTGCCCCCGGCGCGGGCATACAGCGCCTGTGCCTCTTCCGGGGGAAGCTCGTGGCCCAGGCTGATCGCGGCCAGGCCAGCCACGTCGGGCGACCGCAGGGGCGGCAGCGTTATTCGCCGCACCGCGGTCGGCAGGCCGGTGAGGTGATCAAGGACCTGCGGGGTCATTTCCTGCCGGTCGTCACGGCTGGTCATCAGCAGCATCAGCGGCAGGGCGGCGGCCGCATCGGCCGCGGCTCGGGCGATCATCAACGACACCGGATCGCACCAGTGCACATCCTCCAGCACGACCAGCAGCGGGCTCCGCTGCGTGGCCTCGGCAAGCGACTCGACTACTGCCGCTGCCACCAGCTCACGGTCCGGGCGCGCCGCGCCGGTGCGCCGGTGCCGCCAGGGCAGGGCGATACCGAGGCTTTCCAGCGTTCGCTCCCAGACCCACAACGGCGGCATCCCGGCCGCCGAGCACCACCCCCGGCCGGTACTGATGCCGTCGGCGGCCGCGCGCTCAGCCGTCCAGTCCGCGAGCATCGACTTGCCCATGCCCGCCTCGCCCAGCAGCAGCACCGCCCGCCCGCGGCCGTCCCGCGCCTCGGCCAGTGCGGCCGCCAGCTCCGCGCGCTCGCGCTCGCGTCCGACCATCCCCGAAAGCGCCCCGCCCGCTGGCTGCACGCTCCTACCAAACCACAAAAGCACCAGGTCGGGACACCACTGCCACTCCGCGAAGCCGCAGCGCTCACCGCCATGGACGCCGACTCTGAGCTGGCTGCCGGCGGGACGCTGAACGGGCCCGTCTTGGCGTAGATGTGCTCGACACAGCCACGCTCGGCTGAGAACGCGCCGCTGCTCCCGGCCCGGAACCGCCGGTCTCCCGGCCCCGGTCGGCGCACCGCTGCGGCCGTCGGCTCACGGGCAGGCGGGAGGTCTGCGGGAGTGCGGGGTGGCGTGCGCGGTTGTGGCAGTGTGAGCGGCATGAGTGATGGGGTGCGGTATGTGGTGGAACGGGATCAGGTCCGCCACGGCGACCTGCGGAACCTGCAAGGCAGGCTGGACGAGCGGGCACGGCGGGGCTGGACGCTGATCAACGTGTCCTACGCCCTGGACAGCTCCAATGATGGCGAGGTGTTCATGGCCTGGAGCCATCCTCATGACTGGACGCCAGGCGGCCCGGAGTAAGCAGCACGTCCGTCCACATCTCACGGGATGCGGCGTGCTGAGCTGAGCCGCCAGCCCTGGCTGCGCGGATCCGGGCGATCTACCATGTGCCGGGTGAGGCTACTCGCCATGCCGTCCCCGCTCCGTGCGTGCCGGAACCGCCGCGGCGCCATCCGCGGGTCCCCGGCCCTGCTGGCAGTAGCCCTCATGGCAGGCACCGGACTGGTCGCCGCGCCGTCGGCGCAGGCGTCTGCCGCCCCGGCCCGCCCGCTGGCACCGCGTCAGGCCGCCGGCCCGGCCATCACCGTTGGCAGCCGGACACTGCACCGCTGCGGACGCTCCCCGCTGGCGTACTGCGGCTCGCTTGATGTCCCGCTTGACTACTCCTCGGCGGCCAGCCCGGATATCCGCATCGGGTTCCGCTGGCTGCCGGCGACCGGCGCCGGGCGAGCTGCGGGCACTATTCTCGCCGTGGAAGGCGGCCCTGGCTTCGCGTCGGCCGGCACCGAGGCAGAGTACGTCGCGCAGGCCGGGCCGCTGCTGCGCACCCGCAACATGCTGCTGGTCAACCTGCGCGGTACCGGCAGCTCGACCCCGGTCAACTGCCCGGCGCTGGAGCACTACGGTCACATCCAGGCCCAGGACGGGCCGGCCTTCGACCGGGCGGTCGCCGCCTGCGGCCGCCAGCTGAACCACACCTGGCGTTACCGCGGCGGCAGCTGGGTGCACGCCTCTGACCTGTTCAACACCGCGTACTCGGCCCGCGACGTCGCGCGGGTCACGGCCGCGCTGCGTACCGGCAAGGTCGACCTGTACGGCGACTCCTACGGCAGCTGGTTCGCCCAGGTTTTCGCCTCTCGCTATCCCGCGCGGCTGCGCTCGGTCACCCTCGACTCGACCTACCAGGTAATCGGGCTGGACCCCTGGTACACCAGCACGGTCGTGACGGCCCGCCGCGCCTTCGACCAGGCCTGCGCCCTGTCACGCGCGTGCTCGGCCGCCACAGCCGGGAGCCACAGCCAGACCGCGACCGGCTGGGGGCGGATCGCGGCGCTGGCCGGGCGGCTGGCCCGCCATCCGGTGACCGGCCAGACCACGACTGCCGACGGCACCCGCGGCCACCCCACCGTCACGGCCCTCACGCTGGTGAACCTGGTCAACAACGCCGGCTTCGACCCGGTGGTGTACCAGGACCTGGATGCGGCGGGCCGGGCGCTGCTCAAGCATCACGACGCCGCGCCACTGCTGCGTATCGCTGCGCTGTCGCTGGGCTTCGACGACGACAACTACGCGCTGCCGGAGTTTAGCGATGGGCTTTACTTCGCCGTCTCGTGCACCGATTACGTGCAGCTGTTCAGCCGGGACGCGCCGCCCGCGACCCGCCACAGCCAGTACCGGGCGGCGCTGGCCAGCGAGCCCGCCGCGACCTTCGCACCGTTCAGCGTCGCGCAGTGGACCAGCCTGGACCAGTACACCGAGGCTTACAGTGCCTGCCTGGACTGGCCGTCGCCGTCCCGGACCATCGCCCCTATCCTCCGCAGGCCGCCGCTGGTCCCGCCGCACCTACCGGTGCTGATCATGTCCGGCACCCTCGACTCGCTGACGCCGCGCCTCGACGGAGCCACGCTTGTCGCGCACCAGATAGGACCATCCGCCCGCCTGGTCACCTTCGCGAACCTCACGCACGTCATGCTGCAGGACCAGAACGATGCCTGCCCGGCCTCGATCTACCAGGCCTTCATCCGCAGGCCGTCCCGGCTGCACCAGCTGAACGTCGGCTGCGCGGCCCGGGTCACGCCCGTGCACACGGTCGGGACCTACCCGGTCCGGCTGGCGGGCGCGGCTCCCGCCCGGGCCCGGCCGGGCAACACCGCTACCCCGCAGGCGCTCCGGGCCGCCTCCGTGGCCCTCGCTACTGTCGGCGACGAGGTCAGCCGCTACGAACTGCTCAGCGGCAACACCGACCGGGGTCTGCGCGGCGGCAAGATCCGCTTCTCTGGCGGCAACGTGATCCGGATAGCGCTGCGGAGCGTCCGGTGGGTCACCGACGCCTCGATCAGCGGCACTGCGTGGTGGAATCAGTCCGCCGGGACCGTCTCGGCCCGGCTGACCGTGCGCCCCGCGCGCGGGGCGGTGGTGCATCTCACCGCGCGATGGCGGCCGTTTGGTGCCCAGAACCAGCTGGCCGTCATCACCGGGACCCAGGGCGGTCACCGGCTGCGCGCGCAGGCGCCGGCGCCATAGCCTCTGCCCGGCCGCGGCCCTGGATCGAGGCCGTGAGTCCTGGGTGCGGAGGGCAGGCAGGCGCCTGCCTGGCTCAGGCCGGTGATCCTCGGCTATCGGATGGTCGGTCATGAAGCCACCGGTCGAACCATGCGCCCGGTCAGGGGCCGGCCCAGCCAAGAGCCTCACCGGGCTGCGGAAGCTCGTCGGCGGCGATGGCGAACGCCCGGAATGCAGCGATGACTGCCTCGTGCTGTTCCGCCGGCAGCGCGCTGAGGAGCTGGGCCAGCTCGGCCCGTCGCCGGTCACTGACCGCCGCGACCAGCTCGCGGCCGGACTCGGCCAGCGTGATCCGCACTGCGCGGCGGTCGCCTGCCTGCCGGTGCCGGCGGATCAGTCCCTTGCGCACGAGCCGGTCGCAGGTCCGCGTGGCGGTGGACGGGTTCACCGCCAGGGCCGCTGCCAGCTCCGCCGTCCCGAGCGGCCCGCGGGCCGCGAGTACCACCAGCGCCCGGTACTGCGGCAGCGTCACCTCGTCCCCGGCTGCGGCCAGTGACCGTGCTGCCACCGCCACGAGTGCCCGGCTCGCCGCCAGCACCGTGTTCACCAGCTCGTCGGGTGCATGCTGTGCGGGCAGCGGCGGTGAGGACGGTGTGTCGGGCACGGCTACATACTGCCGTGAACGTGCGATGAATCGGAGCCGCCGGATCCATCCAGCGGCCGGGCCTGCCGCGAACTAGCCGCCGCCGCGGACAGCAGGCTGACGCGGTCACCCGGCGCCAGGGTGATCTCCGGGCCGGGCGGCAGGAGCTCACGATCGCGCAGGACCGCTACCGGCGTGCTGGCATCCGGCCAGCTGATGTCGGCGAGCTTGCGGCCGACGGCAGGCGAGCCGGGGGCTACGGTGACTTCAGCGAGCCGGTATCCAGGCAGCGGCGCGGGCGGGTCCTGGCGCGCGGTGTCCGGGTCCGTATGGGTCGAGTCGGCGGCCGCCTGGGCCTGTGCGGTGGCCGGCCGGGCGGTGCTGACCTGGCGGCCGATGGCGCGCAGGACGGCAGGCGCGGTGATCCAGCCCTGGACCTGGTGACCGTCGGCGGACAGGACCGGCAGGCCGTCGCGGCCGTAGATCTCCAACTGCCGCAGGGCCTGGGCCAGCGACTCCGTGCCGAAGAGCGCCTGCGGGTCGCCCATGCATGTGACCGGCTCGGGGAGACCGACCCGGTCGGCGGCCGCATTGTCCTCCGCCGCGCTGCCGGGCGGCACCGGCAGCGGCTGCGGCAGCGGCCGCATGGCGTCCTGAACCTTTAGGTCGAAGAAGGCCCGCCAGGGGGTGGCCCGGTCGATGTCAGTGCCGCGGCGCAGCAGTTTGGTGGTGTAGATCGTGCCGTAGCTGGCTGCGCGGGAGATGGTTGCGGCGATGGCGACGGCGAGCATGACCGGCAGGGTCAGGGCGAAGTCGCCGGTCATCTCGACGACGCTGGCCAGTGAGGTCAGCGGCGCCCGGGCGGCTGAGGCGAACACTGCGCCCATGGCGACGACTGCGTAAAGCGCTGGCTGGCCCGCGGCGGCGCCGAAGATGTGGTGGGCGATGTCGCCGAAGGCCATCCCTGAGGTAACCCCGATGAACAGCGACGGCGCGAACACTCCGCCGGACCCGCCGATCCCGACGGTCAGGCTGGTGGCGACGATTTTTGCGAAGGCGAGCACGATCACGAACCACAGCGCGTACTGGCCGGCGGTGGTCTTGTACATCACCGGGTAGCCGACCCCGTACATCTGCGGCAGGACCAGGAGCAGCACCCCGAGCGCCAGGCCGCCGACGGCGGGCCGGGCCCATTCCGGCCGGCCCTTCCACAGCCGGTCACACAGGTCCTCGGTGGCGTACAGGACGGCCTTGAAGGCCAGGCCCATCAGCGCCGCGACCACGGCCAGGGCCGCCACCAAGAGATAGGTCCGGGCGTGGTGCAGCGCGATGCCGGGCGGGAAGCCGGAGAGGAAGGGCTTGTCCCCCAGGAACGGGATGGCGGTGATGTCAGCGATCATCGCCGCGAGCATGACGGTGAACAGCGCCTCGACGGAGAACTCCCGCAAGATGATCTCCACGCCAAAGAACACGCCCGTGATCGGCGCATTGAACGTGGCCGCGATGCCACCCGCGGCGCCGCAGGCGACAAGGACCCGCAGCCGGCTCTCCGGCATCTTGATCCACTGGCCGAGCCCCGACGCCAGCGCGGAGCCGATCTGCACGATCGGCCCTTCGCGGCCGACTGAGCCGCCCGCACCGATGCACAGCGCTGATGCGAGCGCCTTGACGATGCTGACCTGCGGCCGGATACGCCCGCCGTTGTCAGCTACGGCGATCATCACCTCGGGAACCCCGTGGCCGCGGGCCTCCCGCGCGTACCGGTAGATCAGCGGCCCGTAGACCAGGCCCCCGATCATCGGGATCAGCACGAAGAACCCGATCCCCAGCCATGGCAGGTGCGCGCTGGGCACGCGGCCCTGCTGGCCGAACTCATCGTGGCCGGTGGCCAGCCAGGTGAAGAAGTAGATCAGGTACCGGAAAGCCACCGCGCCCAGCCCGGAACCCGCGCCCACGAGCAGGGCCAGCAGGAACAAGGCACTCCGGCCACCCCGCAGCCATCCGCCTGCCCGACCCGACATAGCCGTGGTTACGGCCCCCGTCGTCATGTCGCAGGCACCGCGCCCCGGCGACTCACAGGCCTGGCGCGATGCCGCGGACATGCATAAGGCAATATTTGCATAGGGCAATCGTACGCAATGATGTCTAGTAGGTGCTCGCCAGGACTGCTCGGCCTGACTGCGCTGCGGAAGCCCGGTGGACAGAGAAGCCGAAGCCGCTAGCGCATGGCCTGGCGGCCTGCCGGGACAGTCCGGGACCCGAGCCGGTCACCGTGGGGCAAATGAACGGAGAGATCAGGCCCAGCACCCTCAGTACCTCGGGAAGGCCAAGCGCGATCGGCCGACTGCATGGCCGCCCAGAACACCGGGACCATCCGGATTCCCGCGTGCTTACGGCCGGTGCTCGTGGCTGCCGGGTTGGTGGCGGACGGCGAAGATTGCTGCCTGGACGCGGTCTTGCAGGCCAAGCTTGGTGAGGATGCTGCGGACGTGGGTCTTCACGGTCTGCTCGCCGATCGCCAGGTCCCGGCCGATCTGCCGGTTGCTGTGACCGCGGGCGATTAGCTGAAGTACTTCGCGTTCGCGCGGTGAGAGCGGCTGCAGCGGGTCGAGCGGCGGTGGCCGGCGCAGCGCCTGGGTGAGCCGGGTCAGCAGCTCGGGGCTGAGGGTGGCGGTGCCGGCGGCGGCGTTTCGGACCGCGGCGATGACCTCCTCGGCCGGGGCCGTCTTGAGTAGGTAGGAGGTTGCGCCGGCGTGCATGGCGCGGACGAGGTGCTCGTCGTCGGTGGCAGAGGTGAGCACCACGACGGCAGGCCGGTGCGGAGCGTCGTGCAGTGCGGTGAGCACGGCGTGCCCGTCCAGTCCGGGCATGTACAGGTCGAGTAGCAGCACGTCCGGGCGGGTGGCGGCGACGACGTTCACCGCCTGCCGACCGTCTCCGGCTTCGCCGGCCACCTCAACGTCTGGCTCCTGGCCAAGCAGGTAGCACAGTCCCTCTCGGACGACGTGATGGTCGTCGGCGATCACGACGCGGATCGTCACGGCACCGGCACCCGGACAGTGAGCGCCGCGCCGCGCCCGGGTGCGCTGTCGATGTCTACGGTTCCGGCTAGTTCGGCGACCCGGTCACGGATGTGGGCCAGCCCGGAGCCCGCGTGCGGGGCGGCGGGGTCGAATCCGGTGCCGGTGTCGCGGACGGCCAGTTCGACGTGCCCGTCGCGGCGGATCACGGACACGGCGAGCCGGCGGGCATGGCCGTGCCGGACGGCGTTGGCGCATGCCTCCTGGGCGATGCGCAGCAGCGCGTGCTCGACGGGCGCGGGGACGGTGACGTCGTCCAGGCTGGCGTCGACGGTGACACCCAGCCGGTCGTGGTAGGCCGCGCAGATCTCCTGCAGGGCCGAAGTGAGCCCCCCGTCATCCAGGCTGGCCGGGCGCAGCTCGATCAGGAGCGTTTGCATGTCACGCAGCGCTTCCTCGCTGATCCGCTCGATCATGCTCGCCTGCTGATTACCGGGATCGGCCCGGCGCATCCCGCCGGCGATCATCCGCAAGGCGAACAGATGCTGGGAGATCGCATCGTGGACCTCCCGCGCGATCCGGGCCCGCTCCGCGGTGCGCGCGTCGCCGGTGGCCCGCTGCCGCTCGGCGGCCAGCGCGGAGCCCAGCTGCCGGGTCATGGTGGTGAAGTTCGCCTCCAGCCGTCCGACTTCGTCCCGGCCGGAGACGGGCAGGCTCACGGTGTAATCACCGTCGGCAACCGCGAGGGTGGCTCGTTCCAGGCGGCGCACCCGGCGCACGAGGCGCCATGAGGCCAGCAGCCCGAACAGCACGCCGACCGGCACGATGGCGAAGAGCAGCGCGTACGAAGCCACAAGCAGCGGACCGTCGTCACCAAGCTGGCGCAGCTCGTCCCAGGCGTGAACGGGATTGATGAACCCGGGAGGCGACCATGGTGCCTGGACATAGACGTAGTCGGCCAGTCCCGGCACGCTCGTCGGCGGTCCGTTGGGGTCGGCGTGGCCCTCCGGCCCGAACATCCAGAACATCACGTTGCCGTACCGCGTAGGTACGCCGCCGCCTTTGAGGCGGATATGGGGGCCCGTGATTGCCTGGGCCGCCTGGACAGGGAGTTCGCTGGCCGCTGCCCGGCCGGGCGGGTACCGGGCTGGCGCGGAGGACGCGACGACCGTGCCATCGGTGGCGATCGCTACGACCGCGGTGACCCCCTGCTTCGTGGGGATTGCGCCGGTGATCGCCGGAAACACCAGTGTGCGGTCCAGGGTCGGTCGGATCATGCCCAGCTTCGCTGGCTGGCCGGGGTCGCCGAGCAGCGTCCCGGCTGGTACGCCTCGGGGATAGCGCCGGGCGAGTTGCTGGCCGTAGCTCTTCGCGGCCGCGGCCACCTGAGCCTGCAGCTGGGCGCCGTTCACCAGCGAGGGCACCTGGAAGCCAAGTGTGAGCGCCTCGACCAGCACCACGGCGGTGAGCGTGACGAGAATGTAGGACGCGGTCAGCCGGGCCGACAGCCCCCGTGCCCTGCGCCCCACCCGGTCCAGCATCCTTGCACGCTATCGGCGCGCCGCCGTCCGGCGTATCCCTCCAAGGAGGGACCAGTGCTACCTCCGGCGCGTGAGGCGCCCGCCGCCGCCGGCCGGGACGCTGGCCGCCATGCACCTACATTCAGCCGGCCCAGCCGCGAATAGACACCAGATGAGCAACTGCCCCGGCCGCCGGCGGCCCGGGCGGTCGCGAGCCGTAGCCGTCATGATCGTCGTAGCTACGGCCCTGCCGGCTGCGGCCTGCAGCAGCGGCAGCCCGTCATCCGCCGGTGCCAGCGGCTCACCCCCGTCGGGAGGCTCAGCGAATTCGTCGTCCGGGCTCGCCTACTCCCGGTGCGTACGCGCCCACGGGGTACCGGACTTCCCCGACCCCGGCAGCAGCGGGCAGCTTTCGAAGCAAGCTGTCGTCAGCGCGTTGCGCGGGGTCAGCAATTCCCGGGCTGAGGCAGCCACGGGAGCCTGTGCGAGGCTGAACCCCGCCGGGCAGCAAGACCCCATGCTCACGGCCCAGGAGCAGCAGGATTACCTGAGGGCAGCCGCCTGCATGCGCTCGCACGGCATCACCGGCTTCCCCGACCCGACCTTCCCGGGCGGGCGCCTCAATCTCCAGATCCCCTCCAGCATCGATACCACGTCCAGGCAGTTCAACCAGGCCGCGCAGACCTGCACGAGACTCATCCCGGCCGGGCTTCCCCACAGCAGCGGGTCCGGTGGCTGATGACCATATGGGCCTGGCACCGCACGACGATGCCCGGATCAGCGGCGGGTGGTGGGTTGTGAGCGGGGAGATTTCGGGCGGCCGGGAGCCTAGCCCGCAGACGCAAACCCGGGCGGCCACGGAGGTGGGAGGAGCGCGCGGCCGTGGCCGCTGGGTGGCCCTGGGCGTCATGGTGGTGCTGGTGGCCGGGGTGGTGGCCGGGTGGCGGGCCGGGGCGTTTTCTGCGGCTGCCTCGCCTGGGGCCGGGTCGGGGGCACCCCCGCCGGCCACGGCCGTGGTGACCCGGCAGGACCTCACGGCAACCACGCCGGAGAGCGCGACGCTGGGGTACGCCGGGTCCTACACGGTCAGGGGGCAGGGCAGCGGGACGCTGACGTGGCTGCCGCCGGCTGGGCAGGTGCTGCGCCAGGGCCAGGCGCTGTACGAGACCGGCAACGGTTCCCCGGTGGTGCTGCTGTACGGCGGCGTGCCGGACTGGCGGGCCCTGGGTGTTGGGACCACCGGCCAGGATGTGGCCCAGCTCAACCACGACCTGGCGAACCTCGGCTACGCCTCCCGCACGGACATCACCGCGGACGGCTGGGACTACTACTCGTGGGAGACGGCGCAGGCGGTGCAGCACCTGGAGGAGCACCTGGGGGTGGTCAGCCCCCTGGGGAGCCTGTCGTTGGGGCAGGTGGTTTTTGAACCGGGAGCGATCCGGGTCAGCCACCTGACCGGGGCCCTGGGCGGCCCAGTGTCCGGGCCAGTGCTGACGGCGACCTCGGACCGTCACGTGGTGACGATCCCGCTGGATGCCTCCGACCAGTCGCAGGTGAAAGCCGGGGATAAGGTGACCGTCACGCTGCCGGACGGCACGACCGTGCCGGGCCTGATCTCCTCGCTCGGCGTGGTAGCGACCACCACGCAGGGGCAGCAGGAGCAGGGCCCGACCACCACGATCCCGGTGCAGGTGAAGCTGACCGATCCGGAGGCGGCAGGGACCCTGGACCAGGCGCCGGTGACGGTGAACATCACCACCGCTAGCGCCAAGAACACGCTGGCGGTGCCGGTGTCGGCCCTGCAGGCCCAGTCGCCTCGCGGGTACGACGTCGAGGTGGTCGGCCGGGGGAGCAGGCGGCACTGGGTACCGGTGCAGCCCGGGATCTTCGATGACGCCTCCGGGCTGGTACAGGTGACCGGACCGCTGAGGCCCGGGCAGCGCGTCGTGGTGGCGTCGTCGTGACGGCCGCAGGGACGGTCCTGGCCTGCGGGGACGGCCCGGGCCGGGTACCTGTGCTGCAGCTGGAACGGGTGTCGAAGGTGTACCCCGGGCAGCCGCCGGTGCGGGCGCTGGATCAGGCGAGCCTGACGGTGACGGCCGGGGAGCTGACCGCCATCGTGGGCCCGTCTGGGTCGGGGAAATCCACGCTGCTGCACCTGATGGGCACCCTGGATACGCCGACCACCGGGATGGTGCGGGTCACTGGCCTGGACGTGGCGCGGATGGCCGACCGCGACCTGGCCGCGGTCCGGGCCGCCCGGATCGGGTTCGTCTTCCAGCAATTTCATCTGGCCGAGCACCAGAGCGTGCTGGGCAACGTGGCTGATGGGCTGCTATACGCCGGCATCCGGCGCGGCCAGCGGCGGCGGCTGGCGCTGCAGGCCCTGGACCGGGTCGGGCTGGGCCACAAGGCCGCCGCCCGCCCGGCCCAGCTCTCGGGAGGCGAGCGCCAGCGGGTCGCGATCGCGCGGGCGGTGGCGGGCGCGCCGCCGGTGGTACTGGCCGACGAGCCGACGGGCAACCTGGACTCGGCCACTGGTGCCGCGATCCTGGCCCTGCTGGAAGAACTCAACCGGCAAGGAACCACAGTCATCATCATCACCCACGACAACACGGTCGCCACCCGGACCCGGCGGCGCATCGAGATGCTCGACGGCCACATCACCGCTGATAGCAGCCCCGCACCCCGGCCCCCCGAGCAGGAAGGACTGTCATGACCACCACGTCGCCGCAGCCGGCCTCCGCGCCGGCCAGGGTCCGGCTGCATCCCGGGGACCTGGCCGCCCTCGCCAGCATCGGGCTGCGGACCCGCAAGCTGCGCGCCGGGCTGTCCGCGCTGGGCATCGCGATCGGCGTCGCGGCGATCGTGGCTGTGCTGGGCCTGGCCGCCTCCGCTCAGGCCGCGCTGCTGGCCGAGATCGCCCGCCTGGGCACCAACTTGCTCACCGCCACCAGCGGGCAGACCCTGACCGGCGCCACCGCTGAGCTACCGCAGGCGGCGCCAGGCATGATCGCCAGGCTGCCCGGTGTTACCGCGGTGCAGGCCAGCGGCAGCCTCGGCGCCGTTAGCGCCTACAAGTCCCCGCTCATCCCCACGGTCGAAACCAACGCGATATCGGTCGATGCGGCCACCCTGGGCCTGCCGGCGGTGGCCGGCACGAGCGTGGCCCAGGGCCGGTTCCTCAACGCTGCCACCGCCCGCGAGCCGGTCGCGGTGCTCGGCGCCGCCACCGCGCAGCGGCTGGGCATCGACCGGATCCGACCCGGACTGCGGATCTGGGCCGACGGCACGTGGTTCTACGTGACCGGCATCCTCAGCAAAGACACCTACGCTCCCGAGATCGACTCGGCGGTGCTGGTCGGTTTCCCGGCCGCCCAGAAATACCTGCACTTCGACGGCCACCCCTCGACGATCTATGTCCGGACCACCGGCAGCCAGGCCGTCACTACGCGGGTGGACAGCCTGCTCGGCGCGCAGGCCAGCCCGGAAAACCCCAGCCAGGTCGACGTCTCCCAGCCCTCGGACGCGCTCACCGCCCAGGCCGACGCTACGGGCGCCCTTGACACCCTGTTCCTCGGGCTGGGCGCGGTCGCGCTGCTGGTCGGCGCGATCGGGGTGGCCAACATCATGGTCATCTCGGTACTGGAACGCCGCTCCGAGATCGGGCTGCGCCGCGCGCTGGGCGCCACTCGCGGCCAGATCCGTACCCAGTTCCTGGCCGAAGCGGTCTTGCTGTCCCTGGCCGGCGGTGTCATCGGGGTGATCACCGGCGCGGCCGCCACCGCTGCCTACGCCCGCGCCCACGGCGAGATCGTCGTCATCCCACCCGAAGCCTGGGCCGGCGGCCTGGCTGCGGCGGTCATCATCGGTGCCCTGGCCGGGCTGCTGGCCGCGATCCGCGCCGCCCGCCTGTCCCCAACCCAGGCACTCTGGAGCATCTGATTGGCCTGGTCGGTCACGAGCTCGACTCGTCTGTCTTGTCCGCGCCCCGGAGATCGTCTCCAGGAGCGCCTGAAGTCTTGCCTGGACATCCACATTCGGAGAGGGAGTTGAACCCCCATGGCGCTGACCTGCTGATCTGCCGGCCCTCGTCAGAGTGTGGCTCGTGAAATCGCAGGTCAGGACGACGAGTGTGTGTCCGAGGGGGGATTTGAACCGCCCGCCCACGCCCTGACTTCGGGCACGGATCCTTGGCTGGCCGTCTGACCTGCAGATCCCCGAGAGGGAACCTGTCGCCTCCGCCCGATCTGGAGATACTTCGGTCCGCAGCCGGAAAGGCATGCTTCCGCCTCGTGAAGAGCCGACATCGCGTTCCACGGTTGCTATCACCGCAGTCCTGGCGCTTGTCGCCTGGCTGGCTCTTCCTGTCCCGGTGCTGATTGCCGGGTTCATCAGGCTGCGCGGGTGGCGGCTGGCCAGCTGGCTCCGTGCGTCGCTAGTGCCGCTTTCCGCCGACTCCCGGTGCTGCGGTGACCTGTTTCATCCAGAGTCCGGCTTGTCGTTCGTCGAGATCCTGCAGCGTTTCCAGTTCGACGCCGCGGGTCGCCTTGCCCATCCCGGTCGGGGTGACGGGCGGCACGGGGTCGAGCAGCGTCGCGCCGTTGATGAACATGAGCTTGACGTGGCCGACGAAGGCACCGCTGCTGAAGCACCAGCCGTCGCCGACGCCGTAGTAGGCCATCCCCCATTTCACCGACCGCTCGAGCCCCGGGAGCGTTCGCGCCGCGAGGTCGTCGATCGCTAGAGCGATGCTCCGTTGCGGCTCGGGCAGGCTCGCGATGTAGTCGAAGACAGGGCGATCGCCTACGGCTGGCTTCGCGGGACTCGCCTTGCCGGTCATCGACGTCAACAACGGTGCACCGGCCGCCGAGCTCGCTGCTGAATCCTCGGTTCCGCCCATGGGTACTACCTCTCCGACTCGCCAGAACGGTGACGCGCGTCTGCAGAGCTCTGCTCCGCGTACCTGTGCTGCAGGGTCGCGAAGGCGTCCATGTCGAAGGGGATCGGCCGGCCCGCGAGCGCGGCCTGCAGGCGGTCGAAGCCGTAGTGGCCACCGACCACGTCACCGCGCCGGATCGCTTCGTCGGGGTCGGGGACGAAGTAGGTCGCGCGAAGCCGGGTGCCGTCGCCGGCGGGCTCGAGTTCGTAACGCATCCAGGATCCGGGGCTCGTGTGGGTGTGCTCGAGGAGCGTCGGCTTTTCGATGCGAAGGAAGCGGAACTCCAGTTGCGGGCCGTCCGGCCAGTCGAACGTCATCGTCCCGCCGACGTGGAGGTCGACATGGACGTTCGTCGCGAAGGGCGGCCACCAGTCCGCGAGACGATCTGCGTCGGTCAGCGCGGACCACACGTCGTCGGGCGAGTTGGGGAAGTCGCGCTCGAAGCGGATCAGCCCGCCCTCGTCGGTGCGTTCCACTGTGGCTAGCCGGTCGCTCATGATGGCTCTTTCGAGGCTGGATCGGGGACTGCTGGAGGGGCCGTACGCTCGAGGTGACGGCTCAGAGCGTCGAGACGCGTGGACCATTCCGTCCGGTACGGTTCGAGCCAGTCGTCGAGTTCGCGAAGCGGTTCGCTGCGCAAGCCGTAGAGGCGCCGTTGAGCATCCGGGCGAACCGTCACCAGACCCGCATCCCGCAGGATTCTCAAGTGCCGTGAAACGCCCGGCTGCGACATCCCCAACCGCTCGACGAGCTCGGTCACCGAACGCTCCTCCGTTCGCACGGCGTCGAGGATGCGCCGCCTGGTCGGCTCGACGATCGCTTCGAGCACGGCGTCAGCGGTCATGCATCGAACATAGCAGTTCGCTTATATATGCGCAACAATATGTACGGAGGGCGGGCTGGCCCAGTTCTTCAACCCCGCTCGTCTGGGGCTGCTCGGGCAGATCGTGGCGCCCGGCGACCGGCCGCGGGCCAGGGGCAACTGCAGGCCACGGCCGGCGCCGCGTCGATCATCGGCCCGCTGCTCGCGGCGCCGCTGCTGTTCACCGCGGGCATCGGCTGGGCCATTGGCATCAACGCCGTGTCGTTCGCTCGCGCTCCGCCAGGTCCACCCGGCCCCGGCAGCGGCCAGTGCAGTGAGCGGACGGGTTTTGGCGGGGAGTTCACCGCGGGTCTGCGGTTCTTTCTGGCCAGCCGGGCGCTGATCGCGCTGACCGCCGGGAAAGTGACCGCCACGCTCGGCATGGGCGCCCTGACGGTGCTGGAGGTGTTCTTCCTCCGCGACAACCTGCATGCCGCTCCGGCCTGGCTCGGCGTGTGCTGGGCCGCGGTCGGTGGCGGCGCGGTGGCCGGGGCGCTCCTTGGCGGGCGGGCCGGCACCCGTATCGGCCCGGCCCGGGTTCTGTGGGGTGGCATGATCGCCCAGTCCGCGGCGTCGTCATTCTCGAAAGCTGCCCCGCCCCAGGCACCCACGTGCGCGATGCTACGCAACCAGCACCGGAGCGCGTACGACGGAACATTCGCCATTCATCAGCGGCGCGCATGTGGCGGTCGTGACAGACAAGTGCCAGTGAGGCGCGCGAGGCGCTTCACCCGACTTGAACCCCCATGCGGTCTGAGCTGGGCGAACACACGATGTCCAGAGCCTGCCCATAGCATAATCGCAGGTCAGAGCATGATCACTTGTGTCCGAGGGGGGACTTGAACCGCTCGCCCATGCCTGACCGCGGACGCAGATCCCTGGCTGAGCGTCTGACCGGCGATTTTAGGTGCGGTCTGGTGCCCGCCTGCCGCCGGCTCTTGCGGTGGCCCGTCGACTCTTGGTGGCGCTTCGGGTCGCTGGGCCACTTTTATCAGTCGCTGGGCTGCTCGAGATGAGCTAGCCATCTGGCGGTGGCCAGCGTGTGCGGGTGGTCGGGGCCCGGACCCGCAGCCGTGCGGCGAGGATGTCGCGGTACTCGGCGTCGGCGGCGGCGCGGTCGCCCTGCGCGGCCATCTCCCCGGCGATCTGGTGCCGGGTGGTCAGCATGTGCGGGTGGTCGGGGCCCAGGACCCGCAGCTCCGCGGTGAGGACGTCAAGGTACTCGGCGTCGGCGGCGGGGTGGTCGCCCCGCTCGGCCATCTCTTCCTGTTATTGCCGAACCCAGCCGAGTCCGCGCCCAACTGACGGCCGCAAGGTCAGTGTCGCCAGAAGCGGCGAATCCGGAATTGGGCGAGGCTCAACCGGACTGGATAGGCCTGCGCTACGCGCAGGCGAGCTGGCCGCTCGGCAGCGCTGGGAGCTGGTCTGCTGGCGATATTGCTCGTCATGAGCTGCGTCGGCGCGCTGACCTCACCCGTCGCGGGTGAGGTCTAGCCAGCTCCGGGAGGGTAGGAAGCAGGATCGGGCAGGTCTGAGTTAGAGCGCTGACATCTGATCGAGCTTGCGTATTCAGGGGGCAGCCATGGCCGACAAGCCGCCGAACATCGTGTTCTTCTGGTGGGACAACTTCGGCTGGGGTGAGCTGGGGTGTTATGGCGGCGGCGTGCTGCGCGGCGCGCCGACACCCCGTATCGACAAGCTCGCGGGCGAGGGCCTGAGGCTGCTGAACTTCAACGTCGAGGCGCAGTGCACGCCGAGCCGGTCAGCGCTGCTGACGGGGCGGCACGCGATCCGGTCCGGCACGCAGACTGTCCCGGTAACGGGAGGCGCGGACGGGATGACCCGGTGGGAGGTGACCGCTGCCCGTGCGTTGTCGGACGCGGGGTACGCGACCGGAATGTGGGGCAAGTGGCATCTTGGCAGCGACCCGGAACAGCGCAGCCCGGTCGACTTCGGCTTCGACGAAGCGGTGTGGTGCCCGCGGACTGCAGACGAGGTGCTGTGGACGATGCAGTCCTACTTCCCTGACGGGGCTGTGACTGCTACCCCGTACGCGGGGGACACGCAGGTCCCGATGGAGCCGCAGCCGATCTACGCGCGCAAGAAGGGCGCGAAGCATGAGGTAATCGCGACCTACGACGCAGAGTTCCGGGCCGGGTTCGACCGCAAGATCACCGACTGGGCGGTCGATTTCATCACCCAAGCGGCACATGATGACAAGCCGTTCTATGTGTACCTGCCGTATACCCAGGTGCACATCCCGACGATCCCCGACCCGGAGTACGCCGGCCGGACCAAGCGGGGGAACTGGGCCGACCTGCTGACCCAGATGGACGACTTCACCGGCACGATCCTGGACACGCTGGACCGGCTTGGCCTGGCCGACGACACGATCGTGGTGTGGGCGTCCGACAACGGCGCCGATCCCGACTACCGGTTCCCGGCCGGGGATCCCGACCCGTTCGGCGGCCAGTGGAAGGGCAGCTCCGGGCCTTGGCGCGGCGGCCTGTTCACCTCGCTGGAGGGCTCCAACCGCACCCCGTGCATCGTGCGCTGGCCCGGCAAGGTCGCGGCGGGCAAGGTCAGCAACGAGCTGGTGCACGAGGTCGACTGGTTCCCTACCCTGCTGCACGCCGCGGGGGCGACGGTGCCTGGTGACCGGATCGTCGACGGGATGGACATGCGGAACTTCCTGCTTGGCGACGTCGCCGAGTCGGGCCGGGACACCGTCTTGTGCATGCAGGGCAACAGGCTGCAGGCGGTCAAGTGGCGGCAGTGGAAGGCGCACCTGTTCGACCAGGACGACATGTACTCGACCTGGTCGCCGTACAACGAACCGCATCTGCACAACCTCGAATGGGACCCGCGGGAGGAGCACCAGGTCGACTTCCCGCACGCCTGGGTCATGCACCCGATGGCCGCCGCCGCCGGCGCGTTCCTCAAGACCCTGGCCATGGAGCCGCCGATCAAGCCGGGCTCGCCGGACCCGTACACGCCGCCGGCGCCGGGCGAGCTGGTCCCACAGGAGCACATGCAGATCGGCCCGATTACCCAGTTCGTCACCACCCTGCAACATCCGGATGGCCGGGAGCACGACGTCGCCGCGCACCAGCCCGAGCATGGGCTGAGCCATCCTTCGGGCGCATGAGCGGCAGCCCGCCCGCCCGGGTGCCAGCGGACACACCGGAGTGCCGACGGGACACCGAGTTGTGCATCGTCCTGGCCTGCTTTCCCGGAGTCAAGGGCGCGGCGAGGGCCCGCAAGAAACTAGACAGTCAGCTCACCGGCGCCGGTGACGCGATACTCGACGAGGTGCTTCTCCAGGTCGACGCCCGGCACAGGACGCGCATACACGACCCGCGCCGGGTCCTCGCCGGCACCTTGACCTCGGCACTGACCTGGGGAATCTTCGGATTGCTCACGGGCGGGATCGCCAGCGGCGGGGCATGGGCGATCATTGGGGCTGCCTGCGGCGGCCTGTTCGCCTTCTACACCGAGCACCTGCTCACCAAGGACGAGCTGAAACGCATCGGCAGGCGCTTGCCAGCCAGCTCCTCAGCCATCACGGCATTCGTCCAGGCCTGGCGATGCCCGGCGGGTGCTGGCTTCCGCCGCGCCGCGCGATCCGGCCGAGGCCAGCGTCGCCGCGATCGGCGCAGACCTGTCGGCACGGGTGCTGGCCGGCCCGGCGATGCCGGTGCAGACCTCATCTGCGCCAGCCGGCGGCGGCCCGGTGCCGGCCGGCGAGAGCACGGCGCTGAACATGTTGATGCTGCGTTACCGCGGCGCGGACACGGCCCGGCGTGTGCTGGCCCGGCACCGCGCGGCTCATGGCCGGCATCGGCAGCCGGTACAGGCCGAGCTGGTCTTCCAGGCCTCGGAGCGTGGCCGGGCGAAGGTCAGCGATCCGGCCCAGGGCGCGGCCGCGTTCGCCAGGAGCGACCTGATCAGCTGGGGCCTGTTCGGCGTGGTTTACGGGCTGATCGTCGGCGTCGTCAGCAATCACGGGATCTTCAGCGCCGTCAAGGACACCGTGGCTGCCGGGGTCGTGTGCGCGGTATTCGGGCTGGCAGCCGGCGCCTTGTACGGCCTGTGGGCAGGACGGGCAGTGTCCGCGCGGCGGCTGAAGGGACTGCGCCCGATCCTGCCACGCGGCACATCGACGATCCTCGCCTGGTCCGAGGAATCCCTGACGGGCCAGGTCATCGACAGCTGGTCCGAACCGGGCTCGCAGCGGATCATCGTGCGCTTCAACCCGGTCAGTGACGGCGCCTTGCTGGAGGTCTGACCGCGCGATGAACCCGCCGAGGCTGCCAGGAGAAGCATATGACCCACCCGCCTGACCCGGCCGCTCTCGCCGCCGGGGTGAACTGGCTGCACGGCTGGAAGTGGACCGGCAATTTCATCACGCTGGACCTGATCGCTGCCTTCACCAACGCGCTCAACGGTGCCCTGCTGGCCAGGCGCCCTGATCATTACAAGAACTTCACCGTTGTCGGCATCATCTTGATGGCCCTGCTGATGGGCCTCGGCGGCGGGATCACCCGTGACGTGCTGCTCAACAAGGTCCCCGGCGCGCTTCACCAATCCCGCGTATATCCTCCTCGCGCTGGCGGCAGGAATCATCGGCTACTCGGTGGCTTATAACAGCGGACAGCTGTTCCGGGAAGGCCTGTTCCAGTTCATGACCTCATTCTCGCTGCCGCTGTACGCGATCACCGGGGCCCAGGCAGCAGTGAAGGCCGGGCTGCCCGTTGCCGGCGTGCTCGCGCTCGCGGTGATCGGACCCACGGCCGGCCGATGGTACGTCGACGTGTCCTGCGGTGTCCCGCCCAAGCAATTCATCCGGGGAGAATGGTTCGTCACGATCGCCCTGCTGACCGGAATCATCTGGGTGCTGTGTGACAGCGCTGGCCTGCCCATCTGGGCATCGGCCCTGATCGCGTTCACCATCGGCTATACCGTCCGCGTCCTAGCGCTGTACTTCGCCTGGGAGGAACCGCTGGCGACCGAACCCAAGGGGGTCTACATGCATGGCGACGGGCGGCCTATGCTCGGCCGCAAGCTCCAGGGCAAGTCACACCGCGAGATGGCGATGCTGGGCCTGACGGTAGACCAGCCCGGCAAGCCCGGGGACCACGAATGACGGCCCCCAAAGTGACCGCGGCACGCCAGGCCAGTGCGGCAGCCGCAGAAGCTGGCGGTCCCGGCCCGGTCCTGACCAGGCCGGACGCACCGCGGGCATTTCACATCATGGCCAAGCCGACCGGCGCGTGTGCAACCTGGACTGCGAGTACTGCTTCTTCCTGTCCAAGGAGATGCTGTACCCGGGCAGCCGGTTCCGGATGGCCGCTGACTTGCAGGAAACCTACATCTGGCAGTTGCTTGAAGCGCATGCCCGCGCCCCGGAGGTGGTGGTCGCGTGGCAGGGCGGCGAGCCGACGATGATGGGCCTGGATTTCTTCCGCCGACCGATCGACCTGGAGCGCAAGTATGCGCAGCCCGGGCAGCGCATCCTGAACACGATCCAGACCAACGGCACGCTGCTGACCGACGAGTGGGGCGAGTTCCTCAAGGAGCACGGCTTCCTGGTCGGGATCTCGGTCGACGGCCCGCGCCGATGCATGACGCGTACCGGGTGGACAAGGGCGGCAAGCCGACCTTCCACCGGGTGATGAAGGGCCTGGACGTGCTGAAGCGGCACGGCGTGGACTGGAACGTGCCTACCACGATCCATGCGGTCAACGGCGACGACGGCCGGGAGGTCTACACGTTCCTGCGCGATGACCTCGGGGCGAAGTTCATCCAGTTCATCCCGATCGTCGAGCGGGCCACTGAGCAGACCCTCCCGATCGCCGATGCCGGCTCGGGTCACGGGGTACATGGGCGCCCGCTCTACATCCAGGACGGGAGCCTGGTCACGCACCGCTCGGTCGGGCCACTCCAGTACGGCCGGTTCCTCATCGACGTATTCGAGGAGTGGGTCCGCCGCGACATCGGAACCGTCTACGTCCAGATGTTCGACACCGCGCTGGCCAACTTCCACGGCGAACGCGGCGGCATGTGCGTCCACGCCGAAACCTGCGGTAGCCAACTCGCGCTTGAACACAACGGCGACCTGTACTCCTGCGACCACTACGTCGAGCCGCTACCTGCTCGGCAACACCGGCGACCGGCGCATGCTCGAGCTGGTCGTGCTGCCCCAGCAGGTCAAGGCCGGCCAGGCCAAGCGCGACACCCTCACCTGGTACTGCCGCGACTGCGACGTGCTGACCGCGTGCAACGGCGGCTGCCCGAAAGATCGGTTCGCCACCTCCTCGTATGGAGAGCCCGGCCAGCACTACCTGTGCCCGAGCTATGAGGCGTTCTTCCGGCCACGTCCGCGAGCCGATGCAGGCCATGTCCGCTCTGCTCCGGGCCGGGCCGCCCCCGCGGAGATCATGACCGCCTACGCCTCGCGCGACGCCGCGCGCGGGCGAAACGACCCGTGCCCGTGCCGGTCAGGCCGCAAGTGGAAACGCTGCCACGGTACCGACGCACCGCGGTGAGGCGTGCCACGATGTCCTGGGCGCAGTGGTTCCGGGTCCGCCAGTACCTGAAGGAAAGCCTGTGGATCTACCCCCTGGCAGCCGTCATCGCCGGCGGGCTCCTGGCCGTGCTCACCCGCCAGGCCGACACATCCTTCACGGTTCCGGCGCAATGGCGGTACGACCCGTCGACCGCGAGCACGGTGCTCACCGCCATCGTCGGCGCGATGGTCGGCCTGATCGGCTTCGTCGTCACGGTGACCGTGCTGGCCATCCAGATGGCCACCGGCACCTTCTCCGCCCGCTACATGCGGATCTGGTACCGGGACGGGCTGCTGCAGGCAGCGCTCACGGTGCTCACCGGGACGGCCGCCTTGGCGTTCTCGCTACTGCGCCAGGTCGGCGCGACACGTGCTCCTGACATCGGCGTGACCGCCGCGGGCGGCCTGGTGGCGCTCGGCCTGGTGCTGTTCCTGCTGTTCTTCAGCCGCTTCGTCCACCGGCTCAGGCCAGTGGCGGTAGCTGCCCTGGCTGGCCGGCAGGCCGAACGGCTGATAAGAACCATCGTCCAGGTCGCCGAGGCCCGCGGCGATGACACCAGTACCGCCGCGGATCACCCGGCCTTCGTCGTGCCAAGCCCGCGAGACGGCGCCATCCAGGCCATCCACGTCGGCGGCCTGGTCAGGTGGGCCAGCCGGCACAGCTGTCTCCTGGCCATGCAGGCCGGCGTCGGTGACTACGTGACAGCCGGCCAGCCAATGATCGCCGTTTTCGGCCAGAATGACGTGCCGCCAAACGCCGCACGCCGACTGCAGGGGAAGGCCGCCCTCGGCGTCGAGCGAACGATCGAGCAAGACCCCGCTACGCCCGGAGGCCGCGTGACGGACACATCACGCGACGTGCTCCGGTTCGCGTTCCACGGCCGGGTCTCGACCGAGGACAACCAGGACCCCGCCTCATCGCGACCTGGCAGCTCAGCCGGGCGCGGGCCCTGATCGAGCCGCACGGCGGGATCGATCGTCGCCGAGTACTTCGACATCGGCCAGTCCCGCTCGCTCCCGTGGAAGCGCCGCCCGCAGGCGCGCGCAGCTCCTCGCCGACCTGCGCGATCCCGGCCGGGGCTTCGACGCCGTCGTCATCGGCGAACCGCACGGGCCTTCTACGGCAACCAGTTCAGCCTGACCTTGCCCGTCTTCACCCACTACGGCGTCGCGCTGTGGGTCCCCGAGGTCGGCGGCCCGATCGACCCGGACTCCGAGGCCCACGACCTGATCATGTCGGTGTTCGGCGGCATGTCCAAGGGCGAGCGGAACCGGATCAAGATCCGGGTCCGCGCCGCGATGGCCGCCCAGGCCGCGCTCGAGGGACGGTTCCTCGGCGGCCGGCCGCCCTACGGCTACCGGCTCGCCGACGCCGGGCCGCACCCCAACCCGGCCAAGGCCGCCGACGGCAAGCGCCTGCACAAGCTCGAACCCGACCCGCGGCACCGCCGGGTCGTCCGGCGGATCTTCGCCGAGTACCTCGCCGGCCGCGGCCTGTTCGCCATCGCCGAGGGCCTCACCCGCGACGGCATCCCCTCCCCGTCCGCGCACGACCGCGGCCCGCAACCCGCACCGCACCGGGCAAGGCTGGGCCAAGAGCGCCGTCCGCGCCATCCTGACCAACCCCCGCTACACCGGCCGGCAGGTCTGGAACAAGCAGCGCAAGGACGAGATCCTGCTCGACGTCGACGACGTCGCCCTCGGCTATGAGACCCGGCTGCGCTGGAACGACCGGACAGCTGGGTCTGGTCCGACACCATCGCCCACGAGCCGCTGATCTGCGACGAGGACTTCGAGGCCGCGCAGGCCATCATGGCCGGCGCCGGGCGCGCCCGCCGCAGCAGCCGCGAGCGCACCAGCGGGCTCACCACGCCCTACGCTGCTGCGCGGCCGGCTGTACTGCGGCTACTGCGGCCGCCGGATGCAAGGCCAGTACAGCAACCAGGCGTCCCTACTACCGGTGCCGCTACCCCAAGGAATACGCCCTGGCCAACCACGTCAGCCACCCCGCCAACGTCTACCTCCGCGAAGCCGACGTCCTGCCCGCCATCGACCGGTGGCTGGCCGCGATCTTCGCGCCCGCACCGGCTCGAGCAGACCATCGCGCGAGATGCACAGCCGCCCAGCCCGCGCACCGCCGTCCCGGCCCGCCAGTCGCCGATGCCCAGGCCGCCGATCGCCGACTGCGACGCACGCTCGCCCGCTACCAGGCCGCCCTCGACGCCGGAGCCGACCCGCCAGGCCGTCGCCGAGTGGACCCGCCAGGTCAAAGCCGAGCGCGCCGCAGCCCTCGCCCGCTGACACCAGCCCAGCCGGCAGCTGCCGCCAGCTCACCGAAGACGACATCCGGCCCTCATCGCCGGCCTCGGCGACCTGCGCGACGTCCTCGCGCAGACGCCGAGCCCGCCGACAAGGCAGCAATCTACGCAGCAGCTCGGGCTCAAGGCTCACCTACCAGCCCGGAGAAGCAAAATCCGGGCCGAGTGACGATCAGCCCGGAGACATTCAGCAGGCAGAGCACCTGGGGCAATGGGTCGTGTCCGAGGGGGGACTTGAACCCCCATGCCCTTTTGGGGCACTAGCACCTCAAGCTAGCGCGTCTGCCTATTCCGCCACCCGGACGTGGGCCGCGACTGACGCCGAGGCCGGCCTCACGATAGCAAATCCGGGCCCTCGCCCGCGAGACGAGAACTTCTGCCCTGTCCTCAACTCCGGCCCGCAGAACCAGGTCGCCGCCCCTGCGGGCCAGGCCGATACCAGTCCGCCAGGCACGCGCAGCGGCCCCCGCCTGCCAGCTAATCCGTCAGGTGCGACGATGGCGAGATGACCGAAAACAGCGCCAGCACCCCCGGCACCGGCCAGCGCGGAACCGCCGCCCAGGATGAGGTGGCCACGCTCGCCAGCGACCTGATCCGAATCGACACCTCTAATACGGGCGACAACTCCGGGCCCGGTGAGCGCGCCGCGGCCGAGCATGTCGCCGGGCTCCTGGCCGAGGTCGGCCTGGAGCCGGTCATCCTGGAGTCGCGAGGCTAAGCGGGCCAGCGTCGTGGCGCGGATCGAGGGCACCGATTCCTCCCGTCCCGCCCTGCTGATCCACGGCCACCTGGATGTCGTCCCCGCCAACGCCGCCGACTGGAAGGTTGACCCGTTCTCGGGCGAGATCGCTGACGGCTGCGTCTGGGGCCGCGGCGCGGTCGACATGAAGGACATGGACGCGATGACGCTGGCCGTGGTGCGGCAGCGGCTGACTGAGGGCCGGCGGCCGCCGCGGGACGTCGTGCTGGCGTTCCTGGCCGACGAGGAGGCGGGCGGGGAGTACGGCGCGCACTGGCTGGTGGACAATCACCCCGGCCTGTTCGAGGGCGTGTCCGAGGCGATCGGCGAGGTCGGCGGGTTCAGCGCGACCATCGGCGGGCAGCGCCTTTACCTGATTCAGACGGCCGAGAAGGGCAAGGCCTGGATGCGCCTGACCGCCCGCGGAACCGCCGGGCACGGGTCCATGCTGCAACCCGACAACGCGGTCGTCACGCTGGCCGAGGCGATCGCCCGGCTGGGCCGCCACGAGTGGCCCGCGCGGGAGACTGAAGCGGCCTACGCCTTCCTGCGCGAGGCCTGCGCCACGCTGGGCGTCGAGTTCACGCCCGATGACCTGCCCGGCATCCTGGACAAGCTCGGCCCCATCGCCAAGATGGTCGGAGCCACCGTCTCGCACACCCTGAACCCGACCATGCTGTCGGCCGGGTACAAGGTCAACGTGGTCCCGCAGGCGGCCACCGCCGATGTCGACGGGCGGTTCCTGCCCGGCTTCGAGGACGACTTCTTCAGCGAGGTCGATGCCTTGCTCGGGCCCGGTGTCACCCGCGAGTTCGTCGGTCACGACATCGCCGTGGAGACCACCTTCGACGGCGACCTGGTGGCCGCGATGAACGAGGCCATCCTGGCGCAGGACCCCGATGGCCGGCTGGTGCCGTACTGCCTGTCCGGCGGCACCGACGCCAAGTCGTTCAGCCAGCTCGGCATCCGGTGCTTCGGCTTCGCCCCGCTGCGGCTGCCCGCCGATCTCGACTTCGCGGGCATGTTCCACGGCGTGGACGAGCGCGTGCCGGTTGACGCGCTGCAGTTCGGGGTCCGCGTGCTCGACGATTTCCTCGATCGCTGCTAGCGACGAATCCGCAGGTCAGGATCTAATTCCGGGCTAATAGGAGGTCCCGGACCTGTACGGATGCAGGGCCCGTTCTAGAGAATGTCGGAGTGCGCACGTTCCGTAGTGGTAAAGTCACGCTTCGTGCGAGGCCGAGATGCCAGGACGTGCCCCTTGTGTCACACGGCGTTCTGGCCGATGGCTTCGCCCTGGCGGGTTCCGGGAGGTCCCGGAACGGCATCGCCTGGTCGACGAGGAGGGTCGCCTGTGTTGCCGGTACAGGCCCAAGGTCCGGGGTCGCCGGCCTGCTGCGTGCGCGCCCGTGCGGGGTGGCGCGCTACCACGGCCGGTGGACGGGCCTGGCGCCGCGGCTGCTTGATCCTCGTGACCTGCTCCGTATGCGGTCCCGCTTCGGCGGCCGCGGCCCTCCGCACGTCCGCCCGCGTGACTCGCGTGACGTGCCCGGCCGCGGCCGCCGCCCGCCGTCCCCGTCGCCCGACGGGCCAGCCCTGCCGTCTCGTTTTCCAGTAACGAACTAAGCCCAGAGGACTCCGGCGATGCCACAACTCACGTCCATCGCGGTGACTCTCCGTACTCAACTCAAGACTAAGAGCATCGGGCGGCCCGGCGCGCGGCAGCAGCCGGCCCGGCGCCGCCCAGGAAAGAAAGGCTGATCATCATGCTGGCTCTCTTCGCGGCGCAGCAGTCCGCGGCGGCCGCTTCCGGCCTGGCCGGCGGCCTGCTCCCGGCCATCAGCGCGAGCACGCTCGACGGGTTCGCCATCGGCATGCTCCTGTCAGGCGGGGTGTTCCTGCTGGTCACCGCGCATGTCCAGAGTCCGGGCCGGTTCGGCCGCGCGGTCGACGCCGCAGCTCGCCGGAGACGGGCCCGCCGATTTCGCGGGTACAGCCGCCAGCGTGCGCGGCAGCGATCCGGGCCGCGGCGGAGAACTGGGTGCCTATCCGCTCCCCGCGCCGGTCGTCACCGACCGGGTCGACGAGCTGGTCGCCAGCCTGGCCGCTAGCATGTCGGCCGCTGCTGCCCCGGCCGCTGCTGCCCCGGCCGGCTGTCGCCTCGGTCACTGAGCCGGGCGCCGGCAGCCTGGCCGTCGAGCCGGCCGAGGTCGCCGCCGCCCCGGCTGTGACTATCCCGGCTATCCCGCCGGCCGTCGGTCCGGCTGCCGCCGCCCAGGCGGCCGTGCTGACCGTGCCGGGCGGTTCCGCCGCCGGCGACCTGCTCACGCCGGCTGACGCGGATGAGCAGCCAGAGCCCGCCGCCCCGGACGAGGAAGTACAGCCTGACGACGAGCACGACACGCCGCGCCGGGCCGCGGGACACCACAGCAGGCACCGCTCGTCGGGTGCCGAGGAGCCCCGGCCGTGGCCGGCGGCCGACGGCCGCCGCCACGCGCCGCGCCATGCCGCGCCCACCTCGGCCTCGCTCGCCCGCCGCGTGGCGGGGCTGGTCCCGATCCGGATGGCGGCGGCCAGCCACCGCGCTGCCTGACCTGGCCGCTCGTACCGCTCACCTGCTGCCCGCCGGGCGGCGGCTCGCTACCCGGGCCGCCGCCTGCGGCCTGCCTGCCGCCACAAACACTGCGCATTTCCGCCGGGCGCCTGGTCGCGTCGTCTTCGCTCGTCGCAAGCTCCTCAGTCCAGACGACGCGGCGCCCGGCGAACTGCGCAGGGGAACTTGCCCGGCGCTACCGGGGCGCTGCCGGGCTCCTGCTGGGTCAGCTGTTACTGGGTCAGCTGTGATTTTCGGGTGGCCATATCGGGCGCGGTCAGCCAGAATTGCCGGACCGCATGAGCGGTGGTGCCAGGGCAATGCGAGCACCAGGGAGCAGTCCTCGCGCTCCTTACCTTTCTTGTGCAGGCCCGCAGCGGTGGTTCAATCAGCTTGAGGAAACCTGCTGGGCGCGGGTAGGGAACACTCACCCTGGGACAGCGAGTTAGGTAAGCGGATAGGCCGGGCACCGGTTGTGCGGGCCTGGCTGCCAGGCCCGCTGACCCAGGGTGCTGGCCGCAGGGCCATAGTGTGACCGGAGCGGCCAGTGCTGGCCGGCCGCCTGCGGTAGCCTCCAGGCGACCGGGGATGTGAGGGAGATCGTGGCAGCTAGGACGGGAACGCCCGCCAGTGGCAGTTCCGCCAAGGGCGGCAGTGCCAAGGGCCGTGCCGGTGCTGGCCGGGGGGCAGCCAACGGCGGCGCCCGCGGTGACGGTGCCCGCCGGCTGGTCATTGTCGAGTCGCCGAGCAAGGCGCGGACCATCGCCGGGTTCCTGGGCGACGGCTATGTCGTCGAGTCCAGCATTGGCCATATTCGCGACATGCCGGACCGTGCCGCCGAGATCCCCACTAAATACCGCAAAGAGCCGTGGGCGCGGCTGGGCGTGAACGTCGACCACGACTTCGAGCCCCTTTATGTCGTCAACTCTGACAAGAAGCAGCAGGTATCCAAGCTCAAGTCCCTGCTCAAGGACGCCGACGAGCTCCTGCTGGCTACTGATGAGGACCGCGAGGGCGAGGCCATCGCCTGGCACCTGCTGGAAGAGCTCAAGCCGAAGGTCCCGACGCACCGGATGGTGTTCCACGAGATCACCCGGGAGGCGATCGCCCGGGCCGTGGCCAGCCCGCGCGACGTCGACCTGGGCATGGTGGAGGCCTACCAGACCCGCCGCGTGCTGGACCGGCTGTACGGGTACGAGGTCTCGCCCGTGCTGTGGAAGAAGGTCATGCCGCAGTTGTCGGCCGGCCGCGTGCAGTCGGTCGCGGTCCGGCTGGTGGTGGACCGCGAGCGGGAGCGGATCGCCTTCAAGCCCGCGCAGTACTGGGACCTGGAGGCTGACTTCGTCAAGCAGGTCATCGCGACCGAGGATGACGGCACGCCGTTCTCCGCCACGCTGGCCGCGGTAGACGGCCGGCGGGTCGCGCAGGGCCGGGACTTCTCCCCGGCCGGAACGCTGCGCGAGCCCGACGCCAAGCACGCGGGCCAGGCGCTGCTGCACCTGGATCATTCCGCGGCTGCCGCGCTGGCCGCCCGGCTGAATGACGGGGCGCAGTTCTCGGTTAAGTCGGTCGAGCGCAAGCCATACCGGCGCCAGCCGTACGCGCCGTTCCGCACCACCACGATGCAGCAGGAGGCCTCGCGCAAGCTGGGCTTCTCGGCCAAGTACACGATGCAGACCGCGCAGCGGCTGTATGAGAACGGCTTCATCACCTATATGCGGACCGACTCCATCACGCTGTCGCAGACCGCGATCACCGCCGCCCGGCGGCAGGCCAGCGACCTGTACGGCGCGGAGTACGTGCCCGACGCCCCGCGGACGTACACCAGCAAGGTCAAGAGCGCCCAGGAGGCGCACGAGGCGATCCGCCCGGCCGGTGACTCGTTCCGCACGCCGGCCCAGACAGGCCTGTCCGGCGACCAGCTCCGGCTCTATGAGCTGGTGTGGAAGCGGACGGTCGCCTCCCAGATGAAGGACGCGACGGGCGAGTCGGTCGCCGTCCGCGTGCTGGGCCAGTCCGGTGCTGCCGAGCCGATCACGCTCGCCGTCCCGACCGCCGGCGACGCGGGTACCGCCGCCTCGCAGGCCATCCCCGGCCGGGAGGCCGAGTTCGCGGCCTCGGGCAAGATCATCAGCTTCTACGGCTTCATGAAGGCCTACGTCGAGGGCTCGGACGACCCGAACGCCGACCTGGACGACAACCAGCGCCGCCTGCCGCCACTGACCGAGCGCGACCCGCTGGACCCGCGCAACCTGCAGCCGGCCGAGCACGCCACCCGGCCGCCGGCCCGCTACACCGAGGCATCGCTGATCACGGACCTGGAGGACCGGGCCATCGGCCGCCCGTCCACCTACGCCACGATCATCGGGACGATCCTGGACCGTGGCTACGTGTTCAAGAAGGGCACGGCCCTCGTCCCCTCGTTCGTGGCGTTTGCCGTAGTGACCCTGCTGGAGCGGCACTTCACCCAGCTGGTGGACTACGACTTCACGGCCCGGATGGAGGATGCCCTCGACGACATTGCCACCGGCGAGGCGCAGCGGGTGCCGTGGCTGCGCCGGTTCTACTTCGGCGCCGACGGCGAGGAAGGCCTCAAGGAACTGGTCAGCGACCTGGGCGAGATCGACGCCCGGGACGTCAGCTCATTCCCGCTGCAAGGCACGGACATCGTGGTGCGGGTCGGCCGGTACGGCCCCTACCTGGAGCGTGACGGGCAGCGCGCCAACGTGCCCGAGGGCACCCCGCCGGACGAGCTGACCCCCGAGCTGGCCGAGGAACTGCTGTCCCGGCCCAGCGGGGAGAAGATCCTCGGCACCGACCCGCAGACCGGCAAGACGATCGTGGCCAGGGCCGGCCGGTTCGGTCCCTATGTCACCGAGCAGCTCGAGGAAGGCGCGCCGGCGTCGGCCAAGCCGCGGACAGCCTCGCTGCTGAAGTCGATGGACCTGGACAGCATCACGCTGGAGGATGCGCTGCGCCTGCTGACGCTGCCGCGCACGCTCGGCGAGCTGGACGGCGAGCCGGTCACGGTCCAGAACGGGCGGTACGGCCCGTACGTCAAGAAGGGCACCGACAGCCGCTCCCTGGAGTCCGAGGAGCAGATGTTCACGGTGACCCTGGATGAGGCCCAGGCGCTGTTCGCCCAGCCCAAGACCCGAGGCCGGCAGGCCCGGGCGGCCGCGCCGCCGCTGCGCGAGCTCGGCGAGGACACCGCGTCCGGCAAGCCGATCCTGCTCAAGGAAGGCAGGTTCGGGCCGTACGTGACGGACGGCGAGACCAACGCCTCACTGCGCAAGGGCGACACAGTCGAGGACATCACCACGCAGCGGGCCATCGAGCTGCTGGCCGAGCGCCGGGCGGCGGCGCCGTCACCACGGCGCCGGCCCGCCAGTTCCTCGCGCAGCAGCGGATCCGGGCGCTCCGCCAAGGCCAAGCCGAAGTCGTCTGCCAAGCGGGCCGGGGATAGCTGAGCAAAGCCGTCCGCGGGGCGCCGGGCCGCTACGCTGGCGGCGTGAACCTTAGATCCCCTTTGGGCGGGCGCCGGGACGGCGTCCTGTCCATAAAGCCGTTCCGGCGGCTCTGGATAGCCCTGTCGCTGTCCAGCCTCGGGGATTGGCTGAGCCTGCTCGCCCTGTCGATTCTGGCCAATAACCTGGCCAAGTCCAACGGGGCCGTAGCGGTCAGCGGGGTCTGGCTGACCTCCCTGCTGCCGGCACTCATCTTCGGCCCGCTGGCCGGCGTGGTGGCCGACAGGTTCGACCGCCGCATGAACATGATCATCGGCGATGTGCTGCGGGCCGTGCTGTACGTCTCGATCCCGCTCAACCTCGTCGTGGGCGTCGTCGACAAGCTCACCTGGCTGTACGTCGCGCAGTTCCTGGCCTCGGCCGCGTCGGTGTTCTGGACGCCGGCCAAGGACGCCTCGGTCCCCAATCTGGTGCCGGCCGACAAGCTGGAGCAGGCCAATCAGTACAGCCTGGTCACCACGTACGGGACCGCGCCGATCGCCGGCGTGCTGTTCTCCCTGGTGGCTCTCGTCAGCCGCGGTCTGGGAAATTTCTCTACCTATTTCACGACCAATCCGGAAAACCTGGCCCTGTACTTCAACGCGCTGACTTTCGTCGTCTCGGCGCTGACCATCGTGTCGCTGCGCAACCTGCCGCAGCGCCGGCTGGAAGCGGCCGGACCGCGACGCCCTCGGTGCTCCGGTCCATGTGGGAGGGCTGGCGCTTCCTCGGTCAGACCCGGGTGGTGCGCGGCATCATCGTGGGGATGACCGGCGCCTTCGCGGCTGGCGGGGTGGTGGTCGGGCTCGGCCCGTCTTATGTCGAGGGCACGCTCAAGGGCGGCAGCGCCGGCTGGGGCGCGGTGTTCTCCGCGATCTTCTTCGGCCTGGCCGCCGGCATGTTCCTGGGCCTGCGTATCCTGCGCGGCCTCTCCCGCCGCCGCCTGTTCGGCCTCTCGATCGCGTTCGCGGCGCTGCCGCTGGCCCTGATCGCGGTCATCCCCAACCTGGCTATCGTCACCGTCCTGGTCCTGATCCTGGGCGCCTGCGCCGGCGTGGCCTACGTCACCGGCTACACCGTCGTCGGCCTGGAGGTGGACGACGAGACCCGGGGCCGGACCTTTGCCTTCCTGCAGTCAGCGATCCGGGTCATCCTGTTCGCCGTCATTGCCATCGCGCCGTCGCTGGCGGCCGCCTTCAGCGCGCTGGTGCACACGGCGACCGGGAACCAGCAGGTCACCGTCGCCGACGTCAGCTACGGCAGCGTGGGCTACAACCTGGTCCTGCTGCTGGCCGCGATTGTCGCGCTGGCCCTGGGCCGGCTCTCCTACCGTCAGATGGACGACCGGCGCGGTATGTCGCTGACCGGGGATCTGGTTGCCGCGCTGCGCGGCGACGATACGCCCCAGCCACCGTCCGCTGTTCCGGAAGAGGCCCCGCGTGAGCGGCGCGGCCGGCTGCTGGCCCTGGAGGGCGGCGAGGGCGCCGGGAAGTCCACTCAGGCCCGGCTGCTGGCCATCTGGCTGCGTGACCAGGGCTACGACGTCGTCGCCACCCACGAGCCGGGGGCGACCAAGGTCGGGATGCGGCTGCGCGCGCTGCTGCTGGACAACACCCATGCCGGGCTGTCGGCTCGCGCGGAGACCCTGATGTACGCGGCGGACCGGGCTGAGCACGTTGCCGCGGTGATCATCCCGGCGCTGGAGCGCGGCATGATCGTGGTGACCGACCGCTACGTGGATTCCACGCTGGCCTATCAGGGCGCCGGCCGCCAGCTCCCGGTGTCCGAGGTCGCCGAGCTGAACACCTGGGCCACCGGCGGCCTGATGCCGGACCTGACCATCCTGCTCGACCTGCCGCCGGCCGACGGGCTGGGCCGCCGGGCCCGCTCCGGCGACCGGCTGGAGGCCGAGCCCGCCGCCTTTCACCAGCGGGTACGAGGGGGCTTCCTGGCCCGCGCGCAGGCCGAGCCCGACAAGTACCTGGTGCTCGACGCGACCCGCCAGCCTGGCGACCTGAGCCGGGAGATCCAGGTGCGGGTCCGCGAGCTGCTCCCGGACCCGGTGCCGATGGCGGCCGAGGAGATCACCGGCAGCTTCCCGGCGGTCCGCGAGTGACACCGTCCCCGCCCGGCACCGCAGCCAGCGCCGCGTTCGGCCAGCTGGTCGGCCAGGAGGCCGTCGTCGAGCAGCTCAGCCGCGCCGTCCGCGCGGCTCGCGACCCGGACGCGCCGCCGGGCGCCATGACACATGCCTGGCTGTTCACCGGGCCGCCCGGGTCGGGCCGGTCGGTGGCGGCCCGCGCCTTCGCCACCGCGCTGCTGTGCGACCAGCAGGGCTGCGGGCGCTGCCCGTGCTGCCGGCAGGTGGAGGTCGGCTCGCATGCGGACCTGCTGCTGGTCCGGCCGGACGGCCTGTCGTACGGGGTGAAGCAGACCAGGGACCTGGTGCTCAAGGCAGCGACCGCCCCGGTCAGCAGCCCCTGGCGGATCGTCTTGTTCGAGGACGCCGACCGGGCCACCGAGCAGGCCGCTAACGCGCTGCTCAAGGCCATCGAGGAGCCCGCCCCGCGGACGGTGTGGCTGCTGTGCGCTCCGTATGCCGATGACCTGCCCACCACCATCCGGTCCCGGTGCCGCCTGGTGAACCTGCGCACCCCGCCCACCGACGCCGTTGCCGCGGTGCTGCGCGCCGAGGGCGTGGACCCGGAGCAGGCGCTGGAGGCAGCCCGCGCGGCACGGGGGCATATCGGCCGGGCCCGGCGGCTGGCCACTGACCCCGAGGCAGCCAAGCGCCGCGCCGACGTGCTGGCCGTGCCGTTTCAGGTCAGCAAGCTCGGGGAGGCCCTGGCGGCCGCCGACGCGCTGGTCAAGGCGGCCAAGGCGGATGCTGACGCGGTGACTGGCGAGCTGGATGAGCCCGAGCGCGAGGCCATGCGCCGGGCCTTCGGTGAGGGCTCCACCGGCAAGGGCGTAGCCACCGCGGTCCGCGGCGCGGCCGGCGCGCTCAAGGACCTGGAGGGCCGGCAGAAGTCACGTGCTACCCGGGTCCAGCGCGACTCGCTCGATCGCGCTCTGCTCGACCTGGCCGGCTTCTACCGCGACGTGCTCGCCGTCCAGTTCGGCAGCGACGTTGAGCTGGCCAACGCCGGTCAGCGCGAGGGCATCTCCCGGCTGGCCGCCGTCACGTCGCCCGAGGTCACCGTGCACCGCATCGAGGCCATCATGAAATGCCGCGAGCGACTCGCCGCCGCGGTCGCGCCGCTGCTGGCGGTCGAGGAGATGACCATCGCCCTGGTCGGCGACCAGCTTCCCTAGCGGCGCAGCGAGAGTGCGCCCGGGGCCCGCGCGGCGTCCGGGAGCGGAGCGGGACTGCCCCGTTATGGAGCGCATTCAGCACCTCGGTACAGACGTGCACCGTGATCACACCGTAACCTGGGGCGGTGGCAATGATGATGGCGGTGAGCTTCCAGCGCAGCGGTCGGCTCTATTACCTGGATCCGGGCCCGCATCGGCCCTCGGTCGGCACCAAGGTGCTCGTGCCCACCGACTCCGGGCCGGAGGTCGCCGAGTGCATCTGGGCGCCGCAGTGGGTCGAGGACGAGATCGGCGGGCTGCCGGTCTGCGCCGGGCTCGCGGAGGATGAGCACCTGACCCGCGATGAGGCCAACCGGCAGCGACGTGCGGAGGCCAGGGTCACGGCCCGGCGGCTGGTCCGCGACCACGACCTGCCGATGAAGGTCATCGGGGTCGACTACCTCGATGAGACCAACGTGTTCACCATCTACTTCGGCGCCCCGCACCGGGTGGACTTCCGGGAACTCGTGCGCGACCTGGCCGGGCGGCTGCGGGCCCGGGTGGAGCTGCGCCAGATCGGGCCCCGCGACGAGGCCCGGCTGCAGGGCGGGATCGGGCCGTGCGGGCGCGACCTGTGCTGCGCCACGTTCCTGAAGGACTTCGAGCCGGTCTCGGTCCGGATGGCCAAGGATCAGGACCTGCCGGTGAACCCGCTGCGGATCGCCGGGGCGTGCGGGCGGCTGATGTGCTGCCTGAAGTACGAGCACCCGCTGTACCAGAACTTCCGCCGGGAGGCCCCGAAGGTCGGGGAGAGCGTGGAGACTCCCGAGGGCGCCGGGACGGTCGTGGGCCACAACGTCCCGGGCGACAAGGTGGTGGTCAAGCTCAGCGAGGATGGCCGCCGCACCTCCTGCCCGAAGGCCAGCGTGTGCGGGTCGCGCCAGGCCTACGAGGCCATGCACGGTGATGCGCGCGAGACCCCTGCGGACCGGTAGACTCCTCACGCTGCCGGGATGACCGGCAGCAGGCCGCCTTAGCTCAGTCGGCAGAGCGATTCACTCGTAATGAATAGGTCATCGGTTCGATTCCGATAGGCGGCTCTACCCAAAACCGCAGGTCACTGGACCAGAGTGCGCATCAGCCAGACCACCCGGCGGAGCACTCGGACGTATACGTGCCACTTCCGTGCCAGTTCGCTACAGGCCTGTCGGCCGGTGCATCCAGCCGCGGGCTCGCTCTGCGTGGCGGGCGATGTAGTCACCTAGCCCGGCCATGTCCACGATGTTCAAGGTGAGGTTCAGCTGGTGCAGGGCGCGGGCGGCGATGAGCGAGTCAAACAGCGCCGGCGGGATATCCGGCCACGGCCGCACTTCGCTGTATCCGGTCCGGAACGCCTCGATGAGCTGGTCACCCTCCGGGTGGCGGCCGAGCGCCGAGACGGTGATCGACAGATCCTGAATGTCGAACCCCACCACGGTGTCCTGAAAATCAATTGTTACCAGGCCCCGCTTAGGTGCGACGAGTACGTTCTGCGGCGTCAGGTCTCCGTGCACAAGGATGGGCGGATGCGGCGGGCGCTCCCAAAGCCAGTCGATCACCAGCTGCGCGCGGGCAGCGGCGTCGGCAAGCAAGGTCCCGAACCCGAACCGCGCCCCGGCCTCCGCCAGCCGGTCCGGTAGCTGCCAGTACAGCACGCGATCGGCCCGCAGTACTTCAGCCCCGCCGGGCGGGCACCAGTCCGCTGCCTCCTGATGCAGCCGGGCCGACAACCTGCCGAGCGCCACTGCCCGACGCTCGGTCAGGCAGGTCCGCAGCGAACGCCCGGCCACCCACTCGAACAACATGCACACCTGAGGAGCCAGCCCGACACGGCCGCTGTCCACCCATGTCGCGAACTCGCCGCTTGTGTTCGCCAGCACGCCAGGAACGTCCACGCCATGCCGGGGCAGCCGTCGGTGCCACTCTGCCTCGACGGTTGCCGTGCACTGCGGATGGATTTGCAGCACGGCGCCCACCCGGAGCGCGTAAACCGCCGAGGCAGTGGTGACCCGGAAGATGCTATTAAACGACTCCGCCGCAAGCCTGACCCGCTGCGGCGACACGTCATAACGGCGGAGAGCCTCAAGTGCCACCTCCCGCTGGCCCGTCACGGCAAACCATCATGCCGCACCGCCGCGACAGGCAAGATCCAGGCGACGGGAACGGCGCCGCTGGACCGCGCTTGCCCGGACGAGAGTCGCCGGTCATGGCAGCTACCGGGGACTGAGCCTCTGTCACTTGCGCGCCGGTACGTGTCAGGCCCGACTGTCATAGTTGCCGCATGACAGACCATCACGTCGTGGCCGTGATTTTGCGTCAGGCAGATCGGCTGCTGTTGTGTCACCGGGCGCCGACGCGGCGGTGGTATCCAGACGTGTGGGACTTCGCAGGCGGGCATGTCGAACCGGAGGAGCGGCCGGAGGAAGCGCTCCGGCGGGAGATACGGGAGGAACTGGGAGTCGAGCTCGACGGCGTTGACGGCGCCCCGGTGCTGCACCGTTTGGTTCCCGATAATGACCTGGACCTCACTGTCTGGGTGTCGCGCCAGTGGCGCGGAAATGTCACGAACATGCAGCCAGAGGAGCACGACGCCATCGGATGGTTCCGCCGCGAGGAGCTTGGCGGGCTGCGTTTCGCTGATCCGTCCTACCTCGGCTTGCTGCAAGGCCTCCTGAGCTAATGAACTGTCATGCCAAGCCGGCTGAGCTGGGCGGCAGACGGCTAATTTGACCTTGACCCTGGGGGAAGCCGCACAGTCTGGGGAGCCGGGCGTCAGCCCGGCACAAGGGAGCCGGCCGTGGACCTGATGAGCATCGGGGAGTTCGCCAGGCTGTCCCGCCTGTCGGCGAAGGCGCTGCGCCTGTATGACGAGCTGGGACTGCTGCCGCCCGCCCGCGTCGATCCGGACTCTGGTTACCGCTGGTATGCCGCCGGCCAGCTGGACAACGCTCGGCTGGTCGCGTCGCTGCGTCAGATCGGAGTCCCGCTGGCGCAGATCCGGCTGATCCTCAGCCTGGAGCTGGAGGCCGCTGCGGCGGAAGTCGGCGCTTACTGGTCAGGGGCTGAGGCCGATCATGCTGCCCGCCGGGACCTGGCCGGCTACCTCGTTGACCGCCTGACCGGAAAGAGGAACGTCATGTACGAGGTCAAGGTCCGCGATATCCCCGCCCGCAGCCTGCTCTGCCTGCTGCGGCATGCCAGCAGTCAGCAGGAAGTCTGGGACCTGGGCAAAGAGGTCATCGGCATGCTCAAGGCCCAGCCGCCGCCGCGGGTAGACGGCGTCGCTGGGGCCGCGTTCCTGATCTACTACGGGGAGGTGAACCAGGACAGCGACGGCCCGGTGGAGTTCTGCTGGCCGGTGCCGCAGGACCTGGCCGGCCAGCTCGGCGCCAGTTTCCCCGGACTCACCCTGCGCACCGAGCCTGCGCACCAGGAGGCCTGCATTCACCTGGGCCAGGACCAGCTGACGGCGGCGCAGTCGCAACTCGTCTCGGACGCGGCCAGGGCCTGGACGGCCGAGCAGCAGCGGCAGCCCAGTGACCTGCCCCTGCGCGTTACCCTCCTGGCTACCACCGCGCCAGTGACCGATTCCAGCAGGCACGGCGGCAGCGACATCGCCCTCCCGCTGCGCGACCGGGCCGGCGTCGCATGAAGACCAGAGTCGTGAAGTCCCGCGCCTCCTGGCCGACAGAGACGGCGCCGACAGAGGGGCACTTCGATGCGAGTGGTTGACATCGTGATCGGCGTGGGCTGGGTCATCTTCTGGGTGGGCTGGATCGCCGCATCGGCCGGGGCCAAGCGGGGACAGCGGGGACGGGGCAACTGGGCGCGCTTCGCGGGCGTCCGGGTGGTGCTCATCCTGGTCGTCGTGCTCCTGGTCCGGCTGCGGGTGCTGAAGGGGCATGGCGTCGGATACGTCACAGACCCGGTCCTGTGGGGCGTCGGCCTCGCCATCTGGGTCCTCGGCCTGGGACTGGCTGTCTGGGCGCGGATCTACCTCGGCCGGAACTGGGGAATGCCGACGTCCACGAAGGAAGACCCCGAGCTGGTCACATCAGGCCCGTACCGAACGATCCGGCACCCGATTTACACCGGCATCCTGCTGGCGATGATCGGCTCGGCGATCGCCTACAGCGTCTGGTGGCTGATCGCCGTGGCACTGATCGGCGGGTACTTCATCTATAGCGCCTTCGTGGAGGAGCGCAATATGACCAGGCTCTTCCCCAGTGCCTACCCGGAGTACCAGCAGTCCACGAAAATGCTGATCCCCTTTATCTTCTGAGGACGCGCGGCGCCTCCCCGGCGGACCCGGCCGGGCCTGCGGTGATCTTGGTCAGTGGTGACAGCTCGCGCGAGCCGACCATGCATCTATCCAAGTCGGGCTAAAAAACGCTACCCTTCCTTCGGGTTCATTTCGGGCGCGCCGAGAATTGTGCTCGGGCTGGTAGAACGGGGGCTGCTCGTGCGCAATCCTTGCCGAAATTCGGCCGTGCTGAAGACTCTCATGGCGTTTACCCTGGCAGTGCCGCTCGCAGGCATCGCCGCCCAGGGCGCGGCGGCCCGCGCGGACCGGCCGGACGCCAGCGCCCCGTGCCGAACGGTGCCGACGCAGTCCAGTCGCGTGACCAGGGACAGCAGCCTGACCGGGGTAGCCGCCACCAGCTGGTGCAATGTATGGGCGGTGGGCTGGAACTTCACTGGCCCCCTGACCCGGACCCTGATCGAGCACTGGAACGGTAAGAACTGGAAGCAGGTGCCAAGTCCCAGCCCTTACCGGCCGCACGGGGATAATGAGCTGGACGGCGTCGCCGCTACCTCATTCCGCAATGCCTGGGCTGTCGGCTCGGGAGCAGCAAAGCCGGCCTCAGCCCCGCGGACGCTGATCGAGCACTGGGACGGTACGGCCTGGAGGCGGACCCCCAGCCCGACCCCCGGCGGCAGGGCCACGCTCAGCGCCGTAGCCGCTGACACATCCGCTGATGCCTGGGCCGCAGGCTGGCACGCGAGTGCGAGCTCCGACGTGACACTGATCGAGCACTGGAACGGGAAGTCCTGGACCCACGTTCCCAGCCCGAACCCGAGTGCGGTCGGTGCGTACCTGACGGGCATCGCGGCTACGTCGGCCAGCAATGCCTGGGCCGTCGGGTACAGCTATACGCCGGGCGCCAGCCCCCGGCCGCGGGTCAGGACGCTGATCGAGCGGTGGAATGGCGCTTCCTGGAGCCTCGTTCCGAGTCCCAGTCCCGCAGGTCGCGGTGATAACCGGCTGCTCGCGGTGTCGGCGTCGTCAGCGAGCAATGCCTGGGCAGTCGGCTACAGCCGCGAGCCTGGCGCGCGGGCGCGTCCGCTCATCGAGCACTGGGATGGCACCGCATGGACACGCGTTCCTGGCGCAGGCCCGGGGCAGAAGTACGTAACCCTGCTCGGCGTTTCGGCTGCGTCCGCCCATAACGCCTGGGCTGTCGGTACCTACGCCGCAGGCGGCAGGCAATTCGGCGTCGGCACGGGGAACCGAACCCTGATCCTGCACTGGAACGGCACGAGCTGGCGTCGGGTGGGCAGCCCGAATCAAGCGGGCAAGCTCGGCTCGAACGAACTGACCGCTGTCGCCGCCGTCTCCAGCACGAATGCGTGGTCGATCGGGAATCACGCAGGTCTCCACGCCGAGACGGAGCCGGTGGCGGAGCACTGGCGCGACGGGGCCTGGCACCTCGTGGCTACCCCGATGCTGCGCTAACGAGGTTTGCTTAGCTTCGCCCGCATCCACGGGTACGGGTCGCGCAGCGGCACGCGCCTGGCACGCCGATGCTCCTGGATGTCACGCAGCGGCTGGCCCGCGACGTAGTAGCGGCCGCGGCCGTTGCCTCGGGCGGTCAGGATCCCGGCTGAGGTGAGTGCCGCCAGGTCGCGGGTGGCGGTCTGCTCGCTGACCTCAGCTCGGTTCATGTAGCCGGCCCGGCGGACGCGCCAGCCCATGACGCCGTCGAACATGGCCTCCATCGTGCGCTCGGGCAGGCCGCGTGCCTTGACTAGCTGGTCGAGTTCCTCCCACGTGGCGCTGGCTTCCTCGACCCGACGGGCGACGGTCTGGGCCTGCATGTGGTGCGCGCGGAGGTTGAAGCTGAGCCACAGGTGGGCGTCGCCGCGGGGCTGCCAGGAGCCGTGGCCAGTGTGGGACAGGACGGCGTAGTAGTCGTCGGTATTGGCGCCGAGCCATTCCTCGATGCTGGAGAACTCGGGCTCGCCGATGTCTGAGCGGGTGAGCACGAGTGTGGCCAGGGCGCGGGCCATGCGGCCGTTCCCGTCGCGGAACGGGTGAATCATCACGAGGTTGAGGTGGGCCATGGCGGAGCGCACGACGGGATCGTGGCCGGCGCCTGCGTGCAGGCTGCTCACGAGGGCGTCCATAAGGGCCGGGAGGCGCTCAGCGCCGGGACCTTCGTAGACGACGCGGTCGTCGCGCTCGTCGTGGACGTAGATCGGGCCTCTGCGGTACCGGCCGGGGGACTTGGAGTAGTCGTGGGCCAGAAGCATGTAGTGCATAGCGCGGATCTCGGCGGCGTCGAAGGTGGCGTAGTCGGCGTCACCCATGGCCAGGACGTAGCCGAGGGCCTGCCGGTAGCCCTGGATCTCCAGGAATGTCTTCTCGTCGGCGCTGATGGGTTCCTCGCCGTCGACGGCGGCGGCGGCATCGTCCTCGTCGACAACGTAGCCCTCGATGCTGTTGGACCCCTGGATGGCCCGGGCTAGCGCCGAGCGGCGCAGGACACCTTCCCAGCGCCGGGGTGTCCGCAGCAGATGCCGGAGCTGCTTGCGCATCTGGTGGATCTCGCTCAGGACGGCCTCGTCTTCGCTCCTGAGCGGCGGCGGGGTGTAGAGCACCTCCTGATGCGTTGATACATTCATCTAGTCATTGTAGCAGTGCTATGACTAGATAAAGCTATCAACTCATCATCGTGCATCCGTATGGACCAGCCCTGTCGACACCCCCGCGACGGTCCGCCTTACTACTTGGTCACGGGCTGGGCAACGCTAGCCCGGGTGCTCCGAAACCAGGTGTCCCAGCTGCCCTGAACAGTCGTTCGCCGCATCTGCAGCGCCTCTGTACCCTTCACCTGCGCCTGCGGGCCCGCAACGGCGTCCTTCATTCGTTTCCCGAGCTCGCCGAGCTGGCCGCGGGCCAGCGCGTAGTAGGCCACTCCCAGGGCATCCAGATCGAAATTGAGGTTGGGGGGATCGGTAGCTTTGGGTGCGGTAAGTGACGCGGGGATCGCAGGCAGTTTCACCCACCAAGAGTGACGGCCCCCAGGACGAGGTGCCAAGTCACGCCGTGGTGACAGTTGCGAGACCGCGCTGCGCTTGCTACTCGGCCTGCTGACACTGCGCGAGGGAGGATTCCGCCAGCCCCGGCTCGGCCAGCGGCGCCGCCGCGGGGACCGCTTCCAGCACGACCGGTGTGTCGTCCCCGACCCGGTCCTGCGCCGGGCTGAGCAGCCGCCCCAGCCGGGCCCCGATCAGGACGGTCCCCAGGCAGCCCGCGCACAAGAGCGCGAGCCACGCCACCGAGACGCCGGCCGCGATCATCCCGATGGACAGCGCCGGCGACACCACGAACGCAGCTGAGTACGTGGCACTGGAGAGCGAGTTCGCCCGGCCCCGCACCCGGTCGTCGGCCAGGCTGTTGACCAGCGGTGAGATCGTCGGGGCCATGAACGTCTCACCCAGGCCGAAGAGCGCGGCGAACAAGAACACGCACGCGATCCGCGGGCCGGGGGAAAGCGGCAGCCCCGATAGCCCGAACACCGCCCACGAGACCGCCCAGATCAGCCCGACTACCGACAGCGCCCGGCTGCGCCGCAGCTTGCGGACCAGCCGCAGCACGACCAGCTGCCCGCCGACGATGATCGCGGTGTTCACCGCCAGCGACAGCGCCACCACGTGGACCGACAGGTGCGCCTCCACAGTCGCGTAGGCGGGCAGCCCGGAGTCCAGCGCGGCGTAGCCGGTGAACGCCAGCACCAGCGTGGCGAGGATGACCATGCGCAGTTCCCGGTGCGCGAGCACGTCGCGGTAGCCCGCCCTCGGCTGGTCCGTCTCACGGGGTGCCCGCACGTTGGGCAGCCGCGCTAGCAGCACCGCGAATACCAGGCACAGCAGTGTGTTGGCCAGGAACAGGGCCTGGAACGAGGCGAGCTGCTGCACGTCGGCCACGGCCGCGCCGACCGCGCTGCCCACCCCGATGCCCGCGTTGACGCCGGTGAAGTTCACCGCGAACGCCCGCTGCTGCAGCGCGGGCTGCGGGCTCAGCCCGGCCTGCATCGTGATGACGGCCGGGAACGTCGGCCCGATCGACGCGCCGAGGAGCAGCACCGCGGGGAGGGCCGTCGCCGCGCTGTGCGCCACGGCCAGCCCGGCTTCGGCCAGCGCCTGCCCGACCAGCAGGCCGGTCAGCACCCGGCGCGCGCCGACCCGGTCGAACAGCATTCCGGACACCGGCACCGCGGCCAGCCCCATCGCTGCTGACATGGTCAGCAGCACGCCCACCACGGGCAGCGGTATTCCGCGAACCTGATGCAGGTAGATCAGGTTCAGCGGCAGCACCAGGCCGGTACCCAGCGCGGCCACCGTGTTCCCTGCGATCAGCAGGCGGGCAGGCCGGGATAGCCGGTTGGTGGTGGTCATCCCTGCAGCTTCCCGTCTTCGCGGCTGAACGGTCGAACTAATATCCCCGGCTGCCTTAGTGACGGCTGATCAGCAGGAATACCAGCAGGACCACCGCCGCGCCGAGGACTACGCCCATGATGATCACCCCGGCGCCGGTCAGTCCAGCCAGGTGCAGCCGCTCGGCTCGCTCCTCGGCGCGCTTTTCCTGTTCGCGATCGGCCTGACCCGGCTTGCGCGGCGGACCCGGCGGCGGCGGAACGCGCAGCCCGCGCCCGCTCCGGCCGCTGAACGGCCGCCACGTCGGCCTCGCCGACCAGTTCCAGGACAAGTTCTCCCGGCTGTACTGGTCCTTCGGGTCACCCATCGGCCACCTCGCGGGGAACGCCCTGCTTAGCTCCGAGTATGAGGCAAGGGCCGGGCCGCGGCGTGCCGCGGGGCTGCGGCGGTCCGGCCATGGTGCGCGCAGGCGGGCGTGCCGGGTGCGGAGTACTCCCGGTCCTTCGCGCACTCCGCGGACCGGGATACGGCCTGGCTAGATTGACAGCCCGCCAGCGCCAGCAGGCCGGCGACGGCGATCATCGCGCCAGCACGGCGCGGCCCCGAGGTCATCTGCATCCCACCGCTGGACGCTAGCCCGCCTGCGGCGGCCCTGCTGCCCGTGCGCCGGTCGTGGCGGATCGCCCCGTTGGGGCGTGTCGCCCGCCTGTGGTCGCCGAATGCCCGCCGGCCCGGCTGCGGCCGCCGAATGTCTGGCGGCCCGGCTCTGGTCGCCGAATGCCCGGCTATTCGCCTCGCCTGGCAGACAGTCAGTCGGCCAGACAGCAAGAGGGCGCCGGCCCTTTATCCACGGCGGATTCTTCTTGTACGAGGCCGTCGTCCGGCCCGTCTCAGCCGAGGATCAGCCGTGGCGCAGCCATCCCGGCGGCCTGGCTGAATTCCGTGTTGCAGCAGGTGAGTCCCGGGATTGCACCAGGTCAGGGCCGCGCGAGAGGGGACAGACGCGGAGTCGCTACGGGAGCACCGACTCAGTCGGAGAAGGCCAGGCGATTCCGTTAGCAATTGCTGAACGAGTGCTGAGTCAGGCCGGCGTTTCACTGACGATCTAGTCACTCAGCGTGACAGACTGATGACTAGCCGTCGTCACGTCGTGCGCGTCAGTGGCGACGGCTCAGCCGTCAATGAGAGAGAAGGTACCGAATGAATCGCCCTCTGGCGGCAGCCTTAGCTGCCTCCGCCCTGGCCGTGGCCCTAGCCGGAACTGCACCGGCACTGGCCTCAGCCAAGCCTGCCGCGGTGCACCACCCGAAGGTGTCGGCCGAGACGCTGATGACTAACCGCCCGGACAGCGGCGGCAACGGCGACTGGGCGAACGATGAGTTCACCCGGAAGGTCACGATCGACCAGCAGACCCCGACCGCGGCAATTAACTGCGGTGTCACGGCGACGCAGTGCTTCCTGATCGCGGGTGCGAAGCTGACGGACACCGACGGTACGTTCACGACCATCAGCGGCGCCTTCACGCCGAACCAGGGCCTGCACCCCGGCGCCCACATCACGAATGTCGTCAGCGGGAAGATGTCGGGCAACGGCGAGTTCCCGTCCTTCTACGCCTCGGAGCTGCCGGACGCTCACATGGTGCCGGCGACCAACGACGGCTCGGCGAACCCGTCCTCGACGTGGCCGGAGCTGGCGTTCCCGGCGGGCACCCTGTTCGCCGGGCTGACCGAGACCACGTTCAGCTACACCTACCACCATGGCGCCCTGCAGCACTGGGTGGACTCGGACACCACCGACAGCGGCCAGTCGCTGACTGCCGGGGACATCACCGGCTAGCGGACACGCTCAGGCAGCAGCCCCGTGCGGCATCCTCCGGGATCGCCGCGCGGGGCTGCGCTGTTAGGCGGAGCTGCGACGCGGTGCGCCGCCGCGGGCGGTGCCGGTGACGACGCAGGCCCGGTGACGCTGGCTCATGGCGCGGCCTGGCCGAAAGCGCGCCGGTAGGCGCCGGGAGTAGTGCCGTAGGCAGCTCGGAACCGCCGCCGCAGGTTAGCCGCCGAGGCGAGCCCGGCCCGGCTGGCGATGGCGTCCACCGGCAGGTCAGTCTCCTCCAGCAGGGCCCGGGCCGCGTCGAGTCGCTGGCGCAGCAGCCACTGGCCGGGACTGATGCCCAGCTGCCCGGCAAACCGGCGGGCCAGGGTCCGGCTCGACAGCCCGGCGCGCCCGGCGAGGACGTCCAGCGTCAGCGGCGTTCCGAGCCGCGCGGTGGCCCACTCCAGCAGCGCGGCCAGCGAGTCATCGGGCCGGGCCGGGGCGGGCTGGATCGCGTACTGCCGCTGACTGCCCTCCCGGTGCGGCGGCAGCACCATGCTGCGCGCGATCTGGCTGGCGTACGCAGCGCCGTGGTCGGCGCGCACCAGGTGCAGGCACAGGTCGATGCCGGCCCGGTGCCGGCGCTGGTGGCCACGTCGCCGTGATCGACGTACAGCACGTCGGGATCCACCTGCACCGCGGGGAACGCCGCGGCGAGCTCGCCAGCCCGGCGCCAGTGGGTGGTGGCGCGGCGGCCGTCGAGCAGGCCCGCCCGGGCCAGCACGAACGCCCCCGTGCAGATGGAGACGATCCGCGTCCGGCGCCGGTGCGCTGCCCGCAAGGCGTCCAGGATGGCCGGCGACACGGGACCGCCGGGCGGCTCCCAGCCGGGGACGATGACCGTGTCCGCCTCCTGCAGGGCGGCCAGCCCGGCATCAACGACCATCGCATAGCCCAGGGTGGTCGGCAGCGGGCCGGGGTGCTCGCGCGCACACCGTGAAGTCGTAGTACGCCGGCACCTCCGGCCGGACGGTGCCGAAGACCTCCGCCGCGCACGCGAGCTCGAATGGTGACTGGGGCGGGTTCAGCAGGGCCACTACCCGGTGCCGGCGCATGGCAAGATTATGCCCCCAGGCGTCTTTCCAGACTCTTGGGCCCGGCCGCCACCGCGGCCAGGATCGGGTTCATGAGCGAAACCGATGCCGCCAGCGGACTGAAGAACAGCGTCCAGGTCGACGACGTCACGCCGATCGAGGTCAGCCCCGGGATCGTGCGGCGCCGCCTGCAGCACACCGAGTACGCCCGCGCCTGGCTGATCGACTTCGCGCCGGGAACCGAGTGGCCCGAGGTCGATCACCATGCCACCGAGGAGCGCTACTACGTACTGAGCGGGGAGGTGATCGACGGCGGCGAGCGGCACCCGGCCTGGCACGTACGTGGTGTTCGCGCCGGGCAGCACGCACCGGCCCCGGACCGAGACCGGGGCGCGGATGCTCGGGATCACCGTGCTGTAGGAAATTCTGGCCGGGTCAGCGGCGGGGCCGCCCGCCCGCTAGCCGGCCTTCGGATGCGGGGCGCCGAGGTAGGGGAATTCCGGCAGCACGTCGGTGTGCGGAGCCAGGCCGGCCGACGGAATCTCGCCCTTGGACAGGAACGTCAGCCGGTGACCGATCACGTCATCAGTGAAGACCCGGCCGTTCGGGTACTTGGCCGGCAGCGACGGATCGAAGGTCAGCATGTCGGGCAGCACGCCCTCCGCGTCAATCGCCTCGATCGCCTCGTCCCGGGTGTAGCCGCCGGTGTGCCCCATCAGGTGGACGAACTGATCGAGCCAGCGGTCGCGGTCTCCCGCGGGCTCGCCGGCGTTGTACTCCTCCTTGGTCTCGTCGGTATTGAAGAAGCTGCTCACCGACGGATGGCCCGCGCGGTCGACGTGCCGGAGCTGGCCGTCCTGGTGGACGCTGCACCGGCCCCAGATCCGGATGCCGGACCGCGCGCCGAGCTCGCTGGTGGGCAGCTCGATGGCCATCGAGAAAACGTTGGCCTCGAGGTTGGAGTCGTGGCCGCTCCACGGCGACTGGCCGCCCAGGTGGGGTGCGGTGAAGTTCCGCCCGCCCGAGGTATCGAACAGGTTCTTGATGCCGTCGTAGTCGAAGAAGAACGCGTCACTGCGGTTTCCGGCGAAGAACGAGTATGGCCCCGCCTGGACGATGCCGGGATGGGAGCCGAAGGAAACCGGAGCCTCGGTAATGATTCTTCGTGCCGGCCGCCTCGGGCAAGCGGGCCTGCGCGCCGGTCGCGAGGAAGACGCTGGCCGATCTGCCGGCCATCGCGTAACGGGGAGAACGTGTAGCTGATCGCGATATCGGTCAGGCAGTCCCCGTCATTGTCGATGTTCAGCCGGTAGATGGCGTCTGGGTGGAAAGCGGGCGCCTCGGCAGCCGGATTCGCGTTGAGGATGAGCACGGTACGCGCCGGGTCGGTTGGTGACTGGAATGCATACAGGTCACACAGATCGAGTCTTTGGTCCCCGAGTGGCGGGCCAAGGTCCAGGCCGGTGAAATGATTCGACATTGTTTGTCCCCCTAGAAATGCGTCACGCACGTGCCCCCGCCCGGATGCTAGCAAGTCACCTGGTCATTTCTAGTGAGGCGCCCTGGCCCTTTCCGCCGCAGATCTCGCCCGCGCCGCGGGCGGCGCGGCCGGTCAGTCCCGGCCGCCGCAGCGGCTGGTCAGTCCCAGCCGCCGTAGGGGACGGTCAGGATCTCCAGGCTGTGCCCGCTCGGGTCGTTCCAGTACAGGCCCCGGCCGCCGTCGCCGTGGTTGATCTCGCCCGGCTGCCGGTGCGACGGGTCGGCCCACCACTGCAGCCCGCGCTCCCGGATCCGGCCGTGGATCTGGTCGAACTCCAGCTCCGACACCAGGAAGGCGTAGTGCTGGGGATGCGGCTCGCCGTGGTCGTCGGCGACATCCAGCGAGACCTCGTTGCTGACCTGGACCACGAGGAACGGGCCGTAGGCCGATGGCTCGGGCAGGCCCAGGATCTCGGTGAGATGCCGGGCGGTCTCGGTCTTGTCGCGGGCGTGCACGATGGTGTGATTGAGCTGCACGGACATATCGCTGCTCCTTCTGGGCGGGTTCTGCGATAGTCCCTTCCCGCTGAGGGCCCCGGTACGTATCCGGAGCCCTCAGCGCTCGTTCCGCGAGAGCTGGTCAGCCCCAGGCTCCGGCGATCTGGCCGGTGACGACGTTGATCCGGTTCCACGCGTTGATAGCCGCGATCTGCAGGACCAGGCTGGCCAGCTGCTCCTGGCTGAAATGCTTGGCCGCCGCGTCGAACACCTCGGCCGGCACCGGATCTGAGGTGTCCGCCAGCCGGGTCGCGTACTCGGTCAGTTCCAGCGCGGCGCGCTCCTCCTCGGTGAAGTAGGGGGTATCCCGCCACGCGGCCACGCTGAACAGCCGGTCATCGCTCTGCCCGCTCTTGCGCAGGTCGGTCGCGTGCATCTGCACGCAGACGCCGCAGCCGTTGATCTGGCTGGCGCGCAGGTGAACCAGGTCGATGGTCGACTTGGCCAGGCCGCTCTTGCTCGCGGCGGCGGACAAGGCCTGAAGGCCGGCGAGGGCGCCCGGGATCACGGCCACCGGGTTGGGCATGCGTGCTTCCATGATGTGCTCCTGTCACAAGTGCGATCTTCGTGGTGTCACCTGATTGACACCGCCCGCGGCGGCGGCGTGACAGGGAGGAAGGCACGTGGCAGACACCGAGGCGCTGGCCAGGGAGTTCGAGCAGCACCGGACCCGGCTGACCGCCGTCGCCTACCGGATGCTCGGCTCGCTCGCCGAGGCCGAGGACGTTGTCCAGGACGCCTGGCTCCGGTTCAGCACGGCCGGGACCGGCGGAGTCGACAACATCGGTGCCTGGCTGACCACGATCGTGGCGCGGCTGAGCCTGAATGCCCTGCGCACCCGCCGGCGCCGCCACGAGGAACCGCTGGAGGTCTTTGTGCCCGATCCGGTCATCAGCAGTGCGGGCGGCATTGACCCGGAGCAGGAGGTCCTGCTGGCCGATGCGGTCGGGATCGCCCTGGACGTCATCCTGGACACGCTGCAGCCCGCCGAGCGGCTGGCCCTGGTGCTGCACGACATGTTCGACGTCCCCTACGACGACATCGCGCCGATGCTGGGCAAGACCACGGTGGCGACCCGGCAGCTGGCCAGCCGGGCCCGGCACCGGGTGCGGGATGTCACACCCCCGCAGGAGCCGGATCCCGGGCTGAGCCGCGAGGTCGTGACCGCGTTCTTCACCGCCGCCCACGGCGGCGACCTGGACCAGCTCATCAGCCTGCTGGACCCCGACGTCGTGCTGCGCTCGCAGGGCGGTCCGCGCCGCCCCGCCGCGACCGCGCTGGTCCGCGGCGCGGCCGCGGTGGCGAGCCGGGCGATGATGTTCCGCCGGCCCGACGCGCAGCTGGTGCCGGTGCTCGTCAACGGCGGCCCCGGCGTGGTCATCCTGGCCGCCGGGGAGCCCATCTCGGTGATGAGCTTCACCGTCGCCGGCGGCCGGGTCACGGAGATCACGGCCCTGAACGATCCCGACCGGCTGGCCCGCCTTGACCTGTCGCAGATCGGCCAGTAAACCGGGCGTATCCGCGCAATCCCCGCATTGCTGGGCGTCAGGCCGGCGCTGGCCCGCCCAGCCCGGCCCGCCGGCCGGGGCGGCCCTGCCAGGATAGGAACGTGGACATCACCCAGCTGATCCTCGACGATCACCACGAGCAGCGGCGACTCTTCTCGATCCTGGAGCAGGTGGACCGCGCCGACACCAGCACGCTCGGCGCTGTGTGGGGACGGCTGGCCGCCTTTCTCGACCTGCACGCCGAGGCTGAGGAAGAGATCTTCTACCCGGCCCTGCTCCAGGTCGGCCGCCGCAGCGCCGAGGACGAGACCCTGGACGCAATCCACGACCACAACGACATCCGGGACGCGGTGGCGGCGGCCAGTCAGCAGGAAGTCGGCACCAGCAAGTGGTTCGATGCCGTGGCCGCGGCCAACGTGGCCAACGGCGATCACATGGCTGAAGAGGAGCGCGAAGGGCTGACCGACTTCCGGCGCCTGGCCAGCCTCCAGCTCCGGCATGACCTGGCGGTGCGGTTCGTGGCGTTCGAGGCGCGGCACTACGCCGGCGTCCCGGGCGTCGACAAGGACCCGGCAGCGTATGTCGCCGAATTCGAGCCACCGGACAGCCCGGCCGACGGATCGCTGGGCATCGGCAGCCTGAAAGGGCGCTGACCAGTCCGGCGAGCCGCCGCACCGCCCGGAGCAGCGCCGGCACCGGCCCCGTTACGGATAAGTCACCGCGCTGATGACCCGCGGCCTTTCCGCGCCGTTTAGCTGCCCGTCGCCTGAGCCTGATTAATTACTGAACCTGTCCGGTCAGCAGCTCAGGCCCGGGAGGACCGCGTGCGCACAATCCGGCGACATCTCGCCCCGGCACGAGCCAGCCGGCCGCTATCCGGCCGGCCTCGGGCCGCCGGGCTCGCTCTCGCCCTGGCCGGCTTGCTCGCGGCCGGCCTGGCGGGCGATCCCGCGGTCCTGGCCGCGCCGGCGGCCAGCGGCGGCGTCGCGGCCAGCCCGCCTGTCACCACGAAGATGTGCCAGCCGGCCGAGCGCGCCACCGTCATGAACCGGACCGGCCGGTGGACCTACTTCGTCCGCAACGACGTGTGGGGCAACAGCATCGAGTGCGTGTCCATCCACAAGCTGCGTCCCAACTTCACCGTCAGCCGCCTCGGTCACAACACCATCGGCGGGCGGACCGAGGCCTTCCCGGACATCTTCACCGGCTGCGGCTTCGCGGGCTGCACCGCGCACAGCATCCTGCCCCGCCGGGTCCAGACCCTTGCCCCGACGCGGCCGGCCACGAAGTGGCAGACCCGGCAGAACGTGCCGGGCACCTGGAACGCGGCCTACGACATCTGGTTCAGCAAGACCGCCGATTACAGGAAGCAGGCCAACGGAGCCGAGCTGATGATCTGGATCAGCACGCACGGCGGCGCCGGGGGGCCGGCGCACGGCTGGCCGATCCTGCGGATCGACGGCGCCCGCTGGTACCTGCTGCACTGGCGCACCTGCGAGCGCACGACAGGCACGCCGTGCTGGAACTACATCCAGTTCCGCCGGATCGGCAACGTGACCAGGACCAGCCTGCGGCTGATGCCGTTCATCCGCGCCGCGGAGCGCCGCCACCTGGTCCTGCCGCGGTGGTGGCTGCTGCGGATCATGGCCGGCTTCGAGCTGTGGCACGGCGGGCAGGGCCTGGCCACCAAGTGGTTCTGGGCCCGCGCCTGACCACCACGCCTGACCACTGCGCCCGACCACCGCGCCTGGCGGCCGCCGCTACCGGCCGCTAGTCCTCCGGGACGGCCAGGTCGAGGCTCGCGCAGCCGGGCCGGGTCGGCGATCAGCTCGTAGCCGGCGATCCGGCCGTCCGCGCTGAACTCGACCGCCAGGACCAGCAGCAGCCGCCCGCGCGGCGCCACCACGATGCCGATCGCACCGTCGACCAGCGCGACGTCGGCGAAGGCGGAGTTGCGCCCGAACGCCGCGATCTCCCCGGCCACGGTCCGCGCCCCCCGCACCTGGAGCGGCCTGCCCGCGGGCAGCGCCGCGGCGTCCGCGCGCCGCACCACGTCGGGGGCGAGCACGGCGAGCACCGCGTTCACGTCACCGGCCCGGGAAGCAGCCAGGAAGGCCTCCACCACCTGCCGGTGCCGGGCGAGCACCGCCCCGTCCGCGGCCGGGACGCCGCGCACCCGGCTCCGGGCCCGGCTGGCCAGCTTCTTCGTCGTGACCGGCGACCGGTCCACGATCGGCGCGATCTCGTCAAACGGCACGGCCAGCACGTCGTGCAGGACGAACGCGATCCGCTCGGCCTGCCCGAGCCGGTCCAGCACGACCAGCAGCGCGCGGCCCACCGAGTCGGCCAGGATCGCCTCCCGCTCCGGGTCACCGCCCGGGCCCGGATCCGCGCCCCCGTCGGGCAGCTCCTGCCCGGCCAGCTCCTCGCGCCGGGCCGCGCGCGATCGCAGCATGTCCAGGCAGATCCGCGACACCACCGTCGTCAGCCAGCCGGCCAGGCTGGCCACGTCGCTGACGTCCGCGCGCTGCAGCCGGAGCCACGCTTCCTGGACGGCGTCTTCCGCCTCGGCCAGCGAGCCGAGCATCCGGTAAGCCACCGACTGCAGGTGCCCGCGCTGGGCCTCGAAGCGGTCGGCTAGCTCATCCTGCTCGGTCACCGGTTCGCCTTCCTGGTCGCCGTCGTCTGAGTAGTAGACAACGCCAGCGGACCGGAGGTGACAGCGGCCTGGCTCGGTCACGGCACTGCTATCGGCGCCCGGTCGAGGCGACAGGGACGCCCTTCCTGCCGAAGAACTCGACCATGCCTCGGGGGGCGTCGGCGGCGAAACACAGGTCGAGCCCGCGGGCCGACTGCCGGGCCGCGTCGGCAGAGCGCGGGAACATGACCGCCTCGTACTCGCCCAGCGCGGCCTCGACGTCGTCTCCGCGCTCGATCAGCGCCAGCGCCAGTTCACAGCCGTCGAGCATCGCGGCATTCGCGCCCTCGCCGGCGAACGGCGACATCAGGTGGGCGGCGTCGCCGACCAGGGTCACGCCCGGGGTGCGTGGCCACGAGTGGCCGGCAGGCAGCGCGTAGATCCGGCGGGCCACGATCTCGTCGTCGCAGTGGCGGATCAGGTCAGTCAGCGCCGGGGTCCAGTCGGCGAACTCCGCCAGCAGGGCGGTGCGGGTGGCTGCCGGGTCTGACCAGTCGACGCCGCGGGTGTCGAGCCAGTCCTCGGCGGCCCGCAGCATGGCTCCCAGATGCAGGTCGCGGCCCCCGTGCCCGCCGAGGTTCTTGTTGTCTGACAGGGCGAACAGGCTCCCGGTGCCGACCAGAGCGGCCGAGGCGGGCACCGTGGCCGGCGCATCGGTGACGTGGAGTTCGAAGGAGCTGATCCCGGCATACTCCGGAGAAGCGCTCGAGACCAGGGGACGGACTCGCGACCAAGCGCCGTCGGCCCCGATCAGCAGATCAGCGGTCCGGCGCGAGCCGTGGGCGAAGATGAGCTCGTACCGTCCATCGCTCAGGCGGCTGGCCCGGCTGAGCTTGTGGCCCCAGACGACCCGTCCCGGGTGAAGCGAATCCAGCAGCAGGGCGCGCAGTTCCGTGCGGTCGATCTCGGGCCGCCCGCTGTTGTCCGAACTGTCGGGGGCGGCCTGGTCGATGAAGACGGTGCCCGCCTTGTCCAGCACCCGCATGGCCTCTGCCTGGGGCCGGGTGAGCCGGCCGAACTGCTCGTACAGTCCCGCTTCGCGCAGGGCCAGCTGGCCGGACTCGACGTGCAGGTCGAGCAGGCCGCCCTGCCTGCGAGCGCCGGCAGTGGCGTCGAGTTCGTAGACGGTGCAGGCGATGTCGTGCTGCTGCAGGATGCGGGCCAGCACCAGCCCGCTGAGGCCGCCGCCGACGACGGCGATGGACGGGGCGGAGGAAGCGGGCATGTCGACACCTCGAATATGATCGATAGATTAGACGTGTACGGCGTATGTGTCCAGACGCGTACACCGTATTCTTCTCGCTCGACGTACGCAACCGACTCGAGGAGCACGGCCGTGGCCGACGAACCGCCCCCCGTCATCTGGGCGCGTCTTTCCAGCCAGGGGCGCGGACCGGTGCGCACTCTCGACTACGTCGCCATCACCGCGGCCGCGATCGGGCTGGCTGACGAGGACGGGGTCGACGCGGTCTCGATGCGCAAGGTCGCCGGGCGGATGGGCCACAGCCCGATGGGCCTCTACCGGCACGTCGGCAGCAAGGACGACCTGACCGAGCTGATGTACGACGCGGTGCTGGGCGAGTTGGACCTGACCGGGATCCCGTCCGGAAGCTGGCGAGCCGACGTCACCCGGCTGGCCCGGGAGATCCGGCGGCTGCACCACGCCCATCCCTGGATCGCCCGGTTCGGGCACCGGCCGACCCTCGGACCCAACGCCCAGCGGTTCCGCGAAGCCGGCCTGGCCTGCGTGGACAGGCTCGGTCTCGGCATCGACGCGATGATGGACCTGCTGTCCACCGCCCTGCAGTTCACCCGGGGCTTCGTCGAACAGGAACTGGGAGAGCTCGAAGCGCAGCGCCGCACCGGCCTGGACTTCGCGGGCTACCAGCGCCAGACCGGGCCGTTCATCTCGCAGTTGCTGCAGGAGGGCGAGCTCCCGTACCTGAAGCGGCTGATCATCGAAGCCGAGGACCGCCCCGATCCGGACGTGGTATTCGAGCGTCGCCTGGCGATGGTGCTGGACGGATTGACGGCCAGGATCGGCCGTCCGAGCTGACCGGGCCTCAGGATCACGCGCCGGCACCGGCTCTGGAAACCAGGTCTTAACCCGGCGAGACGGTCAGCGCGTGCCACTGCGCGGCGACAAACGCCGGATCGGCGGCCCAGCCGGCCAGGACGACCACCGCCGCGGTCAGCAGCGGATCCACGAACAGCAGCTCCGGGCGGGTCCCGGTGGTGAACGCCAGCGGCTCGGGCAGCAGGTGGAACCGGTGCCTCGACAACGGGTAGGCCAGCATGCAGCCGGAGTCCGTCAGCATGTCACCGATGATGTGCGTGCAGCAGCCGACCAGCACCGCCAGCGGGATCAGCCGCAGGCCGTAGCCGTACCAGATCTCCGCGGCCGCGACGCCGATCCCGATCAGGTCAGCGACGTGACTGCGGGCCAGCCGCAGTGCTTCCAGCCCGCCGGACACCGTCAGCGTCATCAGCAGGGCCAGGCCGGCCTTGCCCGCGATGTCGGCCCGGTAGTAGCAGGCCACCCAGGCCAGCCCGGTGAAGATGGCCACGCCCAGCACCGAGTGCGTCAGGTGCCGGTGGCCGCCGCTGAGCTTGGCGATCGTCCAGGCCACCGCCTCCGACAGGAAGCCCAGCGACCGGGCCGGAGACGACCCGCACTTGTCCATGTCGGGCAGCAGCGCCATGCCGGCTGTGAAGCCGGCGAGCGCGGCCGTGGCCGGCGCCGACATGTGCAGCAGGATCCCGGTCGCCAGGCCGGTGACGCCGCCCGAGAGCGCGTGTGAGTGACCGAGCATTCCGGCCGAAGCCCTCCTCGCCTGCCATTTGCCGCTAACCAGCCAGCGAATGGTAACGAAAACGGCCGACATTTCCGGGGCGGCGCGCGGGCGGTCCGGGAAGGTCGCTGCCGGGCCGGACCGGGGCGTGCTGTCGTGCCCGGCGCGGCTACCCCGGCGCCGAAGCGTTCCTGAGTTCCCGGAAGGCGCCGGCCAGCGCTGCCGCGCTCCAGTGGGCATTCAGCCCGCTGGGGTTAGGAAGCACCCAGACCCGGGCCCCGCTCAGGCTCTCCTCCTGCGGTCCGACCTGCGCGTTCTTGCGGCCGAACGCCGTCCGGTAGGCAGTCACGCCCAGCACGGCCAGCCACTGCGGGCTGAACTCCGCCGTCCGGGCCGCGAGCAGTTCGCCGCCCGCGCGCAGCTCGGCGGCGGTGAGCTCGTCCGCGCGCGCCGTGGCCCGCGCGGCGACGTTGGTGATGCCCAGCCCGAGGGCCAGCAGCTCGTCCTGCTCGCTGGGGTGCAGCTGCCGCGGGGTGAAGCCGGACCGCTGCAGCGCCGGCCAGAACCGGTTGCCCGGCCGGGCGAAATGCCAGCCGGTCGCGGCCGAGTACAGGCCCGGGTTGATGCCGCAGAACAGCACCCGCAGGCCGGGCGCGATCACGTCCGGGATGGTGCGGTCCCGCGCCGCGGCCAGGTCGGCCGGGCCAGGGCGGGCAGTTCCGGGCCGCCTGGTTCCGGGCTGCGTGGCCGCGGGAGTCCCGGGGCGGGCGGCGGGCGGGGAGTTATCCATAACGGAAGTCGGGGTGAGCCAGCTCAGGAGGCGCCGGCGCCATCGGCGGGACGGCGGAACTCGGCCCGCCAGCGCCGCGCCAGCGGCGGCTCGGTGTCGCGCAGATCCTCCACCCGGGCCGGCTGCAGCCCGGACTGGGCCAGCGCGTCGATCTCGGCGCGGGTCAGCGCCCACGGCGGTCCTTCGACTGGGTCCTGCGGCTCGCGGGCCCGGGCCACGACGATCAGCGTCCCGCCGGGCGCGACCAGCTCGCCCACGCTCGCGATGGCCGCATCGCGCGGCGGGTCGGGCAGCGCCTGCAGCGTCATGCTCTCGACGACCAGGTCAAACGCCCGGTGCCAGTCAGCGGGCAGGTTCAGCAGGTCGGCGATGGTGAACCGGACCGGGGAGCCGGGGTAGCGCCGCTGCGCCGCCCGCACGGCGCTCGGCGAGATGTCGAAGGCCGTGGTGGCGAAGCCGAGGCCGGCGAAGTACTCCGCATCGTCGCCCAGCCCGCAGCCCACCACGACCGCGGTCCGGCCGTCGCCGGACAGCTGCTGGCGCTCCGCCCAGGTGATGAGCCAGCGGGCCGGCGCGGCCCGGTCCCAGGGCACGGTGGCCTGCCCGGCCTCGGCCGCGGCGTAGACCTGCTCGAACCAGCCGGTCGGGTCGTCGGCGGCGATGGACTGCGCCGCCAGTCGCGATGCGTGCTCCTCCGGGCTCGTCATAGGGCGAATGCTAGACGAGCATGCGCGCCCCGATGATCAGCGCGGCGGCCGAGCCGGCCAGCCACAGGGCGGCCCACAGCCCGCGCGGCAGCCGGGTGATCTGGCGCAGCGCGATGGCGTCGCCGGCGTTCCGGCCGTGCGCCAGCACCACCTGCACTCCGGACAGCAGCAGGAACCAGGCGATGCCGTAGGCCAGGGCGACCTGGCCGCCGACCGGGGCGTAGCGGGCCATCAGGTACACCAGCACGCCGGCCAGGGCTACCGCCGTGATGCCGAACCCGCTGCGGCGGACCATGATGGCCAGCACCGCGAGCAGGATCAGCATCAGCCACAGCACGGCGATGATGTGACCGGTCTGGATGAGCTTGGCTGCGCCCAGCCCGAACGCGCTGGGCCCTAGGTAGCCGACGACGCCGGCCAGGATGAAGCCGCCGCCGCTCGACGGGGCCAGCACGGTGCGGCCATCGCCGTTGCCGCGCAGTGTCACGCCGGTCACCCGGCGGCCCATCGCCGAGCCCATGACCGCGTGCGCGCCCTCGTGCGCCATCGTGTTGACATGCCGGGTGACCTGGGCGAAGCCTGGCAGCACGGCGACCCCGAGCGCGGCGGTGCCGACCAGGACGGACGAAGCCGCAGGCAGGTGCGCCTGCAACTCGCCGATCTGGCTGACGGCGCTGCCCAGCGACCCGGTGGTCATCGGCTCTCCCGCTTGCTCAGGCGCGCCGTGCTGCCGCTGGCGCGCCGTCCCGTTCAGTTGCAGGACTAGCATGCCGGGGCGCACTGGGAAATAGCTGTGAGATCCCATCTTGTCGGCCTATGCGTTACCGGCGTGATGCCGTGGCGCGGGTTTGTCAGCGCAGGTAGCTACAGTCCATCCATGACGACACCGGCGGGCGTGCTCGCGGGCCTGAACGACGAGCAGCGCGCGGCCGCTACGCATACCGGCGGGCCGCTGCTGATCCTGGCCGGGGCCGGCCGGGGAAGACCAGGACGCTGGTGGCCCGGGCCGCCTGGCTGCGCGCCGGTGGGGTGCCGTCATCGCGGATCCTGCTGCTGACCTTCACCCGGCGGGCGGCCGATGACATGCTGGCCCGGGCCCGCCCGCCGGACGCCCCGCCGGCCGAGCGGATCTGCGGCGGCACCTTCCACGCCATTGCGCACCGCATCATCCGCGCGCACGCGGAGTCGTTCGCGCTGCCGCCCGAGTTCAGCGTCATCGACCCGGCCGACGTGACCGACATCATGGATACGCTGCGGGCCGACCACGACCTGGTCGGCACCCGGCGGCGGGCGCCGCGGGCGGCGACCTGCGCCGACATCTACACCCGGTGCGTCAACACCAGCACGCCGCTGACCAAGGTCGTCGCGGCCAGCTTCCCGTGGTGCCGGCCGTACGTGACTCAGCTGGGCGGCCTGTTCCGGGCCTACGGCGCGCACAAGCGGGCCCATGGCCTGGCCGACTTTGATGACCTGCTGCTGCTGTGGCGGGCGGCGCTGGCCGACCCGGCCGCGGGGCCGGTGCTGCGCGGCCTGTTCGACGCCGTGCTGGTCGATGAGTACCAGGACGTCAACGCCGTGCAGGCCGACATCGTCCGGCTGCTGCGGCCCGGCGGCGACGGCCTGACCTGCGTCGGGGACGACGCCCAGGCCATCTACGCCTTCCGCGGTGCCGACCCGGCCCATCTGCGCGCGCTGTCGGGCAGCTACCCGGACCTGACGGTCGTGCGGCTGGCCCGCAATTACCGGTCCCGGCACGCCATCCTGCAGCTGGCCAACGCCGTCCGGCCGCAGTCCGCCGGGCTGGAACTGGAGCTGACGGCCGGGCGTGATGGCGGGCCGGGTGCCCAGCCGGGCCAGCTGCCGGTCCTGATGCGCTGCCATGACGAGGCCGGGCAGGCCCGGGAGATCTGCGGCCGGATCCTGGAGTGCCACGAGGCCGGCGTGCCGTTCATGGAACAGGCCGTGCTGGTCCGCACGGCCTCGCACAGCGATCTGCTGGAGATCGAGCTGACCGCCCGCGGCATCCCCTTCATCAAGTACGGCGGGCTGCGCTTCACCGAGGCCGCGCACGTCAAGGACTTCATCGCCGCCGCGCGGATCGTGGCCAACCCGGCTGACGACCTGGCCTGGTTCCGGCTGCTGCGACTGCATGAGGGCATCGGGCCGGTGCTGGCCCGGCGGGTCATCGACGCGCTGGCGCTCACCGAGCCCGCGCCGCTGGGCCGCTGGGCGGCCGCGGCGCAGTGCCTGCCGCCGCGGGCCCGGCCCGCGCTGTCGGCAACCGTCGAGGCGCTGACCGCTGCCGCCGCCCTGCCGCAGACGGCCGCCCGGGCGGCCGCCGTCCTGGCCGCCGTCCACGACCCGGTCACCGCCCGGTACCCCGACGCGGCCGCGCGGCTGGCTGACCTGCAGCGCCTGGCGGACGCGGCCGCCGCGCGGCCCTCCCTGCACGACGCCCTCGTGGAACTGGCGCTGGACCCGCCGCAGTCCGGCTCGGACCTGGCCGGCCGCCCCCGGCTGGATGACGACTTCCTGATCATCTCCACGATCCACTCGGCTAAGGGCCTGGAGTGGCCGGTCGTGCACCTGCCGCAACTCGTCGACGGGGCGGTGCCCAGCGACATGGCACTGTCGGATCCGGCCGGCGAGGCAGAAGAGCAGCGGCTGTTCTACGTCGCGGTCACCCGGGCCCGTGACCAGCTCTACCTGTACGCGCCGCTGCGGCTGCACCAGTTCCGGATGGCCCGCGATGACCGGCACGGTTATGCCCTGCTGACCCGGTTCCTCGGCCCGGCGCAGCTGAGCCGCTGCGAGGTGACAGACGCGGCGCCGCCGGAGCCGCTGATCCCCCGCCTGGCTCCGCTGGCCGAGACGATCGGTCACGAGCTGGAGTCCCTGTGGGACGCTGACAGCACGGCCGGGATTTAATCAGGGCTGTCCCGGCGTTGTGGACTGCCGGATAACGCAATCCCCCCGCGCGCCCCCGACCTGGAGTCAGCCCTGTGAGCAAGCCTGTCCTGCAGATCATCATCGCCAGCACGCGCCCGGGCCGCGTCGGCCCGTCGGTCGCCGCCTGGATCCGCGACCGGGCTGTCAGTCACGGCGGCTTCGACGTGGAACTGGTCGACCTGGCCGAGGTCAACCTGCCGATGTTCGATGAGCCCAAGCACCCTCGCTTCGGGGAGTACGTGCACCAGCACACCCGGGACTGGAGCGCGACTATCTCCCGCGCCGACGCCTTCATCTTCGTGATCCCGGAGTACAACTACGGGTTCAACGCCGCCATTAAGAACGCCATCGACTACCTGAACTCCGAATGGCGGCACAAGCCCGTCGGATTCGTCAGCTACGGCGGCGTCGCGGCCGGAACCCGCGCGGTTCAGATGCTCAAGCAGGTCATTACCACGCTGAAGATGGTGCCGCTGTTCGAGGCCGTCAACATCCCGTTCGTGCAGCAGTTCCTGGACGCTGACGGGCGGCTGCAGGCCAACGACGTGATGGAGAGCGCGGCCACCACGATGCTGGACGAGCTGGTCCAGGTGACCGGGGCGCTGCGCACGCTGCGTGCTCCGGCTCCGGCTCCGGCCCCGGTGGCCGGGGCAGCGAGCTGAGGGCCAGCCGGCGGAATCCGCGCCGGATCTTCCGGGCTTTTCCGACGGGCCGGGCCGGATCGTCGCGCTCCGGCCCGCCCGTTGCGGTGTCCGGCGGACGCGCTGCCCCGGGCACGGCATCCTGGTCCGAGCTTCCGCGGGACGGCCGCGTGCTGGCGGACGGCCGGCGCCGCCCGCGGCCGGACGAGGGGAGCGGCACATGCGGGGGGACCTGGCGGGCATCCGGCCGGCCGCAGCACTGATCACGGCGACGGCGGCGGCCTTAGCGGTCGGCCTGGCCGGCTGCGGCAGCTCGGGCCCGGCCGCCGGCCAGGCCGGCCGCAGTGCCGCGCCGGCGGCTGGCTCCAGCAGCATCGCGACGCTGCCGAGCCAGGCCGCTGACAACGCGCACGGCGCCGGCCAGCTGGCCAGGTCCCGGATGCGGGTCCTCACCCGGCTGAGTAAGGCCGAGCTGTGCGGCATGACGCCGGGCGAGCCTGCGAAGCTGCTCGGCGCGCCCACCGAGCCGCCGGTGTACGCCAGCCAGGGCGGCCTGGGCATCACCTGCCAGTGGGTGCGCAAGGGCGCGACGGCGAGCGGTGCCACGGAGCTGTACGTCGGGATTTCCTCGGTCATCAGCTGGACGGGTGCCCAGGCGGTGGACCACAAGCTGCTGCGCACCCGCCCGGTAACGGTGGCCGGGCACCCGGCGCTCGCCGCTGCCCCGCAGGGGAACGTCACCTGGGGCCAGGTGGACGTGGCGCTGGGCGGCAACGACGATCCGGTGGCTGAGTACCGGGCGCCCACCCTGGCCATCGCGATGGCCCTGGCCCAGGCGCTCAACCCGCGGATCGTGGCTATGGGCTGACCGGCGCTGACCGGCTCCCGGCGGCCTCGGCTGCCGGGTCAGCCGGCCATTCCGGGCACTCAGGAAACCGGCGGAAAAAGTTCAGCCCTGCCCGCCGCCGGGCCGGCTCGGCGTTGGAGAATACTCACTATGAGTACGCATAGGTCACTCCTGATTCTCCTGGCGTGCGCGCTGGTAACGGGCGTGGCCGCCTGCGGCGGCAGCGGCGGGTCCGCGGCGGGCGGCTCATCGAGCCCGCCGGCCTCGAGTGCCTCATCGCCGGCTGCGTCCGCGACGGCAGGCAGCGGATCTGCTGACAGCCAGCAGATCGCGGCCAACTGGACGACCTTCTTCAGCGCCAAGACGCCGGTGAGCAAGCGCGTGAGCCTGCTCCAGGACGGGCAGCAGTTCGCCTCGATCATCAAGTCTCAGGCTGGCGGCGGCCTGGCGGCCTCGGCGACGGCGAAGGTCACCAAGGTCGTCGTCACCTCGCCGACTCAGGCCACCGTTACCTACAACATCCTGGTTGCGGGGCAGACCGCGCTGTCGGGGAAGACCGGCACTGCGGTCAAGCAGGACGGCACCTGGAAGGTCGGGGTGTCCAGTTTCTGCGGGTTGCTGGCCCTGGAGAACGGCGGCAAGACCTCGGGCCTGCCGGCCGCGTGCCAGTCAGCTGCAGGCTAGCCCGTGGCGACGTCGGTGAGCCTGCCCGGCAGCGGGCCAGTGCCGGCTGCGCGCCACGGCGGTCGCTGGCTGGCCCTTGCGGTGCTGTGCACCATCTTGTTCCTGACCTTCCTCGACAACACCGTCGTCAGCGTCGCCCTGGGCAGCGTCCAGGCTGACCTGCACGCCGGGGTCAGCGACCTGCAGTGGGTGGTCAGCGCCTATGCGCTCACCTTTGCCGGGGCGATGCTGGCCTTCGGGATGGTCAGTGACGAGTTCGGGCGCAAGGAAGTCATGCTGGCCGGGGTCGCGGTGTTCTGCGCCGGCTCGGTGCTGTCGGCGCTGGCCCCCAACCCGGCAACCCTGATCGCCGGGCGGGCGATCATGGGCCTGGGCGCCGCGGCCAGCGAGCCCGGCACCCTGTCGATGCTGCGGCATCTGTACACCGACGAGCGGACCCGGACCAGGGCCCTGGGCGTGTGGAGCGCGGTCTGCGGGCTGGCCCTGGCCGCGGGGCCGATCGTCGGCGGGGCGCTGGTCGGGGCCTGGAACTGGCGGGGCATCTTCTGGTTCAACCTCACCTTCGGGCTGGCCGCCCTGGCCGCGGGCGCGCTGGTGCTGCCCCGCAGCGCCGACCCGGATGCGCACCGGGTCGACGTCAGCGGCGCGGTGCTCGGCGCCGCCGCCCTGGCCGCCTTCACCTTCGCGATCATCAACGCCGAGACCGCGGGGTTCGGATCGGCGGCGGTGATCGCCCTGCTGTGCGTCAGCGCGGCCGCAGCCGCGGGGTTCTTCTGGCGGGAGAGCCGGGCCGCGCATCCGCTGCTGGACCTGCGGTACCTGCGCGTCCCGCGGTTCCTGGTCGCTAACGTCGTGGCCTTCTGCACCTACTTCGCGACCTTCGCGGTGTTCTTCTTCACCGCGCTGTACCTCCAGCAGGTCGCCGGGTACGACGGCTACCAGATCGCGCTGGCGTTCGCGCCGATGACCATCCTGATGATCGCCGCATCGCTGGTGGCCGGCCGGTGGACAGCGCTGGCCGGGCCGCGGTGGTCGATCCTGGCCGGCTGCCTGCTGTTCGGCGCCGGACTGCTGCTGACGTCGGCCAGCCTGAGCCCGGACCCGGACTACCTGCCGCTGGCCGTCGCGCTCGCCCTGACCGGCATCGGCATCGGCACGACCGTGGTGCCGAGCACGTCGGCCGCCCTGGCCGCGGTGCCGGCGCAGCGGTCCGGGATGGCCGCCTCAGCGGTGAACACCAGCCGGGAGATCGGCGCCGTCACCGGAGTCGCGATCCTGGGCGCGCTGGTCAACGCCCAGCTGCACGACAGCCTGATCGGCCGGCTGAAGGAGCTGGGCATCCCGGCCAACTTCCAGTCCATCGTGCTGAACGCGATCGAGACCGGCGCGGTGCCGTCCAGCGGGCACGCCCAGGGCGCTGGCGGCGCGGCCGGGGCCGGGCACGCCTCGCTGGTCCAGCAGGTGATCCAGGCCGCCTACGGCGCCTTCTCCAGCGGACTGCGCGCCGCGCTGCTGCTGTCGGCGATCCTGGTGCTGCTGGCGGGCGCTGGGCTCGGCGGTCCTGCTCAGCCGCCGCGAGCCGGTGCCCGCGGCGGCCGACGTCACCGGGAGATGATCAGCCCGCGCAGGTAGGCCGCCTGGCCGACGTGCTGGAGGTCATCAGAGACCACGCTGACCAGCCGGACGCCCAGGGTGACCGGCGGGTCCCAGCTCTCGTCCACGACCCGGTCCAGATCCTGGTCAGTCAGGCCCGGCAGGTAGCGCAGCGTCCGCTGGTACACGGCATCGTGGTAGGCCGTCAGCAGCTCGCCCGAGCTGACCTGGACCGCCGCCACCTCGGCTGACCCGTGCCCGTAGCCCGTGGCGCTGGGCAGGAACGGCAGCCCGAACCGGTCCGCCCAGCCGTCGGCCGTCCACACCTGCTCGGTGCCGGCCACGTGCGCCACATGATCGTCCTGAATCCGGGTCAGGTGCCAGACCAGCCACGCGATGGAGTTGGCCGCTCCGTCCGGCCGGTAGGCCAGCTGGTCGGGCGGCATGCTGTCCACGCACTCGTGTACCTCGTAGCGGATCCGGCCGAATGCATCAGCCAGCAGGTCAGCGGTTTTCATCTCCGGGCTCCCCTCCGCCGCGTCCGGGGGCGCAAGCAACCGGTTCTCCGGCTCCCCCCGCACGCATCTTGCCACCCTCTGCCCCCAGTCGGGTGTCAGTAACAATGGTCCTGTGACCACTCAGCCCCAGATTGTGACAACGGCGCTCATCGCCGGCCTGGCCGGCTATGCGCGGCGCCTGCACCGGGTGGCCGGACCCGGCCACCATGTGGCCTCCCCGCTGGGTGCCTGGCTGCTGCTGGCCCTGTGCGCCCCGGCCAGCTCGGGCCGGGGCCGGGCAGACCCTGACCGAGGTACTGGGCTGTGACGCCGGCACCGCCGCCGGGCTCGCCGCTCGCCTGCTGAGCCAGCCGCACCCGCTGGTCCCGTCGGCCGCCGCGGTGTGGACCCGGCCGGAGGCACCGCTGACGCCGGAGTTCGGCCCCTGGCAGGACGGCCTCCCGGCAGCGGTGCAGCGCGGCCCGCTGCCCGGCCAGGCGGCCCTCGACGGCTGGGCCCGCGAGCACACCGCCGGGCTCATCGAGCGGTTCCCGCTGCAGATCAATCCCGCCGTCTACCTGATCCTGGCCTCGGCACTGGGCACCCGGGTGTCCTGGGAGGTGCCCTTCGGCCTGGTCCCGGCCGCGGCGCTGGGCCCGGCCAGTCCGTGGGCGGCCCGGCTGGGCCAGGTACTGCGGACGCCAGCCCCGGATGCGACCCCGCCGGCCCGCGCTGGCCGGTCCGCGGGCCCGCCGCACCAGCAGTTCATCGCGGTCACCCCGGAGGCCGGCGATGTGGCCGTGCACCTGGCCCGGGCCCGCGACGGCCTGCTGGTGGCCAGCGTGGCCGGCGCCGCCGAGGTGCCGGCCGGCGAGGTGCTGGCCGCCGCCCAGCGCCTGGCGTGCGCCGCTGCCGCCGGTGCTCCGGTGCCCCGCCGCGCCCTGGCCGACCTGCCGCTGGGCGACGCCCCGCTGTGGCGGGTGCGAGAGGAGGCCGAGCCTGGTCCCGACACCTTTACCGCGGTGCTGCCGGCCTGGTCGGCAGCCAGCCAGATCAAGCTAGCTGACCCCGGACTCGGCTTCGGCGCGGCCAGCAGCGCACTGAGCGGGGACGGCCCGTGGACGGCGGCGCAGGCCGCCATGGCCCGGTACAGCCGGACTGGCTTTGAGGCGGCTGCGGTGACATCGGTTTTCATGGCCTCAGCGGCCCGGCTGCCGCGGCCTGGCCGGCACCGGGCCGCGGAACTACGGTTCGCCCATCCGTACGCGGTGGTCGCGGTGACCACAGATCCGGGCGGGCCCGGCGGACCGCCGGGTCCGTGGCACGGGGTGCCGGTGTTCTCCGCCTGGGTCGCGGACCCGTCGGATGGCGGCGAGGCGGACGGCCCGGACGGCGCGTCGTGAGCGGCGGGTATGTCCTCGCCGGCTGGGCGGGCTTCGGCGGGGCGGTGGCCACCGCGGCCGCGGCCCTGGCCGGGCTGCTGTTTATCGCGGTCTCGATCAACCTGGCCAAGATCCTGGCCTTCCCCAGCCTGCCCGGCCGGACCGGGATGACATTGATCCTGCTGGCCCTGCCGCTGGCCATCGGGCTGGTGCTGCTCATCCCCGGCCAGAGCGCCCTGGCGCTCGGCCTGGAGCTGGTCGCGGCAGCGCTGGTCACTGGCGCGGTGCTGCTGGTCATCGACTTCAGGACCGTGCACGGCGAGCAGGAGAAGCGCCTGACCTGGGTGACCGGCAGGTTCACTCCGACGGTCGTCAGCTGCGGCTGCCTGCTGGTGGCCGGGGTCACCCTGGCCGCCCGCGCCGGCGGCGGGCTGTACTGGGTCGTCCCGGCCGTGATCGTGGCCTTCGGCAGCGGCCTGGGCAACGTGTGGGTCCTGCTCATCGAGATCCAGCGCTGACCCGGGGGATAACCCACGGCAAGTGCAGGGGCTCAGGGAGGTGTGGCCTGATCCACTAGGTTTCGGCTATGCACAGCGTGGATGCGACAACTGAGCAGATGATCCGGTCCGTGCTTGCTTATGCCGAGGACCGGCTGCGGCTGGACCCCGTTCCGCTGGACCGCGGCTCCTGTGACCCGGCTGACCTGGATGCCGCGCTGAGCGGTCAGCTGGGCGGGACGCCTGGCGCTGGCGGGCCCGGGCACTGGCTGCTCAGCGAGCACGGTCATGACCCGGACGAGGTACTCGCGGCCTACGCCAGCACGCTGGCCCCGGCGGTGATCTCGGCTGACAGCCCGCGCTTCCTCGGCTTCATCCCGGCCGCGCCGACCAAGGCCGCACTGCTGTTCGACATGCTCGTGTCCTGCGCCTCCATCCAGGGCATCTCGTGGCTGGAGGCGGCGGGCGCGATCCACGCGGAGAACCAGGTGCTCACCCTCATCGCGCAGCGGGCAGGCCTGCCCGACACAGCGGGCGGCTGCTTTGTGGCCGGCGGGTCAGCCGCGAACCTGTCCGCCCTGGCCGTCGCCCGCGAGATGGCCAAGCGCCGGAGCGCCAGCCTGGGTGCTCCGGGCGACGGCGGGAGCCCGGGCGCTGCTCAGCACGGGCGGCGGTGGCGGGTGATCGTCGGGTCCGATGCGCATTCCTCGGTCGCGAGCACGCTGCGGCTGCTGGAGATGGATCCGCTCGTCGTGACCGCGCCCGGGCACCGGCTGACCGGCGCGGCGGTCCGGGCCGCCATCGCCGCCGATCCGGATCCGGGCTCGCTGGCCGCCCTGGTGGCCACCTCCGGCACCACGAATGCCGGCATCATCGATGACCTGGCCAGCCTGGCCGACGTCGCGCGCGAGTACGGGCTGTGGTTTCACGTGGACGGCGCTTACGGCGGCGCGGGACTGTTCGCGCCGAGCGTCCGGGACCGGTACGCCGGCCTGGAGCACGCTGACTCCTTCGTCGTGGACCCGCACAAGTGGCTGTTCGCCCCCTATGACTGCGCGGCGCTGCTGTACCGCGAGCCGGCCCTGGCCCGGTCGGTGCACCGGCAGGATGCGTCGTACCTGGACGTCATCCACGAGCAGCCGGCCGAGTGGAACCCGACGGACTACGCCTACCACCTGACCCGGCGCGCCCGCGGGCTGCCGCTGTGGTTCTCGCTCGCGGTGCATGGCACCGCCGCCTACACGGCAGCGATCGAGGCGGCCATCGCCCTGGCCAGGGCCGCGGCGGCAGAGATCCGCAACCGCCCGTACCTGGAGCTGATCTGCGAGCCCGACCTGTCGGTGGTCCTGTTCCGGCGGCCGGGCTGGGCCGCGGCCGACTACACCCGCTGGGCCGACCAGCTGCTGGCCGACCAGGTGGCGTTCCTGCCGCCCACCTCCTGGGAGGGCGAGACGGTGGCGCGGCTGGCGTTCTTGCATCCGCACACGCCGCTCAGCCTGGTGGCTGACGTGCTGGACCGGATGACGGACGAGGCCGCGGCCGGGCAATAGGCTCGGTCGGGCTGCGGCCGGACCCGGTGACCAGGCGGCGGTCGCGGCCGGAGAGCGAGGTGGAGTGCGATGGCGGAGGAATCAGGGCGGCCGGAGACGACTGCGGCCGGCCCGCCCGCCAGCGCGCCGATGCAGATCCCGCGGCACGTCGATGTCGCGCTGCGCTCGTTCGGGCAGCCCAACGCGACGGCGCGGCAGTTCGACTTCCTTGACGACAGCTACGAGTGGCGGCGGCTGTTCGCTGAGCTGCTGGGAACGTTCTTCCTGGTCCTGGTGGCAGCCGGGGCCGGAATGATCAACGCCCGGTTCGGCGGGCACGTGATCGGCACCGCCGCCCAGGTGGTGGCACCCGCGCTGATGGTGATGGCCGTCATCTTGTTCATGGGCGGGGTGTCCGGTGCGCACCTCAACCCGGCGGTCAGCCTGGCCTTCGCCATGCGGGGCAACTTCCCGTGGCGGCGGGTGCCCAGTTACATCCTGGCCCAGCTCGCCGGAGCCGTGCTGGCCACGCTGACACTGTGGGCGTTCGTGGGCCGCCAGGGCCCGGCCGGCCTGGCCCTGCCGGGGCCGGGCATCTCCACCGGGGCCGCCCTGCTGTGGGAGGCGCTGCTGACGACCGGCCTGGTCAGCGTGATCCTCGGCACGGCGTCCGGGGCCCAGCAGCTCGGTCCCATCGCCGCGTTCGGAGTCGGCAGCTACATCGCGCTGGCCGGCCTGTTCGGCGGGCCCGTCAGCGGGGCGTCCATGAACCCGGCCCGGTCGCTCGGCCCGGCGCTGGTGCTGGGCGACTGGACCTCCTGGTGGGCCTACCTGGCCGGCCCGCTGGCCGGAGCGGTTGCCGCGGTCGGGATTGCCTTCGTGCTGCGCGGGCCCGGCGGCGGCACGGCCGGCACGCATGCGGCGCAGGGCACCCTGGGCACGCTGTGGCGGCCCGGCCGGATCGGCTCGCCAGACCCGGCTCCCGGCCAGGCTGGCCGCCGCCGGCGACGGATCGGGCTAGCGCGGCTGCGCGGCGCAGCCGATGCAGGTCTCGGCGGCCGGCCGGGCGGCCAGCCGCGCTGCGGCGATGGGGCCACCGCAGCGAGTGCACGTCCCGTACCGGCCCGCGGCCAGCCGCTCCAGCGCCGCGTCGATGACCGCCAGGTGCGCGCGAGCCTGGCTGGCCAGGGCGGCGGCATGCTCGCGCTCGAAGGCGATGGTCGCGCCCTCCGGGTCGTGCTCATCGTCGGCGTTGGCCGCCTGCGCCGCCTCGATGATCCCGCTCAGCTCCCGCTCCAGCCCGGCGAGCCGGTCCAGCGTGCGGGCCCGTTCCGCCGCGAGCAGCTGGCGAGGGCCGGGTGAGCTGGTCATCTCTACGTCCTACCAGAAGCTTGCTGGCCGCCCCGGACCGCCAGGAAGGTCCAGTCTGACCCGTGGTGCGGGAAATGCCCCTGTGCCGGGCGGGGCCACGGTGAGCTGCGGGCTAATCAACTGGGCGAACCGTGCCCTCATCAGGCAGGCTGGAGGCATGGCGGAAACTCTGACACTGATGGCCGTGCACGCGCACCCGGACGACGAGGCATCCAGCACCGGCGGCGTGCTGGCCAGATACTCGGCGGAAGGCGTCCGGACGGTCGTCGTGACCTGCACTAATGGTGAATTCGGCGATGCGCCCGGCCAGGTTAAGCCCGGCCAGGATGGCCATGACGAGGAGGCGGTGGCCCGGCTGCGGCTGTCGGAGCTGCGGCAATCGTGCAAGCTGCTCGGTGTCAGTCACCTGGAACTGCTGGGCTATCACGACTCGGGGATGCCCGAGTGGGACTACCGCACCCGGCCCGACGCCTTCTGCAACGTGCCGCAGGAACTGGTCGCAGCCCGCATCACCGCGCTGATCGAGCGCTACCGCCCGCAGGTCGTGGTCAGCTACGACGACCTGGGCGCCTACCAGCACCCCGACCACGTGCATGCCGCCCGGTCGGCCGCCGCCGCGGTGGCCTCGTCGGGCACCGTGGCGAAGTTCTACCAGACGGCCATGCGCCGCAGCGACTGGCAGAAGATCATGGAGGCGCTGCGCGACGCGGGCGAGGACGTGAGCGAGTGGGGCGAGATCAGCCCCGAGGAAGCCGCCAAGATGGCCGAGGAAGAGGCGCGCATCACCACCACGATCGACATCAGTGACGTGCTCCCGGTCAAGCGCGACGCCCTGATGTCGCACGCCAGCCAGATCGCCGACTCCTGGTTCACCAAGATCCCGCCGGACATCGCGGCCCAGGCCTTCGGCCGGGAGTCCTTCATCCGGGTCACAGACACCACCGGCGCGCCGGTCCCCGAAGACGACCTGTTCGCCGGGCTGCGCGGCTGACCCGCGCCCGGCCGCCGGCCAGGGCGCTGAGCTAGCGGGCGGATCGCGCTGTGCGGATGGGGACGGGCGGGTCGCGCCGGGCAGATCGGGACGGGCGGGTCGCGCCGGGCGGCTGCGGGCTACAGTCCGATCAGGCGGGCGGCGTTGTCATGGCACACGGCGCGCAGCCAGTCCCGCCCCAGCCCGGCTCGCTCCAGCCCCCGGAGCTGGTGCAGGTAGGTGTGCGGGATGTTGGGATAGTCGCTGCCCAGCAGAACCCGGTCACCGAGCCCGGCCAGCCGGGGCAGCAGCCGCGGCGGGAACGGCATGCTGGCATTGAACAGGTCGGTGAACGCGATCGTGGTGTCGAGGTAGATGCCGGAGTAGCGGTCGGCCAGGTCCAGGAACTCGGCGTACTCGGGCGCGCCGAGGTGGGCGATGATCGCGGTCAGCCGCGGATGCCGGGCCAGCACCTCCCCGAAGGGACCCGGCCCGGTGAAGCGGCCGGGCGCGGGCCCGGAGCCGCAGTGCACGACGACCGGCAGGCCCGCCTCGGCCAGCTGGCCCCATACCGGCGTCAGCAGCTCGTCGCGCGGGTCATAGGCGCCAACCTGCAGGTGGGCCTTGAAGACGCGGGCGCCGTCGTCGATCGCGCGGGCCACGTACCCGGCCGCTTCCGGCTCGGGGAAGAACGTGGCGCTGTGCAGCGCGTCGGGAGTGCGGGCCGCGAACTGCTGCGCCCAGGAATTCAGCCACGCGGCCATGCTGGGCTTGTGCGGGTACAGCAGGGCGGTGAACCGGCGCAGGCCGAAGGCGCGCAGCAGGGCCAGCCGCTCCGGTTCCGGCAGCCGGTAGGCGATCGGCCAGGGCTCGCCCCCGTGCCCGTTCTCGAAGAACGCCCACACCTTGGCCAGCACGTTGTCCGGCATGAAATGGGTGTGCATGTCGATGAGGCCGGGCAGGCCCAGGTCCTGCCAGAACGCCACGACGTCCGGCACCTCGGCGGCCTGAGCCGGTGGCAGGACGGCGGGCACGGCGGATCCGGGCGACGGCAGGCCTGCTGCGGACGGGCTTGAAGCTGCGGGGCCGGGCACAGCAGAAGTCTGCCAGGCCCGGCCTGAGCGGCCGGCCGGAGCGCCCGGCCTGAGCGCCGGCCGGGGGCGGTTAACCTTCACGTTATTGGCGGGCGCGCGCGAAATGGCGGCTGGCGGCTCCCGGTCACTGATCGGTCATCTTGCCGCCCGGCCGCGGCGGCCTGCGCGACCATAGGGCAGTGGTGATCCTCCTGACCCGGCTCTTCGCGGCGCGGCACCGGCGGAACATCGTGCTGCTGCTGCTCGGCGCCATCGGAGTCGTCCTGGTCGGCGGCGCAGCGTTCGCCGCGACCCAGCACCTGCCGGTGACCCGCGGCTGGTACTGGGCGATCACCACCGCGACGACCGTCGGCTACGGCGACGTGACCCCGAAGAACGCGATCGGCCGGGTAATCGCCTCGGTCGTGATGCTGACCGCGATCCCGCTGCTCGCCGCGGTATTCGCGCTGATCACCGGGCGGGCGGCAGCGGAAGGAGTGCGCAGGATCATGGCCCTCAGCAGCCGGGCCCCCGACGGGGCGTTCCGCCTGGTCATCGGGATGCATCCCGCCGTGCCTGCCATCCTGGACGAGCTGCAGCACGCGGGGATCCCGGTCGTGCTGGCCGCCGACGTCGACCCGGTGACCATCGAGCACCGGGTGCATGTCGTGCGCGGTGACCCGACCCAGGCGGCCACGATCCGGGCTGCCCGGCCGGAAGCCGCGGAGCAGGCGCTGGTGACCGGGCAGTCCGACGGGGACGTCCTCGTCAGCGCCGTCCTGCTGCGCAAGCTGGCGCCGGACCTGAGCATCACGGCCCTGGTCGGCTCGGCGGGCGTCCGGGAGGCGCTGCGCGACCTGGGCGTGGCGCAGACTCTGTCGGCCCATGAGCTGATCGCGGGCACGCTGGCGACGAGCCTGGAGGCGCCGCACGCGGGCGAGATGATGACCCAGCTGGTCGAGGCGGGCGGGCACCGGCTGACCGAAGTGGACGCCGGGCCCGGTGCGGCCGGGCGGCCGCTGAGCGCGATCCGCGATGAGCGATCCGGGCTGGTACTCGGCCTCGTCCACGGCGGCCGGTTCACCCTCGGCATCGCCGACGACCCGGTCGTGGCGGCCGGGGACCGGCTGCTGGTAGCGGTCCCGGGCGGCCGCGCCGGGCACGGCTGAGCCGCGGGAATGCTGCCAGGCCGGGCCGGGCGCGAGACACTAAGACGGTGACCGGGCGGATCAGGACGGCAGTCCGCGTCGAGGGCATCGTCCAGGGAGTGGGCTTCCGGCCGTTTGTCTACTCCCTGGCCACCGGGCTCGGCCTCGGCGGCCTGGTCGGCAACGACCCCGACGGGGTTTTCGCCGAGGTAGAAGGTGACTCCTCCGCGGTCGGGCGGTTCCTGGTGCTGCTCGAGCAGCAGGCGCCCCCGCTGGCCCGCATCGAGCGAGTCACGACCCGTGACCTGCGGCCGACCGGGTCGGCGGAGTTCGTTATCGCCGTCAGCCAGCCGGCCCGGCGGGTCCGGCCGCGCCCGGCCGGGTCCGCCGGACGCTGATCTCCGCCGACACCGCGACCTGCGCGGACTGCCTGGCTGAGCTGGCCGATCCCGCCGACCGCCGGTTCGGGTACGCATTCATCAACTGCACCAACTGCGGCCCGCGGTTCACCATCGTCCGCGACGTGCCCTACGACCGGGCCCAGACCACGATGAGCGGCTTCGAGATGTGCGCGGCGTGCGCCGCGGAGTACCACGACCCGGCCGATCGCCGGTTCCACGCTCAGCCGGCGTGCTGCCCGGCCTGCGGTCCGCGGCTGTCCCTGGCGGACGCTGCCGGTGAGCCGCTGGCCGCCGCGCCGCTGGCCGCTGCGCCGCCCGGCCCGCCCCCGGCGAGAGCCAGCACGGGGGTAATCGCCGCCGCGGCGGCGCTGCTGCGGGCCGGCCATGTCCTGGCGGTCAAGGGGCTGGGCGGCTATCACCTGGCCGCCGACGCGGGCAGCGAGGGCGCGGTGGCGGCGCTGCGCGGGCGCAAGCACCGCGAGGACAAGCCCTTCGCGGTCATGGTGGGTGATCTCGCGGCGGCCCGCCAGCTATGCGACGTCGACGACACCGCGGCTGCCCTGCTCGCCAGCCCGCGGCGGCCGATTGTCCTGCTGCCCCGCCGGACCGGGGCGGCCGCCGCTCTCGCCGGGTCGGTGGCGCCGGGCAACCGCCAGCTCGGCGTCATGCTGCCGTACACGCCGCTGCATCACCTGCTGCTCGGTGCGCTGGCCACCCCGATCGTGCTGACCAGCGGGAACGTATCGGATGAGCCCATCGCCTACATCGACGCCGACGCCCGGCAGCGGCTGGGCGGCATCGCGGATGCGTTCCTGACCCACGACCGCCCGATCCACATCAGGACCGATGACTCGGTGGTGCGGCCCGCCGGCGGCCGGGAGTCGGTGCTGCGCCGGTCGCGCGGGTACGCACCGGAGCCGCTGCCGCTGCCGGTCCGCTTCACCCGGCCGGTCCTGGCCTGCGGCGCCGAGCTCAAGAGCACGTTCTGCCTCGGCATCCGCGGGCATGCCTTCGTCTCGCACCACATCGGCGACCTGGAGAACGCCGAGACGCTGCGCTCGTTCACCGAGGGGATCGAGCATTTCCGGCGCCTGTTCGACATCGTGCCGGAGGTGGTCGCGCACGATCTGCACCCGGACTATCTGTCCACTAAGTACGCCCTGGCCCTGGACGGCGCGGAGCTGCTGGCCGTCCAGCACCACCATGCGCACATCGCGTCCTGCCTCGCGGACAACGGCGAGACCGGCCCGGTCATCGGTGTCGCCTTCGACGGCACCGGCTACGGCACCGACGCCACCATCTGGGGTGGTGAGTTCCTCGTCGCGGACCTGGCCGGGTTCGAGCGGGCCGGGCACTTCGAGCCGGTGCCGATGCCGGGCGGAGCGGCCGCCGTCCGGCAGCCGTGGCGGATGGCGGCCAGCTACCTGGCCGCCGCCTACCCCGGCGGGCCGCCGGCCGGGCTGGCGGTCATGACCCGGCAGGCCCGGCGGTGGCCCGCCGTGCTGGCAATGGCCAGCCGGGGCATCAACTCCCCGGTCACCTCCAGCGCCGGCCGCCTGTTCGACGCCGTGGCGGCCGTGCTGGGCGTGCGGGACGAGGTCAGCTACGAGGGCCAGGCTGCCATCGAGCTGGAGCAGCTCGCCGACGTCACCGAGGCCGGCGCCTACCCGGCAGCGATCACCGGCGGGACGCCGCTGCGGGTCGCCGGCGCCGACCTGGTCCGTGCCGCCGCCGATGACCTGGCCGCCGGGACCGGGCCGCCGGTGATCGCGGCCCGGTTCCACAACGGCGTCGCTGCGGTCATCGAGCAGGCCTGCGTGGCGCTGGCCGACCAGCACGGCCTGTCACTGGTGGCGCTGTCCGGCGGGGTGTTCCAGAATCTGCTGCTGACCGACCGGGTCGTCACCCGGCTGACCGGCCGTGGCTTCCGGGTCCTGGTGCATCACCGGGTGCCCTGCAACGACGGCGGCATCAGCCTGGGCCAGGCGGCCGTGGCCGCGGCCAGCGATCAGGCCGCCGCCGGGTGACCGGTCGCCGGGTGACCGGGAGCCAGCCGGGTCGGGCAGCAGGATCTTGTCCAGCAGCCAGGCGGCCGCTGCCATCAGGGCGAACAGGTCCAGGTAGTGACACGCCATGGCGCCGGGGTAGCTGGGACCGCCCCACGCGTTGACCGTGAAGTTGGGGTCCAGCCCGCCGGTGACCTGCATGCCGGCCCGGTAGAACCCGTACAGGAACAAGGCGGCCGGCAGCAGTGCCAGCAGGATCCGGCCGCCGGCCCCGGCCGCCGGGCCGCCATCCGGAAGGTCTCCGCGATCCGGCGGGCCGCTGTCCGGCCCAGCGGAGCCAGCAGCAGCAGTCCGCCCCGGCGCGCTGCCGGGTGCCGGTGCCGCCACCAGGTGATGACCGCGGCGGTGACCGCGACCAGGCTGGCGACGACGCCCTGCTGCCACCAGCCGGAGGACCCGGGGACGAAGGCCTCCCGGCCCGGCGACCGGTCCAGGTACCGGACCAGGCCGCTGGCCATGCCGATGAGGAACAGCGCGCCAGCGACAGCGCTGAGGGACCGGGACAGGTTGCGGGTTGTCGGGTGAGTTGCTGTCGTCATCATGTCTCCAGGCTGGCCCGGCGGCCCCCGCGGCCGCGTCGGGCGCGCGGCTGTAATCCGCGTCATCCGCTGGCCGGAGCCGCCGCCAGCATCCGTCGCGAGGATGACGGCCGGACCCGCCCCGGGGCTGATCCCGGCCGCCCGGCCGCGCGGCTACCGTGGATTCATGCTGACCCCCCGCGGCGCCGCGGCGACCGCTCCGACCGGGCCCGCGGCGGGGAGCGCGCCGCCGGCGGAGCCCGGGCCGGCGGCGGAGGTCGTGCCCGCTCCGTGGTTCGTCCGCGTGCTGCCCCACCCCGGCAGTCGTCCGGTGCCCGACGTCATTGACTACGTGGTGGCGGCCGCGTGCTTCGCGGCCGGCCCGCTGCCGGTGCTGGCGGGCCTGGCGGCCGGGGCCGGCCCGCGGCCCGCCGTGGCCGTCCTTGGCCTGCTGGCGACCGCACCGCTGATCTTCCGGCGCCGCTGGCCGCTGCCGGTGGTCGTGCTCGTCGCCGCGGCCTGCCTGACCGCCAGCCTGGCGGGCGTGCAGTTCACGCCGTGGGTCAGCAGCGCGGGCCCGGCGCTGGCCGTCGCGGTGTTTACCGCCGCCGACCGATGCGACCGGCGGTCGTCGCTGATCGCGGCGATCGGTACGGCGGTCGCCACCTGGGCCGTGCTCGGGCCCGCGATCCACTTGCATCATGGCGTCGACCAGGACGCCGTGCAGGCCCTGGTCGCGCTGCCGGCCTGGCTTGCCGGGGATATAGTCCGCGTCCGGCGCGGCTATCAGCAGCGGCTGGCCGCCGAGGTTCGCCGGCGCACCACCGATGCAGCCGCCCGGGACCGCGCCGAGGAGCGGCTGCAGCTATCCCGGGACGTGCACGACGTGGTCTCACACAGCCTGGCCACCATCGCCGTCCGGTCCGGCGTTGCCCGGCTGCTGATCGACGAGCAGCCGGCCGAGGCCAGGGCCGCGCTCGGCGCGATCGAGACCGCCAGCCGGTCGGCGCTGAACGAGCTGCGGGCGCTGCTGCACCAGATCCGCGAGCAGCCCGCGGCCGCGGAGGCCGCGCTGCCCACGCTGGCTGACCTGCCGGCGCTCATCGACAAGCTCCGCCGTGGCGGCCTGAGCGTGACCTGCACTCGCCGCGGCGAGCCGCGCGGCTACCCCGCCGCGCTGGAGCTGTCCGCGTACCGCATCACCCAGGAGGCGCTCACCAACGTGGTCAAGCATGCGCCCGCGGCCCGGGCCAGCGTGGAGATCGTCGATGGTCCCGCAGAGCTCGCCATCACCGTCACCGACGACGGCCGCGGAGCCGCTGCCAGTCCCGGAGCCGCCGACCGCCGCGCGGCGGTGCCGGTTCCCGGCGGCCCCGGCCTGGGCATCACCGGCATGCGGGAGCGCGCGGCCCTGCTCGGCGGTCAGCTCACCGCCGGCCGTCGGCCCGGCGGCGGCTTCGCCGTCAGCGCCCGGCTGCCCGTGCCGGCGGCCGCGGCATGACCGGCGAGCCGATCCGCGTCATGATCGCCGATGACGAGGCGCTCATCCGGGCCGGCTTCCGGGTCCTCATTGACTCGGCTGCGGACCTGCACGTCATCGGCGAGGCCGCCGACGGCATCGAGGCGGTCCGGCAGGCCAGGGCGCTGCAGCCCGATGTGCTGCTGATGGACATCCGGATGCCGATCATGCACGGCCTGGAAGCGACCAAGATCATCCTCGATCGCGACAGTGCGAGCGGCACCGGGCCGCTGCCCCGGATTCTCATCGTGACCACCTTCGATCAGGACGAGCATGTCTTCGCCGCACTGCACGCCGGGGCCAGCGGGTTCGTGCTCAAGGACACCCGGCCCGAGCAGCTGCTCGAGGCCATCCGGGTGGTGGCGCGAGGTGACGCGCTGCTGACGCCGAGCGTCACTCGCCGGCTGATCGCCGAGTACACCCGCCGTCCGCCGGTGCCGGCCCGGCCGGACGGCGTGCTCGATGAGCTCACCGCTCGCGAGCGCGAGGTCCTGGAGCAGATCGCCGCCGGACGGTCCAACGCCGAGATCGCCGCGGCCCTGCACCTGAGCGTGGCCACGGTCAAGACCCATGTCAGCCGCCTGCTTGCCAAGCTGGACTGCCGCGACCGCGCCCAGCTGGTCGTGGTCGCCTACCAGAGCGGCGCGGTGTCGCCGGCCTAGGACCGCCCGCCGCTGCGGAAATGCCGGCCGAGCTCGTTGGCGTAACGGGTGCCGAGCTCCGGACCGTGCCGGGCGACCCAGTCGGTGAACACCGTCGGTCCCGCCGCCGGCGCGGAAGAGTCGGCCAGGCCGCCGGCCATCGCCGCGTACTCGTCCGCCGTCAGCAGCGTGTCGCGCAGGACCAGTCCCAGCGCCCGGGACAGCACCGGGAGTACCCGGCCGGGGACCGGCACCAGCACGGTGCGGCTGCCGACGGCGGTCCGGATGGCGGCGACCATCTCGCGGAAGGTCAGCGACTCCGGGCCCACCGCGTCGACCACGGCCGGCTCGTTCCTGCTCCGAGGCGGACGCACAGCGCCGCCAGGTCCTCGACGTGCACCGGGCGCAGCCGGTACCCGCCGCCGTCCCCGAGGCCGAACACCGGCAGCCGCCGCAGCAGCCAGGCGATGTTGTTGACCAGCACGTCGTTCCCGCCGAACAGGACCGCAGGGCGGGCGATTCCGTGCGGCACGCCGGTATCAGCGAGCAGCTGCTCGACGGCGGCCTTGCCCCGGAAGTAGGGATAACGGGATCCGGGGTCCGGGTGGGTAATCGAGACATGCACGATCCGCTGGACCCCGGCGGCCGCCGCCGCGCGGAACAGCGTCGCGCTGTTAGCCACGGCGGCCGCGTGGTCGACCTGACCGTGCGCGAACCGCACCCAGTAGGTGTTGTAGAGCGTGTGCGCCCCGCGCATCGCCTGCTCCAGCCCGGCCGGGTCAGAGAAGTCGAGCGGCCAGGCCGTCACCGGCGTCCCCGCCGGGGCCTGACCCGGGTGCCCGGTCAGCGTCCGGACCTGATGGCCGGCCGCCAGCAGCTGCCGCGCGATCACCGACCCGGAGTAGCTGAACGCGCCCGTCACGACGTCGGTCTGCCCCGCGGTCATGACGTCCCCCGTCCCGGCAGCAAGCCCAGCCCGCCACTCAGATCGATCAGCCCGGCCAGCAGCAGGGCCCGGTCAAACAGCGCCAGCGCGGCTGCGGAGTCGCCGTCGAGGTTGGCCAGCAGTTCCAGGCCGAGGAAGCCCGCCACGATCCCGTGCGCTACCTCCTGCGCGGGTACCAGGCTGGCCAGCGGCGAGCCGGCCAGTGCCTGCCGCACGGCCGTCTCGGCCAGTTTCCGCCAGGGCACCAGGCGCTGGGCGACCTGCTCGCCCAGGCCGGGAACGGACTGCGCCCCGGTGATCATCTCGACCAGGACGCTCACGTGGCCGGCGGCCAGGTCCTCGACGAAGATGGCCCGCGCGGACTCGACCAGTCCTGAGACCGACCCGGCCTGGTCTAGCAGGCCGCGGTAGGCGATCAGCCGGCGCTGGCTGACCTCATCCAGGGCGGCCAGCAGGAGGTCGTTGACCGAGCCGAAGTGATAGAAGACCAGCGCCTGGTTGCAGCCCGCCCGGCGGGCGATCTCCCGGGCGCTCGCGCCGGCGAACCCCGCATCCCGCAGCGCCGACACCGCGCCGGCGACCAGCGCGGCCCGGGTGTCCGCCGAGCGCTCGGCGGTTTCCGGCGACCGCGGTCCCGATTTGGCCATGGCGTCCTCTCCGCGAAATCAAGCAAAAACTTTGAGCATTTGCTCAAAGATAACAGGAGGCGGCTAAGCCGGCGGCAGCGAGGTGCCAGGTAGGCGACAGGGAACCGGGAGGTAAGCCGGCAGGGACGCGGCAGGTAAGCCGACAGGGACAGGCCAGGCGTGCTCAGTGCACGCCGGCCTGTCCCTGTCGCGGGTCGCGCGGGACGGCTGCGGAGGCTAGTCCTGCGGGACGGGGGTGCGGCGGCGCAGCCAGTCGTACCAGCCGTGCATGCCGTCGCCGGTGGTGGCCGACACCTGGAGCAGCAGCGCGTCGGGCGTGACCTTCCGCAGGCCGGCCGAGTACTCCCGGACGTCGAAGTCGACGTAGGGGAGCAGGTCGGTCTTGTTCAGCAAGACCAGGTCGGCCTGGCGGAACATGTGCGGGTACTTCAGCGGCTTGTCCGCACCCTCGGTCACCGAGGCCAGCACCACGCGGGCCTGCTCACCGAGGTCGAACAGGGCCGGGCAGACCAGGTTGCCGACGTTCTCGATCATCACGATGGACCCGCTGGGCGGATCCAGGCAGCGCAGCGCCCGGGCGACCATCTCCGCGTCCAGATGACAGCCGGCGCCGGTATTGATCTGCACGACACTGCTGCCTGCGGCCAGGACCCGGCTGGCGTCCAGCGCGGTCTCCTGGTCGCCCTCGACAACCGAGATGGAGACCCGGCCGGCCATGCCCCGCATGGTGGATTCCAGCAGCGTGGTCTTCCCGGCGCCCGGCGAGCTCATCAGGTTCACCGCGAGAATGCCGCGCTCGTGCAGCCACCGGCGGTTCTCCTGGGCGATCTCATCGTTCTTGGCCAGCACCTTCTGCTGGAGCTCGATGGTCCGCGGGCCATCCACGGGGTCGAGGGTGGTGAGCTCGCCGGCCGGCGGATCGCCCGCCGGGTCAGCACCATGCCCGTGGTCGTCGTGTTCGTGGTCGTGGTCGGCGTGCCCGTGGCCGGCGGCCTCGTGGCCGTCCAGCCGGACGTCCTCAGGACCGGCCTGGCCCCACGCGGTGTGGCTGTGCCCGTGGCCACCATGACCATGGACATGACCGGGGCCGCCCAGCCCGTGGCCGTGCCGCTGGTCGTGCTCAGCGAGCAGCAGCGTTACTGAACTGCCCGACGAGCATCCGCATGTCGCGCACATGTTCACCCCACCTGAACTGACGTGATCTTGAGGTCCTGCCCGGCCAGCACCGTTACCTCGGCGCTGCCGCACGGGCAGATGGCGATCGGGCCGTCTGGCTCGAAATTGACGCCGCACACGCGGCAGCTGCACAGGCCCGGTGGCTCGATGATCTCCAGCCGCGCGCCTTCCAGGTTGGTTCCCTCGGTTACCAGGTCGAAGCAGAAGCGGACGGAATCGGCCACCACGCCCGACAGAGCGCCGATCTCCAGCCGCACGCAGGTGATCCGGGCATCTGGTAGCCGCCCGGTCACCGCGTCGACGACGCCCTCGGTGATAGCCAGTTCGTGCACTTCTCGCTCTTTCTGTTCGTGCTCAGCAGATCCGCGGCAGCGGGTCGCCGACCAGCAGGTCGACAATCCGGGTGCCGCCGAATGCGGTCTTCAGCTGGACGATGCCCGGCGGGTCGGCGGTGACCTTGCCGATGATGGCGGCCTGCTCGCCCTGCGGGTGCGCGCGCAGCGCGGCCAGCGCCTGCTCGGCCTCAGCGCCGTCCACGACCACGACCATCCGGCCCTCGCAGGCCACGTACATCGGGTCGATGCCGAGCAGTTCGGAGGCCCCGCGAACCTCGGGCCGGACCGGGATCTGGTCCTCGCTGACCATGATGCCGGCCCTGGCCGCCGTGGCGATCTCGTTCAGGATGGTGGCGACGCCGCCGCGGGTCGCGTCGCGCATGGCCCGCACGCCGGCGACCTTCGACAGCAGGCTGGCCACCAGGCCGTTGAGCGGCGCGGTGTCGGAGATGATGTCGGCCTCGATGTCGAGCTCGCCGCGGGCCAGCATGATGGTGACGCCGTGGTCACCGATCGGCCCGGACACCAGGATGGCGTCGCCGGGCCGGGCCTGGGCGATGCCCAGCGGCCCGGCGTACTCGATGAGCCCGATTCCGGCGGTGTTGATGTAGCAGCCGTCCGCCTTGCCCTTCTCCACCACCTTGGTGTCCCCGGTGACGACCTGCACCCCGGCTCGCTCCGCGGCCGCCTGCATGGATGCCGTGATCCGGATCAGGCTCTCGACCGGGAAGCCTTCCTCCAGGATGAAGCCCGCGGACAGGTACAGCGGCACGGCCCCGGACACGGCCAGGTCGTTGACGGTTCCGTTGACGGCGAGGTCGCCGATGTCCCCGCCCGGGAAGAACAGCGGCGAGACCACGTACGAGTCAGTGGTCAGGGCCACCTTCGCCCCGTTGACGTGGACTCGCGCGGCATCCTCCAGCGGCTCCAGCAGCGGGTTGCGGAAGGCGTTCAGGAAGATCGCCTCGATCAGCGTCTGGGTCGCCTTGCCGCCCGCCCCGTGCGACATGGTGATCCGCTCTTCCTTGACCCGCGGCCGGGCGCGGCGGGCCCGGTCTATCCGGTCGAGCACCATCTCCTCGCGGACGGTGCCCGGTGCGGGCTGCGGCGATCCGGGTCGCTCGGGCCGGCTGACCTGGTCCTGCTCGTCGTGGGCGCGCAGAGCCTCCGCCACCCAGCCTGCCGGGTGGCCCGCCGCCTGGTTGCCGGTCACGACCGGGTCGCCTCCTTCACCCGGGTACGGGTCAGGCGGCCGTAGTTGTAATAAGCAGCGCACGCGCCCTCGGGCGAGACCATGCAGGTGCCGATCGGCGTCTCCGGCGTGCAGGCGGTGCCGAACACCTTGCACTCCCACGGCTTGAGCACGCCCTTCAGGACCTCGCCGCACTGGCACGCCTTGGGATCGGCGACGCGGACACCGGGGACCGAGAACAGCCGCTCGGCGTCGAACTTCGCGTACTGCTCGCGGACGCTGAGCGCGGAGTGCGAGATGAAGCCCAGGCCGCGCCACTCGAAGTAGGGCCGCAGCTCCATCGTCTCGCCGATCGCCCGCAGCGCGACCAGGTTGCCGTCCCAGGGCACGACTCGCGCGTACTGGTTCTCCACCTCGGACCGGCCCTCGGCCAGCTGCTGCATCAGCATGTAGATGGACTGCAGGATGTCCAGCGGCTCGAAGCCGGCCACCACGACGGGCTTGCCGTAGTCGCGGGCGATGAACTCATACGGGCGGCAGCCGATCACCGTGGACACGTGGCCGGGGCCGATGAACCCGTCCAGCCGCAGGTCGGGCGAGTCCAGGATGGCCTTGATGGCCGGGATGATGGTCACGTGGTTGCAGAACACGGAGAAGTTGTCCAGGTTCTCCGCGGCGGCCCGCAGGATGGTCATCGCGGTGGACGGCGCCGTGGTCTCGAAGCCGATGGCCATGAAGACGACCCGCTTGTCCGGGTTGTTGCGCGCGATCTTCAGGGAGTCGAGCGGGGAGTAGACCATCCGGATGTCGGTGCCGCGCGCCTTGGCGTCGAAGAAGGAGCCGTTGCTGCCGGGCACCCGCATCATGTCGCCGAACGAGGTCATGATCACGTCCGGCTGGGCGGCCAGCGCCATGGCGTCGTCCATCCGGCCCATCGGGATCACGCAGACCGGGCAGCCCGGGCCGTGCACCAGGGTGACCTGCTCGGGCAGGTAATCCTCGAGCCCGTGCTTGTAGATGGTGTGGGTGTGCCCGCCGCACACCTCCATCAGCTTGTACTCGCGGCCCGGCTCGCACAGCGAGGCGATCTTGGCCGCCAGCGCGTGCGCCTTGTCAGAGTCGCGGAACTCATCAACGAATCGCATCGTCGTCGCTCCTATTCGATCCGCGAGTCCTGCAGGGCAGCAAGCTCGTCCTCGTAGGCCTGGCCGATGCCCTCCAGGAAGGCCAGGGCGGCCGCGGCCTCAGCCTCGTCGATCTTGGAGAGCGCGAATCCGACGTGGATGAGCACCCACTCGCCGGGCTTGGGCGGATCATCGGTGAGCAGGCCGACGTTGATCACCCGCCGGACGCCGCTCACGTCCACCCTGGCCAGATCCGGCTGATCGGGGAGGAACTCGATAACCTCACCCGGAATGCCGAGGCACATGCGCCCACCCCTTTGGTAATAAGTGCTGGCTTTCGGCGCCCGGAGCGCCCGCAGCCATGACATCCCGCTCGCTGTCGCTGTCGCCGGCCGCGGTCACCAGTTCCAGGACAACCCGGACCGCCTCGTCGACCGCGGCGGCGACCGGATCGCTGAGCGCCATCCCGTAGTCGATGCTGGCCGGCTCGCAGCCGACGATCAGGACCCGGCCGGGCCGCTCGCCGCCCAGCATGTCGAGCATGCTGAACACCACGTCGGGCTGCATGCCGTGGGCATCCATCAGCGGACTGCCGGTCAGCGCGGCGGCCGCCGGGTCCGGGTCAGGCTGAGCCGCTGGCTCCGGTGCGCCGGCCGGGGCCGTCGCTGCGGGCTGGCTGGCCGCGCCGAGCTCCGGCTCGATGACGTAGATGGTCCCCGGCTCGCCGCCGCGGGCCGTCGCGTCGACCAGGATCGCCGCGTCATACCCGCTGGACAGGTCATAGGCCAGATGCATCCCGCGGATGCCGTAGTCGACGACCTTCACCCCGGCCGGCAGGTCCGCGCCAGCCAGCCGGCTCGCCACCTCGACCCCGAAGCCGTCGTCGCCCAGGAAGATGTTGCCGATCCCGGCGATCAGCGTCTGGCCGGTCATGGCGTCCCCCGCCCGGCAGCCGCCGGGCCGAGCGCCGCCTGGCACAGCTCCCACAGCGCGTGGTACATCGTCGTCTGCGCTTCCTGGATCCGGTGCACCGACGCTGACGGGGCGACGAACAGGTAGTCAATGCTGTCCAGCTCGGCCATCTTGCCGCCCGCGTAGCCGGCGATCCCGATGGTGAGCATCCCGCGGCGGCTGGCCTCATCGAAGGCGCGCAGCAGGTTCTCGGAGTTGCCGCTGGTCGACAACCCGACAGCGATGTCGGCCTTGCCGCCGAACGCCCCGATCTGCCGGGCGAAAACCACGTCGACGCCGATGTCGTTGGACAGCGCGGTCAGCACCGACGGATCGCTGGCCAGCGAGAGGGCAGGCAGCGGCCGCCGAGGGCAGGCCCCGCACTGCGGGGCATGCTGCCGTCCGGAGCGTCCGGGGCGTCCGGGGCGCCGGGCAGCGGGCCGTCCGGGTGCAGGAACAGCGTGACGAGCTGCTGCGCGTCGGTGGCGCTGCCGCCGTTGCCGAACGCCAGCAGGCGCCCGCCGGCCCCGAACTGGGCGGCCATCTCGCGGGCGCAGGCAGTCAGCCGGGCCCCGTCGGCGGCCAGGACCGCCCGGCGCAGCTCCAGGATCTCGGCTACCTTCGCCACCGTTGACTCGCGGACCTGCGCCAGCACCGCGGACACATCTGTCTTCCCGGCATACAGGAAGGGGTAGAGGGACTCGATGGAGCCCGCGGCGGGCTGGCCGCTGGCCTGCTGGCTCATGGCGTCACCACCGCGATCGCCTCCCGCGCGTGCACCAGGATCGTGTCCCCGACACCCGCGCTGACCAGCGCGACGCTGACCTCTTCCTGGCCGGCGCCGGTATCGACCAGGGCCATCTCGTCGGCGAGCAGCTCGATGATCGTGACGGCGACGGCGGTGTCCGAGCAGGTGATGCAGACATCGTCGTGGCACTCGGGCCCGGGGGCGGTCACGTGACTACCCCCGGCGCCAGCACGCCCGGCTGCTCGAAGAACACGTGCACCAGTTCCCACAGCACGTGGTAGGTGGTCACCTGCATCTCCTTGACGATCCGGGGATCGCCGGAGCTGGTGACCAGGGCGTGGTCCACCGCCGGGCTGGCCGCGATGGCACCGCCGCCCGCCCCGGCCAGCGCGACCGTGAGCATGCCGAGATCGCGGGCGGTCTGCAGCCCGGCCAGCACGCTGGGGCCGTCACCGTCCGCGGATATCCCGAGCGCGATGTCCTCGGCCTGGCCGAGGTAGCTGAGCTGGTGAGCGAACACCGCCGCCATCCCCTCCCGGGCGGCGATGCCGGTCACCGTGGCCACGTCCGAGGTCAGTGAGATAGCGGGCAGCGCCCGCTTTCCGACGATGACCGGGTGCACGAATTCCACTGCGACGTGCTGGGCGTCGGTGCTCGCGCCGCCGATGCCGAACACGATGAGCTTGCCGCCCCGGTGAAACCTTAGGGCCATGTCGTAACAAGCGGCAGCGACCGCGCCGGCCTGCTCGGCCAGCTCCTGAACAGGCTGCTCGCGGCGTCCGAACAGCGCGCTCGCCGCATCGTTGTCGGGCGGCGGCGCCGGGGCGGGCACGGCAGGGCCGCCGGGGTGAGTCACGCCGTATCTCCGGCCGCGCCACCCTCGGGATCGGCCCCCTCAGGCGGTGCTGCCTCTGCTGGCGCGGCTCCGGTCCCGGCTGCGCCGGGCTGATCGGAGTCGGGCAGGGATATCTCGACCTGCACGCCGATGTCGTTGCGGACTTTCAGCGCGCCCAGGAAGCCGGAGTACGGCTTGATCCCGAAGTCTGTCTGCGTGACCGATGTCGTGGCGCGGTACTCACCCGGCTGAGGCTGGCTGATGGCCAGGCGCAGCGGCCGGGAGCGGCCGGCGAGGGTGAGCGTGCCGGTGATGGTCCCGCCGCCGCCATCGGCGGCCTCGAAGTTACTCGCGGAGAACGTCGCTTCGGGATGACGGTCGGCGGTGAGTACCTTGCGGGCGGTCACGGCGATCTCGCGCTTATCCCGGTCGCTCAGCGGCTTGACGCCGCCGGTGCCTGTCTTGACGACCAGAGCGCCCAGGTCAACCTGCACTTCCAGGCTGGCGGGCGTCAGGTCGTCGCCCACTACCAGCTCGCCTGACCAGCGGGCAGCCTCGATCGTCAGGTCATGCCCCGCCTGTGCCGCGAGCCCGTCGCGCGCCGTAGTTAAGACGATGCGGCCACGATCTGTGCCGAGGTGGTGGCGTCCTGCGAGAATCGCCATAGGAGCACCGTAGGACACATGTGGGGGGACGTCCAGCGATCTGGCCGGACACGTCTGGCCAGATCCCTGTCCCGGTGGCGCTAGCCGCCGCGGATCAGGGAAGCGGCACCTCACCGAATACCTCCTGAATGCGCCGCAGGTCGCGCATCCGGGGCTCGGTCGCGCCGCCCACCCACCTGCTCACCGTCTTGACGGAGACGCCGAGCTGGCGGGCCGCCGCTTCCTGGGTCAGGCCCTCACGGCGCAGCGCGCTGGACATCCACTCCGCGAAGGTCTCGGCCTGGCCGCCCGGCTCCAGGGCGTGCGGGCCACCGAGCGGGGCCCGGTCGCCGTCGGCGGCGGCCGACCGGACGGCCTGGGCCAGCTCACTAGCGTGGCTGAGCTGGTCACCCGCGGCCCGGGGCAGCTCGACCGAGGTCTGGTGAGCATCCTGCGGCCCGGCACTGACCGGCACCGGCTGCACCATCGAGACCGGCGGCCCGGGCCTCGTCGGCGACTGAATCGCCGTGTCGGAATGCAGCACGTCGACCTCGACGTGCTCGGGGAAGATCCGGAAGGCGACCTGGATGGAGCCGGTCGGGCCCGCCGCGTCCAGCAGGGCACGGAAGACCGTGTCGCCCACCTCGCGGTTGCCCTCGTCGGTCAGCGGCGACTCCGCCAGGCACCGCCGCACGAAGTCCCGGATGTCCGGGATAGAGGACGGACGGGCTGTGAAGACCTGCGACAACACCACGACGGGAACAACCTCAATCGGGCTCCCCGCGGCACCGTACAGGGGCTCCGCCACCGGTCCGTCTCCCTAAGCCGTGTCATCCCCGCGGCACGCGTCGGGGATGGAAGCAGCGTACGTGGTACCGACACGCCGGGAAACCCTCTCTGCGGTTTCAGTTACCACGTCGGTCAGTTTTGGCCGGACTGCGCGGTCTGAGGTGGCTGCCGTCGCGTACGCCGCCGCCAGGGCCCGGCTTTGGGCGACTGCGCCGCAGGTCCGAGGGTATGACCTGGGCGAAAGGCGGCGCGGGGATCAAGACATTTCTGTCCGGTGAACTGTCCGTTGAGCCTTGTAGGCGGACCGTAGCGGGTCTAGAGTGACGGACGTCTGCGCATCAGATGTGAGGTGCGTCTTGTTCTTTCGTTCCGGCGCGTCAGCGCCATTTAGCGGGGCCCGGGGGACCACCGGACGCTTAGTCCTGGGTGGCCGAGGTCGCAGTTCAGGCCGTCTGCGCGCGCTGCGCGCGGCGGCGTCAGGCGCTGAGTCCAGCCATTTTTCAGCCGACCCAGTAGCGAGGAGGTGGCCTCGCTGTGGCCACTGACACACAGGCAGGCACAACGCAGGCAGACACGGCCGAGCCCGTGGTGCACATTCTGTGGATGAACGGCGGTCTGGGCTGCGACGGCGATTCCGTCGCGCTGACCGCTGCCACCCAGCCCAGCATCGAGGAGATCGCGCTCGGCGCGCTGCCGGGGCTGCCCAAGGTCGCCGTGCACTGGCCGCTCATCGACTTCGAGTGCGGCCCGGAGACCGGGGCCGACAACTTCATCGAGTGGTGGCACAAGGCCGACCGCGGCGAGCTCGACCCGTTCGTCCTGGTCGTCGAGGGCTCGATCCCGAACGAGGCCATCAAGTCCGAGGGTTACTGGTGCGGCTTCGGCAACAACCCGGCGACGGGTCAGCCGATGACGACCAACGAGTGGCTGGACCGGCTGGCGCCGAAGGCCACCGCAATCCTGGCCGCGGGCACCTGCGCCACCTACGGCGGGATCCACGCCATGGCCGGGAACCCGACCGGCGCCATGGGCGTGCCCGACTATCTCGGCTGGGACTGGCGCTCGAAGGCGGGCCTGCCGATCGTCTGCGTGCCCGGCTGCCCGACGCACCCCGACAACCTGTCCGAGACGATCCTCTATCTCCTCTACCAGGTGGCCGGCCAGGCGCCGATGATCCCGCTGGATGAGGCGCTGCGGCCGACGTGGCTGTTCGGCGCCACCGTCCACGAGGGCTGTGACCGCGGCGGCTACTACGAGCAGGGCGACTTCGCCGGTGAGTACGGCTCGCCGAAGTGCCTGGTCAAGCTCGGCTGCTGGGGGCCCGTGGTCAAGTGCAACGTACCCAAGCGCGGCTGGATCAACGGCGTGGGGGGCTGCCCGAACGTCGGCGGCATCTGCATCGCCTGCACGATGCCCGGCTTCCCGGACAAGTTCATGCCGTTCATGGACGAGCCGCCTGGCTCGAAGGTGTCGGCGACCGCGAGCACCCTGTACGGGACCGTCATCCGCACCCTGCGCGGCTTCACGGCCAGGACGGCCGACGAGGAGCCGAAGTGGCGCAAGAAGGGCGACGAGCTGCTCACGGGCTACAAGAAGACCTGGTGACCATGACCGGCGTCGGCGCCACAGGCGACGTCGCCCGGAGGGGAAGGGATTGAGCATGGCTACGGCCCAAGACACCGGTCTCGTAGAGATGGCCTGGGATCCGATCACGCGGATCGTCGGCAGCCTGGGGATCTATACCAAGATCGACTTCAAGCAGAAGAAGGTCGTGGAGTGCCACAGCACCTCCTCCATCTTCCGCGGCTACAGCATCTTCATGAAGGGCAAGGACCCGCGGGACGCGCACTTCATCACCAGCCGGATCTGCGGGATCTGCGGCGACAACCACGCCACCTGCTCGGTCTACGCCCAGAACATGGCCTACGGCGTCCGCCCGCCGCATCTGGGTGAGTGGATCATCAACCTCGGCGAGGCCGCGGAGTACATGTTCGACCACAACATCTTCCAGGAGAACCTGGTCGGGGTGGACTTCTGCGAGCGGATGGTCGGCGAGACCAACCCGGGCGTCCTGGAGATGGCCAACAGCACCGAGGCGCCGCACGCGGCCGACCACGGCTACCGGACCATCGGCGACATCATGCGCTCGCTCAACCCCCTAGAGGGCGAGTTCTACCGCGAGGCGCTGCAGGTGTCGCGGTCCACCCGGGAGATGTTCTGCCTGATGGAGGGGCGGCACGTGCACCCGTCCACGCTCTATCCCGGCGGCGTGGGCACCACCCCGACGGTCCAGCTGTTCACCGACTACCTGACCCGGCTGATGCGCTACGTGGAGTTCATGAAGCGCGTGGTGCCGATGCACAACGACCTGTTCGACTTCTTCTACCAGGCCATGCCGGGCTATGAGGAGGTCGGCCGCCGCCGCGCGGACATGGTCTGCTGGGGCAGCCTCAACGACCCCGAGCACTGCGACTTCCGCTACGACCACATGACCAACTGGGGCCGGAAGATGTTCGTGACCCCGGGCGTCATCCGCGACGGCCAGCTGATCACCAACGACCTGGTCGAAATCAACCTGGGCATCCGGATCCTGCTGGGCAGCTCGTTCTACGAGGACTGGGAGGGCCAGGAGCAGTTCGTCACCCGCGACCCGCTGGGCAACCCGGTGGACTCCCGGCACCCGTGGAACCAGCACACCATCCCCAAGCCGCAGAAGCGCAACTTCGACGACAAGTACAGCTGGGTCATGTCCCCGCGATGGTTCGACGGCCAGAACTACATGGCCGCCGACACCGGCGGCGGCCCGCTGGCCCGGCTGTGGGCCACGGCCCTGGGCGGGCTCGTGGACATCGGGTATGTCAAGTCGACTGGGCACAGCGTGCAGATCAACCTGCCGCGCACGGTGACCAAGCCCGAGGTCAGCTTCGAGTGGACGATCCCGGTCGACAAGGAAGGCCGGCCGCTGTCCAACGCCATCGAGCGGGACCGCGCCCGGACCTACTTCCAGGCCTACGCGGCCGCTGCCGCGCTGTACTTCATGGAGCAGGCACTGGCGGAGATCCGGGCCGGGCGGACCAAGACCTGGGAGCCGTTCTCGGTCCCGGACGAGGCCAACAGCTGCGGGTTCACCGAGGCCGTCCGCGGTGTCCTGTCGCACCACATGGTGATCCGCGGCGGGAAGATCGCCAACTATCACCCGTACCCGCCGACGCCGTGGAACGCCAGCGTGCGCGACAGCTACGGCACGCCCGGCCCCTACGAGGACGCGGTGCAGAACACGCCGATCTTCGAGGAGAACCCGCCGGATAGGTTCAAGGGGATCGACATCATGCGGGCGGTGCGCAGCTTCGACCCGTGCCTGCCGTGCGGGGTGCACATGTACCTCGGCAACGGCAAGGCGCTGCAGAAGGTGCACTCGCCGATGTCGGCGGTGACCCTCTCCAGCTGAGTGACCAGCCAGGTAGCACCGTGCCCGGCTGGCCAACCTGATCGCCATTACCACCGGAGGCGAGGCGCATGACCGGCGTGCGGACTACGGGCGCGCGAGTTGAGGAACTGCTGGACTCGCTGCGCTCGGGCGGCATGGGCCCGGCCGCCCAGGCCGCCGAGGAGCTGGTCAGCCTGCTCGTCGGCTTGTACGGCGACGGCCTGGCGGCGATCACCGAGGTGCTCGCCGACGGCGGCCCGGCCGGGCGGGAGCTGCTGGCCCGGCTGGCCGACGACCCGCGAGTCGAGGGCCTGCTGCTGCTGCATGACCTGCATCCGCTGGACGTCGATGCCCGGATCCAGCGGGCGCTGGACCGGGTCCGGCCCTACCTGGGCTCGCACGCCGGCGGCGTGCAGTACCTGGGCGTGCACGACGGCGTGGCCCGGCTGCTCCTGGAGGGCAGCTGCAACGGCTGCGCGTCGTCCACGGTGACGGTCGAGCTGGCCATCCGGGGTGCGGTCGAGGACGCCGCCCCGGAGGTGACGCAGGTCGTGGTCGAGGGCATGACTGTCACGCCCGAGCCCGGCCTGCTGCAGATCGGGCGCCGGCCGCCCGATGCTGACGGGCTGGCCGGCGTGACCGGTGAGGCTGCCGGGCAGGCTCCGAGCGGAGCCGGGCCCGCGTGGTTCACCCTGCCCAGTCTCGGGCCGCCCAGCTCGCGGCCGGTGAGCTCCTCGGCGGGCGGGACGCAGGTGCTGCTGTGCTCGGTGCGCGGCACGCTGTATGCCTACCTGGATGCCTGCGCGGCCTGCGGCTCGGCCATGGCCGAGGGGAAGCTGGACCGGGAGGAGCTCACCTGCCCGGCGTGCGGCCAGCGCTACAACGTGCGGCTCGCCGGCCAGGGAATCGACGACCCGGCCGCGCACCTGGACCCGCTGCCGCTGCTGGCCGACAGCCAGGGTGTCCGGGTCGCCCTCCCTGAGGCAGCGGCGCCATGACGTCCGGTTCTGGCCTGCGGCGTTTCGTCCGCCCGGACAGCGCTCGTCCGGGCCCGGCCCGGCCGGGTACTGGCCTCGAATCCGGCGCCCCCGGAGATGGCATCCCCGGAGCCGGCACTCCAGGAGCTGGCGCGTCCGCCGGGCCGGTCAGCCTGGCGGCCAGCCCCGGCGAGACGTCCGTGCAGTCCGCGGCGGATATATTGCCGCCGCTGGTCGCCGAGCTCCTGGAGGGCGTCCCGCCGGAGCATGCCTCCGTCCTGCCCGGCCCCGCAGGGGTGCTAGGCGCCCGCGGGAACGGTCGTGCGCCGGACGCGGAGAAGTGCGAGCTGTGCGCGGCTGAGGTGCCGCCCGAGCACGGGCACGTCGCCGACCTGGAGAACGCCTCCCTGGTGTGCGCGTGCCGGGCCTGCTACCTGCTGTTCACCCAGTCTGCCGCGGGCCGCGGCCGCTACCGGGCGGTGCCGGACCGCTACCTGTCCGACCCCGGTCCGCCGCTGGGCGCCGCGGAATGGGACCGGCTGGAGATACCGGTCGGGCTGGCCTTCTTCTTCCGCAGCTCAGCCGCGGACCAGGTGGCCGGCTTCTACCCGAGCCCGGCCGGCGTCACCGAGTGCGTGCTGGACCTGAGCGCGTGGGAGCAGCTGGCCGGTGACCACCCGCTGCTGGCCGCCCCCGCGGCCGATGTCGAGGCGGCGCTGATCTGCCGGACTGACAGCGGCATCGAGTCGTTCGTCGTGCCGATCGACGCCTGCTACGAGCTGGCCGGCCGGATGCGGCTGTACTGGCGGGGCTTCGATGGCGGGGCCGAGGCGCGCGCCAGCATGGCCGATTTCCTCGATAAGGTCCGCTCCCGGGCCCGGCCGTTCCGGATGGAGACCCAGGGTGGCTGAGCTCGTTTTCGACTGCGTCGGCGCACGAGCCGACAAGTACGCCGTGGTTCCGGCCATGATCATGACGCTGCGGATCAGCGAGACGAGCGGCCAGCGCGTCGAGGCCATCGCGCTGCGCGTCCAGATGCGGATCGAGCCGGCCCGGCGGCGCTACACCGATGCCGAGGCCGAGCGGCTCACCGACCTGTTCGGGGAGACCCAGCGGTGGGCCGAGACACTGCGCCCGGTCCAGTTCACGAACGTGGCCATCATGGTGCCCGGCTTCACCGGCAGCACCGACGTCGACCTGCCCGTCCCGCTCACCTATGACATGGAGATCGGCGCAACGCGGTACTTCGCCGGCCTGGACGACGGCGAGATACCGCTGCTGCTGCTGTTCAGCGGCACCTTGTTCGGCACGGCCGACGGGCGGCTGTCGGTGCAGCAGGTGCCGTGGAGCAAGGAGGCCACCTACCGGCTGCCGGTGGCCCTGTGGCGGGAGGCCATCGACGCGCACTTCCCGAACAGCGCCTGGCTCAAGGTCAGCACGCACACGCTGGATGAGCTGCTGCGCTACAAGGCCCGGCACGCCCTGCCGACCTGGGAGGCCACGCTGCTCGCGCTGCTGGCGCAGGCGGCTCAGCCGGCCGGCGCGCCGAACGACGCCGGGCCGGGAGCAGCGGAGCAGGCACCATGAGGCTCAACCCGGAGCACCTGGCGCATGCCCGCGGTGTCGCGGACGCGATCTTGTACGAGGGGTACCTGCTGTATCCCTACCGGCAGTCCTCGCAGAAGAACCAGGTCCGGTTCCAGTTCGGGGTCCTGATGCCGCCCGGCTACGCCGAGGTGGACCCGCATGAGGCGTCCGCCAGCCAGACCGAGTGCCTGCTGGACTGCCCGGCGCAGGCGCAGATCCGGGTGCTGGTCCGCTTCCTGCACCTGCAGCGCCGGATCGTCCAGGCCATCTCGCCGGAGACCGGGGAGCTGCACGACGTCGGGGCGCTGTATGTGGACGGCACCGAGTACACCTCCTGGGATGAGGCCGCCGAGCGCGAGCAGCAGGTGACCGTGGCGGCCGCCGCGGTGCTTGCGGGCGGCAAGGACCTCGAGTTCCACGTCGGCGCGGGCGAGTCAGCCGAGGACCTCACCGACTCGGCCGGGCGGCCGGCCGGGCAGCTGGTCCGGCGCTGGGCCGCGCTGGACGGGGTGATCCGGCTGCACGCCGAGCGCGTTGCGGGTCCCTACCAGGCGCTGCGGCTGCGGATCCGGGTGGAGAACGCCGCCACGCCCCTGGACGCCCTGCGGAACCGGGACGACGGACTGCGCCACGCCCTCATCGCGGCGCATACCCTGATCGGCGTGCCGGGCGGGTCCTTCATCTCCATGACCGACCCGCCGGAATGGGCGGCCGCGGCGGTCGCGCAGTGCCAGAACACCGGTACCTGGCCGGTGCTGGCCGGCCCGGCCGACTGTCACGACCTGATGCTGTCCTCGCCGGTGATCCTCTACGACCACCCCGAGATCGCCGCCGAGAGTGCCGGCGACCTGTTCGACGCCACCGAGATCGACGAGATCCTGACGCTGCGGACGCTGGCCCTGACCGACGCGGAAAAGCGCGAGGCGCGGGCCACTGATAACCGGGTGGCCGAGCTCATTGACCGGCTGGACGACCTGCCGCCGGAGATGCTCGAGCGGATGCACGGCGCGATCCGGTACCTGCGCGCGGCGCCGGCGGGCGCGTCGCTGCGCAATGGCACTAGCCAGAACGGAACGGCTCAGCATGCGGCCGCCCCGGCTGCTGACGGGCGGCCGGCGGCGGGCCCGGACCAGCTGGGCGGTGACTGGCCCGGCCCGCAGTGGACCGATGGCGTGCCGACTTACGGCATCCCGGCTGACGACGGCCGGCCCGGCGGTGAGCTGACCGGCAGTGCGCTGCCCGACGGGGAGGTGCCGGGCGGCCAGCCGGACACGCCCTGGTGGGACCCCGGCTCCGATTCCTCGGTTTCCCCGGAGACAGATCACGTGATGGTGGACGGCGTCCGGGTGGCGCACGGCAGCCGGGTGGTGATGCGGCCCGGCGCCCGGCGCGCCGATGCCCAGGACCTGTTCCTGATCGGCCGGGAAGCGACCGTCGAGGCCGTCCTGCACGACGTCGACGGGCAGGTGCACCTGGCCGTCACCCCCGTCGATGACCCGGCTGCTGACCTGCAGCGCAACCACGGCAGATTCTTGTACTTCGCGCCAGACGAAGTCGAGCCGATCGGGACCGGAAACGGCACAACCGAAGGGGAGAACCGATGATCTCCAGGCTGATCAAGGCGGCCGTCGTGGCGGCCGTGCTCGCGGTCATCGTGCAGTCGGTACCGGATGTGAAGCGGTACCTCGAACTGCGCGACATGTAAGCCGGCGCGGCCGTCCGCGGCGCGCCCTCCGCCGAAAGAATCGAGGCGAGGCGGAACAATGGAAACGATGGTGGGCTTCATCGCCGGCTATCTGGCCGGCTGCCGGGACGGGCGTGCCGGACTGCAGCGGATGCGGGAATCGCTGACCGCGATCAGGGAGTCTCCGGAGGCGCGGCGGCTGGCCGGGGAGGCGGTCGGGTTCGCCGGCGTCGCGGTGCGGCGGGCGATGGCGGGCAAGAGCATCAGCGGTCTCAGCGGCACCGTCGGCACTGTCTCGGACATGCTGGCGCACCGCGGATCCGCAGAACGCGCCGCCTGATCGCCGCACCTGCCTGACCACGGCATCCCGCGACTGGGACGATACCGCCGTGGACGGATACCTGGTTGCCACCGACGGCTCGTCGGTCCCGGCGGATCGCGCGGCAGTCGAGCGTGCCCTGCACGGGGGCACGCTGCTGTGGCTGGACCTGCGCGGCCCGGACAGCGAGGCGCTTGACATGCTGCGCGAGGACTTCAGCTTTCACCCGGTGGCCCTGAAGAACATCGGCGAGTTCGGGCAGCGGCCCAAGGCCGAGAACTTCGGCGACATGGCCTACATCGTGGGCTACGCGGCGACCAAGATCCTGGACCGGCTCGTCGAGGTGCACCTGTGCTACTCCGGCCAGTACCTGATCACGGTGTCCCGGGCGGGCTGCAACGCGCTCGATGAGATCCGGACGGGACTGGCCGCCGACGGCGGCCCGCCTGCTACCCACGGCGGGCCGGCCCAGCTGATCCTGCTGCACCGCATCGCGGACAGCATGACCGACAGTTTCTTCGGCCCGCTGTCCGACCTGGACGACCAGATCGACGCGGTGCTGGAGCAGATCTTCGCCCGGCCCAGGCAGGAGGAGCTGGAGAGCCTGCTGCGGATGCAGCGCTGGCTGGTGGGCGTGCGCAAGGTGGTGACACCGCAGCGGGACGTCGCGGCCGCCCTGATGTCGGGCGTGACCGTGCTGCCCGGCAAGACCGCGGCGGCTGACCCGTACCTGCGTGACCTGTATGACCACGTGATCCGGATCAGCGATCAGATCGACAGCTACCGGGACCTGCTCAGCAACGGCATGGACGCCTACCTGTCCATGGTGTCGAACAAGCTGAACGAGGTCATGAAGCAGCTCACGGTCATCGCCACCGTGTTCCTGCCGCTGTCCTTCCTGACCGGCTTCTTCGGCCAGAACTTCGCCTGGATGGTCAGTCACCTGGGCGGCCTGGCTACCTTCCTGCTCCTCGGGATCGGCACCGAGGTCCTGGCCGTGGCGGGCCTCTATGCGCTGTTCCGCCGGCGTGGCTGGCTCTGATCTAGGGGTTTTTGCTGGGGGGTTCCGGGGGGTGGCCCCCCGGGCTAACACAGACAGTTTCTTCGGACGCCCGTGTCGCCCGCCGGGCTAGCAGGCACGCCAGCGCCGCCGCGGCGGCGGGCGGCAGCGTGATCAGGGCCGGCAGCTGGTAGCGCCAGGAGAACTCGAACAGGTCAGAGACCAGCAGGACGCTCGCTCCGGCGGCGAAGAACAGCAGGCAGGCGCGGCTCAGCTGGCGCTGGCGCGGACCGTCGCGCCGCCGGGCCACGGTCAGTGACCCGGCCAGCCCCAGCAGCGCCGCCAGGGCCAGCAGCGGACCGGGGGTGTAGCCGCCGTGCAGCTGGTAGCCGCGCAGGAACCCGGCGACTGGCCGCCACACGGCGGGCTGCCCGCCGCCGAACCGGTCCGTGGCGGTCGCGACGAACTTCGGTCCGGCATGCGGCAGGTAGGGATAGCGGGTCTGGAACTGCCAGCGGGAGATCGGGGTATCGCCGGGGCTGCCGTCCCGGCCCGGCGCGAACAGCTTGACCACGTCGGTGCCGTAGGCCTGCAGCACCCGCAGCGGCTGCTGGTGCAGGACGGCGCTGTTGAAGGCCGACACCAGCCGGGAGGCCTCGCTGGAGGGGACGGCCCGGTTCAGGTAGCGGATCTTCTCATTCAGGTAATAAGGCCGCAGCGGCGAGCGCGGGCTGTGCTCCAGGCCGTCGATGCCCAGTTTCTGCTGCGCCGGAGTCGGGCACAGCGCCCGCTGGCTGACCGGCAGTCGCAGCGTCGCGCAGTCCGCGGCGGCCGCCATCCGGCCGTAGGTGGTGGTCACTCCCGTGTGCGACAGCCAGAAGTGCCCGGTCGTGACGTAGGCGGCCGTGCAGTAGGCCAGGATCGGCACCGCGAACGCCGCGCACAGCAGCCCGGCGTGACCCAGGGCGCGCCGCCAGCCGCCCGCAGCGACCAGCACGTAGCACAGCGCCGGGAGGATCAGGATCTCGCCCACCTGGCGGACCGGGGCCGCCGCGCCGAGGATCAGGCCGCCGGCCACGACCAGCCATACGGTGCTGCGCGGCCGCCAGGCCAGGACCACGATCCCGGCCACGATCAGCGCCTCGAACAGCACGTCGGGCATCAGGGTCTGCTCGGCCTGCAGCTGGTAGGCATCCAGCAGGACCGGCGCGGTGGCCAGCGCGGCCAGCCAGCGGGCACAGCCGCGGCGCAGCAGCAGCACGTAGATGGCGACCGCCATGGCCAGGCCGAGCAGGTGCTGGACAACGGCGACCGCGTTCAGGTTGACCAGCTCCGCGATGACGCGCAGCGGCAGCCGGTAGCCGACGGGGTCGTTGCCCTGCGCTGAGTACAGGTACCGGGTGGTGTCGATGTAGAACAGGGCGGGCCGGTAGGCGAGCTGGGCCAGGACGCGGAGCACCAGGCCGGCCAGCAGCAGCACCGACACCAGCCAGTGGCGGCGCAGCAGGCCGCTGAGTCGCCGGCCAGGCGAGACCGGGCCCGGCCGTTCCGTTACTGAGTCCCCGGCAGAACCGGCAGCCGCGGATCCGGTTGCGGAGTCCCTGGCCGCAGAAACCTCCGGCAGGGAAGCCCCGGGGGCGGCAGCGGCGCCGGAATCCCCTGCCGCGGAGTCCCCTGCCACGGAGTCCCCGGTTGCGGAACCCCCGGTAGCGGAATCCCCGGCCGCGGCCGGGATGACGCCGTCCGGCTGCTGCCGGGCGGCGGCGCGGCGGCGCAGCGCGGAGATCATCCAGTCCGCGCGGTGACCCGCTGCTCCCGCTGCGCGGCGGCCGCGGAGCGGGTGTTCTTTCGGCGGCGCGCGTACCGGATGATGGCCGCGATCCCGAGTGCGCCCGCCGGCGGCAGGGTGACCAGGGCCGGGATCTGGTAGCGCCAGCTGAATTCGAAGATGTCGGACATGAGCAGCACCGCAACGCCGCTGGCGGTGAACAGCAGGGCGCCGAGGGCCAGCCCCCGCTGGGCCGAGCTGGCCCGGCGCCGCAGCACCGTCAGCGCCCCGGCCAGGCCGGCGATCAGGGACAGCAGCAGCAGCGGGCCGGGCGTGTAGCCGCCGTACAGCATGTACCGGCGCAGGAACGCTGCCCCCGGCACCCACACGTGGGAGTTGCCGCCGTAGGCCGCGTCCAGCTTGCGGTAGACGGTCGGGCCGCCGGAGACCGCGAGCTTGAGCGCGAAGATGATCGTGCCCTGGCCGTTCACCGCGATCGTGGGGGCGAAGGTCGGGTAGGTGGTGTGGAACTGCCACCGCGAGATCGGCGTGTCGCCGGGGCTGGTCACCCGGGTGAGGGCGAACAACTTGGCCGCGTCGCTGCCAATCCGGCTGGCCACCCGCAGCGGCTGCTGGGTGACGACGGCCTTGTTGAAGCTGCCGATGACCTTGCTGCGGTCCATGCCGGGGGGCGTCGGGTACCGGCGGAGCGGGGAGTTGGGCCCGTGGTCCAGCCAGTCCGGGCCGAGCGCCTGCTCGTGCCTGGTCGGGCACAGCGCGCGCTCATTGCTCGGCAGCTTCAGCGTCGTGCAGTCGGCCAGACCCGCCATCCGGCCGTAGGTTGCCTGGTAGCCATTGCGGGACAGCCAGAAATGCCCGGTCAGCGCCTGCGAGCCCGCCATGTAGGCCACGATCGGCACCGCGAACGCGACGATCACCGCCACCGACTTGGTCAGCGCCTTCCGCCAGCCGCCCGCGGCGAGCAGGACAAACAACACGGCCGGGATGATCAGGATCTCGCCCACCTGCCGGACGGTCGCGCCCAGGCCGAGGATCAGGCCGCCCGCCAGGCAGAGCCGCCAGGTCAGCCGCGGCTTCCACAGCAGCACCGCTACGCCCGCGACGATGATGGCCTCGAACCAGATGTCGGGCATGATCGTCGCCTCGGTCTGCAGCTGGTAGGCATCCAGCAGGACCGGGCCCATGGCCAGCGCGGACAGCCATCGCGGCACCCCGCGGCGGACTAGCACCAGGTAGATCGCCACGGCCATGCCCAGGCCGAGCAGGTGCTGGACCGCCTCGACCAGGCCGAGGTTTCCGATGGCCAGCAGGGCCTTCAGCGGCGCGTCGTAGCCGAGCGGGTCGGCGCCGGGCCAGGCGCCGTACAGGTACTTGACGGTGTCGATGTACAGCAGCGCCGGGCCGAAGGAGACCTGGACCAGCACCCGCAGCGCCACGCCTGCGGTCAGCAGGACGGCGGCCAGCCAGTTGCGGCGCAGCAGCGCCATGGGCCGTCGGGACAGCGTGGCGGCGGCCGGGCCAGGCGCCTCGGCGGTGCCGTCGCCGCTGGCCGCGCCCGCCGGGTCCGCGGCAGACCCAGAGCTGTCCGGGCCAGAGCTGTCCGGGCCAGAGCTGTCAGGACCAGGGCCGCTGGAGCCAGGGCCGCGAGAGCCGGATCCGCCAGAGCCCGACCCGCCAGCGCCCGACCCGCCAGAGCCGGAGGGATTATCTCCGCCAACCGCCCCGCCGGAGGCGGCCGACTCGGCGGCTGTCTTTGGCATTCGCATGACGGCAATCCCGACTATGGCTCGACTGTCCGGCGCCCGGCTCAGGTCCGGTCTGCCCCGACTGTGGTCTGGCGTAACTGAACTCGGCTGGTCCCTGGCCGCCGCCAGCCTGCGCGCCCGGTGTGCGCCCGGGCGCGAGCGCCCCGGGCGGACGGACCCCCCGTCAGGACGTCGCCGTGACTGTCGTACTGCCACTCACCAGCTGACCGGGACCACCAGCAAGACTATCGCCTGGCTGCCGGGCAGCGTCCGGCAAGGCCGAACTGCCCCGGCCGTGCGCCGGCCTCGCCGGGCGCGGCCCGGGGCAGCAGCGGCGCGGGCGGGCCGCCGGAAAGCCGGCTGGGTGAATAGGCTAGACCGGTGCCAACATCGCCCCCGTCCAGGACCGCGCTGGTCCGCCGGGCTCGCCGGATCAACCGCGAGCTAGCGGCCCTCTACCCAGATGCGCACTGCGAGCTCCACTTCAGCTCGCCGCTGGAGCTGCTGGTCGCCACGATCTTGTCCGCGCAGTGCACGGACAAGCGGGTCAACATGGTCACCCCGGTGGTCTTCGCCCGCTACCGGTCGGCCGCCGACTACGCGGCCGCCGACCGGGAGGAACTGGAGAAGATCATCCAGTCGACCGGGTTCTTCCGGGCCAAGACCAACAGCCTCATCGGCCTGGGCCAGGCGCTGTGCGACCGGTACAACGGCGAGGTGCCGGCCCGGCTGAAGGACCTGGTCACCCTGCCCGGAGTGGGCCGCAAGACAGCCAACGTGGTGCTGGGCAATGCCTTCGGCGTGCCGGGGATCACCGTGGACACGCACTTCTTCCGGCTGGCGCACCGGTTCGGCTGGACCACCCTGGACGACCCGGTCAAGATCGAGCTGGAAGTCGGCGCCCTGTTCCCCAAGTCGGAGTGGACGATGCTGTCGCACCGGCTCATCTGGCACGGGCGCCGGATGTGCCACGCCCGCCGCCCGGCCTGCGGCGTCTGCCCGCTGGCCGCCCTGTGCCCGGCCTACGGCGAGGGGCCGGTTGACGAGGCCACCGCCCGCAAGCTGGTGAAGGCAGGCCCGTTCTCGTGACCCTGGCCAGCGACCCGGGGCCAGGCCCCGGCGATGACCCGCGCGGGCCGGGCCGTCCGGTGCCGGACTGGCTGGCCCGGCTGGCGGTCGCCGCCGAGGCGATGGCCGTGCCCGAGGCGCTGCTGCCGCCGCCGTCCGGCGGCCGGGAGTCGGCCGTGCTGATCCTGTTCGGCGAGGATGCGGCCGGCCCGGACGTGCTGCTGGTGCAGCGCAGCCCGTGGCTGCGCCAGCACGCCGGGCAGCCCGCGTTTCCCGGCGGCTCGATCGACGCGGCGGACGGCGGCCCGGTGGCCGCGGCGCTGCGGGAGGCCGCCGAGGAGGCCTGCGTGGACCCGGCTTCCGTCGACGTGCTGGCGGTACTCCCCGAGTTGTTCATCACCCGCAGCGGGTTCTCGGTAACGCCCGTGCTGGGCTGGTGGCGCCAGCCCGGCCCGGTCCGGCCCGGCGATCCGGCGGAGGTCACCGCCGTCTGCCGGGTGCCCGTCGCCGAGCTGGCGGACCCGGCCAACCGGCTGATGGTCCGGTACCCGTCCGGCCACGTCGGCCCGGCGTTCCGGGTCGCCGGAATGCTCGTCTGGGGATTCACCGGCCTGGTCGTTGACCGGCTGCTCGCGCTCGGCGGCTGGGAGCTGCCCTGGGACACCTCCAACGTGACGAGCCTGCCGCCGGCCGCGCTCGCGGCGCCCGGCGGCGACGCCGGGCCACGGTCATGAGCCGGCCCGGCGGGACGGGCCTGCCCGGCTCCCGGCGCGCTATAGGTTGAGCACGTGCCGGGTGACTTGCTGGACCTGATCCTCATTGCGCTGGCCGCGGCCTTCGCGGTGGCCGGATACCGTCAGGGCTTCATCATCGGCATCCTGTCGTTCGCGGGCTTCATCGGCGGCGTCGCTGTCGGCTCCATCTTCGCCCCGCGGATCTCCCACGCCATGGCGACCAGCCTGCCCTGGCAGGCTTTTGTCGCCATCCTGGTGGTGTTCAGCGCCGCGGTCATCGGCATGGTCATCGCCTCCGGGATCGGCGTCGCGGTGCGGTCCCGGCTGCGGGGCCGGCCAGTCACCGTCCTGGACTCGCTGGGCGGGGCAGCCGTCAACGTGGTCGCCGTGCTGCTGGTCGCCTGGCTGATCGGGTCGTTCGTGGCCTACTCGCCGTTCCCCGAGATCTCCGGCCAGGTGAACGACTCCGCGGTACTGAAGGCCGTCGACGGGGTGGTCCCGCGCAGCGCGCTCACCCTGCCTGGCTTCCCGCCGCTGCGGCGGCTGCTGGCCAGCGGCCCCTATACCCAGGTGTTCAGCGCGCTGGGCGCGGAGAGCGCGCTGGCCATTCCCGCCCCCGACCCCGCGGTGCTGAACTCCACCGGGCTGGCCGTGGCCCGCAACAGCATCGTGAAGATCATGGGCGTGGCACCGAGCTGCTCGAAGCGGATCGAGGGCTCGGGCTTTGTCATCTCACCGCACCACGTGCTGACCAACGCCCACGTCGTCGCCGGCGTGACCGACGGGCCGAACGTCACCACCCGGCGGGACCGGCAGTTCCGCGCCACGGTGGTGCTGTACGACCCGCAGCGCGACCTCGCCGTGCTCGACGTGCCCGGCCTGAACGCCCATCCGCTCCAGTTCGCCGACCAGGCTGTATTCGGGGCCAGTGCCATCGTGGCCGGCTATCCCCTGGACCAGCCGTTCACCGTCGGCCCGGCCCGGCTGGATGCCGCTGAGTCGGCCATCGGCCCGAACATCTACCAGAACTCGCAGGTTCGCCGCCAGATCTACCCGATCAGGGCGCTCGTCCGGCCGGGCAACTCCGGCGGTCCGCTGCTGGCGCCGGACGGCTCGGTGTACGGGGTGGTCTTCGCCGCGGCGGTATCGCTGAAGGACACCGGGTACGCCCTGACGGCGGATGAGGTGGCCAGCGACGCGGCGCAGGGCCGCAACGCCACCACCCCCGTGTCGACCCAGGCCTGCCAGAGCTAGCGGCCTGGCTCGCCGTCCGGGGCGGGCCGCAGCCGCAGCGCCAGGTCCGCCGCGGACAGCAGCCGCACGCCGTCCCGCTCGATCCGGCCGGCCAGCGCCGTGGCCGCCGCAGCCAGCCCGCCCGCGTCGATCCCGTGCGGGCAGTCCGGGACGTAGCCGCTGATCCGGGCGGCGCCGCGGCGCAGCAGGGCCGCCGCCCCGGCCGGATTGCCGCGCCGGGCGTGCGTCAGGCCGACCGCCAGCTGGGCCAGGCCCTGCCACAAGTCGCGCTCAGCGTCGGGTGCCGCCTTCCAGGACGCTTCCAGGACCTCATGGGCGTGGAACGGCCGCCCGGTGTCGAGCAGCTCCTGGGCGGCGGCCAGCGCCCGGCCGGGCGGCAGGACCACGCCCTCGGGCATCGTCGGCTCGCCGGGGCTGCCGCGCTGCAGCGGCCGCCCGAGCCCGTCGCGCGGCCGGGCGCTCCTGGCCCGGCCTGCGATGTCCCGGTCCCGGCCCGGCCTGCTGGCGGCGGCCACGGTTACCGCTCCGGCTCGGGATCCGCCAGCCAGGACAGCAGCTCGGCATTGAAGCGCTCCGGCAGTTCCTCGTGCGGGAAGTGCCCGGCGCCATCCACCAGGCGCCACCGGTAGGGGCCATCGACATAACGGCCCGAGCCGCGGGCCGTGCTCGGCAGGATGCAGCTGTCCAGGGCGCCATGCAGGTGCAGCGTGGGGGCCTGGATCGCCCGGTGCATGACCCGGGCGTAGCGCAGTCCGTCCGGGCGGAACCGGGACCGCAGGAACCACCGGTGGTACTCCAGCGCGGAGTGCGCCACGGACGGGACAGTCATGGCCTCGCGGTACCGGCGCTCGGTGGCCGGATCGGGCCAGCCCGGGCCGGACCAGGCGGCCAGCATGCGCCCGACCCGCTGCGCGTTGTCTCGCAGCAGCTGCCGCTCCGGCAGCATCGGGAGCTGGAACCCCAGCGCGTAGCCGCTGCTGCGGCCCTGGCCGAGCGGGTCAGCCAGCACCGCGCCGCGCAGCCGGAGCGGGTGCGGGACTGATACCACGGCCAGCCGCCGCACCGCCTTGGGGAAGTAGGCCGCCGTGGTCCAGGCGATCAGGCCGCCCCAGTCGTGACCGACGATGACGGCATTAGCCTCGCCCAGGGAGCGCACCAGCCCGGCCGCGTCGGAGGCCGCCGTCACCAGGTCGTAGCCGCGCGGGGGCTTGTCGCTGCCGCCGTAGCCGCGCAGGTCCGCCGCGGCGACCCGGAAGCCGGCCTCGCTCAGCGACTCCAGCTGGCGCCGCCAGGTCCACCAGAACTCCGGGAAGCCGTGCAGCAGCAGGATCAGCGGCCCGTCGCCGGCCTCGGCAATGTGAAACCGGGTGCCGTTGGCGCTGACCGACCGGTGCGACCAGGGGCCGTCGAGGTAGATCGCCGCATCACCGCGCGCTGGCACGGGCTTACCGCGTCTGGGCAGGCGGTGGGGCACCTGCCCCGTCGCCGCGGCGCAGGACCGCCAAGTCCTCCTGGACGGTCTGGCGGGTCTTGGGCAGGCCGCCGAGCCGCTTCATCATGATCACGCCGATGCCGACGGCCAGGCCGGCGACCAGGACGCATGCCCCGGCGGTGATCAGGAAAGCGGCCCAGGACCAGATGCCCAGCGTGATGAGGCCGTAGGCCAGGGCAAAGCACAGCAGCATGAGCACCAGGCAGCCCACGAAGGCCGCGATGCCCAGCAGCGCGCCGCCGATCCCGAGCCGCCGGACGTCGGCCTTTAGTTCCACCTTGGCCAGGTCGAGCTCGAACCGGACCAGCGCCGTGATGTCCTTGACGGCCAGGGATACCAGGCTGCCCACGGACGCCTCCGGTGTGCTGTCCGCCGGGTACCGCCCTGCCGGTTCAGCCATCGGTGCTCATCCCCTCTCCGCTGCTGCTATCCGCTCGTGTCACGTCAGAGTCTTTCTCATACCCGCTCAGGGCATTCGCACGGCGTGCCGGTAAAGGCGAAAAAGGCGGAAGAGAAGGGGCCGCGCCGCCCGCGGGCGGGCTGACCGGACCACCGGGCGGCCGGGACCGGCCGCAGAATGGCCGGGCGGCGCCCGGAACCGGGGATAGCGGCGCCCGCGAGCGCACGGTGAGCCCGATCCGAGAACACCCGGCCGGCGGTCCGCGGCGGCCGACAGCGGTCCCCGGCGGGCCGCGTCCGGGCGGACGGGCGGTCCGGGCGCGGAAACGGCGTCCCGCGTGCCGGGACGCCGTCTCCATCCACGTCACACCGGGTTACCAAGCGTGCACCTTCATCGCCGGGCAGCTGACTCCCTCCGGGGCACCTTTGCCGGTGCCCGCCAGGCGGGGCTCAGCTGCCTCGGCACGCCTCCCGCGGCTGGTCGCGCGTGGGTTCCCGGCTGCCGTGCCCGGACGTTGCCGTCCGTGACACTTTTCTACGACGGATGGCCAGCGTTGGGAAGCCCTTCGCCGCATCGATAAGGGATCTCGATCGAAGGCCGCCGTCCTATGCGCTGAGCTGGGAGGTCATTTCCGCGCGAAGGTGAACGCGCCGGGCAGCGCCGCGGGAGGCGGGCGCCGGGCGGCCCGCGGCGCCAGGTCCGCGAGAGCGGGCGGCCCGCCGCGCCAGGTCCGCGAGACCCGGCGGCCCGGAACCGGCCCCGCCCCGGAACCAGTTCCCCGGCCCGGCGGGCCGGACCGGGAGCGGGTGGTCAGGTGCCCGTGGCAGACGCGCGCTCTGGCCGTCCGCCGGTGGTTACGGAAAGTCGCGGTTGCGAGGAAAGCAGCAGCTGCGGACCCCGTTAGTTCCGTATCTGATTCGCAGCTTCGCTATCGGCGTAAAAACCACATAAATGCATACAAGCACCCTCCGGGCCGGACGAACTGAACCTCGGATCCGGAACCTGGCCGCCGGCCGGAAATGACGGGTTCCCGGTCAGATGTGTCTGGTCCTTTCCACCGCAGTGACCAGTAGCGACACGCCTCGCGGGGGATCCGGATACCGGGATGACAGGGTTCGTGCAGGCGCTTGCCGCGGGCCTCCCCGGCGCTATGCCGGATTTATCCGGATGAACTCGGCCGGCCCTGATGAGCAGTCGGTTCGCCGGCCCAGTGCCGGATGATGTCTAGACATTCTGCACATGTTGCACGAGCGAAAGTGAGTTGCGCATGTGCGCCAAGGATTGCCAGGCCAGGGCCGGTACGGCGATGACGAGAGAACGAAGTTGCGAATCACAAGGCAGGGATCACGCGACGATTGCCTTATCCGCAAAGAAAGATGCGGTAGTTCTCGTTGGTCCCTCGACGGATGTGCCAGGCGATCCGGCAGCATAGGGGAGGGCAACCGAGCCGAATCCGGTTCAGCCTGACCCGCTGGTAACTTGGCTCGGTCCCGCGTAGGCTTTCATGGGTAACGGTGCCGGCTCTGCCCCCCCGGAGCCGGACCGTACGGCGACCCCCGCTCTCCCCCCCGGCGGGGGTCGCCCCTTTCCGGGCCCGGGCGGGCCGCAGTCACTGCGGCCCGCCCGGCAACCTGGCCCATCCCGCCCTCGGCCCGGCCGGCGGCGGCCGGGATCGCAGGGGGCCGGGATCATCCGCAGGGCGTGCCGGACGGACTTCCGTTCCGGACACATGCGCGGCTCTCAGGCCGGACTGCGACAGGACTCGGCCCGGCTGCGACAGGACTGGCCCGGACAGTCGTGGCCGGGCGGCCAGCCGCCGGGGACAGCTCAGCGGGCGCCGCGCAGCAGGCAGTCCAGCAGGGCGACAGCGCCCTGCTTGGCCAGCGGGTGGTTGCCGTTCCCGCACTTCGGCGACTGGACGCAGGACGGGCAGCCGGCTGCGCACTCGCAGCTCTCGATGGCCCGTGCCGTGGCCTGCAGCCAATCGCGCGCGACGGCGAACCCGCGCTCGGCGAAGCCCGCGCCGCCATCGTGGCCGTCATAGACGAAGACCGTCAGCAGCCCGGTCGCGGGATGCGGATCGCCGGACACCCCGCCTACGTCCCACCGGTCACAGGAGGCCACCAGCGGAAGCAGCCCGATCGCCGCGTGCTCGGCGGCGTGCGCCGCCCCGGCCAGGTCGACGCCCTGCCGGGCCAGCCCGGCTCGCTGGGCCGGCGAGATCGTCCACCAGACCGCCCGGGTCCGCAGCGTCCGGGCCGGCAGATCCAGCGGTTCCGGCCCGGTAGCCCGGCCGCTGTCGAGGCTGCGCCGGACGAATGAGGTGACCTGGCGGGTCACCAGCACGTCGCCGAAGTGAATGCGGGCCCGCCCCCACAACTGGCTGGTCAGCTCGGCGGCTATCGCCACCCGGGTCTGCTCGCGCGCCGAGGTCGTGTAGCCGGGATCGCCGGGCTGGGCTATCGCCACGCCCTCGGCCAGGTCCAGCTTGCTGATCAGGTACATCTCGCCCTGATGCGGATAGACGGCGCCGGCGTGCGCCAGCACGTGCGCGGACGGCTCGTCGACGGTGCCGATCAGCCGGCCGGTGCTCTCCTCGACGATGCGCACCGGCGCCCCGCCCGCACCGCGCAGGCCGGTGCGCGCGGCGATCCCGCGGCGCGTGCAGTACCAGCGGCCCTCCCGCAAACGCAGCAGGCCGTCCTCGCTCAGCCGGGCTGCCACCGGGCCCGCGGCCCGCCCGAACTCGCGCAGGTCATCCTCGGTGAGCGGGAGCTCCGCGGCCGCCGCGCACAGGTGCGGGGCCAGTACGTACGGGTTGGCCGGGTCCAGGACCGTCGCCTCGACCGCGGTGCCCAGCAGCGCCTCAGGGTGGTGCACCAGGTAGGTGTCGAGCGGGTCGTCGCGCGCGATCAGCACCGCCACCGCGCTGCGCCCCGCCCGCCCGGCCCGGCCGGCCTGCTGCCACAGCGCGGCCCGGGTGCCGGGCCACCCGGCGATCAGCACCGCGTCCAGGCCGGCGATGTTCACGCCGAGTTCCAGCGCGGTCGTGGTGGCCAGCGCGGTGATCACTCCCGTCCGCAGCGCTTCCTCCAGCGCCCGCCGGTCGGCGGCCAGGTAGCCGGACCGGTACGCGGCGACCCGGCCGGCGAGCTCAGCGGCACCGGCCTCCACCACGTTCCGCCGGGTGGCCAGGGCCAGTGACTCCGCGCCGCGCCGCGACCGGACGAAGGCCAGGGTCGGCACCCCGTCCATGACCAGGTCGGCCAGCAGCCCGGCCGCCTCGGCCGTCGCACTGCGCCGGACCGGGGCCCCGGCCTCGCCCCGGAAGCGGGTCATCGGCGGTTCCCACAGCGCGAGGGTGAGCGGCCCGCGCGGCGCGCTGTCCGCGGTGACGGCCACGGCGGGCAGGCCGGTCAGCAGCTCAGCGCAGCGGGCCGGCTCGCTGATCGTGGCCGAGGCCAGGATGAAGACGGCGTTGCGGCCCGACCGGGCGGCGGTGACGCGGCGCAGCCGGCGCAGCACGTGCGCGATGTGCGAGCCGAAGACGCCGCGGTAGGTATGGCACTCGTCCACCACCACGTACCGCAGCCGCCGGTAGAAGCCATCCCAGTGCGCATGCCGGGGCAGCAGCGTGTGATGCAGCATGTCGGGGGTGGTCAGCAGGTAGTTCGCATGTGACCGGGCCCAGGCACGCTCGGCGGCCGGGGTGTCCCCGTCCACCACCGCGGCGCGCACGCCGCGCAGCCCCAGCGAGGTCACCAGCCGCAGCTGGTCGGCGGCCAGCGCCCTGGTCGGCGCGATGTACAGGGCGGTGCTGCCGCCGAGGACCGCTGTCAGCGCCGGGACCAGGTAGCCCAGCGACTTTCCCGAGGCGGTGCCGGTGGAGATGATCACGCTGCGCCCGGCCCTGGCCAGCCGCGCCGCGCGGGCCTGGTGCACCCATGGCCGGTCGGCCCCGGCCGCGGCCAGGGCCTGCCGGAGCTCCCCGGGAACCCAGTCCGGCCAGTCCGCGTGGCGGCCCCGGCGGGCCGGGATCTGCTGCACGTGGGTCAGCCGGCCGGCATCCGCGCCACGCCGCAGGATGCGCTCGCAGGCCAGCCCGGCCCGCGCAGTGCCAGAATTGATGGTGCCGGGCCGCCCGGCGGCGTCCGCGGCACCGGGCTGCGCGGTGTCACCCGCCACCGGTAGCTTGACTGTAGGCATCGGGTTTCAGTGTGTCATCACGAGGCAAGGTGCCTCGAACTGCGATCTGGTATAGACATGACCTCAGAGCGTGGTTGAATGCGCGACGGAGCAAGCTGCCGGCACCGCTGACCGGGCCCGGCTTGCCCGCTCACACGAGAGCCTTATATGGCGCTGGAGGATTTGTGGATCTGAAGCTAGATCACCACACCAAGGACGGGATCGAGATCGTCGATGTGGAAGGCGAGATCGACGTCTACACCGCGCCCCGCCTGCGTGAGCTGCTGATCGACCTGGTGAACAACGGCTTCTACCAGCTGGTCGTCAACATGGAGAAGGTCGAGTTCCTCGACTCGACCGGCCTGGGCGTCCTGGTCGGCGGCCTGAAGCGGGTCCGGGCACACGACGGGTCCCTGGACCTGGTCTGCACGCAGGAGCGGATCCTGAAGATCTTCCGGATTACCGGGCTGACCAAGGTCTTCGGAATTCACGAGAGCGTGGACGAGGCGATCGCGGCACGGAAGTCCGAGAAGTAAGCGAGGCAGAAGTTCCCGAGATGGCCACGGTCGAGCTCAGCTTTACCCCGCTGCCCGCGCATGTCCGGACCGCCCGCCTAGTCGCCGCTGCCGTCGCCCGGCGCAGTGGCGTTGATGAGTCGCTGCTGGACGAGGTCCGGCTGGCGGTCGGCGAGGCGTGCTCCCGTGCGGTAGAGGAGCACCGGCTGCACTGCCCGACGGAGCCAGTCCGGCTGGCCCTGACCGAGATGGGCGGTCGCTTCGAGGTCGAGGTGACCGACACCGTCATGCAGGGCGGCGGTGCCGGCGGGTCCGGCGCCGCTCCGGCGTTCCCGCCGGGATTCGGAATCGCGGTCATCGCCGGCCTGGCCGACGACGTGCAGATCAGCGAGTCCTCAGACGGCACCAGCATCCGGATGAGCTGGCCGTCGGCGGTGCCGGCCAGGTAGCGCGCTGCCCTGGTCGGCCAGCGCCGGCCAGGGCTAGCCGGTCACCCGGATGCCCGGCACGCCAGCACCGGTGTCATCCCGGTGCCGATGTGACCAGTGGGTCGGTGTCATGCTCTGGTGTCACGAATCAGCGGCGATCCGGGCCAGATAGCGGACCCGATTTACCATCCGCTTGGCGCGATGCGTAGACTCCCGGCACCGATCCGTGGCGCAACCTCGCCAGCTTGCGGGCCAAAACGGCCACGCCGGGACGCCGTGAGTCTGCCACCTGGGCAGTGCTCCGCGAGGTTTGTTTCCCCTGTCAAGGAGGACAGATGTTGAGGCTGCACCCCGCTCTCGCGAGCGGTGCGGCTACGGTCACCGGCGCGAACCTGACCTGGGTCGCCGTCGTAGCCGTGGTTGCCCTGCTAGCGCTGGCCATGGCCGGATGGCTGGTCCGGGACGTGCTGGCGGCCAGCAAGGGCTCGCCGAAGATGCAGGAGATCGCGCTCGCCGTCCAGGAGGGCGCGGCCGCCTTCTTGCGCCGTCAGTTCAAGACCATCGGCGTCTTTGTCGTCCTGATCTTCTTCGTGCTGCTGATCCTCCCGGCGGACTCGGAGTCAGTCCGGATCGGGCGCTCGCTCTTCTTCCTGGTCGGCGCCGTGTTCTCGGCGCTGGCGGGTTTCACCGGGATGTCGCTGGCGGTGCGCGGCAATGTCCGGGTGGCCGCCGCGGCGAATGAGTCGGGCGAGCGGTCCGCGATGCGGATCGCGTTCCGCACCGGCGGCGTGGCCGGCATGTTCACGGTCGGCCTGGGCCTGCTGGGCGCGGCCATCGTGGTGATCATCTACCGGGCCAATGCCTCGGGCGTCCTGGAGGGCTTCGGGTTCGGCGCGGCGCTGCTGGCCATGTTCATGCGCGTCGGCGGCGGCATCTTCACCAAGGCGGCCGACGTCGGCGCCGACCTGGTCGGCAAGGTCGAGAAGGGCATCCCCGAGGACGACCCGCGCAACGCCGCGACGATCGCTGACAACGTGGGCGACAACGTCGGCGACTGCGCCGGCATGGCAGCCGACCTGTTCGAGTCCTACTCAGTGATGCTGGTCGCCGCGCTGATCCTGGGGCGGGCCGCCTTTGGCTCGGACGGCCTGGTGTTCCCGCTCATCGTGCCGATGGTCGGCGTGCTGACCGCCATGCTCGGCATCTTCGTGGTGGCGCCCCGCAAGAACGACCGCAGCGGGATGACCGCGATCAACCGCGGGTTCTTCATCTCGGCGATCTTCTCCCTGGTCCTGGTGGTCATCGCGTCCTTCGTCTACCTGCCGTCGAAGTTCAGTGACCTGAAGGGCATCAGCGACACGGCGATCCTGCACCACAGCGGTAACCCCCGGCTGCTGGCCATCGGCGCCGTCCTGATCGGCCTGGTCCTGGCCAGCGCCATCCAGCTGCTGACCGGCTACTTCACCGAGACCAACCGGCGTCCGGTCAAGGACATCGGCGAGAGCTCGCTGACCGGCCCGGCCACCGTGATCCTGTCCGGCATCGCTGTCGGCCTGGAGTCCGCCGTGTACTCCGCGCTGCTGATCGGCGGCGCGGTGTACGGCGCCTTCCTGCTCGGCGGCGGCAACGCCACCATCGCGCTGTTCGCGGTTGCGCTGGCCGGCACCGGCCTGCTGACCACCGTCGGCGTCATCGTGTCGATGGACACCTTCGGCCCGGTGTCAGACAACGCCCAGGGCATCGCCGAGATGTCGGGCGAGGTCGAGGGCGAGGCGGCGCAGGTGCTGACCAACCTGGACGCCGTCGGCAACACGACCAAGGCGATCACCAAGGGCATCGCCATCGCCACCGCGGTGCTGGCCGCGACGGCGCTGTTCGGCGCCTTCCGCAACCAGGTCGAGTCGGCGCTGGGCGGCGCCGCGAACACCTTCAGCCTGTCGATTGACAAGCCGAACGCGCTGTTCGGCCTGATCATCGGTGCCGCGGTGGTGTTCTTCTTCTCCGGGCTGGCCATCATGGCGGTCGGCCGGGCGGCCGGCCGGGTGGTCTACGAGGTGCGCAAGCAGTTCCGCGAGCACCCGGGGATCATGGACTTCACCGAGAAGCCCGAGTACGGCCGGGTGGTGGACATCTGCACCCGGGACTCGCTGCGCGAGCTGGCCACCCCCGGCCTGCTGGCGGTGCTCGCCCCCATCGCGGTCGGCTTCGGCTTCGGCTACGCGCCGCTCGGCGCGTTCCTGGCCGGCGCTATCGCGGCGGGCGCGCTGATGGCGGTGTTCCTGTCCAACTCCGGTGGTGCCTGGGACAACGCCAAGAAGCTGGTCGAGGACGGGCATCACGGCGGCAAGGGCTCGCTGGCTCACGAGGCGACCATCATCGGCGACACCGTGGGCGACCCGTTCAAGGACACCGCGGGCCCGGCCATCAACCCGCTGATCAAGGTCATGAACCTGGTGTCGCTGCTGATCGCCACCAGCGTCGTCCGCTACAACCACAACCTCGGCCTGCGGGCCGGGGTGGCCGTGGCCGCGGTGGCCATCGTCGTTGCTGCCGTGGTCATCTCCAAGCGCCGCACGAACAGCACCCATGCGGACTCGGCCGACGACTCGGCCAATGGCACCCCGGCCGTCGAGGGCGCCGCTGCCGCCACGGCCGGTGCCACCAGCGCGGCCGAAGCTGCTGACCCCAGCAAGGCCGAGGTCAACACCAGCACCGCCTGATCAAGCAGTAACCGGAACGCCGGCGGCCAGGCCTCACGGGTCAGGCCGCCGGCCTTCTTCGCCTCAGCCCACGCGATTCGGAGCGGCGCGGCGCCGTCTGGACTGACGAGCCTGCGAGGAGGGAAGACGGCGCCTCAGAGCGCCGCTCCGAATCGCGCCCGGAAAACGAGCGCGGCGCCGTCTGGACTGACGAGCCTGCGAGGAGGGAAGACGGCGCCCTAAGGCGCCGTTCCGAATCGCGCTTAAATAACAGAGCCCCGCGAGTTGGCGAGCATCCGGCGGCGATCTGGCCGACGATGGGGGACATGCAGCTGCGGCTGATTGTGATGCGCCACGCCAAGGCGGGTGACCTGCCGGGCGGCCCGGATGCCGAGCGCGCGCTGCGGGAGCGCGGCAGGCATGACGCGACGGCGGCCGGCCGCTGGCTGCGGGACAGCGGCTATATCCCGGCCGCCGCCATCTGCTCGCCGGCCCGGCGGACCCGGCAGACCTGGCAGCAGGTGTCCGCCGAGCTCGGCAGCGCCGTCCCCTGCAGTACCGACCAGCGGCTGTACCAGGCCGGCGTGGGCGACCTGCTGGAGATCATCGCCGCGACACCCGATGAGCCCGCGACCCTGCTGTACATCGGGCACAACCCGGCCGCCGCGGAACTGGCCGCCGGCCTGACCGGGTCGGGGCTGGACTTCCCGACCTCGGCCATCGCGGTTATCGCCCTGCCCGGCCCGTGGGCGCAGATCGCGCCCGGCACCGGCGAGCTGCTCGCGTCCTGGACGCCGCGCCGGGGCGCTGACCCGGGCGGCTGACGACCCGGGCGGCCGGCCAGAGCACCCGCCAGAGCGCCTGGCTGGCCCGGCCGCTACCGGCGCGAGCTGCCCTCCGCGCTGGCCTGGTCCTCGGCATCGGCCGCCTCGACGTCGTGCCGGGAGATACCCAGCAGGTACAAGATCGCATCCAGGTGCGGGACGCTGAGCGAGGTGTCGGCGGCGCTGCGGACCACGGGCTTGGCATTGAAGGCAATCCCCAGGCCGGCCGCGGCGATCATGTCCAGGTCGTTGGCCCCGTCGCCGACGGCGACCGCCTGACTCAGCGGGACCCCGGCCTCGGCGGCGAAGCGCCGCAGTGCGCGTTCCTTCCCCGGCCGGTCGACGATCTCCCCGGTGATCCGGCCGGTCAGCCGCCCGCCGGCGATCTCCAGCGTGTTCGCCTGAGCGAAGTCCAGGCCGAGCTCGCCGGTCAGCCAGTCGGTGAACTGGGTGAAGCCGCCGCTGACGACGCCGCACCGGTAGCCCAGCCGCTTCAGCGTCCGGATCAGGGTCCTGGCTCCCGGCGCTAGCCGGAGGCTGCCCAGCACCTTGTCGATAGCCCCGGAATCCAGGCCGGCCAGCAGGGCGACCCGGTCCTGCAGGGCCCGGCCGAAGTCGATCTCCCCGCGCATGGCGGCCGCGGTCAGCTCCGCGATCTCGGTGCTGCAGCCCGCTTCCGCCGCCAGCAGGTCGATGGCCTCGTCCTGGAGCAGCGTGGAATCGACGTCCATGACCACCAGCCGCATCGCCCGCCGGTGCAGCCCGCCCCGCTGGACGGCGACGTCCACGCCGAGCCGGACCGAATCCCGGGCCAGCGTGGCCCGCAGCGTCACCGGGTCGGCACCGGACACATCGAACTCGATGCAGGTCACGGGCTTGGCCGCGAGCCGCCCGATCCGGTCGATGTTAGCCCCGTTAGCGGCGATCTGCCCCGCGATGGCCGCCACCACGGCGGGCGTGAGCGGGCTGCCCAGGACGGTGACATGCAGGCTGCCGCGCCGTCGCGGCGGCCGTTCTCCCGAGCCCATCGTGATCTCGGCATCCATGCCGAGATCGGCGGCCAGCTCGGTGACCTGCCGGTGGATGGTGGTGAGGTCGGGGGCGTCGCCGCACGTCAGCAGGACACCCAGGATGAGCCGCCCGCGGATCACGACCTGCTCGACGTCGCCGACGGTCAGGTCATGAGCGGCCAGCGTGCCGAAGAGCCGGGAAGTCACCCCGGGCCGGTCCCGGCCGGTTAGCGTCACCAGCAGCGTGGTTTGCGCGTCCGCCATAGCGCTGCCAACATACCGGGCTGTCTGGCTGCGTCCGTTCGTGGCGTCCACAGTCCAGCCGAGCGGGTAGGACTGAAGGGTCAATTTCCCTACGGGAGTGGTGTAGTGCGGACAATCCTGGTCTCGGCAGTGGTGTCCTTGCTGCTGGCCCTGTTCGGGACACCGCTGGCGATCAGGGTTTTCACCCGGCGCGGCTACGGCCAGCTCATCCGCGAGGAAGGCCCGGCGGCGCACGTCACCAAGAAGGGCACGCCCACCATGGGCGGCGCGGTGATCGTGCTGGCCACGGTGATCGGGTACTTCACTGGCCACGTGATGACGGCCTTCCCGCTGTCGGCATCCGGCGTGCTGGTGCTGTGCCTGATGGCCGGCCTGGGCGTGGTGGGCTTCATCGACGACTTCATCAAGATCTACCGCCAGACCAGCCTGGGCCTGCGCAGCGGGGCCAAGCTGGCCGGGCAGGCCATCGTCGGCGCCGGGTTCGCCGTGGCGGTCGTGCATTTCCCGGACACCTTCGACATCACCCCGGCCAGCGCGACGCTGTCCTTCCTGCACAATGTCGGCCCCGTCCTGGGCATCGCCCCGTTCGTGGCCTGGATCGTGCTGCTGATCGCCGGCTGGTCCAACGCGGTGAACCTGACCGACGGGCTGGACGGCCTGGCGGGCGGATCAGCGGTGCTCGTGCTGGCCGCGTACGTGCTCATCGCGAACTGGCAGGTCCGCAATGCCTGCACCGGCGTGCCGGTGACGGCGCAGTGCTACCCGGTGCGCGATCCGCTGGACCTGGCCGTGCTGGCTGCCGCGGCCCTCGGGGCCTGCATCGGCTTCCTGTGGTGGAACGCGCCGCCAGCCAAGATCTTCATGGGGGACACCGGGTCGCTGGCCCTGGGCGGCATCCTGGCCGGCCTGGCGGTGTGCACGCAGACCCAGCTGCTGCTGATCATCCTGGGCGGCCTGTTCGTGATCATCACCCTGTCGGTGATCATGCAGGTCGGCTCGTTCAAGCTGACCGGTAAACGGATCTTCCGGATGGCGCCGCTGCAGCATCACTTCGAGCTGCTGGGCTGGGCCGAGACCACGATCGTGATCCGGTTCTGGCTGATCTCGGGCCTGTTCGTGGCCCTCGGCCTGGCCATCTTCTACCTGGCCTGGCTGCCGGGCTAGCGGTCAGGGCAGGAGCAGGTGGGTGTCACCGAACTCGTGCCACAGGTAGCGGTGCTCGAGGGCGGCGGCGTAGCAGCGGCTGAGCAGGTCCTCGCCGGCGAAGGCGGCCAGCATCCACAAGTGCGTGGACCGCGGCTCGTGCAGCCCGGTGAGCAGCCCGTCAGCAGCCCGCACCCCCGAGTCGGCGGTGACCACGTGCTCTGTCCAGCCGGTCGCCGGGGTCAGCAGGGCGCCGCCGGGGCCGGGGCGGGTCGCCGCCGGCAGGCCCGGGGCGGTCCGCGCAGCCGATTCCAGCGCCCGGACGACCGTCGTGCCGGCCGCGATGATCCGGCCGCCGGCCCGCCGGGTCAGGTTGACCAGCCGGGCGGTGGCGGGCGGCACCTCGAAGAACTCGGGATAGGGATCCTCGCCGCCCTCCAGTGAGGAGACCCCGGCGTGCAGGGTGACGGGTGCCAGGGTGACGCCCCGGCTGACCAGCCGGGTCACGATCTCGGCGGTGAACGGGCGGCTGGCGCTGGGCATCTCCGCGCTGCCGGGCCGGGTGGCGAAAACGGTCTGGTAGGCCGCGGCGGGCCAGTCCTGGCTGACGTAGGAGTACCGGATCGGGACGCCGTGCCGGAGCAGGTACGGCACGACGGCCACCGATAGCCGGGCGCGCCACAGCCGGGACGTGCGCAGGCCGGCCAGCGTCAGCCGCGCGCCGCCGGGCAGCTCGATCACCTGCCCGGCGATGCCGCCGCTGTAGGGGATGGTCGCCGGGCCGCGGGCGGCCCGCAGCTCGATCAGCCAGCCGCCATCGGGCATAGCGGTGGAGAAATGCACCACCAGGCCCTCACCCGCCGCGACGGCGGCGGGCAGCGTGCCCGAGGTGTTGACCACGACCAGGTCGCCGGGCAGCAGCAAGTCCGGCAGGTCGCTGAACTTGTAGTGGCTGATCTGCCCGTCGGACCGCCGGCTGACCATGAGCGCGACAGCGTCCCGGCGGCCGGAGCGCACCTCAGGCGGCTCACGGGCCTCCAGGTCGGCCGGCAGCGCGAACTCCACGGTCATGGCCGGGCCCTCGCGGGCATCAGCTCGGCGGCCTGGTACCGGCCGCTGGGCATGCGCTCGGTGATGAGCCGCAGGAACGCCGGCACGACCGTCTCGGGCAGCGGGCGGTCGGAGATGTCCTGGCCGGGAAAGGCGTCCTGGTGCATCCGGGTGCGCAGGTCACCCGGATCCACCCGCCAGACCCGGACCGCAGGCTCCTCGGCGGCCAGGACGTTGCCGGCCTGCTCCAGGGCCGCCTTGGCCGCGCCGTACCCGCCCCAGCCCGCGTAGGCTGCCACGGCCGCGTCCGACGTCACGCAGATGACCGCGCCGCCGCGGGCCCGCAGGTCCGGCAGCAGCAGCTGAGTCAGGGCGACCGGCGCGACCACGTTCACCTCGAGCGCATCGCGCAGCGCCGCGACCGGATAGTCAGCCAGCGCGGGCAGCGGGCTGGCGCCCAGCGTCCCGGCGTTATGGATCAGCAGGTCCGGGCCGCCCAGCCGGGCCGCGGCGGCCGCCAGCGCCGCGCGGTGTTCCGGGTCGGTGATGTCGCCCGGCACCGCGATGACCGGCCCGTCCGCAGTATCCGGGCCCGGAGCCAGGAAGGCCAGCCGCGCCGCTGCGGCCTGCAGGGCGGCCGGGTCGCGCCCGTCAATGACCAGCCGGTACCCGGCCGCCGCCAGTCCGCTGGCCAGCGCATAGCCCAGGCCGCGAGAGGCACCGGTGATGATGGCTACTTCAGGAGTGCTCATGCTGGTCACGCTAGGCAGCGATCCGCTGCCGGGCATCGGCCGTCAGCCGGGCCGGGCCCGGGCCGATAGTCCTAGGACCGCAGCCGGATCCGGCCGCGGCCCGGCGCCGGTACGGTCAGGTTATGGCGCAGGCCAGGAGCGAGGACGAGGTACTGGAGCAGGTCAGCCAGGTGGTGCTGGCGGTGGCCCGCCAGGTGTCGGCCAGGGACGTGCTGCAGATGATCGTCCGGTCGGCGCGGACGCTGGCCGGAGCCCGGTATGCCGCGCTCGGCGTGCCCGATGACCGGGGCTCGTTCGCCGAGTTCGTGGTCGACGGCGTCTCCGCCCGCCAGCAGCGCGCGATCGGGCCGCTGCCGCGCCAGCACGGCATGCTCGGCGTGCTGCTGCGCGAGGGCCGCCCGCTGCGGCTGGCCGACATCCGGGCTGACCCGCGCTTTGAGGGCTGGCCCGCCGCCCACCCCGACCTGTCCGACGTGCTGGGCGTGCCGATCCGGGACGGCAGCCAGGTCCTGGGCTTCATCTTCGCGGCCTGCAAGCAGGAGCCCGGCGGATTCACCGAGCGGGACGAGCGGCTGCTCGGGCTGTTCGCCGCGCACGCGGCGATCGCGCTGACCAACGCCCGGCTGTACGAGCGCGGCCGGGAGCTGTCGGTACTGGAGGAGCGCGCCCGGCTGGCGCGGGACCTGCACGACGCGGTCTCGCAGAAGCTGTTCAGCGTCCGGGCCCGGGCCAGCGCGGCCGCCGTCCTGGTCGGCCGGGATCCGGGCCGGGCCGTGGCCGAGATCCGCAGCGTGGCCACGCTGGCCGGCGAGGCGCACGCGGAACTGCGCGCGGTGATCGACGGGCTGGTCCCGCCCGACCTGACGGCAGGCGGGCTGGCCGGGTCGCTGCGCAGTTATGCCCGGCTCGCGGGCCGGACCTACGGGATCGATGTTCAGGTGCTGGCCGGCGAGCTGCCAGACCTGGACCCGCGGTGCCAGGCTGCGCTGTACCGGGTGGCGCAGGAGGCCCTGCAGAACGCGCTGCGGCATTCCGGGGCCAGCCAGGTGCGGGTCACCCTGGCGCAGCGCCGCGGCCGCGTCGTGCTGGACGTCAGCGACGACGGCACCGGCCTGCCCGCGCAGCTGCCGCCGGGCGGTCTTGGCCTGCCGTCGATGCGGGAGCGGGCGACCTCGGCGGGCGGCACGCTGACGATCAAGGGCGCACCTGGCGGGGGGACGCTGGTCCGGCTGAGCATCCCGCCGTGCCCGCCCGGGCGCCCCGGCGCGCGAGCCGGGGACGAGCAGCCATGAGAAGCCCTGTGTCAAGCTGTCGCCTGTTGATCTTGGAGCAGGCGTTGCAGTGCGCCGTGCCTGGCGGGGTCGTAGGCGGTGCCGGCTTGCCAGCAGTGCCAGATGATGCTGAGCCAGGCGCGGGCGAGGATGCGGACGGCGTGCGGGTGGTCGTGGCCGCGGTCACGGGCGCGCTGGTAGAGGTCTTGTGCCCAGGGGCTGGCTCGGCGGGAGTCGCCGGCGAAGTCGGTGACCGCGTCCCGGAGTTGCTTGTCGCAGGCCCAGCGGAAGCTGACGGCGCGGATCTTGCCGGACTGCCGGGTGGAGGGTGCGACGCCGGCCAGGCAGCTGAGCGCCTGGGGGGTGGGGAAGCGGGCGCGGCAGTCGCCGATCTCGGCGAGCAGCCGGGCGGCGCGGACCCGGCCGGCGCGGGGCAGGCTGGTGAAGATGTGCGCGTCGGGGTGCGTGCCGAGCTGGCGGTCGATCTGGGCGGACAGGTGCTTGATCTGGTCGAGGAGGCTGGCCAGCAGCACGGTGAGGGCAGTGGTGATGTGGGCGTTGACGGCTGCGTCGGGACCGGTCAGTCCGCGGGGGGCGGCGGTGAGCCGGGCGTGCAGCACGGCCGGGTCGGCCTTGCCGCTGTAGCTGACGCTGCCCAGCCAGGCGCCGAGCCGCCGGGGCGAGAGCCAGTCGGCCTTGTCCTGGGTAGCGAAGCGGGTCAGGAACGCCAGGCTGATCGGGGAGTCGAGCTCGGCGAACAGGCCGGCCGCGCCCGGGAACACGATGCGCAGGTGAGCGCGCAGCTGGTTGGCGGCGGCGACGCGGTGCCGGACGAGGTCTTTACGGGCCCGGCCCAGGCGGCGCAGCGTGACCGTCTGCGGGTGGTCCGGGGTCAGCGGCCGCAGCCGGGCCCGGTCGGTGCGCAGCGTGTCGGCCAGCACGAACGCGTCGAAGCGGTCGTCTTTGTTGCCGGCCGAGCCGTAGCGGCCGCGCAGGTTCTTTACCTGATTCGGGCTGATCACCACCACGGTCAGCCCGGCGGCGAGCAGCACGGCGACGACCGGCCCGTCCGGGCGTTCGATGGCCACCTCCTCGCAGCCGGCGCCGGTGACCACTGTGACGAGCTCGCGCAGCCCGGCCGCGGTGTGCTCGACGGTGTGCCGGACGACCTCCCGGCCGCGGGCGTTCACGACCGACACGGCATGGTCATCACGCGACCAGTCCAGCCCGCCGGTCACGTCGCCGGGCGGCGTCTCGGGCAGCCGCCCGGCAGGTTGGCCGGGCAGGGTGTTACTGGCAGACTTCATGTCAGCCTCCTCGCTGCTAGTCCCAGTGGGGAGGCGCCCGCTTGCAGTGCCGGCGGTGCCAGGACGCGGCTGCCGGCTTGCTCACTGATCGGCGCTCGCAGCACTCGGCCCTGGCGCTCAGCCCTGTCGACGGTCCGCACGTCCCGGGCAACCGCCAGATCTCGCAGATCTCATGGCGGACATCAACCGCGTCAAGCGAGCAGGGCGATGACCTGGCAGCACCTCGGGCGCATCACCGATCCATCCAAGACCAGTGACCTAAGCATGGTGCACCAGTGAGCGGCCCGATCAGCGTGCTCATCGCCGATGACCACCCCGTCGTCCGGCAGGGCCTGCAGGTCCTGCTGAGCGTGCAGGACGACATCGTGGTGGCCGGCGAGGCTGCTGACGGGGCGCAGACGGTGCGGCTGTGCACCGAGCTCGCCCCGGACGTGCTGCTGCTGGATCTCAAGCTGCCCGTCCTGGACGGCGTAGGCGTCCTGCGCGAGCTGCGCGACCAGGGCAGCGCCGTCCGCACCCTGGTGCTGACCAGCGCCGCCGATGAGACCCTGGTCACGCTGGCGCTGCAAGCCGGCGCGGCCGGGTTCCTGTACAAAGACGTGGACCCGGACGCGCTGGTCCGCGCGGTGCGCTCGGTGCATGACGGGCACACGCTGCTGGCTCCCGAGGCGGCCGGGCTGCTGACCGCGCCGGGCCGGCGCAGCGCGGTGACCGGGATCGCGGCGCTGACGAGCCGGGAGCGCCAGGTGCTGGCCCTGCTCGCCGACGGGCGGTCAAACCGGGAGATCGCCCGGCTGCTGAGCGTGTCAGAAAAGACGGTAAAGACGCACGTCAGTGCCGTCCTGGCCAAGCTGGGCGTAGCCGACAGGACACAGGCCGCCGTCCTCGCCGTGCGGCACTCCGGCCGCTGAGCCGGCACCGCCGGAGCCCGGTCCTGCCCGTGCGGGCGAGGGCCCCGCGCATGCCGTAGGTTCAACCTGTTGCCCGCGCGCGGGCGGGAAGGGAGCAGCGTGTCCGATGAGGTGCTGCGGCTGCGGGCCGTGGCGGTCACCCATGACAAGTCGATGCTGCTGCGCGACATCGACTGGACGGTGCACAGCGACGAGAGCTGGGTGGTCATCGGCCCGAACGGCGCAGGCAAGACCACGCTGCTCCAGGTCGCCGCCGCGCTGCAGGCCCCGACCTCGGGCACGGCCGAGATCCTCGGCGAGCGCCTGGAGGACGCCGACCCGGCCGACCTGCGGACCAGGATCGGCTTCGCGAGCGTGGCCGTCGCGGACCGCGTGCCGCCGGCCGAGAAGGTCATCGACCTGGTGCTGACCGCGTCCTACGGGATCCTGGGCCGGGCCGCCGAGGCCTACGACTCCTTCGACGTCACCCGCGCGGTCGAACTGCTGGACGCGATGGGCTGCGCGCACCTGATCCGGCGCCGGTTCACGACCCTGTCCGAAGGCGAGCGCAAGCGAGTCCAGATCGCCCGGGCCCTGATGTCCGACCCGGAGCTGCTGCTCCTCGACGAGCCCGCGGCCGGGCTGGACCTGGGCGGCCGGGAGGACCTGCTGCGCCGGATCGCCGGGCTGGTGGACGACCCCCGCGCGCCGGTGATGGCCATGGTGACGCACCACGTCGAGGAGGTCCCGGCGGGCTTCACGCACGCCATGCTGCTGCGCCGCGGCGCGGTGCTGGCCGCCGGCCCGGTCCAGAGTGTGTTCACCGAGCGGAACCTGTCCCGCTGCTTCGGCCTGCCGCTGCAGGTCGCCCGGCACGGCGGGCGCTGGTCAGCGCACGCGACCGAGCTGGACTAGCCAGCCGCCGGCGGCGCCTGAGCCGGCCGCGACTTCGGAGCCGATCGGGCATTCCTTTACGATCATGGTCATGCGAGGAACGCGTGGGCATAGCTGAAGCACTCGGGATCTTCGCAGCAGGCATCGGAGCGGGCACGATCAACGCCGTGGTCGGCTCCGGCTCGCTCATCACCTTCCCGACGCTGCTGGCATTCGGCTTCCCGCCGGTCACCGCCAACGTGTCCAACAACATCGGCCTGGTCCCGGGCAACGCCACCGGGGCGTGGGGCTACCGGCGCGAGCTGGCTGGTCAGCGCAGCCGGCTGCTGTGGCTGGGCATCTTCTCCGCGCTGGGATCGGCCGCCGGGGCGGTGGCGCTGCTGGCCCTGCCGGCCGGCGCCTTCAAGTTCATCGTGCCGGTGCTCATCCTCGTCTCCTGTGTGCTGGTGCTGCTGCAGCCCCGGCTCAGCGCCCGGATCGCCGCCCGGCGGAAACAGGCCGGCGAGACCGGTGCCAGGCACGACCGGGGCGGATCGGTGCTGGCGGGCGGGGTCCTCGGGGCCGGCATCTACGGCGGCTACTTCGGGGCGGCCCAGGGTGTCCTGGTCATCGGCCTGCTCGGCAGCTTCCTTGACGAGAACATGCAGCGGATCAACGGGGCCAAGAACGTCCTGGTCGGGATCGTCAACGGCGTCGCCGCGATCATTTACATCATCTTCGCCCCGGTGTCCTGGCCGGTGGTGCTGCTGGTGGCCGCGGGCTCGACCCTCGGCGGCCTGCTGGGGGCGCGCGTCGGCCGGAAGCTGCCGCCGCTGGCTTTGCGGGTCATCATCGTGGTCATCGGGATTGTCGCCGTGGTGAAGCTGCTGTTCTTCCCGTGATTGCGGCCCGCCGCCGGGCTGATTCCGCGGCCGGCCCGGGGTCAGCTGGTCCCGGGGCGGGCAAACTGACAGCATGAGGGGCGACCGAGTCGAGATCGTGATCGATGCCGGCGATGTGACCAAGACCTATGAGGTGGCGGCCACCCGGGCCGGCCGGCGGGTGGAGGTGGTCACCCGGCGCGGCCAGGTCGAGGTCAGTGAGCTGACCCGAGGCGGCACGCCGGTGCGCACGGCCCGCTTCATGGTCAGCCGGGTCATCGCGGTGGTCGAGCACCCCGCGGCCCGCCAGCCGGCCCGCTCCCGGCCCGTGGCGCTGCCGGGCAGCCCGGCGCCTCGCCCCGGCCGGCGCCGGGCACGGGCCGACGACGACACTGGCTGACGCTGACGGCCAGGCGGCCGCCGGCGGCCGGACCGCTGCCGGGTACCCCCCGTGCACGGGTCAGGACCCTCCGTGTCATCCTGTGCGTGGGGGACCCAAAGAGATGAAACCGGGGGGGCCCGGTCATCAGGGCCCGTCCCGGGTCAGTCAGTGACTAGCCCGGGGCGGGCTTTCTCCGTTTCCAGGACCGCCGTCGCCGGCGAGGCTGTCCGGCTCGGGCCGTTTCGTTACGATAAACGCCCTGAATCGCCTGGCCGGACCGCTAGCGCCCCGGCGAGCGGCGCGGTCCGGCTGATCAGCGGGCGGACCGGTCGCGGATCGCCAGCAGGGTCCACAACCTCAGCGGCACGGTGACCTGGCTGCCGTCAGCCGACCCGGTCACCGGCAGCTGCTCCAGGCCGCGTTCCGGGCTCGCCGCCCAGCAGGCCGGCTCCTTCAGGTGCCGCGGCAGGGTGATGGTCACCGGCCCGGGCCGGGCCGGCGGCTGCGGACGGTCCCAGGCCGGGTCGCGCACCCCCGCCAGGTTGACCAGGGACAGCACGGTCCAGCCGGGGCTGGTGCTGGCCCTGGCCCAGATCCGGCCCGGCTCGGGCCGGGCCGAGTGCGGCGCGCTGAACTGCCACTCCGCAGCAGGCCCGGCGATGAACGCGGGCTCCGCCGCCCGGAGCTTCGGACCGCGGAGCCAGCTGCGGAAGGCCACGCCGAAGTCCAGCAGCCGCTGCAGCTCGGTCCTGGCCCGCGCGGGCGGCAGCACGTGCCGGGGGTAGTACGGGTCGGCCAGCACGCGCTCGCCCTCGCCGGCCAGCAGCGGCCACGCGCCGGCGGCCAGGATCACGGCCGTCAGCAGGCCCAGCCCGCCGCTGGCGGGGCCCGGGCCGGGGTGCGGCTCGGCTCGCAGGAACGACGGGTAGGCGGCCAGCAGCACCGGCCTGGCGGCCAGCAGGCGAGCCCGGTCGGCCAGGCTGACCAGGTCCTCGTACCGGGTGTAGGGCTCCCACACTTCCACGTACGTGGCTGCCTGCGGCACGGCGGCGAAATCCGGCAGCGGCCAGGCGCCGACCGCGTTGGCGATCACGCCACCGCCGGGCCGGCGGGCTGCCACCCGCGCGGCCGCCGCCCGGGCCAGGCTGGCCAGGCCGGCGCCGACATCCACGGGCGCGCCGGACCGGTCCCAGGCCGTTCGCGGGTAGCCGTACTGGTCCAGGTGGAAGCCGTCGAAGTCCAGCGCGCCGAGCGCCTGGTCCAGCTGGCTGAGCAGGTGCGCCCGCCAGCCCTCGCCGGCCGGGTTCATCAGGTAGAACAGCTCGGCCAGGTGCTCGGGGCGCCCGGCGCCGTCGGTGATCTGCCAGTCCGGGTGCGCGGCCGCGAAGTCGGGCAGGCCCGCGTACAGGGCGGCGTACCCGAGCGGTGCGATCCCGTGGTCCCGGCAGGCGGCGATACTGGCCCGCACGCTGTCCAGGGACAGCCGGCGCCCGATCGGATCCTGGTAGTCCGCCGCCGGGGGCAGCAGCTGGTCGTGGCGGTAGGCCCAGTCGTAGAACTGGGCGCAGTTGAGGTGCAGCCCGGCCATGGCGGCCGCCCGCCCGGCCTGCCCGGTGTCGCCGGGGCCGAACTCGGACAGGAAGCCGTACCGGGGATCGTCGCGCCAGTCGGCCAGCACGTCGGCCGCGCCGTGCCCGGTGATCACGCCGCCGGCCGTCTCGATGACGGCCGCAACGAGGTAGCCGCGCTCGGCCGCCGGGGGCTCAGCCAGCATGCAGTCAAGCTGGGTCAGCCCGCGCTTCAGGCGCACCCGGTACTCAGCGGCCGGCCCGGCGGCCTGCCCGGCGCGGTCCGGCCCGGGCTGGCCGGGGCCGCCGGCCGCGAGATCGCCGGCCCAGCCCGCCGGGTCCGGCTGCACCGGACCGATCCGGACCACCGCATCGGCGGGCGCGGCGGACCGCAGCCGGAGCCGCAGCCGCCACGGCTCGCCGGGCGCGAAGCAGGCCCGCTCCGGCGTGAGCGAGACGAACCGGACGGTCATGACCGCTCCGGCCCGCCGGCGGCCGGCTCGTCGCGCCGGACGCCGTCCAGTTCGTGATCGAGGATCAGGTAGATCGCATGCGACCAGGTCAGCGGCGTGGCTACCGGGCCCCAGCGGCGGGTCCAGGTATCGACGAAGGGCGGGTCCTGCACCGCGTCCAGGGTCTGCTCGGGCAGCAGCCCGGCCGGTGTCGCCGCCGCCGCGACCCAGTCCAGCAGCGGCCGGGCCAGGTCGGGCCGGCGCCCGAGCCCAGTACCAGCCAAGGTGGCCGGCCAGCGGCAGCCACTCACCGCCGCCGTAGTAGGTGTCACCCAGGTACCGGTAGATGCCGCCCGTCGGGCCGGTCAGGTCAGCGGCGATGGCCTCGGCCGTGGCCGTCATCAGCGGGTCGGCCGGATCCAGCAGCCCGAACGGGACGGCCGCCCAGGCCAGGCTGCCGTCGACCAGGTCGGTGTCCAGGTGCTTGCGCAGCCGCCCGCCGCGGACCCCGGGGCCCAGGGCCAGTTCCCGGACCCGGCCCGCTGTCGCCCGCCACTGGTCCTCGCCGAGCAGGTCGGCCGCGGCCATCAGGCCGCCGTACACCGCGGCCAGCGTGCTGACGTGCACCTCCCCGGCGGCCTCCTCCCAGCAGTCGTAGCTGGGCTGGTCCCACAGCGCGGCCAGGTACTCGCTGGCCAGCCGGGCCGCCGCGGCCAGGTCGCCGGGCAGCCGGGACAGAGCCTCCGACGGCTGGCCAGCATCCCCGCCGGCCGCGGTCCGCTCCGGGCCCGCCCGTTCCCGCAGCGCCCGTTCCCGCAGCGCCCACTCGCGCAGCGCCCACAGCCAGGCGCCGACGCCGTCCAGCTGGAAGTTGGGCCACGGCTCGTCGCCGCGGCTGCCGTCTACCCGGTAGCGGGCCTCCAGGACGTGGCTGGCGGCCACCGGCTGGCCGGCCTGCCGGTCGGCGATGGCCGCCTCGATCGCCGGCCGCTCGCGCAGGACCACGCCGGCGGTCCAGTGATGGAACCGGGCCGCCCGGTCCTGCTCCCCGGTCACGCACAAGGCGTGCGCGATGAACGCGCCATCCCGGAACCAGGAGTAGTCGTACTGGCCGAAGGCCGTGCTGGCCACGATGGCCCCCGAGGGCGCCTGCGCCTCGCGCAGCACCGCCAGGCTGCCCGCTCGCAGCGCGGGCGCGGTACGCACGGCCGGCCGCGCGGTCACTGGAGCGCCCCGAGCGACAGGCCCTGCTGGAACCAGCGCTGCGCGATGGCGAAGACGATGACGGTCGGGGCCGTGGCGATGACCGAGGCGGCAAAGAACGGGCCCCACGCACTGGAGTGCGTCTGCTGGAACAGTGAGATAGCGATCGGCATGGTCCGTTTCGAGGATGTGTTGATCATGGTCAGGGCAAGGACGAACTCATCCCAGGCACCGTTGAAGGTGAACAGGGCGACGGTGGCCAGGGCCGGCTTGGACAGCGGCAGCACCAGCTTGGTCAGGATGCCGAGCTCCGACACCCCGTCCAGCCGCATGGCCTCGGGCAGTTCCTTCGGGATGCCCTCGAAGAAGCCGCGCAGCAAGAACACGCTGAACGGGATGTTGCTGCTGATGTACAGCAGCGTCAGGCCGATCCGCGAGTCGAGCAGGCCCAGGTCGCGCATCAGCACGTACTGCGGCAGCACCAGCAGCGTGGCCGGCACCACCAGGCTGGCCAGCATCAGGTAGAACAGCGTCTCCCGGCCGCGGAACTCATACCGGGCGAACCCGTAGGCGGTCAGCGCCGACAAGATGACGGTGCCGGCCACCGCGCCCGCCGCGACGAGCACGCTGTTCACGAAGTAGCCCGAGAAGTCGTTCTCGGTCCAGGCGGCGGCGTAATTGGCCAGGGTCGGGTGCTGGGGCAGCACCGACAGGCCGGGCGCCAGCACCCCGCCGAGGGTGCTGAACGACAGTGACAGCATGTAGGCCAGCGGGAACGCGCAGGTCAGCCCGAAGACGGCGATCACGATCAGGCGGACCGTGCCGCGCCGCTGCCACACGGCGACGTGCGGCCGGAGGGGCAGGCCGGCCCGGCCAGCCCGGCCGGCGGCGGCGGTCATGCCGCCCGCCGCTCGCGCAGCAGCCGGATCTCGGCCGCGCTGAGCAGGAACAGCAAGATGGCCAGCATGGTGGCCAGCGCCGCCGCGTAGCCGAAGTTAAAGAAGCTGAACGCCACCTGGTAGGTGTAGGTCAGCAGGACCTCGGTGCTGTTGTACGGGCCTCCGCTGGTGAGCAGGAAGATCGAGATGAACGCCTGCAGCGATCCGATGACCAGCATCACGAACACGAAGATCACGGTCGGCCGGATGCCGGGCAGGATGACGTGCCACCACAGCCGCCAGCCGTGCGCGCCGTCCACCCGGCCGGACTCCACGACGCTCTTGTCCAGGGCGGTCAGCCCGGCCAGGAACATGATCATCGACCAGCCGATGCCCTTCCAGACCGCCAGCAGCCAGATCACCCCCAGTGAGGTCCAGGTGTTCTGCAGCCAGTTGATCGTCACGGTGTGCCCGGCGACCGCGGACAGGACCGCGTTGATCAGGCCCTCGTTGGAGTTGAACAAGTAGGCGAAGACGTAGCTCGCGATCACCCAGGAAGTGACCACCGGCAGGTAGATCAGGGTCCGCCACAGGCCGCGGGCGGGCAGGTGGCGGTGCAGCAGGCTGGCCGCGATCAGGCCGATCAGCATCTGGCTGGGCACGGTGACCACGGTGTACAGCACCGAGTTGATCGCAGCGGTGTGCACGACCGGGTCGCGCAGCGCCGCGGTGTAGTTGCTCCACCCGACGAACGGCGTCGGCGTGCCCGGCACCGGCTGCCAGTGCTGGAAGCTCATCAGCACCTGGCGCAGCACCGGGTACACGGTGAAGATCAGGTAGAAGGCCAGTCCGGGCAGGATGAACAGGTAGGGGAGGGGGCGCCGGCCGATGGCCGGCACCCCCCGCCTGCGGGGCAGCGCGGGTGCGCTGCGGGTTCTGACTGCGTGCGCCACCGCGCTGTTCCCTTCAGGCACCTGTGGTTACCCCTGCGGGCTGGCTAGCAGCTGGCTGACCGTCGGGGTGATCGACTTCAGCTCCTGCGCCACCGTGCCCTTGTGGTGCAGCACGGCGGACATGGCGTTGGAGATGTCGGTGTCGATCTTGGCGTAGTTCGGCACCGGCGGCCGGGCCTGCGCGGTCTGCAGCTGCTGCGCGAACGGCGCGTAGTAGCTCTGCAGCTGTGTCTCCGCGCTGCCGGCGCTCTTCAGCACCGACATCTGGCCGGCCTTGGCCATCTCCAGCTGAACGGTCGAGGACAGCATGTACTTAACGAACTGCTCGGCAGCCGCGGCGTGCTTGCTGCCCGCCGGCACCACCAGGTCCTCGCCGCCGATCGTCGACACCGACCCGCCGGGCCCAGTCGGCATCTGGGCGATCCCGTACTGCTTGTTGTAGGTCAGCGACGGCTTGCTGGTCGTCATGGTGCCCACGCCCCACGGGCCGTCGATGTACATCGCGTACTTGCCGGTCGGGAAGCCCTCCTCGCCGGTGACCACGCCGGTCCCGCCCAGGATGTCGGAGCCGATCACGCCCTGGCCGTACAGGCCGGTCAGGGTGGACAGCGCGGTCACGGTGGCCGAACCGTTCAGGAAGCCGCTGGCCGTAGTGTAGGAACCGTTGGTGATCTGCCCGCCGGCGCTCCATACGTAGGGCAGCAGATTCCACAGGTCGGTGCCGTCCACGCCGAGGCCCCACTGCTTCTTGGCGGGGTTAGTCAGCTTCCGGGCATCACTCAGCAGCTGGCTCCACGTCGTGGGCGGCGCCGACAGCCCGGCCGCCTTGAAATCTGCCTTGTTCCAGAACAGGCACTGGGTGTTGGTGTCCACCGGCAGCCCGTAGGACGCGCCCTTCCAGTTCACCGGCGCCATCGTCCCCGGGTACACCGAGGAGGCCAGGCTGGCAAAGCCCGGCATCTTCTGGCTCAGCGGCACCAGGGCGCCTTCCTGGGCCAGGCCCGGCACCCAGGCAATGTCTGATCGCACGATGTCCGGCGGGTTCCCGGCGTTAATCGAGGCCAGCAGCTTGGAGTACATCTCGGTCTCCGTCGTGGGGTACACGTCGGAGACCACCTTGATCCCGGGGTGCGACTTCTCGAAGGCCGGGATGATGACCTTCGCGATCGTCGAGGCCTCGGAGTCGGTCTGGTTATAGGTACTCCAGAACTGCAGGACCACCGGCTTAGCCGCCGACCCGGATGAGGACTGACCGCCGCCCGAGCTGCCGCAGGCCGCCAGGGTCAGGCTGCTGATGCCGAGGATGACCCCCGGCGCAAGCCAGCGGATCCGTCTGTACTTTGTTCCCATCGCCACCACCTAGTTGTCGTCCCGGCCGGGCAGGCCGGGTCCGTTGTTGCGCCCTGTCCGCCGCGGTCAGGCTTCCAGCCGGTGCCAGATGGCCCGGCTGCGCTCGTCCGGCGTCGGCAGGCTGAAGAGCTCGCGCAGCACCAGCGTTGCCGCGCCGACAGCCCATGCCTCGTTGCCCCACTGCTGGATCTTGATCGGCAGTTCCCGGCCCAGGCCGCCGAAGGCCGCGGCCCGGATCGTCTCGGTCATCGGGCCGAAGAACGGCTCCCCCAGGGCCGTGCCCTCCCCGCACACGATGAGCAGCTCCGGGTTGAGGAGCGTGACCAGGTTGGACACGGCCAGCCCGAGCTGAGCCCCGGCCTCGGCGAGGACGGCGCCGACCTCGGCGTCGCCGGCCTGGCCGAGCCGGACCAGGTCCGCCGCGGTCACCGCGCGGCCCGTCAGCGCGGTGGCCCGCCGCACCAGGGCGGCCTCGCCGACGAGCGCTTCCAGGCAGCCGGCCCGGCCGCACTCACAGGCCGGCCCGCCGGGCTCCACGATCAGGTGGCCGAACTCGCCGGCGGCGCCCAGCGCGCCCCGGTACAGCGCGCGGTCCACCACGATGCCGACGCCGATGCCGCGCCCGACGCTGAGCGTGATGAAGTTCCGCGCGTCCATGCCGTCGCCTGACCACTTCTCGGCGACGGCCAGGGTGTTCACGTCGTTGTCCACCCACACCGGCAGCCGCAGCACCCGCGACAGCGGGTCAGCGATCGGGACGTCGGCCCAGTCCAGCAGGTGCGAGAACCGGCAGCTGCCGAGGGCCGAGTCGATCAGCCCGGACAGCCCGATGCCCACCCCCAGGACCTTGGACCGCGGGATCCGGGCCTCCCGGAGTACCTGCCGGGTGGCCTGCGCGATGGCGGTGAGCGCCGCCTGCGGGTCAGCGACGAAGCTGCCCGGCACCTCGGCTGCGGCGGCCACGTTGGCTTCCAGGTCACAGGCCACCGTGGTCAGCCCGTCGCCGCGCAGCTTGATGCCGACGACATAACCCGCCCGCGGGTCCAGCTGCAGCAGCACCGGCGGCCGGCCGCCGCTGGAGGGGGCCAGCGCGACCTCGGAGAAGATGCCCCGGCGCAGCAGCTCGGCGACGATGCCCGAGACGGTCGGCGCGCTGAGCTCGCTGGCGCGGGCCAGGTCGGCGCGGGAGACCGGGCCCGTCTGGCGGACCAGCTCGATCAGCAGGCTCACGTTCAGGTCGCGCAGCAGCGTGCGGGACCCGCGCTGGCCGGCCACGCCGGCCGCCGCGCCCCGGCCCGCCTGACCCGGCGGCTCGCCCGGTCCGGTTCCTGCCGCGCCGCCTGCCACCGCTGCCTCCGCTCCCGGCGCGCAGGCCTGGCACCTGTGCGTCTCTCTAACTTTGTTAACTGTAGAAAGTAAGTAAGAGGAAAGGTAGACAGTGCGCTATACCGTGTCAAGGGGCTAGATGTAGTGATTCCTGCCCGCGGGAGTCCGGGCGCGGGATGAGCGGGGCAGCGGGGCTAGCGGGCCGCGGTCAGCAGCGTCTCGCTGAGCCCGCGCAGGTAACCCCGGCCGCTGGCGTCGATGCCGGCGCTGAAGGTCTCGCGGCCGGCGACCAGGCCTGTCACGTGCAGGCGGGTGCCAGCCGCGCCCGGCCGCGGCGGGCTGATGGTGACCCGGCCCGCGGGCACGTCCACCTCCAGTCCGAGCAGCGCGACGACCAGAGCTCCGGCTGCGGCTGCGGCCCAGGCCTGCGGCCGGCAGGACGCCGGGTAGGGCGACGGCCACGGCACCTGCTCGCGGGCGTCGCCGGCGAACAGCTCCGGCAGCCGCCAGCCGAACGCGGCGGCGGCGTCGAGCAGGCCGCTGGCCAGCGCCGCCGCAGCATCGGCGTGGCCGCCGCGGGCCAGGCCGCGGATCACGATGGCGGTGTCGTGACTCCAGACCGACCCGCAGTGGTAGCTCAGCGGTGAGTAGCCCCCGCTGGCTGACGACATGGTGCGCAGCCCGAAGCCGGAGTCCATGTCGGGGCCCGTCAGCCGGGCCGCACCAGGTCCTCCTCCGTCGCCGAGAGCAGGCCGGTGCCCAGCAGGTGGCCGATGTTGCTGGTCAGCGAGTCCACCGGGCCGCTTGCCGGCGTCCAGGGCGAGCGCCGGGTACGGGCCGGCGTCGTCGGTCACCCAGAACGACTCGCGGAAGGCCCCGGCCAGCCGGCCGGCCCAGGCCCGCCACTGCGCCGCGCCGGGCTCGCCGAGCGCGTCCAGCAGGTCGGCGCCGCGGCTCGCCGCCTCGTAGGCGTAGCCCTGCACCTCGCACAGCGCGACCGGCGGGGCCGCGATCGGCCGTCGGCGAACCGGATCGCGTCACCGGAGTCCTTCCAGCCCTGGTTGGCCAGGCCGCGGCCGCTGTGGTCGATGTACTCCAGGAAGCCGTCGCCGTCGGCGTCGCCGTAGTCGCGCAGGTAGCCCAGGGCGGCCCGGCAGGCCGGGCAGCAGCTCGCGCACCTGCTCGGCGGGCATGCCCCAGCGCCAGGCGTCGTGCAGCAGGCAGATCCACAGCGGGGTGGCGTCGATCGTGCCGTAGTACAGCGCCGGCAGCCCGCCCGCGCCCTGGCGGCCGGCGGTCCGCAGCTCGTGCGACGATCTTGCCGGGCGCCTCGCCGGTCGCGGGGTCCAGCCGGGTGCCCTGCAGGGCGGCCAGCGCGCGCAGCGTGCCCGCCGCGAGCTGCCAGCCGAAGGGCAGCATCAGCCGGGCGGCCCAGATGCTGTCGCGGCCGAACAGCGTCAGGTACCACGGCGCGCCGCCGCCCAGGAAGACCTGGCCCGGCGCGCTGCCGGTGACCAGCCGCAGGGCCGCCGCGTCCGACATGGCCTGGGTCAGCAGCTGCGGGAGCCGCGGATCATCGCCCTCGGCCCGCACCCCGGCCCACGGCCAGGCCGGCCGCCGGCCCGGCCCTGGTCCGGGGCGGGAGCCGACGACGGCGTCCGCATCCTGCACGGTGAGCACCCAGCTGACCTCCTGCTGGCCCCGGCCGTCGAGGCGGACCGGCCAGCGCAGGACGCAGTCGCTGCCGTCGCGCTCGGCCGCGGCACGCCGGCGCGCTGAGCCGCACCGACATCGCCCCGTTGCCCCACAGCAGGGTCGTCCCGGCGGCCGTGTGCGCGAGCTCGGCCGGAACCTGGCCGGCGGCCTGCTCCTGGTCCGCGCGCCCCGACTTGATCTCGCCGATGCTGGCCAGGTCGGCCGCCACGCGCGGATCGTCAGCTCGGTGACCACGGGCCCGGCGGAGGCGGAGATGATCCGGATCCGCTCGGCCACCCGGCCGGGGCCCACCACGCGCTCGCGCTCGACCCGCACGGTGGGATCGGCGATGTCATCGCCCAGCTGGCGGGCGGCGCCGATGAACAGGGCCCGGTCCGCGGCCAGCAGCCCGCCGCTGACCGGCGCGGGCTCGGCCCCGCCGACCTCCAGCACGGCGGTGCTGACAGCACCCGGGCGTCGGCGTGCAGCATGCCCTGCGCCCCGGCCGGGCGGATCTGGCCGTCCGGCTCGCTGAGCACGGCGGTCGGCGCGCTCAGCGCCGTCACTAGCTCGTGCAGCCACGGCTGGACTGATCGCGACATCCGGCCCCTCATTCTCGATGTCCTGACTGGTCCTGCTTGCCCGGGCTTGACAGCAAGCCTCGACAAAGCCACCATAACACTAATTTGAACGATCAAATGGAACGCTCAAATTGTCGCTCAGCCAAGCGCGTCCCGCGCAACGGGCCGGCCGGACGGGCCGGCCGCGGCCGGGCCTGCGGCGCGGGCGTGATGCTGGTGCCCGCACCGCAGCAGCGCCCCACGCTGGAGACGGTCGCCGAGGCGGCCGCCGTCTCGCGGCAGACCGTGTCGAACGTGCTGAACGCGCCGCACCTGGTCCGGCCCGCGACCCGGGAGCGGGTCGAGGCGGTGATCGCCCAGACCGGCTACCGGCCGGTGAAGGCCGCGCAGACGCTGCGCACCCGGCGCTCGCACCTGATCGCGGTGGGCATCCCCAATCCCGGCGAGGGGCCGGGCGAGCTGCTGGACCGGTTCCTGCACGCCCTCACCGAGCAGGCGCAGCAGCGCGGCTACCGCATCCTGCTGTTCACCGCCAGCGACGACGCGCGCCGAGATCGCCGCCTACGACGCCTGCTGAGCGAGTACAACCTCGACGCATTCGTGGTCACCAGCACGCACACCGGCCGACAGCCGGACCACGTGGCTGGCCCGCCAGCGGGTGCCGTTCGTGACGTTCGGCCGGCCGTGGGGCACCGTCGCGCGGCACTCCTGGGTCGACGTGGACGGCGCCTGCGGGATCCGGGCCGCCACCGAGCACCTGATCGCCGCCGGCCACCGGCGGATCGCGTTCCTGGGCTGGCCGGCGGGCTCGGGCGTCGGTGACGACCGCCGGTCCGGCTGGGAGGCGGCCTGCCAGGCTGCCGGGCTGCCCGCTGCCGGGCTGGACAGCCAGGCCGAGGACGGCATCGGCAGCGGCCGGGCCGCGTGCGCCGCGCTGCTGGGCTCGCCGCTGCCGCCCACCGCCTTCGTCTGCGTCAGCGACACCATCGCGCTCGGCGCCTGGACCGAGCTCACCGCCCGCGGTCTGGTGCCCGGCCAGGACGTCGCCGTGACCGGGTTCGACAACTCGGCCGCCGCGGCGGCCGTCGGGCTGACCAGCGTGGCCCAGCCCGTCGCCGAGGTGGCCGATGCCTGCCTGGCCGCACTGCAGAAACTGCTCGCCGCCCGCGGCGGCCGCCTTCGCCACGACCGGGTGCTGCTCGAGCCCCGGCTGGTGCTGCGCAGCTCCGCCTAGACGGGGCTGCTGCGGCGCCCCCACCGCTACCGCACCGCCGCGCTGACCCGCGGCCGTCCGCACCGTCCGCTCCGGCCCCTGGCCCCCGACAAGAAACCGGAAGACAGATGAGGACACCGAAATCCCGGATAGCAGCGGCCGGCATCGCCGCCGGCCTGCTCCTGCTCGCGACCGCCTGCTCCTCGGGCGGCAGCGCCACCACCACCGCGGCATCGGGCAAGCCGAACAAGACGCCGCTCACCCTCATGTTCGGCTCCAGCGGTACCGCGGAAACCAAGGCGGTGCAGGCCGCGGCGTCGGCGTACACCGCGCAGAGCGGCATCAAGGTGAAAGTCATCGCCGCGTCCAACCTCACGCAGCAGCTGGCGCAGGGCTTCGCGGGCGGCGCGCCGCCGGATGTCTTCTACCTCGACCCCGGCAGCTTCCAGAACTACGCCAAGCAGAACGCCCTCGAGGCCTACCCCGGTCAGCTGGCCAACTCCGGCGGCTTCTACCCCGCGCTGCGCGCCTCGTTCACCTACCAGGGCAAGTTCGAGTGCGAGCCGAAGGACGCCAGCACGCTGGCCCTGTACATCAACAGCCGGGACTGGAAGCAGGCCGGGCTGACCAAGGCCGACATCCCGACCAACTGGAGCCAGCTCAAGTCCGTGGCGACCAGAGCTCACCACCGGCGGCCGGACAGGCCTGGTGCTGGACCAGACGCACTCGGGCATCGATGAGTTCCTGTACCAGAACGGCGGCACGGTCATCGGCAGCAACGGCAAGGTGGCGCTGGACAGCCCGCAGAACGTGCAGGCGCTCACCTACCTCAAGGGCCTGATGACCCAGGGCATCATGAAGTTCCCCGCCCAGCTGGACTCCGGCTGGAGCGGCCAGGCCTTCGGCGAGAACAAGGCCGCGATGGCCATCGTCGGGAACTGGGTCGTCGGGCGCCATGCAGTCGGACTACCCGAAGCATCAAGTACCAGGCCGCGCCGCTGCCCGCCGGGCCCACCGGCACCAAGGCCACGCTGGCCTTCACCAACTGCTGGGGCATCCCGGCCACGTCGAAGAACATGGCGGGCGCGATCAGCTTCGTGAAGTTCCTGACCACGCCGCAGCAGCAGATGGCCTTCGCCAAGGCGTTCGGCGTCATCCCGTCGCTGAGCTCGCTGCAGTCGCAGTGGCAGCAGCAGTTCCCCGCGCTCGCCGTGCACACCCAGGAACTGCCCTACGCCCACCCGGACATCGCGCTGCCCGGTGACACGCAGGCGCTGGCCGCGTTCGACTCCGCGCTGGCCCAGCTCAAGTCTGGCAATCCCGGCCACCATCCTGAAGAACGCGCAGCGCAACCTTCAGGCGGTGGCCAGCTCAGGCGCCCTGACCGCCATGACGACCAGAACGCCGCTGCTGGCCACGCAGCGCTGGCGCGCCCCAGCCGGGGCGCGCCGGCGCGGCCACCGGGCCCGGCGCCGCGAGGCCGCGGCGGGCTGGCTGTTCAGCGCGCCCGCGCTCGTCCTGCTCATCGTCTTCCTGCGCGGTGCCGATCGGGATGGCCGCCTGGGTCAGCGTCAGTGACTGGGGCGGCATCGGCAGCCCGCTCTCCGCCAGCGTTCATGCCGTCGGGCTGACCAACTACCGGGCCCTGCTCACCGAGCCGGGCCTGCCGCAGCAGGACCTGGCGCTGAGCCTGCGCGACAACCTGTACTACGTCCTGCTGGTCGTGCCGCTGCAGACGGCGCCTCGCGCTGTTCCTGGCCATCGTGGTCAGCCGCGCGGCGCTGCGCGGCCGCGGCTTCTTCCGCACCGCCTTCTACTTCCCGTCGGTCACCAGCTCGGTAGCCGTCTCCATCGTGTTCCTGTTCCTGTTCGCCAACGGCGGCGTCGTGAACGGCCTGCTCGGCTACCTCGGCGTGCGGGGCCCGAACTGGTTCAGCGACCCCAATGGCGTGCTGCACCTGATCCTGCAGGCCGCCGGGGTCGACCCGGCCGCCGCACCTGCTGGCCGCCCACGGCCTGCTGGGCATGTCCTGGTGGGGCTGGCTGGCGGGGCCAAGCCTGGCCATGCTGACGCTGATCGTGCTGGCCGTCTGGACCACCGCGGGCATCTTCATGCTGCTGTTCCTGCCGGCGCTGTACAACATCTCGGGCGACATCGAGGAGGCCGCGCTGGTCGACGGCGCCAGGCGCCTGGACCCGGTTCCGCCGGATCACCCTGCCGCTGCTCGGCCCGTCCTGTTCCTGGTCCTCACGCTGGGCCTGATCGGCACGTGGCAGGTCTTCGACCAGGTGTTCCTGATCACCCAGGGGAACCCGGCCGGGACCACGCTGACCCCGGCCTACCTGGCCTACCAGGTCTCCTTCGGCAACGAGCAGTGGGGCCAGGGCGCCGCCATCGCCTTCATCCTGTTCGCCATCATCCTGGCGTTCACGGTCCTGCAGCGGCTGCTGCTGCGCGAGCGCGGCAGCGGCGCTAACCCCTGGAGCCAGACGTGACTGCCGCGGGCGCGGGCGTGACGGCCGCGGCCCGGCCGGTCGGCCAGCCGCAGGCCGCGGGCCCGGCCCCGCGCAAGCCCAGCGCCGGCCAGGCCGCGGGGCGGCGCAACCCGTGGCTGCGCAGCCTGGCCTACCTCACGCCTCGTGGTCGCGGCCATCGCCTACATCTACCCGTTCCTGCTGGAGCTGGGGACGGCGTTCAAGACCGAGACCGACGCCGCCGGCCACCCGACCAACCCGCTGCCGCACAACTGGGTGGTCACCGGCTTCACCCAGCTCGGCCAGGAGGACTTCGCCGCGCTGGCTGCCCAACTCGGTCATCGTCGCGGTGTTCGTGACCGCCGGCCGGCTGCTGTTCGACTCGATGGCCGGCTACGCCCTGGCCCGGCTGCGGTTCCGCGGCCGCCAGGCCCTGTTCTCGGCCGTCGATCGCCGTCATCGCGGTGCCGGGCGTGGTGCTGCTCATCCCCAAGTTCCTGGTCATCAAGGAACTCGGCATCTACGACAGCTACCCCGGCCTGATCGTGCCGCTGCTGGCCGACGCCAGCGGCGTGTTCATCATGAAGCAGTTCTTCGAGTCCATCCCGCGCAGCATCGAGGAGGCGGCGCACATCGACGGCGCGGGCACCTTCCGCACCTTCTGGTCGGTGGTGCTGCCGATGGCCCGGCCCGCCCTGATCGCCCTGACCATCCTGTCCTTCCAGGCCTCGTGGAACGACTTCTCCGACATCCTCATCGCGCACCAGAGCCCGTCGCTGGACACGCTCACCACCGGGGTGGGCCGGCTGGTCAGCGGCCAGCTCGGCACCGGCACCCAGTACCCGCTCAAGCTGGCCGCCGCCGTGGCCATGACCGTCCCGGTCGCGGTCATCTTCTTCGTGTTCCAGAAGCACATCATGCGCACCACCGAGGGCGCCGTGAAGGAGTGATCGCGGCTGCCCGCCGCGCCGGTGCTAGTGGTGCGGGCTGGGCGGCACGTCCAGCGCCGGGTTGCGGTCGAAGAAGCCCCAGGGCTTGAGCCAGAACGACGTCCGGTCGACCGGCATCACCGGCCAGTCCTCGGGCCGGGTGATGTGGTGCAGCCCGAACACGTGCCACAGCACCACGTCGGTGTCGGCGATCGGCCGGTCGGCTGCCGTCCACCGGGGCAGGCCGCTGTCGGCCGCGCTCAGGTTGGGGAACTCGCCGCACGGCCAGCGCTCGTCGGCGCGCCATGGCGTCACCCAGAGCTGGTGCCCGATGACCTCGGCCCGGCGCAGCGCGGGTGACGACGCGTCGAGCTGGGCCGGGAAGGAGCCGGCCGGCACGAGCTTGTAGGCCGGCGCGGTGCCCAGCCCGTTTCGGGTCCTGGTGCTGGCCACCTTCCAGGTCCGCTGGACCGACCAGTCGTAGTCCTGGCGGCCGGCCGACTCGGTGGTCAGCGGTGTCTCGCGGAGCACCAGGGCCAGGCCGTGCGGGTTGTCCGCGCTGACCGGCAGCGGCTCGCTGTCACAGGCGTACACAGTGTTGGCGGTGCCGTCGACGTCCAGGTCCAGCCGGGCGACGATGAAGTGCTGGTGGAAGGGTGCGTACGTGCGCTGGTCGACCAGGGTCCCGGTGGCCGGCTGGCGGCCGGGCGGGAAGTACGAGGTGACCATCAGTCCCGTGGCCCGCACCTCGCACTCGATGCTGCCGTCCTGGTAGAAGCGCCAGTAGACCAGGTACTCGTAGTTGGCCACGGTGGCGTGGAAGGAGATCACCAGCCGCCGGGCCCGGCGGACCTCCGCGCCGGCGGATTCGTCCACGTGCTTCCACAGCACGCCGTCGTCCTCCTCATGCACGCAGATCGCCTGGCGGATGGCCCGCGCCTGGCCGCGCGAGTCGGGCACCACCGCGTCCAGGTAGGTGATCTCGCCCAGGCAGTCGCAGCCCCGTTCCAGCGACGTCGTCATGTAGCCCAGACCCCACTCGCCGATGTCGAAGGCGGTGCGCCGGTAGTGGTCGGGGGTGGCGTCGCGGTAGGGCACGATCATCTCGGCGAACGACAGGCGGTGCGCGACCGGCCGCAGCCGCCCCGCGTCGTGGTACCCGACGGTGTGCAGGACCAGGCCCTCACGGGCGGTGAACCCGAGCCGCAGCTGCCAGTTCTGCCAGCTGAGCAGTCGTCCTTCTAGACGAAACGAGGTGCCCTCGGGCTGGCTGACCTCCAGCGGCGCGACGTCGCGCAGCGGGACCCGCAGCAGGCGTGGCTGGTACTCGCCGCGGACCTCCGGCGGCCCGGCCGAGGCGGCGGCGTCGCGGTCGTCCTCCAGCTCCAGCAGTTCCATCCGGTTCAGGTCGACCACCGGGTGCAGCCCCGTGACGTGGTGGGCGTAGGGGTTGCCTTCGGCGCTGCCCCGGTACCAGACGTCGGCCCAGCCCAGCCGGCGGCCGCGGTAGCGCTCCGGAACGAGGTCCGCGCCGTAGGCCCAGACGTCGGTCAGGGCCAGCGCGGGGTCGTCGTGGCCGCGCGCCGCCAGCGCCGCGATGACCTCGGGGTGGGCGCGCAGCATCACGTCGCACTCATGCCACTCATCCACGGTCAGGTTCGGCTGCTGGCCGGGCAGGTGCTCCCAGGACGTCACCTCGCTGCCGGTCAGCGACACCCGGGCCCGGTAGGCCTGGCCGTCGTCGGTGTTCCAGCACACCGCCGCCGCCTCGCGCGGCACCGGCTGGCCGCCGGCCAGCGCGTCCTTGCCCGGCTCGGTCAGCTCGACCGAGGCGAACCGCCACTGCGGCCCGGCCGCATAGCGGCCGGTGACCAGCCCGGCCGCCTGCTCGATCTCGGCGGCGGTCAGCGGGTCGAGCGGATGCCCGGTGGCGTCGGATGCCACGGGCGGCGCAGGCGGGGGCGCGGGAATCCCGCCGGGATGCTGGGCTGCGGGCATGCGATCCCTCCGGTCCGGTGTACCGCCATTGTGGCCTGCCGGGCGGCCGGGTACCGCCGCGGCCGGCTAGTCGGCGCGCAGTACTGCGGCCGGGGCCGTCCGGGCCGCGATCATCGCAGGCCCCGAGGTCAGTACGTTGCCGGCGACCAGCAGCCCGCCCAGGCCGGCCAGCAGGATCCCGGCCGGCACCAGCGGCGCCGGGACGATGCCGAGCGAGCCGGAGTAGGCCTCCCAGGCCCAGCGTCCGGCCGCGATGCCGAGCGGGATCCCGGCCGCCGCGGCGGCGAGCAGCGTGAGTGTCGTCTGCCAGGCCACGATGCCGCGCAGCTGCCGCCGGGTCATGCCGAGCGTCTTGAGCAGGGCCAGCTCCCGCCGCCGCCGCCGGACAGCGGCCAGGATGGTGAGCGCGAGCGACAGCACGGCCGCGCCGGCCAGTCCCAGGGCCAGCGCCAGCGGCTGGCTGCCCATCCTGGCCGCGTCGACCACGGCTGCGGCCGGCGAGCGCGGCAGGGCGTAGGTCCCGCCGGGGGTGCCGTCCGGGTTGGCGGCGCTGATCGTCGTGATGAGGTGGCGGCGCTGCGCGGTGGTGGTGCCGGGGGCCAGGTCAATGGCCACCGCTGACGGGTAGGCCTGGGAGACTGCTCCCGCCGACGCCGGGTTGGGCGCCGACCCCTCGGCGCGCAGCAGGGTCGCCTCGGACATCATCGCGCCCTGGCCGAGGGAGACATGGTCGGTGATGGCTACCCCGAAGGACGGCAGCGTCACGGTTCCGACGATGGTGAGCGGCAGGTGGCGCGGGCCCACCTCGACGGTGTCGCCGATCTTCTTGCCCAGCTGGCGGAGGGTGACGGCGCCGAGCTCCACCTCATCGCTGCCGTAGAGCTGGTGGCCGCTGGTGGTCGGCGGCTCGACCGTGCCGCGCTCCAGCTGCACGCCCATCGCGGGAACCACCCGCTGGTCGATGGCGACCTGACTGAACCCGAACTCCGACCAGGCCGAGATCGCGGGCTCGGCGCGGACCAGCCGGGTCATGGTGGCCTGCGGGTAGAAGTTGCCGAAGCCGCCCTCGGCCTGGATCAGCACGTTCCAGTTCCAGCCGTACTGCGGCGGGTGGCTGAGCAGCCCGGTCAGGCTCGCGCCGAAGACAACCGCGGTGACGACGGCCGTCACGGCGGCCGCCGACCCGAGCAGCACGGCCCGGACCGGAACCCGGTCGGAGCCCGCCTCCAGGGCGTTGCGGCTGCCGATCACCGCCGTCGCGGGCAGCCCGGCGCCGGCCGCCACCTGCGCGAGCGCCGACGGGCGGCGGGCCGTGCGGGCGGCGCCCGGCCGTACCGCCCGGGCCGCCAGGACGGCCAGCAGGGCGAGCAGGATCGCGGCGAGCAGCCCGGCCCCGGCACCGACGACCAGGCCGTCGAACTGCGTGCCGCGCACCGGGTCAAACTGGCGTACCGGCCCCACCGGGGCCAGCGGCGACAGAGCTACCGCGCCCGCCACGGCCAGGACTACCCCGGCGAGCACAGCGGCCGCACCCGGCAGGCTGGCGGCCAGGGCGGCCTGCCCCCGGGTGGCACCGAGGGCCCGGCCGGCCGTGATGCCCGGCGCCGCCCGGCCCAGCAGCTGTCCCATGGCCTGGCCGACCAGCACGAGCAGGGCCAGGGCGGCGAAGGCGCCGAACAGGCTGAGCGCGACCGCCTGCGGCCGGATCGCCTGCTGGACCTGGCCGCGCAGCAGCGCCGAGTTCCTGATGGCAAACGACAGGCCGGACTCCTGGACGTGCGCGCTGGCCACCATGTGCTGCACGGTCCGCGCCAGCACCGCCAGGTGGCGCTGCAGGGCCGGGATCCCGGCCGTCCCGTGCGTCAGCCGCACCCCGACCCAGGCGTATTCGTAGGAGGCCAGCACCTGACGGGTGGCCGCGGGCGGCAGCACCCCGCCGTTCTCGGCGTCGGACGGGTCGCCGAGCACCGGCGGGAGGTCGACGATCGCGGTGACCAGGTAGGACCGGCGGCCGACCGTGGTCGTCGCGTAGGTGCGCGGGTTGACGGCCTGGAACTCGTAGGTCACCCGCCCGCCGACGCCGACCCGGAACATCCGGGCGATGGACGGGCTGAGCGCGATCTGGCCCGTGCCGTGCGGCATCCGGCCCGCCAGTACCGTCATCTGGTCCTGGCCGAAGTACGCGCCGCCAGCCCGCCCGGCCGTGAAGCTGCCGATCAGGTCATTGGTCTGAAATGAGTCGTGCACCCGGCCGCCGACGACCGGGTTGGCGGCCAGGCCGATGTAACTCGCCGCTGACGTGACGCCCGGCAGCCCCGAGATCAGCTCCATCGGGCGGGCCAGCGGGATGCCGGGAATCCGGCCGGGCACGTTCACGAAAGCGTCGCTGGCCCGGACCGACACCAGGTACCGGCTGTAAGCCGAATCCGTGCGGCGGGCCCCGGCCAGGGCACCCAGCGCCACGGCGCCCAGCAGGCCGGTCAGCAGGGCCACCGCCAGCGCGGGCCGCCACGAGTTCCGGCTGGTCGCGCGCCACCAGTACAGCGCCGCGCGGATGGAGGCCGCGGTCAGCACCGCGCGCTCGGCGGGGCCGCGGGCCGCCGCGGGCGGCGTGACTTCGGGCGCATGGCTGCCATTGTGCGGGCGGCGAGGCCCGCGGGACAGGGGGGCGCCACCACGGCCGGCCGGGAGGCCACCACCACTGTGCTAGCTGGCTCGCCGGCGCGGCGCTATGTTTTCCCGCTCGCCGGCGGGGCGCCTTTGAGGCGCCGCCTTCCCTCGTCGCAAGCTCCTCAGTCCAGGCGGCGCCGGCGCCCCGCCGGCTCGCTCGGGCGCCTGGCGGCGCCGCCCTGCCGGTGCTTAGTCGCGGGGGGCGGCGGGGTCGCCGCCGCGGAGGCGGATGACGTGGTCCCGGAAGACCTGCTCCATCTGGCCGTAGAACCGCACGATGAGCCGCAGCTCGTCGTCGGTGTAATCGGTGGTCAGCTCCTGCCAGTCCCGCACCATCGGCAGGAAGACCGTCGCCACCTCCTTCAGGGCCTTCTCCAGCATCAGGTGCACGACCACCCGGCGGCGGTCCCGGGTATCCCGCTCCCGCCGCACGAAGCCGGCCTCCTCGAGCCGGTCGATGACGCCGGTGATCGAGGCCGTAGTCAGGCCGGTGGCCCGGGCCAGCTCCCCGGCCGTCAGCTCCCCGCTGAAGCTGAGGATGTTCAGGCAGTTCAGGTCGGTCGCGTTGATGCCGATCCGCTCGGCGGCCGCCTGACCGACCAGGTTCATCAGCGATCCGGTCTTGCGGACCGCCGCGCCGAACTCCGTGGCGATCTGGGCTCGCTCCGGCGCCCCGGTGGCGAACGGCTCCGCCCACGGCAGCTCCCACTCGCCCGGCCCCGCTGGGCCGCGCTCCTGGCTGCGCTCCTGCTCAGACATGCCTCACCTCCCTGATATCTAATTTACCTAGACAATAGTTTGCCGAGTTGCTAGCTTCGAACCTGTACCTAGTTATCTCACGAGCGGAGCTCGACAGTGACTTCCGATCCGCAGAGCATGGCCCCGGCGGAGGTGCCCGACCCGCGACGCTGGCTGACGCTGGTCGTCCTCCTGCTGGCCGCCTTCATGAACCTGCTCGACATCTCGATCGTCAATATCGCGATCCCGTCCATCCAGGCCAACCTGCACGCCAGTTACGCCGACGTGCAATGGGCGCTGGCGGGCTACACGCTGGCCTACGCGGTCGTGCTGATCACCGGCGGCCGGCTGGGCGATGCCTACGGCCGCAAGCGGCTGTTCCTGATCGGGGTGACGGGCTTCACGATCATGTCAGCGCTGTGCGGCGCCGCGCAGAGCCCGGGGATGCTCATCGCCTGCCGGGTCCTCCAGGGCGCGCTGGGCGCCATCATGATCCCGCAGGTGCTGTCCGTTATCCAGGTGATCTTCCCGTCGGGTGAGCGGATCAAGGCGCTGGCCGCGTTCGGCGTGACGGCCGGCCTGGGCACCGTCAGCGGCCCGCTGCTGGGCGGCCTGCTGACCCAGCACAACCTGTTCGGCCTGGACTGGCGGCCCATCTTCCTGATCAACGTCCCGGTGGGCATCCTGGCCGTGGCCGCCGCCGCGGTGCTGGTCCGCGAGTCGCGGGCACCTCGCCCGCCCCGCCTGGATCCCGGTGGCGTGGTGCTGGTCACCGCAGCGCTGCTCCTGCTGCTGTACCCGCTGGTGCAGGGCCGTCAGCTCGGCTGGCCCGCCTGGACCTTCGCGGCCATGGCCGCCTCGGTCCCGGTGTTCGCGGCCTTCGTCTGGTACGAGCGGGTCAAGACCCGGCGGGATGGCTCCCCGCTGGTCCAGCTGAGCTTGTTCACCCGCCGCTCGTTCAGCATCGGCATGGTCACCGCCGTGACGTTCTTCCTGGGCGTGACCTCGTTCGCCCTGATCCTGACGCTCTTCCTGCAGATCGGGATGGGCTTCACGCCACTGCACGCGGGCCTGACCTTCCTGCCGTTCTCCGGCGGCGTGCTGGTCGCCTCCGGCGCCGCGGCGCGGCTGGCGCCCCGGTTCGGCCGCGGGGTCACCATGACCGGAGCCCTGGTCATGGCCGCGGGCATGGCCGCCCTGATCGCCACCATCTCGCACTACGGCACGGCCGTGACGACCTGGGAGATGGTGCCCGCCCTCGTCGTGGCGGGCCTGGGCATGGGCGCGGTGATCGCGCCGCTGGCCGACATCCTGCTGGCCGGGGTGGACAAGCAGCACGCCGGCTCGGCGTCCGGGTTGTTCAACACCGGCATCCAGGTTGGCGCCTCGATCGGGGTCGCCCTGATCGGCGTGATCTTCTTCGGGCTGCTGGGCAGCCAGTCCGGCCCGGCCGCCACCGCGGTCGCCCCGCAGCTGCGCTCGGGCCTGGCCGCGGCCGGCGTCCCGGCCACGACAGCCGTCCAGATCCGCGGGCAGTTCCAGGCCTGCCTGCACGACCGGCTGGTCGCCGCCGATCCGACTGTGACGCCGGCCTCGTGCCGGCTCGGCGGGCCGGGTGGCACCGCCCGGGCCATCCCGGCGCCCGTGCACCAGCTGCTGGCCAGCGCGGGCCAGGCCGCCACCCGGCACGACTTCGCGGCGGCCACCGAGCGGACGCTGTGGTTCCAGGTCGGGGTGTTCGTCCTCAGCTTCGCGCTGATGGCGGGCCTGCCCCGGGGCGCGGGGCGCCGTCAGGCAGCCGCCGGACAACCTGCCGGCCGCCTGATCCCGGCGGGCGAGCGTAGCTAGCCCGCTCTGTTTGCCCGCTCCCCGGCAGGGCGCCCGGAAGGCGCCGCCTTCCCTCCTCGCAGGCTCGTCAGTCCAGGCGGCGCCGGCGCCCCCGCCATCGATCCGGCCCGTCGCAGCCTTCCCCCCGGCTGCGGCGGGCCGTTTACGTGTGCTGGGCGGCGATCAGGTCCCGATACCAGGCGAAGGAGGACTTGGGCGTGCGGCGCTGCGTCTCGAAGTCCACGTGCACCAGGCCGAAGCGCTGGTGGTAGCCCTCAGCCCACTCGAAGTTGTCCAGCAGCGACCAGGTCAGGTAGCCGCGGACGTCCACGCCAGCGGTGATCGCGTCGGCCACCGCCCGGATGTGCGCCTCCAGGTACCGGATCCGCGGCTGGTCGTCGATCACGCCGGCGGCATCGGGCTCGTCGGCCACCGAGCAGCCGTTCTCGGTGATGTAGACCGGCGGCAGCCGCTCGGCGTACCGGTCCCGGAAGGTGGTCAGCAGCTCGGTCAGCCCGGCCGGCACGACGGGCCAGCCGAACGCCGTGACCGGGTAGCCGGGAATTTCTTCCAGCTGGAACGGCAGCGCCGGGCCGGCGGCTCTGCTGCTGCTGACGGCGGGGCCGAGATCCGGGACGGGTTGTAGTAGTTAAGCCCCAGCGCGTCCAGCGGCGCGCTGATCAGCTCCAGGTCGCCGGGCTGCACGCACTCCAGCCCCGCCTCGCCGACGCCGAGCGCGCTCAGGTCCGGGTAGCTGCCCAGCAGCAGCGGATCGTTGAACAGCCGGTTGTGCAGCGTGTCGTAGGCGTCGGCGGCGGCCAGGTCGGCGGCGCCATCGAAGGCCGGCCAGACCGGCGCGCAGTTGTTGGCGATCGCCACCTGCCGGGCTCCGGCCGCGCGCAGCGCGGCGGTCGCCAGGCCGTGTCCGAGCAGCTGATGGTGGGCCGTGGGCAGCGCGCCCAGCAGCAGCGTCCGGCCCGGCGCGTGCACGCCGAGGGCGTAGCCGTGCGAGGTGACGACAAACGGCTCGTTCAGCGTGATGAACATGCTGATCCGGTCGGCCAGCCGCTCGGCGACCAGCGCGGCGTAGTCAGCGAACCGGTAGGCGGTGTCCCGCGCCAGCCAGCCGCCGGTGTCCTCCAGTGCCTGCGGCAGGTCCCAGTGGAACAGGGTGGGCACCGGGGCGATGCCGGCGGCCAGCAGCTTGTCGGTGAGCCGCTCGTAGAAGTCCAGGCCAGCGTTCAGCGCGGGCCCGGTCCCGTCGGGCTGGATCCGCGGCCAGGCGACGGAGAACCGGTAGGCGCCGATGCCCAGGCGCTCCATCAGCGCCACGTCCTCGGGCCACCGGTGGTAGTGGTCGCACGCGACGTCGCCGGTGTGCCCGTCCCGGATGGCGCCTGGCTTGCGGCAGAAGGTGTCCCAGACCGACTCGCCGCGGCCGTCCTCGCCGACGGCGCCCTCGATCTGGTAGGCGGCGGTGGCCACCCCCCAGGCGAATCCGTCCGGGAAGCGCGGCATGGCAAGTTCAGTCATCCGGCGATCGTAGTCGGGTGCTCGGATGCGGCCCTGGCCACGGCCCGGCAGCCGGGAGGGACTGCCGGCCGGGGCGATCGCGCGCTACGATCGGCCGCCATGGCGAGGATCCGGGTCGTGCTGGCCGAGGACCACGTCCTGCTGCGCGAGGGCATGGCCCGCCTCGTGTCCGCCAGCCAGGATCTGGAGCTGGCCGGCGTGGCCGCCGACCTGCCGGAACTGCTGGCGGTCGTGGCCGAGCAGCAGCCCGACGTGGTCGTGACCGACATCCGGATGCCGCCCACCGGCACCAATGAGGGCATTCAGGCCGCGGCCTGGATCCGCGACAACCACCCGCAGACCGGCGTGGTGGTGCTGACCCAGTACACCGCCCCGGCCTACGCGGTCGCCCTGCTCGAGCATGGCTCGGCCGGCCGGGCCTACCTGCTGAAGGAGCGGGTCGGCAGCGTGGACGAGCTGGCCGGGGCGATCCGCACGGTGGCGGCCGGCGGCTCAGTCATCGACCCGATGGTGGTGGACGAGCTCGTGCGCTCGCGCGGCCTGGCCCGCCAGCCGGGCGTGTCCTGGCTGACCCCGCGGGAGTCGGAGATCCTCGCCGAGATGGCCCAGGGCAAGAGCAACGCGGCGATCGCCGGGGCGCTGACCATCACCGAGCGGGCGGTCGAGAAGCACACCAACTCGATCTTCGCCAAGCTCGGCCTGTCGGAGGAGAAAGACGTGAACCGGCGGGTCAAGGCGGTGCTGCTGTACCTGAGCGAGGCGGAGGACCGCTGAGGCCGCGAGATCGCCTGAGCCACGGGGATTCCGGGGCGACCGGGGATCGCTGAGGCGTCCGGCGGCCGCCGCCCGGGGGAGGCTGCCCCCACCCTCCGGCCGGATGCCACCAGGCTGGGCCTGCCCCGCGTGAACATGCGATTCTTGGCTCATGACCGGCCCGCACCATGTCCTCGTCGTGGACGATCAGGCGCCGTTCCGGCTGGCCGCCAAGGCCGTGCTGCGCCGCCTGGACTGCTTCGAGCTGGCCGGCGAGGCCGCCAGCGGGCCGGAGGCCATTGAGCTGGCCGCGCGGCTGCACCCCGAGCTGATCCTGATGGATATCAACATGCCCGAGATGAGCGGCATCGAGGCCGCCCGGCAGATCATGGCCGCCGACCCGGAGATGGTCATCATCTTGTGCTCTACCTACGACGTGACCGACCTGCCGCCGGCCGCCGCGGCCAGCGGGGCCAGCGGGTACGTGCACAAGGAGCAGTTCGGCGGGGCCGAGCTGCGGCGCCTGTGGGAGAACCGGAAGGCCGGCTGGCCCGGCTAGCTGACCAGGCCAGCGCCAGTCAGCGAGGCCAGCGCCAGGCAATCTGGCCCCAGGCAGCCAGGCCCCAGGCAGCCAGGCCAGCGCCAGTCAGCCAGGCCAGCGCCAGGCAATCTGGCCCGCGCCAGGCGGTCACACCAGCGGGATCGAGCCGTGCACCTGGGTCCCGTTGCCCGGCTCGGACTGCCAGCGGACCGAGCCGCCGATGGCGCCCAGCCGGTCGGCCATGTTGGTGAGCCCGTGGCCGCGCCGGGCCGCCTGCGCGTCGTAGCCGGGACCGTCGTCGGTCACCGAGAACAGCAGCCCGCCTGACTCCTCCCAGACCCGGATCGTCACCGTGGCTCCGGGCGCGTGCTTAGCGGCGTTCTGCAGCGCCTCCAGGCAGCAGAAGTAGACAGCGGCCTCGATCTCGGGCGTGTACCGGCCGGCCCCGCGGCCTGCACGCTGACCGCCAGCGGGTTACGGTTCGCGGCCGCACGCAGCGCCTGCTCCAGGCCGCTGTCGGCCAGCAGCGGCGGGTAGATCCCGTGGGCCAGGTCGCGCAGTTCCTGGATGGTGGCCTTCAGGTCGATAGCCAGCTGATCGAGCAGCTCGCCCGCGCCGTCCGGGTCCTCGGTCACGATGTCGCGGGCCAGCCGCAGGTTGACGGCGAGCGCGACCAGGCTCTGCTGCGCTCCGTCGTGCAGGTTGCGCTCGACCCGGCGGCGCTCGGCGTCGCCGCTGGCCACGATCCGGGCGCGCGATTCGCGCAGCGCCACGGCCTGCAGCCGCAGCTCGTCCAGGGTGGTCTGCAGCTCGGTATCCAGCCGGGCGTTGTGCACGGCCAGGCCGACCTGGCGGGCCAGCTCGGTCAGCACCCGGTCGTCTTCGTCGGTGAACACGTCGCCGGCGGCGGGCCGCTCGACCACGATGAGCCCGAGCAGATCGCCGCCGTGGCTGACCGGCGCCACCCGCAGCTGGGCTCCGGCCCGCCCGTCGAGCAGGGCGGGCAGCCAGACCGAGGCCCAGGCGCTGCCGGAGACCCCGGCCCGCGTCACCACCGGCCGCTCGCGCGCCGTGACGATCAGCGACCGCGTCCCGGTATCGGGGACGGCGGCGGCCCGCTCCAGCACCTCCCCGGCGCCGGTGTATACCTCGGCGCTGGTCAGGGACATCGTCTTGCGCAGCGACTCGGCCAGCTGGAGCAGCAGCTCGTCCATCGGGATGGCGCGGGTCAGGCGGCTGCCGAAGGTGCGCAGCGCCTCGTCCGGTGCCTCCCGGGCCCCGTACACCAGCCGGGTCGCGGTGGCGGCCAGCCGGTCCCTGGCCGGCAGGTAGCCGACCGCGGCGACCGCGGCGGCGAGCATGGACAGGCCCAGCAGCTGCCGGTCCCCGGCACCCTGCGGAGCGCTGCCGATGCCCAGGACGATGACGAGGTAGATCGCCGCCACCACGACCGAGAAGCCGGCCACCGAGGCCACCCGCACCAGGACCCGCCCGCCATAGGGCCCGAGCGCGCGCAGGCCGCCGGCCAGCATGCCCAGCGGCAGGAACAATGCGCAGCCGGCCGCCACGGCGCCGACCGCGTCGGGCCAGCGGACCAGCACGTTCAGCACGGCTGCGATCAGCGCCGTGTCGGCGGCCAGGATCGAGCCGGTGGCGATCCACTGCATCCGCTCCCGGTCCCGTCCCGCGGCGGCCAGGTAGCGCAGCCGGGCCGCCGGGAGCGCGCAGGCCAGGGCCAGGCCCCAGGCCAGCGCGACGGCAGCGGCCGGCAGCGGGTGCCCGGCCGCCGCCAGCGCCAGCCCCGCGCAGCCCGCCGCCGCGTAGGCGGCCCCCGCCGCCAGCCGCCGCGCCCGGCCGCCGAGGCGGCCGTCGGGCAGCGCGAGCATGAGGTGGAACGAGATCGCGATGATCAGTGGCACGGCCACCGTGACCACTGCTCGCAGGGCCGACCGCTCGGCGCCCGTGGCGCCATCGGCGCCATGAGCCGCTGCGAGCGCGGCCGCGGCGGCCAGCGAGCCGAAGGCGACCTGCCATTGCGGCGTCCGTTCCGCCCCGCGGGCGGTCACCGCGCCCGACGCCGCGGCGGCCAGCACCAGGCCGAAGGCGACGGCCGTGACGGCCGGCAGCGGCCCGGCGCCGGCCGCAGGCCGGCGATGACCAGGGCGAGGGTGAGGACGGGCAGCGCGAACCCGGCGACCAGCGCGCGGCCGGGCGGCCGGTGCGGCCCGGAGTCCGGCGGCGCGGACGTGCCGGGCGGGCTGAGCGTGCTGTTCATGCGGGCATCACTCTGCTCTCAGGGTGGCGGCGGCGGGGGTGCGGGCGGCGGCGCGGCCGGGCAGCGCGGCGACCAGGTTGGCCAGGACGAGCGCGGCCGCGGCGATGAGGGCCAGGGAGGCGGCGGGGACGGTCACGGCCGGGACGACGGACAGCTGACGGGCGAAGGCCAGCCAGAGCCAGCGCCCGGCGGCGATGCCCAGCGGCAGGCCGACGAGCAGGCCGGCAGCGGCGGTGATGGTGGCCTGCCAGGCGACGGCCGCAGCGAGCTGGGCCCGGGTGAAGCCCAGGATCTTGAGCAGGGCCAGGTCGCGGCGGCGCCGCCGCACCGAGGCGATGAGGGTGAGACCGAGCCCGGCGGCCGCTCCGGCGGCCAGGCCGCCGGCCAGGATGGCGGGCAGGGCGCCCATGGTCTTGTAGTTCACGATCTCCGCCGGCCGCTGCGCCGGCAGCAGGCTGGGGATGTCCACGGCAGAGCTACCGCCGGTGCGGTTCAGGACCGGCCGGGAACGTAGTTCGCGCGTCAGGTCAGCGGTCACGGTGTGCAGCGACCGCTGGCCCTCCTGCTGGCTGACCCCGGGCCGCAGCCGCACGAAGATCGCGTTAGGGCCGGCCAGTTCCGGGCCGAACGGCCCGGAACTGGCCGCACCGGGTACGAGCGTGGCCGGCAGCAGCGCCCCCGTGCTCATCGAGGGGTGAGCGGACAAGACCGTGCCGATCGTCGGCATGGTGGCCGTGCCCACGATCCGCAGCCGGACGTGCAGGCGGCCGGCGTTGACCGGCACGATGTCGCCCACCCGCCGGTGCAGCTGGGCGAGCGTGGCCGGGCCGAGCACCATCTGATGCGGCCCGTCGAGCCCGTGACCGGACAGGATGCGCGGCGCGACGGCCGGCCGGACGGGCTCGAGCAGAGCCGGGACGGTCTGACCGTCCACCTGAGTCGTAGTGAAGTAGACGGCGGTCGTCGCGGCGACATCACGGTCACTGGCCAGCAGCGGCCCAGCCCACCGCGACGGCACCGAGCCCCACCCCTGGACCGAGTAGATCGCGTAGCTGAAGTCCCAGCCGTACAGGTCCGGGTGCGAGATCAGCGTGCTCAGGCTCGCGCCGAAGGTCAGCGTGGCCGCGCCCACGACGACGGTGAGTGCCGAGCCCGCAATCACCGAGCGAACCGGTACCGCCGTCCGGCCCCGGCCGGGCTCTAGGGCGAATCGCAGGCCGGTGACGCCGGCGGCGCCGAGCCCGGCGCCCAGGCTGGCCCGCACCACTGCGGAGCCGCGCCCGGCGGACTGCTGTGCGGCGGGCGTCCGGCGCGGGGCCTGCCGGTAACTGGTCACAACGGCGATAGCGGCCAGGACGGCGATCAGGCTGATCGTGCCCAGGCCCAGCACCGTTCCGTCGAGGTATGCGCCGTGCCCTGGCTCGACCGCCCGGAGCGGGCCGAACAGCGAGAACGGCGACAGGCCGACCGCGACCCCCGCCGCCAGCACCGCTGCCGCGATGAGCGCGCCGAGGACGCCCAGCAGCCCGTCGGCCATCGCCGCGGCCGGTGAGGCGCCAAGCTCGCGCAGCACTGCTGCCTCGCCGAGGCCGGCCCGCAGCAGCCGTGCTATCGACTGGCCGCCGAGCAGCAGGGCGGCCGCCCCGGCGATGGCAGCGAACGCGGCCAGCGCGATCGCCGCCGGCCTGATCGCCCGCTGCGCCTCGGCCTCGATCGCGGAGGTGAGGTAGACCTGGAGCTCAGCCTGGCCGCGGGGGATATCCGGGCTGGTAGCGAGCAGGTGCTGGTACTCGCGGCCGACGGCCGTCGCCTGGCGGCTGGCGTCGGCCAGCCGCAGGCCTACGATCATTCCGCTGGAGCAGCAGGAGGCAAACCTGGCCGCGAGCGCGGGCGTGCCGAGCAGGAAGCCGGTCCGGCCCGCGTCGACATCGTCCTGGAGCACCTGCAGGTTGAACACTCCGATCCCGGTGACGATGAGCGGCACCCGCCCGCGGACCTGGCCGTTGCCGGAGCTGACGATCCCGACCCGCAGATGCGAGCCGACATGCAGGCCGAGCAGGGCGGCGGCGTCGGGGCTGGCGACAACCTCGTCTGGCCGCCGGGCGCTGGCCGCGCGGCCCGCGATGATCGTGACCCGGTCCTGGCGCGAGTACAGACCGTCCGGGCTGGCGATCAGCTGAGCCTGGCCCAGGAGGATGGTGCCGGGTCCGCCACGCGGCGTCAGAGTTGCCGCGTTGAAGGTAATCGCGGCCGCGGCTGCGCGCACGTGGGGGAGCCGGCGGAGCTGGGAGACGAACGCCGGTGAGTAGGCCGGGCTGGTAAAAGGCTCCACCACCAGGCCAGACGGCGTGGTGCTGGCGAGATAGTCGGGGTAGGAGGAGTCGGTTCGGCGGGCGGCGGTCATGGCCGCCAGGGCGATGCCGCCGACCAGGCCGGCCATGAGCGCCAGGCCGATGTAGCCGGCGAGCCGGCGGCGCAGCGTGGTGCGCAGCCGGTAGGCGGCCAGCCGGGCGGCGGGGCTGGTCACGGCGCTGCCCTCGTCGGCATCGTCGTCACTCTGCTCTCAGGATGGCAGCGGCGGGGGTACGGGCGGCGGCCCGGCCGGGCAGGGCGGCGACCAGGTTGGCCAGCACCAGAGCGGCCACAGCGGTCAGGGCTACCGAGACAACCGGGATGACGGGATCAGGCACGGCGGACAGCTGGCGGGCGAAGGCCAGCCAGAGCCAGCGGCCGGCGGCGATGCCCAGGGGAAGGCCGACGAGCAGGCCGGCGGCGGCGGTGACGGTGGCCTGCCAGGCGATGGCCGCGGCGAGCTGGGCCCGGGTGAAGCCGAGCGTCTTGAGCAGGGCCAGGTCGCGCCGCCGCCGCCGCACCGAGGCGATGAGGGTGAGACCAAGTCCGGCGACGGCTCCGGCGGCCAGGCCGGTGGCCAGGATGGCAGGCATGGCGCCCATGGTCTTGTAGTTCACGATCTCGGCCGGCCGCTGCGCCGGCAGCACGCTGGCCTGCAGTTCCAGCGCCGTGGGTCCTGCCTGCCGCAGCACCGCGGGCGAGTGCGCAATCGCGTCGTAGGAGCGAGCCACCTTCTGCAGGGCCGCAAACCCGGCGGCCGGGCTGACTTCGGGCCGCAGCCGCACGAAGATGGCGTTCGGGCCCGACTCGGCGCCGCCGTCCAGCAGCGCCGCCCGGGAGACGACCTGGACGGGCAGGATGGCGCCGGTGCTCAGCGACGGGTGGACGCTGAGCGTGTCGCCGATGGCCGGCAGGGCGGCCGTGCCGACGACCCGCAGCCTGGTGTTCTTGATGACCGAGCCCAGCTGGACCGTGACCTGGCCGCCGACCCGCACGTGCAGCTGGGCCAGGGTGGACGGCCCCAGGACGATCTGGCCCGGGCCGTCCAGCGCGTGCCCGGACAGCGGCGCCGGGGCCACCGCGGCGCGCACCGGCGACAAGATGACCGGAACCGTCTGCCCGTCGATCTGGACGGTCAGGAAGTACACCCCGGTGGTGGCGGCGATCTGCCGGTCGGCATGCAGCCGCGGGTTGGTCAGCGCGGGCGGGAACGGCCCCCACCCGTCGGTCGAGTACAGCGCGTAGCTGAAGTTCCAGCCGTACAGCCGGGGATGGGAGACCAGGTAGCCCAGGCTCGCGGCAAAGGTCAGCGTGGCCACTCCGACCATGGCGGCCAGCACGGCCCCGGCCATCACCGAGCGCACCGGTACCGCCGTGCGGCCCCGGCCCGGCTCCAGCGCGAACCGGAGCCCGGCGACCCCGGCCGGCGGCAGGCCGGCCCGCAGCCCGGCCGCCACGACGGCCGATCCGCGGCCGGGCGGCTGCTGCCGTGCGGCGAGGCGGTGCGGCGCCTGGCGGTAGCCGGTGACGGCCGCGACGGTACCCAGCGCCGTGAGCAGCGCCAGCGCGCCCAGCCCGAGCGTCGCAGCGTCCAGGTAGAACCCGTGCCCCGGCTCGACATCCCGGACGGGCCCGAACAATGAGAACGGCGACAGCCCGATGGCAGCGGCGACCGCCAGCAGGGCCCCGGCGGCGATCGCGCCGGCCACCCCGAGCATGCCGTCGGCAACAGCGGTGCCGGGGCCGGCGCCGAGCGCGCGCAGGATGGCCGCGTCCGCGGCCCGGGCCCGCAGCTGCCGGGATACCGACTGGGCGCCGATGATCAGCGCGGCCAGCCCGGCGATCAGCCCGAACACGCCGAGCGCGATGGCCTCGGGCCGGATCGCGCGCTGCGCCTCGGTCTCGATGGCGGCGGTGTCGTAGACCTGCAGGAGCTGCAGGACCTGGCCGGCCTGGCCGGCGTAGAACGAGCTGGTCGTCTCGAGGTGCTCATACTCCTGGCCGACGGCCGCCGCATACCGGTCGCCGCCCGCCAGCCGCAGGCCGACATAGTCCGTGGCCGTGCAGCAGGGAACGAGCTCATGATCCAGGGCCGGCGTGCCGATCAGGAACCCGGTGCGGCCGGCGTCGATGTCGTCCTGCACTACCTGCGTGCTCACCACGCCGATACCGCTCACCCGCAGGTCCAGCCGGCGGCGGAACGGGGGCAGGCCCCGGTTCGGTGACGACGCCCAGATCCCGACCCGCAGCCGGGAACCGACGCGCAGGTGCAGCTGGGCGGCGGCCCGCCTGGTCGCGACGACCTCGTCCGGTGCCGCGGCCTGACGCCCGGACACGATCGTCACCCGGTCCTGGCGGGAGAACATGCCATCACCGCTGGCCACCAGCTGTACCTGGGTGAACAGGACCGAGCCGAATCCGCCGCGCGGCGTCAGCGTCGCGGCGTTGAACGCGTCGGCGGTAGCCAGTGACCGTACGTGCGGCAGCCGCCGCATCTGGACCAGCAGCTGCTGGTACAGCCGGTAAGCCTGGGCCGCGGTTGCCGCGCCGGCGAAGTTGGAGTTCGGCTGGGCGATCAGGGCTGATGGCCGGGTGCTGGCCAGGTAGTCGGGGTAGGAGGAATCGGTCCGCCGGGCCGCGGTCATGGCCGCCATGGCCACCCCGCCGACCAGGCCAGTGAGCAACGCGAGCGCGAGAAATCCGCCGATCCGGCCACGAATCGTGGCGCGCGCGACGTACCACGCGACCCGTGCGGGACCGGGATTCACGGCTACCGGGACCGGACCGGCACGCTCTGGTCACGGTCGGCTCCGGCGGCCGGCGCGGCGGCGATCCGCCCGTCGAGCATCCGCACGACCCGCTCGGCGGCCGCAGCGACCAGGCTGTCGTGGGTGACCAGCAAGATGGTCTGCCCGCCGGCGTGCAGGCGGCTCAGCAGCTCGATGACCTCCTGGCCGCCCTCGGAGTCCAGCGCCCCGGTCGGCTCATCGGCCAGCAGCAGCGTCGGCTCGTTGGCCAGTGCCCGGGCGATGGCGAGCCGCTGCCGCTGCCCGCCCGACAGCACGCCGGGGACCGCGCCGGCCTTGTCCCCGATTCCGAGCAGGTCGAGCAGGTCGCGGGCCCGGGTCTCGGCCGCCCGGCGCCGCCGGCCGGCGATGATCGCGGCCAGGGCCACGTTCTCCAGGACGGTCATGCCTTCCAGCAGGTTGAAGAACTGGAACACGATGCCGATGTGCTCGCGCCGCAGCCGGGCCAGGTCGTCCTCGCTGTGGCCGGTTACCTCCTCGCCGGCCACGGTGATGCTGCCCTCGTCGGCCAGGTCCAGTCCGGCGGCCAGGTTCAGCAGCGTCGACTTGCCGCAGCCCGACGGGCCGGTCAGGGCCACGAAGTCGCCGCGTGCGACGGTCAGGTCGATGCCGCGCAGCGCCCGCACCGGGGCGTTCTCCGCCTCGAAGGTCTTGCGGACGCCCTGCATCACCAGTGCGGGCACATCCTCGCCCATGTTTCCCCCTCCATGCGGGCCGGATCCTTTCCCGGCCCGCGCTTACGCCCTACGCCACGCTGGCGCCGGGCACCCTGTCTTCCTGGCGTGCGATCTTGTAGGCCGTCACGGGCGTGTCCCGGCCCTTGACCAGCTGCGGCGGCAGCGCCGCCGCAGCTGCCGGCACGGTCAGGCCCGCGACGGTCGCCTCGGACAGGACCGTCTCGCCGGCCGCAGCGAACTGCTGCAGCCGCTGGGACAAGTTGACCGTGTCGCCGACCAGCGTGTACTCCAGCCGCTCGGCCGAGCCGAGCAGCGCGGCGGCGGCCGCCCCGGTCGACAGCCCCAGGCCCAGGCCGAACGCGGGCAGGCCCTCGGCGGCCCACCGGATGTTGATGTCGTCCTGCAGCGTGTGCATCCGGGCCGCGGCCCGGACCGCCCGGTCCGGGTGGTCCGGCTGCGGGAACGGGGCGCCGAATACGGCCATCACCGCGTCGCCGACGAACTGCATGACCGTGCCGCCCTCGCCCAGGATGGCGTCGTTCATCGCGGCGCGGTGCACGTTCAGCTGGCCGGCCAGCTGGCTCGGGTCGGCGTGCTCGGCGATCGTCGAGTACGACCGGATGTCGCTCATCAGCACGGTGACCTCGACGCGCTCGGTCTCGCCGATCGGGCGCGCCTCGCGGCGCAGCTTGTCGGCCAGCCCGCCGGGCAGCAGCCGGGACAGGGTCTCGCCCTGCTCCTCGCGGTCCACGATGGCCTGGTGCAGCAGCCGCAGCCGCTGCAGCGCGCCCTGCTGGCCGGCCGAGACGCCCTCAGCCAGCTTCACGAACACGGCCTCCACCTCGGCATCGACGGCCTCGGCCGGCACGCCCCTGGCCACCGCGATGGCCTTGATCGGCTTGCCCTCGGCCACCATCCCCAGCAGTTCCTCCTCGGCGGGCGCCAGCCCGCCGGGCGAGATGACCGGCTGGACCAGCGCCTGCACGATCGCCGGGTCCAGCGCGGTGCCGCCGCCGGCCACCGCACGGATCGCGTCCACCAGCTGGCTGCCCTCGGCGACCCGGTCCTTGAGCAGGTAGCCGTAGCCGGCTGACCCCTCGGCCAGCAGCGAGACGGCATACTCCGGGTCATCGAACTGGGAGAGGATCACCACGCCGGTGCCCGGGTGCCGCTTGCGCAGTTCCTTGGCCGCGTCGATGCCCTCGCGGCGGAAGTCGGGCGGCATCCGGATGTCGGTCACCAGCACCTGCGGCTGGGCCGCGGTGGCGCCGGACACCACCTCGTCATAGTCCGCGGCGACCCCGACCACCCGCAGGTCCTGATGGCGCTCGATGAGCGCGCGCACGCCCTCCCGGACGATCAGGTTGTCATCCGCCAGGAAGACATCGATCGTCGCGGCCTGCGCGGCCTGCGCCGTCGGGCGGGCCGGGGTCTCGGTCATGCGCCTAGTCTGAGCATCCCGGCTGCTCACCGCCAGTGGGCAGCCCTCACGGCCGAAGGTGGTACTAGCACGCTGCGGTGATGCCTGGCACTACCCTGGAGCGCACCGGCCGCCGGACAGACGATGGCCGCATGCGTTACGAGAGCTCGGTGACCTCGCTGTCCTGGATCCCGTCGGAGGCCGTGGAAGGCAGCACCCGGCTGGCCTTCGACGCCGGATTCACCCATTACGATGACCCGCCGCCCGATGAGCTCGGCGATATCGAGGCCCTGCGGGCGGCCGACCGGTTCCGGTTCGCCAACGTGCTGCGGGCCTGGATCGAGACTGATGATTCCGGCCAGGTGACCAGCGCCGGCTACAGCGGCGGCGGCCTGATGGGCTCCACCACGGTCCAGGTGGGCGGCATTCACCGCCGGTTCCAGGCGGCCGCCCTGCCGGAACTGCGCCGCGAGCCCGAGCACGGCGACGGCCGGGTCAAGTTCACCCAGACCACCGGCGGCCGGACCGGGCTGCCTGCCCCGCGCCGGGTCAGCCACCCGCCGTACGTGCAGTGGCACGCCCCGCTGGTGTGGACCACGCTGTCGCTGACCCTGCATGCGGACGGGCGGGCCGAGAGCGCCGTGCCCGGGGCGAGCAGTTTCCCGCGGCACTGGATCTACGACCACCAGGGGCAGCTGTCGCACAAGTCGGGGCTGACCGACTACAAGGACTGGTTCCACAGCGCCTTCGGGCGGCACAGCCCGTGGGGCGACGCCGACTCCCCGGCGCTGGTCACTGCGGTGGAGACGGCGCTGGAGCGGTCCCTGTCGGTGCAGCTGATGCACGGTGCAGCCAAGCCGCGGATCAGCCGCCTGGCGGCGGGCGATGCCCTGGTCCGCCAGGGCGAGCCCGGCACGGACATCTTCCTGGTCCTGGACGGCGTCATCCGGGTCGACCGGGATGGCGAGGCGCTGGCCGAGTACGGGCCGGGCGCCATGCTCGGCGAGCGGGCGCACCTGGAGGGCGGGATCCGCACCTCCACGCTGACCGCCGTCACCGCCTGCCGGGTGGCCGCGGTCGATGCCGCGGCGCTGGACCGCGGCGCGCTGGAGGAGCTGGCCGGGGGGCATCACCGCGAAGACGCCGGGCGGGCCTGAGCGTGCGCCTGTACCTGTGCGGAACTCGCGGCTCCACCCCGGCGCCGGGAGCTGACTTCCTCCGGTACGGCGGCCACACCTCGTGCGTGGCCCTCGCGGCCGGCGATGCGACGACCCCGGAACTGATCCTGGACGCGGGCACCGGCCTGCGCACGGTCACCGGGCTGCTGGCCGGCGCGCCGTTCCGCGGCACGATCCTGCTCAGTCACCTGCACTGGGATCACGTCCACGGGCTGCCGTTCTTCCGGGCCGGCGACCGGCCGGATGCCGAGGTCGCGCTGCTGCTGCCCGCGCAGGACGACGGGGAGTCCGCCGAGGCCGTGCTGGAGCGCGGGATGTCCCCGCCGCATTTCCCGATCCGGCCCCGCGACCTGCGCGGCAGCTGGAGCTTCGGCACCCTCGGCGAGGGCGCCGTCATCGCCGGCCCGTTCACGGTGGAGGCCCGGCAGATCCCGCACAAGGGCGGCCGGACATTCGGGTACCGGGTCAGCGACGGCCGGTCGGTGGTGGCCTACCTGCCCGACCACTGCCCGACCGAGCTAGGCCCCGGGCCGGACGGCTGGGGCGCGTATCACCCGGCGGCCCTGGCCCTGGCCCAGGGCGCCGACGCGCTCGTGCACGACGCCTTCCTGCTGCCCGAGGAACTGCCCGCCGAGGCGTACTTCGGGCATGCCGCGGCCGACTACGTGGTGGGCCTGGCCGCGCGAGCAGGGGCCGCGCGGGCGGTGCTGTTCCACCACCGTCCCGACCGGACCGACGATGAGCTGGACAAGCTGGCGGCCCGCTTCGAGCACGCCCCGGTCCCGGTGACGGTCGCGGCTGACGGGGGAATGCTCACCCTATGACGCGCACGTGCGGGCCGGCCGGGGCGCCGTCGTGAGGCAGCCGGACGCGGTGGTGGTCGGTTCTGGCCCCAACGGGCTGGCGGCCGCGATCACGCTGGCCAGGGCCGGGCTGGCGGTGGACGTCATCGAGGGCGCGGCCGAGCCCGGCGGGGGCTGCCGGACCAGCGAGCTCACCCTGCCGGGGTACGCCCACGACGTCTGCTCCACGGTGCACGCGCTGGCCGCGGCGTCCCCGTTCTTCCAGACCATCGACCTGGCCGCGCGCGGCGCGCGGCTGGTCGACCCCGCCGGTCGCGGCGGCGCAGCCGCTGGACGGCGGCCGGGCCGCGGCACTGGCCGGCTCGGTCGCGGACACGGCGGCCAGCCTGGGCGACGCCGGCTATCCGGGCCTGATGGGGCCGCTGGTGCGCTCCGCGGACGCGGTGACGGCCGCGTTCCTGGCCCCGCTGCGCCGGGTCCCGGCGCATCCGGTCAGCGCCGGCCGGTTCGCCGCGGAGGCCATCCTGCCCGCCACCGTGCTGGCCCGGCGGCTGCGCACCGAGGACGGCCGCGCGCTGCTGGCCGGCCTGGCCGGGCACGCGATGCTGCCGCTGTCGGCGCCGGTGAGCGGCGGATTCGGGCTGTTCCTGGGGCTGCTCGCGCACACCACCGGCTGGCCGTTCGTGGCGGGCGGCAGCATGCGGCTGACCGAGGCGCTGGTGGCCGAGCTGACCGCGCTCGGCGGCCGGGTCGAGACGGGCCGCTGGGTCCGGCGCATCGAGGACCTGCCGCCGGCCCGCGCCGTGCTGCTCGACGTCTCGCCCCGGTCGCTGGCCCGGATCGCCGCCGCCCGGCTGCCGCGCCGTTACCTGCGGGCGCTGGACCGGGTCCGGTACGGGCCGGGCATCTGCAAGGTGGACTGGGCGCTGGACGGGCCGGTCCCGTGGGCCGCGCCGGCCTGCCGGCAGGCCGGCACCGTGCACGTGGGCGGCACCCTGGCCGAGGTCGCGGCCAGTGAGGCCGACGTCGCCGCCGGGCGGCATCCGGACCGGCCGTACTGCCTGGTGACCCAGCCGTGCGTGGCCGACCCGGGCCGGGCGCCCGGCGGCGGGCACGTGCTGTGGGCCTACTGCCACGTGCCGTCCGGCTCCGCCGTTGACATGTCCGGGCCGATCGAGGCGCAGATCGAGCGGTTCGCGCCCGGTTTCAAGGACCGGGTGCTGGCCCGCGCGGTCCGGACCGCCGCCGAGGTAGCGGCCGATAATCCCAACTACGTGGGCGGCGACATCAACGGCGCGGCGGGCACGCTGCGGCAGACCCTGATGCGGCCGGTGCCGCGGTGGAATCCGTACCGCACCCCGGCCCGCGGGGTGTACCTGTGCTCGTCGGCCACGCCGCCCGGCGGCGGCGTGCATGGCATGTGCGGTGCCTGGGCTGCCGCCACGGCCCTGCGCGACCTGGGCCTGCCCGCGGCCGCGCCGCTGCCGTCCGCCTCGTAAGGCGGCCCGGCCTCTTCTGGCGCAGGAGAGTTACTCGTAACGAGCTGGCGCAGCGGCGGCCGGCCCGCCTGCTAGCCGTGCATCGGGTGCTCATGATCCGCGTGCCCTTCCAGCTCCAGCTGGAAGGTCGAGTGGGCGACGTCAAAGTGCCCGCGCAGGCAGGCCTGGAGCGAGTCCAGCATGACGGCGCCGCGCCCCTCGCTGATCACCTCGGGCTCCACCACGATGTGCGCCGACAGCACGGGCAGGCCCGAGGTGATGGTCCACAGGTGCAGGTCGTGTACCTCGCGCACGCCGGCCAGGCTGGTCATGTGGCCGCGCAGCTCGGTGAGGTCGATGTCCGGCGGGCCTGCCTCCAGCAGTACCTCCAGCGCCTCGCGCAGCAGCTTCCAGGTCCGCGGCAGGATCAGCACGCCCACCGCCAGGGAGGCGATCGGGTCGATACGGGTGAACCCGGTCAGCTCGATGATCACCCCGGTGATGATCACCGCCGCGGAGCCCAGGGTGTCGGCGGTGACCTCCAGGAAGGCACCGCGCACATTCAGGCTCTCGCCCTGCCCGCGGCGCAGCAGCAGCAGCGAGGTGCCGTTGGCCAGCAGCGCGATCACGCCGAAGATGATCAGCGCGGGCGAGTGCACCGGCTGCGGCGACATCAGCCGGCTCACTGCCTCGGTGAAGATGAACGCCGCCATGGCCAGCAGGATCAGGGCGTTGGCCATCGCGGCGAGGATCTCGGCCCTGGCGAACCCGAACGTGCGGTGCCCGGTGGCGGGCTGCGCGAAGTAGGCGGCCAGCAGTGACAGCCCGACCCCGGCCGCGTCGGCGGCCATGTGCGCGGCGTCGGCCAGCAGGACCAGCGAGCCGGTGATGACCGCGCCGACGATCTCCGCGATGGCGACGGTGATGGTCAGCGCGAGGACCATGGTCAGGGCCCGCCGGTGCCGTCCGGTTGCGGTCAGCAGCCCGCCGTGGTCATGCCCGTGCCCGCCGCCCCGGCTGCGGCGCTCCGGCCAGCCGGCCGCCGCGGCCGGGCCTGGCTGCCCGGCCGTGCTGCCCGCCGGGCCGGCCTGAATACGCGGCTGGCCGGTCTGGCCGGAATCGCCGGATTCGTCGCGGCAACCCAGCTCGCCGGGACTGGCCGGCTCGTGGCGGGCAGGCCGTGCGGGCGGGATGGGCGGGGTCATAGGCGGATCAGGTGTCCCCGTCGCCTCGCCGCCGGTCGGGGCGCGGGCCGCGGCGCGGCCGGGGCTTGCCCGGCGGCCGGCCGGTGCTCTGCGCGAGCAGCTCATAGGCGGGATTCACCATGACCGGCATCCCCTCCTTCATCCCGACCGGCCCGCGCAGCCGGACCTTTGAGCCCGGTCGCAGCCCGGGAATGTTCGACCGGCCGTAGAACAGCGCGGTCAGTTCCCCCGTTGAGTCCGCGATGTCGCAGGCCAGCACCGTGTTCTGCTCCACCGGGCGGATCTCCACTGTATGTACCCGTCCCTCGACGACAGCCCGTCCTGGCTGAACAAGACTGCCGATCGGCGCGACGCCCTCGGGCGGCACGGGGCGATCGTAGTCGCTGCCGTCCGAGGCCAGCATCGCCGCCTCGCCGGCCTGCGCGGACGCGGCCCGCTCCGACTCGCGCACCGGCGCCGACGGGTCCTCCGCCGGGGCGTCCTGGCGCTGCGCCGGGGCGGCCTCGTCCCCGCCGGGCCGGTCATCGGCTGGCGCCGCGGCCGCTTCGCCCCGGTCGGCCGGGCCACTCCGGGCTGGGCCACTCCCCGCCGGTGCGCCGCCCGGCCGGGCACCGCCGGGCGCGCCGCCGCCGGGTCCGCGTCCAGGCTGGCCGTGGCCAGGCTGCGCGGCGGCCGCCTGGCCAGCAGCGTGCCAGCCCGTTTTCCCGGTGCTTGCCCGGTCCTGACCGGTTCCGGCAGCGGCTGCCTCCGGCTGACCCGGGCCGGCCGCATCCGGTCTGGGGCCGCCGCCGGCCACGGCGGCCTGGCGGGCGGCCAGTGCCTCGACGCGGCTGCGGACATCGAACGGGACGATGGTCGCGACGGCGTGCGGGATGCGGCTGATGACCCCGGCCATCTTGTCTGCGGTGCGGTCGTGCAGGAGCCGGCCCAGCATCGGGGAGTAGCTGCGCCGGGGCAGGATCGCGGTGACGCCCACCCCGGGCAGCGAAGCCTCGGCGTTCACCATCGCGGCGGCGGCGCTGGCCAGCCGCCGGTCGGGGCAGTCCACGAAGTCGAGCACGATCGCGGTGCTGGCCCGGACCCAGTCCTGGCGCAGCCGGTCGGCCTGGATGTTGTCGATCACGAAGTGGACCGCGTGCATCGTCGTCGGCCGCAGGCTCCGGGCGTAGCGCAGCGCAGCGATGGTGGCCAGGTCGTAGTCGTCCACGAAGACGAACACCGTGCGGCGGGAGTAGCTAGGCGGGTCGGCCGGCGGGGTGTTCTTGCGGCGGCTGCCGATGAACTCCAGCACCGACGCTTCCAGGCCGTACTGGCGGTTCAGCCAGATCAGCGCGGGCACGCCGAGCACGAACAGCAGGATGACCAGCCAGGCGCCCTCCTTGAACTTCACCCACGCGAAGATCAGCACGACGACCATCGAGGTCAGGCCGGCGGCGAAGGTGAGGACCCGCTTGTACTGCCAGCCCGGCACCCGGTTCTTGCCGAAGTACCGGGACATCCCGAACCCGGCCAGGGTGAAGGCGGTGAACACGCCGATGGCGTAGAACGGCACCAGGCTGTTGACGTTGGAGCCGGCGATGGCCAGCAGGGCCGAGGACAGCACGGCCAGCACGATGATGCCGTTGGAGAACACCAGCCGGTGGCCGCGCTTGGTCAGCCAGCGCGGCAGGAAGGCGTCCTCGGCCACGAAGCTGGCCAGGAACGGGAACCCGTTGAAGCTGGTGTTGCCGCCGGTATACAGGATCAGCGCGGTTGCCGCCTGGACGAAGACGAACAGGGCAGTGCCGATGACGTTGTGCCCGAAGATGATCTTCGCTTCCTGGGCGATCACCGTCGGTACCCCGGTCGTGTAGGGCGCGGCGTGGGTCAGGTGCGCCATCCACGAGATCCCGGCCACCAGCGAGCCAAGGATGCTGCCCTCGATGACCAGCACCCGCCGGGCGTTGCGCCCCTCGGGCGGCTGGAACGCGCTGACCGCGTTGGACACCGCCTCGATGCCGGTCAGGGACGAGCCGCCGTTGGCGAAGGCGCGCAGCAGCACGAAGATCATCCCGAAGGTGATCAGGCTGATGTGGCTGTTGTGCGCGGACCCGAACTGACCGGGCAGCGGGTAGTGGTACCGGTGCAGGTTGCCGAAGGCCTCGCGGACCAGGCCCGTGATGATCATGAGGATCACCGAGCCGGTGAACAGGTAGGTGGGCACGGCGAAGGCGCGGCCGGCCTCGCGGATGCCGCGCAGGTTGCCGTAGCACATCAGCACCACGATGCAGACCGAGATGATGGTCAGCACATCGGGGTCGTTCAGGGCCGGGATGGCCGAGGCGACGGCCGCGGTGCCGGCCGCGACCTGCACGGCCACGGTGACCACGTAGTCGATGAGCAGGGCGATGGCCGCGACCTGGGCCACCCGCGGGCCGAAGTTCTCCCGGGCCACGACGTAGGAGCCGCCCGCCCGGGTGTAGACCATGACGACCTCGCGGTAGGCGAGGACGACCAGGATCATGACGAACAGCACGACGCCCGTCATGGGCAGGATGAGCGTGAACGCGGTGATGGCCAGGCCGCCGCGCAGCAGCTCGATCAGGATTTCCTCGGTGCCGTAGGCCGAGGAGGAGATCCCGTCGGGGGCGAGCACGCCCAGGCCGATCCGCTTGGACAGGCGCTGCTCGCCGAGCTGCTCGTTGATCAGCGGCCGGCCGAGCAGCTTGCGTTTGAGCCCGTAGCCGATGCCCTCGGCCAGGTCGTCTCGCTGGGCGAGCGAGCCGACAGCCCTGCGCATGGCCATGCACGCCCTCCTTGCGTCACCGTGACGTGGACTTCATACCATTGCGGTGCAACTTCAGGGAGACCGGCACACGGCTTCCCTGGCCGGGGCGGCCCGCGAGCACGGCTGGCTCTCCCGGCAGGAGGACAAACCCGCTATGACCAGCACACCGGCCGGACCCGATCCGGCCCAGCCGCAGCCCGGCAGCGCGCCCGGCAGTCCTCAGCTGGACGCCCCGCCGGGCCCGCGCGCGACCGCGCCGCTGCGTCTGTCTGGCCTGCTCCGCCGTCCGATCACCGACCGGGGCGGCGAGTCGATCGGACGGCTGTCCGACGTGATCGTCCGGCTGGGCGGCGCCGACGACCCGGTGCGCGGCGGCGCCGGGGAGCCGGGGCCGCCGGTGACCGGCCTGGTCGCCGCGGTGGGCAGTCGTCGCGTTTTTGTCCCGATTGACCAGGTCGCGAGCCTCGCCGGCGGCGCGGACCTGCGGCTGACCAGCGCCCGGCTGGACCTGCGCCAGTTCGAGCGCCGGACCGGCGAGGTGCTGCTGCGCGCCGATGTCCTGGGGCACCGGCTCATCGACGTGCAGAGCGCGCAGCTGATCCGGGCGGCTGACCTGGAGCTGGCCCAGCGCGACGGAGCCTGGCTGGTCACCGGGGTAGCCGGCCACCGGGCCCGGCCGCTGCTGGGCCGGCCCGGCGGCGGGGACGGGGTGTTCCGGGAGTGGGCCAAGTTCGAGCCGCTGATCGGGCACTCGGGCAGCGCCCTGCTGCGCGGGCCGTTCGCCCGCATCCGGCGGCTCAAGCCGGCCCAGATCGCCGACCTGCTCGAGCGGGCCTCGCGGGACGAGGAGACCGAGATCCTCGGTCAGGTGCACGCCGACCCCGAGCTGGAGGCCGACGTCTTCGAGGAGCTCGACGAGGACCTGGCCACCCGGCTGCTCGGCGCCCGGACCGACGGCGAGATCGCCGCCGTGCTGGCCCGGATGCGGGCCGATGACGCGGCCGACGCCGTCGCCGAGCTGCCGCAGCGCCGCCGTCAGCCCGTGCTGGACCGGCTCCCGCCCGGACCGCGGGCCAAGATCATGACGCTGATGGGCTACAACCCGACCAGCGCGGGCGGGCTGATGAACATGGACTACGTCGCCGTGCCCGCGACCGCGACGGCGGCCAGCGCGATCGCCGCGGTGGCGGCCGCGGCCAGTCTCCAGCCGGAGGCGCTGACCAGCGTGCATGCCCTGGATCCGGGCGGCCGGCTGATGCGGGGTGAGCAAGCTGGTGAGCCTGGTCCAGGCCGACCCCGGCGCGACGCTGGCCGCGGTCTGCGACGACGACCCGGTCCGGGTCGGTGCCGACACCGACGTGGTGGACGTGGCCGTGCTGATGAGCGACTACAACCTGACCACGGTTCCGGTCGTCGATGACCGGCGGATGCTGCTGGGCGTCATCACGGTCGACGATGTGCTGGAAGTCACGTTGCCCGAGGACTGGCGCCGCCGCGAGGCGGCGCAGCCGCCGGACGCCCGCCACGGCCAGCCGGACTGATCCGGGCAGGACGCTGAGCTGGGGGAATGCCGACGCCTGCTGGACTGTTGTGCCCTCCGGGAGCCCCGTGAGGGCGCGCGCCGTCGTCGGTTAGTCAGCTTGACACTGCTACGCCGCGGCGGGCATGCTCAACTGGGTTTCACACGAGGACACCTCGTTCGGTGAGGCGTCTTCACGGACACAGGCCACTGATCCCACCCGTCGAGAGACGCTCCGGATCAGGACACCTCTCCCCGGCCTAAGGGGTGAGGCCAGGTGGCTGCGCCGGGGTCTCCGGAGCTACGCCGTGAAGTGCCAAAGCTCTAACGAGAGAGGTGCCTGAGAGTCCGGGCTGGGCCAGGCTGCCTCCGTGCGTGTCGGGAGCGGGCGCTGCGGTGCCATGGACGAAGGGAGGCGAGCAATGGACCACGATAGTCCGGGCCGAAAATGGGCCCCCATTGCTGCTGACCCTGTCTGCTCCGGGCACGCGCTGGCGCCGTAACCGGCACCACCCCCCCGAATCCTGAGCTCACCTGGCCGGTGAGCCCGCCCGGCTGTCCGTGAGCCGGGACTGGCCCGGCCGCCGCTGATCTCGGCTGCACTGCGCGCGTGCCCCCCGATCCGCCCCGCTGCGGGCGTGAAAGGGGTGTTAGCCATGACCTCCTCGACCTCTGACCTGCACGGCGGCGGCCTGAGCCAGGGCGCCGCCCTGGACTCCGCGCACGTCGGCGACATCCGCGGGGCGCTGGGCACCATCTCGCTGGACGACCTGGCGCCGCGCCGGTCGATGCCGGCCAAGCTGAAGACGCTGCTGGCCATCGTCGGCCCCGGGCTGATCGTGATGGTCGGCGACAATGACGCGGGCGCGTTCTCGGTCTACGGCCAGGCCGGCCAGGACTACGGCACCAGGCTGCTGTGGACCTTCGTGCTGCTGATCCCCGTGCTGTACGTGAACCAGGAGATGGTGCTGCGGCTGGGCGCCGTCACCGGCGTCGGGCACGCCCGGCTGATCCTGGAGCGGTTCGGCCGGTTCTGGGGCGCGTTCAGCGTCATCGACCTGTTCATCCTCAACGCGCTGACCATCGTGACCGAGTTCATCGGCATCACGCTGGCCGCCGGGTTCCTCGGCGTCCCCAAGGTCATCGCGGTGGGACTGGCCGCGCTGGTCATCATCGCCTCGGCGATGACCGGCAGCTTCCGGCGGTTCGAGCGGATCGCGATGGCGTTCTGCATTGGGTCGCTGCTGCTCATCCCGGTGTACCTGCTGGCCCACCCGCCGGCCAGCCAGGTAGCGCAGGGCTTCGTCCTGCCATCGGTGCCGGGGGGCAGCGGCCAGCTGGCCACGGTCATGCTGCTGATCATCGGCATCGTCGGGACAACGGTCGCCCCGTGGCAGCTGTTCTTCCAGCAGTCGTATGTGGTCGACAAGCGCATCACCCCCCGGTTCATCCGGTACGAGCGGGTCGACCTGGTCATCGGCATCGGCGTGGTGATCGTCGGCGGCGCCGCCATCATGGGCGCGATGACCGCCGCCTTCGCCGGAACCGCCGGTGCGGGCCACTACTCCAACGCGGCCGGGCTGGCCGCCGGGCTGGCCGCCTACGCGGGCAAGGCGACCGGCGCGGTGTTCGCGGTCGCGCTGCTGGACGCCTCGATGATCGGCGCCTTCGCGGTGTCGCTGTCCACTGCCTATGCGCATGGGCGACGTGCTCGGCCTCAAGCACTCGCTGCACCGCGGCGCGAAGCAGGCCAAGGGCTTTTACGTGATGTACGCCGGGCTGATCGCGCTGGCCGCCACCATCGTGCTGATCCCCGGCTCACCGCTCGGCCTGCTGACCGAGGGCGTGCAGGTGCTGGCCGGGGTACTGCTGCCCAGCGCGACGGTGTTCCTCCTGCTGCTGTGCAACGACAAGGCGGTACTCGGCCCGTGGGTGAACGGGCGCTGGACCAACGTGTTCGGCACGGGGGTGGTGGCGATGCTGATCACCCTGTCGCTGATCCTCACGGTGTCGGTGGCCTTCGGGCACATCACCGCGGGCCAGATCGTGGCCATCCTGGTGACCTGCGCCGCGGCGACGGCGCTGGCCGGGGCCGTGCTGCTCGTGCGCGGCCAGCTGCGGCGGCGCCGGGCGGCCCAGGGCGCTGCGACCGCTGCGGGAGCTGGCGGCGGTGCTGCGGGTGGCAGTGCCGGAGACGGCGGCGCGCGCGGCGCGGGGCTCAGCCGCGCCGAGAAGGACGGGTGGCGGATGCCGCCGCTGGCCACGCTGTCCGTGCCGCCGATCACCGCAGCCCGCAAGATCAGCCTGACCGGCCTGTGGGTCTACGTGTTCGTCGCCATGGCCGTGGTGGTCGTCCGGATCGTCCAGCTGGCCACGGCCCACTGATCAGGCCGCGGCTCACCATGGCCGTCAGGAGCAGTCCGGGTTGTCCGCCTTCCGCGGGGGACACCCCGGACTGCTCGTGCTGCTGGCCTCAGCGCACGGCGCCGGTGACCAGCCACCGGGAGCTGCGCGCCCGCAGAGTCAGGGTGGCGAACCGGGCCGCCATCCACACGCTGTAGGCCAGCCACAGGGCCACCAGCCCGGCGTGGCTGGTCACCACGGCCGCGGCGGCCACGCCGAACACGGCCAGGGTGGCCAGCCCGGCCAGCGCCAGGTAGTCCTGATCCCCGGCTCCGATCAGCACCCCGTCCAGTACGAACACCACTCCGGCCGCCGGCTGCTGCACGGCCACGATCACCAGCACCGCCAGCAGCAGCCGCCGCACGTCGGGGGCCACCCCGAACAGGCCGGGCAGCAGCGGCCGGACGGCCAGCACGACCACCCCGAAGAACACTCCGTAGACCGCGCCCCAGCCGATCATCCGGCTGGTGGCGGCCCGCGCCCCGGCCACGTCGCCCGCACCCAGGTAGCGTCCGGTGATGGCCTGCCCGGCGATCGCGATGGCGTCCAGGGCGAAGGCCAGCAGCCCCCAGATCCGGAACGCCACCTGGTGGGCCGCGATGGCCGCGTTGCCCTGCCGGGCCGCGATGGCCGTGGCGATGATCAGTACCGCCTGCAGCGCGATGGTCCTGATCACCAGGGAGGCCCCGGCGAGCGCCGCGGCGCGCAGGCCGGCCAGGTCCGGCGCGAACGGAACCCCGGCCCGCCGGGCGCCGCGGCCGACGACGAGCAGGTAGACCACCGCGCCGCCGGTCTGGGAGATCGCGGTGCCCCACGCCGAGCCGGCGATGCCCCAGTGCAGGCCCAGCACGAACGTGGCGTTCAGGATCACGTTCACGATGTTGGCGGCCACCGCCACGAGCAGCGGCGTGCGGGTGTCCTGCAGGCCGCGCAGCACCCCGGTGCCCGCCAGGATGGCCAGCATCGCGGGGGCGCCGAGCAGGCTGATCCGCAGGTAGATCACCGCCTGCGCGGTCACGGCCCCGGTCCCGCCGAAGGCGCCGGTGATGGCCGGGGCGAGCGGCCACCCGGCCGCGAGCACCACGACGCCGATGATGGCGGCCAGCCACAGCCCGTCGATGCCCTGCCGCAGCGCCGCCCGGCTGTTCCCGGCGCCGAGCTGACGGGCGACCGCGGCGGTCGTGCCGTAGGCCAGGAAGATGGAGATGCCGACCAGCGTGGTCAGCGCCTGGCTGGCGACACCCAGGCCGCCCAGCGGCACGGTCCCGATCCGGCCGACGATGGCCGAGTCCGCGAGCAGGAACAGCGGCTCGGCCACCAGCGCCCCGAACGCCGGCACGGCCAGCCGCAGGATCTCCCCGTCCTGGGGACTGCGGGCGGCGGCGGCCAGTTGCCGCAGCAGCCGCACGGGGGTAACGGCCACCCGCTAGCCCACGACACCGCGGGCGCGCAGCCCGGCGGCCTGCTCCGCGCTCAGTCCGAGCGCCAGCCAGCACCGCGTCGGTATCGGCGCCCGGCCGCGGCGGCGGGGCCGGCGGGCCGGCCGGCGACCGGCTGAAGCGCGGCGCGGGCGCCGGCTGGACGATGCCGCCCACGTCAGTGAAGGCTGACCGGGCCGCCGCGTGCGGGTGCGTGGCGGCCTCGTCCATGCTGAGCACGGGTGCCACGCAGGCGTCGGTCCCGGCAAAGACCTGTGCCCACTCATCGCGGCTGCGGGTGGCGAATACCGCGGTGAACTGGCGGCGCAGCTCGGGCCAGCCCGACCGGTCCAGCTGCGCGGGCAGATCCGCCCCGGCCAGCCCCAGGCCCGCCAGCAGGGCCGCGTAGAACTGCGGTTCCAGGGCGCCGACCGCCACATAGCCGCCGCCGGCGGTCTCGTAGGTGTCATAGAACGGGGCGCCGCCATCGAGCAGGTTGGTGCCGCGCTGGTCCTGCCACGCGCCGCTGGCGCGCATGCCGTACAGGAACGAGGTCAGCAGGGCCGAGCCGTCCACCATGGCCGCGTCGACCACCTGGCCCTGGCCCGAGCGCTCCCGCTCGACCAGGGCGGCCAGGATGCCCAGGGCCAGCAGCATGCCGCCGCCGCCGAAGTCGCCGACCAGGTTCAGCGGCGGCACCGGCCGCTCGCCTGCCCGGCCGATCGGGGCCAGCGCGCCGGAGATGGCAATGTAGTCGATGTCGTGCCCGGCCGTCGGCGCCAGCGGGCCATCCTGGCCCCACCCCGTCATCCGGCCGAAGATGAGCCGCGGATTGCGCCGCTGGCACGCCTCCGGGCCGAAGCCCAGCCGCTCGGCCACTCCCGGCCGGAACCCCTCGACCAGCACGTCAGCGTCGTCGGCCAGCCGCAGCAGCAGGTCGATCCCGGCCGGGTCCTTGAGGTTGAGCCCGACCGACCGGCGCCCGCGGACGAGCGGGTCAGCCGGCGGGCGGGCCTGCGGCCCGCTGCGCTCGGCCCGGTCGACCCGCAGCACGTCCGCGCCCAGGTCGGCCAGGACCATGCAGCCAAACGGCGCTGGCGCCAGGCTGGCGATCTCGATGACCCGCACGCCTTCCAGTGGACCCATCCGTGCCTCCCAGCCATCCGCCTGCCAGCCCTGCCCGGCGCGGGACCGCAGCCCCGCCGGCGCGCGTCGCCCCAGCTGGCGTACGCGCCCCAGACAAGCCTCCCGGCGCTCCTTGCCAGCAGCCAACTTAATATCCGCGGCTGAGGAGGAGGATTTCGCGCCGCTCAGGCGCGTAATCCTCCTCTGAGCACGGCTACCCCGCGTCCGGCGGGGTCGTGAGGAGGAGGGCGAGGGTGGGGCAGGACTGAGCGGCACGCTCGGCCAGGGCGGTCAGCTCCGGCGGCACCGGACCGGGCGCGATGACCGGGTAGCCCCACGGGTCGGCGCTGATCAGCTCGGGCAGCATGTCGATGCACACGCCGTGGGCCTGGCAGGCGACCGGATTGACCCGCAGTTCCCGCGGCTGGCTCCGGCGGCCGCGCCCGCCCGCGCTCACGCCGCCCCGCCCGGCGCAGCGACGGGGCTTGCCGCCCCGGCCACCGGGGCCTGCGGCCCGGGGAGCGGCAGCACCGGAGACCGCGCGGCCCGGCCGCAGGGCCCGTGACTGGCGTGCTGGCGTATGTCGTCGTGGAATGCGGCCAGGGCGCTGGCGACCAGGCCCGCGGCGCCGTCGGGCAGGTGGCACGCCCCGCGGCCGCTGACCAGTCCGAGCAGCTGATCGATCCAGCGCAGCAGATCCTCGCCGGGCTGACCGAAGGCGACGTGCCCGAGCGCATCGGCCAGGGCCGGCAGTCCGTTGACGCACGGACCGCACTGGCCGGCGCTCTGACTGGCCAGGTAACTGGTCACCCGCGCCATCTCGGCCAGCGGGCAGGACGAGGCAGGCAGCACGACCAGCACGCCGGGCCCGAGCGCGGCCCCGGCGGTGCGCAGCGACTGGTCGGTCAGCTGCGCCCGGCGCGCGGCAGGCAGCGGCAGCCAGCCGCCGAAGTAGCCGCCGGCCAGCACGGCCTGCGCCGGCTCAGCGGGACCGCCGGCCAGGTCCAGCGCCTGCCCGATCGTGGTCCCCAGCGCCACCTCGTAGACCCCGGGTCTGCTGACCGCACCGCTGACCGTGAACAGCGCCGTGCCGGGCGCGGCCGCCGTGCCCAGCTCGCGGAACCAGGCCGGCCCGTACCGGGCGATCAGCGCGATGCAGGCCAGGGTCTCGACGTTCTGCACGAGCGTGGGACGCCGCCGGACGCCGCGCTCGGCCGGCCGCGGCGGGACGAACGAGGGCCGGGTCCCGGTCCCGTTCAGCAGTCCGACCAGGGCCGTCTCCTGGCTCGCCACGTACCCGGCGGGCACGCTGACGACCTGTACCGGAACCCGGCTCAGGCCGGCCCGCTCACGGCTGACGACCGCGGCCCGCAAGTCCGCCAGCAGGTCCTGGCGCCGGCGTGCACGCACAGGTAAGCGCGGGTCGCGCCGACCGCCTCGGCCGCCAGCACGATGCCGTCCAGCACCAGGTGCGGGGCGTGGCTGAGCAGCAGCCGGTCCTTGGCGCTCGCCGGCTCGGACTCAGCCCCGTTGGCGATCACCACGGTGCCGGCCTGGCCGCGCAGCGGGCCACCGCGGCGGCCCGCCTCGGCCACGGCACGCATCTTCCGGCCGGCCGGGAAGCCGGCCCCGCCGCGCCCGGTCAGCCCGGCCTGCTCGACGGCGGTGATGAGCCCGGCGGTGCCGGCCCCGCGCCCGGTGTCGGCGAAGGGCGGCTGGCCGTGCCGGCTCAGGTGATCGTCGAGGGTCAGCTGCGGCGACCCGGCCAGCAGCCGGGCGGCTGAGCCGGGCCGCGGCTCGCCGGCGGCGCTCACCGGTCCCGTCCCGGAGCACGCGGGCCGGGCCGCGCGGCGGCATGGCTGAGGAGCGCCGGCGGGGTGCCAGCGCGCCGCGACCAGCCGGGCCGCAGCGGGCCGCCGGCCAGCCAGGCGCCGCCCGCGACCAGGGCCGCGACTAGTGCCACCGCCCCGGCGGCGCGGGCCGCGGCATGCTGCGGCCAGCCCGCCGCGAGCCGCCAGCCGGTCAGGACGGCCACGACCGCGACGCAGGCCAGGGTGAGGATCAGGACCCAGCGCACCGGGGTATCGGTGCCGGTGCCGAGCCCGTGCAGCAGGGCGACCGGCCAGCAGGCGTAGGACGTCCAGTGCACCAGCCGCCAGGACCGGTAGCTCATCCGGGTGCGCACCAGGCTGGTCACGGTCAGCGCAATCATCAGGTCGGAGGCGATCGCGCCGAGGCCGAGCCACAGCGGCCGGTACCCCGAGATGAACGGGATGAAGGCGTCCTGGACCGGGATGCTGACGAAGGAGTCCGTCACGGTGGTCACGATGTGCACGGCCGTGAAGGCCAGGGCCAGCAGCGAGGCGTTCCGGTGCAGGCCGATCGTGACGAACCGCGGCAGGCCGGGCCGCTGGTAGCCGGCTGAGGACAGCAGCCCGGCGCCCATGCTGATGGTCAGCAGCACCATCGCGACCAGCCCGGTGGCCCGCGTGGCGTACCAGAGCGGGGAGGCGGAGGTCACGACCAGCGCCTCGGCGTGCACGGCAGCAACCGGGGCGATGGCCGCGCTGATCAGAGTCATCCGGCCGCTCCGCAGGCCTCGGCTCCGGTGCCCGGCGCGGCAGTCGCCTGGTCATCGGGCGGCCAGCCGCCGGCGGTGACCACCGTTCCGTCGGGCCGCACCAGGCGCGCCGGCAGCCCGCTGTCGGCCAGCCAGGCCGGAGCAGACGGGCCGCGGATGATGGCGGCGGTGCTGGCGGTATTGGCATCCACGCACGTGCCCGCGGTCACGCTCACGGTCCGCCAGCACGGCAGCGCGGGCTGGCCAGTGGCCGGGTCGATGATGTGGTGCACCCGCCGGCCGCCGGCCAGCCAGGTCCGCACCGTGGTGCTGGACGTCGCCAGGCCGCCCTCGGTGATGGCGACGGTCTGGCCGGGAGACTCCGGGCCCGCTGCGTGATCGTCGGTCACCCGGACCTGCCAGCCGTCCGCCGGCGCCGGTCCGGCCACGGAGATGTCCCCGCCGAGGCTGACCAGCACGCCGCAGCCCAGCTGCTCAGCGATCAGCCCGGCGCACCGGTCGGCGGCCCGGGCCTTGGCGGTCGCGCCGAGATCGAGCTGGGCACCGTGCCGCAGCCGCACCGACGGCCCGGCCAGGTCCAGCTCGACGCTGCGCCATCCGGCCACCGGACCCGCCGCGCCGCGCCCGGCCGGGGCTGCGGCGTGGCCGCCCATGAGCTGGCTGAAATCGCGGTCATAGCCGAGGCCGGCCAGCGCCGCCGCGCACGTCGGATCCACCAGGCCGTCCGTGAGCTCCGCGGCGCGCAGCGCGGTCGCGATGAGATCGGCGAACAGGAGGCTGACCGGCCGGGCCGCGCCGTCCGCCTGGTTGAGCCGGGCTAGCTCGGAGTCCGGCCGGAACCGGCTGCAGGCGTCGTCCACGGCGGCCAGCTCGGCATCGGCCAGCAGCCGGGCCGCGCCGACCGCGGACGGCTCGGTGACCAGCAGCACGGCCGTGGTGCCGAACACGCCGAAGGTGTCACGGGCCGCCGCCCTGGCGGTCACGAGGCGCCGGAGTTGACCTGGCCGCTGCCGGGGGCGGCCTTGGGCGGGTGAGCCGGTACCAGGATCCCGCCCGGCTGAGCCGGATGATGGCTGGCGGCCTGACTGGCATGGTGCCCGAACGCGGCGGCTATCAGTGCCGAGCCGATGACCCCGGCCGCGCCCGCCCGCCAGGTCAGCCGGCGGACGCGGCGCATCCCCTCATCGCGCCGGGCGACGGCTGAGCGCACGTCATCTCCGCCCATGACGCTGTCCTCCTGCCTGGCCCCGCTGTGCCTGCGCGCGCCTGCTGACCACGAGCGGCCAGGGCGCGGCACGGTCCTGCTACCCACTGTTCTACCTTGCGCCAGCCGCTGGCCGGCCCGGCGCCCTGGTGTCGCGGCCTGCCAGCAGGGCCGCGACCAGCCAGGCTCCCCGGTCCGCGCTCGGTGGCGCGGCGGCCCGGCCGGTGTACCGTCGTTTCCATGCGCGGATACACGCAGGATAAGGACGCCTACCTCAAGCGGCTGCGGCGGGTTGAGGGCCAGGTACGCGGCCTGCAGCGGATGGTCGAGGAGGACACCTACTGCATCGACGTGCTGACGCAGATATCCGCAGCCACCCGCGCCCTGCAGGCGGTCGCCATCGGGCTGCTGGAAGACCATCTGGGGCACTGCGTCACCGAGGCCATCGAGGAAGGTGGCCCCGACGCCCAGGCCAAGGTGCGGGAGGCGACCGAGGCCATCTCGCGCCTGGTCAGATCCTGATACTGGCAGCCCCGTAACCGCCGGCCGGGACTAGCCGCCGTCCAGCAGCCGGGGCCCGCCTGCGCTGCCCTCGGCGGAGCCGGTCAGCCGGGTGAAGGCGCGCAGGTTGGCCAGGCTCTCCCCGCGCTTGACCCGCCACTCGTACTCCTTGCGGATCGAGGTGGCGAAGCCCAGCATGAGCGCCTGATCGAAGTTCTCGTCGGCGTAGCTGAGCACGCAGCCGAGCAGCCGGTCCACCTCGTCGAGGCTGATCGCCGCGAGCGGCAGCCGTCCCACCAGGTACACATCGCCAGCCGGGTCCAGGGCAAAGTGGACGCCGTACATCCGGCCGCCGCGCTCCAGCAGAAACCGGTAGAACGCGGCGTGATTCTCGTCGGGCTGACGGCAGAAGAAGGCCTCGACGTGCAGGCTGTGGGCACCGGCGATGAGCCACGTCACGGTGGCGAGCTTGTGCTCGCCGCGCAGCGAGACCAGGCAGGCGCCGGGCCGGGGCTGCTCAAATTCGACGCCGAGGCTGGTCAGCGCCTCGGCTAGGGCCCGGCCGGGGTCACCGGGCGTGGTCAAGCGTCGACCGCTGCTGCGGATTCACTCATGACCCCAGAGTAGAGATCCAGCAGCCGGTCCACGGTCGCTGGCCAGCCGAACCGGGAGGCATGCTGGCGGGCCCCGCGGGACAGCCGGGCCAGGGCCGGCGGGGCGGCGATCAGGTCCCGGATGGCACGGGCGTACCGGGCCGGGTCACGGGAGTCGACCAGGATGCCGGACACGCCGTCCCGGACGGCGGTGCGCAGCCCGCCGACGGCCGCCGCCACCACGGGCGTGCCGCAGGCCTGGGCCTCGACCGCGACCAGGCCGAAGGACTCGGAGTAGGACGGCACCATCACGATGCTGGCCGCCCGGTACCAGTCGGCCAGTTCCGGCTGCGGGCACGGCGGCTCCAGCCGGATCAGCCCGCCCAGGCCCAGGCGGCGGGCCAGCTCGGTCAGGCCGTCCGGGTCCGCCCGGCCGGTGCCGCTGGGGCCGCCGACGAATGCGATGGTGAGCCGGCTGGCCAGGGCCGGGTCGTCGGCGATCAGCCGGGCGGCGGCGTGCAGCACGACATCGGGTGCCTTGAGCGGCTGCACCCGGCCGGCGAAGACCAGGACGATGCCGTCCCGGGGCAGGCCGAGGCGCTTGCGGGCCAGTCGCTGGGAGCCCGGCCGGAAGACCGACAGGTCCACGCCGGGGTTGATGACCGACACCTGGCCGGGGTCGGCGCCGTACCCGCTGATGAGCTGGCTGGCCTCGTCGTCGGTGTTGGCGATCAGCCGGTCGGCGGCCGAGATGACCTCCGCCTCGCCGCGCAGCCGGATGGCCGGCTCCCGGGCGTCGCCGGTGGCCAGGGCGGCGTTCTTGACCTTGCCGAGAGTGTGCATGGACTGCACCAGCGGAACTCCCCAGCGGCCCTTGGCCACCGCCCCGACCTGCCCGGACAGCCAGTAATGCCCGTGGATCAGGTCATAGCGGCCCGGATCGTGCCCGGCCTCGGCGCGCAGCAGCTCAAAGGTGAACTGGCACAGCTGGCCGGGAAGATCTGATTTGTCCAGGTCCTCAAAGGGGCCGGCGGGCAGGTGCCGGACCTGGACGCCGGGAGCGAGTTCTACGACCGGCGGCTGCCCCCGCGATACCGCCCGGGTGAAGATGTCGACCTCGACACCGCGGGCCGCCAGCCGCCTGGCGACCTCGACCACATAGACGTTCAGGCCGCCGGCGTCGCCGGTACCTGGCTGCTCGAGCGGGGATGTGTGCATGCTGACAGTGGCGATCCGGCGCGGAAACCGTGGCAGCACGGGCATACACCTCCGGGAGGGGCAACCCCAGACCAGGTCCGCATGTTCCCGGCGCGCGGGACAGCCGTCAGCCCTGGCTCTGGCGGGCATTAGGCTCATGGGCCATGAGCGCGCTGGTGCTGCTCCGCCACGGCGAGAGCGAGTGGAATGCCAAGGGCCTGTTCACCGGCTGGGTCGATGTCGGGCTGTCGGATTCCGGCGCCGATGAGGCCCGGCGCGGCGGTGCCATGCTGGCCGAGGCGGGCCTGCAGCCCGATGTCGTGCACACCTCGGTACTGACCAGGGCCATCCAGACGGCGCACCTGGCCCTGGAGGCGGCGGGTCTGCTGTGGCTGCCGGTGCAGCGCTCCTGGCGGCTCAATGAGCGGCATTACGGCGCCCTGCAGGGCCAGGACAAGGCGCAGACCCGGCAGCAGTACGGCGACGAGCAGTTCATGCTGTGGCGCCGGTCCTATGACGTGCCGCCGCCCCCGCTGCCCGACGACGACCCGACCTCCCCGGTCGGGGACCGCCGGTACGCGGTGCTGCCTGATGACCTGATGCCGCGGACCGAGTGCCTGGCCGACGTCGTCGCCCGGCTGCTGCCGTACTGGCAGGACGCGATCATCCCGGCGCTGGCCGGCGGCCAGACCGTCCTGGTTGTCGCGCACGGGAACTCCCTGCGGGCCCTGGTCAAGCACCTGGACGGGATCGGCGACGCCGAGATCGCCGAGCTGAATATCCCGACGGGCATCCCGCTGCTCTACGAGCTGGACGACTCCTTCCGGCCGGCAGTGCGTGGCGGGCGCTACCTGGATCCGGCGGCCGCGGCGCAGGCGGCGGCGGCGGTTGCGGCTCAGGGCCGCTAGCCCGGCCCCGTTACGGATGTCGCTAATCGCTGCGAACGTGGCCAGATAGCGGCAAAGCGGCAGGCCAGTCGGTGACCGCCCGGTAGAGCAAACATGGACGGCGTTCGTCGCGAGCGTGAACATTTCGCGAAGAACCCCTGGTCGTTGCCCCCCGCCCGGTGCGCTTCGGCTGTCTGCCCGCATACGATCAAAGACGTGGACATGACGGTGAATACAGCCGCGCCCGCATCCGGACTTGCCCGGCCCCCGGCCGGCCCGGGCAGCCGCAGGCACCCGGCCAGCCGGGCGATGACCTGCACGCTCTGCCGCCGGGGGTCGACTCGGTCCTGGCCGTGCTGTCGTCGTCGGCCGTGGTCCTGGACAGCGCGGACCGCGTGCTCCGGGCCAGCACCGCGGCCCGGTCCTTCGGCCTGGTGGACGGTGACGAGCTCGTCGTCGGCGAGCTCGTCGCGCTGGCCAGGAAGGTGCGCCGGGACGGGAAGGTCCGCGAGGGCGAGATCGAGATTTCCACCAGCAAGTCCAACGGCCGGACCACCAGCTTCGCGGTCCGGGTCGCCTCGCTCGGGGCGGCCGTGGGCGACGGCGGGCTGGTGCTGCTGCTGGCCGAGGACCAGACCGAGAGCCGCCGGGTGGAAGAGGTGCGCCGGGACTTCGTGGCCAACATCAGCCACGAGCTGAAGACCCCGGTCGGCGCGCTGGCCCTGCTGGCCGAGACGGTCGAGGACGCGGTGCATGACCCCGAGGCGGTGCTGCGCTTCGCCGGGCGGATGCGCCAGGAAGCCTCCCGGCTGACCGACCTGGTGCAGGACCTGATCATGCTGTCCCGGATCCAGGCGGCCGAGCCGGTGCCCGATCCCAGCCCGATCGAGCTGGACACGGTGGTGGCGGAGGCGCTGGACCGGTGCCGGATGAAGGCCAACGCGCGCGGGATCGAGCTGACCGCCAGCGGCGAGCACGGCCTGGCCATCCTCGGCGACGAGGACCTGCTGGTGACCGCGCTGCGCAACCTGCTGGAGAACGCCGTGGCCTACAGCCCGGACCGCACCAGGGTCCTGGTCTCCACCCGGCGGGCGGGCGACTACACCGCCGAGATCAGCGTCGCGGACCAGGGCATCGGGATTCCCGAGCGCGACCTGGAGCGGATCTTCGAGCGGTTCTACCGGGTGGACCCGGCGCGGTCGCGGGCCACCGGGGGCACGGGGCTGGGCCTGGCCATCGTGAAGCACGTGATCGCCGCCCATGCGGGCACGGTCACGGTGTGGAGCAAGGAAGGCGCCGGATCGACTTTCACTCTGCGGCTGCCGCTGCGCACTACCGCGCCGCGGGCAGACGGCAATGGCCGTAAAACGGCGCGACCTGCCAGGGAGGCAGTCAAGTGACTCGGGTGCTCGTGGTCGAGGACGAGGAATCGTTCAGCGACGCGCTGTCTTACATGCTGCGCAAGGAAGGATTCGAGGTCGCGGTCTGCCCCACCGGGCCCGATGCCATCGAGACATTTGACCGGACGGGTGCCGACCTGGTGCTGCTGGACCTCATGCTGCCGGGCCTGCCGGGCAGCGAGGTCTGCCGGAGCCTGCGCGAGCGGTCCAACGTGCCGGTCATCATGCTGACCGCCAAGGACAGTGAGATCGACAAGGTCGTGGGCCTGGAGCTGGGCGCCGACGACTACGTGACCAAGCCGTTCTCCTCGCGCGAGCTGGTCGCCCGGATCCGGGCCGTGCTGCGCCGCCGGGGTGACACTGACGAGCGCGTGACCTCGGTCATGGAGTCGGGCCCGGTCCGGATGGATGTCGAACGGCATGTCGTGACGGTGCGCAATGCCCAGGTCCAGCTGCCCCTCAAGGAGTTCGAGCTGCTGGAGTTCCTGCTGCGGAACGCCGGCCGGGTGCTGACCCGGATGCAGCTCATCGACCGGGTGTGGGGCTCGGACTACGTGGGCGACACCAAGACCCTGGACGTGCACGTGAAGCGGCTGCGGGCCAAGGTCGAGGTAGACCCGGCCAGCCCGGCGCACATCGTGACCGTGCGCGGCCTGGGCTACAAGTTCGAGCCCGTCGGCTGACCGCGAGCGAGCCGGAGGGGCGCGGCGCCGTCAGTCCTCGTCCTCCAGCGCCTTCTTCAGGTCGATGAGGGCGGTGGCCGGACCCTCAGTGAACTTGTCGATCCAGCGGTCGTGAATCAGCCGGATCGGGACCGGATTGAGGAAGTGCAGCTTCTCCCGCCCGGATCGGCGGGTGACCACCAGCCCGGCGTCCTCCAGCACCCGCAGGTGCTTCATCACGCCGAACCTGGTCATCTCAGCCTCGGCCTCAAGCTCGGTCAGCGTGCGGCCGTCGCGCTCGAACAGCCGGTCCAGCAGGCGGCGCCGGGTCGGGTCGGCGAGCGCCTTGAACACGCGGTCGTTGTCATCCACCGCACTCAGAATACGTGACCTATTGGTCACAAGTAAAGACTGGCCGGGTCCGCAGCGCAGAAAGCCGCACGCGTCGCGGTGGGCGGCGCGTGCGGCTGCTGGCCAGGCCGGACCGGCGCCGTGCCGCCTGCAGCGGCCGGCCGGGCTGGTCCGGGACGTTACGGCGTGGTGCTGCTGGAGCCGGCGGCCGGCGAGACCGTGGGGTTCGGCCCGTGGTGATGATGCTTCCTGGCTGAGGTGGTCGGCGACGGTGTCGGCGCGGGCGAGAACGTGGCGTAGTTCTGGTCCTGCGCCACCACCGGGACGCGCAGCGTGACGCTGCCCGCCCGCTGGAAGTTCATGATCAGCGTGACATAGCCGCCATTGGCCAGGTTGCGGGTCAGGTTCGACAGGACGGCACGCGGCCGCGGGCCGGTGAGCAGGACAGCCTGCTGGGTACCGAGCGGGATGCCGCCGCCGGGAATGGTCACCGAGCTAGCGCTGCCGGGCGCCTGGATGCTCACCAGCCGGTCCGGCGTGCTGTTGTTATTCACCAGCGCGAAGAACAGGCTGGTCGACTGACCGGAGTCCAGTATCGAGTTCAGCGGCGCGCCGAGCACGAACACGTTCCGCACCGAGATGCCGTGCACCTCGGTGCCGGCCCCCACGGTCGGCTGGTGCCAGTTCAGCACCGGGGCGCTGTTGCCGGCCTCGCATCCCGCCGCCAGTGCCGCCACTAGCGTCGCGCCCGCAACGATCAGCAGGCGGCGCTGCAGCGCGCTCGCCCGGCTGCTCCAGAACACAGGAGTGCTCCCCTCGACGGATGTGCCCGGGACGTGCCCGGTGCCAATGTCGCCGGGACGTCGGAAAGCGTAGTCTCCGCGCGCCGCCCGTGCCGCGCCGGCCCGGCGATTCGCTCGCGCCGGCGGCGGGCGGCCGCTACCTGGCCGGGGCCGAGGTGCTGGCGGGAGCTGAGCCGCTGGCCGAGGGCGAGGCTGAGCCGCTGGCCCGGGCTGAGCCGCTGGCCGGAGCGGCGGCCAGGTCGTGCAGCTGGTTGTCCAGCCGGAAGCCGGCGGGCAGCGGGTTAATCTCCGTCACGCTGCCATCGGGCTGGACCAGCAGCGCCAGCGGTCCTGACTCCAGGATCGGCTCGTACTTCTTGACCAGGATGCTGGCCGAGTCGGTCACGATCGCCCGCTGCGGTGCCTGCGCCTGCAGGTTCCGGGCCGACGCCAGCATGCCGCCGCCGACGAGGTAGTAAGGCACCCCGGCCGACCGGGCCTGCGCCTCCAGACGCTGAACCAGCGGTGCACAGTGGCAGGTCTCGGGGATCAGGGCCACGACGGAGCGTCGCAGCGCCTGCAGGCTGGCGGTCGTGCCGCCGATTTTGACGGTCCCCTCGGGCAGCTGCAGTCCGCTCGCGGTAGCGGTGGGGGAGTCCGCGGGCCCGCTGGCCGGCCCGGCCGACGGCGGCTGGGCGGCAGCGCCGCCCGTCGCGCCGGCCTGGCCACCCGCTGACCGGGCGGGGCGGGGCAGGTCGCCGCCGGGCCCCGCGGTGAAGACCGTCAGCAGGGTCCCGGCGATCAGGGCCAGGACCAGGCAGCTGGCCAGCAGCGGCAGGACGACTCCGTCCCTGGTGAGCGGGCCATGCAGCCGCATCCGGCGCAGGCGGCGGCGCTGCGCGCGCAGTTCCCGGCGATAGGCCTGCACGTCGCGATCGAGTTCCCGGGCATCGTCGGGAATCTCGATGTCGACCGGCGGGAGACCGAAGTCGTCCCGTTCCGGTTCGCCGCCAAGGTTCACGAGCACCTCTCCGGCCAGAGCAAGCGTCCTCTTTCAGTATGAGCCCAACACCGGCGTTCCGGGACCTCGCGGGCGGGTGAATGCGGCCACAGCCTGGGGTCGGCTAGCGCTCCCGGCCGGCCTGGCCACCGCTCCCGGCCTGCCCTGGCCGCGGTCCCCGGAACTGCCGGCGCGCCGTCAGCTTGCCCCGCCTACCGAAATCCAGTCCGGTATTGAAGCCATTGACCTGCATCTTTGCCATGAACGCGGGCTAATCGCCCCTGTTAGACGTGGTAAGATGGCTGCAGCGGAAGGGGTACATGCCACATGTCTTTCAAGGTCGGCGACACAGTCGTCTACCCCCACCATGGGGCTGCTCGGATCGAGGAGATCGAGACCCGTTCGATCAAAGGTGAGGATAGAGCTTACCTCGTGCTCAAGGTCGACAAGGGCGACCTGACTGTGCGTGTCCCCGCGGACAATGCCGAGCTAGTCGGCGTCCGGGACGTGGTCGGGCAGGAAGGACTGGAGCGCGTCTTCGAAGTGCTGCGCGCCCCGTACACCGAAGAGCCCACCAACTGGTCCCGGCGCTACAAGGCCAACCTGGAGAAGCTCGCCTCGGGCGATGTGAACAAGGTGGCCGAGGTCGTTCGCGACCTGTGGCGGAGGGACCGCGAGCGCGGACTGTCGGCCGGCGAGAAGCGGATGCTCGCCAAGGCCCGGCAGATCCTGGTCAGTGAGCTTGCGCTGGCCGAGAAGACTAATGAGGACAAGGCTGAGGCCCTGCTCGACGAGATTCTCGGCAACTAAGCGCTCAGTCGCGCGCCGGGACAGCCGTGTCATCGGATCTGGCATTTGACGGCGGCCTGCCGCGAGTTGGCGTGGGCACAGATGTGCACCCGCTGACCGCCGGCAGGCCGCTGTATCTTGCGGGCCTGCTGTGGCCCGGTGAGCCGGGCCTGGCGGGCCACTCTGATGGCGATGTCGCGGCCCACGCGGCGTGCGACGCGCTGCTATCCGCGGCAGGCCTGGGCGACCTGGGCCAGCACTTCGGTACCAGCAGGCCGGAGTGGGCGCACGCCGCCGGCGCCCGTTTCCTGCAGGAGACCGCTGCCATCCTGGACACCGCCGGATACCGCATCGGCAACGTGGCGGTTCAGGTCATCGGCAACCGGCCCCGGCTGGCCGCCCGCCGCGCGGAGGCCGAGGCAGCCATGTCGGCGGCTCTCGGCGGGGTGCCGGTCAGCTTGTCCGGCACCACGACCGATGGCCTCGGCCTGACCGGCCGCGGTGAGGGCATCGCTGCCGTCGCTACCGCGCTGGTCGCGGCGCGCACCCGCTGATCAGGTCCTGATCTCGTTAGCCCGCGTTCCTGATCGTGCTAGTCGGCGTCGCCGGGCGGGGTCGGGGAACTCCACATCCGGTGAAACGCCGGCGGCGGGCTTGCGGTGTTGTCGTCATCGGCCGCCGCGCCATCCCCGGAGTCCGGCCGCGTAGCGGACTCGGGCGAGCCCGTCCCGTTGGCGGCCAGGGCCTTGCGCCTGGGCAGGGCGGAGCCGGTGGGACGACCGTCGCTATCCGCGGCGACCGTCGGCACCCGCTTCGGGAGATCGCTGCCGGAACCAGCTGATGGAGCGCCCGCGCCCGCAGGCCGGCTGAGACCGGGATTCGGGCCGCGGTCGGCCGGCAATCCGGGCGCGGCGTCGAACGTGGTAGCGGGTGTGGCCGCAGGGCCGGACGGGGTGGGCGGCGCGGCTCCGAGCGGGCGGGCCGGGGCGGGCGGTGCGGCGTCAGCGGTTCCGGGTGCGGCGTTAGTGCTGCCGGGTGCATCGACGGCAGTCCCGGCTGCGGCGGCGGGAATCCCGGAACCAGCCTCCGGGCCGGCTGATGCGATAGCCGGGGCGTCAGCCGGGCTGGGCGGCGGGTCGGCGGATGCGCCGGGCATCGCCACTGCCGCATGACGGCCCTGCGGGCTGCCGGACTCGGCAGTGTCGGACGGGGCGGTGTCGGACGAGGCCGTGTCGGACGAGGCGGTGCCGGCCGGGGCGGTGCCGGCCGGGGCGGTGCTGGGCTGGGCGGGGCTGGGCTGCGGGGCACCTGGCGGCAGTGCGGCGATCGGCAGGCTGGCCTGCCACCGCTGGCCGGCCGCCAGGTCAGCGGCGGCTGCCTGCGCGGCCTGGGCCTGAGCAGCCTGAAACTGAGCCGCCTGAACCTGCGCGGCCTGGGCCTGAGCTGCGGCCGCCTGGGCCGCGGCCTTGGCTGCCGCGGCCCGCGCTCGGGCGCGAGTGATCCGGGCATGGCGCAGCATGGCCAGCAGGAGCCCGAATCCGATCAGCAGCAGCGCCCACGGCAGGATGGCGGCCGTCGCGGCGGCTGGCCGGTGCGGGATCGCCACCCGGGCCGAGTGCAGCGCGCTGGCGCCAGCAACCGCGGCGAGCAGCACGATCAGCGACAGCCAGGCATAGCAGCGGCTTGGCACGCCGGCGCCACGCAGCGACAGCACGGCGGCGAGAGCGATGGCCAGCATGGCGTCGAAGATGACCGGATAGCCGCGGGCCAGCGAGGCCGATACGCCCGCGTGCAGGGCTAGTGCGTGGATGCCCGGGTAGGACAGCACGAAGGCGGCGGCGGCCAGTACCAGGACGCCGGCACCCACTGCGGTCAGGGCTAGCAGCCGGGGCAGCCGGCCGGGTTCAGCCGCGGCGGGGGCCGCGGCCGGGTGTGAGGGGTGATCACTCATCGGGGCAAGCTCGTCCTTCCTTGCGCGATTCCGGCTTGCGCTCGGCCCGCCTGTGGTCCGCAGCCGGGGCGATGGCCGCCGGCGCGTCTGCGGACCGCGGGCCAGCCAGCCCGCGCTGATGAGCTCCCCGCAGGCGCCCGGTACCGTCCCCGTGGCCCCCGGACCGCCGGCCTGGGACAATTACAGCTACCGGGCCGTTCCCGCCGCACCGCTGCCCAAACCGGGCGGCAGCCGGGGAAAGGTCCGGGCTGGCAAAGGCCCTGCCTGGTCAACGACCATAACAGCCGATGACCATAACCGGCGAAGGCCATTCCCGGCGAACATGATGGCAAAGGAGCCGACATGCCGTACTACCGGGTGACCGGCGAGATCCCGCGCAAGCGCCACATCCGCTTCCGCGGGCCGGACGGGCAGCTGTACGCCGAGGAGCTGATGGGCGAGGAAGGCTTCTCGTCCGACGCCTCGCTGCTGTACCACGTTCATCCGCCGACGGCGATCGTCAAGAGCGAGGAACTGCCGGGCGGGGCGGCGGCCGGAGTGGCCGGCGACCCGGACCTGACCCCCAATCACCCGCTCCTGCCCCGCCATTTCCGCACTCAGGAGCTGCCGCCAGGGGGCGACCTGGTCCTGGGGCGGCAGCTGCTGATGGGCAATGACGACGTCCGGATCTACGTCGTGGCCGCCGACGCCCCGTCGGAGCTGTACCGGAACTCCACCGGTGACGAGGCCGTCTACGTGCGGTCGGGGTCGGTCCGGCTGGAGTCGGTCTACGGGTCGATCGACGCCGCTGCCGGGGACTACGTGATCGTGCCGCGCGGCACGATCCACCGCTGGCTGCCCGGCACCGGGGACGGTGCGGCGCCGCTGCATGCGCTCGTCATCGAGGCCAGCGGGCACATCCGGCCGCCGCGGCGGTACCTGTCCCAGTTCGGCCAGTTCCTGGAGCACGCCCCCTACAGCGAGCGGGACCTGCGCGGCCCGGACGGCCCGCTGCTGGCCGACGGCGAGGACGTGCCGGTTATCGTGCGCAACCGGGCCGGCCTGACCCGGCTGACCTACGCCTGGCACCCGTTCGACGTGGTCGGCTGGGATGGCTGCCTGTACCCCTACGCCTTCAACATCGCCGACTTCGAGCCGGTCGTGAAGCGCACCCACGCGCCGCCGCCGGTGCATCAGACCTTCGAGGGCCCGAACTTCGTGATCTGCTCGTTCTGCCCGCGCCCGCTGGACTTCGACCCCGAGGCGGTACCGATCCCTTACAACCATCACAACGTCGACTCCGACGAGATGATGTATTACGTGGGCGGCGACTACTCGGCGCGCAAGGGCTCGGGGGTCGGGATCGGCTCGATCACGCTGCATCCGTCGGGCTTCACGCACGGCCCGCAGCCGGGCGCCGTGGAGGCCGTCATCGCCGGCCTGGAGCAGGGGCGCACCACCACCGATGAGACTGCCGTCATGATCGACACCTTCCGGCCGCTGCACCTGGCCCGGACGGGCCTGGCCGCCGAGGACCCGGAGTACGCCTGGACCTGGGCCAGGGCGGCCCGCCGCTAACGGCTCAGCTCGCCAGGCTCGCCGCCATCAGCCGGCGAGCGCAGCCGTCCCGTCAGGAGCCCGCGGCCGTGCCGCCATAGGACGCGGCCAGCGCCCGGGCCGACCGCCGCCGCATCGGCGGCCTGCTGGCCGGCCGGGACGGAGGGCAGCACGTCGTCCCAGACGGCCATGCAGGTGCCGCGCAGCTGGCTGAAGCCGGCCGGGCGGGCAAAGCAGAACACGTGCAGGTGCGCGCCGCCGTCACCCCAGCGACTGACGTGCGCCCGGGCGATGTGCGGCAGCCCCTCGACGGCCCGGCTCAGGTGCACGATCAGCCGGCCCAGCTCCGCCGCCAGCGGATCCGGCAGCCCCGGCAGGTCGTAGTGGGCGCGGGTCTGCAGCATCAGCACGAGCGGCGCACCTGACGGCGGCAGCGCCTGGAGCTGCCAGTTCTCGTCGGACCAGAGCGCGGCGGCCGGGCGGGCGCAGGCCGGGCAGTCCTGGCCGTCCTCACCGGACCGGGCCGGCTCGGGCAGGACAGGCGGGTCGAGCGGCAGGACCTGCAGCCCGGCGATCTCGAACGGGAATGTCTCCCAGCCGGCCATCTCGGGCAGCCGGAGCCGGCCGTCCGGGCCGGCCGCACGCTGCACACGGGCATGAAATTCCTGCGGGGTCATCGGCATGCTGCTGAGCCTACGAGCCGGGCTGCGTCCGGCCCGGAGCGGCGCTGCGCGGCCCCGCGCCGGTCCCGGACCCGCCCTTCCGGGGCCGCCGGATACGCGCTGCATCCGGTCGTCGGCATCCCGTAGCCTTGGCAGGTGACATTGCGCCTGTACGACACCGCCGCGCGCTCGGTGCGCGAGTTCTCTCCCCTGCAGCCGGGGAAGGCCTCGCTGTACCTGTGCGGCGCCACCGTCCAGGCCCCGCCGCACATCGGTCACGTGCGCTCCGGCGTCGATTTCGATGTCCTGGTCCGCTGGCTGCGAGCGTCCGGGTACAGCACGACGTTCTGCCGGAACGTGACCGACATCGACGACAAGATCCTGCGCGTCGCCGCCGCCGAGGACACCGGCTGGTGGGCGGTCGCCGAGCGGAACCAGCGGGCGTTCACCCGCGCGTACGCCGCGCTCGGCTGCCTGCCGCCCGACGTGGAGCCCCGTGCTACCGGGCACGTGCCGGAAATGATCATGCTGATGCGGCGGCTGATCGACGGCGGCCACGCCTACGCGGCCGGCGGCGATGTCTACTTCGACGTCAGCTCCTGGCCGGACTACGGCAGCCTGTCCGGTCAGCGGCCCGAGCACATGCTGGCGTCCGAGGACAGTGAGAACGAGGCCAAGCGCAACCCGCGCGACTTCGCGCTGTGGAAAGGCGTCCGGCCCGGCGAGCCGTGGTGGGAGACGCCCTGGGGAGAGGGCCGGCCGGGCTGGCACCTGGAGTGCTCGGCGATGTCCACCAAGTACCTCGGGCCCGTCTTCGACATCCACGGCGGCGGTCTCGATCTGGTCTTCCCGCACCACGAGAACGAGCTGGCTCAGTCCCGGGCCGCCGGGGACGGCTTTGCCCGCTACTGGGTGCACAACGGCCTGGTCCGGGTCGGCGGCGAGAAGATGAGCAAGTCGCTGGGCAACTCCCTGCTGGTGGACAGCATGGTCCGGGACGTCCGCCCGGCGGAGCTGCGGTACTACCTGGTTCAGGCGCACTACCGCTCGGAGATCAACTACTCCGCGGAGGCGCTGGGCGAGGCGGTCACTGCCTACCGGCGGATCGAGGGGTTCGTCACCCGGGCGGCCGAGCTGGCGGCCGGTGCGTCCGCCGCCCCGGCCGCCGCGTCCGGCAGCACGGACGGCCCGGCTGGCACCGCGCCGGGAGCCGGCGTTCCGGCGGCGTTCGCGGCGGCGATGGACGATGACCTGGGCGTGCCGCAGGCACTGGCCCTGGTGCATGAGGCCGTGCGGGTGGGCAACAGCGCCCTGGCCGACGGCGATGCTGCCGCCAGCGGGCAGCACCTGGCGCAGGTCCGGGCCATGCTCGGCGTCCTGGGCCTGGACCCGCTGGCCGAGCCGTGGGCGGCCGCGAGTGGCGGCGGCTCCGGCGATGACCTGCGCCCGGTGGTGGACGCGCTGGTGGGCGTAGCCCTGGACCAGCGACAGGCGGCCCGGCAGCGCAAGGACTACGCTGCGGCGGACGCAATCAGAGACCAGCTGCAGGAGGCCGGCGTGATGGTTGAGGACACTCCGCGCGGCCCGCGCTGGGAGCTGAAGCGATGAGCGGGCGGGCCGGCGGCCAGCCGCGGCCGGGGTCGGGCGGCCGGACCAAGTCCGGCAAGCCGCGGGCCGGCACCGGCGGGTACGGCAAGCGCAAGCTGGAAGGCAAGGGGCCGACGCCGAAGGCCTCGATGCGCCCGGGGCACCCGGCGCAGCGGCGGGCAGCCGCCCAGGCGCGGTCGGCGGGCCGCGGCGACAGTCCTCGCGGCGACAGTCCTCGCGGGGACAGCTCTCGCGGAGACGGCAGCCAGCGCGGGGACGGTAGTCAGCGCGGCGGCGATCGGCCGGGTGACCGCCGGGGCGGCCGGGGCACGGCCGGCGCTGCGGGCCGCGCCGGGACAGCGCGCGGCGCGGGCAGCGCCGCTGAGATCGTCGCCGGCCGCAACGCGGTACTGGAGTCGCTGCGCGCCCGGGTGCCCGCGACGGCGCTGCACGTCGGTCCGCGGCTGGACGCCGATGAGCGGATCGGCGAGGCGGTCAAGCTCGCCGCCGACACCGGTATCCCGGTCGTCGAAGCCGGCCGTTCCGAGCTGGACCGGATGACCGGCGGTGCCATTCACCAGGGCCTGGCCCTGAAGGTCGCCGCCTACTCCTACGCGGCTCCTGACGACCTGGTCGAGATGGCCGCCGACGCGGGCGAGCAGCCACTGATCGTCGCGCTGGACGGGGTCACCGACCCGCGCAACCTCGGCGCGATCACGCGGTCAGTCGCCGCCTTCGGCGGTCACGGAGTCCTGGTTCCGGTACGCCGGTCGGCCGGCGTGACGGCCGGGGCCTGGAAGGCGTCGGCCGGGGCGCTGGCGCACGTCCGGGTGGCGCAGGCCTCCAACCTGGCTCAGGCCCTGGCTGCCTATCAGCAGGCCGGGCTGTTCGTTGTCGGGCTGGACGCGGCCGGGACGACCGAGGTCGGAGACCTGGAACTGGCTGACGCGCCGCTGGTGCTGGTGATCGGCGCGGAAGGCCGCGGGCTGTCCCGGCTGATCGCCCAGCGCTGCGACGAGGTGGCCCGGATCCCGATCAGCGGCGCCGAGTCGCTCAACGCCAGCGTGGCCGCCGGGATCGCCCTGTATGCGGTGGCCCGCCGCCGCGCCTGACCTGCCGCACCTGACCCGGCGCGCCTGACCTCGCGCATCCTGACCTGCGGCGTCTGACGCTGCCGGTCTTAGCTGCCGGCAGTCGCTGCCAGTGACCTCCGGCGGATGCTCCCTGCCGCCTGCCTGACCACTGACGGCTACCCCGTTTCTCCGGTCTCAGCCGTTTCGCCCGGACTGTCCGGGTACGCGGCTGGACGAGGCGCCTATGGTGGAGGCAGGGAGGTGACCTGGCATGACTGCTGCTAGCGGATCCGCCCCCAGCCGCGCGGATCCGGTCAGCGAGGCGCGCACCCGGATGGTCCAGGCGCTGCGCGTCAGCGGGCGGATCCCCGGTCCGGCCATCCAGGCTGCCTTCCTGGCCGTGCCCCGGCACGTGTTCGTGCCCGGCCTCGAGCCGGCCGCCGCCTACCAGGACGAGGCCCTGGTCATCAAGTACGGTGCTGATGGCCTGCCCGTCAGCTCGTCCTCGCAGCCCGCGATGATGGCGATCATGCTGGAGCAGCTCGGGCTGCGGCCGGGGCACCGGGTTCTGGAGATCGGCACCGGGACGGGCTACAACGCGGCGGTGATGGCGCACATCGTCGGCCCCGCCGGCCGGGTCGTCACCATGGACATCGACGGCGAGCTGGTCAGCCGGGCCCGCGACAGCCTGGGGATAGCCGGCTATGGCACCGTGGACGCCCGGGTCGGTGACGGCGGCTTCGGCGCTCCGGCGGACGCTCCCTTCGACCGGGTCATCGTGACCGCCGGGGCCTGGGACATCGCTCCGGCCTGGCTGGATCAGCTCGATCCGGCCGGCCGGCTGGTGCTGCCGCTGGCGGTCCGGTCGATCCAGCTCTCGGTCGGACTGGAACGGCAGGCCGGCAGCGACTGCTGGGTTGCCACGTCGGCCTTCCGGTGCGGATTCGTACGGATGGCGGGTGCCTTCGCCGGCCCTGAGGTGTTCCGGCCGATCGAGCCCGGCACCGGCCTGCTCGTGCAGGCCGACGACGGGCACCTGGTGGACGGCCGGGCGCTGGCCGCGGCCCTGGCCGGGCCGGGGACGGAGGTCCGGGCCGGGGTCAGCGCGCTGAGCCGCGAGGAGCTGAGCGATGTCGACCTGTGGCTCACGCTCACCGAGCCGGGCCTGGACCGGCTGTCGCTGATGGATACCGGGTCCGGCCGCCGCCCGGACGGCCCGCTGCTGCCCTACGGCGCCCTGGCCAGCCGGGGCGCGGGGCGCGGCCAGCTCAGCATCAGCGGCCTGGCCGGCTCCTGGCAGAACGGCCCGGAGCCGCCGGCCGAGATCGTGCTGCGCGGTTACGGCCGCGGCGGGCTGGCGCTGGCCTCGCACCTGGCCGCCCGGGTGCTGGCCTGGGCCAGCCTCGGCCGGCCGGGCACTGCCGACCTGTGCCTGATCGCCTGCCCGCCCGGCGCCCGGCTGCCGGTCGCCGCCGGGCAGATCGTGCTGAGCCGCCCGCACATCCGGCTGGCGGCCGGCTGGCCCGTCCGCTGACCTGGCTGGTTACTTGTTCCGCTCGCCGCTCTCGTAGAGCGACGGTGCCGGGCCGACGATCAGCGGGTCCGGGCGGCCGACGATGGTCTCGTCCCGGTCGGCGTACGGGATCCGGGCCAGCACGTGGCGCATCGCCTCCAGCCGGGCCCGCTTCTTGTCGTTGCTCTTCACGACCGTCCACGGGGCGTCCGCCAGGTCGGTGAAGAAGAACATCGACTCCTTGGCCTCGGTGTACTCGGCCCACTTGTCCAGCGAGGCGAGGTCGACCGGGCTCAGCTTCCACTGCTTGACCGGGTCGGTCTGCCGGCTGACAAACCGCCGCAGCTGCTCCTTGCGCGAGACCGAGAACCAGAACTTGACCAGCGTGATGCCATCACGGGCCAGCATCCGCTCGAACTCCGGCGCCTCGCGCAGGAACTCCATGCACTCGTCGGGCCGGCAGAAGCCCATTACCCGCTCCACGCCGGCCCGGTTGTACCAGGACCGGTCGAACATGACGATCTCGCCGGCCGCGGGCAGGTGAGCGACGTACCGCTGCAGGTACCACTCGGTCTGCTCTTTCTCGGTCGGCTTCTCCAGTGCGACCACCCGGGCGCCGCGGGGGTTCAGGTTCTCGGTGAAGCGCTTGATCGTCCCGCCCTTGCCCGCCGCGTCCCGGCCCTCGAAGACGATCATGATCCGCTCGCCGGAATCCTTGACCCAGCGCTGCATCTTCAGCAGCTCGATCTGCAGGGCCCGCTTCTGCTCTTCGTAGGTCTTGCGGCCGAGGCGCTGCTCGTAGGGGTAGTCCTCGCGCCAGGTCTCCACCGCCGCGCCGTCGGCCCGGACCAGCGCGATCTTGTTCTTGGATCGCCGTACCCGCAGGCCGAGCTGCCTGGCGAGCTCGTCGAGGAGCTCGCAGACCGACCCGTTAGCGGACGCCACAGATCCTCGCGACATGACTCACACGGCCCCCCGGTTTCCCCCGCCGATTCAGCCGCGCGGCGTCCCTGGCCCGGCCCCCGTGCCCCGGTTACGCCCCGTCGCAGCCGATGATGAGCGGTTGATACCCCTCGGTCACGGTGGCACACGTGCGGGCGCGTGGTGTCGGACACACCGTCCGGCGGCCGCCCGGCCGGGCGAGCCAGCGCGAGCGGCCCCGGCCGGCCCGGGCGCAGGACGGGCCGCCCTGCCCCTAGCGCGGGGCGACCCGGCCCCGGCGCAGGCCAGCGCCGGTAAGGAGCAGGCCGCACAGGGCGATCAGCGGGCCGAGGACCGACCACAGCGAGCTGCCGGACATGGCGCTGCCGCCGAGCACCCCGAAGCCCTGCAGGGCGAAGATCACCCCGGCCGCGGTGACGGCCAGGCCGACGATGATGAGCAGGCCGTTCCTCATGTTCTCCGCCATCCTCTCCGGCCGCATGCCGCGACCGGGCCGGCGCCCCGCGGCGCCCGCATCCCACTGCGGGAACGGCCCGGGGGGCGGTCCTGGTTCAGCGCCGGCCGAAGCGGATTCGCCGCCGTGCCGCAACCGAATGTGAGGGTTAAACGTCTAGAAAGACGAACAAGATTTGTATAGCCGACCTGCGCGGTCCCTGCCCGATTCGGCCGGGGATGCGCCGCAGGCCAAGCTGCGGGCAGTTCGCTTACTGAGGAGCGCGGATGAGGGAGTCTGTTCGGCGGTGGCTGGCCGGCGCAGGGGCGGTGACAGCGGTCGGGGCCGCTGTGCTGAGCCAGGCCGGCCTGTCGGGGGCGGCCATGGCCGCGACAACGGGCCGGGCGGCCCCGGCCGGGGCCGCGGCCGGGCAGCGCGCCCAGGCCCGGGCCCAGGCCCGCGCGGGAGCGCAGGCGAAGACCGTCAGCCCGGCGGGCTGGACGCCGACCAAGCACGTCATCTACTACGGCGAGGACGGCGGCGTCGTCAAGCGGCTGCAGCTGCGGCTGCGGCGGCTGCACTACTACCCCGGCAAAGCCGACGGAAAGTTCGGTGACGCCACCCTGGAAGCGGTCTGGGCCTTCAAGGAGGTCCAGGGGCTGAGCACCAAGAACCACCCCAACAACGTCGGCTTCGGCATGCAGCGCAAGCTGGTGCACCCCCGGCTGCCCAAGGTCATGAACCCTCGGGGCGGCAATAACCGGCGGATCGAGGTCAACCAGAACATCCAGGTCCTGGTCCTGTACCACCACAACAAGGTGGAGCTGATCAGCCACGTGTCGACCGGCGGCGGCTACAGCTTCTGCGAGCCGAACGGCGGCGGCTGCGGACATATCGCCATCACGCCGGACGGCCGCTACCGCGCGAAGCTCTTCGTGCCCGGCTGGATGAAGGTGCCGCTCGGCACGATGTACAACCCGGTCTTCTTCATCGGCGAGGAGTACGCGATCCACGGGGACATCCCGGTGCCGCTGTACCCGGCCTCGCACGGCTGCGTCCGGATCCCGATGGACATCGCGAGCTGGTTCCACAAGCTCGTCTACGTCAGCTCGCAGTCCGGGAAGGGCACCCCCATCTACGTCGACGGCAAGGCGCCGGGTACCTGAGCGCCCCTGACCGCACCGCCGCTAGGCTGCCGTACACAACCTGACCAGATCGCGCCCGGCAGGCCCGTTACCTGTGATACCCCCCGCGGGGAGCCCAGGCTGCGGGCCTGCCGGGGCTGGATCGCCGGGTACGGGACTCAGGCGCACGGGACATGGGGTGGATCGGGATGCGACGGATAGCTCTTGCGGCCGTGGCGGCGGTGGCCGCCGCCGGGCTGGCCGCCTGCGGCAGCAGCGCGCCCTCGGGCAGCGGGTCCTCGGGCAGTGCCTCGGGCGGGGCCAGCGGGTCGGCCAGCAGCTGCTCGAACTCGGCCATCCAGAGCATGCTGTTCGCCAAGGGGGCGCTGACGGTCGGCACCGACAAGCCCGTCTACCCGCCGTGGTTCGAGAACAACAACCCGGCCAACGGCAAGGGATACGAGAGCGCCGTCACCTACGCCATCGCCAAGCAGCTCGGCTTCACGAAGGGCCAGGTGCACTGGGCCTATGAGCCCTTCAACGCCTCCTACGCGCCGGGGCCCAAGAAGTTCGACTTCGACATCAACGAGATCTCCTTCACCCCGCAGCGCGCCTCGGCGGTGACCTTCTCCGACAGCTACTACGACGTGCAGCAGGCGCTGGTGGCGCTCAAGGGGACGCCGATCGTCGCCCATCACACCCCGGCTGACCTCAAGGGCTACGTCTTCGGCGACCAGATCGGGACGACCAGCCTGGCGTTCATCACCAGCAAGATCCAGCCCACCAACCGGCCGAAGGTGTTCTCCACGCTCAACGACGTCAAGCAGGCGCTGCAGACCCACCAGATCGCGGCGCTGGTCACCGACACCCCGACGGCGCAGTTCATCTCCTCCTCGGAGATCAAGAACTCGGTCATGGTGGCCCAGTTCCCCAGCACCGGCGAGCACTACGGCCTGCTGTTCCAGCAGGGCAACAAGCTGGTGAGCTGCGTGAACAAGGCGATCGCGACGCTGAAGTCGAACGGCACGCTGGCCGCGCTGCAGAAGAAGTACCTGCAGGACTTCCTCAGCGTGCCGACGATCCAGCCGTAGCGAACTGGCGGCGGGCAGCGACGACGAGCAGGGGCAGGCAGGGACTCGGGCGATGGCAGGGTACGGCAACCCCGGGCAGCACCTGACCGACGAGACCGGCGATCCTGGCGCGCCCGTCTTCGGCAGCACCGGGCGCGGGCCGCGCCTGTTCACCGGCGGCGGCCGCCGGGCCACGGTGGTCTCCACGGTCAGCACCGTCGTCGTGCTGGCCGCGCTGGTGGCCATCTTCTGGCGGGCGCCGGGCAGCGCCCAGGTGCGGCATACCTTCTTCAACCCGCATGACATGTGGCAGTCGTTCATCGGCAACCCGAAGAAGGGCTACTACTCGGTCGGCGAGGCCATCTGGCTCAACATCCGGATGTTCCTGGCCGCCGAGGTGCTCATCCTGATCCTGGCGCTGGTGCTGGCGCTGATCCGGCAGTCGGTCACCCCGGTGCTGTTCCCGCTGCGCGTGCTGGCCATGATCTACGTCGACTTCTTCCGCGGCGTGCCGCTGATCCTGATCATCTACGCCATCGGGTTCGGGCTGCCCGCGCTGCGGCTGCCCGTGGTCTCGAGCCAGTCGTTCGCCGTCTACGGGGTCGTCGCCCTGGTGCTGTCCTACTCGGCCTACGTCTCCGAGGTGTACCGGGCCGGGCTCAACTCGGTGCACCGCAGCCAGGTGGCGGCCGCCCGGTCGCTGGGCCTGTCCCAGGCCACCGCGCTGCGCTACGTGATCCTGCCGCAGGCGGTGCGCAACATCATCCCGCCGCTGCTCAACGACTTCATCAGCCTGCAGAAGGACACCGCGCTGGTCGGCGTGCTGGGCGCCATCGAGGCCAACCAGGCGGCGCAGATCTTCGCCAGCACGGTGTTCAACTACTCCAGCTTCACGGTGGCGGCGATCTTGTTCCTGATCCTGACCATCCCGCTGGCCCGGTTCACCGACCGGCTCATCGACCGGGACCGGCGCCGCCGGCTGGCCGGAGCGACGGCGTGACCGGCCCCGGCCCGGCCCGCCGCGCCCGGCCGCCCCGGCCGCCCCGGCGGCCGGGGAGCCGCCCGCGGCGGCCGCGGGCGGCGAGGCGATCCGGATCGAGGGGCTGCGCAAGTCGTTCGGGGACAACGAGGTGCTGAAGGGCATCGACCTCGCGGTCGCCACGCACGAGGTGATCTGCCTGATCGGCGCGTCCGGCTCGGGCAAGTCGACCCTGCTGCGCTGCATCAACCTGCTGGAGCCGATCAACGCCGGGCGGATCAGCGTGCTCGGCCAGGACCTCACCGCGCCCGGCGTGAACCAGAACCTGGTCCGGCGGTACGTCGGCATCGTCTTCCAGTCGTTCAACCTGTTCCCGCACATGAACGTGCTGCAGAACGTGACCCTGGCCCCGGTCAAGGCGCTGCGGCATGTCCCGGCCGCAGGCCCGCGACCAGGCCCGCGAGCTGCTGACCCGGTTCGGGCTGCTGGACAAGGAGACCGAGTACCCCGACCGGCTGTCCGGCGGCCAGCAGCAGCGGGTGGCCATCGTCCGGGCCCTGGCCATGCGCCCGCAGATCATGCTGCTGGACGAGGTCACCAGCGCGCTGGACCCGGAGCTGGTGGCCGAGGTGCTCGACGTGATCAGGGAGCTGGCCGCCGGCGGCATGACCATGCTGATCGCCACCCACGAGATGGGCTTCGCGCGCGACATCGCCAGCCGGGTCTGCTTCCTGGAGGACGGCCTGATCGTCGAGGACGCTCCGCCGGCCCAGCTGTTCGGCCAGCCCGCGCGACGAGCGGACCCGCCGGTTCCTGCGCCGGATCGTGGAGGCCGGGCGCCTGTAGCAGCGACGCCTGACGCCGGTCGCCGCCCGGCCCTAGCCGCGGGGTTACTGGCCAGTCACTTCCTCTACCGCATCCGGTCATCTGGCGCTAATCTCCCCCCGATGGGGCCTTTCGCAGCACAAGGCGCATTGGGAGCGTGATTCGTGCACCGACCCAGCATGCACAGCCTCAGCGGAACCAGGCTCGGCCGGTTCCTGCCGGCCGCGGCAGCGGCGGCCCTCCTCGCGGCCGGCCTCGGCGCGGCGGCGCCCGCCGCGGCGGCGGCCGCCCAGACCTGCGGCGGCACCGGGGCGACGACCACGGTGAACGGGGCCCTGCCGGACACCGCGACGTATGAGATCCAGTGCCCCGCCGGAGCATGGAACGGCACGCTGTTCCTGTACAGCCACGGCTACGTCACGCCCCGGCTCGGCGAACCCGGCGGCGGACGCCGGCGACCCGGTGACGGCCGCCTGGCTGCTCGGCCACGGCTACGCGCTGGCCGGGTCGTCCTACGCCAGCACCGGCTGGGCCATCCAGCAGGCGCTGCCCGACCAGATCGCCACCCTGGACGCCTTCGGCCAGGCGTACGGGAAGCCGCACCGGACCATCGCGTGGGGTCACTCGCTGGGCGGCATCATTACCGCCGGGCTGATCCAGCGCTACCCCTCGCGGTTCAGCGCCGCGCTGCCGATGTGCGGCGTGCTGGCCGGCGGCGTCGCCACCTGGAACACCGCGCTGGACTCGGCGTTCGCGTTCCAGCAGCTGGTCGACCCGGCCGTTCAGGTCGTCAACATCGCCAACCCGGCGGCCAACCTGACCAGCGCCGAGCAGACCGTCACCGCCGCTCAGCAGACCCCGCAGGGCCAGGCGCGGATCGCGCTGGCTGCTGCCCTGGGCGACACCCCCGGCTGGTTCACCCCGCTGTCGGCCGAGCCCGCCCGCACCGACTACGCCGCGCAGGAGCAGAACCAGCTGCTGTGGGACACCCAGGTGGACTTCCCGTTCGTGTTCGCCTTCCGGGCCGAGCTCGAGGCCCGGGCCGGCGGCAACCCGTCGTGGACCGCCGGCGTGAACTTCGCCGCCCAGCTGCGCAACTCGGCCGACTACCGCGAGGTCGCGGCGCTGTACCGGGCGGCGGGCCTGAGCCTGCACGCCGACCTGGCCCGGCTCAGCAAGGCCGCGCCGGTGCACGCCGACCCGGCCGCGGTCCGCTACCTGGCGCAGAACATCAGCTTCAACGGCCAGATCTCGGTGCCGGTGCTGTCCATGCACACCACCGGTGACGGCCTGGTCGTTCCCGAGAACGAGCAGGCCTACGCCCGCGTGGTGGACCGGGCCGGCAACGGGCGGCTGCTGCGCCAGATCTTCGTCAGCCGGGCCGGGCACTGCGCCTTCACCCCGGCCGAGACGGTCGCCGCCGTGCAGGCGCTGCTGCAGCCGGCTCAGCACCGGGCGCTGGGATGACCGGGCGCTGCAGCCCGCCAGCCTGAACGCCACCGCGGCGGCGCTCGGCCCGCAGTTCAACATCTTCGCCAGCGGCGGCAGCGTGGTCGCGACCGCGCCCGCCTTCATCCCGTTCCGGCCGACCCCCTACCCCCGGCCCTTCGACCTGGGCGGCTTCTTCCGCCGGTAGCGGCGCGGAAAATTCAGCAGTAACGAAACGGCCCCCGGGCCGGAGGGCGGATTCCATGGGTCGCCGCAACACGAGTAGCTAGCTGGAGTCGGTCAGGAGCTGTAGCGAGACGCTCGGCTGGGGTGTCCCAGCCGAGCGTCTTGCGTGGGCGGCCGTTGAGTTCCGCGGCGACCGCGTCGAGGTGCTCGCGGGCGTGGCCGGCCAGGTCGGTGCGCTAGGGGAAGTACTGGCGTAGCAGGCGCTGCCCTGATGAGGTGAAGTCGCCGCGGCACAGGCCGCGCGGGGGCCTACTTTGCTTGCGAGACTGTCGTCTCCCCTGCCAGCGGCGCGAGTCCGACGAGCTTGGAGAGGAATCGGTCGGCTTGCTCGGGGAAGGGCGGCCAGGGCAGGTCAGGCTCATTGATCCGCAGAGACAGCATGCCGATGACGGCCGTCCGGAGATCGAGTGCGACGGTGGCGGCGTCCCCTGGCGAGGCAACCCCAGCATCCATGCAGCGCTGCACCGCAGCCGTAGTGCGCGTGAACAGGACCTCCTTGAAAGGCATGCCGACCTTGCTCTCATGCATCACCTTGTAGATGCCGGGATGCTCCTGCACCCAGGCCGCCTGCGCCAGGATCCGTGCGCGCAAGCCGAGAGCGGGGTCCTGATGTGCGGCCTCGGCATCATCCGCAGCCTGGACCATCTCCGCATGGCAGCGTTGCATGGTCGCCGCGACGAGCGCGTCACGATCTGGAAAGTACAGGTAAACAGAGGTCGGGGATATCGACACCGCACGGGCAACCGCGCGCAGCGACATGGCCTCGTCGTCGGCTAGGTCGCCGAGCATCTGCACGGCGGCGGAAATGATCTCCTCCCGCAGCCGCTCCCCCTGCCCGCGCGCGTTGGGGCGGCGAGGGCCAGCAGACAGACCTGGCGAGGTGGTGTCGTCCATCGCCCGGTCATTCTAGCTTCGCGTCCTTGCGTTGCGGCCGTCCCTAGCGATACGTTCGTTCATGCAAGGACGGCTGTCCATATAACTCAAGGGATCACAATGCCGCTAACGCTCCAAGAGGCTCAGACAGTCATCACCGGCGCACACGAGCGCGCCGCCAAGATAGCTGCGCTGGTCACGGTCGCGGTCGTCGACGAAGGCGGACACCTGCAGGCCCTCGGCCGCATGAACGGCGCAGCGCCGCTGTCAGCCCAGATCGCCGAGACCAAAGCGGCCAGCGTCGCCCTCTTCCGCCGCGACGGCGCCGCACTGCGCCAGATGCAGGAAGCCTCGCCTGCCTTCTTCGCCCAGCTGGATCGGGCCGTGCGGGTGCCCATCCTGGCGGGCGCCGGCGCGGCGCTCATCCTGCGGGGGGACACCGTCCTCGGTGCGATGGCGGTAAGCGGCGGAATGATGCCCGGGCAAGACGACGAATGCGCAGAAGCCGGGATTGCTGTTCTCGCTCCCTAGCGCAGCCTCTTCCGCCGGCAGCGGCGCGGAAGATTCAGCAGTAACGAAACGGCCCCCGGCCGGAGTGATCCGGACGGGGGCCTGGCTGGGGGAGCAACGCAGCGGCTCGTGCCGGAGTACTCCGGCACGAGCCGCTGGCCGTGCTGACTGCCAGCAGCGTGCTTACTGCCGGCGGCCTGGCTTGATGCGGAGCAGCCGCCACCAGGTGATGAGCGCGAACAGCAGCCCCAGCACCAGCATCCCCCCGATGTCGGTGAGCCAGGTCGTCGACTTGTGCTTCCACAGCGGGTCGGTCGCCAGGGGCGGCGTGGACGTGCCCGACTTCGCGGGGCCGGACTTGCTGCCGCTCGGGCTCGCGCTCGGGGAGCCCGACGCAGCAGCATGGTGATGCTTCTTCTTCACCTGCTGCGCCGTCGTATGGATCTTGATTGCCGCCGCGTCGCCGGCCGGCTCCTGGATCACGTTCAGGTTAGACGTGGACGCCGTGGCCGCGAAGCCCCACCGGGACGGCGAGAGGTAGGAGACCTGGTTGATCCCGGCCTTGCCGGCCAGCGGGAAGATCCCGCCGGTCAGGATGACCTGGAACAAGACCAGCACCACCAGCAGCGGCATCGTCTTGTCGGAGCTGTTGACCACCACCGAGATGAACAGCCCCAGCGCCATCGACGCGATGGCCAGCACGCCGATGGCCAGCAGGATCTCCACCAGCGGCAGGTGGGTCAGGAACGAGCCCGTCGGCGGCAGCTTCTTGCCCGGCAGGCTGATGCCGGTCAGCACGACGGCCTGGATCCCGCTGATCACGCCGAGGACGACGAGCTTGGACAGCAGGTAGGCGCCGGCCGACAGGCCGGCCGCCCGTTCTCGGGTGTAGATCGCCCGTTCCTTGACCAGCTCCCGGACTGAGTTGGCCGCCCCGGTGAAGCACGCGGCGATGACCAGGATCAGCAGCAGCGAGGCGGCATCGGTATTGCCGGTGCCGGTGAGTCCCTGCGGCGCCGGGATGAACCGGGCCAGGATGCCGAGCAGCAGCGGCATGATGGCCAGCACGGCCAGGTACCCGCGATCGGAGGCCACCACGGCCATGTACCGCCGGACCAGGGTGCTGAGCTGGGCGAGTTTATTGCGCGAGTGCGGTGCCGAGGCGACCCCGGCCTGGCCGCCCCGGGGATCCGGCGCGCGGGAGTCCATGTCGGAGGTGATGTAGCGCTGGTAGTACGGCGACCGCCGGTAGTCGGTGGCCCAGTCCCGGTCGGGCTCGGCGTCGAAGGCCTGGAACACCTCGGCCCAGCCGACCTTGCCGAAGTGCCGCAGCCCGTCCTCGGGCGGCCCGAAGTAGGCGATCTTGCCGCCGGCCGCCAGCACCAGCAGCCGGTCGCACAGGTTCAGGTTGGCCACCGAGTGGGTGACCACGATGACGGTCCGGCCGTCGTGGGCCAGGTCGGCCATCTGCTCCATGACCGACTTGTCCAGGCCCGGGTCCAGGCCCGAGGTCGGCTCGTCCAGGAACAGCAGGGACGGCTTGGTCAGCAGCTCCAGGGCGACGTTGACGCGCTTCTGCTGGCCGCCGGACATGGCCGAGATGCGGGTCTGGGCGTGCCTGGTCAGCTGCAGCTCGTCCAGCACCTCGCCGATCCGGCGCTTGCGCTCGGTCTTGCTGACGTCGTTGGGGAAGCGCAGCTCGGCGGCGAAGCCCAGCCCGCGCTCGGCGGTCAGCTGGTTATGCAGGATGTTGTCCTGCGGGACCAGCCCGATCCGGTGCCGCAGCTCGGGGTAGTGCGTGTACAGGTCGCGGTTGTCGTACAGGACGCCGCCGCCGTTGGCCGGCGCTAGCCCGGTCAGCGCGCCGAGCAGGGTCGACTTGCCGGCGCCGCTGGGGCCGATGACGCCCAGCAGGCAGCGCTCGCCGAGCGGGAAGCTCACGTGGTCGAGCAGCACCCGGCCGCTGGGCAGGGTGACCGTCAGGTCGCGGGCCGCCAGCGAGACATCGCCCGTGTCGATGAACTCCTGCAGCTGATCGCCGATCAGCTGGAAGGTAGCGGGCCCGACGCCGATCAGGTCAGTGTCGCTCACCGGTGCAGCGTTGACCCGCTGGCCGTTGAGGAACGTGCCGTTATGGCTGCCGAGGTCGACGATCTCCCAGGTGCCGCGCACGCCCTTGCGCAGCTCGGCGTGGTAGCGCGACACGCTCAGGTCGGCCACTACCGCGTCGTTGTCGCCGGCCCGGCCGATCTTCAGCACCGTGGTGGGCAGTTTCATGACGGCGGACGGCGGCCGGCTGGGCGCCTGCGAGATCCGCGCGCCGGTCGCCGCCAGGTCCTGCGGCGGCCAGTCCCTGGCCGCCGGTGCAGCAGGCTGCGGCGCGGCGGGCTGCGGCGCGGCGGGCTGGGCCGCGGCGGGCCGCCCGGCCGGGGCCGGGGGCGGAGCGGCGGGCTGCTGCGGCGGTGCGGGCTGCGGCCGCGGCGGGGGCGGCGGCTCCGGGCGCGGCGCCGGCTGCGGCGGCGCGGCGGCAGCAGCGGCCTGGTCAGCGGCCGGCCGGGGCGGCGGTGACTGGGCGATCTGCGTCCCGTGCTGGCCCGCCTGCTGCCCGTTCTCCAGCGAGCACGCCAGCTACGGGCCCGTCGTCGGGATGACCGAGCCGGAGCTGGCAGTCGCCGGTGATCGTGACCCGCTGGACGCGGTCGGTGCCGACGAATGTCCCGTTGGTGCTGCCGGAGTCCTCGAGCAGCCAGTGATCCTGCTCGTGGCGCAGGACGGCATGCTGCCACGACACGCGCGGATCAGCGACGACGACGTCCGAATCCGGGTCACGCCCGATCCGGTAACTCGGCCCGGCCTGGAGCACCCGGTCCGAGCCCTGAGCCCGGACGCGAAGGGGCTGGTCACCCGGCGAGAGGGCTGGCTCGATCTGCATCTGCCAAGCCTATGGTGAATCGCTGCTGAGCAGAATTACTGGATTCTCGTACGTCGCTTGTGGCGTGAGGGAATCCACGCAGCCTCCACATAATCCACATCCCGAACCCGGTCCGGGCTGGCCTATCTCGCCGAATGGACGGGGGATTCCCGGCCGCCCGGGCGGGGTAGGGCGATCGGGACGCCGCGTCGGCACGGGGAATGGCAGGAAAAGGCGAATTGAAGCGCCCGCCGTCATGCCGTAACGCCGGCCGGCGGTTACGATCACCACAAGCAGTGGCCCGGCTGGTGCCGGCCCGGCAGCAGGGTGGGCACAGCGGGGCGGAGACCGCCGAGCTGGCGTGATTTCCGGACTTGTGGGGACAGCGCGAACCGCACCCTGAGCGGGGCATGCGGCAGCGATACGCGTGGAGGATCGGTGAGCGAGGGAACGGGCGGGGGGAACGGCGATTTCGCCGCGGGCTCGCAGGTCGCCGGCTACCGCCTGGAGGAGCAGATTGGCCAGGGCGGGATGGCCGTGGTCTTCCGTGCCTACGACCAGCGGCTGGACCGGCAGGTAGCCCTGAAGATCCTGGCGCCAGGACTGGCCCAGGATGAGGCGTTCCGGCAGCGGTTCATCCGTGAGTCGCGAGCCGCGGCGGCGGTCGACGACCCGCACATCATCCCGGTGTTCGAGGCCGGCGAAGAGCACGGTGTCCTGTTTATCGCCATGCGCTATGTCCGGGGCGGTGATGTCCGATCCCTGGTCGACCGGGGCGGCCCGCTGCCGCCTGCCCGCGCGACGGAGATCATCTCGCAGGTGGCCTCGGCGCTGGATGCCGCGCATAGCCGCGGCCTGGTGCACCGCGACGTCAAGCCCGCCAACATGCTGCTGGACGAGAGCGCGGGCACCGACCGGCCCGACCACGTCTACCTGTCGGACTTCGGGCTGACCAAGGCCTCGCTGGCGGTGACCGGGCTGACGTCCACCGGCCAGTTCCTGGGCACCCTGGACTATGTCGCGCCGGAGCAGATCGAGGGCCGCCCGGTCGATGGCCGGACCGACCTGTACGCGCTGGCCTGCGCGACCTTCGAGTTGCTGACCGGGGCTCCGCCGTTCCGCCGGGACGAGGGCATGGCGGTCATGTACGCGCAGGTCTCGGAGGCGGCGCCGCTGCTCAGCTCCAAGCGGCCGGGACTGCCGGCCCGCGCCGACGCGGTGATGAGCCGGGCGCTGGCCAAGTCGCCGGCCGACCGCTTTCCCAGCTGCCGCGACTTCGCCGGCGCGCTGCGTCACGCCTTCGGGCTGGGCGCGTTCTCGACCTCCGGCCCGTCGCCGACGCTCGCCGCGCCGTCTCCGGCGCCCCGGACACCGACGCAGATCTCCCAGCCGCAGGCGCCGGGCAGCGATCCGGGCGCTGGCTCCGCCGCCCCGGACCCGGCCGGTGCCGGCGGGCCCGGCAACACCGCGGGCTGGGCGGCGGGCGCTGGCGGCGCAGCGGCGGCCGGCGGCGTGGCCGGCGCGGCGGCCGACAGCGGTGCTGGTGGTGCGGAAGGTTCCAGCGGAGCGGGCGCGGCGGCCGCTGCCAGCAGCGCGGCCGTTCCCGGCGCGGGGCCGCCGACCCAGGCGGCTAGCCTGCCGGGTGCCCGGCGGTCCACCCGGCCGGGCCTGACCGAGCCGGGTGGTCCCGGCGGCCGCGGCGGGGACAAGGGCCGCGGCGGCGACGGGCCGGGCGGCTATGGCGGCGGCGAGGACGCGGGCGGGTACCGGCGGCCCTGGTGGCGGTCCAAGGTGGCGCTCATCGCGGCCGCGGCGGTTGTCGTGGTCGGCGGCGGCGGTGCGGCCTACGCCCTGGTCGGCAGCAAAACGGGCAGCACCGGCGCCACCGGGACCGGCGCCGCCGCGGGCATGACGGCCCCGGGCTGCACCACCGCCACCCCGCAGGCCAAGCCGCTCAGCAACGTCGACACCGACACCATCACCGTCGGCGGCACCCCGTTCGCCGTGCGGGAGAGCCGGGACCACGACTACACCTTCGTCACGATCAACGACGGCCTGGCCGTGCTGCACAACAACGGCAACGGGGCGGCGCCGAGCCTGGTGCGCACATACACCATCCCGGACGCGAACAAGGGCCTGGCGCTGACCAACAACGGCCACTACCTGCTGGCCGCCGGCGGGGCGGGCGCGCAGGTCGTCAGCGTCTCCGAGGCCGAGCAGGGCGCGACCAACCCGGTGGTCGGCGAGCTGAAGGCGCCGTCGGGCGACGGCGCCGTCGGGGTCATCGTCTCGCCGGACAACAAGTTCGCCTTCGTGACGCTGCAGGGAACCCGGCACATGGCGGTGTTCAACCTGGCCAAGGCGCTGTCGAACGGCTTCGCGGCCAGCAGCTTCGTGGGCTTCGTGCCGCTGGGGGTGCAGCCCGTCGGGGTGAACTTGTCCGCGGACAAGCAGTGGCTGTACGTGACCAGCTTCCAGCGCAACCCCGGTCCCGAGCCGGCGCCGGGGACGCTCAGTGTCATCGACCTGAAGGAAGCGGAACAGCACCCGGCCACCTCGGTGAAGCACGTGGTCGCCGCCGGCTGCAGCCCGGCCCGGATCACCACCGACGACACGAACGTGTGGGTGACCGCCCGCGACAGCAACGCCGTCCTCGGCTACTCGGCGGCCAAGCTAATCGACGATCCCCAGCACGCGCTCATTGCCATCGTGAAGGTGGGCCCCGGGCCGATCGGGATCACGTTCACGCCGGACGGCAAGGAACTGATCGTCGCTGAGTCCAACCAGGCCACCAAGAGCAACGGGGACATGGGCGTGATCAGCGTGACCAAGGCGCTGGCCGGCGATCCCGCGCTGATCGGCGTGGTGCCGGCCCGGGGGCAGCCCCGGCAGCTGACGGTCGCTGACAAAGGGCAATCCATTCTGGTAACTCTCCAGGGGACAGCGCAGGTAATGAGCTTCAAGGTCTCGGATCTGCCGTGACCGCAACGCCGGGAAGCCATTGGATCGGCGGCGAATGCCCTAGCATCTGGACAATGAGCCACAGTTTGGCCCGCCAGCCGGGTCCGGGGCGGCTGCGATGAGACGCGGCGGCTGCCTGACTAAAGGCCTGATCGTCCTGATCGTGCTGATCGTCCTGGCCGTCGCGGCTGATTTCATCGCCAAGGCCGTGGCCCAGGGCGAGGTCGCCTCCCAGATTCAGAAGCAGGGCTTTCCCAAGAAGCCGTCTGTCTCCATCGAGGGCTTCCCGTTCCTGACCCAGGTGGCCAGCCGGGACTTCCAGCAGATCCGGCTGAGCTCGTCTGACATCCCCGAGGGCCCGGTGCGGATCTCGAAGGTCAGCGCCACGATGACCGGCATCCACCTCACCAGCGGATTTTCCAAAGGGGTCATCGACCGGCTGTCCGGCTCCGTGCTGATCACCTTCCCGTCGCTGGCCCGGACCCTGAACTCGCAGATCGGGCCGCTCGGGTCGCTGGTCGGCGACTCGGGCCTGAAACTGTCGGCGGCCGGCCCGGACGAGATCAAGGCGAGCCTGGACCTGCTGGTCGCCTCGGGCTCGGCGACCTGGAAGATCACCCGGCTCAGCGGCCAGGAGATTCAGGCCCAGCTGGTCTCCAGCAACGGTGTGCCGTCGGAGCTGCTGGGCTCGCTCAAGAGCTTCACCGTCAAGATCCCCAAGCTGCCCTACAACGTGAAGATCGACAGCGTGCACATCACCCCGGAAGGGATCGTCGGGCGGATAAGCGGCCACGACCTGCCCTTCGGCGGCTAGGCCCGCCGGGCGCCGCTAGAGTGGCGCAGGTCCTGCTCGATGCTGGCGCCGGGGGAATGCGCGGATGAAGACAACGAAGCTGGCGGTCGCCTGCCTGGCGGCGGCCTGCCTGACGCTGGGCACCGGGGCCGCCGCCGCGCCGCGCGCCGCGGCGTCGGTAGCGGCCAGTGCCGCGCCGGCCGCGAGCCGCCTGCCCGTCGCCTTCGACTGCCAGGGCTGGCGGCACGGACAGGTCCGGCCGGCCCGGCTCGCACTGAGCTGCTTCGGCAGCGTCGTGCTGGACATGTCCCGCTGGAAGTACTGGACCGGCAAGTCGGCCCGGTCCGCTGCCGCCACCCTGGGCGTAGATAACTGCAAGCCGGACTGCGTGTCCGGCAAGTTCCGCCGGTACACCGCAACAGTGGTGCTGTACCGCGTCCGCTCGCACCAGGGCATCCGGCACTTCACCCGGCTGCGCATCCAGTACCGGCACGGCGGCCCGCGCCGCTACACCTTCCGCTGGGCTAAGTATCCCGGCGCGCGGATCCCCGTCTGGACCGGCGGCCCGCGCAGCGCTCGCGGCTGAGGCGGCCGCAGCCTCGCCACCAGATCAGCCGCGGGCCCCGTTCCGGGTCACGTCCTGACCCTCAGCCACCGGACCGCCCGCACGTGCCTCCTGGTGACCGCCCTGAACCGGCGTTTCCGGCCGCCAGCCTGCGCGCTTACCATGACAGCGACGCGACATGATCGCTGAGACGAGGCGGGCGGGCAGCTCGCGGGCTGGAGCGCGCGCGGTGGCGGGAATGCAGGGCAGGCGGGTCACCATCATCGGCGGCGGCGTCATGGGGCTGATGACGGCCTACTACGCCGCCCCGCTGGCCGACTCGGTCACCGTGCTGGAGAAGACCAGGCTCGGTGACCCCGGCACCGCCTCGTTCGCGCTGACCCGGTCGGTGCGCAACGACTACCTCGACCCGGCGTACTCCCGGCTGGCGATCGAGGCCCGGCGGCTGTGGCAGGACCTGTCGGCGGCCGCCGGGCAGCGGCTGCTGGTCGACTGCGGCTGCCTGAATCTGGTGAAGGCCAGCGTCACCCCGCAGATCGCCGACAGCTACGCGGTCCGCAGCTTCGCTGTGCTGGAGGAACTGCGGCTGCGCCGCGAGCAGCTGCCTGCCGCCGCGCTGGCCGAGCGATTCCCGCAGTTCAGCGCCGATGGCGGCTGGCTGGACGTCGATGCCGGATTCGCTGATGTCGCGGCGGTGACGGAGCTGCTGACCACGGCCGTGCCCGCGCGCGGCGTCCAGGTCAGCGAGGACGCCCAGATCCGCGCCATCGAGCGGGCCGGGGACAGCTGGCGGGTGCTGACCGCGGCCGGCCCGGTCGAGTCCGACGTGCTGGTGATCACGGCGGGCCTCGGCACCAACGACATCCTCGGGCTGATCCCCGGCTGCGACGTCCGGTTCCCGCTCAGCCCGGACCGGCCCGCCCAGTCCAAGTACTTCATCCCGGACCCGGCGGTGCGCCACCTGTACACCGAGCAGGCCCTGCCGGTCTTCGCCTACCTGGACGTGGGCATCTACGGGCATCCGCTCTACGAGGGCCGGACGCCCGGCGTCAAGATCGGCTTCTACAACCCGCCCGACGCGGACGTCGTGGCCTCCTCGATCGGCTCCGTGGAGGATTTCGTCGAGCAGTGCATGCCCGGCCTGCGCGGGGCGCAGACGGTCGACGTGGCCGAGGCCAGCGGGGTGGACACCTGCTTTTACGACCTGGTCGGCGATGACGAGTTCATCCTCGGCGCGGTGCCCGGCGCGGCCGGGGTGTTCACCGGGGTCGGCTGGCGCGGTACCGGCTACAAGTTCGCGCCCTGGGTGGGCCGGGTGCTGGCCCAGCTCGCCGTGCAGCGCGGGACGGTTTACGACATCGGGCGGTTCACGCCGGGCCGGTTCGCCCCGGCCACGGCGGCGGGCGCCCCGGCAGGCAGGACCCGGACAGGAGGGACAGCGGCATGACGGCGAGCATTTCCGAGCGACTGGCGGCGGGCGTGGTTCTCGGCGCCGAGGGCTATGTCTTCGAGCTGGAGCGGCGCGGCTACATCAAGGCCGGGCCGTACGTGCCCGAGGTCGTCCTCGACTTCCCGGATGCCGTCCGTGAGCTGCACCGCGAGTTCCTGCGGGCGGGCTCGGATGTGATGGTCGCCCTGACCTACTACGCCCACCGGGAGAAGCTGCGCCACATCGGCCGCGAGGGCGACCTGGAGGCCATGAACCGGCAGGCCGTCCGCCTGGCCCGGGAGGTCGCCCGCGAGGGCGGCGCGCTGGTGGCCGGGAACGTGTGCAACACCTGGTCCTATGACCCCGCCGACCCCGCTACCAGCGAAGTGGTCCGCGCCCAGTACGCCGAGCAGCTCGGCTGGGCCGTGGACGAGGGCATCGACTTCGTGATCTCCGAGACCAACGACTACCTCGGCGAGGCGCTGATCGCCCTGGAGGTGATCCAGGGCCTGGGCCTGCCCGCCATGGTGACGCTGGCCACGGCTCAGCCCGAGCGGACCCGCGATGGCTACGACTACGTCGAGGCCTGCCGGATCCTGGCCGAGCACGGCGCCACCATCGTCGGGCTGAACTGCGACCGGGGGCCGTACACGATGCTGCCGCTGCTGGCCCGCATCCGGGACGCGGTGGACTGCGCCGTCGCCGCGCAGCCGGTGCCCTACCGCACTACCGATGCGGCCCCGACGATGGAGTCGCTGCGCAGCGATGGCGTCGAGCGGGTGTTCCCGCTGGCGCTGGAGCCGTTTGGCTGCACCCGCTTCGAGATGGCCAGCTTCGCGGCGGCGGCCCGGGACCTGGGCGTCAATTACGTCGGCGTGTGCTGCGGCGGCGCGCCGCACCACGTGCGCGCCATGGCCGAGGCCCTCGGCCGGGAGGTCCCGGCCAGCAAGTACTCCCCGGCGCTGGAGCTGCACCCCATCCTGGGCAGCACCGGGAGCAGCCACGCCGCCGACGTGCTGGCCGCCTGGAACGTCGCTGGCTGACCTCGGACTATCCGAAGTCGAACTCGCCGCGGCGGGCGCTGCGGAGGAACGACTGCCAGGTGGCCGGGGCGAACCGGAGCACCGGGCCGGCCGGGTCCTTGGAATCGCGGACGGCGATCGCGCTGTCGTGGCTGGCCACCGCGACCTCCACGCACTGGCCGCCGGTGCTGCCGGAGTGACTGCTGCGCCGCCAGCGCGGCTCCGCGGCAGGCCCGGCCGGGCTACGCATCGAGGGCCTTCAGGTGGCCTGCGATGGCCGCGCGGGACTGCTCAGGGGTGAGGGCCACGCGGGTCAGCTCGTCGAACACTGCGGAGTAATACTGCATGTCACCTCCGGTTTCCAGGTACAGCGTCTTACGGAAGTTCTCCAGGTAAACCAGGCCCGGGATGCGCCGCTGGTCGCGGAACAGCAGCAGGCAGAACGGGAAGTCTAGCGCCGGGTGCACGCGGTCCTCGGGCAGCACCTGGATGGTGATGTTGGGCGCTGCCGACACCTCAGCCAGGTGCCGCAGTTGCTGGCGCATGACCGCGGGGCCGCCCACGTTGCGGCGCAGCACCGCCTCGTCCAGCACGGCCCACAGCCGCAGCGGGTCGGCCGCCTGGTAGAGCAGCTGCTGCCGCTCCAGCCGCAGCGCGATCAGCCGTTCCAGCTCGCCCGGCGGCAGCGGGCCGCCCGGCGACTCAGCGCCGATCACCGCCCGCGCGTAATCAGGAGTCTGCAGCAGGCCGGTGACCAGGGCGCCCTTGTAGTCGCGCTCCTCGGCGGCGCCGGTCTCCAGGCCCACGAACGTGGCGAACCAGGACGGCAGCACGTCCCCGTACCCGTACCACCAGCCGCGCTGCTGAGCCTGCCGGGCCATCCCCACCAGCGGCCGGACGTCGTCGGGGCTGGTGATCCCGTAGACGTCCAGCAGCTCGCGGACGTCGCCGGGCGAAACGCCCTCATGGTTCTCGATCCGGGACACCTTCGACGGCGCCCAGCCGAGCTGGCGGGCTACATCCGAGCCTGTCAGGCCGCACGCGTCGCGGATCTCGCGCAGCCACTCGCCCAGCACCCAGCGCAGCAGCACCGGGCTGGAGCGCTCCTCCACTCCCACCACCTCTCCCGGCACCCTTCAGGCCAGCATGTCGCCCGCAGGGCCGGCCCGGCAACACCGCATCGGCATCCATCCCCAAATTTCGGGCACATACTTGCGAAGGTGGAAATTCCACGCCAGAGTGACCGTACCGGTGGCGGCTGATGGTGCGCCGGCGCCGGGAGTCACCGTTCGAGCGATGGCAGGACAGGACATGACTCAGGCTGAGCGAGCCGCCCCGGCTGCGAGCCCGGCTCTCCCTGACCCGCTCCGGCTCAGGATCGCGCCGCTGTCGCAGGAGGTCGGCCGGGCCCGGCACTGGTTTCGCGACTGCCTGAACGCCTGGCCGCCGGACGGCTGGGCGGCGGCCGAGGCGGTCTTCGCGGAGGTCGCCGCTAATGCCGTGCGGCACGGCCGGGGCCCGGTCACCGTGACGGTCCGGGTGTCCGGCGAGGCGGTCCGCTGCGCGATCCGCGACGGGAGCTGGCGGGTGCCGCGCGTGCTGGCCGGCTGGGCCGGCGATCGCGAGGACGGCCGGGGCATGCTGATCATCACCGCCCTGGCCGCTGACTGGGGGGTGCGCCGGCACCTGCTGGGCAAGACCGTCTGGTTCGAGGTCCGGGCGCCCGAGGTGACCGTCCGGTGAAGCCCGCGGCCCGGCTGCCCCGGCTGGATGCGAACACGCCGAGCCCGGCGCGCATCTATGACTACCTGCTCGGCGGCAGCCACAACTTCGCCGCCGACCGCGACGTCGCCCGGGACATGATCGCGGCGTTCCCCCGGCTCCCGCAGGTCTTCGCGGCGGCGCGCGCGTTCGGGCGCCGCGCGGCCTGGTTCCTGGCCGCCCGGCAGGGCGTCAGCCAGTTCCTGGACCTGGGCAGCGGCATCCCGGCGGCCCGCAACATCCACGAGGTGGTCCAGGCCGCCGACCCGGCCGCCCGCGTCGCCTACCTCGACGTCGACCCGATCGCCGTCGCGCACTCCCGCAGCGTGCTGCGCGGCGCCCGGCAGGCCGTCTGCGTCCAGGCCGACCTGCGGGACCCGGCCGCGGTGTGCGCCGACCCCGTCGTCCGGTCGGTCATCGACTTCGCCCGGCCAGTCGCCATCCTGCTGAGCTCCGTGCTGCACTTCATCCCCGGCGACGACGAGGCCGCCCGGATCGTCGAGGGCTACCTGAGCGCCGCCGCTCCCGGCAGCTACCTGGTGCTCAGCCATTACGCCACCGAGGGAACCGGGCCTGGTGAGGCGCAGGCCCGGGAGATCTACAGCCGCGCCGCCCAGCCCGTCACCGGCCGCTCACTGGCCCAGGTGACCGCCTTCTTCGCGGCCACCGCACTGGTCGAGCCGGGCATCGTCCTGACACCGCTCTGGCGCCCCGACCCCGGTGACCTGGGCACAGTCGGGGACGTCCCGCTGCATTTCGGCTACGCGGGCGTCGGCCGCAAGGTCTGACCGCCCGGGGCTGCCCCGGGCGGCCCGGGGTGCCGCGGGCCTGGTCGGCCTGGAGCCTGCCCGCTCCGGGACCTGGCCAGCCCGCGGCACCGCGGGCCGGCCGCCGCCGGCGCCGGCCGCCGCGGGGCGGCGTGCTCAGCCGCGCGGAGCGTGCTTCAGCCATACGGTGACGGCCCGCACCGACCGGCTCAGCGTCACGGTTCCGGACGCCTCGCTGACCTGGCCGGCGCTGGCGTGCGCGATGTTCCGGACGAAGGCCGGGAGCTGGAACAGCACGAGCCCGGTTCGGCTGCCGGTCAGCGTCAGCCGGACCCGGTCGCGACCGCCCGTTATCCGCAGCCCGAGGTGCTTGCCGCGGCCCAGCGGCACGTTGGTCACGGCGCTGACCTGGCCCGGCCGCAGCCAGCTGCCCGGCACTCCGCGCCCGATGATCACCCGCCCGTCCGAGCGCTGTGCCACCAGGGAGTCGAGCAGGACCAGGTTGGCATTGGCCATCCCCCACGCGTGCGGCGAGGAGCCGTTCCCGGCCTCGGGATGGGTGCCGCGCCAGGGCGACCCGGGGTTGGGGAACTGCTGACTCTCCCACCACGAGTACGGGCCGCTCTGGCCGTTCGCGATCATGAACTGGTAGCTGCGGATGCCCTGGTCCCGGTAATCGCGGCTGGCCAGGCCCCACTCGCCGTAGCCGGCGTTGTAGGCGGTGCTGAAGTACTGGGTGGGGTAACCGCCGAACGTATCCGGCGGCAGCTTTCCGGCCAGCCGGGCGAAGCCGTACCGGTAGGTGGCATCAATGGCGGTGAAGCCCGGGCCGGAGCGCCGGGCGCCGAACAGGTACCCGTCCCAGGCCCACCGGCCGAACAGGAACGGGGCTGCCCAGTTGGCGTCCTCCGCGTTGCCGCACCGGTTGGCGGTGTTCGGCTCGGTCATCGAGCACGGCAGGTAGCTGAGGTGGTTCGCCGACATGGTGGCCCGCAGCGTCGCGGTGGTGGCCTTCAGCAGGCTGGCGTACTGCCGGGCCGCCCAGCGGGCCTGGGCCGCGTTGCCGACCTGCCGGGCCAGCCAGCGGTAGGTGGCCAGGCCGGTGAGAGCCTCGTAGTTGTCGATCGTCCAGTAGCCGTTGGCGTCGATGTCGTTGGTCTTCTGCATGATCCCGCCGGGCCCGGTGCGGTCCGCGGCGATCAGGTGCGCGGTGTCCTCGATGCTCGGCTCGCTCTTGCCCGCTGGCCCCTCGGTGTCGAAGTTGGCCTTGACGAACTTCCGGTCACCGGTCTTCTGCAGGTAGATGGCCCAGATCCAGGGATAGGTCCAGACGCCGTCGTCGTACTGAGTCTGACTGCCGATCACGAACCGGGCCCGGTTCAGCAGGCCGTGCGCCCCGGTGGTGTAGCCCTGGGTGAACAGGTTGGCCAGGATGCCGATGACGTCGTGGCTGAACTCGGTGTCATAGCCGCTGGCCCCGGTCTTCAGCTTGTTGCCGGACCGGATGATCTGGGTGTAGATGAAGCCGGTCCGGTAGGCATCGGCCAGCTGCTGGTCGGGCAGCCGCACGATCCTCGCGATCTTCGACAGCTGGCCGTTCCAGTAGGCGCGCATGTGGGCGAAGTGCCGGTCGTACCCGCCGGCCGCTGCGCAGGGCCTGCTTGCCGGGCCAGGCATAACTGCCGCCGAACCGGTTGCTGGCCACGACGTAGTCATGGCGGACGGTCCCGTGCGCGGGCACCCGCGCCGGGGCCGAGTTCAGGGCGATCAGCCCGGCGGAGGCCTGCGGGCTCAGCGTGACGGCATGCGCCGTCGGGTTGGTCACCTGGACCCGGCTGTAGATGGCGACGTAGCGGTGGCCGCCGATGGTCACCGCGTCGCCGAAGTTGGTGATGGACACCCGGGCGCCATTCCGGCGGAAGCTCGTGACCAGGGCGGGCAGGTAGCCGTCAGCGTTGGTCCAGGTGGTCGCCGTGTCGTTGTAGATGCCGTAGCCGTAGGTCGTGCCCTTGACCGCTGCGGTGGAGCCGCTGCCCGGCCCGTTGCCCGTGGTCACGAAGAAGCTGCCGCCCAGGCACGCCGTCACCGCCTCGCTGTTGCCGGTCCAGCCGATCACCCCGGCGTCGCCGAAAGTGCCGTAGATGGTCTGGCTGCCCGCTGGCCCGTTAGGCGCGCAGCTGTACGGCGGGGCCGCGGCTGCCGTTGCCGCCGCGCCCGTCGTGCCCGCGGCGGCGACGGCCGTTCCCCCGGCCGCGGCCAGGGCTGCGCTCACCATGACGATCACCATTCGGTGCAGCGGCCGGTGCGCGCGGCTGGGCCGGTGTGCGCGACTGACAGGGGAGATCTCCATCACGGACCCTTCCGGCAGACAGCACGGGGGAGCTGCGCCGCGCGGCAGCTACCCGGCCGGCCAGGATCTAACCGGCCGCGCACGCCGGCCTGTCCCGCTGCTGCCCGCGCGCCTCGCGATCGCCGGTGCGCTGTCCGTCCGGGGCGAGGTCAGGGGAGCAGCTGGCTGAGCAGGCCCGGAACCTCGCCCGGCCCGCTGACCGTCATGTCGGCCATGCTCAGCAACTCGCCTGGGACCTCGGCCGAGCTGACCGCCACGCACAGCGACCGCAGCTGCCCGGCCGCGGCCAGCTCGCCCGCGGCCTGAAACGCCGGGATGTCGCCCACGTCATCGCCGACCACGATGATGGCGGCCGCCTGCAGGTGCGTGACGATCCGCCGTACCGCCGAGCCCTTGTCCACGGCCACCGGCGGCTTGAGCTCCCACACCATCTTGCCGGTCACCAGATCGAGTCCGTGCGCGTCGGCTACCTGCCGGGCGGCATCCGCCAGTCGCCCGGCCCAGGCGCCGGGGTCGGCCACCCGGCGCAGGTGCACGACCGCCGAGAAGCGCTTGTCCTCGATGTGCGCCCCGGACTCGGTGACCACTGGGTGGCGACGCAACTCGCCGACGACCTCGGCCAGCTCCGCCTGGTATCCGGCGATCTCGGGCAGCACGATGATGTCGTCGCGGACCAGTTCCTCCGCGCCGTACAGGCCCAGCAGGTGCAGCCCCGGAACCGGCAGCTGCTCGCGCAGAAAGCTGACCGGGCGGCCGGAAATGACCGCCACGTAGCCCAGCTGGCCCACCAGGCGCGCCAGCACCGGCAGCAATCCCGGATCCGGGCGTGCCGCGGCCGGATCATCCACGATCGGCGTCAGCGTCCCGTCAAAGTCCAGGCACAGGGCTGTCCTGCCGGGATCGTCGGCGATGCCCGCCAGCCTGGTGTCGGTCATGCCCCTATCCTGCCGGGCGGGCGGGCCAGGCCCGGGGATCTTCGGCGCCCTGGGCCAAGAGATCTTCGGCCCGCGGGCCCGGGACATCCGGCCGCCAGGACCGGAGCCCTAGGGGCGCGGAGCTTCGGCCTGGAGAATGCCGGACTGTGGCTCCGGGGCGCCGAGGCTGGTCGCCGACGTGCCCCGGCGGATGAACTCCTGCGGCGGCGGCCACCGGGCAACCGTCTGGTCGCCGGTCGCGTCGTCGAACCGGATGTACGTCACGTTGTCGATGTCCACCTCGAACAGGTGGAACCGGCCCGGCTCCGGGCGCCAGCCCAGGCTGGCCGCGACCGCCTCGGCATACCGGAGCTGCACGGCCGGGTCATGCTCGGCGCGGGCCAGCCCGCGGATCTTGACCTCGCCTTCGCCGCCGTCCCGGCTGGTGATGATGCTGTGCACCAGGATCCGGGGATCACGGGTCAGGTCGGCCGCCTTGCGCGACTCCCACAGCATCGACAGCCACAGCGACCCGTCCAGGACGAAAGGCTCGACGGGGCTCAGCCGCGGCGTCCCGTCCCGCCGGATGGTCACGACCAGGACGACTCCCTGCTCCAGCATCCGCTGCCGGGCCAGCTGGCCCAGCCGGGGCTGCCGTTCTTCCAGTTCCGCCCATCGCATGGCGGCACCTCCTGCCCGTCGGGAATGCAGCAGCCTCCTTCCTACGCCGCCCCTCCGACAGGCCGCCGGCGCCGAGCCGTCCGGGCTTTCCGGTGAGCGCCGCCTGGCCAGGCCACGCCGCCCGACTAGCGCTCCACTCGCCCGCTGGGAGCTATGCGGCGCCGAGGCCGAGCAGGAGGCCGTCGTCGGCGACGGCGGGGGAGCTGGTCAGGAAGATGATGACGCCGTCCGCGGGGGCGGTGATGGATTCCTGGACCTGTGCTCCGTCGAGGCTGGTGACCTGGCCGATGACCTGGCCCTCGGTGACCTTGTCGCCGGCCTTGACCGTCGGCGCCCACCAGCCGGCGGCCGCGCAGCGCAGCCACAGGAACCGGTTCAGCACGACGGGCTCGTGAGCGGCGGCGGCGGCGCCGTTGACCGGGGTGGCCATGCCGAGCTGCGCCAGCGCGGCGTTCAGGCCGCGGACGTGCGCGTCGACGGCCCACTGCTCGACGATGCCGCAGCCGCCGACCTCGGCGGTGATGGCCGCGATTCCGGCCGCGGCGGCGGCGCCGCTGGAGGTCCCGGCGACCGCCCGGTCCGGGCCGGCCTCCTGCCGGATGATGTAGCCCAGCCCGTAGGCCACGGCCAGGTCCCGGGCGGCTGCCTCAGCGGCACCCGCCTCGTACAGCGCGAACGGCTCCAGGGCCTCAACCATGTCGCCGCAGTGCGCGTCGATCACGGCGTCGGAGCCGGTGATGAGCTGGGTGAAAGCGGCGTGCGCCAGCCGCTCGGCCAGCGTGCCGTCGGGGTTGCCGGGGAAGCACCGGTTGAGGTTCTTGCCGTCCTCGGGGACCACGAACGGGCTGCGGCCCCGGAACGCGGTCACGTTCAGGATGGGCACCGCGCGCACCCGGCCGCTGATCTCCCGCTGCTCCAGCGACTTCGTCCACGCCTGCACCGCGGCCATGGGCACGTACTCACAGCCGTGTACCCCGGCAATGACCGTCAGCAGCGGGCCGTCCTCGGCGCCGACGGCCTCCACGAACGGGACGTCGAGTCCGGCCAGGTCCAGCGTGCGCCGGGTAACGGTGGTGGGCATGGCTCGCTCTCTTTCGTCGGTCGGGCGGGAGTCAGGCAGGCGCGGGGCCGGCGGAGGCAGGGCCGGCGGGCGCGGTGCCGGAGGCTAGGGGGCCAGCGGTAACGGGGCCGGAGGACTCAGGGCCGAGCACGGACTCGGCGGCCGCGGCGACTCGCAGCAGCGCGAAGTCCTGGCCGCGGCGGCCCGCCAGCTGCAGGCCGACGGGCAGCCCGGACACCGGCACGGGCAGCGAGACGGCCGGGTGGCCGGACAGGTTGTAGGGACCGCTGAACCGGCCCTCGCCGCTGTCCTCGCCGACGCCGAACGGCGGGTCCTGCTCGGGCGCGACGAACCCGACTGACGGCCCGGCCAGCGCGTCCAGGCCGGCCAGGCTGGCATCGATCGCGGCCGTCAGGTCCTCGCGGCGGGCCATCGCCGCGGCGTACTGCTGCTCGGAGACCCCGGCGCCGAGCTCCAGCAGCGCCCGGGTGCCGTCCGCGTAGCCGGCGGTGTCCCGCCCGGCGTGTACCTGGTGCGCCTCGCGCGCGACGATCACGTCGAGGACGCCCTCCCAGCCGCGCAGGTCATCCAGCCACGGTGCCGAGATCTCGCGCAGCTCCCAGCCCGCCGCGGCCAGCCGATCCAGCGCGCCGGTCACGGCCTGGCGCACCTCCGCTGTCACCGAGGAATCATCCAGCTGCGCGGTCAGCACGCCGATGACCGGCGAGCCGCCCGCCCCGCCGGATCCGGCGAAGCCAGCCGGCCCCGGGCCAGCCGACTCGGCATCGTCTGGCTCGATGCCGGTCAGCTCCGGCCCGGCCAGCCCGGGGCCGGACGGCTCCGGGCCGCCCGTCCCGGCCTCGGAGAGCACGGGCTCGGTCAGCACGGGGCCGGTCCGCAGCGGGCTGGCCGGGGCGCCGGGCTCCGGGCCCGGGTCACCGGGTGCCGGGCTCGCCAGAACCTCCAGCAGGGCCGCAGTCCCGGCCACCGTGGCGGTGAGGGTGCCGGCGTGGTCGCAGCTGGGCGACAGCGGGAACACGCCGTCCACCGGGACCAGGCCATAGCTCGGCTTGAGCCCGACGATCCCGCAGTAGGCGGCCGGGATCCGGATGGACCCGCCGGTGTCGGAGCCGATGGCCAGCTCGCACACGCCGGACGCTACGAGCGCGGCCGAGCCGCCCGACGACCCGCCCGAGGTCCGCTCCGGGTTATGCGGGTTGCGGGTGTCCCCGACAGCCGGGTGCGCGAACCCGGCGGCGTACTCCAGGCACTGGGTGGTGGCGAAGACCTCGGCGCCCGCGGCGCGCAGCCGGGCGACCAGGGTGGCGTCGAAGGCCGCCGGCGCCGGGTCGAAGACCGGGCTGCCGCAGGTCGTGGGCACCCCCGCCACAGCGATGATGTCCTTGATCGCCACGGGCTGACCGGCCAGCGGGCCGCTGGCCGCGCGGGCCGGGGCTGCCGAGCGCCGCGACGACCGCGTTGAGTGGCCGGCCGAGCCGCTCCAGCCGCTCGTAGGCGGCCAGCAGGTCCAGGTTGGCCCGGCTGCAGCTGCGCTCGCCCCGCTCGATGGCGGCGATCAGCTCGGCCACCCGGCGGACCAGCGGGCCGGTCAGCGGGCCGAGGATGCCGGCTACCTCGGTGGGCCGGTGCCGGATGGCCAGGTCGCGGTAGACGCCGGAGTGGGTCTTGGCCGACTGCCGGTTGAAGTCGGCCAGCCGGCTCAGCGAGCCCGGCAGGTCGGCCGGGTCGAAGCCGTCGAAGGGCATGGCCGGGACCGGCGCCTGGTCCAGCACCTCGCGGCCCAGTTCCAGCAGCAGCGGGTGGTAGGCCGGGTCGTCGAAGACCGCGTAGATGGGCAGGTCACTGACCGCGGTGGCGAACAGCTGGGCGCCGTAGGCCTGCTTGGCCCACAGGTACCCGAGCACCGAGGTAGTGGGCTGCGCGTCGGCGATATCGGCGGTGAGGGCGGCGACCCGGCCGGTCAGCGTGCCGTCTGGCTCGCCGATGACGAACGTGCCCCGGTTGCCCCGCAGCACCACGCCCGGCTCGGTCACGTCGGCGCCGAAGTTGACGAAACACTCGACCACCCGGCCGGGCCCGGCGACGGCGGTGATGGCATCGGTGTTCAGGCCGTTCTGCAGCGAGACGACGAAAGCATCGCCGGTCAGGCGGCCCGCCAGGGCCGCCACCGCGGCGGCGGTGTGATGGGACTTGACCGCCAGCAGGACCGGCCCGTCGATCTGCGCGGGCAGGGCGTCCGGGGTGATCGCGGGCAGCCGGGCGGTGAACTGCTCGACCGGTCCCTCGATCCGCAGCCCGTGGTCGTTGATGGCCTCGACGACGGCCGGATCTGCGTCACAGACCAGCACGTCATGGCCGTCGCGGGCGAGCCCGGCGCCGACCGTCCCGCCGATGGCACCGCAGCCCAGCACGAGATAGCGCACGGCGCGCACGTTACAACACTATAAAACCTATGGTCTAGTTTTCAGACACTATTGACCAGCCGGACACTAGGCGTCACATTAGTACCGGACAAAGGTTTGTCCAGTTACCACGAGTATCGCCTGTATCACCTGTCCCGTCCTAGTTGGCCCCTATCCCTGGCCCGGCGGCGGCGGAGCAGAGCCCCGAGTCACCTCAGCTTGGCCATAACCGCATAGCTCCTCATCACTTCGCACCCCTGCTAAGCCGCACCGTCCCAGTCGGCGCAGCTACCCCCGGCGCGGCCCGGCCGCGCACTTGTCCTACCGGGCGCGGGCCTGCCTGGCCCGTCCCGACGACCCAGGGAGCTTCCAGTGACACAACGAACGACCGTAGGCAGGAGCCTGATCGCCGGGGTGGCGGTCACGGCGCTCGCAGTCCTGGCGGGCTGCGGGTCCAGCGGCGGCGGCAGCAGCACCGGCGGTGGCGGCAGCGGGAGCGGCGGTGGCAGCGCGGCCAGCGGCAAGCCCGTGCACGGCGGCGATCTCGTCATCGCCAACAACGCCGACGCGCAGTCGATGAACAACACCACGGTGTTCGACAACGACTCGATCTGGATCTTCGAGCAGATTTTCCAGCCGCTGTACACCGTCACCAACGACGGCAAGGGCACCATCCCGTACCTGGCCACCAGCTACAAGATGTCGGCCAACAAGAAGAAGTACACCTTCACCCTGCGCAAGGGCGTGGAGTTCTCCACCGGCAAGCCGATGACCTCGGCCGACGTCAAGTTCTCCATCGACCAGAACCGCAAGGCGGCCCAGGGCTGGGGCTACATCGACACCGCGATCAAGTCGGTGCAGGCGCCGTCCCCGGACACCGTGGTCATCAACCTGAAGTTCCCGTGGGCCCCGCTGGTCGCCGACCTGTCGCTGTTCTGCAACGACGTCGTACCCAACAACTACGGCGGCGAGACCGAGGCGCAGTTCTACCAGCACCCGATCGGCACCGGCCCGTTCATGTGGGACTCCTGGCACAAGGGCTCGGCCCTCAAGCTGGTCCGCAACCCGCACTACTGGGAGCCGGGCAAGCCGTACCTCGACAGCGTGACCTTCACCGACGTGCCCAGCGACAACACCCGTGAGCTGCAGCTCAAGGGCGGCCAGGCGAACATCGATGAGTTCCCGGCCTGGTCCACGGTCGCCTCGCTGAAGTCCACGCCCGGCGTGACCATGAACCTGTTCAACTCGACGCAGACCAACTACCTGGCCTTCAACGAGAACGTCAAGCCGTTCCAGGACGTGCACGTCCGGCGGGCCATCTCGCTGGCCATCAACCGCGCCGCCCTGGTCAAGGCGGTGCTGTACGGCAACGGCAAGCCGGCCAACTCGCTGTTCCCGCCGCAGGTGCCGTTCTATGACGCGAACGCCGGCGGCCTGCAGTACAACCCCGCGCAGGCCAAGGCCGAGATGGCCAAGTCGAGCGTCCCGAAGGGCTTCACCACCACGATCCTGATCGGGTCGGGCAACTCCGACTACCAGACCATCTCCACGATCCTGCAGTCCGAGCTCAAGCCGCTGGGCATCAACGTGAAGATCCAGCAGCTGGACCCGAACACGGCCAACACCAATGAGCAGTCGCTCAAGTACGACATGACGCTCACGCTGTGGACGATGGACATCCCCGACCCCGACGAGCTGGCCACCTTCGCGGTGGACCCGAAGTCGGGCGCCAAGTCCTTCTTCACCGCCTACAACAACCCGGCGGTCGTGAAGGCCACCCATAAGGCCGAGATCACCACGACGCCGTCCGCCCGGCAGACCCTGTACAACCAGGTGCAGACCCAGTCGGCCGCCGACGCGTTCATGGCCTACCTCTACTACTCGCCCTACCCGTACGCGACGAGCACCAAGGTGCACGGCTTCTTCGTCACCCCGCTCGGCAACTACCACCTGGAAAACGTCTGGCTGAGCAAGTAACCGCCCGGCAGTGATCCAGCTGGTCATTCAGCCGGGCGAGCAGGCCCGGCGCGGCAGCGAGGAAGGTGAGGGTCCGTGGGTCGGATGACCTTCGTGGTCAGGCGGCTGCTCCTGCTGGTGCCCGTGGCCATCGGGGTGACGATCATCGTGTTCTTCATGGTGCATCTGATCCCCGGTGACCCGGCCCGCACCATCCTCGGCATCCACGCCACCCCCAAGGCGATCGCCATCCTGCACCAGGAGTGGGGGCTGAACCGGCCGCTGGCCAGCCAGTACTGGCTGTTCATCGACCGGCTGCTGCACGGCGACCTGGGCCAGAGCCTGTTCTACGGGCAGCCGGCGGCCGGCCTCATCTCGGGCCGGCTGCCGGCCGACCCTGTGGCTTATCGTCTACGCCTCGGTGCTGTCCATCGGCATCAGCGTCCCGCTGGCGATGCTGGCCGCCACCCGCAAGAACGGCCTCCGGGACCACGTGGTCCGGGTCGTGCCGCTGCTCGGGCTGGGCATGCCGCCGTTCTGGGTCGGCCTGCTGCTGCAGTACGCGCTGGCCCTGACCTTCCACATCTTCCCGGTCACCGGCTACGGGGCGGGCATCGGCGGTCATGTCCGGGCGATGTTCCTGCCCAGCCTGACGGTGGCCATCGCGCTGTCCCCGGTGGTCATCCGCAGCCTGCGGGCCAGCATGCTCAACGTGCTGGGCGCGGATTACATCACCACCGCCCGGTCCAAGGGCGTACCGGGCCGGCGGCTGTTCGTCCGGCACGTGCTGCGCAACGCGGTCATCCCCGCGGTGACGGTGCTCGGCATCAACATCGGCTTCCTCATCGGCGGGACGCTGATCGTGGAGAACGTGTTCGCCCTCCCCGGCATCGGGAGCCTGATGATTCAGTCGATCTTCAACCGGGACTTCCCGGTCGTGCAGGGGGTGACCCTCGTCTTCGGAGTCCTCGTCGTCCTGGTCAACCTGCTCACCGACGTGGCCTACGCCTCGCTCGACCCGAGGGTGAGGTTCGACAGGTGAGCGCCACCACGCTGGTCACGGTCGCACCCGAGCACGCGGCCAAGCGCAGGGCGCAGTGGTACCGGGTCCCGGCCCTGATGGCCGGCCTGGCGCTGCTGATCATCATCCTGGCGATGGTGATCGGGGCCCCGCTGCTGACCTCGCACAACCCGAATGTGCAGGACCTCAACGCCATCCTGAGCGGGCCCAGCTCGCAGCACCTGCTCGGCACCGATCAGCTCGGCCGCGACACCTGGTCCCGGCTGCTGTACGGCGGCCGGGTCGACCTGCAGGTCGCCTTCCTCGCGGTGCTGTTCCCGTTCGTGCTGGGCACGATCCTGGGCAGCGTGGCCGGCTACTTCGGCGGCTGGGTCGACCTGGTCATCATGCGCATCGTCGACATCGTCGTCGCGTTCCCGTTCTACGTGCTGATCATCGCCCTGGTCTTCGTCCTGGGAACGGGCGAGAGCAGCATCTACATCGCCATCACGGCGGTGGGCTGGGTGTCCTACGCGCGGATCATCCGCGGCGAGATCCTGGTCGCCAAGCGGCAGGAGTACGTGCTGGCCGCGCAGTCCGGCGGCCTGTCGAACCTGCGGATCATGGGCCGGCACCTGCTGCCCAACGTGGTCACCCAGGCGATCATCTACGCGATGTCGGACATCGTGCAGGACATCCTGGCCATCGTCACGCTCAGCTACCTGGGCCTGGGCATCCAGCCGCCGACTCCGGACTGGGGAACCATGATCGCCAACGGGCAGAACTTCCTGACCACGCACTGGCAGCTGACCACCATCCCCGGCCTGGCGGTGGTGGTCACCGGGCTGGCGCTGTCGCTGATCGGCGACGGCCTGGCCGACCTGCTGCGGCCGGGGCAGTCATGACCGCCGCCGCACCCGAGCCCGGCATCCCGGCTGCGACCGCCCGGTCCGCGGCCAGCGGCCCGGTGCTGGAGGTCCGCGACCTGCATGTGGGGATCCACACCCGCCGCGGCGTGGTCCGCGCGGTGGACGGAGTTTCCCTGGAGGTGCCCAGGGGCGGGGCCGTGGGCCTGGTCGGCGAGTCCGGCTCGGGCAAGAGCATGACGCTGCGCTCGATCCTGGGCGTGCTGCCGCCGGAGGCGAAGATCACCTCCGGGCAGGTCCTGCTGGACGGCACGGACCTGGTCCCGCTGCCGACGTCGGCGCTGAACCGGATCCGCGGCCCCAAGCTGGCGATGATCTTCCAGGAGCCGATGAGCGCTCTCAACCCGGTGATGCGGGTCGGCTGGCAGATCGCCGAGGGCCCGCAGGTGCACCTGGGCTACAGCCGGTCGCGGAGCGCGGAGCGGGCCGTGGAGCTGATGTACCGGGTCGGCATCCCCGACCCCGAGCGCCGGTTCAAGGCCTACCCGCACGAGTTCTCCGGCGGCATGCGGCAGCGCGTGATGATCGCCATCGCGCTGTCCTGCGAGCCCGAGGTCATCTTGTGCGACGAGCCGACCACGGCGCTGGACGTGACCATCCAGGACCAGATCCTGCGGCTGCTGGCCCAGCTGTGCTCCGAGTCGGGGGTCAGCCTGCTGTTCGTCACCCACGACCTGCCGGTCGTGGCTCAGCTGTGCCAGGAGCTGGCCGTCATGTACGGCGGCCAGATCGTCGAGCGCGGCCCGGTGGCCGACGTGTTCCGCGAGCCCAGCCACCCCTACACCCTGGGCCTGCTCCGGTCGGCCCCGGATGTGGAGGAGGTGCGCTCCTCGCTGGTGCCGATCCCCGGCTCGCCGCCGAGCCTGATCTCGCCCCCGTCCGGCTGCCGGTTCCACCCGCGCTGCTCGTTCGCCGAGCAGGACTGCAGTGAGATCGACCCGCCGCTGCGGCTGCTGTCCAGCGGCCGGGCCACGGCGTGCCTGCACTACGAGCGGTGCCTGGAGTCCGCGCAGGCCGAGGCGGCCCGGTGAGCGCCGCGTCCCCGGAGGATCCCGTGATGACTGACAATCGCCCGCCGTCTGCGGCCGACGGTCCGCTGCTGACCGCCACCGGCCTGGAGGTCGGCTTCTCCGTCGGCGGGTCGATCGTGTCGAGGCTGCGGCACGAGGAGCGGATCCTGCGGGCCGTGGACGGGGTCGACCTGACCATCGAGCACGGCGAGGCGCTGGCGCTGGTCGGCGAGTCGGGGTCGGGCAAGTCGACGCTGGCCCGGGCGCTGACCGGGCTGGTACCGCTGAACGCCGGGCAGGTGGCGCTGGACGGCCGGGTGCTGGGCAAGCGCCGCTCGCGGGCCGACCAGCGCCGGGTGCAGATGGTGTTCCAGGACCCGTACTCCTCGCTGAACCCGCGGCTGACGGTGGCGGGCATGCTGCACGAGCTGCTGCGGGTGCACCAGATCGTGCCGCGCGCGGAGGTCGACGCCTACAGCCGGGAGCTGATCGGGCTGGTCGGGCTGACCGACGACGCGCTGCCGGCCTACCCGCGGCAGTTCTCCGGCGGCCAGCGGCAGCGGGTCGCCATCGCCCGGGCCCTGGCCCTGAAGCCGGACCTGCTGGTGGCCGACGAGCCGGTCTCGGCGCTGGACGTCAGCGTGCAGGCCACGATCCTGAACCTGCTGCAGGACCTGCGGTCCAGCCTGGGCCTGACGCTGCTGCTCATCTCGCACAACCTGGCCGTCGTCCGGCACCTGTGCGACCGGGTCGCGGTGATGTACCTGGGCCGGATCATCGAGGTGGCCCCGACCGAGGAGCTGTACGCGGCCCCGCGCCACCCCTACACCCGGGGCCTGCTGGCCGCGATCCCGCGGATGACGCCGGGCACCGGCGAGGGCGCGCCGGCGGTGATCGGCGACCCGCCCAGCCCGCTGCGGATCCCGGCCGGCTGCCGGTTCCGGACCCGCTGCCCGATCGCCCAGGAGCGCTGCGCGCACGAGGACCCGATGCTGACCGCCCGGCCGGCCGCCCGGCGCACCTGGCCGCCTGCCACTTCCCGCTGGACCCGCCGCCCGGGATCATCCCCGGCGCGGCCGCCCGCAGGGTCCCGGCCCAGGCCGCCGCCCAGGATGCGAAGGAGGAGCCATCACCGAGCCAGTCATGATCGCCAGCGAGCGTGGCGAGATCGGCCTGGCGGCCGGGATGGCCCTGCTGCGCGAGGGCGGCAGCGCCATGGACGCCGTGGAGGCGGCGATCCGGATCGTGGAATCGAACGAGGACGACCACTACGTCGGCGTCGGCGGCCTGCCGAACCTGCTGGGCGAGGTCGAGCTGGACGCCTCGATCATGGACGGGGCGACCCGCCGGGCCGGCGCGGTCGGCGCGGTGAAGGGCTTCCCGCACCCGATCTCCATCGCCCGGGCGGTCTTCGACCAGCTCGGCCAGCACCTGCTGCTGGTCGGCGCGGGCGCCGAGCAGTTCGCCGACGAGGCCGGCATCGAGCGCGGCCCCACCCTCACCGAAACCGCCCGGCAGATGTGGCGCGACGGGCTGACCGACGATCCGCTCAGCCCGGCCGGGCAGGCCGGCGGCGACGGCGAGATCGCCTACCGGAAGGCGGCGCTGGCGCGGCTGCAGGCGATGAAGCCGCCGACCGGGCCGCGGGGCACGGTCAACGTGCTGGCCCTGGACGCCAGCGGGAACCTGTGCGTCGGGGTGTCGACCAGCGGCTATCCGTGGAAGTACCCCGGCCGGGTGGGCGACTCGGCGCTGATCGGTGCCGGCAACTACTGCGACAACCGGTTCGGCGGCGCGGCCTGCACCGGCAGCGGCGAGCTGGCCATCCGCGCGAACACCGCCCGGTCGGTGCTGCTGGCGCTGGAAGCCGGGCACAGCCCGGCGGACGCCTGCGTCGAGGCGCTGCGGCCGGTCCTGGACCTGCCCGATGACTACCGGTCCGGCTTGCAGGCACTGTGCCTGACCCCGGACGGGCGGCACGGCGGCGCGACCACGCTGGCCAGGGCCACCTACGCGGTGCAGACGGCCAGTGACGACACCTACCGGATCGAGGAGCGTAAGCGCGTATGAAGGTATTCCTGTCCAGCGACATGGAGGGCACGGCCGGGGTCGTCGACTGGGAGCAGTGCGTCGGCGACGGGCCGCAGGCGGCGGCCGGCCGGGAGCTCCTGCTGGCCGAGGTCAATGCGGCCATCGAGGGCGCGCTGGCAGGCGGGGCAACCGAGATCGTGGTCAACGACTCGCACTCCACGATGCGCAACCTGCCGCCGCGCGCGCTGGCCGGCGGGGCGTCCTACATCTCCGGCAGCCACAAGCCGCTGTACATGATGCAGGGCCTGGACGACAGCTTCGACATGGTGCTGTTCGTGTCCTATCACGGCTCGGTCGGCGCGCCCGCCGGGCTGTCGCACACCTACAACCCCCGCGCGGTGGTGGAGGTGCGCCTCGACGGCACGGTCACCGGGGAGGCCGGGATCAACGCGCTGGTGGCCGCGCACTACGGCGTGCCCGTGGCGCTGGTCACCGGCGACCGGGTGGCCTGCGAGGAGACTGCCGCGCTGATGCCCGGCGTGCACCAGGCCATCGTCAAGGAGCACGTCAGCCGGCTGGCCGCGCACAGCCTGCACCCCGACGCCGCCTGCGAGCTGATCCGGGAGAAGGCCGAGGCCGCCGCGGCCGGCGCGCGGGAGGCCGCGGCGCCGCCGCTGGACCCGGGCGTGCTGGAGGTGTTCGTCCGCACCACCGACATCGCCGAGGCGGCGACCTGGGTGCGCGGCGTGGAGCGCACCGGCCCGCGTGAGCTGCGCATTCAGGGCGAGGACCGGCTGGCCACCTACCGCTCGTTCTGCGCCGCAATCCTGCTGACCCGCACGGTCGCGGAGGCTGTGTGAGCGGCCCGGACGGGCCGGGCGGTCCGGGCGCCGGAGGCGGCGGCCGGGTCGCGGTCGTCACCGGCGCCGCGGGCGGGATCGGCGCGGCCGTCTGCGAGCGGCTGGCCGCGGACGGATTCACCGTGGCCTGCCTGGACGTGCGCGGACAGCGATGCCCGCGCCGTCGCGGCCGGGCTGCCCGGCGCCCGCGGCTACGGCGCCGATGTCCGGGATGCTGCCTCGGTCCGCGCTGCGGCCGGGCAGATCCGCGCCGACCTGGGGGAGCCGTGGCTGCTGGTGAACGCGGCCGGGGTGTTCAGCATTCAGAAGATCACCGACCTGGACGAGGCCGAGTGGGACCGGCTGATCGACACCAACCTGCGGGGGCCCTTCCTGACCTGCCGGGAGTTCCTGCCCGCGATGATCGCGGCAGCCAGCGGCTGCATCGTGAACATCGCCTCGACCGCGGGAGTGCGCGGCGGCCGCCTGCGGGCCGCCTACTGCGCTTCCAAAGGCGGGCTGGTACAGCTCACGCGCAGCCTGGCGGTGGACCACGGGCCTGACGGCGTGCGGGTCAACTGCCTGTGCCCGGGCCTGATCGACACCGAGATGGCCGACTGGATCCGTCATGACGAGGAGGCGCTACAACGATGGGCGTCTACCATTCCGGCGCGCCGCATCGGCACGCCGCAGGATATCGCGGACGGAGTGGCCTTCCTGGTCTCCGACGGAGCCAGCTATCTGCACGGCGCGGTGCTGATGGCCGACGGCGGCGTTACCGTCTGAATCAGCCGCGGTGGCGGCCGTGACGGGCGGCCCCGGCGGCCGCGGTCGGCAGCGGCCCGGCCGGCAGCAGCTCCGCCGGCCGCGGCGCCGCGGGTACCGCGCGGCGCGCGTCGCGGCTGGTGGACATCGCCCAGGCCGCGGGGGTGCACGTCTCCACGGTGTCCCGGGTGCTGAACGGCGATCCGGCGCTGACGATCCGGCCGGAGACCTACGAGCGGATCCTGCGCACCGCGCGAGCTCAGGGCTACCGGCCCAATGCCCTGGCCCGGGCCCTGAAGCAGCGCCGGACCGGGGCCTTCGCCATGGTCATCCCGATGCTGCGCAACCCGATCTGGGTCCGGCTGCAGCGCGGCGCGCTGCAGCGAGCCCGCGAGCGCGGCTACGTCGTCATGATCATGGAGGAGCCCACCGACGACCCGCGGCCGCCCGATGACTACCGCTACCTGGTGGAGGAGAGCCGGGTCGACGGCCTGCTGCTGGCCACCGCCCTGCGGGTGCCCGAGCACCAGCCCGGCGTCTCCGCCGTCCCGCACGTCTACGTCAACCGCCGCGGCCCGGACCGCGGCAACGACGTGGTGATGGACGAGGCCGCCGCGATGAAGCTGTTCATCGACCACGTGGCCGGCCTGGGACACCAGAGCCTGGCGCTCATCGACGGGCCGGCTGGAGGTGGACACCGTCTTCCGCCGGATCAGCGCCGCCCGGCGGCTGTGCGCGGCCAGCGGGCTCAGCCTGAGCGTCCGGCACGCCCCGGCCACCGAGGACGGCGGCTGGGACGCCGGGCCTGCGGATGCTGCGCCGCGACCCGCAGCCGACCGCGGTCGGCGTGGGCAGCATCAACCAGCTCTTCGGCCTGCTCGGCGCGCTGCGCACGGCCGGCGTCTCGGTGCCGGGCCAGATGTCGGTGGTCAGCTTCGACGAGGACGAGTGCCTGGCCTTCCTCGACGTCCCGGTCACCAGCGTGTGCATGCCGCTGGCCGAGCTCGGCACCACCGCGGTGGACGCGCTGGTGGCGCGCATCGAGGGCCAGCCCGCGCAGGACGTGCTGGTCCGCGAGCCGATGAGCATGGTGCTGCGCGGCTCGGCCGTGCCCCCCGCGGGCCGCATCCCGGCGGCCCGCGGTCCAGATCCGCACACCGGAGCCGCGCCTGCCGCGGCGTGGAGGCCCTCATGAGCGACCCGCAGGTCCTGTCCTTCCGGCCCGAGGCCAGTCAGTACGCCTGGACGTTCGGCGGCGTGCCGCCCGCGGCCCGGATCCAGCCCGGGACCGTACTGGAGCTGTGGACCGAGGACTGCTTCGCCGGCCGGGTCCGCGGACCCGGGACCTGGTCTCGCAGGTCTGCGAGTTCCCGTTCCTGAACCCGCAGACCGGGCCGTTCTACGTCGAGGGCGCCGAGCCGGGCGACACCGTCGCCGTGCACTTCGTCTCGCTCGAGCCGGCCCGGGACTGGGCCGCGTCCACCACCGTGCCGCTGTTCGGCGCGCTGACCTCCACGCACCTGACCGCCACCCTGCAGGAGCCGCTGCCGGAGGTGGTCTGGATCTGGGAGCTGGACCGGACCAGGGGCACCTGCCAGTTCATCGCCCGGGACAGCGACTGGACCGCCGAGCTGCCGATGAACCCGATGCACGGCACGGTCGGCGTGGCCCCGGCCAACCTCGAGGTGCGCTCGGCGCTGGTCCCCGACGCGTTCGGCGGCAACATGGACACCCCGGAGATGCGCGCCGGGCGTGACCTGCTACCTCGGCGTGAACGTCGAGGGCGCGCTGCTGTCCATCGGCGACGGGCACGCCCGCCAGGGCGAGGGCGAGACCTGCGGCGTGGCCGTGGAGTGCGCGATGAACACCGTGATGATCGTCGACCTGCTCAAGGGCGTGCCCACCCCGTGGCCGCGGCTGGAGTCCGACACCCACATCATGTCCACCGGGTCGGCCCGGCCGCTGGAGGACGCCTTCCGGATCGCGCAGCTCGACCTGGTGCAGTGGGTGGCCGCCGAGACCGGCCTGTCGCAGCTGGACGCCTACCAGTTCCTGACCCAGGCCGTGCAGTCGCCGCTGGCCAACGTCTGCGACACCAACTACACGTCGGTGGCCAAGATGCGCAAGGACTGGCTGCCGCGCACCGGGCAGCCTTCCTACCGCGGCATGCACGAGCACCTGCGCGAGGTAGCGGCCGGCTACTCCGGCTAGGCCTCCGGGTGGCCCTCCTGGCGCAGTGCCTCAGCCAGTTCCTCCAGGCCCGGGAGGGCGGCGGTGATCGCGGCGTCATGCCGCGCGTCGAGGCGCCCCATGCACGCCGAGACTGCCTCGAAGCGCTGCGCCTTGACCTGGCGGTCCAGCTGCTGCCCGGCCGCGGTGGCCACCACCGAGGCGCTGCGCAGGTCGGCCGGGTCGGGGATCCGGCTGATCAGGCCCATCTCCTGGAGCTTGCCGATCACCCGGGACAGCATCGTCGGGTTGAGCCCCTCGATCTCGGTGAGCTCGGCCAGGCTGAGCGGCCCGCGCACCGCGACCAGGCCGAGCACCGAGGCCTGCGACGGGGTCAGGCCGGCGTCGGTCGAGGAGCTGTTCAGCTGGCGGGCCAGCCTGCTGATGACCCGGCGGAGCCGGATCACGCCGTCGTCGTCCATGCCTGCTCCTGACCGCTACCTGGGCAGATTCTAACTAGTTGCCTGCCGGCAAGCAGTGTAGTGTTCCTATATGTGGTGGCCGAACACGAAATAAGCAAAACGACGCCCCCCGCCATCCCGGCCGGCCCGCGCTAGCCCGGCTGTGCCGGGTGCCGAGCCGCCAGCGGCCGGTACGTCGTCTTCGCCATCGTGTCCCTGGCGCTGCTGATGGCCTCCGTCGACCAGACCATCGTGGCCACCGCGCTGCCCGCACTTCAGCACGACCTGCACGCCGCGGTCAACTGGAGCAGCTGGACCATCACCATCTACTCCCTCGGCCAGATCCTCATGCTGCCGGTGGCCGGCAAGCTCGGCGAGCAGTACGGCCGCAAGCGGATCTTCCTGGGCGCCGCCGTGCTGTTCACCGCGGCGTCGCTGTGCTGCGGCTTTTCCACCAACATCTACCTGCTGATCGCGCTGCGGGCGGCGCAGGCCATCGGCGGCGGCGCGTTCATGCCGTCCGCCACCGGGATCGTGGCGCAGATCTTCGGCCGCGACCGGGACCGGGCCGTCGGCCTGTTCTCCAGCATCTTCCCGATCGGCGGGATCATCGGCCCGGTGCTGGGCGGGCTGTTCGTGACCTACTGGTCCTGGCGCGGGATCTTCCTGGTGAACGTGCCGCTCGGGATCGCGCTCGTCGCGCTCGGCGCCGTGTTCATCCCGGCCAGCTCCCGGACCCGCGGCCAGCGCCTGGACATCCGCGGCGTGCTGCTGCTCGGTGCGGCGCTGCTGCCGGCGATGTTCGGCATCGCCTGGCTCGGCGGCGGCGCATCGCCCGCTCAGCCCGGCGTTCCTGGTCCCCGAGGCCGCGGCTGCTGTCGCGCTGGCGGCGTTCGTGCGGCACTCGGCCCGCGCTGCCGCGCCGTTCATCCAGCTCCGGTACATAGCCGGCCGCGGCTTCGGCGTGATGAACCTGATCAACTTCCTGTACGGGTCCTCGGTGCTGGGCTTCGGCGCGCTGATCCCGCTGTACGCCCACGAACGGTACGGGCTGGCCATCCTGGCCGGCGGCACGCTGCTGACCGCGCGGGGCGTGGGCATGATCGCCACCGCCGGGATGACCGTGTTCCTGCTGCGCCGCACGGGCTACCGGTGGCCGATCGCGATCGGGTCGGTCTCGCCGCCGGCGGCCTGCTGATGACCGCCCTCAGCCCCGCCGGGCTGTCGCCGTATGCGCTGGCTGGCGATCGCCGCCGCGGTCGTGCGGCATCGGCATGGGCATCTCCACGCCGGGGGCCAACAACGCGACCTTGCAGCTGGCGCCGGACAACGCGGCCGCGCTGTCCGGGCTGCGCGCGATGTTCCGCCAGACCGGCGCCATCACGGCGGTGTCGATCACCACCGCCATCGTGGCCCGCAGCGCCACGCCCGGCCTCACTCAGGCCCACGTGTTCCTGGTGTTCGCCATCATCGTGATCGCCACCATCCCCCTCATCCTCCGCGTCCCCGAACACCGCGGCCGCTGGTAAATACTCGCGGGAGGAGCTGGTGGGCAGGCCCCCCGCCAGCCCAGTCCTGGCGAGGAGCCTGCCGTCTAGCGCTGCCGGCCGTTAATCGCCTGCGGAGCTGGCCGGCAGCGGGTCTGTGGCCAGGCTTTCCTCGCCTTCCAGGAGCGCGGGCGCATTCGCCAGCGTCTGCGGCCGGGTCGCGCCCAGCACCAGGGCGTAGATGACGCCGACCGCGATCAGGCCGAGGGTGAGCCAGGGCAGGGTGTTGAACGGGCTGGGCTGGCCCGGCCGCAGGTCGCCGTAGACCGGGATGGCCAGCACCACGATGCCGATGACGGGGGTGACGACCCACAGCCACGGGTTCTTGCGGATGCCGTTGCGGCGGAACTTGGCCCACTCCACGATCAGCGCGACGTTCGCCACCAGGTACATGATGATCAGGCCGAGGATCCCGTAGGTGCCCAGGAAGCCCGACGCCGTCCCCGGGTCGGTGAACGCCGTGGAGATCACCCCGATGGCGATGCTCGGCGCGACGAACGCCACCGCGGCGACGGCCGGGGTGCGGAACCGGGGCGAGACTCCGGCCAGGGCCTTGCTCCACAGTCCGCCGCGGGCGCCGGCGAAGATCACCCGCGAGGTCTGGGTGTTCGCCGCCACGTACGAGCTGGTCACGCTGGACAGGAAGACCCAGGTGATCAGCGGGGCGACGAACGGCAGGAACGCCTTGGCCGCGGTGTGGAACGGGTTGGCGTCGCCGGCCAGCGTGGTCGCATGGCCCACGCCGAACGCCGTGACCAGGGCGTAGGAGCCCACGACGTAGATGATGCCGCTGACGATCACCGCGCCCAGCACGGCGATCGGGACGGTGCGCCGCGGATCGCGGGTCTCCTCGGCCAGCGGCGCGGCCGCCTCGAATCCGCCGAAGGCCAGCACCGCCAGGCTGAAGGCCAGCAGCACATCCTTGGTCTGGCCGCCCGGCCAGGTGAACGGGGTGGCCGACAGCCCGCTGGCGCCGCCGCGGAACAAGATGGTCAGGCTCAGCGCGAGCAGCAGCACCACCTCGAACACGTACAGCGCGACGGTGATCCGGACGCCGAACTTCAGCCCCACCACGACCGGCGCCACCACGAGAGCGCCGTAGACGATCGTGGTGATCGCGGTCAGCCCCCAGATGTGCGAGTTGCCGAACACGTTCTGGACGATGTAACTGCCGACGAAGATGTAGATGCCGCCGAACGCAATGATGTAACCCAGCAGGGTGATCACGCCGATCGCGACGGCGACCCTGGTCCCGATGGCCCGGGTGATGTAGGTGATGAACGACCCGGCGCTCGGGTAGACGCCGGCGAACTGGGCCAGGGTGCTGCCCGTCGCGCACATGCCGACCATGGAGATCAGGAAGATCAGCGGCGCCGAGGAGCCGGCCAGGGCGACCATCACACCGGTGGTGAAGAACAGGTTGAAGGCCGGGGCGATCTGGGCCAGGCCCGGCATGATCACGCCGAACAGGCCGAGCTGCCCGCGTTCCAGAGTCTGCGGGGCCCGCTGGGAGGTTGCGGCCATGGCTTATCCCTTTCCGTGCCGCTTGATGAACGCGAGGAAGGCCTCGTTGAACTCGGCCGGGTGCTCCCACAGACATGCATGGCCGCCTGGCGTGGTCGCGAATTCAGCCCCGGTGATGCCCTCGTGCAGGCGCCGGGACAAGGAGACGGGAATCAGGATGTCCTGCTCGCCGGCCAGCACCAGGGTGGGCGCGGTGATCTCGCCCAGCCGGCCGGTCGTGTCGTGGTCGATGATGACCGCCAGCTGCGCCAGGTAGGCGTGCACCGGCTGGTCCAGGTACTTCATGGCCTGCTCGAACTCGGCCGCGTCGGCGGGCCGCTGCTCGAAGAACGGGACCGTAAAGGCCCACAGCGCCACGTCCCGCATGACGAACGGGACGCCCAGCACCGGAGCCATGTCGGCCCACATCGCGAACATCCGCGAGCAGAACGGGCCCGGCGCGGCGTAGGTGCAGCCGAGGGTCAGCGAGCGCAGGTCGCCGGGGTAGGCCAGGGCGTACTCCTGGGCGATCATGCCGCCCATCGACACGCCCATCAGATGGAAGTCGGTGATGCCCAGGTGGTCGACCAGCGCCTTGGCGTCGTCGGCCAGCATCCGGCTGGAGTACGGGCCGGCCGGCTTGCTGGTCGCCCCGATGCCGCGGTTGTCGAAGCGCAGCACCCGGTAGCCGGCGTCGGTGAAGGCGTCCAGCTGGAAGGCCCAGGTCTCCAGGTCGTCAGCCAGGCCGTTGACGCAGACGATGGTCTCCTCGCCCGCGCCCTCAAGCTTGTAGTTGACGGTCAGGTCATTGATCGTGGCTACGGGCATGGGGGTCTCCTTCGGTCCGGAGCCGGATGCGGGCGTGAAGTTCGCGGAGGCTGTCCTCGGTCAGCCCGAAGTGCTGGGCCGCGACGCGGGCGGCGGTCTCGGCGTCCCCGCCGATGATCGCCTCGGCCAGCTCGGGATGCTGGTGGACGGCGCGCTTGCGGACCTCGGGCGAGTACGGCTCAGCGTCGAAACCGAAGCTGACCTCGCGCCGGACCCGGGCGCTCAGGTCGGTCAGCCGGCGGTTGTGCGCGGCCTGCGCGATGGCATGGTGCACGGCGCCGTCGGCCAGCCGGGAAGCCTCCCGGTCGGGGGCGTCGGCGTAGGCGGCCACCGCGGCCCGGATGGCCGCGATGTCGGCGGCGTCGCGCCGCTCGGCCGCGACCCGGGCGATCTGCTGCTCGATGAGCTGGCGGAAATCCAGGACCTCGCTGAGCTCGGTCCAGGCCGGCACCAGCGTGCGGCGGATCATCTCATCCGATTCCGCGCCCTGCCCGGTCTGCACGAACGTGCCGCCACCGCGGCCGCGCCGGGTGGTGACGTAGCCCGCGGCGTGCAGCCGCTGCAGTGCCTCGCGGACGGTGGTCCGGCTGACCTCCAGCATGTGCGCCAGCTCGCGCTCGGAGGGCAGTTGCTGGCCGGGGACGAATTCCCCGAGCGCGATGGCGGTAACGAACCGCTCGGCAATCCGCTCGCCGGCGGTCCGCAGCGTCAGGGGGGCCAGCAGCTGGCCGAACGGATCGGCCGCCGGCTCCGGGTCGGTCACGGTCAGGCCTCCGGGTCGTCGGTGGGCACGCGCCGGATGACCTCCGGCTCGCCGGGCAGGCCGCCCGCTGCGAAATAGCGTGCCAGGAACCGGGCCATCGTGCGGGCACCGGCGACAATGCTGGCCAGCTCAACCGCCTCGTCGGCGGCATGAATGGCGCGCGCGCGAGGGCCGTAGGCCAGTGCCGGCCGGCCGAACTGGTTCAGGTAGTACCGGGCGTCGGTGGTGGATCCCATGACCAGCCGGCGGGGAATCGCGCCGTGCGCCCAATGGTGCGCATCGGACATGGCGGTCACCAGCGGGTGATCGGGGCTCAGCAGGTAGCCCTCGGCCCGGTAGCCCGATTCGCGCACCGACGGCGGGTGCTGCGCCAGCCACGGGTCCCGCGCGGCGGCCGACTGGACCGCCCCGGCGACCCGGCCCAGCGCCTCCGCCGGGCTCCAGTCGCGCGGGTACCCCACCCGCACGCCCAGCCGGGCAACGGCCGGCACGCTGGATGGCCAGTCGCCGGCGGACAGCGTGCCGACATTGACGTTGTACGGGCTGGCGACCTCGCTGAACGCCGGGTCCGCGGGCCCGGCGCGCATCTCGGTTGCGAGGCCGTCCAGGGCCCGCAGGATGGCCGGCACGAAGCGCGCCGGATTGACCGCCCGGTCGGCCGACTCGGCGTGCGCGGGCACGCCCTCGATGCCGATCTCGGCCCACAGGATCCCGACGCCGCCCAGCAGCAGGTCCAGTCCGGTGGGCTCCAGCAGGACCACCGCGTCGCCCAGCGCCCCGGCCTGGCAGGCGGCCAGCGTCCCGTTGCCGGTGCATTCCTCCTCGATGACGCTGAGGAATGACAGCTCCCCGGTCACCGCGCCCGGCATGGCCGCCCGCAGCGCCTCGATGGCCAGCAGGCCCATCGCGAAGCCGCCCTTCATGTCCCCGGTGCCGCGGCCGGTCATCCAGCCGTTCGCGGTCCGGGGCGTGAACGGGTTGCCTGACCAGGTCGGCGCCTGCGCCGGGACCACGTCGATGTGCCCGTTCAGCAGCAGGGACGGCCCGGCGCCGGGGTTCATCCGGCCGAGCACGTCATAGCGCCCGTCGTAGGACGCCTGGGCCACGCCGCCAGGCGCCGCCGCGCCGATGCCGGGCGGGATGGGCAGCCGGGAGACCGTCGAAGCCGAGCCGGTCCAGCTCGGCGGCGACGATCTCCTGCGCCGGGCTCTCGTTGCCGACCGTGCTGTCCGCCGCGACCAGCCGCTCCAGGAACGCGAACGCCTGGTCGGCGCGGGCCTCGATAGCCCGGTCGACCGCCTCGAAGCTACCCGGCGCGTAGCCGATCGCATCGAAGCCCGCGGACGCAAAGCCGGTCGACACGCAGACTCCCTGGGGTCACCGCCAGACTCGCAGGCCGGCCGCCTGGCCACTGTCGTCTGGTCTAAAGGACTGGTCTTTAGACATTTAAACCTGACCCGGCGGGCACGTCAAGAGCTCGGCATAAGGGGTAAACGACCCCGTACCCGCGGTGCAGCCGGGGACGGGGTCGTGGCGATCCGGGCCGGCCGTCTCGGCCCGGATCGCCGGTCAGGGAGCCGGTCAGCCGGTCAGCCGGCTGGCTCGCCGGGAATCCGGAACAGCGGCTGCCACGGGGAGCCGCCCGGGTCGCTCGCCTCGGCGCCGGGTGACACGCCCTGGTTGTTCCACTTCGACTCATACGGCAGCCGGCGGAACAGGACCTTGGCTCCGGCCCGGTAGCTGGTCAGCCGGGACCAGGCGGGGTAGGTGCCGGCAGGCAGCCTCGGCAGCGCCCGCGCATGGTCGCCCGGCAGCACCGGCCCGAGCAGCTCCCAGGGCGACTGCCAGGAGTACTGCACCTGCGCGGCCGGAACCTGACCGGTGTTGTACCACTTGGCCTGGTAGATCTCGCCGTCCTCGACGACCTTGTAGCCGGTGGTGTAGGCCTTGGCCGGCGACCACTGCGGGTACGGAGCGTCGGCCGGGCTGGTGTCCGGCCGCGGCGGCAGCACGTTGCCCCCGGAGGCCGGGGTCAGGTGCGCCTGGCCCTGCAGCTGGCCCAGGGTCCTGGCGAACTCCAGGCCCGACTGGCTGGTGCCGCTGCAGGTATTGGACAGCAGGCCCAGCTCCGCGAAGGACGAGCCGCACTGGCCGTCGCGGTTCAGCGACCACATCGACACCCGGCCCAGGTGCTCGCGGTGCGCGAAGGTGGTCAGCCCGCGGGCGTCGGTCACCGTGAACCGCTCGCCCTTGATGTTGTTCTGCCCGATCATGACGGTCGCGCCCAAGCGCTGCCAGATCTGCTGGGCGTGCAGGTGCACGCCGTACCGGGGCAGCAGGCCGGCGAGCTGCGTGTGCGCCGCGGACAGGGCGCTCTGCACGTCGGTCAGCATGGTGTCGCCGGGCGCCGGGGGCTGCCGGAAGTCCATGGTCATCAGGTTGATCCCGGCGACGGGCACCCGGTCGCGCAGCATCGACTGCACCACCGACAGGGCGTTGTCCTGCAGCCCGTCCGGCTCGGCCGGCAAGGTCAGCCAGACGCTCAGCTGCCGGTGGCTGGCCCGGGCGGCCTGCTCCAGCGCGGCCATCGCCGCGGCCCGGCGCTGCTCGGCGCCGAAGCTGCTCAGCGCCGCGCCCTCGATGTCCAGGTCGATGGTCGTCAGGTGGTACTGGCTGATCACCGACTGGTAAGCCCGGGTCAGCCGGGTCGTGCTCGTGCAGGCCAGGTCCAGGCTCTGGTGGGCCTGGCCGCCGAATGAGGCGATGACCTGCGCTCCGTCCTGCTGCAGCTGAGCGATCCGGGAGCCCAGCGCCAGCGACTGGTTAGCCTGCGCCGGGGTGTAGGAGCCGCCCCAGCTCGGCGAGCACGGCGCGGCCGGGCTGGCCACCACGAAGCCCAGCACCGCCTGCCGGGCCGGGTCGGCCGAGGTGCTCTGGAACTGGTAGGTCGGGGTCAGCGTGACGTCGACATAGGGCGCGAACCAGGTGGTGCGGATCGGCGGCAGCGTGTTCAGCTGCGCCTGCACGGCCACGTACCCGCCGCCGCCGGCGGCCGCCAGCAGGCACAGAGCGACCAGTGACCGCAGCGCCGACAGCCGCCGCCGCGGCTCCTCCGCCGGCACTCCGGGATCCGCGGGCTCGCTCAGGCCGCGGCCCGGTACCGGCAGCATCCCGGTCACCTGGCGCGGCGGCTGCGGACGGCCGATCGCGGGGAACTGGCCGGTGGAGTCGAAGCTCACCTCCAGCACCGACTGCCAGTCCGCGGGCCCGGCCGCCGGGGCGCGCCGGTCGGCCTTCCGGCGGCGGACCAGGCGCCGGCGGCGCGTCCGGGCCGGCTTGAACAGCAGCGAGGTGGCGTGGATCCAGGCGTCCACGATCGAGTTCCGGATGCCGATGAAGGCCACGGTGGCGTAGCAGGCCAGCACGATGTTGATCCCCGCGTAGGCCATGTTCTCCACGCGCAGGTGCCGGTAGGCGAAGTAGAAAGTCCCGCCGGCCAGCGCGATCAGCAGGTACGGCGCGATAACGAAGAACGGCGGCGCGACCGTGCGGTTGGCGACCTTCGGGGTCCGCGCGAACGGCGCCTTGGACGCGGTGATGCCCTGCACCAGCGAGGACACCGTCCCGGCCAGGTTGACCGGCAGCAGGATCAGGTTGAAGCCGTAGATCCGCAGCACGTCCAGCCGCTTGTAGCCGCAGTAGCGCAGGTCGCTGGCCATGGCCAGGAAGTACGGCAGGGCCACCAGCCCGAGCAGCGGGCTGATCAGCGTGGAGTTGAACGGGAACGCCAGCAGCACCAGCAGGCTGACCGAGCTCCAGCAGATGGAGGCCATGTAGTTCCAGCGCAGGAACAGCTCGCTGAACCGGGTCCGCTCGCCGCGCGCGCGGCGGGCACGGGACTGGCGGCGCAGCTTGGGCAGGATGAGCAGCCCGCCGTTGGCCCACCGGCGCCGCTGGATGCACAGCGAGCCGAAGTCCGGCGGCGTGGCGCTGTAGCTGAGCCGCTCGGGGCAGTTGTACAGCTTCCAGCCGTGGATGCCCATGTCGATCGTGGACTCGGTGTCCTCGATGACCGTCCGGTCCCGGATGTAGTGCCGGATCTCCCAGTCGCCCATGTAGGACGTCTCGGCGATGTCGTCCAGGGCGGGCTTGCGGATCACGGCGTTCGCGCCCACCCAGAAGGTGGCGTCGTAGTAGCACAGCCCCTGATGCACGATGTGCTGCAGGTCGGTGGTCGCGCCCGGCGATCCGCTCCAGCCGGGTGGCCGAGCCGGGGAACGCGCTGTAGGGCGTCTGGGCGATGGCCATGTCCTTGTGCTCGCTCTGCTCCAGCAGGTGCACCAGGCGCAGGCAGTACTCCGGCAGCAGGACGCTGTCGGCGTCCAGCGTCACGACGTAGTCGGGGTCGGGGACGCTCAGGTCGCACTCGCCGGGGCTGCAGCGCACCAGCGCCGTGCCGGTCGGCGTCGTCGTCTCGGCGAAGCTGCCGCCCATCAGCCCCAGGTAGCTGTTCAGGTTCATTGCCTTATTGGCCTCGTGCGACAGCGACACGTAGCGCTTGCGCTCGAAGCTGGTCACCTCGGCCCGGAACGTCCAGACCAGGCGCCGGTAGAAGCGCCGGACCTGCGAGCGGCCCAGGATGGCGCCCTCCTCGGCCGACTGGCGCAGCGCGGCCGCGATGGCCCGCAGCGAGTCCGCCAGCGGCGTGATCACCTCATCGGCGAAGAAGTCGTCGGTGTGGTCCTCGCGGGGCTGCTCGGCGGCCAGCATGTCGAGCCAGGTGACGGCCGCGTCGTAGTGGCTGGCCAGGACGAACATCTCCTGCATGCCGACCGGGCGGCCGCGCCGGCAGCCCGCCTCGAACTGGTCCAGGGCGGTGATGAACACCCGGGCCGGGCCGGCCAGCAGCTCATTGACCTGCCGGGGCAGCGCGCGCGCCGCCAGCAGCAGCTCACGGGCCCGCGCGTTCTTCGGCCGCACCGGGTCGTCGATCAGCAGCACGATCCGCTTGCGCGGGAACTCCTGCAGCGCCGCCGACAGCAGCGTCTTGCGGATGACCGCGGCGTCCTCCTGGTAGGAGGGAATGATCGTGGTCAGCGCGGGCGTGGTGGTGTCGTAGAACTGGTCCAGGATCGCCCGGCTGGCCCGGTGGTGGCTGCGGGTCCGGTAGAAGAAACCCAGCCGGCTCAGCAGGTAGGCCAGCGCCGACGCCGTCAGCACCGTCACGATGAGCAGGTAGGTGACCGACTCGGTGCGGGAGATCGCGGTGGAGTAGACCGGGTTGAGCAGGTCGCGCAGCAGCCAGGTGAAGAAGTAGCCCAGCCACGCCGACACCGTGATGATGATGGCCAGCCGGGCCAGCGCGATGCGCCGGTCACTGACGGGCTCGGGCACCATCGGCAGCGAGTGGGTGCGCCGGTCCCGGCCCCACTGCCGCCGCTGGCGGCGGGCTGGCCGGGGTGGCCGCGGCGGGCCGCCCGGGCCGCCCGCCGGCGGGCGCGGGCTACCGGGCGGCGCGCCCGGCTGGGGCGAGGCGGACCAGGGCGGGCGGGTGGATGCGGGGGCGGACATGAACCGTCGACTCTCCTGTACTAGCGCGGCTGACTCGGCCCGGCGGGATGCGGGGTCCTCGGCGGGCTGTGACCCGATACAAGACGCCCCAGGCATCTGGCTGGTTGACCGAAAAATCGCGGCCAGTAACGAACAATGCACGAAAGGTAGTCAAAGGCGGCATGTCTGCCGGGCAACCAGATGCCCGTGCACTGGGTGGCTTGCTCGGACCGGGTGAGCACCGGCAGGAGCAGTCCGATGCATTCCGCCCTGGTCGGCGGTGTGGGGTCGGCGGGCTCAGCATGCAAGCCGGTCAGGCGCCTGTGGCACTCCACAGGCTGCCGCGCCGCATGAGCTGCTCGACCAGTTGCGCTTCCAGCTCGGCTTCCTGGCCAGTGGCCTGATCCTCTAGAAGCATTGTCTGCTCGACGGCCGTCACCTGCTGGTGCGCTAGCTCCCGGGCGCGGTCCCGGACGACGCTGTCCAGGGGGCGGCGCGGGACGAGAAGGTAGACGAGGTCACAGCCCAGAGCGTCGCCTGCCCGGCGCAGTGTTTCCAGGCGTATCCGGTCGCCGGCCTCAGACTGCTCCAGCCTGATGACTGCTCCCGGCGTGACCCCCAGCCGGTGGGCGAGGACGGCCGCGCTCATTCCCAGCGCCCCGCGAATGGCGTGAACCCATCCGCGGGCCGGGCGTGCGAGAGCGCGGAGCGGCTGCCATTCATCGAAGTGCTCATCCAGGAGGCTCCGGCTGCGGACCGCTACGGCGTTCGAGACCCTCGGCATTCGTCCTCGCAGAGATTGCGTTAGAGGTATTCAATCGTGCGGCTCATAGTGAACTGCAGCTCACTATGAAGCAACGGAATATCAGCTAGAGCGCAACGTAGTTGGCCTGACCGGCATGACAGCAAGCGGCGCTGGGCGCTTGGACTACGCCTGGGGCAGGCGGGCCTTGATCGCGTCGGCGAAGGCCTGCGGCGCCTCGCGCGGCGTGAAATGCCCGGCGCCGTCCAGGTGAGTCAGCGTCACGTCGCTGAAGAACTCCTCCAGCCGGTCCGACCACGCCCGCGGGAACAGCGGGTCATGCTCGGGCCACAGCACGTCCGTCGGCACGGCGATCCGCGCGTCCGGCTCGGGCGCCTGCTCCGCCAGCGATGCCGCGACCGAGCCGGCGCCGCCGCGGTACCAGGCGATCGACGCCGCGAACGCCCCCGGCGACCCGTAGGCCGACACGAGATGGTCCTCGTCGGCCGCGGCAGCTCGAAGTCCGGCCCCGACCAGTGCGACCAGAAGTGCCGCAGGTACCCGCGAACCGCGCCGGGCTGGCCGTCCATCAGCTCCGTGCACAGCTCTAGCTGGTGGAACGCCTGGTACCAGAACTCCCGCTGCGCATCCGGCTGCAGGATCCGGTCCCCGATGCCGGGCAGCGGCGGAGCAACTACCAGCGCCCGGACCAGCTCCGGGTGGTCCCGCGCGATGGCCTGGGCGACCCGGCTGCCGATGTCGTAGCCCGCCAGCACCGGCCGGTCCAGCTCCAGCTCGCCGATCAGCGCGATGACGCTGCGCGCCTGGGCCACCGCGGTGTACTGCTCGGCCGGGTCGGCCGGGTGCTTGTCGGACTCGCCGAACCCGCGCAGGTCCGGCACCACCACGTCCGCGTCCGGCGCGAGCAGGGGCACCATGTCCCGGTAGTCGGCCCGGTCACCCGGCCAGCCGTGCAGCAGGACCACAGCCGGGCCGCTGCCCGCGCGCTCGTAAGCCAGCCGGAACCGGTCGGCCTCGCTGGTCTGCCGCAGTGTTTCCTGCCCCACGCGCCGCATTATCCGCGCCCGGCCAGCCCAGCGCCAGCGCTGGCGGTGACGAAGTGCTTACGGGCGGGTGCCGAAGGACGGCCGGCCGGTCAGCTCCGGCAGCACCCGGTAGGCGTCCCGGACCCACGCGCACAGCAGCGGCCGGGAGTCCCGCGGGTCGATCAGGTCCTGGACGCCGAACTTCTCCGCGGTCCGGAACGGCGAGCCCAGGGCGGCGAGCTCGCGGCGGATCCGGGCGGCCTCGGCGGCCGGGTCGGCGGCCTGGTCCAGCTCGGCCCGGAACGCCGCCTCCACGCCGCCCTGCACGGGCAGCGACCCCCAGTCCCCGGACGGCCAGGCCCAGCTGCGCCCGGCTCGGTGCCGGTTCACGATCCCGGCGCCGCCCACCCCGTACACCCGGCGCAGGATCAGCTCCGCCTGCGGCACCCGGGCCTGGTAGACGGCCGTGATGGCGCGGGCGCCGAACCGGATCGTGGCGCGCTGTTCCGCGACCCGGCCCACGGTCAGGCCGCCCTGGTCGGTCAGGCTGACGATCGGCAGGTGGAACGTCTCGCACAGGTCCGCCAGCCGGGTTATCGCCTGCGCGCCCTCGGCCGACATGGTGGTGCCGCGGTAGGGGTCGGTGGCCAGCACGCCCACGGGATGGCCGTCCAGCCGGGCCAGCGCCGTCACGGTGGCTGCCGCCGTACTCCGCGTACGGGAACACCGAGCCCTCGTCGAAGATCGCGGCCAGCACCGGGCCGATCCGGTACGGCTGCCGCGGGTCGCGCGGCACCGCGGCCGCCAGCGACTCATCCCGCCGCCCGGCCGGGTCCGTGGCATCCGCGACCGGCGGGAGCTCATGCACGCTGCCCGGCAGGTAGGACAGAAAATCGCGAATCAGAACGAGGGCTTCGGCCTCCGAGCCGGCGAACCGCTCGATCGTGCCGTTGCGCCGGTGCACGGCCGCCCCGCCTAGCTCCTCCTTGCTCAGGTCTTCACCGGTACCGCCCCGCACCACCGGCGGCCCGGCGGTGAACAGCTGACCGATGCCCTCGACCAGCACGGCCAGGTGCGACATGACCAGCCGCGCCGCGCCCAGCCCCACCACCGGCCCCAGCGCTGCGGCCACCACCGGCACCAGCGACAGGTTGTCCACCACCGCGTCCCATGCCGGGTTGACCGGCACGTAGGTCGCGCCGGACGTCATCGTCATCTTGACGCTGCCACCGCCGCTGGCCCCGTCCAGCAGCCGGACCACCGGCAGCCGCATCTCGCCCGCGTACTCCTCGGCGAACACCTGCTTGGCGTGGATCGCCGCGTCCCCGGACCCGCCGCGCACGGTGAAGTCGTCGGCGCCCAGCAGGACCGGCCGCCCGTCGATCCGCGCCGTCCCGGCGACGAAGTTGGCCGGCAGCACCGAGGTCAGGGTGCCATCCGCGGCGTAAGTCCCGAACCCGGTCAGGGCGCCGATCTCGGCGAAGCTGCCCGGGTCGGCCAGCGCCTCGATCCGCTCGCGGACGGTCTGGCGGCCGGTCGCCCGCTGCCGGGCCACCTTGTCCGGGCCGCCCATCGCCCGGGCCAGCTCACGGCGGCGGCCGATCTCGGCGATCTCCGCCGCCCAGCCCGTCTCGTCCGGCTCCGCGGACCCGGCCGGCGCCGCGGAGCCGCCCGACACGGTCGGCGCGCCCGCCCCGGACGACTCGATGAGTGCGGCCTCATCCGGCGGCGCGGAAGGCCCGGCCGCGCTGGCCGGGCCCTCCTGATCACGTGCGTCGGTCATTTCCTCATTGTTCACGCCGAACCGGCCCCGGCGCGCCCCCCGGCAGCGCCGGGCCGGCCCGGTCACCCGACTCCGGCGCGGACAGTTCAGCCCGCGCCGGAGCCGGTTGCCGCCGCGTCCCGCCGTGGTGAGAGCCTCCGATCCGGGACGCGGCGGCGGCTGCAGCCGGCCAGCTAGGCGAGGGCCGGCTCGGCGTCTTCCAGGCCGCCGCGGAGCGTCTCCCGCAGCTCCGCGGAGTCCTCGTGGCCGTGCTTCGCCACCGCGTGCGCCGCGGCCGCATCCAGCACTTCGTCCTCGGTGCCGGCGATGGTCAGCGTGCAGCCGATCTCGCTGGGCACCTTCCGGCAGTCGATCATCTTGCGGCTCATGACTGTTCTCCTTCTCCCGCCGGATGGCCCGGCGCGGTCAGCCCGGCCGGACCCGGCCGGGCTGACCACCTGTCAGGGACGGACCTCGTAAACGAGGTTGAACGGGGTCTCGGCGGCCCGGCGGAACCGGGTGAACCCGGCGTCGGTGGTGAGCTGCCGGATCGCGGCCTCCCCGGCCTGCGCGCCGAGCGAGTAGCCGCCGGGCTGTGACAGTGCGTTGGGCACGCACAGCAGGGTCGAGAAGTTGTAGTAGACCCGGCCGACGGGGTTCAGGTTCCCCGCCGTGTCGTCGGCCGCGGCCGGCTCGACGACCAGCCAGGTGCCGTCCGGCTTCAGGGACTGACGCACGTGCCTGGCCGCCCCGAGCGGGTCGCCCATGTCATGCAGGCAGTCGAAGGTCGCCACCAGGTCGTAGTCCGTGCCGGAGAACGCGCTGGCCGCCGCGACCTCGAAGTTCACCCGGTCGGCCACGCCCGCGTCGCCGGCGTGCTTGCGCGCCAGCTCGATCGACCCGTCGTGGTAGTCCGAGCCGGTGAACCGCGAGTTCACGTACTCCTGCGCCAGCAGGATGGTCGAGGCACCGAGACCGCAGCCGATGTCAGCCACGTTCGCGCCTGCCTTCAGCTTGTCCTCCACCCCGGTCAGCGCCGGGATCCAGGACGGAATCAGGTTGGCGATGTAGCCGGGGCGGAAGAACTGCTCGCAGCCCGTGAAGACATCCGCGTCATGCTCGTGCCAGCCCATCCCGTGGCCGGTGCGGAACGCCTCGGTGATCTGCGGCTCGGCCTTGAGCGCGCCGAGCGCCAGCACGAATGCCCCCGGTGCGTACACCGCCCCGTCCGGGTTGGCCAGCGCGAAGGCCTGCTCCTCGGTCATCGAGAAGATGTCGCTGGCAGCGTCGTACTCGACGTACCCGCCCGCCGCCTGGCCGCGCAGCCACTCGGCGATGTAGCGCGGGCTGGTCTGCGTCCGGCCGGCCAGTTCCTCGGCGGTCGCCGGGCTGTCCGCCAGGGCCTTATACAGCCCGAGCCGGTGCCCGGTGACCACGTTGCCGGCCGCCACCGTCGCTCCCAGGTCCCCGACGAAGCGCCCGAGGAATTGCTGCAGCTTGTCCATGTCCAGCGCCATTACTTGGCCTCCCGTTGTCTGGCTTGCATTGCTCCCTCAGCTTCGGCGCCGTCGTTGCAGTGGCGTTGCAGTCCGGCTGCGACGGCCGGGTCTGAGACGCTGGGAGCATGAGTGAACCGCCTGATGAACTGCCGCTGTACCGGGTCCTGACGGGCCCCGACGACGATGCGTTCTGCCACCGGGTGAGCGAGGCGCTCTCGCTCGGCTATCACCTGCACGGCGGCCCGACCATCACCCACGACGGCCAGCGGGTGATCGTGGCCCAGGCCGTGGTGTGGCCGGGCGGGCTGCACGGCAGCGTCTGACCGGCCCGTGCCTGACCAGCCCGGCTGGTCTGACAGGCCAGGTTGACCGGCCGGGCCTGACCGGCCGGTGCCTGGCGGCGCGAGGCGTCCGGTCCGGCGGCTTAGCTGAGCTCGGCCGCGGCCGCCCGGGCGTCGGTGTAGATATGCGGCAGGCCGTGCGCCCCGGCTAGCTCGCTGGCGCGGCGCAGGGCGGACCGGGCTTGCGCCCGCTCGCCGAGCCGGCCGAGCGCGCGGCCGTCCGCGACCAGTCCGGCCGCGAGCGTGGCCGTCCAGGGCACCCGCTCGGCGACGGCCAGCAACGGGGCCAGGGTGGCCCGGGCCCGTTCCGGATCATCCCGGTCCGTCCAGGCGCGCGCCACGGCCAGGTAGGCCGCATCGCCGGTGATCCACGCGCCGCTGGCCGTCGCGGCCTGCTCGAGCAGGGCCGCGGCTTCGGTCAGCAGCTCGCCGGAGCCGGTCAGCGCCGCCAGCGGCGCGACGCAGCGCACCAGGTAGGCCTCGGCGCCGTGGTCCTGCGCCGCGGCCAGGCCGCGCTCCAGCAGGCTGATGGCGGCGGCCCGGTCCCCGGTGCGCAGCACGGTCTCGCTGAGCATGGCGCAGGTCGCGGGCAGCCACCAGGCGTGCTCGCTGTCCTGCGCCAGGGCCAGCGCCCGGCGGCCGGTGACGAGGGCCTCGGCGTCGTGGCCGCGCAGTCCGGCCAGCCAGCCCTGATGCGCCGTGTACCAGGCGGCGCAGTACGGGTAGCCGCCCCGCCGGTTGACCTCGATGGCGGCGGCAAAGGCGGTCGCGGCCCGGTCCCAGTCCGCCGCCGCGATGGCCACGAACGCCGACTCGAACTCCGACCACTGCAGCCGGAACAGGTCGCCGTGCCGCCGCAGCAGCGGGTCCAGCTCGGCCAGCACGCCGGCCAGGGCGGCCGCATCGCCGTGGGACAGGTACGCGGTCTTCAGTCCGTCCAGGCCCTCGGCCAGCGCCTGCTCGTCGTCCGCCGCCCGCCCGGCCGCCGCGGCTCGCCGGCCCAGATCCAGCGCCTCGTCCAGGCGCAGCCGGGTGGCCGCCAGTACCGTGAGCCGGGATAGCAGGTTCGCCTGGGCGGCATGGTCACCCAGCGCCTGGGCGATACGCAGCCCGCCGGTGAGCTGCGCCTCGACCGTGCCCAGCGACTGGCCGAGCGAGACGGGCACGTCGCCGCCGAGCTCGCGCAGGACCAGCATCTCCAGCCGCCGGTCCCCGGCTTCCCGGGCGTCGGCCAGGCTGCGGGTCAGGTCGGCCAGCGCCGCCGGGCTCTGGCCCGCCGCCTCGCGGGCCCGGCCCCGTACGAGCAGAGCCCGCGCGGCGACCTCCGCGTCGCCGCGGGAGAGCCTGGCGCCGGGCCCGGCGCCGGTGCCCGGCTCCGGCGCCCGCGCCCGGTCCGGCGCCCGCGGCCGGCCCTGCGCCGGCGCCCGCGCTCCGCCCGGCGCTCGCGTCCGGCCCGGCGATCCCGGCCTGCCGGGCTGCCCCGTCCGCGCCGTCCGCCCCGGCCACCGCCGCGGGCCCGGCCGCCCCGACCGCGGCCGCCCCGTCCGCCGCGGCCCGGCCATGCTCGGCTGCCTCGATGGCCTGGCTGGCCAGCGCGACGGCGTCACTGGCGGCGTACCGGGCCATGGCTTCCTCGGCGGCGAACAGCCACGCCCGGGCGGCCCGCGGCCAGTCCCCGGCGGCCGCCGCGTGCCGGGCCAGCGCCTCGGGCCGGCCGGTGAGCAGGTCAGCGGCGCGCCGGTGGTAAGCCAGCCGGGCCGGCGCGGGCGTGGTCTCGTACAGCGCCTCCCGGATCAGGTCGTTGGCGAACTCGTACTCGCGGCCGCTGACCGTCAGCAGCCGGGCCTCCAGCGCCTGGCCGCAGGTCTGCAGCGCGGCCGCCGGGGTCAGCTCCAGCAGGGCGCCGACCAGGGCGGGGTCCACGGCCGACCCGAGGACCGCGGCGGCGCGCAGCAGCTGATCCACGGCCGTCCCCGCGCGCCGGACCCGGGCCTGGACGGCGCCGCGCAGCGACTCCGGCACCCCGGCAAACCCGGCGGCCAGGCCGCGGAGCACCTCGACGATGAACAGCGGGTGGCCGCGGGTGCGCAGCAGAATGCTCTCGGCCAGGTCCGCCTGGCCCGCCGAGCGGGCCAGCTCGGTCACCTCGGGCAGGCCCAGCGGGCCTAGCTCCAGCCGGGTTGCGACCGGCTCCAGCAGCGGCCCGAGCTGCGCGTCCTGCTCGGCCCGGACGGTGACCAGCACCAGCAGCCGCGAGCGGCCGGCGTGCCGGCCCAGGTAGTGGATGAGCTCGGCGGTCGACTGGCCGGCGTACTGCAGGTCATCGACCAGCAGCAGCACCGGCCAGCGGCCGGCCAGCCCGGTCAGGAACGCGGTCACCGCGTCGAAGACCCGGCGCCGTTCCATCTCCGCGCTGGCGTGCCCGGCGGGCTCTGCCCCGGCCGCCGCCGGGCCGAGCAGCGCGGCGACGTCGGGCAGCAGGGCAGCGGCGGCCGCCGCGTGCTCGCCCAGCAGCTCGCGCAGTTCGGCGGCGGACAGGGTGCCGGCCGCTGGCTGCAGCGCCTCGGCCACCGGCTGCAGGAACAGCGACCGCTCGGCCTCATAGCACCGGGCCCGCAGCACGGTCCCGCCGTCGGCGGCCGCCTCGCCGGCCAGCGCCTGAGCCAGCGAGGTCTTCCCGATGCCGGCCTCGCCCACGATCATCGCCACGTGCCCGGTCCCGCCGGCCGCCGCGTTCCACAGCGCGCGCAGCGCGGCCAGCTCGGCGTCGCGCCCGACCAGCCCCGGCGCCGATCCTGACGCGCTGCCGGACGTCCGGCCCAGCCCGCGGCTCTGCCCCGTCCTGTCCCGCGTCCCGCGTCCCGGCCGGGCCCGCCCAGCGCGTCCGGGTCTCGGCCCGACCGGCCGCTACCCTCCCTGGCGCCGCGCTCCCAGCCGACCCGCTCGTGCCCATCCGGAGCGTCGCGCTCCCAGCCAGGCCGCCCGCTCCCGTCCCCGGCGTCGTGCTCCCAGCCAGGCCGCCCGCGCCTGTCCCGGGCGTCGCGCTCCCGGCCCCGCTGGCCGGCGGGCTCCGGCTGGCCGGCGCCGGGCCGCTCCTCGCGGAGGATGGCCAGGTGCAGTTCCTGCGTCTGCGGAGCGGGGTCGGTGCCCAGCTCAGCGGCCAGCCGCTCGCGCAGCGCGGCGTAGGCGGCCAGCGCCCGGCCGGGCTCGCCGGCCGCGGCGCAGGCCGACATCAACCAGCGGTGCGCCGCCTCGTCGAGCGGGTCCGCCGCCATCGCCGCCGCCGCGTGCTCGGCGGCCTGGTGCGGATCCCGGACGGCCAGCGCGGCCTGCGCCGCGAGCAGCCGGGCCCGGCGCAGCAGCCCGGTCAGCTCTGCGCGCGCGGGCGCGGCCCAGTCCGCGTCCGGCTCGTCGGCTAGCGCGGTGCCGCCGTCGAGCAGCCCGGCGGCGCGGCTGGCCGCGGCCAGCGCCAGGGCCGGGGCGCTGGTCAGCCTGCGCTCGGCCTGGTCGCAGTACCGGGCCGCCGCGTCGAGATCCACGCTCACGACGCCGTCGCCGGCCAGCCGGTAACCCGCCCGGCCGCCCGCGATGACGTCAGCGCCCAGCACCCCGCGCAGCCGGCTCACCAGCGTGGCGATGTTCTGCGGCGCGCCCGGCGGCGGGTGGCCGGCCCACAGCACATCCGCGATGCGGTCCACCGGGACCAGCGCCGGCCGCTCGACGGCAAGCAGCTTGAGCAGCAGGCGGGACTTACGACTGCCGACCGCCTGCTCCGCTAGCTCCGTGTTGCCCCGCCGGATCACGAACGAGCCTGCCAGGCGCACCTCCACCTGGGACTCGCCAGCCGCCTCGGCGGGGGTGCCCCACCCCACACGCTGTTTCTTACCCCGGCGCGGGGCTGGGTGCAAGCTCCACGATCATGGCGATACGCTGGCACTTCCTCACAAATCGTGCACGCAGCGCAGTTTTGAACGGCCAAGGCGGTCCCTGCTCGTGATGTTCCCCGGCATGTCCGCGTGAGGGACTATGCCCCGGCGCTGCGGGTGCGCGATTACCGGCTGTGGTGGCTGGCCACCATGGCCATGGGCATCGGCATGCAGATGCTCGAGGTGGCCATCGGCTGGGAGGTCTACTCCCAGCACGGCAGCCCGCTGGACCTGGGCTGGATCGGGCTGGCCGAGTTCGTGCCGATGTTCGTGCTGGCCCTGCCCGCCGGCAACCTGGCCGACCGGGTGCCGCGCAAGCTGGTCTTCGGCGGCGCGCTGCTGTTCGGCGTGCTCATCGGAGCCGGGCTGGCCGCCGTCAGCGCGTCGGGCACCCGCTCGTTGCTGCCGTACCTGGTCCTGGCCACCGCGGCCGGGGTGATGACAGCGCTGGGTAACCCCGCCTCCCGGGCCATGCCGCCGACTCTGGTGCCGGCCGAGATGCTGCCCAGCGCGATGACGCTGCGCTCCATCGCCGGGCAGTCGGCCCAGGTGGCCGGCCCGGCCCTGGGCGGCCTGCTGTACGGGGTGTCGCCGGTGCTGGTCTACCTGCTGGCGGCCGGGATGTGCCTGGTGGCCGCCGGGTGCGTGCTGTCGCTGCGGCGCCCGGCCCGCCGCCGACGCCGCGGTCCCGGCGGCGGTGGCCGCGGTGGCTGCGACGGCCGCGGACGGTGCCGCGGCCGGCCAGCCCGCCGCCGCCGCGCGCCCTGGAACGGGTGCTGGAGGGACTGCACTTTGTCCGGCACACCCAGATCCTGCTCGGCGCGATCCTGCTCGACCTGCTGGCCGTGCTGTTCGGCGGGGCGGTCGCGCTGCTGCCGGTGTTCGCCCGGTCGATCCTGCACGTCGGCCCGACCGGCCTGGGCGTGCTGCGCGCCGCCCCGGCGGTGGGCGCGCTGATCGGCGCCCTGCTGCTGACCCGCCGGCCGCTGATGCGCCGCGCGGGCCGGACCCTGCTGCTGGTGGTGGGCGTCTACGGGGCGAGCATGGTCGTCTTCGGCCTGTCTCGTTTCTTCTGGGTCTCCCTGGTGGCGCTCGGCGTGAGCGGGTTCGCCGACATGTTCTCCATGAACATCCGGTCCACGACGGTGGCGCTGGCCACCCCTGACCGGCTGCGCGGCCGGGTCGCGGCGGTCGAGCTGGTGTTCATCAGCGCCTCCAACCAGCTCGGGGCGTTCGAGTCGGGGCTGGCCGCGTTCCTGGTCGGCACCGTGCCCGCCGTGGTCGGCGGCGGCGTGATCACCGTGCTGATCGCGCTGAGCTGGGGCCGCCTGTTCCCGGCGCTGTCGCGGGTGGACCGGATGCAGGACGTCCGCCCGGCCGAGTCGCGCGAAGCCCTGGCCTAGCTCCGGGTCGAGCTGCGCTTGGTAGGAGGATTACGCGCCTGAGCGACGCGAAATCCTCCTGCCCGGCCGGGCGAGGTGTGGCGCGGGGCGGTGGGGGCGGCCCGGTTAGGATCGGGGCGCCGCGCGCGGCGCAGGGCGCGGCGGGAGGAGTCAGTCATGGCGGAGTCGCGGGTCGTGCAGGTGCCGACGGTGGACGGGTCGTTCGACCTGACCGTGTGGCTGCCGGAGGCCGGAACCGGTCCGGGCGTGCTGCTGATCCAGGAGATCTTCGGCGTCAGTGACTACATCCGGGCCGTCGCCGAGGACCTGGCCGGGCTCGGCTATGTCGTCGCCGCGCCGGACCTGTTCTGGCGGATGAAGCCCGGTCACCAGGCCGGCCACGACGAGGCCGGCCTGCAGGAGTCGCTGGCCCTGGGCTCCCGTTTCGATTTCGAGCAGGGCGTGGCCGACGCCGCGCTCGCCCTCGCGCAGCTGCGCGCGCTGCCGGAGACCAGCGGCGGCCTCGGCGTGGTCGGGTTCTGCCTGGGCGGGTCCATCGCCTACTTCCTGGCCGCCCAGGGCGGCCTGGACGCGGTGCTGTCGTTCTACGGCTCCGCGGTGCCCGACAGCCTGGACATGCTGGACCAGATCAGCGTCCCGCTGCAGTTCCACTTCGGCGGCGCCGACCCCTTCATCGCCCGCGACCAGGTCGCCCGCGTCGAGGCGGCCGCGGCCGGGCGGGACAACGTCGAGCTGCTGATCGAGGAAGAGGCCGGGCACGCCTTCCACAACCGCAAGGCGCCGATGTTCTATAACCCCGAGCCGGCCGCCCGCGCCTGGCAGCAGGCCGAGGACTTCCTCCGCCGCCACCTGCAGGCCGGCGGCTAGCGGGACCCGCCGGGCAGGCTGCGCGGCAGGCCGAAGCGGGGCAGCAGCCCGTTCTCGAACCGGGTGATGGCGCTGATCCGGTCGCCGGCCAGGGTGATCACCTGCAGCCCGGTGGCGCGCGACGGGCCGCCGTGCGGATCGCGCAGGTACATCCCCATGGCCGGCTGGCCGTTGGCGCGGGTGGCGACCAGGTCGTAGGTCCGGCCCTGCCGGAATCCCACCACGCGCATGAACTCGGCGAACCGGTCGCGGCCCAGGTACTCCAGCGGGATGGGCGGCATGGCCAGCCGCGCGTTGTCGGTCAGCATCTCCACCAGGGCGTCGACGTCGCCGGTCTGGTAGGCGCGGCTGAGCCGGGTCAGCAGGTGCTGCTCGGTCACGGAGCCGGGAGCGGGCGGCGGCTCGGGGTTCTCATCCAGCCGCCGCTGCAGGGTCGCGCGGGCCCGCTTGAGCAGGCTGGTCACCGACTCCTCGGTGGTGTCCAGCGTGGCCGCCACCTCGCGCGCCCGGAACCCCAGCACGTCGCGCAGGATCAGCACCGCGCGCTGCCGGGGCGGCAGTAGCTGCAGGGCCGTGATGAACGCGAGCGAGATCGTCTCGAATGACTCATAACGGGCCTCGGGGCCGGGCCGGTCATCCGGCAGCCCGTCCAGCAGGAAGTCGGGGTAAGGCTCCAGCCAGGTCACCTCGCCCATCCGGCTGGGCTCAGGCGGCTCGACGCCGGGCACCGCCCAGCTGGCCTGCTGCGGCCGACGGCTGGCCGAGCGCAGCGCATTCAGGCACCGGTTCGTCGCCACCTGGTACAGCCAGGTACGCACCGAGGCGCGACCCTCGAACCCGCCCAGCCCCCGCCACGCGGCCAGCAGCGTCTCCTGCAAGGCATCCTCGGCGTCCTGCGCGGAGCCCAGGATCCGGTAGCAGTGCACCTCCAGCTCGCGCTGATACGGGCTGATGAGCTGCTCAAACGCCTCGTGATCGCCCGCCTGCGCGGCCTCGATGAGCTCCGTGGCCATCTGCCCTCCTGTCCTCAGCATGCCCGTCCATCAGTACCGACACCGCGTCCGGGTGAAACTGGGCGGCCTGGGCCGGCGAAATCTGCGGGTCGTAGGCGGGCGCGGGCGCGGCCAGCCGCCGCGGGGATGCCCCGGCTGGCGCCGGGCGAGGGCCTGCTCTGCTGGCCCACCTTCCGGCGCGGTGCGCGGGCTGCGCCCAGTTCCCGGCCGGGCCGGTGTCGGTACCAGCGAGACACCCCGGCCGTTCGCGGCCGGCCCGACGCAAGGGAGCTGACCATGCCTTCATACCTGTTTTCCTACCGGGTGCCCGACGACCACCAGCGCAGCCCGGAGACGTCCGCGCAATGGGCGGAGTGGTTCCAGGGCCTGGGATCGAGCGTGACCACGCTGGGCAACCCGGTGGCCGAGCCCGCTGAGGTCGGCCACTGCGGCCCCGGGACCCGGCTCAGCGGCTACTCCATCATCTCCGCCGACGACCACGACGCGGCGCTGGCCATGGCCAAGTCCTGCCCGGCCGTCGGGTTCGGCGCCGGCGTCGAGGTCGGCCTCATCACCGAGGTGCCGCGCGAGGCTCGCCCGGCCTAGACATCTCAGGGCGTTAGCTTGTCAAGCGGCTTGCTGCTGGCGGTGGCTCCATGCGGTGTCTTCGTCGTAGAGGGTGCGGGTTTTGAGGCATCCGTGCAGGATGCCGACGAGCCTGTTCGCGAGCCTTCTGAGGGCGTCATTGTGGCCGATGCCGCGGGCGCGGAGCTGGTCGTAGCAGGCGCGGGCGCCGGGTGAGGCGGTCAGGGCGGAGAAGGCCTGCGCGTTAAGGGCGTCCACGAGCCGGTCGTTGTGCACGTAGCGGGCCGCGACGACTTTCCTTTTGCCCGAGGCGCGGGTGATGGGGCTGGTCGCGGCGTAGTTCTTTCTGGCTTTGCCGTCGTGGTAGCGGGCGGGGTCGTCGCCGAACTCTGCGAGCACCCGGGCGCCGAGGATCATGCCCATGCCGGGCTGGGAGCAGATGATCTCAGCGTCCGGGTGCCGGCCAAAATGGTCTTTCACCTGCTCTTCCAGGAGCCTGACCTGCTCGTTCAGCGTGGCGATGAGGGCGATGAGGGACCGGACGGTGGCGGCGTAGGCGGCGGCCAGGACGGGCGGCTGGCCCAGCTGCTCGCTGCGCAGCGCCGCCAGCACCGCCGTGGCCTTGCCGTGGATGTCACGCCGCCCGGCCCGTTTCATCGCGGCCGAGACCTGCGCCCGGGTGAGGCTGCGGGCCTGCCGCGGGTCCGGGGCCTTCGCGAGCATCTCCAGGACATCGGGAGCGTCCAGGTCACTGAAGGCCTCCAGGGCGGCCGGGAAGTACTGCAGCAGCTGGTGCCGCAGCCGCTGCACCTCCCGGGTCCGGTTCCAGATCATCGTCTTGTGCGCACGGGCCAGGACCTTGATGCCCGCCGCCTCCGGGCTGTCCCCGGCCGCCTCGCGCAGCTGGTGGGAATCGGTGCGGACCATGTCCGCGAGCACGTGCGCGTCCCCGGCGTCGCTCTTGGCCCCGGATACGCCGTGCCGGACCCGGAACCGGGCCGACTGCTGCGGGTTCACCGGGAACACCCGGTACCCCGCCGCGACCAGCGCCGCCACCCACGGGCCGTGATCAGTCTCAATCCCGACCAGCACCTCGCCGTCGTCCGCGTCCTCGCCCAGCAAGCCGCCGACCAGCTCGTGCAGCCGGGCCATCCCGGCCATGCCCTCCGGCAGCCGCCGCCGCGCCAGCACCTTCCCCGACCCGTCCATCACCTCGATGTCATGATGGTCCTCCGCCCAGTCATCACCTGCGAACAGCCGCACCAGCACTCCCGTCCACGGAACCAGAACACCGCCGGCAGCCAGCGGGAGAACCATCAGCACGCTAATAGCAGCAGTGCTCACGCCCAGCCGGGCAGGCACGACATCTCAGCAGCGATCAACTCTCCCGGTCACCGGCAGGGGCACGATCTAGGCCCAGGGCTTAAAGCCCGGCGAGCGCGAGTGCTCACCTGCCAGCGGCCACCACACACCGAGTCTGCCGCAACGCCAACCCGGCAGCTCCTATTAGCGGGCCGGGGATGGCGGGCCCGGGATGGCGGGCCGGCGGAGTGCGGCGACCTGCGGCGGACTCAGGCGACTTGACCGCCCGGGGCAGGTGCAGTGACGCTGGACCCAGACCCGGCCCGCAATCCGGCCCGTCCAGGGCCGGATCGGGTCTGTGACCCGGCCCGCCAGCCCGGTTCCAGGAAGGACTCCTCATGCCCGCCGTGCCCAGCCCTGCCGCCCCGTCATCAGCCAGTACCGCTGCCTCGGGCGCCTTCCCCGCCGGGCTGCACGGCCCCGCCGAGCCGCTGACCCGCGCGGACCTGGAGCCCGTCCCCGAGGCGGACCTGCACCTGCCGGTCCCGCCGTCCTTCGACGACCCGGCCGCGGAGCGGCGGCACCGCAAGGAGCGGCTCGCCGCGGCGCTGCGGCTGTTCGGCCGGTTCGGGTTCGAGGAGGGCGTGGCCGGCCACATCACCGCGCGCGACCCCGAGTACACCGACCACTTCTGGGTCAACCCGTTCGGCGTCTCCTTCAAGCACATCCGGGTCAGCGACCTGCTGCTGGTCAACCACGACGGCAAGGTCGTCCAGGGCCGGCACCGGGTCAACACCGCGGCGTTCGCGATCCACTCGGCGGTGCACCAGGCCCGCCCGGACGTGATCGGCGCCGCGCACAGCCACTCGCTGTACGGGAAGGCGCTGTCGGCCACCGGCCAGCGGATCGAGCCGCTGACGCAGGACGCCTGTGCCTTCTACCACGACCACGAGCTGTTCGACGACTACACCGGCGTCGTCAACGACCCGCTCGAAGGGCAGCGCATCGCCGCCGCGCTCGGCCCCAGCCGGGCCATCATCCTGCGGAACCACGGCCTGCTCACGGCGGCCACCACGGTGGACGCCGCGGCCTGGTGGTTCATCACCCTGGAGCGCACCTGCCAGGCCCAGCTGATCGCCAAGGCGGCCGGCCCGACCGTGCGCATCAGCCCGGACGCCGCCAAGATCACCTACGGCCAGGTCGGCTCCGAGTTCGCGGGCTGGTTCCAGTTCCAGCCGCTGTACGAGCAGATCATCCGGACTGATCCCGACCTGTTCGACTAGCCGGTCCGGCGAGGCGGCCAGGCTGCGCGGCGCGCGGCGCTGAGCTCGGACCCGGCCGCCCGGCCCGGCCTGCCGGCCCGGCCCGGCCCGGCCCGGCCCGCGAGGCTGGCAGACTCTGACGCGCGCAGCAGCGCGACATCCCGAGCCGAGCCCGGAGCTAATGATGAAGGCAGTCCGTTTCAGCCAGTTCGGGGGCCCGGAGGTCCTCGAGATCGTGGATCTGCCCGATCCGCACCCAGGTCCCGGCCAGGTCCGGATTGCCGTGCGCGCGGCCGGCGTCAACCCGAGCGACTGGAAGAAGCGCGCGGGCCTGATGGACGACGAGCTTCCGCAGACCCTGGGCTATGAGGCAGCGGGCGTCGTCGACGAGCTCGGCGCGGGCGTTACGGACGTGGCGCTCGGCGATCGCGTGTTCGGCTTCTCCGCCGAGGGAGCGGCCCAGGCCGAGCTGGCCGTGCTGTCCACCTACGCGCCGGTCCCGCCGTCGCTGGACTTCCCCGGCGCTGCCGCGCTGCCGTCAGCTATCGAGACGGCCACCCGCGCGCTGGATCAGCTCGGCGTCGGGAGCGGCAGCACGCTGCTCATCAGCGGCGCCTCCGGAAGCGTGGGCAGCGCCGCGGTTCAGCTGGCCGTGGTGCGCGGGGCTCGCGTGATCGGCACCGCCAGTCCAGCCAGCCACGACTACCTTCGCTCGCTGGGGGCCGAGCCCGTCGCCTACGGCGAGGGCCTGGCGGAGCGGGTTCGCGCGCTCGCGCCGGGCGGCGTCGACGCCGCGCTCGACGTCGCCGGGAGCGGCATCCTGCCCGAGCTCATCGAGCTCGCGGGCGGCCCGGAGCACGTCGTGACGATCGCCGACTTCGCTGGCGCGCGGGAGCACGGGGTGCGGTTCAGCAGCGGCGACACCGGCCGCGCGATCTACGCGCTCGCCCAGATCGGCGAGCTGGTCGAGTCCGGGCGCTTCTCGCTGCCGGTCGCGCAGACCTTCCCGCTCGCGCAGGTCGCGGCGGCGCACCGGGCCGGCGAGGATGGCCACGCGCGCGGCAAGCTCGTGCTGGTGACCGGCTCTCCCGATACGGGAGTTGCGCCTTAGCTGATCCGGCTGGCCGTCAGGAGCGGATCTCGTCGGCGCAGCGGTAGCCGGAGCGCAGCGCGCCCTCCATGTAACCCTGGAAGTTGAGCGAGGTGTGCTCGCCGCCGAAGTGCAGGTTGCCGTGCCGCCGGGCCTGGCTGCCGTTGAACGCCGTGTACTGGCCCACCTTGAAGTAGGAGTACGCGCCGCCGATGTGCGGGTCGCCATTGGACCAGGCGTAGAACGCCCGGCCGTTGAACGCCTCGCGGGCGCCGGGGAAGTTGGTCTCGATGTCGGCCAGGTAGTCGGCCACCATCGCGTGCGGCGCCCGCCCGTAGTACGAGCGCAGCCCGTACCTGCGGCCGATGTCAGCACCGGTGTGCCCGCCCGGCAGCGTGACCAGGATGCCGGCCTCGCCGGGCTGGTCGATGGTGGTCTCCCAGCCGCTCTGCGACAGCTGGTCGGAGTAGTAGTCGCCGGTCCAGCCGTCGGCGTTCCAGACCCGGCGGCGGAACTGCAGCTGGATCTTCGAGTTGGTGCTGAGCGGCTCGTGCCGGATGGCGCGCAGCTTCCGGGCCGGCAGCTCGATGCCGTGCAGCTCCACCTCGCGCAGCTTGGTGAACGGCAGCGTCAGCACGACATGATCAGCGACCACCTCGCGGACGCCGTGGCCGTGCGCGAACACGCAGGTGTACCGGCCGTGCCCGCGAGCTTTCAGCGCGACCAGCTGGTGCCCCAGCCGCAGCGTGCCGCCGGGCAGCCGGCTGACCAGGTCCGAGACGAGCTGGTCGTTGCCGCCGCGGATGTGCCACTTCTCGTCGGTGCCCGACAGCTCCGGATGCTTGCGCGGCTGCAGCCCGCTCTCGGAGCTGTCATAGAAGCCGAGCAGGTAGATCAGGTTCAGTGCCGACTGCTCATCCACCGGGCCGCCGTACTCATCCAGCAGCGTCGACACACACAGCTGGCCGAAGTCCGAGCGCAGCCCGCCGCGGATGTTGCGCTCGATCCACTCCGCGCAGGACATGTGGTCCCAGCGGCGGCTCCATTTCGTCGAGTGGTAATACGTCGCGGGCCACGTGGCCTTGCGGTTCGCCGCGACGCGGAACAGCTCGTAGGCGTAGTCCTGCCACTCCTTATCCAGCGCGGCCTGGGACCAGAACCGGCCGTTGAACCGCATCCGCTGCTGCTGCGGGTGAGTGTGCGGCGGGTAGTGGTTCACGTTGTCCAGGTGCAGGCCGAACGCCTTGGTGAGCAGGCGCATCTGGGTGTGCTCGCTGGAGATGAACTCGCCGTGCTGCTCGGCGGTCTGCCCGCCGTCGAAGAACCCGCGCAGCGTGTACACCCGGCCGCCCGGCCGGGTCGCGTTGTACTCGTAGACCTCGCTGCGGATCCCGTGCCGGTGCCACAGCCGGTGCGCGCAGCCCAGGCCCGCCATGCCGGACCCGATGACCACCACGCGCGGCTGGTGGCCGGAACCCGGCGCGGCGGCCGCGGCGGCCGGGTCGGCCAGCCAGGCCGGCACCGCCAGGCCCAGCGCCGCGGCGCCCGTGCCGCCGAGCACGGCCCGCCGCGATACCCCGTTCTGGCCGCTCTTCCCGGTGCCCTGCCCGCTCTCCGCGGCCCGCGCGGCCTCCTGCTCCCGCAGGATCTCGCCCGCCTCGTCGATGCCGCAGCCGGTGCGCCGGGCGTAGGCCGCCGCGGCCCGGCCGCGCTCGAGCATCCGTGCCGCGGGGGAGGATCTGCCTGCCATCGGGGACTCCGCTCGGTTGCGCGCCGCCGCCCGGCCCGCCTGCCAGCCGAATCTACGACTTCGCGATCTTCGCCGGAAGCCCCTTGCCGGGGATATGAGGCCGGGCGGGAGTCGCTGGTGAACCAGAGCAGCCACGAGTCCGTTCGGGGAAGAATGGACCGGATTGAGTTTTTTGGAACGGTCGAAACGAGCAGCCCGGCCGTGGCGGCCGACGTGCTGCGCCGCTGGCTGCACGGCAGCGGGCACGCCGGCGAGGTCAGCGTCTCCGGTGCCGAGCTGAGCTACGCCGACGCCACCCTCCGGGTGCGCTGCCGTGAGGTGGACCTGTCCGCGATCCCGCGCAGCGGGCGCGCTGCGCCGTTCTTCCAGATCGAGGGCCAGGCCACCGCCGTGGCGGGCGGGTCCAGCCTGCGGCTCGGCGTGCTCACCCGGCTGTGTCAGGCCGCTGCGGCCGGCCAGGACCTGGACGCCGCTCAGCAGGAGGAAGACGAGCTGATGGCCTTCGCCGCCGCCCAGCGCCGGCCCGGCGAGTACGGCCCGCGCTGACCGTCCGCGGCTCCTCCTGACGGGGCGAGCCTTTCCCGACTGGGCCGGGCCTCTTCTGGCCGGACCCAGCCTTTCCTGACCGGCCGGCCTTCCTGATCTCGGCTTAGTCCGCCGGCGCCGACGGCGGGAGGCCAGCGTCGGCCGGCAGTGCTTCCGCGGCTATTCGCCCGGCGGGCAGGTCCAGGTCGCGGGCCAGGCCCCGGCCGACCCGGCGGACCAGGTCGGGCGAGACCACGATGACCGCGGCGCCGATGACCAGCCAGCCGAGCAGGATGTACGGGAACGAGGTTGTACGGCGCCGCCGGGGCCGGGTAGACGTTCGCGTACAGGACGTAGGCGACCAGGATCACCGCGATGGCCGGCAGCACGCCCCGCCACCGGGCCACGCCCGAGGCTGTTGTCCAACACCGCGCGGGTCGCGCCGGCGTTGACCAGGCCGTAGCCGACCAGGATGGCCAGCGTCCCGAGGGTGCCCAGGTACTGCCAGACCTGCAGGCCGGTGGCGCCCAGGACGCGCAGGATGATCAGGCAGATCACGTCGACCACGATGACCAGCAGCACGGCCGGGCGCGGCGACGCCTGACCGCGCCGACACCCGGGCCAGCGGCGAGGACGGCGCGCCGTCCCTGGCCATCGCCGTAGATCAGCCGTGCCCCGGCCACCGCGGCCCCCAGCCCGGCGCCGAAGGCGCTGAACGCCGCGCCGAGCTCGATCAGGTCGCGCATCGCCGACGCCCACGTACGTCCCGGCCAGCTGGAACAGCGGACCGCCCGAGCTGGCGAACGCGGCCGAGCCGGCCTTGGTGGCCCCGAACCCGAGCGACTGCACGGCGATGCAGGCGATGTAGAAGACGGCCAGCGCCACGCACCGACGAGCCGATGGCCCGCGGGATGGCCTTCTGCGGGTTCTGCGCCTCCTCGCCCAGCGCGCCCGCGCCCTCGAACCCGGCGAAGGCCAGGAAGCCGAACACCGAGCCGAGGATCAGCGCGTGCACGTTCACGCCGGACGGCAGGGTGAAGATGCTCGCGGTGAGCGTGCCGCCGTTCAGGCCGTGGCCCTGCCGCCGACCTTGACCAGGATGACCACCATCAGCACCAGGATCAGGGCGACCGTGACGGCCTCGATGTACAGCAGCGCCCGGGTCGACCGCTTGATCAGCCCGGCCGAGAACGCCCACATGATCAGCGTGATCGGCAGGGCCAGCCAGATCCAGTCGGCGTTGTGCCACCAGCCGAGGTCCTGCGAGCACGCCGGCCAGGAAGTACCCGGACGCCGCCGCCGAGGCCGGGACGAACACGAAGTACATCAGCGACATGGCCCAGCCGGAGAACACGCCCGAGCCGCGGCCCGAGCGAGGCGCCGACGAAGCCGTAGACCGACCCGGCGTGGTTGTACTTGCGGGTCAGCAGCATGTAGCCGTAGCCGATCAGGCAGCAGGTCACGCCCGCGAACACGAACGACAGTGCGGCGCCCGCGGCCGACCAGCCCGGCCACGCCGGGTCCGGAGAACGACATGGCCAGCGCCGGCGCTCAAGCGCGCGGAGGCCGAGAAGATTTCGACGCGAGCATTGCCGCTCATCGAGGCAGAAGTCGAGGCGGAATAAGGCGGACGCGAAAAGGACCGTCAGGGGCTTCGGGTCGCCCCACTCCCCGCTTCAGCGTAGGCCATCAACGGGCAGGATGCCAGACGGGTCACCGCTTGCGGACTCCCGTGCAATGCCGACGTGCTGGCAAGCTCGCGGAGGCCCCGCGCAATCTGCGTGGCGATTCGTTGCAAGGCCTGCCGGTGACCATCCGCGATTGCATCATAGCCAGCAGAGACCGGCTGGCTGGCTATGCTGTGGCAGGTCATCGTTTCCTGACCATTTGACGGCTGTATGCTCCATACGGCTTCAATCAGCACGTGCGACCCAGGCCACGTCTCAAAGCGCTGCACTTGCACCGAAATGCGGTACAGCGGAACATCGTCCGCGCGCGCCATGTCGCGCACGTCGACCGCGCCCGATTGCCGGGTCACCGTTGCCAGCACTGCAGTGCGGATCTCATCCGGCAGCGGCGACGCCCAGCGATCATCCTCCAGCACCTTGACCTGGGTGGCATTCACCTGAACGACGAGCTGGCTCCTCGCCAGCGCGGGAGGCACTGTAACGGGGCGCATATCGACCAGAACGGCGGGGCTTACCGTGCGATCCGCCGTGGCCGAACCGCCGCCGGAGCCAAGTGTGTAGAACCGGCTGGGCGGGGAACCACATGCCACCAGAACGGCGAGACTGATTCCCGCCGCCACACGAGCGAAAGCGCGCAACGAAAAAGACTGAAGGAAAGTCACGGCCGGTCTCCTTTCTTGCCGAACAGAAGCGCCTGGGGATGGCGTTCAAGATAGTCCGCGAGCGCATTGAGAGACTGCAGCGTACGGGTCAGTTCCTGCATCGCACCCTGGACGTCCGATTGCAACGGCGCCGCCTGCTGAAGCGTCACCTCAGCGGTGCCGAAGGTCCGCTGCGCTGCCGCCAGCGTGTCCCGAGCCTGTGGAACGATCTCGGTATCCAGATGCCCGAACAGCTTGTTGGCGTTTTCCAGCGCGCCATTCAGGTTGGCGCCAATCTTGTCGAATGGCACCTGATTCAGTTTCCTGGCAATGTCCGCGATCTGCACCTGCAGTTCGTCGAGCGTGTTAGGCACGGTCGGCAGTTCGATCGGATTCTGATGCACATCCACGGTCGCACGCGGGGCTTTCGGGAACATGTCCAGCGCCACATAGAGCTGCCCGGTCAAAAGGTTGCCGGTTCGCAACTGGCCACGCAACCCTTCCATCACGAGGTGCTGAAGCAGTTCATGGCCGCCTGGCGTGTTGGGGGCCGGTAGCGCCTCGCTGCTGCGCCGGCTGAGCCGGTCGGGATAAAGTGCCATCGAGACCTTCATGCTGAAACTCTTCTCCATTTCGCTGTATTCAATACCTATTTCCGTCACCTGACCCAACGCGATTCCGCGCAGGTCCACCGGTGCGCCAACGGACAATCCACGCAGCGACTGGTTGAATCGCATCACCACATTGAGGGGTTGTCCGTCCGACTCGCGCATCGCGTCCGACTCGTCCGCCGCGAGTCGAAACACCGCCTTGTCAGCGGCCTGTTGTCCGGCGTCCTGACCCGGCGGTGACTGAAACGCGAGACCTCCCACAACCACTGTCGCCAGCGACTGCGTGTTAATCTTGAGCCCGCTCGAGTCGAGCCGAAGATCGACACCGCTCGCATGCCACCACCGGGTGTTCGTCCCGGCATACTGGTCGAACGGCGCATTGACAAAGACGTTCACGATCACGCCCGAGCCGTGCGGGTCGAGTGAAAAGCCGACCACCTGGCCCACCTGCACACGACGGTAAAAGACAGGTGCACCGATATCGACCGACCCCAGCGAATCCCCTCGCAACGTGTACTGGTGCCCCGGTTGGCCGCTGGTGACGATGGGAGGATTCTCGAGTCCGACAAACTCCGTCCGTTTTTCTGACGATTGCCCGATGTCCACGCCGATGTACGCGCCGGAAAGCAAGGTACCGAGGCCCGAAATGCCGTTGGCCCCGACGCGCGGGCGAACTACCCAGAAACGCGTGCCTTGTGTCGCGAATTTTTCTGCCTCCCTGGTGAGTTGAATTTCCACCATCACGTGCTGGAGATTTTTTGTCAGCGTAATGGCCTGCACTGAGCCGATTTCGACATCCTTGTACTTGACCTTCGTTTTGCCTGCCTCCATTCCGTCTGCGTTATTGAACGAAACCGTGACTGTCGGCCCTTTTTCTGAAATGGATCGGGCCACTAGCGCAATGCCGATCAGCGCCGAGATCAGGGGAACCAACCAGATTAAAGAGGGAAGCCAGCGTTTTCGCGGTTTAATGTCGGGAAGGGGTAGATCAGGAAGATGCATCGCTAGAGGATAGTGTTGCTGATTTCAGTTTATGGATGCGGCGGAGCTACGAATCCGTGCGGACTCGACGTCGTCAGGATGCGGCTGTGCGCAACGGACGTTGTCCCAGGTGAGCCGCGGGTCGAACTGATGCGATGCCAGCATGGTGAGGATCACGACCGCCCCGAAAGCGAGTGCGCCCGGACCCGCAGTAATGAAGGCAAAAGAGCCGAAATGCACCAGGGCAACCGTGAGTGCGACAACGAAGACATCAAGCATCGACCAGCGGCCAACGCGCTCGACGATACGAAACAGCCTCGCGCGTTCGACCGGCCGCCAGTCCGAACCCTGGCGAGCGGTCAAGGTCAGCAGTGCGAGAACCGTGAGTTTGAGCATCGGCACCATGACGCTCGCCACGAAGATAACGACCGCGAGCGGCCAGTCTCCCGAGCTCCAGAAGTAGCCGACACCGCCGAGAATCGTGTCGTCCTCCGAGCGGCCGAGCGACGAGGCATGCATGATCGGCAAAAGATTCGCCGGAATATAGACGAGCGCTGCGGCGATAAGAAGACTCAGCGAACGCGTCACACTGTCCGGGCGGCGCTCGTGCAGCAGCGAGTCACATCGCGAACAGTGCTGGTGTGGCTGATGCGCGATTGCCGTCTGAACCAGGCCGCAGGTATGACACGCGAGAAGTCCTGCATGTCTTGCCGTGACATAATCCGTGGCTCCTGTTTCCGGCGAGCCGGAGGTGTCACCCGGCACAACGCGGCTGTCACTGACGCTCGACCGGGAAACGTCGGCACGCCGACGAATCTTCATTTCGTCGCAAACCTCCCACAACACGGCAGGGTCGAACGCGGCAACGATGGCCAACATCACAGTCAATGCGCCGAATGCAAACAGGCCCGGCCCAGGAATCACCTGCGCGATGCTCACCATTTTCACAATCGTGATGAGCACCCCGAGCATGAAGACCTCGATCATTCCCCATGGCCGAACGAACTGAATGAGACGAACGACGCGGTTGAAGCCAGATGGCCGTTTGCCCATCAGAACGGGAACCAGCACATAAAGAAAGGCGAGCAGCTCGGTCAGCGGAAACAGCATCGACGAACAGAACACCATGCATGCGACAACCCGCATGTGTTCGCCCCACAACGATTGCACTGCACCAAACAGCGTGGTCTGCGAGCTGATCCCGTTTGTCTCCAGCCTTAGTACCGGGAACGCCTGGGCAATAACAAAAGCAATCAACGCCGCGACGGTCAACGCGCAAATCGCCTCGAGCGACAGACCACTGCGATGCAGGCCTTTGAAACCCGCACTGCACCGCTGACAGCGTGCAACCAGCCCACCCAGGCGCGGCGGCTTGCGGAAAAGCAGATCACATTCGTGGCAGGCAATCAGGTTCCGATGTTCCATGCTGGGAGACGTCACTCTTTTGACGTCACGTGCTGCTGAGCGGACGGCAATTCGCCCATCGCCTGGAACAGTGCGACGGTATCCGTCATGCGCTGGCTTCCGGCGCGCACGGCGCCCAGCTGCGCAGTGAGAAATCGCTGCTCGCTGGCATGCTGCGCCGTGGACGGCAACGAACCGAGGCGGGCGCGCGACGCGGTTTCGTCGAAGGCCGCGCGGGCCGACTGCGCCGCTCGTTCGGTAGACGTCAGTGACTGCGCGTCGTTATCCAGCGCGGCAAGTGAATCCGCGACATCCTGGAATGCCGACAGAACCGTGGACTTGTAGTGCAGAACCGCGGCATCGTATGTATCGATCGAGGCCCTGCGTTGCGCGAATAACGCCCCACCATGGAAGATCGGTTGCGACAGGCCCGCCCCGATCGCCCACAGTCCGCCCGCGCCTGAGAGCAACATCGGCCAGCTAAAGCCACCGCGGCCCATCGCGGCTGTCAATGACAGGCTCGGAAAGAGTTGCGCAGTCGCGGCGCCAACGTCGGCTGCGGCTGCCTTCACGGCGGCGTCGGCCGCCTGAATGTCGGGACGCGAACGCAAAAGGTCCGACGGCACGGCGACCGGCACATGGTCGGGCAACGACAGGCTGTCGAGGTCGGGAACGGCCGGTGCGTCATCCGGCGTACGACCCATCAGTACCGCCAGCGCGTGGACGGCTGTGGTGCGCTGCTGGCGCAGGGCCGGAAGACTAGCCGCAATCAAATCTGCATCCTGCGTCGAGTTGAGCGCCTGCGCATGCGAGATGGATCCGAGCGTGTATCGTTGCCGGTCCTCGTTTGCCGTTTCGCTCGCCACGGCGACGAGCCGTTCGGTCAGCGCGATCTGGCGATCAAGCGCCGCCACATTGATCGCCGTGCCGACGATGTTGGCGGCGAGCGCGCGCCGGGCCGCTTCCAGCTCATACCCCTGCACATTCACGCGAGCGGCAGCCGCCGTGTTGGCGTAGCGCGTCTGGCCGAAGAAGTCGAAGGTGTAGTGCGCCTGAAGCTGCCCGGCGAAAAAGTTGTACTGCACCTGCTCAGGGCCGAGCCCCGGCACGACGGGTGAACGCGCGCGTTCAACCTGGGCGACACCGTCGACTGACGGTAGTGTGGATGAGCCGACCTGCGCGCGCAGTCCCTCCTGCGCGGCCGAAAGCGTGCGCTGCGTCGCCGCCAGCGTCGGGCTGTTGCGCAGACCTTCCTCGACCAGCGCATCGAGCGCGTCGGACCGGTACAGCCGCCACCATTGCGGCACCGCCGTCGAGCCGATATCGAACTGCTGGGCGACGCCATTTGCCACCACCGTCCTGGACGGCTGCGCCTGCGCGCCGTAATGGATCGGCGAAGGCATCACCGGGGGTTCGCCGCTGGGGCCGAACGAGCAAGCCGTTAGCGCGAGTGCCATACCGACGGCGAGAACGGATGTCTTATAGGCAAAGTTCATCTTCAAATCTCCGTATGCTCGACGACGACCGGCTGCACCCCGCACTCGTCGCGCCGGACCCTGAACCACGTCGCATAGAGTGCCGGCAGGAAGAACACCGTCAATACAGTGGCGATCGTGATACCGCCCATCAACGCGGTCGCCATGGGTCCGAAGAACGCTGAGCGCAACAGCGGAATCAAGGCCAGCACGGCCGCGGCGGCCGTCAGCATGATCGGCCGGAATCGCCGCACGGTCGCACCGATAATCGCGTCGAAGCGCCTATGCCCCGCCGCGATGTCCTGGTCGATCTGGTCGACCAGGATCACGGAGTTGCGCATGATGATGCCGAACATGGCGATCACGCCGAGCAACGCCACGAAGCCGAACGGCTTGCCGAACAGCAACAGCGCAGCCACGACGCCGATCAGCCCGAGCGGCGCGGTGAGCACCACCATAAGGTCCGCGACGAAGCTTTGTCAGCTGGATCATGAGCAGCGTCAGCACGGCGATGATCATGCAGCGGCATCTCGCGCGTTGATCGAGGTCTGGCCTTTCACGCTTTCTTCGACCGCGCCGCCTATCTCGATGCGATAGCCCACCGGCAGTCTGGCTTGCGCAGCGCGGCAAGTGCTTGCTCGATATCGCGTGGTCACGTCGATACCCTGCGCGTTGCCCTGAACGTCGGCCTGTACGGTGATCGTCGGCTGCCGGTCGCGCTCCCAGATCACGCCGTATTCGAGCCTGTCTTGAAGTGTCCGAGGGAACCCAGCGGCACCGGGCCGTTCGGCGTCGGAACCGCCAGGCTGCTCGATCTGCGAGGGATCGACGCGCTCGCGCTTCGGCGCACGCAGATCGACGCTGATCAGCTTGTCCCGCTCACGGAACTGCGTGACCGTGTAGCCCGAGAGCGTCATGGCCAGGTAGTTCGCGACGTCCTGCGACGAGACATTGAGCTGGCGCGCCCGGTTCTGGTCGACCTCGAACGAGACCGACCGTTCGGCCGGCTCGTCCCAGTCGAACTGCACGTTGCGCGTATCGGGATTCGGCGCGGACCTTGCGGCGACCGTTTCGGCAATGCGAGCGCACGGTCGCGATATCGCTGCCGCTCACCCGGAACTTGATCGGGAACCCCACCGGCGGACCATTCTCGAGCCGCGCATGCGCGTACGCACGCCGGAGAAATCCTGCTCGCAGTTTCGCATCGAGCCAGCGCATCAACTCGCTCGCGATCTTCGACGCTCTTCGCGGTGATCACGAACTGCGCGAAGTTGGGCTGCTGGAGCTGCTGGTCGAGCGGCAGATAAAAGCGCGGCGCGCCGGTGCCGACGAAGTCGATGTAGTGGTCGATTTCGGCGCTTGCCTTGAGCACCGTCTCGAGGCGCTTCGCTTCACGCAGCGTCGCCTCGAACGAAGCGCCTTCCGGCAGCCGCAAGTCGACCAGCAGCTCCGGCCGGTCCGAGTTCGGAAAGAACTGCTGCGGCACGCGCGTGAATGCCGCCATCGCGATCACGAAAAGCACCGCGGTGACGCCGAGCACGGCCCAGCGACGCTCGATACACCACGCGACCCAACCCGCAAAGCGGCGATAGAAGCCGGTGTCGTAGACGTCGTGCTCGTGATGGTGCCGCCGCGCGGCCGTGGCGGCGCGTTGGCGCTCGGGCAGCATGTGAAAGCCCAGCAACGGGACCAGCACGACAGCCGCGAACCAGGACACGAGCAGCGCGATGGCCGACACTTCGAAAATCGAGCGCGTGTATTCGCCCGTCGCTCGATTTCGCGAGCGCGATCGGCAGGAAGCCCGATACTGTCACCAGCGTGCCGGTCAGCATCGGAAATGCCGTGCTCGTGTAGGCAAAGGCCGCCGCGCGCGTGCGCGGTCCACCCCTGCTCGAGCTTCACGGCCATCGTTTCGACGGCGATGATCGCGTCGTCGACGAGCAGCCCCAGCGCGAGCATCGAGCGTGCCAAGGGAGACCTTGTCCAGCCCGATATTGAACAGATGCATGAACAGCGCCGTCACGGCCAGCACCATCGGAATCGAGATCACGACGACCATGCCGGTGCGCAGCGCCGAGCGAAACGAGGCTCACGACCAGCACGATCGCTACCGCTTCGGCGACCGCCTGACGAACTCGTCCACCGAATGCTTGACCGCGTGGGCATGCTCGAGACTGCAGCCAGCTTGAGGCCCGCCGGCAGGGCCGCCGCAGTTCGCGCGGTTTCGGCATCCAGCGCCTTGCCGAGGCTGATCACGTCGCCGCCCGTTTGCATCGTCACGCCGATGCCGAGCACCGCTTGCCCGCCGAAGCGCATCTGCGGTGCGGGCGGATCGTCGTAGCCGCGCGTTGATCTTCGCGATGTCGCCGAGGCGGAACGTGCGTCTGTTCACCGTGATGAGCGTGTCGCGCGAGCTCCTGCACGTCCTTGAACTGCCCGCTCGGCCGCACGAACACCCGGTCGTCGGCCGTTGTGATAGGTGCCGACCGGCGTCACCGAGTTCTGTGCGTTGATGGCCTCGGCGATCTGCTGCGGCGTGATGGCCGAGCCGCGTCAGTTGCGCGTTCGCTATTTCGACGAAGATGTGCTGGTCCGGGTCGCCAAAGTAGTCGACCTTGTCGACACCGGGCACGCGCAACAGGACCGTGCGCAACTGATCCGCGTAGTCGTGCAGTTGCGCGGGCGTAAAGCCGTCGCCTTCGAGCGCATAGATGTTCGTGTAGACGTCACCGAACTCGTCGTTGAAGAACGGTCCGAACCGTCCCCTTGGGCAACGTATCGCGCGATGTCGCCCACTTTCTTGCGCACCTGGTACCAGGTCTCCGGCACCTCGTTGACCGGGGCCGAGTCCTTCATGGCGAAGAAGATCATCGACTCGCCGGGCCGCGAGTAGCTCTTGATGTTGTCGACGTACGGCGCGGCCTGCAACTGCGGCCGATCCGGTCCGTGATCTGTTCCTGTACCTCGCGGGCAGTCGCGCCCGGCCAGTAGGTTTTGACCACCATGGTCCGGAACGTGAACGGCGGATCTTCCGACTGCGCAAGCTGCGTATAGCCGATCACGCCGAACAGCGTCGCAAGCCCGATCAGAAATATCACGAGCTGCTGATGGCGCAACGCCCATGCGGACAGATTGAAGCCGCCTTCGCCATGTGCCTCGGCGTTAGACGGGATGACGGGCGCGCTGTCGCGCGCGGTTTCACGGTCGCGGGCGTTCATGACGAAAAATCCTCGGGATGGAGCGGAGCCACCACCTGCACGTGCTGGTTCGCGCTCACCGCGTGAACGCCTTGCATCACGACGCGGTCGCCGTCGTGAAGTCCGCCGATGACGGAGACGGTGCGGTCGTCGTAGCGCACGATGCTGACAGTGCGCAGTTCAAGGGTGTCGCTACCGGCGCGCACCACCCATACAGCGGGGTTCTCGCCCTTGTGAAACAGCGCCGTCACAGGCAGTGCGAACGGAGCCGCCTCCGGCACGTCGCTGGCGGCATCGAACGTGATATTGGCCGTCATGCCGAGGCGGACTTCCGCGCTCGGCGCGGCTAGCGTGAGTTTCACTCGCCAGGTGCGGCTTTGCGGATCGGCGGCGGGCGATACCTCGCGCACGCTCGCTTCGAAGCTTTTGCCGGGCAGCGCGGACAGGCTCACGCGCGCCTTGCTGCCGACGGCCAACGCGCCAAGCGCCCGCTCGGGTGCGTCGCAGACGATGTCCACGCTGCCGGTCCAGTCGATGTGATAGACGGCCTGATCGGCCTGGACGTTCTGGCCGGTGTCGGCGTCCTCCGACGTGATGACTCCGTCGTGGTCTGCCGTGAGCGTGGCGTAGCGCAGGTGATCCGTGGCGAGCGCCATTTGGGCGAGCGCCGAATCGCGCTGCGCGAGGGCGGAAGCGTAGGCGTCCTGGGTCTGTTCCATCTGCGCCGGTGCGATCAGGTTTGCCTGGGTCTGAGCGCGGTCGCGATCGAGCTGCTGCTTGGCGTACACGAGACGATGTTCGGCGGCGTCGAGTTGCGCCCGCGCGTTGACCAGGTTATTGCGCAGATCGGTAGGGTCGAGCAGCGCAACGATCTGTCCCGCCTTGACGGTATCGCCGATGCGCACCTTCCGTTCGGTGAGCTTGCCCCCCACTCTGAACGACAGTGGCGTGGAGTACCGCGCCTGTACCTGAGCCGGCAATGAGGCGCTCGCCGTGCGTCCGTCGGGATGAACCGCGAGCGCGACGACGGGCTTGGGCTCCGGCGAGCGACGGTTTCGCGCGGTGGCAGGCCGAGAGCAGCATTGCACCGCAAGCCGCAATCGAGCAGACGTCCTCGGAGCGGTGGCCGGGCGACGGACGACAGGAAGGGACGCGCAAGCGTCTGCGCGTTAAGACCGGAAAGTTTCACGATGTTCACAAGGCAGGTGATGGTCCAGCAATGAAAATGGGCGAGGCATCGGAAGACACGGTGCGTCTGGCGGCATGCTTTTGCTCTATGCGCCAAAGACGATTCCGTACACGTTTAACTTAGCATTCCTACTTGACTCTTCTGATACGAACCGCTTGCAACTCTTCATACTTCGTCATCGCACGCGGGTAGATACCGTCGCTTCTCAATTCGTCTACGCAGCCGCCGATTTCCCGGCTAAGATGACATTAGACCCATATCTGATTATATTGTCAACTATGACGCATAATTATAAAATATGACGATACCAAGACCTGGAGCCGAGATGCCTGATATCCCGAACCCCCGTGCAAACCGGCAGCGCGCGCAACGTTGCGCGGCCCGGCCCAAGCGGTTGAAGGGCGTCAACCGCGCGGCGCCCGCCGCAAGGGCGAGACCCGCGCACGCCTGCTCGACGCCGCACTGAGGCTGATGGCGGAAAGAGGAATGGATTCGGTGGCGATCAACGACATTACCGAGGCCGCCGACGTCGGTTTCGGCTCCTTTTACAACCACTTCGGGTCGAAGGAAGGGATCTTCACCGCGCTCGTCGAATGGGTGTTCGAGGAATTCGCCGATACGCTCGACCGCTCGCCCGCGAATTGTCCGACCCGGCCGAAATCGTCGCCGTCTCAGTGCGCCATACGCTGATGCGCGCACGCCGCGAACCGGTATGGGGACGGCTTCTGATCCGCGAGGGTTTCTCGGTGCATGCGCTGGGCTGGGGGCTCGGCCAACGATTGTTGCGCGATAGCCAACGAGGCATTTCGCGAAGCGCTTTGCCGTCCCGGATCACTTGATGTGCGTTGTGTCGGTCACGGGCATCATCTTCGCGGCGATCGCCGCCGAGTTGCACTTTGCCGGTATCGGTTACGCCGGCGGTCCGGCGGCAAAAAGCGTCTGGAGTCGGCGAACAGAACTTCGCGGAACGGGTGGCGGCGGTCGTGCTACAGGCGTCGGACTCAAGCGCGCGGAGGCGGAAAGAATTGCGCAACTGCCGTTACCCATAGGTAGGCCGGATACCAAGGTTTGCAGAGCAAAATCGCGCGCCTGCTGATCAATGCCTGCTATCCCCCGTAAAACGCGCTCGCCAGATAACGGCCGCGGAGTTCGCGCAAGCCTGCGGCCAGAATTGCGCTGGCTGGAAGCGCGAGCAGGACACCAAAGAAACCGAAAAGCTGGTCGAATGCGAGCAAGGCGAAAATCACCGCGAGTGGATGCAGGCCAATGCGCTCGCCGACGAGGCGCGGCGTGAGAACGAAACTTTCGAGAATCTGGCCGATGCCGTACACGACCACCACCGCGCCAACGCCATACCAGCTACCGAATTGCAGCAGCGCGGCGAGAAGCGCGAGCGCCAGTCCGGTCGCGAATCCGATGTACGGAATGAACACGGCGAGCCCGGTAAAGAGACCGACGGGCATCGCGATCTCGAAGCCCGCGATCGTCAAAGCTATTGGATAGAATGTAGCAAGCACCCCCATCACGAGCAGTTGGCCGCGCAGGTATTGCGACAGCATCTGGTCTATGTCTGTCAGGAACCTTCGCGTTTTGCCCAGCCACGGTCGCGGCACGAAGCTTTCAAGGCGAGCAAATGCCTCGTGCCTGTCATAGAGCAGATAGAACAGGACGAGCGGCACCAACACGATGTTGGCAACGACAGCAACCATCATGTTGCCGCTCGTGCGCAGTGACTGCCACGCAGCCACTGCGATGGTCTGTTCGCTCGCCTTGACGTCCATCGTCAACATCTCACGGACATGGCTCAAATCGAATGAATAGCTCAGGCCCAGCAAGGCCAGTTTGGGTTGCAACCACGCGTTGAGTGTGGCTGCCAGAGAAGGAATCCGCACGATCAGTTCAGGCCCCTCTTTATGGATCACGGCAAATACAAGCAGAACGAGCAGTGTGGCCATCAAACCAATCAGAAGCATCATCACTAGCGCGGCGAGTCCGCGTGGCGTGCGACGGCGCGCCAGCCACTCCACTCCCGGTTGAAGGACATATGCGATGAGCCCGCCAAGCAGGAAAGGCGTGAGGACCGGGCGCAAGATCCAAAGCAGGACGCCAGCCGTCAAGGCGACCGCGCCCCATAGCAAGGCGTGGCGATGGTGCAAAGTCATAAGTGCAACGTAGGGTGAATAAATCGGGGGTGCCCGCATTGGGATGTCGCCTGGAGCGGGCGGGCAGGCTCGCTCCATTAGTGACAATGTTATCACTTTTGCTTATTTGGTCAACGATGACATTTCGAAGGCTTACGCTGGCGCGTTCCGGATGCATGGCATACTTTAGTTGACATTTTCATCAATTATGAGATTAATGCCATAAACGCTTGACACCGACCGTCGGCGGCAGCCAAACCGTTCGTAAGACGCAAGCTAAATTTTTTGCAGGATTTCCTATGGCGCAACAATCCAGACCCCAAGGCGTGCAACCGAAACCCCACGCCGTTCACGAAATCGTGCAGCATGCATTGCGCAGTGCCGCGACAGCCGCAACAGCCAATGGCGCTATCGACGCGCTTGGCGACGCCCTTCTCGAGCTCGAACGCCTGGTTGGAAACAGCAGCCAGCAGACGCACTGAGCCGTTACCGGTTCAGACAGGGCGCCCCAGTGGAATACATCGACAGCTTGCGTCTGTTTCGCACTATCGTCGAGGTCAAAAACTTTAGACGCGCGGGGAAATTCTGGGCTTATCGCCGTCGGCGGTCTCTCGCGCGGTCGCTTCTTTGGAAGACCGCCTGAGCTCCCGCCTGTTCCATCGCTCCACCCGCCAGTTTTCTCTGACGGAGGTTGCGGAGCGCTTTTATGACGGGTGCTGCCGCATCCTCGACGATCTCGACTGTTTGGAAGCCGACGCCGCGAACCATGGCCGGGTGCCGGCCGGCGTACTTCGGTTGGTCGCCCATACGACTGCCACGCTGACATGGCTTGCACCACTGGTTGCATCCTTCAAACGCAAGCATCCAAACATCGCGCTGGATGTCACGCTCACCGCAGCTGGTTATCTGACAGCCGACGGCACGATCTCGGTATCGTCCTGCCTTTCATGCTCGCGACGAATCTGGCCGTGACCAAGCTTCTGCAGCGCTTGCCGCTGGTTATCGTCACAACGGAGGCGTATCTGAGAACGCGATCTCGACCCCGGCGTCCAATGGATCTTGTGGACCATATGTTCGTCACCGTGCCGCCTTCCATGCACAAACCGATCGTGACGTTTCGAACGGAACAGGAAACCATTGCGGTGCCGCCCAACTACGAGATCACGTCGAACAATCCAGTCTTCAATCGCGGCGTTCTGCTCGAGGGATTGGGTGTCGGTGTACTGCTGTAGACCGCAGGAAATCTGTCACAGCTCCGCGGGAGCGTTAAAAACCTCGGGGTTGTAACTCCGATGCCAACCCGAACTGCTCCAGTAACTCGGCGGCTTCGCGCGACAATGGTTTCCTTGGTGGCTCGTATCTCGCGAGTCGTTCAGCAAGGTCACCGTTGATCTCGGCACATCGGACCTGGGCAAGCAGATGAGCTCCGATCGGTGACCAGCGCATTTGTTGACGCTTGCACATGCGCTGATTGAGTACCTGATTGACTGCGGACTCGGCCGTTGCGGTGGAGATAGGTTTGCCGCAACGATGTCGAGCGCCGTAGTTCATCGTGGACCCGCCATTTGCTTCGACGTATTCAACAAGCTCTCGAGTCCGGTAGTCAAGCTGCGCCAGACTCTCTGCAATGCCTCGCGTTTCAGGCACGATCACCCGGCAGAGAATCAGGATGCCCTGCATCCGGGTTTTCGCCTTCTCCAGCTTCGCGTGCCAGAAGCACCAGCGCAGCTTGTCAACACGGGAGATCAGCACACGTCGGGCGGCCTTTTCCGTTTCCGTCTGCGCACACATGCCCTTGATGATCTGCTCCAGATACCTCACCCTCATTGATATGTGGAGCCAGTCCAGGACAGGTGTAGAAGAAAACGGCAATCGACAAGCGATCGACTGCAGGCCATTGGCACCATCGGTGATGACCGACAGTTTTGGTTGATCGCTTCCGGATGTGGCTTTTACAAGGGTGGTGAGCCGCTCCACAATATCAGGTAACCGGTTTCTCACGAACGCGAATACGCGCGAAGTCTGGTCTTTGGCGCTCAGGCGCCCCGTTAGAATCTCAAAGCTCGAACATTCTGATTTACGGCGCCCCCGAACGAATCCTCCGTCGATGGTCAGCGTCCACTCCGTATCTTCCTTCGTGGCGCGACATGCAGCGGGCTGAACAGTCTCGACGCGCGCGCCCACCCGTAGCGCCCTGTTCCGCACTGTCACATGGTTCAATGTCTGGCGAACGGGCAGGAACTCACGCATCATGCCGACTACCTGGCGATACGGCATCTGTGCCGAGAGTCTGGCCTCAAGCGGCAGCAGTTCCGCGGTCGCTCGCTCGGGGACGAATTCGCTCATCGGACTATACGGATACTCCATCTGGAAAGGCGTCTCGCACGGACAGCAAACGATCCGGGTACTGCGAAAGGGCACGGTGCCAAAGACCGTATCTACCTTACGAATCCGGCGGTCTTTGAGCTCGAGGAACCGGTGGCAATGGGTACAGAAACGCCGCATCATGCAGGCCTCTTCAGCTTGCGCTGCCACCACAACCCTCTGGAGCATGTGCAGCACATCTTTTCCTTTGGCGAGCGACAGACCAATCTTCCCAGGCTCAAGTTGGCGATAGGGACGCTCGAGCTGACAGACTTCGAACGTATCCGTTTCATCCCAGTCAGTAGTGATCTCGCCGCGAATTGTGATTTTCATCTCAACCTCCGGCGGACATCGCTGCCGGAATCCTAGTGTTCCGTCCCAGAAATAACTTTGCATAGCCGGGCCACTTTCTGGAGAATGGAATCGGCTGTCGCGGTCCATACGAACGGCCGCTTGTGCTGGTTGTACTGCTCGGTATAACGTTCGATGCTGGCAATGAGCTGGCGCACGTTTCTGAATGACCCGCGACGGATCGCCTGTTGCGTAATCAGGCCAAACCAGCGTTCAACCTGATTCAGCCAGCTCGAGTAGGTCGGCGTGAAATGCATGTGGTAGCGCGTATGCCTGGCGAGCCACGCCCTGACCCTCGGATGCTTGTGTGTCGCGTAGTTGTCGACGACCAGATGCACGTCGAGATCGGCCGGCACCGCCTGGTCAATATGCCTGAGGAACGCCAGGAATTCCTGATGCCGGTGGCGTGGCTTGCATTGAGCAATGACTTCGCCCGTCGCTGCATTGAGCGCGGCGAATAAGGTTGTGGTGCCATGCCGGACGTAATCATGCGTCACGCCTTCGAGATAGCCCAGCCCCATCGGCAGCATCGGCTGCGTGCGCTCCAGCGCCTGACACTGGCTCTTCTCGTCGACGCACAGCACCAGGGCGTTGGTGGGCGGGCTCAGGTACAGCCCGACAATATCGCGCACCTTCTCGACGAAGAATGAATCGGTAGACAGCTTGAAGCTCTTTGAACGATGGGGCTGTATACCGAACAGCGACAGATACCGGGCAACCGAACTCTTCGAAATCCCTGTCTGCGAGGCCGCAGAACGCACGCTCCAGTGCGTTGCCCCGTCCGGCTTCTCGTGCAACACCCTGGCCAGTAATTCCGCGACCGCCTCGTCGTCATGTGTGCGTGGTCGGCCAGGGCGAGCTTCATCATGCAGACCCGCAAGCCCCTGAGCGACAAACCGCTTCTTCCAGTGCGTGATCACCGGTGGCGTCACTTCGCACTGCATCGCAATTTCCTTGGTCGTGCAACCGTCAGCGGCCATCAGGACAATCTTTGCCCGACGCACCAGAGAATGAGGCAGCGAACGCGAGCGACTCATGGACAGCAACTGTTCTCGCTCCAGTTCCGACACGACAACCTCGATCCCCTTGCGTCCCATGATCGCCTCCTGTCCATTACGACTCGATCATAGAACAATCCAAATTTATGTAAAGTTATTTCTGGGACGGAACACTAGCATGATCGTTAATTATGCTAGCGTGCCTTGCACACGCCTGACAATTCATTTCGAACAACGCGCGGAGCCCCGAACCAGCAACACTCCTTTACTTAGAGCGAGCGCTTGGCACAGTTGGGTCATCGCGGAACACTACCATGCGTGTCGCTCAGAATATCCCTTCATACAAGCATTAAAGTTTATTCCCGAATTCGTCCGCCAAGAACAGGTGCTGCTCCTGCCAACGTGCCACCCCGCTCGATACCGACTGCCGATTATGGCAAGCATCTTTCGAATCACATCCGCCGCGAGATTCGATATCCAAGACCGCCAAAGGCCACGCTCGCAAAGTTACTGAACAAGCTTCATCACGCTTGTTGCACCATCGCAACAGGCATCGAGTCGCGCCGATTGTGCCTTCCCCTTACGCAGCGGGGCATTCGACGTCTTAGCCGCTAAGCATTCCAGTGAACACGGCTAGCGGCAATTATGAACACCTACACGCGCACGACCGGCTGGAAGACAATCTGAATCCTGTCGGGCGCGTGTTTTACTCGGCGTCCACGATGATCTGCACGGGAGCATCGTTGTCGCAAGAAGGCAGAAGCGCGTTGGGTGCGCAAGCCGGCGAAGCACGGCTCAGGGAAGTAGTGACCGCGGGTGGCTTCACCCGTTTCAGGCGCACAACGCAGACGCCGTTCAATCTGGTTTTTCAGGCGCAGGCCTGAACGGCGGCGCCAACTCTGGACGGCCATGCGCTGATGGATGGACGAGGCCCGCAGACGTACTTATCACTATGGCCGGCTCAACCAGACCCTCCTCAGTCATACGAGGTCAATCAAGATCTCCGGCCGCTTTTAGAATTGCAACGGCCGTTAATCAATACAATTAAATCGTCCTGGAGGTTCAATCTCCCGAAGTGGGCTGCCGCGATAGCTCGCCCGCGGCCTCGACTCACATCATTTCGGGGCTGCTCAATTTCGTTCCGTCGGAAAAGCGGGCCAGTCTGTAGGGACTAATGTCGAACTGCGGCGTCTCGTCCATAACCAGCCGGCTCACGAGCACGCCTGCGCCTGGCCCTAGTCCAAAGCCGTGTCCGCTGAAGCCGGATGCGATCACGAGACCGGGTTTCGCATTAACCTTCGAGATGACGGGAACGAGGTCCGGCGTCGTGTCGATCGCGCCCGCCCATGCGTGAGCGATCCGCAAGCCCGCGAGTTCGGGAAACACGCTGGCCACGTTCTGCAGGGCACGTTCGAGCCATTCGGTATCAGGCCGGGGATCCAGCACCCGTGTTTCTTCGAACGGCGAGACGTCGTCGTCGCGCCAGGTCGCGCTTGCCTCCGGTCCGTGGAAGAAGCTGGCACCGACGCGAATCTTCAGTTTTTTCTTCAGCTTGCTGCGGAACATGGTGCGGAACTTCACCGAATGCCGCAGGTTTTGCGGCGCGAGTTCCACGCGTCCGTAGCCGGGAACAGCGATGGTGTAGCCGCCGTCTAACCGTCTCCTCAGCGCGAAGTTAGGCCCGGAGAAACAGCCTTCGATGACCCCCGGCGCCTCAGCGGTTCGCAACGCTGTTCCCATCACGTTGATGGAGGGCAGATCGATGCCGTGATGCTGGCAGAACAACGCGCTCCAGGCGCCTCCCGCGAGAACGACGGTGTCGGCTGCAAGCCGGCCTCGCTCCGTCCAGATGCCGGAGACACGCCCCGCACTCGTGTCGAGACTTCGTGCCGCGCAGTTCTGATACACCTTCGCGCCGAGACCTTGCGCGCCGCGAGCAATCGCAGGCGCGGCTTTCGACGGCTCGGCGCGGCCGTCCGTGACCGACCACAGACCTCCAGCCCACTTCGCACGTCCGGACGGAATGCGCGCTGCCAGTTCGCGCGCACTGAGGATCTCGCTCTTAAAACCGACTTCCCGCGCGCGGGCAAGCCACGATTCCCATTGCGCGATGTCAGATTGATGCTCCGTGCCGTACAGGATGCCCGCCTTACGAAACCCAATGTCCTCGCCCAGTTCTTCGCTTAGTTCGCTCCAGCGCTTGAGGCTCTGCATCGCGAGCGGCAACTCATAGAGGTCGCGGTTCTGCTGACGCACCCAGCCCCAATTGCGCCCCGACTGCTCGCAGCCGATGACGCCCTTTTCGAGCAGAGCCACCTGGACGCCACGTCGCGCCAGTTCATACGCGGTGCTGACGCCAACGATGCCGCCGCCTATCACCGCGACATCGCATCGCTCGGGGAAACCTTCGCTATCCGTGACTTCGTCGATCCTTAGCATTTCATAGCCGTTGGTTGCCGCTTCTCGGTAGGTTACTGCAGTCAACACCTTCGGAAATGCGCACGTAAAGCGCGATTTCGTCATCCGCAGATAGTGGCTACGATTTTGGTATCTTCCACCGCTTCGCTGATAGGACGATCCTGTTGTATCTGAAAGGGATACGACTCTTTCTTCCCTTTGTACAGTGCGCCTCTTCCGGTGACTGGACTAAGGCAAAATAGGCGAGGAAGTTACGCGCGACCGGCGGCATCGCGCCGCTGCGTTGCGCCAATCGGACGCATGGAGATGCGCTATGGAAAAGCTCACGAATAGTTGCTCGACGCTTGCTGCGTTGGCGCTCCTTCTGACTGGCTATGCCGCCGCCGGAGTACCACACAGCGGGCCACATTTGACCCCAACCGAGTGCCATGACCTGGCCGCGACTAAAAGCAACGCGCCTCGGACGAGGTCACAACACCGAAGCGAGATTTCGGCTCTGAGCAAAGCGGGCTACAACCCATCACCATGGCACGACGACCCAAACTACCCAGCGGATCTACACGCGGCGCAGCGCCGGGTCGACCATTGGTTCGAAACGGAGTGCAAGCCGTCTGCAACCCAGGTGAGAAGGGCTCTGGTGCAAATAGCTGGTGCGTAGCCGAGATGTTTATTTTAGATATGGATACCTTATTGATTGAACAGGACAGCATTCCAGACGGCGGGCGCAGCGGTATCCTTGAGCGCCGAGAGCGGAGAGATCGAACTGGCCCTTGCGAATGCGATGCATCAACTCGATGCCTGAAATCGTGGTCGCGGCACTCCTGAACCGTTTGAAGCCGAGCATCACGTTCGTTCTGGACTTGATGTTTCGATGGTCCTGTTCGATCAGATTATTCAGATACTTCGAGGACCGGACCTTCGTGTCCTCAGGCAGCAGACCATCGGCCTTCATCTCACGCACGGCCCGGTGCGAGGCGGCATACCCATCGAGCGTGATCGTCTCCGGTGGCTGGCCCTGATGTTTGATGGCCTTGCTGAAAAAGGCTTTTGCCGCAGCCACGTCGCGCTTCGCCCTGAGCATGAAGTCCACCGTCTGGCCGGCCCGATCCACCGCCCGGTACAGATAAACCCACTTGCCGCGAATCTTCAGATAGGTCTCGTCAACGCGCCACGACCGCCCTGCGGGCGTGGCAAAGCGGTTCCAGCGCTTGACGAACTCCGGCGTAAAGCGCTTCACCCAACGCAGGATCGTCGTGTGCGCCAGCGACAAACCCCGTTCGGCCATCATCTCGACCAGATCGCGCAGGCTGAGCTTGTAGCGCAGATACCAGCGCACACAAAGAATGATCACGTCACGGTCAAAGTGACGGCCCGCGAACAGCCCGTCCAGACTCTTCAGCTTGCTCATCGCCGGCCCTCAAATCGGTCAGGCCGACACTCTAACCGATTCGCTGATCGCTATTTGCACCACAGCCCTTCCGGAAGACGTGATTTGCGGAGATGCCTGAATTCGCGTGTCCGAGGAGGCCGCCTACGGGCAGCGTCGTGCGGATACTTTCATCAATTGCGCGTTCGTCGTCTCACGGGAGTGACGTCACCGCACAAGTCAGGTGGGGTGTGGCCGCCCTGGGCTGTATCTTATAGTGTACCTATATGATCCCGCCGCAGACGTAGAAAAACCGGTTGCACGGGTGGTGGGATTCTTCGCAACAACGTGATCTACCGCGCAGTGTGACGTACAGGTATCCCCCGATTATTGATAGCGCTGACGTCACCGGTGGCTGTATCCAGAAGTGGTCGGGACCGTGGCGTTTTGTGACCCCCCGGCGTAAAAGTCCGATTTTGAAGCTGGCGGAATGTCACCTGACGATGAGAGGGGTTCATCATGCTGCAGTGGATAGCAAGCTGGACAGTGCGTAACGCACTTACTCCGGAGAAACGGGCCGAAAAGGCGTTGCGAGAGTTGCGTATGGAACTCTTCCAGGCTGAACAACGTATCCTCGATGCGCAGATGCACGCAGAATACTATCGAGCCCGCCTGGCCTTTTGTGAGGCGGTATTAAAAAGCGGGATCGAGCAAGTAAGCGACCAACGGAAAGGGCCGCAGATAGGGGCGGCCGGCTTTATGGACAGGTCACAAGCTCACAGCTGCCCAATAGCGCAAACCCAGCGCGGCGGGACCATGCGGCAAAGTAGCCGAGCGCTGCAATGCGCGGCTGATTGTAATTCAGCCGCCCCGATAAGCTCGGCAGCAGGTGTGCGCCTACATGGAAGTTTGAGAGAGCTGAGGCCACTGGAAAAAACAGGCGGCGGCGTTATGGCGAATGCTCGCGCGGCCTATGTGCTTGAGCTGGCACGAGGTTGTTCAAACATCAGTAGCACCCTGCGTCAGGAAACGAGCAACAGCGCTATCACCGATAGTTCTCAGTGAATTTCGCAAACCGTATGGAGAACGGGAAGAAACACTCTTTCTCAAACTGCTTGCAGAGGATCTGCAACATCGCGGCAAAACGGGACGGCGCCCTGGCAATGTTCGCCTTCAAATTCTATGCGCCCAGCTTGTGTTTGCTGGGCGACCTATATCTGCTGTTCGCCTCCACAAGGACACCCTCGAATATTCTGCTGGCGGGGTTGGAAACACGTTTGCGAAGGTTAGGACTCTCCGCATCCGAGCCGGGCCCAAAGTGCGAACCTTTGAAAAACGTGGTTTTAGGTCGATAATCACCAGACAGCGCAACCGGTCCGCGCAATGTGGTCGCATCGGTTCGAGCCTGGCGTAGTCTTCGAACAGTCCCATATTAAAAAGCAGCTCATCAATATGAAGCCGAGACTCGACCGTTCGCTAGTGTCAGCATCGAATGCTCGCGCCGCACAGCGCTCCCGGCTGATTGCACCGATCGCTCCACCGCAAGCCGATCTGGCTGAGCGGGTTCAGCATTTCCGCTCACTTCTTCCACGTGGACGTGCTTGACTGAAAGTAGAACGTGAGAAAACAACCACTGGGGTCAAGGTTCGTGGACGACGCGAGTTGCGCCAGCCGGGCTGATCGAAGCCGATCAGCCCCCGGCTCGCGGAAAAGCTGCGGCGCGAGTCCGCACTGGATGCGGCACGCGCACGCCACGCACGCGCTGACCACGGCGCCGAGTTCACGACCGTGCGCGATAATCTGCGGCACGCGTCAGTGGCAACAACCTCGATCGATCTGCCAGAGTAACGAAGTGAAGCGGGACCGTCAGCTCGATGCTGCGTGCGGGTACGCCGGTGAGAACCTCACATGCAGAATGTATCTGAATGGCGAGGATTTCCGGGAACATGTGTGGCTGGCAGAATGCCTGATGCGCCCAGCTGCCGTCACACACGTTTTGATGTACGCCGATTGCGTGCATATGCTGGTCACCCGCGCACGGCGATAGCAGTCCGAACACCGCTGTTAACGCATACCAGGTGTCGAGTGACACCCCTGAAAAGCCATCCTGTCCCGCTGTAGAAGATACCGCCGACTGAATGCTGCGGTGGGGGGCTCAGACGGTTAGTTGCGTCTTGCCACCCAAGTCGTGTCGCCGGGTGCGTGCAATGCGGAGGAAAATAACCAATTAGTCACGCCGGCGATCGGCAACCGACTTCCTTTACGGCGTTGCTCCGGCGTCCCGGAGCGACGTGATCTGCCGATGCTCCCTCACCGGCCGATTTATCCAACGGGACCTTCATGGTCGGTCGAAGCGTAACGGACCATTGATTTGCCAGCGTAGAGAGTGGGGAACTCGGCCTTAGCCGACGACTTGCCCGAAGGCCGATCTAACGTGGGCGTCTTTTTTGAGTGGACGCTGTCAGTGGCTAGTTGCCTGGGGGGATCTGTTCGAAGTCTGTGGACCTTCTGGGTTAGGATGAAAAAAGCACCGTACTCGCTCAACGCGCCGCGCGCGAGAATCTTCGGGCTGGAGATTCAGCCGGTACTCGATCTCCTGCGACGCTGCAATGAGATCTCCTGAAATCAGACGCTGTTGAATGCGAAACCGGAGGACGTAACACGAGGCGCTTTATCAGCGACTGGCTGGGTTTTGATAATCATATGGCTGGCCTGCCTCCGTTCCGTTAGAACGGCTGACGTATAGTCAGGGTGCAAGCCCACCGACTTGACGCACAGGAGCCCGGCTATATGATTACCCAGAACCAAGCCAGAAACACCCCGACTCTTGCCGCCAAAAAGTTTTGGCAACGGTCGAGCGACTTCGGTTTCTTCATCGCGCCAATCTGGGTCAATCTGCTGCCCGCATCCGGCAACACTCAGCACTGCCGGATACGTAGGCCCGAACGCTGGTCGAAGAAATAAACACGCTCGCGGTTCGCCCGCAGGCCGACCTCCGCGCCGATCTCTCCAGCAAACATGTTCGACACCTTCACGACTATCTGCTGCTCTCCGACGTTCAGCGTGACGAGCGAGTGATCGCCGATCAATTCGACCGAATAGATGTGTCCCCGGAACTCACCATCAGCCGCGGTGACG